>NZ_CP166194.1:0-3515238 GCF_045679545.1 Enterovibrio litoreus
GTAGCCGATAACCCTGGTGCTGCGTACAATCCGCTATTCCTATACGGCGGCACAGGTTTGGGTAAAACGCACTTGTTGCACGCAGTGGGTAATGCCATTAGCGATCGCAAGGCAGACGCTCGCGTGGTTTACATGCACTCTGAACGTTTTGTTCAAGACATGGTGAAAGCACTGCAAAATAACCAGATCGAAGAATTTAAGCGCTACTATCGTAGTGTTGATGCTTTGCTGATTGATGACATCCAATTCTTTGCTAATAAAGAACGTTCGCAAGAAGAGTTCTTCCACACGTTCAATGCGCTTCTTGAAGGTAACCAGCAAATCATTTTGACCTCTGATCGCTACCCTAAAGAGATTAATGGGGTAGAAGACCGATTGAAGTCGCGCTTTGGTTGGGGCTTGACCGTTGCGATTGAGCCGCCTGAGTTAGAAACGCGCGTCGCGATTTTGATGAAAAAAGCCGAAGGTCATAATATTCGCCTACCTGATGAAGTGGCCTTCTTTATTGCCAAACGTCTGCGTTCGAATGTGCGAGAGCTTGAAGGTGCGCTAAATCGGGTGATAGCGAATGCTAACTTCACCGGACGTGCTATCACCATCGATTTCGTTCGCGAAGCGTTGCGTGATTTGCTTGCTTTGCAAGAAAAGCTCGTCACTATCGATAATATTCAGAAGACTGTCGCTGAGTACTATAAAATCAAAATGGCGGACTTATTATCTAAGCGTCGCAGTCGCTCTGTTGCACGTCCTCGTCAGGTCGCGATGGCCTTGTCGAAAGAGCTGACAAACCACAGTCTTCCTGAAATTGGTGATGCATTTGGTGGTCGAGATCATACTACGGTACTTCATGCGTGCCGAAAGATTGAACAGCTGCGCGAAGAAAGCCACGATATAAAAGAAGATTACTCAAACTTGATCCGGACTCTGTCGTCTTAATATGAAATTTATTATTACTCGTGACCAATTTTTGAAACCCTTGCAACAGGTCTCTGGTGCGCTAGGGGGACGACCAACGCTGCCGATCCTTGGCAACATTCTATTGAAAGTACAGTCCGGCAAGTTGTCGATGACTTGTACTGATTTGGAAGTAGAGTTGATTGCTACGATTTCGCTAGACGGCGAATCAGAAGACGGTGCAGTAACAGTGCCGTCACGTAAATTCCTCGACATTTGTCGTGGTTTGCCTGATAGCGCACCAATTAACTTCTTAGTGGATGGTGATCGCGCTGTTATCCGTTCAGGCCGCAGTCGTTTTACTTTATCAACGCTACCTGCCGCTGATTTTCCAAATATTGAAGATTGGCAGAGCAGTGTCGAATTTACTGTCGAACAAGGTAAGTTGCGCCAGTTGATTGAAAGCACCTCTTTCTCAATGGCTAATCAGGATGTGCGTTATTTCCTCAACGGTATGCTGTTGGAAACCGATGGTACAACGCTGCGCTCCGTCGCCACGGATGGTCACCGTATGGCTGTCGGTATCACGGCGCTCGAAAGCGAGCTGGAAAATCAGCAGGTTATCGTGCCGCGTAAAGGGGTAACCGAATTGATGCGTCTTCTTGATCAACCCGACGCGCCCGTTACCATTCAGATTGGCAGTGCGAATATTCGCGCTCAGGTAAACCAGTTTATCTTCACTTCCAAACTGGTTGATGGTCGATTTCCCGATTATCGGCGCGTGTTGCCGCAATCATCAAACAAAACGATGGAAGCGGACTGTGACGAGTTGCGCCAAGCGCTTTCTCGCGCCGCCATTTTGTCGAATGAGAAATTTCGCGGCGTTCGCCTTAACTTGAGTAACGGGCAATTGCGCATTTCTGCTCACAACCCTGAGCAAGAAGAAGCCGAAGAGTTCGTGGATGTGAACTACCAAGGCGACGATCTCGAGATCGGTTTTAACGTTAGCTATGTGCTAGATGTGCTCAACACTTTGAAGTGTGAGCAAGTGCGTTTTTCAATGACAGATGGTACTGCGAGTGCACTGGTTGAAGATGCCAGCCGTGACGATGCCATGTATGTGGTGATGCCGATCCGTCTTTAATATGGCGCTGTCCAGATTATCTATTCATGATCTGAGAAATATTGAAGCCTGTGACCTTAGTCTGTCATTAGGCTTCAATTTTCTTGTTGGTCCGAATGGCAGTGGTAAAACGAGTGTGCTTGAGGCCGTGTATTACCTCGGCCATGGTCGTTCTTTTCGCAGCCCTTTAACCGGTCGTGTTATCCGGTATCAGCAAGACAGATTAGTCGTTCATGGTCGTGTTACCGCTCCTGATACGGAGGCCTTATTACCCGTAGGGCTTCAAAAAAATCGTGACGGCTCTACCGATGTAAAAATCGGAGAAGAGAAAGGGCAAAAGCTGGTTCAACTGGCTGAAGTGTTGCCGATGCAATTGATTACCCCTGAAGGGTTTGAGTTGCTGACAGGCGGCCCTAAATTTCGACGTTCGTTCATCGATTGGGGTGTGTTCCATGTGGAACCTCAGTTTTACCCCGTTTGGTCTCGGGTTAAACGCCTAACCAAGCAGCGCAATGCGCTGTTGAAAACAGCACGAAGTTACCGAGAATTGAGTTATTGGGATGCCGAACTGGCACCGCTAGCGAATCAAATTGATCAGTGGCGACGTGCGTACGTCAGCAAACTAGCTGAGCGTGCATCGGCATTGTGTCAGGCATTTTTGCCTGAATATGACATCAAGCTGAGTTACACACGAGGCTGGGATAAAGACACTGAATATGCTGAGTTACTGAAAGAAAATTTTCTTCGTGATCAGCAGCTCGGTTATACCGTCAGCGGTCCGCATAAGTCGGACTTACGCTTGCGTATTAATAATACGCCGGTGGAAGATGTGCTCTCTCGAGGGCAGCTTAAACTGATGGTATGTGCTCTGCGCTTAGCGCAAGGACAGCAGCTTACTGAAGATAAAGGTAAGCAATGTATTTATTTGATAGACGACTTTGCGTCGGAGCTGGATAGTCAGCGTCGGGCGCTCTTGGCTGCGCAGTTAAAGGCCACAGGTGCTCAGGTATTTGTTAGTGCCATTAGTGCCGATCAGGTCGCTGAAATGTGCGACGAAAATAGTAAGATGTTTCATGTGGAACACGGTAAAATAGCCGCAGAATAAAATAAGCGAGAGTAACTCAATGTCCAACAATTACGATTCATCGAGTATTAAGGTACTCAAGGGTCTGGATGCGGTAAGAAAGCGTCCGGGGATGTATATCGGTGATACTGACGACGGTACCGGTTTGCACCACATGGTCTTTGAGGTCGTCGATAACTCTATCGATGAAGCTCTCGCAGGTCACTGTAACGATATCGTGGTGACTATCCACGAAGACGGCTCAGTTTCAGTCAAAGATGATGGTCGTGGTATCCCTGTGGATATGCATGAAGAAGAGGGCGTGTCAGCGGCTGAAGTTATCATGACGGTTCTTCACGCCGGTGGTAAGTTCGATGACAACTCCTACAAGGTGTCAGGCGGTCTTCACGGCGTGGGTGTATCCGTGGTGAATGCCCTTTCTGAAAAGCTTGAGTTGACTATCTGGCGCAGTGGCCATATCTATCAACAAATTTACGTTCACGGCGTGCCACAAGCGCCGCTGGGGCCGATTGGTGATACGGACGAAACGGGAACTCGCATTCGTTTCTGGCCGAGTGACCAAACTTTTACTGATCTTCTATTCCATTACGACATTCTGGCCAAGCGCCTGCGTGAACTGTCTTTCTTGAACTCGGGTGTTTCAATTCGTTTGATCGACGAGCGCGAAGAAGACAAACATGACCACTTCACCTACGAAGGCGGTATTCGCGCATTCGTCGAGCACTTGAACCGCAACAAAACTCCCATCCATCCGTCTGTGTTCCATTTCGAGCATGAGCGTGAAGATGGTGTCACGGTTGAAGTGTCAATGCAGTGGAACGATGGTTTCCAAGAAAACATCTACTGCTTTACTAACAATATCCCTCAACGCGATGGTGGTACTCACCTTGCGGGCTTCCGTGCAGCATTGACGCGTACACTCAATAGCTACATGGAAAAAGAAGGCTACTCCAAGAAAGCTAACGCTGCGACATCCGGTGATGATGCACGTGAAGGTTTGACGGCTGTTGTCTCGGTTAAAGTGCCTGACCCTAAATTCTCTAGCCAGACCAAAGACAAGTTGGTTTCATCAGAAGTGAAATCAGCGGTTGAGTCGGCAATGAATGAGAAGTTGGGTGAGTTTTTAATTGAGAACCCACAAGATGCCAAGATTGTTTGCAGCAAAATCATTGATGCAGCTCGTGCACGTGAAGCGGCGCGTAAAGCCCGTGAAATGACACGTCGAAAAGGCGCGTTGGATTTGGGTGGTTTGCCAGGTAAGCTTGCTGATTGCCAAGAAAAAGACCCAGCACTGTCTGAATTATACATAGTGGAAGGGGACTCTGCTGGCGGTTCTGCCAAGCAGGGACGTAACCGTAAAAACCAAGCTATCTTGCCGTTGAAGGGTAAGATCTTGAACGTTGAGAAAGCGCGTTTCGATAAAATGCTTTCTTCACAGGAAGTGACGACGCTTATCACCGCTATGGGCTGTGGTATTGGTCGCGATGAATATAACCCTGATAAGCTGCGCTACCACAGCATCATCATCATGACCGATGCTGACGTCGATGGTTCGCACATTCGTACGCTACTGTTGACCTTCTTCTACCGTCAAATGCCTGAATTGATTGAGCGTGGTTACATCTACATTGCTCAGCCACCATTGTATAAAGTGAAGAAAGGCAAACAAGAGCAGTACATCAAAGATGATGAAGCGATGGAGCAATACCAAGTTGCACTCGCACTAGAAAATGCGGCTTTGTATGTTAACCAAGATGCGCCTGCACTTAGCGGTGTAGCGCTTGAAGAACTTATCAAGCAATACAACGGTGTGATGAAGCTTATTGCGCGTATGTCGCGTCGCTACCCTTCAGCGTTGCTGAACGAGCTGGTTTATCAACCTCGTTTGCCAGTGGATTCGCTGTCAAATGAATCTGCGGTACAAGCGTGGATTGATAATATTGTTGCTGTGTTGAACAAGAAATCAACCGGCGAGAGCCAGTACAGTTCAGTCGTGAAATTCGATGAAGAGCGCAATGCATATCAGCCAGAGCTGGTGGTTCGCACTCACGGTGTTGTTCATGAATATTTGATCAGCTTCGATCTGCTCAATTCGAAAGAATACGCACGTATTGCGGATCTGTCTGAAGCGTTAGATGGCTTGCTGGATGACACAGCATACATTCAACGTGGCGAGCGTAAGCAGCCTGTGAAGAGCTTTGTTGATGCACTAGAATGGCTTATCAAAGAATCAAACCGTGGTCTGTCTCGTCAGCGCTATAAAGGGTTGGGTGAGATGAACCCCGATCAGCTTTGGGAAACGACGATGGACCCTGAATCTCGCCGTATGCTACGTGTTACGATTCAAGATGCGGTGGCAGCGGATGAGTTGTTTACTACGCTCATGGGTGACCATGTTGAACCACGTCGTGCATTCATCGAGAATAATGCGCTTAAAGTTGCTAACTTGGACGTGTAGAAACGCGTTGCTACGTAAAATCTGAGTACTTAACGCCGCCTATGCGGCGTTTTTTTCGCGTATCGTCATGTGTGCGCATAAGCCTATGAAAACATTAATATAAATCTCGCCTGATTGATTGGGTTTGCACCTTTGAGGTA
Organism: Enterovibrio litoreus; assembly: GCF_045679545.1. Lineage (NCBI taxonomy): Bacteria > Pseudomonadati > Pseudomonadota > Gammaproteobacteria > Vibrionales > Vibrionaceae > Enterovibrio > Enterovibrio litoreus. The sequence goes on from NZ_CP166194.1 coordinate 5,700, forward strand.
GACGCCATCATAATAAAGGTAATATATATCGCTTAACGGCATATCAATTTGTATTGTGGCTTTCGCTTAATGATTTGCTATATAGGAAAACTGTCTTCTTTCATTGAGCGAGGGTAATCATGGAAATGTATCGCTGATAAAAAAGCCCGCAATGAATGGCGGGCGATATTTTTATAAACGCTAGTCTAGCTGACACCAAATTGTTCCACGTGGAACATCAACCTTCTTGGTATGCTTTTTCAATCTCTTCTTTGAGGATTTCGACGCCTCGTTGGATCTTCTCATCATCTTGCACATAGTTCATTCGCAAGCACTCGTGGGTGTGGCTCCAATCCATTTCTGATCCGATAAAGAAATATTCCCCAGGTACAATAAGTAAGCCCCGTTCCTTTAATCGGCGATAGAGTTCCTTTGTAGGGATGGGTAAACCTTCAAACCAAAGCCACAAGAAAATCGCCCCCTCGGGTTTGTGAATTTTAAACCTTGGGTCTGGTATGGCTTGTTGAAGCAGTTCGATACTTCTCAGTGCTTTTGCTTGATAAAAAGGCTTTATCACATCTTTACTCAGACGAAGTAAATCACCCGATTTAATCATTTCTAACGCGAGCGCTGGGCCGACACCGCAGGGCGATAAACTTACAATTCCGTTGATATTGGTTAGTGCTGAGATGGTTTGTTCGTTAGCGATGATAATGCCGCATCGTACACCAGGTAAACCGAGTTTGGACAAACTTGAGCACAGTATGGTGTTGTCATTCCAAAACGGCTTAACGTCTTCAAAGATGATATTTGGGAAGGGCACTCCGTATGCATTATCTATGATGAGGGGAATATTGTGTTTACGAGCAAGTTTGTCGAGCTCTTCCACTTCTTCATCTGTGAGCACATTGCCTGTTGGGTTCGTCGGGCGTGATGCACAGATGGCACTGATTGATTCGTCGACTTCAAGCGCTGAAAAGTCTACGTGGTATTTGAACTGGCGATTGTCCAAGTACTCTATGGTTGGTTTTAGGCTGGTAAAAATATCAGGGTCTAGACCGGCATCCGCATATCCAATGTATTCAGGTGTAAGTGGGAGCAGGATTTTCTTAAAGCTCCCGTCATCATATTTGCCCCCAAATAGGTTGAACAGGTAGAAAAAAGCACACTGGCTTCCATTGGTCAGCATGATGTTCTTACTGCTGATCTGCCAGCCAAAGGTTTTATTCAGTAGTTCAGCCAGCGCTGCAATAAACGCAGTTTTACCCTGTGGACCATCGTAGTTGGAGAGGGCGGCAACGAGCGAGCCATCGTCTAGCATTTTCTTACTGAGTTGCTCGAAGTGTTCAACCATCTCTGGAATTGCCGCTGGGTTTCCCCCGCCAAGCATGATGGCATCAGGGTTTCTTAAGCCGTCGTTCAGGTCATCCATCAATTGAGTGATACCTGAGTGTTGGGAGAACTTTGTCCCGAAAGTTGAAAACTGCATACCTGTAAAACCTTTATAAAATCTGTTCAATCCTTGTGTTATAGCTGCCAACATACAGTAATCAGTACGCAAAATGAACGTGCAAATTTGGCTGAGTTTATGTCTAGTGTGAAATGACGAACACGGTTTTGTTAGGGGCGAGCGCAAGGGCAATGTTTCACGTGGAACATTGAATATGAAACACACCGATAGATGTGGGTGGACAAAAGAAAGCCCCGCAAGAGCGAGGCTTATATTCGAGGTTGAACGCGGACTATTTCTGCAGCAGAGAGATATCGGCAACGTTCATAAACTGACTACGCAAGGTGCTTAGCAAGGCAAGGCGGTTCGCTTTAAGCGCTTCGTCTTCTGCCATGACCATCACGTTATCAAAGAAGTTGTCAACCGGCTCACGAAGGTCTGCCAATTGCGTTAACGCCGTTTGGTAATCACCATTGGCAAACAAGGGTGCTAGGTCATCAACCAATGTGGTAACTTTCTCTGCTAGTGCTTTCTCGGCATCTTCGATAAGTAGGCTTGAATTAATAGAAGCCGGTAGCTCACCGTCGAACTTAGCAAGGATGTTACCAACACGTTTATTAGCGGCAGCCAAAGATTCAGCCGCATCCAATGAACGGAAGTGAGTCACTGCTTTAACGCGTTGATCAAAGTCGGCAGGCTGGGTAGGGCGACGCGCCAGTACCGCTTGGATAACATCGACACTATGACCTTCATCTTGATACCAAGCGCGAAAACGTCCCAGCATGAAGTCGATCACGTCGGTCTCAACGTTTTCGTTGGTTAAGCGGCTAGTGCCATCTGCATTCGTGAACAGAGCCTTTGCTTTCGCGATAAGGTCAACGAGATCCAGATCGTAACCATACTCAACGATAATACGAAGCACACCCAGTGAAGCACGGCGAAGCGCAAACGGGTCTGAACCTTTAGGTGCTTGTCCAATGCCGAAGATACCTACGATGGTATCAAGCTTATCTGCCATCGAAACAGCTGCAGACACACCATTGCTTGGCAAGTCGTCACCAGCGAAACGCGGTAAGTATTGCTCGTTCAGCGCCACAGCCACTTCTTCAGCTTCACCGTCATGACGAGCATAGTGCATACCCATGACGCCTTGTGTCTCGGTAAACTCAAAGACCATTGAGGTCATCAAGTCACACTTAGACAACAGGCCTGCGCGCTGCGCTTTTTCGACATCGGCACCAATCTTGGCAGCGATGTAACCAGCAAGCTCAGTGATGCGGTCAGTCTTGTCTTTAATGGTACCAAGCTGCTTCTGGAAAATAGCCGTTTCCAGTTGTGGCAGGCGGTCAATCAAAGGGCGTTTGCGGTCAGTATTAAAGAAGAATTCTGCGTCAGCGAGGCGAGGGCGAACGACTTTCTCGTTACCTTCGATAACGTGGCGTGGCTCTTTTGATTCGATGTTCGAGACGAAGATGAAGTTCGGCAGAAGCTGCTTGTCTTCACTGTAAACAGGGAAGTACTTCTGATCGCCTTTCATGGTGTAAACCAGGGCTTCTGCTGGGACTTTCAAGAACTCTTCTTCAAAAGTGGCAGTCAGCACAACTGGCCATTCAACCAAAGAGGTGACTTCTTCTACCAAGTCATCTTCAAGATCGGCAATGCCACCAACAAGCTCTGCAGCTTTGTTTGCATCTGCAATGATGATGGCTTTACGCTTATCGTAGTCCGCCATGACTTTGCCGCGCGTTTCCAGAATCTCTGGATACTGATCGGCATTGTCGATAGCAAACTCTGCTTCACCCATAAAGCGATGACCACGAATAGTGCGACTAGATGTCACACCCATGATGCGGCCTTCGATCAATTCATCATCAAGCAGGATGGTCAGTGTTTTAACCGGACGGATGAACTGGGTGTCTTTGTCACCCCAGCGCATTGGCTTAGCGATTGGCAGGTTAGCCAGGGCCTTATCAGCAAGCGCTACAACGATAGATTTGGTGTCTTGGCCTTTTACGTCTTGCTTGAACAGAAGCCATTCGCCTTTGTCCGTTTTCAAACGTTCGGCTTGATCAACGGTAATACCGCAACCACGCGCCCAGCCTTGAGCAGCTTTTGTCGCATTACCTTCAGCATCAAATGCTGCAGAAACAGCAGGGCCGCGCTTCTCAACTTGCTTGTCAGCCTGTTGCTCAGCCAGTGCTGTCACTTTCAACGCCAAGCGGCGAGGGGAGGCAAACCACTTAATGCCTTCATGGGACAATTCAGCATCTTTAAGCTCTTGCTCAAAGTTTGCTGCAAAGGCTTCTGCCAGTGTACGTAGTTGCGTTGGTGGCAACTCTTCCGTACCTAGCTCAATCAGGAAATTCTTTGCCATCTTACTTCTCCTCATCCTTCTTGCACATTGGGAAGCCTAGCGCTTCACGAGAGGCGTAATACGCTTCAGCAACAGCTTTAGTCAGGTTGCGAATACGTAGGATGTAACGCTGACGCTCGGTCACTGAAATGGCTTTGCGTGCGTCGAGAAGGTTGAAAGCGTGGCCAGCTTTTAGAATACGCTCGTACGCAGGAAGCGGCAGTGGCTTCTCAAGCTCAAGCAAGGTTTTACATTCTTTCTCACACTGGTCAAAGTAGATGAACAAGAAGTCCACATCAGCGTATTCAAAGTTATACGTTGATTGCTCGACTTCGTTTTGATGGAAGATGTCGCCGTAGGTCACTTTGCCAAACGGGCCGTCGGTCCAAATCAAGTCATAGACAGAATCTACATCTTGGATGTACATCGCCAAACGTTCGATGCCGTAGGTGATTTCGCCAGTAACAGGCTTACACTCGAGACCACCAACTTGTTGGAAGTAAGTAAATTGTGTCACTTCCATGCCGTTAAGCCACACTTCCCAGCCAAGACCCCAAGCGCCCAATGTCGGGTTTTCCCAGTTGTCTTCGACAAAGCGAATATCGTGTACTTCTGGATCTATGCCCAAAACACGTAATGAACCCAGGTACAGTTCCTGAATATTGTCAGGAGACGGCTTCATGATGGTTTGGAACTGATAATAGTGTTGCAGGCGGTTAGGGTTTTCACCGTAACGGCCATCAGTCGGGCGACGCGAAGGTTGAACATAGGCTGCCGCAATTGGCTCGGGGCCGATAGCACGCAGACAAGTCATAGGATGAGAGGTGCCAGCACCTACCTCCATGTCGAGTGGTTGCACGATAGTACAACCTTGTTGGGCCCAGTAATCCTGCAGCGCGAGGATCATGCCCTGAAAAGTTTTAACGTCGAATTTATGCATCGTCAGGTTCGCGCGGTTATGTAAATGAATGGAAAATAACACGCGATTATAACGCGCTAAACGAGGGATAAGTAGCGCTGATGGCGGTTTTTTGTTCGTATAGCGTTGTCGGAGCGATGGAACTCGAGAGGGACAAATTTAGGGGATTGAATTTATCGGCGAATTGACGATAAAATGCGCGCGCTCTTGGGGAGTAGTCTCTCGCGCCAGCGAGGCCATTATCAACATATTTGAAGCTCATCTTCATGGTAATGGCGACATACGACAACGTAGGTTTGACGAGACCAATGACATATCACACGAACCAGGCGGGGGCGTGAGATCTGTCATGGTTATCGATAATAAACCCCGCCTCGGAAGACAATCATGAGCGTTCTAGTAATCTCCATCACCACTGTCGCATTGGCGGAAATTGGTGATAAAACACAACTCCTGTCACTACTATTGGCCAGCCGCTATCGTAAGCCTGTCCCTATTATTCTTGCCATTTTGTTTGCCACCTTGTTGAACCATTCCTTGGCCGCTTGGCTAGGTGTGGTTGTCGCGGACTATTTAACGCCTGACGTATTGCGTTGGGTCCTGATCGCGAGCTTCACGGTAATGGCGCTTTGGATTTTGATACCAGATAAACTGGATGACGATGAAACCCCATCGAGTCGAGGCCCCTTTGTCGCGAGCTTTATTGCATTCTTTATTGCTGAAATTGGCGATAAAACCCAGGTAGCAACCACAGTGTTAGGCGCACAAAATAGCGATGCGCTAACCATGGTGATATTAGGGACAACGATTGGCATGTTGCTGGCCAATGTGCCAGTGGTGCTATTGGGAAAGAAAGCCGCTAACGCACTGCCACTGAATATCGTACGGTATGTGACGGCAGGGCTGTTTGCTGTGCTTGCAATTGTTACTTACGTGGTGGGATAAATGGGCAAATAGCAACTGAATGTGTGACGTCGGTGACACTCAAATCCTATTTATCATGGTAGCTTGATGTTGGTGTCATGGTGATTGAGGAGCATGTTATGGACAGGTTTCAGGTGATCAGCCCTAGAAGCCAATTGTGGCTATTTCACGTCGCGCTAGCCCTGAATATTCTTGGGATGGTATTAACTGATATGTGGGCTCCAATGGTTGTTGGCGCAATAGTAACCACTTACTTATCAATTGATGCCATGATGCGTGTGCGCTATGTGTTTCCGATGAAAAAGGCGATACGAGAGCTTGAGCACGAGAATGCCGTGCTAAGGCAAAAAATCAGCGATGTTCAACAGACGCCACCCTACTGACAAACATAAAAAAGCAGCCAATGGCTGCTTTTTTTGTGGGTGTTTCGTGCTATTTGCTACAAACCTTTGCGGATCAGATATCGGTAAGGGAGCGTATCCGATTCTTGCGCAATCAGTGTGTGATCCATAAAGCGACAAAAGCTTGGGATATCACGAGTGGTCGACGGATCGTCTGCCGTCACCAGTAACGTTTCCCCGTCTAATATGTTGCGAATTGTCTTTCTGACCATCATCACGGGCTCCGGACAGCGCAGACCTTCTGTGTCTAAAAAGTGATCTGGATTTCCAAATTCTGAATTCATTTTCTTATGTCACATGAGAAACGTCGATCAGATCATACTTATGAAGACGAAATAATCAACAGGGCTTGGAATTGTAAAAAACCTGTGTAAATTAATTAACAAGCTGTTAACGAATGCGTTCGGTATTACTGAGCGGAACGGCTTGGCTAACTCACTCATCGACTACACTCACTACCCAGTTTTCTTGGGCTTCCCCGCTTCTATGCGGGATTTTTTTTGCCTATTACTTCCTGCTTTCGCAATAGATCAGCAATGATAAGCATCGAGACAGAACATCGCTTCGTATACTTTCTCGCACAGCCTATCACCACAGTTACCGATTTCAACGTGTTGGTCAGGTATAATCGCTAAACATATCATTTGTTAGGCTGCTTATGGAACTTGAAGACATCTATCGTCGCGACCTCAACTTGCTTATCGCGCTTCGCGTGCTGCTTGAAGAAGGGAGCGTTAGCAAAGCGGCTATTCGTTTGAGCTTGAGTCAGTCTGCGATGAGTCGAGTTCTTGGGCGCTTAAGAAACTTAACGAATGATCCGTTGTTTACGCGACATGGTCAGCAGCTTATTCCCACTCAGAAAGCGCTAGAGCTTAATCAATCGCTAACCGCGCCATTAGATGCGTTGCGAGTGGTGTTATCCCCTGAGGAATTTGATCCGGCCAAATGCGAACAAAAGTTTAAGATCGCGACAACAGACTACGCGATGCAAACCATTCTTCCGTTTGCACTTCCCCGTATATACGAAGAGGCGCCAGGGCTGTCACTTGAATTCGCACCCTTGCAACATGACCAATTGATGCGTCAACTGACTTCTGAAGGGTGCGACATGGCGATCTGCCGTCCTATAGGCCAAGTTGACACGCTTCGATCCGATATTCTTGGTTTAGTCAGTGTGTTTTGCTTAGTGGCAAAGCATCATCCATTGGCAGATAGAATACTGACGCTGGATGATTATTTGTCCTATCCGCATGCCGTGATTGCCATCAGTGATGGTGTAAAGGCGTTGATCGATAGCGCACTACGCGGTCACCCTGAGCCAAAGCTAGCGCTTCGGGCCTACCATCTTGAAGCCGCCATCGCGATGCTTGATAGCCTTCCTTTGATTATTACTGTCCCAGCTGATCTGGCGTATTTGGTTGGAGACAAACATGATCTTGTAATAAAGCCACTCCCGTTTGCATTCAAGCCTTTTGACTACTCGCTAATTTGGCATCCGAGAACTGATCATTCAGCGGCTCAGATTTGGCTGCGCAATTTGATCAAAGAAGAGTGTGGTAGGCTTATCTCTAGCCGAATAAAGGACATGGGGCTGGTATAGTGCTGGAAATAATAAACGGAGCATGATGCTCCGTTTTTGTGTGTTCATTCGCTCGCTTGATTAGAGCTTGATTAACACGCGACCTTTAATCTTACCGTTAGTGATCGCTTCTGCTGCTTCAGCCACATCTTCCAACGTAATTTCTGAACAGCCGTGATCGAAATAGCTCGCAGGTAGTATTTCAGAAATACGTTTCCACGCCTTTTGACGACGCTCAAATGGGGCATAAACTGAGTCAACACCCAGCAGCTTCACGCCTCGCAGAATGAAAGGCATCACTGTGGTTGGTAAATCAAAACCACCAGCGAGGCCACATGCTGCGACTGCACCGTCATAATCAGTTTGTGCCAACACACGTGCCAGCATTTTGCTGCCTACGGTATCGACAGCGCCCGCCCACAATTGCTTCTCGAGAGGACGACCGGCATCATCAAACTCACTACGCTCAACAATGCGTGATGCTCCCAGTGCTTTCAACCATTCGCCGTTTTCGCTTGCACGGCCAGTGACTGCAACAACCTGATAGCCCAATTGCGCCAGCAAGGTAACGGCAACTGAACCAACACCACCACTTGCACCTGTGACGAGAATTTCACCTTTCTCTGGTGTAATACCCGCATCTTGTAGCGCTTGCACACACAACATGGCAGTTAGGCCAGCTGTACCAATTTTCATTGCTTGAGCGCCAGACAGTGATTCAGGAAGAGGAACTAACCAATCCGCTTTTAAGCGTGCTTTTTGTGCCATGCCACCCCAGTGACCTTCACCCACGCCCCAGCCAGTCAGTACGACTTTTTGACCTGTGGTATAGCGCTCATCAGAAGATTCAACCACGGTGCCGGTCAAATCGATACCAGGTACCATTGGGAAATCACGAACAATACGTCCTTTGCCAGTGATCGCGAGACCGTCTTTGTAGTTTAATGAAGAGTAATCAACGTCGATCAGCACGTCGCCTTCTGGTAGTTGGCTTTCGTCGAGTTGTTGAATGGATGCAGTGGTCAGTTTGTCTGCTTGATCCAGCACAAGTGCCTTAAACATGGCGTGTCCTCCGGAAAGGGGAAGAAAAATAGATGGTTAACAATATGCCACACAGTGTAGAACTAAATGGGTTATGAAAATAATGAAACTAACTCATTTTATCTATGCGTTTTATGCATGTCATATTTTTTAGCTTGAGATGGAAAAAGCCGGGCAGTTGCCCGGCTTTGCTCGTTTGGTGAAACAGGATGATTAGACGCGTTCGAAAACGGTCGCAATACCCTGACCCAAGCCGATGCACATGGTCGCTAGGCCCAACTCAACATCATTGTGTTCCATCAGATTGATAAGCGTAGTCGATATGCGAGCACCTGAGCACCCTAAGGGATGGCCGAGTGCGATCGCGCCACCATTGAGGTTCACTTTCTCATCAACTTTATCTAACAGACCAAGGTCTTTGGCACATGGCAATGACTGTGCAGCAAAGGCTTCGTTAAGTTCAACCATGCCAATGTCGTCAATGGTCACGCCAGCACGCTTCAATGCTTTGTGGCTAGCAGGAACCGGGCCGTAACCCATGATGGAGGGATCGCAACCGGCAACGGCCATTGAGCGGATACGAGCGCGGATTGGTAAGCCGAGTGCTTTGGCTTTGTCTTCGCTCATCACCAGCATCGCTGACGCGCCGTCTGACAGGGCTGACGACGTACCTGCTGTGACAGTGCCATTAACGGGATCGAACACAGGGCGCAATCCAGATAGTGTTTCAACCGTGGTTTCTGGACGAATCACTTCGTCGTTTTCGACCAAGATCAAGCCACCTTTTTCATCATGGCCTTCAGTTGGCATGATTTCATTTTTGAACCGACCTTCAAGCGTCGCTGCGTAAGCACGTCGGTGTGAGCGGGCAGCAAATTCATCTTGCTGCTCGCGGCTAATGCCATGAATGCGGCCTAGCATTTCTGCAGTCAAACCCATCATGCCTGCGGCTTTCGCGACAGATTTAGAGAGTCCAGGGTGGAAGTCGACACCGTGGTTCATTGGCACATGACCCATATGCTCAACACCACCAATAATGCACACATCAGCATCACCAATCATGATAGCGCGCGTTGCATCGTGCAGTGCTTGCATGGACGAACCACACAGACGATTAACGGTTGTTGCTGCAACAGAATGCGGAATGCCTGCAAGTAATGCCGCGTTTCGCGCGATGTTGAAGCCTTGCTCTAGCGTTTGTTGAACACAGCCCCAATAAATATCTTCAATCTCTGTGGGATCGAGCTGTGAGTTACGCACTAATAGTGAACGCATCAAATGCGCAGATAAATCTTCTGCTCGAACATTGCGGAATGCGCCAGCTTTTGAGCGGCCCATTGGGGTTCGAATACAATCGACAATCACAACGTTTTTCATGTTATTTCCCTCTTAATCTTTATCCGTGTTGGTTAGGCTGACTGTCGTTGGGTATCGAAATACCCTTCACCTTTGGCTGCTTTGTCTCGCAGACCTTGTGGGACTTCATAGGCAGGGCCAAGGTTGGCCAGTTTGTCTGCCATCGCCACGTAGGTTTCTAGCCCGATGGTATCTAGGTAGCGGAAAACGCCACCACGGAATGGAGGGAAGCCTAAGCCATATACCAGTGCCATGTCGGCTTCTTGTGGTGTAGCAATAATGCCTTCTTCAAGACAACGGACGACTTCATTGATCATCGGCACCATCATGCGATTGATGATCTCTTCGTCGCTGTAATCTGTGTTGCTGCCAATAACACCAGCAAGCAAGCCAGCGACATCGGCATCCACGTCTTTCTTCGGCTTGCCTTTACGGTCTACTGAGTATTTGTAGAAACCCACACCGTTTTTCTGACCAAAACGCTGTTGCTCGAACATCACGTCAACGCCATCGCGATAGTCTTTGGCCATGCGCGTCGGGAAGCCTTCTGCCATCACCGCTTGTGCGTGGTGCGCGGTATCAATACCGACTACATCAAGAAGATATGCAGGGCCCATTGGCCAACCGAATTTCTTCTCCATGACCTTGTCGATTTTGGTGAAGTCAGCGCCATCACGAAGCAATAAGCTGAAACCCGCAAAGTAAGGGAACAGGACACGGTTAACAAAGAAACCCGGGCAGTCGTTAACAACCACTGGGCTCTTGCCCATTTTCGCAGCGTAAGCGACAACGCGAGAAATAGTTTCGTCTGACGTGTCTTTGCCGCGAATGACTTCGACCAAAGGCATGCGGTGGACAGGGTTGAAGAAGTGCATGCCACAGAAGTTCTCTGGGCGCTTTAACGATTTGGCGAGCAAATCGATAGGGATGGTCGAGGTGTTTGATGTCAGAATCGCGTTTTCGCCGATCAAACCTTCCACTTCACTCAATACAGCGGCTTTAATTTTCGGGTTTTCGACCACAGCTTCAACAATGATGTCGGCTTGTTCGATTCCGGCGTAATGTAGGCTAGGCGTGATAGAGGCAAGAACTTCTGCCATCTGGGCCCCTTTAATGCGTCCGCGCTCAAGCTGTTTGTTGAGCAGCTTTGAGGCTTCTTTCATACCCATTTCAAGTGATGCTTGGCTGATGTCTTTCATCAGAACTGGCACGCCACGACTTGCCGATTGATATGCAATGCCGCCACCCATGATGCCTGCGCCCAATACGGCGGCGTGTTGGGTCTCTTTCCCTTCTTTAGCCGCTTTTTTGGCTTTGGATTTTAGGAATTGGTCGTTAAGGAATAGGCCGACTAACGCTTGTGTCACTGGGCCTTTCACGAGTTTGACGAAGTGTTTGCTTTCAATTAGTAGCGCTTCATCGCGATTTGCGCGCGAGGCTTCTTCAATGGCCAGTACTGCAGCCATGGGTGCTGGATAATGTGGGCCCGCAATCTGAGACACCATGCCTTTGGCCATGGTGAAGCTCATGGTGGCTTCCATTTTGTTGAGCTGAAGCGGCGATTTTTTCTGCTCGCGACGCTTTTTCCAATCTAGCTTGCCGGCAATCGCTTGTGCTGCAAGCTGAAGTGCCGCGTCACGGAGATCTTCAGGGGCGGTAACAGCATCAATTAACCCTAGCTTGAGCGCGGCGTCAGCTTTGCTTTCTTTACCTGCAGTGATAAGTTCCATTGCGGTATCTGCACCAATCAGGCGTGGCATACGAACCGTACCGCCAAAGCCCGGGATGATACCCAGCTTGGTTTCTGGTAGGCCAATTCGTGCGGTGGTATCAGCAATACGAAAATCAGTAGAGAGGATACATTCACAGCCGCCGCCCAGTGCAAAGCCCGAAATCACCGAAACGGTCGGGAAGGGTAAATCTTCAATGCGTGAAAAGACACTGTTTGCATCAGCAATCCATTGCGCCAGATCTTCGTCAGGGCTTGAAAACATATCTAAGAATTCGGTGATATCTGCACCGACAACGAAAGCGGATTTCGCTGATGTGAGCAGTAGTGCCTGGATATCAGTTTTTGATTCGAGTGCGCTCAGTGCTTGGGCTAAGCTTTTTAGCGTCGCACGATCGAACTTATTGACGGAACCTGGTGCGTCGAGGTTGAGTTCCGCGATGCCATCTTCCAGATAGCGTACGGACAGAGTGTCACCTTGGTAAATCATGTTCTATCTCCGTATTGCCAGCTCTGCGTCTGGTATTTGGTTTACCGTTAAGTAGGAATCCGATCTGGTAAGACCAGCTTTCACTAGTCTGAGCCGCACCAATCGAAAAGGCAAATAAAATGTTAAACGATTGTTTGAATTTTGTGTTTGATCTACTTCTCATCTCGCGTGAGCGGGTATGCTTATTCTCAAAAAGCAGTTAGTCATTTGCGCGGGTTACTGTGCTAAAATCCCGCGCCTTTTCAATGATAGGTCTTTGAAATGAATCTCACCCCTTATCTGACCCCTGCGAGTGCAGTGGTATCAGAAGAGGAAATTAAAAAAAGCCGCTTTATCACTTATCTTGCACATACGCCAAGCATAGAAAGTGCAAAATCTTTCGTGGCGGAGATAAAAGCTAAGCATCATGATGCGCGTCATAACTGTTGGGCATTTGTGGCTGGGCGTCCAGGCGATTCAATGAGCTGGGGGTTTAGCGATGATGGCGAACCATCAGGAACCGCGGGAAAGCCGATGTTGGCTCAGCTTTCAGGTTCTGGGGTAGGCGAAATCACCGCAGTGGTGACGCGCTACTATGGCGGAATACGTCTTGGTACAGGTGGTTTGGTTAAAGCGTATGGTGGCGGTGTTCAGCAAGCGCTGGCGAAATTGGTGACAAATGAAAAGACAATTACGGCTCAGTTCACATTAAGCTGTGAATACCCTCACATTGCCTTGATCGAATCTATCTTGGCTTCCTATATCGCGGTTAAGGTTAATACTGAATTCAGCAATAATGTGTTGATAACAGTGGAAGTGGATGCACGGAGTGCTGATCAGATGGTGAGTGAGATTGTAAATCGTACTCGCGGTCAGGTAAGTGTGGCCGGGCTAAATAATAACTCATGATTCAGGCGAACGTCTGAATACAAGGATTGAGCCCCCTCAGGCTATGCAATTTCGTTCAATTATCCGTATCGTCGGGCTTCTCCTGGCACTCTTTAGTATCACCATGCTGGCGCCAGCGGTGGTGGCATTTATTTATCGTGATGGTGAAGGTTTTCCCTTCGTTCTTACTTTCTTTCTTTTGCTTGCTGGTGGCGGTTCGCTATGGTTTCCCAACCGGCGTTATCGACATGAGCTAAAAGCGCGAGATGGCTTTCTGATCGTTGTACTGTTTTGGACGGTAATCGGCAGTGCTGGGTCTATTCCATTTATGCTCTCCGAACAGCCCAACATGTCTGTCACGGATGCTTTCTTTGAATCTTTCTCTGGCCTAACGACAACAGGGGCAACCGTGATAGTTGGCCTTGATGAGTTGCCCAAAGCAGTTCTGTTTTATCGCCAGCTTCTGCAGTGGTTTGGTGGCATGGGTATCATTGTGCTTGCCGTTGCAATATTACCCGTGTTGGGTATAGGTGGTATGCAGTTGTATCGGGCTGAAATTCCAGGGCCAGTTAAAGACAGTAAGATGACACCGCGTATAGCCGAAACCGCAAAAGCGCTTTGGTATATCTACTTGGCGTTGACAGTGTCATGTGCAGCGGCTTATTGGTTGGCGGGAATGTCGATCTTTGATGCTATTAGTCATAGTTTCTCGACGGTCGCTATTGGTGGATTTTCTACCCATGATGCGAGTATTGGCTATTTCAATAGTTCGGCGATCAACTTCATTACCGTTTTCTTCCTTTTTATATCCGCGTGTAACTTCTCACTGCACTTTGCTGCGTTTGCTAGTGGGAAGCTTCACCCCGGGTTCTACTTCAGAGACCCAGAATTTAGAGCGTTTGTTGCTATTCAGATTATTCTGCTGGCGATTGTTTTTGGCATGCTGATGGATCATGGCACCTATGACTCAGAGTTTGAGGCGTTTAACCAAGCTATTTTCCAAACCGTGTCAATTTCAACCACTGCGGGCTACACCACGACAGGCTTTTCTGAATGGCCTTTGTTCCTCCCAGTGTTGCTCCTCTTTTCCTCCTTTATAGGAGGGTGTGCGGGTTCTACCGGTGGTGGCATGAAAGTTATTCGTATATTGCTGCTTTCTCTGCAAGGTTCCCGAGAGTTAAAGCGTTTGGTTCACCCCCGCGCTGTTTACACCATTAAAGTGGGTAACAAGGCACTGCCGCAACAAGTTGTTGATGCGGTTTGGGGCTTTTTCTCTGCCTATGCACTGGTATTTGTTCTTTGTATGCTGGCATTGATTGCTACGGGCATGGACGAGCTCACCGCATTCTCGGCTGTCGCGGCAACATTAAATAACCTTGGCCCTGGCTTGGGTGAAGTTGCTGTGCATTTTGGTGACGTAAATAGCAGTGCTAAATGGGTGTTGATTTTGTCTATGCTGTTTGGGCGACTTGAAGTCTTTACCTTGCTTGTCCTCTTTACGCCCACATTTTGGCGCAGCTAGCTCGGTTCGCATTTATTAGGAATTACTATGAAAAAGGCACTTCTTCTTTATTCAAGCCGTGAAGGGCAGACAGTTAAGATCCTCCGCTTTATCGAAAAGGAATTAGCGGGCAGTTATCGGTGTGATTTGGTGGACTTGCACGAGATGCCAAATGTGAATTTGTCAGACTACGATAGAGTCCTCATTGGTGCTTCTATCCGTTACGGGCACTTTAATAAGAAGCTGTACCAGTTTATTGATAACCACCTTTCTGCTTTGAAAGCGGCTGGTGCTGCTTTTTTCTGTGTGAACCTGACCGCACGTAAACCTGGGAAGGACACGCCAGAGGGGAGCGTCTACATTCAGAAGTTCTTAAAGCTATCCCCATGGCAGCCAGAAACGATAGATGTATTCGCTGGTGCCCTCTATTACCCGCGTTATCGTTTATTTGATCGCATCATGATTCAATTCATTATGAAGATGACAGGCGGCGAAACGGATTCTAGTAAAGAGGTAGAATACACGAACTGGGAACGTGTGAGGCAATTCTCAAAGCGTTTTGGTTCACTTTAACGGCGTTTCGTGTGAAAAGTGAACGAACGAATTGTTTTGAATGAAAAACTGCAATAAAGCCCTTGCCAAGATCTCAAACCGCCCTATAATGCCGCCTCACTGACACGGAGAGCGGCTTCCAAACTAGGAAACACTCACTAAATCAGTACGGCGAAACGGCTTCAAAATTGATTGAAAATAAACGCTTGACGTTAACGACTCAATCAGTAGAATGCCCGCCTGCTTCAACGGAAAAGCCCAGTGCTTATCGCGGTTGAAGGGAGTCAACAAGACGTTTTGAAGGTTGCGAAAGCAACGTTGAAAAATCTCAAAATTTCTTCTTGACTTCATCGCCCGGCAGCGTAAAATTCGCAGCCCTGACGATGAGAAGGCGCCTCCACGGAGTCGCTTCTACAGTCAACGTTCTTTAACAATTTGACCTATACAATCTGTGTGGGCACTCGTATTTGATAGACATAAGATTTATCAATGAACTGAGTGACCCAATCGAATTGGAAATCAGCCTTGAGCTGTTTTGATTTCACTTTTTCAAAAGTGGAAACCAATAAGAAACACAGTCAATGCAGATTTGCCTTAGGGCAAAAAAGTAATTCAGTATTCATTGAGCGTCACTTTCGAGTGACAACAAAATTCTAATTGAAGAGTTTGATCATGGCTCAGATTGAACGCTGGCGGCAGGCCTAACACATGCAAGTCGAGCGGTAACATTTCAAAAGCTTGCTTTTGAAGATGACGAGCGGCGGACGGGTGAGTAATGGCTGGGAACCTGCCCTGACGTGGGGGATAACAGTTGGAAACGACTGCTAATACCGCATGATGTCTACGGACCAAAGAGGGGGATCTTCGGACCTCTCGCGTCGGGATGGGCCCAGTTGGGATTAGCTAGTTGGTGAGGTAATGGCTCACCAAGGCGACGATCCCTAGCTGGTTTGAGAGGATGATCAGCCACACTGGAACTGAGACACGGTCCAGACTCCTACGGGAGGCAGCAGTGGGGAATATTGCACAATGGGCGCAAGCCTGATGCAGCCATGCCGCGTGTGTGAAGAAGGCCTTCGGGTTGTAAAGCACTTTCAGCAGTGAGGAAGGTTAGTACGTTAATAGCGTATTAATTTGACGTTAGCTGCAGAAGAAGCACCGGCTAACTCCGTGCCAGCAGCCGCGGTAATACGGAGGGTGCGAGCGTTAATCGGAATTACTGGGCGTAAAGCGCATGCAGGCGGTTTGTTAAGCAAGATGTGAAAGCCCCGGGCTCAACCTGGGAACCGCATTTTGAACTGGCAGGCTAGAGTCTTGTAGAGGGGGGTAGAATTTCAGGTGTAGCGGTGAAATGCGTAGAGATCTGAAGGAATACCGGTGGCGAAGGCGGCCCCCTGGACAAAGACTGACGCTCAGATGCGAAAGCGTGGGGAGCAAACAGGATTAGATACCCTGGTAGTCCACGCTGTAAACGATGTCTACTTGGAGGTTGTGACCTAGAGTCGTGGCTTTCGGAGCTAACGCGTTAAGTAGACCGCCTGGGGAGTACGGTCGCAAGATTAAAACTCAAATGAATTGACGGGGGCCCGCACAAGCGGTGGAGCATGTGGTTTAATTCGATGCAACGCGAAGAACCTTACCTACTCTTGACATCCACAGAAGAGACCAGAGATGGACTTGTGCCTTCGGGAACTGTGAGACAGGTGCTGCATGGCTGTCGTCAGCTCGTGTTGTGAAATGTTGGGTTAAGTCCCGCAACGAGCGCAACCCTTATCCTTGTTTGCCAGCACGTCATGGTGGGAACTCCAGGGAGACTGCCGGTGATAAACCGGAGGAAGGTGGGGACGACGTCAAGTCATCATGGCCCTTACGAGTAGGGCTACACACGTGCTACAATGGCGTATACAGAGGGCAGCGAGGCCGCGAGGTGGAGCGAATCCCAGAAAGTACGTCGTAGTCCGGATCGGAGTCTGCAACTCGACTCCGTGAAGTCGGAATCGCTAGTAATCGTGGATCAGAATGCCACGGTGAATACGTTCCCGGGCCTTGTACACACCGCCCGTCACACCATGGGAGTGGGCTGCACCAGAAGTAGATAGCTTAACCTTCGGGAGGGCGTTTACCACGGTGTGGTTCATGACTGGGGTGAAGTCGTAACAAGGTAGCCCTAGGGGAACCTGGGGCTGGATCACCTCCTTAACGATACTATTGATGCAAGTGTCCACACAAATTGTATAGGTTGAAGAATAAAACGGAAAAAGCCCTAATGAATGACAGTGTCATTGATTAGCGCTTTTTGCGCTGTTCTCGAAAGAGAAATGCTCTTTAAAAATCTGGAAAGCTGACTAGTAAATTTAATCGAATGATTAAATTGAAATCTGTTTCTTATCTCTCTACCCGAGAGGTAACGAAACAAAAGTTCTCAAAACGTTAATTCTTCGGAATTAACACCAAACACATTCAAGTGTTCTTGGTTTCATTCTTCTCTTAGAGAGGGGTGAACATATTTGAGTCCGGCGAAAAACCGTTCATTGAAAGATGAACTTGTTCTTTAACGAGAACACCTTGGTTGTTTGCCATACACAAGACCTCTTGGGGTTGTATGGTTAAGTGACTAAGCGTACACGGTGGATGCCTTGGCAGTCAGAGGCGATGAAGGACGTAGTAACTTGCGATAAGCGTAGATAAGGCAGTAACAGCCACTTGAGTCTACGATTTCCGAATGGGGAAACCCACGTGCATAAGCACGTATCATGCAGTGAATACATAGCTGTATGAGGCGAACTCGGGGAACTGAAACATCTAAGTACCCGAAGGAAAAGAAATCAATTGAGATTCCGGCAGTAGCGGCGAGCGACCCCGGATTAGCCCTTAAGCGGTTTAAGTGTTAGTGGAATACCCTGGAAAGGGTAGCGATACAGGGTGATAGCCCCGTACACGACAATGCTTTTATCGTGAAAACGAGTAGGACGGGACACGTGGTATCCTGTCTGAACATGGGGGGACCATCCTCCAAGGCTAAATACTCCTGACTGACCGATAGTGAACCAGTACCGTGAGGGAAAGGCGAAAAGAACCCCTGTGAGGGGAGTGAAATAGAACCTGAAACCGTGTACGTACAAGCAGTGGGAGCCTCTTCGTGGGGTGACTGCGTACCTTTTGTATAATGGGTCAGCGACTTACTTTTAGTAGCAAGGTTAACCGAATAGGGGAGCCGTAGGGAAACCGAGTCTTAACTGGGCGAATGAGTTGCTAGGAGTAGACCCGAAACCGAGTGATCTAGCCATGGGCAGGTTGAAGATTGAGTAACATCAATTGGAGGACCGAACCGACTAATGTTGAAAAATTAGCGGATGACTTGTGGCTAGGGGTGAAAGGCCAATCAAACTCGGAGATAGCTGGTTCTCCCCGAAAGCTATTTAGGTAGCGCCTCGGACGAATACTACTGGGGGTAGAGCACTGTTAAGGCTAGGGGGTCATCCCGACTTACCAACCCTTTGCAAACTCCGAATACCAGTAAGTACTATCCGGGAGACACACGGCGGGTGCTAACGTCCGTCGTGGAGAGGGAAACAACCCAGACCGCCAGCTAAGGTCCCAAAGTTATCGCTAAGTGGGAAACGATGTGGGAAGGCTCAGACAGCCAGGATGTTGGCTTAGAAGCAGCCATCATTTAAAGAAAGCGTAATAGCTCACTGGTCGAGTCGGCCTGCGCGGAAGATGTAACGGGGCTAAGCGATACACCGAAGCTGCGGCATCAACTCTTCGGAGTTGTTGGGTAGGGGAGCGTTCTGTAAGCCGTTGAAGGTGAACTGTAAGGTTTGCTGGAGGTATCAGAAGTGCGAATGCTGACATGAGTAACGATAAAGGGGGTGAAAAACCTCCTCGCCGGAAGACCAAGGGTTCCTGTCCAACGTTAATCGGGGCAGGGTAAGTCGACCCCTAAGGCGAGGCCGAAAGGCGTAGTCGATGGGAAACGGGTTAATATTCCCGTACTGCTTATAACTGCGATGGGGGGACGGAGAAGGCTAGGTGAGCTTGGCGACGGTTGTCCAAGTTCAAGTGCGTAGGTGGGTGTCTTAGGTAAATCCGGGACGCTGTTAACACTGAGACACGATGTCGAGTCACTACGGTGATGAAGTCATTGATGCCATGCTTCCGGGAAAAGCCTCTAAGCTTCAGGTTATAAGCAATCGTACCCCAAACCGACACAGGTGGTCGGGTAGAGAATACCAAGGCGCTTGAGAGAACTCGGGTGAAGGAACTAGGCAAAATGGTACCGTAACTTCGGGAGAAGGTACGCTGCCTCCGGTGAAGTCCCTTGCGGATGGAGCTAGAGGCAGTCGCAGATACCAGGTGGCTGCAACTGTTTATTAAAAACATAGCACTGTGCAAAATCGAAAGATGACGTATACGGTGTGACGCCTGCCCGGTGCCGGAAGGTTAATTGATGGGGTTATCTTCGGAGAAGCTCTTGATCGAAGCCCCGGTAAACGGCGGCCGTAACTATAACGGTCCTAAGGTAGCGAAATTCCTTGTCGGGTAAGTTCCGACCTGCACGAATGGCGTAATGATGGCCACGCTGTCTCCACCCGAGACTCAGTGAAATTGAAATCGCAGTGAAGATGCTGTGTACCCGCGGCTAGACGGAAAGACCCCGTGAACCTTTACTACAGCTTGGCACTGAACATTGACCCTACATGTGTAGGATAGGTGGGAGCCTTAGAAGCACGTACGCCAGTATGTGTGGAGGCAATCTTGAAATACCACCCTTGTATGCTTGATGTTCTAACGTTGGCCCCTAATCGGGGTTGCGGACAGTGCCTGGTGGGTAGTTTGACTGGGGCGGTCTCCTCCCAAAGAGTAACGGAGGAGCACGAAGGTGGGCTAATCACGGTCGGACATCGTGAGGTTAGTGCAATGGCATAAGCCCGCTTGACTGCGAGAATGACAATTCGAGCAGGTACGAAAGTAGGTCATAGTGATCCGGTGGTTCTGAATGGAAGGGCCATCGCTCAACGGATAAAAGGTACTCCGGGGATAACAGGCTGATACCGCCCAAGAGTTCATATCGACGGCGGTGTTTGGCACCTCGATGTCGGCTCATCACATCCTGGGGCTGAAGTCGGTCCCAAGGGTATGGCTGTTCGCCATTTAAAGTGGTACGCGAGCTGGGTTTAGAACGTCGTGAGACAGTTCGGTCCCTATCTGCCGTGGGCGTTGGATGATTGAGAGGGGCTGCTCCTAGTACGAGAGGACCGGAGTGGACGAACCTCTGGTGTTCGGGTTGTCACGCCAGTGGCATTGCCCGGTAGCTAAGTTCGGAATTGATAAGCGCTGAAAGCATCTAAGCGCGAAGCAAGCCTCGAGATGAGTCATCCCTGACACTATAAGTGTCCTAAAGGGTTGTTGGAGACTACGACGTAGATAGGTCAGGTGTGTAAGCGCTGCGAGGCGTTGAGCTAACTGATACTAATTGCCCGTGAGGCTTAACCATACAACACCCAAGGGGTTTTAGCGGACTCAGATAAGAACATTGAATGTGTATTGAGAGATAGGCTAGTCAGATTTTCTTCAGATTTTTGTTTTTCGCGCAAGCGGGGGACACAACAAAATTTGCTTGGCGACCATAGCATTATGGACCCACCTGATCCCATGCCGAACTCAGTAGTGAAACGTAATAGCGCCGATGGTAGTGTGGGGTCTCCCCATGTGAGAGTAGGACATCGCCAGGCTTCAAATTTGAATGAGAGCCCGTTCAAGCGAACGGGCTTTTATTTCGCTCCGACTGATTGTAATGTGAGCGACGTTAAGAAAAGATTTTTATACGTCATCTTCGGATGAAAAAAGATGAAAGTTTTTTCTTGACTGAACATCAGAATCGCGTATTATACGCGGCCTGACTTGCTGAAGCGCAACGCGCCAACGCATTGAAAGTCAACGTTCTTTAACAATTTGACCTATACAATCTGTGTGGGCACTCGTATTTGATAGACATAAGATTTATCAATGAACTGAGTGACCCAATCGAATTGGAAATCAGCCTTGAGCTGTTTTGATTTCACTTTTTCAAAAGTGGAAACCAATAAGAAACACAGTCAATGCAGATTTGCCTTAGGGCAAAAAAGTAATTCAGTATTCATTGAGCGTCACTTTCGAGTGACAACAAAATTCTAATTGAAGAGTTTGATCATGGCTCAGATTGAACGCTGGCGGCAGGCCTAACACATGCAAGTCGAGCGGTAACATTTCAAAAGCTTGCTTTTGAAGATGACGAGCGGCGGACGGGTGAGTAATGGCTGGGAACCTGCCCTGACGTGGGGGATAACAGTTGGAAACGACTGCTAATACCGCATGATGTCTACGGACCAAAGAGGGGGATCTTCGGACCTCTCGCGTCGGGATGGGCCCAGTTGGGATTAGCTAGTTGGTGAGGTAATGGCTCACCAAGGCGACGATCCCTAGCTGGTTTGAGAGGATGATCAGCCACACTGGAACTGAGACACGGTCCAGACTCCTACGGGAGGCAGCAGTGGGGAATATTGCACAATGGGCGCAAGCCTGATGCAGCCATGCCGCGTGTGTGAAGAAGGCCTTCGGGTTGTAAAGCACTTTCAGCAGTGAGGAAGGTTAGTACGTTAATAGCGTATTAATTTGACGTTAGCTGCAGAAGAAGCACCGGCTAACTCCGTGCCAGCAGCCGCGGTAATACGGAGGGTGCGAGCGTTAATCGGAATTACTGGGCGTAAAGCGCATGCAGGCGGTTTGTTAAGCAAGATGTGAAAGCCCCGGGCTCAACCTGGGAACCGCATTTTGAACTGGCAGGCTAGAGTCTTGTAGAGGGGGGTAGAATTTCAGGTGTAGCGGTGAAATGCGTAGAGATCTGAAGGAATACCGGTGGCGAAGGCGGCCCCCTGGACAAAGACTGACGCTCAGATGCGAAAGCGTGGGGAGCAAACAGGATTAGATACCCTGGTAGTCCACGCTGTAAACGATGTCTACTTGGAGGTTGTGACCTAGAGTCGTGGCTTTCGGAGCTAACGCGTTAAGTAGACCGCCTGGGGAGTACGGTCGCAAGATTAAAACTCAAATGAATTGACGGGGGCCCGCACAAGCGGTGGAGCATGTGGTTTAATTCGATGCAACGCGAAGAACCTTACCTACTCTTGACATCCACAGAAGAGACCAGAGATGGACTTGTGCCTTCGGGAACTGTGAGACAGGTGCTGCATGGCTGTCGTCAGCTCGTGTTGTGAAATGTTGGGTTAAGTCCCGCAACGAGCGCAACCCTTATCCTTGTTTGCCAGCACGTCATGGTGGGAACTCCAGGGAGACTGCCGGTGATAAACCGGAGGAAGGTGGGGACGACGTCAAGTCATCATGGCCCTTACGAGTAGGGCTACACACGTGCTACAATGGCGTATACAGAGGGCAGCGAGGCCGCGAGGTGGAGCGAATCCCAGAAAGTACGTCGTAGTCCGGATCGGAGTCTGCAACTCGACTCCGTGAAGTCGGAATCGCTAGTAATCGTGGATCAGAATGCCACGGTGAATACGTTCCCGGGCCTTGTACACACCGCCCGTCACACCATGGGAGTGGGCTGCACCAGAAGTAGATAGCTTAACCTTCGGGAGGGCGTTTACCACGGTGTGGTTCATGACTGGGGTGAAGTCGTAACAAGGTAGCCCTAGGGGAACCTGGGGCTGGATCACCTCCTTAACGATACTATTGATGCAAGTGCTCACACAAATTGTATAGGTTGAAAAAGCAAAGAACGTTACTTAGATGGGTCTGTAGCTCAGGTGGTTAGAGCGCACCCCTGATAAGGGTGAGGTCGGTGGTTCAAGTCCACTCAGACCCACCAATTTCATTTCCTAGATGAAATTGGTACTAAGTAATATCGATGGGGTTATAGCTCAGCTGGGAGAGCGCCTGCCTTGCACGCAGGAGGTCTGCGGTTCGATCCCGCATAGCTCCACCACTCTTTAAAAACATTCTCACGAGTGTCTTTAGAAAGTGGACATCTCTGTCTCAGAGATACATCACTTTGCTCTTTAAAAATCTGGAAAGCTGACTAGTAAATTTAATCGAATGATTAAATTGAAATCTGTTTCTTATCTCTCTACCCGAGAGGTAACGAAACAAAAGTTCTCAAAACGTTAATTCTTCGGAATTAACACCAAACACATTCAAGTGTTCTTGGTTTCATTCTTCTCTTAGAGAGGGGTGAACATATTTGAGTCCGGCGAAAAACCGTTCATTGAAAGATGAACTTGTTCTTTAACGAGAACACCTTGGTTGTTTGCCATACACAAGACCTCTTGGGGTTGTATGGTTAAGTGACTAAGCGTACACGGTGGATGCCTTGGCAGTCAGAGGCGATGAAGGACGTAGTAACTTGCGATAAGCGTAGATAAGGCAGTAACAGCCACTTGAGTCTACGATTTCCGAATGGGGAAACCCACGTGCATAAGCACGTATCATGCAGTGAATACATAGCGGCATGAGGCGAACTCGGGGAACTGAAACATCTAAGTACCCGAAGGAAAAGAAATCAATTGAGATTCCGGCAGTAGCGGCGAGCGACCCCGGATTAGCCCTTAAGCGGTTTAAGTGTTAGTGGAATACCCTGGAAAGGGTAGCGATACAGGGTGATAGCCCCGTACACGACAATGCTTTTATCGTGAAAACGAGTAGGACGGGACACGTGGTATCCTGTCTGAACATGGGGGGACCATCCTCCAAGGCTAAATACTCCTGACTGACCGATAGTGAACCAGTACCGTGAGGGAAAGGCGAAAAGAACCCCTGTGAGGGGAGTGAAATAGAACCTGAAACCGTGTACGTACAAGCAGTGGGAGCCTCTTCGTGGGGTGACTGCGTACCTTTTGTATAATGGGTCAGCGACTTACTTTTAGTAGCAAGGTTAACCGAATAGGGGAGCCGTAGGGAAACCGAGTCTTAACTGGGCGAATGAGTTGCTAGGAGTAGACCCGAAACCGAGTGATCTAGCCATGGGCAGGTTGAAGATTGAGTAACATCAATTGGAGGACCGAACCGACTAATGTTGAAAAATTAGCGGATGACTTGTGGCTAGGGGTGAAAGGCCAATCAAACTCGGAGATAGCTGGTTCTCCCCGAAAGCTATTTAGGTAGCGCCTCGGACGAATACTACTGGGGGTAGAGCACTGTTAAGGCTAGGGGGTCATCCCGACTTACCAACCCTTTGCAAACTCCGAATACCAGTAAGTACTATCCGGGAGACACACGGCGGGTGCTAACGTCCGTCGTGGAGAGGGAAACAACCCAGACCGCCAGCTAAGGTCCCAAAGTTATCGCTAAGTGGGAAACGATGTGGGAAGGCTCAGACAGCCAGGATGTTGGCTTAGAAGCAGCCATCATTTAAAGAAAGCGTAATAGCTCACTGGTCGAGTCGGCCTGCGCGGAAGATGTAACGGGGCTAAGCGATACACCGAAGCTGCGGCATCAACTCTTCGGAGTTGTTGGGTAGGGGAGCGTTCTGTAAGCCGTTGAAGGTGAACTGTAAGGTTTGCTGGAGGTATCAGAAGTGCGAATGCTGACATGAGTAACGATAAAGGGGGTGAAAAACCTCCTCGCCGGAAGACCAAGGGTTCCTGTCCAACGTTAATCGGGGCAGGGTAAGTCGACCCCTAAGGCGAGGCCGAAAGGCGTAGTCGATGGGAAACGGGTTAATATTCCCGTACTGCTTATAACTGCGATGGGGGGACGGAGAAGGCTAGGTGAGCTTGGCGACGGTTGTCCAAGTTCAAGTGCGTAGGTGGGTGTCTTAGGTAAATCCGGGACGCTGTTAACACTGAGACACGATGTCGAGTCACTACGGTGATGAAGTCATTGATGCCATGCTTCCGGGAAAAGCCTCTAAGCTTCAGGTTATAAGCAATCGTACCCCAAACCGACACAGGTGGTCGGGTAGAGAATACCAAGGCGCTTGAGAGAACTCGGGTGAAGGAACTAGGCAAAATGGTACCGTAACTTCGGGAGAAGGTACGCTGCCTCCGGTGAAGTCCCTTGCGGATGGAGCTAGAGGCAGTCGCAGATACCAGGTGGCTGCAACTGTTTATTAAAAACATAGCACTGTGCAAAATCGAAAGATGACGTATACGGTGTGACGCCTGCCCGGTGCCGGAAGGTTAATTGATGGGGTTATCTTCGGAGAAGCTCTTGATCGAAGCCCCGGTAAACGGCGGCCGTAACTATAACGGTCCTAAGGTAGCGAAATTCCTTGTCGGGTAAGTTCCGACCTGCACGAATGGCGTAATGATGGCCACGCTGTCTCCACCCGAGACTCAGTGAAATTGAAATCGCAGTGAAGATGCTGTGTACCCGCGGCTAGACGGAAAGACCCCGTGAACCTTTACTACAGCTTGGCACTGAACATTGACCCTACATGTGTAGGATAGGTGGGAGCCTTAGAAGCACGTACGCCAGTATGTGTGGAGGCAATCTTGAAATACCACCCTTGTATGCTTGATGTTCTAACGTTGGCCCCTAATCGGGGTTGCGGACAGTGCCTGGTGGGTAGTTTGACTGGGGCGGTCTCCTCCCAAAGAGTAACGGAGGAGCACGAAGGTGGGCTAATCACGGTCGGACATCGTGAGGTTAGTGCAATGGCATAAGCCCGCTTGACTGCGAGAATGACAATTCGAGCAGGTACGAAAGTAGGTCATAGTGATCCGGTGGTTCTGAATGGAAGGGCCATCGCTCAACGGATAAAAGGTACTCCGGGGATAACAGGCTGATACCGCCCAAGAGTTCATATCGACGGCGGTGTTTGGCACCTCGATGTCGGCTCATCACATCCTGGGGCTGAAGTCGGTCCCAAGGGTATGGCTGTTCGCCATTTAAAGTGGTACGCGAGCTGGGTTTAGAACGTCGTGAGACAGTTCGGTCCCTATCTGCCGTGGGCGTTGGATGATTGAGAGGGGCTGCTCCTAGTACGAGAGGACCGGAGTGGACGAACCTCTGGTGTTCGGGTTGTCACGCCAGTGGCATTGCCCGGTAGCTAAGTTCGGAATTGATAAGCGCTGAAAGCATCTAAGCGCGAAGCAAGCCTCGAGATGAGTCATCCCTGACACTATAAGTGTCCTAAAGGGTTGTTGGAGACTACGACGTAGATAGGTCAGGTGTGTAAGCGCTGCGAGGCGTTGAGCTAACTGATACTAATTGCCCGTGAGGCTTAACCATACAACACCCAAGGGGTTTTAGCGGACTCAGATAAGAACATTGAATGTGTATTGAGAAATAGGCTAGTCAGATTTTCTTCAGATTTTTGTTTTTCGCGCAAGCGAGGGACACAACAAAATTTGCTTGGCGACCATAGCATTATGGACCCACCTGATCCCATGCCGAACTCAGTAGTGAAACGTAATAGCGCCGATGGTAGTGTGGGGTCTCCCCATGTGAGAGTAGGACATCGCCAGGCTTCAAATTCGTTTTCATCTTTTTAAGATAAAGATGAAGGCAAAAAGTTTAGATACCCGCGTTGAACGGCGTGTATCGGATAGACACCAAGGTGTTTAT
Organism: Enterovibrio litoreus; assembly: GCF_045679545.1. Classification (NCBI taxonomy): domain Bacteria; kingdom Pseudomonadati; phylum Pseudomonadota; class Gammaproteobacteria; order Vibrionales; family Vibrionaceae; genus Enterovibrio; species Enterovibrio litoreus. Next base: position 32,403 of record NZ_CP166194.1, read on the forward strand.
CACCGTGTGGAGCGGTAGTTCAGTTGGTTAGAATACCGGCCTGTCACGCCGGGGGTCGCGGGTTCGAGTCCCGTCCGCTCCGCCACTTATTAGAGAAACCTCAGCAGAAATGTTGAGGTTTTTTGCTATCTGCGCCCCAGAAAAGTGCTTCGCACTTTAGGTTGCGTCCGGGAGGCCGGCCCACTTGCCGTGCGCGTTGAGTCCGGTTACTTCACCATTAATTTAAAGACGCCTCGCCAGAAATGACGGGGCTTTTAATCGTTTTGCTCCCAGAAAGCTTGTGACGCCGCGACACGCATTAGCTTGATTGAATGCAAGCTCAGTTGTTCTCAAATCTATTTTGAAGTTTCTTCTTCTTACGCACCTCCTGAAGCATCGTTTTTAATATCTTTTTTTGGGAAAGTTCACACATTCAAGCGGTTGGATCTATAGGTGCTTGCCGTGTTAGTGGCAATCGAACTGTAGATTCCTTTGGGCACTTCCTATGCGGCCATGCACTTTTTCTTATTAATAATTTCATTAATTGTTTGATTTGTTGTAGTAAGAAGTCTAGAACTTCATGTATGACAATCCATACATGAAGTGATCGGTGTTGAGTTATTGCATATTATGCAATGCAACAATGGATTTGATTGGTTTTTTTCTTACTATTGAGAGCTTTTTTTTATACCATCACGTTATTATCAAACCACTATTTAACGGCTTGGAGAGTCATCAAATGAATGATTTATCAGCATTAATTCAAATGACGTTACTTTGTACAGCAGTTGCAACTGCTGTGGCTGGTCCAGCGGTTATTGCTTTACTCGTATTTAATAAATACAAACAAAACCTTGCTGAAAAGCACGACATTGCTTAATTCCTGTTCAGTTGGAGTGCGCTGTGTTACTAAACTCTGGCTATTTTGCTTATTGTCGTTAGAATAACGTCCGTATAGGGGTGTAGCTCCAATTGGCAGAGCAGCGGATTCCAAATCCGCGTGTTGGGAGTTCGAATCTCTCCACCCCTGCCACATTCAAGGCCTCGACAGCAATGTCGGGGCTTTTTTGTGTCTGTCACTTTTTCACTTCAGTATCACTTCGGCTTCAGCGTATCTCTAATACATCTCAGTTATACGCAATCACATCCATTTATCACCCTTGTTTTAGCGCTTGTTGATTTTACGGCGTATCATATTGCTACTGTTTTAAGCTACGAGTGGTTTCAGTTTATGAATCAAGCGATTTTGCTTTTCTACATTGCACTTGGCGGCGCGGTAGGTGCTTGTTCTCGTTATCTCATTTCTGAGCTTTGCGTTATTTTATTAGGTCGAGGTTTTCCTTATGGAACGCTAACGGTGAACGTTATTGGTTCATTGATAATGGGATTTCTTGTGGCAGCACTTGAACAGGAAACCTTTGGTCCTGGTCCATGGCGGCACTTGATTGGCCTTGGTTTTCTTGGTGCACTCACAACGTTCTCGACGTTCTCAATGGACAACGTTTTGCTGCTTCAGCAAGGTGAATGGTTCAAAATGGGACTTAACATCGTATTGAATGTTGTAGTGTGTATTTTCTCAGCGTGGGCTGGTTTTCAGCTTTTAATGCGCAGCTAATCACAAACACTAAGGTTGAGAAGGCGTAGCGCATTTCTTATACTGCTGCTGATACTTGTCGGAGTGCCACTTGGCTGAGACCGCGAAAGCGGGATCCGTTGAACCTGATCAGGCTAATACCTGCGAAGGAAACAAGAGAAGCAAATACAATCGTGTTTTTAGATTACGTCACCCCAAATGGGGTAAGTGTATCTATGCGTAACACACCTCTTGCAGAGCAAATCCGGCAAGCATTTATTCCCTCAATTAATGGAGTAATGCTATGTCGACCCGTAAACAAGCCAGAAACGAAGCTAAAGATTTCATCGACAACCTGTCGGTACAACCCTTCCCTAATTCTAAGAAAGTCCACGTTGTAGGATCCCGTCCTGATATCCGTGTTGGTATGCGACAAATCTCATTGTCTCCAAGTCTGATTGGCGGCAATAAAGAAACGCCACAATTTGAAGATAACGAGCCTGTATTGATATATGACACCTCAGGTGTCTATACGGATCCTGATTATCACATTGATATTTATGCGGGCTTGCCAAAGCTTCGTGAGCGCTGGATTGAAGAGCGTTCCGATACGGAGTTACTCGATAAGGTCACGTCTGAATTTGCTCAAACTCGCTTGGATGACGATACGCTAGATGAACTGCGTTTCGGTAGGCTGCCTGATATCCGTCGTGCGAAAGCAGGTAAGCGAGTGACTCAGCTTTACTATGCGCGACAGGGTATTGTTACGCCGGAAATGGAATACATCGCCATACGTGAAAATATGGGACGCCACAAATATGCAGATGATCAACTGAATCACCAGCATCCAGGGCAAAGCTTTGGTGCCAATCTACCTAAAGAAATCACCCCAGAGTTTGTGCGCAGAGAAGTCGCGGAAGGTCGCGCGATCATCCCATCTAATATCAACCATCCCGAATCCGAACCGATGATTATCGGGCGAAATTTTTTGGTTAAGGTCAACGCCAACATTGGTAATTCGTCTGTGAGTTCTTCAATAGAAGAAGAAACAGAGAAGTTGGTGTGGTCGACTCGCTGGGGTGGCGATACGGTCATGGATTTGTCGACGGGACGAAACATTCACGAGACCCGTGAGTGGATCTTGCGTAATAGCCCCGTACCGATCGGCACTGTACCTATGTATCAGGCGCTTGAGAAGGTTAACGGGATTGCAGAAAACCTAACGTGGGAGGTAATGAGAGACACGCTTATTGAGCAAGCCGAGCAGGGGGTTGACTACTTTACGATTCACGCTGGTGTTTTGCTGCGATATGTACCAATGACTGCCAAGCGCGTGACGGGAATAGTGTCTCGTGGTGGATCTATTATTGCGAAATGGTGCCTTGCTCATCACACTGAAAGTTTCCTCTACACCCACTTCAGAGAGATCTGTGAAATTTGTGCTCAGTATGATGTCGCGCTTTCTTTGGGGGACGGCTTGCGCCCCGGCTCAATTGCAGATGCGAATGATGAAGCGCAATTCTCTGAGTTGCGCACTTTGGGTGAGTTGACCAAAGTCGCTTGGGAGTACGATGTACAGGTCATGATTGAAGGCCCTGGTCACGTGCCGATGCACATGATCAAAGAAAACATGAACGAGCAACTCAAGCACTGTCATGAAGCGCCTTTTTATACTCTCGGCCCACTGACGACGGATATCGCACCAGGTTACGACCACATCACATCTGGCATTGGTGCTGCCATGATTGGTTGGTTCGGTTGCGCCATGCTTTGCTATGTGACACCGAAAGAACACCTTGGCTTACCGAATAAAGACGATGTCAAAACCGGCTTGATCACTTACAAATTGTGCGCGCATGCCGCAGACCTCGCAAAGGGCCACCCTGGCGCGCAGGTTCGCGATAATGCCTTGTCTAAAGCACGTTTTGAGTTTCGCTGGGAAGATCAATTTAATCTGGCGCTTGACCCAGATACAGCGCGCGCTTATCACGACGAAACGCTGCCTCAAGAGTCTGGCAAGGTGGCGCATTTCTGTTCGATGTGCGGGCCTAAGTTTTGCTCCATGAAGATAAGCCAAGAAGTCCGGCTTGCTTTTGCTAAAGACGAAAGCGCTAAAAACCAAGAGAAAGGCCAAGCGGTAGAAGTTCAGATGCTGGATGATCCGCTGGAAGGCATGAAACAAAAATCGGCAGAGTTCTTGGCCAAAGGCAGTGAACTTTACCACCAGAAAGCGTAGGAGGAGCGATGAAACCTTCAACGTTAAACCATCGTGTATCATTTGCGCGTCTCGAGGAGGGCATTGGCCCTCTTTATCCGGTGGTTGATGACATTGTATTGCTCAAGCGCTTGTTGACGCTGGGCGTGCGCACCGTTCAGCTTAGGGTCAAAGATCCCAATCATCCCGACTTAGACGTCATGATCGAAGAGGCCGTCTCCGCTGGAAAGATCGCTAAGGCTCAGGTTTTTATCAATGATTACTGGGAGAAAGCACTCGCAGCAGGGGCATACGGTATACACCTCGGTCAAGATGATCTGAAAGATGCAGATCTCGAGGCCATTGCTCAGGCGGGGGTTCGTTTGGGGATCTCAACTCGAACGGAGCAGGAGCTGGATTTAGCTCTCTCGATTGCGCCGAGCTATTTGGCTATTGGACATATCTTTCCGACGCCAACCAAAGTCATGCCCACACCTCCTCAAGGCACAGAACAATTGGCTCAACACCTGAAAACCGTCGACGGTCGTTTCCCGACCGTCGCGATTGGTGGTATTGATTTGTCTGTTGCACCAGAGGTTTGGCAAACCGGCGTGGATGCGATTGCCGTTGTTCGAGCTATCACCGAATCGGGCTATCTGCCTTCGACGCTTCAGTCGTTTTCACGCATTTTGACCGAGGAGGCGAGACATGAGCATTCCGCCGCTGTCTGATAGCGAGTTTGAGCGTTACAGCCGTCAAATTATGCTGTCTGAGTGGGGAGAAGAAGGGCAGTCTCGCCTGAAGCAAGCAAAGGTACTTATTGTGGGATGTGGCGGTTTAGGCACAGCAGCCAGCCTCTATCTTGCTGGTGCGGGTGTAGGTCACCTGGTGCTTGCTGATGATGATGCAGTAGAGCGTTCAAACTTATCACGCCAAGTGGCATACCGTGAAGACAATCTGGGTGAGAGCAAAGCGCGCGCACTGAGTGCGCAGCTAATGGCGCTGAACACACAGGTTCAATGTCGCGCAGTGGAACGCCATCTTGCTGGTAGAGCGCTTGATCTCGAAGTGTCATTGGCCGATGTCGTGCTCGATTGCAGTGACAACATGGCGACCCGACAAGCGGTAAATGCAGCGTGCAGTAAAGCCTGCACACCATTGGTTGCAGGTGCCGCGATTGGGTGGCAAGGACAGCTGATGGTGTTTGATTTTTCAGCAAGCACTTCGCCTTGTTATCACTGCTTGTTTCCTGCAAGCAGTGATGAGCCTCCGCGAAATTGCCAAAGCGCGGGGGTCGTGGGCCCCGTTGTGGGTGTTATCGGTAATTTTCAAGCACTGGAAACACTCAAGCTACTGACGCAGACAACAAACATCCCCAGCCGTTTCTATCAACTGGATGGTCAATCCTTGTCGCTTCGCGCAATGCCGATCCCTATTGATAGTAATTGCGCAGTCTGTCATCCCCATAACCCATCGTATATCAACGAGGTGCCCGATGAACATTTGGCTTAATGAACAGGCATATTCGCCAGCCAGTGCCAGTGATCTTGATGCATTGGTTCGCGAGTTGTCATTGCCTCAACAATCGGTGGCTATCGCCATCAACGGGGAGATTATCCCGCGAGGTCAGTGGCAGCAGACACCATTGACCGAAGGCATTCAGGTGGCGGTGTTTCAAGCCATTGCAGGAGGATGACCATGTTAACCATTGCAGATAAAACGTTTTCGTCTCGATTATTTACGGGCACCGGAAAATTTTCCGGAACTAAAGTCATGGCGCAAAGTATTGCGGCAAGCGGCTCTGAACTTGTCACCATGGCGCTTAAACGCATTGACGTTCAAAACCGTGAAGACGATATTCTTGCACCGCTTATCGCGGCCAATCTCAATTTATTGCCGAATACATCAGGCGCAAAAACGGCGAAAGAAGCCATTTTTGCTGCACGATTGGCACGAGAAGCGCTTGGTACTCGCTGGCTTAAGCTCGAAATCCATCCCGATCCAAAGTACTTGATGCCTGACCCGATTGAGACGCTGAAGGCCGCCGAGAGGTTGGTACAAGAAGGGTTCGTTGTTCTCCCTTATTGCCATGCTGATCCTGTGCTGTGTAAGCGACTCGAAGAAGTCGGCTGCGCAGCAGTCATGCCGCTGGGCGCACCGATTGGCAGCAACAAAGGCCTAGTGTCGCGAGACTTTCTCGACATCATCATCGATCAAGCCAAGGTGCCTGTGATCGTCGATGCTGGGATTGGCGCGCCTTCTCACGCTGCAGAAGCGATGGAAAGAGGTGCTGATGCAGTACTGGTGAACACAGCCATTGCAGCGGCACACAATCCTGTTGATATGGCTCGTGCGTTTAAGTTGGCAGTGGAAAGCGGTCGCATGGCCTATGAAGCAGGGTTGGCGGGCAAAGTGCAGCATGCTGTTGCATCGAGTCCACTCACGTCGTTTCTTGATGAGCTTACTTGATAGGCGGGAGGAACCATGAGTTTTTCAATCTCTTGGGAAACAATGGATTGGGATGACGTTCGGTTGTCCATCTACAGTAAAACTGAAGCGGATGTCTTACGTGCGCTGGCGAAACCCAAACGAGATCTTGAGGATTTTAAAGCCTTGATATCGCCTTCCGCCGAGCCCTATCTTGAACAAATGGCGCAACAAGCAGCGGCGTTAACTCGCCGCCGTTTTGGCTATACCGTGAATTTCTATGTTCCGCTGTATTTGTCGAACCTTTGCGCCAATGTTTGCACCTATTGCGGCTTTTCGATGGAGAATCGCATCAAGCGACGTACCCTGTCGATGGATGATATTGGCCGTGAGTGTCGTGCTATCAAGGCGATGAACTTTGACAGCATTTTATTGGTCACGGGTGAGCATCAAACCAAAGTTGGGATGAACTATTTTCGTCAGGCGATACCTGAAATTAAACGTCAATTCAGTTACCTAGCGATGGAGGTGCAGCCGTTAGCGCAAGCAGAGTACGCTGAACTCAAAGAGTTGGGGTTGGATGCGGTGATGGTCTATCAGGAAACCTATAATCGGGTGACTTACGGCGAGCATCATCTTCGAGGTAATAAAACAGACTTTGCTTTTAGGCTTGATACGCCAGATAGGCTGGCGCGAGCTGGCATCGATAAAATCGGTATTGGTGCGCTAATTGGGCTTGATGAATGGCGAACGGATTGCTTTTTCGTCGCGACTCACCTCGACTATTTGGAGCGAACTTATTGGCGCAGTCGTTATTCCATATCGTTCCCAAGATTGCGTCCGTGTGAAGGCGCTGTGCAGCCCAAATCTGTCATGACAGATAGACAATTGGTGCAGCTTATTTGCGCGTATAGGTTGCTGAATACGGAAGTGGAGCTTTCCTTGTCTACCCGTGAATCGCCAGCGTTTCGCGATAAAGTCTTACCCCTTGGGATAACGTCTATGTCTGCGGCATCAAAAACTCAGCCGGGTGGCTATGCCGACGATGAGCCTGAATTGGAACAGTTTGCGGTCTCTGATGAGCGTAGCGCCAGAGAGGTCGCCAATGCGGTGAAAAGTGCAGGCTTTGACGTGGTTTGGAAGGATTGGCAAGCCGGGTACTCCGGGTAGTCAAAAATTGAAAACTAAAAAGGCTCCGAGGAGCCTTTTTCTTTGTGTTCTCGGTGCTAGTGCGTTATCGAGACAAAGGTGACACGGCTTGCTCAAGCCACGCTAAATCATCACCTTGCAGTGATGGACTGATATCGGCCCACACTTTTTGGTGGTAATCGTTCCACCACGCGATTTCGCTGTCAGTCAGCAAGTTAACATCCACCAAACGACGATCAATTGGCGCGCGAGTTAACGATTCAAAACCTAATACCGTCATGTCACCCGCCGTTGGTACTTCCACCACCAACTCTAGATTTTCAATGCGAATACCGAATGCATCTGCACGGTAATAGCCCGGCTCATTCGATAGCACCATGCCTGGCAGCAAAGCCACGGTGTTTGGCGCTTTCGCGATGCGCTGAGGTCCTTCGTGAACACTCAAGAAGTGGCCGACACCGTGACCAGTGCCATGGTCGTAGTCAAAGCCGTGTGCCCAAAGGTATTGACGCGCCAAAGCATCCAGTTGACTACCTGCGGTTCCTTTCGGAAAACGTGCTGTGGTGAGTGCAACATGGCCTTTTAGTACCAGCGTAAATGCCTGCTTCACATCATCTGAACATTCGCCGATCGCTACGGTTCTCGTGATATCTGTTGTGCCATCTGGGTATTGACCGCCAGAGTCCACCAGATACACGTTATTCAGTTCCAGCTCGCCCGGCTTAGGCTGATTGAGGTGGTTATAGTGGCACATGGCCGCATTTCCGCCTGCAGCTGAAATGGTATCAAAGCTCAAATCTGCCAGCGTTTCGTCCAATTTGCGAAAGCTGTAGAGTTTGTCAGAAAGCTCTGCTTCGTTTGGAAGAATGCCTGCTGCGACTTGCGCATCTAGCCATGCTAGAAAACGACTTACTGCCACACCATCTCGGATATGACTCGCTTTCATGCCTGCAATTTCAGTGGTGTTTTTGGCCGCTTTAGGCAGCATGCAAGGATCTGCAGCGTGCACAATGATTGCGCCGTTTTTGGCGAGAACCTGACTTGCCCAAGCATTGCTGGTTTGTGGGTCGACCAAAATGGTTTTGCCAGACATAGCTGACAAGGCCGCTTCTAGTGCATCTGGTGATTGCACCGATACGCCTGCGCCAACATGTGCCACAAAGTCATCGGGTAGACGGTTAGGGTCAATAAACAGGGTGACGTCACCATTGGCTTCAACCAATGCAGTGGTCAACACAACAGGAAGGCGAGACACATCGCCACCACGAATATTAAGCAGCCAGCAAATACTGTCTAGTTGACTCAGCAATGCTGCGTTTGCACCGGCCTTTGTCAGTGCTTGGCCAATGATCACGCGTTTCTCGGTGCTGCTTTGTCCAACGAGCTCGATGCCCATCAGACGAGCCGTGGTCAACAGTGGCTCAGGACGATCGTGCCAAAGTGCATCAATCGGATTGCTGTTGATAGCGGTCAGTGTCAGTTTTCCTGCCACTGTTTTCTCGGCGTTAGCCAGCCAGTTAGCGCTATGAAGACGCGTGTCGATGGCGACTTTGCTGCCTTGCGGCAAGTTTGAAAGTAGCCATTGCAATGCGGGCTCATCAATCAAATGACGATATTCGAAAATGTCGCCAGGTACTTGCTTGCGTACCTGCACGGTATAGCGACCATCAACAAAAATGGCCGCACTTTCGCGAGTGACCACCGCTGCGCCTGCCGAACCTGTAAATCCGGTAGCCCAGTGAAGACGCTCATTGTGGGCGGGAATATACTCTCCAAGAAATTCGTCTTCATGTGGAATAACCAGTGCATCCAGTGCTTGGTCTTCCAGCCAGCGTCGCAATGCGGTGACGCGATCAGCATAAGTGGCGTGCATTTATCGTCCTATTTTTATCTGTTTTGATTGATCGTAACGTTTAAAATATCGATGAGGTCGAGCGTGCTCTCTCTAGGCTCTAACCTATCTGTTTTCGTCTGCCGCTGCAATTTCTGTCATATATCGACAACGCGAAATAATGAGCTGTCTAAGCCAACGATGACCAGGGTCTGATTCCTGACTTTGATGCCAAAACAGGGTATATGCCATCGGCGGTAAAGGCTCAGGCAAGGATGTCACCACCAAATCCAGTTGTTTTGCCACGGCGTTGGCGAAGTGAGATGGCGCAGTAAAAACCAGATCGGTGTGCGTGCATAAACTGGCAGCACTATTAAAGTCAGGGACATACATTGCAATGTCGCGTTCAAGCCCGCGCTCGGCCAGTTTGTAGTCTAGCAACCAGCGATCGCTGCCATCACAGCGCACCTGAATATGACGTTGTTTGAGATAGCTTTCCATGTTCCAGTGCTTCGACAACAGCGGATGCCCTTGGCGAACAATCACTTTTTGGTGATCTTGATAGAGTTCTTCATAAACAATGCCTTTTGGCGGCATTAACGTGAGCATGGCGTCAGCAGGGTTCAGATCTTTTCCTGTAATGCCGAAGTCCACCTCACCGCGAGCCATGGCGTTAAAGGTGCCTGAGCCCCATGCTTCCGTATCTAAAGTAATTGATGGCGCAGCATCGAGTATTTCACCTAAAAAACGCGGCAATAAAAGCGGGTAAGCACTTTCGACTAAAGCAAAGTGAAAGCGGCGATCGCTGGTGGCAGGGTTGAACGCATCCGATATGGTCAGCCCTTCGATATGATTCAGCAATGCCTTCAGAGCGGGTTTGAGCGATAGCGCTTTAGCGGTGGGGTGTAAGCCGCGCGATGTGCGATTGAACAATGGGTCATCAAATTGCTCACGTAGCTTTGCTAAATTCTTGCTCACTGCCGATTGGCTCAAGTGTAAACGCTGCGCAGCGCGCGTGACATTGCATTCATCTAAAAGAATATGCAAACAAATCAGAAGGTTGAGATCGTAGCGCAGTAGGTGGTTCAAATTCACGAGCAATATTCCATTTGGGAATGTCTGACCTGACTATAAGCCATTTTTATTCATATCAAAACAAGACTACACTGCGGGCAATTAATCAGGAGTCTTTTATGTCCACCCTTTCTTCGAAACCTGATAGCCGCTTGGTTGCATTGATGGTACTGCTTGTACTGTTCAGCCCGCTTGCTATTGATATCTATTTGCCTGCTATGCCAATTATGGCGGCAGAATTTGATGTTGCTCCGACCCGTATTCAAGACACTATTTCGTGGTTTATGGTGAGTTTGGGTATGGGGCAATTATTGGCAGGTCCATTGGCCGATCGCTTTGGTCGTCGTCCAGTCGCACTAGTCGGCATCTGCATTTATGCAGCCAGCTCGGCGATGGCTTGGGTTGCCACGTCTTTAGATGCGTTGCTCATTGCACGTCTGCTACAGGGGGCTGGCGCTTGCGCGACCTCGGTGTGTGCGTTTGCAGCGGTACGAGATAGCTTTGGCGGTAAGCGAAGCGGTCAAATGATCAGCTACCTTAACGGTGCAATTTGTTTTATTCCGGCACTGGCACCATTGCTGGGCAGTTGGCTTACCGCGCAGTTTGGTTGGCGAGCCAATTTCAGTTTCATGATGGCCTATGCGCTAGTGGCACTTGTACTGGTGTTTACGCTGTTTCGTGAAACACGCCCTGCTGATACTGATTCAAGCGGCGCATTGCTGAGTCCTTCACGTTATTGGCAAGTATTGAAAGAGCCAGTCTTTATCTATCACGCCGTGCTGTGCATGCTAGCGATGGCGGTGATTCTAGCTTACGTGACCTCGGCACCTGTGCGACTTATCAATGGATTGGGTTTGTCGATGGGGCAGTTTACAGGGTGGTTCGCCATCAATGCGGCGCTTAATATTTTTGCATCAATGACGACACCAAAAATCATGGATATATTCGGCAGTCGTAAAACGCTGAACGCTGGCATGATGATATTGGTATTTGCTGGCGTATTGATGGGCGTTTTGAGCTCGACACAAACTGCATGGGCCTTCATGGTGCCGGTGTTCTTATCATCATTTGGCTTTGCTTGGGTGCTGGGTTCATCTGCAGGCAAAGCGTTAGAGCCTTTCGGTCAGCGTGCTGGCACGGCCGCCGCGCTGCTTGGTCTCTTTCAAATGAGCGGTGCAGGTATTCTTGTCAGCCTCACACAACGTGCAGGACTCTCTGAGCCTCATCTGCTGGTTTTCCACATGCTGCTAATCGCACCAGGCTTGGCATTGCTTTGGTCGCGTGCAGGCAAGCGCTGGCATACGGCTGAGTGTTAAATCGCAAACACAGTACATGTGCAGAAAGTTAACCATTCACACCTAATTTCGATTATTTACCCGCCAAATTATTTTGTGCGGGTATTTTTTTGTTGCTTATTGACCAAAGGGAGTATATTTAGTGTGCGAACACCTCATTTCTTCCCGAAAAATAAAATAATAGGTCGTATAACTATGTCGATGTCGATGCTTGAATTAGCTCGTCACTTGGAGACACTCGAAGAGTCTCCAGAAAAAATGATGTTTGGTAAACTTCTCACTGAATTAAGCGGCATGAGTGAAGAGCGCGTTCAACGTGCAGCTCGCCAAGTGCCGATCAGTGGGCTGCGTGAATTGGTTCATCAATTCAATAAAGTGATTGCAGATCGTCGCGGAGAGCGCGTGCAGGAATTGGCACAAGAAATTGCAGATGACGGCATTTCAGTCGAAGAGCTGCGCCAATATCTCACGCAGCGTAACGCATAACTGTATTAAATCACGTCTTACTTTTTCGTTGCTGAATTAAAAGACCAGCAATAATCATCACCAAGCCTATCAAGGTCGTTGGGTGGATTTGCTCGCCTATAATATTGGCCAGTAATATCAGCGAAATAAAGGGTGAAATAAAGATAAGGTTGCTGATCTTGGCGGTATTAGTCGCCAACTTCATTGCCTTGAGCCAAAGCACGAACGTGATCCCCATTTCAAACAAACCCACATAGCTGACGGCGAGCCAACCTTGCCAAGGAATACCATTCCAATCACTGCTGTATAGGCTTAGGCCAATTGAGAAAGGCAAAGACAATAAAAACCCAAGCAAGAGCCCAATCACAGGATCTGCTTGGTTTTTTGCGTTTAGAATCCAATAACCTGCCCATAGAAGCGTTGACAGCAGTGCTAATCCCACGCCCAGCGGACTATCAAAGTTCAAGTCTAAAAGATTGCCTTTTGTAGCAATAACCACCACACCCGCATAACCGAATGCCGCCGCAATCCAATCCTGTTTACGAATTTTTTGCCCTAAGAATATGGCCGCCATCAAGGTGAGCGTGATCGCCCAGCTGTAATTCAGCGGTTGAGCCAGCGAGGCGGGAAGCAAATCGTAAGCCTTGAATAGCACCAGATAATAGATAAATGGATTGATCAGCCCCAGCATCACGTAATAGAGCGGGCGGCGAGAAAAGGTTGATGCCAATTGATTGAGCGTGCCCTGCCATCCCGCCACAGCCGCAAGAGAGATTGCTGAGACCACGCTAGCTGCCGCCAGCATCTGGATCGGATCCATGTAAGTCAGGGTGATTTTAAAGGCCGTCGCGACGGTTGACCAAAGCAATACAGCAGCCAATCCGTAGCCAATCGCAAGGCGATCATTCATGAAAAATGCTTATTTAATAAGAGGGGAAAGCAGCAGTCTAGTGCAGTTCCCGACAAACAGAAAGGCTGGACATTTATCCAGTGTCTTATTAGCCTTCATGGCAGGCAATAAATAAAATTAAAAGGTAAGGGCATGCAGATCGAAAGCCTGTTTTCTGATGGCATGATATGGCTAGCAGCGGCGACAGGTGCAGGGCTGACACTGATAGTGAGCGTGGTCTATCACCGAATGGCGCAGAGCAACCTACGTGAGATGCATCAGCAACAACGCGAGGCCGATGAAAAACTCAGTCGCGCTGCGATTGAGCATCTACAAACTGAAAACACATCGCTTCAACAAGAACTGGATGAGCTCGATCTTGAGCGAGACAGACTCAGCGCCGAGCTTCGTCTGCAATATGGCCGGTTGGCTGCGGCGGCGGAAAAGCTTCGTCAAATGGACGCACTGCGCGCCGAGAAAACCCAGCTTACCGAGACCTTGGATTCTGTGCGCGATAACAAAGCGGCGCTGGAGCTCACGCTGCGTGAGCAGCAAACCCGCACTGAAGAGCAACTGGAGGCAGCAGATGAGAAAATCCGCTTGCTAGAAGGCGCGGAAGAGCGCCTGCGCGTACAGTTTGAAAGTCTGGCTAATAAAGTGTTCGATCATAAAACTCGCACGGTTGATGAACAAAACCGTGCGAGTTTAGATTCATTGCTCGGACCGTTAAAAAGCCAGCTTGAGGGTTTTCATAAACAAGTCAGTGACAGCTTTGGTGAGCAGGCCAAAGAACGTCATACCCTAATCCATGAAATCAAGAGTCTGCAAAAGCTCAATGAGGACATGACACGCGAAGCCGTGAACCTGACGCAAGCGCTAAAAGGGGATAACAAACAGCAAGGCAACTGGGGAGAGGTGGTGCTTGCGCGTGTGTTAGAAGAATCCGGCCTTCGAGAAGGGTACGAATACCAAACCCAAGTGAGCCTAGAGAACGAACAGGGCAAGCGCTATCAGCCCGATGTACTTGTGCGTTTGCCGCAAGAAAAAGACGTCGTGATTGATGCCAAAATGGTGCTGGTCGCGTATGAACGTTATTTCCACGCAGACACAGTGGCGGAAAAAGACAGCGCGCTGCGCGAACATGTCGCCGCGATTCGCAGTCATATTCGAGGCCTTGGAAGGAAGGATTATCATCAACTGCATGGTATTCACAGCCTCGATTACGTTCTCATGTTTATCCCCATCGAGCCTGCGTTCCAGATCGCCTTGGAAGCAGAACCCTCGTTGATTCGTGAGGCGCTCGATCACAACATCATGTTGGTCAGTCCAACGACCCTGTTGGTGGCATTAAGAACCATCAATAACTTGTGGCGTTATGAGCATCAAAATCAGAATGCGCGTCTTATCGCTGATAAAGCGGCCAAGCTTTACGATAAAATTCGTCTGTTTGTGGCCGATGTTGAAGTGCTCGGCGCGGCGCTTGATAAAGCAGGGGACAGCTATCACAGCGCGCTCAATAAGTTGTCCACGGGGCGTGGCAATATTCTGCGTCAGGTTGAAGGCTTTAAATCCCTCGGGGTCGAAGTGAAGCGTGATATCAGTCCAGCGATGCTAAAACGAGACACGTCTGAAGAATCTGAGCAAAACGAAGACGTGGTTACCTTACCCATCTCGCGTGATTTATCAGACAGGTAGTTGGCACACTAAGCACTGCAATCATGGTTTGAACTGACTAAAATAACCACAAAATACCGATGCCTCACTGACTCGCGCTTCTTGTGGTTGTTTGAGTATGTAAAGTACACTAAGCGGCAAAAATATCGGGCATTCCCTATTCCGGTCCGGTGTTACTCAGGGGTTTACAATGACAGATTTGACACAGGGCGTGACACAAGACGCAGAGGACAATACCACTCACTTTGGCTTCAAGACGATCGCCAAAGACGAAAAGGTCGGTATGGTTGCTAACGTCTTCCACAATGTGGCCGCGAAATACGACATCATGAATGATGTGATGTCCATGGGTATTCACCGAATTTGGAAACGCTTCACCATTGATTGCAGTGGCGTACGCCCAGGTCATCGTGTGCTCGACCTTGCGGGTGGCACTGGCGATTTGACCGCGAAATTCTCCCGCATTGTCGGTGAGAAAGGTCAAGTGATATTGGCTGACATCAACAACTCCATGCTCAATGTGGGTCGCGATAAACTGCGTGACATGGGCGTGGTCGGCAACGTTAACTATGTTCAGGCTAACGCCGAAGAACTGCCATTTCCGGATGATCACTTTGACTGCATCACCATTAGTTTTGGCCTGCGTAACGTCACTGACAAAGACAAAGCGCTACGCTCTATGTATCGCGTGTTGAAGCCGGGTGGTCGCTTACTGGTATTGGAATTTTCCAAACCTCTGGTTGAGCCACTTTCTAAGGTGTACGACGCTTATTCGTTCTACCTTTTGCCGAAAATGGGTGAGCTTATCGCCAATGATGGCGAGAGCTACCGCTACTTAGCCGAATCTATTCGCATGCACCCTGATCAGGACACCCTGAAAGGGATGATGGAAGAAGCAGGCTTCGAGCAAACCAAATACTTCAACTTGACCGGTGGCATTGTTGCCCTGCACCGTGGTTACAAATTCTAAGGTGCTGCTATGCCTCTTGATCCTTTAGTCACCGCCATTGTTGAAACCAGTCTAAACTCGCTGGTTCGGCAGGATGCGGAAAGTCAGCGGCGACTTGCTCGCCTCAAAGGCAAAGTGCTGCGTGTCAGCCTGACAGACATTAATAAAAAATTGGTGTTTGTGTTCAGCCAGCAAATTGATGTGTTGGCTGATTTTGAAGGTGATGCGGATTGCGATTTGGCGTTGGCTATTTCAGTCGCGCCACAACTGAAAGATAAAGCCAACCTGACTGCACTTATCAAGCAAGACAAACTGCATCTTGATGGTGATATCGATGTTGCTCAGCAGTTTTCCAATTTGCTCAACGGCTTGAATCCAGACATTGCCGAATGGTTATCTCACTATACTGGCGATGTGGTTGCACATACCGTGGTGAGTGGCGCCAAGCAAGGGTTAGCCTTCATTAAAGCGCTGGGTCAACGGAATCAGCGTTATGCTGCTGAGTTAGTGGTTGAAGAATGGCGCTTGGCACCTGGTGCTTTAGAAGTGGCCTACTTTGCCGATCAGGTCGATGAGGTGCAAAGTCAGGCATCGCGTCTACATGCGCGCCTTGATGCCTTTGAGCAAAAACTGGCTAGAATCGCCAAGGTGGAAAACGCATGACACTGAGCGAAATTCGCCGCCTCTATAAGATCACCAAAGTGCAACTAAGCTATGGTTTGGACGAGTTGCTGCCCAAACAAGCGATTACTCGTGCTCCGCACTTGATGCGTAAGATGCTGTTTTGGATGAAAAACGAACATCAAGACATGCCGCTGGGTGAGCGCCTTAGATTGGCGTTACAAACGCTTGGCCCTGTATGGATCAAGTTCGGGCAAATGATGTCGACTCGACGCGATTTGTTTCCGCCAGCAATCGCCGATCAGCTCGCGCTGTTGCAAGACCAAGTCGCCCCGTTTGATGGCAAACTGGCCAAAGCGCAAATGGAAGCTGCGCTGGGTGGCCCACTCGAAACCTGGTTTGATGATTTCGACGAAACGCCGCTGGCTTCGGCGTCGATTGCACAAGTGCACACCGCGATCTTGAAAGAAAACGGTCGAGAAGTGGTATTGAAGGTCATTCGTCCCGATATCCTTCCGGTTATTCAAGCCGACATCAAACTCATGTATCGCATGGCGCGCATTGTTGCCCGTTTCCTGCCAGAGGCTCGTCGCTTAAAGCCGGTGGAAGTGGTTCGTGAGTACGAAAAAACCTTGCTTGACGAATTGGATCTGATGCGCGAAGCGGCCAATGCGATTCAGCTACGCCGCAACTTTGAAAACGACCATATTCTTTATGTGCCTGAAACTTTCAGTGATTACTGCCGTACCAGTTTGATGGTGTCGGAGCGTATCTACGGTATTCAGGTATCTGATCTTGAAGGACTTAAAGCCAACGGTACTGATTTGAAATTGCTCGCCGAGCGCGGTGTGCAAGTGTTTTTCACCCAAGTGTTCCGAGACAGCTTTTTCCATGCTGACATGCACCCGGGCAATGTGTTTGTTTCTTATGAACACCCAGAAGATCCGCAATGGATTGGCTTGGACTGTGGCATCGTCGGGACGCTGAACCGAGAAGATAAGCGGTATTTGGCGGAAAACTTTCTCGCTTTCTTCAACCGCGATTACCGCAAAGTGGCAGAATTGCACGTGGATTCTGGCTGGGTGCCGCACGACACCAATGTCGACGAATTTGAATTCGCGATCCGCACTGTGTGTGAGCCGATTTTTGAAAAACCGCTGTGTGAGATCTCCTTCGGTCACGTATTGTTAAATCTGTTTAATACTGCGCGCCGTTTCAACATGGAAGTGCAACCACAGCTCGTCCTACTGCAAAAGACCTTGTTGTACGTGGAAGGGTTGGGTCGACAGCTTTACCCGCAATTGGATCTTTGGGATACCGCGAAACCATTTCTCGAGCAGTGGATGTCACGCCAGTTAGGGCCACAAGCGGTCATTAACGCCATCAAAGAGAAAGCGCCATTCTGGGCAGAGAAATTACCTGAGCTGCCTGAACTGGTCTATGACAGTTTGCGCCAAGGTCGTCAGGTGAATCAGCGCATGGATGTGATGTACAAAGAATTCATGCAGTCTCGAAAACAAAACAACCGCGCAAAGTTCTTATTGGGCGTGGGGGCAACGTTACTCGTCACGTCTGCCATACTCTATAGCAACCAAGTAGAAGATTTACCGCAGATCGCGGGCGTTGTTGCATTGTTTAGCTGGGTGCTTGCATGGCGAGCATTTAATAGATAAATACCCATTCAAGTTATCCTCGCTGAAAGCAGAAAATTGAGGTAGCTTGAATAACATAAATAAGTTGTAACATGTTGCGAGTAGAATCGTGTTACATCGTTTATTCACCACATAACACAGAGGTCGTTCTAGATGGGTGGTATTAGTATTTGGCAACTTCTTATTGTTGCTGTCATCGTCATTCTCCTTTTTGGCACCAAGAAGTTGCGTAACATTGGCGGCGATCTGGGTTCAGCAGTGAAAGGCTTTAAAAAAGCCATGACTGACGATGAAAAGAAAGACGCTGATTTCGTTCAGGAAAAACTGGAAGAGAAAGACAGCACGGCACAAAAGAGCGAAGCGAAAGACAAAGAGCAGGCATAATCCGTGTTTGATATCGGTTTTTGGGAGCTGATCCTGATCGCAGTTGTTGGTCTGGTTGTGCTCGGCCCTGAACGTTTACCTGTTGCTATTCGAAATGTGTCTCGCTGGATTGGCGCGGCACGACGTATGGCGGGTTCTGTAAGAGATGAGCTTGAACAAGAGCTTAAAATCCAAGAACTACAGGATAACTTGAAAAAAGCCGAGCAGATGGGAATGCAAAACCTGTCGCCCGACCTGCAGCAGTCTGTTGATGAGCTGAAAAAAGCAGCAGAAGGTGTCCAGCGCCCTTACGCCAGTAAGAGTGAAAACACTGATGTTGCCAGCGCCTCTAGTCCTACTAAGGATAAAACCGAGTAACGGTAATCCGTAGGGCTCCAGTTTTTGTCGAGTAACTATGTCATCTGTTGAAGATACCCAACCGCTTATTAGTCACCTTGTCGAACTAAGAGACCGACTGCTGCGCGCCTTAATGGCAGTGCTGGTGGTGTTTCTTTGTTTGGTGTATTTCGCCAACGATATTTATACGTTCGTGGCTGCACCCTTGGTGGATCGGCTGCCCGAAGGCACCAGTATGATTGCAACAGATGTGGCTTCGCCCTTCTTTACGCCAATCAAACTGACCTTGGTGGTCTCGGTATTCATTGCTGTGCCAATGATTTTGTATCAGATCTGGGCGTTCGTCGCGCCGGGTTTATACAAACATGAAAAGCGCCTTGTGATGCCGCTTCTGGCATCTAGCTCCTTGTTGTTCTATTGCGGCGTAGCCTTCGCGTATTTTGTTGTCTTCCCTTTGGTGTTTGGATTTTTTACGTCAATCGCCCCGATAGATGTTGAGATCGCAACGGACATTGCAAGCTACCTCGATTTTATACTGGCGCTGTTTATGGCGTTCGGTATTGCGTTTGAAATTCCGGTCGCGATTATCTTGCTGGTATGGACGGGGGCCGTTGACCCGGATGACTTGCGTAAGAAGCGCCCTTATATTGTGGTAGCGGCCTTTGTTGTCGGCATGTTCCTTACGCCACCGGACATCATCTCGCAGACACTACTGGCTATCCCAATGTGTCTGTTGTTTGAAGTTGGGCTGTTCTTCTCCCGTTTCTACAAACGGCGTGACGAGGAAAGCAGTGAAGAAAACGAAGAGCACAGTCAGGGATAATCTCTGAGTGAGTGAATAAAGCCAGTGATACACTGGCTTTTTCTTTGTTGTGCCAACGTAAACAAGCCATGTGATACAAGGACAAATCGTGATTGATATTGGCGTTAATCTGACAAGTGCTCGGTTTGATAAAGACCGAGACGATGTGGTGATGCGTGCTCAGCAAGCGGGCGTCACCGCAATCTTGCTGACAGGGACCGATCTTGAGTCCAGCCCTCACGCTGCAGCACTCGCAACGCAATACCCTGACTATGCGTATGCAACCGCAGGCGTGCATCCACATGATGCGAAAAGCGTCGATGACTTATCGTTACCAACGATTCGTGAGTTGGCAAAGCAACCTCAGGTGGTGGCGATTGGAGAATGCGGTCTCGATTTTAATCGCGATTTCTCGCCGCGCCCGCAGCAAGAAGCGGTATTTGAAGCGCATCTTCGTCTGGCGGCTGAACTGAACATGCCCGTGTTTTTGCATTGCCGAGATGCTCATGAACGCTTTATGGCGATATTGACACCGTGGCTGACCAAATTGCCCGGTGCCGTGCTGCACTGTTTTACCGGATCGGAGCAAGAGCTTCGCGAATGCTTAGAGGTGGGGCTATATATTGGCATTACGGGCTGGATATGTGATGAAAGGCGCGGCGAGGCCTTACGCGCTATCGTGCCACTTATTCCTGATGACCGATTGATGATAGAAACCGATGCGCCGTATTTGTTGCCGCGCGATCTCAAGCCGAAACCTAAGTCGAGCCGCAACGAACCTTGCTACTTACCACATATTGCCTCAGAGATTGCCGTATTGCGTCAGCAAGACACTGAGCAGTTGATCACACAAAGTGCGGCGAACACTCGTCGCTTATTCAAACTGTAGGCGTTATGATTCGCTCAAATCACTTGGATTAAGGAGGATATCGTGACTGTATCCATTCAGGGCGCGTTTCCAGCTCGCCGCATGCGCCGTCTGCGCAAACATGACTTTAGCCGTCGCTTAATGGCAGAAAACCAACTGTCAGCGAGTGATTTGATTTATCCGATGTTTGTTCTGATGGGAAAAAACCGTCGCGAAAGCATTGAATCAATGCCGGGCATTGAACGCCTTTCCATTGATCTGATGTTGTATGAAGCAGAGTACCTGGCCAAGCTCGGTGTTTCTGCAATCGCGTTGTTCCCTGTTGTGCCGAAAGAGTTTAAATCGGCCAGTGCCGATGAAGCGCATAACCCTGAAGGGTTGGTTCAGCGTGCCGTGCGCCTGTTGAAAGAGCATGTGCCACAAATTGGCGTGATCACTGATGTCGCACTCGACCCATACACCTTGTCTGGTCAGGATGGTTTGACCGACGAAAAGGGTTATGTCCTCAACGACGAAACCACACAAGTGCTGATCCAGCAGGCACTGTCGCATGCAGAAGCAGGCGCGGACGTAGTGGCACCATCAGACATGATGGACGGTCGAATTGGCGCGATTCGCGAAGCGCTCGAAGAGGCGGGTTACATTCACACCCAAATTATGGCGTATTCTGCCAAGTATGCGTCAGCCTATTACGGACCGTTTCGTGATGCGGTCGGATCAGCGGCAAACCTGAAAGGCGGTAACAAGAAAACCTATCAGATGGACCCCGCCAACAGTGACGAAGCCATTCACGAAGTGGCGATGGACATCAATGAAGGCGCAGATATGGTCATGGTGAAACCGGGCATGCCATATCTGGATGTGGTTCGCCGCGTGAAATCTGAGCTGAAAGTACCAACCTTTGCTTATCAGGTGTCCGGTGAGTACGCGATGCACAAAGCGGCTGCGTTAAATGGCTGGCTGAATGAGCGTGAAACCGTGATGGAGTCGCTACTGTGCTTTAAGCGCGCTGGGGCGGACGGTATCTTGACGTATTTCGCCAAAGACGTTGCGCGTTGGTTGGCCGAAGATCAGCAGATGGATATCCCTGAGTTGCCGAATCAAGAAAGTGCTGAATAGGCATTCCGTGCAGTGATAGATGAAAATGCCAGCAAATTGCTGGCATTTTTGATCTGGCTGAAAGAAAGACCCTCTTCTCGCTTAGGGGGTGACATTTCGCTTGATGGGGTTTTGCAGTGAAATTAGCGTCTCCGTTGACTGCACTTCATCGATGGCTTGCAGCTTATCAATCAGCACGTATTGCAACTCTTCAATCGAGCGGCACATGAGCTTAACAAAAATGTTGTAGGCCCCTGTGGTGTAATAGGCTTCGACGACTTCATCGAGTTGCTGAAGTTTTTCTATTGCAGAGTGGTAATCGCGCGCGGCGTAGAGATTAATGCCAATAAAACAACACACGTCATACCCGAGCGCTTTAGTGTTAACCAGCACTTCTGTTCCCGTAATAATGCCCGCCGTTTTCATTTTTTCTACGCGAACATGCACTGTCGCAGGACTGACGGAAAAGCGCTTGCCCATTTCGGCATAAGGCACCTTGGCATCTCCCATCAAGGTCTGTAAGATTTGGCGATCTAAATCATCTAATTTTGCAATTTCATTCATTGGTATTCACTTAACTCCATGTTACCCGCAGTTTCTGTGCATGAAACTTGACCAACTGACAGGCTTGCCAATAGGGTGTCACAATAATGAAACCCTCAGGAACATTTTAATAATTATTCCTATGCGCCAGATATTTAAGTGGTTCTTACTCGCTTTTTTCTTACTGAATAATGGCGCCGTCTTAGCAGCCTATCAGGTTCTTGCTGTCCATTCCTATCATCCTGATTTTTTTTGGACTGAGTCACTGGTTGAAGGCATTGAACTCGGTGTTAAAGACCACGATATCGTTGTCGAGCACACTTACCTCGATACCAAGCGCATCCAGTCAGCAGGCTACATGGAAGCGTTGCGATCGCTCTACCAAACTCGGCTGCGCGGGCATCACTACGATGCCATTCTCACCACAGACAATGCAGCATTATGGCTGGTGAATGCCTTAGCTGAGGATGTAGGCGATATCCCCGTGGTGTTTTCAGGCCTAAACATTGCTACCTATCAACCATTTGAAAATATTTCGCGTTTGACGGGCGTGGAAGAATTGATCAATGTGCCGGATAACGTCGCTTTGATTAAAGCGCTCCACCCTGAAACACAACGCGTGTGGTTAGCGCTTGATGATGCGTACTCCAGCCGTGAATACTGGCAGGCGATCAGTGAACAGCTAGTCGATGCTGGGGATTTGGGTATTGAGGTAAACCGGCTTCATCAGATGCGTTTCGACGATTTGGTGAATCGTATTGCTGAATTGGAATCCGGCGATGTCGTGTTATTCATCTCATATTTCAAAGATGCCGACGGGGCATTCATGAATCATGGTGATTTGCTGACTAAGATCACCGCCTCTGCGACGGTGCCCGTTTACGGCGCAAACAGCTTTATGCTGCCTTATGGGGTGATAGGCGGCATCATGGTGGATGGCAAACACCATGGTCAGGTTCAAGCACAATTGTTGGCTGAAGCGTTGAGTATGTCAGCTTCACCGCCCGTTGTTACTGATGCTAATCAGTTGATGTTTGAATACGCCACAGCGAAAGAAAAGCACATTGATCTTACCTTGTTTTCGAATGCAGTGGCGGTGAATCAACCTCCTTCATTTGTCGTCTCCAATCGAGATGCTATTTTCAGCAGCGTTGCCATTATGTTCATTGCTGGTGTCATCATTGCTGGATTAGCCAAGCAAATGACTAAGCAAAAGAAAGGCGAGCGTGAACTGGCGCAAAGTCGCGCCCTGTTTAAAGGCGTGTTCGATCAGAGCCACCAATATATTGCTTTGCTTGATTACCAAGGCCGTGTTATCTCCGCCAATGGTGCGTTTCAACGGGTGTTTCCTCAATGGCGGGCTCGCGAGAATTTACCCCTTTGGCATTGGTCGGATTGGCTAAGCAGCGACAGATTAAAGCTGCATATTGAATCGCTGATAGAAGGTCAAACTAGCCGTTTTGAAGCCTGTTTATTGTCAGATCAGCAAAACGAAGTGATTCTTGATGTGGCGCTTAAAGCGTTGCCCGATCACAGTGATGCCGATGCGCAAATACTGTTTGAAGCCCGAGATGTTAGTCAGCGCAAACTGGCCGAACAGAAATTACAACGCAGCGAAGTTGAGTACCGCATGCTGTATGAGCAGCAGCCTGTCATGTTGCTGACCATTGATCACCAATCGCGTATTCAGTCAGTCAACCAGTGTGCAACCGAATGGTTAGGCTTTTCTAAGCGTCATCTGCTTGGGCATAAAGTGACTGATTTTTATGCTGATGACAGTCCACCACCACGTAGTTTGCTTGGCAGTGCGAATCGGCAACGTTTTGGTATTTGGCGTCGGGAAACTCGATATCGTACCAGCGATGGTCAAGAGCGCTGGATCCGTGAAAGCGTGCGTTCCACGCAAGTGCAGTCTCAGCTTCTTCTGGTAGGGGAAGACATCACCGAAAATCGTCGAATGGAGCAGCAACTCAGGTATCAGGCACAACATGACTTCCTTACGGGGTTGTTGAATCGCAGCCACTTCGAAATGTGTCTAGTGGATGCACTAAGTTCGGCCTCTGGCGAGCGTTTTGTACACGCGATGTTCTATATCGATTTGGATCAGTTCCGCGTGATCAACGACACCGTGGGTCATGAGGCGGGCGACGAAGCCTTAAAGCAAACCGCACAAGCCTTGCGAGAGTTGTTGCCCGTTGGCGCGACTTTGGCGCGATTAGGTGGCGATGAGTTTGCGGTGATTTGTTATCACTGCGATGAAGAGCAAGCGCTCGTTCAAGGTAAGCAAATCCTTGATAGCTTGAGTGAGATGGATTTCTACTGGGATAACACGCGGTTGGCACTGAGTTGCTCGGTGGGTATTCGTATGTTGGACAATACGGCGGGGACACCGCAGCAGGTGCATGCTCAAGCTGATACAGCCTGCTTTGCCGCCAAACATGATGGTCGCAGCCGGATTCACCTCTATCGTCCGGATGACGAAGAGCTTCGTCGTCATGAGCGTGAAATGGCATTTGTGAATAAAATCCATGCTGCGCTCGCCGAAGACAGACTCGAAGTGTATGCCCAGTCGATAGTCAGTGTGTCTTCCAAGCTGCGCGAAAAACTCTATTTCGAAGTCTTGGTGCGCATGCGTGATCGAGAAGGTAATTACGTGGCACCTGGGCTGTTTATTCCCGCTGCTGAACGCTACAACATGGCGCACCTTATCGATAAAAGAGTCATTGAAAAAACCTTGGGCTGGTTTGAGCGTAACCCTGAATATGTCAATGAAATCGCCATGATCTCAATTAACCTGTCGGGGCGTTCAATGAGTGATGAAGGCTTCATTGCTTTCCTTATCGATGCACTGACATCGAGCAATGTGCCGAGTTCTTCTATCTGTCTTGAGATCACTGAAACTGCCGCCATTGGTAACCTAACCGATGCGATTGAACTGTTTACTAAACTCAAGCAATTGGGTTGCACCATTGCGCTGGATGACTTTGGCTCTGGCTTATCCTCGTTTGGTTATCTCAAGCGATTGCCGGTCGACATCATTAAAATTGACGGCCAATTTGTTCGTGACATTGCAGAAGATGAAACCGACTACGCCATGGTTCGAGCTATTCACGAATTGGCCACGCAGATGGGCAAGAAGACCGTGGCGGAATTTGTTGAGAACGAAGCCATTTTAACCCGCCTTAAATCTCTGGGTGTCGATTATGCGCAGGGGTATCATTTCAGTATGCCAAAACCGATGGAGTTACTCATCAAGAGTGAGTCCATACAGCGCGCTCTCGCAACGCAGGAGTAAGCGGCAAGAAGATTTGCCGCTTTCTTTGCTCCAACTAGGCAGCGCTTGGGGTTATACTCGGCGAGACTAGATAGCCGGAGAACTCAGGTGCAGATTGTCTTAACCTGCGAAGCGCCAACGCGCCAAGACACCCTCGATACCATCGCACAACGCTGGGGCCTCACCCATGACAGCGATGCAACGTTTGCCCTCGTTTTAACCGAATCACAGTTAGAGTTGCGTAAACTGGATGAACCCAAGCTGGGTGCCGTTTTCGTTGATCTTATCGGTGGAGCTGTTGGCCATCGCCGTAAATTCGGCGGTGGTAAAGGGCAGTCAATAGCCAAAGCAGTTGGCCTCAATAAAGGTGCCACGCCAACGGTGCTCGATGCCACGGCGGGCTTGGGCCGCGATGCGTTTGTATTGGCCTCATTGGGTTGTAAAGTACAAATGGTAGAGCGTCACCCCGTGGTTGCAGCATTGCTTGAAGATGGCTTAGAGCGCGCCAAGTGCGATCCCGAGATTGGGCATTGGGTCAGAGAGCGCTTGTCTATGGTGCATGCTTCAAGCCATGATGCCTTGAGCCAATTGGTGCAAGATACTGCGCTTGAACGCCCCGATGTGGTCTATCTCGACCCGATGTACCCGCACAAGAAAAAATCCGCTTTGGTGAAAAAAGAGATGCGCGTGTTTCAGTCACTTGTCGGTGCTGATCATGATGCTGATGGCTTGTTTGACCCGGCCTATTTGTTGGCAACCAAACGTGTGGTCGTAAAGCGTCCTGATTATGCTGAGTTCATGGCGGGAAAAACACCGTCTACCCAAATTGAAACTAAGAAGAACCGTTTTGATGTTTACGTAAAAGCGGCAATGCGCTGATCGTACTTGACGGTTAGAAAGATGATCTAGTTATGACTGAGGAGGGCATAGGGTTGGCAAAAACCTTGTGTGATTGGAAAAGCAAAGAGATTGAAAAAGACCTGGCGGCGCTGGCTAAATTGGTCAAAGCTCCTGAATATGTGTGCCGCAAGTGCGCACGAGTGGCCAATACGAAGAAGGTGCTTTGCAAGCCGATTGATCTTGAGGCTTGATGCTTTCTTCAGATCTCATGTTTATAGTTTAAACACCCCCTGATCTTGAAAACAAAAACGCCTCCATGCGGAGGCGTCATTGGTAATAGGCTTGGGATTACTCCATGCCTTTTACCAGCAGAACTGTCAGTAAACCGGTAACAACCGAAACCATCAGGCCTGACACAATGATCCAAGGTAACATATCCATGATTCAGCGGGCTCACATTCAAATAAAGGTTTTTGACTACAAAAATTTACCTTCCTATTTGATACCAGCTACTTTGCCTTAACAATGGCTGGTAAATAGCCCTTAATGATTATTAACGAATTGAAACATAATGGGTTATTTTTAAGGCTTTGAGTGAGATTTGTGAATAAAAAAACGCCCGGACGGGCGTTTTTTTGTGCTCAAAATGTTTCACTCTTTGTGAGGCAGCGCGAGTTTTAATGCTTCACGTGACAGGTGATTGGCTTCGCCTGATTCATTGAGTTTTTCAAGCGTATCAACGAGCCATGCATAGTCAGTCACATCAGCACGAATATCGAGCGCTTTTTCAAAGTGCTGACGGGCTTCTGCCCATTTTCCTTCGCGGAAGTACAACTGACCCAACGCGCTGTGAGTGACAGGATTGCTTTCGTTGTAGCGCAACAGATCCTGCAATTTCAAAATGGCAGGGTGGTAGTCAGGCAATGAGAGCTCAGGCACCAGACCGATCAAGGTTTCATCAGGATGCTTTTTAAGATTCTCACGCAAAATAATATAGGCTTCAGAATCGGCATGGCGCGCAATCAATTGTTTGACCAAACAGGCGATCAATGGTGTTTGCTGACGCGCTGCGCGTGACAGGCTGTTCCAGTGTGCCAGAAGGCCATCGCTGCCTTTTTGTGTGGCGATATGCGCCATTAAACCGCATTCAGCTTTCAGCTCTAATTTGGCGGCTTCTGCGTCTGAAATGGCTTTTACGCGTTTCAGTGACGGCAGAAGACGGAGCAATGCTTGCCAATCTTGCAGTTTGAGGTAGGTATCTTTAAGTAAATTGAGCAAGATAGCGTTACGCGGGTTTGCATCTAACAAGCCTTGCATGCTTGCCAGCGCTTCTTCGTATTGACCCTGACGGAATTGCAATTTTGCACGCGTTAATGAGGTGGCCAGACTGTCAGTGCCAAAATCAGAAGCTTGCTGCAGGTAGCGATCGCGGTTTTCCACGTCCCCGCGACCTTGTGCGGCTTCCGCCGCGGCTAAATAGTTGAGCAATGGCGCATCGCTAAATTTGGCACCTTTCACTACCAACTTTTCAGCCTGTTTCCAATCGCCTTCCAGCAGTTTCACCAAGCCCTGGTTTGTTAAAGAGCGGGCTTTCTTGCTTTTACGGCCAGAAAACCAACCGCGGGTTGAGCTCGAAAACGAGAACAACTTGCGAATGATAAATTCGAGAATGAACAATGCTGCAAAGGCGGCAATAACAACGATAACCAATGTCGTTAGGCTCATTTCGATGGTTTGATTCGCGGCAGAGATCAGCACATAACCTTGGTTGCCGGCCAAGTCAGGCCCAACAATCAAACCTGCGATCAGTGCGATAACTAATAGGAGGATTTTGATCATTGGCTGCTTTCCCCTGTCGACAATGGCGCCAGATCGCGGCGCAGGCGATCGGCCAACAAGTCACTGATAAGCTGCTGGCTTTCAAGCGCTTCGGGGTAGCTGACTTCAACGGTTTGCTGGCTCAGCGTTTTTAGCGTGCTGACAAAACCTTCAGTAATCTTGGCGTCTTGGTTATAGAAACGTTCTGCCCATTCTTCCGCCGTTTTTAGCGACTCGGCATACAGGCGACCGTTTTGGCGATACACCGCCGTGATAGCCTGATCCAGCTTGGCTTTCAGGTTCTCTTGCAAATAGAAAGTTTGCGCAGGCGTTAGCAGTGGCACGACATCACCATCGCGTTTGCGATAGGTAATAAACTGACTCACAAAATCGCTCATTGACGCTTTCAAGTTTTGTTGCCAATCATCGACGTTGTCAGACACTTTCTCTGGGGCGATTGCTTCGCCTTCAGGAATAATGGCATTAGCCAGTGGCAGCTTGTCCACTTCTTGTTGCAAGCTGTTTAGTCTGAGCACGATGCCGTCGCGGTCAATGCGCTTAATTGCTTTCAGTTGTTGAATGTCTTTTGCCATAGCTTGGCGCAGTGGCGTCAATGAAGGGTCATTCAGCTCTGCAATACGTTGGTCTGCGTTTTCCATCAATGTGGTTGCTGTCAGCACGTCATGTTGCAGCCATAATTGGCGGCCTGCTTGGTTGACCAAGTAGTTTGCTTCAGCAAGTAGCCAATCATTTGGGCGACGACCTTTAACGTCGGCCAAGGCCGATTGAAGGCTAGCAATGGTTTTGTCCTGCTGATCGATCAGCACTTGTGTGTCTTGTGTGGCTTTTTGTACCGCAGCCAGAGCTTGCTTGTCACTGTCAGCCAACGCGTTTTTTAGCGCTGAAACCTCAGAATTTAATGCGGCAATGCCTGCATTGTATTGCTGCGATTGTTGGTGACCGTGATAGTAAAGACCCGCCCCCAGACCAATAACCAGCACAATGGCAAATACGGCCAATCCGCGTCCGCCGTTCTTTTCTTTTACAGGTTTAGCGGGCTGCAAAGGCTTGGCGGGTTGGGTTTCTTTTGCTGAAGAAGAAGGCGCAGCGGAAGATTTATTCTCTGCGTGAGTTTTATCCGACACCTTAGTGTCGGATTGAGAAGGAGAGCGAGTGGCTTTGTCAGACGCATTATTCGCCGTGTCTTTTGAGGATGCTGGCGCTGCTGAGTCTTTCTCCGTGCCTGATGGTTTATTCTTGTCTGTCATCCGAATGTCCCGAGTTGTTCATCTCGTATAAAGCGCGCAGCAGCGAGTCATTGGAGGCGCTGTTTACGCAGTTAATTGCCGAAAAACCAAGGCCAATTGCTTGATTGTAAATCCGTTTGCTTGGCACCAGTATATGGCATTCTCGCAACCATTGCTGGTCACACTCTGAGATTGTCTGGCATAAAAGTGAAAGTTGTTCACCGCTGGTGACGACAAAGGTGTCGACACCATCTGCCCGCCATTGTGTTGTTAATGATGATAAATCGTCTGCGTTCCAGTGTCGTTGATAGGCTTCAAAATAGCGCACCTTGGCACCATGTTGACAAAGTGTGTCGCCTAATAAGGCTCGACCACCATTGCCACGCAAAATCAGCACAGATTGACCGCTTTTCTTTGAAAAAATAGGCAGAGATAACATGCCTTCACTGTCTTCGGTGGGAGGCTGCAATGCGTTGATGCCGCTCAAATCACGCCACACTGAGGCCGTTTTTTCCCCCACGGCAACAAACTGCAGATCGGTTCGCCATGAAGCAAGATGTTCGGTTAAATGTGCCTGCGCATACTCGACGGCACGCGGGCTGACGGCGACCACCACACTATCGCTGGGTAGCGCAGTGAGGGTATCGTGAAGAGTAGGGAGGTCGACGCCGGCGGAAAAAGACAATAAAGGCGCGGGTAGCGCCTTTATGCCTGCTTGGTTGAGGCTGTTAGCCAGCTCAAAACAGGCAGGCGCCGGACGGACGACCACAACGGTCATATTTCGTCCTGATACAACTTTTCAAGAATCGGTCGTGCGCCTTCTGCCAGTAATCGCTCGGCAAGACCTGTTCCTAATTCTTCGGCTTTTTCTAGAGGGCCAGTCACTTCGCCGCGAATAATTTCGCTACCGTCAGGTTCACCGACCAATGCGCGCAAATAGATTTGATCGCCTTGGATTTCTGAATAACTGCCGATAGGTACCTGACAGCCACCTTGTAGGCGGTTGTTCATAGCGCGCTCGCACAATACGCGATAGGTAGTGTTGGCATCGGCTAGTGGTTCAAGCAACGCGCGTACACGCTCATCATCGAGTCGGCATTCAATACCCACGGCGCCTTGCCCAACGGCAGGCAGAATTTCTTCTGGCTCGATTTCGTTACGAATACGATCGTGCAGCCCAAGACGTTTCAAGCCTGCTGCAGCAAGAATTATGGCGTCATACTCCCCGTTATCCAGTTTACCCAGACGTGTCCCCACATTACCGCGCAGATCGTTAACAACGAGGTCGGGGCGCATTTCACGCAGTTGGCACTGACGACGTAAGCTCGATGTTCCCACAATCGCGCCTTGTGGTAGATCGCTGATGCTGGCATACGTGTTCGAAACAAAGGCATCACGCGGGTCGTCGCGCTCACAGATAGTGACCAATCCTAGCCCTTCAGGAAATTCCACAGGGACGTCTTTCATTGAGTGAACGGCGATATCTGCACGTCCTTCCAGCATGGCTTGTTCCAGCTCTTTCACGAACAGGCCTTTGCCTCCCACTTTCGCGAGTGGTGTATCGAGAATAATGTCGCCCTTGGTCACCATAGGCACCAGCTCAACCACCAGGCCGGGGTGTGTATTCTCGAGAGCAGCTTTAACATATTCGGCCTGCCACAGCGCCAATGGGCTTTGGCGAGTCGCGATGCGGATGGGCGTTGAATTCATAGTGGGTTCCATGTGATTTGCATGCACCAATCGTATCATCGCTGCTTATCAGCAAACCACCTCAAGATGCAGGATTTCAGAACTCAGTCGGTACAGTGAGGCAGTGCAACGCGGCGCGTGGCGGATAAGCCTCTTCTTGGTGAGTGGATTTGAGTGACGAGTAGGATCTGTGGCAAGTAAAATGCGTGGATACTTATCGTACAAATAGCGAAAACGGCGAGCTATCAGGCAGGGTGGCGAGTCTAAATTGTGCGAATCCTTGCGCCATAGACTATCCTGTGTGATATGGATCAAATATTATTGTTCAAATTAGGGTGTGAAACGCTACTTGGTTCACCTTATTTTGAATCAAATTTGAGATAAAGCGTTGTGTGTCTCACAGTTCTGGTCATATAGTGAGCAATGTTAAGCAAAAGCGTTGTGTCGTTGCTTGCTTTACGCTCGGAGTAAAAACTGTTAGATTGATCACGTTTTTATCCATGGGACTCGCGTTGGTATTTCGTTGAGGCCTGTTTCGTTGACTAGGATGTCGGCAACTTTGGATGTTAATCTTGCAAAACTATGTTGATCAGCAAATAGAGCGTCTTAATGCCTTCAATCGAGTAAGATTGGAGCGCGCACGAAGCGCTATGCATTCTCAGGCCGTTAACGTGTTTAACGTATTGCCTGCCTTGCTGCACTTCAATCATCCGGCCGTCCCTGGCTATTTAGAACGCAGTGTTGTTCATGGCATTGCTAGCTTTACCCTCTCTGACATTCAACAAGATTTTGTCAATGATTGTGCATTGGCATCGAACACGTCCGCGCCGGAAAAGCCTATTTCTCAAGATTTCCCTATCAAAGGTATGTTCTCTATGGGCAGTACCGCGTCGATGGGGCAAAGCCTGAGCAGTGATTTAGATATTTGGGTGTGCGTGCAGCAGTGGGTCAGCGAAGAAGAGCGTTCAATGCTTGATGCTAAGTGTTCGCTCATTTCTGATTGGGCTATGTCACAAGGCGTAGAAGTGAACTTCTTCGTGATGTGTGAGCAGCGTTTCCGTCAAAACCTTGCTCAGGAAATGACGTCAGACAACTGTGGATCCAGTCAGCACTATCTTTTGTTAGATGAATTCTATCGCTCGGCTCTGCACCTCGCCGGTCAGCAACTGCTGTGGTACTTGGTGCCGCCAGAAATGGAAAACTGCTATGAAGAGTACGTGGGTGAGATGATCGCCAGCGGTGCTCTTCGTCGTGATGACTGGGTCGATTTTGGCGGGTTGCCCTCGATTCCAGCCGAAGAGTATTTTGGCTCTAGCCTTTGGCAACTATATAAGAGTATCGACTCGCCGTATAAGTCGGTACTGAAAGCGATTTTGCTCGAAGCGTATTCTTGGGAATACCCGGGTACACAGCTTCTTAGCGTTGACGGTAAACGCCGGTTCTTCTCTGGTATGGTGGATGTGTATCAGTCGGATGCTTATTACCTGATGCTTGAGAAAGTCACGCGTTATCTTGAGCGCATTGACGATCATCGTCGCCTCGACTTGGTGCGTCGCTGTTTCTACCTCAAAACCCATGAAAAGCTGACCCGTGAAGCAGGCCCTGGCTCTGTGCCTTGGCGTCGTGAAGTATTGTGCGTACTGACCCGAGAGTGGGGTTGGACACAAGACGAAATCGCACGTTTGGACAACCGTCGTAACTGGAAGGTTGAAGAAGTCAAAGTGGCGCACAATGAGCTGTTGGAAGCCTTGATGCTGAGCTATCGTAACCTGATACGCTTTGCGCGTCGCAACGACATTACCTCCGCGATTAGTCCCGAAGATATCAGTATTCTGGCGCGTAAGCTGTACGCCGCATTTGAAGTGTTGCCGGGTAAAGTCACCTTACTTAACCCTCAGCTATCCCCAGATTTGCACGAACCTAACCTGACCTTGATACAAGTGCCAGAAGACCGCAATAATCCACCGGGCTGGTATCTGTATAAGCAATCGCTTAAACCTGTCGACATCATTGGTCGTGCGCCATTAGAGCACAACCGATATTTGTCCAAGCTGGTGGCATGGGCGTACTTTAATGGCATGCTGACGGAATCAACCTGTTTACACACTGTGGCGCGTACCAGCGAAGTTGACATCGACAAGCTTTATCAGCTGGTCAGTGATATGCGAAATACCTTCTCGGTACGTCGACCACAGCCGTCTTTGCAGGCGTTGTCGAGCCCTTGTGAAATCCGCAAACTGGCACTGTTCATTAACCTTGAGCACGATCCAACGTCTAAATTAAAGCAGCCGTCCGTTCGATTTGATTTCAAAAACACTGACATCTTCAGTTATGGCTCAGAGCAGCAATGCTTGGTGGGTAGCGTCGATTTGGTTTACCGCAACAGCTGGAATGAAGTGCGTACCCTGAACTTCAAGGGTGATAACGCTATGTTGGATGTGTTGAAGACCCTGCTGGGTAAGATGCACCAAGATGCTATTCCTCCTGAGTCTGTTGATGTGTTCTGCTACGCCGGAAAAATGCGCGGCTTGATCCGTAATTTGGTGTATCAGATGGTAGCAGAGTGCATCGATATGCGATTGAAGCCAGTCGATCAGGAAAAGCGCCGCCGCTTTAAAGCGATTCGTGTGGCAGATCAAACCTTCGGCTTGTTTTTCGAACGCCGCGGCGTATCGGTACAAAAACTCGAGAACTCAGTGGAGTTTTATCGCTCAATCTCTACCAATAAGATCACGGGCTCACCGCTGGTGGTATTGGATAAAGAAGGTGAAGTTCATCCGCCTGAAGTGGTCGATGCCTATGCCAGTGAAGGCTTGATCCAATTCTTCTTCGAGGATTGCCGCGAAGGGTTCAACATCTATGTGTTGGATGAAAACAATCGCGTTGAAATGTATCGCCAATGCAGTGGTGACAAAGAAGAAATGGTGCAGGGCGTGAACCGCTTCTACACATCTTCTCAGGAAAAAGTGAGCTTTAGCGGCCAAGCCGTAAACTTCAACTTACCCCAGTTTTACGACATCATCCATCAGGCTGATGGACGTGCGCAGGTGATGCCTTATAAGAGTGACCGCCAGTGGCAACGCGGTGCGGAAACGCGCGTTGAAGCGGCGCAGACTGCTTCTCGGTAAATCTAATCGAACTTAAACATAAATATAAACGTCGCTGAAATCGCGTGATTTCAGCGACGTTGTTTTTATGCCTTGATGAAGCGCTTTTGCAATGGACGCTTTACCAATTAACCTCTTCGCCAGAATGCTTGCGACATTCTTGTTTGACCATGTCGCTAAACTCCACGCCGGTCTTGCTACAAAGCCATTTTCCTTCTTTATAGGCGAAGTGGAAGCCGCCTGATTTCGAGGCCAACCAGATCTCTGACATCGGCTCTTGACGGTTAATGATGATCTGACTGCGGTCTTCGAAATCCAGTGTCAGAACATTACCAGATGTTTCGTAATCGATATCTGCACCGCATTCATCGATACCTTCCTCGATGGCCATCCATTCTGCGTCGACAAGTTCATGGTATTCACTGGTGTTCATTGTATTCCGTCCTATTGCTTTTCAGTGTGTTGATGCGATTATAGAGGGCATTAACTTTTGGATCACTGGCATAAATGATGCGAACAACCCTGAAACTTGTTGTGCTGGCCGCAATTACCTTGCTGTCTGCATGTGGCCAACAAGGCCCACTCTATTTTCCCGAAGACACGCCTGCGCAAAACAGTGCACCAGCAGAAACGGGAAACACACAGGATACGCAAGCTCAGGGCGTTGATCAGCCATAATATATCGGACAGGGAAGAACGACGTTGGATTACTTCAATTATCAGGATGACGGACAGCTTTGGGCTGAAGAGCTGCCATTGGCGCAATTGGCTGAAACCTATGGCACGCCGCTATATGTTTATTCGCGTGCGACGCTAGAGCGCCATTGGCATGCGTTTAATAACGCGGTTGGCGATCACCCACATCTGATTTGTTATGCCGTGAAGGCAAACAGTAACTTGGGCGTGTTGAATGTGCTCGCCCGTTTAGGGTCAGGGTTTGACATTGTTTCCCAAGGTGAGCTGGAGCGTGTGCTCGCAGCAGGTGGCGATCCAGCGAAAGTGGTGTTTTCTGGGGTGGGTAAAACGGCACCAGAAATGGCGCGTGCTTTGTCGCTGGGTATTAAATGTTTCAACGTGGAATCGGAAGCCGAGCTTGACCGCCTTAATCAGGTGGCGGGTGAAATGGGCAAGGTTGCGCCTGTGAGTTTGCGAATCAATCCAGACGTAGACGCCAAAACCCATCCATATATTTCAACGGGTTTGAAAGAGAACAAGTTCGGTATTGCGTTCGATCGTGCACGTGAGGTTTATCATTACGCCCACAACTTGCCTCACCTCAACATTCACGGCATTGATTGCCATATTGGCTCTCAGTTAACCGATCTGGCCCCGTTTATTGAATCAACCGATCGCTTGCTGGCACTGATAGATGAGCTGCGTGAAGATGGTATTAACATTACGCACCTTGATGTTGGTGGTGGCTTGGGCGTGACCTATCACGATGAAAAACCGCCTCAGCCGTCTGAATATGCCAAAGCATTGTTAGATCGTCTGGAAAATCATCAGGATATTGAACTGGTGTTTGAGCCGGGTCGCGCCATTGCTGCTAATGCCGGTGTGTTGTTGACTAAAGTGGAATTTCTCAAGCACAACGCCGAGAAAAATTTCGCCATTATTGATGCGGCGATGAATGATTTACTGCGTCCTGCTTTGTATCAAGCATGGCAAGACATTGTGCCACTTCGTCCACGAGACGGCGAAGGCAAAACCTATGACTTGGTTGGCCCTGTTTGTGAAACGGGCGACTACTTAGGCAAAGACCGTAACTTGGTGTTGGAAGCGGGCGATTTTCTTGCTGTGCGTTCATCAGGTGCATACGGCTTTGTGATGTCATCGAATTACAATACTCGTAGCCGTGCTGCTGAAGTGATGGTGGACGGCGATCAAGCCCATCTGGTACGTCAGAGAGAGCCACTGGAATCACTGTGGCAGTTAGAGCAGATTTTGCCTGAATAAAGGAACCGGATGCAGATACAATTTTCGAAAATGCATGGTCTTGGCAACGACTTTATGGTGGTTGATTGCGTGACACAAAATGCGTACTTCTCTCCGGATATGATCCGTCGCTTGGCGGACAGAAACACGGGGGTGGGGTTTGATCAGTTGTTGGTGGTCGAGCCTCCCTATGATCCGGAAAGCGATTTTCATTACCGGATCTTCAATGCTGACAGCAGTGAAGTAGAGCAGTGTGGCAACGGTGCGCGCTGTTTTGCGCGCTTCGTTCGCATGAAAGGGCTGACCAACAAGCATCAAATCCAGGTGACAACCAAATCCGGCAAGATGGTGCTGAATGTTGACGGTGACGATCGGGTCACGGTTAACATGGGCGAGCCGATTTGGGAGCCATCGAAAATCCCCTTTCGCGCAAACACAGAAGAAAAAACCTATATTTTACGTGTAGGGGATAAAACCTTGTTTGTGGGCGCAGTGAGTATGGGTAATCCACATTGTGTCACTGTGGTGGATGATGTGGACACCGCAGACGTGGAATCGCTCGGGCCTTTGGTGGAATCCCATGAACGTTTCCCTGAGCGTGTTAATGCTGGATTCATGCAGGTGGTTTCTCGCCATGAAATCCGACTTCGTGTTTATGAACGCGGTGCCGGTGAAACTCAAGCCTGTGGTAGCGGCGCTTGTGCAGCGGTGGCTGTCGGCATTGCACAAGGCTTGCTTGATGAGTCAGTACGCGTGCAATTGCCGGGTGGCGATCTACACATTCGCTGGCGTGGTCCGGGTCATCCTTTGCATATGTCCGGCCCTGCTTCACATGTTTATGATGGACAAATAACAGTATGACGGAGCTTTCCAAGCTCGAAGGGCCACTGGCAAAAGCGCTTACCGATGATGCCGTGGCCAGCTATTTGAAAGACAATCCTGACTTTTTTCTTAGCCAGCCTAAACTGCTGGAGCAACTTCGACTCTCTCATCCACAACGTGGCGCGGTTTCTTTGGTTGAAATACAGCTAAGCCGATTGCGCGAACGTGTCGCTGAGCTAGAAGAAGACATCACCCAATTGATGAGTATTGCCGCTGGGAATGAAAACCTGTTTCGTGCTTTCTCGCAGGCGCACAAAGCTTTGTTTGCAGCCAGTCGTGAGCAGGATATTCATCAGGCTTTACGTACTTTAGCTTCGTCGCTGCAGCTTTCAGTCAGTTTGCGTTTGTATGATATTGGCCATCATGCCTTAAATAGAAAAAGTGTGGATGCCATCAAAGCGGCGCATTTTTGCGGTCAGCATGTTTACTTGGGTCGTCTTCGTAAGGCCGATGGCGAGCTATTTATCAGTCACGCGCCAGAGCTAGGCTCCTATGCGTTAGTGCCTGTATCCAAAGGGAAAGAGTTAGGCTTCTTGTCGTTTGCCAGCAAAGATGGTGGACACTTCCAGCCTAGCATGGACACCCTGTTTGTTGAGCAAATTGCAGAACACATTGCCATCCTTCTCACCAAGTGGCAGACGGGCGAATGAGCCTGCCTTCGGCCTTGGAAAAACCGCTGGCGCGATTTTTTGATTACATGATCCGTGAGCGAGGTTTAAGTCGCTACACAGAATCGAATTACCGCCAGCAACTGACCGCCTGCGCCACATTTCTGCAAGACTCTGGTGTGGCCGAATGGAAAGACGTTGATGCAGGCTGGGTACGTCAAATTGCCTCGCAAGCCAAGCGGGAACGGCTAAAGCCGGGCAGCATTGCTCTGCGTTTATCCGCCCTGCGTAGTTTCTTTGATTTTATGGTTGCCGATGGCGTCTTGGGGGCGAACCCTGCCAAAGGTGTTGCTGCGCCTAAACAAGGGCGCACTTTGCCGAAAAACCTCGATGTGGATGAAATCAACCAGCTGATGTCGGTCGATTCGGACGACCCCTTGTCTATACGCGATCGCGCCATGATGGAGTTAATGTATGGCGCAGGGCTGCGTTTGTCTGAGCTTACCGGCTTAAACCTTCGAGATGTGGCGGTGCGAAAAGGCGATCTTCGCGTCATCGGTAAGGGCGACAAAGAACGTATTGTACCGTTTACCGGCATGGCCAAAGAGTGGCTGATTAATTGGATTAAAGTGCGCAATCTGTTGTTGAAAGGGCCCGAAGAAGCGCTGTTTATTTCTAAATTAGGCAGCCGAATTTCGGCGCGCAGCGTACAAAAACGTATGGCTGAGTGGGGACAAAAGCAAGCGGTGAACAGCCACATTAACCCACACAAACTCAGACACAGCTTTGCGACACATATGTTGGAGTCATCCGGCGATCTACGCGCCGTGCAAGAATTGCTGGGGCATGCTGACTTGTCAACAACACAGGTCTATACCCACTTGGACTTTCAGCATCTCGCCAAAGTCTACGACGCCGCTCATCCGAGAGCGCGCAAACGAAAAAGCGATTAGACGCTAGATCTTGTGAAAACACGGATCTGGTGAAAGCAGGCATCAGGCGAATACAGGCAACGGAACGAGAAGAGGATCGCGCATGAAGTTTTACCGCAGATGGCAACCCGTCTCAGCACTGACCTTTGATCTGGATGACACCTTGTACGACAACCGAGTGGTGATTGTTCGTGCAGAACAACAACTGCTCGATTGGCTGGAAGCGCGTTGTGCACCAATGGAAGCATTTAGCTGGTCGCAGTGGCAGGAAATGCGCCAACAAGTGATTGAGCAAGATCCTCGCTTGATAGGGTTTGTCACCGATATTCGACGAGCTCAGATCACACTCGCTGCTACGCGCTGTGGCCTGAACGAGTCTTCGTCACTGCAACTGGCCAATGACGCCGTTGAATTCTTTCTATTCGAGCGCAGTAATTTCTCCGTGCCTGATCAAGCGATTGAAACCTTGGCACTATTAGCTAAGCGCTATCCGCTTTTGGCGATCACCAATGGTAATGTCGATTGCGACAGGTTGGGGCTAACGCCGTATTTTCAGCATGTTCTGCAAGCGGGGCCTGATGGGAAAGCAAAGCCAAACTTGGCCATGTTTACCAAAGCACAGCAATTGCTGACAGTGGCTCCTGAGTGCATTTTGCATGTTGGCGACCATTTGAAAGCGGATGTGCGCGGCGCGAAGTTGGCAGGGTTTAAGGCATGTTGGATTAACGAAACAGAACAGCCGCTGACAGCGCAGCGGCATGCATCTTTACTTCCGGATGTGGAAATCTCCCATCTGAGTCAGCTTTTGACTCTCACCCACGCTGTTTAAGTTTATTGTCGAGTGCCAATAAGCCCGGCCCCCAAACCGTGGTGACTAAGAGCATCACGCCCCACATT
The DNA here is from genome assembly GCF_045679545.1 of Enterovibrio litoreus. Taxonomy (NCBI): domain Bacteria; kingdom Pseudomonadati; phylum Pseudomonadota; class Gammaproteobacteria; order Vibrionales; family Vibrionaceae; genus Enterovibrio; species Enterovibrio litoreus. Next base: position 71,435 of record NZ_CP166194.1, read on the forward strand.
TGGTGATCGAAGAAGCCTTTGTCCCAAAGCGCTGGGTAAGACACAACCGCGACAATGTTGAAAACGAACAGCGCAAAAGCCGCTGGGCGAGTTAATAAACCTAACAGTAAAAATAGAGGCAGGATAAGCTCCGCTGCCGTTCCTAAGTAGGCGGCCATTTCCCAAGGCAACACCGGTACCTGATACTCGTACTCAAACAGATACAGTGTGCTGTCCCAGCTCGCTATTTTGGTTTGTCCTGCGCGAAAAAACACCCATGCGACCCAGAGGCGACTGATCAGCAGCAGCACTGGCGCGAGGGGTTTGAGCACGGACGCAAAAATATCGTCCAATTTGGTAATCACAGAAAGCATACGCGATGTCCTTTTTTCTTATGGCGTGTCAATGAGAGTAAAGTCGGTGAACACACCGCGCTGCATGGCGCAGGCGACGTGCTGGAGTAAATGGGGGGCAATATCGCCAAACGGTAATTGCTCGCAAGCCGCAATGAATGCCATTTCTTCGGCTTCAAGCACAGTGACGACTAGCGCATCGTGGCGTCGCTGAATGAGCACCGCCTCAGAGCTAAGAGGGTCAAGCAATTGCAGCGCCGCTTCATCGTGATGGGTGATGGCTTGCCAAATGCTGCAGATAGCGAAACGGCTTTGCATTACTTTGACCGTCGGTGAGACCTGAAGCTGAATATTGCCAAACGCTTCTGGTGTCACTTGCGCTAAGGCATCAACGGGAAACGGCGTTTTGGATATCGCTGTCTGACTGACGGTTTGTATGTGCCATTCCAACGTGGCGATATCGGCAAGGGAAGGCACGGCTTCGATGATGTTGGGCAATGACGTAATCGTCTCGTCAAACCCTTCGCCATAGCGATCAGCGCAGGCATTATTCATCGGTGTGGCGAGCACATGCTGGCGTGCGATAGCAGCAAAACATTCATCGCCTACCAGCGCATTCACCACGGGGTAAACCACCGCGAGGCACTCTGTTAAGGTCATCACGAAGTTGTTCCGATAGACCTGCAATAACGCATCGGGTGCAGTCACGCCTTGAGCCACCGGCAATTGGTGTGGCTGATAGTGCAACGCATCACCAAATTGGCGCTGCAGGGCGGCGAGATCTGGCGATGTCATGATGCCACCTCTCGCAAAGAGCCATGAGATAGTGCCTTTAAGATTGAATCGGCTTTCGCGGCTTCCGCCAGCAATACTTCTGGCGTGGGAATGTCTCTGTCCCATTCAATCAGGGTGTGCCGTGGGCCGTTTGCTGCGATCCATTGATGATAAAGCGCCCAAACAGGCTCAGACACGGGCTGGCTGTGAGTATCAATCCAAATTTCACCCTCGGGCAATGGATTGACGACGTAGCCTGCCAAATGGATTTCTTTTACCCACTCGGGGTCAATGGCGGCTAAGTATTGTTGCGTGTCAAAGCCATGATTAAAGGCGCTGACATGCACGTTATTGAGATCGAGCAGTAACCCACAACCAGTGCGTCTGGCGACTTCCGCCAGAAACTCCCACTCAGGAATGGTGGAGTGGCTAAAGCTCAAATAACTCGAAGGGTTTTCCACCAGAATTTGTCGGCTGAGATAGTCTTGGGTGATGTCGACATTGGTACAAAACACATCCAGTGCTTCTTCGGTGTATGGCAGTGGCAGTAAGTCATTAAAGTACTCGCCATTCACAGAACTCCAGCTGAGGTGATCGGAGACAAAGAGCGGCTCGATAGCATCAACCAGTCGTTTAAGACGGCGCAGGTGATCATGGTTGATGGGATCTGTTGAACCCAACGATAAACCTACGCCATGACAGCTAATCGAATATTGGCGTCGCAAAGCATGCAACATCTGAAAAGCATCAGAATCAGGCTGGAAAAAGTTCTCGCTGTGTACTTCTAACCATCCTATATCCGGGGATTGATTGATGAAGTGATCATGATGCGGATGCCGCAGCCCTACGCCAATCCACGGAGAAACCTTTTCCATGCCTAACCCCTGTTCCGATTAAGACGCTGCTCTAATTACGATGCGGTTTTAGCGCTGCCTGACAGACGGTCACAAAGACCTTGAGGCACGACGATGAATGCATCTTTCTGAGCGTCTTGGGTCGACGTTCCTGCACAAGAGCTAGTCGCCGTTGCACAGTCGTTTTTACCCGCTTTTGCCACGCCGTAGCATTTTTCTTTTTCTGCAGCTTGGGCAACGGTAGTCGTCAAAGTGGTTGCACCCACAGCAAGCAGACTGGTAACAGCAGCAGCGACAGCAAAGTTAGTCTTTTTCATGTCAATTCCTCGTAGTAAGGACGAAGGTCCTTAGAATTATCAATTAATTAAACAAAGAGCCGTCTTCAATGACGTGCTCACCTAAAAGGATAGGTTGAGAGAATGAAAACTTTCGCCGTTGCGGTTATTTTTTATTCAAAAATAACTAAGGCTAAGTTATTCAAAGATTAATCAGTTGATATTTATGATTTTATTTTTCTAGGCGTTGTTTCGATATATGTGCAGGATACTGACTAGGGTTGATGGGGAAGCTGAGTAACGTGGCGTTAATATCGGGTGCATGTTGGTCTTTGCCCCAGAAAATTGGTGTTCGGTTCGCACCTGAAAGTCACTTGGGTATATAATCCTCAACCAGTGTATAAATAACCAGTGAATGAACGATGGACGTATCCTACCTGATTGACGGTCTTAACGACAAACAACGCGAAGCCGTGGCCGCACCGCTCGGCAACTATCTGGTACTCGCTGGCGCGGGCAGTGGCAAAACCCGAGTGCTTGTTCATCGCATCGCCTGGTTAATGAAAGTTGAACATGCCTCGCCGTTTTCAGTTTTGGCGGTGACTTTTACCAACAAAGCGGCAGCAGAGATGCGTGGGCGTATTGATCAACTGATGCAGGGAACGTCATCTGGCTTGTGGTGCGGTACCTTTCATGGATTGTGTCACCGCATTTTGCGTGCTCATCACCTTGATGCGGATCTGCCGCAAGATTTTCAAATTCTGGATTCTGACGATCAACAGCGTCTGCTGCGTCGTTTGATCAAAGCACAAAACCTTGATGAGAAACACTGGCCTGCGCGTCAGGCATCGTGGTACATCAATGCCAAAAAAGACGAGGGCTTACGCCCACATCATATTGATGCGCAGTTCGACCCGGTAGAAAAAACCTGGCTGCGCGTTTATAGCGCCTATCAAGAAGCGTGTGACCGTTCAGGGCTGGTGGATTTTGCTGAGCTCTTGCTACGCTGCCACGAGTTATTGCGCGATAAAACCCACATTCGTGAGCATTATCAGGCGCGTTTCCAGCACATTTTGGTCGACGAATTTCAAGACACCAACAACATCCAATACGCATGGCTGCGCATGATGGCTGGCACGCAAGCCAATGTGATGATCGTGGGTGATGATGACCAATCTATCTACGGGTGGCGCGGCGCGAAGATAGAAAACATTCAACGCTTCCTTGATGAATTTGCTGGCGCGCAGACCATTCGTCTTGAACAGAACTACCGTTCAACGGGTAATATTTTGAAGGCGTCGAACCATCTCATCACCAACAACTCAGAACGTATGGGCAAGAGCCTGTGGACTGACGGTCACGAAGGTGAACTAATCTCTGTATACAGTGCGTTCAATGAGTTGGATGAAGCCCGCTTTGTTGTTGGTAAAATCAAATCTTGGCATGACGAAGGCGGCGCATTGAACGATTGCGCCATGCTCTATCGCAACAACGCCCAATCTCGTGTGCTGGAAGAGGCCTTGATTCAGGCTGGCCTGCCGTATCGCATATACGGCGGCATGCGATTTTTCGAACGCCAAGAAATCAAAGATGCATTGGCATACCTGCGTTTGATGGCGAACCGTTTTGATGACGCAGCCTTTGAACGTGTGATCAACACGCCAACGCGTGGAATGGGCGATCGTACTTTGGAAACCATTCGCCTGGCGGCACGCGATCGCGGCGCGACCATGTGGGAAGCCAGTACTCAGTTATTGGAAGAGCAAGTGTTGGCGGGACGTGCCGCTAACTCACTGCGTCGTTTTGTTGAATTGGTCAATGCGCTAGAAGACGAGACGCGTGAGATGGCGCTGTTTCAACAAACCGATTACGTGATCCAACATTCGGGCTTACGTGCGATGTACGAAGCCGAAAAAGGCGAGAAAGCACAGGCACGTATTGATAACTTAGAAGAACTCGTTACCGCAACCCGCCAGTATGAAGCGCCGGAAGAGGTGCAAGAAGACATGACGCCGCTATCGGCCTTCTTGTCTCATGCTGCCTTAGAAGCAGGCGAAGGGCAGGCGGATGAATTTGACGATGCCGTGCAGCTTATGACACTTCACAGCGCCAAAGGGTTGGAATTCCCAATGGTGTTTATGGTTGGTGTGGAAGAGGGCATGTTCCCAAGCCAAATGTCATCCGAAGAAGCGGGGCGCCTCGAAGAAGAGCGTCGCCTTTGCTACGTGGGTATGACGCGCGCCATGAAAAAGCTGTTTATCACCCATGCTGAAATGCGCCGTGTGTATGGCAAAGACATGTTCCACAAAGCGTCACGCTTCATTCGTGAATTGCCTGAAGAGTGCCTAGAAGAAGTGCGTATGCGCGCCAAAGTGTCGCGTCCCGCTGCCGCAAGTGGTCGTTTCTCGCAAACGCAGACTCAGCAGAACTTCAACCAAACGGGCTTTACTCTCGGCCAACGTGTCCAGCATCCAAAATTTGGTGAAGGCACAATTATCAACTTTGAAGGCAGCGGCAATCAAAGCCGTGTGCAGGTTGCCTTTAATGGAGAAGGGATCAAGTGGCTGGTGACGCAATATGCCAAGCTAGAAGCGATGTAACTGCAGACACTGTTAAGCACCATGCTTTAAAGCCAAAAGCCAAAAGCCAAAAGCCAAAAGCCAAAAGCCAAAAGCCAAAAGCCAAAAGCCAAAACGTTTAGGCATGGAAAAACGACAGTAAAAAGAAGGGGTGGCTTAGGCCACCCCTTCTTTTTCGTCTGTTGGTTCTTGTATCGCACTCAAGGTAAAGAGAAGGGAAACAAGAGACAGGTTATTTTGCTGCGCCCCAAGCGTCGGTCAAACCGCTAATGAGCGATTCGCTGGCACCTTCACCGGTCAGGTATTTCAGTATTACAGGGGCAAATTTTGCCACCATGCCCGAGTCTAAGCCCAGTACATTAAATACCTTGTCTACGGATTCTAGATTACCAAGGTTACTGGCAAGACCCTCTGGAATCATCCCTGTTAGTGAATCCATTCCTGGTACCATTTTGAGCAACTCACTGCTCTGCTCTTCACCAAGAGATTGGTAAGCCATGGCAAGGAGTGCGCCTGCGCCGCCAGCGGCTTGCTTGTCATTGACACCAAGATCTGTCGACAGCAACGACGTGAGAGGGTTGTCTGCCGTTTTTGTATCTACGCCATTGAGCAAGTTGCTGGCTTCTTTGTTTGCTTCGCCGAGTAAACCGTCCAAGCTAAGCGCTTGAGCGGGCAACGCTGCGGCAGCGAGCACGGCACAAAGTGCCATGGTATTGATTTTACGTAACATTAGAATTCTCCTGATGGTGCTTAACGAGTTACTGTGCAGTGACCAGCCCTTCGCGCCTTGGGTCGGCTCCGCCTTCCAATGCGCCACTGTCGATAACAATACCGTGGATGCCGGATGTTAAGTCACGAATATCGACCTTATATCCCATCTGTTCAAGTGCCGGTTTGAAACTTTCTGCATCCGTCCCTGCTTCGAGATCGTAAGTGCCAAAGCGATTGACCAGATGTGGTAAGTCGATGGCTGATTGAATGTCTAATCCCCAATCGAGATGCGCAACCAGTGTTTTGGCGACATAACCGATAATGCGACTGCCACCCGGAGAACCTACGGCCATGTAAGGTTTGCCATCACGCATCACAATGGTCGGTGCCATGGATGAACGTGGGCGTTTACCCGGCTCAATACGGTTTGCGATAGGCACGCCGTCTTTTTGAGTGGCAAAGGAGAAATCCGTTAACTCGTTGTTGAGCAAGAAACCACGGGTCATTAAGCGCGAGCCAAAGCCGTTTTCAATGGTGGTGGTGATGGAGACAATGTTGCCCGCTTTATCCACAATGGAAAAATGGCTGGTTGACGGAAGCTCAATGGATTGGTCATCGGCCAATGTCGGTGCTTTCATCGCATGACTGAACTGCGGCATGCCGGGTGATACGTCCGTCATGGCGCCTTCAGCAGGGATCAATGCCGCGCGGGCTTTCAAGTATTCGGGGGCTAACAAGCCTTCGGTTGGCACTGGCACATAGTCAGTATCCGCGATATAGCGCCCACGGTCTGCAAAGGCTAAGCGAGAAGCGTCACCAAATAAACGCCAGCTTTCCGGGTTGTCTTTGCCGAGATCTTTCAGTGGGAAGTGACTCAAAATGCCAAGGATTTGCCCGACAGTAATCACGCCTGAGGTCGGCGGTCCCATGCCGCAGACTCGGTATTGACGATAAGGGGCGCAGACAGGTTGGCGTTCAACAATGCGGTAATCGGCCAAATCTTTTTTACTCAATACGCCGGGGTTGCCCGCCGCGTTTTGGACGGTCTCGACAATGTCATCGGCGATGGGGCCTTGGTAGAAGTTGTCGACATCCTCTGCCACCATTTTCAAGGTGCTGGCGTATTCGAGGTTCACTAAACGATCGCCAATGCTCAGAGGGTTACCGTTGTCGTCAAAGAAATATTGGTGAGTCGCAGGGTAGCGGCGCAGCCTATCAGCATCGCCTTCAATCAGTGCAGCCAAACGAGGTGACACTTCAAAACCGGTTTGTGCCAATTCAATCGCAGGGGTGAGCACGGCGCGCCAAGACAGGTCACCATATTTAGCGTGGGTATCATGCATTAAGCGCAACGTACCCGGTGTGCCCACTGACAGTCCGCCGACGACGGCATCATAGAACTTCAGAGGCTGACCATTTTCATCAAGAAACAGCGTTGGCGTTGCTGCCATCGGGGCGGTTTCTCGACCATCAAAGGTGGTTAAAGTTTGTGTCTTGTTATCCCAATACACCAAAAATGCGCCACCACCAATGCCTGAACTTTGTGGTTCGACTAAACCCAAAACGGTTTGTACGGCGACCATGGCATCAATGGCATTGCCACCTGCTTTCAGAATGGATTCTGCGGCTTTGCTAGCGTGAGGGTTGGCAGACGCCACCATCCACTGTGTACCTTTCACACTTTTGCGCATGACGCTGCCTGTCGAAAGCTCAGGCGCAATAGCATCCGTGATTTGGCCTTCAGTGGTGGCGTTGGCAGTGCCGGCCATCATCAGGCTGAGTGCCAGTATAGATAAGAGTCGAGTCGGGGGCTTTTTCATTCTAATTCCTTTTAACGCACGAGCGGTTAGCCTTTGAGTATAGTTCGCTAATGAGCGAGAAGTGTGTCGGATTAACGAGGCAGGATGTCACTTTTTACCAATGAAGGCAGGAAGATAGAAAATATTGAGGGCATAAGAAAAACGGCACCTTGCGGTGCCGTGATATCAAGATGATGAGTTTAATGCGCGTTTTTTCTTTTGTTCTCTGACGGCGTCAAACGTGAAAATAGCGAGCGCAGCCCAAATAAAAGCAAAGGTCGTGGCCTTATCAGCAGTAAACGGTTCGGTATAAATGCCCACGGCTAGCAAGAACATAATGCTCGGGCCAATGTATTGGAAAAAACCGAGCGTCGACAAACGTAATTTGGTCGCCGCACCGTTAAAGCATAACAAAGGCAGCGTCGTGACCACGCCTGCTGCAATCAGCAGCAAATTGATATTCCAACTGTTGTTAAGCAAGTTGGATGTGGCACTGTCAGCAATAAAGAACAAATAGATCAAAGACGCGGGCAACAATACAGCCGTTTCGATAAATAGCCCTGTCGCGGCATCCACATTGATTTTCTTACGCAATAAGCCATAACAACCAAAGCTGCCCGCTAACACCAGTGCGACCCATGGCAGTGACCCAAACGTGATCACCTGAATGGCGACACCAGAAAACGCCAATGCCACGGCCACCCATTGCAAACGGCGGAAGCGTTCACCGAGGAACACCATACCCAGCACCACATTAAACAGTGGGTTGATGTAATACCCAAGGCTGGCATCGAGCATATGGTTACTGTTCACTGCCCAGATGAAAATCAGCCAGTTGGTGGCGATAACTAACGCCGTTATGGTCAATAGCCCAAGACGCTTGGTGTCTTTCAGTAGCAACGTAACGCGCGCAACGCCGCCACTCATTTTCACAATGATGGCGAGAAAGAAGAAAGACCACAGCACACGGTGCATCAGTACTTCTAGTGCTGGCACTTCGGTCAGCGCTTTAAAGTAAATCGGGGCGATGCCCCACATGGTGTAAGCGCCAAGGGCGAGGAATACGCCACGGCGGGTTTGTTGTGCATCATTCACTGCAAGATCTCAACATTCTAAACACGACAAAGAGCAAAAACCGCCAAAAGGCGGCGCGGACAGCGAAAAATAAGGGGTATTGATGGTTTGCCTAGCGCGTAGGCGTATTATGACCATCAAAAATAAACGGTTTGGCTGCATGAATCAGTATATGGAGGATGCATAACTAAGCACACCCCAAAGATGACAAATTGCTGAGAAAGTAGTGTGTATTGGCGGCTTGGCTTTCAACATCGGCGTCGGGCGTTTAGAATGAGCGCCAATTCATTAAAGAGAGGCATCATGACCGTCACTGATTCTGCCGCACAAACGCCGGAGCTTGCCCAAGACGAATCTGTTTTGCAGTCGGTGTTTGGCTATCACAGCTACCGAGACGGTCAAAAGGAAGTCATTGATGCCGCTATCGCGGGTCAAGATTGCCTTGTCATCATGCCAACGGGTGGCGGTAAAAGCCTGTGCTACCAAATTCCTGCTTTGGTGCGCGAAGGTTTGACGATTGTTATCTCTCCGCTTATTTCACTGATGAAAGATCAGGTCGACCAACTGCTTGCAAACGGCGTGCAGGCATCGTGTATTAACTCATCAATGCTCCCTGACGCCCAAGCAGCAACGTGGCAAGCACTGCGTGAAGGCAACCTCTCGCTTTTGTATGTCTCGCCTGAGCGAGTCTTGATGCGTGACTTTATCGAACGTTTACAGGCGGTGAAGATTGGCCTGATTGCGGTGGATGAAGCGCACTGTATCTCTCAATGGGGACACGATTTTCGTCCTGAGTACGCCCAGCTTGGCTGCCTAAAACAGCATTTCCCTGATGTACCTGTGATGGCGTTAACCGCCACTGCGGATGACACGACGCGTCAGGATATTTGCTCGCGTCTTGCGTTGGATGCTCCGCACTCTTTTCTCGGCAGTTTTGATCGCCCTAATATTCGCTACACCTTGGTGGAAAAACACAAACCGCTCGCGCAATTGACCCAATTTCTCGCCGGACAAAGCGGGCAAAGTGGCATCATTTATTGCAGTAGCCGTAAAAAGGTAGAGCAGGTTGCCGAAAAGTTGTGCGATCAAAACCTACGCGCGGCGGCCTACCATGCAGGCATGAGCAACGAACAACGCGCATGGGTACAAGAAGCTTTTCAGCGTGATGATGTGCAAATTGTGGTGGCGACGGTCGCGTTCGGTATGGGGATTAATAAACCCAATGTGCGCTTTGTGGTTCACCATGACATTCCGCGCAATATCGAATCCTATTATCAGGAAACCGGACGTGCTGGGCGCGATGGTTTGCCTGCTGAAGCGGTGATGTTTTATGACCCGTCGGACATTGGCTGGTTGCATCGCTGTTTGGAAGAAAAGCCAGAAGGGCCGCAAAAGCAGGTAGAAAGCCACAAGCTCAATGCCATGGGTGCGTTTGCGGAAGCGCTCACCTGTCGCCGTTTGGTGTTGTTGAACTATTTTGGCGAATACCGCGAGAAGCCTTGCGGAAACTGCGATATTTGCTTAGACCCACCGACCTTGTTTGATGGCACAGAGCAAGCGCAGAAAGCCTTGTCCTGTGTGTATCGTGTGAACCAAAGCTTTGGTGTGGGTTACACCGTAGAAGTGTTACGTGGCATGCAAAATCAGCGTATCAAAGAACATGGACACGAAAAGATCAGCACTTATGGACTTGGTAAGGCCCACAGTCATGAGTATTGGGTCAGCATTTTCCGTCAGCTGATCCATCGCGGCTACTTGATGCAAAACATTGCGCGAAGCTCGGTGCTGCAACTGACCGAAGAAGCACGCCCTGTCTTGCGCGGAGAAACTGCGCTTGAGCTAGCCGTACCGCGTCTTGGTCTGTCACCACGCAGCAAAGCCGATAAGCTTGGCAAACGTAATTACGATAAGAAGCTATTCGCTAAGTTACGTAAACTGCGCAAAGCGATAGCAGACAAAGAAGACATCCCGCCGTATGTGGTATTTAACGATGCGACGCTGATTGAGATGGCTGAGATGATCCCAACCTCTCAAGGCGAGTTGCTGGCGGTCAATGGTGTGGGTCAGCGCAAATTGGAAAAATACGGCCATGTATTTTTGGATGTGATTGAAGACCACATTACGCTCAACACGGATGATGCGAGCTATGGATAAGTCAGCGTTTGTTTTGACGTACTTTGATGCCAATGAAGGGCGACTAGTGTTGGCGGTGGATGACATGGACTTCGACAACGCCGAAACCATGCTAGACACGTTTTGCTACCTGATTGGCGCCAACGCGCAAGACAAGCAAACCGATGCTGATTTACACACTTGGCTAATCGATTTTGAAGGCGTCACCTTTGTGCTCAAAGCTGAACATTACAGTGCCAGCGTGTGGTTGGAGCGCTTTGGTAAAGAAGGCGATGAAGAGCTCGCATTCCTGCATCGTTGGTTAAGTCAACGCCTTGCCCTAGCGTGATCGTGAGGCCAACGCGACGGCAGTTGGCAAGCTTCAAAAATGCTGTATAATTCGCCACCTTCTTTGCCGTATGCAACAGCAGCGCGAAGCAGAACAATCCGGTGTCGAGTCAAATGCTTGGCATTAATAAGTACGTTTGGGTTCCCTCGCCCCCAATGACAAAAAGGTTCACAATGAGCACTTTTACGCCCGCGCAACAGCGCAACGCCCTCTCTTATTTGGTGGTTTTCCACCTCGTTATCATTGCGTCTAGCAATTATCTGGTACAGCTGCCGTTCACCATTTTTGGTTTTCACACCACATGGGGCGCGTTTACCTTTCCGTTTATCTTTTTGGCGACTGATCTGACTGTCCGTATTTTCGGTGCAGGCATGGCACGTAAGATCATTTTCAGCGTGATGGTGCCATCACTGTTGATCTCTTATGTATTGTCGGTGCTGTTCTATCAGGGCCAGTACCAAGGACTCGCACACCTCACGGAGTTTAACCTCTTCGTGGCGCGTATTGCCGCAGCAAGCTTTATGGCTTACCTGTTAGGGCAAATCCTTGATATTCATGTGTTCAATCGTCTACGTCAGACTAAAAAATGGTGGGTAGCCCCTAGCTGCTCAACCGTGTTTGGTAACGCGCTTGATACCTTGGCTTTCTTTGCTATCGCGTTTTACAACAGTCCGGACGCCTTCATGGCTGCCAATTGGACTGAAATCGCGATAGTGGATTACGTCTTCAAGCTCATCATCAGCCTTGGCCTCTTTGTGCCAATGTATGGCGTGTTGTTAAATTACCTTGTAGGCCGCATGACCAAGGTCAACGAGACCGCACAGGCTAAGCTCGTTTAGCGCCAAGCTTGCGCACCAAATTGAGGGTAGAAAGCCGATCGCAAGATCGGCTTTTTTTATGCCTGTTCGCCTATACTCGGAGAAAAAGGACATCAGTGCTGAGCATAAAAAGGACACATTCATGATCATAAGAGAGGGTACGCTGGCCGAAGCCATCAAAGTACTCGGACAAATCGATGAGTTTTCTCGTGAGGAAACGCTGGCGTCGCTAAAAAAACGCATTGGTGACAAGCCGTACCTTGTACTGGTTGCCGAGCAAGACGGAGAGCCTTGTGGCGTGAAAATCGGTTATCAACTGGATGAAGATTGTTTCTACAGTTGGTTGGGTGGTGTCACCCAAAAAGGTCGCCGCCGCGGCATCGCTCAAGCGCTGCTGCATTCACAAGAGCGGTGGGTGGCTCAACATGGCTATACCAGCTTGCGGGTGAAATCGCGTAACTGCTACGCAGGCATGCTGTGTTTGTTGCTCAATAACCATTACTTGATTGAACACTTGGAGAAAAAGGATTCACTGGACCAATACCGCCTGCATTTTGTGAAGAAAATCACATATTGCGAATAAGCAAAAAGAAAGCAGCAATAACTGCTAGTAAATACTAATGAGAATGATTAGTATTTATATCGTTCGATAGCGAAGGCAATCTTCACTAAAGAACACACGACATTGCTCACATTGCTTCCAGTAAATGTATTTGCATGAATCTGCTTACGTAGTGCAGTTTTCTGATGCAGGCGACGCCACCTCGGCGTCGCTTTTTTCTTTCTGCTTCTTTTTCTTCTTCGCTTTTTTACTCATGTAATGTCAAACGTCTTTCACGCCATATCAACGAGCTTATCGACCAGTTTATTGATCCCTGAAGCTGCCTCGCTGACTGAGTTGGCTAGCATGTATGCGGGGGTAGACAATAAACGTCTGCTTTGATCCAGCACGAAGTCATCAACAGGACAATTAACATGTTCACCGCCCATGGCGTTAAATGCTGCCGCCGTTTCAGGATCTGTCCCTATGGTACCTTTCGCGCCTGAGCCATACACTTTCGGGATCAGGATTGGAGATATACATATATAACCTGCTGGCTTTTGTGCTTTTGCGAACGCTTTGCAAACTCGCAGAACATCTTCTTGGATGCTCATAGAGACACCGCTGCGGGCAAAATCACTCAGGTTTTTTGCCACACCAAAACCGCCCGGTAGTAACAAAGCATCGAAGTCATCCTGATTTAAGGTAGATATTGGCGCAATATTGCCACGACAAATACGTGCGGCTTCTTGCAGGGTGTTACGTGTGTCGCCCGATTCCTCACCAGCTTGGTGGTCAATGACATGAAACTGCTCTTCATCAGGCGCAAAGCAATACCAGCTTGCTCCGGCTTGCTCTATCGCAAGAAGCGACAACACAGACTCTTGAATTTCCGAACCATCATAAAAGCCACACCCAGACAGAATGACCGCAACCTTTTTCATAAACGTTCCTCGTTGCAAGAAAGCATCTTGTTGCGGCGCAAGCAGGGAGCGCCGCTGAATTAATAGCCAGATCAAGCGTAGTCTATGAGCAAAACGATGATGATTTGAATTCGCGTCGATCACAACCTTCGAGATCATTATCGTAAATAATGCGGGCTTGCTCGATTGGCTGTAAATTTCTTTTTCCACAGTCGATGATCGCCGCATGATCCTGATCAGGATCAATGAATTAGAGTTAAGTGCATAAAAACAAACAATATAATTTTTGATCTTGTGCGTTTTTTACACACGATCTGAATTGCTTAAAATAAATACTAACAAAGTTATCCACAGAGAAATGCGGGTATCATGGGCGGGAAAGTGTTTATGCACAGGCCAGTTGGATAGTGCGTCAATCGATCGATAAGAGAACAATGATGATAGAGGAAAATCGTGGGATGAGTTTCTTTCTTGGCGATAGAAATCGAAATCGCGGGTTAACAGAATTCGCCAGTCGTGGCATCCTAGCCCATCAATCATTTTCTGGTTAGCTTATAACGTTATGGCGACGACTTCTGATAGTCCGTTGATTCTGGTCGACGGCTCCTCTTATCTTTACCGTGCGTATCACGCATCCCCCAACCTGACTAATGCCAACGGCGAGCCAACAGGGGCGATTTATGGCGTGGTTAACATGCTGCGCAGTCTGGTTAAACAGTATCCGACCTCCAATGTGGCGGTGATTTTCGACGCAAAAGGTAAAACCTTTCGTGACGACATGTATGCCGAATATAAAGCGCATCGACCGCCAATGCCGGATGATCTTCGCGGTCAGATAGCACCGCTGCACGAGATCATTGAAGCCATGGGCTTCCCGATGCTGGTGATTGAAGGTGTCGAAGCGGATGACGTGATTGGTACCTTGGCCGTACAGGGCTCAAAAGCGGGTATGCCGATTCTGATCAGCACCGGCGATAAAGATATGGCGCAGCTGGTGGATGAGAATGTCACTCTTATCAACACCATGACCAATGTCATCATGACCCCGCAAGGCGTGCATGATAAATACGGCTTTGGCCCCGAATACATCATCGACTATTTGGCGCTGATGGGCGATAAGGTCGATAACATTCCGGGCGTCCCTGGTGTGGGTGATAAAACCGCGACGGCATTGATCGCGGGTATTGGCGGGTTAGAAGAGCTATACGCGAACCTTGATAAAATTGCCGACCTTGGATTCCGTGGTTCGAAAACCATGGCGAAGAAGCTCGAAGACAATAAAGACTCTGCATTCCTTTCTTATCAACTTGCCACCATCAAGCTAGATTGTGATTTGCCATTCAAGCCAGAAGAGCTGACCAATCGTGCGCCGGAAAATGACAAATTGGTTGAGCTATTTACTGAACTCAATTTCAAACGTTGGTTAGCTGAAGCGAAAAACGGCAGTGCAGGCATGGATGCGGTTGCTGAACGTGCAGTTTCTTCGGGTTCACCATCCGTCTCTAGCAAGAAAGAAGATGTTGGCTTTTCAGCGGCAAGCATTGATCGCAGCAAGTACGAAACCATTTTGACCGAAGAAGCGTTTCGCGTTTGGATGGAAAAACTGCGCAAAGCCGATGTGGTGGCGTTTGATACCGAAACCGACAGCCTTGATTACATGGAAGCCAATCTGGTTGGCCTCTCTTTTGCCGTTGCAGAAGGTGAAGCGGCTTACTTGCCTGTTGCGCACGACTATCTCGATGCGCCTAAGCAGCTAGACCGCGACTGGGTACTGGCGGAAATGAAAACGTGGCTGGAAGATGCTGGCGCACTTAAGGTCGGTCAAAACCTAAAATATGATTCGAGCGTATTGGCCCGTTATAACATTGCCATGAAAGGCATTGCGTACGACACCATGCTTGAATCTTACGTGTTCAATAGTGTGGCTGGCCGTCATGACATGGACAGCTTAGCACTGCGCTATCTGCAGCATGCATGCATAAGTTTTGAAGAGATTGCGGGGAAAGGTAAGAAACAACTGACTTTTAACCAAATCGATATGGAACAAGCTGCACCGTATGCCGCAGAAGATGCCGATGTGACTTTGCGCCTACATAATGTGTTGATGGCGCATTTGCTGCAAGACGAGAAGCTTAAAGTTATCTTTGAGCAATACGAAATGCCACTTGTTCCAGTGCTCTCGCGCATGGAGCGTCATGGCGTGTTGATTAATGCCGACATGCTTGCCGCGCAATCAAAAGAGATTGCCATCCGTCTTGATGAATTGGAAAAGCAGGCGTTTGAGTTGGCGGGAGAAGAGTTCAACTTAAGCTCTCCGAAGCAGCTTCAGGTGATCTTGTTTGAAAAGATGGGGCTACCCGTTGTTAAGAAAACTCCATCAGGCACACCATCAACCAATGAAGAAGTGTTGCAAGAGTTGGCACTGGATTACCCACTGCCTAAATGTATTCTTGAATACCGTGGTCTTGCTAAGCTGAAGTCGACTTATACCGACAAATTGCCAAAGATGGTGAAGCCGCAAACTAAACGAGTGCATACGTCTTATCACCAAGCGGTGACAGCGACGGGTCGTTTGTCATCAACCGATCCAAATCTTCAGAATATTCCTATTCGAAATGAAGAAGGTCGTCGTATTCGTCAGGCGTTTATTGCCCCTGAAGGCAAAGCGATCTTGGCGGTCGACTACTCGCAAATTGAACTTCGCATCATGGCGCACTTATCGGGTGATGAAGCCTTGATTGATGCTTTCCGCCACGGCAAAGATATTCACAGCGCCACGGCGGCAGAAGTGATGGGGATCGACATCAGTGACGTCACGTCTGAAATGCGACGACGCGCCAAAGCGATTAACTTTGGTTTGATCTATGGCATGAGCGCATTTGGCTTGGCCAAACAATTGGGTATCCCTCGTGGTGAGGCTCAACAATACATGGATCGCTACTTCGAGCGTTATCCCGGTGTTCGTCAGTACATGGAGGCGACGCGTCTGCAGGCCGCAGAACAAGGCTATGTGGAAACGATCTTTGGTCGTCGACTGCACCTACCGGAAATCAATTCTAGTAATGGTATGCGCCGCAAAGGTGCTGAACGCGCCGCGATCAATGCGCCAATGCAAGGTACTGCAGCTGATATCATTAAACGAGCAATGATTTTGGTCGACAGTTGGATCGGGCAACAGCCAGAAGGGCGCGTGGCCTTGATCATGCAAGTACATGATGAATTGGTGTTGGAAGTGGATATCGCACACCTTTCTGATGTTGAGCAACAGGTTTGTAAGTTGATGGAATCTGCCGCTTTGCTAGAAGTTCCTTTGGTTGCTGACTCTGGAACCGGCGAAAACTGGGATCAAGCCCACTGATTTACTGACCATGTGGTCGGCCTAGATCACATAACCACTTAAATTTCATAGCGAAAAAAGCCCGCTTTTGCGGGCTTTTTTATTGATAAAATGAAACATTTTGAATACAAAAGGTGCTTATTTTTGCGATTTGATGAAAAAAAACTACGTAAAGGGTTTTCTTAATCGGCCAATTGATATACATTTAACCACGTAGGGTACAGAGGTAAGATGTTCTATCTTTCAGACCTTTTGTTTCACGTTATTGGATTTGGCTGATTCAGCAGCCCCGGTTGATGTATGTCGACCGGGGCATTTTTTATGGCGTTAAATATAGATTCCCCCCAACTTCCCCTCCTGAATTAATTTCCTTGTAAAGTAATGAATTAAATAGATTTTTCTTTTGTTTTTCTAAATCATCATTCTTTTTTAGAGCAATTACTTTAATTCTATTTGCTCGACGCTATAATGATCACTGCTTCTTGTTCTTGATGTGGCAAGGGTAGTCTGTAGAACGCTTTTAGACAGATAGCTCTCACGTTATTTATGGCCGGTCTGAGCTTTCAGATCGGCGTTTTTTTATCCATAAAAAATGTAATTAAATTCCAGAATGAAAAGCGAAATAAAATGTGGGCGTTTAGTGATGTTTTTTGAAGAAAAATAAGTTAATTTTCAGAAGTGCATGTTTTTTAAAATCAGCGTATTACGAAGACTATTGCGTTATCTGTCTGTAAATAAAGGCGAAAATGTGCAGTGTGTCGGCAGGGTAACTTGCGGAAATGACGATCATAGATGACACTCAACTCATAACGAATAAGAAAAAACCTCCTATTTCTCTCCCGTTACCCCACCGTCAGGTGGGGTTTTATTTGTCTGAAATTCAACAAAGCCTATGGTTTGCCATAGAGATGGTTACTGGTTAGACGTTGAGTCGTCTGAACTAGCGGCTTCGTTTTCTTCCGCGTCGATAGTTGTCTGTGCATCTGTTGTTTCAAACACAGGGAAATACCAGCTATCTAGCTTTTTGCGAAGCTTATCGACACCAATGCCTTTTAATGAGGAATAAAGCTCGACTTCCACATTACCGCCAAAGTCTACGGCGGCTTCTCTTACCTTGGTTAATTCCGCTTTGCGCGCGCCACTTTTTAATTTGTCGCACTTCGTGAGTAACGCCAAAACAGGGAGGTTACAGTCAACTGCCCAAAAGATGAGTTGCTGATCAAGATCTCTCAGTGGATGACGAATATCCATTAACACGACCAACCCTTTCAATTGCTCGCGTTTTTGCAAATATTCAGCCAGCGATTTTTGCCATTTTTTCTTCATTTCCAGCGGAACTTGCGCGAAGCCATAGCCCGGCAAGTCGACAATGTGACATCCCTCATCCACTTTAAATAAGTTGATTAATTGTGTGCGACCCGGCGTTTTACTCACTTTAACCAAGCCTTTTTGATCACAAAGTCGATTAATTGAGCTAGATTTACCAGCATTAGAGCGTCCCGCGAACGCGACCTCTATACCAGTATCCGGTGGCAAGTGCCTGATATCTGGGGCACTGGTAATAAAGTGTGTGTTGCGATAGTTGAGTGAAGGATTCACTGTTAACTCCGTCTCGACTTTATGTAGTCGACTGATTACTTTTATGTGAAATTGTGTAAAATGACCGTGCTCGGTTTTTGCTCGATGATTGTATCATGATGGCGTGGGCATCGTGGTATTGGAAGCTTGATAATTATAAATGGAATGTCATGAAGAAATTAGCGCTACTACTCACTTTAATTGCGAGTTTTACCGCCTATGCACAGGGTGATGCAGAAGCAGGTAAAGCAAAATCAACTACTTGTGCTGCGTGTCACGGTCCTGACGGTAATAGTCTTATCCCAGCAAACCCCGTGCTAGCAGGCCAACACGAAAAATACTTATTGAAGCAGCTTAAAGAATTTAAGCTCGGTATGACGTCAGGTGGCGAACAAGGCCGTTATAACGCAGTGATGGCAGGTATGGTAGCAGCGTTGTCTGAACAAGACATGGCAGATTTGGCCGCTTACTATGCGTCGCAGACCGCTAAGCCAGGTGCAACGCCCGAGTCTTCAATTGATCTTGGTGAGCAGATTTATCTTGCTGGTGATGCAGAACGAGGCATTGCGGCATGTATTGCGTGTCACGGCCCTCGTGGTAACGGTACATCACTGTCAGGCTTCCCTAAAATTTCTGGTCAGCATGCTGATTATGTGAAAGCGCAGTTAATGGCTTTCCGTGATGGTACGCGAAACAACGACCTGAATGGCATGATGCGTATTGTCGCGACTAAACTGTCTGACAAAGAAATCGATGCTATTTCGCAATATGTCGGCGGATTACACTAGTCTTCCCAGGGATAACCCGTTACATGTTTGAAAAGGCAGCGGAAGCTGCCTTTTTTGCATCTTCCTTTTGGTCGCTGAATCTATCTATCAGATAAAACGCTGGCTACTGCTCTTTGCGAACACTTAGGCATCAATGCTCTCCCTTTCTTTTTTCTCGTGACTTTGTAGGTGATCGCCCATGTTTACGTTGGTGATTCTCCCTATAACTTGCCTGTTTTTATTTTTTCGTCCTATCTTTCAGTAAGATAATTTGATTGCTGATACAAGACATGTTTGAAATGTGAGTCGACGCCTATTTTGTACATGGTATTGGCGTAAAATGATTAATGTCGATGAGGAAAGCGACTCGGGAAAGGACAGTCAGGAAGACTAGCGCAGGGCTGCGATAGGGATTCAAACGGAATTAGGCTTGGGAAAAGCCTTTGTCACTTGGATGTGTTACGTCAGGATGACCAACAGTGTGAAGGATTCACACGATAATGGACAACCACTAGGACGGTGGTCAGGACACCCGCTAGGATGGCGATGACAACAGGATGTTGTGAGTAATACTCAAATAAAAATCGGCAGGATGCCCTTAATTCAAACGGAAATTTGTTCACCGGGATGTGGAATTACTGTTAGGGATTAAAGCGGTACAATACGTTCATTAGAACGCTCTAGAGCGACAGGCTTAGCCTGTCGCTTTTTTCTTATCCAGCTTTCTGTTACATTTCCGCCATTCAATCTGGTGCAGAAACCATCATGCCTTTAACTTGCCCGCTTTGTCAGTCGACTCATACTGCCGATTTTGAGCAGGATAAACGACGTCGATATTTCCGCTGCGATGCTTGTTCATTGGTGTTTGCTGATCCCGCTTGCCGATTATCACCGAAAGAAGAGAAAGCCCAGTATGATCTGCATGACAATGCGGTAGAAGATGAGGGATATCGCCGTTTCTTACTCCGTCTAGCCGACCCATTATTGGTAAAACTCGGGAGTGCGCCACTCGACGGATTAGACTTCGGGTGTGGCCCAGGGCCAGCTTTGGCGGCGATGCTGGAAGAGTCTGGGCATAGGATGGCCTTGTATGATCCTTATTTCGTGCCCGATCCTAGCGTACTGAATACAAGCTATGATTTTGTTACCTGTACCGAAGCGATTGAACACTTTTATATGCCTCACAAGGAATGGGGACAGTTACTGAGCCTGGTCAAGCCTGGAGGCTGGTTAGCAATCATGACCAAGCTCGTTATTGATGCTGATGCATTTAAGTGTTGGCACTACAAAAATGACCCAACCCACGTGAGTTTTTTCAGTCGCGAAACGTTCTGCTTTCTAGCAGACCGTGATGGTCTTGACGTGGACTTTGTTGGTAACGACGTAATTTTACTGAGGAAGAAAAACCAATGACCCGCAAGAAGAAAGCCCGTAAAGTCGGCTCTGAAGGTCCTGCGCAATATAGTGATCGCTCATTAAGTAAAAATGATATTGCCGCGTTGGCAGCCAAGCGCAAAAACAAGCGTAAAGGGTTGAAAGCCGGCTCTCGTCATTCAGACGCGACCGTTGAGAAGCAGCGTATTGCTCAACAACAACGCGATCCGCGCTTGGGAAGCAAAGCGGCTGTGCCATTGGTTGTGGAGCAAAAACCGCATCCTAAATCTGCCGCGGGCAAAAAAGTGCGTCGTGTTAGCGCAGAAAAAGAATTGGAAATGCTGGAAAATGATGCACAACTAAATGTGCTGATTGATCGTATTGAAAACGGTGAAAAGCTGGGTTCTGGTCTGCAAAGTTATGTCGACGAGAAACTCGATCGCATCGAAGTGCTGATGAATCAACTGGGTTTGCTTGAAGAAGACGACGAACCCGTTGAGACCGAAGCACCGAAAAAAGCGAAACGCCGCGGCGATGATGATTTGTTGGCGGAGTTTGAAAACTTCAAATTTGATCAGGAGTAAATGTTGGATACTCTTCCTTTAGGTGTGTTGGCGCTAGGCGGTGCCATTATTCTGGGGTTAGCGATTTATGCGGGCTGGCTATTGGCGAAATTACGTCACCAGACCAAGATGCAAGCCGCGCAGATGGACGCAGCGATTAAGCAACGTAACCTCAAAATCATTGAAAGTGTGGATGTGATTGCCATGGCAACGCTGCAAGAGCAGTGTGATTTGTCAGAAGCGGCTATCCGTCTTTATATGATCATGGATCACCTGCAAGGGGAGAAGCGTGTGGATTACCCTACACGCTACCCAGCATTGTATGAATTGTATGACGTGGTCAAGGACATGCCGCGGGGCGACGCGCGTAAAGCGATCGAGAAGAAAGACCGCATGCGCGACAACATGGTACGCATGAAAGCAGAAGCGCGTCTCCAACAAGCCATTCATATCGAACTGGAAGAAATTTTGGCGTTTACGGGAGCAAAAGTGACCCCGATTCGCACATTAGCGAGCTGATCGGTACGATCAAGCCAACAGTTTTCCCTTTGGCTAGAAGGGAAAGATTCATCCGCGACCGGAGAGTGTGTCAAAATACCGCTCTCCGGTTGTTCATTTTTGGCGGGAACACAAATGTCTACGCAGCAAATCATTTGGGATCAGGCGCTTATTGAGAAGTATAACTACTCAGGGCCGCGCTATACCTCTTATCCGACCGCATTGGAGTTTCACGAAGTCTTCACGCCAGCAGAGTTTGATATGGCGTGTGCGCAGTATCCTGAGCGCAATTTGTCTTTGTACGTGCATATTCCATTCTGCCATACCCTTTGTTACTACTGCGGTTGTAATAAAGTGATTACCCGCCATGCGCACAAAGCCGATGCCTATTTGGATGCGCTTGAGATAGAAATCCGTCAGCGTGCCTACTTACTGGGCGATCGCAATGTCACCCAGTTGCACTTGGGCGGCGGCACTCCTACCTTCCTGTCTAAGGCACAGATCAGTCGATTGATGTGCTTGTTGCGCCAAGAGTTTCGTTTGAGTGACGATGCGGAGATCAGCATCGAGGTGGACCCGCGAGAGATTGAACTCGACATGATGGATCACCTGCGTGCTGAAGGTTTTAATCGCCTGAGTATCGGTGTGCAGGACTTTGATAAGACGGTTCAGAAAGCGGTAAACCGTGAACAGGACGAAGATTTTATCAAGGCCTTGGTTGTGCGTGCAAAATCACTGGGCTTTCGCTCTACCAATTTAGATCTGATTTACGGCTTGCCGCACCAAAACGGTGCGACGTTCGCTAAGACGCTCAAACAAGTAGTAGAGATGAAGCCAGGTCGTTTGTCCGTGTTTAATTACGCGCACCTGCCTGCGTTGTTTGCAGCACAACGAAAAATCAAAGATGCCGACCTGCCTTCACCGCAAGAGCGCCTAGGTATGCTTGAGCAAACCATTAGCACCTTGACGGGGGCAGGCTACCAATTTATTGGTATGGATCATTTCGCACTGCCTGGCGATGAGCTTGCCGTGGCGCAGCGCGAAGGGGTTTTGCATCGTAACTTCCAAGGCTATACCACGCAGGGAGATTGTGACTTGCTGGGGCTTGGAGTGTCTGCTATTTCAATGATCGGCGATTGCTACGCGCAGAACCAAAAAGAGCTGAAAAAGTATTACGCGCAAGTGGAAGATAAGCACCATGCGCTTTGGAAAGGCGTGATGCTCGATGCTGATGACTTGCTTCGTCGTGAAGTGATCAAATCACTGATCTGCAATTTCTCTCTGGATAAGAAAGCGATTGAGCGTGACTACACACTGGTGTTTGATGAGCACTTTGCCGACGATTTGGCGTTGCTGAAATGCTTTATTGAAGATGATTTAGTGACGGTAGACGATAGCCATATTCAGGTCACGCTGAAAGGACGCTTACTGATCCGCAATATTTGTATGTGCTTTGACACCTACTTGCGTGATAGAGCCAGACAACAACAGTTTTCTCGCGTCATCTAAACACCGCTAACGTTGCTATTCGTTAGAAATGAAAAAAGCCGCATTAGCGGCTTTTTTGGGTCATGGCATTTATCTTTCGGCGCTTACACGCCGCTGCTAAAGCTAAAAACAGCCAATACAACCGCCAGGGCTGCCGCTGCTAATTGACCTGGGCCAGCCGCTGCCATTTCATTCAGGGTAAACAGTGCGTCGAACATCTTAGATCTCTACGGTGTCGTGTTTGGACCAAAACCAGATTGGTATTAGTACGAAAATTCGGCGGCATTGTACGTGAGTTGTGAACAAAAAAACACCAGCATTTGCTGGTGTTAGTGAAATTCAATTTTTTGTGCCGAGAGCGATTAGCCTCTTGTGAGCGCTTTGGCTTTTAGCTCGTTTTTCTCGCTGTCTGACAGGTAAGCGATTTCAAGGCCATTTTGCTGAAGCAAAGTGATCTGCTCTGGCGTTAGTCCAACTTGTGGTGCTGCCACTTCGTATTCGTAAGGCAATTCAATACCCGATACCGCAGGGTCATCAGTGTTGAGCGACGCCAGAATGCCATGCGACAGGAATTGCTTGATAGGGTGGCTTTCTAGCGATTCAACGGTGCTGGTTTGCACGTTGGATGTCAGCGCCGTTTCGATACCAATGCGGTGTTTTGCCAGATATTCCATCAACGCAGGGTCTTCGATGGCTTTCACACCGTGACCGATACGGGTTGCACCTAGTTCATTGATCGCCTGCCACATGCTGTCCGCACCCGCAGCTTCGCCCGCATGCACGGTCACGTTAAGGTTAGCTTTGCGTACTTTGGCAAAGTGATCGTTAAACTGATGACCCGGCTGCCCCAGTTCATCACCCGCAAGATCGATAGCAATTAGATGTTGTTTTAGTGCCAGCAACGCATCAAGCTCTTGCATACATGCTTCAACACCAAAAGTGCGGCTCATGATACCGGTCAGGTTAGTTTTCACACCATAGTCGCGGCTACCTGCTTGCACACCGTCAATCACTGCCTCAACCACACCTTGAACAGGTAGGTTGTGTTTCATTGCCATGTAATATGGCGAGAAACGCAGCTCTGCATAGTCGATACGCGCATTTAGTGCATCTTCGACGTTTTCGTATGCCACGCGGCGAACAGCATCCAGATCGCCAAGTACCGCAACACCCCAGTCGAGTTTTGACAGGAAACCGACGAGATCAGGCTCATTTGACATCACCTGAACATGTGGACGCAGAGTCTCGATAGTCTCGGCAGGCAGTGACATGCCGAACTTCTGACCCAGCTCCAATATAGTGTTAATGCGAATATTGCCATCAAGGTGACGGTGTAGATCCGTCAAAGGAAGGTGGGTTGCGATCATCTGATTATCCTTAAATCAACTTTTGGCAATTATACGAGCTATCTATCACCTCGTCAGTAAGGCACATAAACATAAACCGCCTATTAGGCGGTTTTGTTGTCTTTGTTTACGATTTTTGTTGAAACTGTGGTTCGCTAAGGCATTTGGAGCTCTTTGAGCTTACGCGTTAACGTATTTCGTCCCCATCCGAGCAGTTTAGCCGCTTCTTGTTTATGACCTCGGGTATGGCTCAGTGCCTCGCGCAATAAAATGCGTTCGAATTCTGGCAAGGCTTCTCGCAATAGGTTGTCATCGCCTTTACCCAGTGATGTACGAGCCCACTGTGACAAGGCTTGCTGCCAACTATCGACCTCACCGCACGTCGTGCTGATTTCCGGCTGCATCAATTCTGGGGGTAAATCTTCCGGCAAAATTTCTTTGCCGCTTCCCATAACGGTTAGCCAGCGACAAATGTTTTCCAGTTGCCTGACGTTGCCTGGCCAAGGTAGGCCTGAAATCAAATCCAAGGTGGTTGGGTGAAGCGACTTCACCTCGATATCCAGTTCATCAGACGCGCGCTTGAGGAAATGCTTCGCCAATTGGCCAATGTCCTGACGACGTTCACGAAGTGCCGGAAGATGAACACGAATCACATTCAGGCGATGGAATAAGTCTTCGCGGAAACTTCCTTCGGCGACCAATCGCTCTAAGTGTTGGTGGGTAGCGGCGATAATACGCACATCGACCTTAATAGCTTGATGCCCGCCAACCCGATAAAACTGACCATCTGCGAGAACACGCAGCAGACGGGTTTGAATGTCGAGCGGCATATCACCAATTTCGTCAAGAAACAGTGTGCCGCCGTTAGCCTGTTCAAAGCGTCCCTGACGAACGCTATTAGCGCCTGTGAATGCGCCTTTTTCATGGCCGAATAGTTCAGACTCAATCAGATCTTTCGGAATTGCGGCCATATTCAGTGCAATGAATGACTTGCTCGCGCGCGGGCTGTGTCGGTGAAGTGCATGCGCCACCAACTCTTTACCTGTGCCTGACTCACCGTTAATTAATACAGAAATGGAAGAGCGAGATAAGCGGCCAATGGCGCGAAACACTTCTTGCATAGATGGCGCTTCACCGATGATTTCCGGTGCGGCCTCCATGGCTTCTTTCGGGGCACGTTGGCGTTTTTGCTCTTGGCTGTGTGAGACCGCGCGTTCAACTAAAGCGACGGCTTCATCAATATCAAACGGCTTTGGCAGGTATTCGAAAGCGCCTTTCTGATAGGCGCTCACCGCAGCATCCAGATCAGAATGTGCCGTCATGATAATCACTGGCAAGGTCGGATATTCGGATTGCAGGCGATTTAGTAGGGCAAACCCATCAGTGCCTGGCATACGGATGTCGGACACCAAAACATCCGGCACTTCACGGTTGAGGCCGTCTAATACGCTGTCGGCATCGGCAAAGGTTTCACATGCCATGCCTGCCGCATTCAATGTTCGTTCTAACACCCAGCGGATTGAGCTGTCGTCGTCAACGACCCAGATTAGTCCTTTGCTCATGTTCTCCCCTTAGCGTCGAATTGGTAACAAGATGGTGAAGGTGGTATGGCCAGGCCAGCTATTGACGTAAATTTTGCCTTTGTGCTGATCGATAAGGTTGCGCGTGATAGACAAACCTAACCCCGTGCCGCCTGGTCGTCCTGATACCATGGGATAAAACAAGGTGTCCTGAAGTTCAGGCGCAATACCAGGACCGTTGTCAGTGACATCAATGCGTGCTGCCAATCGATGACGCTTGCCCCCAATCACCACTTGATGCTCCGTTCTGGTGCGTAAGGTGATTTCAGCATTCGGCGTGTCGGCCAAAATTTGGGCGGCATTATTAAGAACATTCAGTAGTGCTTGTTCCAGCTGCTCTGGATCCATCTCGATATCGGGCAAGCTTGGATCATAATCGCGTTCAATGATGATTCCATCCGCACCCAGTTCGACAAGCTGGCGGACCTTTTCCAGAATCACATGAATGTTTTCTTGTTGGCGATGCCCTGGCCTTTGAGGGCCAAGTAAGCGATCAACCAAGTTTCTCAGTCGATCGGCCTGCTCAATGATGATCCGTGTATATTCACCAAGACTTGGGTCTGGCAGCATTTTTTCCAGTAGTTGTGCAGCACCACGAAGCCCACCCAGTGGGTTTTTTATTTCGTGAGCGAGCCCACGAACTAACTCTTTTGCGGCTTGTTGCTGGGCTTGTTGCTGGAGCTCTTTGCTGATCTGCTGTTGATGACCAATGGCTTTGACTTCAAGCAGCATGGAAGGGCTGCGCTGCCACATCAAGGGACTTGCACTTAACTCGACCTTACGATGGTGACCATCAATGACGAGAGTGACATCGCTATCCGTTAGGCCCTGCCCGTTTGCCAATGTTTCTTTAACATGCTCGAGATCGATAGAACAATGCTGAATAACGTCAGTCAGCGGATGTTCGCGTAACCGACGCGCACTCAAACACAGCAATTGCTCTGCGGCGGGGTTGGCATACGTCACGACCAGGTCATTATCAAGCACCAATATCGCCGTGATCAGGTTGTCCATTACAGTTTCGGTCAGAGTGGCCACATCACCTTCCTATTTGGCCGCACCATCATGGTGCAATCAAGTTTACTAGATTGTGCGTCTTAGTGCAGCGGTGAAAACGTGCGTTGCACTAGGTTGCTGACACAAGGTGACCCTGATTGCGCTATCTAGGGGTTGGTTTCCCTTTAGGCGGGGCTTTTCGTTGAATTGCCCGATGCAGGAACACAGTCACTGAAGGAGTCACTGCAATAACCTTGCCATCTTGTAGCAATTGCACCTTGATGGTGTGGCTGCCGCGATCAAGATTATCGAGTTCAAACTGTAAACTCCGTTGTGACTTTTGGGATTTCCCGTCGATGACTGGGCGAATCTTTTGGTTTTTGCCTAACGGCAAGTCTGTGGCTAGCGTGATGTTGATGATGCCTTCGTTGTTGCGAATCGTGTCATCATTGCTGGGTGAGAGTAGTTCTAGGCGTGAAGCAAGTGCGGGTGTGTCAGGGGCGGGTGGAGATGTGGGTGTTGATGGAGTAGGAGAGATGGGGGGACTGTCGTACGTGCTCGTGTCGGGCTGAATAAGAACATCAACATCGATCTCTATTTCCATGCTTATTTCTGGGCGAGCGTCACTGAAATGGACGGTACCGTTTTCATCGACCCAGCGATAGTATTCGCCGGAAATCGCTGTGTTTGAGAGTGCACCAATAAGGAGCAGAAGCGATATTCGATGCATGATTCAATCCGTAAGCCTAAAACAGATATTTTGCGCCTAAGTCATATTGAGACAATAGAAAAAGGGCCCGCTTGTGAGCGAGCCCTTTGATTTTATATGAAACTTGTTTGATTACACTGAGTAATACAGTTCAAATTCCAGTGGGTGTGTAGCCATGTTGACTTTCTCAACATCTTTAGACTTCAGTTCGATGTAAGAATCGATGAAATCGTCAGAGAATACACCGCCCGCAGTCAAGAACTCACGGTCTTCGTCAAGTGCTTTCAGTGCCACTTCTAGTGACTCAGCCACTTTTGGAATCTCTGCTGCTTCTTCTGCTGGTAGGTCATACAAATCCTTGTCCATAGCATCGCCAGGGTGGATTTTGTTTTTGATACCGTCAAGACCCGCCATTAGCAATGATGCAAACGCCAAGTATGGGTTTGCTGCTGGATCTGGGAAACGCGCTTCAATACGACGTGCTTTCGGGCTTGGTACCACTGGGATACGGATAGAAGCAGAACGGTTACGTGCAGAGTATGCCAGCATAACAGGTGCTTCAAAGCCTGGGACCAAACGCTTGTATGAGTTGGTCGATGGGTTAGCAAATGCGTTGATTGCACGTGCGTGTTTGATGATGCCGCCAATGTAGTAAAGCGCCATTTCTGATAGACCGCCATACTTATCGCCAGCGAACAGGTTTTGACCATCTTTCGCCAGTGATTGGTGAACGTGCATACCAGAACCGTTGTCACCTACCAGTGGCTTAGGCATAAAGGTCGCTGTTTTACCAAATGCGTGTGCCACGTTGTGAACCACGTACTTGTAAATTTGGATTTCATCCGCTTTAGACGTCAGCGTGTTGAAGCGGGTAGCAATTTCGTTCTGACCCGCAGTCGCCACTTCGTGGTGGTGCGCTTCAACAACCAGACCCATCTCTTCCATAACCAGACACATTGCTGAACGGATGTCTTGTGATGAATCAACAGGAGCAACTGGGAAGTAACCGCCTTTTACGCCTGGACGGTGACCTTTGTTACCGCCTTCGAAATCAGAACCTGAGTTCCATGATGCTTCAACATCGTCAATCTTGAAGAAAGAACCTGACATGTTGTTGGCAAACTTAACGTCGTCAAACAAGAAGAACTCTGGCTCAGGACCAACCAGAACAGTGTCTGCAATACCCGTAGAGCGCATGTAGTCTTCTGCGCGCTTAGAGATAGAGCGTGGGTCACGATCGTAGCCCTGCATCGTTGCTGGCTCAAGGATGTCACAACGAACGTTCAGCGTGCTGTCTTCTGTGAATGGGTCGAGTACAGCAGTAGATGCGTCAGGCATCATTACCATGTCTGACTCGTTGATGCCTTTCCAGCCTGCTACAGATGAACCATCAAACATTTTGCCGTCTTCAAAGAAGTCCGCATCGACTTGGTGAGCTGGGATTGAGATGTGCTGCTCTTTACCTTTGGTATCGGTGAAGCGCAGATCAACAAATTTCACTTCGTGCTCTTGGATTAAGGCAAGTACGTTTTCTACTGACATGTGTATAAACCTCCGGTGTCGTTGTTCTCTAAATTGGCAAAGCTGCTTTCTTGCGCTCCACCAAAAAGTTGGTCTGAGCACTCTAAAGCGAAAAGTGTGCCAAGTTTAAATTTCCCGTTAATGCCTGTGTTTAGGCGCTTTTGCGTTGAAAGTGTGCAAGGTATCGATCAACTTTGGTGCGCGTCCGCACCATGATGGTGCAATGGAAGGATTGCGTGACCAATGGATTCATTCAGCAGTGGTTAGAAGGCCTTGTCAATCACTGTCACGGCAGAAAGCAGACGCATTGTTGGAGCTGTGAGGCAGATCGAAGTCTAGAGACCCTCAGCTTTGTCGTGCAAAAATCACACGATATCAGCGGAAAATAAGGGATTGAGCTGCTTTTTTATTCGCCTCAATGTGTGTCATCCCTAAGGTGATATGAATATAAATTGATCCTGAGTCACATAGTTGGTGGGTTTTGAGTAAAAATCTGTTAAATTACGACCGGATTTTAATCAAGTGGCGGTGAGTGCTTCTGGCGGGTTTGCTGGTTGCCTTTGGCGGCACATCTTTTTTGAGTGAAAGAGTACCCATGTCTACCTTACAGATAGATAAACTAAGAAATATCGCGATCATCGCGCACGTTGACCACGGTAAAACTACGCTGGTTGATAAACTGCTACAGCAGTCTGGCACCCTAGAAACACGTGGCGAGCACGAAGAACGCGTCATGGACTCGAACGACATCGAGAAAGAGCGTGGCATTACCATTCTGGCGAAGAACACCGCTATTAACTGGAATGACTACCGTATCAACATCGTAGATACTCCAGGACACGCCGATTTCGGTGGTGAAGTTGAGCGTATCATGTCGATGGTTGACTCTGTTCTTCTGATCGTTGATGCCGTTGATGGCCCAATGCCACAGACTCGTTTCGTAACGCAAAAAGCGTTTGGTCACGGTTTGAAACCTATTGTTGTTATCAACAAAATTGACCGTCCAGGTGCACGTCCTGACTGGGTAATGGATCAGGTTTTTGACCTGTTCGACAACCTGGGCGCAACTGACGAGCAGCTGGATTTCCAAGTGGTTTACGCATCAGCACTGAATGGCTGGGCGACACTGGAAGAAGGCGAGACTGGCGAGAACATGGAACCTTTGTTCCAAGCTATCGTTGATAACGTTTCTGCACCAGAAGTTGAAGTGAACGGTACACTGCAGATGCAAATCTCGCAGCTGGACTACAGCTCATACGTTGGTGTTATCGGTGTTGGTCGTGTAACTCGTGGTTCGGTTAAGCCAAACCAACAAGTGACCATCATTGGCGCAGACGGCAAAACCCGTAACGGCAAAGTGGGTACGGTTCTTGGCTATCTTGGCCTTGAGCGTCATGATATCGACGAAGCGCATGCAGGTAATATCGTCGCAATCACAGGTTTGGGTGAGATGAAAATCTCTGACACCATCTGTGATGTTAACGCGGTTGAAGCGCTGCCACCTCTGTCTGTTGACGAACCAACCGTTACCATGACCTTCCAGGTGAATACTTCTCCGTTCGCGGGTAAAGAAGGTAAGTTTGTTACTTCACGTAACATCCTTGAGCGTCTGCAAAAAGAATTGGTTCACAACGTTGCACTGCGCGTTGAAGAAACCGGTGACCCGGATCGCTTCCGTGTTTCAGGTCGTGGTGAGCTTCACCTGTCTATCCTGATCGAAAACATGCGTCGTGAAGGCTTCGAGCTGGCGGTATCTCGCCCTGAAGTTATCCTGAAAGAAGAAGACGGCCAGAAAATGGAACCGTTTGAAACTGTGACTATCGACGTATTGGAAGAAAACCAAGGCGGCGTCATGGAGAAAATCGGTTTGCGTAAAGGCGAACTGACTAACATGGCGACTGACGGTAAAGGCCGTGTGCGCATGGACTTCATCATGCCTTCTCGTGGTCTTATCGGTTTCCAAACTGAGTTCCTGACGTTGACTTCAGGTTCTGGTTTGATTTACCACACGTTTGATCACTACGGTCCAATGAAACCTGGCATTATTGGTCAGCGTAAAAATGGCGTACTGATCTCGAACGCAACGGGTAAAGCACTGACTTACGCACTGTTTAACCTGCAAGAGCGTGGCCGTCTGTTCACTGAGCATGCTGACGAAGTTTATGAAGGTCAAGTTATCGGTATCCATAACCGTTCGAACGACCTGACAGTTAACTGTCTGAAAGGTAAACAGCTGACTAACGTTCGTGCATCTGGTACGGATGATGCTCAGGTTCTTAGCCCTGCAATCAAGTACACCCTTGAGCAAGCGCTGGAATTCATCGATGACGATGAACTGGTAGAAGTGACGCCAGAAAGCATCCGTATTCGTAAGAAACTTCTTACTGAAAACGATCGCAAGCGCGCAAGCCGTGGCAGCAAATAATTTATTTGCACCAAGCGAATAAGAAAAAGCCTCCTGAGATGGAGGCTTTTTTGTATATGTTACTTTTGTATTTATGTCTTTTGCTTAATCGACCACTTACTCGCAGTATTTGGCCTTGGATTATTTGGCGAATCGGTTGTAAAGAAACAACAGAATAAGAGCACCCACTGTTGCTATTGCAATGCTACCTAAGCTCAAGCCGCCAGCAGTACCGATGCCAATGAGTGAGCCTACCCAGCCGCCTACCACGGCGCCTGCTATACCCAGTAGTGTGGTCATGATGAAACCACCACCGTCTTTTCCTGGCATAATCCACTTCGCCAAGATGCCGGCAAGTAGCCCCAGAATAATCCAAGAAATAATACCCATGTGTTCTCCTCCACGTTGAGAGACGGTTTTCATACCGTTGAATGCAGGCAGAAATTTGCCTGCGCAAACGATAAGGGAATTTGTCTTACTCAGCGTGTTTCACCTATGAGAAACAGTGAAAGCTAATTTAATTCTTCAAGGTTGATAGGAAGCGGTCTGATTCGGCAATGGCTAGCTGCATGTCTTTGATTGCTCGATTAATATCTTGTTCTAGGCCTGAGAATTCACCTTTGAGTGCGCCAATGGCGGCGGCGTTCAAATTGTGTTTAAGATACAATGCGTTATCGCGTAATGTGTCAAGCACTGGCGTCATTTTACTTTCTGCCTTGTTCATGGCGGACAGCATCAGCTTATAGCTTTGTTCTGTGGCTTTGAGTTTTCGTTCGCTTTCGCGGCGAAGCTTGGTGCTGGAGTATAGCGACAGCTCTTCTTGCCATTCAGCGAACAAAGCGTCAGAAACATCCTCAATGCCCTTGATGCGTTCACGAACGTTTTCAACCGCCTTTTCGCTGTCTTCGTATTGATCGTTAATGGTGTTGTACATAGATTCCAACTCACCGCCATCAAAATTGGTCAGTGTGGAGAGGGCCTCTAGAGCGCTAGTGAATTGCTCGCTGGCTTCTTGTTGTGCCTCTGAGGCGGCTTCGACGCGGTCAGCCATGATATCGCGCTTGTGAATGCCAACTTGCTCCATGGTGGCATAATAAGCGGACTGGCAGCCTGCCAGCGTGAAAACAAGAAACAGGGTAGAGAGAAGACGCACGGTAAACTCCTTTTACGTTATGATTAATCTTCTTTAAAAGAGACTATGGTTGAAGCAGTGGAACGACTCAAGTATTTAGTGCCCAGGATGGGACAGATTTTGTTTGCCTTTATCAGGCATCTTATTCTTCGTATTGTTCATGACCGCATGACAGTGAATGCGGGTTACATGGCCTACGTCACTTTGTTGTCTTTAGTGCCGTTGATCACAGTGGTACTCTCCGCGCTTTCACTCATTCCTGGATTTGCTGAAGCAGGTGACCAAATTCGCTCATTTGTGCTGCACAATTTTGTGCCCGCATCCGGCGATGCGTTAGAGCAATACCTTAATCAATTTGTGGCGAATGCAGGAAAAATGACAGCGGTAGGGGTCGCCTTTCTGTTTGTGGTGGCTTTGATGCTGAT
This sequence comes from Enterovibrio litoreus, assembly GCF_045679545.1. Taxonomy (NCBI): domain Bacteria; kingdom Pseudomonadati; phylum Pseudomonadota; class Gammaproteobacteria; order Vibrionales; family Vibrionaceae; genus Enterovibrio; species Enterovibrio litoreus. The sequence goes on from NZ_CP166194.1 coordinate 104,294, forward strand.
CTCTGCCATCGATAAAAGCCTGAATTACATCTGGCGAGTGCAACATAAGCGTGCGCCAGTGGTGTCATTTTCGATCTATTGGATGGTGTTGACCTTAGGCCCTGTACTTGTGGGCAGTAGCATTGGTGTGAGCTCTTATTTGGGGTCGCTCAATTTACTCCAACTAGAGGGTGCTGAAGTGTGGGCGCCCGCACTACTGCGCGGTTTACCGTTCTTACTGACAGCATTGGCATTTATGGGTCTATACACCTTAGTGCCCAACTGCCGTATTCGTGCTAGCCATGCGTTAGTTGGCGCCATCTCTGCCAGTGTATTATTTGAATTCAGTAAAAAGGCTTTCGCCTTCTACGCCACTAATTTCCCGTCCTACGAGCTTATATATGGCGCATTGGCTGTTGTGCCATTGCTGTTTGTTTGGGTTTACCTCAGTTGGTGTATTGTACTGCTGGGCGCAGAAATTACTGCGTCTTTGGGAGAGCGGGCAATGTGGTATATCGATCCCGAATCTGATGAAAAGCAACTTACTGACAATTAAGATGATAAGAAAGGAACTGATATGATTGCGCTAATCCAACGAGTCAGTGAGGCCAATGTGGTTGTGGATGGCAATGTTGTCGGTGCGATTGGCAAAGGGTTGCTGGTGCTGTTGGGCGTAGAGAAAGGCGATGACGATAAAAAAGCGCATCGACTGCACGAAAAAGTACTCGGCTACCGTATTTTTGAAGACGAAAACGGAAAAATGAACTTGAATGTTCAACAGGCGGGCGGTGATGTGCTTGTGGTGTCGCAGTTTACGTTGGCGGCAGACACGAAAAAAGGCATGCGGCCAAGTTTTAATGGCGCTCCACCGCTAGAAGCCGATCGCTTATACCAGCTTTTTTCTCAATATTGCCGTGACAGTGGTGTTCGCACTGAAAACGGAATTTTCGCGGCCGACATGAAAGTCAGTCTGACTAATGACGGGCCTGTAACCTTTTGGTTGCAAGCCTAATACCGAGTAGTGCTTGGGTTCACAAGGAGAGGAACAACCATGTTTCGATTGATCACGCCAACGAAGGAAAGTGAGCTGAGTGCTTATTTCCATTTTCGCTGGAAGATGCTCCGTGAACCTTGGCGCCAACCTGAAGGGTCTGAGCGTGATGCGTATGATGTGGGGGCTCATCACCGCATGATTGTGGACGCGAAAGGTGAACCGATTGCGATCGGGCGCCTATATATTAGCCCTGATAACGATGGGCAAATTCGGTATATGGCGGTTGCACCACAATATCGCGCGCGAGGACTAGGGGCGCTAATATTGATGGCGCTGGAATCCTTAGCGCGACAAGAAGGTGCCAAGCGTCTTGTGTGTAATGCGCGAGAAGATGCGATTGGCTTTTACAGCGCGAATGGGTTTGTTAACCAGGGGGAGCTGAGCGAGGAGCGAGGACCCGTACAGCACCAACAAATGCTCAAGCTGCTCGATCCGATGTCTGATGTGGTGCGTCGCCCTGATTGGTGTCACGAGCTTCAGCAGCGCTGGCAGCAGCAAATCCCGATCAGTGACAAGATGGGCGTTCGAATTACGCAGTTTACTGGCTACCGCTTTGAAGTATCAGCTCTGCTCAATGCCAACTTAAACCCTCATGATTCGATGTTTGCTGGCAGTGTATTCAGCATGGCAACGCTGGCGGGGTGGGGCATGGTTTGGTTGTTGATGAAAGAGCGTCACTTGTCGGCAGCGATTGTATTGGCTGACAGCCATATTCGTTACCGTAAGCCGATCACTGAACGCCCGCGTGCGGTGGTATCGTTGGATAACCTAAGCGGTGATTTGGATCGTCTGGCGAATGGCCGTCGAGCGCGTGTCAAACTCGATGTGACGCTTTACAGTGGCGAAGAGGTTGCAGGTCATTTCACCGGCACGTTCGTGCTAATGCCCGAAAAAAGTACCGATAAACACGATGCGATGGAAAGCCAGACCCTGTTGTTTGGTTAACATTATCGTTCATCGTGGTGACGTATTGGTCAAACTCCCTTCTTTTGTCACCAAGTCCCAACTGCCAGAAAGTAATGCTTTGCCATTTCTGGCATCGACGCTGACTGGCGCGAGTTTGATGCGTCCGCGGTCAGCGGATAGCATCACTTTCCCCACATTTATTGGCAATTGAATGCTGTCACTGTTTCTATTAAGTGGAACAAAAAGCGCCAATAGGCTTTGTGCCAAGGACTGTGCAGGGTGGGTTTCTATCTCTGTCTGATGAAGTGTGGCGACAGCATCGCCGCTCAAACTGTACGCAAAGCTGTCGTCATCTGCGCCCAACCCGGATAAGCGAATATCCACATCATGCTCACCACTTAATGGCAATGTGACGCCCAGCCAGCGCTGATACAAGGAGTTAGGTATACGAATGCCACTGATCTCTGTTGTCCAAGGATGACTAGGATTGAGTAACTGAATACGTGCTTTTACCGACAACTGCCCTTGTGAGAACGACACGCTCAACGGGTCTAAATGCCAATCCCCAACCTCGTCGACGCGCATGTTGGCATAAGGTGAAGTCACCGGAATTCGATTAATACTGGCTGCTGCGGCACTGGCTGTGAGTGTACCTTGCCACATTCCATCCTGCGCGTTTTGGCGCGGGATCAGATCGCGACCGCGTAAGTTTAATCCAATGATTTGCATTGGAAAGCTGGGGTCGGGCAGTGTGATATTGGTATGTCTGATTGAAAGCCGTCCAAGCTCGACGGTGTTAAACGCTGCCCATTTTTGGTGCAGAGTATCAAACGTGGCGGTGTTCAATTCAATGTCTAAGCCATTTGCGGTCAGGGTGTTGAGTTTTAGTGACGAGGTGTCCATCGCGCCGGAAAAAGAGACAAACCCTTCATCGTTTACTTTCGATGAAAAAGCACTGACATTAATGCGCGTCGGTGAGAGTGATAACTCAGCAAGCAGATCGGTCAGTAGCCATTGATCGACATTGAATAAGCTGGCATTAAACGAGAGCAATGAGGCTGCTGCATTTTGCGCCCATACCAATTCGCCGTTTTGTAAGTTGACCGATTGCACGGAGAGATTCAGATGCTCAACCGTGATGTCATTCAACGCCGCACTGACATCGAGCAGATCCAGTCGCTTGATGTGGATGCTGTAATTTCGACTGAGCGTATCCCATTGCGTTTTGAGGCGCTGTAGCGGCTCTGAGGGCTCAATACGCGTATCAGAGAGCGTAAGCTGATGGATAACCCATTGGTTATCCGGTTGCAGTGTGGCACTTCCTGTCACGCTGCCGAAGGGGCTGCTTAGCGACAACCCCCATATCTCCCAAGCATCATCACGATATTCACTGTCGAGTAAAAGATTCGTCAGTATTTGCCCGTCGACCATGATTTTAGGAGCAGACAATTGGAATTTCCCCTGCCACGATCCCCATCTTGAGTGACTGTTATGCCAATCTGAAATCTGGATGTCGGCATGGGCAAAGGAAATGGTGTCGCTGTGATAGGTCACGTCATCCAGTGCGAGATGGTCAATTGAAAGGGAAGATGGCAGTGATGATTTCACGGATTCATCCATTTCAAGACCGCGTACGACAACACTGCGTAAGGTAATTTCACCGGATAAGGAAGCCAAGGGAGAGAGGCGCAATGACATGAAATGCACCGTACGGTGTTTGTGTGGCTCGCTATTATGAGTCAGTTGAGGATCGGACAGTGCCAGCGTGAACGGTGCTAGCAGGCTGTATTCCAAGGATGTCGCACTCAGTTCGTAAGGCGTAAGTAGCCTCACTGCCTGTTTCACCATTGGCAGTCCAAAGTTCGTACTCAGCACAGTCAGAAATGTAGCCAGTGTCACCACAAGCACGATCAGCAGTGAAGCAAACAGCTTGGCGAGCAAACGCATTTGGCGATGTTCTCTCTATGTCACACGAGGTAAGGGCGGTGTAGCCGCAGATGTGTTGAGGTTGGCGCAAAAATCGACGTTATTCAAGCGGTAATAAAAGCCGATGTGAAGCGGGATTGAGAAAAAGAAAGCCCCCAAGGTTGGGGGCTTGGATGGATTCAGCGGATTAGCCTAGCTGTGGGCCCGCTTTGACGAGTGCTTTGCCTTCATCATTGTCGGTGTATTCAACGAAGTTATTGATAAAGCGCTGTGCCAAATCTTCTGCCTTGCTTTCCCACTGTAGTGGGTCAACATAGGTATCGCGTGGATCCAAAATAGTAGGATCAACACCTGGTAGGCTAGTGGGTACTTTCAGGTTAAAGATAGGAATATCTTTGGTTTCCGCATGCTCAATGGAGCCATCAAGGATTGCATCGATAATACCGCGAGTATCTTTAATTGAAATGCGTTTGCCTGTCCCATTCCAGCCAGTATTAACCAGATACGCTTCTGCGCCCACCGCTTCCATTCGTTTCACCAGCACTTCCGCATATTTGGTTGGGTGCAGTGTCAGGAATGCCTTGCCGAAGCAAGCAGAGAAGGTTGGTGTTGGCTCAGTGATACCGCGCTCAGTACCTGCCAATTTCGCGGTGAAGCCTGATAGAAAGTGATATTTGGTTTGTTCAGGCGTTAGCTTTGAAACAGGTGGCAACACGCCAAATGCATCCGCCGACAAGAAAATCACTTTATTGGCATGGCCGCCTTTTGATACCGGTTTAACGATGTTTTCGATGTGGTAGATCGGATAAGAAACGCGGGTGTTTTCTGTTTTCGATCCATCATCAAAATCAATCGAACCATCGCCACGAACTGTAACGTTTTCTAAAAGTGCATCACGGCGGATGGCATTGAAAATGTCAGGTTCTGCTTCTTTCGACAATTTGATGGTCTTTGCGTAGCAGCCACCTTCAAAGTTGAACACGCCATTGTCATCCCAACCGTGTTCATCATCACCGATGAGTTCACGTTTTGGGTCGGTCGACAACGTGGTTTTACCCGTACCGGATAGACCAAAGAAAATCGCTACATCGCCATCTTCACCTTTGTTGGCAGAGCAGTGCATAGAAGCAATGTCTTTCAATGGTAGGAAGTAGTTCATCATGGCGAACATGCCTTTCTTCATCTCGCCGCCGTACCACGTACCGCCGATGAGTTGCATGCGCTCTGTCAGGTTGAATACTGTGAAGTTTTCTGAGTTCAGACCATGCTCCTGCCACTTCTCATTGACGCATTTCGCCCCATTCATGACCACGAAATCAGGTTCAAAGTTTTCCAGCTCTTCTTCTGTTGGGCGGATAAACATGTTTTTCACGAAGTGTGCCTGCCAGGCTACTTCGGTAATGACGCGGATGTTAAGGCGAGTATCAGGGTTTGCACCACAGTAGCCATCAATCACAAACAGGCGTTTGCCTGAAAGCTGCTTAGTGACTAAATCTTTGAGATCATCCCATACATGTTGATCGATAGGTTTGTTGTCGTTCGCACCTTGATCAGACCACCACAGTGTATCGCGAGTTGTGTCGTCTTTAACGATGTATTTGTCTTTCGGTGAGCGTCCGGTAAAGATCCCAGTATCCACAGCCACTGCTCCGAGTTCAGTGATGGTACCTTTCTCATATCCCTTCAGTTCAGGCTTTGTTTCTTCAGCGAATAATTGTTCGTAGGTAGGGTTACGAACTACTTCATTAACGTCGAATATGCCGTGTTGTGACAAATCGATGTTATGTGCAACCTTTTTTTCGACGTTCAAGACAGTCATAGGTGCTCCTTGGGTAAGATGTAAAGTAACTGTCGTCCATGCTAGCAACCTGAATTCGTCAATTCAGAGAGTTAATTCAAAAAATAACCACAAACTAATTCAGGGCAAAGGAATACTCTTAACGAGTCTGTATTACATATATTACCGTCATGTTGCTCGATTGTGCCACACGATATCGATTATTATTTGTACAAAATTAAGGGGTTAGAGAAAGGCGTATTTTTTGTGGGAAAGTAGGGCATTTAATAAATAAAACCGGCACAGAGGCCGGTTTTAGTGGGATTTTTAACCATTAATTATTTAAGAAAAATATTAATGTATTGTGCCTGTTGATGGGCCGGATTGGTCAAAAATGGCTGAAATATCAACGCTATCGAATGCATAGTCTGCGCCGCAGTAATCGCAGTGCAGTTTGATATCTCCGCTCTCAGCAACCATTTTTTCAACTTCTTGACGATCGATGGCAGCGATGGCTGATGCGCTGCGCTCACGAGAGCACGAACACTTGAAGGTCACACTTTTTGGCTCGTAGACGTTCACTGTTTCTTGGTGGTAAAGACGATATAACACGTCTTGTGCGTCCAAACTAAAGAGTTCTTCGCTTTTCACTGTGTCGGTCAGTTGTGCCAAGTGCGCGAAATCGTCTTCTTTGTCTTGGTCGCCAGGAAGAACTTGAAGCAGCATACCGGCTGCTTTTGCATTGCCTTCGAACTCACCCGTACGCAGCCATAGGCGAGTCTTCAATTGCTCTGAACGGGCAAAGTAGTCTTCTAGACAAGCCTCGAGCGTTTCACCTTCTAGACCAACAATACCTTGATAGCGTTCGCCTTTTTCAGGTTCGATAGTAATAACCATCTGACCTTTACCCACTAACGCATGAAGAGAAGCTGATTCTGGCAACTCGTCTTGCCAGCGAGCCGTACCGCGCATCACTTGATTGTGGTTACCATTAATCACGATCAGCGAAACCGGACCGTCACCTTGGATCTGAACGGTAATACTACCTTCGAACTTTAATGTCGCCGTCAGTAGGCTGGTAGCGACCAGTAGTTCACCCAGCAATTCTTTGACCGCTGCAGGGTAGTCTTTGCCACTCGTTAGTTGTTGATAGGTTTCTGATAGTTGGACTAGTTCGCCGCGCACTGAAACGCCATCGAACAAGTAACGGTGCAGACTGTCTTGTGCCATGGGATAACTTCTCCGGCTTTAATCGTTACTGTTTCTAAATTTGATAATATCGCGGCGCTGTTTTTTGTCAGGGCGGCGATCGGGACTTGGGTTGTGCGCGTGGAGTTTACGCTCAATAGTGCGTTGTTCTCTTCGTGTCACACTTTCATCGGTTTCGCGATAAAGGGTTTGAGCCTCGGGTGCGCCGCGACGATGTTCACTGATCTTTTCAATCGTTACGACTTTTTCTTCAAGGCCGAGTCTAAGTTTGATTTCCGCACCGACTTCCACCACTTTGCTAGGTTTTGAACGTTGGCCATTGTAATGCACTTTCCCCCCGTCGATCATGTTTCTGGCGATCGTACGGGTTTTATAAAAGCGCGCAGCCCACAACCATTTATCGAGTCTTACCTGCACGTTTTGGTTGCTATTGTCGTGTTTTGAGCCCACTAAACACCCCTTTATCTTTTAGCGGCTAAACTTATCACAATCAAGTAATCCGATCAGCATCACAATTATGACTCTTATATGGTGTTCAATCGTCTAACTTTCAAGCCGCAATGGAATCATTCAGACAAAAATAGGTTCTGACTTATCGGCAACAGCGATGAAAAAAGGTAAATTGGACAGTCAAATTATTAATTCCTGCACCTAGGCGCTAAAAACGGCACTTTGCTGGTTGCCAATGGAATACGATGTACTACGACAGGAAGAGCATGTCTGCGAATTTTGGGATTCAACGTCTAATGGATTGGGCGCAACCACAACTTGGGAAAGAGTTCCCCGTCAAAGCGGCAAAGTGGACCACACTGCTGCTGCTTTTGGTTCTAGCCTGGACATTGGGCCGCTTAGTGTGGTTCTGGGTAACGCCGCCTTTGGTTGATGTTTCATCGACAGCGGCAGTGATCGCGCAATCTGGGCAAGCGACACCGGTCTATCAGTTGGACCAGCTCGCAAATCGTCACTTTTTTGGACGCTTTAGCGAAAAAAGAGCCCCCGTTGAGAAAAAGCCTGAACCTGTTGTTGATGCGCCACGTACCCGATTGAATCTGACCTTGGTGGGTCTGGTTGCAAGCTCAGAGCCAGAACGCGGATTGGCGGTGATAGCTAATCGTGGTGCGCAGAAAACGTATGGTGTTGGTGAAGCGATTGAAGGCACGCGCGTAATCGTACGCCAAGTGTTGAACGATCGCGTTATCTTGCGAAATAATGGTAACGATGAAGCCTTAATGTTGGCAGGTATTGATTACAGTACAACCGGTCAACAACCTACTAGAAATACGCCTCCCGCCACCGCTCGTCCGCCTGCGAATACGGATGAAGCCGGTGCATCTGATCTCACCAATATTAAAGCCGAGATCATGAGTAACCCCCAATCACTGTTGAAATACATCACTTTGTCGCAAGAGCAAGGAGAGGCTGGCTTGATTGGTTATCGATTAGGTCCAGGCAGTGATAGCCGCCTTTTTAAAGAAGCTGGGCTGCAGTCAGGGGATGTCGCCGTGGGTCTGAATGGCGCTGATTTAACTGATCCCGCTGAAATGAACCGTATCTGGCAAAGTTTGTCTGATGCATCCGAGATCAGCCTTACCGTTCAACGAGACGGTCAACTGCACGAAATTTATATTGGCCTTTAAATAAGGCCGAAACGGAGAACACTGTGAAGACGTGGAAGAAAGGTAAAATCTGGCTGGTTGCCGGTGCACTTGCCATACAGAGCGTGGGCGCTTGGGCTGCTGAATTCAGTGCGAGTTTCAAAGGGACCGATATTCAAGAGTTTATTGAGATTGTGGGACGCAACCTCGAAAAAACCATCATCGTTGACCCGGCAGTACGCGGCAAAGTGAATGTACGCAGTTACGATGTGTTGAATGAAGACCAGTACTATCAGTTTTTTCTCAACGTATTGTCCGTTTATGGCTTTGCGGTTGTTGAAATGGAAAATGGTGTGCTGAAAGTCATCCGTGACAAAGACGCGAAGCAATCTGCCATCCCTGTGGTTGGCGATGATGATAAGGTGCAAGGCGATGCCGTCGTCACACGTGTTGTGTCGGTTAAAAACGTGTCTGTTCGTGAACTGTCCCCTTTATTGCGTCAATTGATTGATAATGCGGGTGCGGGCAATGTGGTTCATTACGACCCAGCCAATGTCATCATGATTACAGGCCGTGCCGCGGTGGTTAACCGTTTGGCTGACATTATTGAACGTGTCGACCAAGCCGGTAACAAAGAAGTGGATGTTGTACACCTTGAATTTGCTTCAGCATCAGAAATGGTTCGCATTGTTGAAAGCTTGAACAAGCAAGGTGACGGCAAAAATACGCCAGCATTGCTTCAGCCAAGTTTCGTTGCTGATGAACGCACGAACTCCGTACTCATTTCTGGTGAGCCACAAGTGCGTGAGCGTATTCGTAAGCTGATCTCACAACTGGATCGTGAAATGGCGACAGTTGGCAACAACCGCGTGATTTACCTACGCTACGCCAAAGCCGAAGACGTCGTGGATGTCTTGCAAGGCGTTTCTGAAAACTTGATTGCGGAGAAGCAAGGTGGACAACGTCAGCCTGGCCCTGCCGCGAGCGATGTAAAAATTTCTTCCCACAAAGGCACCAACTCACTGGTTATTACTGCGCCGCCTGACATCATGCGTGCGTTGGAAGGCGTTATATCGCAACTTGATATTCGTCGTGCACAAGTGCTGATCGAAGCCATGATCGTGGAGATTTCTGAAAGCGACGGTGCGAATCTTGGCGTTCAGTGGGGCTCGCTTGAAGGTGGCGGTATTCAATTCGGCAATACCGGTGTGCCGGTCACCAATTATCTGGCTGCACAAGAAGAAGCGAAAGATACAACCACAACGGAATCACGCTTCGATAACAATAATAACTTGGTGCAAGTCCCTATCACGGAATCTGGTGACCCTACTGCAATTGCAGAAGTGCTGGGCGGTGTGAGCGGTCTTGCCGCAGGCATCGTATTTGGTGACTGGACGGCGTTGGTGACTGCGGTATCGTCGAACAATGATTCCAACATTCTCTCGTCACCAAGTCTGATGGTGCTGGATAACGAAGAAGCCTCGTTTATCGTCGGTGAAGAAGTGCCCGTCGTCACGGGTTCAACAACAGGGTCAAACAACGACAACCCATTCCAAACCGTTGAACGTAAAGATGTGGGTATTAAGCTGAAAATCACCCCACAAATCAACGAAGGTGATTCAGTCCAGCTGACTATTGAGCAAGAGATTTCGAATGTATTGGGCGCAAGTGGTGCAGTTGATATTCGCTTTGGCAAACGTCAGCTCAATACCTCCGTACTTGCTGCTGACAAGCAAATGATTGTGCTGAGTGGCCTGATTGATGAGCAGACCAATGAAAGCGAGCAGAAAGTGCCGATTTTGGGTGACATTCCGTTTCTTGGTCACTTGTTTAAATCAACATCATCGGGCAAAACAAAGCGTAACCTGATGTTGTTTATCAAACCAACCATTATCCGCTCTGGCTTGACGGCCGATGGCATTTCACAGCGTAAATACAACTACATCCGAGCAGAGCAGATCTATCGTTCGCAGGAGGAAGTGAAACTGATGCCTGGCGTGAAAAAACCCGTGCTGCCTGAATATGGTGTCGATCTGACTATGCCTGCAGAAGTGCGTGCCATTATGGCAGAGCTGAGGTAATCGCCATGGATATGCAGTCTCTGGAAATGGATCCAGACATTGTCGGCGACGACTTGGATTCAGCGGCAGTGACCGCTGCGACACGTTTGCCGTTTGGTTTCGCCAAGCGCCATGGTGTCGTGGTTGAGCGTACCGATCATGGCTGGTTACTGTATTACCGTGATCAGCCTAAACCGGTGATATTGATGGAAGTGCGCCGTGTACTGGGACATAGCTTTACGCCAATCCAACTTCGTAGTGAAGACTTTGAGCCTAAAATGACTCAGCTTTATCAGCGTGATTCCTCTGAGGCGCAGCAGTTGATGGAAGATATCGGCGCTGATAGCGATGATTTCTTTGCGTTGGCTGAAGAGTTGCCACAAAGCGAAGATTTGCTCGAATCGGAAGATGATGCGCCAATCATCAAGCTGATCAATGCCATGCTCGGTGAGGCGATCAAAGAAACGGCGTCTGATATCCACATTGAAACCTTTGAGAAAAGCCTGTCGATTCGATTCCGTGTTGATGGTGTGTTACGAGAAGTACTTAGCCCTAGCCGCAAATTAGCGCCGCTTCTGGTTTCTCGTATCAAGGTTATGGCACGTCTCGATATCGCGGAAAAGCGCGTGCCACAAGATGGCCGTATCTCATTGCGCATCGGTGGACGTGCTGTTGATGTACGTGTATCAACCATGCCGTCATCTCATGGCGAGCGTGTAGTACTTCGTCTTCTTGATAAAAACGCCACCCAACTCGATCTTGAAAGCTTGGGCATGACTCGCTCAGTCCAAGATAGCTTCCAAGCATTGATTAAACGTCCTCACGGTATTTTGTTGGTCACTGGTCCTACGGGTTCGGGTAAGTCCACCACCTTGTATGCAGGTTTGACTGAGCTCAATAGCGCCGAACGCAACATTCTGACGGTGGAAGATCCGATTGAATTTGATATCAACGGGATTGGACAAACACAGGTAAATACCAAGGTCGACATGACTTTTGCTCGCGGACTGCGCGCCATTTTGCGTCAGGATCCCGATGTGGTGATGGTCGGTGAAATTCGTGACCTAGAAACGGCACAAATTGCTGTTCAGGCATCCTTAACGGGTCACTTGGTGATGTCCACACTTCACACCAATACCGCAGTAGGTGCTGTGACACGTTTGCGTGATATGGGCATTGAACCTTTCCTTGTGTCTTCTTCGCTATTGGGCGTACTGGCCCAGCGTCTGGTGCGAACCTTGTGCCCGGATTGTAAAGAAGCCTACGAGGCTGACGCACAAAGCAAAGCCTGGTTTGAACTGGCAGAAAGCGAGCCGTTAACTCTTTATCGGGCAAAGGGCTGTAAAGCGTGCAACAACAAGGGTTACCGCGGACGAACAGGTATCCATGAACTGCTCGTGGTGGATACCCAAGTACAGGAATTCATTCATAACGAAGCGGGTGAACAGGCTATTGAGCGCTATGTTCGCCAATCAACACCAAGTATCCGTGCTGATGGTCTGATGAAAGTACGTAAGGGCCAAACCACGTTGGAAGAAGTTCTGCGTGTGACGCGGGAGGGGTAATGGCAGCGTTTGAGTACAAGGCATTAAATGCTAAAGGCCGAACGGTTAAAGGGGTTATCGAAGCCGACACGGCGAGGTTAGCTCGCCAATTGCTTCGTGAAAAATCCTTAGTGCCAATGGAAGTGGCGCAAACTCACGAAAAAGAGCAGCAGAATCAAACCAAATCCTCGAGTGGGTTTCAGCGTGGTATTAGCACTAACGAACTGGCTCTGATCACTCGACAACTTGCCACCTTGGTGCAGGCATCCATGCCGTTAGAAGAATGTATCAAGGCAGTCGCCGAACAAACCGAAAAGCAGCGCCTTAGAAATATGCTCACGGGCGTTCGTGCGCGTGTCGTTGAAGGTTATACCTTGTCGGACAGCTTTGGTGATTACCCGCATGTGTTTGACCAACTCTTTCGTGCCATGGTGGCGGCAGGAGAAAAGTCAGGACATTTGGGCCCTGTGCTAGAGCGTCTGGCCGATTATGTCGAGAACCGACAGCAGGTTAAAAACAAGCTTATTCAAGCCATGGTGTATCCCATTGTACTGACGGTAGCGGCGATTGCGATTGTGGCGTTTTTGTTGGCAACCGTGGTGCCAGACATTGTGGGTCAATTCTTGCGAACCGGTGCAGAGTTGCCAGGGATCACTCAGGTTCTTTTAGCCGCCAGTGATTTTGTCACGCAATGGGGTTGGCTGGTGTTGGTGCTATTTATTGGCGGAATTGCGCTGACTAAAACGTTGCTGCGTAACAAGAACCGCAAGTTGGCGTGGGATAGGAATATTCTTGGCATGCCAGTGATTGGTCGTGTTGCACGCGGGTTGAATACCTCCCGTTTCGCGCGCACCTTGTCAATTTGTACTTCCAGCGCCATCCCGCTGCTTGATGGCATGAAAGTGGCGGCGGACGTGATGACCAATACCTGGGTAAAAGCCAAAGTGCTGGAAGCGTCCGATCGCGTTCGTGAGGGCTCAAGTCTTCGCGTCTCACTAGAGAAAGCTAAATTGTTCCCGCCTATGATGCTGCACATGATTGCCAGTGGTGAACGAAGCGGTGAATTGGAACAAATGCTGACGCGTGCAGCAGACAATCAGGACAGGGACTTTGAGTCCCAAGTGAACATTGCGCTGGGCATCTTTGGTCCAATGTTGATTATTGCCATGGCAGGCATCGTACTTTTCATTGTCGTGGCAACATTAATGCCTATTATTCAGCTCAACAATATTGTGGGCGTTTGATTTCAACGTATGCTGCCAAGCAGCAATTTTTCAGGAGAGAGAACATGCAACGACGTCAACAGGGCTTCACCCTGCTGGAAATTATGGTTGTCATCGTTATTTTGGGTGTATTGGCAAGTTTGGTTGTACCCAATCTGCTGGGTAACAAAGACAAAGCGGATCAGCAAAAAGCCGTGACAGATATCAGCTCGCTAGAAGGCGCGTTGGATATGTATCGATTGGATAACAGTGTTTACCCAACCACGGATCAAGGTCTTGATGCATTGGTGTCAAAGCCTAGCTCATCGCCAGAGCCACGTAACTACCGTCAAGACGGCTACATTAAGCGTTTGCCACAAGACCCTTGGGGCAACGATTACCAATACTTGAATCCAGGTGAGCACGGTACCACTGATATCTTCACCTTAGGCGCAGATAACCAAGAAGGTGGCGAAGGCGTGAATCAGGATATTGGTAACTGGAATATGCTTGAGATTAATTAAGCGATGAAGAGAGGGCGCCCATCCGGGTTTACATTGCTGGAAGTCCTGCTTGTGGTGGTGCTATTAGCCATCAGCGCAGTGATAGTGGTGCCCAATCTGCCTCAAAACCAAAGTGATGAAGCCAAAGAAGAAGCGCAGCGGTTTTATCAATTGGTGCAGCTATGGTCTGAGCAGACGTTGTTAACAGGGCAAACCTTTGGCCTTCGCGTCAATGACGATCGATATGAACTACTTCGCTTAACGCGTCAAGATTGGGTCGCGGCTGAAGAAGGGCGCACAGCGACGGAAGTGACTATGCCAGAGGGCATTGAGCTTGATTTGCAAGTGACCGGTTTTGTCGCTGAAGAAGACAGGCTGTTTGATCGAGACAAACTGTTTGATGAAGATATGTTTGCTGAAGAAGAAAATAAGCCCAAGCCCCCTCAAGTGGTGCTGATGGGTAATGGCGAAATTATCCCATTTACACTGACGTTTCTGGCCAACGAAAAGCGACTTTGGCAAGTGACAGGCAATGATGTGGCAACCTTCGAGATCAAAGCGCTGAATGAGGGTAAAGAGTGATAACGCATCGCGGCTTTACCCTGATTGAAGTGATGGTAGCTATGGCTGTGTTCGCCGTGGCTGCGCTCGCGGTACTGAACGCGACCGGACAGCATGTGAATACTTTGGGTGTGTTGGAAGAAAAAACTTTCGCGTCCATGGTGGCTGATAACCAATTGGCCTTGTTTGTGTTGGAAGGCAAAGTACCGTCGTCAGAAAAAAATGGCAGCTCAGAGATGGTAGGACGCACATGGTATTGGACCATCAAACCTACTTCAACGGCGGACAATACGCTGCGAGCGGTCGACGTGATTGTATGGCAGGACGAAAGTAAGCGTGGTTCGCTTGTCTCGGTGAGAACCTATGTGCCCGCCAATTAAACGCGATGCGCGTGGCTTTACGCTGATTGAAGTCCTTTTGGCGCTAATGATATTCGCGACCTTGAGCATGTCTGCAAACCAGATTTTCAGCAATGTCATTACCAGTGATAAGCAAACCGAAGAGGTCGGTAACGCGCTAAAAACGTTGCAACGTACACTGCTTATCATGGACAGTGATTTTCGTCAGATGATGGCGAGGCAGTATCGAAACGGCGGTGATGAAGCGGAAGAAACCTTGCTTGAATTTAGCGATGACCTACTCGATTCTGAATCACAGGGTATCCGATTTGTTCGAGGTGGCTGGATAAACCCGCAAGCACTGTTTCCTCGTGGTGAGGTAGTGAAGGTGGGTTATCGCATTCAGGACAATACATTGGAGCGTATTCGCTGGATGTATCCCGATGACAGTTCGTCGGTGGAGCCTGCGATTATGCCCGTTATGGAAGGTGTGAAAGACATCAGCTTTGCCGTACTCGGTAGCGAGAGTTGGCAAGAAAGTTGGGATAGCCCACTTGAGATGCCTAAAGCCATTCGCGTGACACTCGATACCGATCGCTATGGTGAGCTGGTGCGAATTTATGTGTTGTCAGGGCAAACGTTGCCAGCACCTGTCGCAGGTGGAACGCAATGATGAGAAACAACGCAGGGCGCAGATCACAGCGTGGAGTGGCATTGCTGGTGGTGCTACTGATCATGGCCTTGATGACTACGGTTGCTGCGAACATGGCGAATCGCATGTTTGTGAATTTTGATCGTGCAGAAAGTCAGATTCGTTACCAGCAAGCATATTGGTATGCACAGTCTGTCGAATCGCTAGCTCGATATGGCCTTGAAGAAAGTTTTGGTGACGATGATACCGTTACCTTGAGTCAGCCTTGGGCGGTACGTGATCAGGTGTATCCCCTTGATGGTGGGCAGGCAACAGGTAACGTGTATGACCGCCAAGCGTGTTTTAACGTTAACGGCTTGCGTGATATTAAGCCGACAGAAAATGGCACCAATCCTGCGATGGTTATTGCGCTTCAACAACTGATTGAATCGCAGGATGTTGATAGTTTTGAAGCAGAAACCGCCGCTGCGGCCACGTGGGAATATATCGATACCAACACCAATGTGCAGTCACCATTAGGGGTGGAAGACAGTGAGTATGAAGCACGCTCGATAGCGCACGTTACCCCCAATGGCTTCATGGCTGATATCTCCGAATGGCGAGCCGTTAATGGTGTAAGCCGAGAGATATATGAAAAAGTGAGTCCGCTTTTGTGTGCCTTACCCAACAGTAAGTTGGTGATTAACGTCAACACATTAACGGAAGAGGATGCGCCTATTCTCACCGCACTGTTTCATCCAAACTTGACGGATGATCAGGCAAAAAATTTGATCAACGAGCGAAATGCTGTTGATGGTTGGAAAGACGTCGCCAGTTTCATTGCAGAGCCTGTTTTTTCTGGGATCAGTGAAGAAGACAAAGAAAAGCTCAAAGAGTATTTCGATGTGCGCAGCCGCTTTTTTGAGTTAGACACAGAAATTACCCTCAACAGCACATCACTAAGATTACGTGCGCTGTTGCAAAGGGACGATAATGGTACGGTGACAGTTGTTCGTCGCCGCTTTGGAGGAATGAGTGAGCGAGATCCTGACAATCCGGCTTAACTGCGACCCGCAGGAACCCATACCTTGGTTGGTATGGTCAGCAAGCCAACAAGAAGTGATTGCCTCGGGCGAAGCAGACAGTTTGTCACAACTGACAGACTACGCTGTTGATCGCGACGTGGTGGCATTGGCAGACAGTTCGGCTGTCTTGCTAACCACAGTGACTATCCCGTCAGGGAGTGCGCGTCAGCTTGAAAGTGTATTGCCGTTCCTGCTAGAAGATGATGTGGCTCAAGATGTTGATCAGGTACATGTCACCTTGTTGAGTAAAACCGCTGAACAAGCGCAGGTCGCAGTGGTTGAAAAAGTCATCATGCAGAGATGGCTTGATGAATTGTCAGAGGCGGGTTTGGTTATTCGTCGCTTGATCCCTGATTGCTTATGCTTGCCGTTAAATGAAGATGCTTACAGCGCTGCCCAGCTTAACAATCGTTGGCTGGTGCGTTCAGGTGAGACAAGTGGTGGTTCTGCGGAAACGCTGTGGCTGCCAGTATGGTTGCGTAGCCTGCATGACCAAGGCGATAACGACGAGCCGATGAAGCCAGTGTTGAGCTATTCAGAACTGCCGGAAGATGCGGCAGATAACTGGCGTTGTGAGCCTACTGAGCTTGTCATGTTGCTGCTTTCTCAAGGCGCGATGCAAAGCCGCTACAACCTGTTGGTAGGGCGCTATAAGCCTCAAAACCAACTCTATAAGCACCTTAAACCTTGGCGCAGCGTGGCGATAGCCGCGGGGTTGTTGCTGTCGGTGCTAGGGGCTGAAAAAGTAGCCGCTATCTATCAAATGGAAGCGCAAGCTGAGCAATATCGCGTTCAAAGCGAAACCAGAGTGCGAGCGTTACTACCGCAGAATCAGCGAATTCCAACCACCAGTTATATGCGTAGACTGCTTGAGGCAGAAGTGGCTAGGTTGTCTGGATCTGGTGCCGAATCTGGCGTGATGATTTGGCTGGCTGAATTAGGTCCATTGCTTGAAGGTGCCAAGGAGATACAGCTTGATGCAATGCGTTTTGATTTCGATCGTGGCGAGCTACGTCTGAATGCACGAGGCAAAGACTTCGGTGATTTTGAAAAATTGCGTGAAACCTTATCGACGAAATACACCACCGAATTGGGGCAGTTGAGTCGTGATCAGCAAAGTGTCACTGGCGCGTTTGTTTTGCGAAAGGAGCCATAAATGAAAGCGATAGTGGCTTATTGGCAAGGACTGTCTAAGCGCGAGCAACGGCTAATGGGTTTTGCCATTGCTGTTTTGCTCATCGGTGGTTTGTATTGGGGGCTAGTAAGCCCACTGCAAGCCCGCGCCGAACAGGCACAACAGCGCCTGAACAGTGAAAGAAATCTCCTCATTTGGGTTAACAGTAAGGCAGCAGAGATTGAATCTTTACGCGCTACGACTGGCAACCGTGGGCAAGTTAGTGCCTTGCCATTGAATCAGTCTGTCACCAGTAGCGTTAAACGTTATAACCTCGAAATTGTACGTATTCAGCCGCAACAAGAGGAAATTCAAGTGTGGTTGAAGCCCATGCCATTTAACACCTTGCTAAGCTGGCTCGACTTTCTTTCAGTGAGTCACGGTGTGCAAGTGAAGTTTATCGATGTTGGCAAAACTGACACGCAAGGCGTCGTAGAAGTCAAACGTCTGCAATTGGGTCGGGGGTAAGATGAAACGCACGATCTTGATGAGTGTTTTGTTTTTGCTAGTGTTATTGACCAGTGTTGTGGTGCATGTGCCAGCCAGCTTTATCTTTCGCTATGTTCCACCGGTTAATGGCCTTGAGATTGACGGTGTAACAGGAACGGTATGGAACGGAAAGGCGGCCAACTTTGTCTGGCAAGGACAGCCTCTTGGTGCAATTAATTGGCAATTTAAACCGCTGAAACTGTTGACTGGCAATGCGGATGTTGCCGTGCGTCTTTCCGGTGTGCCAGGTTTTTCTGCCCGCGGCAATGTGGGATATGGATTGGGTGGTGCTTACGCGAGTGACTTGCTGTTTTCTATGCCTGCACGCTTTGTTCAATCTTTTGTTCCCTATCCATTGCCAGTGAGTCTTGCTGGTCAGTTTGATCTCACCTTGCGCGACTATCAATTGCAGCAACCCTTTTGCGATGTCCTCGACGGCACGCTAGCATGGTCACAAGGTAATGTGATGTCTCCGATGGGAACTGTTGACCCAGGATTGGTCATGGCGAATTTGTCATGTGATGCGGGCAGTGTGCTGGTCAATGGTGACAGTGATTCAGAGGCTATCCAGACCGAATTCAGTTTGTCTTTGTCGCCGGATCAGCAATACAGCGTCAGCGGATGGTTTATTCCAGGTGATGCATTGCCTGAGGGCTTGAAAAGCCAGTTAGGCTGGCTAGGCGCACCAGACAGTGAAGGGCGCTACCGATTGAGTTTCAACGGCTAGGCCTTTCGCAGGAGAGAATGATGAAGCAAAAGACAAAAGCGCCGGAAATACTCGACGCCAAAGTAGTCGCTAAATCACGGTTGTTTCAGATCGAAGCGCTCGATTTACGGTTTAGCAATGGTGTTGAGCGCACTTACGAACGCATGAAGCCGAGCGGTCGCAATGCAGTGATGATTGTTCCCGTCACGGAGAGCGGCGATCTGTTGCTGGTAAGAGAATATGCGGCCGGAACAGAGTGTTATGAACTAGGATTTCCTAAGGGATTAATTGATCCCGGGGAAACCGCCTTAGAAGCGGCAAACCGAGAACTAAAAGAAGAAATTGGCTTTGGTGCCAATCATTTGATCCCGTTGAAAGAGGTGGTGCTTGCACCGTCGTATTTTTCAAGCAAAATGACCCTGTTGCTGGCGCAGAATCTTTATCCAGAGAAGCTTGAAGGCGATGAACCTGAGCCGTTGGAATTGGTTCGTTGGCCCGTCGCACAGGCAGAAGAATTATTAGATCACATTGATTTTGGGGAAGCCCGCAGTATCACTGCCTTGTTATTGGCAATCAGGTACCTGAACGACCATTAAGCGTCGTGATGGTAGTTAAGTGATAGTGACCATTGCCTGTTCAACAAAGTCGTAATGTGAGAGCCCAAGAGGAGTGATACATGGAGCTGTCACCGCTATTGCAACCTGTGATAGACATTGCTCGCGAGTCAGGACAAGTGATCCTGGATATTTACCAGCGAGGCGATTTCGAAAAGAACATCAAAAGTGACGATACGCCAGTCACGAGCGCAGATCTTGCTGCGCATAAATTGGTGACAGAGCGTTTGAAAGCACTAACGCCAGATATCCCAGTATTGTCTGAAGAAGATGCGTCAGTTCCGCTGAGAGAGCGTGAGAACTGGACGCGCTATTGGCTGGTTGATCCATTGGATGGCACGCAGGAATTTATCGCAGGTAGCGGGGATTTCGCAACCATCATTGCGCTGGTGGAGGATAATCAGCCTGTGATGGGTGTGGTATATGGTCCTGTTTCTGGCGTTTCTTACTACGCGGCGAAAGGCCATGGGGCATGGAAAGTGATGCCTGATGGCGAGAAAGTGCGCTTATCAATCATGAAGCATGATGGCGATGTGACATCTTTGTCTATCGCAATCAGCCGACGTCAAGATATCAAAGCGATTACAGAACGTTTGGCGCCAAGTCTCAATTACAATTTGGTTCCGCTTGGCTCTGCGGCATTGAAGTCGTGTTTGGTGGCAGAGGGTTCGGTCGATTGCTATTTGCGTCTTGGGCCGACGGGTGAGTGGGACACGGCTGCCACTCAGTGCATTGTTGAAGAATCGGGCGGCCGTATCTTGGATACAACCTTATCTCCGCTTTCTTACAATGAGCGAGAGTCTTTAGAAAACCCTAACTTTATTGTTCTGGGTGATACCGACCTGCCATGGCGAGACATCATCCGTCTCGGCGATTAGCAGGGCTGTTCAGTAACAAACAAAAAAAACGGAGCGAACGCTCCGTTTTTAGTTTTGGTGTTTTGAGTTTGTCTAACAAACCGCACTCGTTTGATACTTGAATCTAAAACAATCGATTCAGCCCGTTTAGTGCCGCAACACGATAGGCTTCTGCCATCGTCGGGTAGTTAAACGTAGTATTGATAAAGTAATCGAGTGTGTTGCCTTCGCCTTTTTGCTCAAAAATCGCCTGACCGATATGAATGATCTCAGCAGCACGTTCACCAAAGCAGTGAATGCCTAAGATTTCTTTTGTTTCTCGGTGGAACAGAATTTTCAAGCTGCCAACATCCATACCTGCAATTTGGGCTCGCGCTAGGTGCTTAAACTGCGCGCGGCCTACTTCATACGGCACTTTTGCCGCCGTGAGTTCTTGCTCGGTTTTGCCTACAGAGCTTATTTCTGGAATGGTGTAAATACCGGTCGGGATGTGGTCAATTAATCGACCTTTTGCTTCGCCTTCAACAATAGCATGGGCAACAATTCGGCCTTGATCATATGCGGCACTAGCAAGGCTCGGGTAGCCAATCACATCACCCACGGCATAAACGTGCTCAACTTCAGTGCCGTAGTTGTCGTTCACACTCAACTGACCACGTGAGTCTGCTTTGAGTCCAACGGCTTTGAGGTTAAGTGAGTCGGTGTTACCGGTTCTGCCATTCGCAAACAACAAACAATCGGCTTTCATTTTCTTACCAGATTGAAGATGCAGGATGACGCCTTCCTTCGTGCCTTCGATTCTTTCATAGGTCTCATCATTTCGGATAAGCACGCCGCTATTCCAAAAGTGGTAAGACAGAGAGTCTGACATTTCGTTGTCGAGGAAAGACAGCAGGCGATCGCGGGTGTTGATGAGATCAACTTTGATGCCTAGGCCACGGAAAATCGACGCGTACTCGCTACCGATAACGCCCGCTCCATAAATAATGACATGGCGTGGATCATGTTGCAGCGAGAGAATGGAATCACTGTCATACACTCGCGGGTGTTTAAAATCGACATCTTTAGGACGATAAGGACGAGAACCTGTGGCAATCACGAACTTGTCGGCGGTGTATTTGTCGATGGTGCCATCGGCTGTCGTCAGCTCCAGTTCATGAGTGCTACTAAAACGTGCAGTGCCGTGCAAAATAGAACACAGGTTTCGGTCGTAGAAGCCCTGACGCATACGCGTTTGTTTTCCGATAACGGATTGCGCATGGCTTAGGATGGCCGAAAAGGTACTGTGAACGTGATGATTGTCACCGGTATAAATCGGGCTTTGATTGAATTCAATGATACGGCTGACGGTGTGTCTCAATGCTTTGGATGGAATGGTGCCCCAGTGAGTACAGCCTCCACCGACTGTGCTTTCTTTTTCAACGACGGCAACACGTAATCCGGCTTTGGTTAAACCCATGGCTGCACCTTCGCCGCCGGGCCCACTGCCAATCACGATCACATCAAAATGATTGGACGATGTAGGGGTCGCTTTACTCATATCCGTATGACCTTTTGTTTTCATTATGTTAAGGATTGCGGAGTAAGTGTAACGTTCACGGCGCGTAACGAGAACACACACACTACTATTCAGCGTAGGTGATCACGCTACTTTAGGTGAAAATCAGACTTTTATGAGGATTTGATGTCGAGTATCGGGTGATCCAACTCAGGATTACAAAAACTGCTACTCACAGGCACTGAACTGATGAAAAAAAGCGAGTATAGTTTGCTGTTAGATTTCATGAGGTAAACACGGGCGATGGGAATAAGAGCACAACAGAAAGAAAAAACACGGCGAACGCTGATTGATGCGGCTTTTAGTCAACTCAGCGCAGACCGTAGCTTTTCCAACCTCAGTTTGCGCGAAGTGGCACGCGAGGCTGGCATAGCGCCAACGTCGTTTTATCGTCATTTTAAGGACATGGATGAACTTGGTTTGACCATGGTCGATGAGGGAGGCTTGTTGTTGCGCCAATTAATGCGCCAAGCTCGCCAACGTATTGCTACAGAAGGCAGCGTAGTAAGAACGTCTGTGGAAACCTTCATGGAATTTATCGAAAGCAGTCCTAACGTGCTTAGGCTGCTATTGCGGGAACGTTCGGGTACGTCGGCTGCATTTCGTGCGGCTGTGGCTCGCGAGATCCAACACTTTGTCGCCGAGTTGACAGAATATTTCGAAGCAACTGCGGGGTTAACGCGTGAAGAAGCCTATAATCAGGCAGAGGCATGTGTAACGTTAGTATTCAGTTCTGGTGCTGAGGCGCTGGATTTGGATAAGCGGTCAAGAGCAGAACTGGCGGAACGCTTGGTTACTCAGCTTCGCATGCTCTCGAAAGGCGCGTATTGGTATCGTAAAGAACGTGAACGCAATGCTCTCAAGGATAAGTTGTCTTCAGGCAGGTAAGAATTATGGAACAGAATCACCAATCAGAGCGTAAATTCCTTTTACTCGCAGTGCTCACAGGCTTGTGCGGCAGTGCGACTCTCGCCACGCTTTTCATCGATAGCGTCGCATTCTCTATTTTTCCGATTATTGCTTTCGTGCTGTCGGTATATTGTTTCTATCAACAGCATGTTAACCAGCCACTGACAGAAGGCACGCCGTTAATCGCGTTTGCTTGCTTCCTTGTAGGTGCATTTGGTTACTCAGCGTTTGTGCGTATGCAGATGCCTGAGCTGGGTGGTAATTTCTTCTCTATCATTGTGACAATGTTGCTTGTGTTTTGGGTTGCTCAAAAAATGGGCTGGCTCGCAATGGGCAAGAAAGAAGAAGCGGCAAAAGAGTAGTCCCTGCATCATGCGGTGATGGCATTGGCGGCTGAATAGTCAGCAGTCGATGTAAATAGAAATTGAAAAAGGAGCCTTTCGGCTCCTTTTTCAATTTCTAAGTTCTGGCTTATTTGCGTTCTAGCAATACACCCGCTTCCATGTGGTGGGTATAAGGGAACTGATCAAACAACGCGAAACGCGAAATGCGGTGCGTTTCGGACAGAATATCCAGATTTTCTTTGAGGGTTTCCGGGTTGCAAGAAATATAGAGAATGCGGTCATATGCCTGCACCATACGACAGGTGCCTTCATCCATACCTGAGCGTGGTGGATCGACAAAAATGGTGTTGCAGTTGTAGCTTTTTAGGTCAACGCCGGCTTGTTGTAATCGGCGAAACTCTCGTTTTCCTTCCATCGCTTCGGTAAATTCTTCCGCCGACATGCGAATGATCTGAACGTTCTCTATGTTATTGACGGCAATGTTAAATTGCGCCGACTCCACAGATGGCTTAGCCAGTTCGGTTGCCAGTACACGATCAAAATTATTGGCTAATGCCAGTGAAAAGTTACCATTACCGCAGTAAAGCTCAAGCAGATCACCTGTGCTTTCGTGGGTGCAATCGACGGCCCATTCGAGCATTTTCTCAGCCACTTTGCCGTTTGGCTGAGTAAAGCTGTTTTCAATTTGCTGGTAAGTAAGCGGGCGACCATCTACGGTCAGTTTTTCCAGCACGTAGTCGCGATCGATAATAATTTTTTGCTTACGAGCACGGCCAATCAAGTTCAGGTTGAAACCTTCATCGTTCAGGCGTTGCTTCAGTGTACGGGCATTCGCTTCCCATTCATCATCCAGTTGACGGTGGTAAAGCATAGATACCAGTACTTCACCACTCATGGTGGAGAGGAAATCTACTTGGAACAGCTTGCGACGCAGGCTTTCTATGGGCTTAATGGCATCAACTAGCAGAGGCATCAAATCGTTGATAATACGGCTGGCCTGTGGAAACTGATCCACGCGGTATTTCTGCTTGGTTTCCTGATCGAACATAATGTAGTAAAGGTCATCGCCCTCATGCCAGACACGAAATTCAGCACGCATACGATAGTGCTTGTCTGGAGATGGGAACACCTCTAACTCAGGTACGCTGAACTCGGCAAACGCGGACTGCATGCGTGCAATCTTCTCGTCCAATTGCGCCTGATATTTACTGGTGTCAATCAGGGTGTTGCTCATATTACCTAACCTGCATAACTAAAAATGAGCGCAAATTGTAAGTAGACGAACCATATTGTCCAGCCTTTTCGCCGTCTTTTTCGCCAGCAGAAGCGTAAAGTTCAGCGTTAGGATAAGATTGGCACTTACAGAATAGGCTGAGTTGAACCATGAGCATTCAAAAATCGAAAAATCGAAAAGAGATTTGTTATCCCTTTATCTATGAATCTGCATTGACCTGTGATTATGAGATCCATACGGACGAATTGTGCAGCCTAATTGGCATGGTGCTAGCGCAAATGCCTGAAGGGTTTGAGGATGTCGTCGCTGACTTAGAAACACTGCATCCTAAAATTTATAACCTTAACGGTTCAGTTCGTGGAAAAAATGGCATTTTTGAAGAAGATTTAGACTGGCTTCATGCACGCTATGATTATTACAACGAAGAAAGCCGAGGTCGTGTCACGCGATTTGTGTTACCACGTGGCCCCGTTGCTGTGATGGCGCTGCACCAATGTCGAACTGGGGCAAAGAAAACCGTGCGATTACTTCACCGCTTGGATGAGTCTGGGGTTACCTTTGAGGCGACTTTGCCGCGGTTTGCTAATTTGCTCGCCAATTTCTTCTTTGTTCTGACTGTGTACATAAAGATGAAGTTGGATGTGGAAGAAATTGACTACATCAGTATCAACTACTAACCACTAACTGACGTTTTACCTCTTCATTCCAAGCTAATTGGGGGCAGATCTCATAATCCGAGTATTAAAGGCGCGCTGACTTATCTATAATCCTCGCGCTTTTTACTTCCAGCTGGGAATCTGGTGAGAATCCGGAACTGGCGCGCAGCGGTAATGAGAAACGAAAGTGACAAGGCAAAAAAAAGCCAGACACTGCATTTCTATTTAACGATAGGGTGTGGGAAGTCGTCATCGTAGGTCGTCTCTAAGTCCGAATATCAGCTGGGTCACAATATGGTCTCAGGATTTCCTGACATCATTAGATACACGCGACTTTGGATCTGATATGTCTCATAAGTATTGGGTAGCAGGAATGCTGCCAATGGCTGCCTTTGCGCACGCCGAAATTAACACCCCTTCTATCGACGACACTATGGTCGTCACTGCCTCTCGATTTGAACAGCCAGTCTCGACCGTTTTAGCGCCTGTTTCCGTGCTCACTCGTACTGACTTGGAAGAATTACAGGCCAAGAGTTTGGTCGATGCACTGAAAACTTTGCCTGGTGTCGAGATCGGCCAAAATGGCGGGCGTGGGCAAAATGCCTCAATTTTCCTTCGTGGCACCAACTCAAAACATGTTTTGGTTTTGGTGGATGGCGTTCGCCTTCCTAGAACCATGATGGGCTCTGTCGATTTTAATATGCTTCCATTGAACAGCGTCGAGCGAATCGAAGTTGTTCGTGGCTCAGGTGCAACCGTCTATGGTTCTGATGCTATAGGTGGTGTGATTAACATCATTACGCGCAATGATGTTGAATCAAAGCGATTTGGTCTCGGTATGGGAAGTCATGGGTTTGCTCAGGCAAATGCTGGCGTCACCACGCAGGTGTCGGACTCAGTTAACCTTCAACTTTCGGGTGGTTTCGAAAGTACCGATGGTTATAACGTTCATCCTGAGTATGCAGCCCCAGGCACCGAGCATGGATTTGAAAGCAAGAACCTGTCTGCGCGTGTTGGATTCAATCCGACAGACAGCGTGACCTCGAATCTCATTGCTCGCTGGTTTCAAAATGATGTCGAATACGATGGCTATGGGCCAAAAAAACGTAGTTGGATTGAGAACACAACGCTTGGCGCAGATACGGGTATTCGTGCTGGTATTTCCAACACATTGTTGCGTATCGAAATGGGGGAGCAGTCAAACTATGACTACTTTGATGGTGCATCAAAAACCGATACGGATTTGACCAGTAAAATTCGTCAGGTGTATGGCAGTGTAACGACTCGCTTTCAAATTTCAGAAGATATTGCGTTAACGGGTGGCTTGGACTCTTCATGGGAAAAATACCTAAAAGGTAATTTCATTTCTGCTGAGGATATTGCTTACAACCCTAGACAGAATGTTGGTGCATTCGTTCTAGCTAACTGGAATATTAACGATTCGTTGTTGCTTGAAGGCAGCCTTCGTCACGATGACAATGATCAATTCGGCGGCAACGGAACTGGCTTAGTCGCGTTGGGTTGGAATATTTCATCTGATTATCGAGTTTTTGGTAGTTATGGAACGGCATTTAAAGCGCCCGGTTTTGATTCTTTGTATGGGACTGGTGGGAATACAAAGCTCAAACCAGAAGAGTCAGAAAACCTAGAAGTAGGTATTGAAGGTACAACTTACAATATTGGTTGGAGTGCAAATGGGTACATCAACAAGATTGATAATCTGATCATGTACACAGGATCATGGCCAACGGGCACAAACGAGAATATTGATGAAGCTGAAATTCGCGGCATAGAGTTGATGGCAGATTTTGATCTTGGTCCTGTTTACAACCAAGTGTCCTTAGACTTAAAAGATCCCAAAGATGTGTCTAAGGGAGAGCAACTTGCACGTCGAGCCAAGCAAATTGCAAAATGGCGCACGTCTGTTTGGTTAGGTGATGTGTTGCTTGGCACGCAATACCTTTATCAAAGCGAGCGTCCGGATTACTCGGGCGGCGGCACACTGGGTAGTTATAGTGTTTGGGATGCCACGGCTCAGTATGATGTGAATAATAATGTCACGCTAAGTGGGAAAGTTTCTAACATATTTGATAAAGAGTATGAAACAGCAGGAGGCTATCCTGCGCCAGAGCGTGCTTTTTACATCAATATGAATGTTTCGTATTAGTGTGTAATCAAAGCCGCATACGGGCGGCTTTTTTCATTCAGGATAACCATGAAAAAGCGTGTGATTGTTAGTTGGTCATCAGGAAAAGATTCCACCTTGACGCTATGTCGACTTATCGCCAATGACAATTATGACGTGGTGGGTTTGTACACCACGTTTGTAAACGGCGAAGTGCCTTTTCAAGCAACACCGATTGACATCGTCAGGTCGCAAGCTGCTCAGGTAGGTTTGCCATTGGTGTTGATTGAGCTCGACGAGGTGTTTCCGCCGAATACTATTTATCAAGCTGCGGTGATAGACGGTATTCAAAATAGTGGCTTAAATATTGATGCTGTCGCCTTTGGCGATATGTTCTGTAATGGCATCGAGCAATACCGTAGAAGTTATATTGAACCGCAAGGCTGGGAATGCGTGTTCCCGTTACTTGGTCAATCGAGTGAACGGCTGGCGAAAGAGATTATTGATTTGGGGATTGTTACGCACATCTCGACAATCGATACCTCACAACTTGATCCCGTATTTCTCGGAAGGCGCTATGATCACCAATTGTTGGAGCAATTGCCTGATGGCTGCGATCCTTGCGGTGAAGATGGCGAGTTTCATACCTTAGTAACAGACGCTCCGTGTTTTTCTCAAGCCGTCCCTGTTGAGCTTCACACCACTATCAATGAAGGGCGGTTTCATCATCATATATTCCGTCTAAGTAAGCAGGAGATTTAAAATCCTTCTCGCTCGCAGTATTATGGCGGCGCAAACTATATAGAAGGTAGAGATAGTGAACAGTGTGCTGATTTTTGATTCTGGTGTTGGCGGTCTATCCGTCTTCCAAGAAGTGACAAAGCTAATGCCTGAACAGCACATTATTTATGCCTTCGACAATGCGGCTTTCCCATACGGCGAATTGCCAGATGATGTACTGGTTAATCGTGTCTGTGGAATGGTGGCAGCAATATGTGCCGAGCATGACATTTCATTGGTTGTTATTGCATGCAATACAGCAAGCACAATCGTCCTCACACCACTCCGTGAGCAGCTGTCCATTCCTATCGTTGGAGTGGTGCCTGCCATTAAGCCCGCTGCAGCAAAGAGTAATAAAAAGAAAATAGGCCTACTGGCAACACCAGCAACGGTGAAACGTGATTATACCCAGCAACTGGTTAAGGATTTTGCGCCCGATTGCGAAGTGACCATGATAGGTTCAACAGAGCTTGTGCAAATGGGGGAAGCGAAATTGAGAGGGGTTGCGGTAAACAACGCTGTATTGGAAAACGTTCTCTCACCATTTATGGGCCATGTTGATTGCGTTGTATTGGGGTGTACGCATTTTCCGTTGTTGAAACCTGAAATCGAAGCCGCATTAGGGTCAGAATGCTTGGTCGTCGATTCAGGCGAAGCGATAGCTAATCGCGTAGCTTGCCTACTCAATGAAAAAGGAGACCAAAAGGCCTCCTCAAAAGGTAAGAACAAGCACTGGGTTTTTAGCAGTGCATCAGTAAAAGATGAGATAGCGCTCAATCAAGAAATGGCGAAGTTCGGTTTTTCCGAAATCAAACGCGCTCCGATTTTCTAGGGTCGTTCGCTTCTCTTACTTTTAACGTTCTATCGCCATACTCGGCATTGTTTAATGCCTCTATAGCTTCAGGTGAGTCCGCAGCCGCCATGACGACAAATCCGAAACCACGACGTTTACCAGTGCGTTTATCTTTCATTAAACGTACCGCGAACACTTCGCCGTGTTTGGCAAATAGTTCCTTGACGTCATTCTCATTAGCACGGTAAGGAAGGTTACCAACATAGATGGTTTTGCTGTTCGTTGATGTTGGTAGTTCTGATGTATCGTCCCCCGTAGATTTGGTAGAAAGAAGAGAAAGGGCAATACCAACAGAGATAGCACCTAAAGCAAATGCTGAACCGCTGCTTGTTATTACTGTCTGTGAACTGTTTAAAACCAAAGCGCCAATGAGAGCAATGGCGGCTGTAATTAGCAAACTAATAGATATTCTCATAATCATTAAATTTAAAAGTCGGTTAGAAGAAATAGCATGAAGGATCGAAATCAATGCTGACTAAAATAAATACAATTGTCGGGTTGATATTACGGTTATTGGGGGCTTATTGCCAGTAAGTGAATGTGACGCCTATCTAATGTTGCAATTTGTTGTGTTTTTTAAAGTTTAGGTCGAATTGTGTTCGATCGGAATAAAAACGAATAAAAAGCCTTGCCAATGTGATCCTAGTCTCTATAATCCGACCTCACTGACACGGAGAGCGGCTTCCAAACTAGGAAACACTCACTAAATCAGTATGGCGAAACGGCTTCAAAATTGATTGAAAATAAACGCTTGACGTTAACGACTCAATCAGTAGAATGCCCGCCTGCTTCAACGGAAAAGCCCAGTGCTTATCGCGGTTGAAGGGAGTCAACAAGACGTTTTGAAGGTTGCGAAAGCAACGTTGAAAAATCTCAAAATTTCTTCTTGACTTCATCGCCTGGCAGCGTAGAATTCGCAGCCCTGACGATGAGAAGACGCCTCCACGGAGTCGCTTCTACAGTCAACGTTCTTTAACAATTTGACCTATACAATCTGTGTGGGCACTCGTATTTGATAGACATAAGATTTATCAATGAACTGAGTGACCCAATCGAATTGGAAATCAGCCTTGAGCTGTTTTGATTTCACTTTTTCAAAAGTGGAAACCAATAAGAAACACAGTCAATGCAGATTTGCCTTAGGGCAAAAAAGTAATTCAGTATTCATTGAGCGTCACTTTCGAGTGACAACAAAATTCTAATTGAAGAGTTTGATCATGGCTCAGATTGAACGCTGGCGGCAGGCCTAACACATGCAAGTCGAGCGGTAACATTTCAAAAGCTTGCTTTTGAAGATGACGAGCGGCGGACGGGTGAGTAATGGCTGGGAACCTGCCCTGACGTGGGGGATAACAGTTGGAAACGACTGCTAATACCGCATGATGTCTACGGACCAAAGAGGGGGATCTTCGGACCTCTCGCGTCGGGATGGGCCCAGTTGGGATTAGCTAGTTGGTGAGGTAATGGCTCACCAAGGCGACGATCCCTAGCTGGTTTGAGAGGATGATCAGCCACACTGGAACTGAGACACGGTCCAGACTCCTACGGGAGGCAGCAGTGGGGAATATTGCACAATGGGCGCAAGCCTGATGCAGCCATGCCGCGTGTGTGAAGAAGGCCTTCGGGTTGTAAAGCACTTTCAGCAGTGAGGAAGGTTAGTACGTTAATAGCGTATTAATTTGACGTTAGCTGCAGAAGAAGCACCGGCTAACTCCGTGCCAGCAGCCGCGGTAATACGGAGGGTGCGAGCGTTAATCGGAATTACTGGGCGTAAAGCGCATGCAGGCGGTTTGTTAAGCAAGATGTGAAAGCCCCGGGCTCAACCTGGGAACCGCATTTTGAACTGGCAGGCTAGAGTCTTGTAGAGGGGGGTAGAATTTCAGGTGTAGCGGTGAAATGCGTAGAGATCTGAAGGAATACCGGTGGCGAAGGCGGCCCCCTGGACAAAGACTGACGCTCAGATGCGAAAGCGTGGGGAGCAAACAGGATTAGATACCCTGGTAGTCCACGCTGTAAACGATGTCTACTTGGAGGTTGTGACCTAGAGTCGTGGCTTTCGGAGCTAACGCGTTAAGTAGACCGCCTGGGGAGTACGGTCGCAAGATTAAAACTCAAATGAATTGACGGGGGCCCGCACAAGCGGTGGAGCATGTGGTTTAATTCGATGCAACGCGAAGAACCTTACCTACTCTTGACATCCACAGAAGAGACCAGAGATGGACTTGTGCCTTCGGGAACTGTGAGACAGGTGCTGCATGGCTGTCGTCAGCTCGTGTTGTGAAATGTTGGGTTAAGTCCCGCAACGAGCGCAACCCTTATCCTTGTTTGCCAGCACGTCATGGTGGGAACTCCAGGGAGACTGCCGGTGATAAACCGGAGGAAGGTGGGGACGACGTCAAGTCATCATGGCCCTTACGAGTAGGGCTACACACGTGCTACAATGGCGTATACAGAGGGCAGCGAGGCCGCGAGGTGGAGCGAATCCCAGAAAGTACGTCGTAGTCCGGATCGGAGTCTGCAACTCGACTCCGTGAAGTCGGAATCGCTAGTAATCGTGGATCAGAATGCCACGGTGAATACGTTCCCGGGCCTTGTACACACCGCCCGTCACACCATGGGAGTGGGCTGCACCAGAAGTAGATAGCTTAACCTTCGGGAGGGCGTTTACCACGGTGTGGTTCATGACTGGGGTGAAGTCGTAACAAGGTAGCCCTAGGGGAACCTGGGGCTGGATCACCTCCTTAACGATACTATCGATGCAAGTGTCCACACAAATTGTATAGGTTGAAAAAGCAAAGAACGTTACTTAGATGGGTCTGTAGCTCAGGTGGTTAGAGCGCACCCCTGATAAGGGTGAGGTCGGTGGTTCAAGTCCACTCAGACCCACCAATTTCATTTCCTAGATGAAATTGGTACTAAGTAATATCGATGGGGTTATAGCTCAGCTGGGAGAGCGCCTGCCTTGCACGCAGGAGGTCTGCGGTTCGATCCCGCATAGCTCCACCACTCTTTAAACGCATTCTCACGAGTGTCTTTAGAAAGTGGACATCTCTGTCTCAGAGACACATCACTTTGCTCTTTAAAAATCTGGAAAGCTGACTAGTAGATTTAATGCTTCTTTGAAAAAAGAGGGATTAAATTGAAATCTGTTTCTTATCTCTCTACCCGAGAGGTAACGAAACAAAAGTTCTCAAAACGTTAATTCTTCGGAATTAACACCAAACACATTCAAGTGTTCTTGGTTTCATTCTTCTCTTAGAGAGGGATGAACATATTTGAGTCCGGCGAAAAACCGTTCAACGTAAGTTGAGCATGTTCTTAGGAACAACCTTGGTTGTTTGCCATACATAAAGACCTCTTGGGGTTGTATGGTTAAGTGACTAAGCGTACACGGTGGATGCCTTGGCAGTCAGAGGCGATGAAGGACGTAGTAACTTGCGATAAGCGTAGATAAGGCAGTAACAGCCACTTGAGTCTACGATTTCCGAATGGGGAAACCCACGTGCATAAGCACGTATCATGCAGTGAATACATAGCTGTATGAGGCGAACTCGGGGAACTGAAACATCTAAGTACCCGAAGGAAAAGAAATCAATTGAGATTCCGGCAGTAGCGGCGAGCGACCCCGGATTAGCCCTTAAGCGGTTTAAGTGTTAGTGGAATACCCTGGAAAGGGTAGCGATACAGGGTGATAGCCCCGTACACGACAATGCTTTTATCGTGAAAACGAGTAGGACGGGACACGTGGTATCCTGTCTGAACATGGGGGGACCATCCTCCAAGGCTAAATACTCCTGACTGACCGATAGTGAACCAGTACCGTGAGGGAAAGGCGAAAAGAACCCCTGTGAGGGGAGTGAAATAGAACCTGAAACCGTGTACGTACAAGCAGTGGGAGCCTCTTCGTGGGGTGACTGCGTACCTTTTGTATAATGGGTCAGCGACTTACTTTTAGTAGCAAGGTTAACCGAATAGGGGAGCCGTAGGGAAACCGAGTCTTAACTGGGCGAATGAGTTGCTAGGAGTAGACCCGAAACCGAGTGATCTAGCCATGGGCAGGTTGAAGATTGAGTAACATCAATTGGAGGACCGAACCGACTAATGTTGAAAAATTAGCGGATGACTTGTGGCTAGGGGTGAAAGGCCAATCAAACTCGGAGATAGCTGGTTCTCCCCGAAAGCTATTTAGGTAGCGCCTCGGACGAATACTACTGGGGGTAGAGCACTGTTAAGGCTAGGGGGTCATCCCGACTTACCAACCCTTTGCAAACTCCGAATACCAGTAAGTACTATCCGGGAGACACACGGCGGGTGCTAACGTCCGTCGTGGAGAGGGAAACAACCCAGACCGCCAGCTAAGGTCCCAAAGTTATCGCTAAGTGGGAAACGATGTGGGAAGGCTCAGACAGCCAGGATGTTGGCTTAGAAGCAGCCATCATTTAAAGAAAGCGTAATAGCTCACTGGTCGAGTCGGCCTGCGCGGAAGATGTAACGGGGCTAAGCGATACACCGAAGCTGCGGCATCAACTCTTCGGAGTTGTTGGGTAGGGGAGCGTTCTGTAAGCCGTTGAAGGTGAACTGTAAGGTTTGCTGGAGGTATCAGAAGTGCGAATGCTGACATGAGTAACGATAAAGGGGGTGAAAAACCTCCTCGCCGGAAGACCAAGGGTTCCTGTCCAACGTTAATCGGGGCAGGGTAAGTCGACCCCTAAGGCGAGGCCGAAAGGCGTAGTCGATGGGAAACGGGTTAATATTCCCGTACTGCTTATAACTGCGATGGGGGGACGGAGAAGGCTAGGTGAGCTTGGCGACGGTTGTCCAAGTTCAAGTGCGTAGGTGGGTGTCTTAGGTAAATCCGGGACGCTGTTAACACTGAGACACGATGTCGAGTCACTACGGTGATGAAGTCATTGATGCCATGCTTCCGGGAAAAGCCTCTAAGCTTCAGGTTATAAGCAATCGTACCCCAAACCGACACAGGTGGTCGGGTAGAGAATACCAAGGCGCTTGAGAGAACTCGGGTGAAGGAACTAGGCAAAATGGTACCGTAACTTCGGGAGAAGGTACGCTGCCTCCGGTGAAGTCCCTTGCGGATGGAGCTAGAGGCAGTCGCAGATACCAGGTGGCTGCAACTGTTTATTAAAAACATAGCACTGTGCAAAATCGAAAGATGACGTATACGGTGTGACGCCTGCCCGGTGCCGGAAGGTTAATTGATGGGGTTATCTTCGGAGAAGCTCTTGATCGAAGCCCCGGTAAACGGCGGCCGTAACTATAACGGTCCTAAGGTAGCGAAATTCCTTGTCGGGTAAGTTCCGACCTGCACGAATGGCGTAATGATGGCCACGCTGTCTCCACCCGAGACTCAGTGAAATTGAAATCGCAGTGAAGATGCTGTGTACCCGCGGCTAGACGGAAAGACCCCGTGAACCTTTACTACAGCTTGGCACTGAACATTGACCCTACATGTGTAGGATAGGTGGGAGCCTTAGAAGCACGTACGCCAGTATGTGTGGAGGCAATCTTGAAATACCACCCTTGTATGCTTGATGTTCTAACGTTGGCCCCTAATCGGGGTTGCGGACAGTGCCTGGTGGGTAGTTTGACTGGGGCGGTCTCCTCCCAAAGAGTAACGGAGGAGCACGAAGGTGGGCTAATCACGGTCGGACATCGTGAGGTTAGTGCAATGGCATAAGCCCGCTTGACTGCGAGAATGACAATTCGAGCAGGTACGAAAGTAGGTCATAGTGATCCGGTGGTTCTGAATGGAAGGGCCATCGCTCAACGGATAAAAGGTACTCCGGGGATAACAGGCTGATACCGCCCAAGAGTTCATATCGACGGCGGTGTTTGGCACCTCGATGTCGGCTCATCACATCCTGGGGCTGAAGTCGGTCCCAAGGGTATGGCTGTTCGCCATTTAAAGTGGTACGCGAGCTGGGTTTAGAACGTCGTGAGACAGTTCGGTCCCTATCTGCCGTGGGCGTTGGATGATTGAGAGGGGCTGCTCCTAGTACGAGAGGACCGGAGTGGACGAACCTCTGGTGTTCGGGTTGTCACGCCAGTGGCATTGCCCGGTAGCTAAGTTCGGAATTGATAAGCGCTGAAAGCATCTAAGCGCGAAGCAAGCCTCGAGATGAGTCATCCCTGACACTATAAGTGTCCTAAAGGGTTGTTGGAGACTACGACGTAGATAGGTCAGGTGTGTAAGCGCTGCGAGGCGTTGAGCTAACTGATACTAATTGCCCGTGAGGCTTAACCATACAACACCCAAGGGGTTTTAGCGGACTCAGATAAGAACATTGAATGTGTATTGAGAGATAGGCTAGTCAGATTTTCTTCAGATTTAGTATCTTGCCGTTATCCATAGAGATAGCGTAGGCAGGGTTTATTCTGGCAAAGCCGCCCACGAGCTGAGCGAGGAAGTGTACGACTGTACATGACCGAGTGAAGGAGGCAGGCAATGCAGCCAGAGTGAAGCCTGACAAGCGGGATACAACAACAGAATTTGCTTGGCGACCATAGCATTATGGACCCACCTGATCCCATGCCGAACTCAGTAGTGAAACGTAATAGCGCCGATGGTAGTGTGGGGTCTCCCCATGTGAGAGTAGGACATCGCCAGGCTTCAAATTTAGAAAAAGCCCTGACCTTACGGTCAGGGCTTTTTTGCATGTGGATTAAAGCAATTGAAGTTTTATTAACACAGTGGATGGCTTTTCTTCCTGATGATAATTCACTATAAACAGTGTGTTAGCATGCGTAGTCACTACTATAGACAGGAGGGTTGTTCCTTTTGCAGATAACACCGCTATGCGATAACTTTAGGAAAATCCCACTCTAACGGTAACTGCTTTTTGAATGAAGAAATAGGTATGAGCGTCTCGAAAGTGCGGATAAACCAAGTAGGCAGAGTATGTAAACTCTAGCGTAGGGAGGGATACAAGCTAAATATACAATGGCACGCACTCACTCACTTGATAGATACAAAAAAGCACCACGAAGTGCAGTGCTTTGATAGGTATAATATTAACGGTGGCTCACTGTGCAAACTCATCGATAGACTGAATGATGTGAATCCCTGCATTGAGCATTTCATTACAGGCAGCGGCAGTTGTTTCATTCGCAATACCACGACAGGCATCTAGGTTAACCCACACGTCGAAATGACCATGTGTCTTAAGCTGAAGCGCAGTTGTTTTCACACAATAATCAGTTGCTAACCCACCAACCAACACAGTTTTAACGTGCTGTGCCGTAAGCCACTCTATCAATCCGGTGCTGAGTTTTTCCTGGATGTCATGGAAACACGCACCATATGGGTGTAAATCAGGTTCTACACCTTTCCAGATGACATGGTCATACTCAGTCACTTTGGGTAGGCCTGGAATGACATTAAAACCATCAGTACCGGGAACCGCGTGAGATACCCAGGTGAGATCGGCATTTACATGATCGAGTGGAACTAGCATTTTGTCGTGGCTTTCAACGACCCAGACCGCATTGGCAGGATGAGCATCTTTCGTTAAGACACGAAAGTGTGCTTTTTCAGCTTGCTTGTTTAGTGCAAGACCAATGGTATGACCCTCATTGACAGGCAGCTCGTTAGGGCACAACGGCGTGAATGTTTTTTGAGGATCGACGTCAATAGATGCGATCAAGAGAGTCTCCTTACAAGATCTGGTTCAGCAGATGATCGGCTCGGATCCGCTTGATCCGTTTGAGTAATTTCTGTACTTGTGCCGGATATACCTCTAGTTTCTCAATTTGTTTGTAGCTGCCAATCAGTTGAGTATGTTCAAGGATTTTATCTATCTCTCGCTGAGCTTCGCACTCTAACAGTTTATGCTTATCGTGCAGTAAAATTGCGTTCTCCAGATCCAACTTCCAAGCGCGAGGATTAAGGTTATTCCCAGTAAGCAGCATATAGCTGCGGTCTACCCATATTCCTTTGAGATGAAAGCTATTGTTATCGTGTTTCCACAAATGGATTTTCAATTGACGTTTTGCAATAGCAGCTTCGTTGCGACGAGCAAAATTGCGCAAGTTGATCTCATAGAGGTACGGGAGACCAGATATCGTCCTGAATGGCTCTTCAGGTGGAATATAGAAATCGTTCGCTGTTTTGTCGCCGACGATGATCGTCACGTTTACACTGCGTCGCAGAGCTCGTCGAATTTCTCGCATAACGCTGCGTGGTGGATTGAAATACGGCGTACAGATGATGAGTTCTTGATGAGCGCTAGCAATCAGGCGGCATATTTGAGTATTCAGTAAGTTCTTACGTTTCCCCAAGCCAACCATTGGCGTTAGACCAATTTGATCGTCATTAATATGCTGAGAAATGAACTTGTAACTGGCGCTTTGTAAGCGAGAGCGAAGTTCACGAATTGCAGGCTTTAGCGCCTTTGTATTGGGACGACATGACTGAGACAAACAAGTTACAGCATCGCTGGCAACGAGTGTTGAGCCAATGAAGTTAGCCATGGAATCGGCAAGCGGTTTACTTTTGATAACATGATAGCGGTCATAGCGATAGCGATCATGTTGGGCGAGGTAGACGTCATTTAGGCTTGCGCCACTATAGATAACCGCATCATCAATAATGAAACCTTTTAGGTGAAGAACACCAAATACTTCTCGGTTTCTGACGGGTACGCCGAGCACTTCAATTTTGTGGGTGAACTTCTCTGCATATTCTCGATAGATGGCTGCATTTCCATCAGACTTATCTGCACCAATCAAACCGCGTTGGGCGCGATGCCAATCCACTAATACTTTAATATCCAATACAGGATTTTTTTGTTTTGCCTCGTAGAGCGCATCAAGGATCGATCGTCCTGCTTCATCGTCTTGCAGATACAAAGCGACGAGATAAATGCGAGATTTGGCTTGCGCAATTTCATGCAGTAAGCGCTCTCTAAAAGATGCTGCGTCGAGAAGCGTTTCTAGCTGATCTGGACGATGAGCAATTTTGGGGAGCTGATCGATCAACTGCTTATTTGCAGTAGCTGAATCCATTGTTGCCTCATTAAGTTCGACTGATAGTCGTGTTTACGCAAATCAAACCCTGAATTGTACCAGAAAATACGTAATTTCCAGTATTCTGGATGTGTCTGGTCTCTCGATTTGCCACTGTCAAACGGGTAAATGCTTCATTGGGATGAGATCTTTACCACTATTGCAATAGCTGGCATATCTGCCCTGAAGTTCTTCAGGTAGCTCGTTAGAATCGATAAGAACAAATCCCGCCTCTTC
Source organism: Enterovibrio litoreus (assembly GCF_045679545.1). Taxonomy (NCBI): domain Bacteria; kingdom Pseudomonadati; phylum Pseudomonadota; class Gammaproteobacteria; order Vibrionales; family Vibrionaceae; genus Enterovibrio; species Enterovibrio litoreus. Next base: position 142,221 of record NZ_CP166194.1, read on the forward strand.
ATAAAGAGGAGTGAGATACCGATACGCAAGGCAGTAGCAGTCTTTACTACTGATTTGCTCTTCAATTGCACGGAGAAAAGCTGCGCCGAGCTTTTTTCCTCTCAAATCAGGCGCAATGAGCATACCTGTGAGAAGTTGAAATTGTTCGAACTGACGAAAACGGACGGATCCTGCAAGGCGCTTTTCACGCTCCATTGTCCAGATTATCTCATCTTTCTTTGGCTTCCCTGCGGGATAGTGGTCTTTGTAAAAGCGCGCGATAAGAGGAAAACGCAAGTTGTCGAGTGGGAGAAATCTATAGTCGGCCATGCTTATCAAATCACTGCGAATTCAGGGCGGATGAAGTATTATACACTGCTAACAATTATTGAAAACGAAACCACGAGTCGAATGAAAATTCTCACCAATACATCGCTCAAGCCATACCATACCTTCGGTTTAGCACTGAATGCGAAGGAAATCATTAAAGCGCAAAAAGCAGATGATTTTCTACAGATATGGAAGCAAAAGCCGGATGAGCCAAAGCTGGTTGTTGGAGAAGGTAGCAATCTACTTTTTTGTGAAGATTTTGCTGGTGTCGTTATTCTAAATTGTCTGAAAGGCATTGAGGTGAAAGAAACCTCGACAGAATGGCTATTACATGTGGCTGGCGGTGAGAATTGGCACGACTTGGTTTCGTGGACAATCGAACAAGGGATGCCTGGTTTAGAAAATCTTGCATTGATTCCTGGCCTAGTTGGCTCCGCGCCCATTCAAAACATTGGCGCATATGGCGTTGAGTTTAAAGAGAGTTGTGATTACGTTGATGTGTTAATGCTCGACAGCGGAAAGACCCAGCGCCTGTCAGCGAAGGCATGTGAGTTTGGCTATCGTGACTCTATTTTCAAGCGTCAGTTGAAAGACAAGGCGATAGTCATTGCAGTCGGTTTCAAGCTGCCAAAACAGTGGGAGCCAGTTATTGGATACGGTGCGCTTAGTGAACTCAATGATATTGAGAGCCTCGACGCTAAACATGTCTATAACAAAGTATGTCAAATCCGACGCTCAAAGCTGCCCGACCCGAAAGAAATAGGCAATGCAGGCAGTTTCTTCAAAAATCCAGTCGTCGCAACATCTCTTGCCGATAATTTACGAACTGAGTATCCCAATATGCCGAGCTTCGGTGTCAACGACTCTGAAGTGAAGTTGGCTGCTGGATGGTTAATCGACCAGTGTGGCTTAAAAGGGCATCGTATTGGTGGTGCTGCAGTGCATAGCCAACAAGCGCTGGTGTTAACCAATATCGGAAACGCCACGGCGACAGACGTTTTAACGCTCGCTCAAAAGGTTGTTGATACGGTTTATGACCGCTTCGGTGTTACGCTTGAGCATGAAGTTCGCTTTATGGGGCGAACAGCAGAAACGAATCTGGAGGTAATATGCCTGCCATAGATAACAAACCGCGTTTAGCGTTAATTAAGATCTTGGCGGATGGGCACTTTCACTCCGGAGAAAAGCTAGGTCAAGAGCTTGGAATGAGCCGTGCTGCGATTAGCAAGCACATCAAAGTGCTTCAGCAATGGGGGTTAGATGTGTTTCGCGTGCAGGGTAAAGGGTACTGTTTACCCGCTGCTCTCGATCTTTTGGATGAAGCACAGTTACGTGCTCAATTGAAAGGCCCTGATTTCTCGCTGATCCCTGTCATTGACTCGACGAATCAATATTTATTGGATCGCGTTGGGCAGCTCGCATCAGGTACTGCATGCTTCGCTGAATATCAGCAAATGGGCCGTGGTCGTCGAGGCCGAAAATGGTTCTCACCATTCGGTGCTAATTTATATTTATCAATGTATTGGCGGCTCGACGCTGGAATGGCTGCTGCGATGGGACTGAGTCTTGTTGTTGGTGTATCCATGGCTGAAAAGCTCGCTAAACTTGGCGCTAAAAACGTCAAGGTTAAGTGGCCAAACGACTTGTATTGGAATGATAAAAAGCTCGCTGGTATTTTGGTTGAAATGACCGGGCAAGCAGGGGATGCAGCACACCTTGTAATAGGTATGGGGCTCAACATTGCCATGCCAGACACTGATGCTGTTGATCAAGACTGGGCGAATTTAGGTGATACCAGCCAAATCTTACCAGGCAAAAACAAGCTTGCTGCCGAATTGATAAATGGTGTTACCGATGCGCTTAAGCAATACGAAGAAACTGGGATGGCGGGCTTCGTTGAGCGCTGGGATAAATACGATAACTTTAATGGTCGCGCCGTTAAATTGCTGCTCGGTGAGCGGGTGGTGAAGGGAATAGCACGAGGCATTAACGAGCAAGGGGCACTGCTGCTCGAAACCGAGGCTGGCGTTACCCCCTACCTTGGCGGAGAAATCAGTCTCCGCGCAGATGACTGATAGACATTATTTACGAACCATGACGGTTTGAACGGCATGGTTTGTTCCTTTTTGCAAGATAAGTCCGGCACGTTCTCGTGTCGGTAAAATATTCTCAACCAAGTTCTTGCCATTTATTTCCTCCCAAATACCTGACGCCGTGCACCTTGCTTCTTCTTGCGTGAGTTCAGTGTAGTGGTGGAAGTAAGACGACGGGTCTTGAAACGCGCCTTCTCTGAATGCCATGAATCGCTCGATGTACCATGTTCTGAGTAGCGAGCTGTCAGCATCGACATAAATCGAAAAGTCGAGGAAATCTGAGATAAACACGCGGTGAGGATCATGAGGATAATCCATGCCGCTTTGGAGAACATTTAGACCTTCCACGATCAGGATGTCTGGCTGTTCAACGACTTTTACTTCTTCCGTCACGTCATAAACGAGATGAGAGTAAATAGGTGCTTCAACGCGCGGCTTGCCCGATTTTACATCTGACACAAACTGCACCAGCTTTCGAATGTCGTAAGAGGGTGGAAAGCCTTTTTTCTTCATCAATCCGCGCTCACTAAGCACATTATTGGGATGAAGAAAGCCATCTGTGGTGATGAGTTCGACTTTTGGGTGTTCTGGCCATCTTTCGAGTAAGGCTTTTAATAAGCGAGCTGTTGTACTCTTTCCTACAGCCACACTACCAGCAATTCCGATAACATAAGGTACAGTATTACCTTTTTGATCGAGGAAGTGCTCTAATACCTGAGTGCGTCCTTTGCGAGCCTTAACGTACAGATTCAGAAGACGAGAAAGCGGCAAGTAAATGTCTCGAACTTCATTCATGGTGAGGTGTTCGTTAATTCCTCGAAGCTTTTCGAGATCAGTCTCATCCAGCGTCATAGGTACAGAATCACGAAGTTCTGACCATTGTTGGCGATTAAAAGACAGATAAGGCGTTAATAGATCGCTCATATTAAAAATGAATCTGTTTCAACTAAGGACAGCGACAATACATTATCCCCAATGATAGTGAAAGCGACATGCCAAGTTTAACAGACGCTATATCGCTAAAAAAACGTGTGAATTGGCGATTTAATACGCCGTAATGAAAGAATTGATGGAAAAAGTTAAATTAGCTATTGCAACGAAAAAAATCATTGCATAGAATGCGCAGCACTTGTCGCCGGCTTAGCTCAGTTGGTAGAGCAACTGACTTGTAATCAGTAGGTCGCCAGTTCGATTCCGGCAGCCGGCACCAATAAGACAAAACAATACAATTAGGTGGGATTCCCGAGTGGCCAAAGGGATCAGACTGTAAATCTGACGGCTCAGCCTTCGAAGGTTCGAATCCTTCTCCCACCACCATATTTCAAATAGTTTGAATAGCTCTACGAGAAACTGATAAGCGGGCATCGTATAATGGCTATTACCTCAGCCTTCCAAGCTGATGATGCGGGTTCGATTCCCGCTGCCCGCTCCAATTCTAAAGTGCTGATATAGCTCAGTTGGTAGAGTGCACCCTTGGTAAGGGTGAGGTCCCCAGTTCGAATCTGGGTATCAGCACCATCTTTTTCTTCCAAGTTACTCAATCCTTTTGACTTATACCTAGCAAAAATCCATTTGTTATATGCGTGGTCGTTAAGCCACCAAAATACCGTGCTTAGAGGGACTGTCATGTCTAAAGAAAAATTTGAACGTACGAAACCGCACGTTAACGTTGGTACTATCGGCCACGTTGACCACGGTAAAACCACTCTAACTGCTGCTATCTGTACTGTACTGTCAAAAGTATACGGCGGTTCAGCACGTGACTTCGCATCAATCGATAACGCTCCAGAAGAGCGCGAGCGCGGTATCACTATCTCTACCTCACACGTAGAATACGATACACCTGCACGTCACTACGCACACGTAGACTGCCCAGGACACGCCGATTATGTTAAAAACATGATCACCGGTGCTGCGCAAATGGACGGTGGTATCCTAGTTGTTGCTGCGACTGATGGCCCTATGCCACAGACTCGTGAGCACATCCTTCTAGGTCGCCAAGTTGGTATTCCTTACATCCTTGTTTTCATGAACAAGTGTGACATGGTTGACGACGAAGAGCTGCTTGAGCTGGTTGAGATGGAAGTTCGTGAACTTCTTTCTGAGTACGACTTCCCAGGCGACGATTGCCCAGTAATTCAAGGTTCTGCACTAGGTGCATTGAACGGAGAAGAGCAGTGGGAAGCGAAAATCATTGAACTAGCTGAAGCACTGGATTCTTACATCCCAGAGCCAGAGCGTGCTATCGATAAGCCATTCATCCTGCCAATCGAAGACGTATTCTCAATCCAAGGCCGTGGTACTGTTGTTACTGGTCGTGTTGAGCAAGGTATCGTACGTGTAGGTGACGAAGTTGCTATCGTTGGTATCGTAGACACCATCACCACGACTTGTACTGGTGTTGAGATGTTCCGTAAACTTCTTGACGAAGGCCGTGCTGGTGAGAACGTTGGTGTTCTTCTACGTGGTACTAAGCGTGACGAAGTTCAACGTGGTCAAGTACTGGCTAAGCCTGGTTCAATCACTCCACACACTACTTTCACTTCAGAAATCTACGTTCTGTCGAAAGATGAAGGCGGCCGTCATACTCCGTTCTTCAAAGGCTACCGTCCACAGTTCTACTTCCGTACAACTGACGTGACCGGTACTATCGAACTGCCAGAAGGCGTTGAGATGGTAATGCCAGGTGATAACATTGCAATGACTGTTACTCTGATCTCGCCAATCGCGATGGACGAAGGTCTACGCTTCGCAATCCGCGAAGGTGGTCGTACAGTTGGTGCAGGTGTTGTTGCTAAAATCATCGAATAAGATTTGACGACACACTAGCAAAAAGGGCATCATTTGATGCCCTTTTTCTGCACCAAATCTTTGGATTGAACTTTTTTTCGCCGATTGGTCGCAGTGATATACGTTTTAGGATAAGAAAATAAACAACGAAGTAAGTATGTTTAGGTTTCCTTGTTCTTTTCACCTCGCTGACGCGAGGTTGTTGTCGTCGATGAAATAGACTAGTTACAGGTAGAATGTATGAAAGCGAATGCTGAAGCCCCAACCGGGTCAATGGATGCCCTAAAATGGGTTGTGGTTTTTGCCTTATTGGCAGCTGCAGTAGTGGGAAATAGCCTGTACAGTGATATGTCTGTTGTGCTACGAGCTGCTGCCGTTGTTGTTCTTGTTGCAGCCGCCGGTGGTGTTGCTGCTCTGACAGGTAAAGGCAAAGCGGCAATCACCTTTGCACGTGAGTCGCGTATGGAAGTGCGTAAAGTTGTTTGGCCTACTCGCCAAGAGACGTTACAGACCACTCTCATCGTTCTGGCTGTCACTGTTGTCATGGCGCTCATTCTGTGGGGCATCGACGGTATAATGGTCCGTCTGGTCCGCCTATTCACTGGCGTGTGAGGTTAACTACATGAGCGAAGCTCCTAAAAAACGTTGGTATGTTGTTCAGGCTTTTTCCGGCTTTGAAGGTCGTGTATCTAAGTCATTGAATGAATATATCAAGATTCACGAGATGGAAGATTTCTTCGGTGAGATATTAGTACCTACCGAAGAAGTTGTTGAAATGCGCGCGGGACAGCGTCGCAAGAGTGAACGTAAGTTTTTCCCGGGTTATGTTCTCGTTCAGATGATCATGAACGATGAGTCATGGCACTTGGTACGTAGCGTGCCGCGTGTTTTGGGCTTTATCGGCGGTACGCCGGATCGTCCAGCGCCGATTTCTGATAAAGAAGCTGACGCTATCTTGAATCGTCTAGAGAAAGCAGGCGAGTCTCCTGTGCACAAAACTGTGTACGAAGCGGGTGAAGTTGTCCGTGTTACTGAAGGCCCATTTGCGGACTTCAATGGCGTGGTCGAAGAGGTTGATTACGAGAAGAGCCGCGTTAAGGTTTCTGTATCAATCTTTGGTCGTGCGACACCTGTAGAGCTGGAATTCAGTCAAGTAGAAAAAAGCTGATCGTTTTTTGCTCGGAAAGTATTGCGAGGGGCGCGAAATTTGAATACAATTTCGCGCCCTTTTGTTAAACGGGGAGTCTGTTTGCAAAAAATAGACGTTTGAACCCAAATTTAGGTATTTAGTAATGGCTAAAAAAGTAGAAGCTTACATCAAGCTGCAAGTTGCAGCGGGTATGGCTAACCCAAGTCCACCAGTTGGTCCAGCTCTTGGTCAGCACGGTGTTAACATCATGGAATTCTGTAAAGCGTTCAACGCACGTACAGAATCTATGGAGAAAGGTCTACCTACTCCAGTTGTTATCTCTGTATACAGCGACCGTTCTTTCACTTTCGAAATGAAGACTCCACCTGCTGCAGTTCTTCTTAAGAAAGCAGCTGGCATCAAGTCTGGTTCAGGCCGCCCTAACACTGAGAAAGTTGGTACTATTACTGACGCTCAGGTTCAGGAAATCGCTGAAACCAAAGCGAAAGACATGACTGGTGCAGACATTGAAGCGATGAAACGCTCAATTGCTGGTACTGCTCGTTCAATGGGTCTGGTAGTAGAGGGTTAAGACAATGGCTAAATTGACTAAGCGCATGCGCGTTATCCGTGACAAAGTTGATGTTACTCGTGAGTACGACATCAACGAAGCTGTTGCTCTTCTGAAAGAACTAGCTACTGCTAAATTCGTAGAAAGTGTTGATGTTGCAGTAAACCTGGGCATCGATGCACGTAAATCAGACCAAAACGTTCGTGGCGCAACTGTGTTGCCACATGGTACTGGCCGTGACATCCGCGTAGCGGTATTCACTCAAGGTGCTAACGCTGAAGCTGCGAAAGAAGCTGGTGCTGACATCGTTGGCATGGAAGACCTTGCTGACCAAATCAAGAAAGGCGAGATGAACTTCGACGTAGTTATCGCATCACCAGATGCAATGCGCGTAGTTGGTCAACTAGGTACTATCTTGGGCCCACGCGGTCTGATGCCAAACCCTAAAGTTGGCACTGTAACTCCTAACGTTGCTGAAGCAGTTAAGAACGCTAAAGCGGGTCAGGTTCGTTACCGTAACGACAAGAACGGTATCATCCATACCACTATTGGTAAGGTTGATTTCGATACTGACAAACTTAAGGGTAACCTTGAAGCATTGTTGGTAGCCCTGAAGAAAGCGAAACCTTCTTCAGCTAAGGGTACTTTCGTTAAGAAAGTAAGCATCTCTACCACTATGGGTGCAGGTGTTGCGGTTGACCAGAATACTCTGGACGCAAACGCAAACTAATTGCTTGAAGCGAGGAGTTGCTGTATAATTCTTCGCTTCAAATTTATGGCTGAGTTCGGCTTGCCGGACTTCGTCCAAGACCGTAGGTGTCTGGTGTTTTCACCAAGACTTAATAATGCCTACGTAGACGGTGCCAGAACATGATAGATATATTCTTTCTTGGATCTGCGCCGTAATTACTCTCCTACTGTGAAGTAGTGAGTGGTGTATATATAATCCAGGAGCAAATCCAAATGGCATTAAATCTTCAAGACAAAAAAGCAATTGTTGCTGAAGTCAACGAAGCTGCCAGTGGTGCCCTTTCTGCAGTTGTAGCTGATTCTCGCGGTGTAGCGGTAGGCGCAATGACTTCTCTACGTAAAAAAGCTCGTGAAGCTGGCGTTTACATGAGAGTTGTTCGTAATACCTTGGCTCGTCGTGCAGTTGAAGGTACTGATTTTACGTGTCTGCAAGATACGTTTGTTGGTCCTACGCTGATTGCGTTCTCTAATGAGCACCCAGGTGCTGCGGCGCGTCTTTTTAAAGACTTCGCTAAAGAGAACAAAAATTTCGAAATCAAAGCTGCTGCATTCGAAGGCTCTATCACTGATGCTGACGTTCTAGCAACGCTGCCAACTTACGACGAAGCTATCGCACGCCTGATGATGTGCATGAAAGAAGCGTCTGCTGGCAAGCTGGTTCGCACTATCGCGGCTGTTCGCGATCAGAAAGAAGCTGCTTAATTGCATTGCTTTTTACTGGTTGCTATTTAAACTAATTGTTGACTTTAAAGAGAATTGTTATGTCTATCACTAACGAGCAAATCCTAGACGCAGTTGCAGAAATGTCTGTAATGCAAGTTGTTGAGCTTATCGAAGCTATGGAAGAGAAATTCGGTGTTTCTGCTGCTGCTGCAGTAGTTGCAGGCGGCGCTGTTGCAGAAGCAGCAGAAGAGCAAACTGAATTTGACGTAATCCTGACTGCTGCTGGCCCTAACAAAGTTGCTGTTATCAAAGCAGTACGTGGCGCAACTGGCCTAGGTCTGAAAGAAGCTAAAGCTGTTGTTGACGGTGCTCCAGCTCCGTTGAAAGAAGCAGTTTCTAAAGAAGAAGCTGACGCTCTTAAAGCACAGCTAGAAGAAGCTGGTGCTTCTGTTGAAGTTAAGTAATTATTGCTTAGCTTCTTAGCCTGAAAAGGCTAATGGCTGGTGGCTAAATAGCCACCGGCCTTTTTGCGCTGTAGGGCAGTAGTGAATTTTGCACCCCGTTTAGTCACTACTCTCCATGCAAAAAAGTGTCAGATTAACCCTCTGATGCTCCTACAGTAAACGGTTGGTTGTTTAGTTACTGTCCCTCAGTCTGGACAGTTTGGGTCACTTATCAGCGAGCTGAGGAACCCTATGGTTTACTCTTATACCGAGAAAAAGCGTATCCGTAAGGATTTTGGTAAGCGTCCTCAAGTTCTGGACGTGCCATACTTGCTGTCTATCCAGCTAGATTCTTTCGAAAAATTTATCGAGCAGGATCCAGAAGGGCAATACGGTCTTGAAGCTGCTTTTCGCTCTGTCTTTCCGATTCAGAGTTACAACGGCAATTCCGAGCTGCAATACGTTAGCTATCGTCTCGGTGAGCCAGTATTTGATGTTAAAGAATGTCAGATCCGTGGCGTAACTTACTCTGCCCCACTGCGCGTAAAATTACGCCTAGTGATGTTTGACAGAGATGCACCTGCTGGCACCGTAAAAGACATTAAAGAGCAAGAAGTCTACATGGGTGAAATTCCACTCATGACGGACAATGGTACCTTTGTAATTAACGGTACTGAGAGGGTTATCGTATCCCAGCTGCATCGTAGCCCGGGCGTCTTCTTCGACAGCGATAAGGGTAAAACCCATTCCTCAGGTAAAGTGCTGTACAACGCACGTATCATTCCATACCGCGGTTCGTGGTTGGACTTTGAGTTTGATCCTAAGGATGCCGTCTACGTTCGTATCGACCGTCGTCGTAAGCTTCCTGCATCGATCATTCTGCGTGCATTGGAATACACCACCGAGCAAATTCTTGATTTGTTCTTCGATAAAATAGTTTTCGAAGTTCAAGGCAAGTCTCTGGTGATGGAACTGGTACCGGATCGTCTTCGTGGCGAGACCGCAAGCTTTGATATCGAAGCTAACGGCAAGGTATACATCGAACAAGGCCGCCGCATTACCGCGCGCCACATTCGTCAGCTTGAAAAAGATGGCGTAGAAAAAATTGAAGTTCCTGTTGAGTACATCGTGGGCAAAGTGTCTGCACGCGATTACGTTAATGAGGAAACAGGCGAGATCATTGCTCCAGCTAACCAAGAACTAAGCCTAGAAACTCTGGCGCTTCTTTCACAAGCTGGTTACAAGAAGATCGAAACTTTGTTCACCAATGACTTGGATAATGGTCCGTACATGTCAGATACCCTGCGTATCGACAGCACGTCTGATCGTCTGAGTGCGTTGGTTGAAATCTACCGCATGATGCGCCCTGGTGAGCCACCAACGCGTGAAGCAGCAGAGCAGCTTTTTGAAAGCCTGTTCTTCTCAGAAGATCGTTACGATCTGTCAGCGGTAGGCCGTATGAAGTTCAACAGTTCTCTAAACCGCGAAGAAATGACCGGTTCAGGCGTACTGAGCCATGATGACATCATCCAAGTGATGCGAAAGCTTATCGATATCCGTAATGGTATCGGTGAGGTGGACGATATCGACCACCTTGGCAACCGTCGTATCCGTTCTGTTGGTGAAATGGCAGAGAACCAGTTCCGTGTAGGTCTGGTACGTGTTGAACGCGCGGTAAAAGAGCGCCTAAGCCTTGGTGACCTTGATGCAATCATGCCTCAAGATCTGATCAACGCTAAGCCTATTTCTGCGGCAGTAAAAGAGTTCTTCGGTTCTTCTCAGCTGTCACAGTTTATGGACCAGAATAACCCGTTGTCAGAAGTGACGCACAAGCGTCGTATCTCTGCATTGGGTCCAGGCGGTCTGACGCGTGAGCGCGCAGGCTTTGAAGTTCGAGATGTACACGCAACCCACTACGGTCGCCTATGTCCTATCGAAACGCCTGAAGGTCCAAACATCGGTCTGATCAACTCGCTTTCAGCGTATGCGCGTACTAACCCGTACGGCTTCCTGGAGACGCCTTACCGTAAAGTTGTTGACGGTAAAGTTACGGATCAAATTGATTACCTTTCTGCTATCGAAGAAGGCCAATTTGTTATTGCACAGGCTAACGCCGTGCTGAACGAAGATGGTTCATTCGGTGAAGAATTAATCACTGCTCGCCAGAAAGGCGATTCAGGTTTGCACCCACGTGACCATGTCCAGTACATGGACGTTGCGACCAACCAGATTGTATCTGTTGCGGCATCCCTGATCCCATTCCTAGAGCACGATGATGCTAACCGTGCACTTATGGGTGCGAACATGCAACGTCAGGCAGTACCAACTCTGCGCGCTGATAAGCCGCTGGTAGGTACTGGTATTGAACGTGCTGTAGCGGTTGACTCGGGTGTAACTGCCGTTGCCAAACGTGGCGGTATGGTTCAGTCGGTTGACGCATCACGTATCGTTATTAAGGTTAATGAAGACGAGCTGGTTTCTGGTGAAGCGGGCATCGATATCTATAACCTGACGAAGTACACCCGTTCTAACCAGAACACCTGTATCAACCAGCGTCCGACTGTGATGCCTGGTGAGCCAGTTGCACGTGGTGACGTGTTGGCTGATGGTCCTTCAACGGATCTGGGTGAACTAGCACTTGGCCAGAACATGCGTATCGCGTTCATGCCTTGGAACGGTTACAACTTCGAGGACTCCATCCTTGTATCTGAGCGTGTAGTACAGGAAGACCGCCTGACTACCATCCACATCCAAGAGCTTTCTTGTGTGGCGCGTGATACTAAACTGGGTAGCGAAGAAATCACTGCTGATATCCCTAACGTGGGTGAAGCTGCGCTGTCTAAACTTGACGAATCTGGTGTTGTATACATCGGGGCGGAAGTGAAAGGCGGCGATATTCTGGTTGGTAAAGTAACGCCTAAAGGCGAAACACAGCTAACACCAGAAGAGAAACTGCTACGTGCGATCTTCGGTGAGAAAGCGTCTGACGTGAAAGACTCTTCTCTGCGCGTTCCTAACGGTGTATCTGGTACGATCATTGACGTACAAGTATTCACCCGTGATGGCGTTGAGAAAGACAAACGTGCGCTTGAAATCGAAGAAATGCAGCTCAAAGAAGCCAAGAAAGATCTGACAGAAGAGTTCTCTATTCTGGAAGGTGGTCTGGTAGCACGTGTTCGTGGCGTACTTGCGCAAGCAGGCTACAGCCAAGAAAAACTGGCGAACATGGATCGCCAGAGCATGCTAACTCAGACTATTGACGACGAAGCGCTGCAAACTCAGCTTGAGCAATTGGCTGAGCAGTACGACGAACTGAAATCAGATTTTGATAAGAAATTTGACACCAAACGTCGCAAGATCACTCAGGGTGATGATTTGGCACCGGGCGTCCTTAAGATTGTTAAGGTATACCTGGCTGTTAAGCGTCGCATTCAACCTGGTGATAAGATGGCGGGTCGTCACGGTAACAAGGGTGTTATCTCTAAGATTAACCCTGTTGAAGACATGCCGTACGACGAAACTGGTGAGCCAGTAGACATCGTATTGAACCCACTGGGTGTACCGTCTCGTATGAACATCGGTCAGATCCTTGAAACCCACCTTGGCCTAGCGGCGAAAGGTATCGGTAACAAGATCAACAAGATGCTTAAAGAGCAGCAAGAATTAGCGAAATTCCGTGAGTTCCTGCAGAAGGTTTACAGCCTGGGTGACACACGTCAGCAAGTCGATATCAGCGCTCTGTCTGATGACGAAGTGCGTACACTGATCCAGAACCTGCGTGCCGGTCTACCGATCGCGACTCCAGTGTTCGATGGTGCGCCTGAGTCTTCAATCAAAGAACTGTTGAAGCTGGGTGATCTGCCAGAATCTGGTCAGTTGAACCTATTTGACGGCCGTACTGGTGAGAAGTTTGAGCGTCCTGTAACTGTCGGTTACATGTACATGCTGAAACTGAACCACTTGGTTGATGACAAGATGCACGCCCGTTCTACCGGTTCTTACAGCCTAGTTACTCAGCAGCCGCTGGGTGGTAAAGCTCAGTTCGGTGGCCAGCGTTTCGGTGAGATGGAAGTGTGGGCGCTAGAAGCATACGGCGCAGCATACACCCTTCAAGAAATGCTGACTGTTAAGTCGGATGACGTGAACGGTCGTACGAAGATGTATAAGAACATCGTCGACGGCGATCACCGCATGGAGCCGGGTATGCCGGAATCTTTCAACGTATTGTTGAAAGAAATCCGCTCGTTGGGTATCAACATCGAGCTGGAAGACGAATAAGCCAAGGCTTAATCGCTATTTCCGGTATCAATATGAAGGCGCTGCCTGTCAGCGCCTTTCTGGGTCAACTCCTCACAGGAGCCAAATGTGAAAGACTTACTTAAGTTTCTGAAAGCACAGCATAAGACCGAAGAATTTGATGCAATCAAAATCGGTCTAGCTTCACCAGACATGATTCGTTCATGGTCTTTCGGTGAAGTGAAAAAGCCAGAAACCATTAACTACCGTACCTTTAAGCCTGAGCGTGACGGCCTATTCTGTGCACGTATCTTTGGCCCGGTAAAAGACTACGAATGTCTTTGCGGTAAATACAAGCGCCTTAAGCACCGTGGTGTGATCTGTGAAAAATGTGGTGTTGAAGTTACTCAGACCAAAGTACGCCGTGAGCGTATGGGTCACATTGAGCTGGCTTCTCCTGTTGCCCACATCTGGTTCCTGAAATCACTACCGTCTCGTATCGGTTTGCTGATGGACATGCCATTGCGTGACATCGAGCGTGTACTGTACTTCGAATCATATGTTGTGATCGAACCAGGCATGACCGATCTAGAGCGCAGCCAAATGCTGTCTGAAGAACAGTATCTTGACGCGCTGGAGCAATGGGGTGATGAATTCGACGCTCGTATGGGCGCCGAAGCGGTTAAAGCGTTGCTGGCCAACATGGATCTGCAAGCTGAAACTGAACTAATGCGCGAAGAGCTGGAAGAAACCAACTCTGAAACTAAGCGTAAGAAAATCACCAAGCGCCTTAAGCTTGTTGAAGCATTCCTGCAGTCTGGAAACAACCCTGAGTGGATGATCCTGACTGTACTTCCAGTTCTGCCACCGGATCTACGTCCTCTGGTACCACTGGATGGCGGTCGCTTCGCGACATCAGATCTAAATGATCTGTACCGTCGTGTAATCAACCGTAATAACCGTCTGAAACGCCTACTGGATCTGGCTGCTCCTGACATCATCGTACGTAACGAAAAGCGTATGCTGCAAGAGTCAGTAGATGCCCTGCTAGATAACGGTCGTCGCGGTCGTGCCATCACTGGTTCGAACAAGCGTCCACTGAAATCTTTGGCAGACATGATCAAAGGTAAGCAAGGTCGTTTCCGTCAGAACTTGCTTGGTAAGCGTGTTGACTACTCTGGTCGTTCGGTAATCACCGTAGGTCCATACTTGCGTCTGCACCAGTGTGGTCTTCCTAAGAAGATGGCACTTGAGCTGTTCAAGCCATTCATCTACGGCAAGCTTGAAGCACGTGGTCTCGCGACTACCATCAAAGCTGCGAAGAAAATGGTAGAGCGTGAAGAAGCAGTTGTTTGGGATATTCTGGATGAAGTTATCCGTGAACACCCAGTACTGTTGAACCGTGCACCAACACTTCACCGTTTGGGTATCCAAGCGTTTGAGCCAGTGTTGATCGAAGGTAAAGCGATCCAGTTGCACCCACTCGTTTGTGCGGCATATAACGCCGACTTCGATGGTGACCAAATGGCGGTACACGTACCGTTGACGTTGGAAGCGCAGCTAGAAGCACGTGCTCTGATGATGTCGACCAACAACATCCTGTCTCCTGCGTCCGGTGATCCAATCATCGTTCCTTCTCAGGACGTTGTATTGGGTCTGTACTACATGACCCGTGACAAGATTAACGCGAAAGGCGAAGGCCTTTACCTGTCAGGCCCTGCAGAAGCTGAAAAAGCTTACCGCACTGGCAACGCAGAACTGCACGCTCGCGTAAAAGTACGCTTGAAAGAAGTGCTGTTCGATGAGATGGGTAACCGCTCTGAGACTATCCAGTTGGTTGATACCACTGTTGGTCGCGCAATGTTGTGGCAAATCGTGCCTGAAGGCCTGCCATACGAAATCGTGAACCAAGCACTGGGTAAAAAGCAGATCTCTAACCTGCTGAACACTTGTTACCGTAAGCTTGGCCTGAAAGACACTGTCGTCTTCGCTGACCAAATCATGTACACCGGTTTCGCATACGCGGCACTGTCTGGTGTATCTGTTGGTATCGATGACATGGTAATCCCGCAGGCTAAATACGACCTGATCGAAGCGGCTGAAGCTGAAGTTGCTGAAATTCAGGAGCAGTTCCAGTCTGGTCTGGTAACCGCCGGCGAACGTTATAACAAAGTTATCGATATCTGGGCTGCAGCGAACGAACAAGTTGCTAAAGCGATGATGGACAACCTGTCTTTTGATACCGTTATCAACCGTGATGGCGAAGAAGAAGCACAGAAATCGTTCAACAGCGTATACATGATGGCCGATTCAGGTGCTCGTGGTTCGGCTGCACAGATTCGTCAGTTGGCGGGTATGCGTGGTCTGATGGCGAAACCAGATGGTTCAATCATCGAAACACCAATCACCGCGAACTTCCGTGAAGGTCTGAACGTACTCCAGTACTTCATCTCGACGCACGGTGCTCGTAAGGGTCTGGCGGATACAGCACTTAAAACGGCAAACTCCGGTTACCTGACGCGTCGTCTTGTAGACGTTGCGCAAGACGTGGTTGTGACTGAAACTGACTGTGGTACCAGCGAAGGTATTCACATGATGGCAGTTATCGAAGGCGGCGACGTTAAAGAAGCACTGCGTGAGCGTGTTCTGGGTCGTGTTGTTGCTGAAGACGTACTTAAGCCTGGTACCGAAGAAGTTCTTGCACCTCGTAACACCCTTCTCGACGAGAAATGGTGTGACATCTTGGAGCAAAACTCTGTCGACCAAGTGAAAGTTCGCTCTGTGGTAAGCTGTGAAACTGACTTCGGTTGCTGTGCAAACTGTTACGGTCGTGATCTGGCGCGTGGTCACATTGTGAACCACGGTGAAGCAGTAGGCGTTATCGCTGCTCAGTCAATCGGTGAGCCGGGTACACAGCTGACAATGCGTACGTTCCACATCGGTGGTGCAGCATCTCGTGCGGCTGCTGAGAACAGCATCCAAGTGAAGAACAACGGTTCGTTGCACCTTCACAATGCGAAGTTTGTTATTAACAACGCAGGCAAGCTGGTTATCACTTCACGTGCTTCTGAGCTGACTATCGTTGATGAGTTTGGTCGTACGAAAGAAAGCTACAAGCTTTCTTACGGTACCATCTTGGCGAAAGCTGACGGTGACGCAGTAACTACTGGTGAAGTAGTGGCAAACTGGGATCCGCACACAATGCCAATCATCACGGAAGTGGAAGGTCGTATCCAGTTCCTAGACATGGTTGATGGTGTGACTGTTCAGCGTCAAACTGATGAGCTGACAGGCCTGTCTTCAATGGTGATTTTGGACGCTGCTGAGCGTACATCTGCCGGTAAAGACATGCGTCCAACTGTTAAGTTGATCGATGCTGCTGGTAACGACATCATGATCCCAGGCACAGACATGCCTGCACAATACTTCCTACCTGGTAAAGCAATTGTCCAGTTGGAAGATGGTGCAACGGTTGGCGTGGGTGAAATCCTGTCGCGTATCCCGCAAGCAGCGAGCGGTACGAAAGATATCACCGGTGGTCTGCCACGCGTAGCCGACCTGTTTGAAGCCCGTAAGCCGAAAGAGCCTGCGATTCTGGCTGAAATTACAGGTGCGGTATCCTTCGGTAAAGAAACCAAAGGTAAGCGTCGTCTGATCATCACCCCGACTGAAGGTAGCCCATACGAAGAAATGATTCCTAAATGGCGTCAGTTGAACGTATTTGAAGGTGAAAAAGTCGAAATCGGTGACGTAATCGCTGATGGTCCAGAAGCCCCACACGATATCTTGCGCCTTCGTGGTGTACGTGCGGTGACTGAGTTCATCACTAACGAAGTGCAAGACGTTTACCGTCTGCAAGGCGTTAAGATTAACGATAAGCACATTGAGACGATCGTTCGTCAGATGTTGCGTAAGGTAACTATCACGACTTCTGGTGACTCTGACTTCTTAGAAGGCGAGCAAGTAGAATTCTCTCGTGTGACCATCGCAAACCGTCAGCTTGAAGCTGAAGGCAAGCAATTGGTTGGCTTTACACGTGATCTGCTTGGTATTACCAAAGCGTCTCTGGCTACCGAGTCGTTCATCTCTGCGGCATCGTTCCAGGAAACCACTCGCGTTCTTACTGAAGCAGCGGTATCTGGTAAGCGTGATGAACTACGTGGTCTGAAAGAGAACGTTATCGTTGGTCGCTTGATCCCTGCAGGTACAGGTTTTGCCTACCACAAGACGCGTCAAGCACGTCGTCAAGTTGTAGAATCGCCTGTTGCTCCGCAAATGGATGCTGAACAAGCATCTCAGGATCTAGCAGCACTGCTAAACGCTGGTCTAAACGACGACCTTTAAGTCTCTGACTTAAACTTGAAAAGGCATCCTTAGGGGTGCCTTTTTTATTGCCTAAAGATAATTGTATTGGATACTTTTTTGCGAAGAAGCGAAGAAGCGAAGAAGCGAAGAAGCGAAGAAGCGAAGAAGCGAAGAAGCGAAGAAGCGAAGAAGCGAAGAAGCGAAGAAGCGAAGAAGCGAAGAAGCGAAGAAGCGTGAAAAAAACTATCGGTTGTTGGTGATCGCCAACAACCGAAAAGGGGTCCGTCGTCTGAGCTAGCTTAGGCGCCAGGCGGAATAGAAAGGCTATCCGCAATCAATTGGATAAGCATGTCTTCTTGTTCGAAGCGCAACTCCATAATTTCACCGACACGAGAAATATCGTTATCAAAGCGAGCAAAATTATCTTCATCCAACACAAATGCGCTGTACTTATCGTTAAACGTTAACAATGGCTCCGTCGTTTCGACAATGCGCGAGTAAAGCGTGTCGATTTCAGAATTACTGGAGAATCCCGTCGATTGCCAACGACTCATGACCATGTCATATATTTTGAAGTGTCCAGCAGAGATATAATCCACCAGTGCTTCACAGAAGCGGTTCAATGCTTCTTCCGTCGGAAGGCAATTCTTATTGCTGCCAGATAACCCAGCAACTTTTGAATATTCAACGAGCAGTTCTTGTCTCAGTGTTAACCAGTAGTCGATGACATCGCTGTATCCACCCCACTGTTGCTGAGCTTTTTCGAGTTTGTTTAGCACGACCACGTTCCTCATGATCAGCGCCCCTGAGCGCCTTTATAGGATTAGAGCCATATCATTCTGGCCTTCAATTTACTAACATCAGGTAATTAAATTTAGAGTGCCCCAAATTGTCACGGTTAGCAAGGGTCGAAACTGCGTTATGTCTAATCAAAAAGATCTTGTGTACTTGTGTTGCGCAAACGACGGAAAGTTATGGTTGCCCGATCACAGCTTGCCTCTAATCCATGCCTCTCAACTTGAGGAAATGGGCGTATCTAGCTATGCCATAGGCGAGTTCGACGGAAAAAGCGTTTGTTATAGCTATGATTCTCAAGCTTTTTCCACAGAAGAGTTTGATAGCCTACGTAGCCAACTGCATCTTAGCCCCACGTTGTTCAATTTGGCCGGCCGAGCCATACAGCTGGATTACATGCGTCAGTCTCAGCGGTATTGTTGTCAGTGTGGAGGTATGAATTCCTTTGATGCCGCGCACCCTGCCATGGTCTGTGATCAGTGCCATACGGTACATTATCCGAGAATATCCCCCTGTGTGATTGTTGCTGTCAGGCGTGGAGGTGACATTTTGCTAGCACATCATCGTCGGCACAGAAATGGCATGTACACAGTGATAGCGGGGTTTGTTGAAGCCGGTGAAACGCTAGAGCAATGTGTGGCACGCGAAGTCAAAGAGGAAACCGGTATAGTGGTGGCGAACATTCGCTACTTTGATAGCCAACCTTGGGCGTTCCCTTCGAATCTAATGATGGGCTTTATCGCAGATTACGTCTCTGGTGAGCTCAATCCTGATTACGAAGAATTGACCGATGCACGTTGGTTTGATGTCAACGAGTTGCCGCTGGTGGCACCTGAAGGCACGATTGCGCGTCGTTTAATTGAGGCTGCTCAAATACAACATGAGAAAGAAAAGCGCGTGTGATCTCTGCATGAGTCAGCGAGTTGATGAGAAAAAAGGGATGCGGGTGCATCCCTTTTGGTTTAGTTGACCGCTTGAGTGTGCGCCAAGATCATCGCATTGACCTCATTTGCCTTTTCCATTTGCACCATGTGTCCAGCCTGCGACAGGATACAGCATTCAGCATTAGGCAGTGTATGGGCGTGAGACGCAGGGATAACCGTGTCTTGTTCACCCCATATCACTAACGTGGGAGGGGCAATTGGTGAGGGAATACGATTTCTCTGTTTGCCGTCGGGAAACAGCTGGTTAGCCAAGCTTGATAGTGCTTGTGTCACGCCATCTAATCGCTTGTATTTCAGCACGTCATCGACAAGGCTCCGCGTAACTAATCCGCTGTCAGCAAAAAGAAGCTGCAGGACTGGCTTCAGATTCTTACGGCTTTCAGCGTCAATGAAGCCGCAGATGTAGTCATTGTTAATGACTTCTCCTAGACCTGCACTGCTAATCAAACTCAGTGACTTCACCTTGTCTGGGTGTTGCTTGGCGATCTCAGTGCAGATGAGCCCTCCCATCGAGTGACCAACCAAATGTGCCGCGCCCAGGTTGAGCTTGTCCATTGCCACCGCAACGGTTTTCCAAAGATCATCAAAGCCAATATCCGTATTAATCTGTGACTGACCATGAGAGGGTAGGTCGATGGCCAACACCGGACCTTGCTCGGCTAACGCATCGAGATTAAATAGCCAGTTGTCCAAATCGCCACCAAAACCATGAATCAGAACATATGGCGTACCTGATGCATCTGCATTGATATGGCTATAGCGAATACGGCCATGATCGGTCTCCATAAAGGCGTAGGCTGAGGCCACCTCGTCATCCGTATCGTCGTCATTGGTAGGTTGAACAAAGGCTGCGATAAAGGTATCTATTTCTTCGTCAGTGACTTCAAGCGGGGCGAGTATGCCGAGCAGCGCCTGCACGGAATAGACATCACCTTCTTTGCCGACTTTACGCCTCAATAGCCCTGCATCTGGAGCTTCCACTTCACTGGCAATTTTATCCGTCTCTACATCCATGATCACTTGCGCCACTCGAATGGTGTCTCCTTCCTCAACATGCCATTGCGTGAGAGTGCCTTCTTTCATGGAAAGCCCCCACTTTGGCATCACCACAGGTATGATTTTCTCTCTCATGAATTGGCTCCCATGGTTCGATTCACGGCATCGCAGATGTCCTCGACGGAAGGCACATAGGCATCTTCAAGTGTTGGAGAGAAAGGTACTGGTGTGTGAGGTGGCGTGACCATGGCAATCGGGCCTTTCAGCGCGCTAAACGCACGCTCCGCCACTTGTGATGAAACGTCCGATGCGATGGAGCAGCGCGGGCTGGCTTCGTCAATACAGACCAAGCGCCCGGTTGCTTCTACGCTTTCCAATACGGTATCGATGTCGAGCGGTGAAAGAGTCCGTAGGTCAATCACTTCGCATTGAATGCCAGATTTTGCGAGGACTTTTGCCGCATCTAGCGCACGGTTGACCGTCAGGCCGTAAGACACCAAAGTGATGTCTGTCCCTTCGCGCAGAATATTGGCTTCACCAAAAGGAATGGCGTATGGCGCTTCTGGCACATCACACTCCGTGGCATAGAGGTTTTTGTGCTCCAAGAAAATCACGGGGTCATTGTCGCGGATAGACTGGATAAGCAGCCCTTTGGCGTCATAGGCGTTCGACGGACACACCACTTTCAGCCCTGGAATATGAGTGAATAGTGGTGTTAGCATTTGGCTGTGCTGTGCCGCTGCTCTAAAGCCGGCACCACACATGGCGCGGATCACCACTGGCGTTTCGGCCTTGCCGCCAAACATATAGCGGAACTTGGCGGCTTGATTGAAAATCTGATCGAAGCAGACTCCCATAAAGTCGATAAACATCAGTTCGGCAATGGGTCTGAGTCCGCAAGTTGCCGCGCCAACGGCCGCGCCCACATAGGCACTTTCTGACAGGGGAGTGTCTATCATTTGATTGGGGTGTTTGGCATAAAGCCCTTTAGTGACACCCAATACGCCGCCCCAAGCGTCATCTTCGCCGGGTGCACCTGCTCCGCCAACAATGTCTTCACCCATCATGATAACGGTGGGGTCGCGGCTCATTTCCTGATCGATGGCTTCATTGATGGCATCTTTAATGGATAGCGTTCTGGCCATAGTAACTCTCCTTGTTGGTCTCAATAGCTAACGTAAACATCTGAATGCAAGGCAGATGCGGCAGGTTGTGGGGCATCGATGGCTGCGCGTGCGGCATCCTCAATCAGTGCGGCAATCTCTTTGTCGATGGCATTGAATTCATCGGCGTTGATGATTTCTGCTTCTTCCACCCGTTGACGGAAAATTTTGAGGCAGCATTGATTGGCTCGAATATCTTCCACCTCACCATTGGCGCGATAGGTTTGCGCATCACCTTCAAAGTGACCAAAAATGCGAACTGTCTTACATTCCAGCAATGATGGACCACCATCGTTACGCGCTCGCTTAATCACTTCACCAGCGGCTTCATACACGGCAAAGAAGTCCGTACCATCCACAGTGACACCTGGGAGACCAAAACCGGTCGCACGGTCAACGTAAGAATCTGAGGCCACCGCCCAGTCCACCGAGGTGGATTCCGCATAGCCGTTGTTTTCCACCACGAAAACCGTCGGTAAATCCCACACTGCTGCAAGGTTTAAGCTTTCGAGAAAGGTTCCTTGATTAGAAGCACCGTCACCGGTGAAACTGATACCCACGCCACCGTTCCCGAGTTGTTTGGCGGCCAGCGCCGCGCCACAAATCAGTGGGGAACCAGCGCCTAAAATACCGTTGGCCCCCATCATTCCTTTGGAGAGGTCGGCAATATGCATGGAGCCGCCTTTACCTCGACAGGCGCCCGTTTCTTTGCCATAGATCTCGGCCATCATGGCGTGAACATCCACACCTTTGGCGATACAGTGGCCGTGCCCACGGTGAGTAGAAGCGATTCGATCGTTATCGTTTAGGTGCATCATGATGCCGACAGCGGTGGCTTCTTCACCCGCATAGAGGTGAACAAAACCTGGTATATCACCACGCGAAAAATCGACGTGTAAGCGCTCCTCGAAATCCCGAATAGTTTTCATCATGCGGTATGCGTCCAGCAATTTTTCACGAGAGAGTGGAAAGGGATTGTCACTCATGATCTTCTCCTTGAGGTTGTCATTATTGGGCGGCAGTAGCCTGGCGCAATAAGCCATGCTCAGCGGCATAGGTCATACTGCGTGGCACATCTACCGTGTTAAAAGCGTCGTGTTTGAGGGTGATAGAAACCGTGTCTTTTTCACCAAAAGGCAGTTCTCTTTCACCGTCTAGGGCAAACGAACCCTGTTGGGTGGTGGGGGTGAGCATCCTATCGGGTTCGATATATTCAAAGTCTCGGATGTTGACCGGCGTCATCAAGCCGGGCGCAAGAGGTGCATTCACGGCAAACACCGCGTTGTCTGTATCGCCGAAACGGATGTGCAGGCCATAAGGGGTATGCCGAGGTAGTGGCTGGATCAGACCGGCAATGGAAGAAAGGCCAATCAGAGACGGGTCGCCAAAAGTCACAAACAGCTCTTTTAGACTTTGTGGCCGCCACACGGCACGTGCACCGATATAACGTTCAGTGACAATGGCCACGTCCACCAAGGCAATATCCCGTTTTTCATTAACTGTCACTTCCAATAACTTGTTGGCTTGAAATGCGTGTAACGGAGGAATACGTCCGGATACTGCAAGCCCTGTGGCTAAACCTGTGATGGTAGGCTCTGTCAGGGGAGGGAACGCGTTATTGGTGCCACTGGACACACCCGAAATAGGAATATTCCCGCACTCTTTCACCACCAGGCGATGTGTACCGTCACCTCCCAGCACCACAATGGCAGAGACGTCTTCAGCCCGCATTTTTCGTGCTGCAGTGACGGTATCTTGCGCGTTTGAAGCGACAGGCATATTGATCCACTCTACGGTGGGCATTTTCATCCCTTCCAGCGCGATTTGATGCAGCCCTCGTTGGATGTGAATTTGCAAGCCAGCACGCTCGGGCATCATCAACACATGGTTAACGCCTCCTTGGGCTAATCCCGAAAGAATGCGCAAAACCATATTGGCTCTATCCGTCAGCTGCAGGTTCGCGCCTCTGGCGATGACTCGACGGATATCTCTGGCGGAGATGGGATTGGCAATAATGCCAACGGTCACTGACTTCGCATCCATGCCTCGCAATGCCTCGCAATTTTTGATTAGGTGACAGAGGAAGTAACAAGATGCATGCCAATTGAGGATTTTTATTTTTAGTTCGTTAAATCAATAGGTTTCATGTTTTCATTTGTTTTGATGGGTGTGGCGTCAGCGCAACAGGTGTGGCAAGGCAGTAGCCCCGCCACACGAACGCGCTAGTGGAACGTGAAACCGCCATCGACATTGATAGCCTGACCGGTGACATGCTCTGCATTAGCCAAGTAAATGGCGAGTTGTCCCATGTCCTCAGGGGTCTGGCCAACGCCTTGAGGAATGAGTAGATCCTGATGGCGTTGCCATGATGCTTCCATGGTTTCACCTTCCAGTTTCCATCGCTCTGCCAGACCATCAGGTCCATACCACATGGCGGTTGGCACTATACCTGGGCAAATAGCATTGACGGTGATCCCGCTTCTTTGTAGCTCTTTTGCCAAAGAGTTAGTAAAACCAACCACGGCGAATTTCGACGCGCAATAGTGAGCCAGATCGGGGAAGCCCTCTTTACCTGCAATCGAAGCAATATTGATAATGCGTCCACTACCTTTCATTTTCATGGCGTTCATTTCTGCTTTGCAGCAAAGAAAAACGCCTTTGGCATTAACATTGTTCACCGTATCCCAATCTTCTTCTGTTAATTCGCCGACCGACTTAATGCTGATCACGCCCGCGTTGTTGACGGCAATATCGAGTTGCCCAAAGTGTTCAACAACTCGATTGACCATGCTTTCAACGTCCGCGTTACGTGAGATATCGGCCTGAATAGCGATTGTTTTTACGCCCAGCGCCGCGATTTCCTGTGCGCTTTTTTCAGCATCATCAATGTTGATATCAGCCAATGCGATGTGACAGCCTTCTTTGGCTAGTGCCGTGGCTATGCCTTTTCCTATGCCCCTTCCCGCACCTGTCACTAGCGCCACTTTATTTTGCAATGTCATGATTGTTCTCCTTTTGTCATCACTCCGAGGATTGGGAGTCGAAACAGAAACTGCAAGGGCTAAGCCAATCTTGGTGATTCTTATCTGTTTGATAGCATTACGTTTTAAGTGGGTTCGAGATATTGAGGGGTATTGCAGCGCCACAGGTGTGGCATTGCGCGCTTGGCGTTGTCACGAGGCGATTAATGATGCCTCAATGGTGAGATGGGCTGATAGGATTGGCCTTGCTGATTAGGTATTGGTTCCATTGCGGACTCATACTACCAATAAGCAGGGAGCAGTAGCATATGGCCGGAACAACACGTATCAACCAACATATTCGGGAAGTGCAAAGTGTCGCGGATGGAAAGGGCAGCACTCGAGACAAGGTTATCACCCAATCTTGGGCGCGATGTATTGCTGATTATCACCTCGATCCTTTAGTGTTGCAGGAGGCCTATATTGTGCCTCACACCCAGCTCAAAGAGCACAGAGAGAGGTTGGATAAACTTATCCGCACTGCTAAATATGGCCTGGATGCGCTCTATCGTCAGGTTGCTGATCTTGGTTATGTGCTGATGCTGACGGACGCCGAAGGCGTCACTGTGGATTTTCAGGGTGATACGTCTTTGACGTGGGAGCTAAAAAAATCCGGCCTGTATCTTGGTGCCGAGTGGTCTGAAGAAAGGGCTGGCACCAGTGGTGTTGGCTCCTGTATCTATACGGGGGAAGCCCTGACGGTGCATCAATCGGATCATTTCGACGCCACACATGCACCGCTAACTTGTACTGCCGCGCCTATCTATGATGTTGATGGTTCGCTCGCTGCCGTGCTCGATATCTCTGCCCTGCAAAGCCCCGAACCCAAAGCCAGTCAGGCATTGACCTTACAACTGGTCACCTCATGTACCCGCCGTATCGAAATGGCGGCGCTGATGAATGCGTTTCGTAAAGAGTGGCTCATCCGCCTTAGCCAGTCGCCCGCATTTTTGGATGTGGATCCGGAATGTGCATTGGCCGTGGACACAGATGGCCGCATTATCGGTATGACCCACAGCGCCCAGCGGCTGTTGTCCGGTATTCAGGGGAGCGATTGGCGAACCCCTTCTTCGTTGCTAGGCCATTTTTTCTCAGATTTCTTCAATATCGATATCAATGAGCTTCCCGCACTGAGCCGCGCACTGCCAACAGAAGAGAGACTGGTCGCGACAACCAGTGGAGAGCTTTGGTTTGCCCACGCGATAGCACCTCAGCCTTCGTCAGTGAAACGGCGTAAAAAGGTGGTCAGCGGGAGCTTGTCCGTACTTTATGGTGATGATGCCAAGATGGCAGATCTGGCGACCAAAGCGACCACGCTTTCACTATCGGATTTGCCTTTGTTGCTTAACGGTGAGACAGGTACAGGTAAGGAGTATTTGGCGAAAGCTATTCATCAAAGTTCGTCGCGTAAAAATGGGCCTTTTGTTGCCATCAACTGTGCGGCTATCCCCGAAAGTTTGATAGAGAGTGAACTGTTTGGCTATGCTGATGGCGCGTTCACTGGCGCCAGAAGCAAAGGCAAAAAAGGGTTAATCGAGCAAGCCAACAATGGCACCCTGTTTTTGGATGAAATCGGTGATATGCCGCTTTCATTGCAAGCAAGGTTGTTGCGGGTACTGGCTGAAAGAGAGCTGTTACCGCTTGGTGCGACCAAAACAGTGCCCGTGTCTTTCAGGGTGTTGGCTGCGACCCACAAAGCGCTGCCTGATCTCGTGAAAAATGGCAGCTTTCGCGAAGATTTGTATTACCGAATTACCGGAGCGACATTAGCGCTTCCTCCATTGAGAGATCGCAACGACATATTGTGGTTGACGGAAACGTTACTGAAGAAGATTGCCTGCCGTCCTGTTCGTGTATCCAATGCTGCAGGCCTATTGTTGGAGCGTTACGATTGGCCGGGCAATATTCGAGAGTTGGAAAACATACTTCAGTTTGCGTTGGCATTTTGTGATGGCGATGAACTCATGCTAGAGCATCTCCCTGAGCAGCTGGTGGATGCACGCAAAAGGTCATCTAAATGCTCGGATATCCATTCAGTGGATGAAACCTTAAAAGTGTTGGAAGCTTGTGAGTGGAATATTTCTCAGGCAGCAAAAGCGCTGGGCGTTGACCGATCTACCGTGCATCGACGCATTAAAAAAGCGGGTATTAAGCGTCGCTATGACACTGAATAAGAATAAATTGGGCAAAAAAAACCCGCCGTAGGGAGGCGGGAGTAAGATGCGATATTTATGGGTAGTGTCTATCAGACATTTTGTTATTAGGAGCAAATTTTTAACATGTGATTAAACCTTCGGCAAACATCCTGCATCCTTGGAGATGATATTTATGATCGCCTCCACAAAGGGCGGCTTTTGTTGCTCCGAGAGGGTGATACAATAGCGTCACTCAACTTCCAGGATGTGAACAATGACAGAACTAAAGAATGATCGCTATTTGCGCGCTCTGTTGAAAGAACCGGTCGATTACACGCCGGTATGGATGATGCGTCAGGCTGGCCGTTACTTGCCTGAATACAAGGCGACGCGCGCGGAAGCGGGCGACTTTATGTCATTGTGTAAAAACGCGGAATTGGCGTGTGAAGTCACATTACAACCGCTGCGCCGCTATAACTTAGATGCAGCGATTTTGTTCTCAGACATTCTCACTATCCCTGATGCAATGGGCTTAGGTTTGTACTTTGAGACGGGTGAAGGTCCTAAGTTTGAGCGCCCAATTACCTGTAAAGCCGATGTTGAAAAGATTGGCCTGCCAGATCCTGAAGGCGAACTGCAATATGTGATGAACGCCGTTCGCACCATTCGCAAAGGTCTGGAAGGCAGTGTGCCACTGATTGGTTTCTCTGGTAGCCCTTGGACGCTAGCCACTTACATGGTTGAAGGTGGTAGCTCTAAAGCCTTCACCAAAATTAAAAAGATGATGTATGCCGATCCTCAAACGCTGCACTTGTTGCTAGATAAACTCGCAGATAGCGTGATTGAGTACCTCAATGCGCAGATCAAAGCGGGTGCGCAATCTGTGATGGTATTTGATACTTGGGGCGGTGTATTGACGCCGCGTGATTACAATGATTTCTCGCTGCAGTACATGCACAAAATCGTTGATGGTTTGATCCGTGAAAACGATGGTCGTCGCGTCCCTGTCACCCTGTTTACCAAAAATGGTGGTATGTGGCTGGAGAAAATTGCCTCAACAGGTTGTGATGGTGTGGGGCTGGATTGGACCATTGATATTGCAGAAGCCAAACGTCGCATCGGTGACAAAGTGGCACTGCAAGGCAATATGGACCCATCTATGCTTTATGCATCACCAGAGCGTATTCGCCAAGAAGTCAGCACTATTCTTGAAGGGTTTGGTGGGGGTAACACTGGACACGTGTTTAACTTAGGTCATGGTATCCATCTGGATGTGCCGCCTGAGAATGCAGGTGTATTCGTGGAAGCGGTGCATGAACTGTCAAAGCCTTACCATCAATAAGCGCCTAGCCACAGATTAACCCGTTTTGAAAAATGGTCAGCAGTTGCTGGCCATTTTTTTTCTCTCTACGAGGAGTATGACTCTTTCGTTAGCGTGTGTTGAAGCTCATTGGAGAAATTCCTCGAAAAGCTGCACATCTCATTAATCTCCATTTTTTTCAATGTGTTATGATTTTTTCTCGCATTGGTTGGGATCTTGATTACCAAAAAGATGAAAACGTAGCGAAAAGCTGAACGTGGTGGCTGAAATGTGCGTGTGAATGAGGTTTTTTTCTATTTTTCTCGTACAGGGTTTGTCAGGGAAATTGCTGAAAAAGCTGCACGCGACTATAAATTAACTATTTTTCAGTTGCTTATGTTTGTGCTGATTGTTTTTTTTGATTTACGTTCAGCAAAAAGCTGAACGGAGCTAAAAAAGCTGATCGATACGTATGCGAAGCTGGGGCAATGTTTCTTGCTCAAACCAAGGGTTCTTTTTTAACCACAAATTATTGCGTGGCGAAGGGTGAGGTAACGCAATGAAATCAGGTGCCCAGCGGGCGTTTGCTTGCACAGTTTGGGTCAAGGTTCGAGGCTTGTTGTTTAGGTAGTGACGCTGGGCATAATCGCCAATGAGTAAGGTTAGCGTGACGTCGGGTAAGTGTTGTTTAATGGCTTGATGCCATGTTGGGGCGCACTCTGGCCTTGGTGGCAGATCGCCGGACTTTCCCCTGCCTGGGTAACAAAAGCCCATTGGCATAATGGCGATTTGGTCAGGGTCGTAGAATTGTGTTTTGTCGATTTGTAGCCATTCGCGTAAGCGGTCGCCGCTCGGGTCATTCCAAGGAATACCGGTTTCGTGGACACGTGTCCCCGGCGCTTGTCCGATAATGAGCAGTTTCGCTGACGGCGCAGCTTGCACTACCGGGCGTGGGCCTAAAGGTAAATGATCGACACATAAACGGCATTTCGCTACGTCACTGAGAAGCGAGTTTAGTGCTATCTCTTTCATCAATACCCCAAATCGAAGTCGACTGCGTACTGAAGCGAATTCCCTTCATGCCATCGCCTGTAGTTCTCGGTAAAAATGGCGAATACCTGCTCAGGAAAACTCACGGCAGAAATGTGCGGCGTGATTGTTACTGCTGGGTGTGCCCAAAATGGATGGTTTTCATCTAGTGGTTCGCTGGCGAAAACATCTAACACGGCGTGGCGAATATGTCCTTTTTCAAGTGCGACAAGCAGGGCGTTTTCGTCAAGCACTGACCCGCGACCCACATTGAATAAAATTGCTTTGTTGCAAGCAGATAGAGTGTGCTGATTGAGCAGCCCTTGGGTCTCAGACGTTGAAGGTAGGGTAGAAACGATGACGTCTGCATCTGATAACGCCACAGATAACTGACTTGTTGTAAACACGGTGTCAAAAGGGGCTGTGGTTTGACCGCTTCGACTGATCCCCGTGACCTTCATACCAAAGTGTTTGGCGGTGCCTGCCACGTGCGCACCAATTGAGCCTGTACCTAGAATCACCAGTTTTTTGTTGATGAGACTTTCATAGGGCAGCACAGACCACTGCTTTTTTGATTGTGCATCGCGATAGTGTGCAAGGTGGCGGGTAAGCGTGAATAGCTGCCCAAACACATATTCCGACATCAGCGGGCCAAATATCCCCCGCACATTGGTTAGCAGATAATCGCGTTTATCTTGCGCTAATAACGCATCGCAGCCTGCATAGGTGGATTGCAGCCACGCGAGATTCTCCGCTTTTTCTATGTGTTTGGCGAATTTCGGCGGGTCTGCCAACACAAGGTTAGCGTCTTCTATTCTTGATGTAATTGTCAGTTCGGGCAGATTGGCTTGCTCGATCAAAGAGAGATAAAGCGTCTGGTATTCAGAGCAGAGGTAAAGTTGGTTCAAATCTGTTCCTTTTTCTACTTGGGTATATAAAGTAAACTTAGCCCACATTCCTTTTCGGCCAGCTCATGCTGTGCCATAAGTAGACGGCAGACCATGTTACAGAATCCGATCCAGCTGCGACTCGAAAAACTCGAACCTTGGCAGCATATCACTTTTATGGCGGCGCTGGTGGAGCGCATGTATCCCAACTATGCGGTGTTTTGCCAGCAAACGAACTTTGCAGAACCGCAGGCTTTTCGTAGCTTGCTGGATGCAGTGTGGGAAGTCCTGACCGTAAAAGCGGCCAAGATAAACTTCGAAAACCAGCTTGAAAAACTGGAAGAGCTGATCCCGAGCATGGATGAACATGACATTTATCTGACTTACCCTGCGATCGATGTCTGTGTTGCTATGTCGACCTTGATCCATACTTTGCTCGATCGCGATTTGATGCTGGAATCCGTGCTCAAAGTGAGCCAGTTGTCGGTGTCCGGTGTTGCGCAATTGGAAGAAGCGCAAACGGGTGTTGAAGTGACCAATGCCAACCAAAAAGAAATTGAGTCAGTATGTGATGAATGGGATGTGCAGTGGGCCATTTTCCGTGCATTAAAAGAAGCCGAAGAGCGTGATGTTGAGATGATCCGCGGAATTCGAAATGAAATTCGTGAAGACGGTGTCAGCAACCTCGGATTGTCACTGTAACTGAAACAAAAAAACGGGCCGCGGCCCGTTTTTTTATTTGGTGTTGATACTGCCACTGCGATTCTTTATTGAGATGGCTTTTTGCCTTCTTTATTTGTTTCAGTGTCTGCCGTTGATAACTGATCCGTATTGTTATCGCGCTCAGCATCAGCGCTTACATTGCTAGATGCAGCCGCTCTTTTCTCGTCTTCTGCATCGTCATCTTTACTCTCAATCACACCATGCGTTTCTTTCCAATCTGCCCAGCGCTCATGAGCGAGCTCTTGCATATTGGTGGCGGTGTCTGCTTCATCGACAATATCTTTGCCCACAAGGTGCTCAAAGATATCTTCAAGAGTGATAATGCCTTGCACGTCACCGTACTCATCAACAATCATTGCCAGCTGTGAACGCTGTGCCATCAAGCGATCAAAGGCCTTTGGTACATGTGTTGAATTATGCAACACAAGAATAGGGCGCATTAAGCTCCCCAGTGGTTGCTTTCCTTTGCCATGCTGGTTGGCTGAGAACAGTTCCAAACGGTGCACAAAGCCCATGATGTTATCGCGCTGCTCAACATAGACCAGTGGGCGCGAGAACGGCGTATCATGATGTTCTCGCAAAAACTCTTCGATCGTCATTTTTGCATCGACGCGAAACAGTACTGGTCGCGGTGTCATTAATTTGGTGATTGGCACTTCGCGAAGGCTAAGCAAGTTAGTCAGCATGGTGGACTCGTCATCCTCCAGTTCGCCACTCTCTTTTGCTAATAAAGCCATCGCAGAGATCTCATCACGTAGTTTCGGTTGCTCTTTACCGCGCGAGAGGCGACGCGTGAGTTGCTCGGATGCCCATACGATAGGCGTTAGTGCCCATACCATCCAGCGCAAGACGCTCGAAGCGCCTGGCGCTAATTGACGCCAATAGGTTGCACCAATGGTTTTTGGTACGATTTCTGACAGCAGAAGAATGGCCAATGTCAGGAAGGCAGAAAATGCACCTAGCCATGCATCGCCAAATACTTTGGTCGCTTGTGCACCAGACGCCGCAGCGCCCACAGTATGAGCAATGGTGTTGAGCGTGAGGATAGAAGCGAGCGGGCGATCTATATCATCTTTAAGTTCTTGCAGGCGCGAAGCAGCAGGATGACCTTGCTGTCGCATCTGGGCCAAGTAACTGGGGGTAATACTCAAAAGAACCGCTTCGAGTACCGAACAAATAAATGAGACACCAATGGACAGTGCCACATACATGATAAGCAGGATCATCGTTTTCCAGCGTAATAGTAATAAAACAGGAATAAAGTAACGTCCAAGATCGGGTCTTAGCGCAGTAAATACAAGTGTTCGAGTGGGAATATACCCAATATTTTGTGAGGATGCGCTCAGTTTATGGTTAAAGACTCTGCAGACAGTCACTTGTAGCGCCACAAACCTTTGCCAGCTGGGCTTCTTTTGAATTAGAGTTGCCTTGTCTCAAGAAAACCTAAAGAAGGGAAGACCTAATGAACAAGACCAACTTGATCGACCTGATTGCTGAGAAAGCAGACCTGTCTAAAGCACAAGCAAAAGCAGCACTTGAAGCAACGCTAGCAGGCATCGAAGGTGCACTGAAAGACGGTGACCAGGTTCAACTGATCGGTTTCGGTACGTTTAAAGTTAATCACCGTGCAGCGCGCACTGGTCGTAACCCACAAACTGGCCAAGAAATCCAAATTGCTGCAGCAAACGTTCCTGCGTTTGTAGCGGGCAAGGCGCTTAAAGACGCGGTTAAGTAAGTTATACTCCGCCAAAGCATTCTCATGTTTTGGCGGATATTTATGCGTTCAACGCTAACACCTCTCGTTTCAATTCTTATTTTTTCTTTGGCGGGCTGCAGCTCGACAGAGAGCATCAAGCCTCCTATACAAACCCAAACCGCTGCTATCCAAGGTGATGCAACCACTATTTATTGGTTGGATGAACGCCAGGGATTTCCAGAATCGCTATCAGAACGTGTGTTGATGGGGGATTACGGTAAATACAGCACCGAATATCGCTGGCGTAAGGGTATTGTTCGCGAAATTCAGCGTGATGGCGAAGTCTTAATTGACGGAAAATTAACGCAGCAGTCTTTTCTGATCCGCTATGACTCTGAAGGTCAGGCTGTGTATCAACAGAATCGTCTAGATGGCGCTATGCGGCCATTGCGCACGACTGACCTTGTACGTTACTACCAGCAAGCCGAACAGGCGCTGAGTCAAGCCAGAGAGCTAAATAAAAGCGGCCATCAGTTTTTTCAAGGGTACTGGAGTGAAGGCATTTTGGAAGAGTGCTTTACTGACGAAGAGAAAGCGTTGTCGTTCGATGCTGCTGTGCCAAGTTTCATTGTGCAGCGACTCAACCAAGAAAATAACTTTATTGCCGCTGTGGGTAAAGTTGGACGTAAAAAAAATACGGTTAATGCCATTATCGCGCTGGACAATGATAGCGCTGATTGCATCGAGCGCCCCGATTTATAACGTACAGATGCTTCGCGCCTGATTGATAGGTTGTCCCGGAGTATCGTTAAAACGGCAAGGTATAAAAAACGCGCTCAAAGGCGCGTTTTGTGTTTTGAACGATGGTTGCAGACTATTGGTTTTGCTCGCGAGCAATTGCTCGGTAACCAATGTCATCACGGTGGAACATGCCGTCCCAGCTAATTTGTGATGCCAGTGCATACGCACGCTGCTGTGCCTCAGACACGGTTTCCCCCATTGCCGTGGCACACAGAACTCGACCACCCGCAGTCACCACACTACCGTCTTTCTCTGCAGTGCCTGCATGGAAGACTTTCGCCGCATCCAATTCTTCTGTTGGCAAACCTGAGATCACGTCACCTTTGTTGTATGACGCTGGGTAGCCACCTGCAGCCAGTACCACACCGATAGATGCTCGCGGGTCCCATTTAGACTCAACGGTATCAAGTTTACCCTCAATCGCGGCTTGGCAAAGTTCAACCAAATCGGATTGCAGACGCACCATCATTGGCTGGGTTTCAGGGTCACCAAAGCGACAGTTGTATTCAATCACTTTTGGCGTGCCGTCGGCCATGATCATTAGGCCCGCGTATAAGAAGCCCGTGTAATCATTGCCTTCGGCTGCCATGCCGCGCACGGTTGGGAAGATGACGTCGTTCATCACACGATCGTGGATCTCTGCAGTAACAACGGGTGCTGGACTATAAGCGCCCATGCCGCCGGTATTTGGACCCGTATCGCCGTTGCCCACACGCTTGTGATCTTGGCTGGTGGCCATTGGCAGGACGTTTTTGCCGTCTACCATCACGATGAAGCTCGCTTCCTCACCATCGAGGAATTCTTCTACCACCACGCGGTGACCCGCTTCCCCAAATGCATTACCTGCCAGCATGTCACGGATAGCGGTTTCAGCTTCTTCCAATGTCATGGCAACAATCACACCTTTACCTGCTGCGAGGCCGTCAGCTTTGACCACAATGGGAGCGCCTTTCTCACGGACATAGGCAAGAGCAGGCTCAATTTCAGTGAAGTTTTGATATTCAGCTGTTGGGATCTGATGGCGAGCAAGGAAATCTTTAGTGAAGGCTTTTGAACCTTCTAGTTGTGCAGCCGCGGCGGTTGGGCCAAAAATTGGCAACTCTTCTGCACGGAACGCATCAACCACGCCGATCACCAATGGTCCTTCAGGACCTACGATGGTTAGGCCGATATTTTTTTCTTTTGCAAACGCAATGAGTGCTGGAATGTCTTCAACGCCAATGGCGACGTTCTCAAGCTTTGGCTCCAATGCTGTGCCAGCGTTGCCGGGCGCAACAAACACAGTACCTACATGAGCTGATTGCGCCGCTTTCCACGCAAGCGCGTGCTCGCGGCCACCGTTGCCAATTACCAATACGTCCATTTTCAATCCTTGTATAACATCAGCCCGGCAGAACCGGGCTGTTGAAAAATATTAGTGACGGAAGTGGCGCATGCCAGTGAATACCATCGCCATACCGTGCTCATCGGCAGCAGCAATAACTTCGTCATCACGCATTGAGCCGCCAGGCTGAATCACGCAGGTAATCCCTGCTTCAGCGGCTGC
Organism: Enterovibrio litoreus; assembly: GCF_045679545.1. Taxonomy (NCBI): domain Bacteria; kingdom Pseudomonadati; phylum Pseudomonadota; class Gammaproteobacteria; order Vibrionales; family Vibrionaceae; genus Enterovibrio; species Enterovibrio litoreus. Next base: position 176,545 of record NZ_CP166194.1, read on the forward strand.
ATCAATGCCATCGCGGAACGGGAAGAAAGCATCAGATGCCATGACACTGCCTGCTACTTCGAGGTTCTCGTCAGCGGCTTTAATACCCGCAATTTTTGCTGAGTAAACGCGGCTCATTTGCCCTGCACCCACACCGATGGTCATGTTGCCTTTGGCGTAAACAATCGCGTTAGATTTCACGTATTTTGCTACTTTCCAGCAGAACAAGGCATCACGTAACTCTTCTTCAGAAGGTTGGCGTTTTGATACGACCGTCAAATCACCAGACGACACCATGCCTTGGTCACGATCTTGAACCAGCAGACCGCCATTCACTCGCTTAACGTCAAAGCCAGTGGTCTGTGTGCTCCAAGCTCCACATACCAGCAAGCGCAAGTTTTTCTTGGTGCTTACGACATCAGCCGCTGCTTGTGACACGCTTGGTGCAATGATGACTTCTACAAACTGACGGTCAACAATTGCTTGTGCAGTTTCAGCGTCCAGTTCACGGTTAAAGGCGATAATGCCGCCAAATGCGGATGTTGGGTCAGTTTTGTAAGCACGGTCATAGGCTTCAAGCAGGTTATCACCCAGTGCTACGCCGCATGGGTTTGCGTGTTTAACGATAACGCATGCTGGCTCAGCAAATTCTTTCACACACTCAAGTGCTGCATCTGTGTCTGCGATATTGTTGTAAGACAGAGCTTTGCCTTGAAGCTGAGTTGCAGTAGACACTGACGCTTCTTCTGGGTTGGCTTCCGTGTAGAAAGCGGCTGCTTGGTGGCTATTCTCGCCGTAGCGCATATCTTGCTTTTTGATGAACTGCTGGTTGAAGGTGCGCGGGAATTTCGACGCTTCATCACCTTCTTTATTGTCACCATAAGAAGGAACCATGGTGCCGAAGTAGTTGGCGATCATGCCGTCATAGGCTGCCGTGTGTTCAAAAGCAGAAATGGCCAAATCGAAACGGGTTTTCAGTGTTAGAGAGCCGTCATTCGATGACATTTCTGCCAAAACGCGGTCGTAATCAGACGCATTAACCACGATGGCAACATCTTTGTGGTTCTTCGCTGCTGCGCGAACCATTGTCGGGCCACCAATATCGATGTTTTCTACCGCATCTTCCAGCGTACAGCCTTCTTTTGCGACAGTTTCTGCAAATGGGTAAAGATTGACGACAACCATGTCGATAGGTGCAATATCATGCTTTTCCATGATGGCATCATCGGTATCGCGACGGCCAAGAATGCCACCGTGAACTTTCGGGTGCAGCGTTTTAACGCGACCATCCATCATTTCTGGAAAACCGGTGTAATCTGACACTTCAGTGACGTTCAGACCTTGCTCTGCCAGTAGGCGAGCGGTACCGCCGGTCGATAGAATATCGACGCCTTTTTGTGAGAGAGTTTTGGCAAATTCAACAATGCCAGTTTTATCAGATACGCTAATCAATGCGCGACGAATAGGGCGAGCGTTTTCCATTGCTACCATCTCTTTAACTGTGGGGATAGGATACTTGGGAAAATCGCTGAATGAGAGCGACTTTGCCAAACACCCGATTTACGGCAGAACGTTGATTGATTCGGCGCACATTCTAACCTAAATAACAGACGCAATCGATTGCTTTTGTGGTTTTGTCACAAAAATAGGTGGAGGTGAATAAATGAAGATGTTGCAGATAGGCCAGCTTGCTAAGCAGGCTGGGGTTTCCGGCGATACGCTGCGCTTTTACGAAAAAGTCGGGCTATTAAAACCGACGTCAAGAAACGAGAGCGGATACCGCCTCTACAATGAAGATGCGCTCTCACGTGTTCATTTTATTATGAAAGCGAAACGTTTGGGGCTAACCCTAGATGACATTCAGGAAATGCTCGAAATCCGGCTCGAAGCCAGTCAGCACAGTTGTGCTGAAGTGAAAGGCATAACGCAAAAGAAGCTGGATGAAATTGACCAAAAAATTGCGGAGCTCACTCAAATTCGCGTCGCACTGAAAAAGATCAATGATGCTTGTTGTGGTCATGCTAATGATAATGCGAGTCATTGCTCGATTTTGGGTGCGCTCGAGACTAGTTCAGACATCAATTAAGCGAACATATAAGGAGGCCAGCCTCCTTATATGTTCAGCGCGCTTTACGCCAAGGCGGCTAGTGCAGCCTCATAGTTTGGCTCATTGGTCAGTTCGTCGATTAACTCAACATGTTTCACAACGCCGCCTTCGTTAATGACGACTACGGCACGCGCAGTGAGCCCCACCATTGGACCCGCGCCCACGGCAACGCCATAGTCTGTGGCAAAGTTTGGGCTGCGGAACGTTGAAGCATGTTGAACGTTCTTCAGCCCTTCTAGTTCACAAAAGCGGCTTGCTGCAAAAGGAAGATCGGCAGAGATGCAAACCACCTTGGTGTTGTTCAGTGATGCCGCTTTCTCGTTAAACGCACGAACACTGCTGGCGCAGGTCGGGGTATCAATGCTTGGGAAAATGTTCAATACCACTTTATTGCCGCGTAGGCTTTCGAGTGTCAGATCAGATAAGTCCTGTGCCGCTAATGTAAAGTCAGGTGCGGGAGTTCCGATCTGCGGCAAATCGCCGGTCAGAGGGATGGGTTGTCCTTGAAAATGAATCTGCGACATCTTGCTCTCCTTGATGGATGGAATGGTTATCGCGTTAAGTTTGGCATAAAGGCTGCCGTTATTTGTGTATGAAAAACGCAATACGCCATAAGTCTTTGTTGAGACCAATTTGGGGCAAAAAATAGTGTTAGTGAAGCTTAGAAGAGTGTGATAGCGTCAAGGCAACGAAAAGGATAAACAGTTTCAATGGATAAGGATTGAGATGTTAAAGGTTAACGAATATTTCGATGGGCATGTAAAGTCGATTGGATTTGAGAACAAAGGCCCAGTCAGTATGGGTGTGATGGAAGTCGGTGAATACACCTTCGGCACAGCAGCACCAGAGCGTATGACCGTGGTGAAAGGTGAGCTTACGGTAAAATTGCCGGGTCGTATCGAATGGGAAACCTACGGTGCTGGTGATAGCTTTGAAGTGCCCGGCGAATCATCATTTCAGGTTCAAATTACGCAAACATCTGCTTACTTGTGTGAATACCTGTAACCCCCACATTATTTCAATAAAAAAGCGCCATTTAGGCGCTTTTTTATTGGCTGCGATCTGAGGGCATTAACGTCAGGTCGCTCATCTTTTTGGCGATGATGACCTCGTTGCTCCATCCAGATATATCGCCTCAAGCTTGTCAGCATGACCTTGCATGGAAAAGTGTTGAAGCGCGCGGTGATAGGCTTTGATCGCATTGCTCTCACGCAGCACATCATCGTCCAGATAGTGTTTCAGGCCAGCCGCAATAGACGCTGCATCCTGAGGCGTGCAATACACACCTGTCTCCTCCAGAATCTCTGGCAGTGCACCTGTGTTTGACACCACGAGCGCACAATGTTGCGCCATGGCTTCAATCGCCGTCAGCCCAAATGCTTCGTTCCAGTAAGGCAGGCACACGATTTGAATTTCTTCTAGCAGCGTCGGTACGTTTTTACGATAGCCTGCAAGATGAATACGATCAGCGAAAGGGGACGTGCGCGCTTTTTCTTGCAACAACCCTGAAAAGGTCTCATCAGCGCCCTCATCAGGGTTGAGTCCACCAATCAAAACCAAGTGTGCGTTAGGGTAATCTTTCGCAATCAACTCAAACCCCGCCAGCAGATCGGCTTGCCCTTTCCCATCGCAGATACGGCCTACTGAGCCAATAAATAGGGTGTCGTGTGAAAGGCCATACTCGTCAGCCAATAAGTGCGGTCGGGTAGCCTCATCAAAGGTTTTCTCTTCGATGTAAGTACCTAGCCACAAACGCTCAATGTTACTTTCAGGCACAGGCAGCGCTTTGATGTTGCGCTGATAAGTTTCGTTGCTGATAGATAGCACCTGATCGACATGTTTATACACCCAGCGGTGATAGATATCTTTCTTCGGACGTTTAACGCCCATGTGTTCAGTGAACACGGTGTAGCGGCGGGTCAGCAGGCTCAAAAGCGCGGAGATCAGGATATCGCCCGACTTATGACAATGCACAATTTGGACGTCGTTGGCTTTGAGCCAATTGTTGAGCGCAAAGAGTGTCGGGCCGAATAGGGCGGATTTTTTCGGCACGGTGAACACATCCATGCCTGCGTCTTTCATTGCATTAGCAACACGGGAGTTCTCAGATGCCAGCCCAAACACACGATAGCCTTTGTCGATAAACTCTTTACCCATGCGGGCAGGATACATTTCAAGGCCGCCCCAACCAGTGGACAGACAGATATGCAAGATACCCGGCTTGTTCTGTGCGGCAGTGTTGTTTAAGGCATCAGCCTGACCCATGTTTATCTCCTGAAAAAACTTTCGCTAGATGCGAATAAAACAGCAAAGTCAGCAGGGAGTATATAACGAAGGCGAGGAGAGGTGCAGTGTGAGTGTCGCTTGAGGGTATTGTTTGTTGGGGATAAAAACGCAAAAGCCAGACTTTGCAGTCTGGCTTCTACTGAAAACCGTTAAGACAGATGAACCTTAGTTCATGCCGTACTTTTTCAGTTTCTTACGCAGAGTACCGCGGTTGATACCCATCATGGTCGCTGCACGGGTTTGGTTACCGCGAGTGTATTGCATGATGGTGTCCAGCAGTGGTTGCTCAACTTCTGCCAGTACCAGCTCGTACAGGTCATTGACTTCCTGGCCATTCAACTGCGCTAGGTAGTTTTTCAGGGAGGCTTTTACTGAGTCACGCAGTGGCTTCTGGGTGATTTGATCTTGTGAAGTCACAGTAGTCACTGTCAATGCTTCTGAAGTCAGGTTTTGTTCGAACATACTCTGTCAGCTCTTCTCGTATTTTATGCAACGTTTACGAAATAATCTTGCAGCGCATCGATCTGCTGGTGGGCATCGTCGATTGCGTTGAAAGTCCGGCGAAAATCGCCAATCAAATCATGTTCTTTCAGGTACCATCCCACGTGTTTACGTGCAATACGTAGCCCTTTGAGATCACCATAAAATTGGTGTAGCTCTTGAACATGACCTAACAAAATTGCTTTGATCTCATCCATTGGGGGAGCGGCTAGCTCTTCACCGGTGGCGAGATAGTGTTGAATCTCTCTAAAAATCCACGGACGCCCTTGTGCCGGGCGACCAATCATTAAGGCATCTGCGCCTGTGTATTCCAACACTTGTTTGGCTTTCTGAGGGGAGTCAATATCTCCGTTGGCGATAACGGGAATGGAAACTGCCTCTTTGACCGCTCTTATGCTGTCGTACTCAGCCTCTCCTTTGTACATACACGCGCGAGTTCGACCGTGAAGGGCCAACGCTTGAATGCCACAGTCTTCGGCCATTCTGGCAATCTGGATACAATTTCTATTCTCCAGATCCCAGCCTGTCCGTGTTTTTAGTGTGACGGGAACGTCCACTGCAGACACAACTGCTTTTAGGATTTGCTCAATGATGTCAGGTCGGGTCAGCAAAGCTGAACCGGCCAGTTTCTTATTGACCTTTTTTGCCGGGCAACCCATGTTGATATCGACGATCTGAGCGCCATTTTCAACACAGTAACGCGCGGCATCTGCCATCAATGCTGGTTCAGCACCAGCAATCTGAACAGAGCGGATACCCTTTTCATCGAGATGAACCATCCGGTTTTTCGATTTGGCGGTGTGCCACATCGCCGGATTGGAAGACATCATTTCGCTCACCGCCATACCTGCACCGTGGCGCAAACACAGTTCGCGAAATGGCTTATCTGTTACGCCAGCCATGGGCGCGACAATAAGTGTGTTTTCCAGCTTGTACGGTCCGATCTGCAAGGTGATATCTTCAATGTCAGCAAGGGCGCGCATTTTACGCATTTTTTCCCAGTCTGAAAAGGCCAATATTTGAGCGTTCTGTATTGATTTTCTAAAAAGCCAGTGAATTCAAATTTTTAGTATAAAATTTGTTCGATTATCACTGAGTTAGGCTTTCTCGGCAGTGATACGACACCACTCTTCCTTCACGATAATCTCGTCAACCGTCAATTCATCGCGATAACAATCGGCCACAGACTTGGCCTGAGCTTCTAAAACGCCAGACATTGCCAATTTGCCTTTTGGTGCCATCAGGCTTTTGATAACGGGAGAGAGCTCACGAAGAGGACCGGCCAGAATGTTGGCTACCACGATTTCTGCTTGCAGATTATCAGGCTGATCTTTGGGTAGGAACAACTCAAGGCGGTCAGAAACACCATTGCGTTCTGCATTGTCTTTTGATGCTTGCAACGCTTGCGGGTCGATATCGATGCCGATCACTTTCTCTGCGCCCAGCAGCAGTGCCGCTAGTGATAGAATGCCAGAGCCACAACCAAAATCGATCACAGTTTTGCCTTTCAGATCGAGACCATCTAACCATTCAAGACACAGTGATGTGGTTGGATGAGTCCCCGTGCCAAATGCAAGGCCAGGATCAAGCATGATGTTGACAGCATCAGGGTCGGGGGCATCACACCAGCTAGGGCAAACCCATAGACGTTGGCCAAAACGCATTGGCTTGAAGTTGTCCATCCAAGCGCGTTCCCAATCTTTATCTTCTAATTGTTCGATTTTATGCGCGAAACCTTCCACAAGCAGTGGGCTTGCTTTCAGTACGCTCATTACCGCATCCATGTCGGTTTCTGCATCGTATAGTGCCACGATGTCAGTTTCACCCCACAAGCGTGTTTCGCCTGGCATAGGTTCAAAGACAGGCGTGTCTTTGGCATCAAGAAAAGTCACGGACAGGGCGCCAGCGTCCTCCATCAGCATGTCGCCAATGGCTTCTGCCGTTTCCGCTGTTGCGTTTAGTTTGATTTGAATCCAAGGCATGGCTAATTCACTTTTCGTTTTACTACGGTTTGAGGGGGCGGATTCTAGCATAAAAAGTAGGCAGCCCGCATAGGGGGGAATAGGGGCATGGGTAAGAAAGGGCAAAAAAACGGACAGCCGAGGCTGTCCGAGGAGAGGGGGATATCAGGCGATAGCGGGCTTGATGCGCGGATACTGCCATAAGCTAACCAGCACGAAGGCGATGAGGCTAACGGTTAAGGCAGGTACGATAGCGTGAACGCCAGCTATGTCCGGTTTAAAGGTGGAAAGCGCGGCGTAACTGCTAAGCCCAGTAATCATTGAAGCTAATGCACCACCTGCCGTCGCTTTTTTCCAGTAAAGTCCAAGCACGAGTGGCCACAGAAATACCGCCTGCATGCCGCCAAAAGCCAGCAAGTTGAGCCAGATAATCATATCGGGCGGATTGGTGGCTGCGACAAACACCAACAGCGAGAATATACCCGTCACCCAAAGAGACAGTGTCGGCAACTTGCTTTCTGTCTCTGGCGCATCAGCCGCCTTGGGGTTGATGTAGTTGAGGTATAAATCTTTCAGCAAAGTTGCTGATGCTTGGATCAGCTGGGAATCAATGGTCGACATAATCGCCGCCATGGGACCGGCAAGGAACACACCTGCGACCACAGGCGGTAAGACGGTCATCATCAGGGTTGGCATGATCTGATCAGGATTGGCGATATCGGGCACAATGGCACGTCCAAGTGCGCCAGCCAAATGCATTCCTAGCATCAAAAACGCCACCATCGCCGTACTGATCATCATCCCTTTGTGTAATGACGAGCTGGACTTGTAAGACATACAGCGCACGGCAGCGTGAGGGAGACCGATCACCCCAAAGCAAACCAGTACCCAAAAACTCAGCATGAAGGGTTCAGTGAGAAACGCATCTGGTCCATAAGGCGTCACTAGCGCAGGGTCAATGGTATGAAGTTCGGTGATCATTTCACCCAAACTGCCGCCTGCATGGATAATGCCTACCAGCAGGGCGATGGTGCCGATGATCATCATCACCCCTTGGACTGTGTCTGTCATCACTACCGCGCGGAAACCACCAATGGTGGTGTATAGGCCGACGGTAAAGGCAAACAGCATTAATCCATGGGTGTATGAAAGTCCTGTGACAGTTTGCAGGAGACGAGCGCCACCCACAAACTGCACTACCATAGTGCCAAAAAATGCCAGCAACAGCGCGAGAGAAGCGAAGATCACCACGGCGCGGTTTTGATAGCGAGCATAGAGCATGTCATTGAGGGTTAGGGCATTATGGCGGCGCGACTCGATGGCAAATTTTTTACCAAGCACGCCAAGTGTCAGCCAAGCGGCGGGCAGCTGGATCATGGCGAGTAACACCCAACCTAGCCCCATTTTATAAGCAGCGCCGGGACCGCCGATAAAAGAGCTGGCGCTCGCGTAGGTGGCCGCGAGCGTCATAGCGAGCACGAAGCCCCCCATGCTGCGGTTGCCCAGCAGGTATTCATTGAGAAAGCCCTTGCTCTGTTCACCCTTCTTTCGCGAGTAGATAGCCAATGCGAATACTGCAATCAGGTACAGTGCCATGGGAATAATAAGCTGATTATTCATGGGAACTATCCTGCTCGATGTCGAGTGACATATCTTTAAACAAGCACTTCACCATGGCCGCACACAAGAGCGTAAACAGTACAGGGCCGACGACACACGCCATCAAGAACCACAGTGGCAAGCCAAAATAGAGTGTTGGGGGAGCCAGTTCAATACCTTCTGGGGCAAGACCATAGGCAAACCCGTACCACCATAGGAAATAGGCAACAGCAAGTCCGATGGACCACTTTGCTTCTTTATGCGCTTGGCGGTAGCGGCTGCTAAGTGTCTTCATTAGAAGCCTCCGAAACAGAACAAGGTGTCTGTTTGTAATCATACAGTGTGTTGAGAAGGCGCGTATTGTGGCAAAAGAGGGGGGAATGTGACAGCAATTGCAGTGTGTTGATGAGGTAAAGAAAAGAAAAAAGGCTGCGAAAGTCGCAGCCTTTTACAGAAAACTAAACGGGGATGATTACTTGTGTATACCCAGTTTCTTTTCCAGATAGTGGATATTCGCGCCACCGTGCTGGAAGTTTTCGTCTTTCATGATTTCTAGCTGAAGCGGGATGTTGGTTTTGATGCCGTCGATGATTGTTTCACTCAGCGCATTACGCATACGAGCAATTGCCACGTCGCGGTTTTCACCAAAACAAATCAGCTTACCGATCATTGAATCGTAGTGAGGCGGCACGGTATAGCCTGAGTAGACGTGCGATTCCCAACGAACACCCATACCACCTGGCGCATGAAAGCGTGTGATTTTACCAGGGCTAGGCAAGAAGCGAACTGGGTCTTCCGCATTGATACGACATTCAATGGCATGGCCACGGATCACGATATCATCTTGCGTGAATGACAATGGCTGACCCGCTGCAATGCGCAGTTGTTCTTTGATAAGGTCAACGCCAGTTACCATTTCTGTCACTGGGTGCTCTACCTGAATACGGGTGTTCATTTCGATGAAATAGAACTCGCCGTTTTCGTACAAGAATTCAAACGTACCTGCACCGCGGTAACCGATCTCAATACACGCGCGGCAACAACGCTCACCAATGTATCGGCGCATTTCTGCGGTGATACCGGGTGCTGGTGCCTCTTCAACGACTTTTTGGTGACGACGCTGCATTGAACAGTCACGCTCACCAAGGTGAATGGCGCCACCTTGACCGTCCGCCAAAACTTGCACTTCAATATGACGTGGGTTTTCGAGAAATTTCTCCATGTAAACCACATCGTTATTGAACGCCGCTTTTGCTTCCGCGCGGGTCATGGCGATGGACTCAGTGAGTTCCGTCTCTGAGCGAACCACTCGCATACCACGACCACCACCACCACCAGAGGCCTTGATGATCACAGGGTAACCAATACGTTTAGCAAAGGCTTTGTTTTTCGCTTCGTCGTTGTCCAATGGGCCATCTGAACCCGGTACGCACGGAACGCCCGCTTTTTTCATCGCATTGATTGCGGCAACTTTGTCACCCATGATGCGAATGGTCTCTGCGCGAGGGCCAACGAAGATAAAGCCAGATTGCTCTACTTGTTCAGCGAAATCTGCATTTTCAGACAGAAAACCGTAGCCAGGGTGAATAGCCACGGCGCCTGTGACTTCCGCCGCACTAATAATGCGAGGAATATTCAGGTAACTTTCAACGCTTGATGCCGGACCAATACAAATGGACTCGTCTGCCAGCAACACATGCTTCAGATCGCGGTCAGCAGTAGAGTGAACAGCAACGGTTTTGATGCCAAGTTCTTTACATGCGCGCAGAATACGGAGCGCGATCTCACCGCGGTTAGCGATGACAATTTTATCTAACATAACTGTCCTCGATTACTCGATGATGATCAGTGGCTCATCAAACTCAACGATTTGACCGTCTACGCACAGAATCGCTTTTACCACACCTGCTTTGTCAGATTGGATCTGGTTCATCATTTTCATCGCTTCAACAATGCACAGCGTGTCACCCACGTTTACAGACTGGCCAACTTCAACGAATGATGGTGCTTCTGGGCTTGGTGAACGGTAGAAAGTCCCCACCATTGGTGACAGCACTTTATGGCCCGATTCAACAGGTGCAGCTGGTGCTTCTGTGGCTGGAGCTGCAGCAACAGGCGCTGGAGCCGCAGTTGAAGCTGGAGCGGCAACAGGTGCAGCATACATTTGTGTCGGTTGAGCAGAAGCAGGAACCGCACGGCTGATGCGTACTGATTCTTCACCCTCAGAAATTTCCAGCTCAGCGATACCTGATTCTTCAACCAGCTCGATCAGTTTTTTGATTTTACGAATATCCATGTTGTCTAATCTCTTCAAATTTGTTGTTCAGTTGGCGTCTGACTGCAGGCGGCGTGCCGCTGCCTTCAGTGCAAATTCGTATCCGTCTGCGCCTAAGCCACAAATCACACCTTCTGCTTTATCAGAAAAATAGGAGTGGTGGCGAAAAGGTTCGCGTGCGTGGACGTTGGACAGGTGCACCTCAATGAATGGGATACCCACTGCAAGAATGGCATCGCGAAGCGCCACGCTTGTATGTGTAAAAGCAGCAGGGTTGATAATGATAAAATCAACGTTTCCCATGGCTTGATGAATTCTCTCAATCAATGCGTATTCGGCGTTTGATTGAAGGTGATCAAGTTGGAGGTTGAGTTGTGCAGCAAGCGAAGTTAGATCGGCGACAATTTGATCTAACGTTTTCTGTCCATAGTGTCCTGGCTCCCTAACACCCAGCATATTGAGGTTGGGTCCATTAAGTAGTAAAACTTTGCGATTTGTCGTCATATTGATCGCTTTGTTCCTGTTCTTGTGGCGAAAAGACCGTAACTTCTGCTTTTCAATATCGTGTAGTACGAGAGCCAACAAATGGTACTCCGACCATCTGTTAATTGCCAATTATAGAGAAATCACAGCAAATGGCAGCAAAATACTGGTCTAATCAGACATATTAAGACATTCAGCGTTATAGATTACGGGTTTATGACAGGCATTAAGATGTGATAGTTCACGATTTAACCACTTCTGAAATAAAAAGTGTTATCTCGCTCCCATGAAATGATGTGCAACACGTTGATATTTGTGAGGGTGAATAGTGGTTTTATGTTTAAAACAGAGGGAATAAAAAAGGCCGCATTGCGGCCTTTTCATCGACTTAAGTGAACATTAAACCACGCTAGACTTCTCAGCGATCAATTTATCAACCACACCCGGATCGGCCAGTGTAGAGGTATCACCCAGCGTTCCTGTATCACCGGTAGCAATCTTGCGCAGGATGCGGCGCATGATTTTACCCGAGCGGGTTTTAGGTAACGCATCTGTCCAATGGATGAAATCAGGCGTGGCGATAGGACCAATTTCCTTACGTACCCAGTTTTTCACTTCTTTGGTTAGTTCGGCACTTGGTACTTCACTCGCGTTCAGCGTGATGTACGCGTAGATTGCCTGACCTTTAATATCATGCGGTACACCGACGATCGCGGCTTCGGCAATTTTGTCGAATGCGACGAGCGCAGATTCGATTTCCGCCGTACCCATGCGGTGACCCGACACGTTTAATACGTCATCGACACGACCTGTGATCCAGTAGTAACCATCTTCATCACGACGTGCACCATCGCCTGTAAAGTACATACCTTTAAAGGTCGAGAAGTAGGTTTGCTCGAAACGCTCATGGTCGCCAAATACAGTACGCATTTGGCCTGGCCATGAATCTAACATCACCAAGTTGCCTTCGGTTGCGCCTTCAACGATGTTGCCCATGTTATCGACCAACGCAGGTTGCACACCGAAGAATGGACGAGTTGCAGATCCTGGTTTCAAGGCCGTTGCGCCTGGCAGTGGGGAAATCAAAATGCCGCCAGTTTCAGTCTGCCACCAAGTATCAACGATCGGGCATTTGCTGTCGCCGATGGTTTTGTAATACCACTCCCACGCTTCTGGGTTAATCGGCTCACCCACTGATCCCATGATACGCAGTGAGTCACGCTTGGTGCCTTCAACAGCTTCGTTGCCTTTCGCCATCAGTGCGCGAATTGCGGTCGGAGCAGTATATAGAATATTAACCTGATGTTTATCAACCACTTCACTCATGCGAGCGGTCGATGGGTAGTTAGGAACACCTTCGAAAAGAATGGTTTTTGCGCCGTTTGCTAGCGGTCCGTAGACCAAGTAGCTGTGACCGGTGATCCAGCCAACATCTGCCGTACACCAGAAGACTTCACCTTCTTGGTAATCAAAGACATATTTGAATGTCATGGTGGCATAAACCAAGTAGCCCCCCGTGGTGTGAAGAACACCTTTTGGCGTGCCTGTTGAACCTGACGTGTAAAGAATAAACAGCGGATCTTCCGCACTCATCTCTTCTGGTTCACAGTTGTCTGATACCACAGCGGTGGCTTCGTGCCACCATACGTCGCGGTCAGAATGCCATTCCACGTTGTTGCCTGTACGCTGATAAACCACCACTTTCTCAACGCAGGTTACTGCAGGGTTAGCCAGTGCAGCATCGACGTTTTGTTTCAGAGGGACTGCACGCCCACCACGAACACCTTCGTCGGCGGTGATCACGACTTTTGCGTTTGAATCGACAATACGGCCAGCCAGTGCTTCTGGAGAGAAGCCGCCGAATACGATGGTGTGAACGGCGCCGATACGGGTACAAGCCAGCATAGCAATAGCCGCTTCAAGCACCATTGGCATGTAAAGGCACACGACATCGCCTTTGCGAACGCCTTGGCCTTTCAATGCATTAGAGAACTTACACACTTCGGTGTGAAGCTCTTTGTATGTCAGTGTTTTGTCTTCGGTTGGGTCATCACCTTCCCAAATCAGGGCGACTTGATCGCCTTTGGATTCAAGGTGACGGTCAATACAGTTAGCAGAAACGTTGAGTGTGCCATCTTCAAACCATTTGATATCGACATGGCCCGTATCAAAAGAAGTGTGTTTCACCTTGGTGAAAGGCTTGATCCAGTCAACGATTTTGCCGTGTTCGCGCCAGAATCCTTCAGGGTTAACAACGGACTGCTGGTACATTTCGCGGTAGCCATCGTTGTTTACGTGCGCGTTTGCTTCAATCTCCGGCATGACCGGGTGCAGGTGAACCTCACTCATTATTTTTCTCCTTGTGTTCCTGCGTGATGCCTTCTGGCATCCTGATTTGTCGACCGCGTTATATAAGAATAGGGTACGGTATTGCGGTCTTGTTACATTAAGGTCGGTCAGATGAGGGTTCTCGACAATTAGACTTTAGGATGACGCGTGTGTTTTCTCAGAGATTTGTGAGCTTGCGAGCCTCACAGTGAGGCATTGATCTCACTTAAATGCGTCTAGTTGCGTGAGGTTCAAGTTGATCTGGGCATTGGTACATCGCCGTACTTTAAACGCACGTATATCAAGGCGGCACTGACTGCATCATCAAGTGCATCATGTCGTCCATACAATGGTAGGTCGAGATGGTGTCCTATCGCCTCCATACTCAAATCGTAGTAGGCGTTGGGAAGAATGTGTTCGAGCTTTTTGCGGTAGATATCACTCACCTCAATCGTGGTATTTGGCAGCTTGAAGCCCAAGAGCCTTTTGGCATACCGATCAAGGATCGCTTTATCGTACTGAATGTAATAGCCGACGATGGGGCGATTGCCAATGAAATCGATGAGACGCTGCATGGCGTCTTTTTCCGATAATCCGTCGTTTAAATCCTGATGACGAATGCCGTGAATTTTAACGGATTGCGCGTTGAGCGAGGATGGCGCGCGCAGTGAGAGCGTGAGTGGGTCGCTAGTGATTATCATGTTGCCGCGAATTTTAGTGGCAGCAATGGTCACAAGCTCCGCTTTGTGCGGGTCGAGGCTGGTGGTCTCACAATCAAGGGATACCACTTCTTCATCCGTCGGAGCGGCAAATAGATGCGCGTAAGGCGTGTTTCGCCATTGGTAGCGGTGCCAGTATCTCGACAGCAGGTTCATATGTCAGTCTCTGACCTGGTAATGCGTCGCGAGTCGTTCTTTGAATTTTTTGACCACGCTTAGGCAATCGCGCAGCAAGTCTCGCTCAGTACGTGGTATTCGTGTCACATCCAGTTGATTGCCTACCGTGGCCGCTTCCTTGTCGAGTTGCTGTCGTAATCGGGTTTTGACAAACAGCTTCAGCGCTTCGGCGAGATTGTTGGCGTTTTCCTGATCCATGGCATGGCATTTCACTAATGCATTGAGGCGATCGAAGGTGTTAGTTTCGGTGAGTCCATGTTCGAGTGCCAAAGTGCGCACGCCATGAACCAGCGGAAATATCCCACCTTTTTTAACATCCAACCCTTCTTTGTCGGTTTTAAGGCCACCAAATAAAGTTAATGGCACGCGAAAGGCGAGACAAGGACGCACAAAGGTATTCAGAGCCAGCATGTTGCCTTTCAAGGTGTCACGCAATCTCGCTGAGACAGGATCAAGCAAGGCTTTGTTGCCCGCGACGGCATGGCTATCTGCGATGATGGCCAAGTCCATTAAACTGCCTTCATCGGATATCTGACACAGGGATAGGATATCTTTTTGCCATTCAGTTTGCGTTTTGACCCAGCGGGGGTTGTTTACCATGACATTGCCCGGGCAGGGTGGGTAACCAAGCCGGCTGAGCACTTCGCTAAATCGCCCCATGTAATGCTGAACATCCGGCCAATCTGCATCGTCGGCAAGCACTAAGCCATTGTCTTGATCTGTCTTGAGCACTTGTTCGCCGCGACCTTCTGAGCCCATGACAAACAGGCAGCATTTATCATAGAAAGCTTCTGGCATGGTAAGGCGAAACGCTTTTTCAATGATTTGTTCGTTGACTGCAGAGATAAGCTCCATCACAAACTGGGTGTGGATACCGTTGTTGGTCAGCGTTTCAACCAACTGCTGCTGATTGTTGGCTGCAAGCGCCAATTCTTCGATGGTATGGGCGCGGTTGATTTGCAGTGAGAGTACGTGAGAATGAGTTGAAAACAAGCTTAACACCTGTGTCATGTCGAGCATGCCCACTGTCTCGCCATTCTCTGTCACTCTAACGCGCTTGACCCGATCGCGTGTCATTAAAATCATGACATTAAAAAGGAAATCACCCACTTCGACGCTGATAACAGGTGCCGTTGCTACCTCTCCAATAGGGTGCAACTGCGAGCAGCTATCTTCGACCAATGCATGAAGTAAGTTAGTGCGCGTAATAATACCCACATCGTGCGATTTTCCTTTCATTGCCACCAATGCACAGTCTTGGCGTTGCTTGTGCATGAGTCGCGTGGCGTCATGAATGGAGGTATCGTGATCGAGGGTTAAGATGGGCTGGATATTACTTTCATCCACCTGCGTCAGGATAAATTCAGCAAGATTTTGCTGCTGTTGAGCTTTTTCTAGCAGGCGCTTTCGTTGACTGAAGCTGGTATTGAAATAATCGGCGAAAGCTTGGTTTTCTTCGTATAGAGCAACAAAAACCGCTTTGGGCAAGACGTAACACAGCGTGTCTTCCACTGCGCGATAGCAGTGATGGGAATAGCCCAGTAACAAGGCGCGGGCGTCGAACAAGTCATCTTTGATGTATTGTGCCTGTATCTCTTTGGTCTCAGGGTTCACTTCCTGCACTCGCCCTTTGATCACTATGTTCAGCGCACTGTTTTTGTCGCCAATATCAATCAGGGTGTCACCACGGCGGTAGTACGCCACATCGAGTGCTGAAAGCAGATGCTTGGCCTGTTTAACATTCAAGCGATCAAACGGCGGAGAGTTGGTATCAAATGGTTCTGGCATGGCAACTCCTTTGCATAGGAAAGACGGCACGCGATGTATATCTCAGTGTGTCTCACCACCCGTGCGCTTGCCAGCCGACTTTAGTCTATGCGGCTTCGTCACATTTCTGAGGTTACTCGGGTATATCAGTTTTTTTGCTTCGCTGTCAGAATAGCCACTCTTTGAACCTTGGTAGAAGGATCCGCCAGTTTGAAACTTCATCGTCCCTCGCCATTCCATTGGCTTTCTATTTATTACGGGACTTTTTTCTTCGCCTTCGGCGTGTATCTGCCTTTTTGGTCAGTATGGCTTGCTTGGTTAGGGCTATCCCCAGATGAGATTGGGATAGTGCTCGGTGCGGGGATCATGACCCGTTTCGTGGTGAACCTAACAGTGACGCCACGCTTTCATTTGCCGGAACACTTGCTCCCTGCTGCACGCTGGGTGGCTTTTTTAGGTGCGACGGTGGGTTTTCTCCACCTTATCGCCACACCGAACTTGCTTTGGTTGACGGTGCTTTCTGTGCTGATTAACAGTGTGATAGGGCCTGCGGTTCCTGTGTCTGATGCGTTGGCAAATCACTATCATCGTCGCCAGCTGGTGGATTATGGCAAAGCACGGCTGTGGGGTTCCTTGGCCTTTGTTGTAGGCTCAATGACTACGGGTAGCATGGTCGACACGTTTGGCCCTTCGGTGATTGTGCCGATGGCCGCTGTTGCTTTGTTGATCACTTGGTGCTGGAGTTTGTTCTCGCCAAATCCGTTGCCACAAAATGAAACTCAGCAACCCTTAGGCAGGCCGCCGATTCTTCACGTGTTGAAATCACGCAGTGTGATCACTTTTTTCATCATTGTTTCGCTCATTCAAGGCAGTCACGCGACCTACTATGCGTTCAGCGCGATTCATTGGACGCAATCGGGCGTTTCGGACTTATGGGTCGGTTATCTATGGAGCTTGGGCGTCGGGGTGGAAGTGTTGATATTTGCGTTCAGCCAGCGCCTTTTCGGTGGATGGTCAGTGCAATCTCTTTTTCGTCTCGCGGCATGTGCGGTGATTCTTCGCTGGTTGCTGACGGGGTGGTCAACAGAGATGAGTGTGCTTGTTTTCGCTCAGTCTTTACATGGGATAACCTTTGGTGTCGCGCATATTGCAGCCATGCGATATATCCAGCAGCAAACAGCGGATAGGGTGATGGCGTTGCAAGCGTTATACAGTGCGCTTCCTCTGGGCGGTGTGATGGCGGTGCTCACTGTGCTTAGTGGCGAATCCTTTGGATTGTGGGGTGGCGACAGTTTTTTCATCATGGCGTTATTGGGTGTGCCTGTATTGTTTCTCTCTTTGCCTTTGGTGCAATCAAACCGCCCGGAAGCATGCAGTAAGCACTGACGCGGAAGGCAAGGAGAGGTAGCTCACGGCGATCAGGATGCACGTTGTTGCATTTCACCTGTCGTGGTAAACAAACAATTGATAACCGCATGTCATGGAAGGAATTATGTCGGCTGGATGGATTGTGGTGCCCGTGGCACTGGCCTACCTTGGGGTTTTGTTTTTAATTGCTTGGTATGGCGATAGCCGCCCACGTTGGCTGCGAGGCTGGCGGCCATGGATATATAGCCTTTCTATTGCGGTGTATTGTACCTCGTGGACCTTTTTTGGCACGGTCGGGCAGGCATCCAGTCAGCCTTGGTCATTCCTCCCTATCTATTTAGCCCCCATTTTGGTGTTCACCATTGGTTGGCGCTTCCTCGCTCGGATTATCTTGATCGCTAAGCGTGAGCACATTACGTCTATTGCAGATTTTATTGCCGCGCGTTACGGAAAATCGCAAGGTTTGGCGGTCATGGTTACCGTGATTGCCGTGCTAGGGATCTTGCCGTATATCGCGTTGCAGCTTCGCGGCATTACCATGGGTCTCGACGTGATTGCGCCAGACATCGGTAAACAAGCAGGACTAAACCAAGGACAAATTGCTTGGCTAGTGTGTATGTCTCTGGCGATGTTCACGGTACTGTTTGGTACGCGTCATATCGACTCTACTGAGCATCATAGAGGCATGATGATGGCAGTGGCGTTTGAGTCTATTGTCAAGCTGGTGGCGTTTTTGGTGGTGGGCATGTTTGCCGTGTTTATGCTGCTCGACGCGCCAGGTCCATTGCCGAGCTTGAAGGATGCCAATGTGGTAGGCGAGCCGCAGTGGGGAGCGCTATTAGTGCATACGCTGCTGACCATGGCGGCCATCATATGCTTGCCTCGTCAGTTCCACACCATGGTGGTTGAAAATGCACGTGCGCAGGATTTGCATACTGCACGTTGGGTGTTCCCGCTTTATCTACTGCTTATGGGGATGTTTGTGTTACCGCTGGCCTATGCGGGACAAATATTTTTGCCACATCTCTCGGCAGATACCCATGTGATCCAGTTACCACTGTCAACGGGCAATGAAGGCATTGCGCTGTTGGCCTTTCTGGGCGGGGCATCCGCGGCGAGTGGTATGGTGATTGTGTCGACCATTGCATTGGCGATCATGGTGTCGAACGACCTGGTGTTGCCACAGTTACTGCGCCGTATGCGGGTGTCTAACCGCAACTTTACCCAGTTTTCTGGGCTGTTGCTGAATGTGCGTCGCGCCCTGATATTTCTGCTGCTCATCGCAGCGTGGGGCTTTTATCAGCTCATTCTCGAAGTCCCTTCTCTTTCTGCTATCGGTTTCCTTTCTTTTGCCGCGATTGCCCAATTTGCACCACCATTGGTGGCGGGTATTTACTGGCGACAAGCCAATAAAAAAGGCGTGTATGCGGGATTGCTTTCTGGCTTTATCGTATGGCTGATGACGCTGATGATGCAAACGGGCATGTTAGCAGGCGATGCAAACAGCAACGTTGTGTTGTGGATGTTATCCCCGCCAGATATTCCTTTCTTCCGCTCTTTGAACCCTGTCGACTGGGGCATGGTGTTGAGCTTAATGGTTAACATGTTTTGCTTTGTTGTGGTCTCGATGGCGACTCGTCCGTCATTGAGCGAACGCCTGCAAGCAGCGAGCTTTGTCGGTACGCCGCTACCTGAGGGCGATGACTCCAGCCTGTATCAAAGCCGTGTGACAGTAGCCGAGCTCGAAATGCTAGCAGCGCGTTTTGTGGGTCGCACGCGCATGCGCCAAACGTTTCGGGCTTTTGGCGAGCAACGCGGTGAAATATTGCTGCCGCAACAGCAAGCCAGTGCGGCTTTAATTCGACATACCGAGCGTGTGCTGGCAGGCGTATTCGGTGCATCGTCTGCCAAGCTTGTCCTGACTTCGGCGCTGCAAGGGCGCAACATGCAGCTAGAAGAAATTGCCACCATTGTGGACGAAGCTTCGGAGCTGTTCGATTTCAGTCGAGGCTTGTTGCAAGGGGCGATTGAGCACATTAGTCAGGGGATTTCCGTGGTGGATAAACAGCTAAGGCTGGTGGCGTGGAATCAGCGCTATGTCGAGTTGTTTAACTTCCCGCCAGATTTGATTCAGGTAGGGAGGCCAATTGCCGATGTGGTGCGCTATAACGCCGAGCGAGGGTTATGTGGCCCCGGTGAAATTGAAGATCACGTCAAAAAACGGGTTTCTTATCTTCGCCAAGGCTCCTCGCATACTTCGTCGCGTGTTCACCCTGATGGACGTGTGATTGAAGTGCAGGGTAACCCAATGCCCGGCGGTGGGTTCGTGATGAGCTTCACCGATATCACTGCTTTCCGTGATGCAGAAGAAGCGTTGAAACAATCCAATGAAACCTTGGAAGCGCGTGTTGTAGAGCGGACGCAAGCACTGGAATCGCTCAATCGTCGTTTAATTAGCGCCACCACCAAAGCTGAGCAAGCTTCGCAATCGAAAAGCCGCTTGTTGGCGGCGGTGAGCCACGATTTGATGCAGCCGATGAACGCCGCACGCTTATTTGCATCGTCACTCAGTGAGATGGCGCAAGACAAAGACGTGCAGAAGATGTCATCGCATATTGAGAGTGCGTTGGGTGCTGCAGAAGATTTGATTGGTGACTTGCTGGATATTTCGCGGCTTGAATCTGGGAAAATGAAGGCCCAGATCGCCCATTTTGAGCTGGATGATGTGTTTTCTACTCTCGCGGCTGAGTTCGGCATGATTGCGCGTCAACAAGGCGTAGATTTTCGCGTGCAGCACACCGGCTTGTGGATCCGATCTGACCGTCGCTTGCTGCGTCGAGTATTGCAAAATTTTCTGACCAATGCCTTTCGTTATAATCCTGATGGGCGAGTTCTGCTTGGTGTGCGGCGTCAAGGTTCACAATGCCGCATTGAAGTGTGGGACAACGGCCCCGGTATACCCGACGACAGACAGCAAGATATCTTCAATGAATTCACGCGTATTGATCGTAAAGGGGCTGAGCTGGGGTTGGGGCTAGGGCTTGCCATCGCGCGCGGTATTAGTCGCATTCTCAATCAACCGCTGGGGCTGAGATCTTGGCCGGGCAAAGGGACGGTATTCTCTATCACAGCGCAATGTGACACGGCATTGCCTCAGTATTGTAACACTGGAGTTGTGGCTGAAGAATCAGTGAAAATTGCTGAGCCATTCGCTGGGGTTCGTGTGCTGTGTGTGGATAATGAGAGGGACATCCTTTCCGGTATGGAAAGCTTGTTATCCCGCTGGGGATGCCAAGTTAGCGTCGCAGAAGATCTTGATGAAGTTGTCAGTTTGTTGGAAGGCGGCTTGAGACCTGATGCCATTCTCAGTGATTATCATCTAGCACCATCATTAACGGGGTTAGATGTATTGCAACGCTGCAGGGAAATGTTGGGTGAGGGGTTTATCGGCGCGATTATTACGGCTGACCGAACCGTAGATACCCGAACTTTAATTCGCGAATTAGGCTTTAGTTATATAGCTAAACCCGTTAAGCCCTTAAAGCTAAGAGCCCTGCTTCAACAAAAAGTGAACTAACATGGAAGCATTCTCTATACCTAGGTTAGATACTGAAGTGGGCCTTATTCGCACAGAAGGGGTCTGGGATCCGCTCACTGCGGAAATGCAGATCACAGAGTTAGCGATGATGGGCACAGACGGTTGGGTTGATGTGACGTTCTGGCTGTCAGAGCAAGAACATGAGGGAAGAGTGGCAGCGGTTGTGTCTGCTGCCAAACATTACCTCGCGGGGCAATAACCTCTGATTTATCGTTAGCGTGTTAAATGCAAAGAGGCAATGCGCGCTAACGTTACTTATCTTCTGTAAATAGGGTTTTGTATTCAGCAAAAACCGCTGGGGCTTCTGCGTAATAAAGCGTGCCATCTGCTTTGACCACCAAATGAATTTCGCTTTCTTCTGTTGTTGGGGCGGGAAGATCAACGAACCATTCTTTTTTATCTTCTTTATTCACAGCCATATCTACAGGCGTAGCGCTCTTCCCTTCTTGTTGCACCAAGCTGATTTTGGCGCCTTCCAAAGGGAAGTCAGAAATCAGCTTAATGACCAGAGCATTGTCTGTGAGTTGCTCAGAGCGTAGTTTGACTTTGAAGTCGCCGTTTTCCAATGTACAGATACCACTGGTATAGCGGCAGTTTGAGCCAGGCACGAGCTTATAAGACTCTCCTTCTTTTGCCACATGTGGCTTCTCGCTGACAGCAAGATCAACACCGAAATAGGCGATGATGGCTAAGATAGGAGCAACGAGCATTGCTGCGATTATATGTTTGTTTTTTAACATAATAGGTAACGTTTTCCGCATTCATCCGTGGGCTTATGGGCTCAACATACATTAAAAAAAGCCCCATAAAGGGGCTTTTTAGCGGTAACGTGATGCTTATGCCCTTCTTTTTAGAAGCTTGTCGCTTCCTTGGCTGCTTGCAGCCGTATAAAGAAGATTAGTGTGACTGTGCATCGCCTGCGCCTGCAGGAATACGCACATGCTCCACCAAGTCTTTCACGTGTTGTGGTGTCTCTGCTGTTACACGTGATATGGCAATGGCAACAATGAAGTTAATCAGCGCGCCGATAGCACCGAATGCGTTTGGTTCGATACCAAAGAACCAGTTGCTACCCCAGTCTTGGAGGTATTTCCAGTCAGCAACAAACAAAATGCCTTTGTGCTGGAATACGTAGAACAGTGTGACACTGATGCCTGCGATCATGCCGGCTATCGCACCTTCTTTGTTGATGGTTTTTGAGAAGATACCCATCATCAGAGCAGGGAAGATAGACGAGCCTGCCAGACCGAAGGCGAGCGCCACCGTGCCGGCGGCGAACCCGGGCGGATTAAGTCCGAGGTAACCAGCAAAGGCGATGGCAAAGGCCATGGCTACCCGGCTCGCCATGAGCTCGTTCTTCTCGGATATGTTCGGCATCATGACCCCTTTCAAGAGATCATGCGACACCGCAGAGGAGATGGCCAATAGTAGACCCGCAGCCGTTGACAGTGCTGCTGCAAGACCACCCGCTGCAACCAGTGCAATTACCCAGTTAGGCAGTTTTGCGATTTCAGGGTTCGCTAGAACCATGATGTCACGGTCAACTTTTAGCTCGTTCGTTGCATCGCTTGAGGTGTAGTTGATTTTGCCGTCATTGTTCTTATCGTCAAAACCGAGTAGACCTGTTTTTTCCCAATTTTTGAACCAGTCAGGACGCTCGTCATACGCAAGGTGTTGACCTGGTGCAGGGTTCACAGTATCCATCAGATTCAGACGTGCCATTGCAGCAACAGCGGGAGCCGTGGTGTAAAGAATCGCAATGAAGAACAGCGCCCAACCCGCAGAGATACGTGCATCACGTACTTTCGGTACTGTGAAGAAACGAATGATAACGTGTGGCAAACCTGCGGTACCAATCATCAGTGACAGGGTGTAGACGAACATGTTAAGGGTGTCACCGCGTACCGATGTTGTGTATTCGCTGAAGCCGAGTTCGGTCACCACCTGATCAAGCCGATCGAGCAGATAGGTATCTGTGCCTGTCATGGTGCTGCCTAAGCCAATTTGTGGCAGGGCGTGACCAGTAAGTTGCAGCGAGATAAAGATAGCAGGAATGGTGTATGCCAGAATCAGGACACAGTACTGTGCAATCTGGGTATAGGTAATGCCTTTCATGCCGCCGAAAACAGCGTACATGAATACGATCGCCATACCGATGTAAAGACCTGTTTCGTAGTCCACTTCAAGGAAGCGACCAAACGCAACGCCTACACCTTTCATCTGACCGATAACGTAGGTAATCGAAGCAATAATCAAACAAACAACGGCCACAATACGGGCTGTGTTTGAATAGAATCGTTCACCGATAAATTCAGGCACAGTAAATTTACCAAACTTACGAAGGTAAGGTGCTAACAGAAGCGCCAGCAGAACGTAGCCGCCAGTCCACCCCATTAGGAAAACTGAACCACCGTACCCCATAAAGCCGATAAGACCAGCCATTGAAATAAATGATGCTGCTGACATCCAATCCGCAGCGGTTGCCATGCCGTTTGCAACAGGGTTAACACCACCGCCTGCAACGTAAAACTCTTTCGTTGAACCGGCTCGGGCCCAAATCGCGATGCCGATATACAGCACAAACGTGAAACCTACGACAAGGTAAGTAACGGTTTTCAAATCCATGATACGGCTCCTTACTCGTCGTCTTCTACGCCAAACTCACGGTCGAGTTTGCGCATCTGAAAAGCATAAATAAAAATGATTGCTAAGAAGGTATAAATTGACCCTTGTTGTGCAAACCAAAAGCCCAGTTTGTAGCCGCCGATGCGAAATTGATTGAGTTCATCAACAAACAAGATGCCGCAACCAAACGACACCACAAACCAAACCACTAATAAGCCGATCATTAGTCTGACATTTTTTTGCCAGTAGGCTTGGGCGTTATCTCTTTTCTGTTCCTCAGACATCACCATCTCCTTAAGTGCCGAGTTAACGGATTGTTACGATTCGACAATAGCAGCCTAGGTACAAGTAAACACTGCAACTTTAGTCGAGCGAAATAAGTCCGTAACTCTCTGGGATGTAAGGTTTATGTGACGTGAGGCAAACCTTTGGCTTGTTAACGGGATGTTAACTAATCCAAAGGTCTAATAGGCTTTAGGCTAAGGTGTAAAAATCGAGAATGCCCTGTAGCAAATTGTTGGTTGCAACGGCTGCAAGGATTAAACCCATAACGCGGCTTATGATAGACGCGCCTACTTGGCCGATAATTTTGTGGATCATGCTGGCACTCAGCAACAAGAGAAGCGTCACCACTAATACCAGCATCATAATGCCTGCGGTCATGGCTTGTTCGGCAAGGGCAAAACGGTGGTTGTCCGTCAGCATAACGATGGCCATCATCGCGCCCGGCGACGCAATGGAAGGCACGGCTAATGGATACACGGCAGTGGCAGACAGATCGGATCGGGTGAGTGACTCGCTGCTCATTTTGGTTTCTTGATCCGGCTTGCTCTCACCAAAAATCATAGTCAGCGCAAACAGTAGCAACACTAATCCGCCTGCCGCTTGAAAGGCAGGTAAGGGGATTTGCATCGCTTCGAGCAAGAATTGCCCCGCAATCAGGAAAAACAACAAGATACTCGCAGCGATCAGCACGGCCTTGACTGCAACCACTCGGCGCTGTTGCTTGGTCATATGACTGGTTTGCGAAAGGTAAACGGGCACAGAGCCGATAGGGTCAATAACAGCCCAAAGAACAACAAACTGGGTGATGAGTGCGGTTAACAAAGATGGCCTCCTAATAGGATAGAGAAGGTCAAAAGATTACCCGCTAGAACAGCGGGCTGTGATGGAAGAGACTATCACACCTTGCTGTCTATTCGCTGACATTATTGAAGAAGGGCAATGAAGTTGTGCTAATTATCTTAGGTTATCTTAGGAACCATGTTTTATCTTATGAACTATGTTTTATCTTGGGAACTATGTTGCAGCAAGATAACGGCTTGAGTGCGGTTCTTGACACCGAGTTTGCGAAAAATGGCGGTCATGTGTGCTTTGATGGTGGCCTCTGAGACATCTAACTCATAGGCAATCTGTTTGTTAAGCAAACCATCAGACAACATACCCAGCACTTTGAACTGCTGCGGTGTGAGTGAAGCGACCTTCTCCATCAGCGATTCTTCGTCACTATGCCCACTATAATCAATACCTTCAGGAAAGCAGGGCTCTCCATCCAAGACTTGGTTTAGGGAGTTGATCAATTCTCGCATATCACTGGATTTCGGAATAAATCCGACTGCGCCATTGGCTTTAACTTGACGAACAACGCTGGCTTCTTCACTGGCTGAGACCACAACAATGGGCAGCTCTGGATACTGTGCGCGAAGGTGGATAAGTCCTGACATACCATTAGCACCGGGCATCTTTAGATCCAGTAGCAGCAAGTCAATATCAGGTTCTTTTTCTAACAGCGAAGACAGACTGTCTAGCGAATCTGCTTCAAGCAGGTTGGCACCACTGATCGCCATGTGCACTGATTGGAACAATGCATTGCGAAACAAGGGATGGTCGTCGGCGATGACAATGGTGTATTGAGCGTCCATAGCGATTTCGTTAATACCTCTTTAACAAAAAAACTAACACTCGCCATGGAATTGATCAATTTGCATAGGTGGGAAGTAAGAGCTTGATCCCCCGTCATCAGTGGGCAATGTCGGGGGGATCAAGTTTGGCTGCAATTAACCCTGAGAATTAATCAGCTTATTTTGCGCTAGGTGAGACAGAAAGGGGGTTGGCTCCATAAATCCAGTTAATCGCGCGTTGGGCATTGGCTTGCCGTTTGCGTCCCAGAAATCTAAGGTAGGCAGCCCAAGTACATTTAGCGACATCAGCAGTTTGATGTCCTGCGGTCGGTTGGCAGTGACATCTGCTTGAAGCAACACAAAGTCTTGTAGTTTCGGTGCTACGTTTGCGTCATGGAAGGTGTATTTTTCGAACTCTTTGCACGCCACGCACCAATCTGCATAGAAGTCGAGCATGACGGGTTTGCCTGCCTGTTTCGCAGCCGCTAGTTCACGATTCAGATCGTCGATTGACGTGATACGTGTAAAGTTCACCGATGGAATAGCGGGTTTGGTGGTGGTCACGAACAACGCGTTGTAGGTGAATGCGGCACCGGTACTCAGTCCTAGAATCGCAATAATACCTAAGGTGCTCGCCAATTTACCTGGCTTGAGCGTACGGCTGATGTGATACAGCCAGCCAAGCGAAACCAATAGCCATAATGCCCAAAGCCAAATGCTGATGTGTTCAGGCAGCAAACGTTCCAGCAGGAAGATGGGGGCAGCCAGCAATATTAGACCAAAGAAGGTTTTGACCTTATCCATCCAAGCACCTGCTTTCGGCAGGAGTTTATTGCCGAACATGGCTGCGAGAATCAGGGGAATACCCATACCTAGCGCGAGCGCATAGAGCGTGACAGCGCCAGTAAGCAGATCGCCACTTTGTGCTACATAAAGTAGAGCGCCAGAAAGTGGCGCCGTGGTGCAAGGCGAGCAAATCAATCCTGAAATTGCGCCCATGGCGAATACACCTGCGTTGCTGCCGCCTTTTTGATGGTTACTTATTTCACTGAGCTTGGTTTGCAAGCCTGATGGTAGTTGCAGATTGAACACGCCGAACATCGACAGTGCCAGCGCCACAAACAGTGCACTCAATCCCATCAACACATAAGGGTGTTGAAACGCTGCTTGAAATTGCAGGCCCGCCGAAGCCACGACCAACCCCAGCAGGGTGTAAGTCAGGGCCATTCCTTGCACATAGAGCATGGAAAGCTTGAATGTCTGGCCGTGAGTTTTTTTACCGCCACCCAGCACGATACCCGTGAGAATGGGATACATGGGCAGAACACAAGGCGTAAAGGCTAGGCCGATACCCAGGCCTAAAAACAGCAAAGGTTGCCACCAATTGTCTGCCAAGCTGCTCACATCAGTTTGTGAGACAGAAGATGGCATCAGCGTGGCAGTAGTCTCTGATTGAACTTGGGTGACAGTCGCTGTTTTGTCAGTTGTTGAAGTGCCGCGAGTACCGTCAAGCACTGCACTTAGCGGAACATCCACGGTTTCTGGCGGATAGCAAAATCCGGCGTCGGCACAGCCTTGATAGGTCACTTTTAGCAATGAACTGTCAGTGGCGTGAATAATGGGTACGGTGACGGTCAATGGCTGCTTGTAAATCGAAACATCACCAAAAAACTCATCTTTGTAAGGTTGACCTTGGCGCATTTCCAGCGGGCCAATTTTTGCATCCTCACTGGCTTTGACCTCTAATTTATCTTGATAAAGGTAGTAGCCGGGTGTCACCTGCCAGTCGAGATAAATACGATCGCCTTGCTGCGTGAAATTGAACGGGAACGCTTGATCAACGGGCACGAACTTGGGTGCACTGCCCATCGTAGGGGTTGAAGAATTAAACAGAGAAAACTCTGCCTGTGCAGGAAGCGCGCTCATTAGCGCTAGCGCAAAAATGGCGAAAAATCGGGAGCCTATCGTCGACATAGCCTTCATCAGAAACTGTTTTACCTAAGAGTGAAAGAAACTATATCACTGAGACCGGGAAAGCCCGAATTCGTTTCCAGAAAGTGTCAGTAAAATCGATTTAGGTGTCAGTGGGGTAGGTTGTTTTCAGAAACTAGAAAGAAAGAGAAAGCCAAAGAAAAGGGCTCCGAAGAGCCCTATGTTGTGTGTAGTGATGCTTACAAGATGATGCCGCCGATCACAAAGCCTAACGCCACGGAGGTGGCAATAGTCACGACACCCGGAATGAAAAACGGGTGATTGAATACCAGATTGCCGATTCGGGTTGAACCTGTGTCATCCATTTCTACCGCTGCCAGTAAGGTCGGGTAGGTTGGTAGTACAAACAGTGCAGAAACAGCAGCAAATGACGCAATGGCCGTCAACGGTGCGACGCCAATCGCAAGCGCAGCAGGCATCAATGCCACTGTGGTTGCACCTTGTGAGTAAAGCAGCATGGAAGCAAAGAACAGCACCAAGGCAAGCATCCACGGGTAGTCAGAAAGCAAAGTGCCAGCGACTTCTTTGATGCCATCAACGTGCGCATTCACGAAAGTTGAACCTAACCATGCCACACCCAGTACGCACACACATGCCGTCATGCCCGAGCGGAAGGTCGGTGCTTCGGCAATTTTAGATGCATCAATGTCCGTGGTCAGCACAATCAGTGCAGCGGCGGCCAGCATAAAGGTCATGATGGCCTCGTTACGACCTAGGGTTGGATTTTCAATCAAGCCAATAGAGCCCGAAATCGCTGCGGCGTAGCCAACCACGATGACGATCGCCGCCAAAAAGATGTAAGTCGCTTTTTTTGCTGTCGGCGCGATAACTCGCTTTTCTGTGCCTTGCAGCTTGATCTGCCCTTTTGCTAGGCGCTCTTGGTAAACAGGATCGTCTTTCAACTCGCAGCCCATGAAGTTCGCGACGAAAGCGCCCACCATACACGCAATGAAAGTGGTCGGAATACAAATGGCCAGTAGCGTCAGGTAACCGATGCCCAGTGGCTCAAGGATGCCAGAGAAGAAAACCACTGCCGCCGAAATAGGAGACGCAGTGATCGCGATTTGTGATGCCACTACAGCAATTGAAAGTGGGCGAGATGGGCGAATCCCTTGTTCTTTGGCCACTTCTGCAATCACAGGTAGCGTGGAAAACGCGGTGTGACCTGTGCCTGCCATTAGTGTCATCAGGTACGTGACAATAGGGGCATAAAAGGTGATTTGTTTTGGGTTCTTACGAAGGAAATTCTCAGCCTTTTCAACCAGCCAGTCCATACCACCAGCGACTTGCATGGCTGCAATGGCGGTGATTACTGACATGATGATCAAAATAACGTCGATAGGAATGTAACTTTGGCTGGTGGGCATACCTAAAAACAATGAAAGGGCGATGACACCCGCACCACCGGCTAAACCAATCCCAATACCACCGATCCGCGCACCTAAATAGATAAAGGCGAGAACGACGAACAACTCCACTGCTACCATGGGTAACTCCTGTTCAAATGATGAAATTAAAAAAACAAACGGAGCCACTATCAATCCGTGTCGCTGAACCTTTAACCATGGAATATCTAGGGTTTTAGGGGCGAAATGACGGTTAAAAAGTCTCTTCGTTTGCTCTTTACATCAAGCCGCATGACTGGACATGCTTGGGCTTGAATGCAAAAAAATGGGTACTCTTTGTGAGTACCCATGATTTGACACTTAGTTATAGCGTTTCGCTTTGTATTGTGGATGCATCAAGTTTTCGACAGAGAAGATATCGTCGAGTTGCTCTTCTGTCAGAAGGCCACGCTCAAGCACCACTTCTCGGACGCTCTTGCCTGTTTCTGCACAGATCTTGCCGACAATGTCACCCTCGTGGTGACCAATGAATGGATTGAGGTAAGTCACGATACCGATAGAGTTGAAGACGTAGTTCTCACAGATTTCTTTGTTCACTGTGATGCCTTTAACACACTTCTCACCCAGGTTGATGCACGCGTTAGACAGAATCTCAATCGATTCGAACAGCGCCTGACCAATCACAGGTTCCATCACGTTCAATTGAAGCTGACCCGCTTCTGCTGCGAACGTTACTGTGGTGTCATTACCGATGACTTTGAAGCAAACCTGATTCACCACTTCTGGGATCACTGGGTTCACTTTCGCTGGCATGATAGATGAACCCGCCTGCATTTCTGGCAGATTGATTTCGTTAAGACCAGTACGTGGGCCAGAAGACAGCAAACGTAGGTCGTTACAGATTTTCGATAGCTTCACTGCGAGACGCTTAAGTGCACCGTGAACCATCACATAAGCACCACAATCTGAGGTGGCTTCGATCAGATCTTCTGCCGATGTGCAGTTAAGGCCGGTAACATCTGCCAAGCGCTGAACGGCCAGTTGTTGGTAACCTGCAGCAGCGTTTAGACCGGTACCGATCGCGGTTGCGCCAAGGTTTACTTCAAGCAGCAACTCGGCGGTGTATTTTAGGTTCTTCACTTCTTCTTTTAGAAGGACAGCAAAGGCGCGGAACTCTTGACCAACGGTCATAGGCACGGCGTCCTGAAGCTGGGTGCGACCCATTTTCAGAATGTTTTTGTTCTCTTCCGCTTTGCCTTCAAATTCACCTTGTAGGTAGCTGATAGAATCCATCAGCGTCAAGATGCTGTTGTAAACCGCAATACGGAAACCTGTCGGGTAGGCACAGTTAGTCGATTGGCTCTTGTTGACGTGGTCGTTAGGGTTAACCACGTCGTATTCGCCTTTTTCTTTGCCCATCAGTTCAAGCGCAAGGTTTGCAATCACTTCGTTAGCGTTCATGTTAACGGATGTACCCGCGCCACCTTGATAAACATCAGATGGGAATTGGTCCATGCATTTGCCCGTGTCTAGAATCAGATCGCACGCCTGAATGATGTAGTCACCCACATCAGCCGGGATAACTCCCAGCTCTTTGTTCGCCATTGCTGCGGCTTTTTTGGTGAATACCATGCCACGAACAAATTCAGGAACGTCTGAGATAGTGGTGCGTGAAATGTTGAAGTTTTCGATGGCTCGTAGCGTATGAATACCGTAATACGCATCAGCTGGAACATGACGTTCACCGAGTAAATCTTCTTCGATACGGGTAGCGAAATGAGGGGGAGTTACGTTGTTTTCGAGATCAATCGTCTGAGACATAGTTTGGCCCTAAATGAAACTTATTTTGGATAATTATTAGCCATAAAGTTCGCTGTAGAGTCCATTCACCAGAGATTTTGGCTGGATGAAAGTGCGCTTTCATCCGATTTATGCTGAAGGATTTTACTCCTCCAGTGCAGTAAAAACATGAGAGAGATCACCAATCACAACGAAGTCAGATGAATTGCACAATTATGTGATCTTGATCGCCGATGTATTTGTTTCTCTTTGTTTTAACTCGTGATTAAAACGTATTGATCCCGTTAAACTCTTTATCTCACGTGGGTTTGTTTTGCTAATAGAGCTAGCCAATGTTGTACATAATTGACCCCAATATCTTGGCTTTGCCAACATACAACATTCGTTATTCAGCAATGTTAGTATGGTGGCAGGGTTAATCTCCCCCAGAATTCCAAAGAGGTGTATGCGTGTTTCCAATTTTGCTTTTGATGTTTATTACTGTCCCCATTATTGAGATCGCCTTGTTCATTCAAGTTGGTGGCGTGCTGGGGCTGTGGCCGACAGTGGCATTGATTTTATTGACGGCGATTGTGGGCGCATCTTTGGTTCGTAGTCAGGGGCTACAAACATTGATCACCGTACAGCAACGTTTGCAGCAAGGCGAGTTGCCTGCGCAGCAGATCGTGGAAGGTGTGATGCTTGCCGTAGCGGGTGTGCTGTTATTGACGCCCGGTTTTATGACAGATGCCATGGGCATGGCCTTTCTTCTGCCGTGGCCACGCGCATGGCTGGCAAAACAATTGATGAGCCGCGTGAAAGTGGCTGGTTTTCAAAGTGGGTTCCAACAACAAGGGCCGCATGGTCATGACCCATTTGGTGGCCGCAATCATGGACCGTTTCGTGATAGTTCAGAAAATGGCAGCACGTTTGAGGGCGAATACGAGCGCAAAAATGATGACAATCACCGCCTGAAGTAATTTGCGCACGTGATAAAAAGCGAACGTAAAAAGCCAACCTCACGGTTGGCTTTGTGCGTTTTGGCCTGCGGAGATTATTCCTGCAACTCAGGTCTATCTTTATATTGGTCGAGAGATTCAGGGTTATCTAAGGCGCTGAGTTGTGCTACTGCTCTACCATGCACCACATCACGAACGGCGAGTTCAGCCAGCTTTCCTGACTTGGTGCGTGGGATATCGGTGATAGATATTATCTTTGCTGGGACGTGTCTTGGTGTGCAACTGGTGCGGATCGTGGAGCGAATTTTCCGTTCAAGGGCATCATCCAAATCGACACCGGGTTTGAGTTTCACAAATAGCACGACGCGGACATCGTTTTGCCAATCTTGTCCAATCACCACGGAATCGAGGATTTCGTCTAACTGGTTTACATGACGGTAGATTTCAGCGGTACCGATACGTACGCCGCCGGGGTTTAAGATTGCGTCTGAACGACCAAAGAACATCATGCCGCCTTCATCGGTCAGTTCAACGTAATCGCCGTGAAACCAGATATCTTCAATTTTGTCCCAATAGGCTTTGTGGTAGCGCTCGCCGTCCGTGTCATGCCAAAAGCCAACAGGTTGGTTGGGGAAGCTATTACAACACACCAGTTCGCCTTTCTCATCACGAACGGGCTTTCCTTCGCTGTTGAATACTTCGACGTTGAGTGCGAGCCCGCGAACTTGGCTTTGACCACGATAAACGGGTGAAATCGGGCTTCCCAGCACAAAGCAGCCACAAATGTCGGTGCCGCCTGCGATTGAGCTCAGTTGCAGATCTTTTTTGACGTTTTGATAAACATAATCAAATTGCTCAGGGCCGAGCACGGAGCCGGTTGAACACAATACGCGTAGGGTGGACAGTGAATGCTCACGCATTGGTGCATAGTTTTGCTTTTCTTGGGCTTCAAGGTATTTTGCCGATGTGCCGAACAGGGTGACTTTTTGCGCGTCGGTTAAACGCCACAGCACGCCTGCGTCAGGGTAAAACGGTGAGCCGTCGAACAGCACCAGTGTTGCGCCACTTGCCAGTGCACTTGCCAGCCAGTTCCACATCATCCAGCCACATGTTGTGAAATAAAAGACGCGATCGCCTGCCTTCACATCAGAATGAAGCTGATGCTCTTTCAGGTGGTTGAGCAACATTCCGCCCACACTGTGAATGATGCATTTCGGCTTACCTGTCGTCCCCGATGAATACAATACATAGAGCGGATCGTTGAAGCCTACGCGTGTAAACGATAATGGTTCGGCAGGCTTGGTCAATAGCGCGCGCCAGCATGTTTCGTTGTCGTTTAATGGTGCTCCGCCGACATAGGGGATCACGACCATGTGGGTGAGGTTTTCGACACCTTCTCGCACGGCACGAGCTTTGTCGAGATTATCATGGGTTTTGCCGTTGTAGTGGTAGGCATCGGTTGTGAAGAGCACTTTGGGCTGTGTTTGGCCAAAACGGTCCAGGACGCTGTCAGTGCCAAAGTCTGGCGACGTTGATGTCCAAATCGCACCCAGTGAGGATGCGGCCAACATGGCAACCACGGTTTCGGCAATATTCGGCAGATAGCCGGCCACCACATCACCTTTCTCTACACCACAAGTTTTGAGGTAGGCTGCAATGCAGCTGACTTGACGCACGAGCTCAGCCCAAGATATTGCTTTGGCTTTCTCATCTTCTCCAGAAAAGACGATAGCGTCTTTATTGGGCATGTCATTGACCCATTGCAGCAGGTTTTCTGCAAAATTCAGTTTGGCATCGGGAAACCAGCGACTGTTCTTGTTGGGGTCTTTGTCGGGTTTGTCGATGATTCGATCACCTTGTTCTCCCACCACGCCAGCAAATTGCCACAAGGTTTGCCAGAAAGCTTCGCTGTTCTCAATTGACCAATTATACAACTGGTCATAGTGGGTGATTTTCAACGCGTACTGACGGTTTATGGTGTTAATAAAATCTGTCAGGTTGGCATTGGCAATACGTGTTGCGCTAGGTTGCCAAAGAGGCTGATTTGACATGCTTGCTCCTAAACATTGTCTGGGTGCGCCTGCTCAAAGGCGGGTAAGGCCTGGCAGCGCTGTTCTATTTCTTTCAGTGTTGGGTAAGGGGTCAAATCAAGATGGAAGCGGCGGGCGTTAAACAGCTGTGGAATAAGACAAATATCGGCAAGCGTTGGCGTGTCATCACAACAAAACGCGGTTTGTGAGTGTTCCACTTTCTTTTCTACTGCGCTCAGTCCTATGCGAAGCCAGTGCAAATACCAGTCCAGTTTTTCGTCTTCACTGTGTCCCATTGGGCCAGTCAGGTGTTTGAGTACCCGAAGGTTGTTCAAAGGATGGATATCACAGGCAATGTCTAGCGCTAAGGCTCGGCATTTGGCACGCGCAGCGCAATCGGTAGGCATAATGGAGGGAGACGGATATGCCTCTTCCAAGTATTCGATAATTGCCAGTGATTGCGTCAGTATTTGCCCATTGTCGACCAAGGTAGGGACTAGCCCACTGGGGTTGAGTGCCATGTAGTGCTCACTGCGATGGTCGCCTTCGAGTAAAGAGACTGACTGGGACTGATAGCTCAGCCCCTTAACATTGAGCGCAATGCGAACACGATATGAGGCTGAAGATTTACTGTAGTCATAGAGCTTCAAAGCGCGTTCTTCCTTGCTATCCTTGTTGAGCTATCCCATGAGGGATAACCTCTTGTTCAATTCGTCCGAAGATTGAACGACCTTCCTTGTCATGCATCTCGATTTCAACCTTATCACCATAGTGTAGAAAGGGAGTTTTGGGTGCTCCAAGATCCAGAATTTCCAACATTCGTCTCTCTGCTATGCAACAAGAACCTTTGCTGCGATCAAGGTTCGACACTGTGCCAGAGCCGATGATGGTACCTGCCCCTAATGGACGGCTTTTTGCGGCGTGCGCGATAAGCTCTGCAAAATCAAACGTCATGTCGACACCTGCGTTAGGCGCACCAAATAGGTCACCGTTGAATTGAACCGATAATGGCAGATGTACTTTGTTGTCGTGCCAATTCTCGACTAATTCGTCAGGTGTCACAGCGACAGGGGAAAAGGCCGATGCAGGCTTGGATTGAAAGAAACCAAAGCCTTTTGCAAGCTCTTCGGGGATCAGATTTCTTAACGAAACGTCGTTAACTAACATCAGCAGTTTTATGTGCTTTGCTGCGTCATTCGCTGAAGTTGCCATGTTGACGTCGTCAGTGATGACAGCGACTTCCGCTTCAAAATCACATCCCCAATTTTCATCACACAGTTCGATGTTGTCGCAGGGGCCGAGGAATTTGTCGGACATGCCTTGGTACATCAAAGGATCGGTCCAAAAACTTTCGGGCATGCTTGCGCCACGCGCTTTTCGCACTAATTCGACGTGGTTGACGTAAGCGCTGCCATCCGCCCATTGATAGGCGCGAGGTAATGGTGAGTCGCAATCTACTGGGTTAAATGTAAATCGGCCGGATGCTTTGTTGGCGTTTAGGGCGTCGTATCGTTCTTGCAATAGTGGCGAGAGGGTACCCCATTCGTCGATAGCATCTTGCAAGGTTAAGGCGATATCCGAGGCATCGACGGCTTGCGTGAGATCGCGGGAGACTAAAATGAGTTTGCCATCACGGCGATGTTTTAGGGAAGCGAGTTTCATGCGTTATTCCTTCATTCCATTGCGTTGGGTTAGCCACGAGGGGTGGTGCGCCAAGAGAGCACGTAATCATCAAGTTCGGTTTGCTTCGCGGCGTCAGCGAGATCTAATGGCAAGCGCGTGTCGATCATTACAGCGACTTCATCCGTATGTGTTTTCTTGGCTTTGGCCCCCGCTTCGAATGCTTTGGGGTGAGGACCATGAGGAAAACCACAAGGGTGGTGTGTCACCATGCCGGGGTGAATATTGTCTCGGCTGAAGAACTCGCCTTGATGATAGAAGATGACTTCATCGTAATCGTCGTTGTTGTGATAAAAGGGCACTTTCAATGCGCCAGGGTCGGATTCGATGGGGCGTGGTACAAAGGTGCAAATGACAAATCCATCTGCCACAAAAGTAATGTGTGCAGAAGGGGGAAGGTGGTAACGGTGGCTCATTAATGGGCGGATATCTCGCCAGTTGAGTCGAAAGACAGTGAGTTCACCTTTCCAGCCGATAGCATCGAGTGGGTTGAACGGGTAGGTGATTTTGTTGAGCACATTGCGGGATTTTAAGTAGACCTGCCATGAACGTTCATCTTGCTGGGCAAGGAAAGCATCATCGATGTGCGCATGCTCGAGTACTGCTGGATCAAAAATGGCGTGATCGCCCACAATGCCACGATCAGCACTCATATAAGAGCCGTTGCTTGCTTCGATCATCAAGATCGTGATGGGAGAATCGGGTTCTATGCGCCAGTTAGTTGAGCGGGGAATAATGAGATAGTCCCCTTCGCTAAACGTCAGGTGCCCGTAATCGCAATACAAAGAGCCCGAACCTTGATGAACAAACAGGCAATCATCGCCATCCCCATTTCTCACCAAACATGTCATGGCCTGATCACAGCGCCATATTCTGACTTTTACATTGGCATTGGATAGCAACAAAGGCGCGGTGAGTGGGTTGTCACTTGTGTCGTCGATCTGGTTGGTATCAAACGCGTGTGGGCGCAGATCCCCCTCCCACTCTGACCACCCTGTTGGTGCGTGCTGGTGGTACATGTGTGTGGCGGGGCCGAAAAAGCCTTCTTTGCCGCATTCACGTTCAAAGGTGCCTTGTGGTAAATCGCAATGCGCCTGACGGGAAGCGCTACCTTCAATCATTGGAAATGAGAACCACTTTCGCATTTGTCCTCCTACTACGCATCATTTTGCGAGGATGGTCTGAGGGAGTTGGTATATAGTTTCATTTGAAACTATATTAAGGGTAGTGCTCAACAGCAAAAAGTGGCAACTGAATCTCGCATAATTTCCGTGGTGGTTGCATTGGGTGTGACATAACGCAAAGAGGTGAATCGTATGGTGGATGCACAAGCCTTTATTTTGGATGATTTTTTACCTTACAAGTTGGTGAAAACAGCAACGCAGGTGGCCGATGCGCTGGCGAAAATTTATCAAAAAGAATTTGGCATCAGTCGATCGGAATGGCGCGTTTTGGCGTCGCTTGGCGCAAGAGATGGGGTGCTGTCCAAAGACTTGGCTAAAGAAACAAGCATGGATAAAGTCAAGGTATCGCGCATCCTCAATCGACTCGAAGCGAGTGGTATCGTGCTGCGTGAGACACTTGAGAACGATCAGCGAGCCGCGCTTATTCGTTTGACTCAACATGGTTGTGAGCTTTATCAGCAGATCGTTCCACGTGTTCAGACATGGGAGCAAAGTGTGTTGGCGGGATTAACGGATGGGCAATATCGCGATCTGTACTTGGCGCTTGATGCACTTCAGCATCGGATCATGCACTTAGAAACCTGAAGGTTTTTTGGGCTGAAAATGTTGTTGCACTATGAGTGATGAAGTTTGGCGAAAGCTTGTCGGCGAAGTAACAATGCGATGCTATAAGCAATCATACCGGCAATACCATTGGCCACGGCAATACCGATGAACATGCCTTCGGTGTTATCCAAAAGGCTACCCACCCACGCCATAGGCAGTAGCAATATAAACAGGCGCATGAGGTTAATTGTGAAAGCCAATACGGGCTTTTTCATGGCATTGAGCGCACTGACAAGCATCATCATCACACCTTGCATGCCATAACTTGCCGGCACAACAAGCAAGTAGTGCCAGAGTTTATCTTGTACTGCGGGCTCTTGGCTGAACAGCGAAGCGATCGGTAAACTCAGCGGTACCATGGCGATAAACACAATAAACTGAAAGAAAACAGAAAACCGTATTGCTCGAAACAATGCTTCGAAAGCACGTAAAGGGTTATTTGCCCCAAAGTTTTGCGCCATTAAGGGTGTGAGCGCGGAGGTCAGTGCCATCATCACGATTAGCAAAAGTGATTCCACGCGTTGCGCTGCGCCATAGGCGGCAACAGCTGCAGTGCCTTGTACTGCAAGCATCGCCATGAGTATGGCGCCAGAAATCGGGCTTAACGCATTTGATAATGCTGCGGGCGTGCCAATCGAGAGGATGTCTTTCCAATCTTGAAGGAGGTATTGCGTTGATGGGCGAGCCAGTAGTTTTTCCCTCTTTATTAACACGTACAAAGAGCAAATCAGTGCCCCAGCCCAACTAATGGCACTGGCAATAGCGGCACCTTGCACGCCAAACTCAGGAAATGGGCCTAGACCAAATATCAACAATGGGTCAAGCACGCCATTGATGATGCCAGCGACGATCATAATCTTTGCTGGGGTTTTGGTGTCTCCCGTAGCACGTATAGCTGAGTTTCCGGCCATGGGGATCACTAGCAAGGGTATAGTCAGATACCACACGTTCATGTAGTCATGGATCAGCGGCAGTAAGCCGTCTCGTGCACCCAGTAAACGAAACAACGGGTCAATAGTGACAAGCCCAATCATGCTTGCGCTAATCACCAGTAATACGGCTAAGATCAAACCGTGTCCAGAGACTCTTGCGGCATCCCCCATGGCGCGCTTTCCAAGAGAACGTGCAATACATGTTGAAAGGCCAACCCCGATACCCATAGTAATGCAATTGACCGCATACGTGATGGGGAACGTGAAACTCACCGCGGCCAATGCTTCTGTACCTAAAAGGGATATAAAGAAGGTATCAACAAGACTAAACGCCAAAATGGCAACAAGGCCAAACACCATAGGAATGGTCATGTTCTTGAGGACTTGATCAATAGGACCCGTCAGCAGGCCGTGCTTATCCTTCATACTACTCTCGGATTGCTGCTTTCTTCATTGAGATTGAGAAAGCGGGGATGTGTAAACGGGTCAGATGCCCATGGTTATCGATAAGGCAGAGCTACCCTAATGTATAGAATGTGATGTCGCAAAAGATATTGGCTAAAAAAAAGCAAAAAAGTTGCGTTTTCCCCCTTGGGATTGAGGTAACCCACCCCCACTTAGAAGGTACTTTGGGAACGACACTTGCTGTGGTTTCCTTTTACATATTCCATACATGGATCACTACATTAATTCAGGAGACGACCAATGAACATTCGTCCACTACATGACCGAGTAATCGTTGAACGCCAAGAAGTTGAATCAAAATCTGCTGGTGGCATTGTTTTAACTGGTTCAGCTGCTGAGAAGTCGACTCGCGGTGTTGTGCTAGCAGCAGGCAAAGGCCGTATCCTTGAGAACGGCACTGTTCAGCCTCTGGACGTTAAAGTTGGCGACACGGTTATTTTCTCAGAAGGCTACGGCACGAAAACTGAAAAAATTGATGGTAAAGAAGTCCTGATCCTGTCTGAAAACGACATCATGGCTATCGTTGAGTAATGACTATTTCACTATAGAAACAGATTTTTTAAAGGAAGAGAGAAATGGCAGCTAAAGACGTTAAATTTGGCAATGATGCACGAACAAAAATGCTGGAAGGTGTAAACGTTCTAGCAAACGCAGTAAAAGTGACCCTTGGCCCTAAAGGTCGTAACGTTGTACTGGACAAATCGTTCGGCGCACCAATCATCACTAAAGATGGCGTATCTGTCGCGCGTG
The DNA here is from genome assembly GCF_045679545.1 of Enterovibrio litoreus. Lineage (NCBI taxonomy): Bacteria > Pseudomonadati > Pseudomonadota > Gammaproteobacteria > Vibrionales > Vibrionaceae > Enterovibrio > Enterovibrio litoreus. The sequence continues at coordinate 215,942 of NZ_CP166194.1, forward strand.
AAATTGAACTGGAAGATAAGTTCCAGAACATGGGCGCGCAAATGGTTAAAGAAGTGGCGTCACAAGCTAACGATGCAGCGGGTGACGGTACAACGACAGCAACGGTAATTGCTCAAGCGATTATCACTGAAGGCTTGAAAGCTGTTGCTGCGGGTATGAACCCAATGGATCTGAAACGCGGTATCGACAAGGCTGTTATTGCTGCGGTTGAAGAACTGAAAGCGTTGTCTGTTCCATGTGCTGATACGAAAGCAATCGCTCAAGTTGGTACTATCTCAGCAAACTCTGATGAGACAGTGGGTAAACTAATTGCTGAAGCAATGGAAAAAGTTGGCCGTGACGGTGTTATCACTGTTGAAGAAGGTCAATCTCTACAAGATGAACTAGACGTAGTAGAAGGTATGCAGTTTGACCGCGGCTACTTGTCTCCTTACTTCATCAACAACCAAGAATCTGGTTCTGTTGATCTAGACAGCCCATTCATCCTATTGGTTGATAAGAAAGTATCAAATATCCGTGAACTGCTACCTACTCTAGAAGCAGTTGCGAAATCTTCACGTCCTCTTCTTATTATTGCAGAAGACGTAGAAGGTGAAGCATTGGCAACGCTGGTTGTGAACAACATGCGCGGTATCGTGAAAGTGGCTGCTGTTAAAGCGCCAGGTTTCGGTGACCGTCGCAAAGCGATGCTGCAAGATATCGCGACACTGACTGCAGGTACTGTGATTTCAGAAGAAATCGGTATGGAACTGGAGAAAGTGACACTAGAAGACCTGGGTCAAGCGAAGCGCATTACTATCACTAAAGAAAACACCACGATTATTGATGGTGCTGGTGATGAAGCGTCGATCCAAGGCCGTGTGTCTCAAATTCGTCAGCAAATCGAAGACGCAACTTCAGATTATGACAAAGAGAAGCTGCAAGAGCGTGTTGCTAAACTGGCAGGCGGTGTTGCAGTTATCAAAGTTGGCGCAGCAACTGAAGTTGAAATGAAAGAGAAGAAAGACCGCGTAGAAGATGCACTGCACGCAACACGCGCAGCTGTTGAGGAAGGCGTGGTTGCTGGTGGTGGTGTTGCACTTATCCGTGCTGCACACAAAGTCGTAAATCTCCAAGGCGCTAACGAAGACCAAAATGTAGGTATTCGAGTGGCACTCCGTGCGATGGAATCTCCAATTCGTCAAATCGCATTGAACGCAGGTGATGAAGACTCTGTTGTTGCTAACAACGTTAAAGCTGGCGAAGGTAGCTACGGTTACAACGCAGCGACTGGCGAATACGGCGATATGATTGAGATGGGTATTCTAGACCCAACGAAAGTAACGCGTTCAGCACTGCAATTTGCAGCATCTGTTGCTGGCCTGATGATCACCACAGAAGCAATGGTGACCGAAGCGCCTAAACAAGATGGCTCATCAATGCCTGATATGGGCGGAATGGGTGGCATGGGCGGCATGATGTAATCATCCGTTTTAGCTAAAAATACTAAAAGCCCGCGCAAGCGGGCTTTTTTGTATATAAAGAAAAGCTTATTGAGTGTTTTTTACACTAAACCCTAAAGATCTGCATTTTTACTGGCCTTGAAAGATATTTGTCTCAGAAATATTTCCGTGCAGAACCCGCGAACTGTGCTTTACTCAATAGTCTTCTGGTCACAAACTCGTCAAATAAACGAAATCAGATTGAAGCAATGATCAACTTTCTAGACCTTGATCTATCAAGATCGTCGTGATGGTTGTGTATTTTTTAATCAAAAGTGGCCTTTTTGGGTGTTATATAGACATTTGGCATCGAAAGTGTGATTTTTTTCATAAAACTACTTGCGTCATTTTCTGAAGTCCCTATACTGCGCCCCATCGACACGGAACACGGCGATTTCAGCCAGTGACCAAGTCAACGTTCTTTAACAATTTGACCTATACAATCTGTGTGGGCACTCGTATTTGATAGACATAAGATTTATCAATGAACTGAGTGACCTAAGATGGTTGAGCTCTTCGGAGTAACACTATCAACACAGTCAATGCAGATTTGCCTTAGGGCAAAAAAGTAATTCAGTATTCATTGAGCGTCACTTTCGAGTGACAACAAAATTCTAATTGAAGAGTTTGATCATGGCTCAGATTGAACGCTGGCGGCAGGCCTAACACATGCAAGTCGAGCGGTAACATTTCAAAAGCTTGCTTTTGAAGATGACGAGCGGCGGACGGGTGAGTAATGGCTGGGAACCTGCCCTGACGTGGGGGATAACAGTTGGAAACGACTGCTAATACCGCATGATGTCTACGGACCAAAGAGGGGGATCTTCGGACCTCTCGCGTCGGGATGGGCCCAGTTGGGATTAGCTAGTTGGTGAGGTAATGGCTCACCAAGGCGACGATCCCTAGCTGGTTTGAGAGGATGATCAGCCACACTGGAACTGAGACACGGTCCAGACTCCTACGGGAGGCAGCAGTGGGGAATATTGCACAATGGGCGCAAGCCTGATGCAGCCATGCCGCGTGTGTGAAGAAGGCCTTCGGGTTGTAAAGCACTTTCAGCAGTGAGGAAGGTTAGTACGTTAATAGCGTATTAATTTGACGTTAGCTGCAGAAGAAGCACCGGCTAACTCCGTGCCAGCAGCCGCGGTAATACGGAGGGTGCGAGCGTTAATCGGAATTACTGGGCGTAAAGCGCATGCAGGCGGTTTGTTAAGCAAGATGTGAAAGCCCCGGGCTCAACCTGGGAACCGCATTTTGAACTGGCAGGCTAGAGTCTTGTAGAGGGGGGTAGAATTTCAGGTGTAGCGGTGAAATGCGTAGAGATCTGAAGGAATACCGGTGGCGAAGGCGGCCCCCTGGACAAAGACTGACGCTCAGATGCGAAAGCGTGGGGAGCAAACAGGATTAGATACCCTGGTAGTCCACGCTGTAAACGATGTCTACTTGGAGGTTGTGACCTAGAGTCGTGGCTTTCGGAGCTAACGCGTTAAGTAGACCGCCTGGGGAGTACGGTCGCAAGATTAAAACTCAAATGAATTGACGGGGGCCCGCACAAGCGGTGGAGCATGTGGTTTAATTCGATGCAACGCGAAGAACCTTACCTACTCTTGACATCCACAGAAGAGACCAGAGATGGACTTGTGCCTTCGGGAACTGTGAGACAGGTGCTGCATGGCTGTCGTCAGCTCGTGTTGTGAAATGTTGGGTTAAGTCCCGCAACGAGCGCAACCCTTATCCTTGTTTGCCAGCACGTCATGGTGGGAACTCCAGGGAGACTGCCGGTGATAAACCGGAGGAAGGTGGGGACGACGTCAAGTCATCATGGCCCTTACGAGTAGGGCTACACACGTGCTACAATGGCGTATACAGAGGGCAGCGAGGCCGCGAGGTGGAGCGAATCCCAGAAAGTACGTCGTAGTCCGGATCGGAGTCTGCAACTCGACTCCGTGAAGTCGGAATCGCTAGTAATCGTGGATCAGAATGCCACGGTGAATACGTTCCCGGGCCTTGTACACACCGCCCGTCACACCATGGGAGTGGGCTGCACCAGAAGTAGATAGCTTAACCTTCGGGAGGGCGTTTACCACGGTGTGGTTCATGACTGGGGTGAAGTCGTAACAAGGTAGCCCTAGGGGAACCTGGGGCTGGATCACCTCCTTAACGATACTATTGATGCAAGTGCTCACACAAATTGTATAGGTTGAAAAAGTAAAGAGTGGTTTGGCATCCCAAATGCCAAACAAGCAAAGTGTCCCATTCGTCTAGAGGCCTAGGACACCGCCCTTTCACGGCGGTAACAGGGGTTCGACTCCCCTATGGGACGCCACTTATTAAACACATTTTCTGAGTGTGATTAGAAAGTGGTGATTCGAAAGAACATCATAGCTCTTTAAAAATCTGGAAAGCTGACTAGTAGATTTACTTCTTCTTTGAAAAAAGAAGGATTAAATTGAAATCTGTTTCTTATCTCTCTACCCGAGAGGTAACGAAACAAAAGTTCTCAAAACGTTAATTCTTCGGAATTGACACCAAACACATTCAAGTGTTCTTGGTTTCATTCTTCTCTTAGAGAGGGATGAACATATTTGAGTCCGGCGAAAAACCGTTCAACGTAAGTTGAGCATGTTCTTAGGAACAACCTTGGTTGTTTGCCATACACAAGACCTCTTGGGGTTGTATGGTTAAGTGACTAAGCGTACACGGTGGATGCCTTGGCAGTCAGAGGCGATGAAGGACGTAGTAACTTGCGATAAGCGTAGATAAGGCAGTAACAGCCACTTGAGTCTACGATTTCCGAATGGGGAAACCCACGTGCATAAGCACGTATCATGCAGTGAATACATAGCTGTATGAGGCGAACTCGGGGAACTGAAACATCTAAGTACCCGAAGGAAAAGAAATCAATTGAGATTCCGGCAGTAGCGGCGAGCGACCCCGGATTAGCCCTTAAGCGGTTTAAGTGTTAGTGGAATACCCTGGAAAGGGTAGCGATACAGGGTGATAGCCCCGTACACGACAATGCTTTTATCGTGAAAACGAGTAGGACGGGACACGTGGTATCCTGTCTGAACATGGGGGGACCATCCTCCAAGGCTAAATACTCCTGACTGACCGATAGTGAACCAGTACCGTGAGGGAAAGGCGAAAAGAACCCCTGTGAGGGGAGTGAAATAGAACCTGAAACCGTGTACGTACAAGCAGTGGGAGCCTCTTCGTGGGGTGACTGCGTACCTTTTGTATAATGGGTCAGCGACTTACTTTTAGTAGCAAGGTTAACCGAATAGGGGAGCCGTAGGGAAACCGAGTCTTAACTGGGCGAATGAGTTGCTAGGAGTAGACCCGAAACCGAGTGATCTAGCCATGGGCAGGTTGAAGATTGAGTAACATCAATTGGAGGACCGAACCGACTAATGTTGAAAAATTAGCGGATGACTTGTGGCTAGGGGTGAAAGGCCAATCAAACTCGGAGATAGCTGGTTCTCCCCGAAAGCTATTTAGGTAGCGCCTCGGACGAATACTACTGGGGGTAGAGCACTGTTAAGGCTAGGGGGTCATCCCGACTTACCAACCCTTTGCAAACTCCGAATACCAGTAAGTACTATCCGGGAGACACACGGCGGGTGCTAACGTCCGTCGTGGAGAGGGAAACAACCCAGACCGCCAGCTAAGGTCCCAAAGTTATCGCTAAGTGGGAAACGATGTGGGAAGGCTCAGACAGCCAGGATGTTGGCTTAGAAGCAGCCATCATTTAAAGAAAGCGTAATAGCTCACTGGTCGAGTCGGCCTGCGCGGAAGATGTAACGGGGCTAAGCGATACACCGAAGCTGCGGCATCAACTCTTCGGAGTTGTTGGGTAGGGGAGCGTTCTGTAAGCCGTTGAAGGTGAACTGTAAGGTTTGCTGGAGGTATCAGAAGTGCGAATGCTGACATGAGTAACGATAAAGGGGGTGAAAAACCTCCTCGCCGGAAGACCAAGGGTTCCTGTCCAACGTTAATCGGGGCAGGGTAAGTCGACCCCTAAGGCGAGGCCGAAAGGCGTAGTCGATGGGAAACGGGTTAATATTCCCGTACTGCTTATAACTGCGATGGGGGGACGGAGAAGGCTAGGTGAGCTTGGCGACGGTTGTCCAAGTTCAAGTGCGTAGGTGGGTGTCTTAGGTAAATCCGGGACGCTGTTAACACTGAGACACGATGTCGAGTCACTACGGTGATGAAGTCATTGATGCCATGCTTCCGGGAAAAGCCTCTAAGCTTCAGGTTATAAGCAATCGTACCCCAAACCGACACAGGTGGTCGGGTAGAGAATACCAAGGCGCTTGAGAGAACTCGGGTGAAGGAACTAGGCAAAATGGTACCGTAACTTCGGGAGAAGGTACGCTGCCTCCGGTGAAGTCCCTTGCGGATGGAGCTAGAGGCAGTCGCAGATACCAGGTGGCTGCAACTGTTTATTAAAAACATAGCACTGTGCAAAATCGAAAGATGACGTATACGGTGTGACGCCTGCCCGGTGCCGGAAGGTTAATTGATGGGGTTATCTTCGGAGAAGCTCTTGATCGAAGCCCCGGTAAACGGCGGCCGTAACTATAACGGTCCTAAGGTAGCGAAATTCCTTGTCGGGTAAGTTCCGACCTGCACGAATGGCGTAATGATGGCCACGCTGTCTCCACCCGAGACTCAGTGAAATTGAAATCGCAGTGAAGATGCTGTGTACCCGCGGCTAGACGGAAAGACCCCGTGAACCTTTACTACAGCTTGGCACTGAACATTGACCCTACATGTGTAGGATAGGTGGGAGCCTTAGAAGCACGTACGCCAGTATGTGTGGAGGCAATCTTGAAATACCACCCTTGTATGCTTGATGTTCTAACGTTGGCCCCTAATCGGGGTTGCGGACAGTGCCTGGTGGGTAGTTTGACTGGGGCGGTCTCCTCCCAAAGAGTAACGGAGGAGCACGAAGGTGGGCTAATCACGGTCGGACATCGTGAGGTTAGTGCAATGGCATAAGCCCGCTTGACTGCGAGAATGACAATTCGAGCAGGTACGAAAGTAGGTCATAGTGATCCGGTGGTTCTGAATGGAAGGGCCATCGCTCAACGGATAAAAGGTACTCCGGGGATAACAGGCTGATACCGCCCAAGAGTTCATATCGACGGCGGTGTTTGGCACCTCGATGTCGGCTCATCACATCCTGGGGCTGAAGTCGGTCCCAAGGGTATGGCTGTTCGCCATTTAAAGTGGTACGCGAGCTGGGTTTAGAACGTCGTGAGACAGTTCGGTCCCTATCTGCCGTGGGCGTTGGATGATTGAGAGGGGCTGCTCCTAGTACGAGAGGACCGGAGTGGACGAACCTCTGGTGTTCGGGTTGTCACGCCAGTGGCATTGCCCGGTAGCTAAGTTCGGAATTGATAAGCGCTGAAAGCATCTAAGCGCGAAGCAAGCCTCGAGATGAGTCATCCCTGACACTATAAGTGTCCTAAAGGGTTGTTGGAGACTACGACGTAGATAGGTCAGGTGTGTAAGCGCTGCGAGGCGTTGAGCTAACTGATACTAATTGCCCGTGAGGCTTAACCATACAACACCCAAGGGGTTTTAGCGGACTCAGATAAGAACATTGAATGTGTATTGAGAGATAGGCTAGTCAGATTTTCTTCAGATTTTTGTTTTTCGCGCAAGCGGGGGACACAACAAAATTTGCTTGGCGACCATAGCATTATGGACCCACCTGATCCCATGCCGAACTCAGTAGTGAAACGTAATAGCGCCGATGGTAGTGTGGGGTCTCCCCATGTGAGAGTAGGACATCGCCAGGCTTCAAATTTGAATGAGAGCCCGTTCAAGCGAACGGGCTTTTATTTCGCTCCGACTGATTGTAATGTGAGCGACGTTAAGAAAAGATTTTTATACGTCATCTTCGGATGAAAAAAGATGAAAGTTTTTTCTTGACTGAACATCAGAATCGCGTATTATACGCGGCCTGACTTGCTGAAGCGCAACGCGCCAACGCATTGAAAGTCAACGTTCTTTAACAATTTGACCTATACAATCTGTGTGGGCACTCGTATTTGATAGGCATAAGATTTATCAATGAACTGAGTGACCTAAGATGGTTGAGCTCTTCGGAGTAACACTATCAACACAGTCAATGCAGATTTGCCTTAGGGCAAATAAGTAATTCAGTATTCATTGAGCGTCACTTTCGAGTGACAACAAAATTCTAATTGAAGAGTTTGATCATGGCTCAGATTGAACGCTGGCGGCAGGCCTAACACATGCAAGTCGAGCGGTAACATTTCAAGAGCTTGCTTTTGAAGATGACGAGCGGCGGACGGGTGAGTAATGGCTGGGAACCTGCCCTGACGTGGGGGATAACAGTTGGAAACGACTGCTAATACCGCATGATGTCTACGGACCAAAGAGGGGGATCTTCGGACCTCTCGCGTCGGGATGGGCCCAGTTGGGATTAGCTAGTTGGTGAGGTAATGGCTCACCAAGGCGACGATCCCTAGCTGGTTTGAGAGGATGATCAGCCACACTGGAACTGAGACACGGTCCAGACTCCTACGGGAGGCAGCAGTGGGGAATATTGCACAATGGGCGCAAGCCTGATGCAGCCATGCCGCGTGTGTGAAGAAGGCCTTCGGGTTGTAAAGCACTTTCAGCAGTGAGGAAGGTTGGTACGTTAATAGCGTATTAATTTGACGTTAGCTGCAGAAGAAGCACCGGCTAACTCCGTGCCAGCAGCCGCGGTAATACGGAGGGTGCGAGCGTTAATCGGAATTACTGGGCGTAAAGCGCATGCAGGCGGTTTGTTAAGCAAGATGTGAAAGCCCCGGGCTCAACCTGGGAACCGCATTTTGAACTGGCAGGCTAGAGTCTTGTAGAGGGGGGTAGAATTTCAGGTGTAGCGGTGAAATGCGTAGAGATCTGAAGGAATACCGGTGGCGAAGGCGGCCCCCTGGACAAAGACTGACGCTCAGATGCGAAAGCGTGGGGAGCAAACAGGATTAGATACCCTGGTAGTCCACGCTGTAAACGATGTCTACTTGGAGGTTGTGACCTAGAGTCGTGGCTTTCGGAGCTAACGCGTTAAGTAGACCGCCTGGGGAGTACGGTCGCAAGATTAAAACTCAAATGAATTGACGGGGGCCCGCACAAGCGGTGGAGCATGTGGTTTAATTCGATGCAACGCGAAGAACCTTACCTACTCTTGACATCCACAGAAGAGACCAGAGATGGACTTGTGCCTTCGGGAACTGTGAGACAGGTGCTGCATGGCTGTCGTCAGCTCGTGTTGTGAAATGTTGGGTTAAGTCCCGCAACGAGCGCAACCCTTATCCTTGTTTGCCAGCACGTCATGGTGGGAACTCCAGGGAGACTGCCGGTGATAAACCGGAGGAAGGTGGGGACGACGTCAAGTCATCATGGCCCTTACGAGTAGGGCTACACACGTGCTACAATGGCGTATACAGAGGGCAGCGAGGCCGCGAGGTGGAGCGAATCCCAGAAAGTACGTCGTAGTCCGGATCGGAGTCTGCAACTCGACTCCGTGAAGTCGGAATCGCTAGTAATCGTGGATCAGAATGCCACGGTGAATACGTTCCCGGGCCTTGTACACACCGCCCGTCACACCATGGGAGTGGGCTGCACCAGAAGTAGATAGCTTAACCTTCGGGAGGGCGTTTACCACGGTGTGGTTCATGACTGGGGTGAAGTCGTAACAAGGTAGCCCTAGGGGAACCTGGGGCTGGATCACCTCCTTAACGATACTATTGATGCAAGTGCTCACACAAATTGTATAGGTTGAAAAAGTAAAGAGTGGTTTGGCATCCCAAATGCCAAACAAGCAAAGTGTCCCATTCGTCTAGAGGCCTAGGACACCGCCCTTTCACGGCGGTAACAGGGGTTCGACTCCCCTATGGGACGCCACGGGTCGTTAGCTCAGTTGGTAGAGCAGTTGACTTTTAATCAATTGGTCGTAGGTTCGAATCCTACACGACCCACCATCTCCTCCACAGGTGATGTAAAACGCGTTTAGATTTTGCCTTTTCAAAGGTGAAAATGAACATTGTGGGCGATTAGCTCAGTTGGGAGAGCACCTCCCTTACAAGGAGGGGGTCACTGGTTCGAGCCCGGTATCGCCCACCATTCTTTCTCATGAGAGAATTAAAATATCATGGGGCTATAGCTCAGCTGGGAGAGCGCCTGCCTTGCACGCAGGAGGTCTGCGGTTCGATCCCGCATAGCTCCACCACTCTTTAAAAACATTCTCACGAGTGTCTTTAGAAAGTGGACATCTCTGTCTCAGAGATATATCACTTTGCTCTTTAAAAATCTGGAAAGCTGACTAGTAGATTTACTTCTTCTTTGAAAAAAGAAGGATTAAATTGAAATCTGTTTCTTATCTCTCTACCCGAGAGGTAACGAAACAAAAGTTCTCAAAACGTTAATTCTTCGGAATTGACACCAAACACATTCAAGTGTTCTTGGTTTCATTCTTCTCTTAGAGAGGAATGAACATATTTGAGTCCGGCGAAAAACCGTTCAACGTAAGTTGAGCATGTTCTTAGGAACAACCTTGGTTGTTTGCCATACATAAAGACCTCTTGGGGTTGTATGGTTAAGTGACTAAGCGTACACGGTGGATGCCTTGGCAGTCAGAGGCGATGAAGGACGTAGTAACTTGCGATAAGCGTAGATAAGGCAGTAACAGCCACTTGAGTCTACGATTTCCGAATGGGGAAACCCACGTGCATAAGCACGTATCATGCAGTGAATACATAGCTGTATGAGGCGAACTCGGGGAACTGAAACATCTAAGTACCCGAAGGAAAAGAAATCAATTGAGATTCCGGCAGTAGCGGCGAGCGACCCCGGATTAGCCCTTAAGCGGTTTAAGTGTTAGTGGAATACCCTGGAAAGGGTAGCGATACAGGGTGATAGCCCCGTACACGACAATGCTTTTATCGTGAAAACGAGTAGGACGGGACACGTGGTATCCTGTCTGAACATGGGGGGACCATCCTCCAAGGCTAAATACTCCTGACTGACCGATAGTGAACCAGTACCGTGAGGGAAAGGCGAAAAGAACCCCTGTGAGGGGAGTGAAATAGAACCTGAAACCGTGTACGTACAAGCAGTGGGAGCCTCTTCGTGGGGTGACTGCGTACCTTTTGTATAATGGGTCAGCGACTTACTTTTAGTAGCAAGGTTAACCGAATAGGGGAGCCGTAGGGAAACCGAGTCTTAACTGGGCGAATGAGTTGCTAGGAGTAGACCCGAAACCGAGTGATCTAGCCATGGGCAGGTTGAAGATTGAGTAACATCAATTGGAGGACCGAACCGACTAATGTTGAAAAATTAGCGGATGACTTGTGGCTAGGGGTGAAAGGCCAATCAAACTCGGAGATAGCTGGTTCTCCCCGAAAGCTATTTAGGTAGCGCCTCGGACGAATACTACTGGGGGTAGAGCACTGTTAAGGCTAGGGGGTCATCCCGACTTACCAACCCTTTGCAAACTCCGAATACCAGTAAGTACTATCCGGGAGACACACGGCGGGTGCTAACGTCCGTCGTGGAGAGGGAAACAACCCAGACCGCCAGCTAAGGTCCCAAAGTTATCGCTAAGTGGGAAACGATGTGGGAAGGCTCAGACAGCCAGGATGTTGGCTTAGAAGCAGCCATCATTTAAAGAAAGCGTAATAGCTCACTGGTCGAGTCGGCCTGCGCGGAAGATGTAACGGGGCTAAGCGATACACCGAAGCTGCGGCATCAACTCTTCGGAGTTGTTGGGTAGGGGAGCGTTCTGTAAGCCGTTGAAGGTGAACTGTAAGGTTTGCTGGAGGTATCAGAAGTGCGAATGCTGACATGAGTAACGATAAAGGGGGTGAAAAACCTCCTCGCCGGAAGACCAAGGGTTCCTGTCCAACGTTAATCGGGGCAGGGTAAGTCGACCCCTAAGGCGAGGCCGAAAGGCGTAGTCGATGGGAAACGGGTTAATATTCCCGTACTGCTTATAACTGCGATGGGGGGACGGAGAAGGCTAGGTGAGCTTGGCGACGGTTGTCCAAGTTCAAGTGCGTAGGTGGGTGTCTTAGGTAAATCCGGGACGCTGTTAACACTGAGACACGATGTCGAGTCACTACGGTGATGAAGTCATTGATGCCATGCTTCCGGGAAAAGCCTCTAAGCTTCAGGTTATAAGCAATCGTACCCCAAACCGACACAGGTGGTCGGGTAGAGAATACCAAGGCGCTTGAGAGAACTCGGGTGAAGGAACTAGGCAAAATGGTACCGTAACTTCGGGAGAAGGTACGCTGCCTCCGGTGAAGTCCCTTGCGGATGGAGCTAGAGGCAGTCGCAGATACCAGGTGGCTGCAACTGTTTATTAAAAACATAGCACTGTGCAAAATCGAAAGATGACGTATACGGTGTGACGCCTGCCCGGTGCCGGAAGGTTAATTGATGGGGTTATCTTCGGAGAAGCTCTTGATCGAAGCCCCGGTAAACGGCGGCCGTAACTATAACGGTCCTAAGGTAGCGAAATTCCTTGTCGGGTAAGTTCCGACCTGCACGAATGGCGTAATGATGGCCACGCTGTCTCCACCCGAGACTCAGTGAAATTGAAATCGCAGTGAAGATGCTGTGTACCCGCGGCTAGACGGAAAGACCCCGTGAACCTTTACTACAGCTTGGCACTGAACATTGACCCTACATGTGTAGGATAGGTGGGAGCCTTAGAAGCACGTACGCCAGTATGTGTGGAGGCAATCTTGAAATACCACCCTTGTATGCTTGATGTTCTAACGTTGGCCCCTAATCGGGGTTGCGGACAGTGCCTGGTGGGTAGTTTGACTGGGGCGGTCTCCTCCCAAAGAGTAACGGAGGAGCACGAAGGTGGGCTAATCACGGTCGGACATCGTGAGGTTAGTGCAATGGCATAAGCCCGCTTGACTGCGAGAATGACAATTCGAGCAGGTACGAAAGTAGGTCATAGTGATCCGGTGGTTCTGAATGGAAGGGCCATCGCTCAACGGATAAAAGGTACTCCGGGGATAACAGGCTGATACCGCCCAAGAGTTCATATCGACGGCGGTGTTTGGCACCTCGATGTCGGCTCATCACATCCTGGGGCTGAAGTCGGTCCCAAGGGTATGGCTGTTCGCCATTTAAAGTGGTACGCGAGCTGGGTTTAGAACGTCGTGAGACAGTTCGGTCCCTATCTGCCGTGGGCGTTGGATGATTGAGAGGGGCTGCTCCTAGTACGAGAGGACCGGAGTGGACGAACCTCTGGTGTTCGGGTTGTCACGCCAGTGGCATTGCCCGGTAGCTAAGTTCGGAATTGATAAGCGCTGAAAGCATCTAAGCGCGAAGCAAGCCTCGAGATGAGTCATCCCTGACACTATAAGTGTCCTAAAGGGTTGTTGGAGACTACGACGTAGATAGGTCAGGTGTGTAAGCGCTGCGAGGCGTTGAGCTAACTGATACTAATTGCCCGTGAGGCTTAACCATACAACACCCAAGGGGTTTTAGCGGACTCAGATAAGAACATTGAATGTGTATTGAGAGATAGGCTAGTCAGATTTTCTTCAGATTTTTGTTTTTCGCGCAAGCGGGGGACACAACAAAATTTGCTTGGCGACCATAGCATTATGGACCCACCTGATCCCATGCCGAACTCAGTAGTGAAACGTAATAGCGCCGATGGTAGTGTGGGGTCTCCCCATGTGAGAGTAGGACATCGCCAGGCTTCAAATTTAGAAAAAGCCCTGACCTTACGGTCAGGGCTTTTTTGCATGTGGATTAAGCACTTCAAGTACTTAAAACCCGTATTAATATCAATCCGAATAATGTTATGGGCATTCAGTTTTAACGTTAAAAGCCGGGTAGTAGAGAAAATGCTCTACATCGTGAACCCGATAAGGACTAAGCGGAAACTCGCTCTTAGAGCAAACGATCTCGCTATTCTGTATCAAGTGCGCATCCTCTCGCGTAACTTTCGGTTTTCTGAATACTGATACCGACAACCGAATCGCTCACACCTACACTGTTTTGACGCCGATTGAATGAGGTTCTTTGTTCATGCCTAAACAACGCTCTAAACGATTAAGAAAAAAACTATATCTCGATGAGTTCGCCGTATCTGGTTTTGTCGTATCCCTGAAACTCAATACGGACAAAGATGATGAGCTTGATGACTTTATCGAATCATTTGCCAACTTTTCTGAATCGCGTCTTTTACTGGTTGGCGGCGGCGGGATAACAAGAATTGAGTTAGTGATTGGTTCAGCGCTTCGATATGGCTCAGCAACCGAGCAGGATAGAGTAAAAGTTAAAGACTGGTTGAATGAACGTGATGAAGTAGAGCTTATTGATGTTGGCCAACTGGTCGATCTGCACCAGTTAGAGTGGAATGACTAAACGAAGAACCCAGCTTGGGCTGGGTGTTTGCGTTTTAGGCTGTATCTCGCGATCTGGGATTGAATCTGGCCATATGGTAAGCATCCACGTACTCGCCATTGCGAAAAGCGTATTCGGAGAAGCGTCCTTCCACCCCGAAACCAAACTTACTGTATAACGAAATCGCAGCCTCGTTATCGCAGTATACGGTGAGCTCTATTCTTCTCAGGTTAAGCCAGTTATCGGCTAAGTCGATCATCGCTGACATTAGCGCACTGGCAACACCTTTTCCAGTGTACTTATCGTGCACTGCCATGCCAAACTCGCCTACATGGCGTCTGCGTGCGCGGCGATTGGCTTCAAAACCCAATTGACCAATCACTTTTCCATCTTGTTCCGCAACTAGGCAGTAAGTGTCATCGGGTAGGTTAGCGAGTCGTTTCTCCCACATTGTGAGCGTCGGAAATGGCATTTGTAGGGTGCCCGCTTGGGCTTTAGGGCAAGCGTAAAGCTGTTGGATTGCAGGGATATCTCGCGGCTCTACAGGACGTACAGTTACAGGCATAGTCACTCCGTTATACATGCCAGAAGGTCTTTTCATCATTACCTGTAACTATTTGCAAAGCAATGGTTTTTTAGTTGGAGACCACTTACTCCAAGTGCAGGTCCAGCGGTGTTTTACTATCGCGACCACCGATCTCTCGGGTTAAGCGCGGGACTAGATAGCCGGAGACTTCTTTGATAAGCCCTGACATCAGGTTTTTCGCTTCTACATCATCAACGAGAAAATGTGCAGCACCCTTAACCTTATCAAGTACGTGTAAGTAGTAGGGCAAAATTCCAGCATCAAATAGAGCATTGCTGAGGTGTTTAAGTGCATCAACGGAGTCATTCACGCCTCTCAGTAACACACCTTGATTAAGCAACGTGACGCCAGCTTGTTTTAGCAACGCCATAGCCGAAATCAATTCGCTGTTGATTTCATTGGCATGGTTAATATGCGTGACTATCACTACATCGAGGCGAGTCTGAGCAAGTAGGTGAGTCAGTGCTAACGTCACTCGTGACGGAATGACGACGGGTAAGCGAGTGTGAATGCGAAGCCGCTTTACATGAGGAATAGATTCGATGGCATCGACTAACCATACCAATTCATGGTCCTTCGCCATTAGTGGGTCGCCACCAGATAAGATCACTTCATCGACTTCAGGATGTTGTTGTAAGTAAGTGATGGCTTCGCGCCAGATTGACTTCCCACCTTTATTTTCGTCATACGGGAAATGACGACGGAAGCAATAACGACAGTTTATTGCGCAGCCTCCTTTTACAATCATGAGTACACGATTTTTGTATTTGTGCAGTAGGCCTGGAACCGAATTACCCTGTTCATCAAGAGGATCGGTGGAAAAGCCTGCAACATCCGTAAACTCATCCATAAGAGGAAGGACTTGACGTAGAAGTGGGTCGTTTGGGTTACCTTTTTCCATGCGATCAATGAAACTGTGTGGCACACGCTGAGCAAACAGTTCACGCGCAGCAAAGCCAGACTTCCATGCAGCAGGCTCGATATCAAGCTGTTGCAGAAGAATTTGAGGATCTGAGACAGCATTTGCCATTTCTTTAAGCCAGTTTTGCTCAACAGGCGAGGCATTTCGGGTTATTATGTCCGGCATTTATGACAACTTCGAAGATGTTTAGAGGATAGACATGGCGTCTTTTAGCACCAATGAATTCCGTGGCGGAATGAAAATTATGCTCGATAACGAGCCTTGTGTCATTATCGAAAACGAGTTCGTTAAACCAGGTAAAGGCCAAGCGTTTAACCGCGTGAAGATCCGCAAGCTGCTTTCGGGCAAAGTGCTTGAGAAAACATTCAAGTCTGGCGACTCAGTGGAAGCTGCTGACGTTATGGATCATGAGCTTGATTACCTCTACTCAGATGGTGAGTTCTGGCACTTCATGAACGCTGAATCATTCGAGCAGATCGCTGCCGATGAGAAAGCGGTTGGCGACAACATCAAATGGCTGAAAGAGAACGATCGTTGTACTCTGACGCTTTGGAATGGTAACCCTATTGCGGTAACGCCACCAAACTTTGTTGAGCTGGAAGTGACCGAAACCGATCCTGGTCTGAAAGGTGATACTGCCGGTACTGGCGGTAAACCAGCGACTTTGGTCACTGGTGCCGTGGTACGTGTACCCCTGTTCATCCAGATTGGCGAAGTGATCAAAGTCGACACTCGTTCTGGCGAATACGTAAGCCGCGTTAAGTAATTTCTGGCTTATTGAGAAAAGCGTCCTTTCGGGCGCTTTTTGGTTTTTAGCTATAGAGGCGAAAAAAAAGCACCCGAAGGTGCTTTTTTATTTCACTGAGTGGATTAAATCATAAAGATAAAAATCACAGACAGTGCGCTGATCAGGAATGCAGTGGCATAGCACGCCACTTTTCCGGCGGTTCCTGTATGGAACTTCAGGTCGTGCATACCATGGTGCAAGCGGTGCATTGCATGCCACATAGGTAAAGACAAAGTACCGATCACAAACAGTGCGCCAATGAAGCTGGTTACAAAGCCTGTTACACGCTCATAGCTCAGCGCTTCCGCATCGAGCATACCGAGTGGCGCCATAATACCCAGCACGAGAATCGTCACTGGCGTGATCATCGCAAACCAAGAGCCGCCAGCACCAAATAGACCCCACCATACTGGTTCGTCAGAACGTTTTGGATTCAAATCGACCACGTTGTATCTCCTCACTTGTATGGCGTTAAACCAAAAACAAAATCACGGCAGAAATTACTGCAACCGCGGCCCATTGGGTCAGCACAATGATTTTCTTATCTACCTTTTTGCCACCGATGCGAATTGGCATCACTTGCGGCATCATGCTGAAGAAGGTTTGTGCATGGAATAAGCTACCTAGCAGCGCCACAATGTTAATGGCGATGACAACAGGGTTAGCCATAAAGCTCAACCAGCTCTGCCATGCACTTTCACCCACGACCAAGCTGCCCAAGCCAAAGGTTAAGAACAAGGTAAAGAAAATCAGTGGCAATACGGTAGCTTCACGCAGCATATACATGCGGTAGAACGGGTGATCCTTCCACCAGGTACGTTTCATTTCACGAACGTAGGGTTTACGGTTAGACATCCTTATGCCTCCACTTTCTTAGGTGAACCATCAGGTTTGAGCATGGCAATCACAAAGTCCTGAGAGGATACGATCTTGCCTTGGTTGACTGCAGCTGCAGGGTCAACGCTCTTTGGGCACACTTCAGAACAATAGCCAACAAAGGTACAACCCCATGCGCCGTTTTCACCGTTGATCAGTGCCATACGCTCCTGAGCACCGCTGTCACGGCTGTCGAGGTTATAGCGATGAGCTAGCGTCAGCGCCGCTGGGCCAATGAACTCAGGGTTCAAACCAAACTGAGGACATGCTGCATAGCAAAGGCCACAGTTGATACAGCCAGCAAATTGCTTGTAGCGAGCCATTTGTTCGGGCGTTTGGTTATTTGGACCATCTTCCGGTGTGCGGCCGTTGCCAATGATGTAAGGCTTGATCGCTTCTAGACGCTCAATGAACGGCGTCATGTCTACAATCAAATCTTTCTCGATCGGGAAGTTTGCAAGTGGCTCGATGGTCACGCCGTCAGGGTAGTCACGCAAGAAAGCTTTACAAGCCAGCTTAGGTACGTTGTTTACCATGATGCCGCATGAGCCACAAATCGCCATACGACAAGACCAACGGTAAGCCAGCTCTTTGTCTAGATGATCTTTCACGTAGCCTAGGGCGTCCAATACCGACATGGTATCGTCAAAAGGCACGTTAAAGGTTTGCAGGCGAGGTTCATCATCTTTCGCCGGATCGTAGCGAAGAATGCTGACTTTCTGAATGCGATTGTCTGACATTATGCCTGCTCCTTCTGTTCTTTCTCAGCCTTCTTTGCAGCGGCTTCTGCTTCTTCTGCCGCCGCACCGTATAGGCGTGCTTTTGGCTGAGACTTGGTGATTTTTACGTCACCGTATTTGATGGTTGGCGCGCCGTCTGGGTTATAGAGTGCCAGCGAGTGCTTCAGGAAGTTCACGTCATCACGCTCGGTGCAGCCATCATCTAGACGCTGGTGAGCACCGCGAGATTCACGACGCATCATGGCAGAGTGAGCCATGGCTTCTGCGACTTCTAAGCCGTAACCCACTTCTATCGCGTACAGAAGGTCAGTGTTGAACACTTTGCCTTTGTCTTTGATGCTAATGCGCTTGTAGCGCTCTTTCAATTCGGTCAATTTGTCGATTGTTTGCTGCATCAGATCTTCGCGACGATAGATACCGCAACCCGCTTCCATGGTGTGACCCATTTCAGTTCGGATGTCAGCCCAGTTCTCATCACCTTCTTGATTCATGAGCGCGCTGATACGGTCTTCAACTGCTTTCACCTGACGCGCAATTTCGTCGTCATTCCAGCCATTAAACTCGCTTGCACGTTCAACAGCACCTTCACCAGCCACACGTCCAAACACAACCAACTCTGCCAGAGAGTTAGAGCCTAGGCGGTTAGCACCGTGAAGGCCAACAGATGAGCACTCACCCACAGCGAACAAACCTTTGATTACGGTTTCGTTCTTACCGTTGGTTTCAATACCACCCATGGTGTAGTGCGCGGTCGGACGAATTGGGATTGGCTCTTTAGCTGGGTCAACGTTCACGTACGCTTTTGCGAGTTCGCAAATGAATGGCAGACGCTCGTTAAGGTACTCCTCGCCAAGGTGGCGAAGATCCAGCAGAACCACATCACCTAGCGCATGCTTGATGGTGTTGCCTTTTTGCTGCTCGTGCCAGAATGCTTGCGACACTTTGTCACGTGGGCCGAGTTCCATGTATTTGTTCTTTGGCTGGCCGATAGGGGTTTCTGGCCCCATGCCGTAGTCTTGCAGGTACCGGTAGCCATTTTTGTTGACGATAATGCCGCCTTCACCACGACAGCCTTCGGTCATCAAAATACCTGTGCCTGGAAGGCCTGTTGGGTGATATTGAACGAATTCCATATCACGTAGCGCAGCACCATGGCGATAAGCCATTGCCATGCCATCCCCTGTGACAATGCCGCCATTTGTGTTGCAGTTGTAAACACGACCCGCGCCGCCTGTTGCCAGAATGACTGACTTAGCTTTGATGCAAACCAGTTCGCCTTCAGACATGTGAATGGCAATCAGACCTTGTGCTTCACCGTCAACAACCAGCAAGTCAACCACGAAGTACTCGTCTAGGCGTTTGATTTGCTTATATTTGATTGATGTTTGGAAGAGCGTGTGGAGCATATGGAAGCCAGTTTTGTCCGCAGCAAACCATGTGCGCTCTACTTTCATGCCACCAAAGCGACGTACGTTGACGTCGCCGTTTTCCTTACGACTCCATGGGCAACCCCATTGTTCCAATTGGATCATTTCGCGAGTGGCATTCTCAACGAAATATTCAACAACATCCTGTTCACATAGCCAGTCGCCACCGCCAACGGTATCGTTGAAGTGGTTGTCGAGACTATCCTCATCCTTGATGACGGCGGCAGAGCCACCCTCAGCGGCCACCGTGTGGGAACGCATCGGGTAAACCTTAGAAATCAATGAAATTTCTAGTTCTGGGTTTGCTTCAGCAGCAGCAATAGCGGCGCGAAGGCCAGCGCCGCCAGCGCCAATAACAGCGATATCTGTGGTAATTGTTTTCACAGCTATCCTCCGGAGGATTGTTAAAAATAGAGATGCAATCAGTGCATCTAACTGAAAAGCTCCTCCCATCTTAGTAGACTTAAATTCGTCAAAATTTGACCTGAAAGGGTATTTGTTCCGACTTTCTGCTGCTACTTCCAATTAAGCCTCGGAAGTGTGATCTTGGTCGTTAGTGAAAAAGAAATGTGCTTGTTAAATGCTGGTTACTGTTCGTTTTTTTATGTTTCTAACACGTGAAAAATGCTTTTCTATGAAAACGGTTAACTCTCTATTTTTAAAGATTTTTCTTTTGATAATGAGAAATATTACCAACAGGTGTTTTCGGGTTTTCTAACATTTTTTCACTCTTGCATCTCAAGCTGGTAAAAGTGTGGCTGACCATTCCGTGCAATGGCGTTTGATGACATCAATCTAAGCGATACAATGTCGCCTATCATCATGAAAGAGAGTGTAAGTTTATGACCCATCAGTGGCGTCCCACGTCAGATATTGAGACGTTGAAAGCTCGTGCACGTTTGATGTACTCGATTCGTCAGTTCTTTGCAGAGCGTGATGTGATGGAAGTAGATACGCCCGCGATGAGCCAAGCGACCGTAACGGATATTCATCTGCACACGTTCAACACAGAATTTGTCGGTCCTGGTTTTGCCCAAGGCATTCCGCTTTATCTCATGACCAGCCCAGAGTTTCACATGAAACGATTGCTTGCAGCAGGAAGTGGCGCTATCTATCAGATAAGCAAAGCTTTTCGTAACGAAGAGGCCGGGCGTCATCACAATCCTGAGTTCACCATGCTAGAGTGGTATCGCCCTGGGTTTGATCATCATGCACTGATGGATGAAATGGATGTGCTACTGCAAACGACAATGGGCGTGGGGCAAGCGCAGCGAATGACGTATCAAGAGGCATTTATGACTGTGTTAGGCGTTTGTCCGCTCGAAGGTAGTATGGAGCAGCTAAAAGCGGCTGCCGCACCATTAGGATTATCAGACATTGCTGAACCTGAGCAAGACCGAGATACCCTGCTTCAGTTGCTGTTCAGTGTCGGTATTGAACCGAAAATTGGCCAAAGCGAGCCTGCATTTGTCTATCACTTCCCCGCTTCACAGGCAGCACTCGCGCGTGTTTGTGAGGACGACAGGCGTGTTGCTGCGCGTTTTGAAGTGTACTTTAAGGGCATTGAGCTGGCGAACGGGTTTTATGAGCTGGACAATGCTGATGAACAACTGGCGCGTTTTGAACGAGATAATCGTAAGCGTGAAAGCATGGGGTTGAAAACGCAACCTATTGATCATCACTTGATTGAGGCGATCAGATACGGCTTACCGGATTGCGCAGGTGTTGCTCTGGGCGTTGACCGCCTGATCATGTTGGCACTTGGAAAATCGCATATTGACCAAGTGGTGGCTTTCCCAGTAGAGCGAGCTTGATCGAAAACGCCGCAATAATGAATGCGGCGTTTTTGTTTTCTCGGTGATGACTCGCTGTTTTTGACGCTAGCTGGTTACAATCAGGCCAGCCCCCGTAACCGCAAGTGCAGCACCTATCCAAGCGCTTGGCGACGGGCGTACTTTAGTGAATAGCCAAATCAGTGGCAGTACCATGACTGGGGTGGTGGATGACAACAGTGCGACCATCCCCACTTCGCCCCATTTAAGCGCGTACATAATGAGTGTCATGCCAACAGCCATTGCAAGGAAGCCGTTCACCACGACCATCCCGAAAATGCGCCAATTGATGGGATTCACCGGCTGTGCCACCCGTACTTGCAGTAAAACCAAGGTGCCGTGTGCCAAAAAGGCGGCAATCATACGAATAGCAGACGCTGCAATTGGGTCCACATTCCCGGTTAATACCGGTTTGGCGATGACACCACCCAGTGACTGGCAAAGTGCCGCTAGCAAACCAAGCGCAATAGCTACTTTTAAACTGCCTTTGGTTTCTTCCCAATGATGAGCATTGCCTGTTTGACGGAAAAACACCGCCACCATCACGCCAGAAAACACCAATATCGCACCCACTAATCGGATGCCCTCTAGCGTTTCACCAAATAGCCACATGCCAAGCAGTGCAGAAAATACCGCATGGCAGGAGTACAATAGCCCAGAGCGACGAGGGCCAATTCGGTTCATGCAGCCAAACAGTGCGGTATCGCCGATAAAAATACCGATCAAGCCTGAAAGTGCCATTGGCCACCAGATATCAGAGGTGATGGTAGCCCACCCTCCCGTCAATAAAGCCAGTAGCGACAACATGATAGAGACGCAAGCCATACGCCAGCGACTATAGGCAAAGCTACCCAGATGACGGGCAGGTGTCACCGAAATAAGGCTGGAAATACCCCAAAGAAAGGCGGCAGCAAGCGCTAGCCATTCGTACCCCAAGAGAAAGCCCTCACAACATGCGACCACAGGTTCGCATCAATAAATTTGAAAAGAGCGCGAGTGTATATGGACTTGAGGCGAGGGAAAAGCAGCAAGCGCATTTTCCCTCCTTTTTTGGCTTCAGGGTGCTATCAGCGATCTACGTCAGAATGAGCATTGCGCTATAGACAAGCGCGAGGCCAACAAGACCAATAATCACGCCGACTTTTGCCATGTCTCTGCTTTCAATTAATCCGGTTGAATATGCCAGACTATTAGGGGGTGTAGAAACAGGTAAAATCATGCCAAGCGATGCAGAAAACGCCACCACAACCAGTAAACCTTGAATGCCGCCAATAGCAGAGAGGCTTTGCATAGAAGTCGCAACCGCTGCGGCGATAGGCATCAAAAGGTTGGCGGTTGCTGTGTTAGACATAAAGTTCGCCATCAACCAGCAGATGATAGACAAGGTCAGCACCACGGCCACTGGCGATAAACTGTCGTAATCCACGGCATGCGCCAATGCTGCAGCAAGGCCAGTTTTGTCGAGCGCCAAGCCAATCGCAATCCCGCCAGCCACAAGCCAAAGTACATCCCAATTGATGAGTTTCAGTTCTGCTTTGCCCATGATGCCCGTCAGTGTAAATACCGCGAGCGGGATGATTGATACCACATAGGTGTTCATGCCATGAAGGCTGGTGGTCATCCACAGTATTATTGTCGCGGCAAACGTGGCGTAAACCGTGTATGCGCGCCAACTTTTCTTAAATTGTCCGTCGAGCTTGAGTGTCATTGTATCCTGACTGGTTGGGAAGAGCCTTTGCAATAGCCACCATGCGAAAGCGAGTTGCACAACCACAAACGGTAAACCCATGGTCATCCATTCCAAAAAGCTAATAGCGTTTTCCCCTGTTAAATATTGGAGTGCAATGGCGTTGGGCGGAGTTCCGATTGGGGTGGCAATGCCGCCTGTATTCGCTGCGACTGGAATACATAATACCAAGGCCTTAATGCCAGTATCCCCTTTGGGGACAGAAGCCACGATAGGACCAAGCAGTGCCAGCATCATCACTGTGGTGGCAGTGTTTGACATAAACATCGAGAACACAGCGGTGATCAGCATTAAGCCCAACATGATAAAGCGAGGCTTGGTGCCAAAAGGTTTGAGAAGAACACGAGCGAGGTTGTTATCTAAATCGTATTTTGATGCAGCGATAGCAAGGGCGAAGCCGCCCATGAACAAAATAATGATGGGTGAGGAGAAAGCGCCAAAGATGTCGGTGTATTTCATTAACTCACCAAGATCGTGTCCCGGTTGGGCTTCACGAAACCAAGTGAGTCCTTTATCCGATATCATGATGAGTTCTAATGCGATGATGAGGATTGACGTGGCGAATACAGGCACAGGCTCTAGTACCCAAAGCAATGCGGCAAGCAAGAAAATCGCGAGCAGGCGGTGTTGGATTATCGTCAAATCGTCGAGCGGGATCCAGTTTATGGGCATAAGCAATACACCCAGAGGCACGCCAAACGCGACGATAAACTTGAAGATGGTGGCTTGAGAGAGTCTTGGCATGGTGCTGATTCCATCCACATTGAATGAGGGAATGGCATCACATTCATGCTTGAATTCATCAGCTTGGATGCCACTGTACGAACAACAGCATACGGGTAGAAGGAGAAAAAACTCTGTTCTCGGATAAAATTCACGTACAAAAAAAGGGCAATAATGCCCTTTTCGTCACAGATCCCAACTTTGTCGTTAAGCGGGTTTAGATTCGCTATGATCTTCGTTGCTGTCTGGCACCATTGAAGTCTGACGGGCGTAAACTTCACCCATGCGCGTTGGTTTGCCAGCCACGATGCTGTCGTCAAAGCGGATCGCATCTTTCGGGAACAGGTTGATCACGGTTGATCCCAATTTAAAGCGACCCATCTCTTCGCCTTTTTTCAGCGTAATGGATTTATCGCCCTGTGTTGGATAATCCCAGCGGCGGATACTTTGTCCGGTTGGTGGCGTAATTGTGCCAGCCCAAACGGTCTCAATGCTGCCCACAATGGTTGCGCCAACCAATACTTGTGCCAACGGACCAAAGGCCGTATCGAAAATACACACCACGCGCTCGTTACGTGCAAACAAGTTTGGCACGTTTTCTGCCGTCAGAGGATTAACTGAGAACAGATCGCCAGGCACATAAATCATTTGGCGCAATGTGCCATCGCAAGGCATGTGCACACGATGGTAGTCACGTGGCGACAAATACAACGTCGCGAAATCGCCATCAGAAAATTCTTCAGCCAGTTTCGCGTCGCCACCAAGGAGTTCACATGCATCGAAGGTGTGGCCTTTCGCCTGAATCAATCTGCCTTGTTCAATTGGCCCTGCTTGGCTAACACACGCATCTGCAGGATGGCTGATCACGTCGGCTTCATCGTTAAGTGGGCGAGCACCGTCTTGCAATTCACGTACAAAGAAATCGTTGAACGTAGGGTAGCTACCCGGATCTGGGTTTTTCGCTTCGCTCATTTCCACCTTGTACTGACGCACAAACCACTTAATCACGGCAGTAGTTAAAAAACCTGCTTTTGCAGCGGCAAGCTTACCGACTAAACGGGTTAGCAGATGTTTTGGCATGCAATACTGCAGGCCAATTTTCAAATCGTTAGACACGGTTATTCTTCCTAACTTGTCTTTTGCCCAAGAGAAATTCAAAAGGCCGGAATGTAAAAAGCGGCCTAGTTTACAAAATTAACAGGCCGCTAACCAGATGAAGTGAAAAGTCAGAGGGTTATCAGTTTTCCTTATCACGCGAAAACTGACGGTTTGCCTTCATCTCAGTCATGCTGTCGATGATCTTGTGATAGCTTTCAAAGCGCTCAATGCTGATCTTTCCGCCTTCAACCGCTTCACGGATCAAGCAGCCTGGATCATCTTTGTGTTTACAGTCTCTGAACTTACAGCCGCCAAGGTAATCACCAAACTCTTTAAACCCCTGTGTAACGTGCTCTGGCTCTAAATGCCACAGTCCAAATTCACGTACGCCAGGGCTATCGATCAAATCACCACCATCAGGGAAGTGATAAAGCCGTGCAGTTGTTGTGGTGTGTTGACCAAGTCCAGAGTTTTCAGATACTTCACAAGTGTCAGCGTTTACCTCAGGCAATAACACATTCACCAGGCTGGATTTACCCACGCCCGATTGGCCGACAAAAATACTGGTCACATCAGCAAGTTTGGCTTTTAACGCCGCCATGCCCTCACCAGTCTTCTGGCTTACCATCATGACGTCATAACCGATATCATGATAAAGAGACAGAATATTTTTAACCTTTTCAATGCCTTTATCGTCCAAAAGATCAATTTTGTTGATGACGATTAGCGGCTTGAAATCAACCTGTTCGGTAGCGATCAAGTAACGGTCTATAATGTCGGTAGACAATTCGGGTAATATCGCGGAAACGATCACAACTTGATCGATGTTGGCTGCGACTGGTTTTACACCGTCATAGTAATCTGGGCGAGTGAGTACTGAGCGACGTTCGTGAACAGCTTCCACGACGCCAGCAATACCTTGCAGTGCTTCTACACCTGGGCGCCAGACGACAGTATCTCCCGTCACCAAGCTTTCGATTGAACGGCGAAGGTTACAGCGTTGAATGGCTCCGGTTTGAAGATCTTCAATATCGGCATGTTGTCCAAAACGGGTAATAACGACCCCTTCACGAGATGATTGCAGTAAGGATTCATCCCACTGGACATCCTTTTGCTGACGATCAATTCGTTTATTTTGGTTTGTCCGTACTCGGCGCAATTGGCCTTTTGTGAGATTTTTCTTTTTTGCCACGAGAATGTCGCTAGTTTAGTTGGCTTTCAAGTCAGGCTAAGTATGATACATGGTTTATTTGTAAAATAGGCAATTTGGATGTCTTTCAGCGATAAGAATTTAATCTGGATTGATCTCGAGATGACAGGGCTGGATCCACAAGTTCATAAAGTCATTGAGATCGCTACCGTTGTAACAGATGCTCAACTTAATGTGTTAGCTGAAGGGCCAGTCATTGCCATTCATCAGTCTGACGATGAATTAGCAATCATGGACGAGTGGTGCACTAACACGCACACGCGCAGTGGGCTGGTGGATCGTGTTAAAGCAAGCACGACAAATGAAGAGCAAGCGATCAAAGAGACGATCACTTTTCTCAAAGAGTGGGTACCAGCTGGTGTCTCACCGATTTGTGGCAACAGCGTGGGTCAAGATCGTCGCTTTCTTTACCTGCACATGGCAGAACTAGAGCGCTTTTTTCATTACCGCACTGTAGACGTTAGTACCATCAAAGAGTTGGTACGTCGCTGGCAGCCAGAACTTCTGTCCGGCTTCCAAAAGCAGGGAACGCATTTGGCGATGGATGATATCCGAGAGTCAATTGAAGAACTGCGTTACTACAGAAGTAAGATCTTCACGATCTGATGCCAAAATAAGCGATACGAAGAAATTTCAAAATTTATGAGTTTAGAGGCTTGCATCCCTGATTTTTCTTCGTATAATTCGCAGCCCTGACAGAGACAAATGTCTTTGACGAAGCGACACTAGCTCAGCTGGTAGAGCGCAACCTTGCCAAGGTTGAGGTCACGAGTTCGAACCTCGTGTGTCGCTCCACTTCTTCAAGTGGAATAGCAGGCTCCTGATTTATCGGGATGGCAAAAAAAGTAAAAAGATCTGATGATCGTCAGATGATCAATGCGACACTAGCTCAGCTGGTAGAGCGCAACCTTGCCAAGGTTGAGGTCACGAGTTCGAACCTCGTGTGTCGCTCCAAATTCTCTCAGTACGAGAGCAGGCTTTCGGCTCGCCGAAAGTAGTAAAACAAAAAGTCCGGTGAGAATCGGCACTGTGATGCGACACTAGCTCAGCTGGTAGAGCGCAACCTTGCCAAGGTTGAGGTCACGAGTTCGAACCTCGTGTGTCGCTCCAAATTTTAATTTCTGAGTAATCAGAAGTTCAGCACACAAAGAACCTTGCCAAGGTTGAGGTCACGCCTAAGCCTTGAAGATCGGGAACCTCGTGTGTCGCTCCAAACTCTAAACTTTCGATAGGTCGGAAGTGCGAAACGCAAGTTACCTTGTAATCGCTTCAAAAATTGCCGAAGCAATTCGGACGCTCTTTAATGCGACACTAGCTCAGCTGGTAGAGCGCAACCTTGCCAAGGTTGAGGTCACGAGTTCGAACCTCGTGTGTCGCTCCAAATTTTAATTTCTGAGTAATCAGAAGTGCGAAACACAAGAGCCCTTGCCAAGGTTGAGGTCACGCTTAAGCCTTGAAGATCGGGAACCTCGTGTGTCGCTCCAAATTTCTTGCAGTTAATCATCTGTAAGCATCAACACTTCGCAGAATATGTACCAGTTACATGTAGGGTGCAGCGAGTCGTTGTCTTTAATGCTGTGAAGCATTATCTCAGGGCAAGGTCTAGCCCAACTAAAATCTGAAAACTAAGTAATATCAGCTATGCCACCAAGGCATACCACATGCTATCAAGTGTTTCTCACAGAGTTATCCACAGCAATCAAGCTGTGGGTAAAGCCGTTGATGAATATCTGAAGGTGTGACCTTTCGCAGAGTTATCTGCTTGGAAGATGATCAGTGGATAACTCATGCCTGTGCATGGTTTTTTTTATAACTTAATGTTTTTATTGGCTAAAAAAATCTTTTCGTTCTACTTTTCAAACGTTTATCCCCAACTTTGTCACCTTACGTGACATCACGCTAAGATTATTCACAGATTGTGTTTAACTTTATTGATATGCACTGATTTATGGCGTGCTGAAAATGTTTTCCACATTACGCAGCAGAAGTGAATCTATGTCTTATTTTTGAACTTTGCTCGGCTGAAAACTGGTAAATCTGTCAAGATTTTCACGATTTATGCGTCTCTAGGCAAACCTTTCTGGACAATTCTGACTAGCCGTTTTGTTGATGCGGGCAGTACATTAATCTCCCCTTCTTTTCTGCGCTCGACTTGTTGGGCGATTGCCCAATCGAGATGCTCATCAAGCATAGCAGAGAAACTTTTAGCTGCTTGTAAAAGCTCAATAATTTCTGGGTCGTAAGGGGCATTCCCCATCGCAACAGACAGGTTCCTGCGCCATTTTTCGTGGCCTATACGGCGAATAGCAGACCCTTCGGTTTCTTTTAAAAATGTAGATTCATCCCAACCAAAGAGTGTTTTTAATGATTGCTGAACCAAGCTTGAGCGACCGTGGAAATCCGATTCTTGTGTTAACTCCGCCTGACGGTTGTAAGGGCAGACCAATTGGCAGTCGTCACAGCCATAGATTCGGTTCCCCATGGCAGAGCGAAACTCCTCAGGAATAGCGCCATCAAGCTCTATAGTGAGGTAAGAAATACAGCGTCTGGCATCAACCACGGTTTCACCAACGATGGCATTGGTGGGGCATGACGTCATACAAGCCACGCACTTCCCGCACTGATTCTCCTTCGGCGTATCCACAGGAAGGGGCAAATCAATGAGCAATTCCCCAAGGAAAAACCACGAACCGGCTTCTTCACTCAACAAAAGCGAATGCTTACCTGTCCAGCCAAGCCCAGCTTTTTCGGCCAGAGGGCGCTCCAGTACTGGTGCAGAGTCAACAAATGGGCGATAGCCGAACTGTCCCACTTCTTGTGAGATGCGATCACCCAATTTCTTCAGTCGATTTCTGATCAACTTGTGGTAATCACGGCCAAGTGCGTAGCGGCTAATGTAGGCAAGCGATGGGTCGTCGAGTGTTTTGGCAAATCCTGCGTTGGGTGGCAGGTAGTCCATGCGCGCGCTGATGACGCGAATAGTGCCTTCCACCAACTCTTGTGGGCGGGCTCGCATCATCCCGTGACGTGCCATCCAATCCATCTCTCCATGGTAACCATCGTCAAGCCAGCGCTGAAGTTGGGCTTCATGCTGACGAAGATCAACATCGGTAATACCGATATGCTGAAAACCTAGTTCACGGCCCCATTGCCTGATATTTTCAGCAAGTTGGTTAAAATTGATCGACGATAGAGATCGAGAGTCAGACATAAGATCAGGATGGATAACTGAAGATGGCCGCAAGTTTACCACACTCCCTTTACCGATCGGATCAAGTAAGAGCAGGGGAACGTAAGATCGCATTGGATCTTGGTGTTGAAATGTACGATTTGATGGCGCGCGCAGGGGTCGGTGCATTTAAGGTGCTGTGTCAGCGCTGGCCTGATGCGAGAAGCATCCTGATCTGTTGTGGTAGTGGTAACAATGGTGGTGATGGTTATGTCGTCGGGCAATTAGCGATCGAAGCAGGGTTGAACGTGACGCTTTGGTCTGCCTGTGATCCTCATAAGATCACTGGCGATGCTTTACGGGCACAACACGCGTTCTCCGCCGTCGGGGGAAATATCTTAACGGGAGATTTTCCCGATAAAACCAGTGATGTGATTATTGATGCGTTGTTTGGTACGGGGTTATCACGCGATGTATCGGGGAGATATCGTGACGCCATCACGCTGATCAATGCCTCGTCGTCGCCAGTTCTTGCCATTGATATTCCTAGTGGATTGCATGCCGATACGGGAAGTGTGCTTGGTTACGCCGTGAATGCAGATATCACGGTAACGTTTGTCGCGTTGAAGCAGGGGCTATTTACCGGAAAGGCGGCGGATCATTGTGGTGAAATAACCTTTGATGGATTAGAAATTAATCACGCGTTTGAAGCGCATATCCCCACTTCAGTTACACTGCTTGGTTTAGAGCAAGCAAAGGCATTGCAGCCGACACGTAAGCAAAGTGCCCACAAGGGACATTTTGGTCGTCTTCTTTGCATGGGGGGTGAAAAAGGCACGGGCGGCGCAATCATTTTGTGTGGTCAGGCTGCATTGCGTTCTGGTGCTGGGCTGGTGGCATTGTTGACTCATGAAGCGAATGTGACAGCCGTACTCGCTCGACAACCTGAATTGATGACTCGGCAATGGGAAGAAAAACAAGGCAGTGAAGTGTTGGCAGAAATTCTAGCGTGGGCGGATGTTATTGCGCTTGGGCCGGGGCTAGGTCAATCTGTTTGGTCAACACAGCTGTTTGAGGCCGTATTGTCGTTGGATATGCCGATGGTTATTGATGCCGATGGATTAACTTTACTCGCCAGACACCGCCAGAATCAGGGGCAATACCAAGGTAAAACATGGGTGCTGACACCTCATCCGGGAGAAGCCGCAAGATTATTAGATCTCAGCGTCGAAGAAATTGAACGGGATCGTTTTTCTGCCGTCAAAGAAATACAGAATCGATACGGTGGTGTGGTGGTGCTTAAAGGTGCAGGCACAATCGTTTATGATGGCGTTCATTATTCGTTGATACATGCGGGAAACCCCGGCATGGCATCAGGCGGCATGGGTGATGTGCTAACTGGCGTCATCGCGGCTTGTTTGGCGCAAACTCAATCGGTGGAAGGTGCTGCAAGGTTTGGCACCTTTTTGCACAGTTATGCCGCCGATAGCGCAGCGCAGCAAGGGCCGCGCGGGCTATTGGCCAGTGACTTGCTCCCTTTGCTGGGAAACAACATAGAATAAATGCAGATTTGACGGCGATTGATCGTTAAACAATAAAGCAGTGAGAAACATGACAAAAATTTTTAATACTGAGCTTGCCGATGAGCAGGCCACAGTGGCGTTTGGTGCGGCACTTGCGTCGGCATGCTCACAACAAACGACCATTTATTTGCATGGTGATTTAGGCGCAGGGAAAACCACGTTTTCTCGTGGCTTTATTCAATCTCTAGGCCATGCGGGCAATGTGAAAAGTCCTACCTATACCTTAGTTGAGCCCTATCAGCTTTCTTTTTGGCAGGTTTACCACTTCGATCTCTACCGTTTGGCTGATCCTGAAGAACTCGAATTTATGGGGATCCGCGATTACTTCACACCTGACGCACTTTGTCTTGTCGAATGGCCGGAAAAAGGTGAAGGCTTGTTGCCAGAACCTGATCTCGATATCACACTGAAATATAACGGTGAGCAACGAACGGTGCAGGTCAAAGCCAATACCGATGTCGGGGAAGCTCTGATTGATACGTTGGAGTGGAAATAGATTTATGCGTTGGCTTGGCGTGTTAGCAGGGATCATAGGTTGGCTGGGGTTGATGACCTCGGCATGGGCAAATTCAATCGAAAATGTACGTATTTGGCCAGCACCGGATGAAACCCGCGTTGTTATGGATATGGCGAGTGAACCCGCCTATTCGTTTTTCACGCTAACCAAGCCTGATCGTCTTGTGGTGGATATCAAAGATACTTCGCTGGACATGACGTTGCCAAAATCGGTCAGTGACAGCAAAATATTAACTAAAATCCGCAAAAGTAATCCGGCTCAAAAAGGCGATTATCGCCTTGTTTTTGAACTGAAAAACAAAAGCATTCCACGCCTATTTGCGCTCGCACCTGGTGGCGAATATGGTCATCGTTTGGTTATCGACCTGCCACACAGCGCGCAAACTGTGGCGGTGACACCTGTGAAGAAAACACCGCCATCTGAGGCTCAAGCAGCACTGCCGTTTGGAACGGATGACATCATTATTGCTATTGATCCAGGGCATGGTGGTAATGACCCCGGTGCGGTTGGGCCAAAGCGTAAGTACGAAAAACACGTCACGCTTTCTATTGCTCGCCGCGTTGCAGACAAGATAAATGCGACGCCGGGTTTAAAAGCGGTGCTCACGCGAAATGGTGATTACTTCGTTGATTTGAACAAGCGTTCTGAAATTGCCCGTAAGCATGGCGCACATCTGTTGGTTTCTATTCATGCTGATGGCTTTCATAAGCCTCAACCTAGCGGTGCATCGGTTTGGGTGTTGTCACGCAGTCGCGCAAACAATGAAATCGGTCGCTGGATAGAGAAGCACGAAGAGCAATCAAACTTGCTTGGCGGTGGTGCATTGCTTAATGACAACGAAGACGAATATCTCAGTCGTGCAGTGCTGGATTTGCAATTTAGTAACTCGCAAAAAGAAGGGTATGACGTTGCGATCCGTATATTAAAGGAAATGGGCAAAGTCACCAAACTGCATAAGTCCAGTCCTGAGCATGCCAGTCTTGCAGTACTAAAGTCGCCAGATATCCCATCTTTGTTGGTAGAAGCGGGTTTTATTACCAACCCGAAAGAAGAACAACTTCTGCTCAGTAGCGGTCATCAGCAAAAAATTGCCAATGCGGTATTCAAAGGGGTATTGACCTATTTTGAAGATTTTCCGCCTGATGGCACCTTAATGGCGGCGCGAAAAAATGGCGTGAAACACACGGTAGAATCTGGTCAGTCTTTGTCAGTCATTGCTAAGAAATACGGCAGTTCTGTGTCTGCGATTAAAGCTGCGAATGGTCTCAAGTCGAATTCGTTGAGAGTGGGGCAAGTGTTGAGCGTACCTAACGTAAACTTAAGTACGTTAGCGTCGACGTCATCTTCTAAGCCTACAGCGCCTCAAAGCGGAGCAACAACGTCATTGAGTAAAACTATCACCAAAGTTCACACCGTAGGTCGTGGTGAATACCTTGGTAAAATTGCGGCTGAATATGGTGTGACGGTAGCCAGTATTCGCAGTGCGAATAAGCTTCGCTCTGATGAGTTAGCGGTAGGCCAGAAGTTAAAAGTGGTGGGTATCAAACCCAAGGACAAGCAGCACAAAGTGAAACGTGGAGAATATCTGGGTAAAATCGCCAGTAATTACGGCGTGACGGTCGACAGTATCCGCAGCGTTAATAAGTTACGCTCAGATCAGTTGGCAGTCGGTCAAACCTTGATTATTCCTGGGAGCTAAGCATGGCGATTCAGATATTACCTGCCCGTCTGGCTAACCAGATCGCGGCTGGCGAGGTCGTTGAGCGCCCTGCTTCTGTGGTCAAAGAACTTGTCGAAAACAGTATTGATGCAGGCGCAACGCGTATTGATGTTGATATCGAAAAAGGCGGCAGCAAGCTCATCCGCATCCGTGATAATGGTTCAGGTATCAACAAGGATGAGTTGGAGTTGGCGCTCAGTCGTCATGCAACATCAAAAATTACCTGCCTTGATGATTTGGAAGCCATCATTAGCCTTGGTTTTCGTGGTGAAGCACTCGCCAGTATCAGCTCCGTTTCCCGCCTAACGTTAACCTCCCGCACGCAGCATCAAACGGAAGCATGGTCTGCCTATGCAGAAGGGCGTGATATGGCGGTGCAAATAAAACCTGCCGCTCATCCAGTGGGAACAACAGTGGAAGTGGTGGATTTATTCTTCAATACACCTGCACGTCGTAAGTTTCTACGCACGGAAAAAACGGAATTTAGTCACATTGATGAATTGCTTAAGCGTATTGCGTTAAGCCGTTTTGATGTGGCAATTACATTGCGTCACAACGGGACTATGGTGCGTCAATATCGCGCCGCTACCAATGATGCCCAGCGCGAACGGCGTCTGGCTACCGCGTGTGGCAGTCAGTTTGTTAAAACGGCCGTCGAGGTGAGCCTTGAGCATCAAGGATTAACGCTTCGTGGCTGGATATGCACACCGGAAGGTGCGCGCAGCCAAAACGATATTCAGCATTGTTTTGTTAATCAGCGCATGATGAAAGACAAACTCATTAATCATGCAATTAGACAAGGCTATGAAGCGTCACTGCGCTCTGATCAGTTCGCCGCATATGTGCTTTATATCGATATTGACCCTCATCAAGTGGATGTAAACGTGCATCCGGCTAAGCATGAAGTACGCTTTCATCAAGCGAGATTAGTGCATGATTTTATCTATCAGGCCGTCGCTGATGCGCTGATGCAAGTCGCGGCAGAGCAGGTGCATGAAGTTCAATATTCACACCCAGAAACGGGTGAATATGAAACAGCTACTGACAGTACGCAGCTTGATTCGTCAGCACATCATTCGGCGTCTATTTCTTCAACCTCAATGCCGACAAAGACGGTTTCATCGACAGCCGAGCCACGAGGCTTCGCATCTTCTCGTTCAGTTGAAGGTACGTCTCCTTCGTTTGACTCAAGCGCCAATGCCAATTCGAGATACACGGGGCATCGTGAAGCAACAGAGTGGCGAGCGCAGACTGATATAACGGACAACACGAATACGCGTCATGTCCCTGGTGGTGCGTCGAGAGGTAACAGTCGTTCTCGCGGTGAAAATTTTGGTGAAACAGCACCATCTCACAGTGAGCAGCGCGCTTATCAGGCGCTAATGACAACCCCGACTGTTCCTGCTCAACATGAAGTCGCTGAGCCTTCCAAAGTATTTTTAAAAACGCCGATTTCAGTTGGCCATGTGGATAAAGGATTGGGCAAAGCACTGGCGATTGTCTCATCAAAATATTTGCTGTTGCAGCGCATGGATGGTTTCGCACTATTGGATTTAGATGTGGCGGCGTATCTTTCGATACTCGGTCAGATGCGCCTTGCCTCTTCTGAAGGGTTAAAAGCGCAACCACTGTTGATCCCGCAGGCTTTGCCTGCGTCAGCACAAGAAATTGCTTTATTGGCGCAATATGATGCATTACTTCAGCAGTTTGGTATTGTGATCCGAAAGAAATCGTCTTCGCAAATTATGGTGATGGCGGTGTGTCAGCCGTTGCGCAAGCACAACTTACAACACTTTGTTCCTGCGCTTTTGGAAGCTTTAGAGCAGAAAAAGGAGCAAGACGCCCTTTCCGTGGAACAACTGGCGAATTGGTTAGCAACGCAAGCGACGCAAAAAACAGACGACTATGGTCTGTCGCAAGCTATTACACTGATCACAGAGTTAGAACACTGCTGGCAGGATAAGCTGGCAGCGCATTTTTCAACGTTACTGCGTCCGGTAGATGTGGCAGCGGCAATAGAAGCATTCAAACATGACTAACCCTTTGCCTAAGGCAATTTTTTTAATGGGGCCGACCGCGTCGGGTAAAACCGCCTTGGCTATCGCGTTAAGACAGCAGTTCCCCGTCGATATTATCAGTGTCGATAGCGCCTTGATCTACCGCGATATGAATATTGGTACGGCCAAACCTAATGCACAAGAGTTGGCATTAGCACCGCATAGACTGATCGATATTCTCGATCCTTCAGAAGCGTATTCCGCCGCCGATTTTCGCGCCGATGCGCTGCGAGAAATGGCGGATATTGTCGCAAAAGGGAGAATTCCGCTTTTAGTTGGTGGTACGATGCTTTACTTCAAAGCATTATTGGAAGGTTTGTCACCTTTGCCCCCTGCGGATCAGGCGATCCGAGCTACTATTGAGCAGGAAGCGCAGATGCGAGGCTGGCAGTCTCTGCATGATGAGTTGTGCAGTATCGATCCTGTCGCAGGAGCGAGGATTCACCCGAATGATCCTCAGCGATTGTCGAGAGCGCTGGAAGTTTTTCGTATTTCGGGTAAAACTCTGACTGAGTTGACCGAAACCAAAGGTGAACCATTGCCATATGAGGTTCACCAATTTGCAATAGCCCCTAAGGAAAGGGGGGAGCTACATCGCCGAATCGAGTTGCGTTTTCAAAATATGATGGAAGCGGGATTCGAGGAGGAGGTTCGTACGCTTTACGATCGTGGCGATTTGAATTCAGATATGCCATCGATCCGGTGCGTAGGATATCGACAGATGTGGGATTATTTGGCGGGTAGCTGCTCGATTGATGATGCAGTTTATCGCGGCGTGTGTGCCACTCGTCAGTTAGCCAAACGTCAAATCACTTGGCTTCGCAGCTGGGACAATTTGACATGGCTTGATAGCGACGACGTGCCGCTATCGTTACAAACAGTCACAAAGTGTTTAACCTGATCGCAGTTTGAGCAGGGTATACTTGGATTGTTGTAAGCGGCGTTGTTGATCTTTTTGTTGCTAATACAACTACAAACCAATAAGGAAAATTAAAAATGGCTAAGGGGCAATCTCTACAAGACCCGTTTCTCAATGCACTGCGCCGTGAACGTGTACCTGTTTCTATCTATTTGGTAAACGGTATCAAGCTTCAAGGCCAGATTGAATCTTTTGACCAGTTCGTGATCCTGCTGAAAAATACCGTCAACCAAATGGTGTACAAGCATGCGATTTCTACCGTGGTCCCTGCTCGCCCAGTGAATCATCATCATAACAATCCTACTGACCGCCCAGCAGGCGAGCGTCAGCAAGATAAGACTGAGGAGTAACAATCCTTTGGTAAGGAGTTGATCGCTTGTTTGACCGTTACGAAGCCGGTGAACAGGCTGTTTTAGTTCATATCAACTTCACCCAACAAGGCGAATGGGAAGATCTCAGCGAACTCGAATTGCTGGTATCGTCAGCGGGGGTTACGCGGTTGCAAACGATTACAGGCAGCCGACAATCCCCGCATTCCAAATACTTCGTTGGTGAAGGGAAAGCCCTCGAAATCGCAGATGCCGTCCGGATGACCGGGGCAGAAATTGTTATTTTCAACCATGCGCTATCACCTGCGCAGGAACGAAATCTCGAGCGATTAATTCAATGTCGTGTGCTCGATCGCACCGGCCTAATCTTAGACATTTTTGCTCAGCGTGCCCGCACTCACGAAGGTAAGTTGCAGGTAGAGTTGGCGCAACTTCGTCACCTTTCGACTCGACTCATTCGAGGCTGGACTCACCTAGAGCGCCAAAAGGGCGGGATAGGTTTGCGAGGCCCGGGTGAATCGCAGCTAGAAACTGACCGTCGTTTGTTACGTGATCGTGTTAAGGCGATCCTGCGTAGACTTGATAAGGTCGCCAAACAGCGTGAGCAGGGTCGACGTGCGAGAAATCGCGCTGAGATACCCACTGTCTCGCTGGTGGGTTACACCAATGCGGGCAAATCTACTTTGTTCAATCGCATCACGGAAGCGGGGGTTTATGCGGCTGATCAGCTGTTTGCAACGCTCGATCCGACATTGCGTAAAATAGAAGTAGAGGATGTAGGTGATGTGATCTTGGCAGATACTGTTGGATTTATTCGACATTTGCCCCATGATCTCGTTGCGGCATTTAAAGCAACACTTAAAGAGACGCAAGAAGCAACGCTATTGCTCCATGTCATCGATGCTAGCGATGATCGTTTTCGGGAAAATATTGACGCCGTTAATGTGGTTCTGGAAGAGATTGACGCACATGAAGTCCCAACCCTGTTGGTGATGAACAAGATCGATAATATGGAAGATGCATTACCGCGTATCGAACGTGATGATGAAGGCGTCCCAAGAATTGTTTGGGTATCAGCACTTGCAGATCGGGGTATAGATCTTCTTTTTGAGGCACTGACCGAAAGGCTGTCGGGGACTATGGTAAGCTATCGCTTACGTATTCCACCTGCGGCCATTGGCAGAATGCACAGTAAATTCTGTCGGTTGCGTTGTATTTTGCATGAAGAATACGATCAGGACGGACATTTGCTGGTCGATGTGCGCTTGCCTCAGGCCGATTGGCTAAGGTTAAGAAAACGGGAAGGCAGTGAGTTAGGCGACTTCATCGTCAACTAACAGACTGTTACAGTATAAAAACTATCGTCATATCATATTGATGGAGTGCTCTAATGGCGTGGAATGAGCCAGGAAATAATGGCGGTCAGGACAAAGATCCGTGGGGTAATCGCGGAGGTCGTGACCAAGGGCCGCCGGACCTCGATGAGGTTTTTGGTAAGCTAAGCCGCAAACTAAGTGGTTTGCTTGGTGGCGGCAAAGGTAAAGGACCATCTTTTGGCAGCAGTGCTGCTGGTTTGGGCGTAATCGCCGTTGTGGGTGTGGTTAT
Source organism: Enterovibrio litoreus (assembly GCF_045679545.1). Lineage (NCBI taxonomy): Bacteria > Pseudomonadati > Pseudomonadota > Gammaproteobacteria > Vibrionales > Vibrionaceae > Enterovibrio > Enterovibrio litoreus. Next base: position 253,666 of record NZ_CP166194.1, read on the forward strand.
TTGGGGTGCGACAGGCTTTTACACTATTGGTGAAGCTGAACGTGGCGTTGTATTGCGCTTCGGTGAGTACAACCGCATTGTTCAGCCAGGTCTGAACTGGAAGCCAAATTTCATTGACGAAGTCACCACAGTCAATGTTCAAGCGATTCGTTCTTTGCGCAGTTCAGGTGAAATGCTGACCAAAGATGAAAACGTTGTGAGCGTTGATATGGACGTTCAGTATCGTATTGCGGATCCTGCGAAGTATCTGTACTCGGTAACCAATGCGGACGACAGTCTGCGTCAGGCAACTGACTCAGCGCTGCGTGCGGTTATTGGTGACGCGGTGATGGACGACATTCTGACTACGGGTCGTCAAGAGATCCGTACAAAAACTCAGACGGAAATCAATCGTATTATCGACCGTTATGATATGGGTATCTTGGTTGTTGACGTGAACTTACAAGGTGCGCGCGCACCGGAACAAGTTCAGGATGCATTCGATGACGCAATCAAAGCGCGAGAAGATGAAGAACGCTACATCAAAGAAGCGGAAGCTTACAGCAATGACATTTTGCCTAAGGCGACGGGTCGTGCTGAGCGTCTGAAGAAGGAAGCGTTGGGTTATCGCGAGAAAACCGTCAATGAAGCGGAAGGTGATGTGGCGCAGTTTGAAAAACTGCTTCCTGAGTATCAGGCTGCACCGGAAGTGACGCGTAATCGTCTGTACTTGGAAACCATGGAGAAAGTCTATGGTAACACCAGTAAGGTACTGATTGATTCACAAGCGGGCGGTGGTAACTTGCTGTATCTGCCTTTGGATAAGCTGATGAACCAAGCACCTCAACCTCGTACGAACTCTGATACCAATGCGATTGATTACGGCATTGAATTGGAAGCGTCAGGCCCGTCTGGAGTGCCTAGTCCAAGTTCAAGTCCAACGACATCACGTCAGGGGAGATACTAATTATGCGTAAGTTAATAATCCCTCTGATTATCGTGTCGATCGTTGTTGGTTTGATGTCAGTGTTTGTGGTTGATGAAGGTGAGCGTGGCATCGTGCTTCGTTTTGGTCGAATCCTTAAAGCGGATAATGACCAGGCGCAGATCTACGGACCAGGCTTGCAGTTCAAAGTTCCGTTGTTTGACCGCGTTCAGATCCTTGATGCGCGAATCCAAACCATGGACGATCAATCAGACAGATTTGTAACGTCTGAGAAAAAAGACGTGATCATCGATTCTTACGTTAAATGGCGCATTCAAGATTTCGGTCAATATTACCTATCTACAGGTGGTGGTAACCGTTTGACTGCTGAAGCGTTGTTGCAACGTAAAGTGTCTGATGGCCTTCGTGCTGAAATTGGTTCGAAGACAATTAAAGAAATCGTCTCTGAGAAGCGTGAGCAAGTTATGGCTGATGTTCTGGACGAAGTGCAACAAAGTGCCAATGATATTGGCATTGAAGTGATTGACCTTCGTATCAAGAAAATCAACTTGCCGGACAAGATCAGTGAATCTATCTATGCGCGTATGCGTGCAGAGCGTGAAACGGTGGCGCGTCGTCACCGTTCACAAGGTCGTGAGAAAGCGGAAGTTATCCGCGCTCAATCTGAGCTTGAAGTGGCAACCATACTTGCTGAAGCAGAAAAAACGGCCCGTGTAACACGTGGTGAAGCAGACGCAGAAGTGGCGAACATTTATGCAGGCACTTTCAACAAAGAGCCTGAGTTCTACAACTTCCTACGTTCTTTGCAAGCTTACGAGAAGAGCTTTAGCAACAAGGGTGACATCCTAGTGGTTGACCCAAGTAGTGAGTTCTTCCAGTACATGAAAGAGCCAAACGCTAACCTAAAATAGTGTGGCGTTAATCGAAAAATTGAAAAGACAAGGTATCGCGCCTTGTCTTTTTTTTACTCCAAATTTGAGGTGTTTTATGGGCAAGGAACTGCTGTTAGCAGCGGGGTTGGTTCTGGTTGTTGAAGGCTTGGGTCCCATGCTTATTCCGAACCGATGGCGAAATATGGTCAAGGAAATGAGTCAACTACCGGATTCGTCGCTTCGTCGCATTGGTGGATGCTTGGTCGTAGCAGGTGTTGTCATCGCATATATGATGTGGCCGTCTAAGTAAATGAACAGAGCAAAAAACTGTGACAGCCTGATTAACATGTTCGGGACGACGGTTAAAAAATGACTGCAACGATTAAATGAAGGTGCTAGAATCCCGTTTTAATCAGCAACTGACTGGAAAAGATGAGTAATAACGTAGTCGTTCTCGGCACTCAATGGGGTGACGAAGGTAAGGGTAAGATCGTCGATCTTTTAACTGAAGACGCAAATTACGTGGTTCGCTACCAAGGCGGTCACAATGCGGGTCATACTCTCGTTATCGACGGTGAAAAAACCGTTCTGCATTTGATTCCTTCTGGCATTCTGCGTAACAACGTTAAGTGCATCATCGGCAACGGTGTTGTTTTGTCTCCTGACGCACTGATGAAAGAAATGGGTGGGCTTGAAGCTCGCGGTATCCCAGTTCGTGAACGCCTGTTCCTGTCAGAAGCTTGTCCGCTAATTCTTCCTTATCACATTGCCCTTGACGTTGCGCGTGAAGCTGCTCGTGGTAAGAAAGCTATCGGTACTACTGGCCGTGGTATTGGTCCTGCTTACGAAGACAAAGTTGCTCGTCGCGGTCTACGCGTTGGTGATTTGTTCGATAAAGAAGCCTTTGCTGAGAAGCTTAAAGAAGTCATGGTGTATCACAACTTCCAGTTGGAGCACTTCTACAAAGCAGAGCCTGTTAGCTACGAAGAAACGCTAGCGAAGATTCTGGAACAAGCCGACGTACTCACCAGCATGGTTATTGACGTAACTCAAGAGCTTGACGATGCGCGTAAGCGTGGCGACAAGATCATGTTCGAAGGCGCACAAGGCACACTTCTGGACATCGACCACGGTACCTACCCATACGTAACTTCTTCTAATACCACTGCTGGTGGTGTAGCTGCAGGTTCTGGTTTTGGTCCACGTCATCTAGGTTATATCTTAGGTATCGCAAAAGCATACTGCACCCGTGTGGGTTCAGGTCCTTTCCCGACTGAACTGTATGATGGTCTTGAAAAACAAGATCCAGTGGGTAAACACCTAGGCACAGTGGGTCACGAGTTTGGTGCGACGACGGGTCGTCTTCGTCGCACTGGTTGGTTTGATGCAGTTGCTATGCGCCGTGCAGTCCAAATCAACTCTATCTCAGGCTTCTGCTTGACCAAGATGGACGTGATGGATGGCTTGGAAGAAATTAAGATCTGTACGGGTTACCAGAAAGCAGACGGCACGATTCTGACCGTGTCACCAATGGCTGCTGACGAGTACGAAAACATCACTCCGATTTACGAGACCGTTCCGGGTTGGAGTGAAAAGACCTTCGGTGCAAAAACAATTGAAGAACTGCCACAAGCAGCGCTTGATTACATTGCCCGTATCGAAGAGTTGACTGGTGTGCCAATTGACATCATTTCAACTGGCCCAGATCGCAACGAAACCATCATTAAAGTGCAACCTTTCGCATCTTAATCGGTTCTCGATTGAAAAAAACCAGCCTCTTTGGCTGGTTTTTTTTTGCTCAAACGACTCTATACTGTTCATATTCCAATGCGGAAAATTTTCGCCGTAAAAAGGGTAAAGTTAGGCAAAGCATTGCCGATACAAGTTAGGCAAGACACACAGTCTCTTAACTATCGTCGTTAAAGTGGGTATGCATGAAATTGCGCATTTTGTTTATATCAATCATGTTGGCAAGCTCAGTTGCGAAAGCTGAACTCGGGCCAGCATTGCCAGTATATGAAGAAACGCAATTGATCCGCTTGTTCGAAACCAATAGCCACTTGAAGAAAGTGAAAGAAGATGAGTGTCAGCTTCTGCAAGATATTGAAGCGCGTGCCATTCGTGTTGAATTACCTGCCTATCAATTTCTCTACGGTGACATGCTAGCGTGGGGAGTGTGTGTCGATCGCGATGTCGAGCAAGGCGTTTACTACATGCAGTCGGCCGCTCAGCAAGGCTTACCTGCCGCTTTGGAGCAACTCGGGCGTTACTACTCTTTAGGTACATTGGTGCAACAAGACAAAGAGCGTGCTATCCCGTATCTGCGCGAAGCTGCGTCTCTGGGCAATATGCGGGCAAGGCTTCAATTGGCTGAGTTGCTAGTGGCCGATTATGGCAGCCCTCTGGATTATGAAGATGCTTATCGCTGGCTTTATCACACCATTACAGCCGATCAATCGACACACCAAAAAGTGGCGATGCTACGAAAAGCGCTGGAAAATAAAATGCCGCGCAATGTTATCGCCCGAGCGAAGCGGCGAGACACCTACTGGTGATGGTGTGAGCCGACAGATTTAAACCCGATTTTAAAAACGCCCTGCAAGATGACTTGCAGGGAGTTGTCTTTTATTGCCCGCGGGGTTAATCGAGGACTTTATGTGGGCCAAAGCACTCGTAGAAAATACGATCTTTTGTTACACCAGCATCTGTTAACTGCTTGGCGATTGACTGCATAAAGCCAATAGGTCCGCACAAATAGAAATGACGCTGACTGTCTTCGGTTATACCAGAGACCTTGCTGACATCCATCATGCCATGGTGGTCGTAATCTTGGCCGCGTTGATCGCTGTTTTTTGGTTCGCGATACCACACGTTGCGTTGCGCGTTACCATGCTGTTTAACCAAGGTATCAATGCGCTGTCCAAAAGCATGTTGCTGACCGTTTTCAGCAGCATGTAGCCATTGAATATTAGCTTTATGTTGTCCGCTCAAGGTTTCTAGCATCGCCAGCATAGGTGTTAATCCCACGCCGCCGGAAATGAGTGCAATGGGTGTCGTTTTTTCTGACTGGAAGAAAAAATCACCGCTTGGTGGTGCCAGTTCAACCGAATCACCCACTTGCAAATGGTCATGCAGGTAATTAGAGACCGTGCCCAATGCTTCTCGTTTCACCGAGATTCGATAGTGCTCGCCATTGGGCGCACAAGATAAGCTGTATTGGCGAATCTCACGGTTAGCAAATTGCTCGGGTTTTAGGTAGATACCTAGGTATTGTCCTGGTGTGAAGTCAGCCACAGGTTCGCCGTCTTGTGGTGCGAACACAAAGCTTGTTATCTGGTCGCTTTCAGGTGTTTTACTGATAAGTACAAAGGGGCGAGTGCCGCGCCAACCACCTTGAGAAGCTTCGTTTTGCTGATAGATTTCTTCTTCACGTGTCACGAATACATGTGCAAGCACGCCGTAAGCTTCAGCCCAAGCATCCAACACGTCTTGCCCAGGGGCGAGCAGTTCATCAATGCTTGCCAGTAAGTTTTCGCCCACAATGGCATACATCTCAGGGGTAATGTTAAAGCTGATATGCTTTTGTGCGATTTTCTCCACCACTGGCAAGAGAGCGGGTAAGTTATCGATATTGGCGGCATAGCCATGTACCGCGTTAAACAGTGCTTCTCGCTGTGCGCCGCTGAACTGATTACTCATGTTGAAAATATCTTTCAGCTCAGGGTGGCGAGCAAACATGCGGTCATAGAAATGAGCGGTGAGTGTTGGTCCGGTTTCGGCTAACAATGGTGCGGTAGACTTTACGATCTCAATGGTTTTGGCGCTGAGCATGGCATACCCTTATTAGTGTTTTTAAGTATCATTTGAAATGCATGTTTAAAGTTGTATCTGAAATGAATGTTTAGATCAACAAAAAAGTGTGATCGACTTTGAGCAAGAGATAGACACAAAGAGTGGTGATAAAAGAAACTGAGCACATACGCGCCTTTTGAATCAGTTCGATGTACAATGCGCGCAAGGAGATTTGAAAAGTGCAATTAACCAGTTTTACAGATTATGGCCTCAGGGCGCTTATGTATCTGGCTATGCTGCCTCCTGGAGAGCTGACCAGCATTACCGTGGTCACTGAGAAGTATGGGGTGTCCCGTCATCATATGGTGAAGATTATCCACCGTATGAGTCAAGCTGGCTATGTGGAAGCCGTGAGAGGAAAAAACGGTGGGATCCGACTTGGTAAGCCTGCAAGGTCAATTGTAGTCGGCGATGTAATCAGAGCCTTAGAACCATTGCAAGTTGTCAACTGTGGCGCCGATAATTGCCACATTACCCCTGCCTGTCGCCTGAAAAGTGCTATCGCGAATGCGTTAGAAGCATTTCTTGCCGAAATGGATAAACACACACTTCATGACTTGGTGTCAGGCAACGACGACCTCCACCGCCTCCTTATCCCTGTTCGTCCGGCATAAAAAACAGTATTTGAGACGATCTGTCAGATTTTTCTGGCAATCCAGCCGGGCTACCCATTTTCTTTTATTTTAAGCGATATACTTGAAGACAAGTGTCGCTAACGGGAATCCTATATGTCTCAGGACAAACACCTACACAGCAACGATCCTTTTTTGGGTCGTGAAGCAAAAAACTACGATAACCCAGTACCAAGCCGCGAACACCTTCTTGAGGTCATCAAAGGTTTCACCACACCCGTAAATAGAGATCAGCTCTTTGAAGTGCTGGGCCTGAAAAGTGAAGAAGAATATGAAGGCCTTCGCCGCCGCCTTCGCGCCATGGAGCGTGATGGTCAGCTGATTTTCACCCGTCGTCAGTGCTATGCACTGCCAGAGCGACTCGATTTAGTTAAAGGCACCGTAATAGGCCATCGTGATGGTTTTGGCTTCTTGCGCCCAGAAGGCAAAGGCAACCGAGATGATTGGTTGTTACCGCATCATCAAATGAAAAGCGTCATGCACGGTGACTTTATTCTTGCGCAACCTGCGGGCACTGACAAACGTGGTCGTAAAGAAGCGCGCGTTGTACGTGTACTTGAAGAGCGTAAAGGACAAATTGTCGGTCGTTTCTTCTTGGAAGATGGCAATGCATTCGTTGTGCCTGACGACTCTCGTTTAAGCCAAGACATCATTATCCCTAAAGAAGATCGCAAAGGCGCTCGCATGGGTAACGTTGTTGTGGTGGATATTTTCCAACGTGCCACACGTCAACAAAACGCCATGGGTCGCATTGTCGAAGTCCTTGGTGAGAACATGGCGCCGGGTATGGAAATTGAGATTGCCCTGCGCACTCACGACATCCCGAATGAATGGCCGAAAGAGGTCGAAAAGCAAGTTAAAGATTTCACGGAAATCGTCCCTGAAGAGGCCAAAAAAGGCCGCGTTGATCTGCGTGATCTGCCGCTTGTCACCATTGACGGTGAAGATGCACGAGACTTCGATGATGCAGTTTACTGTGAGAAGAAACGCTCAGGTGGCTGGCGTCTTTGGGTTGCTATTGCCGATGTGAGCTATTACGTGCGTCCAGATTCAGCACTCGACAAAGAAGCGATTAAGCGCGGCAACTCGGTGTATTTCCCATCACAAGTGATCCCGATGCTGCCAGAAGTGCTGTCGAACGGTTTGTGTTCGCTTAACCCACAGGTAGATCGCCTGTGCATGGTGTGCGAAATGACCATTTCAGACACGGGTAGGTTATCGGGCTTCAAACACTATGAAGCAGTAATGAACTCCCATGCTCGTCTCACTTACACCAAAGTGGCGCAGATACTGGAAGGTGATGAAGAACTGCGCGAGCGATATACCGCGCTGGTTCCTCACCTTGAAGAACTCAACAACATGTACAAAGTGTTGAAAGGCGCGCGGGAGCAGCGTGGTGCGATTGAGTTTGAAACCGTCGAAACCAAATTCATTTTTAATGCGATGCGTAAGATTGAGCGCATCGTGCCGGTTGAGCGTAACGACGCGCACAAGATCATCGAAGAGTGCATGATCTTGGCGAACATTGCCTCAGCACGTTTTGTTGAGAAGCACAAAGAACCTGCACTGTACCGTGTGCATGAAGCACCTGCAGAAGAACGCCTGACAGGCTTTAAAGATTTCCTGAGAGAGATGGGTTTATCGTTGGAAGGGGGGCTTGAACCGTCACCAACCGATTACGCGCAACTGGCGCATATCATTAGCAGTCGTCCGGATAAAGAGCTTATCCAGACCATGTTACTGCGTTCGATGAAGCAAGCGGTGTATCAGCCAGATAATGCTGGCCACTTCGGTTTGGCATTGAAGCAGTACGCGCACTTCACATCGCCAATTCGTCGCTATCCGGATTTGCTGTTGCACCGTGCGATCAAATACCTCATTGCGAAGCAAGAAGGGCATGCGCACGATCGCTGGACACCAACAGGCGGTTATCACTACTCGGTGGATGAAATGGACAGCATGGGTGAGCAGTGCTCGATGACAGAGCGCCGCGCCGATGATGCAACCCGCGATGTGTCCGATTGGCTGAAATGTGAATACATGCAAGATCATGTGGGCGAAGTGATGCAGGGCACGGTGGCAAACGTCACAGGCTTTGGTTTCTTCGTGCGTTTGAATGATATTCATATCGATGGCTTAGTGCATATCTCAAATCTTGACAACGATTACTACAACTACGACATGGTTCACCAAAAGTTGGTGGGTGAAAGCTCGGGTCGGGTCTTCCAGCTTGGCGATCAAGTCACGGTCAAAGTGCTATCCGTCAACCTTGATGAGAGAATGATCGACTTTGGGCTGGATGGCATGACACGTAAACCACGTGGCGAGGGGAAAACCTCGCGAGACAAAGCCAAGAAAGGCCGTGCTGAATCAGGGAAAAAACCTGAGGAAAGCAAAGAGCGAAGTTCTGTTCGTCAGCAACTGAAACGTGGCGCTATTCCTAAGGCAGCAGGCGACGATAAAGCGTCTGAAGGGAAAGGAAAGAGAAAAGGAAAGCCTCGTCGCAAAGGTCCATCTAAAAACAAGGGGCCTGCCGAAGGTAAAGTGACTGACGGCACACCAGCGAAGAAAAAGAGCAAGACTCAAAAGGTGCGCAAGAAAAAAGCGCAACGAAGCAAACCCGAAAAAGCAGGCAATTAAAAGAAGTAACCCATGAGCAATGAAATGATTTACGGCATTCATGCCGTCAAAGCCGTGTTGGCATCCGACCCAGCACGCTTTATCGAAGTTTATGTTCTAAAAGGTCGTGAAGACGATCGTTTACTGCCCGTGCTGAAGGAATTGGCTGAGCTTGGTATCACTACACAGGAAATGGGACGCAAGGCGCTGGATGATAAAGCTGACGGCGCGTCGCATCAGGGGTTGATTGCTCGTGTTAAGCAGGGGCGTCAGTACAACGAGAACGATCTCGATCTGATTCTCGAGGGTAAAGAAAACCCATTGCTGTTGGTGTTAGACGGTGTGACCGATCCGCACAACCTTGGTGCATGTCTGCGTAACGCAGATGCCGCGGGTGCGTGTGCGATCATCGTACCGAAAGATCGCTCAGCACCACTAAGTGCAACAGCACGAAAAGTGGCTGTAGGAGCCGCTGAGATAGTGCCATTGGTTCGTGTGACCAATCTGGCGCGCACCATGCGTGCCTTGCAAGACAAAGGTGTCTGGTTCGTTGGCACGGCGGGCGAAGCCACGCACGACATTTACCAAAGCAAAATGACAGGGCCATTGGCGATTGTCATGGGCGCTGAAGGTGATGGCATGCGTCGTCTGACTCGCGAAACCTGTGATGAGCTGATCAGTATCCCAATGGCGGGAAGCGTATCAAGCCTCAACGTATCAGTCGCAAGCGGCATCTGCTTGTTTGAAGCGGTGCGCCAGCGTAGAAGTTAATATTGAAATAGTGAATGCTATTCAGTTGTTGAATGAAACCCGCCTATATCTAGGCGGGTTTTTTATTCCCAACTAAAAGCCGTGGTCTAGTCTTATTGATGAGAATGGCATTTATCAAGGGAGTGCATGACGATGACTCGGAACGTGATGGCAAGAAGGCTGTTTATGGTGTTTGCGATAGTGTTACTGAGCAGCTGTGGCGGTGACAGTGACAGTACGACCTCTACGTCGACACCAACAGAAAGTACATCGGCAGTGACAGGGGTTATCACTGGATTTGGCAGTGTGTTTATTAACGGTGTCGAGTACGAAACCAGCAGCGCATCCATCTCCACTGATGATGATGCTGGAGCAACAGAAAGCGATCTTGAAGTGGGTATGATTGTTTCCATTGCTGGGGAAATCAATAGTGATGGCGTAACAGGCAGCGCTACCGCCATTTTCTATGAAGAGCAATTGAAAGGGCCATTATCTGGCACCGTTGATACAACTAACCAAACGCTAACGGTTTTGGGGCAGAATGTCACCTATGACGATTTAACGTCTTTGGGCACGCTGGATCTGACCACGTTAACGGACGGTAATTTATTGGAAATCAGTGGCTATACGCAGTCCGATGGGTCTATTTACGCGACGCGTATTAAGCTTGAATCCGGTGGAGCCAATGTCACCTATAAAATTCAGGGAAACGTCTCTGGGGTTAATACGGGAGCCAATACGTTTTCTCTGGGTACATTGACGATCAATTACGCGTCAGCAGAGCTGAAAAAACTGACTGAATCTGACTTGGTGAATGGGCTACCCGTGCGAGTTAAGGGGGATGCCACCAATTACAATGCCGGACTCAGTACCTTCACGGTGAACGAGGTGAAGTCCAAGCAAGAAGACTATGACGACGGCAGTAAAGGCAGCATTGAAGGCTACATCACCCGCTTTGCCAGCTCGAGTGACTTTGATGTTAACAGTGTGTCTGTTGTGACTAACAGCAGTACGGAGTTTGACGATGGTGCTGCGTCTGACTTGGCATTAGATATTCAGGTTAAGGTGAAAGGTACATTTGATGACAATGGAAATCTTGTCGCGACAAAAGTAAAAATCGTTCAGCAAAGCAAGGTAGGGCTAGAAGCAACAGTGAGTGCGGTTGACGTGAGCGCGAGCACCATCACTGTCTTGGGAGTTGGGTTTACCGTCACCAGCCAGACAAAAATCGAAGATGACTCCGATGCTGAAGTGCGATTTTTTGATTTAACAGACATCAATGTTGGCGACTATGTCAAAATCAAAGGGTATGAAAGTGCCTCTAATACTTATGTCGCAAATTTACTGGAGCGAAAGGATCTTGACACGGAATATGAGGTGAAAGGTGAAGTCACCGCGGTGACGGGCAGTAGTTTTGATGTGCTTGGGTTGACCGTCACAGTTGATGGCAGTACAAGTTATTCTGATGGCCTTTCTTCTCTTGGTGATATTACCGTGGGTATGATTGTCGAAGCAGAAACGAACACCAGCCTTCTCGCTGATAGTGTGCAACGAGACGACTGATAAGAGCCCGTGTGTTAGGAAAGAGGGGGGCGCTTTTTTGCCACCCCTCTTTATTTTCTTCGCTACTCCTCACTTTACATATTTTCCTTGCGTCATTTGATGATTCTCTATACTATTCTGCCTCCAAATTCCCGGTCTTTTACTTTCGTTCCTTGCTTCCTTTGGACGACTGGGCCAACACTGGAAGCTGAATAATCCGTAAGGAGCAACCTATGCGTCATTACGAAATCGTATTCATGGTGCACCCTGATCAAAGCGAGCAAGTTGCTGGCATGATCGAGCGTTACACTGGTTCTATCAAAGAGTCAGGTGGTCAAATCCACCGTCTAGAAGACTGGGGTCGTCGTCAACTGGCTTACCCAATCAACAAACTGCACAAAGCTCACTACGTTCTGATGAACGTTGAAGCTGACCAAGCAGTTGTTGATGAGCTGGAAACTGCATTCCGCTTCAACGACGCTGTGATCCGTAACATGGTCATGCGTACCAAAGGCGCTATCACTGAGCCATCTGTAATGATGAAGGCTAAAGAAGAGCGCGCGCCACGTCGTGAAGATCGTGAAGATCGCGGCGACCGTGCAGATTTTGCACAGTCTGAAGGCGAAGCAGCAGCTGAGTAATTTGATTTGATGACCAATCGAACGGAGCTTTCTGGTGCTAAACCGATGGCCTGTTCGAGAGTAGCGTTCTGCCGAAACACCTTATCGTCATTGTATGCATGAGCGTGATTTGGAATAACAGGAAGCTGCATTGCCAAGGCAAGTTTACTGCCGATTATCGGAAGTAATGAGCGGGCAAAGGTCTCAAAGCAATACGCAGCACTTAGCTTTAGGCAGTAACATTAAGGTGAGTGAGTTTCTCTCTTACCAGACCAGCCGAAATGGCGAAGGTAAATTAGTGTTACATGCCGATGACATTATAGATATTTAGATCAGGAGATAGCCCCATGGCACGTTTCTTCCGTCGTCGTAAATTCTGCCGTTTCACTGCAGAAGGCGTACAAGAGATCGATTACAAAGACGTAGCGACTCTGAAAAACTACATCACCGAAGCTGGTAAAATTGTACCTAGCCGTATCACTGGTACCCGTGCTAAGTACCAGCGTCAGCTGGCACGCGCTATCAAGCGTTCACGTTACCTGGCTCTGCTGCCGTACACTGACAAACATCAGTAATCGGCACTGTCCAAGTTAATAGAGGAATAGATAATGCAAGTTATTCTGCTTGATAAAATCGGTAACCTGGGTGGTCTGGGTGATCAGGTAACAGTTAAGTCTGGTTACGCTCGCAACTTCCTTATCCCTAAAGGTAAGGCAGTAATGGCAACTAAATCTAACGTTGAGCATTTCGAAGCTCGTCGTGCTGATTTGGAAGCAAAAGTTGCTGAAGTTTTGGCTGCTGCTCAAGCACGCGCCGAAGAAGTTGCAGCACTAGAGGCGGTTGTTATCGCTTCTAAATCTGGTGACGAAGGTAAACTGTTCGGTTCTATCGGTACTCGTGACATCGCTGATGCAGTAACTGCTGCTGGTGTTGCTGTATCGAAGAGCGAAGTTCGCCTGCCAGAAGGTGCGCTACGTAACGTTGGTGAGTACGAAATCAGTCTGCAACTGCACTCTGAAGTATTCGCAACTGTTAAAGTGAGCGTTGTTGCTGAGTAATTCAGTCGCACGTAAGCTTTGAAAAAACCGGCCATTGGCCGGTTTTTTTGTGCCTGAAGAAACGGTACTGGAAAAAGCAGGCCTAGGGGCTAAGGGGCATTTTTCCCAAGCGTGGATCTATGAGGTTTCGGATAAGATCTGCCACTGAAAATACTTTTTTACCTTTACCTTTACCTTTACCTTCTTACAGCCTTATCTCTTGGCTTTTTCAAAACCGATAAACCATATTCACCGTAAAAATTGAATCGCGATTCTTCAGTCCTGGCGGTACTTGGTCGATGTATTTTTGCGTGGTCGAAATCTTCACGGCCAAATCGTCTATCAGGCTGGTGGACAGCGATGCACGGGTTTCGATACTGGAGTTACTTGGTCCTGCAATCGCGGTGACTCGCCCCTCAAACAAAGCGGTCTCATTGATTTGCCAAGTCAGCTCTGCTTGCGTCCTGACAATAAACTCTTGCACGTCATAGGGCATGACGAGGTCATCATCATCGATTTCATCAAGGTTAGGGCTTTGGTAGCGGTAGCCAGGACCAACTTCGAGCAGTAGTGAGAGATCTTCCTGCCAAATTGCTTGATAACCCAAACCGGTTGCGAGCGTCAGATCTTGATAATAAGGACCGTATTTGTCGTCAATGAAGCTGATGTTGCCTAACACATAGCGCTTGGGGTCAAACTTGTAGTTGGCTTGGCTTTCAAATTCACTTTTATGCTTATCTTCCTCGCCGTCTTTTTCAACCAGCAAGAATTTGGCTTCCGAAGTATGGCGATAAGGCCCTTCAGTGAAGTTCACGCCTAAACGACTGTTAAGCGTCATGGAATCAGAATTGCCTGAGAGAGACTGAAATCCAAGTTCCACCTCGGATTGCCAGCGTTCAGGTACGCTAGCCTCGGCGCAAAGAGGCAATGCAACCAGACAAAACAGAGACGGTTTCAACAGCACTCGCGCCATATGGGTTACCATTACAAAACTTGGGACGATATTTTATATGAATATCCCTTCATTGCGTCAGCAAGACGTTAAATAGACAGCAAAATAATTTGTCTTTGCACTTGGTCGTGCGTCGGAAAAGGATTCGGCTATAATGACCTGCGCAATGACAAGGTACTAAGTGATATGGCAGAGCAACGCAGCAAGCAATTTAATTCAAAGAAACCCAAAGACAGTCAGGTAGATGCCCTGAAGATGCCGCCGCATTCGTTAGAAGCGGAGCAATCGGTGATCGGTGGTCTGATGCTAGACAACGAACGTTGGGACAGCGTGGCAGAAAAGGTGGTAGCTTCTGACTTTTATAGCCGCCCCCATCGCCTGATTTTTGAAAGCACTAAGCTATTGCTCGATGCGGGACACCCTCTTGATCTCATCACACTTTCAGAGCATCTAGAAAAGCTCAATTTGCTTGACGATGTGGGTGGCTTTGCCTATCTCGCGGAGCTAGCGAAAAATACGCCAAGTGCAGCCAATATCGTCGCCTATGCAGACATCGTGCGTGAGCGCGCCATGGTGCGTAACCTTATTAGTGTGGCAAACGAAATAGCCGACGCGGGCTATGAACCTGAAGGTCGTTCGTCAGAAGATCTGCTCGACATGGCGGAGAGTAAAGTGTTCGCGATTGCCGAGTCGCGCACCACGAAAAACGAAGGCCCACAAAACATTGACACTGTGCTGTCAAAGACGCTTGAACGTATCGAAATCTTGTTCAAATCGCCGCAAGACGGTGTGACAGGGGTATCGACGGGCTTTACGGACCTGAATAAGAAAACCGCAGGCCTGCAAGGTTCCGATTTGATTATTGTCGCAGCACGTCCATCTATGGGTAAAACCACTTTTGCGATGAACTTGTGTGAAAATGCCGCGATGGATCAGGAAAAGCCTGTCCTGATTTTCTCACTAGAGATGCCCGCCGAACAGCTGATGATGCGTATGCTTGCTTCGCTATCCCGTGTCGATCAGACCAAAATCCGGACCGGACAACTGGACGATGAAGACTGGGCGAGGATCTCCTCTACGATGGGGAGCCTGATGCAGAAGAAGAATATGTACATCGATGATAGCTCTGGTCTAACGCCGACGGACGTGCGCTCGCGTGCGCGTCGTGTTGCGCGAGAGCATGGTGGTTTGTCGATGATCATGGTCGATTACCTTCAGCTGATGCGTGTACCGGGCTTACAAGATAATCGTACCTTGGAAATCTCTGAAATCAGCCGATCGTTAAAAGCGCTCGCAAAAGAATTAAACGTGCCTGTTGTTGCCCTGTCGCAGCTTAACCGCTCTTTGGAACAACGTGCCGACAAACGTCCTATCAACTCAGATTTGCGTGAATCAGGTGCAATCGAGCAGGATGCCGACCTTATTATGTTTATCTATCGTGATGAGGTTTATAACCCTGAAAGCCCACTGAAAGGCGTTGCCGAAATCATTCTTGGTAAGCAACGTAACGGTCCAATCGGTTCTGTTCGTTTGACCTTCCAAGGGCAGTATTCTCGCTTTGATAACTACGCAGGTCCTGCGTTTGATGAAGAGTAACCGCGAGGTATTATGAAAGCGGCAACCGCAATAATTCGCAAAGCAGCATTCAATCACAACATCGATGTTATACGAGCCATGGCCCCGAACAGTTGTACATGGGCGGCCATCAAAGCCAATGGTTACGGGCATGGACTATTACCTGTTGCTAAGGCGTTGGCGTCGCAGACTACTGGTTTTGGTGTTGCACGTATTGAAGAGGCGTTGAAGCTTCGTGCTGCTGGTGTAGTGAAACCCATTTTACTGCTCGAAGGGTTTTACTCTGCGATCGATTTACCGGTTGTGCTTGCTAATAACTTACAAACTGTCGTGCACTGCGAAGAACAATTGCATGCTTTTGAATGCGCAACGTTAGAACATCCAGTGACGGTATGGCTGAAAATCGATACTGGCATGCATCGTCTTGGCGTTCATCCAGAAGATGTTGGCGATTTTATCGAACGTTTGAATGCGTGTCCGAATGTCGCCAAACCGCTGCATTTCATCAGTCACTTTGGCCGCGCTGACGAGCCAGAGCATCCTCTTACCCAACAGCAAATCGATGTGTTCAAAACATTGACTGCCGGCCAGCCAGGTTACAAATCATTAGCCGCATCATCTGGCACTCTATTGTGGCCCGATAGCCATTTCGACTTTGTGCGCCCAGGGATCAGCCTTTACGGGATTTCGCCCGTGTCAGAGCGCACCGGTGCAGATTTTGGCCTGCAACCCGCGATGACCATGACATCTAGCCTTATTGCTGTGCGACGTGCCCAAAAAGGTGATGCCATTGGTTATGGCGGACGTTGGATTGCACCACGTGATACTAAAATAGGTGTGGTTGCCATCGGCTATGGTGATGGCTATCCGCGTGTCGCACCAGATGGCACGCCTTTGATTGTGAATGGTCGTCGTGTCCCCCTTGTCGGTCGCGTGTCGATGGATATGCTGACTGTCGATTTAGGCCCCGATGCTACCGATCGCGTTGGTGACGAAGTGATTTTATGGGGGCCTGAATTACCCGTGGAAGAAATTGCACAACACGTCGGCACGATTGGCTACGAGTTGGTCACCAATATCACATCGCGTGTCGATATTATTTATACCTGAAGACATCGTAGGTTCTTTTGAAAATATCCTTTTCCAAAGCCGTAACTTGGGTTGCGGCTTTTCTATGTATCCCTCTTAGTGTCATGGCGTCAGAAGCGGAAAGTACTGTCGCGACAGAGCCTTTAGATATTGAAGCTGTGCCTTTTGCTTTTTCCACTGAAGCCATGGGATTATCTGCGGGTATAGCCGGTCTTTGGAAGCAAGCGGGTCAGCCGCAGGCATCCTTGTTTGTCGCAGGCTTGGGGACCAGCAAAAGCACTTGGATGGGTTTTATATCCGCTAACAACTACACGTTTTCACCAGAAAGTCGTTGGCTGGTGAGCGCACAGTTTTATGAAGGCGATTTCAAGCAATTCGACTATTTTCTTGGGGAAGCTGCATCCAACTCCTCCTCGTTTGATGATCGTCTAACTGCCGATAGCCGAGATGCACAACATCATATTGGCTTTCGCTATATCTTGCCGTGGGGCGCTGGTGAACAGCAGCCTATTCGCGCAGCGCTGTCTCCTCGGCGCGAAGTTGACGGTGATACGCCTTGGAGTAGCGGTGTTTCTTCGTTAGAGCTGCGCCCCTTTTACCAAGCGCAGAAATTAACGGGTGAGGGGGTTGATGCGCCCAGTGATTTTTCGTCAGCTGATGACGTTTGGGGGCTAGAAACCCGATTTCGTTGGGATAACCGCGATAGCCTTAACAGTCCTACAACGGGCAGTCTCAGTGATGTGATTGTGACCGTTGATCCTGGTTCTGATAACAGAGCAAGCTGGTGGCAGTGGGAGGTTAATCAGAGCTGGTACTGGAACTTGGGCGCATGGAAAGATATCGCCAATCAACAGGTGCTTGCTTTCAATGTGTACACCTCAGATACCCCAAGCTGGGATAACACCACCACAATGAATGGACAAACCGAGTTTCACCGCCCGCCGGAATTTGCCAGTGCGCGATTGGGCGGCTTGTATCGTCTTCGTAGTTATCAAAGCGGCCGATTTGCGGGGCGTTCTGCGCTGAATTATAGCCTTGAATATCGTGTGATGCCTGAGTGGCAACCCCTTGATGAAATGCCTGTCTTTAATTGGTATGACGTACCTTGGTGGCAATGGGTGTTGTTTGCCGATGTCGGTCGAGTGGCAAATGAGTACGATGTTGCCGAGCTTCATCGTGATATGAAATGGAGTGGTGGTGTTGCTATGCGCTTTCAGGTTGAAGGTATTGTCGTTCGTTCAGAAATGGCATGGGGAAGCGAAGAAGGGCTCTTTAGGGTGATGATTAATCAGCCGTTTTAAGGTTTATTTGCGGCACTAGGAAGTACGCATCCTAGTGCCAAGTAAAAGCTTGCTGCCGCTATTCTCCTTGAATCGTGACAACTATACGTCGTGACCCTCCATGATCTCTGTGTTCGCCCAAGTAAATGCCTTGCCATGTGCCCAGTGCGAGTTGCCCATTGGTGATCGGAATCATCACGCTTGAACCAAGTAGTGACGCTTTAATGTGTGCAGGCATATCATCATCACCTTCATCGATATGTTCATAATAAGGTGCGCGCTCAGGCACATACTGATCGAAATGCGCTTCCATATCCGTACGCACCGTTGGGTCCGCATTTTCGTTTAGAGTGAGGCTTGCAGAGGTGTGTTGAATGAATATATGCACCAAACCTACCTGCATGTGCTGGATTTCAGTTAGCTGAGCGGTTAGCTCTTCTGTAATGAGGTGAAAGCCGCGTGGCTTGGCACGGAGATTAATGGTTTTTTGTAACCACATTTAAAACACCCTAAATGGTAAAAATTGGTTAAAGTCACCTGCATAGAAAAAGCGGCGATGTGGTGACGAATCGATCACTGACCTAGCGCAAAATTATCGTCACATAAACGTGCCAACATGACGACCCAAAGTTGCTCTGGAATCAGTGTAAACTACATCGTAACATTGCGTGATTCTGGAGGCCGAGTGATATGCACGGTCTGCCTCTGTAATGCGTGGGATAGCAGTGCCCGCGTCAACAGACTCTGTCTACAAAGGAATAATAATTATGTTGAAGTCCATCAATCCGACGCAAACGGCCGCGTGGAAAGCGCTGACCGCCCATTTTGAAGATGCGAAGGATTTGACCCTCACAAAGCTGTTTGCTAGTGACGCAAACCGTTTTGACAAGTTCTCTGTTCGTTTTGGCGACGGCATTCTGCTCGATTATTCTAAAAACCTCATCAGTGAGCAGACGCTAGACAAATTGTTCGCGTTGGCCGATGAAACCCAGCTGAAAGACGCTATCGCCGCTATGTTCCGTGGCGACAAAATCAACCAAACAGAAGATCGTGCAGTCCTGCACGTTGCGCTGCGAAATCGTAGCAACACGCCAATTATGGTTGATGGTGAAGATGTGATGCCACATGTCAACGCGGTTCTTGAGAAGATGAAAGCCTTCTCTGAGCGTGTGATTGGTGGTGAGTGGAAAGGTTACACCGGCAAAGAAATCACTGACGTTGTAAACATCGGTATCGGCGGTTCTGATCTGGGGCCATACATGGTGAGTGAAGCGCTAGCCTCTTACAAAACGCGCTTGAACCTGCACTTTGTTTCCAACGTAGATGGCACCCATATCGCCGAAACGCTGAAAGATCTGAACCCAGAAACGACCTTGTTCTTGGTTGCATCAAAAACTTTCACAACACAAGAAACCATGACCAACGCATTGTCAGCACGTGATTGGTTTTTGGCGAAAGCAGAAGACCAAGCACATGTGGCGAAACACTTCGCAGCGCTTTCTACCAATGCGAAATCGGTCGCTGAGTTTGGCATCGACACCGACAACATGTTTGAGTTTTGGGATTGGGTTGGCGGCCGCTATTCACTGTGGTCGGCGATTGGTTTGTCAATTTGTCTGTCTGTGGGTTATGACAACTTCATCGAGTTGTTGGCCGGTGCGCATGACATGGATAACCACTTCCAGCAAACCCCGTTCTCTGAAAACTTGCCAGTACTGTTGGCATTGATTGGTGTTTGGTACAACAACTTCTTCGGCGCAGAATCAGAAGCGATTTTACCGTATGACCAATACTTACATCGTTTTGCGGCATACTTCCAGCAAGGCAACATGGAATCAAACGGTAAGTATGTCGATCGTGATGGCCTGCCTGTTGATTACCAAACTGGCCCAATCATCTGGGGTGAGCCAGGTACCAATGGCCAGCATGCGTTCTACCAGTTGATCCACCAAGGCACCAAGATCATTCCTTGTGATTTTATTGCGCCAGCGATCAGTCACAATCCGTTAAGCGATCACCATCCGAAACTGATGGCCAACTTCTTCGCCCAAACCGAGGCGTTGGCGTTTGGTAAAACTCGCGAACAAGTGGAAGCGGAATTCATCGCAGCAGGCAAAACTGCCGCAGAAGTTGCTGAGCTTGTGCCATTCAAAGTGTTCGAAGGTAACCGTCCAACCAACTCAATCTTGGTAAAACAAATTACTCCGCGTTCGCTGGGTGCATTGATTGCGATGTACGAGCACAAAATCTTCGCGCAAGGTGTTATCTGGAATATCTTTAGCTTCGATCAGTGGGGCGTAGAGTTGGGTAAACAATTAGCGAACCAAATCTTGCCAGAGCTCGCAGACCAACAAAACGTGGATAGCCACGACAGCTCAACCAATGGTTTGATTAACACGTTCAAACAGTGGCGCGCATAAGCAAACTGTTTGACTAGAAAAGAAAAAACGCCGCAATTGCGGCGTTTTTTTATTTGGAATATATGACTAATCGAAACAGATTTCGATGTATGCACGACCAAATTCAGAGTCAAACGGCATGATAATAATCTGGCCTTCGCTCTTGTGGGTAATGGTGTGATTTTTTCCTGACACCACAATTGGTGTCGCCATTTCAAAATCGAAGCCTTTCTCAGCCAGTATGCGCTTCGCTCCGCCCGTCACCATGTTGGTGATTTCTCCGACCATATCGGTAACATCAGCATCGATTGACGTTGGGCGCTCACCCAACATGCGATTCATGATTTCTAGCGCAAGTTCTTCTTCAAACGTAACAGATAGAGAGCCTTTGGTTTTATCGCCAACCATGCCGATCAAACCAGAGACATCGCCTTTCGCGATTTCTGTTTTCTTTAACTGCGGCTTCTTTGGAGTGATTTCTAGCTGCGCCATCGTGGTCAGCACATTCACCAATGAAGACAAAAATGGGTTTACAAATTCAGCGCGCATAATAACTCTTCACCGTCCTACTGCATTTTATGTGGTGCCAGCTGGCATATGTGGCATGTTCCATGGGTTTCAATGACGTGATGACTCACTACAAAACCAACCTGACTTGCTTTTTTTTGAAGGGCGTTAGACAAGGTGTCGGCATGACATTCTTCTACCGTACCGCACGTATCGCAAATCAACAGTTGAGAGCAATGTTGCTCATGACCGGGCAGACAGCAAGCAATAAAGCAGTTAGTCGATTCAACTTTGTGCACAAACCCCTGAGAAAGCAAAAAATCGAGTGCTCTATAAACAGTTGGTGGCTTGGCCTGCGGCTCGACTTCCCTCAACACATCAAGCAGATCATAAGCGCTGATCGCACGCTTACTCTGAATGATGATGTCATACACTCGTTCCCGTTGTGCAGTCATCCGCACGCCCCGTTGTTCACACAGAGATTGGGCTCGGGCGATGAGTTGTGAATGATTGGCCATAAGACCTCAAAAATCAGATTGAGGTTGTTATTCTATCACAGCAAACAAAACACGCACTCTCAAGGCCGTGACCGTGGTTCGCCTTTTGAGACATTGTAGTTTGTGAATGTTGTAGCTGCCGCACATGTAGAGGGGTGAATCGAGGCATAAACATGTGCCGTTGAATATTTTTGCGGTCTTACGTTAACGGCAGTGCATTTCAGATTCTCTGCTATTTGGTCCAGCTCACACTTTGAGGTAGAATCCGCTCACTTTTTATCAGGTGCTGCTTTTGGTGGCATTTTTGCGTCACTAAGTGCAATGAGGTCGATCCATGCTTAACGAAACTACTGACATTCACAACCCGCAATCAGGCAGCGTGCCTGAGGGTTTGTCATACCCGTCAGCCCGTTTCTCCGTCGCGCCGATGCTCGATTGGACTGACCGTCATTGTCGCTACTTCCACCGCATTCTTTCGAAGAACGCGCTGCTGTATACAGAGATGGTGACCACGGGTGCAATCATTCACGGTAAAGGTGATTTTTTACTGTTTAATGAAGAAGAGCATCCTGTGTCTTTGCAATTGGGCGGTTCTAACCCTGTCGATCTCGCAACTTGTGCCAAACTGGCGGTTGAGCGTGGCTATGACGAAATTAACTTGAACGTGGGTTGCCCGTCTGATCGTGTGCAAAACGGCCGTTTCGGTGCGTGCTTGATGGGTGAAGCCGAGCTGGTGGCGCAGTGTGTTTCAGCTATGAAAGCCGTGGTGGATATTCCGGTTACCGTGAAAACTCGTATCGGTATTGATGACCAAGACAGCTACGAGTTCTTGGTCGATTTCGTGCGCACAGTTCACGAGAAATCAGGCTGTGACAACTTCACCATTCATGCCCGTAAGGCGTGGCTTTCTGGTTTGAGCCCGAAAGAAAACCGTGAAATCCCGCCGCTGGACTACCCGCGTGTTTATCAGCTGAAAAAAGACTTTCCACATCT
The DNA here is from genome assembly GCF_045679545.1 of Enterovibrio litoreus. Lineage (NCBI taxonomy): Bacteria > Pseudomonadati > Pseudomonadota > Gammaproteobacteria > Vibrionales > Vibrionaceae > Enterovibrio > Enterovibrio litoreus. Next base: position 275,807 of record NZ_CP166194.1, read on the forward strand.
GACGATGGCCATTAATGGTGGTATCAAATCTCTTGAAGAAGCCGAAGCGCATTTGCAATTCATGGACGGTGTGATGATTGGCCGTGAGGCCTACCAAAGCCCGTACATGATGGCAGAAGTTGATCAGCGTCTGTTCGGTAGCAATGCGCCGATCATTAAGCGCAGTGACGCGGTGAAAGCCATGTTCCCTTACATTGAAGAGCAGCTAAGCAAAGGCGCTCACCTGAATCACATTAGTCGTCACATGTTGGGCATATTCCAAAACATGCCTGGCGCACGTCAATGGCGTCGTTACATCAGCGAAAATGCGCATAAACCCGGCTCAGGTATTGAAGTGCTTGAAGCGGCATTGGCGAAAATCCCTGCTGAGTTAAATGTATAAACATTACCAGCAAAATGCTGGTTAAAATTACCGCAAGGATTGGTGTGATTTACCAATAAATAGGAAGGCGTAGCGAGTTAATCGTTACGCTTTTTTGTTATCTCTCTGATTTATAACGGCTAGTAAAGTTGGCCTGCTTTGTGCAATACCTGAACATAATTGGGAATGTCACTGTGTACTTGAGGAGAGTCTGATGATTGAGTTTCTATTTCTGGTGGGCTTCACCATTGCATTGTTAGCCACAGGCATTAGTTTTATTGGCGTGATTGCAGCCATGGTAGTGGGCTTCGTCGTGATGGCACTGGCGGGTATGATTGGCTTGGTGTTTAAGATGTTGCCATGGATTATTTTGATTGCGGTGATTATTTGGTTGCTAAAAGGGCGCGACAAAACGGCGACAAATGCCCGAGACTATTACCACAAGCGTTCACGCCGCAGTGATCGAGCGCGCCGCTACTAACGCGACAATGATATGGGGGGAAACCCCCTTTAGTGTCCAGATTTATATTGATGACTCCGCATGAAATTACGACAGTTTATGCGGAATTTTTGTGTCAGTTTTGCTATAGTCCTCGCAAACCATAAACTGCAAAATGTAAGGCGGAGTCCTTTCAATGAAAAAATTAAACCTTTCTCTTGCTGCGTTAGCCGTAGCAGCAACCGTTTCTCTGCCTGCGCAATCAGCGGTACTTTTGGGCGCGAAAGCGGGCGTCGATGCTTGGTACGCCGATGCGAAAATCAACGATGTTCGCGCTGATGATGCAAGTGTTCAGGGCTCTTACTACGTCGCATTTGAACACTTCATCCCATTGGTGCCTAACGCAAAAATTCGTTACACCGGTGTTGAATCTGAGAAGTTTAATACTGACTTCACTCAGTATGATCTGATTGCTTACTATGAAATTCTGGACAATGACCTGATTTCTTTCGATATCGGCCTGAACCTGCAGAAATTCGATGGTCGTTTTGCGGGTCAGAACTTCGATGAGTGGCAACCCGCTGTCTACAGTGATGTGCGTCTGGGTATTCCAGCAACGCCAGTGTCTTTGTTCGGTACATTTAGCTTTGGTAGCTACGATGAAACCAGCACGGTTGATGCGGAAGCGGGCGTATTGTTCACACTGGGTCTTGTTGCGGCAGATCTGAACTTCAAAGCGGGTTACCGTGTTCAAGATTACGACTTCAAATATTTCAGCGGCCCAGCTAAGTTCATGAACGACGGCTTCTTCGGTGGTGTTGAGCTGAACTTCTAATTGCTTTTAAGCAATGTGAGTTTCGAAAACCGCGCCTTGGCGCGGTTTTTTTATGCCTGTTGTTGTGGCTGAAAGGATTGCTGCAGGAGCGAAAAGGTTACTGACAAGCGGTTAACTGAAACAAGCAAAAAACGATGCTAGCGTCCGCCTTTTCCTTGATCTCGCGTGGGCTGAAAGCCCGCAACCGCAAGAATAACAAACACCAAGGTACAGGCAAAAACCACCAGCAGGGCGGTGACATTTAATTGTTTATACAGTGCAAAACGTATTAACTCGACGCCAAATGTGAAGGGATTAAAGCGGCAAATCTCATACAGCCACACGCTGGCTTCTTGCATCTTCCAAAGCGGGTAGAGCGCGGAAGAGAGAAAAAACATCGGGAAGATGACAAAATTCATCACCCCCGCGAAATTTTCCAATTGCTTGATGCGAGAGGCAATCACAATCCCGATCGCACTGAGCATGAGGGCGGTGAGAAAAAGGGCCGGGATCGCCAGAATGTAACCCATCGGCTCAAGCGGTCTGTCATAAAGGGCTGCGATGACCAAGAATACGCCGACCTGCAAAACGCTGACCAATGCGCTCGCAATTTGTTTTGAAAGCAACAAGAACGGTCTAGGCAAAGGGCTGGTGAGTAAGACTTTGATGCTGCCCATTTCGCGGTCATACACGATCGACAGTGAACTTTGCATACCATTGAACAGCAAGATCATGGCGCACAAACCCGGCAGTATGTATTCCTCGTAATTGATGTAAGTGGAATAGGGCTCCATGATGGCGATGCCGAGCGTTGCCCGAAAACCTGCCGCAAACACAATAAGCCACAGCAGCGGCCTGACTAAACTGGCGGCAAAACGCGCCCGCTGAGAGAAAAAACGTAGCCATTCGCGATAGCAGATCCCAACAAAGGCATACCAATAGGTCATCGGGCGGCCTCCGTGTTTTCATCATCCGTGGTCAATGCTGCAAACACTTTTGCCAGTGTGGGGTGTTGATGCAGGCTGCGTAAAGTGCTGGCTTTGTTGTGTGCCTGTAATTTACCGCGGTGTAAGATCAGCACGTCGTCATCGTCATCCACTTCTTCAATCAAATGGGTTGCCCACAGCACACAAAGTGGTTGCTGCTCGCAAAGGGCACGCACAGCATCGGACAGTGATTTGCGCGCTTTGGGATCCAGCCCGCTGGTAGGCTCATCCAACAGCAATATCGAAGGAGAGTGCATCAAAGCGCGAACAAGTTCGGTGCGACGACGGTGTCCGCCGTTCAATGAACGCACTTTGTCGTGAAGCCGATCTGATAGCGCAAAGTGCGCCAACAAAGGCGAGGCTTTATCCATGCTTTGCGCTTTGCTGAAACCGTGCAGTGCCCCGTAATAACTGAGGTTTTGCGCCACGGTCAAATCCATATCCAGCGTACTTTGCTGAAACACCACGCCTAGTTTGGCCATGGTGCGCCGGCTAGGGCTTTCACTCAGTAGTTTGATGTCCCCTTGTTGGCAGGGCGTGAGCTGGGTCAGCAGCGAAAATAGCGTGCTTTTCCCCGCGCCGTTGGGCCCAAGCAACATATGCAAACCCTGTCCGAGCGACAGGGTGATATCGTTTAGCGCAAGACGCGCGCCATATCGGTGAGTGAGTTCGCTAACATCTATCATGAATGGATTAGTTCGCCTCTTTGACTGCAACACCCCAAGGGTAGCGGCCGACTTTGACGGTTTTTAGTACCTTTCGGTTTGGCACGTCGATGATCGACACATCACCACTGACGCCATTGGTGGCAAGCAATCTGTCCTGCGCCCCGTTAAACGCCATTTGCCACACGCGGCGACCTACCAACAAGTAGTCCTCCACTTCTAACGTATCAGTATTAACTACCGCCACGTGGTTTGCTGGACCTAATGCGACAAACGCCGTTTTTCCATCACCGGTCAGGCGAACGCCGACGGGTTGCACTTTGTCTTTGTGCACGCCTTTGGGGGCAAAGTTGATTTTCTTGATGATCTCTTTGCTGGCAGTATCAATAACAGATACTGTGCCGCCGATTTCTGCACTGACCCAAAGCTGCTTACCGTCAGGAGTGAACTCGGCATAGCGTGGACGTGCATCGACCAAGGTGTTGTGCACCATAGCGTTGGTTTTGGTATCAATCCAATGAACCATGTTGGAGGTTTCAGAGGTAATGATCGCGGTGTTTCCATCCGGGCTGACTGCAACACCTTCCGGCTCCACACCCACTTCCACTTGCGCGATCACGCTGGCGCTTGGAATATCCACCACTGTCATTAATGCATCGTCTTCATTGGCGATGTAAAGGCGTTTGCCATCTGGATGAAGGGCGAACAATTCAGGATCTTCCCCTGATGGTAATTCACCCACTAAGGTGTTGGTCGCCAGATCGAGCACTTGTACGGTGTCAGATTCACTGGCGCAGATGTAAAGCTGCGTGCCGTCCTTACTGAGTTCGATGCCTCGAGGGCGATCGCCCACAGCGATGGTGTTGACCACTTCCATGGTATCCATATCAATCACACTCAGGGTGTCGTCTTTTTCATTGGCCACATAGGCAAGTTCCTTGGCCATCGCTGGCGAAGTCAGCAAGGCACCAAGTATCAGTGCAAGCAGTGAGCGAGTCAGAGTCATAACGTGATGTCCTTATGCGTTATCGGGTGAAGGGTATAAGCGGCATTGGCTTTGGGCGCGATCAATGCCGAGAGAGTCCAGTTCGTTGCGAGGGTGCAGAAAACCGTCAAATGGTGCGGAAGCAATCAGAGCCTGATCGTCAAACAGCGGCACGGTTTGGCGAAGTTGCCCATTCCATGAGCGATAGGTCAGCTTGCGACCTTTGTATGCGGCAAGCTGAAAACGCTCGCCCAACATAAAGGGCAGTAAGGTGGCTATGTCAGCCGTATTGGAGGCGGTGACAGCCTCGTTGACTGAACGCACCGCGACCCACGCGGCATAATCTTTAGCGCTCATGGTGCGGGCGAACAAATCATTGAAGCGATTTTGCAGCTGAACCGCGCCCCATTGCTCAATCACGTAGTGCCAACCGTCGGCGCGAAGGCCGTGTGTGCCAACCACAGGGCGAGGTAGCCAAGTGTTGTAAGGCAAATGCTGGCCAAACAGGTTGCTTTCGTCGACAACCCACACCACGTCGTAATCGCTCGCTTGGGTAAACAAAGGCAATTCCGCTGACGCAGTTCGGCGAAGGTCGGTGTCAAAATTCCACACCTTCTCTGCAACTACCTTGTGATTGAATTTATTCAGTGTGCGTTTGACTGTCGCCAAAAAGGCCTTGTCTTCTTGCGACGTTCCCGAGACCAAAAATACGCGATTGAGTCGACGTACTCTGAGCCATTGCGCAATAGCGTCGGCGCGCATGCTGTAACTGAGGGCGGTATGCAGGGTATTCGGCAGGCAGGTTGACGTGCGCAAGGTATCGTCTTGATTACCGATGTTGAGAAGCACGGCATCGTCCGGTAGTGCCTTTCGCAAATCGACGAGAGAAGGGGTATCTACATCGGTCAGGAAAAAACGCACACCGTCTTGGTACCACTGGTTCGCGGTGGCGTTTAACTGGGCATTATCTGCGTTGGTTTCGGTGCGCAGGCTGTATTTTTGACCCAAAAATTTGCCGGTGCCATTGGCATCACCTATCGACAAGGTTGCCCCTGCCTCGCCATTATTCTCTGGTTCTCTAAGGTAGACCGGCGCGGCGGTGGAGGTATCGATGGGCTGCCGTAAAAGGCCTATTTCGATGTTGACGCTGGCAAATGTCATACAAGAAAAGAACGTGGCAAAGAGCGGCCCACAAAGTGTCATTATCCGTCTGTTGACGCGCACAGCAAGTCTATCCATTGGTTAAAACACTCCGTATGAAATTCCGTCTTTACTGTATGCAGTGTGGTCGGCTTTTGCCAAAAAGCGGGTCTCTGTTTTAAAAAAATCCTCCCAAAGAATGAGGAATACCCCCGCTTTTGTAGCATGTTCTCAATACATTGCCGCTCCTACACTTCTCCCTGTACCGATTAAAACGTGTTTAAAAAACGCATTGATTGAAAAAGGGAGTTAGCGCCACATGGAAAAGGTTGAACGCAATATCTGCTTAGTCACCGCCGTCGCACTTGTCGCGGCACTCAGTTCACAGCTTGTTTTTGCTCATGGCAATGTCACCCCGCAATCTATTGATACATCAAGCATCCCTGTGCTGGGTGCTGACTGGACGGACACCAATCCTTATCGAGACCAAACGGGAGAGGTTCGAGGTGAAATAGAACGCATTGGCGCATCGGCATACAACCAAAACTGCGCTCGCTGTCATGGCCTTGAAGGTATTTCTGGAGGTATTGCACCGGATCTCCGTTTGCTGGCGCCCGATTATGACGGGGATGAGTGGTACATCTATCGCGTGCAAAACGGTGCGGTGCGCAATGGCGCGGTATACATGCCAAAAATGACAGAGCATCTGAATCAAGAAGCACTTTGGGCTATTCGCACATGGCTTGAATCTGTGGCGCCGGAAAACGGTTAACAGAGGAGCGCCGCGATGACTCGAATTCTGTCGTTTAACCCCACAAGGCTTGCTCACTTTTTCTTCATACTGCTTGCGACATGGATGCTGCAAGTAGGGCCTTCCTTTGCGCTGTCTTATGACGACATTCAAGCAAGAGGCGTGGTGAACATTGCGGTATATCGCGACTTTCCGCCTTATTCGTTTAGCGATGCCAATGGGCATCCGGCGGGAATAGATATCGAACTCGCCAAGGCTTTGGCGCAAGGCTTGGGGGTGGCGCTCAATCTGCAATGGATGACGCCAGACGAAACCGTTGAGGATGACATGCGCAACTATCTTTGGAAGGGCATGAATCTCTCCAGTGACGACGGCCAGCGCGTGAAAGCCGACGTGATGCTGCGTGTGCCTTATGACAGAGAGTTCGCCATGCAGCGGGACGATCTGGGTTTGCCTGCGCACGAGCTAGTGCACATGTTTGCACCATATCAACGTGAGCGTTGGTTACTGGCCTATGACACCGTCAAACTCGACACACCACAAACGGCGGCGCGCTTTATGTACCACCCTGTTGGGGTGGAAGTTGATACCGTGCCGCAGTTTTATTTGACCACCGCCTACGGTGGGCGCTTTCGCGACAACACCCATACTTTTCCTACTGTCACCGAGGCTTTTTCAGCACTCACAAGCGGTGAGGTTGCCATGGTGATGGGCATGAGTTCACAGCTTGAGTGGCTGAATCAGCAAGCCTCTGCAGACGCATCATCGTTCGATAAATCAGATCAAAGCGCACCACCCAAGGTTAACCACACACAACAACTTACTGAACTTGCGTTCCCTTTACTTGGTCGCGCCGACTGGGAGCTCGGAATCGCTGTGCACACAAACTACCGTCAGTTGGCGTATGCACTGGAAGACATTGTGGTCGCACATATCGAAAACGGCGACTTCTTACGCTGGGGCGAAAAGTATGGCGTCAGCTATCAATTGCCGAGCCGTTATTTGCCTGCGCCCCCTTAACGTTTAGCGTCTGCTTCCCCGTCAAATCAAGGTCGCGATGCGGCGAAATTGGGCGAGATAGGGCAGGCATGACAATCACGACACGCTTACCAAAGCAGTTAGCCAACAAAGAGGAATTCCCATGACAGCAAAGTCATTCAAACGCTGCAGCATGTATGCTGCGCTCTCACTCGCTTTGACCGCCGCGCCGGTCTATGCAGGTGTCACGGACGAAGACATCCTCGCCGATCAGGAAACCACTGAGGATATAGTGACTTATGGTCTCGGGCTCAGAGGGCAACGGTACAGTCCTATTGAATCTATTAACCGTGAAACGGTAAAAGAAATTCGCCCTGTGTGGGCCTTCTCACTCGGTGGGGAAAAACAACGCGGTCAAGAAAGCCAACCCATGGTCAAAGACGGCGTCATGTATGTGACGGGGTCTTACTCACGCGTTTACGCCATTGACGTAAAAACGGGTGATGAGCTTTGGCAGTACGACGCACGACTGCCGGATGGGATCATGCCATGTTGTGACGTGATCAACCGTGGTGTCGCTCTCTACGACGATCTGGTGATATTTGGCACCTTGGATGCCAAGCTGGTGGCGCTGGATGCCAAAACGGGCAAAGTGCGTTGGAAGAAAACCGTGGATAACTACCAAGACGGCTACTCGATCACTGCGGCACCCATCATTGTCAAAGGCAATGTGATCACCGGCGTTTCCGGTGGTGAATTCGGCATCGTTGGTAAAGTGCGCGCTTATGACGCCAAAACCGGCGCACTGGTTTGGGAGCGTCCAACTGTCGAAGGGCACATGGGTTATGTGTGGAAAGACGGTAAGAAAATGGAGAATGGTATTTCTGGCGGTAAGCCGGGTCAAACCTGGCCTGCGGATCTGTGGAAAAGCGGTGGCGCAGCACCTTGGTTAGGCGGCACGTATGACGCAGACACCGATTTATTGTTCTTTGGTACAGGTAACCCATCGCCATGGAACTCCCACATGCGTCCGGGCGATAACCTCTTTTCCTCTTCACGTCTTGCGATTGATCCCGATGACGGAAAAATTGTTTGGCACTTCCAAACCACGCCACACGATGGTTGGGATTTCGATGGCGTGAATGAGCTGATTGCGTTCGATTACACGGAAAATGGCAAGCAGGTGAAAGCGGCAGCAACCGCCGATCGAAACGGTTTCTTCTATGTGCTCAATCGCACCAACGGTGAATTCATTCGCGGCTTCCCGTTTGTCGACAAAATCAGCTGGGCATCGGGCCTCGATGAAAAAGGGCGTCCTCTTTATGTGGCAGAAAACCGTCCGGGTAACCCTGCGGACGTTAAAGAGGGTAAGCAAGGCAGCACGGTGGTTGCCGCACCCTCTTTCCTCGGAGGCAAAAACTGGATGCCCATGGCGTACAGCCAGAAGTCAGGTTTGTTCTATGTCCCCGCCAATGAATGGCAAATGGACATTTGGAACGAGCCTGTCGCCTATAAACGTGGCGCTGCATACCTAGGCGCTGGCTTTACGATTAAGGCGCTTAACGACGATTATATCGGCGTATTACGTGCATACGACCCGAAAACGGGCGAGCGCGTGTGGGAATACAAAAACTACGCGCCATTGTGGGGCGGCGTGCTGACCACGGCGGGTGGGTTAGTCTTCACCGGTAACCCTGAAGGCTATCTGATGGCATTTGATGACAAGACGGGCGAGCTGCTTTACAAGTTCAATACCGGCTCTGGCATCGTGGGCAGCCCTGTCACGTGGAACATGGACGGTGAGCAGTATATCTCCGTCTTGTCAGGCTGGGGCGGTGCCGTACCGCTTTGGGGGGGCGACGTTGCCAAGCGCGTGAAGGACTTTAACCAAGGTGGCATGGTGTGGACTTTCAAGCTGCCGAAGAGCTAAATCTTCGCGTTGAACTCACTTGATGAAAACCACAATGCCGAGCGGATGCTCGGCATTTTCTTGTCTAATTATCGCCATTGACGACAGGTATTCGTCATGCAACGTGTTGCGGTTATTGAAATCGGGACAGACAGAGATGTGCGGAGCGAATAATACTCATCGTTAAGCGCGTAAATCTGTGGCCTAGCCCTCGCTCCCGGTCTCATCTCCCTCCAAAGTATGAGATTTTGCCGACCATGGGGCGATGGAGAGATCCTGTGAGAGTTTCATACTCTATCCATAACGCCTGACAGGGTTGTGAATTAACCTAGTGCTCCCTAAGACAATGGTTTTTTCACAAACAGGTTGGGGACGACACAGGGACAATCGCCAAAGGGGTGGACAATGATTTACGCAAAACCGAATACCGACGGAGCCGTCGTTAATTTTAAGGCGCGTTATGCTAACTACATCGGCGGTGACTGGGTTCCGCCAATCAAAGGGCAGTATTTCACCGACACCTCGCCTTGCACAGGTGATACCATCGCTGAAATCCCACGTTCAAGCGCAGAAGACATTGAGCTGGCGCTCGACGCAGCACACCAAGCCAAAGCGTCTTGGGGAGCAACTTCTGCTACCGAACGTTCAAACATCTTGCTCAAAATTGCCGATCGCATCGAAGCCAACATCGAATACTTGGCCGTGGCGGAAACGTGGGAAAATGGCAAGGCTGTTCGCGAGACCCTCGCCGCTGACCTCCCGCTTTGTGTCGATCATTTCCGCTACTTCGCCGGCGCGATTAGGTCGCAAGAGGGGTCTGCGGCTGAAATCGATGCCAATACCGTGGCCTACCACATTCATGAGCCTCTCGGTGTTGTCGGACAAATAATCCCGTGGAACTTCCCACTATTAATGGCGGCATGGAAACTGGCACCAGCGCTAGCTGCTGGCAACTGTATTGTTCTTAAACCTGCCGAGCAAACACCGACCACTATCCTGCTGCTGATGGAACTCATTGGCGACTTGATCCCACCTGGGGTATTAAACGTGGTGAATGGCATGGGCCCGGAGGCGGGTCAAGCGCTGGCAACCTCAACACGTATTGCGAAAATCGCATTCACCGGTTCAACGGGCATTGGTAATCATGTATTGCGCTGCGCCGCTGACAACCTCATTCCTTCAACGGTTGAGCTTGGCGGTAAATCTCCAAATATCTTCTTTGAAGATGTGATGGATCAAGAAGACGCATACATCAGCAAAGCGGTAGAAGGTTGTGTGTTGGCTTTCTTCAACCAAGGTGAAGTCTGTACTTGTCCATCTCGTGTGCTGGTTCAAGAAAGTATCTACGATGCGTTTATCGCTAAGGTCATTGAACGCACTAAAGCGATTAAACATGGCAACCCACTCGACACTGAAACGCAAGTGGGCGCTCAGGCATCCAATGAGCAGTTCGAGAAGATCATGGGTTACATGGACATCGGCCGCGCCGAAGGGGCAGAGGTCCTAATGGGCGGTCACTCGACAGATCTGAACGGTGGTTACTACGTGCAACCAACGATCTTCAAAGGCGACAACACCATGCGTGTGTTCCAAGAAGAGATCTTTGGTCCAGTGATTGCCGTTACCACCTTCAAAGATGAAGCTGAAGCGTTAGCGCTCGCCAATGACACAGAATATGGTCTGGGTGCGGGGCTTTGGACGCGTGATGTTAACCGTGCGTATCGTGTGGGTCGTGCTATTCAAGCGGGACGTGTGTGGACTAACTGTTATCACCTTTATCCTGCTCATGCTGCATTTGGCGGCTACAAGAAGTCAGGTATTGGCCGCGAGAACCACAAAATGATGCTCAACCATTATCAACAAACCAAAAACTTACTGGTGAGCTACGACATCAATCCGTTAGGTTTCTTCTGATCCTTGTCCGCTCGTTGAAGGCAGTCGCGACCTCCCCGCACTGCCTGACACAATAGCTTTTGCGGGGCATGATGCCCCGCTTTTTTATGAGCAGGTTTGTCATGCGATGGCGTAGTGCCCTGTTTCTATGGCTGCTTTTAATCTTGCTGCCTTTCTTGGTTTCTGCCGAATCTTGGTTGGAAGTGAGTGAGGAGGCGCAGGCAATATTTCCTAGCGCCACACGGATGAAAGCGTCCAGTGATACTTTACCTGTCACTGAAATCTATCAACTCGATCAGCCCATTGGTTTTCTATTTGAAACGGATGACTTGACCGATTTCCCCGGCTTTTCTGGTGACAGCATTAATCTACGGGTTGGCCTCGACACAGACGGTCATATTCTTGGTATTGCCTTACTCGGTCATCACGAACCTATCTTTCTCCACGGTCTGGGCGAAAAACCGCTGGTGGATTTCATCAATCAGTACGGTGGGTTATCGCTCAAACAACAAGTGTTAGTGGGCAGCGCGCAACAGCGTATTGCCAGTGATGACATTGTCTATTTTGATGGCGTGACCAAAGCAACTGTCTCGGTGATGGTGGTGCATGACACCATTATTTCGGCTGCGCGAAAAGTGGCACAGGCTCGGCTGACAGGCTTTGGCTCGTCGGTACAAGCCAGATTGAATACCGATACCTTTGCGCCTAAATCTTTGGATGAGTTGAACGATGAAGGGTTGCTTTATCGTTGGCAGCTAAGTGATGACGATGCGGCAGCGGCGCTGGGGGTAAATGCTTCTCGGCTTGAAGACGCTCGCGATCCACAGCAACCGGATACCGTGCCGTTTATCGATCTGACGGTAGCGGTGTTAAACCCACCGATGGTGGGCAAAAATCTGCTCGGTGAAAGCGAATACCAACGTGTGATGGATGCGCTTGCGCCCGGAGATGTGGCCTTGCTGGTGGGCTCTCGCGGTGGCTATCATTTTGTGGCAGATGATTTTGTTCGTGGTACGACACCTGCGCGGATTTCACTGCGCCAGCAAGGCAGCCCTTTAGCGCTGCGAGACGCGGATCTGTTTCATCTTCAACACGCCAATTTTGCTTTATCACTCGCGCCGTTCGAGCGGGTGAATATTTTTACTTTTTCCGATCAGAGCGGATTTGATCCCGCTGTGCCGCTGTCGGTCGGCATGACGGTACAATTGGTGAAAAACCATTTGGAATCTGAGCATGTGTTTGTGGACAGCACCTATTCACTGCCGCAGAGCGTGCTCGTGGCTGTGCCAGCGCCTGAAAAACCTTTGCCATTGTGGCAACGAATTTGGCTCGACAGGCAAGCTGAGATCGCCGTGGTTGCGCTGTATCTCGTGCTGCTCACGGGCGTGTTTGTGTTTCAGCATCGGTTGGCGCGGTTTCATCGTTTCTTAACACCAATGCGTTTGGTGTCTTTGGTGTTTGTGATTGGCTTTATTGGTTTTTATGCGCAAGGGCAGTTGTCGGTGGTGAATATCTACACCTTGCTGTTATCACTCTGGAATGGCTTTGATATTCAGGTGTTCTTGCTCGATCCCATTTTGTTTGTGCTTTGGACGTATGTGTTTATCAGCCTGTTTTTATGGGGACGAGGGCTGTTCTGCGGCTGGTTGTGCCCGTTTGGTGCCATGCAAGAGTTAGTCGCCATCGCGGCGCAAAGACTTCGTCTGCGGCAATGGAAAGTTAGCGAGGCGTGGCATCAACGGCTTATTTACGTCAAATACGGTGTGCTGGTGGTATTGGTGAGTACCGCGTTTTATCAATTGTCACTGGCCGAAACCATGGCAGAGGTCGAACCGTTCAAAACCGCCGTGACCTTGGTGTTTGATCGTAGCTTGCCTTTTGTTATCTACGCGCTGGCTTTGCTACTGATCAGCGCACGTGTTCACAAAGCCTATTGTCGCTACCTTTGCCCATTAGGAGCGGGGTTGGCGGTATTGGGACGTTTTCGACTTTTCAGTTGGCTGAATCGTCGCAGCGAATGCGGTAGCCCATGCCGATTGTGCGAAAAACATTGCGGCATTCATGCCATCCACAAAGACGGCAGCATTGATTACAACGAGTGTGTGCAGTGTTTAGAATGCGTGGCGATCATCAGTGATGAACACCGCTGCGTGGCAAAAAAATACGGCAAGAACCGAAAATCGAAAAGGGCGACATCGTCATCGGACGAAAGCGTGGTAGTCGTTGTTTCTCCTCATGTTTCTTAATGGTTCGACGTTGATTGGCATTCGCTTTCTCCGTTTTGGCAAAAGTCTATTGTGTCTCGGACGAGAGAAATCATCACAAAGTAGGATTGGTAGTTTTAGGTCTTCTGATTAGGCTAGAAACGGTGGCGAGTATTTTTGTCACTTGAGTATCTGGTACAAGGAGCAATCACAATGTGGAAAAAACCTAGCTACACAGAACTACGACTCGGTTTTGAAGTCACCCTCTATATCAGCAATCGTTGAGAGAGTCGAAATGGGATGCCGCCTTCGGGATGCATCCCTTTTTTTTGTTCGTCAAAAGCGTTCGTCAAAAGCATTCGTAAAAGACGCTTCGAAAAATACCGATAATAAAAAACAGACAGCAAAGGAGTGCGTAGATGCAGATTGTGGTTCTGGGTTCGGCCGCAGGGGGAGGCTTTCCTCAATGGAATTGTCATTGCCGTATGTGTCAGTCGGTGCGTAACGGCACCAGCCGCGCTTTGCCTCGCACGCAATCTTCCATTGCTGTCAGTGATGATGGCGAAAACTGGGTCGTGATTAATGCATCGCCTGATATTCGCCAGCAAATTAATGCCACGCCTCAGCTTGCCAAAGCCGACGGTGCAAGGGGCTCAGCCATTCGCGCGGTGATCGTGACGGATGCGCAAATTGATCACACCACGGGGCTGCTCATCTTGCGTGAAGGCTTGCCGCTTGATTTGTATTGCACTCCGGAAGTGGAGCAGGAGCTCAGCACTAGCTATCCGATATTGTCGATGATGAAACATTGGGAAGGGGGCTATCGCACCCACACGGTGGATGCGCAATCCAAAGAGGGCTGGAATATTCCGGCGGTGCCGGCGCTACGTTTTACCCCGATCACGTTAACGTCAAACGCACCGCCATTTTCCCCTTTCCGCAATCGCCCTCGCCCCGGCGATAACATTGGGCTCAAAATCACCGATACCCGCAGTGGGAAATCCTTGTTCTATGCGCCAGGTTTAGGGGTGAAAGATGACCCTGCCGTGCTCTCAGCGCTAGCCGATGCCGATTGTGTGATGATCGATGGCACCTTGTGGACGGACGATGAAATGATCCGTGAAGGGTTGGGGGAGTCACTTGGCAGCGACATGGGACACTTATCCGTATCCGGTGAGAACGGCATGTTGGCGCTACTGGCAGAATACGAGAAACCGCGCAAAGTCTTGATCCACATTAACAACACCAACCCCATTCTCGACCCTGACTCTAACGAGCATCAAGCGGTGTTGGATGCCGGCGTTGATATTGCATTCGATGGAATGGAAATCGTGCTGTAACTCGAACCGACAAAATAGCACTGACCTTTGAATAAGAACCTAGATCGCACCACCTCAATCCAAGGAGGGATGATGACAAACACAGCCATGAGAGCCGCCATGAGCCGCGAAGCATTTCAGGAAGCACTGCTCAGCAAAGGGCAGTATTACCATATTCATCATCCTTTTCACAAAGCCATGTACAGCGGTAATTGCAGCAAAGCGCAAATTCGCGCTTGGGTAGCAAACCGTTTTTATTATCAAACCTCCATTCCTATTAAAGATGCCGCCATTATGGCCAATTGCCGTGACCCTGACATTCGACGCGAATGGGTGCAGCGTATTCTCGATCATGATGGGCATCAGAGCCTTGATTGCAAATGGGGCGGCATTGAAGCCTGGCTTCGATTAGCGGAAGCCGTGGGCTTGGATCGCCAAGATGTGATTGATGAAAAATGGGTTTTGCCCGGCGTACGCTTTGCGGTTGATGCCTATGTGAATTTTGCGCGTCGAGCAACATGGCAAGAGGCGGCGTGCTCGTCGTTAACCGAATTGTTCGCACCAGAAATTCATCAATCACGATTGGATTCTTGGCCAACGCACTATGCGTGGATTGATCCCGAGGGGCTGACTTATTTTCGTCAGCGCTTGAGTCAGGCACGTCGCGATGTGGCGCATGGCTTATCCATCACGCTTGATCATTTTCAAACCGCAGAGCAGCAGGATAGGGCGCTGAATATTCTTCAGTTTAAGCTCGATATTTTGTGGTCTTTGCTCGATGCCATCAGCATGGCGTATGAATTTGAACGCCCGCCGTATGTGGGGATCACGGACAAGCCGGTCTGGCATCATGCGCTTGACCGATCATGAACGGCCCTAGGCGGTCTAACATCAAGGAGTGACAGTGCGTGAGTGATGAGCCGAAGTATCAGCGAAATGCCATGTTTCGTATGCAGTTTGAAAAAGCACAGAATTGCCATGTGCTGCTGTTTCCAGAAGGCATGGTGAAACTCAGTGAAAGCGCCGCGGAAATTTTGACGCAGTTTGATTCGCCACGATCTGTCTTGGAGGTGATTACGCAGTTGGAAGAAAAGTTTCCCGGTGTGGATCTGGCGCAAGATGTGAATGAGTTTGTGGAGGTCGCCCGTGACAAAAAATGGCTCGAGAACTGTTAGTCCGCCGCTTTGGTTACTGGCAGAGCTGACCTATCGCTGTCCGCTTCACTGCGCGTATTGTTCTAACCCGCTTAATCTTGGTGACGCCGCTGATGAGCTTTCCACCGAAGAGTGGTATCGCGTGTTAGAGCAAGGGCGTGAGCTGGGAGCGGTGCAGTTGGGGTTTTCTGGCGGAGAGCCTCTGCTGCGCAAAGATCTCGAATTGCTGGTCGCGCATGCCCATCAGTTAGGTTATTACACCAACCTAATTACCTCAGCCGTTGGCCTCAACGAAAAACGCATTGAGGCGCTGAAGATGGCAGGGTTGGATCATATTCAGATCAGTTTTCAATCTGCCGATCCCGATCTGAGTGATGCCATTGCAGGCAAACGTCATGCTTTCGCCCACAAAAAAGCCATGTTCAATTCCGTGAAGGCAAACGGCTTTCCCATGGTGATGAACGTGGTGATCACAAGGCAAAATATCGAGTCAATCGAAGCTATCATGGCGTTGGCGATTGAACTCAACGCAGATTTTGTTGAGCTGGCAACCTCACAATACTATGGCTGGGCGCTGCACAATCGCGATGCCTTGCTGCCCTCACGCACTCAAATCGAACAAGCTGAAGCCAAAGTAAACGCACTGCGTGACAAGCAACAAGGGATTGGGCCTAAATTTATTTTTGTCACGCCGGATTATCACGAAGATCGCCCCAAGCCTTGTATGAGTGGCTGGGGGAACATATTCATGAACATTGCCCCGGATGGTTTGGCTCTGCCGTGCCACAGTGCGGCTATGCTTGATTTGCCTCACCCAAACGTGAAAGATCACTCGCTTTCGCACATTTGGCATGACTCAGAAAGCTTTAATCACTTCCGCGGATTTGACTGGATGCAGGAACCTTGCCGAAGCTGTAATGAGAAGGAAACGGATTTTGGTGGTTGCCGATGTCAGGCCATGTTGCTGACAGGAGACCCAGCCAAAGCCGATCCAGTTTGCAGCAAGTCTCCCGATCACCATGTGATCGAAGAGGCGGTGGCAAAGGCAAATCAAGGCTGTCACAGCACAGCATTGGCGAGAACCATTAAAAATAGCCAACTGATTTTGTCTGTCAAACCTTGAGCATCTTGATGAGGGAAGTCTATGGCGAAATCACATCCTGCCGCGTCGGATTGGCTATTGCTACCGCCCTCCGAGCAGCAATTCGCATCAGGATGGGTAGGCTATCGCCATGTGAGTGGGGCGTTGCATTGGCATCATGCCTCGTCGGAAGAAACGCGCTTAAGTGCAGCGATTGTTATCCCTACGCCTGTTAACGATGACAGCGGCATCACCCATGCGTTAGAACACATGGTGCTGCGCGGCTCCATGCGCTATCCCGAACCCGAAACTTTTCTTTCCCTTCGCAGTGAATTGGCTTTACTTGAATTCAATGCCAGTACCCAAAAAGAAACCACTCGTTTTCATCTTTCAGGATATGACCCTCATTCCGTGCTGCGAGGCATTGGCTTTTTCGCTGAGAGCATTTTGTCGCCGCAGTTGACGCAAGAAGATTTTGAGCAAGAAATTGTGCGCCAGCAAGGGGATGGGTATGACGGTGCCATGTATCGAGAGATCAACGAATACATGCGTCATCAAGGCTTTCGAGCGTCTACCGAGCAGGCGGCCCACAGTGACCCGCGAGCGGCGCTGTATGGCGGCATGCCCGATACCATTCCTCAATTAGACATCGGCATGCTTCGTCGCTATCACGGCCACTATTATCGCCCTGAAAAGTTGCTGCTACTGACCTCGGGCTCTTGGCCTATGGTGGCGCTGTGGAAACAAATGTCGAAAGCGCTTAACCCTGTAGGGGAGCCTTTTCCTGTGTCTGTACAATCGGTTGAAATATTGGCAGACATCCCACCCGAAAAAGACGGCGCGCACATTGAAACCTTGCCGTTTTCGCCGCATTGGGCGGCGGTGTTGCACCCTTCGCTTAGTGCGCTAAAAAGTCAGAAACAGCTAAAAGCCTTAGGGGCAGAAGTGCTGCCGTTGAGTCATGATTTTCAGCCCGTGCCCGCCCTGCGATTTCGTGTGTCAGCGCAATGTGACAAGCTCGCACTTGAGCGTTATATCGATGATTGCTGCTTACGCCTTTCTTCTCGTCGGGCTAGGTGGCAATCGGGTTATTTTACGTTGCAGCAAGGCCGAGATATGGTCAACCGCTGGGGGAATGGATTGCAGCGCTTGTATCACGAGTTTTCAGAAACCCCGTTTGCGCCAATGTGTTTGAAAGGGGATAAATGCGATTCGCTGTTGCAAAGCGATCCTAAACAGATCTCGGAAAATCCTCACGGAGAATGGCGTTCTCCTTGCCCGCCGCTGACGCGAATGGCGATTTTGTGTCGAAGCAATGTGCGTGATGCAGAAACACGTAGCAGTTTGGAGCGCTGGCTCATGCTTTGTCAGCAGCGCACGCTGAGATGGGCGTGGATGAAGGGCAAACCTATACTCGGTTCTGTTGGCGAGTGGCATTGTGCGAATGCCTTGGTGTTGGGTTATACCGTGGATTTGCCGGAAAGAGACGTCGTTGCACTGCGTCATTTTTGGCATCAAACACTGAGTGCAGACGAGATCAGCGCCATTGATGGCGAGTGGAATCATACCCCGCAAGGCATTGTATTTTATGGTGCCGGCAGTGTGCCAGTGTTTCGTGCGGGGGCCATTATGGCAAATCATCGCGATGAGGAAACCGCGATGCATGTCACCTTGTCTTTCCCTCATACCACAGAAGCGGGCACGATGGCAGCGCTTGGGCAAGCGGTGATGGCATCATCATTGGTGCAAAAGCGTCGATTGGGAGGGCGCTGTTACAGCTTCGCGGTGGCGCTGGATTTAATGAGCTACGAACTGACCTTCGATACCTTGGCAGACAGCGATCCTAGCGTGAGCTTCATTGCTTTGTTGAATGCGTTTGAAACCCTTTGTTTGCCATTGGAAGAGGTGGGTTTTGAACAGGCGTGCCGCGGCGGGCTTGGGTTGGTTTCGGCGCGCTATAACAAATCACACGCTCGATTCCATCGCGCGTTACTGAATACGGTGGGGCGAAGCGTGGCGCTGGATTTTTCGGTGGTGACGCCGACTAACCTCGCCCAGTTGGCAAACAAGGTACTCTACGCGTTAAAGCACACGACCCTGCATTGACATTCGTGTGCTGTGTTGAGCGGGACATCCCGCCAGCGGTTATCGTTTGAGGTAGCGATCACCGCTTAAGGTAGCGGTCAAAGTCGATATTGGTGACGCCAACAACGGCTTGGATCCGATTGTGTACGCCCAATTTTTTCAAGATTGCTGACACGTGAGATTTGACCGTTGTCTCTGAGATATTGAGTTCATAGGCGATTTGCTTATTGGCAGAGCCTTGCGCCATCGATTTTAAAACCAATAATTGGCGACGAGTCAGGGTGTGAAGCATTTCTGGGGAGAAATTCGGATCGTCTTTACGACGCTGCCCGCCGTCTTTATCACTTTCTGCGCGAATAATGTCAGCCGGTAAATACACATGGCCATCAAGGATTTGCTCGAAGGCTTCGCGCATTTTTTCCCGTGGCGCACTTTTGGCGATAAAGCCCACTGCGCCATATGCAATGGTTTGTAAGATGATTTGCTTATTGGTTTCCGCTGAAATAATAGCAATAGGAATGGTGGGGTGTTGATTGCGAAGTTCAAGTAAACCCTTAAGGCCAGCCATCCCCGGCATGTTGAGATCCAATAAAATAAGATCCAGTTCAGGGTGTTCGTCGGCCAGCACCAGCGTGCGTTCGATATCTTCTGACTGAAGGATTTCACACTCTTCATAACGCCCGCGGATCACGGAGATCAACGCATCACGAAACAAGGGGTGATCGTCAGCAACGAGAAATTTGTACATTACACAATCCCTTCAAGTAGTCGTACCACCATCTTCCCGATAGGGCTTACAACTGTGTGTTTGCAGGTTTAAAGCGCCAGATTCTACAAATTGAAAAAAAAAAGCGAAGCTATCGTCTCGTTATACGCAACGATAGGCTTGTTCTTCAGTGTAGTGAGCCTGATTCCATTTGTGACCCATGACCTGTCACATTCTTGAAATTTTTGATAAGCACAGTTTGCAAAATTGTAAATATCCTTCGTAAGTATGAGGTTTCATTGTCTGTACAAGGAGTAAACTAATGACATTGATTCCCGTTCTTAGCTCATTCTGAACATGAGTAGGAGACCGACATGGCAGCGCTTCAATCTTCACCGCTTCAATCGTCAGCGCAGAAACAAGCAATCTTCAGTGCAGCAACCTATCAGCTTGATGCGGCGAAGGCGGCGCATGAACTCGCCCTTCAGCTGGATAACGAAGAGATTGGTTTTGTCCTGTTCTTTTGTTCTTCGGCCTATGATTTGGAGGCGCTGGGCAAAGAAATGAATCATGCATTTTCTCATTGCGAGGTGATGGGCTGCACCTCGGCAGGGGAAATCACTGGATCAGGCTATGCCAAAAGTAGCATCAGTGCGCTGGGCTTTTCGCGCCGTGATTTTAAAGTGTCTGGCATGCGCGTGCCGTTAGAAGAGTTTGATCTGCAAGCGGCGCAGCTTTGTGTCAGCACCCTGATTGAAGCCTGTCAGCACGATCAGAAAGCGCCGATCAGCAATAACACTTTTGTGTTGACGTTAATTGATGGCCTCTCCCCCAATGAGGAACGCTTTTTGGTCACGCTTGATACCGCGCTGGGCCGTTTGCCGCATTTTGGTGGTTCTGCTGGGGATGACATCAACCTTGCTAATACCCATGTTTACAGCGAAGGGGCGTTTCATACTGAGTCTGCCATTGTGGTGATGTTCAACACCCACTGCCCATTCGAAGTATTCACGACTCATCACATTGAAAGCCTCGACAGCAAACTGGTGGTGACGGAAGCCGATTGCACGGCACGTCGCGTGTATGAATTTAATGCCGAGCCTGCCGCGGAGGTCTATGCGCGGGAAGTTGGGATCGCTCTCGAAGATCTGCGCCCTGAGATCTATGCCTTGCACCCCTTGGCGGTGTTGATCGGCGATCAGTATTACGTTCGTTCGATCCAGAAAGTGAATGAAGACCTAAGTCTGGATTTCTATTGCGCCGTGGACGACGGCATTGTGGTTACCGCGATGCGACCGGGCGATCTGTTTGCTGACACTGAAGCCAAGCTCAGTGCGATTGAAGCACGGATCGGCGAATTAGAGCTGACCTTGGGCTGTGACTGTTTTTTACGCCGACTTGAGATAGAGCAGGCACAGATGCGAGATAAAGCCAAAGCCATGTTTTCACGTTTTCGCTTAATCGGTTTTAACACGTATGGCGAGCAGTTGAATGGTATTCACATGAATCAGACGCTCACTGGAGTGATGATTGGGAAGCCACCGAAAGAAGCCCCACCTTATGCGGCGAATGCAGAGCGAAAGGTAGGTTAAGTTGAGTGATAAGCAGCAGGCACTGGAGCAAGAACTGGCGGCGCTGAAAGCCGAGAATGCGCGCCAGAAAAAGATGATTGATGCACTGGTTCGTCGTGTCGAGCAAGGCGGTGGTGCGCAGTTAGATGCGTGGGGGGCGTTTCAGCACTCTGTTGTGTTGGCGGATCAGGTTCGAGAAAAAACTGACGAGCTTAATCACGCGCTGCAATCCATTGAGTCAGCCAATCGTCAGTTATCGCAGGCTAAGTCTCTAGCAGAGCAGGCCCATCAGCGCTTTATTGATGCGATTGAATCGATCTCTGATGGCTTTGCGCTTTACGACCCTAACCGCGAGCTTGTCTATTCCAACAGCCATTTTCAGCGTTACTGGCGCGACAATGCTATCTCACTAAATACGCCAGCACTGACACCGGAGAAGATCCGTCAGTTGGCGGTAGAGCATGGTTTGATTGTGCGCGAAGTGGGTGAAAACCATAACGGGCACACGATAAAACTGCACGACAATCGCTGGTTACAAATCAAAGAGCGTGAAACCAGCGATGGTGGCATGGTGATGTTGTATTCCGATATAACTCAACTCAAGTTGGCGGAAACGGCACGCTTTGAAGCGGCGATGGCGGAAAAAAGCCGCGTGCTGCAAAACATGGTGGATAACCTGTCGCAAGGCGTGCTGATGGTGAGCAAGCAAGGTGGTATCGAGGTCTTTAACCAACGCTTTCTTGCCATGACAGGGTTTACTCAAACCCAGCTTAACGGCGCGCACATTGAGGCGCTAACGGCGGGATCGCCAATGACCTTATGGCGTATTGGGCGAGGTGGGATGCATCCGCCTGAAGGTATCCGAGTGCAAACCTTGCCCGATGGACGCGTGATAGAAGTGCGCAGCCATGCCATGGATGATGGCGGCTACGTTAATACCTACACCGACATTACGCAGCGCTACCTCGATGCCAAAGAGCTTCGAGAAACCGAACAGTGGCTGAGGCTCATCACGGACAACGTGCCCGCCCTTATCGCCTATGTCGGCGACGATTTATGCTATCAATTTACGAATCGTGCCTATGACCAATGGTATGGCTTTCCTCCCGGAGAATTGCTTGGGCAGCATATTTCTATTTCTCGCAGTCAGTCTAAATTTGCCGCGCTGAAACCCTATGTTGATCGCGCGTTATCTGGCGAATCTGTGGTGTTTGAAATTGAAGAATACAATGCCAGTGGCGAAGCCCGATACGTGGTGAAAAGCTACGTGCCAAATCAATCATCGAACGGCAAGATTACCGGATTATTTGTTCTCAATTGGGACATTACTGAACGTCGACAGAGTGCAGCAAAATTAGAGCAAGCTTACCAAACCCTCGAACTTCGTGTGCAAGAGCGAACCGCGCAGTTGCAAGCGCTGAACACCCAGCTTCAGGATGAAGTGGAAGAGCGTCGGGTGATCCAAGAGCGTTTGCTGGAAACCAAAAAAGAAGCAGAACGTGCGAACCTGTCTAAAACCAAATTCCTGGCGGCCATTAGCCACGATCTGTTGCAGCCATTGAATGCGGCGCAATTGTATCTTGGCTCTTTGCTCAGTCATCGCATGTCGCCCTCTGCACGCAAGCTGGTCAACTCGCTGACCCATTCTTTGGATGATGTGGAATCATTGATCACCACGCTGGTAGAGATTTCTAAGCTTGATGCGGGCGTGGTCAGGGCAGATAAACAGTCATTCCCAGTGAGTGATTTGCTGGACAATATCGCCCATGACTTTGCTCATGCTGCAGAAGGTAGCCGTGTCGAGGTGCGTTACGTGCCAAGCTCTGCCTGTGTCTACTCAGACTCCCAACTGCTTGCGCGTATTCTTCGCAATTTGATGACCAATGCGCTTCGCTATACCGCCTCAGGGAAAATTCTATTGGGTAGTCGCCGTTGTCGTGATGGATTGCGCATTGAGGTGCTCGATACAGGCGTTGGGATTCCGGAAGATAAGAAAAAAGAAATATTTCAAGAGTTTAAGCGCTTAACATCCGATCATGATCACCATCATACTCAGTTAGGGCTTGGCCTTGCCATCGTGGATAAAATTTCCAGCGTACTGGGGCATGCCGTAACGGTAGATTCCATTCCCGGCGTTGGTTCGCGCTTTTCTGTTCTTGTGCCTTATGGCGCCGCCGAAACACATACCCCGCGCAATATTGAAGCCTTGGTGGCGGATGGCGGAGTGGCGCTACAAGGGGCGCGCGTATGGGTGGTGGATAACGATCAAAACATCTGCAGTGCGATGGAAGAACTCCTGCAACGCTGGGGCTGTGAAGTGACTACGGCAGGTTCATTGCAAGAACTGCAAATCAGTTGTGATACGGTGCAATCGCCCGTCGAGTTGCTGATTGCCGACTATCATCTTGATAATGAATTAACGGGACTCGCATTAGCAAAGTCGATCAATGCACAGCGCTTGCAGCCCGTACCGACTGTGATTGTAACAGCCAATCGAAGCGAAGAATTACAGCACCATGCGCGAGATTGCGGGTACTTGGTGCTTCATAAGCCCATCTCGCCCATGCGTTTAAAAATGACCATGGTGCATCTGCTTAGTGGTGATCATGGTGACGGTCTGCAACTAAAGTCGGTGTCTGCATCGTCTCGAAATCGATAGCACGACCTGTGGCACATCCAAGTGGCGGCGACTATGCTTTTGTTACTGACCCCGCTGTTTGATATGTAAGCAGGTAGGCACAATGACAAAATCAGAACTTCGTTCCCTCTATACACAACAAATGCTGGTGGAGGCGGTGGTAGAGCCTTCTTTATCCAGTGACGGATGGATTGTTGAGTTCCGCCATGCCAGAGGCGGCCTCGTGCCACTCACTGATGGTAACGGTTTAGAGCAGTGTTTCGGTGACGTGGATTTAGCCACGGAGAACGCGCTGGATATTGGTTTTCATCAAGTGCGCATTATTGACGTCTAGCCTCATTTTATTTCTTTAATTCATTGTCTTGAGCGGGTCTTTCTTTGTCGACCTTAACGCTTTTCGCCCTCCATCCCGCAACTTTCTTTGTATCTAATCCTTTTTGTTGCCTGCCCTCGATGAGCGTTTTGTCAGGGACTAACCGCGGGTGCTACTCAAACACAAAGTTATAAAACATGCGTTTCTATTCTTTCTAGTTATTACGTCAAATGGCTACTCTATGCTCACGAAATAATAAAGGAATGTCGTGACATGTTACTCAAGGAACTTTCTGCGCTGGCAAGTCCGCTTAACGATCAGCAGATCGGTCAACTGCAGCAGACCGTGGCAGAGTTGTCGCCACAACAGCTTGCATGGATCAGCGGTTACTTTTGGGGCTTAAGCCAGACCCCTGCATCAGTAGGTAGCAACCCTCAACCGCTTGCCCAGGCGGTTGCCACAGCGGCGAAGCCTGCGGGTAAGCTCACCATTATCTATGCATCGCAAACCGGTAACGCAAAAGGCGTTGCTGAGGCGTTGGAAGCCAGTGCGAAAGCGGATGGCGTTGAAGTGGCGTTGTTCTCCGCTGACGATTACAAACCGCGTGATCTGGCGAAAGAGACGCACGTTATCATCGTGGCTTCAACCAACGGTGAAGGCGAGCCGCCTGATAATGCGATTTCATTGCACGAATTCCTTCAATCGAAGAAGGCACCTAAGCTGGATAACCTGCAATATGCGGTGTTGGGCTTGGGCGATTCTAGCTACGAATTTTTCTGCCAAACCGGTAAAGACTTTGATGAGTACCTGTCAAAGCTAGGCGCAAAAGCCATTATTCCTCGTCTTGATTGTGATGTTGATTATGACGCCGACGCGGATAGCTGGCGTTTGAATGTGCTGGCGAAAGTGAAAGAGACCCTTGGTGGTGTCGAGAATGAGGTGGTTGTTCCGCTTCATGCTGCAACCACAGTCGGTGCGGCATCAGCGTATAACAAGCAAAATCCGTATGCGGCTGAGTTGGTCACTAACCAGAAGATCACGGGCCGTGATTCCGGCAAAGATGTTCGCCACATCGAAATTGATTTGGGCGACTCTGGCTTAACCTATCAGCCGGGTGACGCGCTGGGCGTCTACTACAGCAACAGCCCTGAATTGGTTGATGAGATCTTGGCCAAAGTGAGCCTAACCGGTGAAGAAACGGTTGAAGTGGCAGGCGAGTCTCTGTCGCTACGTAAAGCATTGATCGACAAGTTTGAAATCACCGCAGCCAATCCACAACAAGTGGCAGCATTTGCTGAGCTATCGGGTAGCAAGAAGCTGCAAAAGCTGGCCGAAGACAAAGACAAGCTTCGTCAGTACGCCAACAACACTCAAGTGGTCGATGTGCTGGGTGAGAAGAAAACCAAGCTGTCTGCTGAACAACTGGTTGGTTTACTTCGTAAGCTCACACCTCGCCTGTATTCGATTGCATCGAGCCAAGAAGAAGTGGGTGAAGAAGTTCACTTGACGGTGGGTTTGGTTGAGTTTGCAAACGGCGATAACACACGTTTTGGTGGCGCATCAAGCTTCTTGGCACAACGCGCAGAAGAGGCGGAGTCAGTGAAAGTGTTCATTGAGCACAACAACAACTTCAAGCTGCCAGCAGACGACAGTGCCCCTGTTATCATGGTGGGTCCGGGTACAGGTATTGCGCCGTTCCGCGCCTTCATGCAAGAGCGTGATGCACGTGGTGCAGAAGGTAAAAACTGGTTGTTCTTTGGTGATCGAACTTTTACTCAAGACTTCCTGTATCAAGTTGAGTGGCAGAAATTCTTAAAAGACGGCGTGTTGTCGAAAATTGACCTCGCCTTTAGCCGAGATCAAGCGGAGAAAGAGTACGTTCAGCATAAAATCCTTGAGCAAGCAGAAGCGGTTTGGCAGTGGCTACAAGACGGTGCCTACTTATATGTCTGTGGTGACGCGACGCACATGGCGAAAGATGTCCATGAAGCATTGATTCACGTTGTTGAGCAGCAAGGCGGCAAGAGCCGAGAAGACGCAGAAGGTTATTTGAATGATCTGCGTAAGGCGAAGCGCTATCAAAAGGATGTGTACTAATGAGTGACAAGCAAGTTGTATTGGGCGAAGAGCTGGGCCCGCTAGCGGATAACGAGCGCCTGAAAAGAGAAAGTAACTTTCTGCGCGGAACGATTGAGCAAGATCTGAAAGACCGTGTCACGGGTGGATTCACCGCAGATAACTTCCAGCTGATCCGTTTCCACGGTATGTATCAGCAAGATGACCGCGACATTCGCGCTGAGCGTCAAAAGCAAAAACTTGAACCGCTGCAAAACGTCATGCTGCGTGCCCGTATGCCCGGAGGCATTATCTCGCCAGAGCAATGGTTGGCGATTGATAAGTTTGCAACTGAACACACTATGTACGGCAGTATTCGCCTGACTACGCGCCAAACATTCCAGTTCCACGGTGTGCTTAAGCCGAACATTAAGTTGATGCACCAAACGCTAAACAAAATTGGCATTGATTCTATTGCTACCGCGGGTGACGTGAACCGTAACGTACTGTGTACCACGAACCCTGTCGAATCTGAGCTTCACCAAGAAGCGTACGAGTGGGCGAAGAAAATCAGTGAGCACTTGCTGCCGAAAACGCGCGCTTATGCGGAGATTTGGCTAGACGGTGAGAAGGTCGAAGGGCATCAAGACGAAGAGCCGATTTTAGGTTCGAACTACCTGCCTCGTAAATTTAAAACCACGGTAGTGATCCCGCCGCAAAACGACGTGGATGTGCATGCGAACGATTTGAACTTCGTGGCGATTGCCGATAACGGCAAGCTGGTGGGCTTCAACGTATTGGTAGGTGGTGGTCTGGCCATGACCCACGGCGATAACGCGACGTATCCGCGTAAAGCTGACGACTTTGGATTTGTGCCATTGGACAAAACCCTTGATGTTGCAGCAGCCGTGGTCACCACGCAGCGTGATTGGGGTAACCGTTCAAACCGTAAGAACGCGAAAACCAAATACACGCTGGATCGCGTCGGCACTGACGTATTCAAAGCAGAAGTGGAAAAACGTGCGGGCATTAAATTCGAAGCGGTTCGTCCGTATGAATTCACTGACCGAGGCGATCGCATTGGTTGGGCAGAAGGCATTGATGGCAAACATCACTTAGCACTGTTCATCGAAAATGGCCGTTTATTGGATTACCCAGGCAAGCCGCTGAAATCCGGTGTGGCTGAAATTGCCAAGATCCACAAAGGCGATTTCCGCATGACTGCGAACCAAAATTTGATCGTCGCGGGCGTCTCTAAATCCAATAAAGCGAAGATCGAAAAGATCGCCCGTGAATACGGTTTGATTGACGACGGTGTGAGCGAGCAACGTAAAAACTCGATGGCGTGTGTGGCATTTCCAACCTGTCCGTTGGCCATGGCGGAAGCCGAGCGTTTCTTGCCACAGTTTGTGACCGACGTTGAAGACATTCTGGAAAAACACGACTTAGAGGGTGAGCACATCATCTTGCGTGTGACGGGTTGTCCTAATGGCTGTGGCCGCGCCATGCTGGCGGAAATTGGTTTGGTGGGTAAAGCACCGGGTCGTTACAACCTGCACCTTGGCGGTAACCGTGAAGGTACGCGTGTACCTAAGATGTACAAAGAGAACATTACTGACGCCCAGATCCTTGAAGAGATCGATGCGCTGGTTGGCCGCTGGGCCACAGAGCGTAACGACGGAGAAGGCTTCGGTGATTTTGTTATCCGCGCTGGCATTATTGCGGAAGTGAAAGTCTCTAAGAGGGATTTCTATGCCTAAATTTCAACTGTCCGATTTGCTTAGCCGCACCAGGGCTTCGCAAATCATGGAACTGGCGCCAATTAACGCTGAACTGGAAAGCCTGTCAGCACAGGAGCGGGTTCAGTGGGCGTTGGAAAATTTGCAGGGCGAATTCGCCCTGTCATCAAGCTTTGGCATTCAGGCTGCGGTCATGCTGCACTTGGTGGTGAAAGAGAAACCTGACACTCCGGTGATTTTGACGGACACCGGGTATTTGTTCCCAGAAACGTATCAATTTATTGATGATCTCACTAAGCAGTTGTCATTAGATTTACGTGTCTACCGCGCCGAGCAAAGTGCAGCATGGCAGGAAGCACAATACGGTAAATTGTGGGAGCAAGGTGTCGAAGGTATTGAACGGTACAACCGACTCAATAAAGTAGAGCCAATGCGTCGTGCATTAGATGAACTTAACGTGGGCACTTGGTTTTCGGGGCTTCGCCGTGACCAATCAAGTTCACGTCAAACATTGCCGATTTTGGGTATTCAAAATGGCGTGTTTAAGTTCTTGCCCGTGATTGATTGGACCAACAAAGACGTGCACTACTACCTGAAAGAGCACAACTTGC
Source organism: Enterovibrio litoreus (assembly GCF_045679545.1). Classification (NCBI taxonomy): domain Bacteria; kingdom Pseudomonadati; phylum Pseudomonadota; class Gammaproteobacteria; order Vibrionales; family Vibrionaceae; genus Enterovibrio; species Enterovibrio litoreus. The sequence goes on from NZ_CP166194.1 coordinate 304,204, forward strand.
CTTATCACCCATTGTGGGATCAAGGCTATGTCTCAGTCGGTGATGTGCACACCACGCGTAAACTTGAAGAAGGCATGACAGAAGAAGAAACCCGTTTCTTTGGCCTGAAACGAGAGTGTGGTTTGCATGAAGATCATGTTGGTGGAGATGGCGAGGGGATTTAAGCATCAACTCATCTCGCCATCAGAACTGACATAGGAAAAAGTGACGCTTAAAGTGTCACTTTTTTTATGCCTAGTAATCACGAAAGGTACGATCGACGTCTTTGTAGCACTGCTCTCTGTCGGCGTTGTTACGAATTTTAGAGCAATCATTCTCCGCCCATGAACGGCCCATATCAGCACTGCAGGCGCTTAAAATGAGCGGCATAACAAGCAGTAGAATCTTCTTCATGGCAGCTTTCTCCGTTTGGTGTTCATTGTCGTGTCGTGGGCATCACTGACGGTTCGACTTTTCACATTTAATCGTTTCAGTTCGCACTGTCAGCCATTGATTAGCGTGGTCAGGGTTTCTCTGAGCCATTGATTGGCAGGGCTGTTCTGATTGCGTTTATGCCACACCATTTTGTGCACTACCTTGTGCGTTTCGAATGGCGGCGATAGTACTTGCAGATCGAAGCGCGCAGCGTATTTACTGGCCAGCTTTTCACTGGTCATACCCAGACACTCCCCCTCACTGACTAGCGCCATCATGGATAAAACCGATTCACATTCAGCGCTGATTTTCCGCTCTTTGATGGTTTCCGTGGAGAAAAAATCAACCGCATACATGTTCGCGCGGCGGACACGCAACGTAATGTGCTTCTCGGCGTAGTATTGCGCTTGGCTGATGGTTTTTTGAATACGCGGGTGTCGCTTGGCGCAGATGAGTTTCATTGATTCGCCAAACAGCGGCACTGAGGAATAAGACTGACCATCTACTTTTCCAGCATCAATCGCCAAATCTGCTTTTTGCATGCTCAGTAACTCCAACATTTGATCTTCTTGGACGGGCGTTGGATTGAACTGAATATTGCAGTTTCCAAGTGCGGAAGAGCGCTCCACGATGGGTTGTAGGATTTGCACCGCCACTTCATTGGCTAACACGTTAAACGTGCGATGGCTCTGCGGAGTGAATTGGTTGATGTTCCCCATCGCCTTGTCCATTTGTTCAAATGCTGGGGTGATGTCACTGGCGAGCTGCACCGCGGCATAGGTAGGGCTGATCCCTCGGCCTTCTCGGACAAATAATTCCACCCCCACTTGTTGTTGCAAGCGCTTGAGAACACCGCTGACACCGGGCTGAGTCATGTGGAGCGCGTCTGCCGCTAAGGTAATCGAGCGCAGTCGATAGACCTCTAAAAACACAGAGAGCAAATTAAGGTCGAGTTTTGTATCCATACCGGTGTGCCCACACATAACAAATGGTGATGTTTAAAGTAAAATTACATTTATTTATGCTTATGTGTCAACTCGCTACGATCCTCTCATCAAAACAAAAGCCCTTATTTCTGTTAAGAGAGGCAATCATGGTTACGTTCAAAAAAACACCCAGTCAGCGCATTCATTTCTTTCGTTATTCTCGCACGCTGACACTGCTTTCTTTCGCTCTGGTAAGCCCTTCTTTGCTGGCGTCAGATAGCGACGAGACCTTGCAAGATATGTCAGACCCACTGGCGGTCTATACCCAAGGCGGTATGGGAGTGACAGACCAAGGTTTGAATTTCAAGCTGGGTATGGCATATGACACGGGCAATCCCGATACCATGGCCATGAACATTTTGGAACTGAAAGGCTTTGCGGGCGATTTTTTGCCTCTGGACGGTAATGACAGTTTTGATTCTCTTCGTTATCGCCATTTCAGTTTAGATACCACCACTGGGCGCGGCTCACAACTTGATGTGAATTGGGACTTTGACAACGACCTTGGTAGTGCGTCTTACAGCTTTATTCAAGCGTTGCCTGCGATGGGGAATTTGCAATTATACCCACTGGCTGGCGTGGGATTAACCGTGACCGACACCGCTGAAATTCGTGGGGTTGATAATCCAGTTGGCAGCGTTGGGTACGCCATTCCATCGACTTTCATGGTGGTGGGGACGTATGCAAAATACACCGTCAATGAAAACATTTGGCTCAACTACAACCCCATGTATATCAATACCCTGAACAGCAATCACTATATGTCAGATTTGATGGATGGTTGGCACCACGAAGTGGCGGCAAGCTACCAACTCAATGCCCGTCAGAACGTGCGTTTGTTCGGTAATTACTCCGACAGCGAAGGTTCAAGCAGCAGTGTGGATTGGCGTTTGGAATTTAACCATCAATTTTGAGGACTCTGATCAGCCTCTCGGTCTCGCATCAAGAGATTAAAGCGAATGGATACTTAGGATACAAGGATGTACCGTTTTCAGCGTTCATTACTTTTTCACTTTCTGCTGCTGTGTCACCGTATTTATCGCCTCATTGATTTGCCTCGCTAACGCATTCACCCCTCGCTGGTTCAGTTTCTGTTGCTGCCCTTTTATTTCCACGATGATTTCAGGCAGCGGCTTGCCTGTCGGCACGTGGATAACATGGGTGATCAAATAGGCGAACAGGAAGCTGGGTTTATGAAGGCGACTCACCACCACCCATTCGGCATTCATACTGTTTCCTAGGCTAGCGGCAGCGTTTGGGTGCGAAAATAGATAACCAAAGCCTTGATCGGCCTCGGCGTAAAGTGCCGTAGGTACAGGTGTTATCGTAAAATCGTATTGCGTATTTAGGGCTTCTCTCAGAAGAGGTGCGAGTGTGGCGGTACGGGCAATTTCTGGGGCGTTTGGTGCATTTTCGCTGTATTGCGTTGCACGGTCGCTTTCTGCCATTGTCAGATCGTTGAGTTCAAAATCCAGCACAGCGACGGCAGCAAAAGCGATGGGTATCCAAGCCAGCAGTAAAGAAATGAACAGCATCACGATAAAGGGGCGAAGACTGCGAGCGCGTTTTTTGATGATGGGTGGCGTGGAATGCTCTGACGCGGCAGGCAAGCGAGAAGGGGCTTCTCTGCCGCGTTGCGATTTATTGACGGGCATGATTAATCATCATCGTCATCTTTACGCGGTGTTGAGGATGCCTCGACAACAGGCACGCCATAGTCGTTTAATATCATGGCTATCTGTGGCGCGTTGGCATCCATCGCCATTTCTACCGTTTCTTTCCACGGCTTTTCGCCGTATCGCACACCCATTGAGATGGCGAAATCGAACACATTACCGCCTTCTGATGTCATAGGGATCACTGCAAGATCAGGGTTTTCTTTGGCAAAGTAGCCGGCGATTGGCCCCCAGATCACTAATACATCGAACTCGCCATCGGCGACACGATTCACCATTTTCCCTGGGTAGTCTTCAGGATCGCCATTCATGATGCGGAAAAATTGGGTGTTATCCTTAAAGCCGTTGTCTCTGAGCCAACTCACCGCGGGTGATGGGCTGAATGCAGCCACTTTTAGCGATTTTTTTACGCTATCAGGTAAGTTGAGCAGTGCTTCTTGGTTGGTCACGTTCGCCAAAGCACCGTCTTTTTTGAAGATCAATGAATAGGCAGAGCGATAATAGGGTTTGGTGGTGGCGGCGATATCGAATTGTACGGGTACACCAATCACGAGATCGCAGGCGAAACGACCTGTGTTATCAGACCAATTTTTTAAGGTATTACGGATAAACCCCATGCGCTGCGGGAACCAGACGTATTCCACATCAAGCCCCCAATACTCGCCCAGTTGTTCGGCAATTTTGTTTTCAAAGCCTTGTTGATCCTTATTGGAATAAGGAAGGTTGTTAGGGTCGGCACACACTCTCAATTTGTCAGGCAATGGTGAAGGAAAGGTTTTCTCTTCGGCCAGCGCAGGTTGCAAGGCGAGGGTGAATGACAAGGACAATAAGGCAATACAGCGACAACAAAATGATTTCATCTTTGCCTCCAACTATTGAGTACGGGTGATTTGCTGTGCCGAGAAGCAAAGCTGTTCGGCGTCATTGCGAATGGTGAGCAGTTCACCTCTGGCGGTGCGACTGTCTTTGGATGAGCGGAAATAGCCGCCACGTTCACCGCGCATATTACGTAGGCGCAAGAATGCATCAGCATGAACATAATCATCAAAGGTGAGTTGTTCGGAGATTTTGTCTATGACGCAGCTGCAACCGTACATGTTGACGTAGCTAGGGCCACCTTTGAGCGCCATGCACTCTTGAACGAATTTGACCCTTTCTAGTGTTGGGAAATCATTGGCATTGGCATTGGCATTGGCTTGCGGGGAAAGTGCCAGCAATGCCAAGACAAAGAGCGAACTTACCGTTTTAACTGCTTTCATCATAAGTTGCCTCCTGCAATTTATTCGTGCGTTAGCGGCGCTATAACAAACCTTGCTGTTGCATCTGTTTCTTGAATTTCTTTAGTAGCCCTTTGGCGGGTAGCAGCGATTTATCTTTTTCTATTTCAGCCATATAACCGTCGATGATCCCTTCAATGTCGCTCGGGTTACCGACCAGCAACACGCCACCCATCCGCGCGCCCCAATGTGGGGTGCATTTGTAGACGTAAACCCCTTCTCTATCGAATACGAAGCTAACGTTTACGCCCATCTCTGTTAGTATTTTTTCTGAGCCTTCGGGCACCATGACATCAATAGTTTCAATCAAATGCGCGGGCATGTTGGTCCATGACACTCTGTCGCCGGGTTGCAATACCACCACCATTGGGGAGAATTGCACCCCAACCGCTTGCACTTCAAACTCTTCTGCATATCCCTGATTTGCCAATCCGAACAATAAGCAGATTGACCATAAAAAACGTTTAGCCATATAAATTCCTTTTGTATGAAACAATGTTAATTTTAGAAGGCAACGCCATCGTCCCATTGATCTCAGTGCATCAAGATCGAGAAAAGGGGAGTAAAAACTCCCCTGTTTTGTTTTTTGTTAATTAGGTAATGCGAAGACAGTCAGAACACCACCCAATTGGGTGTAATCAGACAGTTTGCGATAAGCACCTACAGCACCAAGACCGTCAGTGTCACCTTCTAGGCCAGCAGCCATACCGATGCCTGCCCAACCCCCAACGCCTGACAGAACCGCAACATATTGCTTGCCGTCGTGTACATAGGTGTTCACGTTGCCAATGATGCCGGACGGTGTTTTGAAACGATAAAGCTCTTTGCCGGTTTTCTCGTCCACGGCTTTGAGGTAGCCCTCAAGTGTGCCGTAAAACACCACTCCGCCGCCTGTTGCCAGCGCACCACTCCATACGGAGAATGGCTCTGGGATTGACCAAACAATTTCACCTTTTTCCGCATCCCAAGCGATGAAGTTACCCAAACCGCCATGGCTTCCCGGTGCTGGGAACATGGAAAGCGTCGCACCTACATAAGGTTGACCTGCGGTGTAAGCCACTTCAAACGGTTCGTAGTTCATGCACACATGGTTGGTAGGGACATAGAACAAACCGGTACGCGGGCTGTACGATGCGGGTTGTTGGTCTTTCGAGCCCAATGCAGCAGGGCAAATACCTTTGGTATTGACATCCTCGCCGTTTTGGCTGGTGGAGTATTTCGCTACAACTTGCGGTTTGCCGGTTTTCATGTCGACATGGGTTGCCCAGTTAACAGCAGGGTCAAACTTCTCTGCCACTAACAATTCACCTGTTGCACGATCAAGGGTGTAACCAAAACCGTTGCGGTCAAAGTGAACCAGTAGCTTGCGATCTTTGCCGTTGAATTTCTTATCGACAAGGATCATCTCGTTGACGCCGTCATAATCCCACTCATCGTGTGGCGTCATCTGGTAGAGCCATTTGGCCATGCCCGTGTCAGCATCACGCGCCATGATGGTCATGGAGTATTTATTGTCACCCGGACGTTGAGACGGGTTCCATGTACTTGGGTTACCTGTGCCGTAGTAGATGAGATTCAACTCAGGATCGTAAGAGAACCAACCCCACGTTGTACCGCCACCAATTTTCCATTGATCCCCTTCCCAAGACTCAAGGCTAGAATCTTTGCCGATGGGTTTGAGCATGGCGGTGGTTTTTTCAGGATCGACCAGCATTTCGTCGTCAGGGCCTGTGCTGTATGCACGCCAAGCAAGGCTGCCGTCTTTGATGTTGTAAGCCGTGAGGTAGCCGCGAACACCAAACTCACCACCACTGATACCGGTTATGATTTTGTCTTTCACTACCAGTGGCGCATTGGTATTTGTGCCACCTGATTTTGGATCGCCATTCACGACTTTCCAAACCACTTTACCGGTTTTCTGATCGAGGGCGACTAAGGTGGTATCTGCTTGTTGCAGGAAGATCTTGCCATCGGCGTAAGCTAAGCCACGGTTGACCGTGTCACAGCACATAACCGCGATGACGGAAGCGTCTTGTTTGGGCTGGTATTCCCAAACCAAGGCTTTGGTTTTCAAATCGATGGCAAACACTTTGTTGGGAAAAGGGGTGTGGATGTACATGGTGTCGCCCAACACAAGTGGCCCACCTTCGTGTCCACGCAATACGCCGGTTGAAAATGTCCAGGCAACCTGAAGATCTTTCGCGTTTTTGGCGTTGATTTGATCCAGCGGACTGTAACGTGTGCCGGAATAGTCACCGCCCCACATTACCCACTGGTCCGGATCTTGCTGTAGTTTTATTAGCTCGTCGTTTGCCTGAGACGCTGCTGGAAACAGCAGAGTAAGGGAAACAGTTGCTACTGCGAGCAAACTGCTTCGCAACCTTTCTACACCTATCATGTTTACTTCCTCCGTGACAGCGAGTGCTCTTGAACATCAGGTGCTCTTGGGCACATCAGCTTTTATTGTCTCAATTTTTGATGGGCGCAATCCGCGGGTTGTGAGGGACGCTATTTTGGCCAGTACTCAACGTATGAAAGAACATTAGGTTGTGTTTGTGGCGCGTTGGCGATCTACAACTATGCGGTCTCGCGTTTCAGCATTGACCCCGAATGCCAATTCGTTCCAACATCGGATAAAGCGACAATGCTGCCGCCCACTGATAACGAAACGTCGTCATCAAAACGTTGGTGAATTGAGTTTATGGCAGGTTTGAAGGTTGTGTGAGGAGCAAACGGGCACAACACTTTTGTTGCGAGGCAACAATGTCTAAGGGATGAAAGGGCGGCTTTAACGCTTTAATAAATAATGGATTAGTGGCGGGGTGCTGGCGTGACATTTGGCAAGTTTCGATAGGAAGCAGAAGATGTCGTCTCTGTCTTTTCAGTAAGATACGACATCACATTACCCTCACTTTTTGTTGGGATTTTTCGCTTTAATTTCAAATGTCCCATTCACTGGAAAATTCTCGTCCCGTTGAATCTTTCACATTCGCTTTGAGTTTCCCGCGTTTTTGAGCATCGACATGAAAGGTGAAGGTTGGGTTTTCGCTTATCGAGATCCCACCGTTAAATTGCATAACAGGTTCGCCTTCGAGCGTGATCTGCACATCACTCACATAATCCGATGGGATCCAGTGGCGTGTGAGTTGATCGATTTGCAGACCGCTGTAGTTAGGATGACTGATCAGCAGTTGCAGCATGCGCGTGTCGGCTTGACCGAGATCTTTCAGTTTCATTTTGCCCATTCTCTGGCGCGCCAGAAGATCGTCTGCGCCCGCAGGTGCTGAGCAACCACCTGACGCTTTGACAAAATTACTCGTCATGTGCAGTTTTCCATCGGCAGTTTTGGCAATAACTCGCACAGGACTGTAGGCGTTGACGCGCACACGGGTAGAAATATTGGCGATACCATTGTTGGGGCTCATATCAAAGGTGCCCACAATGGGGGAGGGATTGTTGTCGACGATAAGATACAGGGTATTAATCGGATTGGGGTCGTTCTGACGGACATTCACTTTTATGTCGAGGGGGACTAGCGCAGCGTCGAGCGCACGGACTGGCGAGATAAGCGTGACCACATCATCTTCAAGGATATCTGGCGAGCCCGGGAAGAGGCTGTCACGGATCAGTGGCCAATTCATGCTTTCTTGTTCAGTTTGGGCGTAAGAAAAGGCGGGCATTAGCGCCAGCGCGGCGGTCAGTAATAGTGCAGTCTTGTTCATTTCGATTTCCTCACATCATTCCCACTCCAGCTCTTTGTATGCCTGAATCACATTGCGTGAATGAAACTGCTCGAACAATTTCCAATCTTTAGCATGTGACGTCAGCACTGTGAGGCTGGCAGTGTTGATATCAATAGGTTGATTGATGGCGGCACGAACTTCCTGTGCCAGCGAGAAGAGATAATGTGTTTGTTTTTCAAACGCATTTTTTCCAATTTGGACAGGGCCATGACCAGGGATCACTCGTTGAAATGGCATGGCTTCTAAGGTTTTTGTCACGTTAATCCAGCCTGTGAGGCTGCCATCTAGCGTGGGAACATGTTCAACAAATAACAGATCGCCCGTGATAAGCGTACCTGTGGTTGAGTCAAACACGCTCAAATCGTGGCGTGTGTGCGCCCGCTCGTGCGCAGTGAGCAATAAGATGCGGTGACCCAAATCAATTTCGGCTTGTGATTCAATCAGGCGGGTCGCGCCGATGGGCGTTGTTCCCTCAAACCACGGCGCGGTGAGGCGCTGAAGGTAATATCCTGCTTTGGCGTTGAAATCCCCCGGATAACGCGTATGGGCAATAAATTCAGGTTTATCAGCGACAAATGCCTGATTACCGAAGTTATGGTCAGGGTGGACATGAGTATTGATGACATAACGAATGGGTAGGGGCGTGATGTCGCGAATAGCTTGATAAATCGCTTCGCCTGCACGGCGACTGCCACCTGTGTCGATCACAGCCACAGCCTCATCACCCACAACGACGGTGATATTGGCGACAGGGTCAGATTCGGTGGTAAATAAGTCGTCAATTTTCCCCTGATGGTAGTACACGCCAGGGGCGACTTCTTGGAGATATATAGCCTGAGCCAACGAGGAAAAGGCAGCAAAAATGGATAGCCAGATACTCGCTAACAGTAGGCGTGTTTGGATGCTTTTCATGGACGAATCGGCGTGTGCGTTTCAAGCGCAAACCCCGCCTCCCTCCAGCCAGTAACACCAGCGCGATACCAAACAACTTCTGATGCGCCCAATTCGAGGGCACGCTTGGCAGCATTCCATGAGTGCCAGCAATTAGGCTCGCAAAATATCACCACAGGCTGGTCGTCAGGCAGGTTTTTTTTGAGCAAATCAATCAGTGAATCCGGCATGATCCCATGACCCACATTGGCCAACCAACGCGTGCCAGGCAGCGTGTCACGCTTGGGTTCAATCCACAGAGTGCTTTTGAGCAGATTATCCGGTTTGTTTGGTGCGGGATAGACATCAATCAAGCGAGGGTTGTGGCTGGAAATAAATTGCTTGAGCGCCTCGGGTGTGTCAATCACCGTGGCACCAATGAGTGTATTTGGAACCGGTGCACGATAATTCTCGGTGCGATAACTATCAGGCTCCGACACGTGCTCTGTCTTTGTTTCTGCGGTGACACTAAAAGCGCAAAAATAAAGCAAAATCGCATACTTAAGATGCTTTTGTATTCCTTTGATCTGGCTGTTCATACTACTTTCATCCGATAACTCTCCTACCTTAGTAGGAGATGGGCGGAGAGCTATCCATTATGGAGTAACATTAGGATAACAATCAGACCGTCAAGGGGCGGGTTTTATTGTTGCAGCAATCAATAAACTTCTTTTCAGTGGAGCAAAGATGAACCGTTGGAGTGGTGTTGAAGAATTTGTTGAAGTTGTTAACAGTGGCAGTTTTACCGCCGCCGCACGAAAGTTAGGTGTTTCAACCTCGCATGTGAGTCGACGTATCGATGCGCTTGAGAGCAGATTGAGTACGCGTTTGCTTTATCGTACAACCAGACAGATCACGCTGACCGAGGTCGGCAAAACCTATTTTGAGCATTGTAATGATCTCATCGAAGCATTCGGAGAGGCAGAAGCGCTCGTCACGCAAATGCAAACAGAGCCTGTAGGCACGCTAAAAATTACCGCACCTTCGGTGTTTGGTGAGAAATATATCGCGCCGTTGACCAATGATTTTATCAAGGTCCATCCTAAGCTGAGCGTCGAGTTTCACTTCACCAATGATGTCATAGATATGGTGCACGATGGCTATGACTTGGCGATACGAACGGGTGATTTGAAAGACAGTACGCTAATGGCGAAGAAACTTGCGCCACGTAAATTGCATGTCTGTGCGTCACCTGCCTATATCAAAGAGTTTGGCATTCCGGACGACCTTGAGGCGCTGCATGGGCACAATTGCTTGGTCGGGCTGGTGGATTCGTGGGCGTTTCAAGATAACGGCGCCATCATTCAATACAAACCGAAAGGGCGCTGGCATGGCAACAGTGGAAGTGCGGTATTAGACGCGACATTGCGTGGATTGGGGCTGGCGCAACTCCCCGATTATTACGTCAGCCAGAAACTGCAATCAGGTGAATTGGTAGAGATACTGCAAGACTATCGCGCACCGGATTCCGCAGTGTGGGCGGTGTATCCGTTCAATCGCAATTTATCGGCCAAAGTCCGCTTGTTTGTGGATTTTCTTTCAGACCACTTTTCCAAGCATCTTCCTTGGGTGGAAGAGGGCGTGGAGGCTGACTCCGACGATCTGAATGATGATGAGCGGCAGGCCGCGAACTAACGAGATCCGTGAACAACGGAAACAAAAAAAGCCAGCGAGTGCTGGCTTTTATCTTGCAGATATCCTGAAATTACAGGATATCTAGCAGCTCAACTTCGAATACAAGTGCTGCGAATGGTGGGATTGCTGCGCCAGCGCCGCGCTCACCGTAAGCAAGATCTTGTGGGATAGACAGTTTCCACTTAGAGCCAACAGGCATCATTTGCAGCGCTTCAACCCAACCTTGGATTACGCCAGTCACTGGGAACTCAGCAGGTTGGCCGCGCTCTACAGAGCTGTCAAACACAGTGCCGTCAGTCAGCATACCGTGGTAGTGAACACGCACTTGCTTGTCGCTGGTAGGGATTTCGCCGTTGCCTTCAACCAGAACTTCAAACTGAAGGCCTGAATCCGTCACCGTCACTTCGTCACGCTTTGCGTTTTCAGCAAGGAATGCTTCGCCGTCAGCAGCTGCAGCTTTTGCCGCTTCTTGACGAATCGCGTCTGCTTTCATGTGCAGCTCACGCAGTGCGTTGTTGATCTCGTCAACTTCAATTGCTGGCATGTCGCCTGCTAGTGCGGTTGCGATACCTTTTGCGATTGCGTCAACGTTCAGACCTTCCAGACCGCTTCCAGCCAGTTGCTGACCCATTTGAAGGCCAATGCCATAGCTTGCTTTTTGTTCTACGGTCTCTAGTTTAACTTCAGACATGTCGTCTCTCTTTGTTTGTGGGTTTACACCCAAACCGCTGGCGAAATGTTACATCCTCACCGCGTTTAGGTTTAAAGTGGGAAAGGATAACAGGTGCAGGTAGCTCGGGACAAATCGTGTTACTTGAATCTGGCTGAAAAATGCCGGACAGTACGATTGTCAGTCTAAGCAATGTGTTTGTTCAAACATAAGAGTTTGTGTCAATTCAGCTTTATTGTGCGAATTGAACGCGGTGACGCTGACATTTTTCTGATATTACGAGTCTACTATGCGTTACCGTATTCTTTGCATGTTGGACAAAACCCGATGAGGAAATTGGGAGAGGTGATGACCTTGAAAGGAAAGCGCGAGAAGGGAAAAGCATCGACCACGCCGCCTCTGGGCGAGATGTTGAAACAAGCGCAAGAGAAAATAAAGGGGGCCTTAGCACCAGCTATTGCCCGTGTAATGCCTTATTGGCAAGCATTGCCAAAGCCACATCGTATCGGCGTGTCTGCGCTAGCGGCGTTATTGGTGGTGCTGTTGTTATGGCCATCGAGTGAGCCCTCACCGACGTCGGTAGCAGTGGAAGGTCAACGCGTGGCTGTGCCATTGAATATCGATGACAATTCAAGCGCGGGTAATGGGCAAGCATCAGAAGATACGGCGTTTGACCGCACTTCGGCACCGGTCGTTGCACCGCAAACTATCGACACGGATTGGGTGAATTACGAAGTAGCCCGAGGTGATACGCTGTCAAATATCTTCCGCACGCAAAACGTGCCGCTAAAAGATTTGTATGCGATTTCAGCCATTGAAGGCACTGACAAACCTTTAAGCCGTATTCAGCCAGGTCAGCTATTGCGCTTCAAGCGCAACACCCAAGGCGATCTGGATATTATCCAGATTGAGAGTGCGGGTAATCAGTCAGTGATCTTCTTCCGGTTGTCAGATGGCAGTTTTGCTCGTCGTAAGTAGCAAATTCAATCAGTAACGGCTGCATTAGGCGGCCGTTTGTTCCTCTGCTCGTCGCATATCAATGTGCGGAATACCATCCTCTAGGTACTGATCCGAAATCTCTTCAAAGCCGTGTCGACGATAAAATTCACGCAGGTGATATTGCGCGCCGATGGTGATCGGTGCTTGTGGCCATGCTTCATGGGCTTGGAGGATCGCTTGGTGCACTAAATCATTGCCACAGCCATTGCCGCGTTCTGTGTTGGCCGTGACCACTCGACCAATGCTGATCTCTGGGTAAGTGAGGCCTGCGGGTAGAATACGGGCATAGGCCGTCATCTTGTCGTCACGATAACCCAGAAGGTGGCGTGTTTCTGGGTGCGTGTCGTAACCGTCTAATTCAGGGTAAGGGCAGTTTTGCTCAACCACGAATACGTCGGTGCGCAGGCGAAGTAAGTCGTAAAGTTGCCTTGTAGACAACTGACCAAAGGTCAAGGTTATCCATTGCATGGGTTGTTCCTAATAATTATAAAATTCTTGGTTTTTCTCGGGCATACATTTGTTTGTAGTTCAGATAATGTATTTCTACTCGCCAAGATAATGAAAAACCGCGACCAAGGCCGCGGTTTTTTGTATCAAAAATGGTCTTTTTCAATAATTAAACATGCCGTTAACAGGCTGTTAATTATTTCTTTAAATCAATGCGGTACTGCGCGAAGCCCACATCGTCAGTGCCAATCTTCTCCATAGGGTATTGGCCTTTCGCACCAATAAACGCAGCCGCTTTGTCACTCGGCGATGTTTCAAACACCACATTGAGGTCGGTGTCGGTCGCAATAGGGGCAAATGACCAGTTGTTGTCTGCTGTTGGTGTCACTTCACCTTTCTCTTTGGTGACGGCGCTAATGTAGTTTGCGACCACGGTGCGGTTTTCATCGGGTGATGCAAAAGCAATGAAATCATTACCTGTGCCCGGGAACTTACCCAAGTACGCGCGGTAGTTGTTGGTTGCAATCAAAAATGGCTGCGCCATGTCGACAGGCTTACCGTTGAAAGTCAGGTTCTGAATGCGCTGTGAGTTAGGATTGATCAGAGTGCAATCACCATCATAACGTGCCGGTTGAGTCACATCGATTTGGTAGTTAACGCCATCGATCACATCGAAGTTATAAGTACGGAAGCCGTCCCAATCGATCAGCGATTGTTGAGCTGATGATGAAGGGTCGATTTGTTTGAATTGACCCGCGCTGCACTCAAGCCACTCTTTTACTTCTTTACCGGTGACTTTCAGGGTGACCAGGGTGTTTGGATACAAGTAAAGATCTGCTGCATTTCGGAAAGTTAGCTCGCCAGATTCCACTTCGGTGAAGTTAGACGGATCGTTTTTACGACCACCCGCTTTAAATGGCGCGGCGGCAGACAGAACAGGAATACCATCCAGATCTGGGTCGCCTTGAATGAAGCGCTCTACGTAATCTTTCTGCGCCAGATTAACGATCTGCACGGTCGGATCGTCTTGTACCAGCGACAGGAAGCTATACATCACGTCATTGGCTTTGCCGATAGGCTGGTTAACAAACTCACGGGTGGCATGATGATCGTGCTCAAGCGCCTTTAGCATCGCAGGATCGGCATCGGCGAGAGATTTCCCATCAAAGATCGGACGTGATTCACTTTGAACGGGCGTAACAACCCAATTGTCGCCTTGTTTGTCGAGTTGTAGATCCATGATACCGACATGGCTACCCCAGCGCCCAGGCATGACAGCCGCAACGCCTTTGATGGTGCCTTTTTCGTTATCGACGCCTTTGATATTTTCAAAGCCTTTACCTGGGAACACGGCGTGAGAGTGGCCAAAGGCAATGGCATCGATGCCTTCCACGTCAGCAAGGTAGTAGACTGAGTTTTCCGCCATGGCTTTATATTCGTCTTGCGACAAACCAGAGTGCGGAATGGCAACAATCACGTCTGCGCCTTTGGCTTTCATCTCAGGCACCAGCTTTTCTGCGGTGGCTTTGATGTCTTTGGCAATCACTTTGCCTTCAAGGTTTTTCTTATCCCACACCATGATTTGCGGCGGTACAAAGCCGATATAACCCACTTTCACCAAATGCGCTTTGCCGTCCGTGTCCATCATGGTGTGTTCTTTAATGATGTAAGGTGCGATGAGTGGCTCGCCCGTATTGGCATCAAACACATTCGCCGATACATAAGGGAAGGCGGCACCGTCTAAGGTGCGATCAAGGAAATCGAGGCCGTAGTTAAATTCGTGATTACCTAAGTTGCCCACATCGTAATCAAGCTGATTCATGGCTTTGTAAACAGGGTGAACCTCACCTTTTTCAAGGCCTTTTGCCGCCATGTAATCGCCCATCGGGCTGCCTTGGATTAAGTCACCGTTGTCGACCAATACACTGTTAGCTGCTTCTTTTTGGGCGGCTTTGACTAAGGTGGCGGTGCGAACCAGGCCAATTTTCTCGCTAGCTTTGTCTTTGTAATAGTCGTAATCCATCACATTGGTGTGGATGTCGGTAGTTTCTATGATGCGCAGTTTGATGGTTTCTGCCATCGCTGGGCTTGCCATTGCAAGCATGCCAGTGAGAACGGCAATGGACAGAGGTCGGGCTGTGAGTGTCATAAATGTCTCCGAAACTTTAGGACTAAAAGTGGGTGTATTTTGCATAGTAGTGCCATGAAAAGGTTACATTTCACTCTGTAGTGTGATCTTTGGCGCGATAAATGTGACCGGATGCATAGTCAGCTCGGTCTGAGGTCGTGTCATGATGAGAGAGAAGTTCGATGTAACGTTTTTTGACTATGTGTTTATAAGCAATATTTCCAAAAAGTTATAAAAGATGAAATTTTAGAATTTCAAGTAATATCAGCAACTCTCTATAGTGGCAGGCATTGGATTGAAAGGACTCACACTATGGATTATTTGCCGATTTTTGCGAAGCTTGAGAACCGCCCGTGTTTAGTGGTTGGTGGAGGCGAAGTCGCTTGGCGCAAAACACGCATGCTGATGAAAGCAGGCGCTGCGGTAACCGTTGTTGCCCCGCATGCTGACGCTGAGATTGTTGAAGCGGCGGAGCGTGGTGAATTGGTGTGGGTCAAAGAGGCGTTTTCGCCACTGCACCTAAATGCCGTGGTGTTGGTGATTGCTGCGACAGACAATCCGCTGGTTAACGAGCTGGTTTCACAGGCTGCCAATGCCCGCCACATTTTGGCCAATGTGGTGGATGACACCCCAAAATGCAGCTTTATTGTCCCTTCTATTGTTGATCGCAGCCCGATTGTTATCGCCATTTCTTCTGGTGGTAAGTCTCCTGTGCTGGCGCGTTTGTTGCGCGAGAAACTTGAAACACTTGTTCCTTCTCACATTGGCCGCATGGCGAAACTGGCTGGCGATTTTCGTGACACCTTGAAGAAAAAAGTGACCACGTTAAACGGACGCAGAAAATTCTGGGAAACCGCGTTTGATGGCCGCTTTAGTTCACTGGTCGCCGCCGGTGATGAAGAGGGCGCAAAAGCCGAACTCGAAAAGCTGACATCAGGTGTGTCGCTGCAAGGAGAGGTCGCCTTGATTGGTGCAGGCCCTGGTGACCCAGGACTGTTAACCCTGCGTGCTTTGCAATTGATGCAGCAAGCCGATGTGGTGCTTTACGACTATTTAGTGTCTGACGAAATCATGGAGCTTTGCCGCCGTGATGCGGAGCTGATTTGCGTTGGAAAACGCGCGTCTTACCACAGTGTGTCACAAGAAGAGACCAATGCATTGTTGGTTAAACACGCTCAAGAAGGTCGCCGTGTGGTACGTCTTAAGGGCGGTGACCCATTTATGTTTGGTCGCGGCGGTGAAGAGCTTCAAGTGCTGCAAGAATCTGGCGTGCCGTTTCAGGTTGTGCCAGGAATCACCGCTGCCGCAGGCGCAACGGCGTATGCAGGCATTCCGCTGACGCATCGCGATCATGCCCAAACGGCAATGTTTGTGACGGGTCATCTGAAAAAAGAAGATGACAGCTTCCGCTGGGCAACACTTGCGCGCGGTCGTCAAACTTTGGTCATTTATATGGGCCTAATGAAAAGTGCCCATATTCAAGAGCAACTTATTCAACATGGGCGTGACCCGCAAACACCGGTAGCCATCATAGAAAATGGCACCCGTATCAATCAGAAAATCTATAAAGGCACATTGAGCGAACTTGAATCGCTGGCCGAAGGTGTAGGTTCGCCTGCACTTATCGTGGTCGGTGAAGTGGTTCAACTTGCCGACCAGTTGAGCTGGTTTGGAAAGCAATCCTTCGATTCGGCGGGTGATATTCACGCACCTTCCGTGGTTAATTTAGGCTAAGGGAATATCAAAGAATGGAAGCCAAAACCTTTACCCACCTCAAACAACTTGAGGCAGAAAGTATCCATATCATTCGTGAAGTGGCGGCGGAATTCGACAATCCCGTGATGATGTACTCCATCGGGAAAGACAGCTCCGTCATGCTTCACCTCGCGCGAAAAGCCTTTTATCCGGGCAAGATCCCGTTTCCTCTTCTTCATGTCGATACCGACTGGAAGTTCAAGGAAATGATCAAGTTCCGCGATGAAGCCGCAACAAAATACGGCTTTGAGTTGTTGGTTCACAAGAATCCAGAAGGCTTGGCAATGGGCTGTAGCCCGTTTGTTCATGGTTCGTCTAAGCACACTGACATCATGAAAACTCAAGGCTTGAAGCAAGCGCTGGACAAATATGGCTTTGATGCCGCGTTTGGTGGAGCACGTCGTGACGAAGAAAAGAGTCGCGCGAAAGAGCGTGTTTATAGCTTCCGCGATAAGCACCACCGTTGGGATCCGAAAAACCAGCGCCCTGAGCTTTGGCACACCTATAACGGTCAGGTTAACAAAGGCGAAAGCATCCGTGTTTTCCCACTGTCGAACTGGACTGAGTTAGATATCTGGCAATACATCTACCTTGAAGGCATCGACATTGTGCCGCTATAC
Organism: Enterovibrio litoreus; assembly: GCF_045679545.1. Classification (NCBI taxonomy): domain Bacteria; kingdom Pseudomonadati; phylum Pseudomonadota; class Gammaproteobacteria; order Vibrionales; family Vibrionaceae; genus Enterovibrio; species Enterovibrio litoreus. Next base: position 321,484 of record NZ_CP166194.1, read on the forward strand.
CTGTCAGAAATTCGCCCAGTGGTTGATCGTGACGGCATGTTGATCATGGTTGATGACGATCGCATGGAGCTGCGTGAAGGCGAGAAAGTGGAATACAAGAGCGTGCGTTTCAGAACGCTGGGCTGCTATCCACTGACGGGAGCGGTTGAATCAACGGCAGACACCTTGCCGGGGATCATTGAGGAGATGCTGGTGGCGACTTCAAGTGAACGTCAAGGACGCGCCATTGACCACGACCAATCTGGCTCCATGGAATTGAAGAAACGTCAGGGATATTTCTAAGGGATTTAGCATGAACAGCTTAATTGAACAACAAGTGGCCGAGTTGGGTATCGAGGCCTATCTGGATCAGCACCAGAATAAATCGATGCTGCGTTTTTTGACCTGTGGCTCAGTGGATGACGGTAAAAGTACCTTAATTGGTCGTCTGCTACATGACTCGCACCAGATTTATGAAGATCAGTTGGCCGCGATTCACTCCGACAGCCAAAAAGTCGGTACAACTGGCGAGAAGCCAGATTTGGCGCTGTTAGTTGATGGATTGCAGGCTGAGCGTGAGCAAGGGATCACCATTGATGTGGCGTACCGTTATTTCTCAACACGCCCACGTAAATTCATCATTGCCGATACCCCAGGACACGAGCAATACACGCGCAACATGGCGACAGGTGCGTCAACGTGTGACGTAGCTGTGATCTTGATTGATGCGCGCAAAGGCATCTTGGATCAGACGCGTCGTCACTCGTTCATTGCAAGCCAACTTGGCATTCGCCACTTTGTGGTTGCCGTTAATAAGATGGATTTGGTCGGCTTCGACGAAGCTCGCTATGAAGAGATCAAGGCGCAGTATCTTGCGTTTGCTAAAAACCTCAACCGTCAGATTGATATCCAATTGGTGCCGTTGTCGGCGCTGGATGGTGACAACGTGGTTGAACGCAGTGTGCATACGCCTTGGTACGAGGGCGATACGCTCCTCACCATGCTAGAAACAGTGGACGTAAACAGCGAAAAAGACCAAGGTGCATTTCGTTTCCCTGTTCAGTATGTGAACCGTCCAAACCTCGATTTTCGCGGTTTCTCGGGAACCATTTCTAGCGGCGTTGTGCGTCCGGGCGATGAAGTGAAAGTATTGCCATCAGGTAAAACTTCCACGGTTGCACGTATCGTAACCTTTGATGGCGATCTTGATTATGCCCATGCAGGTCAAGCGGTGACGCTGACGCTGGCGGATGAGATTGATATCAGCCGCGGTGATTTGATTGTTCCCGCTGGTGATACTCAAAAGGCGACCAGCCAATTTGCTGCTAACATTGTTTGGATGGCGGAAAGCCCGCTTGAAGTAGGCCGTCAATATGACATTAAAGTTGCCGGTAAGAAAACCGTGGGCTCAGTGACGAAATTCCACCATCAAGTGGACATTAACTCACTCAACACGTTTGAAATTGACAGCTTGCCGTTAAACGGTATCGCACAGTGTGAAGTGACACTGACCGAATCTGTGCCGCTGGATGTTTATCAAGATTGTGCCGACACAGGTGGCTTCATTCTGATTGATCGCCTGACCAACGTGACGGTTGGCGCAGGGATGATCAGCGAGCTACTGGAAGACACGGCAACACAAACTCAGGCAACAGATATCTCTGCGTTTGAAGTGGAACTCAATGTACTGGTTCGCAAGCATTTCCCACATTGGAATGCACGTGACATCAGTAAGCTACTGGGGTAATCCATCATGAGCTGGGATCAGTCTCTGGTGATGGGTTTGCTGCTGGCAGTGGTCGCAGGCTTGGTGTTTACCAAGATCAAGCCTGCCATCTTGTTTGCGGCGGTGGCCTTTGTTGTCTTTCAATCTGGATTGATCTCGGTCGAGGCATTGGCTGGTAACTTTACCAACAGTTCCTTGCTTACCCTGGTGATGTTGATTCTGGCGTCAGCGGCGTTAGAAAAAACCCGATTGGTGAGCTGGGTCAGTGGTCAACTTTCCACGGGTCGATTAGGCACCGTCGTGGCCAAGCTTGGCCTGTCGACTGCTGTTTTGAGCTCATTTACTAACAACACCGCGGTGGTGGTTTCCTTGATTGGTGCTGTAAAACGTAACCGTCGTCATGCCCCATCGCGTTTGTTGATCCCGCTGTCTTATGCGGCGATCTTGGGGGGAACCCTCACGCTGATAGGCACGTCCACCAACCTGATCATTAACAGCTTTGTTGAAAGTGCGGGTTTGCCTTCTCTTGGCTTTTTCGCGCCATCGATGATCGGCCTTGCTGTGTTGGCGGGTGGCTTGTTGGTATTGATCCCGTTCTGCTACCTACTACCCAACCATGACGATCAAAGCGAAGATGATCTGCCTTATGTATTGGAAGCTGTTGTCACCAAAGGATCACCGTTAGTCGGCAAGACCGTGGCTGAAAATGATTTACGTGCATTGCGCCGATTATTTCTCGCAGAAATTGTGCGCCATGGTGAGCTTATCGCGCCGGTTTGCCCTGATACGGTATTGCGTGAAGGGGATAAACTGCAATTTTGTGGCGACGTAGAAAGCGTGGCTACCTTGCAAGAAATTGAAGGTCTGGCGCTGTTTGGTCAACATCATATTAATGGTCAGAACTTACTAGAATTGGTTGTCAGCCACAGTGCGTCTATTTTGGGGAAATCACTCAAAGAAGCCAAATTTCGTGAAAATTTTGATGCGGTAGTGGTGGCCATTCGTCGCGGTCATGAAAAACTTGAAGGCGGCTTAGGCAACATCTCCTTGCAAGCGGGTGATACCTTGGTGATCGTGCCGGGTAAAGGCTTTGCCAAAGCGCAGCAGCGATTGCAGCGTGAGTTTGTGTTGGTCAATGGCTTGGATTCCAGCGCGCGTTTAGATTCCGCGATGAGTGCGTGGGTGCTTGTCGGTTTTGCTACTGTTATTGGCGCAGCCTTGATGGAATGGATACCGCTTCTCAATGGTTTGGTGGCGTATCTCACCGTGCTGTTACTAACGGGAGTGGTCAGCCTGGTAGAAGTGAAACGCCGTTTCCCCGCCGAGATTGTCGTGATTGTCGGCAGTGCGCTAAGTTTGGCACAATTGATGATTACTTCTGGGCTTTCCGAGCAAATGGGCCAGCTTTTTATCTTTTGGTTTAATGGTTGGGGAGTGTACGGGGCGTTGATCGCAACTTATTTACTGACGCTGGTATTAACTGAATTAGTGACCAACAATGCAGCTGCCGCGTTAGCCTTTCCGATTGGATATAGCCTCGCTCTCGGATATGGAGTAGATCCCATGCCATTTATTATGGCAGTCTTGTTCGGCGCGAGTGCGAGCTTTATCTCGCCTTATGGTTACCAAACCAATTTGCTGGTCTACAGTGTGGGTAATTACCAATTGATGGATTACCTGCGCATCGGATTGCCCCTGTCGCTGGTGTATTCTGCGCTGGTGCTGGGATTGATTCCGGTATTTTTTCCATTTTAATCAACAAGGATAGAGTTATGAGTGCTTTGGACTCGAAGCATACGGATGAAAACGTAGTGTGGCACAGCCATGCTATAGATAAGAACTTCCGTGCCGAGCAGAAAAAGCAACGTCCGGCACTGTTGTGGTTTACCGGCTTGTCTGGTTCAGGTAAATCGACAGTTGCAGGTGCGCTGGAAAACAAACTGGCAGAGCTGGGTTACCACACCTATCTGTTAGACGGTGACAATGTGCGCCATGGACTGTGTCGCGATCTTGGTTTTTCGGATCACGATCGTCGCGAAAACATTCGTCGTGTCGGTGAAGTCGCCAAGTTGATGACCGATGCAGGGCTTATCGTGCTATCCGCGTTTATTTCACCGTTTCGTGAAGAGCGTGCTTTGGTACGTGAACTGTTGCCGCAGGGCGAGTTCTTTGAAGTGTATGTTGATACGCCGCTAGAAGTGTGTGAATCACGCGACCCTAAGGGGCTGTATAAAAAAGCCCGTGCGGGGGAAATCAAAGCGTTTACAGGAATTAGCTCGGCCTATGAAGCGCCAGAGCAACCTGAAATTCATCTGCACACGGATCAACATGAGATTGATGCGATTGTTGAGCAATGCCTTAGCGTATTGCGTGATCAAGGTGTGATCGCCTGATCGACACCTGATCACATATGTTGAGCGCTTCTGTTGTTGTGCTTACGCTTTTTCGTTGACGGTTGATCCGACATCACTGTCGATGGAAAACGCGCGCGACAGAAGCGCAATTAATGCGTCCAGATATTCTGGGTGGGATTTCTGACCCACCAGCTTAGCCAATTCGTTACCTGTCGGACTAAAGCGGTAGTAATAGATCCGTGAGCCTTTACGAAGCGGTGTGATCATAAAGGTTTTTCCTTGCCCGCTAAGAGGAATAGAAGAGGCTGGGTCTAACAGACCTGATTCTAATTCGGTTCTCAAAATGAGTCCGAGATCCATCAAAAGCATCAAATCGGTAAAGGGCAGCTTGAAACTTCCCAGTGCCAATCTCTCCGCAAGATCCGGCTTAAAATACCTGCGCATGCCATTTTCTGGCTGGCGAAACCCCGTTATCAATTTATTGGAACCGTCGCTACCAAAGGTGCAGGCGAGTGAACATGCGCGTTGTAGCGCTTGTGCCTCTCGCTGAGTCATGGTCTCTAGCAGTGCGAGCGCTTTGAGAGATGTGCTTCCGGGTTTTAGGATCTCTTGCTTTAAGATCCGCGCCCATAAGTTTTGCATCCCTTCGCCGTATATGGTTTTTGCCATGTCGAAGAAGCGGTACAGCCAATCAGGATCCGGCGATCGGGAGGTTTCATCTCGGCAAAGGTCGTGGGCAATCTTAATGATCTGCTCAAGGTTGGCTTGCTGCTGTTGCTTGATCTGTAACTGTCTAAATGCCGCTCGTGTCGTCAGGCTGTCGTGCTCAATTTCGTGCAACTTTGCATCAATATGGTGAGCCGTCGCAATGGCAGATACCCTCTGCTGACTGGATTTGACATGATTCTCTTGGCTGCTCTGTGCGCGACCTGTGTGTTTCTTGTCGTTTTCGTCGATGATGACCGCTTCAATCACCACGTTTTTCTTGGGTTCAGCCATATTATCGTCCGCCTAAATGCGATAAATGAATGTTTTAGCAATGGTTTCGCAAGATAGGTTATCAATCAGCTATGTTAAAATTAATTTAAATTTGTTAACATTTAGCGAAATGCCGAACAAACAAGGAGGAGTCATCGCAGTGAAGAAGTTCAAAGTGAATTCTGTGAATATCCTGCTTGTCGTTTTTTATATTGCTACCTTGCTTTATCTGTCTCAGTTTATCGGCTAGTTGGTGAAAAACATTAAAAAAACCCGCCATTGGCGGGTTTTTTCGATTCAAGCAGTGAGTAAGATCACTGCATCAGCTTATTGACTAAATCAATAACTTGCGTCACTTCGGCATCGCTTAGTGCACCCTCTTTAGCAAAGCGAACCTCGCCTTGAGGGTCAATGACGACGATGGCAGAACTCTCGTCTTTTAGGTGCCATGCTTTTGCCACTGCGCCACTTTCATCCAATACGATAGATGACCAGCTGAACTCTTTTTTGCTGTCTTCTGCCGATGATTTTACAAAACCGCCCGTACCCCAGATGGCGTCATCTTGGTTGATGATAGTGGTGGTTTGGTACTTATCATTCGGAAAATCAGCCGCTTTGATGGCCTCCACTAGCGGTGCATTCATTTCTTTGGCACTACTGCGTCCTGCAATCGCCTGAATGATGCGCACTTTGCCAGTGAGATCGCTGCTGTTCCATGTTTGATAGCCGATTTTATCCCCATTTAATGTCAACTCACCGTATTTTTCGACAGTGGCTGAAGGGACGGGTTGGCCGTTAGAAATGATATGTGCCGAAGCGAAACCTGAAATGAGAGCGGTTGCTAAGGCCAGAGTTTGAATACAACGCAGAGTTTTAATACAACGCATAGAGGTGATGTCCCCATTTATTAGTGTGTGGTTTACCTTCGTACCCTCCATACATCGAAAATACATCGAACTCAGAGCACCTCATCGATTCTAATGTGATGAGCCAAAAATGGATGGAATGATGATCCCATTTAACGCTTCATCGTATATATCAATGACTGAAGTCCTTCATCTTTAGGAGGTTACGGTATTTGACTATAGCTGATACAGGGTGTCTGCCCGTATCAATAACAGATCCAACCACTCAAAATCGGAAAAATCCTTTGCACTAAAAGGAATCATTTTTGAGGCAAGGTGTCATATTTTTGCCATTTGATTATTTTTAGCTACGCTTACTCGGTGTGGCAAGAAATAGGGAATCCTTGCCCGTAACAGCTGTCCAATTTTGTACGGGAACACTCCCTGAACTTTTGGCATTTAGATTGCATCGCAAAAATGTCGGCCATCAGTGAAACTTTTGGCGTGCGATACAGGTCTTTTATATTGGCATGGAAGGAGTTCATCAATGTTTCGTATTTTTAATCAATACCGTCCGCGTCAGGTTGCTCGCTACGTGAAAGGTTTTTTCCGTGGTCGACTTTATATCGATGGCGTTGGTGCATTCGAATTTGATGGTGGGAGATTGCTTCCGCCAACGAAAAAAGACAAGCGAGCGCTGACTGTGATGTCCGAAGTGAATAATGAGATCAGGGCAATGACCGCCGCCGCCGCGTAAACACGTTGCGATCATAGTGATCAACAAACAAAAAAACGCCCGTCGATGACGGGCGTTTGCGTTTCTGCGGTTTAGCGCTAAATCTGACCCTATTTGTCACTTAAAAAGATCAGCGTGTTCATCGCTCCCAAGGGGGCAAGCAGACACCAGTCCCGCCAATGCCACAGTACCCGTTCGGATTTTTATGCAGATACTGCTGGTGGTACGTTTCTGCAAAATAATACGCCCCTGCGAGAGCGATTTCCGTTGTAATATCTGCCGGTTTTCCTGCATCAGCCAATGCTTGTTGATAGGCTGATTTACTGGCAAGTGCCGCTTCTTTTTGTTCGTTATCAAAGTAATAGATCGCTGAGCGGTACTGTGTTCCGACATCATTTCCTTGGCGCATCCCTTGTGTGGGATCATGACTTTGCCAAAAGTGTGTCAAAATAGCCGCCAGAGAAATCTTATTTGGGTCATACACGACTTGCACAACTTCGGTATGACCCGTTTGTGCAGTACACACATCTTGATATGTCGGGTTGACAGTAAAACCGCCACTGTAGCCAACTGACGTCGAGACGACGCCATCTAGCTTCCAAAACAGGCGCTCAGCGCCCCAGAAGCAACCCATGGCGATAAGTATCTGAGACAGATCATCAGGTGCACTTTTACTCAGAGGCGTGCCGTTGACGGCGTGAGATTCAGCCGGAATAATCTCAGTGGGTCGGTCAGGAAGTGCTTGTTCAGCAGTAACCTTTGTTTGTTTATTGTTGAGCATGCTGCGACTCCTTGTCGTCTGGATCGTTGTGATTCCATATTTATCGTGGTTTGGTGCACTTTTGCAACAAGACATCTGATCATATGGAGGGTCATACTGTTCAGTAAGAATCAAATTGGCTCTCAGGGTGAGAGAAAGACGTACGGTTGATGATAAAAAAACGATTAATACCTTGGGTACTAAGTGGATTCGTGTTGATGCCTGGGATGGCTATCGCCAGCGTGGATTTCGACATCAAAGGGCTAGACGATGCACTCGAGGAAAATGTCAGCATTTACATTGACGCTATCCCTGAAAGTGAACGACGACTGAATTTTCGCCTTCAAACCCGAGTGGCGGATGAAGTCAAAAAGGCACTTCAAGCTTTGGGTTACTACTCTCCTGTCATTACTTTTAAGGTTGAAGACCAAACGTCAGACTCTGATGCCACCATTGTGCTCAACATAGACCCGGGCAAGCCAATCATTATTTCAGAGGTGGATATTCAGCTCGACGGCGATGCCACCAAAGACGAAGCTTTTGCCGCGCTGTTGGAAACGGCACCCAAAAAAGGCGATATCCTAAATCAGGGTAAATATGATTCGCTCAAATCGGGGATTCAAAGCCTGGCTATCCGCCGTGGCTATTTCGATGGAGAATACACGCTTACACGTCTAGAGGTCGCCCCTGGTCTTCATGAAGCATTTATTCGCCTCCATTTCAGCAGTGGTATGCGTTTCCACTTTGGCGATGTTTATTACCACAATAGTCAGATTAACGAAGAGCGACTAAACAGCATGCTGACTTTTGAAGAAGGTCAGCCCTATCTGGTTAGTGATTTGGGGGCGTTCAATCAGGCGTTAGCGAATACGGGCTGGTTTTCATCTGTGTTGGTCGAGGCGGGATTAGATGATTTACGCCAAGACAGAGTGCCCATCTCGGTCAGTCTCGAGCCTGCGCCGCGAAACCAGTTTGAAACGGGTATTGGCTATTCAACGGATGTTGGGCCTCGCGTGAAAATAGGCTGGAAAAAGCCATGGTTTAATAGCCGAGGGCACAGTCTAAATACGGACTTGTATGTGTCGAGCCCCAAGCAAACTCTTGAGTCGACCTACAAGATCCCACTTGAAGACGTGCAGCGTGAGTACTATCAGGTTCAAGTGGGTGTTGAGAATCTTGATAACAATGACACCCAAAGTTTAGAGCTGACCTCGTCTATTTCTCGTCATTGGAAATATGACACGGGCTGGCAGCGTTCCGTTTATCTGCGTTGGTTGTATTCTGACTATACCCAAGGCAGTGTTTCAGACATATCCAATCTTATTTTGCCGGGCATCAACTTTTTACGCGTAAGAAGCCGTGGTGGCGCGATGCCTTATTGGGGTGACAAACAGTCGATCACGTTTGAAATGGCCGATCCTCTCTGGGGTGCTGACATCAATCTATATCGCGTGATTGGGCAAACAACTTGGATTCGAAGCCTTAACAACAATAACCGATTTATCTTTCGCGCGAATGGTGGCGGTGTGTTTACCGATGATTTTGAGCGTGTACCGCCGTCTCTGCGCTTTTTCGCTGGTGGTGATAACAGTATTCGTGGTTACAGCTATGAGTCTATTTCCCCCAAAGATGCCGAAGGCAAACTTGAGGGTGGTAGCTACTTGGCAACGGGCTCGCTTGAATACAATTATCGCGTTACGGGCAACTGGTGGGCAGCCTTGTTTACCGATGCTGGTGATGCGTGGACAGGCAGTGCCCCTGAATGGAAAACCTCAGCCGGTGTTGGTGTGCGTTGGGAATCCCCCGTGGGTCCTATCAGCTTGGATGTCGCCCATGGATTCGAAAACAAAGATGATAATTTCATGATCCACTTTAGTTTGGGGCCAGAATTGTGATTCGCTGGCTGAATCGTTTTGTTATTGCCATCGTCTTTTTGTTGGTACTTGTTGTGCTCGCTGTTGGGGCACTGCTGCTGACGCCTGCAGGGGTGAGAATTGCGGTTTGGGGGGCTCAAGAAGCAGTTCCTGAATTGACGATCGAGAAAAGCCGAGGTTCGCTGCTCAATGGTTTTACGCTCAACGGTATTTCCTACCAAAGCCCTACATTCTCTTTGACGGGGAAATCGCTGTCGCTCGACATCGAAAGCAAGTGCCTATCTGGCCCCGCTTTGTGTATTGACGGTTTAACGGCTGATGGTTTGGTGGTCACCGTCAGCGAAACGGAGCCATCGCCAGAAGAACCTTCAGCGCCTCTCGCGCGCATATCGACCCCTATTCCAGTATTCCTCACTGGCGTGTCTTTGAGTGATATCTCCCTTGATATTCTTGGGACTAAGGTTCACTGGGACAGCTTGACTGCCGCGGCGCAAATGCAGCGTGATACGCTAACGTTGAAACCGACCAAATGGCAGGGAATTAATCTGGAACTGGCGGCGTCCAGTGAGAGCGAAGAGACAAAAACGGATACGTCCGCGAACACAGACATTGATGCATCGTCACAAGGCATCGTGTTGCCTGAAGTGACCTTGCCATTAAATGTCGTGATCGAGCGTTTCGAACTCAAAGATGCCACCTTATTACTGCCAGAAAAACAGGTCATTCATCAATTTTTGTTGGTCGGTAAGGCGGCTGGGAGCGACATTACGCTTTCACAAGTGGTGCTGGATGCTGAGCAAGGCAAAGTCTCGTTGAATGGCAATGTTGCCCTTGCAGGGGATTACCCGCTTACGGTAGAAGCGGATGCCAGCATTCGCATGCCGCCTTTGGGTGGACACTCACTGAGCCTCGATGCGAAAGGCGATCTGAGTGCGTTGGCATTGGGTGCCCAGCTAAAAGGCACCTTGCTTGCTAATCTTTCTGGCAAGCTCAATGTCCTTAATCCTAATCTACCGTTCGATTTGCTGTTAAACAGTAAGAATCTGCAGTGGCCGATTGATACAGCCGCAGAATATCGACTCCGATCTACCTCACTCAATGCTCGTGGCAGCCTGAAGCGCTATAACGCCACATTGAAAACATCCGCCTCGGGCGATGCGATTCCGGATATGGCACTTTCAACCAAACTGAGTGGCGATTTGTCTGAAATCACCTTGAGTGATTTTAAGCTCATGACGTTAGGCGGTGACATTGCAGGCACAGCGAATGTTGGCTGGGCGGACAAGGTGAAATGGGAAACGGCGCTCGATTTTAACGACATTCAACCTGGTCTCAAGTGGCCCGAGGCAGAAGGTAAGCTCTCGGGGCAATTTGAAAATAACGGTGAGCTCACCTCTCAAGGTGGTTGGAAAATCAGTGTTCCCGAGCTGGACATTAAGGGCATTGTGCGCGATCAGGCGTTGACCTTGGTGGGCCAGGTAGATGCCTCTGATGTGAAGGGCAAAGGCGATATTAAGGTAGAAACACAAGGTTTATCGCTACGCCATGGTCCGAACCAAGTGGCAGTCAGTGGACGTATCGACAACACCTTAGCGTTAAACTTGAAGCTGAATTTACCCAAGTTGTCGGCGTCTTTGCCGCAAGCAGGCGGCAGTATTCAAGGCGATGTGGCGCTGTCTGGCACCTTGAAAAAGCCAACGGCGTCGATGACGCTAAATGCCAAAACACTGCGCTGGGAACAATTGGTGAAGGTACAAAGCGTCAATGTTCGTGGCTCGGTGACACCGCTCCCTATCGTTAGCGGTGGCCTAATTGTTGATGTCACAGGTTTGAAAGCTGAAGGCGTGGATGTGTCTCAGCTATCGCTTCGTGCCTCAGGGGATGAAAAAGATCAAACCCTGACAGTGTCCTTGAAGGGCAAACCAGTCGGCGCAGATTTGGCGCTGCGTGGTAGTTTGGATCGTAACAAAGGCTGGAAAGGCACCTTGTATGAATCCAAACTTAGTACGCCTGTCGGGCCTTGGAAACTAGCGAATGATGTACCGTTAGGCTTTGATTTGAAAACCAGTAAGGTTGACGTTGGCGCATTTTGTTTGATGCAGAGTCAAAGCCGTATCTGTTTGGATAAACGAATTTCAGTCTCAGACAGCGGCGCTGCGAAGGTGTCTATCGTTGATTTTAACCTTGATATTATCCAATCGTTTTTGCCCGTCACGACGACCTTATCAGGGGCGCTTAATGCCAATGCCGATGTGGCGTGGAAACCCAATGTACTGCCTACGGTAAAAGCTTCAGTCTCCCTAGGTAAAGGGCAAGTGGTTGAACAGCTCGATCAACCATTTACACTGGGTTGGGACAAGACGTTGCTGAACGCAACGCTGAAAGATAACAAGCTCAATGCCGATCTTTTGATTGATGTGACCAACAACGGTTCAATTTCTCTCAACGCGCTGATGACCAATTTGTCGGGCAAAAAGCGTGCTTTGCAAAGCACTTTTGACATTAACGCGATTAATCTCGATCTGCTTACGCCTTTATTCGGTGAAGAGTCAAAATTTGCTGGCATGCTAAACGGTAACGTGGTGATTAATGGTGACCTTAATGCACCAACTGCCAATGGCAGCATTAAACTCACGGGATTGGAATTGCAAAGCCAGTCTGCGCCCGTGGAGGTGCGACAAGGCAATGTGGCCATTGCGTTAACAGGGAAGCAGGGAAGTATCTCAGGTGATATTAAAACGCCGGATGGTGATTTGGTGCTGTCGGGGGATGCAGATTGGCGTGATCTCAATGCTTGGCTAGCTTCTCTTAATGTTAAAGGGGAAAGACTAAAAGTGGTGGTGCCGCCCATTGTGGCACTGGAAGTGAGCCCTGACATGACCTTAAAAGCAACGCCTCAGCAAATCGACGTGACGGGTAATGTATCCGTGCCTTGGGGGCGCATTGTCGTTGAGTCTTTACCGCCATCGGCAGTGCAAGTTTCCAGTGATGTGGTGATACTCAATGACCAATTGAAACCTGTCAGCGAAAACGAGAGTTCACCTATTACGGTTAACGCTCAAATTGCGGTCAATATTGGCAATGATGTGCGGCTTGAAGCCTTCGGCCTTAAAACCAATCTGGTTGGAAAGCTCGATGTGGGTAGCAATAGCAAAGGCCCTAGCGTCAGCGGAGAGATCAATCTGAAGGAAGGGACTTATCGTTCATTCGGTCAGGATTTGCTCATTAAAAAAGGCCAAATTCTGTTTAATGGCCCGCCTGAGCAACCGTATCTTCAGGTTGAAGCTATCCGCAACCCTAATGCAATTAATGATGGCGTGGAAGCCGGTATTCGCGTGACAGGCCCTGCTGATTCACCAGAAGTACAGGTGTTCTCTGATCCTGCTATGCCGCAGGCAAATGCCTTGTCTTATTTGACCCGAGGGCAAAACCTTGACAGCGAGTCAGACGGCAACGCAATGACATCTATGCTGATTGGTCTAGGGCTTTCACAAAGCGGCAAGCTAGTGGGCCAAATTGGTGAAGCCTTTGGCGTTCAGGACTTGAGCTTAGATACCTCGGGTAGTGGTGATGACGAAAAAGTAGAAGTGTCAGGCTACATTCTACCGGGTCTTCAGGTGAAGTATGGGGTGGGGATTTTTACCAGTTTGCCAGAGTTTACGGTGCGCTATCGACTGCTGTCAGATTTGTACGTTGAAGCCGTGTCGGGCGCAGACAATGCGGTCGATCTGCTTTACCAATTCAGTATTAAGTAGGGCAGCAACTGGGGCAGCATGGTTCAATAAACAGCCCGCATGATGCGGGCTGTTTGGTTTCTATAGATTCTTTCACGTATTAAGGCGCAGGGTTATTTCCGCGCTTTTGCGCTCGCTTAATGGGTGTCAGGGTTTTCAGCAATAAATGCTTCCAACTTGTTCACCATATTGGTCGAGCCAACAAAAAATGGCACGCGCTGGTGCAATTCTGTCGGTTTGATGTCCATGATGCGTTGTTTGCCGTCAGACGCTTTACCACCCGCCTGCTCGATGATGAATGCCATCGGGTTGCATTCGTAAAGAAGGCGCAACTTGCCGCTCGGATAGGCTGCGGTGCTTGGGTAAAGGTACAAGCCGCCTTTGAGCATATTACGGTGGAAATCAGACACCAGTGAGCCAATATAGCGTGACGTATATGGGCGGCCTTGTTCGGGTTCATTTTCCTGACAGTACTTGATGTACTTCTTCACGCCCTGTGGAAACTTAAAGTAGTTCCCTTCGTTGATGGAATAAATCTGGCCATCTTTCGGCACGGTAATGCTTTCATGAGACAAGCAGAAAACGCCGATAGACGGGTCATAAGTGAAACCATGAACGCCATTACCTGTGGTGTAAACCAGCATGGTGGACGAGCCATAAATGATGTATCCCGCAGCGACTTGTTGATTGCCAGGTTGAAGGAAATCTTCCATGGTCGCAGGCCCGCCTGTTGGAGAGACACGGCGATAAATGGAGAAAATAGTGCCGACAGAGACGTTAACGTCAATGTTGGATGAGCCATCGAGAGGATCCATTAAGATCACGTATTTGGCGTTATGCCCTTGTGCGTTGTCGAAGATAACGGCGTCATCTTCTTCTTCACTGGCAACACCGCAGACCTGATCTCGCGCAGCCATGGCTGCTTTGAATTTTTCATTAGCATAAACGTCCAGCTTTTGTTGTTCTTCTCCCTGCACGTTTTCGCCGCCGATGGCACCCGTGATATCAGCAAGCCCCGCTTTGTTGATTTCACGGTTGACGATTTTTGCCGCCAAACGAATGGACGACAAGAGAGAGCTCAGCTCACCGCTCGCATGTGGATACTCATGCTGTTTTTCAATGATGAACTCGCCAAGTGTACGCATATCTGACATTTCAGATCCTTTTGATGTCTGTAACTAAATTCTTGGGTAAGATGCTTGAAAACAAAGAGGTGTACGCCACAAGCGTTAGGCGAAAAATGCTCCTTATTTTCTCAAGTTGATTTCAGCGAAAACCAAGCCTCATGTTCTTAGTGGTATGCGTGAACGCATTCCTTGTCATGGTATGGCGGGATAGAAAATCAACTTGTTACAAAGTTTATAGTGTAGAACTTTTTATTCGTACCGAAGTAATTTGGACGTGTCCGGAACTGTGATCGCCCTGCGATACAGAACGGGTAACTAGGCTGGCGGAAGCGTATGCATATACATATTTTGGGAATTTGCGGCACGTTTATGGGTGGTGCTGCCATTCTGGCAAGACAGTTGGGCCATAAAGTGACAGGGTGTGATGCCAATGTGTATCCGCCAATGAGCACACTACTTGAATCACAAGGGATCGAGATCATTCAAGGTTACGATCCTTCTCAGCTTGATCCCGCACCTGATCTGGTGGTGGTTGGTAATGCCATGAGTCGTGGTAATCCTTGTGTGGAATATGTGCTGAACAAAAACCTGAATTACACGTCAGGCCCACAATGGCTGTTGGATTTCCTTCTTAAAGATCGTTGGGTACTGGCTGTAGCAGGGACACACGGTAAAACCACCACGGCAAGTATGTTGGCGTGGGTGTTGGATTCATGCGGCTATCAACCGGGCTTTTTGATTGGCGGCGTGCCGGGCAATTTCGGTGTGTCTGCGCGTCTTGGTGAAAGCATGTTTTTCGTGGTGGAAGCCGACGAATATGACAGCGCTTTTTTCGATAAGCGCTCCAAATTTGTTCATTATCATCCTCGTACCTTGATCCTCAACAATCTTGAGTTTGATCATGCCGATATCTTCGACGATCTGGCGGCTATTCAGCGTCAATTTCATCATTTGGTGCGCACGGTTCCTGGCATTGGCCGCATCATTGCGCCTTCTAATGATACCAATGTTAAAGAGACACTAGATAAAGGCTGCTGGAGTGAATTGGAGTTCGCCGGTGAAGATGGCCTTTGGCGCGCTGAAAAACGCCAAGCCGATGGCAGCGAATTTGATGTTTGGTTTGAGGGGGAATGGGTTGGTACTGTGTGTTGGGATTTGATTGGCGATCATAACGTCAACAATGCACTGATGACCATTGCGGCCGCCCGTCACGTAGGTGTTACGCCAGATTTAGCCTGCGAAGCGCTGGGAAGTTTCATCAACACCAAGCGCCGCCTTGAACACAAAGGTGAATTTGCGGGTGTCACTGTCTATGACGATTTTGCTCACCATCCCACAGCCATCAAGACCACGCTGGAAGGGCTGAGAGCGAAAGTCGGTGAAAAACGTATTCTTGCTGTGCTCGAGCCGAGATCCAACACTATGAAGCTTGGCGTACATAAAGAAGATATTGCGCCTTCTTTAGACTGTGCAGATGCAGTAATGCTGTTCCAGCCAGATCATATTAAATGGTCAGTTGATGATGTTGCTAAGGCCTGTAAAGCGCCTTCTAAGACGTTCGATGATATTGATCTTCTGGTGCAAGGCATTGCACAAGAAGCGCAAGCGGGTGACGTTATACTGGTGATGAGCAACGGTGGTTTTGGTGGTATCCACGACAAGCTTAAATTGGCATTGGAACAAGGTGTACAAGGATGAAATGGTAACGTTGATGAACGACAAACGCATTACCTTGGCTTGGAGCGGTGCATCTGGCGCGCCATATGGCCTTCGTTTGCTTGAGTGTCTGCTGGCAGCAGATTATGAAGTGTATCTTCTGATCTCATCCGCAGCGAGAGTCGTGTTAGCCACTGAGCATGGCTTGAAGTTACCTTCAGGCCCCGAGGCAGCTCAACAAGCACTCGTTAAACACTTGAGTGTACCGACTGACAAGCTAGTGGTATGCGGCAAAGAAGACTGGTTCTCTCCGGTGGCATCGGGTTCAGCTGCGCCTAAGAAAATGGTGGTATGCCCGTGTTCAGCAGGATCGCTCGCGGCAATTGCTCATGGCATGTCTGATAATTTGGCTGAACGTGCGGCGGACGTGGTGTTAAAAGAGCGAGGCCAACTGTTGCTGGTGGTGCGCGAAACACCGTTCTCAACGCTGCATTTGGAAAATATGCTCAAGCTTTCCAAAATGGGTGTCACCATCATGCCGGCTGCGCCAGGGTTTTATCACCAGCCTCAATCCATCGACGACTTGGTAGACTTCATGGTGGCAAGAATTCTTGATCACTTAGGAATTGAACAGGTGTTGGTGCCTCGCTGGGGATATGATCACCGCAGCGAGTGATATGGCGATGTTCAAGCAAGATGACATTGAAATAACACATTGAAATGAAAAAAAGGGCGGTTCGCAATGACCGCCCTTTTTATGTCTGAAGGTTATCAGCCTTGTGGCTTTAAAATCAGCACGTTAACTTTTGATTGCTCCAGCACTTTTGAAGCGACTGAGCCTATCAGCAATTTGTTGGCTTTCGAGCGCTTATGGCTTGGCATCACAATCAAATCACAACCTAGGGTATCAGCGGTTTTCACGATCGCTTTATACGGTTTCCCTTCGGCAACGGATATGTCATACGCCACACCATCAGGCACCATTCGCTCTGCGAAAGCCTTGAGGTTCAGCTTGACGTCTTGCTTCATTTTACGCGCTGCGTCTTCTGGGAAATACGACGCCACCATGGAATTATGTATCCCTGGCAATGCGGTTAAAAGATGAAGGGTCGCGCCAGTTTGAGCTGCTAACCAAACTGCATGTTCAACGGCGTTATCGGCAAAACTCTCATCATTCAAATCAACGGGGACCAGAATGTGTTTATACATGAGTGACACTCTCTTATTCGTTAGTGAACAGTCGGGGCGCGAACGCCCCAGCCGAATTTAAGCCGCTAGTTTAATGCGACGACGCTGATTCCACGCCAGTACACCCAACAACAGGAAGGTTGGAATGAATACCCACTCTTTCATTGGTCGATCAGCTGGCGTGCTGACTTGAACGATTTCCCAATCAAAGTCGATTCCCGCTTTTTCTGCTGGGCTGCCAAATTGGATCATATCGACAAATTTCGCGCCATCTTCATCTCGAAGTTCCAATCCTGTCGACAAGACGCGAGCTAAACCTTCAGCTTGCGCTGTATCTACAGGCAGATGAACGTGCTTGGTGATGATATCGCCATCGATATTTTCACCGCGAACTTGCAAGTTAAGCGTTTGACCATCAGGCAGTTTTTCCGCCACTTCAATAATAGCAGAACCCTCAAAGTCATTCGTTGGTGCGTATACCTCATCCCAGAAAAATCCGGGACGGAAAAGCGCGAATGTGATGAGAAGCATTAAGACGGTTTCCCACCACTTGTTTTTGGTTAGCCACCACCCTTGGGTTGCAGCAGCAAACACGAGCATTGCTACGGTTGCTGAAACAATGGTGAGGATCAAATGCACAGGACCATCAATATCGAGCAACAACAACTGGGTGTTGAAGACAAACATAAACGGCAAAATGGCAGTACGAATATCGTAGGTAAAACCCTGTATACCCGTTTTTATTGGGTCGGATTTGGCTATCGCAGCAGCAGCAAAAGCAGCCAAGCCCACTGGTGGCGTGTCATCGGCAAGAATACCGAAATAGAACACGAACAAGTGAACCGCAATCAATGGAATGATCAAGCCAGATTGTGCGCCTAAGGTAACGATAACTGGTGCCATCAGAGTCGATACGACGATGTAGTTTGCTGTGGTCGGCAAGCCCATACCAAGCAACAAGCTGATCACTGCAGTGAACAGAAGCATAAGTATGATATTGCCGCCAGAGACAAATTCGACAAAGTCAGTCATTACAAGGCCGATACCGGTTAGTGTCACTACACCAACTACGATACCCGCGGCAGCGGTAGCAACACCGATACCGATCATGTTGCGCGCGCCTGTTACAAACGCTTCTGTCAGATCAACAAAGCCCGCTTTGGTTTCTGTGTCCATTGGGTTCTTCTTGTTGAAAAACGCGAGCAGTGGACGGTGCGTCACAACGATAAACATCATGAACAGGGTGGCCCAGAATGCAGACAAACCCGGTGAAAAACGCTCAACCGTTAAACACCAAACCAGCACAAAAATAGGCAAAAGATAATAAAGACCTGCGCGAGCGGTTGGACCAGGTTCTGGCACCTCTGACAAATCTGCCGCGGCAGGGTCTTCGACGGCGTCAGATTTGTAGCGTGATGAATAGCGAACTAGTGCTACGTACGCAACCATCACAACAATACCGATTACCACGGTTGCTGCAGCGCCGAACACATCTTTTGTCCAGCCAATACCATAGTAGACAGCAAGGCTTAGCACGATCATGCCGACAATCACTGTCATGTAAGAGAACAGGCTCTCAAGGAACGTCGGTTTATGGCGACGAGGGAGTCCTTCCATGCCTGCCTTGCAGGCTTCGAGGTGAACAATGTAAATCAGCGCGATGTAGGATATTAGCGCCGGCAAAACAGCGGCTTTAATGACCTCTACATATGAAATGCCGACGTATTCGACCATGAGAAATGCAGCTGCACCCATGATAGGTGGCGTTAGCTGACCATTGGTTGAAGCCGCAACTTCAACAGCACCGGCTTTGACACCGGAAAAGCCAACACGCTTCATAAGAGGTATGGTAAACGTACCCGTGGTAACAACGTTCGCGATAGATGAGCCAGATACCAGACCGGACAGGCCTGATGCCACAACCGCCGCTTTCGCTGGCCCACCACGCATGTGACCGAGTAATGAGAATGCGACTTTAATGAAGTAGCCACCTGCGCCTGCTCTGTCTAATAACGCACCAAATAGTACGAATAAGAATACGAACGAGGTTGAAACGCCAAGCGCTACACCAAATACGCCTTCTGTGGTTAGCCACAGATGTGACATGGCCTTATTGATACTCGCGCCTTTGTGGGCGATGACATCAGGCATATGAGGGCCGGCAAAGGTGTAAAGCAAGAAGAAACCTGCCACGACCATTAACGGTGGACCCAGTGCGCGGCGCGTTGCTTCAAGCAACAACACCATCCCCATCACAGACACAACAATGTCAATTTGAGTGGGGGCGCCTGCACGTGATGCTAATTCGTTGTAGAAGAGGAATAAATAGCCTGCCGCAAAGCTCCCTAATGCCGCAAAAACCCAATCAAGCGCAGGGATACGATCACGAGGGGAGGATTTAAACGCAGGGTACGCAGTAAACGCCAAGAAGATGGCGAAAGCGAGGTGGATAGATCGTGCTTCAGTATCGTTAAGTAAGCCGAACCCAAAAATGAATGGCAGCGGTGAGGCATACCAAAGCTGGAATAGGGACCAGCATAGTGGAACGAACCACAATATTCGCCCCGGTATTCCTAATGGAGCTCTGGCCCCAGTGTCCGCCTGCGCAACAATGTCTTGAGCATCAAGCGGTGTCTCGGTCGTCTTCGTCATGCCATTGTCCCTCTATTGGCAAATGAAAGTGTAAAAACATCTGACATCAGATGTGGATAACCCGCATCGAAGCGGGCTATCTCCTCAGCTCGTTTTATACGGCCATTTCTTTTTCATCCGGTGATGTCAGCTGTAACGCATCGTCAGGTAAAGACGGGTTTACTCGGTGTAAATTGTTGTGTCTAGTGATGAATGATAACAAACTTGTATCGAGAATTTAAAACTAGAGAAATGTTTTGTCATGACCTTTCACATCGAAGTGTGGCTTCGGGAGTAAGAAAATGCAAAAGTCTCAGATTTGAGAAGGGTTTTAATGAAAGCATTGTGTGTGAGGGGAGAGAAAGAGGCAGAAGCTTAAAGAAACATCCTGCCATAATTTGCGTTTTTTACCGTATTAACGACTGTAATCAAACAGGCTGCAAACCGCGTTGAAAAGGCCTTCTGTCGTGGTAGCGCGTGTTGGGGTAATAAAGATGGTGTCATCACCAGCAACCACACCAAGAATACCTTCTGCTTTGCCCAATGAATCGAGTAAACGCGCGATTAACTGTGCTGCGCCAGGACCTGTGTGAATAACGACTAATGCATCATTGTAGTCAATATCCATCACCAACTCTTTGAGTGGGCTGCTGGTGGTAGGCACACCCAGTTCAACAGGCAGGCAATACACCATTTCCATTTTCGCGTTTCGCGTACGCACCGCACCAAACTTGGTCAGCATTCGTGAGACTTTTGATTGGTTAATATTTTCGTAGCCCTGCGCTTTCAGCGCATCAACGATTTCACCCTGCGAGCTAAATTTTTCTTCTTTTAGGATGGACTTAAAGGCTTTGACTAATAGATCTTGCTTGTCTGAATTGCGCATATTTCTTCTTTCTTACCCGTGTCACGATGGCGCATTTTTGCATAGTGATTCAGTCGCGAGCAATAAAATCCGCATTAAAGTGACGCACCTATCACCTTTCAACAGCAGGAGAGGGCATTAAAAAGAAAAATGAGAAGCGTGGCTTATCCTTACCCTCATAAGCTTGTCGGCACTGACTTAAGCCACGTATGATGCGATGAGGTCTACAACAAGGGAGTAGGTGTCGGCTATTTTGTAAACCTCAAAGACAACTACATCCCAAAGGTCTGATATAAAAATAATCGTAAATAAGGAGAACGTGATGAAAGTTGCTGTGATTGGCGCCGCTGGAGGCATTGGTCAAGCTTTAGCCCTGCTTTTGAAAAACCGTCTGCCTGCGGGCTCAGATCTGGCATTGTATGACATTGCCCCTGTAACACCTGGTGTTGCCGTTGATCTTAGCCACATCCCGACACCTGTATCGATCAAAGGCTACTGTGGCGAAGATCCAACGCCTGCACTTGAAGGTGCTGACGTTGTATTGATCTCTGCGGGTGTTGCTCGTAAGCCTGGTATGGATCGTTCTGATCTGTTCAACGTAAATGCTGGCATCGTTCGTTCTCTCAGTGAAAAAATTGCCGATGTTTGCCCAAAAGCGTTGATCGGTATTATCACTAACCCTGTGAACACCACAGTGGCCATTGCTGCAGAAGTGCTGAAAGCCAAAGGTGTTTACGACAAGAACCGTCTGTTTGGTATCACGACACTGGACATCATTCGTTCAGAGACCTTTGTGGCTGAGCTAAAAGGTAAAGATCCAAGCAACGTGCGTGTGCCGGTTATTGGTGGCCACTCTGGTGTGACGATCCTACCTCTGCTTTCTCAAGTTGAAGGTGTTGAGTTTACCGAAGAAGAAGTGGCTGCTTTGACACCACGCATCCAAAACGCGGGTACCGAAGTGGTAGAAGCGAAAGCGGGTGGCGGCTCTGCAACATTGTCTATGGGTCAAGCGGCATGTCGCTTTGGTCTGGCGCTAGTACGCGCTGCTCAAGGTGAGAAAGACGTGGTTGAGTGTGCATATGTAGAAGGTGACGGCAAATACGCACGTTTCTTCGCACAACCCGTACGTTTGGGAAAAAATGGCGTAGAAGAAATTCTAGACCATGGCCCACTCAGTGCGTTCGAACAAGACGCACTAGACAGCATGTTAGACACGCTGCGTAAAGACATCACCTTGGGTGAAGAGTTTGTGAAGTAATCACAAGCCAGATACGAAAAAAGCGGCTGATTAAGCCGCTTTTTTTATGTCTGATATCCGACGACGGATAGGGAAAAGGTCATTCACCTTTACTTGCGGCGGCGTACAGCGATGTGTGCCAGCGCTTTCAATGCATCCTTGTATTCGGATTCAGGCAATGGCGCGAGCGCTTCAATCGCTTTCTCCGCTTCTTGCTCAGCACGTTGGCGGGTGTATTCCAAGGAGCCAACTTGTTCCATGCAGGTCAATATCAGCTCGAGCTTATCAAGACCATTGCCTTGTTCAATGGCTTCGCGGATCATGGCAGCTTGCTGCTCATTACCATTCGCCATCGCGTGAAGCAGGGGCAGTGTCGGTTTGCCTTCGGCTAAATCATCGCCTGTGTTCTTGCCCATTTCATCGCCCTGTGAGGTGTAGTCCATCACATCGTCGATAAGTTGGAATGCGGTGCCTAAATAGCGACCGTAATCCTGCATGGTAGATTCGATGTCTTGAGGCGCCTCAGCAAGAATAGCACCAATTTGCGTGGCAGCTTCGAACAGGCGAGCGGTCTTCGAGTAGATCACCTGCATGTAGCTTTCTTCGGTCGTGTCAGGATCGTTACAGTTCATTAACTGCAGCACTTCACCTTCAGCGATCACATTTGTCGACTCACTCATGACATCAAGGATCCTTAAGGATCGAAGCTGTGTCATCATCTGAAACGAGCGTGTGTAGATAAAATCGCCTACCAGCACGCTGGCAGCATTGCCGAACATCGCATTTGCGGTCGCTTTGCCACGACGAAGATCAGATTCGTCCACGACATCATCATGGAGCAAAGTGGCAGTGTGGATAAATTCGACAAACGCGGCAGCAGTGACATGCCCCTCACCCTGATAATTGAGTGATTTTGCAGCCAATAGCGCGAGCATAGGGCGCAGACGTTTGCCTCCACCGCTGACGATATAAAAACCCAGCTGGTTGATCAATGCGACGTCAGAATCAAGTTGCGCAAGAATTTTTTTATCCACTTTTGCCATGTCGTCGGCAATAAGTGCTTGGATGGTGTTAAAGTCCATTGATGCGTCCGGTCCAAGGGATGAATGCAGTGTGAAACTGTCATTTTTTCGATGATAGTACACTAAATTTTTAGCCTCGACACAGGGTCTTTAATGAGAAAAACGAGGCTTAGTAACAGTGGACAGGTTTTCACCAATTTTCTTTCATTGCCCTATTGCCAGTTGGCAAATCTTGCCGTAGAATTCGCGCCCTATTGATGAATTAAATGCGCACCCCTCACTGTACACTTTTTAAACACAGTAGGCTGTGCGGAAATGCGGAGAAACCCATGTACGCAGTTTTCCAAAGTGGTGGTAAACAACACCGTGTAAGCGAAGGCCAAACTATTCGCTTGGAAAAGCTAGACATTGAAACTGGCTCATCAGTTGAGTTTGATTCAGTTCTGCTGGTTGCTAACGGTGAAGAAGTTACTGTTGGCGCACCGTTCCTGGCTGGCGGCAAAGTAACTGCAGAAGTAGTTACGCACGGTCGTGGCGACAAAGTTAAAGTCGTTAAATTCCGTCGTCGTAAGCATTCTCGTAAGCAAATGGGCCACCGTCAGTGGTTCACTGAAGTCAAAATTACTGGCATCAGCGCTTAATTTAGGAGAAGAGAAAAATGGCACATAAAAAAGCTGGCGGTTCTACTCGTAACGGCCGTGATTCAGAAAGCAAACGTCTAGGTGTTAAGCGCTTCGGTGGTGAATCTGTTCTTGCAGGTAACATCATCGTTCGTCAACGTGGTACTAAATTCCACGCTGGCACTAATGTAGGTTGCGGTAAAGACCACACTCTATTCGCTTTGACTGATGGCAAAGTGAAGTTCGAAGTTAAAGGTCCTAAGAACCGTAAGTTCATTAGTATCGAAGCTGAATAATAGCACTCGAACTTATTCTGAAGCCCTGCCTTACGGCGGGGCTTTTTGTTGTATATCCAAGTGACTTTTAAGAAAAGGCTATTGCCTCTTTGACGTGACTTGGATATATAGCGTTTAAAGGCGACTAAGCAGCTATATTTGCGTGAACTTCGCTCTGTGAAGTGTAAGGATTCTCGTCACGCAAACGTCACAGGTGTTACGAATAGGTTTGTTCGAACACAATGCATGACGATATCAAACGAAGTGCGGCATTTGATCCTAAGATCATTATGATCATCAGCCCAAAGTGCTCCATCAGGGTGCTGCTAAATCGCCAATGTTAACCCGATGACATGTAATACCTAACTTGGTTTAGGTGATGCTGGGTATGGAGAAGAAAATGAAATTTGTAGACGAAGCGGTGATCCGCGTTGAAGCGGGAGATGGCGGCAATGGTACCGTTAGCTTCCGTCGTGAAAAATATGTCCCTCGTGGCGGCCCTGACGGCGGTGATGGTGGTGATGGCGGCGATGTTTATTTGCTTGCCGATGAAAACCTGAATACGTTGATCGACTTCCGTTTTGAGCGCTTCCATGCGGCCCTTCGTGGCGAAAATGGACGTGCGGGTAACTGTACCGGTAAACGTGGTGATGATCTGGTATTGAAAGTGCCAGTGGGCACACGTGCTGTTGACGAAGATACTGGTGAGATCATTGCCGATCTGACTCAGCATGGTATGAAGATCATGGTCGCGAAAGGTGGCTGGCATGGTTTGGGTAATACCCGATTCAAGTCGTCAGTAAACCGTGCGCCTCGCCAGAAAAGTATGGGCACTAAAGGTGAATTACGTCACCTTCGCCTAGAGCTGTTGTTGCTGGCTGACGTGGGTATGCTTGGCTTGCCAAATGCGGGTAAATCGACCTTCATTCGTGCAGTATCTGCAGCAAAACCAAAAGTGGCGGATTATCCGTTCACTACCTTGGTTCCAAGCCTTGGTGTTGTGCGTGTCGCACAAGACAAGAGCTTTGTTATTGCCGATATCCCTGGATTGATTGAAGGTGCAGCTGAAGGTGCGGGTCTGGGTATTCGCTTCTTGAAACACCTAGAGCGTTGTCGTGTGCTGCTACACATGATCGACCTGATGCCTGCTGACGGTTCAGATCCTGTCGATAACGCCTTTACCATCATTGAAGAGCTGCAACGTTACAGTGATAAATTGGCTGACAAACCGCGTTGGATCGTCTTTAACAAGATTGATCTCATGTCGGAAGAAGAAGCTGAAGCTCAGATTGAACGTGTGCTAGAAGCGCTTGCTTGGGATGAACCTTATTACGCGATTTCTGCGATCAATAAAGGTAACACTCAACAGCTGACGTTTGATTTGATGGAATTCATCCAATCTCTTCCAGCGGAACTGACAACAGAAGTCGCTGAAGAGAATAAAGTTGAATTCAAGTGGGATGATTACCACGAGCAGCAGCTTAAGAAACAACAAGAAAGCGCTGATGATGACGACGATGATGATTGGGATGACTGGAATGAAGACGACTACGACGTCGAAATCATTTACCGTCCGTAATTATCCGTTATAAAAAAAACCGCCCATCGAGGCGGTTTTTTTTCATCCAAATCAAAGTAAAGCCAGTTCAATTAGCGTACAAACATACCTCTGTCAGGGAAAGAGTGGAGTAGTAAGGTGCAAGAGGTGCCAGAAATGAGCGAACCCGTCCAGAGAGAAGTCTCGAGGCTAGTGAGCCATGCCGGACAAATGTTGTTACAACATGGGGCGGAAAGTAAGCTTGTCAGTGATATTTGCTGTCGACTTGGCGAAGCGCTGGGTTTAGACAGTGTTGAGATTTCATTGTCGGCAAGTTCAATGGTGATCACGACGATCACCCATAAACATTGCATCACTACAGCGAGGCGTTGCCCAGATCGCGGGATCAATATGCGAGTGATCACCGAGATCCAGCGTATTTTGATCATGACAGAGAAAGGCTTACTCGAAAGAGATGGGGTAAGTAAGCGCCTCGAAAGGCTATCACCCGCGCGCTACAATCGCTGGTTAGTGGCTGTGATGGTTGGACTTTCTTGTGCCAGTTTCAGTCGCCTTTCTGGTGGCGATAGTGCGGTGTTTGCGATTACTTTTCTGGCCTCTTTCGTGGGGATGTTGGTTCGACAAGAAATCGGGCATCGCCAGTTCAATCCTCTCCTTAATTTTGGTGTTACCGCTTTCGTTACAACATTGATTTCAAGCATTGGCGCTATGCAGCAGATAGGTAATCAGCCCTATCTAGCAATGGCGTCTTCTGTGCTGATGTTAGTCCCTGGTTTTCCGCTCATCAATGCAGTATCAGACATGGTCAAAGGCTACGTGAACATGGGTATCGCACGTTGGGTGTTTGCCAGTTTGCTGACTCTGGCGACCAGCCTTGGGATTATCGGGGCGATGAATGTAACAGGCGTGTGGGGGTGGTTATGACATTATTGCTGGCGTTACTCCATGACATGTTATTCGCAGCCATCCCTGCCATTGGGTTTGCATTGGTGTTCAATGTACCCGTTAAGGCGCTGAAGTACTGTGCAATGTGCGGTGCATTGGGGCATGGAAGCCGTTTTCTATTCATGCATTTTGGTGTGCCAATCGAATGGGCGACACTTGGTGCAGCAACCTTGGTTGGTATGGTTGGGGTGTATTGGTCTCAGCGTTTGCTGGCACATCCTAAAGTGTTTACGGTCGCCGCTATCATTCCTATGGTGCCGGGTGTGTTCGCGTTTAAGGCCATGATTGCCTTGGTCGAGATAAACAGCTTAGGTTATAGCGAAGCGTTATGGGCGACCATGATGAACAACGCCATTAAGTCTCTTTTCATTATTGCAGCACTGGCGATTGGCTTGGCAATGCCAGGATTGCTATTTTACCGTCGTAAGCCTGTGGTGTAGCATGTCGCGGCGTTTATTAGAAAGGATCAATCCAGCATGAAAATCAGTATGATTGCCGCGATGGCAAAGGGAAGAGTAATAGGCAAAGACAACGCGATGCCGTGGCATTTGCCGGCAGATTTTGGCTGGTTCAAACGAAATACTTTGGGCAAGCCTGTGATCATGGGGCGTAAGACCTATGAATCGATTGGCCGTCCTTTGCCGGGAAGACGCAATATAGTGATCAGCCGAAATAGTGCATGGTCAGCGGAAGGCGTTGAAACGGTGTCGAGTATTGATCAAGCGCTGGGGCTGGTAGATGGCGTGGACGAAGCGATCATCATCGGTGGTGGCGCGATTTATACGGCGTGTTTGCCGCGCGCCGATCGTTTGTATTTGACGTTTATTAATGCGGATATCGACGGTGATACCTGCTTTCCTGATTGGGGCGATGGCTGGCTGACCAGCCATTCAGAAACCTACACGGCAGATGACAAAAACCGCTATGACATGGAATTTGTGGTGCTCGAGCGTTAATGGGCATGCACAGGGCAAGGAAGGCTAAATACTTGGCCATCCTCCCATCGCACCATGGTCAAGGCACCGCCCCAAACACAACCTGTGTCGAGTCCCATTAAATGACGATTTACCACACCCCCCAACGCAGCCCAGTGTCCAAATACAAGAGTTTCGTCAATGGGTTGGCGGTTTTTAACATCAAACCAAGGCACTAAATCGCCGTCAGTCATTTGTTCCGGTGGTAATTTGCAGTCCATATCTAAGCTGCCATCAGCTTGGCAAAAACGCATGCGCGTTAATGCGTTGATGGTGTAGCAGTAACGATCGATCCCTTCCAAGGCCTCTGACCACTTAGCTGGCTTGTTGGCGTACATGTTTTCTAATAGCCATGCATAGCGGTCACTTCGCAAGATGCTTTCTACGACATTGGCATGACGCTTTGCGCTATCAAGATCCCAATCCGGAGGGATGCCTGCGTGGGTCATGACAAAACCAGGTGCGTTGTCATTGCTCGAATCACAATGGATCAGAAGGGGTTGTTGTCGAAGCCAATACAAAAGCTCAGCACGATCGGGGGCATAAAGGATAGGCAGTGTTTTGTCTTTGGTTTTTGCTTTTTTAAACCCTTCCGCAACCGCTAACAAGTGGAGATCATGGTTACCTAGCACCGTATGTCCGTGATCACCCAGAGACTTCACATAGCGCAGCACGGAGAGTGAATCTGGCCCGCGTGCAACTAGATCCCCTGCAAGATACAGATGATCATGGTTTTCATCGAAGCTGACAGTGTCTAGCAGTGTTTTTAGATCGTCAAAGCAACCTTGAATGTCGCCGACAAGGTAAGTGGCCACAGAAGCTCCCGAAAACTAGTGAAGGATATTAGGTAAGGCGAGGCGAAATGGCATCACTTCAATATCAAACTCTTTGTCATCCATATCAATCATGGAGTAAAAGCCTTGCATTACACCGACGGGTGTCTCTATCACAGTCCCACTGGTGTAAGTGTACTGTTCACCAGCCTCGATGAGCGGCTGTTCACCAACAACGCCATCACCTTCAATGACCAGCTTTTTGCCATTTGCATCGGTGACTAGCCATTTGCGGCGAAGAAGCTGTGCGTCGTGATCACCATTGTTTTCAATGGTAATGGTGTAGGAGAAAACGTAGCGCTTGTTATCTGGTTCGGATTGCTCTTCCACATAGTGTGTGACAACCCGAACCATAAATTTGTGATTAACCATCCCTGTCACGCTTCCTTGTTATTGTTATTTTTTACTGCTGTTGGTGGTTTGCATCCAGCCAGTTAGCCAGCGCGACAAACTGCCCCAATGTCAGGCTCTCTGGGCGAGCGGTTATATTGATACCAAGAGACTCAAGTGTTTCCGCGTCAACCAGTGCCTTAAAGCAGTTACGCACGGTTTTACGACGTTGGTTGAAGCCTTCTCGGCACACTCGCTCTAGCCATTTCAGACTGGTTGCTGGGTGCGGTAACTCTTTGTGCGGAATAAGGCGCACAACGGCTGAATCCACTTTAGGCGCTGGCGTGAAGGCCGTTGGTGGCACTTCTAGCACAGGAACAACCTTACAATAGTATTGTGCCATGACGGTCAAACGGCCATATGCTTTGCTGTTTGGACCTGCGGCTAAACGGTTAACCACTTCTTTTTGAAGCATAAAGTGCATGTCTTTCACTGCACCCGTAAAGGTGAACAGGTGGAACATCAGTGGGGTAGACACGTTGTATGGCAAGTTACCAAAAATACGCAATGGATTTTCTGGCGATGACAAAGCGGCAAAGTCGAACTTCATGGCATCACCTTGATAAATTGTCAGCTTCTTTGACAATTCAGGATGATGGCGAAGACGTTCTGCCAAATCGCGGTCAAGCTCAACCACGCTCATTTTGTCAACTTCACGTGCAACAGGCTCAGTCAATGCGCCAAGACCTGGACCGATCTCGACCAAGTTTTCGCCTGGCAGTGGGTTGATGGCCGATACAATGCCGTCAATGATGTACGGGTCGTTCAGGAAGTTTTGACCAAAACGCTTACGGGCACGGTGGCCTAGATGGACTTTATCGCTCATGCTTTCTTATTCACTAATTCGATGGCGTGGGATAGCGCTGTCCGCAGGCTTCCAGTATCCGCCGTACCGGTACCCGCTAAATCCAATGCGGTACCATGATCTACAGAAGTTCGGATGAAGGGCAGGCCAAGCGTAATGTTGACCGACTTTCCAAATCCCTTGAATTTTAACACAGGCAGCCCCTGATCGTGATACATCGCAAGCACAGCATCGGCGTCTTTCAGGTATTTGTCTTGAAATAGGGTGTCGGCGGGCAGCGGACCAATCAGATTCATGCCTTGTTGGCGCAGTTTTTCGAGCGCAGGTTCGATGACTTCAATTTCTTCTCGACCAAGGCAACCGTCTTCCCCTGCGTGAGGGTTAAGGCCGCAGACGTAAATCTTGGGCTCGGCAATACCAAATTTGGTTTTGAGATCGTCATTCAGTATTTCAATGACTTGAAATAGACGCTCTTCAGTAATGGCTTTTGACACGTAGGCCAGCGGGATGTGAGTGGTCACTAGCGCCACGCGCAACCCTTCTGTCGCCAGCATCATCACCACTTGTTGTACATTAGCGTGGTGCTGGAAGTATTCAGTATGGCCGCTAAACGAAACGCCAGAACGATTGATGACACCTTTGTGCACAGGTCCTGTGACGACTGCTGCAAACTCACCCTGCATATTGCCTTCAGCAGCACGTGTGAGTGTATTGAGCACGTAACGGCCGTTGGCTTCATTTAGCTCACCAGGAACGACGTTGGCATCCAGTGGCTCATCGCACACCACTAACACGCCCGGTTTGTGTGCTTCGGCTGGACGTGTGGGGTCGTAATCTTCAAAAGCCACATCAATGCCAAGCACTTTCGCGCGCTCAGCCAGCATGGCTTTGTTGCCACAAATCACCAGTTGGTGAGGCCAATCATCATGCGCAAGCGCTAAGACCAAGTCTGGGCCAATGCCCGCCGGTTCACCCGGGGTGATGGCAATACGTTGAGGATTAGCTTTCATCCGCATCACCAATTTGTTCCACGTAAGCGCCCGCACGAAGCTCTTGCAGCCAAGCTTGAGCTTCTTCGTTGAACTTACGATTCATCAGCATACGGTAGGCACGGTTTTGCATGGCGGCGTCGGTGCGATCTGCCTGACGGCGGTCCAGCACTTCGACAATGTGCCAGCCATGCACAGTTTTAAATGGCTCGCTGATTTCGCCTTCTGAAAGCGCATCCACTTTATCTTTAAATTCAGGCACGTAAATTTCAGTGGTTTGCCAGCCCAGATCGCCACCTTTTATCGCCGATCCTGGGTCCGCACTGTATTGCTTCGCTAAATCTTCAAAGGTTTTGTCGCCATTTTCGATTTGCTTAACCATCAGCTGCAGCTGGCGCTGTGCACCTTCATCACTAAGAACAATCGATGGTTTGATCAGAATGTGTCGTGCTTTCACTTCCGTGACGGCGATGGATTCGAGCCCTTTCACGTCGGCAATTTTCAGAATGTGATAGCCCACACCGCTGCGGAAAGGACCGAGAATAGCCCCTTTACCGTTATTGCCGATCTGGTCTGCAAAAATGGTTGGCATTTCTTCTAAACGTAGCCAGCCCCAATCACCGCCTTCTAGCGCTTTTGGCCCTTTGGAGTTAGCCAATGCTAAGCTGGCAAAGTCTTTGCCTTGTTTTAGCTGTTTAGCCAACAGTTCAGCGTTAGAGGCAACCGCATCGCGCTCTGCTTTTTCAGCATCCTCGTCTAAACGAAGCTGAATATGGCTAATTCGGTACTCGACTTTTTCCAAGTTCTTGGCATTAAGTTGAGTAGCGAGTGATTCCACCTCTTGAGGCAAGATGTTGATACGACGACGAACTTGCGCATTACGTGCTTCGCTAATGGTCATTTCGCGGCGGATTTGGTCACGATACTCTGACCAAGAAATGCCGCTGCGTTTAAGAGACTCTCTCAGCGCGGCCACGGATGTGTTCTTTTCGGCGGCAATGGCATCGATGGCTTGCTCTAAACGTGTATCGTCAATACGGATACCGAGGCGGTTTGCTTCTTGAAGTTGCAATTCTTCTAAGATCAGTTGATCCAGGATCTGTTGTTCCAAAATATCAGCTGGCGGCAGAGATTCAGCATTCGCGTTGAGCGCTACCGTTTTTTTCAATGCCTCAATATCACTTGATAAGATCACGCCTTCATTCACAACAGTGATCACGCGATCTAGCTCTGCCGGTGAGGCAGAGACTGACAACGAACTGGCTGAGATTGTTGCGGCCAGTAAAGCTTTCGTCCATTTATTCATTAGCTGTTCCAAAATCTCACTATTAATTCTTCAGGCCAAATGGGCTGCGGTATCCCAATGCGTTGCCACTGCCTGTGCTGTAGCCAAAGCCTGCGTTTGCACCCAGCCCCAATAAGCTGAAGGACAAAGATATACTATTGTCATACCTTGCAGGATCATTGATGTTACCTCTGGCCAGTAGGTACTCGTTATAATTTAACCCTATGACCCAGCATGCCGATGTGTAGGTGATGCTAAGTTGGTTTTCTAGCATTAAATCTTGGGTTAAGTCGTGGAAATACTGCCCTTGGAAGTTTACCTTGTCGGTGATGGGGAATCCTGTCACCAGACCTGCTTGAGAAATGCCATCTTCAGTGATCAAATCTAGGTTGTCAGCACCTATTGTACTCGCGATGTAGTCCTTTGAAACATAACGGTAACTGGTTTGTGCGAAGAAGCTACCATCGCGGTATTCCAGTGTGGCATTACCAAACTGAAGGTTACTCAAGTTATTGTCATATTCCACTGAGCCTCGCACAAACAGTTTGTCGCTGACGTTTAATTCGCTTTCCACAGCCCATGCTGAGTAGTTGATCGAAGCGTCGTCATCTTGTTGCTGGCGATCCAAGTAATAAATTTGGCCAAAGGCGATGTTAAATCGCTCTTTATAGGCATCATCAAAAAAGCGCGATGCGGCACCAAGGGTAAATTGGTTCGCGGGGTTAATGTAATCAACACTGCTGAATTGATTGGCGCGGAATAAGCCATAGTAATCGGTTTGTAGACGGGCGGTATCATAACCACCACCGGCATAGTTGACTGGGTTGTAGATTCCGCTTTGATCAACATCCTTGATGTACAGGTACTGCACTTGCGGCTCTAAGGTCTGGGTGTAATTGTTGCCCCAAAACGTGTCATCACGTTCTAACGTTACTGTCGCATGCAATTTAGCCATCGGTACGACACGAGACACCGTTTCTTCCAGTGTCTCGCCGTTGTAGCCCGTAACGCCTTTGACATTTGACTGGTCGTAATAGGTGGAATAAACCTTGCCTTGTGCCGACGCACTCAGCCATGGCAGGTTGTAAGGCAAAGTGATGGTAGGTTCTAGATTAACGCGCAGTGCATCGGGTTTACTGTCGTCGTCTGTAGCAAATTTGCTGATCTGCGATGGCATGGAAAAATCCATTCCATAAGCGAGTTCAGGACGATAGTAGTTCATCGCCAATTGAGGCAGCAGCTTATAGACCGAGGTATTTGGGCTTAGTGATTGGAAGCTGCGAACACTTAGCGTGGTGTCCCAGTTGAGATCGCGATACGACACGTCACCCGTTTGCAGCAAGGTATTGTCTTCACGGCTACCAACACGCGAGTCAGTGTGACGTGTGAAATAACCGATATCGCTGACTTTGCTGTAATCAATGTCGTATTTCCAGTGATTTTGAATACCTGAGTGGCGCCAGTTGGCCCCCCAACTCTTGTCGAATTCGGGGTATAGCTCATCGCTTCCCATGTACTCAAACACCATGCTGCCACTGCCGGCCTCAGTGAGGTAACGAGGCTCCATGGTCATGAAAAGGCCACGGTTGGACATGTATTTTGGTGTGATCAACATGTCAGCTTGAGGGTGGATATTCCAGTAAAACGGTGTTTCTAGCTCGAAGCCATCATTGTCATTCCAGCTAACCGACGGGTAGAGAAAACCTGTTAGGCGGCCATCTTCAACCGGCACGCGAAGGTAAGGAAGATAGAAAACCGGCGTGTCGAGCACTTCAAATCGTGCGTGATAGAGATCGGCAAAAATATCACCGTCTTCTTTTTCAATTTTTCCCGCACTAAAGCGCCAACTGTCGTCATTGTCTGGGCATGTTGTGTATGTGCCGTCATCGAGTTCATAAAACGTGGTACCGTTTTTAAACACGCGCTTTGCTTGACCGCGACCAGGCGTACACATCATTTTGTATTCTGCGTCGGTTAGCGTGGTGTCTTCGTTATCGAGGTTGCTCTGCAGCGATTTACCTTTGATCGCAATCTCGCCATCATGAAAATAGACATTGCCTTCTGCGGTCACGATATTTTCTGGCTGACGCAGTGTCGCGGTATCCGACTTTACGGTTCGGTTGCCTTGAGTGACGATCACATCACCACGATAGATAGCCTTCTCGTTCGCTTTCGCTTCGGCATGATCGGCGACGATAGTGACAGGGAGATTGTTTATATCGTCAGTTTTGTCATTTTTCGTGAGGCATCGATATTCTGGCGCGAGGCAGGTTTCTTTCGGGATCACCAAGGGTTTAGTGCTGCCTTGGTTTACATTTGCCTCTTCCGCCACAGCCTGTCCATAGAGCGCGAGCCAAATCATGGAAGATAAAAAACTTTTGGCAGTCGGTGACATGAAAACTCAATCCTGTTGTTGGCATACAGCGCTGGTATACTGTTGCGCGGCACTGTGGCAAATTTGTTCTGCAAAATGTGGGTTATGATAATGCAAATTACTCATATACCCAAACTACCTCTGTCATCATACAGAGAAGGTGGCTTGGGTATATGCGGTTCTGCGTTGTTGCAAATCAAATAGATTAACTAAAAAGAGAAAGAAACATGGCAGTGTGGGGAAAGGTACTTGGGGCATTCTTTGGTTACCTGCTAGGTGGGCCATTCGGATTACTGTTAGGTTTGTTTTTAGGGCATAAGTTCGATAAAGCGAGACGAAATACATCTTTTGGCGGTGGTTTTCGTGGTGCGGATCAACAAGCGCGTCAACAGGCCTACTTTCATGCCACATTCGCGGTAATGGGACATGTCGCCAAAGCCAAAGGGCAGGTGACGCAAAATGAAATTCGTTTGGCCTCCGTTTTAATGGATCGCATGGGGCTACAAGGCGAAGCTCGCCGACAGGCGCAAGATGCATTTCGTGAAGGCAAAGAAAGTGGGTTCCCACTTGAGGATGTGCTGCAAGATGTGAGGCGAACCACTGGCGGTCGCTTTGACTTACTGCAATTCTTTTTGGAAGTACAGATCCAAGCGGCATATGCCGATGGCACCGTGCAGCCCAGCGAGCGTCAGGTGTTGTACACCATTGCAGATATGTTGGGTTTTTCGCGTCAGCAGCTAGAGCAGCGTCTGGCGATGCAAGAAGCGGCGTTTCATTTCTATCAACAGCATGGTCAAAACGGCGGTGGCGGACATCACCAGCAATGGCAGCCTGATACCGCTCAGCGCTTAAAAGGGGCGTACCAAATTTTGGGCGTCGATGAAGATGCCGATGGTCAAACCATTAAGCGTGCCCATCGCAAGCTGATGAATGAGCACCATCCTGACAAATTAGCAGCGAAAGGCTTGCCACCGGAAATGATGGAAATGGCCAAGCAAAAAGCGCAAGAAATTCAAGGTGCTTACGATTTAATTAAGAAAGAAAAGGGCTTCAAGTAGCCCTTTTTCGACCTTGCCAGTGGCTTATCTAAACCAGATTCTGAGGGGCGCCTTTGACAAAGGTGTCCATGTTCTCTGTTAATTGGTTTGCCAGTGCCTGAATGCTGGAATCTGAACCCCAGGCAACGTGTGGCGTCAGAATAAGATTCGGCATGCCAGCATGCGCCAATAACGGGTTCGACATGGTCGCTGGTTCTTGGGTGAACACATCGACACCTGCACCTGCAATCACCCCTTTTTTTAGTGCCTCAACGAGCGCCTGCTCATCAACTAAGCCGCCACGACCCGCGTTAATTAGTATTGCTGACGACTTCATCTGAGCGAACTCTTTGGTGCTCATCAAATTTGTCGTGTTTTCGTTAAGTGGGCAGTGAAGCGTCACCACATCAGCTTGCGAGAGCATAGTTTCAAACGGCACGTAGCCTTCTCGGGTGTGCGTAGCGCCTTTTCTTTCTGAACGTATCACCATCATCCCCACCGCTTTTGCGAGCGTCGCAACACCGTCTCCAAGGCTACCCGATCCAATAATGCCTAGGGTGGCGTCAGCAATGTCGCCGATGGGGTGCGTGAAGAAGCAAAATTGATTTTTCTCTTTCCATACACCGTTTTCTATGTCGCGATGATAGGCGTTGAGGTTGCGACGCAGTGCAAATGTCATTGCTATTACATGCTCGGGCACGGAGCGAGTGGCGTAGCCGCGGATATTGCACACAGGCAAGCCATTCGCGTGGCACCAGTCGACATCAACATTGTTGTAGCCTGTGGCTGATACTGCAATGAGCTTGAGCGATGGTAGCTTAGAAAGCGTCTCTGCGCTTAACATCACCTTGTTAGTGATGACAATGGTCGCGTCAGCAAGACGCTCAAGGATTTGTTCCGGTAAGGTGGATTCAAAGCTTTCCCATTGATGGGGAAATGAAGGCGCAGGAATGCGAATGTGAGCAGGGATGGTGGCGCTGTCGAGAAAGACTATCTTTTCCATGGCGGACTTCCTTTTTCCGCCACTGTAGAACGTTGACAGCGCTATTTCAATAAACTTGCATCGGCTTTAATGCCACGTTTGACCAATGTATCAGTAGGGGCATTGGCGTAGAAATCACAGGGTGCCGACAAATGCATGGGTTCACCTGTGCCAGGGTGAAGAAAACATAACTCGCCCGCATGAAGTTGAAGACGTGGCGAATACTTGTACGCTTGCGGATACGCATAAAATTCATCACCAACAATCGGGTGCTCGAGCGCCAACATGTGTACGCGAAGCTGATGAGATCGTCCCGTGATGGGCAGCAGGCGCATCAATGTGGTTTTCTTCTCGCGCTTGATCACTTCATAGTCAGTGATAGACGGCTTGCCGTTTTCGAAGCACACCATTTGTTTTGGACGATTCGGCCAATCACAAATTAGCGGTAAATCCACACGACCTTCATCAAGCTCAACATTCCCCCAAACCCGCGCGTAATAAAGTTTGTGGGTTACTCGCTCGCGAAATTGCGCTTTCAAGTGGCGTTCAGCGTCTTTGTGCATAGCGAACACAATTAAGCCAGAGGTGGACATATCAAGGCGATGTACCAATTCCGCCTTGGGATACTCTTGTTTGATGCGTGACCAAGCGCTGTCGTAATGCGCAGGGTCGCGACCCGGATTGGTCAAGAGTTCGCTGGGTTTATTCAGGGCGATAATGTCATCATCCTGATAAATAACGTCCAGCCAAGGTTCCTTTGGCGGGTTGTAGATAAAGTCGCTCATGAGTTCGCTCGAAAATTAAACGGCCGGAAGTGTAGCACGACAGGCTTGAAAAAGAAGAGAGTGAAAAACAAAGGCACCGCCGAAGCAGTGCCTTGATTGAGTGTTTAGCAAATGTTTACCGGTAACGGATTACTGGTGGCTAACCACAATCACACGTAACGCATCAAGACGAACTTGCGCTTGGCTGATGTAGGTACGCAAATCCGACATTTGTGTTTCCAAGCTTTCCAACTCGTCATCACGAATGTTCGGGTTTACCGCTTTCAAAGCCTGTAGGCGATCCAATTCCGAGCGCAACTTGGTGGTCATCTCCGCTTCGGCACTTTCTTTTACCGACACCAGATGAGTTTGTGCAATCGGGGTGCCCATCTCAATCAATCCATGGATCTGCGTTTGAACCGAAGAGACAAGCTTGCTGCCAAGGTGGCGGTTAACTGGGCTTAATTGACGGTTGAAGCCTTCAAATTCCACTTGGGCTGCTAAGTCATTGCCTTTGGCGTCCAGAAGCACCCGAATTGGCGCAGCCGGAAGGAACTGATGAATGCCTGAATTTTTCGGCGCTTGCGCGTCAGCAACATACAGCAGTTCAAGGAACAAAGTCCCAACAGGCAGGGCTTTGTTTTTCAACAGTGAAACCGCCGTCGTACCGACATCTTCTGACAGCAGTAAATCGATGCCGCCTTGGATCATCGGGTGTTCCCAGCTGATAAAGCGCATGTCTTCACGTGAGAGTGCTGTTTCGCGATCAAACGTGATGGTGCAGCCTTCTTCAGGTAGCCCTGGATAGCTTGATACCAGCATGTGCTCTGATGGCGTCACCACAATGGCGTTTTCGCCTTTGTCGTCTTGGTTCAGGCCAACCGTATCAAACAGACCCAATGCGAATGTCACTAGATTGGTGTCGCCATCAAGTGAGGCAATTTTTTCTGCCAACGCTTTCGCTTGCTCACCACCGTTAGAGTGCATTTCCAGCAGACGGTCACGGCCTTTTTCCATTTCACCTTTCAAGCGGTAATGCATCTCGGCACTGGTTTCGACCAGTGCATCGAGAGACTCATCAATGCTGCCTTTTGCCAGAAGCTGAAGCAGGTCATCTTGAACGTGCTCAAACACGGCACGACCGGTTGGGCAGGTTTCTTCAAAGGCGTTTAGGCCTTCGTTGTACCAGCGAGCCAGCAGTGCTTGTGAGGTGCCAATCATGAAAGGCACATGGATTTCGATATCGCGCTGTTGGCCGATACGGTCCAAACGACCAATACGCTGCTCAAGCAAGTCAGGGTTCATGGGCAAATCGAACATCACCAATTGGTTTGCAAACTGGAAGTTACGACCTTCTGAACCGATCTCAGAACAGATAAGCACCTGCGCGCCAGCTTCGTCTTGGGCGAAATAAGCCGCCGCTTTGTCACGCTCAAGAATCGACATGCCTTCGTGGAAAACGGTGCCACGAATGCCTTCACGCTCACGCAGTGCTTGTTCTAGCGAAAGCGCCGTTTGTGCTCGTGAACAGATCACCAGCACTTTTTCTTGTCGGTTAGATTTTAGTAGATCCAGCAGCCAATCAATGCGCGGGTCAAAGCCCCACCAGGTGGCGTTTTCGCCTTCAAACTGCTGGTAGATATCTTCAGGGTACAACCACTGAATCGCTTTCTGCTCAAGGCTTTGATTACCGCTACTCATGATGCCCGCCACGCGCATCGAGGTTTGATACTGTGAAGGTAACGCAAGTGGGTACAGATTTAGGTGGCGCTGAGGGAATCCTTGAATAGCAGCACGGGTATTCCGGAACAAAACACGGCCAGTGCCGTGGCGATCCATCAGGTTATCAATCAGCTCGTTACGTGCGTCGCGACGTTGGTTATCATCGATGTCATTGGCTTCGATGATGCGTAGCAATGGCTCAACATCTTGCTCAGACAGCAGCTCAGTGATGCTGTTTTTTGCATCATTGGTCAGCGTTTCGTTAGACAGCAACTGACTAACCGCATCAGCAACGGGTGCATATTGCTGCTCTTCTTTGACGAATGCTTGGTAATCATAGAAACGATCTGGGTCTAGCAGACGCAGACGTGCAAAGTGGCTTTCATGGCCCAATTGCTCTGGGGTTGCAGTCAATAGCAGCACCGCTGGCGTGTTTTCTGCAATGGCTTCAATCACCTGATATTCACGGCTTGGCTTTTCTTCGCTCCACTCAAGGTGGTGCGCTTCATCCACAACCATCAGATCCCATTCGCCTTCTGCCGCTTGTTCCGCACGCTTGCGGCTTTTGCGCAGGAAATCCAGCGAGCAAAGTACAAGTTGCGCAGT
Source organism: Enterovibrio litoreus (assembly GCF_045679545.1). Classification (NCBI taxonomy): domain Bacteria; kingdom Pseudomonadati; phylum Pseudomonadota; class Gammaproteobacteria; order Vibrionales; family Vibrionaceae; genus Enterovibrio; species Enterovibrio litoreus. The sequence continues at coordinate 360,355 of NZ_CP166194.1, forward strand.
ATCAAACGGGTTATCAGCATCGGCAAACGCTTCTACACAGCGCTCTTCATCAAACACTGAAAAATGTAAGTTGAAGCGACGTAGCATTTCTACCAGCCATTGGTGTTGCAGGGTTTCTGGCACCACGATCAATACACGAGATGCACGACCCGACAGCACTTGCTGGTGGATGATCATGCCTGCTTCGATGGTTTTACCCAGACCGACTTCATCGGCTAATAAAACACGTGGCGCGTGACGTCGACCCACTTCATGAGCAATGAATAGTTGGTGTGGGATTAAACCAGCACGCATACCACACAGGCCACGCATCGGGCTTTTATGCTGCTCGTATTGGTTTTTCAGCGCGCGATAGCGAAGTGCAAAGCGATCCATTCGGTCGATTTGACCCGCGAACAGTTTGTCTTGCGGTTTATTAAAGCGAATTTGGTGGCTCAGAAAAATTTCGCGAAGTTGAACATTGTCTTCGCCTGTGTCTGAGCGTTGGCCGGTATAGGTCAGTATTCCCTGTTCTTCGTCAACGTGCTCAACCTGCAAAAACCAGCCTTCGTGGCTTTCAATGCTGTCACCCACATTAAACATTACACGGGTGATTGGCGCGTCGCTGCGGGCGTATAAACGATTTTCTTCGCTGGCGGGGAACATTAGGGTAACGGTACGCGCGTCGATAGCAACCACAGTACCAAGACCTAGGTCACTTTCAGTATCGCTGATCCAACGTTGTCCGAGGGCGTAGGGCATAAGGGAAGAAACCTCTGGTTAAAGCTGACACAAATTGGAGCGTGCTTTTCGAGAACTACAGTGTAGGCCATGATGAGCACTGAGAAAATGGTCGCTAATGGTACTTGAAGTTGTGAACATGGTCACGGTCAATGTAAGAAATTTGGCGCGCGTAACAAATAGGCAACAAATTCGTGAAAATGTGGCGTAATCGACGTGTAAGGATTTGAAATTGTCTTACGATTAAGAATATCCCCCGATGCGAGTGTCTTTCTTCAGGAGGGCATCGTCATTAGGGGAATATGTGGGTTGTCCCACTTGCCTATGTTACCAAGGAGGTGTCTATGGGCGATGCCGAACGGAAATTCTTTGTGCTGGATACCAATATCCTGCTTCACGAACCATTCGCCATCTATTCATTTCAAGAACATGATGTGGTCATTCCTATGACCGTCCTCGAAGAACTTGACCGGATCAAAGACAGTAAGCGGGATGTGTCCCGTGATGCACGGGTAGCGATTCGGGCCCTCGAAGATATATTCAAAGACGCAACGCCGGATCAAATCTCAGAAGGGATTGTCGTTGGCAAAGAAGGTGGCACTGGCACGGTTTCGATCCTGGTGGATTTTGAAATCAAAGAAACAGTCCAAGCTTTTGCGGACAAAGCCGGTGATAACCGTATCCTCAATGCCGTTTTGTTCCTGCAAGCCAAACGTACGCCCCGCAAGGTGGTCTTGGTCACCAAAGACATCAACATGCGACTTCGCGCCAAAGGTGCGGGTGTGCTGTATGTTGAGGACTACCGTACTGACCAGTTAATCGACGATGTCAGCCTGCTTACCAAGGGCTTTCAAGTATTCGAAGGCAGTTTCTGGGATAGAGTCGGGCAATGCGACACGCAAAACAGCGGCAGAACCACGTTGCATACCGTGCCGCGTGAATTGGTCGACAACACCTACATGAACCAATATTTCCTTGACGAAGGCGATGACTTTGCGGGGCGAGTGGTTGGGCTCAATGACAACGAACTCCAACTCAAAGACATTAGCCGTGAACGCTTAATGCATCGTGAAGCATGGGGGGTGCGTCCGAAAAATATTTATCAAGGTATGGCCGTGGATGCCTTGCTCGATCCGAATATCGATTTGGTCATTCTAACGGGGCCTGCGGGTTGTGGTAAAACCATTCTTGCCATGGCAGCAGCGCTTGAGCAGGTGGTGGAAAAAGGGATGTATGACAAGATCATTGTCACCCGAAATACCCCAGAAATTGCCGAGTCTATTGGTTTCTTACCCGGAACCGAGGAAGAGAAAATGCTCCCTTGGCTCGGCGCGGTTACCGACACACTAGAAGCGCTGCATAAAAACGACGAGTGCACCGATGGCTCCATGCGTTACATCATGGATAAAGCCAACATTCAGTTTAAATCGGTTAACTTTATGCGCGGTCGCTCCATACAGAACGCTTTTGTGATTCTGGATGAGTGCCAAAACCTCACGGCATCACAGCTCAAAACTATTATTACGCGCTGTGGTGAAGGAACAAAAATTGTCTGTTCAGGAAACCTTGCGCAGATTGACAGTCCGTATCTGACCCCTGTGACGTCAGGGCTAACTTATATCGTAGAGCGGTTTAAAAACTTTGAAGGCAGTGCATGCGTCTACTTGAATGGCGTGGTGCGAAGTCGTCTGGCCGAGTTCGCTGAAGAAAATTTATAGCAGCTTGATGGATAGTCACTATTAGATAGTTGATAGAGCAAGGGTAAAAAAATGGCTGCCTTCGGGCAGCCTTTGTTGTGTTGGTTTTCACTACTGTGTTTTTGCGATCACGATTAAGCCCAATGACGCTCAGCCATGTTGTCTGGTTCATTATCATTCGCGCTATAAGTGCCATAGTTTGGCTTGTTTGCTCGCATACGCATCGATGCGATACGTACCAAAGCTTCACCATGCTCACCGTCATAAGGGTAACAGCCCACTCCCGCACTGAATTTCACTGGAACGACTTGTTGATCAAAATAGAGTGGACTCAGTTGTAGGGCTTTTTGTATCTGATTAATTTTTCGCATCGCCTGACTGCTATCACTCAAATCAAACAATATCGCAAATTCCCCGCCACTGAGGCGTGCAAACATGGTCTGGCTTGAAAGTTGAAGGCGCAGTTGGGTCGCAAGGTGTTTTAGTGCCATATCACCAATGTATTGGCCATAATTTTCATTGATGTGTTTCAGCCCGTCGATGTCCAGCACAGCAACCACAAATGGCGAAGGAGAAAAGCGCTTGTCGGCGAGTTGTGTGAAAAATTGATGACGAGATTTAGCGCCGGTTAGAACGTCATTTTGCACAGCACTTTCAAGGCGATCATTTGAATCTTTCAGCGCCTCAACGGCACTTTTTAGCTCATTGGTGCGAAATTTCAATAAGCGATGGTAAAGCGTTAGTCCGCCTATCAGCAATACCAAAGAAGAAATGAGAATCACATAGTGGGCTTTTTTATCCAGCCAAGGCAGGGTCGCATAGATCTTGCTAGCAGGGATCCACTTGTTATAAATCGCACTAATGTCATCTGCGCTTATATTATCTAACCCTCGTTCAATCTGAGTCACTTCATTTTGCGCGCTTTTTGTCACCGCAAAATGAAGAGGAAAAGAGTAGAGCTTACGTCTTGGTGTAAACAGGCCCGTATTTCCTGAGTGGCGCATATCGTAAAGTGCGGTGGTGAGATCATCGATAAACACATCGATTTCACCACGGTATGCCGCTTCATTCAGCGCACCAAAGGTGGGGAATAGCGCAATGTTTTTTTCCGGCAAGCGGGACAAGAGAAAGGCATGCTTGGTGCTGTCTTTAACTGAGCCAACTTTGGCAGTTCCAAGGGTATTAAAGTTCTCGAAGGGCAGGTCTTTTTGTACGAATAGACTGACGTTGTAGTGCTTGAGTGGTAACTCGCGTGAGAATGCTAAGCGTTTAGCGCGATCACCCGTATAGCCTAAGCCGCCGTGGATCACGCCTTCGTTGTTGGCTACGAATTGAAGAGACTCACTCCAAGGCAACAAATGAAAGCGCACATCAACATCGTTGGCTTTAGCATACAGGCGCCAATAGTCGACCATGATCCCATCGGGCTGCCCGTCACGGTTAATGAATGAGAAAGGTTGCCAAGTTGATGAGCCAGTGACGATCAATTGCTTTGTATCGGCAAGTGAAGCAGGCGAAACCAAAAAAAGAAACAACATTAGTGCGGTAACTACGAACTGGCGAATGCGGGGCATAAATGAACTCGAAATGACCAACCTGTCTAGATTTTCTGGCGTGGATTATACGCAAGCATCTGCATTTAGGGAATTGATTCGTGATGTTTTTGTCAATGGCTTCGGGGGTGTGAATTTGGATTTTGTGTCACAAAAACAAAAGCCGCCTTTGTGGGCGGCTTACATTGTAGCGTGCATGGCACTTAGAACAGCTCTACGTCATCTTCTGGTACGAGAGATTGTAATTCGCCACTGGCAATCAAATCTTCATAAAATGCCACTTGGTTACGTCCATTTTGTTTGGCTTTATAAAGCGCCTGGTCGGCAAAGCCTAAAACGGTTATCGCATTAAGTTCCTGATCACTGATCGAGGCCGCACCCATTGAGATTGATACATCTTTGGCTTGCCCATAATCGCGCTCGTTGACTGTCTTAATAAAACCACGAACAGTGACTTCCATATCCTCGCGAGACTGCGGATGCATAATGACCACAAACTCGTCTCCTCCGTAGCGGAACAGAAGATCTTCATCGTCGAATGCTTTTTTCATCATTGCCGTGATCAGCAGAATCACTTCATCACCGAATACATGCCCTAACGCATCGTTAACCTGCTTGAAATGGTCGATGTCAAAGATGCATACCCAATGGTGGTGAGAAGGGTCATCAGTAATGCTGTTTCCCTGTATGAGAAAGCGGTCAAGCAGTAAATCAATTTTCGTCGTGAGCAACTTGCGATTATATAGCCCTGTTAGGCCATCACGTTCACTGGCAGAAATGATTTTTTGATAGTTTTCATAGATTTTTGCTAAGCCTTCAATCAGCTGGACTTCATCACCCTTTAACTGATCGCACTTGCAGAAAACCACGGCGCTAATTTCGTCACTCTCGCCATTGATAGGCACCGCGAGGAGAGACTGGTTTTCAGAGGCAATGTATTCCACCACATTGTCACCAATAGTCACGCAATTGTGCAGCACTCGCTCAATGGCATCTTTCTCTTCTTCATAGAGAAAGATGTCTGAACATGCGACGACCATAAATTCAGGATTTGTCTCAGGATTATAATCCAACACCAGAACCTGATTTGCCGGGGTCAATTGCAAAATTGTTGTGATGAGGCTTTCAGAAATGGTATCGGACTCCGTCTGGGCCGTAATATCGACCACCGAGTCCAGCACATCAATACTGGTAACAGTCACAATCGCATCTCTCTTATGAGTTAAGTGTCTTAAAAATAAGTATAGATGCGGTTGATTGATGCGCAATGTCTGACCAGTGTTTCAATGCTAACATTATGAAATATATTGCTTTATGATTTCATTTGGCGCGCTAAGTTCTGAGATTTCCGCGTGATAGACCACTTTTCCATCGTCTATAAACAAAACGTTATCAGCGACAGCCATGGCATCTTCAGGGTGATGAGTAACCATCAAAATGGTGATGTTTGATTGTCGAGCGAGTTGTTTTACCTGTTCTAGCATATCTTTACGCAACGAAGGATCGAGTGCAGAGAAGGGCTCATCAAGCAGCAACAGCGGACGGTTGCGAACCAGGCATCGTGCCAGTGCGACACGTTGTTTTTGGCCGCCAGAAAGCTGCCCAGGCAATCGGTCAAGATAGCCTTCTAATCCAACTTGCTCAGTGGCTTGCTCTACGGATTTTTTATCATCGGCATTAAGTGCCAAACGCGGACTGATGCCGAGCCCAATGTTTTCGAACACGGTTAAATGGGCGAAAAGGTTGTGCTCTTGAAACAAGATCGAAAGTGGACGCTCATGTGCAGGGGCTTGGGTGAATGTCTCGTCACCAAATTGCACACTGCCACCACTTGGCGGCAGTAAACCGCACAGCAGCGAGAGCAGGGTGCTTTTACCCGCCCCACTTGGGCCGAGAATCGCGGTGATGGAACCTGGCGCAGATTCAAACGAAAAAGACAGTGTTTCTGCCTGATAGTGATACGACAATTCACTGACTTTTAGCATGACGTTTTCTCGTGATCAAAGTTTCAATAAGGGCATAGCTGCCAAGGCTCAGTGCAAACAGGACAAGCGATGCTGCCGCCGCTGCATCCATTTGGTAGCTTCCCATTAAATGGAACAAGTACAGAGGGAGAGTTTGAAAATCTTGACTGCCGACTAGGGCGATTGCGCCTAAATCTCCCGTTGATAATACGAAGCTGACGGCGAATGCGCGCGCAATGGGTGCGCTAAGGGCTCGCCATTCGATCAAACGTAGTCGGTTGAGTCCTTTGATACCAAGGCTATTACAAAGACCATGGTATTGCTGTGCGAGCTGATAGGCTGGCTGGCTGAGTACCTTCACCACATAGGGCAAAGCCATTAAGGTATTGACTGCGAGTATTAACCAATACGGTGAACTGAAGACATCCATATGTTCACGCAGCATCAAAAATAATCCCGTCCCCAATACCACGCTAGGTACAACCAAAATGAGTGAGGCGGCCATTTCAATACCATCGGCACGTTTTGATTGCTCTGTCAGACGCCAGAATCGGCTGGTCAGCACAATTGTCGCACCCAACACAAATGCGCAGACAGCACTGCCAAACGCCAAAGAGACAGAGTTGGCCGTTGCGCGCCATAACGCACCTTGTGTGAGTACTGACAAGGCGCTGGTGTTGATACCACTCACCAGCACCATGACGAGTGGAGGCAAAACCAACAGCGCTGAAAAACCGATCCAAACGCTATCCCATATTTTCTCGCCTCGAGAATCACAACGTTTGGGCAACAGAATGTTGCTGTCTTTACCTTGCAGGGTCACAGGCTTGGTCATGCGCTGCACCACCAGATGGAATAAACCGCAGAGAATCAATTGCCACAAGGCAAGCAGCGCACCTGTTTGCAAATCGAAATCAAAACGGATGGCCTGATAAATAGCCAGTTCAATGGTGGTTGCACCCGGGCCGCCACCGAGTGCCATTACGGCGGCAAAGCTGGTAAAGCACAACATGAATACCAAGCCAATGGTATGGGGCAATTGCTGGCGTAAATACGGCCATTCAAGCAAGCGAAATTGATGCCATCCTCGTATCCCCAGTTGCTGCGCCAAACGGCGTTGATCTGACGGGATTTGATCTAGGGCTTGAACCAGTAATTGAGCAGAAAAGGGCAAGTTAAAGAAAACGTGTGCGAGCAATATGCCGGGCAAGCCGTAGATGCTCACATCCCATTCCATGCCAAATAGCGGCAGCGTGTCTGCCAGCAATCCGCTTTTACCATAAATCGCCAACAGGCCAAAAACGCCGACCAACACGGGTAGCACAAGGGTCATGGAAAACAGTTTAAGCAGCAGCGCTTTGCCTTTGAACTGACGTCGCGATAACGCATGGGCAACGGGGATCGCTAGCCCGACAGAAAGCAGTGTGGAAAGCAGCGCTTGTTTGAAACTGAAAACAGTGACGTGTTGAAGGTAAGGATCACGCCATAGCGAGGCGACATCTAACGACGGTGCTTGAGAAAGCAAAGAAAACAACGCGGCGCTGATCAGCGCCGCGATTAACGAGGCCGAGAGAATGCCCGGCCACGTTCTAGATGGGTTTAGCACGATGTTATTTCACTAATGCGGATTGCCATTCACGGATCCAAGTGCGACGATTATCCGCGACTTTTTCAGGTGTGAACTGCAAACTTTTGCTAGGAACAGACAGGGTATCAAAGCCTTTTGGTAACTCGACGCTCGTAACGGGATACATCCAGTTGCCTGTTGGAATCGCGTTCTGAAAACCATCACTTAAGATAAATTGCATAAACTCATCAGCCAATTTTTGGTTGTTCGAGCTTTTCACTTTTGCCGCCACTTCCACTTGCATATAGTGGCCTTCTTCGAAGTTAGCGCTGGTGAAGTTCGGGTTTTCTTCCGCAATCAGGTGATACGCAGGGGACGTGGTGTAAGAAAGCACCATGTCGGACTCGCCGTTCAAGAACATATTGTAGGCTTCAGACCAACCTTTGGTCACCGTGACCGTTTTGCCCGCCAGTTTCTGCCATGCGCTAGCAACATGATCGCCGTAGACAGATTTCATCCACAGCATTAAGCCTTGGCCGGGTGTTGAGGTGCGCGGGTCTTGGTAGATAACGGAAATGTCATCGCGTGTTTCAACCAGATCTTTCAAGCTTTTCGGCGGGGTTTTCAGTTTGGTTTTGTCGTACACAAACGCGAAGTAGCCATAGTCGAAAGGCACGAACGTGGTATTTTTCCAGCCATCGGGTAGCGTGACGTTTTTCACGTCCACAGTGTGCGGTGCAAGCAAGCCAGTTTTTTCCGCTTCCGCCATTAAGTTGGTGTCTAGGCCAAGCAGGATGTCAGCTTTGCTGTTTTTACCTTCAAGGCGCAGGCGATTAAGAATGGTTACGCCATCTTCCAATGCCACTAGGTTCAAGGTGCAATCACATTGCGCTTCAAACGCTTTTTTCACCGCAGGACCCGGACCCCAATCAGCGGCAAACGAGTCGTAGGTGTAAACGGTTAACGTGTTAGAAGTATCGGCTAACGCAGGGCCCGCCATGGCCATGGTTAACATCAGGGTGGAAAATGGGATTTTCATGGTTGCCTCACATCATGTTCGGCGAGGCTGAGGGTCATTGAGTTGAGTTGCACTCCGCGACATCTCATTCCTACGCCAGCATTATCTGGTTCAGGTTTATGGGTTTAGCGTTCGCAATCTCAGCCGACTTCATGTCAGCTCCCCACGAGATGGTTGATATTGTAATCATCAAGGCGATGATTACCAATCATTGTTATGGCTTATTGAGCGACCAGTCGTAATCGTACTGGATTTTACCTGACCAGCCTTTCAGCGGCTTCCCGTCACGATATAGGTCTATCTGTTCCAAAATAGCTTGTTCATTGCGACCAAAATCAACGCCATACCAGTCGTAAATGGATGATAAGGTCAATGTATTGCCTTCAATGACGGCACCTTTGGCGCTATTGGTGAACTGTGTTGCCGCTGCATCAAGCAAAGACTCGGTGTTCTCAGCAGTAAAGGCAGTGTTGGCCAAATTCGGGCAACCAAGACTGGCGCAATTCACGGCATAATGAATGCGCGAATCGTTCCAGATCGGACGAAGAATGCGGTGCTCAATATCATTTAATGTCAGCGATTGCCCTGCGACCGTGGTGACTTTGTCATCCCATGGGCCAAAACTTAAAAAACCACCCAGCTTGGTGATGGATTTAATGGGGTATTCATCAAGAATAAGCTTCACGGTCAGCGCATTGTACAGATTCACCCAGTAAGCAAATTGCTCGCTTTGACGATAGTTACGTGGGTCAAGTGAGGTTAAATCGGTCAGGTATTGCTCCAGTACAGCCTTGTCTTGAGCTGACACTGCGCCATAGTTGAATAGGGTATGCTGACCTTGTTCGGTCAGGTAAGAATCTAGAAGCTGTTGCCATTTGCTGTGATCGAAAGATGCTGAAGATGTTTCGTTGCTGCGATCCCAAATGGGCCATAACTCACTTTTCGGCGCAGCAAAAGCTTGACTCGACAGTAAGAGCAGTGCGGCGAATAAGGTGAGGTAACGTGGCAGAGTGTTGTGCATGGCTTATCCCTAACTTGATGTGATTCAATTGACACGTACACCCAAGCAACCTCAGATGCTTGTTCAGCGAGAGGTTGATTGGGTTCATACCGATAGCGCTTAGATATCAGACCTTCTCTCTTGCCGTTTTCTTTCTTTGTGTTTACGGATGACATAAAAAAACCGACCATCACGATCGGTTTTTATAGCAGTTATACTCTTTTAGTGCCGAGTGGCTTACGCCAAAAACGCCGGGATCTTCGCTTCGTATTCGGCAATTTTGTCTTCATGTTGCAGTGTCAGGCCAATGCTATCGAGACCTTCCAGCAAACAATGACGACGGAAATCGTCGATTTTAAACGAATAGACCTTGTCACCCGCAGTCACCGTTTGCGCTTCCAGATCCAAGGCGATTTCTGCCCCATCGTTGGCTTCAACAAACGCAAACAACTCGTCAACTTCCGCTTCTGTTAATTGCACTGGCACCATCTGGTTGTTGATGGAATTACCGTAGAAAATATCGGCAAAGCTGGGTGCAATCATCACTTGGAAGCCAAAATCGGCCAGTGCCCAAGGGGCGTGCTCGCGCGATGAACCACAACCAAAGTTTTCACGAGCAAGCAAAACGCTCGCGCCCTTGTAGCGAGGCTGGTTCAGCACAAACTCAGGGTTGTCCTGTGTGCCGGCTTCATCGAGGAAACGCCAATCGTGGAATAGGTGCTTACCAAAACCCGTGCGATTTACTTTCTGCAAAAATTGCTTTGGAATGATCGCGTCGGTGTCGACGTTCGCCGCGTCCAGTGGTGCCACCAGACCAGTATGTTGTTTAATTCCTGACATGGTGATTCCTTATACGCTCTGAATGTCGAAGCTGTTTACGTCAACAAAGTGACCGGCGACAGCGGCAGCGGCGGCCATGGCTGGGCTAACCAGATGAGTACGGCCTTCACGACCCTGACGGCCTTCGAAGTTACGGTTACTGGTGGATGCGCAGCGCTCTTTTGGCCCTAAGCGATCGTTGTTCATCGCCAGACACATAGAACAACCGGGCAAGCGCCATTCAAACCCAGCTTCGATAAATATCTTATCCAAGCCTTCTGATTCCGCTTGGGCTTTCACTTGCTCTGAGCCCGGTACAACCAGCGCTTGAACGCCAGCGGCCACTTTGCGGCCTTTAGCAACAGCCGCTGCCGCGCGCATGTCTTCGATACGTGAGTTGGTGCAAGAGCCGATAAAGACTTTGTCGATGGTGATGTCGGTAATTTTCTGACCCGCTTCGATACCCATGTATTTCAGCGCGCGCTCTGCAGAGTGACGCTCAATCGGATCGGCAAAGCTCTCTGGAGCAGGAACCACACCGTTAATACCCACCACTTGACCTGGATTTGTACCCCAAGTGACTTGATTGGTGATCTCAGCTGCATCTAACGTGACAACCGCATCAAATACTGCGTCATCGTCAGTTTTTAACGTCTTCCAGTACTCGACAGCAGCATCCCAATCCGCGCCCGTTGGCGAGAATTTGCGGCCTTGCAAGTAATTGAATGTGGTTTGATCAGGAGCCACCAAGCCCGCTTTCGCGCCTAGCTCAATTGCCATGTTACAAACCGTCATACGGCCTTCCATGGTCAGATCTTCAATCGCTTGACCGCAGAATTCGACCACGTAGCCCGTACCACCGGCATGGCCGACTTTGCCGATAATGGCGAGAACGATATCTTTGGCGGTGACGCCATCAGCAACCTTGCCTTTGACCTCAATCTTCATGGTCTTGGCACTGCCTTGTTTCAAGGTTTGGGTTGCCAATACATGCTCAACTTCTGAGGTGCCAATACCAAACGCCAATGAACCAAATGCGCCATGGGTTGCGGTGTGGGAATCACCACAAACAATGGTGGTACCCGGTAGGGTAATACCCAGTTCCGGCCCCATGACATGAACGATGCCTTGATACGGGTGGTTCAAATCGTAAAGGGTGACGCCAAACTCTTCGCAGTTTTTCGCGAGGGTTTCCATTTGGATTTTTGCCATCTCGCCAGAGGCATTGATGTCTTTGGTCTGGGTCGAGACGTTGTGATCCATGGTGGCGAAGGTTTTTGACACCTGACGCACCGGACGACCTTTTTCACGCAAACCATCAAACGCTTGCGGCGAGGTGACTTCATGCACCAAGTGACGGTCAATGTACAGCAAAGGGGTTTCACCTTCGGCTGCAACCACCACATGGGCGTCGTAGACTTTTTCGTAGAGTGTTTTTGCAGACATTGCTTCTTCCTTATTTTCCCTGTTGTCTTGAGACTCGCAGCGGCGTTGGCGACGAGATCTAAGACTAACGGGAAGAATCCTTTCTTATTTTATGCTTCGCGAACATACGCGGCGATTTTATCACCCATTTCCGATGTCGTCAGCGGGGTGGTGTTGCCAGCCAGATCAGCAGTCAGTTCGCCAGCTTCTAATGCCTTGCTTACCGCATTTTCGATAGCGAGCGCTGCATCTTCTTCGCCCAAGCTATAACGTAGCATCAATGCCGCAGACAGGATTTGTGCCACAGGGTTAGCGATGTTTTTACCTGCGATATCCGGTGCACTGCCGCCTGCTGGTTCGTATAAACCAAACTTACTGTCATTGAGGCTGGCTGATGGCAGCATGCCCATTGAGCCTGTGATCATCGCGCACTCATCAGAGATGATGTCACCAAAGATGTTCGAGCACAGCATCACATCAAACTGCGACGGGTCTTTGATCAGCTGCATGGTCGCGTTGTCGATGTAGATGTGTGAAAGCTCTACATCTGGGTAGTCTTTGGCGATTTCTTCCACCACTTCGCGCCATAAAATCGAGCTTTGCAGCACGTTAGCTTTGTCGACAGACATGACTTTTTTGCGGCGAAGACGTGCCGATTCAAACGCGATGCGGGCAATGCGTTCGATTTCGTAGCGATAGTAAACTTCAGTATCAAATGCACGTTCTTCAGCGCCAGAGCCTTCGCGGCCCTTTGGTTGACCAAAGTAAATGCCGCCCGTCAGTTCACGGACAACCACGATATCGAAACCGCGCTCAGAGATGTCAGCACGCAGTGGCGAAAATGCTTCAAGACCTGCATGAATTTGCGCAGGGCGAAGATTACAAAACAGTTGGAAGTGCTTACGCAGTGGCAGCAGTGCGCCACGCTCTGGTTGCTCGTTTGGTGGCAGATTTTCCCATTTTGGGCCGCCGACCGAACCGAACAGCACGGCATCGGCAGCTTCACAACCTTTTAAGGTCGCGTCAGGCAGTGGCGAACCATGGTTGTCGATGGCAATACCACCGACGTCATATTCATTTTTTTCAAAGGTGATATCGAACTTTTCACTGATTGCATCCAGCACTTTATGGGCTTGTTGCATCACTTCTGGGCCAATACCGTCTCCCGGTAGAACGGCAATCTTATACGTACCTGCCATGGTTACACTGTCTCCGTTTTAAATGTTGCTTGTTCTTTGATTTGAGCGATGCGGTCAGCACGATAAATGCTGTTGATGACGTGCAGTAGCGCCTGTCCCGATGCTTCAATAATGTCGGTTGAAACGCCCGTACCGTGGTACTTACGCCCTTTATAATTCGCGATAATGTCAGCTTGTCCTAGACCGTCTTCCCCTTCGCCTTTGGCGGTTAGGTCAAACTTGTCCAGCACGATTTCGTAACCCGTAATACGGTAGATAACTTGGTACAAGGAATCTACTGGGCCGTTACCGATGGCGGCGTCACTGACTTCTTCGTCGCCACACTGCAAGCTGATGGTGGCGGTGGCTTTCACGCTACCACTTTGCACGCTCAGGTACTTCAACTTATAGAAGTCGTCTTCTTCTTGTAGGTTATTGAAGAACATCAGTGCTTCCAAGTCATAATCGAAAACCTGTCCTTTTCGGTCGGCCAGCTTCAAAAATGCTTGATACAGATTATCCAAGTCGTATTCAGTATCGCTGTAGCCCATGGTGTCCATGTGGTTCTTCACCGCAGCGCGACCCGAACGGCTGGTCAGGTTCAGGGCTTTTTGACCCAAACCGATTGACTGAGGGGTCATGATTTCATAAGTGTTCTTGTTCTTAATCATGCCGTCTTGGTGAATACCTGAGCTGTGGCTAAAGGCATTGGTACCGACAATCGCTTTGTTGGATTGAATCGGCATGTTGCAAAGTTGGCTGACCATCTTACTGGTACGACTGATTTCGCTATGGTTGATGCCTGTATCCACGCCCAGCAATTCACTGCGGGTTTTGATGATCATGGCTATTTCTTCCAGTGCGCAGTTACCTGCACGCTCACCAATACCGTTAATTGTGCCTTCGATTTGACGCGCACCAGCTTGCACTGCGGCAATCGAGTTCGCGACCGACATGCCCAAGTCGTCATGGCAGTGAACTGAAATCACGGCTTTGTCGATGTTTGGTACACGGTTAAACAAGGTTTCGATAATGCCACCAAATTCACCCGGTACGGTGTAGCCAACGGTATCAGGAATATTCACCGTGGTTGCGCCTGCTTTGATAGCTTCTTCTACCATGCGGCACAAGTTGTCAATTGGGGTGCGACCTGCATCTTCACACGAGAACTCGACATCGTCGGTATAGCGACGCGCACGTTTAACGGCGTTGACACCCATCTCGACCACTTGGTCATAGCTGCGACGCAATTTGTCTTGTACGTGAATGGTAGAGGTAGAGAGAAACGTATGGATGCGGAACGCTTCGGCGGCTTTTAACGACTCAGCTGCGACATCAATGTCTTTATTAACTGCGCGGGACAAGCCACAAATACGGCTGTTTTTGATCGTTCTGGCAATGGTCTGCACCGATTCAAAATCGCCTGGGCTTGAAACTGGAAAACCCGCTTCAATCACATCAACACCGAGACGTTCGAGCGCCAGTGCGATCTGCAACTTCTCTTTCACAGTCAGGCTGGCTGACAGCGCTTGTTCGCCGTCACGTAAGGTGGTGTCAAATATGATGACTCGGTCTTTCATGGTCGTTCCCTCTCTTGCCGTTGAATACCCATATCGTGAACAGTTTTTTAGCTACTGACTGATAGTGATAATAGTGATCCGCACCGCTGGCAGGTAATACAAAAAAACCCGCGCACTTGGCGCGGGTTTCGTAAGTCTTGGTGGATGTTATCTTCAGTCCATGACCTACCCGCGCGAGAAATTCACGAGGAGTAGAAGGTCTAGGAGGAAAATACGCATCATCATTTTTACAGTTTCCTAATAAGGTCTGTACAAAGGAATACCAAACCGTTCACTAAAACGTCAATATCAAAATACAAAATAACAAGAATGCGTTACTCATACTGTTAACTGTGGTGTAAAACACTGCTTTTAGTGTTGTTAATTGGTTTTTTTCACTAACTAGAATTTAAGGCGACATGGTGACTTAATCAGCAACTGGGTTTTGAGGCTTTAAATCCTGCATTTTGAGCTTGCTTGGGTATATCTGTATTGACGTAGGACACACGCGCCAACAAGGGGGCGCGCTTGCCTTGTTAGCATCAGTCCGGTTTGTCACAAATTGATACTTTAGCAATGCAATGTTTTGTAAATTGAGAGAAAAGCTCTATGTTCCAACGTAGTATTGATCCTTGTATAAATCGTGTTGTTGGAAATGGAGGTCAAACTTGATGTCACTGCGCCGAAAACTGCTTTTCTTCCCAGCCTTGGCGATCGGTGTTTTGGTGCTCTTTATTGCCATTACATCACGACCGGATATTCCCGTTAAACCCGCACAATCAAAAGCGCGCGCAGTGGATGTGATGACGCTAGCCCAGATAGACATCGCCCCTGAAGTGACGGGGTTTGGGCGCGTTACCCCGAAACTAACATGGCAAGCCATCGCGGAAGTGAATGGTAAAGTGACGTATCGAAATCCAGCGTTGGAGAAAGGGCGCGTGTTGCCCGCTGGCACCGAATTGCTGCGTATTGACCCAACGGACTATCAACTTGCCGTTGCGCAGGCGCAAGCGGATGTCAGTGCTAAAGAGGCGCGTCTCGCAAAGCTAGATTTAGACAGCGTTAATGTGCAAGCCACGTTGGACATTGAAGTGCGCCGTCTCACCTTGAGTAAAGATGAGCTGACACGCCAAAAGAATCTGCGCCAAAAAGGGCTCACATCCCAATCCGATCTGGATGCCGAGCAGCAAGCCTTCTTATCTCAACAATCACGCGTGCAAGATTTACGGAGCCAGTTAAAAGTCTTGCCGGACGAAAAGCGCATTACACAGGCGGAATTGGACGCAAGTCGCCTTGCTCTCGAGCAAGCTGAGCGCAATTTGGCGAAAACCCAAATTGTTCTTCCGGTGGATAGCCGCATAGCGGAAGTGAATATCGAGCAAGATCAAGTCGTCACGCCTCAACAAATCATGGTGGTGGCGCATGGCCTTGAAGCAGTAGAAGTGGACGCGCAGGTGTCTATTCACGACATGCAAACGGTGTTTGATACGCTGGTGGACGCGAGTGGCAGTGGCTTTGAAAATAAAATCCATCAGCTTGGCGCTAGTGTTGCGTTGTCGAGCGGCTCGTTTACCCGAGAGTGGGATGCCAATGTGGCGCGCATTAGCGATACCGTGAACCTCAATCAGGCCACGGTGGGCGTGATTTTGGAAATTGCGTTGAGCGAGGAAAAGCAAACAGGCATTGCGGCCATGCCGACCCTGGTGAATGGCATGTTCGTGAAAGCCGTGATTGATGGACAGCCCATTGCTCATTGGGTGATCCCTGAGCAAGCGCTGCGAGGCGATAAAATCTACGTGCTCGAAGAGGGAGTGCTTGCCATTGTGCCGGTCAATGTGGTGTTTCGTCGTGGAGAGCAAGTGGCAATTGAGGGTGATCTGAAACAAGGCCTGCAAATTATTATCAACGATCTCTTACCTGCCGTGCCGGGCATGGCGTTAGAGGCGGTCACGGTAGACGGACGAAAACGTGATGAAACGGGGAATAACGAAAACCGTATCGATGAGCGGCAAGCGAGCGAGGAAGCAGGAGAGATCGCATCATGATCCGTTTCTTTGCGCGACATCCTACCGCCGCCAATTTGTTGATGCTGACGCTGATCTTGCTGGGCCTTACGTCATTATCCAAGCTTAAACGCGAAACCTTTCCCGAATTTGCGCCACCTTACATCCTTGCCAATGTGGTCTATCCCGGCGCGAGCCCAGAGCAGGTAGAGCAAAACATCTGTCTGTTGATGGAAGAGGCGGTAGATGGGCTTTCCAATATTGAAGAAACCCGCTGCGAAGCGGTGGAAGGCGCTGCGAGTTTGGTGGTCAAGCTCAACGCCGAAGCCGATATTTCACGCATGCTGGTGGATATTCAAACCCAAATCAACGCTGTCAATAATTTCCCCAGTGACATCGAACCGCCCGTGGTGCGCGAGCTGGATTGGAATGAACCCGTGGTTGATGTTGCGATTGCCGCAGAAACTGATTGGGTTGGCTTAAAAGCCTACGCAGAAGATCTAAAGCAAAAGCTTAAGCATCAATATGATGTACAGCTCGTGAACGTGGCGGGATTTTCCGACAAGCAAATACGCATCGAAGTACGCGAAAGTGCCATGCGTCAACTGGGCTTGAGTGTGGAAGATATTGCTGCCCAAGTCAGCGCGCAAAACATCAACTTACCCAGTGGTAACCTCGAACTGACAGACAAAAGCCTGCTGATCCGTTTTGATCAGCGACGCATTGCGGCAGATACCTTGGGTTTGATTGTGGTCGCAGCGGACAGTGAAGGCGGCGTGATCCGCTTGCAGGATATCGCCACGCTAACAGAGCGTTTTGAGCTAGATGAACAGAAGGTTTGGTTTGATGGTAAGCCATCAGCACTGCTGAAAATCAGCAAAAACAAAGCCGATGATGCGCTGCGTATTAAAGAAAAAGTGGTGGAGTTTGTTGAGAACGAACAAGCCATTGCCCCGGCGGGTGTCACCTTAAACCTAACCAATGATTTCTCGTCACTGCTGTGGGATCGCCTCACCATGATGGCGCGAAACGCATGGCAAGGGGTGTTGCTTGTCTTTGGCGTTATGTGGCTGTTTTTCTCGTTTCGTTACTCGTTTTGGGTCGCCGCGGGTTTACCTGTTGCCTTCCTCGGCGGTTTCTTTCTCATGGCGCAGTTCGGGCTTTCCATTAACATCATGTCGTTGGTGGCGCTATTGATGGCAATCGGCATCATGATGGATGATGCTATCGTGATCTCTGAGTCCATTGCCTCTCATATTGATCGGGGACAAAAGCTGGAAGATGCCGTGGTCAACGGGGTGAAGAAAGTGATGCCGGGCGTGGTGTCTTCTTATCTCACCACTGTGTGTATTTTCGGTAGCTTGATCTTCTTACAAGGGGAAATGGGGGCGGTACTTCGAGTTGTCCCTATGGTACTGATCTTGATCCTCACCCTTAGCCTTGTTGAAGCCTTTCTCATTTTGCCGCATCACTTGCAGCAGTCCCTGTCAAAAGCGGGAGAATCTAAGCCCGATCTTGCCTTTAAACGAAAATTTCTCCAAAAATTTGAGCATTTCCGTACCCACAGATTAGCGGCTTTAGTGACCAAAGCGGTCGAGTGGCGCTATGCCTTTGTGGGCGGTGTACTTGCTATGTTGCTGATCTCTTTTGCCTTGTTGGCATCGGGTTCATTGCGTTTTGTGGGCTTTCCAGAATTGGATGGCGACATTGCCGAAGCGCGAGTGATCCTACCGCCGGGCTCGTCACTCGCACAAACCGAGTCCGTGGTGGCAACGCTGATTGAATCTGCAAATCGTGTGAGTGAACGGTTAAGTGAAGATAATGAGCAAGGACAACCGCTGATAGAGCACATCACTCAGCAATTTAATTTCAATGCAGACGCCGATGAAAGCGGGCAGCATATCGCGACGGTGCGCCTAGATTTGCTCAGTGCGGAAATCCGGGAGACTCTGATTGATGGTTTTGTCGCAGAGTGGGAGAAAGAAACGGGCGTGCTGACTGCACCGATCTCCTTAGTGTACAAACAGCCCGCCATGGGGCCGGGCGGGAGAGATTTTGATATTCGATTGCAGCACGACGACCTAGATGAACTAAAACAAGCATCGGTGCAAATTCAGCAATTCATCGGACAGTTTCAGGGTGTATCGGGTGTGCTTGATGATATGCGCCCAGGCAAAGAAGAAGTGAAAGTAACGCTGCGTCCCGGCGCGGAAAGTTTTGGCATTAATGGCCAGATGATCGCTCGCCAGTTACGGGCGGCCTATTTCGGGCAAACCGCCGATGAAATTCAAGTGGGGCCAGAGTCGATCGAAGTGGATGTGCGGCTAGACAGTGCTGATGCTAGCAGTCTGCAAGGGTTGGCGAACTTTCCCATTGTCTTGCCAGATGGCAGCTTGATTCCACTCTCGACGGTGGCAGAGCTCAATTACCAGCGTAACTATGTGCGCATTCAACGCATTGATGGGCTTCGCACTCTGAGCGTTTTTGGTGACGTGGTGCAAAGCCAAGTCAGTATCGGTGATGTGTTAGCGCGGCTAAAAGAAGAAGTTGTGCCCGGCTTGGAAACGCAATATCCGGGGTTGCGCGTGTTGTTTGAAGGACAAAGTCAGGATTCGGCAGAAACAGGGCGTTCAATGGGCATTGGTTTTGCTCTTGGTCTGTTTGGCATTTTCGTCATCTTGAGTTTCCAGTTCCGTAGCTACCTTGAACCTTTTGTGGTGTTGATAGCGATCCCACTGGCGCTGATTGGCGTGCTTTGGGGGCATTGGCTGCTTGGTCATCCACTGAGTATGCCAAGTATGATGGGCTTTGTTTCTCTGGCTGGCGTAGTGGTGAATGATTCCATTTTGCTGGTGCAATATATCCGCCATCATCTTGATGAAGGGGACGATGTTTACAGTGCCGTGGTGCGCGCCAGTCAGGCGCGTTTTCGTGCGGTGTTCTTAACCTCGTTAACGACTGCGGTTGGTCTTTTGCCCTTAATGCTGGAAACCAGTTTGCAAGCGCAAGTGGTGAAGCCATTGGTCATATCTATCGTGTTCGGCATCTTTACCTCAACCCTGCTAGTGTTGTTCATGATCCCCGCGGCCTATGCCATTTTGGCGGATTTTGGCAAAGTGAAACGCCATGAAGGTTTGAGCTAGAAAACAGATACGAGCGTCGAGATAAAAGATGAGAGATAAGGGGTCTCGCGACCCTTTCTGCAATCCATAAGTTTCATCAACTCGTCTGCAAAACGTCACCGGATTGTCACTCCCCACTTCTACGCTGATTGTGTAACGTCAATAAATGGAGTTGATGAATGCGCAGTCTCGTAACCATCCAACGGATGGATCTAGCCGTATCCACCCTTTGTTTAAGCCACCGATTCAGTGCCGACATTGCACGTGTGTTTCGTTGGGTGTCCAAAAGCGGAGATGGACACCTTTATTTGGCTATCGGTGCTTTGCTTGCACTGACCGCCGGCGACAAAGGTGTTTCGTTTCTTGTTTGTGGTTTGCAAGCCTTTGCCATTGAGTTGCCCCTGTTTATGGTGCTCAAACGCGTGTTTCGCCGCGCAAGACCGCAGCATCTTCCTGCCTTTATTGTTCCTTCCGATCTTTACAGCATGCCATCTGGCCACACGTCAGCAGCTTTCTTGATGGCAGCGGTTCTTAGTCATTTCTATCCCGATTACAGCGTTGTCTATTGGGCATGGGCAGCCAGTATCGGAGCCTCACGCGTGTTGCTCGGCGTGCATTACGTTTCTGATGTATTGGTGGGCGCGCTATTGGGGCTAGGGTGTGCGTCACTGATTTTGCGCTTTTCCGAATATGCGAATTTCACAGGATCGGCTGTTTAAAAATAAGAGAGCTGCGATGAAAATTCTTTATGGCGTGCAAGGAACAGGTAACGGGCATATTTCACGAGCGCGAGCGATGGCAAAAGCGCTCGCTGACATCCCGAGCATAGAGGTGCAATTTTTGTTTTCGGGGCGTCCAGAGTCTGAATATTTCGATATGGCAGTGTTTGGTGATTACGCGGTTCGACGTGGGTTCACCTTCTACAGTCGCGCAGGCAAAATTGACCGGATTCAGACAGCACGAAATAACAACCTGTGGCAATTTTTGCAGGAAGTGCGAACACTGGATGTATCGGAATATGATTTGGTGATTTCAGATTTTGAGCCCATTACTGCGCATGCTGCTAAGCGCAAAAATGTGCCTTCGCTTTCAATCAGCCATCAGTCAGCATTCATTTATGATGTGCCCAAGCAAGGGCAAAGCCTGTTAGATAAAGCCATTATGCGTTTCTTTGCGCCAACTGCATTAAACATTGGCCTGCATTGGTATCACTTCAATCAGCCTGTGTTGCCGCCCATTATCGATTTGTCATTAACGCAATCATCATCAAAAAATGGGCCTGTGCTGGTGTATTTGCCGTTCGAGCAACTCGACCATGTTGTCAGTACCTTGCAGACATTATCATCCCCGTTTGTTTGTTTTCACCCTGATTGTCAGCAGGCGAAACAAGCCAAAAATGTTGCTCTTCGGCCGCTCAGCAAAAACGATTTTCATCAGGCGTTGTTTGCTTGTCATGGCGTGATCGCTAATGGGGGATTTGAGTTGCCTTCTGAAGCGTTGTCATTGGGCAAAAAGTTACTTCTTAAGCCACTCACCGGTCAGTTTGAGCAGCAAAGCAATGTCACCACGTTAGACATGCTTGGGCTGGCAAGCACCATGGAAAGTTTAGACGTAAAAGTGATCCGCCAATGGTTAGCGCATTCAGATAGCCAGAGAGTGAAATACCCCGAAGTGGCGAAAGCTATTGCTCAATGGCTTGAGATAGGCGACATGGACACCTTGCCTGAGCTTCATCGAGCGCTCTGGTCACAGGTGGAATTTCCAGAACATGTGAACGATTTATTGTCAGATTTCTGGCCGAGTCAGCGTCGGAAACAGGCGATGTTCAACATGCAAATTTCTACGGAGTCAAATATGAAAGCCAAGCGGCATTGATCTTGTGAATGTGTAAATAACAACTAAGTCAATTGTGGTTTTTAGATCTATCTCTTTGTTTTTTTGGTGTTAAATGGGGTCTCTTTTTAGGTTTTTACTCCTTCCTGTGAACATGTTTTTATAACAATTTACTGGGGTATCTTTCGCCAGTCATGTTACTAAGTTTATGTCCCCGTCAAAGTGTGTTCAGCTTCAGTAAGTAAACTCATCACCAATGGGGACATGAATGCGTGTTTGACGTTCCGTTATCCAAACTCGAGCCAATGCGCTCGATGGCATGGCAGCCTAATCGCTTTGTAACCGCCTTTGTTAGGTGCGAAAGCCGTTTGTATTGATGGGCGACGTTTACACATAAACTCCCTTGTTCAAGGTTTAGGTATGACGCATATAGAGTCGACGAATAATTCTGAAAATCGCGCTGATACGACGCTGAGAAGTGTCGATCTTAATCTGATCACAGTATTCGATGCGGTGATGCAAGAGCAGAACATTACTCGTGCCGCACAAAGTTTGGGTATGTCGCAACCTGCAGTGAGCAACGCAGTGGCGCGTTTGAAAGTGATGTTTAACGATGAGCTGTTCGTACGTAACGGCCGTGGTATTAAACCCACTCAGCGTGCACGCCAGCTATTTGGCCCTATTCGTCAAGCCATACAGTTGATCAAGAACGAACTGCCAACGTCAGTGTTTGTTCCTGAAACCAGCAACCGAACGTTCCGACTGGCCATTTGCAGCCCGTCAGACATGCGTTTTGTTCCACAAATCTTGAACTCAATCAGTCGCGTTGCACCGGCGATTAATGTTCAGGTCGAAACTGAATTTGACCGCGATATTTCGCGCAAGCTTCGCTATCAGGAAATCGATTTTGTGATTGATTACCTACGTTTTGGTGAAGCAGGCTTTTCGAGTACCGAAATGTTTAACGACGAGCTGGTCGTGGTGGTAAACAAAAATCACCCGCGCTTAGGTGACACCATTACCGCGAAAGCACTGCTCAATGAAGCACATGCCGTGCTGAAGCACAGCGGTGAAATGCTCGGCTATGCTGAAGGATTTTATCGTGATGGTCGTTACCGTGAAGCCTACCAAGGCGTGAGTTTAAGCAATATTTTGTACGTGGTGAGCCAATCTGAACTCGTGGCGGTTGCCCCGCGCTGGATGGTGGAATCGGGTCAGCATGAAAATAATCTTAAGACGCTTCCATTACCATTGGAAAACAACCGCATTAGTGGCTATTTAAGCTGGCATGCATCCGCAGAAAAAGACAAAGGTCACCTCTGGATGCGTGATCAACTGCTGTCGATTTGCGGCAACTCGTTGAGCTAATTCCTCAGCATTCATTTGCCAATTTCCCGCCAAAGCCGACCTTGTGTCGGCTTTTTGCATACCTACCGTTTTTTCTTGTCACCTTGATACGTCTTGTTACAACTTGCTCAGCAATTGAGAGAACACGTGTACCCTTAAATGAACACTGTTCTTAATATTTATTGTTCGCTTTTTGAGCGTTTCTCAGGCGCTTTTTCTTGTAATTGATGTGGGAGTCATTACACTGCATACCTAGTTTGAGCTTACAAGTGTTAGCTCATTTTTTTGATGTTTCGCGAGGTGTTCTTGCGGAGCATAAGATGTGCTGAGAGAGAATTGAATGGCGCTGAAATTTCATATCGTTAATCGTATCCGTGAGCAGGTAAAAGCGCAGGGAGACAAAACCGCATTGCGTTTCCAAACAGGGAAAGGTTGGGGCGATATCAGCTGGCGTCAATTTGGTCAGCGCATCGACGATATATCGCGAGCGATGTTGGTTTCAGGCCTTGCTGTGCAAGACAAAATCGCTATCTTTGCGAATAACTGCCCAGAGTGGACCATTGCGGACATGGCAGCACTGCAAATTCGTTGTGTGCCTGTGCCAATTTACCCAACAAACACGCCAGATCAAACGGCTTACATTCTTAAGGATGCGGGAGCACGCATCATGTTTGTTGGCGATCAAGCGCATGCAGATATTGCAATGGCCATTGCTGAGCAATGCCCGACGCTTGAACATATCATCAGTTTCAGTGAAAACGTGGATTTTGCCGGCCACCCTATGGGAATGAGCTGGGAAGTGTTTATGGCGCTTGGGAACGACAACGTTGAGCAAGAGCTTCAAACGCGCATTGCCGAGGCGGCGATGGATGATTTGACAACCCTGATTTACACCTCAGGCACAACGGGCGAACCCAAAGGCGTGATGTTGGATTACGCCAACTTTGCTGCTCAACTTGAAAGCCATGATAAAGTATTGTCGATTTCTGAAAATGAAGTCTCGTTAGCCTTTTTGCCGTTGTCCCACGTGTTTGAGCGTTGCTGGACCTTGTTTGTGCTGCATAACGGCGCAACCAACTGTTACTTGTCTAACACATCCATGGTGCGCGAAGCCTTGCAAGAGGTAAAACCCACCGTGATGTGTGCTGTGCCGCGCTTCTACGAGAAGATCTACAGTGCCGTGCATGAGAAAGTCGCCACGGCGAGCCCGGTGAAAAAAGGCATGTTCCATGCCGCTGTTGCCATTGGCAATAGAATGGCAACGTGTATTCAGCAGGGCAAAAAACCGTCGGCTCCGCTAAAAGCGGCGTATCGCGCGGCAGACAAATTGGTATTGAGCAAACTGCGCCAATTACTCGGTGGTCAGATCAAAATGATGCCGTGTGGTGGCGCAAAACTTGAGCCTGCGATTGGCCGCTTTTTCCACGCGATTGGCATTAACGTGAAGCTAGGTTATGGCATGACCGAAACCACGGCGACGGTTTCATGCTGGGACAATGCAACGTTTGACCCCGATTCAATCGGTTTGGCGATGCCTGGTGCTGAAGTGAAGATCGGCAAAAACAATGAAATTTTGGTTCGCGGCCCAATGGTCATGCGTGGCTATTTCAACAAGCCAAAAGAAACCGCCGAGACTTTTACCGAAGACGGTTTCTTAAAAACCGGAGATGCCGGTCATATTGATGCTGCAGGTAACTTGTTCATTACCGATCGCATCAAGGAGTTGATGAAAACGTCTGGCGGCAAATACATTGCACCTCAAGTGATTGAAGGCAAACTGGGTAAAGACCACTTTATCGAGCAAATTGCGGTCGTTGCAGACGCACGCCACTTTGTGTCTGCACTCGTTGTTCCTTGCTTTGAAACGCTGGAAAGCTGGGCGAAAGAGCTCAATATTAAGTATCACGATCGCATGGATCTGATTAAACATAGCGACGTGGTTGAAATGTTTGAAAAGCGGATCACCGAGTTGCAAAAAGAGTTAGCGAAGTTTGAGCAGGTGAAAAAATTCACCCTGTTACCTTCAGAATTCTCAATGACAACGGGAGAGCTAACACCGACGCTGAAGTTGCGACGTAAAGTGATCCTTGAACGTTACAAAAAACAAATCGAAGCCATGTACAAAAAGCACATGTAATTCGAACTGAATACGATAAACAAGCATCTTGACGTTGCTTTTGTCTATGTAACAAACAAGCCCAGCGAGAATATCGCTGGGCTTTGCTTTATCTGGAGTTAGGCTGCGGATAATCCTCATGTTTCATCCTGTCTTATTTCTGATGCGAACGCTAAAAAACTGCACTTTACGGACGGCTTGATCCACTTTTCGTTCTAAGTTCGTAAAATTTGATGTTTTACATCACGACAAGGTGACACATTTCGAACACTAAATGTTGTCTATTGGTCGTATTTCAGCGGGAGATGCTACTATGGCAAGCTGTAACAGAGTCTTTGCTGATGAAAAGTTCATCAGATAGAGTTTTAATGGGAATTTCGGTTAACCAATAGACAGATTTGCTAACAAAGCGTTAAAGTTGGTCGTATTCGATACACTCTCAGGAGTGGGTTGAAAATTGCTGTTTTGATTCCTGTTACGACCGGAATCAAAGGCATAGCTGGAATGGGATATCGGCGATGAAACAGTAAATTCCGATACCTATCAATAGGCTAAAAATAAGTCCTAATACTATGCATACATGGAGGCGTATAGTGGAAATGTTATCCGGAGCCGACATGGTCGTTCGTTCAATGATCGACCAAGGCGTGAAACATATTTTTGGTTATCCAGGCGGATCAGTGCTGGATATCTACGATGCTCTACACGAAAAAAGCGACATAGAGCATGTGCTCGTTCGCCACGAGCAAGCAGCAGTGCATATGGCAGATGGTTATGCCCGTGCAACCGGTGAAGTGGGCGTGGTACTGGTTACCTCTGGCCCCGGCGCAACCAACGCGATCACAGGTATTGCGACTGCGTATTACGATTCCGTTCCTATGGTTGTGCTTTCCGGTCAGGTGATGAGTAACCTGATTGGTAACGATGCTTTCCAAGAATGTGACATGGTGGGTATTTCGCGCCCTATCGTAAAACACAGCTATCTAGTGAAAAATGCGGAAGACATTCCGAAAATCATCAAAAAAGCCTTTTATCTCGCATCGACTGGCCGTCCTGGTCCTGTGGTTGTTGATCTGCCAAAAGATATGCTTAACCCTGCCAATAAATTTCCGTATGAATATCCGGATAGCATGTCTATGCGCTCGTACAACCCGACGACCACAGGTCACAAAGGACAAATCAAGCGTGGCTTAAAAGCCCTGCTTGAGGCGAAAAAGCCAGTTCTTTATGTGGGTGGCGGAGCCATTATCTCTGAATGTGGCGAGCAAATTAAAACGCTGGCAGACACGTTAAATATTCCGGTTATCAGTACACTGATGGGCTTAGGGGCTTATCCGAGTACGGGTGACAAAGCGCTAGGTATGCTTGGCATGCACGGCACCTACGAAGCCAACATGGCAATGCATAATTCTGACCTTATCTTTGGTATTGGTGTGCGTTTTGATGACAGGACGACCAATAACGTCGAAAAATACTGTCCGAATGCCAAGATCATGCATATCGACATCGACCCGTCGAGCATCTCGAAAACGATCTCCGTGGATATCCCGATTGTTGGTTCGGCAGATACGGTACTGAGCAACATGCTCAAGCTCCTGACCGAGCAAGGCGGCACGAACGATGCTGCAGCGATTGACGCTTGGTGGAGTAACATCAAAGTATGGCGTGATCGCAAGTGCTTGGCGTATGAAACCAACAATGAGCGCATTAAGCCGCAACAGGCGGTTGAAGCCGTTTATAAGCTGACTAATGGTGATGCATACGTGGCATCCGATGTGGGTCAGCACCAAATGTTTGCGGCCCTGTATTACCCGTTTGATAAGCCACGTCGCTGGATCAACTCCGGCGGTCTCGGCACCATGGGCTTCGGCCTGCCAGCAGCCATGGGTGTGAAATTCGCGCTTCCAGATGCTGAAGTGATTTGTGTCACTGGTGATGGCAGTATCCAGATGAACATCCAGGAGCTGTCAACCGCATTGCAATACGACATTCCCGTTAAGATTATCAACCTTAACAACCGCTTCCTCGGTATGGTGAAGCAGTGGCAGGACATGATTTATCAAGGCCGCCACTCACAATCGTACATGGATTCGGTGCCTGATTTCGCGGCCATTGCAGAAGCCTACGGCCATGTAGGTATTCGCATTAACGACCCTGCTGAGCTGGAAAGTGAGCTGGCGCGTGGATTGGCGATGAAAGACAAATTGGTCTTTTTCGATATCAGCGTTGATGAAACTGAGCACGTTTACCCAATGCTGGTAAGAGGCGGTGCGATGAATGAAATGTGGTTGAGTAAGACGGAGAGAACGTAATGCGCAGTATTTTATCGGTTTTGATGGAGAACGAACCAGGCGCATTGTCTCGTGTTGTTGGTTTATTTTCTCAGCGCGGTTATAACATCGAATCTTTGACCGTTTCACCGACAGATGATCCCACTCTGTCTCGTCTCAACATTACCACAACGGTGGTGAAAGACTCTGAACGTGAGCAAATCGAGAAGCACCTACATAAGCTGATTGATGTGCTGAAAGTCAGCAACGTGACTGAGTCTGAGCACATCGAACGTGAACTGGCGATGGTAAAAGTGAAAGCAACGGGTTTTGCGCGTGCTGAAGTGAAACGCACTGCTGACATTTTCCGTGGTCAGATCGTTGATGTCACCAACTCCTTGTATACGGTTCAGCTAGCCGGAACCAGCGAAAAGATTGATGCCTTCATTTCAGCAATGAAAGACGTCACTGACATCATCGAAGTCGCGCGAAGCGGTGTGGTGGGTATTGCACGCGGTGAGCGAGCACTGCGTCAGTAAGCGCTAAGTGCCAGAAAAAAGAGCGATTTGAACATTAAAACCGACAGTGAAAGCTGTCGGTTTTTTTTTGGGGTCTGAAAGCGGTTCTGAGGGCAAGGGCCGCTCTCTACCTGCTTTTCCTAGCCTCTTACAGGCATAAAAAAAGGAGCCAATCGGCTCCTTTTTCAGCTTCAGTAAACGCCTATTACAGAACGTGTACAGAAGAAGTGTTAGTGGTACCTGAAGCAACCAATGCGCCAGAAACCATAACAACGATGTCGCCTTTCGCGCCCAGACCAGATTCCAGAGCGATTTCTTTACCTTGACGGTAGAATTCGTCAGTGCTTTCGTACTGGTCAACAACAACAGGCGTGATGCCTTTGCTTAGACACAGCTGCGCAGCAGTTTTTGGATTAGTGGTCACTGCAATGATGTTTGCAGTTGGGAAGTATTTACGCACTGAACGTGCAGATTTACCCGCTTCAGTTGCAACAACGATCAGTGGAGCACCCAGCTTCTCAGCGGTGTCTACTGCGCCTTTACATACTGCTTCAGTGATGCGTAGACGAGCGCTGTCTAGACGTGAACCCAGCTCAGCTTTCAGTACTGAATCAGTACGCTTAGCGATTTGCGCCATGATAGTTACTGCTTCTACTGGGTATTTACCTTTAGCGGTTTCACCAGAAAGCATCACTGCATCAGTACCATCCATGATGGCGTTCGCAACGTCGCCCGCTTCAGCGCGAGTTGGACGTGGGTTCTTGATCATTGAATCCAGCATTTGAGTTGCAGTGATAACAACTTTACGTGCACGATTACATTTCTCGATCATCATCTTCTGCGCGAAGATAACTTCTTCAGCAGGGATCTCTACGCCCAAGTCACCACGAGCAACCATGATGCCGTCAGACAGCTCAAGGATCTCATCGAAGTTATCTACACCTTCTTGGTTTTCGATCTTCGAGATGATTTGGATGCTCTCGCCGCCGTTAGCAGCAAGAATTTCACGAATTTCTTTAACGTCAGATGCTTTACGGATGAAAGAAGCCGCAACGAAGTCAACGCCTTGCTCACAACCAAATACTAGGTCGCTCTTGTCTTTTTCAGACAGTGCAGGAAGGTTAACTGAAACACCTGGTAGGTTAACGCCTTTGTTTTCACCCAGATCGCCATTGTTCAGTACTTTACAGATAACTTCAGTTTCTGTGGTTTCCAGTACTTCCATTTCGATCAGACCATCATCAACAAGGATGATGTTGCCAGCGTTCAGGTCTTGAGAAAGACCGGTGTAAGTCACAGCAACGCGCTCTGAGTTACCCACTACTGATGCGTCAGTTGTGAAAGTGAACGTTTGGCCTGCAACTAGAGCAACGTCGTTGCCGCCTTCTAGTTTGATAGTGCGGATTTCAGGGCCTTTGGTATCGAGCAGGATTGCCAGCTGCTTACCAGTGTTCTTCATCACTTCACGAAGATTTGCGATACGCGTACCGTGTTCGTCAAAGTTACCGTGTGAGAAGTTCAGACGCATTACGTTCATGCCAGCATCAGCTAGCTTGGTCAGCATTTCTACTGATTCAGTTTTTGGTCCAATCGTACAAACGATTTTGGTCTTTTTCATGTAGGGTTCTCTCCGGTCGAGCTTTTAACCAAGGGACAATTGTTGCTGTAATCACAATTATTAGTGCTCGATGTCTGTAATAAAACAACAAGCTAATCGAGGTGAGCAACAAGATTGCCCTTATGCTCTTACAGCGTTAATACAGATTCATGACACAGTAATTGTGTTGTCCAAACGGCGTTTATCGCTTGGACAACACAACTCATCCATGAAAACGGACACAGTATACATGCTTTGTGTGGCGGAAATTTGATCGCAGGCAATGGATAAAGCGTATTTTCTACCTTCATTCCATCATCTACTCAAATGATACAGGTATAGAGCCGATCTCAAGGGCCGTAAATTTACCACAAAAAATGAGGTAGATCACTAACTGGCAACGATTCAGCAAAGACCAGTAAACCTTGGGGATTAAAGGGGAGAAAGTCGCTAATAAAGGGCTAATGGCGCGTTTATCTCTCCGTATTCACATGAAAATTAACTACAATTCTCTTTCTAAAAATCGGTTTTATCATAACGTTTCATGTGAAAACCGAGACACTTCTCGTTCTCGTCATTCAATATTATTCAAGGTAGAGCGACCCGCTCAAATTTTGCGACAATGTTATCAAATTATTCGCCAAGGTGGCGTTCTTCAAGGAAATGCATTTGTATCGTCAATTGGTTGCGTGGGTTGTAACAGCCGCGATTTTCTCGTGGGCGTCGGTCGGTATGGCGATGCCTTCGACGGGTGAAAATACTTTGACAGTGACTAACTCCCACAGTTGGAAACCTTTTGCATTTGTTGAAAATGGTGAGCCGAAAGGGCTATTGGTGGACTATTGGCGTTTGTACGGTGAGGTCAACAATGTTCCTGTGGAATTCATTCTGTCTGATTGGAGTGATTCCTTAGATTTGGTGGCAGAAGGGGGAAGGAAAGTGCATGCCGGACTGTTGTACTCATCATCTCGCGATCTTTATTTGGAGTACACGCTACCACTCTTTGAGATATCCGCTTCTCTGTATATTGTTAACGACAGTGAACAACTGAAAACGCAAAGTATCCTGCCCGGAATGAAGATAGGTGTGGTGCGAGGAGGATACGAAGAAGAGCATCTAGGCTCTCGATATCCGTTGGTTGAATTGGTGGCTTTTGATAACAACGCCAAGCTGATTGATGCCGCACTGAATGGGCAAGTGAACCGTATGTTGCTCGACACCCAAGTCGCCACCTATTACCTATCACAGCGGGCTGACCCATATCAGTTCATTCCTGTTGATATTCTTTATACCAAAATGATTTATGCCGCCGTGCCTGAAGGCAATGAAGCACTGCGAGATGAGATCATGGCAGGCATGAAGAAAATTCCAGTTTTAGACATGACACGCATTGAACAGAAATGGCTCAATACCAGCCGTGTGTTTACTGTGCCAGGATGGATTTGGCCTTTGGGGATCGTGTTGGTTGTCTTGGTGACACTAAGCTACATTGTCCTTCTTCGCCAAACCGTACAGCGTAAAACGCGTGATTTGAAAGCACTCAATAAAAAACTGGAAGCGTATGCTTTTACCGACTCGCTGACTGGCTTGTTGAATCGTCGAGGCCTTGAAAAAGAGTTTGAAAGCCGAAAAGTCACAGCATTGATAAAACGTCATCAATTGGCGGTGTTAGTGATTGATGTCGACCATTTCAAGAAAATTAACGACAGTTTTGGCCATAGCAAAGGTGACGAAGTGTTGATGAGCTTGGGCAAAGCATTTGAACAGGCGCTGGAAGAAGGTATTGCACTATCGCGTTTGGGTGGGGAAGAGTTTTGTTTACTCTTGGATGTCAAAAGCCGTGAACAGCTTGATGCCGTCACTGAATATATTTGTTACTACCTGGTTCCTAGCGCATCGCAATCAGACCTAGGGCTGCAAGTGAGTGCTTCAATTGGAGCAGTACTGGTGGATACGAATCAAGGTCAACTGTCGCTAGATTCCTTGATCCATCAAGCGGATAAGTTGATGTATTTGGCGAAAGCTGCTGGGCGTAACACGGTGAGAGCGAAATCCCTATCGAGTGAGCTTAAGCCTTCTCAGTTACTGGGTGTTATGAATTAACATGACACATACCCGAGTCACTTTGTAGTGGTCAACTCATTCCGGACAGTAAATTAGGCCGATTTTCAGCTTTTGCAGGTGGAAGACCACCGTTATAACTATGCGGTCTCTTCCAGTTGTAATAGCTCATCAGGTAATGGCTGATATCTTTGGATGCCTCAGCGAAAGATGCATAGCCTGTTGCTGGTATCCATTCAGATTTTAGACTTCTAAATAGCCTTTCCATCGGAGCGTTGTCCCAACAGTTGCCACGGCGACTCATGCTTTGTGTCATCCGATACCGCCACAGGTGTTGTCGAAACTGGCGGCTGCCGTATTGAGACCCCTGATCCGAATGGAACATCACGCCACTTGGTTTTCCTCGTTGCTCATACGCCATCGACAACGCTTTTGTAACCAATGCCGCATCAGGACTGTCAGACATGGCCCAACCGACAACCCGTCTGCGATACAGGTCAATGACAACGGCAAGATAGCACCAACGTTGACCCGCCCATATATAGGTAATATCACCGCACCAGACTTGATCTGGGGCTGCGACACTGAACTGACGATCAAGCTGATTGGGAATATCAAGCCGTTCAATCGAGGCTTGCTTATAGTTATGTGAGCCGGGTTGCTTACTGATGAGTTGTGCCTCTTTCATCAATCGGCGAACCTTGAATCGGCCAATCTTATGTCCGAGATCAGTCATCATGTCGACCAGAGTGCGACTACCCGCAGAGCTTCTGCTCAGCGTAAACAGTCGGTTGATCTCGCTACGAAGATGCAAACGTTCAGCATCAATATCATGGCGCCGTTGGCAATGCTCATAGTAAGTCGACGTAGCAATATCTAACACAGCACAAACCAATTCTACCGGTTCTTGCTCTCTCAATTGGTCTATCAGCGCGTACGTTCGAGTTCGTCCGACATCAAGAGAGCAGTAGCCTTTTTTAGAATGGATTTTTCTCGTTCAAGTCGATGGATCCTTGCCTCTAACTCTTGGATTTTCTGCTGCTCTGGCGTTAAGGCTTTGGAAACTGGCGTACTACCTCCGCGCTCTTGTTCAAGTTGTGTGACCCAGCGTCTGAGTCCCGTTTCACCGACGTTTAATGAGCGGCTAGCCTCAGCAATTGAATACCCTTGGTCAAGTACCAAACAGGCTGCTTCCAGTTTAAATTCAGCGGAGAATGAACGACGTTGTCTTGTCATGGAACACCTCTTTCTTTAGTGGTGACTTTACCACCTTAAATGGTGTCCGGGATCATTAAACCACTACACTTCTTACACAAGAAGCATGCCGCGGTCGTAGGTGTGGTTATTTCACTGCCGAGCTAACGCGATTCATCATGCTGGCAAAGAGTCGGGACTTAATCACCACAGTCATTATTCATGACCTTATTGCGACCAGATTCTTTGGCCTGATACAGTGATTTATCTGCTCGCAGGCTGGCTGATATAAACCCTTCCGAATCGCTGATTTGAGTGAAACCAATCGACACGGTGCAGTTGATAGCCAATGGCTGCTTATTTGACTGACTAACACGTACCGTTAGATCTTCTATCGAACAACGCAGCATCTCAAGCCTCCCACTGGCATGGTTTCGGTCGTCAGCTCTTAGAAGTAGTGCAAATTCCTCACCACCTAAACGAAAAGCACACTCTTCCGGCTCTGTGAATTCTTCGATAATGCGTGCTAATTGCTTGAGGACAAGATCACCAACAGGATGGCCAAAACTATCGTTGATGCGTTTAAAGTGATCAATGTCCACCATTGCAAGGTACTGTCGGCGTTGGGGCGTTGTATTTCGATCGTTAAACAAATCGAGCAAATAACGGCGATTATAGAGGTTGGTGAGATCATCTCTATTTGCCATGTCCCTCAACGTACGCTCTCGGCATACCTGATCGGTTACCACACTCACAAACGTACACATCGCTTTTTCACCATACCAATCAATCACTTTATCTGTGATTTCCGCGATCATTGGATTGCCTTTTAAATCAGTGTGATTGATGACTTCTGGTGGGGTAGGTGTGCCTGTTTCAATGGCATGCTTGTAGCGCCGGCGTGCTTCTGGCCAGTGATCTTCTTCAAACAACACTTGAATACTTTCTAGGTTCAATACGTCCTCGGCGCTCGCCATGCCGCTGAACTTTGCGAAGGCATTGTTGGCGTACTTAGGCACGAAATCGATATGGATCACGCAAGGATTGGGATGAATGTCTAAAATGTCTTTGAAATCTGGCATCACATGGATAACGGTTTAGTCAAAAGAGTGTGAAACTTATCATTTATTTATGTAAAAACTGAGATGAATTTCAATAAGTTGGGATTATTACCCTCATTTTCTCAATAACGAAATGAGTGTGTTGCATATCTACGCGTGTTAACGCTTGGTTTATAGCCCTACTTATTGATTAAAGCGTCAGTTATTTGGGCGATGAATGCGCAGGTGCTTCCGCAAACGTTCTCAATGTGCAACGCAGAAAGTCAGGTGAAAAAGTACAAGAAAATCGACGACTTTTGGTGCTAACGTCCTCAAGAACTGCCGAAAAACCACTCAAGAAGTGATGCAAAAATAACTTAAAAATAAATCTCGCTATTTAAATTTTAAGCGGTATAGTGATGGCTGGCTCTTAGAAAAGAGTTGTTAATGCCACATTTAGTATAAGTTTCTTCTCAGCTACTTCTCGATACCCTTCGTTTAATATCCTGCGTCAAAATTTGTCTTCATCGAACATTCAATAGCTTTCATTATCAGCCTTACTTAACATTAATCTAAAAAATAGAGGTCACTATGTCTGCTAAAACGACTGGTTCAGTAAAATGGTTTAACGAAGCGAAAGGTTTTGGTTTTCTTACTCAAGATAATGGCGGAAAGGACGTATTTTGTCATTTCAACGCGATTGTTTCTGACGGTTTTAAAACCCTAGCCGAAGGTCAAAAAGTTAGCTTTAACGTAGAAGATGGGCCTAAAGGCCTACAAGCAAGTGAAGTGTCAGCGCTATAATCTATGATCGATTGGTTAGTACGCTTACTTTAACTGATCGGTGTTAGCGTTGTGTAATGACGCAGTGTGGCAATGCACAATCACCATGTTGCGTCTTTAGACCTTTCTTAAAAATCACGAAAAAACACCCTTTCTTATGCTCGTTTACGCACTCAGTGTGTGTAGAAACGAATCTGTAGAAAAACAAAAAGGAATAATAATGTCTCGTAGAACAACACGCCAAAAACATTGGTACCAATTATCACGTGAAAAAAAGCAATTAATGACTAAGAGTAAATAATGATAAAAATTGATTTTCATTTAGAAAAAGAAAATGCATTTTGGAATGCAGAGATACATCAGCTAAACAGTGACGTTTTGAAAAGGCACATATTGCCAAAGATAACATCGACCAATCGTAATATTGATTTCGAATACTGTGACAAAACCTGCCTAGGAAAAATCATTGAGCCGAGTGGCAATGTTGTTGGTGAATTTACCGTACATTAATGATTTAAGCATTTCAGAGATAACCGCGTAATAAACGCCGTGCTATAAATGCCCCGCTAAAAACGCATAGAGAGCGAGACTTATACCGAAATTCGATCTTGTCGTCAGACTGACACCCATCGATAATCACCAAGTATCGCTCTAACTTCCCCGTACTTTTCGAAACACACCGTCAAGCGCCTGTTTACTCGTCTTACTGATCGTTTGCATCAACCTAAACTCAGGGTTGCAAATAC
The DNA here is from genome assembly GCF_045679545.1 of Enterovibrio litoreus. Taxonomy (NCBI): domain Bacteria; kingdom Pseudomonadati; phylum Pseudomonadota; class Gammaproteobacteria; order Vibrionales; family Vibrionaceae; genus Enterovibrio; species Enterovibrio litoreus. The sequence continues at coordinate 395,485 of NZ_CP166194.1, forward strand.
GCTGCTGATCCAAATCGTCGAGCATAAGCATCCATAGCTTCGCGGTCATCTGAGCATCCGCCAATGCGCGGTGAAAGACACCATCATTATCAATACGCTTGAACCGAACCAGCTCACCCAATTTATGACTGGGCGCATCCTGAATAAGACGCCGTGCGATCAGCATTGAACAGGCGAACTGGCCCGAATAGCCAATACCTAGTGGCTGAAGTTCTGCATCTAAAAAGCGCTTATCGAATGACGCATTGTGTGCAACCAGATTACTTCCAGCAATAAACTCAGCAAACTGCGCCATCACCTCTTCACAACTTGCAGCTGTACGCAGCATGTTATTTGTGATGCCGGTATACCCTTCAATAAAGCGGCTGACTCGAAACCCTGGGTTCATGAGCGCCTGAAACGTATCAACAACTTCGCCATCAACCAGTTTTACCGCGCCAATCTCGATCGCTCTGTCACCCATATTGGGGGATAAACCCGTGGTTTCAAAGTCGAGTACGGTAACAGTATGAGCCGGTAAGTGTGAGAGTGTGGATGACATCAAGAAGACCTTATAGGTGCGAGTTAGGAAAGCGGTGCGAGTATAGCGCTAGTCGTGATGAGAAACGAGAATAGGCAATGAAATAGAGGCGGCCAGTAAGGTGAATTCTGCATATTATGAAGAAAAAGCAAAAAAGCCTGAGAGACAGATTCTTTCAGGCTTTTTGTATATCGTATCTTTCTAAGCGTAAGCTGATATCAGCTTAAAACGCCTGTTCCCGTGAAGATCGCTTGCCGTATTTACAGTTGCACGCGAACCGTTTGTAGGGCGTTTGCTGGCATCTCAATTTTCGCTTTCTGTGCACCTATCACCAAATCAAACGTGATTGGCTGTTTGGTGGTATTCAGCAATTGCACACTTAGCAGGTTATCGCTGTTAATCGTCGCACTCGCATGCAATGCATCATGCTCTAGGCCGTGCAAAAATTTATCAGCCTGTACGGCTTTATCGCCAGGACGAATGGTTCGGCTAAATTGCGCCAACACATCGTAAATAGGCGTGTAGTAAACATGCCCTTTTTCCACGTCAATCATGATCGGCGCACCGCAGAAATTGCCCGCGTGATTTGGACCGCCGTTGTGGTCAAGCACCGCATTCCAATCAACCCAGCCCGCCATCCAATGGTTCAGGCTAACAATAATGTCACGCGCATAACGATGAACTGGCGTATAGATAGGGTGATTCTCTGGGTTGGGCGCCCACGTTGCCGTGTATGCCCAATCCGTTGCGTTTTCATTCCACCAGAACTCATCATTGTTGAACCAGCCGGATTCTTGAAACTTCACCGGATCTAAAATGCCTTTTGGTGCAGGTTTCCCCAGATCATCGATCGTCCCTTCGGTGTGAATAATGGCGAAGTCAGGGAATGTGTTGTGCACCTTGTCGAGAACATCTTCATACACATCCACAGTGCTGGAATACCAATGCACCGCCGAGCCGTAAACAAATGGCGCAGTCTCAGGATCGCCCAAGATCACATCTGTCCAATGCTCTAAGTGATCGCGGTTTTGATCGTAGATCAACACGCGAGTATCAGCGAAAGCGCTTTCTTTTAACGTCGGCCCAAGGAACTCTTTGATGAAGGTATTCTGGGTTTCAGCGGTAAAGTGCATGCTTTCCCAGTTACCGCTGTTACCGTGCGGTTCGTTAACTGGCGTTAACCCCCAGATCTCTACGCCGGCTTCTTTATAGTGCTCAAGGTACTTCAGCAGATACTTCGCATAGGTAGACACATATTCTGGCTTCAACTGACCGCCAGTGCCTTCCCAATCGTTTTCTTTCGACCCTTTGATAAACCATGTGTCGATGTCTTTCATCCAAGGTGGCGCAGTCCATGCCGACGCAATAATATTCAGCGTGCTGTCATCTTGCATGGATTTGATCGCTTGGGCTTGGTGGATCATCGGCAGCACATCAAAAGACTCATCTTGAATGTCTGGGTACTTCGCCTTAGAAAAACCGTCGCTGTCTGGTGCGATAGTAAAGTGTTTTAGCTCGGTATCACCTTCAACTTCGGCATATCCAAGCTTTCCTTCCACTGAAAAATCCGTCGAGCCGATAGGGGTTCGCGTCAGAGAGAAATTCGCGCCGGAATCTGAATACAGTTTTTCCATCACCGCTTGGCGCTTTTCAACGGGCAAATGCGCGAGAACAAAGGCCGAAGATTCGGTAAACGACGTACCAATTCCCGTGATCGTTTGCTTTACCACATCAGGTTGGATCACGATCCGCGTGCCGCTGACAGGCTCAGTGGTAAAGGGTTGATTAGCCATCAAAGACATCTTATCGCCTGCTTCACTGGTCAGCAGGATTTCAGTGGTAGACGATAAACCGAAATGTTTGTTTTTATGAATCAAAGGATTCTCCCTGTCATAGTGAGATGTGCAGGACAGCATCATCGCTGATGACAATGCGATAAAAACTGCAGAGAGCGTTCTCACTTCCATGTTATTTGCTCCGTTGTTAGTCAGTGCTTGGTGTGGTGCTTAGCTAATATTTCAGTGCAGAGAAAAAGGGATATACTTTGTATCGCGCTGTGAAAGCGCTTTCTCTATTGTTCGAAAAACAAAGTCAAAGCACCAAAATCTCCCCGTACATATACCTTGCTCCGGTGAACGTTGTCACCCACACCAATGATGAACCCATGGTGCGTTCTTAGATTCAATACAAAGGAGTGTTGGATATGTGAAGTGTGGCTAATTGTGTCTTTTTTCTGGTGATATACCGACAAGGGCGAGGCCTTTATTGCTGCCGCGTCTGCGCCAGAATGTCACTGACGCATGATGAAAAAAACAGGGTTCTGCACACACACGTACACTAGAGCGGAAGTGTATGTCTCCCGCCGTCGTCAATGAATGGCGTTAAAAATACTATTCAGAAATAGGCTCGGATTCTAGAGTAGAAAGACTCGCTTTCACTATCGTCTCTAGCGTTGACCAGTTATCAATGTTGGTCGTGCCCAGCGTAAAGCATCTCCCAGTTAGTTTCCCAAAAAGGGAGGTTTTCACGTTCTCAGTCGGGTATTGGATTTCGCACCGAATGGTGGGTGCTATCGGGTCTAAATCAAATGCCACCAAAGCAACAGGAATATCGCTGCGCGCATTGCCCATGTTCACGCGCAAAATAACGGGTAGACCCTCATCGGTTGCAAACATATAAATGGGGACGACGCGATTCGCATTCCCACTGGGCAAGAGATTTTGCAGGTAATCAAGTCTGTCTAACATTGCCAGTAACCCCACTTAAAGTAAGTCTAAATGCATTCTAGCTTACCGTTTGACTATAGCCATAAAACGGCCGTTTGAAATTCGATGTACTCGAAATGGGATGTGTGAATAGGTGTAATAGCAAAGCAATAAGTGTGGATTGGCATATCAGCTAAGAAGTGGATTGATTTGCTTTGATAGGTCATAGGAGTTGCTGCAAAAGGTTGGGACACAAATACTTGGCGAATTGATTTGGACATAGAGTCATTTGCTGAGATTGGCAATTGTGTGTCAATCGGTACCGTTGATAGTCACTTAGCATTTAGCCCTGATGATTTTTCGGCGATCTATACCGCCGAGAAAATACATAAAGGGTGTCTCATATCGCGGCGGATAAAGCCAGGATGGGGTATTCCGTGGGTGTGATAACAGGGTTATATCTTGGCCTGTCCCTTAAGTTTGATACCTCTCGTTTGATAAAACATCTCCATTTTGAATCAAAGACCATGCGATTATGAGTAACTAAAATACTGTTTATCAGTGAACACCCATGAACAGGAGTGAATATATAAAATTAATTAAATCATAGTCTTGCGTGTGGTTGTTTGTTTTGCCTTGTTCACGGGAATTCATGGCGATATAAAAATTTTGCTATAAATATGCTATAACGGAGGAATTGAAAGCAAGGAAGCCGACAACATGCCACTTAAAAAGAAGATAACCGCCACCAGTCTCAAACAGCTTACCTTAGAAGAAAGGCGACTGAATGATACCGAGATCGCAGGCTTTCATGCGCTCATGTCAAAGGCGGGAAAAGTCACCTATTACCTTTATTACCGCATTGATGGAAAGCAGGTAAATTACAAGCTGGGATTGGCGAGCGAAATCACCCCTGCTCAAGCAAGGGATCTTGCTAAAACGAAAGCGGGTGAAGTGGCAAAAGGTAATGACGTTCAAGAAATCAAAAAGCAGGCAAGGGAAGACAACCTGCGCCGAAAACACCTCAAGCTCTCCACTTTCCTCAATGAACGCTATTTGCCGTTCCTAACCATGCGAAACCCAAAAACCTCAGATCGAACCATCAAGCACTTACTCAGTCGCTTTAAATTCCTGCTAGATAAAGACCTAAGCCAGATCACCGCATGGGAGATTGAGAAGTGGAGAAGTAAAGAGCGCAAGCTTGGTAAAGCTGCTGGCACAATTAACTACACAGTGAATTCACTCAAAGGTGCATTATCACGCGCTGTTGAGTGGGGGCTGATTGACTCTCACGAACTCAGCAAAGTGAAAGCTATTAAAGCCGATAACACCCGCGTTCGTTACCTCAATGAAGCCGAAGAAAAGCGCTTACGCCATGCTTTAAAAGAAAGGGATTGGAAAATCAGAGAGGCAAGGCGTTCAGCCAATGAACACAGAAGTATTCGCCGCTATGACACTATGCCAAGCTTGGACGACGTAGCATTTGCGGATTACGTTGAACCGCTCGTGTTGTTAGCGATGAATACAGGGTTACGCCGTGGGGAACTGCTCGGCCTTGAGTGGAGTGACGTGTTCTTTGGTGAGCGCTTCCTGCAAGTGAAAGCCAGCAACGCCAAATCAAAACTCTCTCGCACTATGCCACTAAACAACGAAGCCTTTGATGTGCTGACAAAGTGGCGAAAGCAAACACCTGCTTCTCGTTACCTGTTTGAAGGAAAAGAAGCAGGTAAACCGCTAACCGATGTGAAAAAGCCTTGGGCGACAGTGCTAGATATTGCCATGATTGAAGGCTTCAACTTTCATGATCTCCGCCACCACTTCGCAAGTAAGCTAGTGATGGCGGGCGTTGACCTGAACACAGTTCGTGAACTGCTAGGCCACGCCGACCTTAAGATGACGCTAAGGTATGCACACTTAGCGCCAGAGCATAAGGCGGCGGCCGTGAATCTTATAGGCTGATAGCGTAGAATCTAAAGTTGAGAAATCCAAAATATGTACTGCTACAAGTTTAATCCCGGAATGTTTTCTAAATGCTCTAAGAACTCAACATTGTACTCCTTAGATAGTAACTTTCCATTTTTATGATTGCTATAGTCAATTGCATTTATATTAGAATTTGAATACTTATTATTGCTGTACTCTTCGGACTTTAGTGTTGATGTAAGTATTACTTGTTTTCCAAGCTTTATGTATAGGTCAAGCATTTTCATTTCTTTCGACGTAGAGAGCTCTCCATCTCTAAATGAATCTATTATTATTGGGAAGGTATGGTTTAATTTTTTATTTATGGCAAGCGTTCTACAGAAGTAATATTCTTGCTCATCACTTCCTGAATAAACAGTTTGTTGTTTTGAAAATATATCATCAAATCTAAGCCTTCCATCATGATCGATCTCTCTACAAATCTCATTCATATGATCTGTTATTTCTGATATGAATTTAGCCACTTGAGCTTTTGTATCATTAACACCCTTTGATAAATTGTCTTTTTGTCTTTGATATTCTTTAATATCTGCGGTGACCTCATGTGCTTCCTTGTCAAACTCTTCCATCGTTCTAATGTCATCACTAAACATGGCGAGTTGAAAAATATCAGGTGGGCTTTCTTTCTCTAATTTGGTTAGTTTTGATTGAAGAGTGTTTATTTCATGTGAGAGGGATGCAATTAATTCATTTTTACTTTCTATGTTTTTTGATATTGAAGATAATATTTCACCTCGAACTTCTATATTTGAGACGTCAAAATTAAGGTCTTTGTTTTTAAATATAATTTTATCCGAACCGCACTCGTTACAGATAACTTCACCTAGCTGCATATTTCTGTTGAGAGAGCTTAACTCACCTTTCAATGATTCTAGGTTTGAAACCCTAATTTCTTCCTTGTTCCTTTTTTTTCTTTTGTCTAAGATTTCGTCTGAAATCTCTCTTGCTCTCTTTCTTAACTCCTCAACATCAATGTTATCCTTTGACTTGGAAGTGAATGAAGCTAAGCGAGGGTTTTTAGATATTATCTTAATTTTCTTTAAAAGTGACTTATGTGTATTTTGAAGTTCCTTTATTTTATTTTTTATCTCCAACTCTTCAAAACTTACATAAATAGGTCTATCTATTCCTGATAGTTGAGCTAGCATTGATTTGAAATCTTCTTTATTAAAATATCTATCGCCAATAAGGCCTGAAGGAGTTCTTCTATCTTGGCCAATGAAGAAAGTCTCATACAAAGTTGCTAGATCAACAGTGATGTCTGTTCCTTTTTTATTTACCTTTGGTATCTTGCCATAGAACTTTGATAAATATCTACGTAGCTCTTGTTCTGAGTCAAAGATACTTAAGCCATCATCAGACTTTACTATAAATGAAGAGTTTTTCCTGACGAAATGAAATTCGCTTCCGTTCATCTCGATCAATGAATAGAATGTGTAATCCTTATAGTCGAAACCTTCGGGAAAAATAGGGTTGTTACCGATGGAATATAGCATTCCTTGCAGTAGTAAAGTCTTTCCCCTGTTATTGTCATCACTATATATAACATTTACTTTTTCATTTAGTCTAGACTCGAAGAATGCTTCTTTGCCATTACCCATGCCGAATTTTTTAAATTTCATTTTCATTTCCTTGAACGACTAAAGATATAAGGTATAGAATTGAAAGCCTATCTAGGTAAGATGGCGGGTTTATTTTTTTTATATGTATCGATTCATAAATCTCATATATGTTAGTTGACTTTTCCTTTGTTATTTTCTTTATTATCCCTTCTGATATTTTCCAGAATTTGTGAGAGGTTCCTTTATCAAACATTGCTCTGCTCAGGTTGGAGTTACACTCAAAAATCAAATCTTTTAATACTTCCCCGTCGAAACCTATAGATTCCTTTGTTATTACCTCTAAGAATGGGTATGGAACACCTTCACTTTTGAAGATATCACTCACTCCAATTATTCTACTGATAATTAGGGTTTTTATTTGATTTTTTGTTATGAATCTATTTAATTTGATGACGTCTTCTGGTTTTTCTATTGTTATATTCTCAATTTCAGAGTTTTTCAGGGATGACTGTTTGTTTCTAATCTCATCGAAAATGTTTTGATATGTTAGATCCTTTATTATTTTCTTTGAACCGAACTCAACCATGGATTTTATATAGTGAGAGCACGGTTTGTCGTCATTGAAGAAACTCACCGATAATAAGAATTTACCCAGTGAATCTTCATCTATAACGCAATGATTTTTTTGTATTACTTCTCTTAGTTTTTTCTCTATTCTTTTTTTTGTTTTCTCGTGTATGTTTTCATAGTTATAGCTATTTAGATTGCTATCTAGTAAATATGCTTTCTCAAAAGGTTGACTAAAAAGGATGTATGCGTCGAATTTGAAATTTGAAATGAAATTATCATAGAGAGTAAATAAGCTCTCGCCTATTTTGGCTGGATTGAATTTACTGTAGTTCTTACTTTGCACATCGAGCATTAGTGTAAAGTTCTCATCTACACCTGTTACGTCATTGAAGCAATCAACAATAACAATCTCAATGTTGTTGCTATCATTTCTCATGCCCAGCAGGTAAAGCATTGATTTTGTCTCGTAATCAGAAGATTTCTTATTTGTTATTTCTGTATTTCTGAACGTATACAAGGCTAGTTTCCCTTAGAGGATTTAGTATGGACTATCTGTTTCACAATTGGATAGAGCGAATCTGAAGGTATCACCTAATCCTTACACTGAGTAATTGATTGTATTGTTTTTTGGGCTCGATACCAGCAGTGTTAACAATTTAATAGCAGGTTTAGTGATAGATATGTTGTTTGTTGAGGTGTACATGTTTTACTTCTATCCGAGCATGGTTATAGCACTCGTTCGGTTCGATAACCGACGAAGCCCCGCAAACACTTGGCTTCTAACCGAAACGGGCAAGCCTAAAGGCTTGTGCGTTCGGCTTGCCTAGCCTAAAGGCTATTCATCCGGCGACACGTCCCCAATCCCTGACCATCATCCCTACATAACGTTATGTAACGAACCTTGCCCGTTGGTTCACTAAATGCGCTTTCCCGTTATGTAACGTTACGAGAATACGAGCCAGATCGCTTGTCGTTAGGTTATACGTTTAGGAACATAACGTTATGAGGCATTGTGTTATGTCGGCTTCGAAGCCGAACAATAACCGATGATAAGGCGAGGGAAAGCCTAAAGGCTTGGGAGCATATGAAAGACAACAGGCGATTTTTCAGATTAGACGAAATATCCGATGTGACGCCGTTAACCAAAGGCCAGTTGTTAGACGCCATTGATAACGACAAGTTAACCTTGTGCGCATTGATTGAAGGTAAAAGCCTTGGTTACTTTCATGAAGCGAAAACGCTCGCCAATGTGTTTGATTACAAGGGCGTCGCTCGGCTAGGTCTTGATGTGGCGAAAAAGCTACTTAACGACGGCAAGGCGACGACTTCTCGTGTCGTGGTGCTAGAGCCAGATAAGATTGAAAACTGGCGTTCGGTTGAGTCGGCTTATCCAAATATCAGCACTGAACGGTTTGACCATGTCAAAAACTTTACCAAACCAGAATGCGCCGTCAGCGCTTATGTGTCGATTGAACAGATAGACGATTGGAAAGGCACATTAGAAAGAACCCTCTTACCTAAGCGAAAGCGCAGTGCCGAAGAGAGTAGGGAAGCCCTTAACAATCTGTTTCAAGCGATTGGAGGCACAAAAAGGCAAGTTATTGCGTCTCAAAGCATATATTTGCAAGCACATCAGCTTCGCTTTGATTTGGTATCGGTTCACAAAGTATTTGGTTTAGATACCAATCAAAATGCGCTCCAAAGCCCACCTATTGTGAATACCAACGATATTGAAATTCATCCCCTCAAAATCATGATCAACAAGGTGATTATTGGCAATGTTGAAGCCAATGCACGAACCATTTGGAATGCAATCAAACGGGATCATCAAACCGATGCCAAACAGATTGATGTGGATAGCCTGATTAGCAATATGAACAATGATGAAATCGAATGGTTTGGTCAACAAGACACAGTGCGAGTTACCAAATATAAAACCTTTCAAAACCTGCTTTCAGAGGTAAGAAAAGTGAAAAGTTAAAAACCTTCCCGACCATCTTCCCGATTATCTTCCCGACGCGATCGGGACACTTACGGTATCTCCTAACACACATCAGGAGATACCCAAATGCAATCAGACAACACCCAAAAACGCGCATACACAGAGCAAGAAACTTCCGCCTATATCGGTATGAGCCGTTCCTTTCTGCGTCAATCACGCATGGAAGGCCACCGCCAGAATCGCACCGAAGCGCCACCGTTTATCAAAATTGGTCGTGCAGTCCGTTACCTAAAAGAAGATCTCGACCAATGGCTCGATAACCAACGCAAATACACCCAACTCATTTGTGATGGGGGTGCTCATGCTTAAGTTAAATCCATACCTAACAAGCATCATCAAAACCATGCAAGAGGGTCATTGGTTTGAGCAATGTGCCGATTATCGTGTTACTCAAACTTCTTTTATCGGTTCACGCGGATTCAACATCAAGCTGAATCACCGAACTGTTTTCAAGCTTTTCCGTGAAGGGCTGATCACCTACCAAACGATTTATCCCTATGGGGTTAAACGTTACGTGTTCGAACTGACTCAGGAAGGGAGGGCGCTCAATGTCTCCAATCACTGAGGAAGAATACGAAACACTGGATAGATTCGACAGGCCGTTCGTGGAGGAACGGCTTTGCCGTTTGCCACCGAAAGCGCAACGCATTCTCTTTAAACGCTATATCGCTATTTCAGACGCTTTCACCCGAAATACTGACCTTCGTGAAACCGTTGATAGCCTTGTTTCGAAGCTGACCGTTTCCCCTGAAAAGCTCAACCTCAATATTTCAGAAGATGAACTGCGTGAAGAAGCCGAAGCGCTGGTTGATGCTGCGTTATCTATCCGTCGCACTTTGTATGGTGCAGAAGACGAAACCATTAGTGCCCTTCACGCGCTTTGCCTGAGCTTTGGCTTTGAGCCGCCTGACGAAAACAAATACACGTTAGAGGGAAGGCTAAGAAGGCTTTCTGATAAATCGTGGTGGCTACGCAAACTTAGAAAGGCACTGCGTAAGAACATTGAAACCGTGATGCGCCATTTGAACCAAGTGAGCCGAGTGAAAGCTATCTACTGTTCAGATGAAACGCTCGATGCCAGAACCGCACAAAAGTTTCACCAAGCACGTTATCTTGAGAACACGATAGCCACGAACCAACTAGGCCAAAGCTTTAGCCTGTTGGAGCTTTCACAAAAGGGCGTGTCTGATCCTAAAATCCGCAAAATGGAATTGATGGTTCGTGCGCGTGGCTTTGAAGATCTTGCCAACGAACTCGGCCATTCAGCCACGTTTTTAACGCTTACTTGCCCGTCAAAGTATCACCGCAGTTACGCCACCACGGGCGATGAAAACCCAAAGTGGGGCGGTTACACACCCGCCGAAGCGCAAGCCTACCTAAACGACATTTGGAAACTCATTCGCGCCAAACTTCAACGTGAAGAGGTGCGTTTCTATGGTTTTCGCGTCGTAGAGCCTCAACACGACGGCACACCGCATTGGCACTTACTGTTGTTCGTTGAGCCAAGGCACTATGACGTGTTGATAGATACCATGCGCGAATACAATTTGCGCGAAGATGGCGACGAAGCTGGTGCAGATCGACACCGTTTCACCGAAGTGAAGATAGACCCTAACAAGGGTTCAGCAACGGGTTACATCGCGAAATACATTTCCAAGAACATCGACGGCGAAAACCTTGAATCAGGCGTTTACGGTGAAGACCCTAAATGCGCAGCGGCAAGGGTGGAAGCGTGGGCGGCCTGTTGGAGCATTCGCCAGTTTCAGCAACTCGGCGGTTGTTCGGTCACGGTATGGCGTGAACTGCGTCGCCTGAAAGAAATGATGGGCGAGAGCAAGTTAGTCACAGACATTCACGAAGCCGCTGATAACGGCTGTTGGAAATCCTACACGGCATTAATGGGCGGTGTGTTCTGTAAGCGCACAGAACAAGCTATCGCGCCGCATTACGAACTCAGTGTGGATTTCGCGACGGGAGAGGTAAAAAGCTCCATGTACAGCGACGAGGAGCTTTTAAAGGTACTCAAAGGTATCTCAGCAGGTGGGAAAACCATCATTACCCGCGTCAATGAGTGGCATTTGTCCTAGTGGCAAATGTGCTTTTACTTGGAGTTCTTTGAATAACTGTATTTTGGGCTATGTATTCGAGTAACCAGATGATTTTCAATGCATGATCTAGACGACGCTTCAATTACTTGGTTCTTGGGGGTGTTTGCTCATTAGAATCACTACTTGAGGATTGTTCGCGGTTATAAAAGGGGGAATTTTCCTCTGATTCTTTTTGATGAGTAACTAGGTTAGTAACAAAACCGAAAACTGAGAGAGTTAAAAGAGTGATGGCTAGTTGTAGAACTGATTTTTGGAATGAAATCAGAGCCTCGACTGCGGCTGTTGATAAGTTATGTTGGTATTTCGCCAGTTTACAGTCTTTGAAACTAATGTGTTCGACGTGACATTCCATATTTTCGAATGTCTTAAACTCCTTCTTCAATGAGTACTCTACGGCGAACTTTAGCTCATAAGCACTTTTCTCAATAGGTAATGTGGTGTTTATGACTTGTATGGTTGCTACCAAATACAACGTTGCAAGAGCTACGCTCCCTTTAAATAGCGAGATTTGATTTCTTTCGCTGGTTATTACATCAAGGAAATTCTCGAACAATTTCACGTTTTTTATTCCTCAGCTTTAGAGTGCTATCTGTTCGTTAAAGCACGAAAGTGAATATTCTGCGTATTGGCCATAGAAAAACTCAATACCCCGATAACCAATCTCTAATAACTGATAACAACGCTGGAACAAGAAACACCACACCCAAAATGGGCGCAAGCGTCACCGAGGTTTGCGCAAGCCCTTCACCTATCGCCGAGCCGTTTTCCAGCCAAGCTGGGGCGAGGAATGCGAGAACCACGTATACAACCGCTGAGAAAATGATGCTTACCCACCAAGGCGCACTGGTGAGCAAAACCAGAATATGATCGTTTCGTTTTGGCATGTCCGTCACTCATCAATTTACGATACAGCCAATTAATCACAGTCAGTGAGATCTCGGTACACGATTGAGTGGGGTATTCGATGGGGTCTGTAGAAAAAAGTGAAACAGGTAGGGCGTTACTTGGGATCTGCAATAGCGAGTTTGTTATAGCAAAAATTTGCTATAACGGTGCTATAACGGCTCTAAAAACGCGAAAGGCCTGAGTGGTTACTAACCCCTCAGGCCTTGCTGTATATGGTGGCCCCTCCCAGACTTGAACTGGGGACCAATCGATTATGAGTCGAGTGCTCTAACCACTGAGCTAAGGGGCCGTGTAGGCGGTTGATTATAGGGGAACGTGGTTGAGGTGTCTAGACGCAACCACCCCCTAATCAGTATGGATTTTAGCCACTTAAACCATTTCTTGGATATGAAAAAGGCGAGCTGTGCTCGCCTTCTCATTTTTGTTGCTTAACCCGTGTGGATTATTCGTCCAAGAAGCTGCGCAGAACTTCTGAGCGGCTTGGGTGACGCAACTTACGCAGTGCTTTCGCTTCAATCTGACGAATACGCTCACGCGTTACGTCAAATTGTTTGCCGACTTCTTCCAGCGTGTGATCGGTATTCATGTCGATACCGAAACGCATACGCAGAACTTTCGCTTCACGTGGCGTTAGGCCAGCAAGTACTTCGCTGGTTGCCATGCGTAGGTTGTTCATTGTCGCTGAGTCCATTGGCAGTTCGAGGGTGGTATCCTCGATAAAGTCACCCAGATGCGAATCTTCATCATCACCGATTGGTGTTTCCATGGAGATTGGCTCTTTGGCGATCTTCAGCACTTTGCGGATCTTGTCTTCTGGCATTTGCATGCGCTCTGCCAGTTCTTCTGGCAGTGGCTCACGGCCCATCTCCTGAAGCATCTGACGTGAGATACGGTTCAGTTTGTTGATGGTTTCAATCATGTGAACAGGGATACGAATAGTACGTGCCTGGTCAGCGATTGAACGGGTGATTGCCTGACGGATCCACCATGTTGCGTACGTGGAGAACTTGTAACCACGACGGTATTCGAACTTGTCTACCGCTTTCATTAGGCCGATGTTACCTTCTTGGATTAGATCCAAGAATTGTAGGCCACGGTTGGTGTATTTCTTCGCGATAGAAATAACCAGACGCAAGTTCGCTTCAACCATCTCTTTCTTCGCACGGCGTGCTTTCGCTTCACCGATTGACATGCGACGGCTGATGTCTTTAATACGCTCAACGTTCAGGCCGGTCTCATCTTCGATGATTTTCAGCTTCTGTACGCTGCGGCGCAGATCTTCTTCATATTGCTTTAGGCGATCAACGAACGGTTTTTCTGACGCTAGTGCTGCATCCAGCCAGTTATCAGAAGATTCGTTACCGCTAAATAGCTGTACGAAGGTTTTCTTTGGCATTTTAGCTTGGTCAACACACAGGCGCATGATGAGGCGCTCTTGTGTACGTACGCGATCCATTGTGCCGCGCATTTCTTTAACCAAGCGATCGAACTGTTTCGGGATCAAGCGGAACTGCTTGAACACTTCAGAAAGTTCTGCAACTGATTCTGCCGTGTCTTTGTGGAAACGTCCGTTTTTGTTGATAGCCACTTGCATTGCGTCATAAGCCAAGCGCAGTTCATTGAACTTCTCACGCGCTAGCTCAGGGTCAATGCCTGTGTCTTCTTCTTCTTCGTCGTCTTCGTCGTCATCATCTTTGTCTTCATCTTCGAGTTGCTCTTTTGTCAACTCTGAGCCGATATGTGTTGCTGTCGGCGCGATGTCGTCTTGGCTTGGGTCTACAAAGCCAGAGATGATGTCAGTTAGACGAAGCTCTTCAGCTTCAACTTTATCGAATTGGTCTAGCAGGTATGCAATTGAGCCAGGATATTCGGCAACCGAAACCTGTACTTGGTTGATACCATCTTCGATGCGTTTGGCGATGTCGATTTCGCCTTCGCGGGTAAGCAGTTCTACCGTACCCATTTCACGCATATACATGCGGACAGGGTCTGTTGTACGGCCGATTTCAGATTCAACGCTAGATAATGCTGCTGCTGCGGCTTCGACGGCATCTTCGTCAGCTACAGTTTCAGACATCATCAGCTCATCGGCATCAGGAGCAGTTTCTACCACCTGAATACCCATGTCGTTGATCATCTGAATAATATCTTCAATCTGATCGGAATCGACAATGTCTTCTGGTAGGTGGTCGTTTACTTCTGCATAGGTTAGATAGCCTTGCTCCTTACCTTTTGCGACAAGCAACTTTAGCTGTGACTGCGGATTTTGATCCATAGACGATATCCAACTTCGGGTCTGAGTGAAGAATTTAGTATGCGGAAACGCAAACCGCCAATTCTAGCAAATTACAATGGTTCTGACTACTTACTAGTCGGGACGGCTTTGAAGTAACTGCCATAATTCCCGTCTCTCTTCGGCTGATAAGCCGACGCTTCTGTCTCGAGCCTGTAATTTGTCTATTTGTTGCGCGACACACTGAGCCAATATTTTGTCCAGTGAGTCTAAAAATACATCTAATGCATTGTTTTCAGTAATGGGAAGTTCCCAACTGGCCAACTTGGCTAACAACGCTTCTTGATCTGAGCCACGCCAATGTTCGAGCAGTTGACCTGTCGTAATATTGGGACGATGACGACAGAGTTCAAGCATAGTCGTGAATAAATTTAAGCCAGGTACGCCCAGCGCTTCCACGCCATCAAGTGGCGGGACAGATTCAACAAACCCAGGATTCTGTAATAACAGTGTAATGACTTCTCGCATCGGCGTGCGTTTCATTTCTGGTAGTGGCTTGCGTGTTTGCGCTTGCCCTTGTTTGCTGAGCAGCTTTTCAAGCTGCTGTTCATCAGGTAGACCGAGCTTTTGCCCTAATGTATTCCTTAAGTAGAGGCGCAATGTGCCCCCAGGAACTTTGTCGATCAATGGGACGGCTAGTGTGGTCAGTTTGGCTTTGCCTTCTTGACTGCTGCTGTCCACTTGTTCCATTAGGGTGGAGAACAAGAACTCTGATAGCGACATGGCATTGGCCATGCGTTGTTCAAAGCCTTCTTTTCCTTCTTTTCTCACCATGGAATCCGGGTCTTCGCCATCGGGCAAAAACATGAATTTCAATTGGCGGCCGTCAACTAAGTGCGGCAGTGCTTGCTCCATGGCGCGCCATGCTGCATCACGTCCGGCTCGGTCTCCGTCGTAACAACAAACCACGCTCGATGTCTGTCGATACAGGGTTTGCATGTGTTCTGCCGTGGTCGCTGTACCCAGTGAGGCGACGGCGTAGTCAACATCAAACTGTGCCAACGCAACCACGTCCATATAACCTTCGACTACCAGAAGCTGTTTCGGTTCACGATGCGCTTGAAGCACTTCGTAAAGGCCATACAGTTCTCGCCCTTTATGGAAAATGGGCGTTTCTGGGGAGTTGAGGTATTTCGGCGTACCATCACCTAATACTCGACCACCAAAGGCAATCACTCGGCCACGTCGATCACGAATGGGGAACATCACTCGACCGCGAAAACGGTCGTAGCGTCGTCCATTATCGTTTTCGATCAACATGCCAGTTGATACTAACGCTTGCTGACTCGCATTGTCTTTGCCAAAGCGGGTGCGGACTTGATCCCACTCGTCGGCGACATAGCCAATGCCAAATTTTTGCACGATTTCCCCAGACAGGCCACGGCCTTTAAGGTAGTCGATTGCTGTTTGTCCCGCTTCATTGCGCAGCCCGCTTTGATAGAATTGGGCGATTTGCCCCATCATCTGGTACAGGTCGCGTTTTTGATCGCTTCGCGCATAGGGGCCTTTTGGGGCGCCTCCATCACTCTGTTCACGGGGGACATCTAAACCAAGCTGTGAAGCCAGTTCTTCAATCGCTTCAACAAATTCAAGTCGGTCAAATTCCATCACAAAATCGATGGCATTACCGTGAACACCACAACCGAAGCAGTGGTAGAACTGTTTTTCCTGACTCACCGTGAATGAGGGGGTTTTTTCGTTATGGAAAGGACAGCAGGCACCGTAGTTTTTACCCTGCTTTTTTAGTTTTACCCGCGCATCTATGAGCTCGACAATGTCTAGTCGGGCAAGTAGATCGTCAATGAATGAGCGTGGGATTTTTCCTGCCATAAAACTATGTGCGTTAAACCTATGTCTGTTTGCAAAACGTCTGTGCGATTTTTGAATACGAGAACGTGTGTGAATTCAGTATGTTCTAGTCAGATAACAGTAACAGTATTTACTAACGAGAAGATACGAACAAGCCGCGCATTCCATAATGGATAGCACGGCTTGTTTGCAGGTTGGGTAAAAACCCTATGCCAGATTGGATTTAACCAATTGGCTGATTTTACCCATGTCAGCACGGCCCTGAACTTGAGGTTTCAGGAGGGCCATGATTTTGCCCATGTCTTGCATGGAACTCGCACCAGAGGCTGCGATGGCATCTTTTACCATTGCATCCACTTCGTCGTCGCTGAGTGGTTGTGGCATAAATTCTTCTAAAACAGAGATTTCAGCCAATTCCACATCAGCAAGGTCATCACGACCTGCTGACTGGTATTGCGATACGGAGTCACGACGTTGCTTAACCATCTTGACGATCACTGCCAGCGCTTCGTCGTCAGTCAGCGTTTTCTGACCGTCGATTTCTTGCTGTCTAATTGCAGATATCATCAAGCGAATAGTGCCAAGGCGAGGTTTATCTTTCGCCTTCATCGCGACTATTTGTTCACTCTTAATGCGAGCAATCAATTCCATATCACAATCCTGTATTAATCGTAATTAGTACAGGCGAACGCGGCGAGCGTTCTCGCGAGCCAGCTTCTTCAGGTGACGCTTAACAGCGGCAGCCTTAGCGCGTTTGCGAACGGTAGTTGGCTTTTCGAAGTGCTCACGACGGCGAACTTCAGAAAGAATACCTGCTTTTTCACAAGAGCGCTTGAAGCGACGCAGTGCTACGTCGAATGGTTCGTTTTCACGTACTTTAACTACTGGCATGTGCCTTTCACCTCAGGGGTTGTTCGTTAATCGCTGGAGACAAAAAATGACCAGCTTTGTTTAAAAATGGTGCGGAATTCTAATCCGATCTACGGGTGCTTGTAAAGCATAACTGGTGAATTTGATCGCGCCCATGTAATATTGCGGCCTGTTTTTGAGAAGACAGATTGAATATCAACGAAGTGAGCTGAGGTGTTATGCGAATTCTGGGCATCGAGACATCGTGCGATGAGACTGGCGTTGCGATTTATGATGATGAAAAAGGGCTTCTGGCACATCAGTTGTACAGTCAGGTTAAAGTTCATGCTGATTACGGCGGCGTGGTACCCGAACTCGCATCTCGCGATCATGTGAAAAAGACGATTCCATTGATCAAAGCGACACTAGAAGAGGCGGGACTAACGCCTCAAGATCTGGATGGTGTGGCATACACGGCAGGCCCTGGCTTGGTGGGCGCGTTGCTGGTTGGCGCGACAATTGGCCGCAGCCTTGCGTACGCATGGGATTTACCGGCTGTGGCCGTTCACCATATGGAAGGTCACTTGCTGGCACCGATGCTGGAAGATAACCCTCCTCCGTTTCCGTTTATTGCTCTCTTGGTTTCTGGCGGCCACACCTTGTTGGTGGAAGTGAAAGCCATTGGCGAGTACAAAATCCTTGGTGAATCGATTGATGATGCCGCCGGTGAGGCGTTTGATAAAACCGCTAAACTGATGGGCCTTGATTACCCAGGCGGCCCACTGCTTTCTAAGCTGGCCGAGAAAGGGGACAGCAGTCGCTTTACCTTCCCACGTCCGATGACAAATGTACCGGGCTTGGACATGAGCTTCTCTGGCTTGAAAACGTTTACGGCCAATACCATTGCGGCTAACGACAATGATGACCAGACGCGTGCAGATATTGCCCGCGCATTTGAAGACGCTGTGGTTGATACCTTGGTGATCAAGTGCAAACGTGCGCTGAAACAGTGCCACATGAAGCGCATTGTGATTGCTGGCGGTGTGAGTGCTAACCGCCACCTTCGTGTGAAACTGGAAGCGCTGGCTGCGTCTATTGGCGGTGAGGTCTATTACCCTCGCACCGAATTCTGTACCGATAATGGCGCCATGATTGCTTACGCGGGCATGCAGCGTCTGAAAAACGGCGAGCACAACGATTTGGGTGTGAAAGCTTTCCCACGTTGGCCTATTGACCAGCTAATGGCGATTGAAGATTAAGAGCGGGTCCTACGAAAAGCGAAAGCAGAATCTAGGTAGAGCTGAAGCTGAAGTAGAACCAAAAAAAGCGGCGACTGTTTAACAGTGCCGCTTTTTTCATGCCTGACGCGAGACATGCTATTTTCTAGGACCTTAGGACCTGCTCTTTCTAGGGTCTATCCCTTTTGTTCTTCCCTTTTTTCTCGCTTCTTCTTTTTGTTCCACACTTTCTGTTCTGTGCCGTTTAATAGCCGTTTAATGTTTTCCTGATGGCGGAAAATGATCAGGCACGACAGCATGGCAACAGGCATGGTGAATTGCGGTTTTACCATCCATGTGAACAGCGGGGCGAATAAGGACGCGACGAGTGCGCCGATGGAAGAGTAGCCCGTGAGCAATAATGTGGCTATCCATGTGCCAAGCATCATTCCTGTGAGGTCTAAACCAATAGGTGCGATGGCACCGAGGGCGGTAGCAACACCTTTGCCCCCACGAAAATGGAAGAAGATGGGATAAATGTGCCCAAGGCAGGCGGCAATACCAATTAAGCCAAGCATGAAAGGGTTGAGGCCAATCAGGTAGCTAATCCAAACGGGGATTGTCCCTTTAAGCATGTCGCAAAGCAGGACTAATGCAGCGGCTAAGCGGCCACCTAAACGAAATACATTGGTGGCGCCGGGGTTGCCTGAGCCTTGCTCTCGTGGGTCTGGTAGGCCATAGAGCCGGCAGATCAGCACTGCACTGGATATTGACCCCAGTAGGTAGGCAGCAACGATCATCAGCATTCCGAGTGCGGTCATTTTTTCATCCGTTTGAACATTCGCTAGGGCGGCGAGAACTTGCTATAGTTCGCGCACCAGACACAAAGTATCCAATTATTTAGAGATTTTGTGTATATGCAGCACCGCGACTTTGGCGCTGATTGAGCGATGTTACGTGCTTTTGCGCATAATAGGTATCCGACCTCTGAATTTTTTGAGTGAACATGGATTTAGTATTTATTGAACAGCTGGAGGTCATTACCACCATTGGTGTGTATGACTGGGAACAGCAAATCAAACAAAAATTGGTGTTTGATATTGAAATGGCGCACGACAACAAACCCGCTGCTAGCAGTGATGATGTTGCTTATGCCTTAGATTATTCTGCCGTCAGCGGCGCGATCATTGATTTGGTGGAAAACGGACGTTTTCTGTTGGTTGAGCGAGTGGCAGAAGAGATTGCCGCGCTGATCCAAACCCAATTCGGCGTGCCATGGATTCGCGTAAAAGTGAGCAAACCGGGTGCGGTGCCACAAGCACGTACTGTGGGTGTCGTGATTGAGCGAGGCACGCGGTGATTCAGGTTCTGGTGAGCATTGGGTCGAACATTGAACGTGAGCACCATATTGCTGAAGGCATGGCGGCGCTTAAAGCGCTTGATCCAAACTGTCGTAGCTCTCGCATTTTCGAAGCCGTACCTGTTGGCTTCGAAGGCCCGAATTTTTACAACCTTGTGGTTGAGCTGCATACTGATTTAAGCCTTGAAGGCATCATGGCTGCGCTGCGTGAGATTGAGTCGCGCTGGGGTCGTGAACGTGATGCCATTAAGTTTCGTGACCGCACGTTAGATATTGATTTGCTGACCTACGGCGAGCTGACGCAAGCGTCTGGCCCCGTGTTGCCACGAAAAGATGTGTACAAATTTGCGTTTACCTTATGGCCGCTGGCAGAGCTTTGCCCTGACCAAGTGATCCCGGGAGATACGCAAACTTACCAACAAGCTTGGGACGCGTTCAGTGACGAACAACCTCTCTGGCCGGTAACGGATTTTACCGTGTAACTCATTTCTATTATTAAATAACTTAAGTGACTAACAACTATGAGCATGTTTGAAGCCTTTGCGCTGGCTTTAATTCAGGGCCTGACAGAATTTCTCCCCGTGTCGAGCTCTGCGCACCTTATTCTCCCTTCAGAAATTCTTGGCTGGCAAGATCAGGGCTTAGCCTTTGATGTTGCTGTGCATGTGGGTACTTTGCTGGCCGTTGTCGGTTACTTTCGCAAAGAAGTTACCCAGCTGCTTGGCGCGTTTTTCCGATCGATTTTCAAAGGCGAGCGCTCTGCTGATGCAACCCTTGCGTGGATGATTGCGTTGGCGACGATCCCTGCCTGTATCTTCGGTTTGTTTATGAAAGACATCATCGAAATATATCTGCGTTCTGCGTGGGTGATTGCGGTGACGTGTATCGTGTTCGGTCTGCTCTTGTGGTGGGTGGATAACAATGCCAAGTGCGAGATTGATGAATACAAAACCACACCTAAATCGGCGATGCTGATTGGTTTGTCGCAAGCATTAGCGATGATCCCGGGTACGTCTCGCTCTGGCGCGACCATGACCATGGCACTTTACTTGGGCTACACCCGTGAAGCGGCGGCGCGTTTCTCGTTCCTGATGTCTATTCCTATCATTGTGCTGGCGGGTAGCTACCTTGGTTTAGGTTTGGTGAAGAGCGATGTGCCAGTGATGTGGGGGCCGATTTTGGTGGGCGTTGCTGTGTCGTTTGTCAGCGCTTACATCTGTATTCACTGGTTCTTGAAGCTGGTCACCACCATGGGCATGAAGCCTTTCGTGATTTACCGCGTTCTTCTGGGACTGGGCTTGATGGCGTTTTTAGCGACGCGCTAAGTGTTAAGAGCAGATAGAGCAGGAAAAGAAGGGCCTAGGTCCTAGAATAGAAAAAAGCGGCTCTGTTATCAGAAGCCGCTTTTTTAGTCTCTTATTTCGGGGCAATGTTTTCTTTAGGATCCTAGGACCTTAATTCTTATTCCGGCTTCTCCGGCCTTGCCTGCGCAAGAAACCCTTTCACCGCTTCAATACGTTGGCGCGTCAATTCCTCGCGAATTAGCGGCCCTTGAAACCCTGCGGCCACAATGTGTTTCACTTCTACGCGCAATGCCGCCTCAAACGTGCCTAGCAACAAGGTAGCTTGCGGATAGGGGCGATCTTCAAACCCAGTTCTTCCTTTGTGATCGGCTTCACTGGCAATGGCAAGTTGCGGCACTTTCTCGGGCTTTCGCCAGCAATCGTTTCGGTCAAATATCTTAATGAAGGTCGCGGCTTTTAGCTCGCCAGCGTTATGCACGTTGGTGTGTTCAGCGCAGACCAGCAAACCCGCATCGCGATAGGCATTGGGTACACGAATACGTTGGCAAAGCGCTTTAACGGGTTTTAATCCCAGCTTGGTATGGAGTTTGTGGCTTGGCCATTCTTCTTTGGGTGTGAGCGCTTTTCCTAGGTCGTGCACCTGCGCCGCAAAGCGGATCACGGGGTCTTCGGTCAGCTGTGCTGCTTGCTCAGCGACCATCAAGGTGTGAATGCCCGTATCAATTTCTGGGTGCCACTGCTCAGGTTGGGGAACGCCAAACAAGGCATCTATTTCGGGTAGCACGACAGCAAGCGCACCGCAGTCACGCAGTACCTGTAAGAAAATCTCTGGGTTGGCTGTCAGTAACGACTTTTCCCATTCCTTCCATACTCGCTCTGGCGTCAGCGCACTTAACTCGCCGCTTTCAACCATAGTGCGCATGAGCGCCATGGTATCGTCAGCGACCGCAAAACCGAGAGAGCGGAATCTTGCCGCAAAGCGTGCAACGCGGAGTACGCGCAGTGGGTCTTCGACAAAGGCGGGGGAAACATGACGTAACACGCGATCATTGAGGTCACGCTGTCCGTGGTAGGGGTCAACCAGCGACCCGTCTTTCGCTTGGGCAATGGCATTGATGGTGAGATCGCGACGCGCCAAATCTTCTTCCAGCGTGACATTCGGGGCGAAATCGCACACAAAGCCTGTGTAACCCGAACCGGATTTACGTTCAGTGCGGGCAAGGGCATGCTCTTCATGAGATTGCGGGTGCAGGAACACGGGGAAATCTGCGCCGACTTGCTGATAGCCTGCATCTAACATGGTTTTGATGTCAGCCCCAACAACCACCCAGTCTTTGTCTGCAACATCTAGCCCTAGCAGCTTGTCTCTTACTGCGCCGCCAACAAGGTAGGTATTCACATGAGTATCCGATATTTAAGCAATAATGTAGTCATGATATACCCAAACAACGTCAAGATGCAGGATTCAGCGAGGGGGGAATTTTGTATTAGTGTGTAAAAGCTGCGAACCCGCCCCCGATTAATCTGTCACACCTAGTGATAGCCTTTACATGCTTGGGGCTGCGCGATACCGTGACGTGCCAATCAAATGCGATTGAAGACACAGAGAATTTTCATGTATCAAGATTTTTTCCGGCTTACCGAATCACCGTTTGCAATAGTGCCAAACCCTAAATTCTACTTCTTGAGTGAGCGACACAAAGAAGCGCTTAGTCATGTCCTTTCGGGGATCGAAGATGGGGGAGGTTTGGCGTTGTTGACCGGAGAAGTGGGTACCGGAAAAACCACCACCATGAAAGCAATGCTGGAGCGCTTGCCTGAAAAAACACAAGTGGCCACCATTCTCAACCCCAGCGTGTCTGTGCTTGAGCTGCTGCAAACGCTTTGTGATGAACTTGGCGTCGAATATCGTGAAGAAGACAGCTTTAAGCGCTTATATGATGCCATTGCCGACAAGTTGTTTAATAACGAATCTAAAGGTATTCAAACCATTTTGCTGGTGGATGAAGCGCAGCACTTGATGCCAGATGTGCTTGAACAGCTTCGTCTACTGACCAACATCGAAACCTCTTACCGTAAATTACTCAAAGTGATTTTGATTGGGCAGCCTGAACTGCAACAAATGCTGCGTCAGCCAAACCTGCGTCAGCTCGCGCAGCGCATTACTACCCGCTATCACTTGATGCCGTTGACACCGGATGAAGTTCACCAATACATCACGCACCGTATCAGTTGTGCGGGGGGGCTTGAGCCTTTATTTGAGGCCTCTGCAGTGAAGCTGATTGCCAAAGAAACTGGCGGAGTGCCGCGCTTGGTGAATGTGGTCTGCGATCAGTCGCTGAAGCTGGCGTTTAAAGCGTCCAAACAACGCGTAAACAAAGAAATTGCATCTCAAGCCTGTCGAGATGTTCTCGATTGGCAAGATGCGAGCAAGCCCGCTTTTGGCCAACATGCGCAACGCTCAGTGAGTCGATACTGGCCGTATTACGCAGGGGCAATTGGTGGTGCGGCGTTACTCGCTATCGCTATTCGTATTGGCCTGAGTGGCGGCGCAAGCGATGTGTCACCGCCTGTGGCGGCGAATACGGTGACAGGCCTTCCGCCTGCTGCTGTCATTGTGGCAGAGCCGGCGGTTGATGCTGTGGCGGTGGTCGTTGAGTCACAACCTGCGCCCGCAACGGTTACGAGTCCGATGGTTGAGCCGCCCACGAGCACTGGCTCAGCACAGCCTGAAACCATGACATTTTCTGCGCTGGTGGCCGAAAGCCTGAGCGCCGGTTCTGCCATGCAAGCGCTTTACAAGTTGTGGGGCTTTGATGCTGACGTATTGGCCGCGAGTTGTTCAAAACAAGTCCGTGGTGAGCTTGCTTGCTATAAGAGTAAATTACCTTTTAATCAATTGCTGACGATCGACCGTCCTGCGGTACTCGCCATGAATGGCCCGGAAGGACGTACATGGTTCGCTGTGCTTTACAGTAAGGGCAATGAGCAATATGAGTTGCTTGCCGGTGACAAGCGTGTCTTGGTCAGCGAAGCGTTTCTCAAACAAACATGGAACGGTGAGGCGCTTATTTTGTGGCGACCACCATTGGGTAACCCATCTGCTATCACATCAGGCCAACGTGGCGAGCGCGTTCGTTGGCTTGAACAGCGCTTGAATCTGGTGTTGGGCAGTACCGATCCTATTTCCAATCAATTTGGTTTGGCGCAGCGAAGCAAAGTGCGGGAGTTTCAGCGCAGCAATGATTTGGATGCCGATGGTATTCCTGGGCCGCTGACGTTTATGGTGCTGGATACTGTACTAGAGATGCCTGGGCCAACCTTGGTCAACAGCGTGAATGCCACGCCGTCTGAACACGCACTGATTGCCGATGGAGACATTGTGGTGCTACCAGAATCTGATGTGTTCGACGTGGCACTGCAGCCGCTCCCTGAGCCTGTTCTTGCTGAGCCAGCATATGTTGAGCCTGTGACTGCAGCTGCCACGAACACGGAAAACAGACAAGTTGCGAGTTCTAATCTTTCTAAAGCCGATAAAGATCAGCTCACGCTAGATAATCTCGATTTGTCGGCACTCTCGCCTGAATTGGCGCTGAAAGTGGAAACGGCTTTGAGTAGCGATAAATCGCGTACGTTGGAAGCCAAGCTCCAGCGAGTTCAGAATGATATTGATGTGGTGGCTATCGCTGAGCTTTCCGATGACATGCTAAACCGTCTTCCTAAAATGAATTTTCAAACTCATATCTACGCATCGAATGAAAAGTCACGCTGGATCAAAGTCAACGACAAGGAAGCCCGTGAGGGGGAATTTGTTGCCGATGGCGTCCTATTGCGTGGCATAGAGCCACAACAGGTGGTGGTGCAGTTTGAAGATGCTCTTATTGCTATTCCAGCGTTGACCACGTGGTAGGGATGAAGAGCGGGTTCTAGGAAGAGCCGGCCTAGGAAGAGCCGGCCTAGGAAGAGCAGAACCCAGAACCTTGTCTTATATCCAAAAACCAAAAAAGCCGCTTTCGCGGCTTTTTTGTATTGAGTCTTTTTTACGTTTACGCCCAACCGTTATTACGTTTTTTGCGACGTGGGATAAGGTGAGGAAGAATCAAGCCAAACAGCAGACCACCACCCGCGACAATACCGCCGTAGGTGAAGTAGCGCATCAGCAAGTCATCTTTTTGCGTATCGATACGTGCACGAAGTTCACGGATTTCCGTTTGTGCGTCAATGAGTTTCTGATTCAGTTCGCTGGTGTGTTGCTCTAGCTCTTTCACTTGCGCGTTACGTTGGTCCAGTGAGGTGATCAAGCCTTTGGTTTTGGCTTCAGTATCACCTTGCGCGCTTTCCAATGCTTCTTTCACTTGGGAAAGCTCTGCTTCCAGTGCAGGTAAGCGTGTTTTCAGGCCTGGTTGATTGGTCACGTACTTGGTTTCAATCCAACCTTTGCGGCCACGGTCATCAATCACTTGGCTGTAACCTTCATTCCGGTTACGGTCCACAACTGTAATCTTTGTACCAGCATCTATGCTACCCACGATGCGATATTGGGAGCCCGGGCCAGAATGCATGTAAGTAAAAAGCTCGTCAGAGATATAGTTGTCCTGCGCGTGTGCCGCTGGAACCACTAGCATCATCAATACAGCCAGGGCAGAGAAAAGTTGCTTCACGGATTCTTCCTTTGGTTGTTCGTGAGTGTCGTTTGTTTTTTACCCTTCGTTTTCGTGCTTTGCTCTTCCTTGCTGATGCAATCTTCGAGCAGAGACGTAATACGATTGGTATCAGATACTAAAAAATTTTCGGGGCTAGGTACAACAAAAGGGAGGTATAACCTCCCTTTTTTGACCGAAGACTGACATCGCTGCACAAAAACGTGACGGAAATGCCTTTCTTTGCGTAATTACAAACCGAAGATTGCTTCCATGATATAGAAGAAAATCACGGCAAGTAGTGCGCCTGCGGGCAAAGTGACCACCCAAGATGCGACGATATTTCTCACCACACCCAAGTTCAGTGCACCAATACCACGTGCAAAACCAACACCCAATACCGCACCTACTAGAGTTTGTGTGGTTGAGATTGGCAGGCCAGTACCTGATGCCAAAACAACGGTTGAGGCGGTGGCTAGCTGCGCGGCGAAACCGCGGCTTGGTGTCAGTTCAGTAATGCCGGTACCGACGGTTGCCATCACCTTATGACCGAGTGTTGCGAGGCCAACAACAATACCGATGCCGCCAAGTGGCAATATCCACCATGCAATTTGGGTTTTGTCTGAGATTTGCCCCATGTTTTCAACTGTCGAAACGATAGCGGAAAGTGGGCCAATCGCATTGGCAACGTCATTGGAACCATGCGCAAATGCCATCGCACACGCTGTTACGACCATTAATAAGCTGAACACACGCTCAACGCCTTGGTAGCCATTGGCGCCCACGTCGTTGTTTTTGTATTTGCGGCTAATATAGACGTAACCAAAGGCCATGATCAGTGCAGATAGTGCCACTGATACCATGACGGCCTCACCTGTTGTCAGATGAAGACCAACGTGTTTCAACCCCTTTTTGATGGTGACCATTGCGATGATCATGGCCGTCAAAAACATGTAAACAGGTACAAAACGTTTGGCGTTAATCAAGGGTTGGTCGGTATCAAAAATCAGGCGCTGGGCGCTGAGAAAGATGACGTAAGCAAAAATACCCGATATCAGCGGTGTGACAAGCCAACTGCCCACGATACCTTGCACTGAACTCCAATCTACGGCGTGTGCGCCAACAGACACACAAGCGAAGCCAATGATGGCGCCAATGATGGAGTGAGTGGTTGATACCGGCCAGCCCATAAAGGACGCAACCAGAAGCCAAGTACCCGCCGCCAGCAATGCTGACATCATGCCGTAGACCAGCACTTCAGGTTGGCTGGCGTACAACGAGGTGTCTATCACGCCTTTGCGGATGGTGTCGGTGACTTCGCCACCTGCGAGGTATGCGCCCGCAAATTCGAAGATCATGGCAATAATGATTGCTTGTTTAACGGTTAGCGCTTTCGAGCCAACAGATGTTCCCATGGCATTAGCAACATCATTTGCACCAATACCAATTGCCATCATGAAACCAAAAGCCGCGGCCACCAAAATAATGATGGTGCCGTAATTCGCTAGGATTTCCATTGTTTTACCTTGTTATTTGTTCGGTGAACGTTGCACTACGAACGAGATAGCATAAGCTCAAGACGCGAGCCAACACGTTGTGCCTGATCGGCGATTTCGCCGACCCATTCAAGGATCTTGTACAGGAACATCACATCAACTGGGTTGTATTCACTCTCAATTGACATCAGTTGCTGACGCAGATGAATTTGCATCGTATCGGTGTCATCTTCGATGGCATCCAATTGATTGATCATCTCTTCCACTAGCGTTACTTCACGTCCTTTAAAGCCAGTTTCGAGTAATTCATCCAGTTCACTAATAACGCGGCGCGCCTGATCGGCGGCGTCGAGACAGCGCTGCACATAGGCAACAAAGTCTGGGTAAAGAAGGGAGGGAACCTGAAGTTGACGGCCGATAACACGACCAGCAATGTCTTTGGCGAGGTTAGCTAGCTTGTCTTGCTGAGTCAGCAGATCAAGCATATCAGTGCGGTCCACGGGGAGGAAAAGACCACGAGGTAATTTAAGACGAATTTCGCGCTTCAAGACATCCGCTTCTTTTTCTAGCGTCGAAATTTCGTGGCGCAAAGCCTCTGCACGCACCCAGTCTCCTTGCTCGCAAGCTGCGAAGAAGGGAACCAATAATGAACAGCAGTCGTTGACGCGGCTCACGTGACGTTGCAAAGGTTTTAGAGGGCTCTTTGCGAATAGCCCCATGATTGTATTTACTGGCATAGCCGTATCTACCTATCAAGTCTGGATTGGATGCAGACTAATACTTACACAATGGTGTACAAGCGGCGAATGTTAGCGCAATCACATTCTTATTGATACCGTTTCAGATCAATGAAAGTCTCTTGCCCGAGTGTCTAATTCCCCATATTCTTGTCCTGCTATTGGTTATAGGTACCGTTATGGAAACTGAGATAGAGTTAAAGTTTTTTGTCTCGTCCGATTTTTCGCGACAAATTCGAGATAAAGCTGCTGATTTAAAAGTATTGCAGCAATGCCAACGACACCTTGGCAATATCTATTACGATACCCCTGATTTTTTGCTGCGTCAGCACGATATTGGCTTGAGGGTGAGACGATACGATGATGTATTTGTTCAAACGCTGAAGACTGCCGGGCGGGTTGTTGCTGGGCTGCACCAGCGACCAGAATATAATGCGGAACTTGAATCTCCCGTTCCCGATCTTTCATTAATCCCTGCTGATGCCTGGCCAGAAGGGTTGAACCTCGACGCACTCCACGCCAATCTACAGCCTTTATTCTCAACTGATTTTGAACGCCAGCAATGGTTACTCGCAATGCCCGACAGCAGTCAGGTTGAGCTGGCCTTTGACAGCGGTGAGGTGACGACAACCGATGGCGGTTATGATCCTATCTGTGAGGTAGAGATTGAACTGAAATCCGGTCAGACAGATGCACTGTTTGTGCTGGCGCGGGAGTTAGCTGAAAACGGCGGTTTGCGTTTAGGGAACTTGAGCAAAGCGGCACGTGGCTATCGTCTCGCGACAGGCTATCAAGGCGACGCGGTTAGAGCGCTGTCAATTGTTGGCGTGAATAGCTCTGAGTCAACGGAGCAAGCCTTTGTAAGGGCGCTCGAACATGCCCTTGAACATTGGCATTACCATGAGCAGATTTACGTTGAGCGCCCTGAGAAAAATGCCATTTTTGAAATGTGCAATGCAGTTGCGCTTATCCGCCAAGTCTTGGTGTTATATGGCGGTTTGATCCCTCGTCGTGCTAGCGCCTTGTTGCGCCAAGAACTGCAATGGCTTGAAGGCGAACTGGATTGGATCAACCAAGCGCGTGCGATTGAACGTTTGGTGGATGACAAAGGCTATTTCCTGCGAAAACTGAATGTTCAGAAGCCATTGCTGGCAAAGTTAGCTGAAAGCTACGGTGCATTGCCTGAGCGGGCCGACGTACTTGAGCTGCTCCACTCTTCGCGATACTGCAATTTGTTACTCGATCTCAGTCGTTGGATTTTGACGCGAGGCTGGCAGCCGTTTTTGGATGATAAAGCCCGCGAAAAGCTAGCTGAGCCTATCCGTAGCTTTGCCACTCGTTCGCTGGCAGCGTCATATGACGAGTTACTGAGTGTGTTTGCGCTTGAAAATGAGCTCGACAGATTTGGTTACCTAGACCAACAGCCTCGTTTAACGCGTAATTTGCTGTCGGGTTGTTGTTTGGCGGCACTATATGATGCGGAAGATCGCGAAACCTTCCGATTACCGTGGCTGGATTTACTGCAAGGTATTGATGATATTTTGCTGCTTGAGCCTATTCGTAAGTTTGCTGAAGACGAAGATTTCAGTGAAGAAGACAAAGCGCAAATCGAAAAATGGCTACGTCGCAAAGAAGAGTCTTTGCTTCATGCCATGATGCAATCGCGCCAAATCGGATTAACACTCGATCCTTATTGGGATCAGTAAGCGTATTGGAATCAGTCACTCAGGTTATTTGAATATCTGGTTGAAAAGAGAAATAGCGCCAAGAGGCGCTATTTTTTTGTCGATTTTTCAGTGGTGTTTTCTTGTTCTGGCGCTGTTGGCGTTAGTATGTTGAGTCGCGCTTCCATATCTGCCAAACGCGCTAACATTTGCTGTTGCTGCGTCAATAAGGTTTCTAACACTTCGCTTTGGCGCATGGCTTGTTCCTGCTCTTTTTCCTCCGGTTTGGTGATATACGACGCGACCAGACCCGTAACAGCACCAAAAATACCGACCCCACACACAATCACCACCACTGCAACCGCTCGCCCCGCAGCGGTAACGGGGTAGTGATCGCCATAACCAACGGTCGATATGGTCACAAACATCCACCAAATGGCATCGGTCAAACTATCGATATTGGCGTTATCTGCAGGGCTTTCAAACGCAAATATCGCGGCAGAGCCAGCGGAAATCAGCACGGTAAGTAGTAGCAGAATACTGGCCATGGCCGTTTCGTTGCGATTTCTCTTCATATAAAAGAGCAAGGGCTCACTGGCTTTGAGCAATCGGAACACTCTGAAAATTTGAAATACGCGGGCAAATCGAAGCGCTTCGACAATGGGAATGCTCGCGAGTATGTCTATCCAATGGGTTTTCAAATAAGTGAGTTTGTTATCACTTTTAAGAAAATGTATGGATATTTGTAGCAGAAAAACCAGACAGATCAGCGTGTCGACCCCAAGCAATAGGGTATAAAGAGGGTCGTTTTTGGGCAGTAACAGAATAGTGCTGACCACGCACAATGAGACGAACGAGAGCAGCAAGCTCAACAAACTCATTGGATTCAGATCTAGGTTTTGCGTTTTTGTCTCTGTCATCACTTTAAGAACTGCCTTTGCTGCCGTTAAGAAATGTGGCGAGTTTCCACCCGTTTTGCGTCAACGCTAGTGTCTCGCACCTTTGCGAAGCAATGATAAAGGAGTCACACAGAATGTCTCAGATGATATTCAAGCCTTGGGAAAAGGCTGTTAGTAACATCAAATTGGTCCCCAAGCTTGTGATACTCATGGTATTTAGTACCGTGTTGTTGCTTGCAAAGCAACTTTGGGATGCGAATGCGTTTCGCGCATCGGTCACCGAAGTAACAGAAGCACAAAGCCATAGCCAAGCGCTGAGAAGTGCAGAATTGGCCAAAACCTTGCTGACACTGCCGGACGGCGTTGCGTTACTTGAGCAAGTGGCCAAAAGCGAGAACCTGACCAGTAATACCCATGAATACGTCTTTTTTGCCAACAGCGCGACTGGCGAAGTATTGGCTCATCCTTCAATCACGTCTTTTCAGGGATTAAACCTGCCATTAGAAAATGGTCGTCTGCTCGCAGAACAAATGCGAAATGCTCAAAGTGAGTTTACCTACCACCTCACCGATAAAGCACGTCATGGTTTTGTTGTTCCTGTGACGGGAAGTGACTGGGTGGCCGTGGCTTCACAAGCAGACTCTGCGGCTGACCAATACTATCAAGCATATCTGGTTCAGGTTGCTTGGCAGACAGCGGGCATGATTGTGGCGTTTATGGTGATCTTACTTGGTGGGTCACGTTTGATGCTACGTCAGATTAACTATTTGATTGATTGCATGCGTGAAATGGCGCGCAAGAACTTGAGTCAGCCCGTTAATATGGACTGCGGTGATGAATTTGGCGAACTGGCTCGCGAACTTGAGAAAACGCGCATTCAGCTAGTCAGCGTGATTAAAACCCAGCGCAGTTCATCAGAAGATCTGTCCTCGATGGCAGAAGTGATGACGATTAGCATGGATGAAACCCGTGAGTCAGCCAAAGAGCAGTTCGGTGAAATTGATCTGCTGGCATCGGCCATGAGCGAAATGACATCTACGGTACAAGACGTTGCGGGTCATGCTCGCGCTGCGTCACAAGCCACCGAAAGTTCGCGTGAACAGGCTGTCAGCGGTCAGCGCTACGTGAGCAATACTATCGGTACGATTAATAAGCTGTCTAACGATATCCGCGAATCAGCCAATGTGGTGAATCAGGTTGAAGAGCGCGTGGAGAAAATCAGCTCAGTGGTGGTCACCATTCAGGGGATTTCAGAGCAAACCAACCTGCTGGCATTGAACGCGGCGATTGAAGCAGCACGTGCTGGCGAGCAAGGGCGTGGTTTTGCCGTGGTGGCGGATGAAGTGCGAAATCTGGCGCAAAGTACACAAAAAGCGACGGTAGAAATTCAAGATATGATCACGCAATTGCAATCGTCAGCACGACAAGCGGTCGGCCTGATGGAGCAAAGCGTGGTGGAAGCAGTCGAGAGCGTGGCGTCTGTCAGCAAAGCGGGTGAAGAACTGAATTTGATTGTGGAGCAAATTGCCCAGATCAATGACATGAACTTCCATATTGCGTCGGCCGCTGAGCAACAAGCGTCGGTGACGGATGAAATGAACCTCAATCTAAATAATGTCAGAGAGTTGGTGGAGGCATCGGTAACGGTCGTCACCGAGCTGGCAGAAACGTCGGGTGACATGCAAAACAACGCCGAAGCACTTGATTTGAAGATCAAGGAGTTTGCGGTGTAGTTTCTGCACGCGTATCAAGAAGCCCGCACCATTGTGCGGGCTTTTTTTGTGATATTTTAGGGGCAGTATCGATTAGCGATAAACATAGCCATTAACGATAGCCATTAGCGATAGGGACGGATCAGATGTCTTTGCCCAAGGAACTGGAAACTTGCGCGGCTCGCAGGTTAGAAGCACTTGTTGAACAACAGCCGGAGAATCTTGCCAATTGGCAGGGTGAGTCGAGAGAAACGTTGACGCGAACGTTGGCATTGAGTGATTTCATTGCAGAATCCATTCTTCACGATGACACTTTGTTACCTTGGCTCAAGGACAACTTGTCGTCAGGTCTGCGCGCGCCGCAGTATCGAAAGCGATTAAAAGAGAAGCTCGATAGCCAGCAAGACGAAAACGGCTTGATGCGTGAGTTACGCCGTTTTCGCCGACAGGAAATGACGTGGCTGGCATGGCATGATTTCAATGACACCATGACGCTAGACGACAGCCTTTCCCATCTGTCTAAGTTGGCGGAGGCGCTGATCATGGAGGCTTACGGTTGGCTGTATCGTCATTGTTGCACGGAATGGGGTACGCCTTGTGACGCAGAAGGAAACCCGCAACCTATGCTGGTGCTGGGGATGGGGAAACTCGGTGGCGGTGAACTCAATTTCTCGTCCGATATTGATCTGATTTTCACTTATCCAGAGAACGGTGAAACTCAAGGTGCACGTCGCAGCATTGCTAACGCCCAATTCTTTACGCGCCTTGGTCAGCGTCTGATCAAAGCGCTCGATCAACAAACCTATGATGGCTTTTGCTACCGCGTTGATATGCGGTTACGTCCTTTTGGCGACAGTGGCCCCTTGGTGATGAGCTTTGCTGCACTGGAAGATTACTATCAAGAGCAGGGACGTGAATGGGAACGTTACGCGATGATCAAAGCCCGCGTGATGGGCAAAGAGCAGTTTGATTGTTATCAGACGCTTCGCCAAATGCTACGCCCGTTTGTGTTCCGTCGTTATATCGATTTCAGTGCTATCCAATCTTTACGCCGCATGAAGGCGATGATCCGCAGTGAAGTTCGCCGTCGTGGCCTCACCAATAACATCAAGCTCGGCGCGGGCGGTATTCGTGAAATCGAATTTATTGCCCAATCTTTCCAACTAATACGCGGTGGTCGAGATCCTATTCTTCGTCGCCGTGGTCTGTTCTTTACCCTTTATGCCATTCGTGAGCTTGGTTTACTGCCAGAAGCGGAAGTGGACACGCTAGAGGCGTCTTATCGCTATCTGCGTCGTGTTGAAAACCTTTTGCAGGCTATTGATGACAAGCAAACACAGACGTTGCCAGACAACCCCCTCGATCAACTGCGTCTTGCGACGGCGATGGGGCAAAGCAACTGGGGCGATCTTGCTGCTGCGATCAGTCAGCATATGCTGGGTGTTCATCAGGTCTTTGACGATCTTATTGGGGATGAAGAAGACAATGGCGAAGACAAGATCGACGCGGATTTTGGTGAGATCTGGGATGCGGCACGTGATCCTGAATTAGTGGAAAAGATCTTAACCGATATGTCCGCAGCCAACACGGCGGAGAAAGCACAAGCTTTGCTGCGCTTTAAAGAAGAATTGGCCAAGCGTACCTTGGGGCCGCGCGGTCGTGAAGTGATGAACCGCCTGATGCCTGTGGTGTTAAGCAATATTGTTTGCCGTGAAAACAGCTTGGCAGTTTTGGAACGCGTGTTGAAGCTTCTGGTGAGCATTGCTACCCGCACCACTTACCTTGAGCTTTTGGATGAGCATCATGGCGCGATCACTCAGTTGGTGCGTTTGTGCAGTGCCAGTCGCATGGTGGCGGAGCAGTTGGCGACCTACCCAATATTGCTCGATGAGCTATTGGATCTTCAGCATCTTTATAATCCCACGCCGATCGATCAATACCGAAATGAGTTATTTGATTTCCTTGCCCGTATCCCTGAAGAGGATATGGAGCAGCAGATGGAGATGATCCGTCAATACAAACAAGCTCAGTTGTTACGCATAGCAGCGGCGGATATTGCTGATGTATTGCCTGTGATGAAAGTGAGTGATCATCTGACGTATTTGGCTGAAGCCATTGTCGAGGCCGTGGTCAATCAGGCGTGGTATCAAATGGCGGAAAAATACGGCCAGCCGAAGCATTTACTTGAACGCGATGGCCGAGGTTTTGCTGTCGTTGGGTACGGTAAGGTTGGCGGTATTGAACTCGGTTATGGCTCGGATCTGGACGTGGTATTTTTGCACGACTGCCCAGACAATGTGTACACCGATGGGCCGAAAGAGATCGATGGTCGCCAGTTTTATCTGCGTCTCGCTCAACGTATTGTGCACTTGTTCTCAACGCGCACCGCGTCAGGTGTTTTGTATGAGATTGATACCCGTCTTCGTCCCTCTGGTGCGTCAGGCATGCTGGTAACCACTCTTGAATCATTTCAGGAATATCAGAACACAGAAGCGTGGACGTGGGAGCATCAAGCCTTGGTGCGCACACGCATGATTTATGGTGATGCGGCGCTCTCTCAAGGTTTTGCCAAAGTGCGCAAGCAGGTACTCACCCAATCGCGTGATATTGAGACATTAAGAAAAGAGGTGGCTGACATGCGTGTAAAAATGCGCGACCACCTTGGCAGCAAAGAAAGCGGAAAATTTCATATCAAACAAGATCCTGGCGGGATCACGGATATTGAATTTATGACGCAGTTTTTGGTGCTTGCCCACAGTCATGACGAACCTGCGCTAACGCGCTGGAGTGACAATGTGCGTATTCTCGAAGACATGGCGCAAGCGGGAATTCTAGACCCTGCACAGGCGCTTGCTCTGCGTGATGCATATGTTGCTATGCGAGATGAAATTCATCGTCTCAACTTGCTTGATGCGTCTGTGGAAGTGGACGACAGAGCATTCATGGCAGAGCGTGAAGCGGTGAAATCGGCTTGGGATGCGTGGATGGAACCTGTATAAAACAGGTCCTAGGAAACGAAGGTCCTAGGGCCTGGGGAGAGCAAGCGCTTTGCGTCGTCGCAGCGAATCTAAAAGCCTTGCAGGACCCAGGACCCAGGACCCAGGACCCAGGACCCAGGACCCAGGACCCAGGACCCAGGACCCAGGACCCAGGACCCAGGACCCCTAATCGTAGAGCGAAGGCTCACCGTCAGGTCGGCTTTTAAAGCGGCGGTGTAACCACATGTATTGCTCTGGCGCACGCATGATTGAGCGTTCGACAAATTTGTTCATGTAAATCGCGGCGGCTTCTTCATCATCGTAAGGGAATGCCTCCAATGGTGGATCGAGCGTCAGCGTATAGCCCGTACCTTCACGATCTCGCGTGATGGTAAATGTCATCACTTTTGCTTTGCCTGCAGAGGCTAGCAAGTGCGTGCCTGTCGTGGTGCAGGCTTTCTCAACGGCAAAAAAGGGCGCCCACGCATAGCGATGGCGACCATAGTCATGATCAGGCGCATACCAAAGCAGTGAGCCTTTACGAAGCACTTTGACCATGCGTTTGACATCGCGACGGTCAATTGCACCATTATCTCTAGTGCGGCCTCGGTATTGGAACCAATCGTACACGGGGTTGGTGTTGGGACGATAAACGCCATAGCCAGAGGTGTGGGTACCAAATGCACGCGCGCCTAGCTCAAGATTAAATGAATGAACAGCAACAACCAGAACACCTTGCTTGCTGGCTTTAATTTCCTCAAGTTGCTCAAACCCGACGTATTTCATGTGTTTTTTAATACGCCAGTCAGGCCAGAACCATGCCATGCAGGTTTCAAATAGCGCGAGCCCCATGTGCTGAAAATTTTCTCTCAGCAGGGTATTGCGTTCACCGCCTGTCATTTCTGGGAAGCAAAGTTGAAGGTTGCGATCGGCAATTTTGCGACGACTTTTAAACAGCTTCATCACCAGCAGGCCAATGTTTCTGCCCAAGAAACGCTGTACACGGTAGGGAAGCCAACTGATAAGAAACATCAAGCCAACCCCAATCCACGTATGCAGATATTTGGGATGCAAATAAGACCATTGGAATGTTGGTGCGTCGTGTGTTCGACTCATGGCGATTACGTGTTTCCTGACTCAGTCGATAAACAGAAGAATCGCATTGTAACCTTAACTCTGACCAAGATGCATGTTTCAGTGTGTTAGAGAGAACGTAGAGGGGCCTAATCGGCTGTTGCTTTGTGGGCTTTATGGTACTATCGCCGACGTTCCTATGTCCGTGGAGAAAACAATGAAACTCACTTTGCCTGACTATCAGCAAGCCGACGTTCTGGTTGTTGGTGATGTAATGCTAGACCGTTACTGGTATGGCCCAACGGGACGTATCTCGCCAGAGGCGCCTGTGCCTGTGGTGAAAATCAACCAAACCGAAGAACGTCCAGGCGGCGCAGCGAACGTGGCAATGAACATTGCAGCGCTCGGTGGCAAAGCAAGACTGATTGGCCTTGTTGGTCAGGACGAACAAGCACAGGTGCTGAATGACACCCTGAGCTCTTTGAAAGTGGATTGTCATTTCGTTGGTTTGGCGGATTACCCAACCATTACGAAACTGCGCGTGATGAGCCGCAACCAGCAGCTTATTCGTTTGGACTTCGAAGAGAGCTTCCACAATGTGGATGTGCAGCCGATTTTAGATCGCATTGAAGCGGCGTTGCCTCACACCAAAGCCATGATCCTTTCTGACTACGCCAAAGGCGCGTTGGAAAATGTGCAGCCGATGATTCAATTGGCACGTAAAGCGGGTATTCCTACGCTGGTGGATCCAAAAGGGGCTGACTTTGAGCGTTACCGCGGTGCGACACTGCTAACGCCAAACATGAGCGAGTTTGAAACCGTCGTGGGGGCGTGCCTCTGTGAAGACGACATCATCGAAAAAGGCTTAGAACTTATCCGTAAGTTCGAGTTTGATGCACTGCTTGTTACACGCAGCGAACACGGCATGATGCTGTTGCAAGAAGGCCACGAACCTCTAAGCCTGCCGACACTGGCAAAAGAAGTGTATGACGTGACCGGTGCGGGCGATACTGTGATTTCTGTGTTGGCGTCGTCACTTGCTGCCGGAAAATCACTGGCAGATGCGTGTGCGCTTGCAAATGCCGCGGCAGGTGTTGTTGTTGGTAAGCTGGGTACGTCGACACTGTCGACCATTGAATTGACTGAAGCGGTACACGGTAGCCACCAGTCTGGCTATGGCGTAGTGACTGAGAATCAATTGATTACAGCAGTTCAAGTGGCGAAAGCGCGCGGTGAGAAAGTCGTGATGACCAATGGTTGTTTTGACATTTTGCATGCAGGTCATGTTGCCTACTTAAACGAAGCAGCAAAATTGGGTGATCGCCTGATTGTGGCAGTCAACACGGATGAGTCTGTACGTGCGCTTAAAGGCCCAGGTCGCCCGGTTAACCCAACAGATCGCCGTATGGCGGTGCTGGCGGGCTTGAGCGCGGTAGATTGGGTGGTTCCGTTTGGCGAAGAGACGCCACAGCGATTGATCAGTGAAGTATTGCCAAGTTTGCTGGTAAAAGGCGGCGACTATAAGCCTGAAGAAATTGCAGGCGGTGAAGAAGTGATTGCGGCTGGCGGTGAAGTGCTGGTGCTGAACTTTGAAGATGGTTGCTCAACCACAGAAATCATCAATTCGATTTTAAGTGGCCATAACTGATCGCATTTTATCTTCAACATTGAGTGTTTATGATTCAATGTTCAAGCGAAAGAAAAGGCACCGCATTGCGGTGCCTTTTTTGATTCTTAGGTTTGGTTACTCAGCGAAATTATTTCTTTGGTGGGATCAGGCCGCTGTTCACTTCAACCAGATCATTTTCGCTTAGCGTACCGACCGCTTGACGCAGTTGCAGCACACTCACGATGTAGTTGTAACGTGCATCGGACAGGTTGCGGTTTGCGTCGTACAGACGGCGAGTTGCATCCAGTACATCAACGATAGTACGTGTACCCACTTCGAAGCCTGCTTCTGTTGCTTCCAGCGCCGATTTTTGGGAAATCACGGTTTGCTCATACGCACGCAATGCACCAATGCTGGCATTAATGTTGTTATAAAATGCGCGAACATCTTTCACTGTGGTGCGGTAAGTGCCTTCTAGTTGCTCAGAAGCGGCAACATAGTTGTATTGCGCTTCTTTTACACCAGCACTGATCGTGCCGCCAGAATACAGCGGCATCGCAAAGTTAATGCCGCCAGACAATTGGTTGTTGCCGCTCACATCACGTGAAGGGTTGGTTTTGTTGTCTTGATCGGTGTAGCCGTATCCCGCAACCAGTGTTAGGGATGGCATATGCCCCGATTCCGCCAAACTGATACGCTCTTTCGCAGCATCACGAGAAATACGTTGTGCCAGCAAGCTGAGGTTGGTCTCTTCTGCTTGCTTAACCAGTGCTTCAGGCGTTTGATTTGGACGCGTTGCTGAGAAAGATTTGGTGTTCAGGATATTCAACGATTCATGACGCTGCCCTGTAATTTCACGCAGCGCTTCGTAGCTGTTACTCACCGAGTTCTCAGACAAGATTTCTTGTGCCAGTACCGAGTCATACTGTGCTTGTGCGTCATGAACATCGGTAATGGCCGACAGACCCACCTCAAAGCGTTGCTTGGTTTGTTCAAGTTGACGACCTACGGCCGCTTTTTCTGCACGGACAAATGTTAAATCGTCAATGGCGCGCAGCACATTGAAGTACGCTTCCGAAACGCGAAGAATAAGACCTTGTTGCTGAACCGCATACACAGCGTCAGCTTGACGCGCAGTAATTTCAGCGATGTCTAGATTGATCCAGCTATTTTGGTCAAACAATTCTTGGCTCAAATCTACACCCGCAGTTAACGTGTTGGTGTCATTGATCAGCGCATCTTTGCTGTTACGGGCGAGGTTGTAACCTGCACTCAAGTTGATTTGAGGCAGTAGTACACCACGTTGCGTGTCAACTGCCGCAAACGCAGCATCGCGAGTCGCTGCAGATTGCAGCAATTGCGGGTCGCTTTGTTTGGCTTGTTCATATACTTGAATCAGATCATCTGCGCTAGCCAGGGGGGCCGTGGTGCCTAGCGCCATCCCGATGAAATAGGGGAGCAATTTTTTCATAAAGGTTATCCCTGAACTCTGTTCATTTTTATAAATTGCCGAAGGGCATTCGGCCTAGTGTAAACCATGCTTGCTGACTTGGAACTGACAATATGAGGGTTTCTTAAGAAAAGTTGGTTGTAAAAACACCTAAACCTTGACGCTATTCAAATATTTCTGCAATCCATACCAAAAAAGTGAAGGTTTCTGATTGCGGGTAGATATTTATGAGACTTATCATTTGCATCCCGTTTGGAGGCTATATGGGACAAAACGTGCCACAGCAAACGCAACCTAACCAATTTGGCGTCAATGACGTTCATATTGATAACACTGACATTGTCTATAATGGTTACTTTAAGATGGTGAAATATCGCTTTCGTCATCGCCTGTTTGCAGGTGGCTGGAGTGAAACCATTGAACGTGAACTGTTTGAACGCGGACATGCAGTGGCGATGCTCCCTTACGACCCTGTGAGTGACATGGTGGTATTGGTTGAGCAAATTCGCATTGGTGCGATGGCGGCGAGCCCATCACCTTGGCAGTTAGAAATCGTCGCGGGCATTATCGATAAAGATGAAACGCCAGAAGCGGTTGCCGTGCGCGAGGCAGAGGAAGAAGCCGGGCTCAACGTGAAAGAGTTGCTACCTATGACCAGCTATTTGTCTAGCTCTGGTGGTTGCTCGGAACGTATTCACCTGTACTTGGGCATTGTTGATGCCAGTGATGCGAAAGGCATACATGGCTTGCCTGAAGAAGGGGAAGATATATTGGTTCATCTTGTACCGCGCACAACAGCGATGCAGTGGATGGAAGACGGTAAGATTGAAAACGCAGCATCAATCATTGCGTTGCAATGGTTGGCTCTAAATCTCAAGAGGTGGCGAGCAGATTGAGTCACGACTCGTCTGATCGTAAGCGGGAAGTGATATGTTGAGACGAGGGTATCAAGTCGATTTAAGTGCCTTGATGCGAATGTATGAAACGAACTACGCAAAGCTGCTCAGACTGATGCCACGTCAGGATGATGTCGGGGAATTTTGTGTATATGACATTCAAGGCAATGAGTTTCAACTAGACATTGTTGAATCAACTCGTTATACCACGTTGCTCGATATCTGGCAGCGCGGGGAAATTCCTCAATATTTGAGACCTCGGCTCACGGTTCGTATGTATCACGATGCACGTGTCGCTGAAGTGTGTACAAGCCAGCAGATTTCTCGGATTCAGCCGCGTTATGATTACCCGAACCCTCGAATGCACCAGCGGGACGAAAAGCACCAGATTAATGCATTTCTTTCAGATTGGTTGGCGCATTGCTTGCGAAACGGAATGACAAAACAAAACATTATTTATTAGTTTGACGCGTTATTATGACCACGCGTATTTATGATCAGGATTTTCAAGACGTTGCGGACTTGCCATCTAACTAGCCAACACAGCCAGACCGTCCGGTTGTTGCAAATTACAGATACTCACCTTTTCGCAGATCCTTATGGCTGTTTGCTAGGGGTGAATACGGCTGCGAGCTATAAGGCCGTGGTGGCGGATATCCGGTCCCAAAATATTGAATTTGATGCGATTATTGCAACGGGTGATTTGTCGCAAGACCATACCGAAGAGTCTTATCAACGCTTCGTGGAAGGCATCGCCCATTGGTCACAACCTTGCTATTGGTTGCCGGGTAATCATGACTATCAGCCTGAAATGCAAAAAGCACTGACGCAATCGACTTTGGTACGCTGCGATCAGGTATTGATAGGGGATGATTGGCAGCTGGTGATGTTGGACAGTCAGGTGAAAGGTGTTCCTCATGGTCGTTTGTCGACTGAACAGTTGATACTGTTAGAGCAAGCCCTAGAGATAAATCCTTCTCGCCACACATTGGTGTTGCTTCACCACCACCCTTTGCCTGCGGGTAGCGCATGGCTGGATCAGCATCAACTTCATAACCAAGATGATTTTTGGACGCTGGTGGAAAAGTACAATAACGTGAAAGGCGTGGTATGTGGTCATATCCATCAGGCGTTAGATACGCAATTTAAAGGTTGCCGAGTGATGGCTGCGCCTTCAACGTGTATTCAGTTTCTGCCCGATTCTGATGATTTTGCGCTCGATTCAACTAACCCTGGCTGGCGTGAAATTTCGTTGCATCAAGATGGCACGATTGCCTCGAAAATTGGCCGCATTAAAGGCGCACACTTTCAGCCCGATATGAATTCGTCAGGTTACTGATTCATGTCTTCATTACTGCTTTATATCCATGGCTTTAATAGCTCGCCGTTGTCGGCAAAAGCGCAGCAAATGAAAGCCTGGTGTGAGGTCAATCGCCCAGACATAAAGCTGGAAGTTCCCCGCCTTGCCTGTTACCCTTCCGGCGCTGCAGCTCAGCTAGAGCAGATTGTTGAGCAATATAAAGGTGACTATTGTATCGGTTTGGTCGGTAGTTCTCTTGGTGGTTATCTATCTACCTGGCTCAATGAAAAATATGGCATTCGCGCCGTTTTGGTTAACCCTGCGGTGAAGCCTTATATGTTGCTGGCAGACTATCTTGGCCCGCAACAAAACCCGTATACCGGGGAGCAATATTTGCTAGAGCCTCATCATATGGATGAGCTTAAAGCGCTTGAGACAGAATCCATAACACATCCCAATTCGATTTGGCTGTTACAGCAGGAAGGCGATGAGGTGCTTGATTACAGGCAAGCCGTCTCCAAGTATCAGGGGTGTAAGCAAACTGTTGAAGCGGGCGGAGATCACGCTTTCGTCGGCTTTGATAGATATCCCGCTGAGATTATTCAATTCTTAGGACTGTGACTGTAACTCACAGAATGATCGCGTCAGCTGTGTCATTATTTGACAAGCT
The DNA here is from genome assembly GCF_045679545.1 of Enterovibrio litoreus. Taxonomy (NCBI): domain Bacteria; kingdom Pseudomonadati; phylum Pseudomonadota; class Gammaproteobacteria; order Vibrionales; family Vibrionaceae; genus Enterovibrio; species Enterovibrio litoreus. The sequence continues at coordinate 437,798 of NZ_CP166194.1, forward strand.
AGCGAACCTTCACAGACCATGTGACAAAATTTAGAAACCAATCATCTATGACAGATCAAGTTTATAACGCTGGATCCATTGAAGTTCTCAATGGTCTTGAGCCGGTACGTCGTCGTCCCGGTATGTATACAGACACGACTCGCCCCAATCACCTCGGTCAAGAAGTCATCGATAACAGTGTCGATGAGGCGTTGGCGGGACATGCTCGCAAAGTGGAAGTTATTCTTCACGCTGATCAATCACTTGAAGTGATTGATGACGGACGAGGGATGCCTGTTGATATCCACCCTGAAGAAGGGGTATCGGGCGTCGAGCTGATCATGTGTAAATTGCACGCTGGTGGTAAGTTCTCGAACAATAACTACCAATTCAGTGGTGGTTTGCACGGCGTGGGTATATCCGTGGTGAATGCGCTGTCAAAGCGTGTCGAAGTCTCTGTCAAACGCGATGGTCAGGTGTATGACATTGCCTTCGAAAATGGCGATAAAGTCCAAGAGCTTACCGTAACAGGCACTTGTGGTCGTCGCGCCAAAGGTACTCGCGTCCACTTCTGGCCAGATACCTCTTACTTTGATTCGCCGAAATTTTCTGTTTCTCGTCTAAAAAGTAACCTCAAAGCAAAAGCGGTGCTTTGCCCTGGGCTTGAGATTGTCTTTACCGATAAAAACACTAATGAAACTATTCGATGGTGTTACGAGACGGGCCTGAAAGACTACCTCGTTGAAGGTGTGAAGGGCTATGAATTGCTACCGGCAGACCCCTTTACTGGCGATTTTAGTGCCCCGCATGAAGCGGCTGATTGGGCGGTTATTTGGCTGCCGGAAGGCGGCGAACTGATAACAGAGAGCTATGTAAACCTGATTCCTACCGCGCAAGGCGGTACACACGTTAATGGTCTGCGCCAAGGTTTGCTGGATGCGATGCGTGAGTTCTGTGAATTCCGTAACTTGCTGCCTCGTGGTGTGAAACTGACTGCTGACGATATCTGGGAGCGCTGTGCCTATGTGCTGTCGGTTAAAATGCAGGATCCTCAGTTTGCCGGTCAAACCAAAGAACGTTTGTCGTCGCGTCAATGTGCTGCGTTTGTTTCTGGTGTGGTGAAAGACTCATTCAGCCTGTGGCTCAATGAACGCCCACAACTGGCGGAGCAACTCGCTGAAGTGTGTATTGCGAACGCACACAAGCGTATGCGTGCGGCGAAGAAAGTGGTGCGTAAGAAGGTGGCTTCTGGCCCAGCACTGCCGGGTAAGCTGACAGATTGCTCAATGCAAGATTTGGCGCGTACTGAATTGTTCCTTGTCGAAGGTGACTCGGCAGGTGGCTCGGCGAAGCAAGCCCGTGATCGCGAATTTCAGGCTATCATGCCGCTGCGCGGTAAGATCCTAAATACGTGGGAGGTGTCTGCTGACCAAGTGTTGGCGTCGCAAGAAGTTCACGATATTTCCGTTGCTTTGGGCATTGACCCAGACAGTGAAGATTTAAGCGGCCTGCGTTACGGCAAAGTGTGTATCCTCGCGGATGCGGACTCAGATGGACTTCACATCGCGACTTTGCTGTGTGCGTTGTTTGTTAAGCATTTCCATGCGCTAGTAAAAGCTGGTCACGTGTACGTGGCCATGCCGCCTTTGTATCGTATCGACTGTGGCAAAGAAGTGTTCTATGCCCTTGATGACGGAGAGAAGACTGGCATCTTAGAAAGCTTAAGTAAGAAGCGCGCAAAAATAGATGTTCAGCGATTTAAAGGTCTGGGTGAAATGAACCCACTGCAGCTTCGAGAAACCACTATGGATCCTAATACACGTCGCTTGGTGCAGCTCACTATTGACGATCAAGAAGAAACGGATCGCATGATGGACATGTTGCTCGGTAAGAAACGTGCAGAAGACCGTCGCCATTGGCTGCAAGAAAAAGGCGATAAGGCCGAGCTGGCAGACATTTAATTTGATTTTATGATCGGACGTTTTCAATGACTGATATCACTTATGACGGTGTTGAGCAGCTTCCTCTTAGGAAGTTCACTGAGGATGCATACCTCAACTACTCAATGTACGTCATCATGGACCGAGCACTGCCATTTATTGGTGACGGTCTCAAGCCGGTACAGCGCCGCATTATCTATGCAATGTCGGAACTGGGCCTGTCGGCGACTGCAAAATATAAGAAATCCGCCCGTACTGTGGGTGACGTGTTAGGTAAGTACCACCCACACGGTGATTCGGCGTGTTATGAAGCCATGGTTTTGATGGCTCAACCTTTCTCCTACCGCTATCCCTTGGTTGATGGTCAAGGTAACTGGGGTGCGCCGGACGATCCAAAATCCTTTGCAGCAATGCGTTACACAGAATCGCGCTTGTCTCGATTCTCTGAAATATTGTTGAGCGAAATCAGTCAAGGCACTGTGGATTGGCAGCCGAACTTCGATGGCACCATGAAAGAGCCGAAAACCATGCCTGCTCGCCTGCCGCACATTCTGCTGAATGGCGTGACGGGTATCGCAGTGGGTATGGCGACAGATATTCCGCCGCACAATGCTCGTGAAGTAGCGAATGCGTTAGTGGCATTGATTGACTCGCCGCAGCTTGATTTAGACGGCCTTTTGGAACATGTGAAAGGGCCTGATTATCCAACGGAAGCGGAAATTATTACGCCGCACGTTGAGCTGAAAAAACTGTATCGCAGTGGTAAAGGCTCTATCAGAATGCGTGCTGTTTGGCACAAAGAAAATGGCGATATCGTCATTTCGGCGTTACCTCATCAGGTGTCTGGTGCAAAATTGCTGGAGCAAATTGCCAACCAAATGCGCGCGAAGAAACTGCCGATGGTGGAAGATCTTCGTGATGAGTCTGATCATGAGAACCCAACACGTATCGTGATCGTGCCACGCTCGAACCGTGTTGATTGTGATCAGCTGATGAATCACCTGTTTGCGTCGACCGATCTTGAGCGCAGCTACCGTGCAAACATGAATATGATTGGCCTTGATGGTCGCCCTCAGGTGAAAGGCCTGCTGCATATTCTGACCGAGTGGTTGGTGTTCCGACGCGAAACCGTTCGTCGTCGTCTGCAATTCCGTTTAGACAAAGTATTGGCTCGCCTACACATCCTTGATGGTTTGTTGGCCGCGTATCTCAACATTGATGAAGTGATTGAGATCATCCGCACCGAAGATGAGCCGAAAAAAGAGCTAATGCAGCGCTTTGAGCTCAGCGAGAAACAAGCGGAAGCCATTCTTGAAATCAAACTTCGCCAGTTAGCCAAACTGGAAGAGATCAAAATCCGTGGTGAGCAAGACGAGCTAAACAAAGAACGTGAGCACTTAGAAAAACTGCTCGGTTCTGAACGTCGTATGAACACCCTGATGAAAAAAGAAATCATGGCCGATGCTGAAAAGTACGGTGATGATCGTCGCTCGCCATTGGTTGAGCGCGAAGAAGCAAAGGCGATGACAGAGCGTGATCTGATCCCAAGCGAACCGATCACCGTGGTGCTGTCAGACAAAGGCTGGATCCGTCATGCTAAAGGGCATGAGGTGGATGCAACGACATTAAGTTATAAATCTGGCGATAGCTTCCTTGCTGCTGCCAAGGGTAAGAGTAGTCAGCCTGCGGTCTTCATCGGTACGGATGGTCGAAGCTATGCGCTTGAATCGCACAGCTTGCCGTCTGCACGTAGCCAAGGTGAGCCGATTACCGGCCGCCTGAATATCACGGCAGGCACTACCGTTCGTCATGTATTGATGGGCGAGAATGAAGATCTGATGCTGATGGCGTCAGACGCAGGCTATGGCTTCGTGTGCAAACATGATGATCTGTTGTCGAAGAATCGCAGTGGTAAGGCTTTACTCAGCCTGCCTCAAGCTGCTGAAGTGATGCCGCCACAAAAAGTCGGCGATCTCGACCATGATGACATTCTGGCGATCACTAACGAAGGCCGTATGCTGGTTTTCCCTGTGAAAGAGTTGCCACAATTGGGCAAAGGTAAAGGGAATAAGATCATTAATATTCCTGCTGCTCGCGCCAAAGCACGTGAAGAGCTTCTTGCTCAGCTGTACGTGATTCCACATGGTGCCACCGTGACCTTGCATGCCGGCAAGCGTAAACTTTCGCTTAAACCGTCGGATATTGATAATTTCCGAGGAGAACGTGGGCGACGTGGGGCGATGTTACCGCGTGGGTTACAACGTGTGACCGCGATAGAAATTGGCTCGCCAAATGCTGCGGAGCCATCTGAAGCACCGGAAGCATAGTCTCAAAATGTGAATTGAAACCCTCCTTTCGGAGGGTTTTTTATCAGCGAAGTGACGTTTTATCGTTCGACAGATGAATTTTGCCGATGGATACGTATACTAGTCGCGATTGAGTTTTAGCGAACACCTGTACGCTGTAATGCCAGCCTTGATTTCGGCATTGCTCACAGGGATGTTTTTCCTACCCCACAAGCGGGTGTTAGGCATTAGGAGAGAAGAATGTACTTTATACTGCGACTGTTGGCTGTTGCCTTGTTTGCGATTGTCATATTTATTTTCGGTTGTGGTTACTGCCTGCTAAGTCCAAGAAACCCTGAGAATGTTTATACGATTGGCCGCTGGTTTGGCAAGCTTTCAAGCCTGTTCGGAATCAAACTGGACTTGCGTGAGACTGATGCATCGAAAGAAGTGGGCACCTGCGTGTATATTGCTAACCACCAGAGCAACTGGGATTTGGTTACTGTCTCTAACGCTGTGCGCCCAAGAGCCGTCACTGTGGGTAAAAAAAGCCTGACGTATATTCCGATTTTTGGTCTGATTTACTGGCTAACCGGTAACATTTTGATTGATCGTAATAATCGCAGTAAAGCGATGGGCACGATTGGTCAGGTGGTTGATCAAATTAAAGAAAATAACGTTTCGGTTTGGTTGTTCCCAGAAGGTACGCGCTCACGTGGTCGTGGTTTACTGCCGTTCAAAACGGGTGCGTTTCACGCCGCCATTGCGGCAGGTGTGCCGATTGTTCCTATCGTGTGTAGCTCAACCCGCGACCTTCGCGCATCACGCGGAAACAATGGCCATGTGATTGTGGAAGTGATGGACCCTATCTCTACCGAAGGGTTAACCAAAGATCAGGTGCGCGAATTGGCAACGCGTTGCCATGATGTAATGGCTGAAAAATTGGCGCAACTTGACGCAGAAGTGGCTGATTTGAACAAGAAGTCATAAACTTCCGTTCAAGACAAAAAAGTTGAACAAAAGGATACGCTAATGCGTATCCTTTTGTGTTTATAACGCCAACGTATTTGTGAGAGTAGTTAAAACAGGTATGCGGAAAGATCTGGTGGTTTTGGTAACAGAAAGCGGCGAGCCGATTGGGCTGGCTGACAAAATGGCGGCGCATCAGCAAGGTCTGCTGCATTTGGCTTTTTCTGTGATGATCTATCGTGAAACGGCTGTGGGTCGCGAATATTTGCTGCAGCAACGTGCTCAGAGCAAATATCACAGTGGCGGCTTATGGACTAACACCTGCTGTTCACACCCTATGCAGGGCGAGGCTTTTGATGTTGCGGCTGCACGTCGTCTTCATGAGGAGCTGGGTATTGTTGCGCCGTTGACGTTTCAAATGGGAACAACTTTTTGCTATCGCGCGGAGCTCGACAACAATCTGACGGAACATGAGCTGGACCAAATTATTGCGTGTGAAGCGGATAATGTTGCGTTGGTGCCAAATCCGGATGAAGTGATGGATTGGCGCTGGTGGCCTGAACAGGAAATGTGTGATGCCATGCGAACGACGCCTGAGCGGTTTACAGCATGGTTTTCTTTGGTCGTTGGTCACATTGAAAAACAGCTAACAGCGCAAGCATAGACACTGTGCGACAGACAAATAAAAAGCGGCGTGAATACGCCGCTTTTCTCGTTCTATCGCTGTCTATTGTGAGAGCAGTCGAATTACTTACGTACCGCGATCGCTTCGATTTCGATACCGACATCTTTTGGTAGACGAGCCACTTCCACACAAGAACGTGCTGGGTAGTGTTCTACGTTATGCTCATCAAAGAACTTACCGTAAACCTCGTTCACTGTGCCGAAATCGTTAAGATCTTTAACGAACACGGTCATTTTCACGATATCGCCCACTTTCAGGCCTGATGACTCAACAACCGCTTTCACGTTTTCCAGTGACTGACGCGCTTGGGCAGCAATATCAGGAGAGACTTCACCGGTAACTGGGTTAACAGGGATCTGGCCAGAGGTCAGTACCATGTTGCCAAGATCAACGCCTTGAATGTATGGGCCGATTGCAGCTGGCGCGTGTTCAGTGTGAAGCACTTTAGTCATTTACCTATCCTTAATTAAACATTTGGTACGGAAACAGGGTAGGCGCCTAGTCTGCATCTTGGCAGCGGCTAGGTAAACCTGCTTAATCACATTTTAGGTGTGTTGTACGCATCAAGCACAAGAAAAAGCCGACGATTAACGTCGGCCTGAGTCCTTGCTTCATCTGGACTGCGGATTGATGTCACCATGTTAACGGCGTTGGTTAAGGCCTGGTTAACGGAAGGTGCTATCAGTGATTCTCTGTCATGATTTCTCGTGAGAACACCTTCTCGCAGTATTTGCATTTGAGGTGAATGTCATCGGCTTTGTTGATGACATTAAAGCTACTTTCCACGGCGTTCTCGTCGTGCGTGATGCAGTTGGTGTTCGGGCAGCGGAATACGCCAAGAATCGTTTGAGGAAGCGTGAGCGGAAGCTTAGCCACCACTTCATAATTTTCAATTTGATTGACGGTGGCGTGTGGTGCGTACAATGCCAATTGCTGCGCTTGTTCTTCGCTCACGAAAATATTTTCAATCTTGATAATGTCTTTGGCACCCAACGCGGAAGAAGGCAAGTTCAGACCAACCGTGACACGTTCATTAGTCTTATGCAGCTTGAACAGTTTCATCACTTTAAAGCCGACATTGGCAGGAATGTGGTCGATCACTGTGCCGTTTTTGATAGCTTCAACCTGAAGTTTGTTTTGTTTTACCATGACCTTTGCTCCTGCCTTAAATCTCTTCGTTCATAACCAGTGCGAGTAGTGCCTGGCGCGCATACACCCCATTTTCCGCCTGTTGGAAGTAATAGGCATATGGGGTTTTATCAACGGCGACAGTGATCTCATCCACACGTGGCAGCGGATGAAGCACTTTGAGATTCTCACGTGCATGTTCTAGTGCTGGCGTGTCGAGAATGAACGCGGCTTTGATATGCGCATATTCAGATTCGTCAAAACGCTCTTTTTGAACCCGGGTCATATAAAGAATATCCAGTTCTGGCACCACATCTTCAATGCTGCTGTGCAAGCTGTAAGGGATTCCCGTTTCATCTAACTCTTCCAGAATGTAATCAGGCATCGCCAATGCGTCTGGTGCAATGAAGTAGAAGCGATTGTTGTCGAACTTGGAGAGTGCTTGCGTCAGAGAGTGAACAGTACGACCGTATTTCAGATCACCCACCATGGCAATGCTCAGGTTATCTAAGCGACCTTGTGTTTCAAAAATACTGAACAGATCGAGCAGTGTCTGCGTCGGGTGTTGGTTTGCGCCATCACCGCCGTTAATCACAGGTACGCCTTTTGAAAACTCTGAGGCGAGACGTGCTGCACCTTCTTTAGGGTGACGCATAACAAATGCATCCACATACGAAGAAATGACCTGCACCGAATCAGACAGGGTTTCCCCTTTCTTGCCTGATGATGTGTTGCCTGCATCAGGGAAGCCAATCACGGTACCACCGAGACGTTGAACCGCTGTTTCAAACGACAAACGAGTGCGAGTTGAGGCCTCAAAGAAACAACTGGCTACCACTTTGTTTTTCAGTAAGGTCGGGTTTGGCTCGGCTTTCAGTTTGCCGGCGGTGTCGACGATCAGTTCCAATTCTTCGCGGGACAACTCCGGGATGGAGATGATGTGTTTGTTGTACAGCGAGGTCGCCATGTCTTTTCTTCCCTCTGTGGTTGCACATCATGCGCTGTGTTTCGTGTAAAACCAGAGCGTGGTGGCTATCGGTAGTAAATTTTGGTCAAAAAAAAGCCTCCCGATCAGGAGGCTTTTTTTATCAATACATGAAAAACGAAATAGGATGACATTGCCATGTTAGGGCACTCATTAGCAGTCGATTGTGTCGCTAAGTAGGTCATTCCGATTCATTTTTCTGACAAATTGCGGAGAATTATACGCCCATTTTTTGAGGGTGCAAGAACAGTAGAGTAAACCTCACAGGAACCGCGACTATCAAGCCTTGCTTAATCGCACGTGGTATTTGGGTTATTCGATCACGCTGAATATGAAAGGAGTGGTACTTAAAACAAACAGGGTGTTTGTTGATAAAGGGAAAAAAACCGCTGCATCATACAGCGGTAATCAGGGGGAGAGTGATTAGCTACCTAGTGTGGCGACTAAGACCGCTTTAATGGTGTGCATGCGGTTTTCAGCTTCATCAAACACGATGGAGTAATCAGACTCAAACACATCTTCGGTGACTTCGAGGCCGTTCATACCGTATTTTTCAGCCACTTCAGCACCAATGGTGGTTTCGTCATTGTGCAAAGCGGGTAGACAATGCATAAACTTAACATGCGGGTTGCCCGTGGCTTTGATGACATCCATATTGACCTGATATGGCTTCATCAGCGCCACACGCTCATCCCATGCTTCTTTTGATTCGCCCATCGATACCCAAACGTCGGTATATAGGAAATCACAACCTTGTACACCTTCTTCAACGTTTTCGGTCAAGGTGATCTGAGCGCCCGTTTCTTTGGCGATGGATTGGCATTGTTCAACCAGCGCATCTTCTGGCCAGAATTGCTTTGGCGCAACTAAGCGAATATCCATGCCCATTTTTGCTGCGCCTACCATGAGAGAATTTCCCATGTTGTTGCGCGCATCACCCAGATAGGCGAATTTGATTTCTTGCAGTTGTTTGCCGCGTCCATGCTCTTGCATGGTAAGAAAGTCGGCAAGGATTTGTGTGGGGTGGAATTCATCCGTTAGGCCATTCCAAACAGGAACACCTGCATACTGACCCAATTCTTCGACTATCTCTTGTCCGAAACCCCGATATTGGATGCCGTCGTACATTCTACCCAACACGCGTGCGGTGTCTTTCATCGATTCTTTATGGCCAATCTGCGAGCCTGAAGGACCCAGATAGGAGACTTGTGCACCTTGATCAAAAGCAGCCACTTCGAATGCACAGCGAGTGCGCGTGGAGGCTTTTTCAAAGATCAATGCGATGTTCTTGCCCTTTAAGCGAGGTTGTTCGTAGCCATTGTATTTGGCTTTTTTGAGCTCGGCAGACAAAGAAAGCAGATGCTCAATCTCGCGAGGCGTGAAATCTAATAGCTTGAGAAAATTCCGGTGGCGAAGATTAAAAGCCATAATGAGTTCCCTTCAAAATCTCGTGTACAACTGAATAGCAGAATCATGGTCCACTATGATAATAATCACGATTTTCACTTATATGTGAGTAAGAATGCAACCCCTGTGAATAAATAATTATTTATTGCGGATCGATATTCGTTAAAAATACTCAGGACGACGAAATCGAAAGCGAAATGAACCACGAAATGAACGACGAAAGAAAACAAAGCAACGGGGAAGAATCGGTGTTGAGTCATGCTCCCAAAAAAGTAGGCCACCTTACGGCAGCCATTGTCGATTAAGGAGAGTGGGAGAGTTCGAGGTGTTACAGCCCATCGCGTTCAATCGGGCAGCTCATGCAACGCGCGCCACCGCGTCCACGTCCAAGCTGATCGCCGGGAATAGGCAGTACCTTGATGCCTGCTTTATCATACTTTTCATTCGTATAGACGTTACCCTCATAGCCGATGACGACGCCTGGACGCACGGTAAGGACGTTGTTTGCGTCATTCCACTGCTCGCGCTCAGCTTCGAAACTATCACCACCTGTGGTGATGATATTGAGCTGTGGGATAGCGAGTGCTTTCTCAATCGCATGCAGAAAGTAGTCAGCTTCCTTGACCTTAACATCGCCATTGCCTTGGTCGATCAGTCGCCAAGATTGTAAGTCTTTACGCATCACCTGGGGGTAGACTGAGAAGGTGTCAATATCCATGTGAGTCATGACGGTGTCTAAGTGCATGCAAGAGCGGTGCTTGGGCAGGTTAATAGCAATCACTTCTTTGGCTTGTCCGTTTTTGAACAAGCTTTTGGCTAACGCTTCAACACCTTGTGGTGTGGTGCGCTCAGACATACCAACCAGCACTGCGCCATTACCGATAACCAGTACGTCTCCGCCTTCAACCATGGCATTGTCATAGTCGCGCTGTTCTTCACCCAGATAAGTAAGAAAATCATTGCCTGCAAAAATTGGGTGCCAGCGGTAAATCGCACGAAGATGATTCGTTTCGCGCTGACGGGCTGGTTTCGCCATTGGGTTGAGTGATACGCCGCCATAGATCCAGCAAGACGTATCACGAGTAAATAAGTGATTCGGCAGCGGGTCGATAATGAAATCTGTGCGCTCATGCATTGCCTGCATCATTGAAGAAGACTGACGTGGGAAGTCGATATAGCTCAGACCGCCCAAAAGAATATGCGCTAGCTCTTCATGACTTAATTCAGTCAGATAAGCGCGAACGTCTCCTGCAAATTGATAGCCCAAGCGGTATTCGCCAACCTGCACATCTAATAGCCAATTCTTTGCTTCGGGTATGGTTAAGGTCTCTGCCAGCAGATCGTGCAGCAGCAAGACTTCTACGTTTTGGTCTCGCAATGTTTGCGCAAATTGATCGTGCTCTTCTCCTGCGCGCTCGACGGCTAATACATCATCAAACAACAGATCTTTGTAATTTGAAGGAGTGAGGTGGTTGAGGGCTCGCTCGGGCCTGTGTAGCAGGACTCGTTTCAATTGACCGACTTCAGAACCCACATATAACTGACTCATGATCGTTTCTCTCTTGAATTATTATTAGTCTTGTCACATGGAGAATTTCGCGAATAAAAGTCACTAAGCCAAGGCTGATTGGGTGATTTTGTATCGTGATTATGTTGTCCAAAATGACAAGAATATTGGGAGATTAATCGACAGAATTCTGTAACAGGGGCGTTTGCTAGCAAGGACGCCTGAATACATGTCGTAAATCCATTTATCTCAACAATGGCGCTTTGGTTGGATGAGCCGACATTGTGCGATGCTCGACGTCGATTCCCCCATTAAGCGCTCGTGTTGTATCGTGCTTATCTATGCGATAAAAATGCACACTATTCCATAAATCAGGGGTTTCTTGGCGCAAGATGAGGTGAAACATCGGGATATCCAGCATCTTGTATTGTTATTCCCCTGTTCTCAAATAATGACAACCTTGTTGGTCAAGGTCAATTTTACTTTTAATTAACAAGAGTTCGATATCATCATTCGTGCGGAAAAGAGCCTTTAAAGGTGTCTTTGGTTTACCATCAATTGGACGTGGCAAACCAAGCCAATCCATGCGATAGTGCCTCGGTTATTATTTCAGTCTGGAGTTATCCGATGTCTTATGCTGACATTATTGAAGAACAAAAAGCGGAAACCCGCGAAATCATTGCTGCGCTGCTAGAAGATGGTAGCGATCCAGATGCGCTTTACACCATTGAGCACCATCTGTCTGCTGACAGTTTTGCTGAGCTGGAAGGTGCTGCGGTTGAAGCGTTCAAATTAGGTTTTGAAGTGCTAGACGCGGAAGAGTTGGAACTGGAAGATGGCTCGACGGTTATTTGCTTTGACGCGGTAATGGAATCTGCCCTTGATGCTGAGCGTATCGATGAGCAAGTTGAGAAACTGGCGGCATTGGCTGAAAAACACAAAATCGATTACGACGGCTGGGGCACTTACTTTGAGTCTGATGAAGAAGACGACGAAGAAGAAGGTGACTTGGAAGAAGCAGACGACGAGAAGTAATCGTGACGCTGCTTAAGAAAATGAGAAAGCCGGATTCGTCCGGCTTTTTTGTGCGTGCTGATCATTGATTGGAGATTCTCACTACCAACTTAAAAAGTTTTCAGCATAACGACTTCACAATCGCCATGGCCAGTTATCCCCATTGGCTTATCAAGACGTTTAAAACCAAGAGATTCATAAAGATGAATGGCTTCTTTTAAACAAGCGGTGGTTTCGAGGTAACAGCCGGTGTAGCCTTTTTCACGCGCAAACTTCATTGCCATGGCTGCCAAGCGTCGAGCAAAACCTTTGCCACGCAACTCGGGGCGAAAATACATTTTCTGAAGTTCACACAGTGAATCTTCACCCATTAATGGTGCAATCCCGCCACCGCCCAATATTTTCCCTTTGTGCTCAATGACCCAAAATGCGGCATTGTCAGCCTGATAGCATTCACTTAAGGAATCCAGTGTTGGGTCAGCCACACTGTAGCCTTTGTCTTCGGTCAAACCGTATTCCGCAGACACTTTGCGTATCACGGCGGCAATAGCAGCATTATCAGCCGGTTCTAGCGTGCGCAGGGTGTACCCTTTTTGATGTGCACTTTGTTCCATTGCGCGATTATAGCGATGCAGAGAGCGAGACAGGCTTTCGATCTCATCGAGATCTAATTGCTCAAGGTATAAAGCGATTTCTTGGTTAATGCCGACATGATGTTGCTCAAGCCGTTTGCGTCCAAGTTCGGTCAGTAGATAGTGTGGCTTGGCACTTCGGCCATCGACCTGATAGGCGACAGTGTCGTGATTGATCAAGATAGCCAGCGTACGGTTGGCGTTGATCACGTCTATGTTGAGTCGTGTTGCCAATTCTTCCGCGCTCAATGCACCTTGCTCAAGCTCGATCAATACATGGCATTGAACGGTTGTCAGACCTGCAGTGCCATAAATATTGTCTAATAGTCCGCGGTGTCTGAGTAGCTGGCGGACTAACGATCTGATTTCTATCGGGCCTGAGGGCATAGTGTCTCCATTGGCTTTCTGATGCCTTGCGCAAATTGGCAAGCGCGTTCCTCTATACAGAGTAAGGCATTCGTATTTTTAACCAAAATAAAAATGACGGTATTGATTCAACAAATTGAAGGGGAGAGAGACGATAGAGGCCATAAGAGACAAAAAGAGCAGCGCTCGCTGCCCTATTGGTTTTGATGAGGTGTTATGCGGTGACAGAGTGATTGTGGTGGCATTGCATGACGCGAAACGCTTCTTTTTTCTGCCAAACACGCTCATGAAGGTAATAGGCCATGGTGTTGATACACGGCTCAATCATCGCCATCACACTGCCAATTAAGATATCGCCTGTCAGCAAATACACTACACCAAACGCGACACTGAAGTGAACCACCGCAAAACTGGCTGTTTTTCGACCTGGGTTATTGTTCATGGTGCGCTTTAAGCGACTGCTGTCCCATGCTTTTTCATGAAAGTAAAAGGCCACTGTATTCACCATAGGCTCAACCATGGCAATCAAACTACCAATCAATATATCGCCAGTCAGTAAGTATGCGACGGTGAATGCGACGGTAAAGTGAATAGCAGCAAAGCTCATGGTCTTTTTCATAACAGTTCCTCAGATCCCTCATGGGTGTATTTCCATTATTGCAAATAATTCTCATTTGTAAATGCGTTTTCTGTGAATTATTTCGATAGGTGAAATCTATTGATCGGCGAGGGTGAACTGTTGGCTGAAATTAGAAGCCTGAAATGCAGAAAAGGCTGACGATTTCTCGTCAGCCTTTTATCGGTTAAACCGTTTGAAGCGTTGAATTACAGTGCAGCGATGATCGCTTTCTGTTCTTCCAGTTTCACCAGTGTTTCGTTGTAACCGTCTAGCTTGGCACGTTCTGCTTCAACAACCGCTTCTGGTGCTTTAGCCACGAAACCTTGGTTGCCGAGCTTGCCAGAGATACGTTTGATTTCGCCTTGTGTCTTGGCAATTTCTTTATCTAGACGCGCTAGCTCTGCATCTTTGTCGATGAGACCTGCCATTGGGATCATTAGAGTAGATTTGCCCACCAGTGCAGTCGCACATGCTGGGGTTTCTTCCCCTGATTCTAGAACGCGAACGCCTTCCAATTTCGCCAAAGACAATAGCACTTGCTTGTTTGCTTCAAGGCGAGCAACGTCTTTCTCGTCTGCGGCTTTCAGCATCACATCAAGCGCTTTGCTTGGTGCGATGTCGTATTCTGCACGCAGATTACGAATAGAAGTGATAAACGCTTTTACCCACTCAATGTCAGCCAGTGCATTTTCATCGAACTGTGCTTCATCATACTGAGGTAATGCTTGCAGCATGATGGTGTCACCTTCAACACCGTTAACTAGCGGCTTCACGCTCTGCCAGATAGATTCGGTGATGTATGGCAGCACTGGGTGAGCAAGACGCAATGTCTTCTCAAGTACAGTGATCAATGTGTAACGGGTCGCTTTCTGTTGCGCTTCTGTGCCTTTCCAAAGAACCGGTTTGGTCAGTTCTAAGTACCAGTCACAGAATTGGTTCCAGATGAATTCGTACAGCGTGTTTGCTGCCATATCCAGACGGAAGTTATCAATGTGTGCGTTGAAGTCTTTCGCTGCCAGCTGGAATTGAGATTCAATCCACTTGTCGGCCAGTGAGAATTCCATCGCGTCACGTTGTTCTTGAGACAAAGAGGTGCCGCAATCTTGGTCTTCTGTATTCATTAGTACGTAACGGCTAGCGTTCCATAGCTTGTTACAGAAGTTACGGTAACCTTCAAGGCGCTTCATGTCCCAGTTGATGTCACGGCCAGTTGATGCCATCGCAGCAAGGGTGAAGCGCAGTGCGTCAGTACCGTAAGGTTCGATACCGCCTTCAAAAGCTTTACGGGTGTTCTTTTCAATCTTAGCGGCCAGTTGAGGCTGCATCATGTTGCCACAACGCTTCTCAACCAGAGACTCCAGATCAATACCGTCAATCATGTCGATTGGGTCAAGCACGTTGCCCTTTGATTTCGACATTTTGTCGCCGTTTTCATCACGGATAAGACCCGTAACATAAACGGTTTTGAACGGTACTTGTGGCTTGCCGTTTTCATCTTTACAGAAGTGCATGGTCATCATGATCATGCGAGCAACCCAGAAGAAGATGATGTCAAAACCGGTCACCAACACGTCAGACGGGTGGAAGGTTTTCAGATCAGGCGTTTGCTCAGGCCAGCCTTGTGTACCGAAGGTCCACAGGGCAGATGAGAACCAGGTGTCCAGTACATCATCGTCTTGGCGAAGCACAACCACAGGTGCAAGGTTGTTTTTCTCTCGCACTTCTTCTTCGCTGCGACCAACATAGACGTTACCGTCGTTGTCGTACCATGCAGGAATGCGGTGACCCCACCAAAGCTGGCGAGATATACACCAATCTTGAATGTCACGCATCCAAGAGAAGTACATGTTTTCGTATTGCTTAGGCACGAATTGAATGTCGCCATTCTCGACGGCTTCAACCGCTGGTTTTGCCAGTGTCGCAGCACGCACGTACCATTGGTCAGTCAGCATTGGCTCAATGACTACACCACCACGGTCGCCGTAAGGCACGGTCAGATCGTGATCTTTGATCTCTTCAAGCAGACCCAGTGTGTCAAATTCCGCAACGATCGTTTTACGTGCAGCGAAACGTTCCATGCCGCGGTAAGCTTCTGGAAGCTCCGTGCCATAAACGTCGCTTGCTTCGCCGTTGGTGTTGAACACTTCAGCGCTGTCACGGATGTCAGCATTGAAGGTCAGAATGTTGATCATTGGCAGTTGGTGACGTTTACCAACTTCGTAGTCATTGAAATCGTGAGCAGGGGTGATCTTCACACAACCTGTGCCTTTTTCCATGTCTGCGTGCTCATCGCCCACGATAGGGATACGACGATTCACGATTGGCAGCATGATTTCTTTGCCGATCAGATCTTTGTAGCGTGGATCTTCAGGGTTTACTGCAACGCCAGTGTCACCCAGCATGGTTTCTGGACGTGTAGTCGCAACAACAATGTAGTCTTTACCGTCTGTGGTTTTTACGCCGTCAGCCAGAGGGTAACGGAAGTGCCACATGTAGCCTTTCACGTCTTTGTTTTCGACTTCTAGATCAGAAATTGCAGTGTGCAGTTTCGGGTCCCAGTTGACCAGGCGCTTACCGCGATAGATCAAATCTTCTTGGAAAAGGCGAACAAACACTTCTTGAACGGCGTTAGATAGGCCGTCATCCATGGTGAAGCGTTCACGATCCCAGTCAACAGATGCGCCAAGGCGACGAAGCTGTTTGGTGATAGTGCCACCTGATTCAGCTTTCCACTCCCAGATCTTGTCGATGAAGGCATCACGACCGTAATCGTGCTTAGTTTTGCCTTCTTCTGCTGCGATCTTGCGCTCAACAACCATTTGCGTGGCAATACCTGCATGATCGGTACCAACCTGCCAAAGGGTGTTTTTGCCTTTCATGCGCTCGCAACGGATCAAGGTATCCATAATGGTGTCTTGGAACGCGTGACCCATGTGAAGGCTACCAGTGACGTTTGGTGGTGGGATCATGATGCTGTACGCATCTTTTGATGTGTCACCGTGAGGCTTGAAGTAACCAGCCTCTTCCCAGCGCTGGTACAGCGCTTTTTCAATTGATGTTGGGTTGTATGTCTTTTCCATAGCGCTCTTGATGGATCGTGTGATTTAGGACATGTCATCAATGGCGAGGGTTCGCATTTGTCGCCCTGCCATTCTATAAATTTTGTAGCGCTCTCGCGCTTGCTGCTTGAGAGTTTCTTCGCAAGGCACGAAGTCTACCACTTGTGCAAAGGAAGGCGCAAAAATTGCTGCTTCTTCGGCCAAATTTATTAGCACATTTCGGTGTCCTGAATGTCTGACACCCGACCAGCCAATTTCCACCTGCGCGCCGCCTCTCGGCCCTTCACCCACAAGATTGTGTGCGACAAAGTTGTCGGGAGATTGCTGCCAAAGGTATTCATCGACGCTTTCCGCTTGAGATTTGTCGTTCGCCGAAATGTAAACCTTCATGCCTTGTTGACTAAAAAGCGCTGAAAGTTGGCCGGCTTTTTCTACCATACAGCGCTGTGGATCTGTATGGGTGTCATCTAATAAATAGAAGGTTGCCAATGCCATGTGAGTTTCTCTATTTAACGGCGAATTAATGCGTTTCAGTTTGCGGTTAGCTTGCCTGAAAAGCCATCGCTTTTTCTTTGGCTAACCACATGACAAACGAAAAAAAGGAGGCTGTTTAGCCTCCTTGTCGATGTTGTGAAGTGTTACTCCACAGTTTCCAGGCCAGAGCGGTTCAGTAAGAACTGGACAAGCAATGGGACAGGACGACCTGTTGAACCTTTGTTTGCCCCGCCTCGGAAAGAGGTGCCGGCAACGTCAAGGTGTGCCCAGTTGTATTTCTTGGCAAAGCGTGAAAGGAAACAACCCGCAGTAATCGTACCGCCGCCAGGGCCACCGATATTTGCCATATCTGCAAACGGGCTCTTGAGCTGTTCTTGGTATTCTTCCGTCATTGGCAGACGCCACGCGCGGTCACCCGCTTGTTCAGATGCATTGACGATTTCGTGTGCCAGAGGGTTGTGATTGGAAATCAAACCACTGATGTGGTGGCTTAGTGCCACGATACATGCGCCAGTGAGGGTGGCAACGTCAACAACACATTCTGGTTCAAAGCGTTCGACATAGGTCAGCGCATCACACAAAACCAAACGGCCTTCCGCATCGGTGTTTAATACTTCAACGGTTTGGCCTGACATGGTAGTGACAATATCGCCTGGACGATATGCATTGCCATCAGGCATGTTTTCACAACCAGCCAATACGCCAACGACATTAATTGGGAGATCCAACTTTGCGAGTGCTTTCATGGTACCGAATACCGATGCAGCGCCACACATGTCGTATTTCATTTCATCCATGTTTGCAGGTGGCTTAAGTGAGATACCGCCAGCATCAAACGTCAGACCTTTACCAACTAATACGATAGGCTTGGCTTCTGGGTCAGGGTGGCCCTTGTACTCCATGATAGACATCATCGATTCATTGCGTGAACCTTGGCCTACGGCTAAATAAGATGTCATGCCCAGCTCTTTCATCTCTTGCTCGCCGATGATTTTGGTGCTGACTTTATCGAAGTCATCAGCAAGGCGACGTGCTTGAGAAGCAAGGTAAGCAGGGTTTGCTACGTTTGGCGGCATATTTCCGAGGTCTTTACATGCTCTTACACCAGACGCGACTGCTAAGCCATGGGTGATTGCGCGTTCGCCAAGATTCAATTCTCGACGAGTGGGTACGTTAAACACCAATTTACGCAGTGGACGACGAGTTTCAGGCTTCACACTTTTGAATTGATTAAAGGTGTACAGGCTGTCTTTGGTGCTTTCTACGGCCTGACGAACTTTCCAGTATGTGTCGCGACCTTTTACGTGCAGTTCGGTTAGGAAGCAGACGGCTTCCATAGAACCTGTTTCGTTAAGTGTGTTGATGGTGTTCTTGATGATTTCTTTGTATTGACGCTCACCGAGTTCACGTTCTTTACCACAACCAACTAACAACACTCGCTCAGAAAGTACGTTAGGAACATGATGCAACAATAGCATCTGGCCAGGTTTTCCTTCGAGATCGCCGCGACGCAAAAGGCTACTGATGTAACCGTCGCTGATCTTATCGAGTTGCTCTGCGACAGGTGACAAACGGCGTGGCTCAAAGACACCAACGACGATACATGCGCTGCGTTGCTTCTCGGGACTCCCGCTTTTAACACTGAACTCCATGCGTACTCCTACATCCTAAAGACAAGTGAGGCTAAATGTTGGATAATGCCCGCTTTATTGGAACTCGAATTCGTGTTCGAGGTAAATTGAATTAAGCAGGTCAACACTTGGCCGAAAGATTAAAAAATAACTCATTTACCCAAAAACTATAGCGATTCGAGTAAAAAAACAAGTTTTCTAAAGGTAAAACGCCGTGATTATTGTTCGGTATTTGATCCGAGAGACAGTGAAAACGCAACTCGCTGTGCTGTTTGTGCTTTTTCTGGTCTTTTTTAGCCAGAAGTTCATTCGTGTGCTGGCAAACGCTACAGATGGCTCAATTCCGGGTAGCGA
Organism: Enterovibrio litoreus; assembly: GCF_045679545.1. Classification (NCBI taxonomy): domain Bacteria; kingdom Pseudomonadati; phylum Pseudomonadota; class Gammaproteobacteria; order Vibrionales; family Vibrionaceae; genus Enterovibrio; species Enterovibrio litoreus. Next base: position 456,853 of record NZ_CP166194.1, read on the forward strand.
TGTGTTAACACTGGTCGGTCTATACATGCCTTCGATGGCAATGTTGATGTTGCCACTCAGTCTTTATATCGGGATTTTGATTACTTTCGGGCGTCTCTATGCTGAAAGTGAGATTACCGTGATGAATGCAACGGGTATTGGGAATAAGTTCCTGATCCACGCTGCGTTGTACTTGGCTTTGCTGACGGGGGCTGTTGCGGCATTTAATGCACTGTGGCTGACACCTTGGGCGAATGACAAAGAAATTAAGGTGATGGAAAGTCTGGAATCTGATTCTGGTCTTGAACTTCTTGTGCAAGGGCAAATACAAACGACGCCAGATGGCCAGGCGGTGGTCTTTGTCAACGAAATTACGGACAGCGGGCAGAATCTACATAATATATTTATTGCTCAACCCGTGCCTCGTGACACGATGCGCCCGAATGTAATTGTTGCTGAAAAGGGCTTTGTCTCTGAGCTTCCTGATGGCCGTCAGGTATTGGATTTAAACACAGGCGTCCGGTACGAAGGTATCCCTACGCGCTTGGATTACACCATTACCGATTATGAAAATTATCAGGTGTTGATTGGCCAGCGTGAAGTGCGTCAGAAACAACGCGATTGGGATGCCATGCCGACGCCGGCGCTGTTGAATGAGCCGTCGCCACGTGCGCAAGCTGAGTTGCAATGGCGTATTTCACTTGTACTGTGTATTCCGCTAATGACAATGATTGTGGTTCCACTCTCTTCTGTGAATCCTCGACAGGGACGTTTTGCCAAACTTTTCCCTGCGGTATTGATATATCTGACTTACTTCCTCGCAATAAGTGCGGCTAAGTCAGCCATTGAGGAAGGGAAGTTACAGCCAGAAATCGGTTTATGGAGCATTAATATAGTTGCCTTGCTGGTGGCCATTGGGTTGATTAGTTGGGACACACTACCCATGCGCAAATTGAGATATCGCTTGAGGAGAACCGCTTAATGTTTAAGATCCTTGACCTTTACATTGGGCGAACGATTATTGCTACGACGTCGCTGTGTTTGGCCACTTTGGTAGGGCTTTCTGCCATTATCAAATTTGTTGAACAGCTACGCTCAGTGGGTGATGGCGTGTTTACCATGATGACGGCGGTTCAATATGTCTTATTGAGCATGCCGCGAGATATCGAAATGTTCTTCCCGATGGCCGTGTTGCTGGGAGCATTGATTGGTCTTGGCTCACTCGCATCAAGTTCGGAATTGGTGGTGATGCAAGCGTCTGGTTTCTCGAAGCTAGATATTGGTCTTTCCGTGTTAAAAACGGCAATGCCCTTGATGTTGGTGGTGCTGGCGTTAGGGCAATGGGGTGCACCTGATGCGCAAAAAGCAGCGCGTGAACTGAGAACGTTTGCGAAATCGGGCGGTAACGTTATGTCTGTCCGAAGCGGTGTTTGGGCGAAAGATGGCAGCGATTTTATTTACATTGCGCGTACGGACCAAAAAGAGTCTCTCTCTGGCGTGAACATTTGGAAATTTGGTGACAACCAAGCGCTTAAAAGCATGGTGTTTGCGGATAGTGGAACTTACCTTGATAAAGACAGTTGGATGCTCAACAACGTCACTGTCACGCACTTTGAAGGGCCAGTTAAAATCAGTGAGACGAAAGAGAGTCAATTGGCTTGGAGAACGACACTGACACCAGAAAAACTCTCGATCGTAACGGTAAAGCCGGAAGAGTTATCACTCAGTGGTGTTTACAGCTATGTCGAATATTTGAAAGCATCTAAACAGGACGCAGCTCGCTATGAACTCGCTTTGTGGCGCAAGGTTCTGCAACCGCTGTCTATCGGCGTGATGATGTTATTGGCACTTAGCTTTGTATTTGGTCCGCTTCGTACGGTAACCATGGGCGCGCGCGTGCTTTCCGGTGTCATTTTTGGTTTTGCCTTCTATATATCAAATGAAGTCTTCGGGCCGTTAACCTTAGTCTATAACTTGCCGCCTTTCTTTGGTGCTGTCGCCCCCAGTTTGGCCTTTGTCGGTGTGACGCTCTACCTGCTTAATAGAAAGTTATAGCACCAAGATTTTAAATCTATTGATAAACAAACTTATGTTTATAGAAGAGGGAGCCGATTGGCTCCCTCTTTTGCAGTGGAACGTCTACATAGGAAACGCACTGCTCGAATTTAGTCGATTTTGAGCATTTGGCTATGTGAGAAGTGATCCTGAAAAGCACGGTTGTTTCGATCGAATAAGGTGAACAGATTCCCCGCCCCTAGGCAGGCTGTTGCCATTCGGATCAGCGCTTGAGTAAAGGTAACGTTCCCACCAAATTCACTGACAAGTTTTAGCTTCCATGCTTTCATTCCAACCGTCTGACCTGCTTGAGACCAAAAGTAGCCATAAAAGCCTGCAGCAATCGCAAATACATACATGGTAAAGAAAGGGCTGATCATCGGGTTACGAGTAAGGTAATCCCCAACATCCACATAACCTTCTATAGAAAGGCCAAATTGCATTGCAACGGCGAAACCGCTAACAACCAAACCGATGGCAAGCATTTCAACGGCGACAAGTACGAGAAGGTCATAAAGCCATGCGCCCATGCGACGAAAGAAGCTTGCGCCTTTAGGCACAGTGAACTGAACAGAAGATTGAGACATGTTGCTGTCCTAATAATGAGTAATGCGTGCAGTTTAACAGCCTTATCGAGTAGGGTGAATGACGAAAAATGGGGCAAATTGCATGTTTATTTAGCAAGGTGGCGAAAAAAGAAACGGTTGAACATTTTTTTCTATTTATCTACTTGCGTCGTTGTTCTGCTTGCGTATAATTGGCCGCACTTGCCCGAGTGGTGAAATTGGTATACACGACGGATTCAAAATCCGTTTTCTTCGGAAGTGACGGTTCAAGTCCGTCCTCGGGCACCAAATTCCGAAAAAGCCTTAGTCGAAAGACTAAGGCTTTTTTCGTTCTAGCCTCCAACAAACTTCCTTGTCTTTATCTATCTTTATCTATCTTTGTCGGTTCTTACTCTATTCGAATTTTTCCTACATATCGTCGAGAGCCGAAAAAGCAATTTGCTCTCAACCCATCCTTTATTCTTTACTCCCATATTTTTCCCGTTACGCTGCTTCTGCTTCTGCTTCTGCTTCTGCTTCTGCTTCTGCTTCTGCTTCTGCTTCTGCTTCTGCTTCTGCTTCTGCTTCTGCTTCTGCTTCTGCTTCTGCTTCTGCTATGCGATACAAACGTGCCAAAACGAGAAGTTAAAATGATGCTCTTGGTATACAAATACGCTATATAAAGAAGAAATTTCGAATTGGCCGTGCCTCAAGAAAGAAAACTCAATGAAAAACAGCGTAGAATAGAGTATTAAATAGTCTATTTTGCCCACTTTGATGCAAAAGTGGGCAGTTAAGTGCTTTTTTTAAGGTTTTTTGCATTTAGCTATTGCCAACGTGATCGAACTCTCTATAATGCGGCTCATCGACACGGAACACGGCGAGTTAAGCCAGTGACCAAGTCAACGTTCTTTAACAATTTGACCTATACAATCTGTGTGGGCACTCGTATTTGATAGACATAAGATTTATCAATGAACTGAGTGACCCAATCGAATTGGAAATCAGCCTTGAGCTGTTTTGATTTCACTTTCTCAAAAGTGGAAACCAATAAGAAACACAGTCAATGCAGATTTGCCTTAGGGCAAAAAAGTAATTCAGTATTCATTGAGCGTCACTTTCGAGTGACAACAAAATTCTAATTGAAGAGTTTGATCATGGCTCAGATTGAACGCTGGCGGCAGGCCTAACACATGCAAGTCGAGCGGTAACATTTCAAAAGCTTGCTTTTGAAGATGACGAGCGGCGGACGGGTGAGTAATGGCTGGGAACCTGCCCTGACGTGGGGGATAACAGTTGGAAACGACTGCTAATACCGCATGATGTCTACGGACCAAAGAGGGGGATCTTCGGACCTCTCGCGTCGGGATGGGCCCAGTTGGGATTAGCTAGTTGGTGAGGTAATGGCTCACCAAGGCGACGATCCCTAGCTGGTTTGAGAGGATGATCAGCCACACTGGAACTGAGACACGGTCCAGACTCCTACGGGAGGCAGCAGTGGGGAATATTGCACAATGGGCGCAAGCCTGATGCAGCCATGCCGCGTGTGTGAAGAAGGCCTTCGGGTTGTAAAGCACTTTCAGCAGTGAGGAAGGTTAGTACGTTAATAGCGTATTAATTTGACGTTAGCTGCAGAAGAAGCACCGGCTAACTCCGTGCCAGCAGCCGCGGTAATACGGAGGGTGCGAGCGTTAATCGGAATTACTGGGCGTAAAGCGCATGCAGGCGGTTTGTTAAGCAAGATGTGAAAGCCCCGGGCTCAACCTGGGAACCGCATTTTGAACTGGCAGGCTAGAGTCTTGTAGAGGGGGGTAGAATTTCAGGTGTAGCGGTGAAATGCGTAGAGATCTGAAGGAATACCGGTGGCGAAGGCGGCCCCCTGGACAAAGACTGACGCTCAGATGCGAAAGCGTGGGGAGCAAACAGGATTAGATACCCTGGTAGTCCACGCTGTAAACGATGTCTACTTGGAGGTTGTGACCTAGAGTCGTGGCTTTCGGAGCTAACGCGTTAAGTAGACCGCCTGGGGAGTACGGTCGCAAGATTAAAACTCAAATGAATTGACGGGGGCCCGCACAAGCGGTGGAGCATGTGGTTTAATTCGATGCAACGCGAAGAACCTTACCTACTCTTGACATCCACAGAAGAGACCAGAGATGGACTTGTGCCTTCGGGAACTGTGAGACAGGTGCTGCATGGCTGTCGTCAGCTCGTGTTGTGAAATGTTGGGTTAAGTCCCGCAACGAGCGCAACCCTTATCCTTGTTTGCCAGCACGTCATGGTGGGAACTCCAGGGAGACTGCCGGTGATAAACCGGAGGAAGGTGGGGACGACGTCAAGTCATCATGGCCCTTACGAGTAGGGCTACACACGTGCTACAATGGCGTATACAGAGGGCAGCGAGGCCGCGAGGTGGAGCGAATCCCAGAAAGTACGTCGTAGTCCGGATCGGAGTCTGCAACTCGACTCCGTGAAGTCGGAATCGCTAGTAATCGTGGATCAGAATGCCACGGTGAATACGTTCCCGGGCCTTGTACACACCGCCCGTCACACCATGGGAGTGGGCTGCACCAGAAGTAGATAGCTTAACCTTCGGGAGGGCGTTTACCACGGTGTGGTTCATGACTGGGGTGAAGTCGTAACAAGGTAGCCCTAGGGGAACCTGGGGCTGGATCACCTCCTTAACGATACTATTGATGCAAGTGTCCACACAAATTGTATAGGTTGAAGAATAAAGACGGAAAAAGCCCTAATGAATGACAGTGTCATTGATTAGCGCTTTTTGCGCTGTTCTCGAAAGAGAAATGCTCTTTAAAAATCTGGAAAGCTGACTAGTAGATTTACTTCTTCTTTGAAAAAAGAAGGATTAAATTGAAATCTGTTTCTTATCTCTCTACCCGAGAGGTAACGAAACAAAAGTTCTCAAAACGTTAATTCTTCGGAATTAACACCAAACACATTCAAGTGTTCTTGGTTTCATTCTTCTCTTAGAGAGGAATGAACATATTTGAGTCCGGCGAAAAACCGTTCAACGTAAGTTGAGCATGTTCTTAGGAACAACCTTGGTTGTTTGCCATACATAAAGACCTCTTGGGGTTGTATGGTTAAGTGACTAAGCGTACACGGTGGATGCCTTGGCAGTCAGAGGCGATGAAGGACGTAGTAACTTGCGATAAGCGTAGATAAGGTAGTAACAGCCACTTGAGTCTACGATTTCCGAATGGGGAAACCCACGTGCATAAGCACGTATCATGCAGTGAATACATAGCTGTATGAGGCGAACTCGGGGAACTGAAACATCTAAGTACCCGAAGGAAAAGAAATCAATTGAGATTCCGGCAGTAGCGGCGAGCGACCCCGGATTAGCCCTTAAGCGGTTTAAGTGTTAGTGGAATACCCTGGAAAGGGTAGCGATACAGGGTGATAGCCCCGTACACGACAATGCTTTTATCGTGAAAACGAGTAGGACGGGACACGTGGTATCCTGTCTGAACATGGGGGGACCATCCTCCAAGGCTAAATACTCCTGACTGACCGATAGTGAACCAGTACCGTGAGGGAAAGGCGAAAAGAACCCCTGTGAGGGGAGTGAAATAGAACCTGAAACCGTGTACGTACAAGCAGTGGGAGCCTCTTCGTGGGGTGACTGCGTACCTTTTGTATAATGGGTCAGCGACTTACTTTTAGTAGCAAGGTTAACCGAATAGGGGAGCCGTAGGGAAACCGAGTCTTAACTGGGCGAATGAGTTGCTAGGAGTAGACCCGAAACCGAGTGATCTAGCCATGGGCAGGTTGAAGATTGAGTAACATCAATTGGAGGACCGAACCGACTAATGTTGAAAAATTAGCGGATGACTTGTGGCTAGGGGTGAAAGGCCAATCAAACTCGGAGATAGCTGGTTCTCCCCGAAAGCTATTTAGGTAGCGCCTCGGACGAATACTACTGGGGGTAGAGCACTGTTAAGGCTAGGGGGTCATCCCGACTTACCAACCCTTTGCAAACTCCGAATACCAGTAAGTACTATCCGGGAGACACACGGCGGGTGCTAACGTCCGTCGTGGAGAGGGAAACAACCCAGACCGCCAGCTAAGGTCCCAAAGTTATCGCTAAGTGGGAAACGATGTGGGAAGGCTCAGACAGCCAGGATGTTGGCTTAGAAGCAGCCATCATTTAAAGAAAGCGTAATAGCTCACTGGTCGAGTCGGCCTGCGCGGAAGATGTAACGGGGCTAAGCGATACACCGAAGCTGCGGCATCAACTCTTCGGAGTTGTTGGGTAGGGGAGCGTTCTGTAAGCCGTTGAAGGTGAACTGTAAGGTTTGCTGGAGGTATCAGAAGTGCGAATGCTGACATGAGTAACGATAAAGGGGGTGAAAAACCTCCTCGCCGGAAGACCAAGGGTTCCTGTCCAACGTTAATCGGGGCAGGGTAAGTCGACCCCTAAGGCGAGGCCGAAAGGCGTAGTCGATGGGAAACGGGTTAATATTCCCGTACTGCTTATAACTGCGATGGGGGGACGGAGAAGGCTAGGTGAGCTTGGCGACGGTTGTCCAAGTTCAAGTGCGTAGGTGGGTGTCTTAGGTAAATCCGGGACGCTGTTAACACTGAGACACGATGTCGAGTCACTACGGTGATGAAGTCATTGATGCCATGCTTCCGGGAAAAGCCTCTAAGCTTCAGGTTATAAGCAATCGTACCCCAAACCGACACAGGTGGTCGGGTAGAGAATACCAAGGCGCTTGAGAGAACTCGGGTGAAGGAACTAGGCAAAATGGTACCGTAACTTCGGGAGAAGGTACGCTGCCTCCGGTGAAGTCCCTTGCGGATGGAGCTAGAGGCAGTCGCAGATACCAGGTGGCTGCAACTGTTTATTAAAAACATAGCACTGTGCAAAATCGAAAGATGACGTATACGGTGTGACGCCTGCCCGGTGCCGGAAGGTTAATTGATGGGGTTATCTTCGGAGAAGCTCTTGATCGAAGCCCCGGTAAACGGCGGCCGTAACTATAACGGTCCTAAGGTAGCGAAATTCCTTGTCGGGTAAGTTCCGACCTGCACGAATGGCGTAATGATGGCCACGCTGTCTCCACCCGAGACTCAGTGAAATTGAAATCGCAGTGAAGATGCTGTGTACCCGCGGCTAGACGGAAAGACCCCGTGAACCTTTACTACAGCTTGGCACTGAACATTGACCCTACATGTGTAGGATAGGTGGGAGCCTTAGAAGCACGTACGCCAGTATGTGTGGAGGCAATCTTGAAATACCACCCTTGTATGCTTGATGTTCTAACGTTGGCCCCTAATCGGGGTTGCGGACAGTGCCTGGTGGGTAGTTTGACTGGGGCGGTCTCCTCCCAAAGAGTAACGGAGGAGCACGAAGGTGGGCTAATCACGGTCGGACATCGTGAGGTTAGTGCAATGGCATAAGCCCGCTTGACTGCGAGAATGACAATTCGAGCAGGTACGAAAGTAGGTCATAGTGATCCGGTGGTTCTGAATGGAAGGGCCATCGCTCAACGGATAAAAGGTACTCCGGGGATAACAGGCTGATACCGCCCAAGAGTTCATATCGACGGCGGTGTTTGGCACCTCGATGTCGGCTCATCACATCCTGGGGCTGAAGTCGGTCCCAAGGGTATGGCTGTTCGCCATTTAAAGTGGTACGCGAGCTGGGTTTAGAACGTCGTGAGACAGTTCGGTCCCTATCTGCCGTGGGCGTTGGATGATTGAGAGGGGCTGCTCCTAGTACGAGAGGACCGGAGTGGACGAACCTCTGGTGTTCGGGTTGTCACGCCAGTGGCATTGCCCGGTAGCTAAGTTCGGAATTGATAAGCGCTGAAAGCATCTAAGCGCGAAGCAAGCCTCGAGATGAGTCATCCCTGACACTATAAGTGTCCTAAAGGGTTGTTGGAGACTACGACGTAGATAGGTCAGGTGTGTAAGCGCTGCGAGGCGTTGAGCTAACTGATACTAATTGCCCGTGAGGCTTAACCATACAACACCCAAGGGGTTTTAGCGGACTCAGATAAGAACATTGAATGTGTATTGAGAGATAGGCTAGTCAGATTTTCTTCAGATTTTTGTTTTTCGCGCAAGCGGGGAATACAACAAAATTTGCTTGGCGACCATAGCATTATGGACCCACCTGATCCCATGCCGAACTCAGTAGTGAAACGTAATAGCGCCGATGGTAGTGTGGGGTCTCCCCATGTGAGAGTAGGACATCGCCAGGCTTCAAATTCGTTTTCATCTTTTTAAGATAAAGCTGAAGACAAAAAGTAAACGAAAAGGCCATCCGAAAGGATGGCCTTTTTGCGTTTAAGCAAAAAAATATGCCGATAGTTGTGTGTTCAACAGTGTAGATAGCTTGTATTTGTTTCTAGAGCGTAAAGATATAGCTGGTGTCTGAATGTAATCGGTCGGCTGTCAGCCTCTCGGTAAATGGCTTACTAATATTTCGAATTTATCACCGAATAAGATATTTACTCTGTGACATCGCAAACAGTCAGCACTTAAGTGAAATGAAATGATGTCTCTGAGTTCGCCAGTGAGGGGATTAAATGAATAAATTTTTTGGCGCTATAGGGTTTTCACTGCTTTTATCAGCATGCAGTTCTTCCTTACCGCATCAGTATACGTGTGAGAATAATCAAACGTTTGATGCGATGGTAATGTCTGATACGGCGATTGTGCAATTTAACGATGAAGAGCGATCATTACCTCGTATTCGCTCTGCATCAGGTGCTCAATGGGAGTCCGAAGATAAGAAGTTTGGGTTATATACCAAAGGTAAAGAAGCTATGTTGGTGTGGGGTGATAATACATTGCGAGATTGTGTGTTGGTGAGATAGCAAAAGGGGTAGCGACAGCTACCCCCTAATAGTGCCAGTATTAATGGCTTAAAAAGTCAGTCTTATTAAAGCTGAGACTGACTTTTTGGTTTTATACGTACAGGAACTCTTTGATTTGCTTAACCAGAGCTTCCGCAGACTCTTTATCTTCCCACTCGACGAAGATGCGAAGTAAAGGCTCAGTACCAGAGAATCGGGCTAGCGCCCAGCCACCGTTTTTGAAGTAAACTTTCAGGCCGTCGGCGTAGCTAACTTTTTCGATTTCATAAGCAAATTCGGGCAATGCTTTTTCAACATATATTTTGTTATAAAGCTCTTGGCGTTGAGATGCTTTAAAGGTGCAATCACCCTCTGCCGTATAGGCATAGCCATACTTATCGTAGATTTCATCAAGCATTTCAGACAGTTTTTTCCCTGTCACGCTTATCATTTCTACCAATAGGCTTGATGCGAATACGCCATCTTTACCCTTAATGTGCCCACGAATTGTGAGGCCACCAGAGCTTTCACCTCCAATCAAAGAGTCATCAGCTTCCATTTTTGAGCTGATGTGTTTGAAGCCAACAGGTACTTCAAAGCTCTTCTCATCATGGTCAGCTGCGACTCTGTCCAGCAGGTGTGTGGTTGCGATATTTCGTACTACAGAGCCTTTTAAACCTTTGTATTCAAGCATGTAGTAATAGAGAAGTAGCAATACTTCGTTCGGGTGAATGAAGTTACCTTTCTCATCAATAATGCCAAGACGGTCTGCGTCGCCATCTGTACCGATGCCTATGTCATAACCTTCATGAGCGACCATGTGCTTCAAGCGATAAAGTGTTGCCGCATTTGGTGATGGCATCACACCGCCAAATCCAGGGTTTTCGCCATCGTTGATCACATCAACGTCACAGCGACCTGAGATAAGCACAGTCTGAAGCGCGTTTTTGGCGACACCAAACATAGGATCGATCAACACGCGTAGGTTCGCTGCTTTAATCGCTTCGATATCAATGAAGTTAATGATCGAATCAACAAATTCGTTCATTGGATTGATGATCTTAACCAGCCCTTGCGCTTGCGCGTCTTCGAAATCCATCGATTTCACGTCACTCGCTTGTAGCGTGTTAACCTGCTCTTCGATCTTTGCAGTAATAATTTCATCAGCATCGCGACCGCCTTGAATGAAGACTTTGATACCGTTGTAATCAGCAGGGTTATGTGAGGCAGTGATACATGCAGAGTAATGTGTTTCCATTTCCTTCGCTTTAAACATCACGATAGGCGTTGGAACGTATTTGTTGATGAAACTAACGGTAATGCCATTGGCTGCAAGCACTTCTGCAAACCAGGCTGCTGCTTTATCTGATAGAAAGCGGCGATCGTAACCGATAACGAAGCCTGGCTCGCATGCGTTTTCAGTGATCATGATGTTTGCTAGAGACTGCGCAACCAAACGTACGTTGCCTTTGGTGAATTCTTCACCAATGAAGGCTCGCCATCCGCCGGTACCAAATTGAATCATGGTAGAACTCCTTTCTAAAACGGAATAAAAAGGAGGGCAAAATGCCCTCCTTTTTTTATTTAGCCCATGACAACGTTAACAACGTTCACAGAGCCTTCAGCTTGCGCTGGAATAGCACCTGTTACGAGTTCGCCATTCAGGGTGATAGTTTTTACCCCTTTGCTCACGCCGTTCGGGTTTTCTACCTTGATTTGGTAAGTTGCACCACGCCACTCACGGCTTACATCGAAGCCTGGCCATTCAGTTGGAATACAAGGGTTAACGGTCAATCCGTCGAAGCCCACTTGTACACCAAGAATGAAATTAGTGACGGCAAAATATGCCCAGCCCGAGGTGCCTGTCAGCCAAGGGTGGTTTGCTCGGCCATGATTTTCGTGGTCACGACCCATGATGAACTGAACGTATGAGTAAGGTTCAGCCACACGTTTTTCAATCATGTCATTTTGGTTGTATGGGTTAAGTGCATCGTAGAACTTCATTGCACGGTCTCCACGTCCCAACTTCGCTTCGGCAACCCAAGCCCATGGGTTAGGGTGTGAGAAGATCGCGCCATTCTCTTTTACACCTTGATAAACACGGGTGACAAAACCAATGTCATCGTTTGGCGTAGAGAAAGATGGAGAGTTTAGGTGCAGGCCATACTCACAGAATAGATTCTCATCGACGGCATCCATCGCTTGCTCGCCGCGATCTTGTGATGCCATGCCAGACAATACTGCAAGCGTGTTTGACTCTAGGTGGACTCGACCTTCGGTTTGCTGCGCAGTACCAATTTTGTCGCCATCTTTGGTTAGACCACGGATGTACCAGCCACCCTCTTCATCCCAAAGGTGTTTTTCACAGGCTTCGCGCACATTTGCTGCCATTTCAGTGTATTTCTGAACGTCAGCGTCTTGCGATTTGTATTTCGCCAGAGTGATGAACTCTTGCAGCGCCCAGAAGTGCAGGAATGACACCATAGATGACTCGCCACCGCCTAGGTTCAAGCAGTCATTCCAGTCAGCGCGTAGACCTTTACATATACCAGTTTGACCGACGTATTCTGCAGAGAAATCCAAGGCTGCTTTCATATGTTCGTAAACTGTCGCGTTGCCGCCATCTGCGTATGGAATAACTTCATCGAGGAAGCTTTCTTCGCCAGTTTCGGTTACATACTTGATGATCGTTGGTACGAGCCAAAGATGATCATCAGAGCAGGTATCTTCGATGCCATGGATCTTGTCTTCATCGCTTGGCGTGGGAACAACCGTTGGTGATTTAGAAGGTTTAACGTCTGCTTTTGCAGGATCGAACCAATCTGGATCGAATAAGTGCAGACCGTAACCTGCTTTCACTTGGCCGCGCAGAAGATCTACAAGTCGCTTACGAGTCATTGCTGGGTTTGAGTGCGGCACAGAGATCGCATCTTGTGCGGTATCTCGGTAACCAAGGCCGGTTCGGCCGCCAACTTCAATGAATGACGCAAAACGAGACCAAACCACACAAGTTTCTGCTTGGTAAAGTGTCCATGCGTTGATCATGGTATCCAGACCTTCGTTTGGTGAAGATACTTGGAATTTATTGCAGCGTGTTTCCCAGTGATCTTTGATGCCAGCAAATGCGGCATCTACATTGGCAAGGTCTTGGTATTTGGTACGTAGACGTTGGCCTTCACCTTTACCCACACCCAAGATGTAAACGAAGCGAACTTCTTCACCGGGTTGGATAACGAATTGCTTGTGTAGTGAACCACAATGGTTGTAACAAGTTTGAACGTGGTTAGAGCAACGACCTTTTTCAACTGCAATAGGGTTTGCTTCGTCACGGTACATGCCAAGGAAACTGTCACGCTGACCATCATAGCTGTCAGGGTCGAAGCTTGCTGCCATGTAGTAGAAACCATCGTAATCGTTGGTGTTGTAATACAGATCATATTCAATCACGCCATCTTCATAAGAGGTGCCTGCAGAGTACAAGCTCATCTGATGGTTTTGGTTGTCCGATTGGATATGACTAAATGAGAACTCAACGAAAGAGAAAGTACTGATCGTACGTGGCTTGTCGCCATCGTTCTTGATCGTGATATCCCAAAGTTGCGCGTCTTCACCTTTTGGTACAAACAGTGTTTTAGTCGCTGTAATGCCGTTGTATTCACATTTGAATTTTGAGTAAGACAAGCCGTGGCGAACTTCATACGAAGCTTCTTCAAGGCTTTTGGCTACAGGCTGCCAAGAGATTGACCAGTAATCTGCTGTTTCGTCATCGCGTAGGTAAACAAAATGTCCTGGGCGGTCAAACGTGCCGTTCGGACGGAACTTAGTGACACGGTTATGCTCAGGGCTTTGATAAAACGAATAACCACCTGCATTGTGTGAAATCACGGTACAGAATTTTTCAGTACCCAAATAGTTAGTCCACGGCGCCGGTACGTCAGGACGGGTAATGACATATTCTCGGTTATCGTTATCAAAGTAGCCGTATTTCATGGCGTGTATCCTTCTACAAATCTCAAAAAGTTGAAGTAATTACCGACGATAGTTAATACCTAGACGATCTAGGTACTGCAGTTGTCCGTTTAAGCGGGCTTGAAAGTCAGCCCAATCTCGTTGTTCCTTTGCGCTCCAGCACACCTCTGCGATTGCCAAAAGGCGAGGGTAGATCATGTACTCGAAGCGACTTTGGGTGTGGGTCATTTCGCACCAAAGTGCGCATTGAATGCCTTTGACTTGCTCAAACTCTTTTGACGTGACGTTTGAATTGGCAAAGGGTTCATAGTGATAGGCTTTTTCAAGCGGGATCTTGCAGGCCCAATCAGTTCCCGGCTCATCAGCAGAGAAGTCCTGAGCCATATCTAGATAGGTTTCTTGACCTGGTTGCAAAACAACGTGGTAGCCGTTGCGGATGCATTCGAGGCCCGATTCTTCGTTTAACCAAGAGAAGATAACGGTGTCTTTGCTGACTTTGTCGCCGAACACCGCCTCTTCCCAGCCAAACATTTGTTTGCCTTTGGTGCTTAGGAAGTTTTCTGCGTGGCGCAAAAGGTGGCCTTGCAGTTCTTTGCTGCTGCTATAACCATGGGTTTTCATCATCGCCTGGCAAGATGGGCTTTCTGTCCAGACATTATTGGGGACCTCATCAGCACCAATGTGAACGAATGCGCCAGGGAAAAGCTCACAGACTTCACTTAGTACGGTCTCGATAAAGGTGTAAGTACCTTTAAGGCCTGGGTTTAGCACATTGTCTGAATAGTTTTGGATGCTGCGATACGCTGAAGCATCGGCGTCTTCTACCAATAGATGTGGCAAAGATTTAATCGCGGCGCGAGAGTGGCCAGGGATATCTATTTCAGGGACAACCGTGATACCTCGTTGTGCGGCAAACGCAACCACATCACGGATTTCATCTTTGGTGTAGTAACCGCCATGGATTTTCGACAAAGAGGTGTATTGCGGCTCGAGTGTTTCGAAAGGTCCACGCCATGCACCAATTTCAGTGAGTTCAGGGAAGGCATCAATTTGAATACGCCAACCTTCGTCATCCGTCAGGTGCCAATGGAAATGGTTAAACTTGTAACGTGCCATTTGGTTAATGAGATCTTTGACGCGGTGCAATGGGTGGAAATGGCGCGCGCAGTCCAACATCATGCCGCGATAGGCAAAACGAGGATGATCTTCAATTTCAACGCAAGGTAGGTTGTAAGCTGAATAGTGACGATGCGATGCTTGACTTGGTACAAGTTGAAGCACGGTTGAAACGCCATGGGCGAACCCCGTTTCTTCTGATGCGGTAATCGTTACGCTCTGCGGTTTTACACTCACGCGGTAGTGCGAAACAGGCAAGCTCTTATCAAGTACTAGACGGATCTGGCCATCTTTTTTCACTGCAATATCAGAGCGAAGGTGTGTCGACAACTCTTGAGCGAGCCATAATGCAGCAGGTTTATTGGTGTCGCTGTCACTTGCGATGGCACAATCATCCGCAATAGCAAATTGGCCTGCCGTCAACACCAGCGCTTTAGGCTGAGGGATAAGATTGATGGCTTTTGGTTCTGGTAATGAAAGCGGTATGCGCTCGGCTGTTTGTGCACCCAAGTTGATCTTGGTGGTCTCAACAGGGCAAGCGGTAATGCCTTTGTCTGTCGTGATCATCAAGCATGCATCGCCAATACCCTCGTCGTGCATAGAGAATGGCTTTGTTGTGTGGCTAAACTCCAAATACAAATGTGCGTTTGCGTTGAGGGGTTCGCCTGTTTCAAATATACACAAACTGCCAATCTGCTTGAGTGTGCCATGCGACACACTGGCAGGTTGGACATAGCGACTGACGCTAAAAGTCAGTTGCCAATTTTCAATGTTTGTTTCAGATAAATTATGCAGCACCAACGCGAAGCGGCTTTCATTTGGCTGAACATCGATAACATTGAGGTCTAGGCGAAAATTCATGGCTTACCTCGGAAACGGATAAAGGTTGTGATCGCCGTGTGCCATTAAGATGGCGCCGGCCATGGCATCCGCCTTGGGTTGAACTAGCAAAGCTTGTGCAGCAGGCGATAACCAAGAAACAATGCGTTCACCAATGCTGCCCATTAGCGCGATCTGTGTGGCACCTTTTCGGTTTAAACCGAGTATTAAGCGCTCGACATCGTCGGCAGAGCCTTGCAGTAACTCCATGGCAAGTTCATCTCGTTGCACTGCTAACTCAAAGACTTTTGGGCTGAACTGCCCATAATCACGAGGCTTGGCAGTTTTTGACCAGCTAACGATGGCATCGAGATTGTGATCAAAGTGCGCAAGTACATATTCCGATAGGGCAGTGGTGGTACGTAAATCATCATGCGCTAACAAGGTTTGTTGAATCAGACGTAAGCCCATGACTGCACCGCCGCCTTGATCTGAGATAGGAAACTCTCGGCCACCGACAACGTGTTGGTTACCATTTTCTAGGTAAATGCCAACAGATCCTGTTCCCGCAATGACAATGGCACCATTTTCGCCGTTGAAGGCGCCCATACAAGCACCATAACCATCGGTATTTAGGGTCACGTGCTGATAAGGATGCGGCAGCGCCATAAAGGCTAGCCATGCATCCTTTTGTTCGGCGGCAGCAAGCGCCATGCCGACCGAAAGGTTAGAAAGATCGCTGATTCCGGCCTGTTCTGCAGCTTTAGAAATGGCTTGCTGAATGTTCTCCATGGCAAGCTCAACACCCAAGAGTATGTTGGCTGAACCTGTTGTCGCTTCACCAAGGATCTGGCCGCTTTTATCAACAATACGGGCGCGACAAGATGTCCCGCCACCATCGACACCACAGAAATATTTACGCATGGGCTACATCCTTCTTCTGCATGGCAATCGCAAGAAGATACCAAGCAGCATGAGGGATCCATTGCTCACCCCAGCGCCAGTTTTGCAGCATGTCATCTTTCTGGCCTTGAGGGTTGAAGGCAATATCTCGCTCATTATCAAAGCCCGCAGTGATGCCATTGCAAATTCCACCTTTGGCATTGATGAAGCCAAATTGAGGCAAGTAGTCAGGGTTATTGCGGCCATGACCGTCCAGCATGCACATGTCGTAAGGGTTGAGACCCACAATCCAGTTCAAAGCATGTTGACCGTATTGGCGTAGCTGCTTTTTCAGTTCAGAGTCAGATACGTAATTCGTCGCCATGTATGCCATGGCAGCTAATGAACCCAGTCGTGCATTCTCCCCTTGCCACCAATAGCCGGTTTCATTGCGTTGCGCGATGAAAAAGCTGGTGCGCTTCTCTGCATCAAGATTCCTGATGTATTGACGTGGGTAGCCAAACGGATTGTTGACCTCATTGGTAATATTCAATTCAAAATTGAGGGTGTTTACCAAGGTCATTTCAAATTTTTCTTTTCGCGCAGAGTCTGTTTCGATGGCGAGATATTGCATCAGTGCAATCGCAGGCAGCCCGGCTTCGGCAGCGTGGAAATAAGGACGAGATCCATCGCCGTTAGCTGACCAAAAATGTGAAACAAGGTCGTCACTTTGCTGTTGCTCTGCCAATCGAGAGGCCCAGTAGTATGCTTCTTCCAGATATGACGGACTGGCAGTCAATTTAAACAGTTCAGTTGTCGCCAACAATGCGCAGTAGAAATCGATGGTATTTTCACAGCCATCATCTAGGTAAGCCGCATTGTTTTCTTTTAGGTGCCAGTAACCGGTTTCAGCAACGTTCTGATATGTCGCGATGTCGTAGTCACCGTTTACACCTAAACGCGCCGCGGTCGCCAGTGCAGCAATCGCTACACCTGCGCCTTGACGAAAACCTGCTTGATAATCTTGTGTTTTTTTACCCAGCTGTGTTTCGTATGCACAAACTTCACGCTGTGCTGGGTCTTTGCTCCATTTGTCGAACACTGTCAGATAAAAATATCCGTCGGCGTCGTGCATGCGAACGAGAAAATCTGCGCCGAATAAGGCTTCGTCATGCAATCGTGTTTGAGAAAATGGGGCTAATTCAGAATTCAGTGTTTCAAGTGCATGCAACATATTCCAAACAACCATTGGAATTTGCTGTGGGTTTAAATAATTAGCATAAGATAGGTGGCTGAAGTATTTACTCACGTCACCTGACGCATCATACCAACCGCCACGAACATCAAGACGACGGTCTGAACCTAACAAAGGTGCAGTGCGATCGTGTTGATCAAAAGTGCCTGTACAACGCTGGGATTTGAAGTAGTGGATCACATCAGAAAAAGTGCGATCAAATAGAATGCCGTCAGCGATCGAAAAAGCAGGAGACATGATGTCTCCCACTTTTATGCAAAACTCACCGCTTTGATCCAGAGCGGTGAAGTCCAGCCGATAAACGTCGCCGGTATGCCATTGGTCTACAGAACCACAAGCACCAACAGGCAGCTGCATCACGGATTGACCAGTCTGACAATCCACAATATCGGCATGCGATGCAGACATAGTGTGCTTCGCAAGAATAAGCGCCGTTTTATTGCCTAAGCGCTCGTATCCGATATGGTTGGTCAACAGCTGCATTTTACCTCCTAAAACTCGTGCTCGAAGATTATTCGAACAGGTAGCAGCGAACGAAGTGGTTATCAGCCAGCTTGGTTACGCTTGGCAGTTTCTCACGACACTTGTCTGTCGCGTGTAGGCATCGACCTGCAAATGGGCAGCCCACTGAATCTGGCGTCCAAAGTGGGATTTCGCCTTTGTTTCCTTCCAGTTGCTGGTGGATAGACTTAGACGGATCCGGAACGGCTGACACAAGAAGCTTGGTGTACGGGTGTTGTGGCTGGTGAATGATTTCTTCACAGTCACCCCATTCCACCATGTGCCCCACATACATAACCGCGAGATCTTCTGCGATGTAGCGTGCAGTTGCGATATCGTGAGTGATGTAAAGCAGCGCCATCTCTTTCTCAAACTTCATTTCTTCCATCAGGTTCAAAACACCTGCGCGGATAGAAACGTCGAGCATTGAGGTAGGTTCGTCTGCTAAGACCACTTCAGCACCTACAGCGAGATTACGTGCCAGGTTGACACGTTGACGCTGACCACCAGAAAGCTGGTGAGGGTACTTCTGTGCTGTTTCTTTTGGTGGCGTTAATCCAACCTGATTCAGCAGGTCATACACTTGTTCTTCCAGCTCTTTCGGGTTGCTGCTTGCCTTTTTGTGGATTCGCAGTGGGCGTTCGATATGGTGAAAAATGTTATGCGTTGGGTTCAAAGAACCAAACGGGTCTTGCCATACCATCTGAATGCCTTCGCGATAGGTCATCAAATCGCGGCTTTTGGTTATGGTGCTAATGTCGCGGCCTTTGTATTCGATACTTCCAGACGTCGGCGCATACATCTTTGCAATCATTTTGGCGGTGGTCGATTTACCTGAACCGGATTCACCAACCACAGATAGACCGCGGCTTTTATATAGTTTGAATGACACATCATTCAGTGCGCGCATCAAAGGCTTATTCAGCGCGTTGCTGCTAATAGGGAAGTCCTTTACCAGGTTTTTCCCTTCAACAATTGGTTGGCCTAATTCTTTAGTCATGCTCACTCCTACAAGTCGCAAATAGCCGAATTACTTACCTGTAAACAGGTGGCAGTTGGTGGAACGGGTCGCCTCGATCTGAGTCAAGGTGTTTGCCACGTTGAAACACTTGTCCGTCGCTTTGTTACAGCGCGCTTGGAAGCGACAACCTTGTGGTATTTCGAGCAAGTTCAGTGGGTTGCCCGGAATACCTTTCAAGTGTGTTTTTGGACCGGTAAGTGCAGGGAAAGAGCTAGCCAAACCTTCGGTGTATGGATGGTATGGCGTTTTCAGGATTTCTTTTGACGGAGCAACTTCAATTAACTGACCCGCATACATAATGCCGATGCGGTCTGTGAACTCGACCATCAGGGATAGGTCATGAGTAATGAACAGAATTGAGAAACCAAACTCTTCTTTGAGCGCGTGGATCTTTTGAAGGATCTCTCGTTGTACCACCACGTCGAGTGCGGTTGTTGGCTCATCCATGATGATCATTTTTGGATTCAGAGCCAACGCAATCGCGATAACTAAACGCTGACGCATACCGCCAGAGAATTGGTGCGGGTAATCGCTTAAACGGCTTGGGTGGATATCAACGATTTCCAACAGACCTTCAGCACGATTTTTTGCCTGAGCGCGAGTCATGTTTGTGTGGCGCATGATGACGTCACAGAACTGCTCTTCCATTGTTAATACGGGGTTCAAGGCATTCATTGCTGACTGGAATACCATTGACACCTCTTTCCAGCGGAAGCTGCTCATGCGCTCGTCGCTGTACTTCATGATGTCGTTACCGTTAAACAACACTTGGCCGCCGCTGATATAGGCTGGTGGCTTATGGAGACGCATTAGCGAGAATGCGACGGTTGATTTACCGCAACCAGACTCTCCAGCCAGACCAAATACTTCGCCCTTACCAATATCGAAACTTACATCGTTTACCGCGCGGACATCGCCCGCATCGGTAATATAGTCAACACAAAGGTTGCGGATTGATAGTTGTGCTTCAGTCATTATTTTTCTCCGCTCAATACTGCAGTTTGTGGAACAACGTCAGCCTGTTCGCGGGCTTTCTTTTCTTCTTCTTGCACTTTCTTCCAGCGTTTCATGCCTTTTTGTGCACGTAGCTGAGGGTTGGCAATTTCATCAACGGCGAAGTTAACAAGAGCCAATGCCAATGAAAGTAGTGTCAGGGCTAAACAAGGCGCGAGAACTTCCCACCAGATGCCAAGTTGCATTGCTGATGAGGTACGAACGTTATAAAGCATGCTGCCCCAGCTGACAGTGCCCGCACTGCCCATACCGATGAACGAGAGTACAGATTCAGCTAGGATGGCGTACATCACCGAGCCGATGAAGCTAGCGCCTACCAGAGGGATCAGGTTTGGCAGAATCTCGACAAACAGGATGCGGAATTTTGATTCGCCGAGTACTTCTGCGGCTTTCACAAATTCTTTTTCACGAATAGCGAGTGTTTGGGAGCGGATTACCCTGGCGCCCCAAGCCCAGGAGGTAAATGCTATTACCAAGGCGATGGTTAGTGGGCCTGCTTGCCCCACAAATGCGGCAATAACCATGATAACGGGGAGCTGCGGAACAACCAGCATGACGTTCATGGCGCCGGACAAAACGTTATCGATTCGACCGCCAAAGTAACCAGCAGAAATACCCATAATAGTTGCGACGACACAGACGAAGATACCTGCGGTGAAACCAACCAATAGTGAAGTACGGGCACCATGTACAACTTGAGACCATATGTCGCGACCCAAACGTGTTGTACCTAGTACGTGATCGGCGTCTTTAGACATACGAAGACGTCGTGTGTTGTCAGTAAGGTTCTCTGCCACCCAGCCGTCCGGGCTTGCTTGTGCCACTTTCACAAGCACAGATGGATATTCGTGCGGGTTACCCGTACGTTTTTGCGGGTCGTACTGTGACAAGAAAGGTGCAAAAAGTGCCATCAATACGAATGTCATAATCAAGATGACACCAACGAGGGCTTTTGTGTTGCCGCGAAGAATCTTGAATAAGTCTTTCATGATTATTTGCCTCCCTTACGCAGACGTGGGTCAAGCAAAACAATAAGGATGTCAGCCAAGAAGTTAAAGAACAGCATGACAAGCGTCAGGATGATCAATAGCCCTTGAAGAACCTGGTAGTCACGTCCGTTAACGGCATTAAGCATGGTGGTGCCAAGGCCTGGATATTGGAAAATCATTTCTACAACTAACTGACCACCCACCGCCATACCGAGGGCCATGGAAAGGGCGGTAACGGTTGGAAGTAATGCGTTACGAGCTGCATAGTTGAAGACAACACGGTTTTCTGAGAGGCCTTTGCCTTTCGCCATGGTGATGTAATCTTCGCTGAGCAGGTTAATCATGTTGTTACGCATGTTGATCAGGAAGCCACCAATTTGAGCGACGGTGGCACAGATAAGAGGAAGAACAGCGTGGTAAAGAATACCTTTGTAAGTTTCCCAGCTTGTCCAGTCGAGTATTGCGCCTTCAGGCATACCGTATGACGTCGGGAACCACTTAAGACTGATACCGAATATGAACAACACCATCATGCCGATAACTACAGGGGGAACTGCTTGGAGTGCCATGAAACCCGGAGATACGAATGAATCGAATCGGCTGCCACGTCGCCATGCTGCAAAGATGCCCAGTACTGAGCCTATACAGAAAGCTAGAACGACAGAGCTACCCGCCAAAAAGAGTGTCCAACCAAGTGATTTGGCAATTAGCTCATTAACTGTCATGGGATAGAACAAGGTTGAAATACCCAGTTCCCATGTAAAGATGCTTTTTAAGTAAGTCAGGAACTGTACGTAAATTGGCCCGTCAACAAAGCCTAGTAGCTCGCGCATAGCGGCAATACGTTCTGGTGTTACTTGGACACTCGCATTAGCGAACATCATGGTAACCGGGTCGCCGGGCATGGCTCGCGGCAAAATAAAGTTTAGCGTGATTGCAATAAGCAACGCGCCAAAATAAAACATTAATCGATTAAGAAAAAATCCCATAACTCACACCTTAAGTGGCACGACGAAGCCGTGACCAGAGAATGAATGCTCTCAGGTCAAAAATACCAATTGTCTAACTTTGGAAAGAGGCGGCGCGGATGCGCCGCCAGATTTTAGAGATTAAGCTTTTGGTTTCAGGTCAAGAATGTGCAGAAGACGTTCTGGAGTGCCCTGCCAAATCATTGGACGGCCTTTCGCGTTTTCAGCATTCCACCAGCCAGTAAAGCGGCTTTCGTTGAACTGATACATTGACGCAGCAGAAAGAACAGGGATTACCACTTGATTGTCAGAAAGGATCTTTTCAATCTTGTGAGCAACTTCCATTTGCTCTGACTTGTCAGCAGTTGAGTAGAAGCTTTCAAGCAACTTATCAAGCTCTGCGCTTTGGAAACGGTGCATCGCGAAACGTGGGTTACCTTCTTTACCCATGAAACGTGAGTGGAAACCAGTATCCCAAGTCTGGTGTGGATCTGGACCAGTGAAGTAGTTCGTCAGAGCTACGTCAAAAGAACCACCAGCCATTTTCTCGTTGTACACAGAGAAGTCTGGAGTTACTGCTTTCACTTTGATGCCAGCGTCAGCCAAGTTCTCTGCTGCTAGTTGTGCGGTGTTGTTCCAGTCAGTCCAGCCAGATGGAGTTTGAACTTCAAGCTCAAAGCTCTTACCTGTTGGCGTTTCAACAAAACCATCGCCGTTGATGTCTTTAAAGCCAGCTTTTTTCAGCAGCGCTTTAGATTTTTCAACGTTGTAGGTGTTGTAAGCTTTTGCGCTGTTGAAGGTATCAGCGTCTGACCAGCTTTGATAAAGCGCTGCAATACCTGCCGCAGAATGGTTAGGCGTACCTGCACCATAAAACGCGATATCGATGATTGATTGACGGTCGATGGCAGTAGACATCGCGCGACGGAAATCAATGTTGGTCAATGCTTCGTTCTTCGCTGCTTCTGGGTGTTCAAAGTTAACTAGTAGGTTAACTGAACTACCTACTGGCGCAGGCCAGTATTTGTGGTTCTTGTTTACAGAAGCGTAAACCGCATCGATATCAGGAATGAACGAAGACGTCCAATCTAGCTCTGAAGCAACAATTTTAGACAGAAGACCGTCATTGTTGGTGATCAAAGGCATACGCAGACAGTCGATTTCTAGGTTCGCTGCATCCCAGTAGTTCGGGTTTTGACACTGAACGTAAAGGTTGCTGGTGAACGTATCAACTTCAGTGAAAGGACCAGTACCTACTGGATTTTCATTAGCAAATGCTTCTGGCTTGTCAATCTTGCTCCAGATGTGCTTAGCAACGATTGGTGTTTGAACCAGTTTGAACGGTGCTGATGAGTTAGCTTCTTTCAACGTAATTGCTACGCTGTTGCCTTTCACTGCAACGCCAGAGATTAGAGCTGCGTTACCTGCAAGGTCAATCGCTGCATTTTCGCGGATGAGGTTGTAAGTAAATGCAACATCTTCAGCTGTGAAAGGCGTGCCGTCAGACCATTTAACACCGTCACGGATTTCAAAGGTAACCGTTTTAAGGTCATCCGAAATGGTGTAGTCCTTCGCCAAACGCATAACGGGTGAGTTACCGTCCAATTGGTTAAAGATAACCAATGGCTCGTACACGAAATCCAAAGTTGTCTTCAAGTTGTTCTGTAGGAACGGGTTGAAGTTACGAGTAAGTTGTGGGTAGAAGTCAGGTACTACAGTCAGTTCCGTTCTGTCAGCAGCGCTAACAGTTGGTACTGTTAGTACAGATGCTGCGGCCGCGACGATGGCAACTGCTAGATGTTTTTTCTTTAGATTGGCAAGCATAGCTGTTCCTTACTAGTTGCTTTTTGTTTCACTTCAATCTGACCTTTTTTGCTCTGGTCAGGCCGTTACCTACTATGAATAACCGAACAAGTGAACTTGGTTACTCACATGGCCATGCAGGCTCAGTGCAACGTTAGGAAACTCCGGTTCCGGTTTTGGGTCAATTGACCTGCCCGTTAAAAACGTTAAAAGGGAGGAGGGTCGCGTCAAAAACGTTAAAATTGACGATTTTAACGAGGCGGTCATCTTATTGACGCAGGTCAATTATTGCACATTGGAGATGTCGAAATGGCCATTTTGATAGTGGTCACTAACCTTCTAGGCCTTTTTATTACTGGGATTTTTGTTGTTGATATATTGTCGTGATCTTGATCTCCATTTGTTCATGCAGTTAATTTTTTGCTGAAATTTTCGCTATTCACTTTGTTGTGATTATCTTCTCAGAAACGAAAATTGCACTGTTGAGTTTTTTGTCGTGAGTGAATATTAGCCAAGTTATTGTGCGTTCTAGATTAGCTGAAAGCGATTTGCCATCCCGTGTTTATATGTGTTTCGCAGCGTGAATTAAGTTTCAGGGGAGGCTCACCGCATCAGTTCATTGCGAACTACCTTTCATTCCGCAGGTGCCGATGTAGGAATACTAGGCTAGCTCTGATGCTCCCTTGTTTGGTTGTCTTGACGACTAAAACGCGTGGCTAGATGCTAGGTATCTGTCTCTATGTATGCGATTGAGAGCGTGGCAGGAGTACTGAGTGGATAGCTTTACTATGATGTAGGATCGTGGCTCTAGAATTAGCGTTGGGCAAAAAAAAAGCCCCTTTTCAGGGGCATTAGAGAAGAATCTAGCGAGTAATAAGGGACTGCAGTTTATCTCGTAACTGCACGACTTCTTGCCTTTCTTTGCTGTCGTCACTGCAGCGTTCGAGCACAAAGTCTATGGTATTGATGACAGTCCGCCAACGGGGTGATTTAGGTACGGTTTCCACATGTAGATATTTGTCGAGTGTCCGCGTTTGAAGGGTGCTTCTGTCAAGGTAGACTCGCCATAGGCCGCTCTCTTCTGCCAAGTCGAATTTAGACTTGCTAGTTGCGTGGTTCCAGTAATTCAATGTGGAGAGCATGACTTTCACCAAGGTTTCTCGCAACACATCTTCTTTGTCTGGCTTATCGCTGGAGAACTTGTCTGCCATGCGGGTGAACTCACCACCCAGCTCACGAAGTTGTTGTAATTGGTTCTGGTCGCCGTCAAATGCATACTCGGACAACGCTTCCACCGCGCTTTCAAGCAATTGAACACGATGTGATGAGGTTTTCTCACCGGTGTTCAATAGCAGCATCATTTGTAGGCCTGATGTTTCCGGTAGAGTAATCACATCTGTATCGATATTGACAATATCACCATCGATCTTGAAGCGAAGTTGGCCGCTATAATGCCCACGACTTGATTCAGTATCAGGTAGCGCCATGGCAAGGAAGTCATCAATATTGTGTCGCTCTAGTTGCTCGGCACTCAGTTTGAAAACCGAATTGCAAGCATCATTGGCGTAGCTGATCCTTCCGTTTTCCTGTACACATAAAATGGCCTCTGACGCAGAGTCTAACAGACCCAACAGGCGGTTTTGTACTTCACGAAGCCCTGCTTCAACTTGCTCTCTGAAGTGGATTTCCTTGATCAATTGACGGTTGTTTTCTCGCTCTTGTTCGGTCAGTGAAGCATTGATGTAAGCGCGGATACGTGCGCTTAACTCGTCCTTATTGAACGGTTTGGTCAGGTAGTCATTAGCACCAGCATCAAAGCCTTTCACTTTGTCTTGTACCTGCCCTAGGGCGGACAACATGATAATAGGGAGATCGGCACGGCTATAGCGTTCACGCAGGTGAGTACACACTTCGTAGCCGCTAAGCTCAGGCATCATGACATCGAGTAGCATGAGCATGGGTTTTTCTTGGGTCACAAACTCTATCGCCTGACGACCATTTTCGACGGCTTTGACACGATAACCCTCTAGGCGGAGAAAGTTATTCAGTATCTGCAAATTAACGGGTTCGTCATCAACAATAAGGATTAATGGTCCATTAGGATTTTCTGGGAGTTGGGCGAGTTCGTTATGTTCTAACTCTATTCTTGGTACGGCAAAGTGCACGTTGTTTGCAAGGCGTGTTTTTGCTTTGTCTTCTTCGGTGGCGATAGGCAGGGTAAAGCTAAACGTGGCACCAACCATTGGCTGGCTACTGACATAAAGTTGCCCACCCATGATTTCGATAAGCTGGCGACTAATGGATAGCCCTAACCCTGCGCCTTGGCGGTATACACTAGTACCAGATTTCGCCTGAGTGAGAGGCTCAAAGATATACTCCAATTGATCCGACGGAATCCCTTGTCCTGTGTCGACAACCTGAATACGCAATTGCCCTTCGAGTACGGTGGCGGAAATGATAATTTTGCCTTCGTCGGTGTATTTAATGGCATTGCCAATCAAGTTGTACAGCACTTGTTCTAAGCGCTGTTCATCAGCGCGAACCAGTGGTAAATCGATAGGTACCTGATTAATGATCCGCACAGGCTTGCCACCCAGTAAATGGCTTGAAAGCTCAATGACTAAGCGTACTGCGTTTGCGGTATCGACTGCTTGAGGAGAAATTTCAAGGCTACCGTAGCGCATCTTGTGATAATCCAGCAGATCATCGACCAAGTTTGATAAACGCTCACCACTGTTAATGATCATTTGTAACTGATGTTTTTGACGATCAGGCAGCGGCCCTTCGGCGCCCGCCAGCATGGATTCAGCAATACCAACCATGCCGTGAAGCGGTGTACGAAGTTCATGAGATGTCGTGGCCAGAAAATCATCTTTCATACGATCTGCTTGTTGAAGCTCTTCGTTCTTTTGTTTGATGATCTGAATGTTCTGTTCAAGCTCTTTATTTTGCTCTCTGATCAGCGCCAGTTTGTCACGCACAGAGCGTTGCATACGAGCAAAACTGACGGCCAGCCGGCCAATTTCATCTTCACGATCAGTACTGCTGATTTTCTGGTCAAGATCGCCTGCAGATACTTGCTCTGCCGCCCATGTCAGTCTAAGCAAAGGAGCCGTGATGGAATTTGAGAGTAAATGAGAGGCAAGCACCACTAAGAATATGGCAATGACCATGACGACGATGAATATCTTCTCCAGTTGATAGATGCGCGCGAAAGCCTCTTCTTCTGGTAACTCAAGAATGATAGCCCATACCTTGTCATTAATGAGTACAGGGGCATATGCACCCAACACACTCTGGCTTTCTGAACCTAAAAAGCTTCCGACACCCCGATCACCAGCGAGTGCGGCTTCGATGGCAATGCCATTGACGGCACTGAGTGGCTCTCTGGTTTCTATATTTCGGGGAATTTGGTCTGAGCCCACAACAAGAGTGCTGATGTATCCCTTTTCACTTGGCGCTTTATTTAGCAAGTCAACCAGCGCAGTGTTTGGTAGTTTCATCAGAACATAGCTGTGCAAATATCCTTGCTGAGTGATAGGTGCAGCAAACCATGCCACGATTTCACCGCTTGCTTCTTGGCTAAAATCGGTAAATACAATGGGATTACTTTCTGTATCGACAATGGGTGTACTGATTTTGTTTTTGATATTGGTAAATGTCTTGCCAACAGGTGTCGTTTGCCATTTTTCTTCAAGCAAATTGGCACCAAACTTTTCATCTTTTAGCGCTGAGTAGACGACATTTCCGTCAATATCGACGAGAAGAAGATCGGAAAAGTTAGACCCTTTGAGGTGCTCTTTGTAGGCCCAATCGTAGCGTTTATGTAGCAAGCGATAGCGCTCACTACCAATAAAATTACTGTCGTTGGAACCGGTAACTAACGGGTTGTCTGGGTCATCCACGTAGCGCAGTCGAGCTACTTTGCGAGCCTCTTCTTTGGTTTTCCCTAACTGGTGGAAGGCAGCAACGAGACCATAGAATCGGCCACCGCTCGCAGTTGCAAGTTCCGAGCGAGAGAAGGTATTGACCTCGGAGTAGCGTGCATCAAAGTAGCTGATGATTTGCTCTTTTTTGTTATCTCTGAGGAACGAAAGGTGAGTTGTGCTTTGCTGTTCTAAATCGCTGCTGTGTGACTCAAGAAAGAAAATCGCCAGCAGGGTGAGGGGAGTAATACTTAGCACAAGAAAAGCCAGCATCAGCTTATGCTGAAGTCGCTTGAACTTCTGTTTTTTTTGCATGTCTCTGCCTGACAAATAGAAAATCAAAAAGACGATATGACAGCTGATTTTGTCGAAATTGACGTTTAATCAGAAAGGTTCATATCAATAAGATCTATATGCAGCCCTTATACGGACTTAATATTTGTTGGCAAGTAAGTAATCAGTGAAGTTCGTGCGAAGACGCAAAATTAACGTTTTTGACGAGGGGCGATGAGGCAGCCCCTGACAGGATTAAGCGTTTTTGACGGCGTGATAAATGGCAAATTTGTTGTTTTTTGCGGGGGTATCACAGTGCCCGAAAGCCGCTTCAATGAAAGGCGGATAGCGTAGGAAGCTATTGGCCACAATCGTGAGTTGACCTTGGCGATTGAGAAACTCTGGTGCATGCTGCAAGAAGGTTTCCGTCGCTGCATAGTGGGTTTTAAGGCCCGCGTGGAACGGAGGGTTACTGACGATGTGGTCAAACTTAGTCGAGATTTCGCTGTAAACGTCCGACGCCAGCACTGTTGCTTCTAAATGATTAAAACGTAAAGTCTCTCTCGCTGAGGCGACGGCTAATGCACTGATATCCGCCATGGTGACGTTGGCATTAGGGTAACGCAGCTTGATTGCGGCACCAATGACACCCGCACCACAACCAAAATCAAACACATCGCCTTTCAATGTAGGTAGTGTATCGAGTAAAAGCTGACTTCCTGCATCCAATTCACCGTGGCTAAATACGCCGGGTAAAGAGCGGATAGTCAGTGTTTGCTCCCCAAGCATCAGTGGGTAACTCTCAAACCAATCCTCTAAGACAAACGGCGTAGGTTCGTTAATGCACTGACCCCAGTAGAAGCCGCAACGTCTTGCTGAATCAAACTTGGTGACCTTTCCGTAAGGGGTAAACATCTTTTCGATGCTTCGAACGCCACTGCGGTTTTCACCGACGACAACGATTTCAGTGTGTTGACCGAGTGCAGCCATCAACATCGACAACAAAAACTCTGCTTCTGCTTTGGCTTTTGGCCAATATAGGAGCACCATGTCAACGTTGGGTATTGCCTGATAGGTTTCACCAAATTGAACATTGAGTGAATCGTAACGGCGCATTTGATTGGCATAAGCGAGGTTTGTCGTGAAGATGCTGACGCTTTCTGCGTGACCGATCAGCTCTGTAGCAAAGGTGTCTTCCAGTTCACCGGCAAGCAGGACATGTTTGCCTTCAAAGTATTCAAGTTGACGAGCCACTACTTGGCTTGGGGTGCTGTATGACATGGACGCCTCAGGCGGTTACAAATGAGAGCGCGGATTCTCCCACAAACCTTGGCTTGTGAAAATAACCCGCGCTATGGTCTGGCGACTAACAGTTGTCTTGTTTTTCTAGGAAATTATGAAATTCAGTTTCATACATACGAAACAGCACTAACGTGACTGCAAAAATAATTGGGCCGTAAATGAGCCCCATCAGTCCATAAACCTGCAATCCACCGATGAGCGAAAAGAAGATCAGTAGTGTATTCATGCCGGAGTTACCCTGCATCAGCAATGGCCTTAGGATATTATCGACAGAGCCAACAACAATGACGCCCCAGCCAACCAAAAATGCAGCCCATTCCCATTGGCCGACAATGAGCAGGTAACCTGCAGCCGGCAACCAGATAAGTGCCGTGCCAACCACAGGAATGAATGAGGCAAAGCCCATCATGGTTCCCCAGAATAGACCAGGAAAGCCAGATAGCCACATGGCGAAGCCTCCAAC
Organism: Enterovibrio litoreus; assembly: GCF_045679545.1. NCBI lineage: Bacteria > Pseudomonadati > Pseudomonadota > Gammaproteobacteria > Vibrionales > Vibrionaceae > Enterovibrio > Enterovibrio litoreus. Next base: position 486,563 of record NZ_CP166194.1, read on the forward strand.
AAAACCCTGGGCGAGCGCCGTAAGAAACGACCCTAATACCGCTGACTTAGCAACCGCTTCCACTTCATCTAGCAGTGTGTCTTCTTGGCTGCGAGATAGCGGGCTAACATGGCGCAACAATTGAATGATATTTTCATGGTCACGTAGCAAGAAAAACAGCACAAACAACATCAGCAAGAAGTTGACGAACATGCCGGTAACATCCCCCAAAATTTGGGAGCTCATGCCGATCATTTCAGAGCTTAAGGCTGAAACCGTTGATGCTACGCGAGAGATGAGCTCTTGAGGATCAATGGAATCGAAGGGCAAATATTTATTCAATGCCGTCAGCCCCGATTGCACCCAAGGCATAGACAGGATCTCTTTTGCCCCGCCTGTGCTAAGCCATTCATACGAACCCGTAAAAAAGGTGATGCCTTGTCGCAGTATCGCTATCGCCACAAAGATCATCGGGATGATAATCATCACGGTTAGCAGCGTGCAAGACAACGCCGCAGAGAGGTTGGGATGGGATTTAAGGCGACGGTCAATACGACTGTGCAGGGGGAGAAAGAGTAATGACACGATGAACGCGAGCACGATTGACCCCATATACGGAGCGATAAGGGCGTAACACGCGTAAGCAGACAGTGCTAGTGCACCGATAAGCGTCCAGTGTCTTGGTTCGATCTTGAAAGATGATGCCACTAGTAGGTTCCTTATTTCGCGCCAGTCTGTCTGGTGAACAGTGTAGTGTGAAGCGTATGATACGTTGTGACAAATTAAGGAAAAAGTGCAAATTCTCAATTTGTATTTATCGAGGTACTTTTGCGAGTCAGCGACGCTTGTGAGGTGACTGTATCTGCAAAGGTGTGGGTATCCAGTGAGTGAGGAGAGGTCAGTATGGGGTGTTGTGATGGGCAATGTGAAGCCAAAAAAAGACGAAAGCTTAATCTGCCGTTTGTCTGTTTAATGGTGTTTGCCGTTTTGGTACTGATTTACTGGCAATAAAAAGCGGAGCGCTTTTGGCTCCGCTTTTTGTTCAATTAACGTATTTCTATTACTCGCTAGCGAGCTTCGCAAATGCGCGGTCGGCTGCAGCTAAGGTCGCTGCAAGCTCTTTCTCACCGTGCGCCAATGAGGTAAAGCCCGCTTCAAACGCTGATGGTGCCAGATAAACACCCTCGTCCAACATTAGGTGGAAGAAGCGTTTGAACTTTTCAATATCGCACTGCTGCACGTCGGCGAAGCAGGTGATGCTATCTTGATCGGTAAAAAAGAAGCCGAACATACCACCTACTTGGTTGGTTGCCAGCGCAATACCGTGTTTCTGTGCTGCTGTTTTGAGGCCTTCTGCCAGTCGTTTAGTCATATCAGCAAGTTGTGCTTCATTGCCTTCTTCGCGCAATGCCGACAGTGCTGCTTCACCTGCGGCCATCGCCACTGGGTTACCGGACAAGGTACCAGCTTGATAGACTGGGCCTGTTGGCGCGATGTATTCCATCACGTCACGACGACCACCGAATGCACCAACTGGCATACCGCCACCGATCACTTTGCCAAGCGTGGTCAGGTCCGGCTTAATATTGTAGTGCGCTTGTGCACCACCCAACGCGACACGGAACCCGGTCATCACTTCATCAAAAATCAACAATGCGCCAAATTCGTCACACAGTGCACGAAGACCTTCGAGAAAACCTGGTTGCGGCGGTATGCAGTTCATGTTGCCCGCTACGGGCTCAACAATAATGCTCGATATTTCATCAGGATATTGCTCGAAGGCAGCACGAACAGAGTCAAGATCGTTAAAGGTGCAAGTTAGGGTATGTTTGGCAAAATCAGCCGGAACGCCTGGTGAAGTCGGCTCGCCTAGGGTCAGGGCGCCAGATCCTGCTTTAACGAGCAAACAATCTGCATGGCCGTGATAGCAGCCTTCAAACTTGATAAATTTGTCACGACGAGTAAAGCCACGCGCCAGACGAATGGCACTCATGGTCGCTTCCGTGCCTGAGCTGACCATGCGAACCATTTCCATTGAAGGGACTAGCTGGCTTACGAGTTCAGCGAGGGTAATTTCACGGGCAGTTGGTGCACCAAAGCTCAGACCGTTTTGTGCAGCTTCAATCACAGCATCACGAATGGCTGGATGATTGTGGCCAAGGATCATCGGTCCCCAAGAGCCCACGTAATCGATGTAAGCTTTGCCATCGGCATCGTAAATGTATGCGCCATCAGCACGTTCAATGAAGATCGGGTCACCGCCAACGCCAGCGAAAGCGCGAACAGGTGAATTAACGCCACCAGGAATGGTTTTGCGTGCTTGTTGGAATAACTCGGCTGATTTGGTCATGGTTCTTTCCTAGGCCATATGATCGTTGAATTTCTATCGCTACGTATTGTACGAGATACGGTGTAGTGTGGCGAGATGGTTGATGCGTTAGCCGTCACATACATCCTAAACGTGGTGTATATTACGCGACATGTTTTCTAATCGTGACCAATACTTGAACGAATTAGTCAGGTATTAGATAATGCGTTCAATATAAAAGAAGTTATGTGAGGTCGAAATGAGCGATACCAATTTGCCGCTGCAATTTACTGACACTGCGGCGAACAAGGTAAAAACGCTGATCCAGGAAGAGGAAAACCCAAACCTGAAGCTGCGTGTCTATATTACGGGTGGCGGCTGTAGTGGTTTCCAATACGGTTTTACATTTGATGAAAACGTCAATGACGGCGACATGACCATTGAGAAGTGCGGCGTCACTTTGGTGGTTGATCCAATGAGTCTTCAGTACTTAATTGGCGGAGAAGTCGATTACACAGAAGGGTTAGAAGGTTCACGTTTCTTCATTAACAATCCAAATGCTACCACCACTTGTGGTTGTGGTGCGTCATTCAGTGTATAAACTATAAGACACTCATGGGGCTATTGATCGTGTCTAATTAAGTTGATCAGTAGTTCTAATAACGGGCCAGATGGATCAGCGCCCGTTCTCTTTTTCTGCAGTAACCACGTCAGGATGAATTGCTATGGCGAATGCAGGCGTAAAAGCGTCTTATTTATCTCAAAGACCTTGGATTATTTCCTTGGTTCTACTTCTTGCGTTGGTGTTTTGGGTGAGCAGTGGCACCAGCAATGCTACCCCCCCTTCTGAAAAAAATGCATCGCAGAGCGCACCACTCACCAAAGTCACTGTCGATACGTTTTTTGCCGAGCCTGTCACTCGCTCAATTTCACTTTATGGCCGCACAGCACCTGATAGAGATGCGACCATTTCAGCCGAAGCGGACGGGCGTGTTATCAAAGTCAGCGTGAAGAAAGGGGCGACCGTCAAGAAAGGCGACTTGCTCATATTTATCGACAAAGGTGATCGCGCTGCGCAGCTTGCGCGGTCAAAGGCATTATTGTCAGTTCGTCAAAAAGAATTCAACGCCGCAAAATCATTAAAGAAGAAAGGTTTGCAGGGCGAAGTCGCATACTCACTGGCTGAAGCCAACCTCGTTGAGGCAAACGCCAACGTAGAAAACATCGAATTGGCACTGTCGCACACAGAGGTTCGCGCGCCGTTTGATGGCATTGTCGATGATGTCATGGTTGAAGTCGGAGATTATCTCGGTGTGGGTGATCCAATGGCGACCTTGCTAGATCTTGACCCTCTGATTGTGACTGCAGACGTGTCTGAGCAACATATCAGCCAAATTGATGCCTCATTGCCTGCCCGTATATTGCTGGTCAATGGTGAGGTCAAAGAAGGGCGTTTGCGGTATCAATCTAGCATTGCCTCTCCAGCCACCAACACGTTTTCCATTGAGCTTGAAATTTCTAACCCTCAGCAGTTACTGCCTGCCGGTATCAGTGCCGAGGTGGATTTAGCGTTGGACATGCAGCGTGCCGTAAAACTGAGTCCGTCCGTGTTGGCATTGGATGAGCAGGGTAATCTTGGTGTTAAAACACTCAAGGAGAATAAAGTCGCGTTTGTCTCTGCCCGTGTAGTCAAAGCAGAGCAAAATGGCGTGTGGCTAACGGGTCTGGGTGAACAAGTGGACGTGATCACCAAAGGGCAAGGCTTCGTACGTGATGGTGATAGGGTTGATGCTATGCGTCAGTCGCAAGCACAATAAGGATATCTCCGCATGAGAACGTTGATTGACGCCTCGTTGGCACGCACCCGTACTATGGTGACCTTGCTACTTTTTTTGCTCGTAGCAGGGGTTTATACCTACCAAACTATTCCCAAAGAATCTGATCCCGATATCACTATCCCTGTCATCTATGTGTCTGTTAGTCACGAAGGCATTTCACCAGAGGATGCTGAACGACTGCTGGTTCGTCCGATAGAGCAAGAACTCCGTTCGATTGAAGGCATCAAAGAGATGACCGCCATCGCGTCAGAAGGTCATGCCTCTGTCACGCTGGAATTCAATGTGGGGGTTGATCTCGATCTGGCTATGACAGATGTGCGTGAAGCCGTTGACTTGGTTAAACCGCGCCTGCCGGATGACAGTGACGAGCCAACCGTCAATGAAGTCACGTTTGCCAATCAGCAACCTGTGTTGTCTGTTGCGCTATATGGTGACGTTTCTGAACGTGCAATTGTAAAAATTGCTCGTGAGTTGCAAGAAAAACTCGAAGGCTTTAAGCAAGTGCTCGAGGTAGATATTGCCGGTGATCGCGACGACGTGGTCGAGATAATCGTCGAGCCTCTGTTGCTCGAAAGCTATGACCTCGATCAGGCAGATATTTTCAATTTGGTGGCGCGCAGTAACCGAGTGGTTGCCGCAGGTTATGTTGATACGGGGTATGGGCGCTTCTCGGTCAAAGTGCCTTCCGTGTTTGAAACGGTACAAGATGTACTTCAGTTGCCAATTAAGATTGACGGTTCTCAAGTTGTCACAGTGGCTGATGTGGCGACAGTACGTCGTAGTTTTAAAGATCCAGAAAGCTTCGCGCGTCTGGATGGTAAGCCTGCTGTTGTACTAGATGTAAAAAAGCGCGCTGGCGAGAACATTATCGAAACGGTTGAACTTGTCAAAGCCGTTCTAGAGCAAGCTCAGTCCTCACCGCAATGGCCAGGGGCTTTGCAGGTCAAATATACCTGGGATGGATCTGAAGACGTTCGATCTATGCTGACGGATCTACAAAATAACATCCTGTCAGCGGTGCTACTGGTTGTGGTTGTGATCATCGCGATTCTCGGCGCACGCACCGCCTTCTTGGTGGGTATATCAATCCCCGGTTCGTTTCTTACAGGATTGGTCGTTCTTGCATTGAGTGGGCTCACGATCAACATCGTGGTGCTTTTTGCACTGATTATGGCAGTAGGTTTGCTAGTCGATGGTGCAATTGTTGTCACTGAATATGCCGATAGGCGTATGCGAGAGGGAATTGCTCGAAAACAAGCATATCGTGAAGCAGCACACCGCATGGCGTGGCCAATCATTGCATCAACGGCGACGACCTTGGCCGCGTTTGCGCCATTGCTATTTTGGCCAGGGATCACTGGCGAATTCATGAAATTCATGCCATTGACCTTGATTGCCACCTTGTCGGCGTCTCTCGTGATGGCCTTACTGTTTGTTCCCGTGCTCGGCAGCTTGGTTGGAAAACCTTTGCCTCTTAGCACCTCTCAGCAAGCTAGAATGCAAGCGCTTGAGAATGGCGATTTCACGCAAGCACGCGGGATCACGCGCGCCTATATCTCCACCCTGTCAGTCGCGATTAAACATCCGATCAAGATTCTGTGTGCGGCGTTTGTTGTCGCCTTTTTGGTTGGCTTTGCCTATAACAAGTCAGGATTAGGCACCGAATTCTTCCCGGATGTTGATCCTGCATTCTTTAATATTAAAGTGCGTTCATACGGCGATTTATCTATCCACGAACAAGATGCATTGATGAGAGAAGTCGAGCAACGCGTATTGGGTATGGATGAAATTGCCAGTGTATACACCCGCACTGGTGGCGGGGATGAGATTGGCATCATTCAGATGAAGCCAATTGAATGGCAAAACCGCCGTAAGGTAAAAGAAATCATTGAAGAGCTTCGGACTAAAACCGCAGATCTTTCCGGGCTAGAACTCGAGTTCAAAAAGCCTGACGCAGGGCCACCGAGCGAGCATGACCTCTCGATTGAAGTGACAGGCGGCAATAGTGCTGATATTGAAACCACGGCTAAGCAACTTCGAGATCTGTTGGCGCAAAACGTCGCCTTCACCAATTTTAGTGACACGTTAACAAAGCCTGGTATTGAATGGTCGATTGACATTAATCGTACCGACGCGGCACGTTTTGGTGCGGATGCGACTGTGGTTGGTAACACGGTTCAGTTTGTGACGAATGGCCTCAAAATTGGTGATTATCTGCCTGATGACACTAATGAAGAAGTCGATATTCTTGTGCGTTATCCAGAAGATAAACGTGATATTGGACGCTTTGACGAGTTACGGGTAAAAACGGCCTATGGGCTGGTGCCAATCACTAACTTCGCCAAAATCACACCGGAGCAAAAACAGGGCAACATTGACCGCGTTGATGGTAAACAGGTTATCAAGGTCATGGCCGATATGGCGGAAGGTTACAACCTCAGCTTGGAGCTTCCTGGTCTCAATGAACAAATTGAAGCTATGGTGCTACCTGATGGGGTGAATATTTCGCTGCGTGGTCAAAATGAAGAGCAAAACGAAAGTCAGGCCTTCTTGATGATGGCATTTCTCGCTGCGCTTGGCGCGATGGCAATCATCCTTATCACGCAGTTCAATAGTTTCTATCAGGCATTTTTGATTTTAAGTGCCGTGCTGTTCTCAACCGTGGGTGTTTTCCTTGGGTTGCTCATTTTTCAGCGACCTTTCGGCATTATCATGTCAGGGGTTGGTGTGATCACCTTGGCGGGAATTGTGGTGAACAACAATATCGTGTTGATTGACACATATAACGTCCTTCGTCGCAAAGGGTTGGCCAAAATCGATGCTATTTTACAAACTGGGGCTCAACGCCTGCGCCCTGTGTTGCTGACCACGGTAACTACCATTTTAGGCCTTATGCCGATGGTTTTAGAAATGAACGTTGATCTGGTTAACCGCGGTGTTGAATTTGGTGCGCCGAGCACGCAGTGGTGGTCTCAATTGGCAACCGCGGTGGCTGGTGGTCTTGCTTTCTCAACCGTACTGACATTGGTCCTGACGCCTTGTTTGCTTATGCTGGCGAGAGAGCCTAAAGTCTCACCAGATGCGTTTAGCTTTTCCCCTCAAGCCGTTGATGTGCAGCAAGAGGAGGGAAAATCCCCCCTCCCAAAGCCGCAACGTGATGTCGAGCCTCAACATTGAGGTTCTAAAATGAAACAGTAGAACGAAAAAAAGCAGCGCTAAGGCGCTGCTTTTTTGTTTATCATGAGGCACTTAGGAGTCGTTTCGCTCTAGCGTGCCAATGGAGGCAAGCAATTGACTGAATTTATTTAACTGAGCCAATCGGTCTTGAGCCAGAGAAATAAACGCGGTTTTTTCTTTTCCAGATAACGATTGTGCCTGCGGCAGTTTGACGGTACGCGGGTTTTTATGTACCCCATTCACCAAAAACTCATAATGTAAATGTGGGCCGGTCACGCGTCCAGTTCCACCCAAGGTACCAATAGTTTGGCCTTGTTTCACGCGCTGCCCCGTTTTTACCGAACGTTTGGTGAGGTGGAGATACTTGGTGATGTAGGTAGACGTGTGTCGGATGAATACATAATGACCGTTAAACTTATTATATGCTGATTTCATCACTACGCCGTCGCCCGCTGCCCAGATTGGTGTGCCTACCGGCGCAACATAATCTGTGCCTCGGTGGGATTTCACTTTTCCTGTTACAGGGTGCAATCGACGAGGGTTGAAGTTAGAGCTGACATAACGAAAGTTCACGGGGGAGCGCAAGAAAGCCTTGCGCATGGCTCGGCCTTGTTCGTCATAGTATTTGCCTGACTTAGCGCGAACCGCAGTAAATGTCTCACCTTGGTTGGTAAAGGTCGCGGCCAAAATATTACCCCGCCCGATCATTTCACCTTCCACCAACTGCTCTTCGTATAGCACGGAAAAATGATCGCCTTGGCGAATATCTAACGCAAAGTCGATATCCCAGCCGAAAAGCCCTGCAAGTTCCATGATCTGATTGGCGCTTAAACCGCCACTGATCCCCGCATTCCAAAAACTGGACGTGATGGTGGCAGACGCGTAATTAATCTGGGTATCAATTTCTTTCTCTTCAACCTTTGAAGCGAAGTCATTACCGATACGATTCACGATCAATGTTTCATTGGCATTCTTGGGCTGTACGAGTTGAGTAAACAGGCCGTTTTCATCAAAGCCTAAATGGATTTCATCGCCAACCTTAAGGGAGGCGAGGGATTTCGTGCCCTTGTCACTGTTAATAAGTCGATAAAGGGTGGTAGGGCTAATACCGACGCGATCAAAAATCACCGCTAGGCTGTCACCCGCCTGAACTTTGAACTTATGCCACTCTAAAGGCGCAAATGACAGGTTGGGTTGCGTTTCACCTTCCGGCGGCAATAAAGACGTTGTTTCAAGGGGAACCGGATACAGTTTTCCGACTTCAAACTTAGCATCAGGGTGTTGAGCCGGCGATTCAGTAGGAATTGCAACTAGCAGCACAACACATGCACTGAGAGCCATGATCAACACTTGGTGAAGCCGAGGTAGCGCAGCAATTTTATTAACAGGCATTAAGAAACAGTCATTAAGGAAGAAGAATTCATTCAAACGCGCAATGACCGTGACAGCGTCTTTTAAAAAACAAAGTGGCCAGTGCATCCATTTTAGCTTGCTTTAAGTCTAACTGGTTTCAAAAACCTTCGCTATTCAAGTAGTATGTCGGCTAACGAAAAAATGCCGATTCTGTGGGAGCGATAAAATATGGCGAGCATTGAAGCCGCGCTAGCCGAAATTAAGCGTGGTGTTGAGGAATTAATTCCTGAAGGGGAATTGATTGCAAAATTGAAAGAGAACCGTCCTCTTCGTATTAAGTTGGGTGCGGATCCGACGGCACCTGATATTCACTTGGGTCACACTGTGATCATGAATAAACTGCGTGCCTTTCAAGAGCTGGGCCATGAAGTTATCTTCCTGATCGGTGATTATACCGCGATGGTTGGTGATCCTAGTGGCAAGAACGCAACGCGTCCGCCGCTGACTCGTGAGCAAGTGCTGAGCAACGCAGAAACGTATAAAGAGCAGATTTTCAAAATTTTGGATCCTGCTAAGACGCGCATTGAATTTAACTCAAGCTGGCTGAGCCAGCTGGGCACTGACGGTATGATTCGCCTGGCTGCAAGTTCAACCGTTGCACGTATGCTAGAGCGTGATGATTTTAAAAAGCGTTACACCAACAACCAACCGATCGCGATCCATGAGTTCATTTACCCGCTTCTACAAGGTTATGACTCTGTTGCGCTAGAGGCGGATGTGGAGTTGGGTGGTACCGATCAGAAATTCAACCTGTTGATGGGTCGTGAGCTACAAAAGCAAAACGGTCAATCTCAGCAAGTTGTGATCACCATGCCTTTGCTGGTGGGTCTGGACGGCGTGAAGAAGATGTCCAAATCTGCGCACAACTACATCGGTATCAGTGATGTGCCTAACGAGATGTTCGGTAAAATCATGTCGATCTCTGACGATCTGATGTGGAGCTACTTCGAATTGCTGTCTTTCCGTCCATTGGAAGAAATTGCACAATTCAAAGCAGACATCGAAGGCGGCAAGAACCCACGTGATGTGAAGATCTTGCTGGCAAAAGAAATCATCGCGCGTTTCCACTCTGAAGCGGATGCAGAAGCCGCTGAAGCTGAATTCATCAATCGTTTCCAAAAAGGTGCGATGCCAGAAGAAATGGCTGAATTCTCTTTCGAGCAAGGCGTCGCGATTGCGAACCTTTTAAAAGACGCTGATTTGGTAGGTTCTACCTCAGATGCTATGCGTATGATCCGTCAAGGTGCGGTGAAAATTGACGGTGAAAAAGTTGAGGATACCAAACTGGTTCCTGCTGCTGGCACCTCAGTCTACCAAGTAGGTAAACGTAAGTTTGCACGTATTACCTTGGCTTAATTTAACGTTGAGCTATCGAAAAGGCGCTGAAAAGCGCCTTTTTTACGCTTTTTGAATCAGCTCTGTCACGCGCGCACCAAGGCGCATAGCCGTTGTTATATCGATACAATCTAACTGCCCTTTGTCATCCGCCATGCCAATGGCACCGAGCGATGCATTTAGGCGATTAAACGTTTTGGATGAGGTGCCTTCTGGTGCATCAATGCCTACCCAAAGCATACTGTGTTGCGTGGCGAGTATGTGAAAGCTCTCAATCGTACTTTGCACTTCTCCACACGGGCTGCCCCCGCTCGTAAATTAAGCAGCGAGTTTGTTATGCCACTGTTGCTTCGACCACGCCTCACTGCTTGCATCCGCAAAGGCTTTAAATTGTGCTGCTGGACCGCCCATGTATGTCGGCGAACCAAAGATAATGGCATCCATATTTGCGAGTTCTTCAAACAAAGCATCATTTTTAAAGCGCCCCTCAATGATTTCGTGGCCAGAAATTGCGTGAGTCACCACCTTGGCACCGAGCTGTTTAGCGCTTTCGGCGATGGCGAGTGCCATGCTCTCAGTGCTTCCTGTATGTGAAAAATAGACGATAGCGATCTTCTTCATTATTTCGTCTCCAATCGATACTTAATAGCGAATAAAGCCTCATCGAGGTGCAGGTGATCATAAAGGCGAGCGCAGCTGTAAGTCAGTTTGATGGTGTGGTCATCGTCTGTTTCGAGCGCGAGTTGAAACCAATGCGACACGTCAACGATGCCTTCTAAACACGGCTGGTGATCTTGATAGTGATAGGGCTCACGATAGACAGCGGTGCAAGATGCTGCCACGTAGGCTTGCCAGTAGTAATGAAGCGCAAGATTTTGATTTTCAATGAAAGGAAAAAGAGAGATAAGCGCTTGGAAACCCGTGACACCGTGTAGCAAGGTAAAATCGTTGCTTGCGGAATAATGGGATAGCACGATACGCGCGACCTCCTCTAGTGACAGCGAGTTAGGTTGGCTAGCAATGACCTGATAGGTTGGCAAGGTGATCAGTTCTTCGACATGATCGATGATAATCCCTTCTTGATAGGTTTGATCATGAAACAGCGAAAGTGCATGGTTTAAGTCATCTTCCGCGTTGAGGTTTTGTTGAAAAGAAAGAGCACCGAGCGGTGTGTAACCCGATGACCAGTAGGCAAGGGCATGGCTTAGCTCGTCAATATTGTCCAACTCAACGGCATAGGCTAGGCGGATAACGCCATGAAAAGCGCCTGCAGAAATTCCTGCCAGCAAAGTGGGGAGTATTGTCTTTAGGGTTTGCTCTGTGCCTATCTCGCCGAGCATGGCGCGGTAATATTTTACGAAATCAGCATTGTGCGCTTTTTTTCCTAACATTGGAGAACTTATTCCCAATGCATCTCCGAGTGGATCCAAATGACCGGATGCTCGCTGATACTCGGCGTTCAACTGTTCAGTGGACGCGCCCAGTCTTTGCATTGCTGAGAGAGCCATCGGTAGATGGTTAGACAAGCGCGCTCCAAAGGTCGGCCCGAAGCGATGACCTCTTTTTATCAGTTCAAGGCCTGTTAATGTGAGTGGTTGGTACATGGTGGCATTCCTTTGCATTTGATTTTATACACCGAGTTAATACAAATCGAGTGGTTACAACACGTAGTCGTTTCGGCTATCCATTGCATCAGTTAGATATTCAATGAATTCCCATTCAATGCCATCAGTATCGAAGAAATACGCGCGCTTTCGACTGGGATGACTTTCTTCAAATGATATCTCTTCAAAACCTGCCGCCTTTAACTTTTCCGCCACGAGAGTGACATCGTCGACGACGAATCCGATGTGATTAACCCCTAACTGACGGTAAGGCACGCGGTCTACGGGCTTATCAATGACGACCTCTTGCAACGCAATATATGAGGTGTCAGTGCCCAGATGGCACCAACCATAATGTTCATTTCTTCCTTCTCCACGCACCTTGAAATCAGGCATGGCGGTTTGTAAGAAAGCGATGGTGTTGGTGAGGTTATTGACGGTGATGTTGGCGTGTTCAACATAACTGTTCATGGCGGGCTCCTATGTCTTACTAAGTAAATCTATTTGTTTATATAATAGGTGGTGGATTTATTAAGTAAAGCTTTTTGCTTACTTAGTTTAAGGCGGCATAAAAAAACGCACGTTGAGTAACGTGCGTTTCTTTGTGATTGAGTGGACGCTAGAAGCTTACTTTCCGGTGGCAAAAGTGGGCAGTGATAGATGCCAGCGAATCGCAGCAAGACGGATCAACAGTGTGGTGATCATGCCCGAGACGGACGCGACTTCAAAGTCAGCGTTGGCAGCCAGCGCAAGAGTATGTATCACTCCTCCCGCAATACATGCGGTTGCGTACACTTCTGTTCGTAACACCATGGGCACTTCTCTTGCTAATACATCGCGGATAATGCCGCCGCCGCAGCCAGTGATCACGCCCATAATGACTGCAACCAAAGGTGAAGCACCGTAGCTCAGTGCTTTATCCACGCCAATGGCCACAAACACGGCGAGGCCGATGGCATCAGCAACGGGCAAGAAATACCAAGGGAGGCGCCTAGGATGGCGGATTAACAGCAAAGAGAGTATGCAGGTGATCAGAATAATCCATAGGTATTCTGGTTCATTGACCCAAAATACAGGCGTTGCACCTAGCGCCATATCTCGAATGGTACCACCGCCAATCGCGGTAACCATCGCGAGTACGACCACACCGAATGGGTCCATTCTCAGCTTACTGGCCAGTAAAACACCTGAAATCGCAAACACTGCAGTTCCAAACATGTCCAAGATATATAAAAGCATGGTGCGCAGTTCCATTCCCAAAGAGAGGCGTATCGCGTTTAGTGAGATACCTGAAATTTATTGCAATTTTCCATTAAAACGCGCGCGATTGTACGTGAAATACGTTGTCGAGCAATCCGATGTTTCGGCGGCTAGCGACCCAGAATTTGGATTAGTGATCGAGATCGCCTCTTACCTGATCAAACGCCGCGCAAATCTGTTTCACCGCCTTGAGCGCCCGGGGTGTTGGACGGTTTAGCCAGTCTCCGCTAATGGCAAACATGTCGTTATTTTTGACCGCGGGAATGAAATCTGCCCACTTCTCCCAATCACCCAATGGCATTGCTTTGGCTGAGGGGTAAAAAATGGCTTGCGGCTTTCTGACAATCACCTGCTCCATGCTCACTTGCGGATAGGGCGCTGCGCTATTGGCGAATACGTTTTCCCCGCCACACAATGAAAATAGTGGCTGAGGCCAATGTTCACCATTGTTTGTCATCAAAGGGGATTCGCTGAGCCGATAAAAGTACGGGATGTTAGGTTTGCCCTGCTGCGCGGCTTCGATAGTCGCCAATTCATGACGAACGGCATCCGCACGGGCTTTGGCTTTTGATGGGTCTGCGGACCATTGCCCGAGTTTTTCGATGTTGTCAGCGGCATCGTAAAGAGAGTGAGGGTTGGAATAGAACACCTCAATACCTAAGCGCTCTAGCTTTGCGAGTTCTCGATCGGGATTGCCGCCTTTCCATGCCAAAACAAGATCAGGCTTTAGTGTGACAACGCGCTCTATATTGATACCGCGAAAGTTGGCGACTTGCTCCAACGCCAGTGCTTGTGGCGGATAATCGCTATGTGCGCTGACCGCGATCAGATTATCTCCAAGGCCCGCTTCAAAGGCGAGTTCTGTGGTGTGCGGAGATAAACTGATCACGCGAAGTGGCGCTGCAAGCACCATATTGGGAATGCAAAGCAAAACTAGAAGGTGGAGATATTTCATAATAATCCGTGAGCGAACCACATCAGGAAGCTTTGAATAAGAATCCAAAGCAGGGCTTTTTGCCTTAACTGCTGATTGAGAAGTGCCAAATGCAACGGTGAAGGAGCGATATCGCCGCCGATACGCGGGCGCGAGATTTTTTCATCATCGTAAATGGCAGGGCCACCGAGTGCGAGCTGGAACTTGGCGCCTGATGCGGCCAGTATCCAGCCTGCTCCATTCACTGACCAGTTTCGGCCTTGTTCTCTAATGGCAAGAACAGCAGGTTCAAAGCGATAACCCATTGCAATGAGTAGGGCAAAGAGTCTTGATGGCACAGCATCGACAACACTGAGAAGTGCAGACGTCGGCAGACCAAAATGTGCGAAATCGCCACGTCGTGTTGGCCAGCAGCGGGCGAGCTGAATAATTAAGGTGTAAAGAAACGCGGCGACGCCCCCGCCTACGGCATACCAAAAAAGGATGCCAATCAAACCGCGAGAATACCCAATCAGTAATTGCTCACATCCGGCCTTGGCAATGCCCACAGGGGAGAGTGACTTAGTGTCACGATTGAGCGATGTAGACAGTAAGGTTCGTGCGGCAGGCTTGTCTTGACGCAGCAAGGTCGCTTCAAGTTTAAGCGTGGTATCGACGAGGGGCCTCCAACTCAGTGAGAACCACAGCAAAAGTAGGTCAAATAGCCAAGGTACCCAGACGATTTGCTGTAAGGCAATGAGCAGTATGGCGAGTGTTAGCCACATAATGGTAAGTGATAGGCCACCGGCTAAACGTTGCTGTGAAGGGGGATCTTCCGTGTGGTTCACTTTGTCGGCAATGGCTGTTGCCACCTGACGCCACAAAGAAAGTGGATTGAAATCGCTTGGCACGGGGAAAAACCAGTGCAATAGCAACGCTCCCCACATCGCGAGCAAGGTGGAATATCCCAGTAATGCTTCAAACGGGGTAGGGAGCTCGGTCATTATGCTTTCAGCAGATCGACCATTTTCTCTACCATGGCGCTTGAGCTTTGTGCTGCCAGTGGCAGGAACTCTTCAAACGTCATTGGTGATTCTTTGTCTGCCACGTCAGAGATTGCGCGTACTACCACAAACGGGACTTTGAACTGGTGACACGCCTGTGCGATGGCTGCCGCTTCCATTTCTACCGCAACAACGGAAGAGAAATGTTCACGAATGTAGTTTTGGCGATCTGCAGTACAAACAAAGGCATCACCTGTACAGATCAAACCGCGAACTGCATGTGGTGCAGGGTTCATGGCGGCCAGTGCTTGCTCAGCAATGTCCATAAGTTTGGCATCAGAGGTGAAAGTAGCAGGTTGACCTGCCATTTGCCCCATGGTGTAACCAAACGCGGTCACGTCCGCATCGTGGTATGCCACATCGGTAGAGATAACCACATCACCCAGGTTTAGGCTTGAGTCAAATCCACCTGCAGAGCCCGTGTTGATCACCAAGGTTGCTTTGAAGCGATCAAGAAGCACTGCCGTGCCCAGCGCAGCCGCGACTTTACCAATACCTGATTGCAGAAGAACGACTTCTACACCATTTATGTCACCGGTGTAGAATTTACAGCCAGCGATTTCTTGTAGTTGGCAGTTGCTAATTTTGTTTTTTAGCAGGGTAACTTCCTGCTCCATGGCACCGATAATACCGATTTTCATGTTAGCTCTCATACGATTTGCAGTAATGAAAATAAGTGTATCATGGCGGCAATTTCGGACGAAAAAAAAGTGCCCTTGCGGACACTTAATTTCTTGATGTTTGAAGTAGGCGAAGCGGTTTACACCTTGAGGTAATCCATAATGCCCTCAGCGGCTTTTCGGCCCTCATCAATGGCGGTTACCACTAAATCTGAGCCTCGAACCGCATCACCGCCCGCGAAGATTTTCTCGTTGGTGGTTTGATACGCGAACGCGCCGCGCTCTGGTGCTTGAATACGTCCCCATTGGTCTAAGTCAACGCCGAACGGTTCAAGCCATGCCATTTGATGCGGTTGGAAACCAAAAGCCATGATCACGGCATCCGCAGGCAAAACATGTTCACTGCCTTTGACGGGCTCAGGGCGACGACGACCCGCTTCATCAGGCTCGCCTAGCTGGGTTTTGACCACAGTGACGCCTGTGACGTTTCCGCTGCTATCTACTTCAAGGCCAAGAGGCTGAAGGTTAAACATGAAGTTCACGCCTTCTTCTTTGGCATTTTTCACTTCTCGGCGAGAGCCGGGCATATTGGCTTCGTCACGACGGTACGCACACACAACGTTTTTCGCGCCATGGCGAATAGAGGTGCGAACACAGTCCATCGCGGTATCACCACCGCCTAAGACCACAACGCGTTTGCCAGCCATGTCGATAAACTCAGGGGCGTCCCCTTCAAGCTTCATGACACGGTAAGTGTTGGCGATCAAAAATGGCAAGGCATCGTAAACACCCGGTGCATCTTCGTTCTCAAGGCCTGCACGCATAGACTTGTAAGTACCAACACCAAGGAAGACAGCGTCATAATCTTTCAGCAGGGCTTCCAACGTCACGTCTGATCCCACCTCGGTATTGAGCTGGAATTCCACGCCCATTTCGGTAAAGACGCGCTGTCGATTGCGCATGATGTCTTTTTCCAATTTGAAGGAAGGAATACCAAAAGTCAGCAAGCCACCAATTTCTGGGTAACGGTCAAACACAACGGGTTTTACGCCATTGCGAACCAGTACGTCAGCACAGGCAAGACCCGCAGGGCCTGCCCCAATGATCGCCACTTTCTTATCCGTCCATTCCACGCCAGACATGTCCGGCTTCCAGCCCATTTCGAAGGCTTTGTCAGTAATGTACTTTTCTACATTGCCAATGGTGACGGCTCCAAAATCATTGTTAAGGGTGCAAGACCCTTCACACAAACGATCTTGCGGGCAAACACGGCCACACACTTCAGGCAAGCTGTTGGTTTGGTGCGAAAGCTCTACTGCTTCAATAATGCGTCCTTCATTCGCCAGCTTTAGCCACTGGGGAATGTAGTTATGAACCGGGCATTTCCACTCACAATAGGGGTTACCACAATCCAAACAGCGATCGGATTGTGCTGATGCCTGCTTGCCGGTAAACGGCTCATAAATTTCAACAAACTGCGTTTTACGTGTTTTGATCGGCTTCTTGCGTGGATCAATACGTTGTACGTCGATAAATTGATAAACGTTCTGGCTCATAGGTCCTCCGTTACTGCGCCTGAATACGCAGCTCTGCTGCGCTTCGGCTTTGGTGACCCAGCAGTGAACGTACGTCCGCTGCTGTTGGTTTCACCAGATAGAATTTACTGATCCATTGTTCAAAGTCCGCGAGAATTTCTTGTGCGCGGCTCGAGCCTGTCAGCTCAAGGTGTTGATCAATCAGACCACGGAGGTGTTCCTGATGAATAGGCAGTTTGTCGAGTGACAAGGCTTCCACCAGCTCAGGGTTGACTCGCCCTGTGAAATCGCCTGTTTCATCCAGCACATACGCAAAGCCGCCTGTCATGCCCGCACCGAAGTTGACGCCGCAGTGGCCAAGGATAGCCACGATGCCGCCTGTCATGTATTCGCACGCATTGTCGCCAGCACCTTCTACAACCGCCAATGAGCCAGAGTTGCGCACAGCAAAACGTTCACCTGCTGTTCCTGCTGCAAATAATTTGCCGCCCGTCGCACCGTACAAACAGGTATTGCCTATGATGGTGGATTCGTGAGTACGGAATGCCGAACCAACCGGTGGTTTGATAACGATTTTTCCGCCAGCCATGCCCTTACCCACATAGTCGTTGGCATCACCAGTGAGCGTAATATTGACGCCACCAGCATTCCAAACACCGAGGGATTGCCCGGCTGTGCCTTGCAATTGGATATTGAGTGGCGTGGCCACCATACCTTGGTTGCCGTAACGCTTAGCGATCGCGCCTGATAAGGTCGCACCAATAGAACGGTCGGTATTTTTAACATTGAGATACGTGCTCGCAGGCTGACGTTTTTCAATGGAATCGGCAAAGGTGCCCATCAGTGTTTGGTTCAGCAATCCTTTGTCAAATGGAGGGTTCGGCTCTCTCCAATAAACATCTTTTCCTGCCACTGGGGTTGGGCTCTCAAGGATACCGCTCAGATCCAGCTTGAGCTGTTTGGCTGTGAATCCATCAACGGCTTCTAGCAAGTCGGTACGACCAATTAAATCCGTGAGTTTCTCTACGCCAAGCTCCGCCATGAGTTCGCGAACTTCTTCGGCAAGACCTTTGAAGAAATTCATGACCTGCTCAGGCAAGCCTTTGAAATAGTCGCGGCGCAATGTGTCATCTTGGGTTGCAACACCTGTAGCGCAGTTGTTCAAGTGACAAATACGTAAGTATTTACAGCCCAGCGCAACCATGGGGGCAGTACCAAAGCCGAAGCTTTCTGCCCCCAGAATGGTCGCTTTGATGATGTCTAAACCCGTTTTCAATCCGCCATCGACTTGAAGGCGAATCTTATGACGAAGGCCGTTAGCAACCAGTGCTTGTTGCGTTTCAGCAAGGCCAAGCTCCCAAGGGCTACCGGCATACTTCACCGAAGTCAGTGGACTTGCTCCTGTGCCGCCGTCATAACCCGAAATAGTGATGAGGTCTGCGTAGGCCTTCGCCACGCCGACGGCAATCGTACCCACGCCGGGCTCAGATACCAGTTTCACAGACACCAGTGCATCAGGATTCACTTGTTTGAGGTCGAAAATCAGCTGGGCTAAATCTTCGATTGAGTAAATATCATGATGTGGCGGCGGTGAAATCAATGTCACGCCTTGCACAGAGTGGCGCAGGCGCGCAATTTCTGCGGTGACTTTGTGTCCCGGTAGTTGTCCGCCTTCACCTGGTTTCGCGCCTTGTGCCACTTTGATTTGCAGCACGTCAGCGTTGGTCAGGTAGTGCGGTGTGACGCCAAATCGACCTGATGCAATTTGTTTGATGCGCGAGTTACGTTCAGAGTTGAAACGACGCGGGTCTTCGCCACCTTCGCCTGAGTTGGAATTACCGCCAAGTCGGTTCATGGCAATTGCGAGGGCTTCGTGCGCTTCAGGGCTCAAGGCACCGATCGACATGGCGGCCGAGTCGAAGCGTTTAAACAGTTCGCTGGCGGGTTCAACATGCTCAAGGGCGGTTGGTTTTTCAACGGGCTTGAGGCGCATTAAATCGCGAAGTGATGAAACGGGGCGACTGTTAACCGTGTCGGCATAGGTCTTGTAATCGACACTTTCACCAGATTTCACGGCAGATTGCAGCGTGTTCACAACATCTGGGTTATACGCGTGGTATTCGCCATCATGAACATACTTGAGCAAACCACCGAGTTCGAGCGGTTTACGCTTGAGCCATGCGCGACGTGATAGGTTGATCAAATCTTGTTGGAAATCATCGAAATCCGCACCTTGAATACGACTCGCCACTCCTTTGAAACAAAGGTTCACGACATTGTCGTTCAAACCTACGGCTTCAAATAGCTGAGAACAACGATACGAGGCGATCGTCGAAATGCCCATCTTCGACATGATCTTAAACAGGCCTTTTTGGATGCCATTTCGGAAGTTTAATGTCGCTTCCGCGATGGTTTTAGCGATGACCTTGTTGTCGACCATCTTGGCAATAGATTCATAAGCCAGGTACGGATAAACCGCTGTTGCGCCAAAGCCAAGCAAAACGGCAAATTGGTGTGGGTCACGGGCGGATGCGGTTTCGACCACAATGTTGGCGTCACAACGCAAATTCGCATTCACCAAACGTTGCTGCACAGCACCGACTGCCATGGCTGCAGGGATAGGGAGCTTATCTTTCGCGATGCCGCGATCTGACAAGACAATTAACACGGTGCCAGCTCGAACAACGCGCTCTACTTGGTCACAAATATCAACAATGGCTTGCTTGAGATCTTTTTCTTCTGGGT
The DNA here is from genome assembly GCF_045679545.1 of Enterovibrio litoreus. Classification (NCBI taxonomy): domain Bacteria; kingdom Pseudomonadati; phylum Pseudomonadota; class Gammaproteobacteria; order Vibrionales; family Vibrionaceae; genus Enterovibrio; species Enterovibrio litoreus. Next base: position 506,354 of record NZ_CP166194.1, read on the forward strand.
TGAAATTGATGTCGATGATGCTGTTTTGGTAATACTCATCGTCCAGTTCAAGCAATTGCACCATGTCCGAATAGAGCAGAACAGGGCTTTTAAAAGAGACGCGGTGCGCATGACCGTCGGTTTCAGAGAAAACGTTTTTCTCACGACCAATAGAGGTTGCCAGTGACATGACATGGTTTTCACGCAATGGATCGATCGGTGGGTTAGTCACCTGCGCGAATTTTTGACGGAAGTAATCCGCCACATTTCGGGCTTTAGATGAGAGCACGGCCATAGGGGTGTCATCACCCATTGAGCCTGTGGCTTCTTGGCCAATATCACCGAGCACGCGCAACACTTGGTCGAGTTCTTCACCAGACACGCCATACAGTTTTTGATAAGTCTGAAGCTCATCATCATCCATACTGCGTTGGCTGTCTCTTGTGCTCGGGTCCATGTCTTCAAACGGGGTAAGACGTCGAACGTTTTTATCGAGCCATGCTTTATACGGGTGGCGACTTTTCAGGTCGTTATCAATATCGGCGGAGTGCCATACTTCACCTTCAAAGGTATCGATAACCAGCAATTCGCCCGGTCCGACACGACCTTTCTCTGCGACTTCGTCAGGCGCGTAATCCCAGATGCCGACTTCAGACGCCAAGGTAATGAGCTTGTCTTTGGTGACAACATAGCGTGCAGGGCGCAGGCCATTTCGGTCAAGGTTACATGCTGCGTATCGACCGTCTGACATTACGATGCCGGCAGGGCCATCCCATGGCTCCATGTGCATGGAGTTAAAGTCATAAAATGCGCGTAAATCTTCATCCATATCTGGGTGGTTTTGCCACGCAGGTGGCACAAGCATGCGCATGGCGCGGAATAAATCCATGCCGCCAGCAAGAAAGACTTCAAGCATGTTATCAAGGCTTGAGCTGTCTGAGCCTGTTTCGTTTACAAACGGTGCAGCTTGCTCTAAATCGGGCAGCAACGGCGATTTGAATTTGTAAGCACGGGCCCGTGCCCATTGGCGGTTGCCTTCAATGGTGTTGATTTCGCCATTGTGCGCCAAATAGCGGAATGGCTGTGCAAGTGGCCATTTGGGTTTGGTGTTGGTGGAAAAGCGCTGGTGGAACAAACAAATCGAAGATTCGAGACGTAAGTCAGCGAGATCGAGATAAAAGCGCGGCAGATCCGCCGGCATACACAAGCCTTTGTAGACAATGGTTCGTGTGGAGAGGCTCGTGATATAAAAATCAGGGTCTTCTTGAAGGGCTTTTTCAGCGCGACGACGCGCAATATACAAACGGCGCTCAAGGTCACGAGCACGCCAGCCAGCAGGGCCATTGATGAAGACTTGTTCTATTGTCGGAACTGAGCTTAGGGCGATTTCACCTAACACATCAGCATTGGTTGGTACTTCGCGCCAACCGACAATTGACAGGGTTTCGGCTTCGATTTCACGTTCAAAGATCGCTTTTGCTTGTTTGGCTTTTTCGGGATCTTTGCTCAGGAAAATCATGCCGACGCCGTAGAGTTTACTGAGGGTCCAGTTATTCTCTTCAGCGATAACGCGAAAAAAGGAATCGGGCTTTTGAAGTAATAAGCCGCAACCATCGCCAGTTTTCCCATCGGCGTTAATCGCGCCGCGGTGGGTCATTCGGTCAAGTGCGGATATAGCGGTTCGGACAAGTTTGTGGCTTGCCTCGCCCTCAGTGTGGGCAATGAGGCCAAAGCCGCAGTTGTCTTTCTCCAGCATCGGATCATACAGCGACATTGCAATTCTCCCTTGCGACTGCTCCAAGCAGTGACTGCAGTTTGATGCCATCCTGGCATCTAGGCCGAGTTATTGAACTCGGCATTATTTATTCCGGCCGATCAACTTATCGGTTAATGAGGATTAGGTCAAATTTCGTCACATGACATTAACCTTGTTTGTAAACAGATATATATGTCGAATTCTAGGGGTGCAAGTAGCATTTTATGGTGGTTTTTTTAACTCTGTCGCAGAGATTAACTTGTTCGAGGGCGGAGAGTAATTAGCGGTTGTTGTCGGATTTTATTCATTGAAGGGAAAGGCGGGCTGAAATAAAAAAGCCAGCCGCAGGGGCTGGCAAAACTGGAAGATAACACTTACTTATAATTATGCGGAGAGCATCAAGGAGTCCGCTTTGGCCTCAAGATGCGTATCACCCATGAGATAAGTATCGATTGCACGGGCGCATTCGCGACCTTCGTTAATACAACGTACCACCAGAGACTGACCTGTACGCATATCACCAGCGGCAAATACACCTTTTTGGCTAGTCTGGTAACCGTTTGTTGCCACATTGCCACGATCGTCGATAGCAATATCAAGTTGCGCCAATACACCATGTGGTTCTGGGTGTAAGAAGCCCATTGCTAGAAATGCTTGGTCACAGGGGATCACTCGCTCAGAACCTGCGACTTCTTCAAAGCCTGGGCGTTCACCTGGCGCTGCATCTTTCCACACGATATCCGCGATTCGCAGGGCTTTTACATTGCCAGCATCATCACCGATAAACTCTTTGGTTAAGATGTTCCAATGACGATCACAACCTTCTTCGTGAGACGTCGAGGTACGCATGATCATTGGGTATTGTGGCCAAGGCATATTGGCAGGGCGCTTCTCTGGTGGGATCGGCATGATCTCAACCTGAGTGATGCTTTTCGCACCATGGCGGTTTGATGTGCCGACACAGTCAGAACCGGTATCACCCCCACCAATCACGACAACATGCTTGCCTTTGGCGTGGATTTCTTCGGTTTTCAGATCCATTCCGTTTGCACGGCGGTTGTTCTGACCGAGAAACTCCATCGCGAAGTGAACACCTTTGAGTTCGCGACCTGGAATAGGCAAGTCACGCGGGACAGTAGAGCCACCCGTTAGCAGTACCACGTCGAAATCTTGGCGAATTTGTTGTGCGTTAACAGTGACACCCACGTGCGCGTTAACCACGAACTCAACACCTGCTTCGGCCATTAGATCGATCTTACGATCAATGATGTCCATGCCCAATTTGAAATCAGGGATACCGAAACGAAGCAGACCACCAACTTTCTCGTCGCGCTCAAACACTGTCACGTTATGACCTGCGCTGTTCAACTGCTCTGCTGCAGACAAACCTGCAGGACCTGAACCTATGATGGCGATTTTTTTGCCGGTGCGAGATGTTGGGATCTTCGGCTTGGCATAGCCTTCTCGGTACGCGGTCTCAACGATGGTTTTTTCGATATTACAAATCGTAATCGGATCTTGGTTAATGCCCAACACACACGATGTTTCACAAGGCGCGGGGCATACCCGGCCTGTGAATTCAGGGAAGTTGTTGGTTGAGCTCAAGATGTTCCACGCTTCTTCCCAGCTGTCGCGGTACACCGCGTCATTGAACTCAGGAATGATGTTACCGATTGGGCAGCCGTTATGACAAAACGGAACACCACAATCCATACAGCGTGCTGATTGCTCATTAATTTTTTTACCAAACTCTTCGTTCAGGACAAATTCCTTATTGTCTTGAATACGAACAGCGGGGTCTTTCTTGGCCGGTAATTCACGGCCAAATTCCATAAAACCTGTTGGCTTACCCATTTACAGCCTCCACTTCTTCCTTGTTTTCGGCTTCCGCTTTACGTTGTTCCAGTACTGCTTTGTAATCACGAGGCATGACTTTAACAACGCGCTTGAGGTTTTCTTCAACGTTAGACAAGAAGGTCTCAGCGACTGAACTGCTGGTAAGTGCGTGGTGTTTACCAATCATCTTTTTAAGCAATTCAATGTCTTCAGCGTCAAGCGGATCTAAATCAACCAATTCAGGGTTGAGCTTGGACTCAAAGTTCTCAAACTGATCCCAGATATAAGCAACACCGCCACTCATACCTGCGGCAAAGTTACGACCGGTTTGACCCAGAATGACAGCAACACCGCCCGTCATGTATTCACAGCCGTGATCACCGATACCTTCGACAACCACTTTTGCGCCTGAGTTACGCACACAGAAACGTTCGCCCGCAACACCGCGAATGAATGATTCACCAGAGGTCGCGCCGTAGAAACAGACGTTACCCACGATGATGTTGTCTTCTGCGATGATGTCACTCTTCGCATCTGGGTATAGCACCAATGTGCCGCCTGATAGACCTTTACCCCAGTAGTCATTTGCATCACCTTCCACTTCGAACGCCACGCCTTTAGCAAGGAATGCGCCGAAGCTTTGGCCCGCTGAACCTTTGAACTTCACGTTCATTTGTTGCGGCAAGCCTTGGTCTTTGTAAATCTTCGAAATTTCGTTCGAGAGCATGGTGCCTGCGCTACGGTCTGTGTTGACGATAGCAAACTCTGTATCCACCTTACGCCCTTCATAAAGCGCGCTAGATGCGGCTTCAATCAAACGGCGGTCCAGAACGGCTTCCAAGCTGTGGTTTTGTTCACGTTGGCAGTACATGCCGTCGCCTTCGCGTGGCTCTTCTTTGTGAAGTACCACATTCAGATCAAGGTTCTTGTATTTCCAGTGACCTACATCGCTGCGCACTTTCAGGTGCTGAGACTGACCAACCATTTCGTTAATGGTGCGGTAGCCAAGCTCTGCCATCACTTCACGCAAGCCTTCGGCCATGTAAGTGAAGAAGGTCACGATGTCTTCTACGCGACCGTCAAAGCGCTCACGCAGCGTTTTGTCTTGGGTTGCAATACCAACAGGACAGGTGTTGAGGTGACACTTACGCATCATGATACAACCTTCAACCACCAGCGCTGCTGTTGCGACGCCCCATTCTTCAGCACCAAGCAAGGTTGCCACGGCAAGGTCGCGAGGTGTTTTCATCTGACCATCAGATTGCACGACGATACGGTTACGAAGACCATTCTTGAGCAGCGTTTGGTGCGTTTCCGCTAGACCCAGTTCCCACGGTAGACCTGCGTGTTTGATCGAAGACAGTGGTGATGCACCTGTACCGCCATCAAAACCTGCAATCAGTACGACGTCGGCTTTTGCTTTCGCAACGCCTGATGCAATGGTACCGACACCGGCTTCTGATACTAACTTGACGTTAATACGTGCTTCGCGGTTGGCGTTTTTCAGATCGTAGATCAGCTGCGCCAAGTCTTCTATGGAGTAAATGTCATGGTGTGGTGGTGGCGAAATCAAGCCAACCCCAGGGGTTGAGTGACGTGTGCGACCAATCCAATCATCAACTTTGTGCCCCGGTAGCTGACCACCTTCGCCAGGCTTCGCGCCTTGTGCCATTTTGATTTGTAGCTCAGCGGCGTTGGTGAGGTAGTACGACGTCACACCGAAGCGACCGGATGCTACTTGCTTAATGGCAGAACGTTCCCAGTCACCATTTTCTTTTTTCTCGAAACGGATTGGGTCTTCACCGCCTTCACCGGAGTTCGATTTCGCGCCGATGCGGTTCATCGCGACAGCCAACGTAGAGTGGGCTTCGTGGGAAATAGAACCAAAGCTCATAGCGCCAGTTGCAAAGCGTTTTAAGATGCTTTCAATCGGCTCGACTTCTTCCAGAGGAATGCTGCCCGCTGGATTTTTCACGAAGTCGAATTGGCTACGCAATGTTGCTGCGTTGTCGCCTTGGCTATCAACTGCGCGGCAGTATTCTTTAAACTGTTTGATGTCTTTGTTGCGCGTTGAATTTTGCAGCAAGTGGATGGTTTCAGGGTTAAACAGATGTTTTTCACCACGTTGTTTCCACTGATAAACACCCCCTACATCTAGCATTTGAACTGGGATTTCACGCGTTGGATAACCGACACGATGACGTACCAGTGTCTCTTTGGCGATGTCATCAATGCTTAGGCCTTGTATGCGAGAAACCGTACCGGTGAAGTACTTATCAACCACTGCTTTACTGATACCCAGCGCTTCGAAAATCTGAGCACCATGGTATGACTGTAGCGTCGAGATACCCATTTTCGAAAAGATTTTCAGCAAACCAGCGTTGATGGCCTTGCGGTAGTTCTCAAACAACACGTCCACATCAGCTTCAGGATCGAGCTTCTTCGTGCGCTGCAAATCGACCAAAGTTTCGTAGACCAGGTAGGGGTTAACAGCATTCGCGCCATAGCCAACGAGTGTGGCGAAGTGATGGGTTTCACGCGCGTCACCCGTTTCGATAACGATGTCGGCTTTTGCACGCAAGCCTTTTCGGATCAGGTGGTGGTGAACAGCACCAACTGCGAGCATCGCAGGGATGGCTGCATGGTTAGAGTTCACGGCACGGTCAGTCAGCAAAATGATCGAGTAACCGTCGTTGACAGCATCTTCAGCGTATTGGCAGATACGTTTCAATGCGCGTTCCAGCTTGCCCGGTTCACCGCTTGCGCGGAATACGATATCGAGCGTTTTTGCTTGGAGGTGATCGTTATCAATCGCACGAAGTTTTTCGAGTTCTGCATTGCTCAGTATTGGGGTTTCCAGTTCAACTTTGCGGCAGTGTTCAGGGGTTTCAATCAGCAGGTTTTGGTCTTTACCCAAGTAGGTTTTCAAAGACATAACCATGCGCTCGCGGATCGGATCGATCGGCGGGTTGGTGACCTGAGCAAACAACTGCTTAAAGTAGTTAGAGAGATGCTGAGATTGGTGTGAAAGAACTGCTAACGGCCAGTCAGCGCCCATGGCACCAAGCGGCTCTTTGCCATCTTTTGCCATTGGCAGAAGAATTTCATTCACTTCCTCTGATGTCACGCCGAACGCTTGTTGATGATGCAATAGGCGCTCAGGTGAAGGCTGGTGGTTCTTGGTGCCTGCTTCTGGAAGCTTGTCCAGATGCAGCAAGTTCTTCTCAACCCACTCTTGGTAAGGCTGAGCAGAAGCAATTTCATTCTTCACTTCTTCATCAGAGATGATGCGGCCTTGTTCTAAGTCAGCAACGAAGATGCGGCCTGGTTGTAGACGACCACGGAAGTGAATGTTTTCTGGTTCGATGTCTACCACACCTGACTCGGATGCCATGATGAGATAATCATCTTTTGTCACGGTGTAGCGACTTGGGCGCAGGCCATTACGGTCAAGTGTTGCACCGACTTTTACGCCATCAGTGAAACATAGTGAAGCTGGGCCATCCCAAGGTTCCATGATGTTGGCGTGGAATTGATAGAAAGCACGGAGTTTAGGGTCCATGTCTTTCTTCTCTTGCCATGCTTCTGGCACCATCATCATCAGGACGTGCGGCATGCTTCGACCTGAAAGCGTAAGCAGTTCTAGCGCCATGTCGAAGTTAGCAGAGTCTGATGCGCCTTCTTGGCAGATAGGCAGCAACATTTTTAGCTCTTGGTCACTGAACAGTTTTGATTCCAGCAGTGCTTCACGTGCTTTCATCCAGTTCAAGTTACCGCGAACGGTGTTAATTTCACCATTGTGAGCGATGTTACGGAAAGGCTGTGCCAGACGCCATCTTGGGAAGGTGTTGGTTGAAAAGCGTGAGTGAACCAACGCCAGTGCCGTGACCATAGACGGGTTTTGTAAGTCTAAGAAGTACTGTGGCACCTGCTCGGTGGTCAGCTGGCCTTTATAAACCAGTGTCTTGGCAGAGAAAGAGTTAATGTAGAAATCGTCGCCAATATTAGAGACGCTTTCCAAGCAAACGCGAACTGTGTAGTTACGCAGTACAAAGAGCTTACGTTCGAGCGCGTCGAGAGAAAGGTGGTCACCACCAGTAACAAATGCATGCTCGAAATGAGGCTCAGTGCTGAGCGGGTCTGCGCCAATCATGGAGTTATCAGTTGGCAATTCGCGGTAACCGATGACTTCTAAATCTAGACGTGCTGCGTTGCGCTCGAAGATTTCACGGCATTGCTGACGCTTGTTTTCGTCTCGTGGGAACAACATCACGCCTACACCGTATTTGTCAGCCGATGGCAATTGAACGCCAAGCTTACGGGTTTCTTCGAGTAAGAATTCGTGAGGTTTTTGTAAAAGAATACCGGCACCGTCACCACTACATGGGTCACAGCCTTGACCGCCACGGTGTTCCATGCGGGCGAGCATATCAAGTGCCTGAGTGACAATCCCGTGGGACTTTCTGTTTTTCAAGTGGGCTACGAAGCCAATACCACAGGCATCGTGTTCCATTTCGGGCACATAGAGCCCCTCTGTGCGTAGCACTGAATCTGTCATTTTTCGTCCTTCCAGTTGACACAAATGCAGCGGGAGCATTTGTCTTCCCTTGCCGTGCCTGTTGCGGGCACAGACTGAGCGGGTCCCAAGTTTGAACAGACAAAATGTGTCTGTTCGCGGCACCCAAGCCCGGTCACTGACTCAATAGTAGTAACCTTCTCCGTTCTGCAATCCTATGCAGTTGTGCTGCGTTTCATCTGAATTGCCAAATAAGTCACTGGATAAGTGCCATATTTCGCGAATTATATTGCTCACAATTTAGACGCAGCTGTAGCTATCCTACATATGTAGAAATTTAATTACCATAAAAAGTTGCCAATCAATTGCTCTGCAATTGCACCACTAAGACTAAAGCCTCGAAATATGTGAATAGAAAAGCGCTATTTGAGGGGTAATGTGAATATTGATATTTTTGGCAAAAAATGTCGCAATGCTAGGTGTAAATGAAATGTAATTAACTTTCACTGATGTGATAAAAGTTTGAGCTTACATTGATTTGATCGAGGTTTTGCTTGGAACAGAGGTGATAGGATCGCGCGCTTTTTTCCACTCCTCTTCATTTAACCCAATACACAGGCGGTCGACGATGGAACTTCATCATTTGGTGAATACCTTTGGTCAGGATTTACAGCGCAGGTATGGCGAGAAAGTTCACAAGCTGACGCTTCACGGCGGTTTTAGCTGTCCTAATCGTGATGGTACGATCGGTCGTGGCGGCTGCACCTTTTGTAATGTCGCTTCATTTGCCGATGAGAGCGCTCAGCAGTTGTCCGTGTCGGAGCAGCTTCTCCAGCGCGCGGCAGGCGTGGATCGTGCAAAACGCTACCTCGCCTATTTTCAGGCATATACCAGCACTTATGCTGAAGTCGAAAAGCTCAAAGTCATGTACGAAGAAGCGCTAAAGCATGCTGATATTGTGGGTCTTTGTGTGGGAACGCGACCAGATTGTGTGCCGGATGCAGTATTGGATCTTCTCGCCAGTTACAAAGATCAGGGTTATGAGATTTGGCTGGAACTGGGTTTGCAAACGGCGAATGATAAAACGCTTCAGCGCATTAATCGTGGTCATGATTTTGCTTGCTATGACAAGATCACTCGTCGTGCTAGAGCATTAGGCTTGAATGTGTGTACGCATCTGATTGTTGGCTTGCCTGGCGACGTGGTAAGCGATCACATTCACACTATTGATCGCGTTATTGAAACAGGTACTGATGGAATAAAGCTTCATCCTTTGCATATTGTTGAGGGCAGTATTATGGCTAAAGCGTGGCGTGCAGACCGTTTGCAGGCGATATCTTTGGAAGACTATGTAGAGAGTGCGTCTGAAATGATCCTGCGTACGCCCTCGAATGTGGTGTACCACCGTGTCTCCGCCAGCGCGAGAAAACCAACCTTACTCGCCCCTGTATGGTGTGAAAATCGCTGGTTGGCAATGACCGGCATCGCTCGAGCCCTGACTATTAAAGGTGCACAAGGTAGCCTGACGGGAGATGCATTCGACATCGTGTAATAAATTGTGACACGTGTTTAATTGTTCGCAAAATAGAGAAGCCCAGTTCGTGTTCTTGCGTATCCCTGTGGCAAGATGAAGCGTGATGTTAATTCAAAAAGTGATGTTGCTTCATGGATATTGCCTCAAGGATGATGGGCGAAGGACGAATAAATGAGTGAGTGGATGCCTGTAGCGTTGTTAATGCTATCGGTGATTTTTTTTATAGGCTCGTTCTGGGTTTCCCGTCGACGCGTGGTGTCGGCAAAAACGTGGCAAGCCTATTTGGCCAATCTTCACTCTCCTAAAGCGATGGTGAGCGAGAGTGACGGCAGCATTCTCTATGCAAACCGCAGTTTTGTGCGCCTGTTCAATATCTCTCAGCACAATCATTCATTCCGCATTGATGGCGATCGTGAACGAAAAACGATCGACACTCTGTTGGCCAATAGACGTTGGCCGCTTCCTTTCATCGAAGTGACACCTGACTTTCGTTCTTCTTCCGACAAGCATGTGCGAAGGAATGCTCGCTTTTCTGGGTTGCCTGTTTGGTGCAATGGCCAGCGTGCTTGGATTGTCTCGTTAGAACCTGAGTCTGATTCTGTTTACAGCGAACCGTTTGCTGATAATGACAGCCAAATATTTCGCAGCGTAATTAACTCACTGGCAGAGTTAGTGTGCTTCCAAGACCGTAAAGGTCATATTGTGGGTTCAAATGTCTCGTTTGATCGATTCTGGAAAGGCCGGGAAGAAGAAGGACTGTTCTTTAACTCCCGCGAAGAAATAGAGGGTCGTCGAACGCAACAAAGCTGGACCACAAACCCGAATGGGGACAGCTGCCTGCTTGAAACCAGTCAAACCGTACTGCGTGATGCGAACAATCGTATCTATGGTACGTTGAGCATCAGTCACGATGTTACCAACTGGCACATGATGCGGCAGGTGATGGAGCAAGAGATTGAAGCGCGTCAGGAAGTGGAGCAGCAGCTGAAAAAACACAGCAATGTGCTCACTTCTATTTTCAAAGCCAGTGTTGACCCGATTGGTATTTACAACAAAGACTATGAGTTTCTCGGTGGTAATGCGGCGTTTGCAGAAGCCATGGGTGCAATGCATGATGACCTTGAAGGTGAACGTGCTGCGGATTTGATGGATCCGGAGATCTTAGCTCAACACCAAAAAATTGATTATCCGGTGCTAGAAAATGGTGAAACCATCAAGTATGAAGACTTGGTGATGAAGCGTGATGGTTCTCAGGTCTGGTACGAGTTGACGAAAACACAGTTCCGAGATCCGACAGACGAGACGATTGGTGTATTGGTCATTGCTCGTGACGTCACCGCACGTAAAGCCACACAGCAAGAACTGGCTGACGCCATTATGGAGCTGGAAGAGCTGAGTTTTATTGATGGCTTAACCAAGGTGGCTAACCGACGCAGTTTTGATGAGCAACTCGTGAAAATGTGGCAGTCACACATTCGTGAGCAAGAACCATTGTCTCTGATCTTGTGTGATATCGACTTCTTCAAACCCTACAATGATAACTATGGCCACCAACAGGGCGATGAGGCATTAAGACGAGTAGCGGAAGTCTTCCAGTTTGTTATCCGTCGTCCTCTTGATGCAGTAGCCCGCTATGGTGGAGAAGAGTTTGCCATTTTACTTCCTAGCACGACAGAAGAAGGTGCGCGCGTCGTAGCGGAAAATATCGCAAAAGAGCTATCGCTGGCAGGCATACCCCATGCATTCTCCTTGGTGTCGGAAAACCTTACGTTGAGTCAAGGTGTGGCGACATTGCGACCTCAAGCGGGGCAAGACTATGGCGATCTGGTCTCAATGGCTGACAAAGCTTTATATCGAGCCAAAAACGCGGGGCGCGATCAGATAGCCTCTGCAACCAAGTCAGAGATAGAAACCGTTCAATAACGCATGTACAGCATGGCGCATTGCTGTGAGGCTCTGAAGAGCAGATCGACGCGCCTTTTCCTTTTTCTTCCTGACGCTCAAGGCTATCATGGCTGCAACTCACGTTGATCAGGAAGTTCAATGAAGCAAATAAAACTCTTAGCGCAATATTATGTCGACTTGTTGGTAAAACTCGGCATTGTTCGCTTCAGTATGTTGCTGGCACTCGCGCTGGTAGCACTTGCCGTTATCGTTCAAGTCGGGATCACCCTCGTTCTCCAAGGAACCGTTCACGACACCGATATCGTGCGCTCGGTTTTTTTCGGTCTGCTCATTACGCCTTGGGCGGTCTACTTCCTTTCGGTTGTTGTTGATCAGTTAGAAGAGTCGCGTCAACGCTTGACCAAGCTCGTGTCTAAACTCGAGGAAATGCGCTCTCGTGACATGGAGCTTAATCGCCAACTCACCGACAACATTACCCAGCTCAATCTTGAAATAGAAGAACGTAAACGTGCTGAAGAAGCCCGTGAAGAAGCGATGATTGATTTGGAAAATGAGGTTTACCAACGTGAGAAAGCACAGGTAGAACTTGCCGAACAGACGGCACTTCTGCGCTCCTTCATCGATGCCTCGCCAGATTTGATTTACTACCGAAACGAAAAAGGCACGTTCTCTGGCTGCAATAAGGCAATGGAAGAGCTGACTGGCAAGAGTGAGAGTGATCTGGTTGGGTTAACACCTTGGGACGTTTATAGCGAAGATGTGGCGAGCAAGGTCGTTGAAACCGATCAGCAAGTGTTCGATAACAATGTGCCACTGACTTATGAGCAGTGGTTGGAATACAAAGATGGTCGCAAAGCCTATTTCGAACTGCGTAAATTGCCTTTTTATGCCCGTGATGGTCGTCGTTTGGGGCTGGTAGGCTTTGGCCGAGAAATCACAGAGCGTAAGCGCTACCAAGATGCGCTTGAGAAAGCCAGCCAAGACAAAACCGCTTTTATTTCAACCATTAGCCATGAGCTCCGCACACCGCTAAACGGTATTGTTGGTTTAAGTCGTATGCTGCTGGACACTAAACTCTCTGAAGAGCAGTTGGGCTACTTGCGAACCATTCATGTCAGTGCGATCACGCTGGGTAACATTTTTAACGACATTATTGATTTAGATAAATCGGATCGTAGCCGCCTTTCGCTGATGCCGGAGCCGGTCGACTTGCCTGATTTTGTCTCGGAAATTGATAACATCAGTGCTTTGATGGCCGAGCAAAAAGGGCTGAGATTTAGCCTTGATAGACTCACGCCATTACCAGCTTCGGTCAAAGTAGATGCCACGCGATTACGCCAAATTCTATGGAATTTGGTGGGTAATGCGGTGAAATTCACCAAGCAAGGCGCCGTGAATGTCACTGTGAGTTGCGATGTGGAAGATGACACCGCCTATCTTCAGTTTGATATTGAAGATAGCGGGATAGGGATCCCTGAAGAGGAAGTCTCCAAGATTTTCGCCATGTACTATCAAGTGCAGCAAGGTGAAGACAACTTGCATGCTGTCGGCACAGGCATTGGGCTGGCCGTGTCACGTAAATTGGCGCGTTTGATGGGCGGAGATATCACGGTTGATAGTGAGGTTGGCGAGGGCAGCACATTTACTGTTTCCTTAGCAGTGCCTATTTGCGAATCAGCGGTGAATACGGATGTCGTGATTGCTGAGCAAACGCCACTGCAAATTTTGTTGGTTGAAGATATTGAGCTTAATATCACGGTGGCAGTGAACTTGCTGGAAAGCTTGGGCCATACGGTGACTGTCGCTAGGAGTGGTCATGAGGCGCTGTCTACCTTCCCAACGGCCGACTTTGATCTTTTGCTATTGGATATCCAACTCCCAGATATGACAGGCTTTGACATTGCCAAACAGCTTCGAGAAAGTGGTGTTGAGTTGCCACCGTTGGTCGCGCTAACAGCTAACGTGATCAAAGACAAAACAGAATACATTCGCAAAGGCATGGATGATGCGATCAGTAAGCCTATCAGTGTGGCTGCGGTCATTGGCGTGATTGAGCGTTTGGCGCTGCAGAATCACTCAGTAGAGCAAAACGTGGTTATAGAGCCACGTCAGAAAGCACGGGGCAATGACCTGTTTGAAACGTTGTTGGACATCGACATGTTGACCTCATATGTCGACATTGTGGGTGCGGACCCTGTCTATCAAAGTATCGAGATGTTCGAGCAGGTGATGCCAGATTACTTGAAGATCCTCGACAGCAACATGATGGCGAAAGATCAGGACGGTATTGCCAGTGAGGCGCACAAAATAAAAGGAGCGGCTGGCTCTATTGGGTTGAAGCATATCCAAAAAGTGGCGCAGAAAGCGCAATCACCCGAGCTGCCAGCGTGGTGGGAGAACATCGGTGATTGGGTTGATGAAATTAAAGCGGGGTATGGTCACGATCTGAAGGTGCTCAAGGAGTGGTTAGATGGATACCAAGCGAAACGTGTGAAATAGTCCAATGAATTGAAAAATAAAATAAAAAAAGAAAAGGCCTGCAATGCAGGCCTTTTTCATGTGTATCAGTAACGCTCGATGCGAGGGAGTTAGATATCTTCTAACTCGCCACAGAAGCGGTAGCCTTCGCCGTGAATCGTCGCAATGATTTCTGGCGTGTCACCAAATGATTCGAAGTGCTTGCGAATACGACGGATTGTCACGTCAACAGTACGGTCGTGTGGCTTCAGCTCACGGCCGGTCATTTTCTTCAGCAGATCTGCGCGAGTTTGAATTTTGCCCGGATTTTCGCAGAAGTGCAGCAGAGCACGGAACTCAGAGCGAGGCAGTTTAAACTGCTCGTTGTCTGGGCTGATCAATGAACGGCTGTTGATGTCCAATGTCCAACCATTAAACACGTAGCTTTCAACTGAACGCTTGTCTTCTGGCAGTGCGCCTTGGCTCATTGCACGTGTCAGAAGGTTGCGAGCACGAATAGTCAGTTCGCGTGGGTTGAATGGTTTGGTGATGTAATCATCCGCACCAATTTCCAGGCCTAGGATCTTGTCGACTTCGTTGTCACGGCCAGTTAGGAACATCAGTGCCATGTCGCCGAGTTCACGCAGTTCACGTGCCAGCAGCAAGCCGTTCTTGCCTGGAAGGTTAATATCCATGATGACCAAGTGAACCTGATTGTTCGACAGCACTTGATGCATTTCTTCGCCATCATTGGCTTCTAGAACCGTGTAACCTTCCGCTTCAAAGATACTTTTCAGCGTGTTACGAGTGACGTGTTCGTCTTCAACAATCAGAATGTGAGGGGTTTGCATTGGCGTTACCTAATTTCTTTAAGGAATCTGGTATTTACACTCACAGAGTACTCAGACTCTATGAAGAAAAGTTACAAACAGAGAAAGTATATCAAAAGTATTCTACTTGCCTATTCGGCATACTCCCCTGATACAAACGCCATCCTTAGAGAAGGTGATTACAGATGCGTTTAATCGCGCTGCATACTACTAGTCAAATCATTTTGGCTAGCAAATCCATTGGATAGGGCTGATTGTATTCATTTAACAGCGTGCTAACAATATTTAGTAATAAATCAACGCAACTTTTTTTAATTTTTATTGATATACGTCAATCTCAGCCTTTGTGGTCACAAATAATGGAATTTTGTGCCAAAAAACGTTTCAAATATTACCAACGAGTTTAATCCATTTCGTACTATTACAACAGGTGTGAAAATTGTGTAACAACTCAGGGCTATCAGAGCATTTTGTTCATAGTGGGTCAACCATTTCGCAGTGAGAGCGTTGGCAGATCTAGCGATATTTCATAAAAAACGTGTATTGCCCCGCAGAGGAATGTGAACATGAAAAATCAATGGATTGGCTTTTGATTTTGAACAAAGTTTTGCGTTAGTTGGTGATGTTAGGTCGAAAATAAGACGTTTCGACGAATAGCTAACGGGATAAGAAATATTCATTTTGAGGCGGATGACCTTACAGAGTCCCACGAGATTGCTACCTTTAGTGGAGTATGGATTGCCACGAGAGGGAAAAAGCATGGAAGATTTATTGCCAGATATTAGCGATGCGCATGGTGACGATGTTCATTGGATACCTGTGCAGTGGCGTGACTTTGGTGGGCGCTCTGCGTTCTCGGGTCGCGTGGAAACATTGCGCTGCTTTGAAGACAATTCAAAAGTGAGAGACATACTGGGCAAGCCTGGAGAGGGGCGAGTGCTGGTAATTGATGGCCATGGCAATTTGAACAAGGCACTGCTAGGCGATCTATTGGCGGAGCGAGCGGTTGAAAATGGCTGGGAAGGCATTGTGGTGTTTGGTGCAGTGCGGGATGCAAGTGCGCTGAGCAAAATGCCGTTGGGCGTTAAGGCACTCGGCGTTTGCCCAATAAAAACTGAAAAGCGTGGCGCGGGCGATGAAGACGTCCCTTTGCGTATTCACGATGTGCCAATTTCGCCCGGCGATTATCTGTTTGCAGATCTAAACGGGGTCATGGTAAGTCAACACCCCGTCGAATTCGGCGAAGAGCAGAGATAACGTTAGAAGCGGTATCCGACACCAAATTGGTAGTTAGCGGATGCCGCCGGTTGTTGGTTCACACTGTAATCAAATTTGGCTTCAAGGTTTAGCTTGTCGGTGAGTCTGTATTGACTGCTCATACCGACAGTGCCTATCGTCTCTTCGTTTACCCGCTCTGCCTGCACGCTACTGCCAAAGCTTAGTGCGTCGTTAAAATTGTACTGAAGACCGCTAAGTACACCTTTGGCGCCTGCATTGTAATCAGACTCTGTTGTCATTTCTGTTGCCAGATAGACATTGATATTTTTGAAGACGGGGTAGTGATAGCCGGAACTGATTGTCCAGCTGTCAAAACTTTGTCCGCCAGTTGATATTGAATGAGAAAACCAAGGGTCTCGGTTATCTTCCTCAATGTATTCATACAGCGGTAACGAACCCTGCGCGAATGTGAAAAAAGCCACTGATTGCAGGGTAATGGCAAGTAAGATTTTCTTCATTAACTCCCCTCCCTGATTCGTTTTTATTAGACGGCGTAATTATTCTAGTTCACTTGTCTCGCTTTTGTTGCCGGACTGTCATGAATTTTTCACCGCTGTTAACTCACTCCCGTCACGGTAATGGTTTTGCATTGCCGCCATCTCGGGGTGGTTAAAAATAAAGCAATTGTTATGCCTGTATTGATGCCAATTTTCTGTCAGTGGCGGTTTTGAATCACACTTTTACAGATTGGAAAAACGTGACTCCTCGCGGTAAGGAAACACATCGTTGAACTGACCTTGTTGAATGTTGGTCTGCAGGCCTTTCCAATATTCCGCATCAAAAAGATCAGAGTGCAGTTCATCAAACAAGGCGCGGATCTTGGGGTTGATCAACAAAAAGGTGCGAAACTCTTCGGGGAACACATCGTATTCTCCCACGCTGTACCAAGGCTCTGCAGCCATTTCATCTTCTGGAAAGCGTGGCGGTGGAATATGGCGGAAGTTCACTTCGGTCAAATAAGAGATCTCGTCATAGTCATAGAAGATAACGCGACCGTGACGTGATACCCCGAAGTTTTTAAACAACATGTCGCCGGCAAAAATGTTCGCTGCCGCCAATTGCTTAATGGCATCCCCATAGCCTTGCACTGCCTCACGAAGCTCATCATCATCCGCCTGTTCGAGATAAATATTGAGAGGGATCATTCGTCGTTCCATGTACAGGTGGCGAATGTGAACTTCTTTGCTGGTTAGCTTGATATTGGATTCTGCAACGTCGAGTAACTCTTCGATGAGCTCGTCGCTAAATCGATCTCTTGGAAAGATAAAGTTTCTATAGTCAAGGGTATCTGCCATTCGGCCTACGCGATCGTGCTCTTTAACTAACTGATACTTTTCTTTTACGATGGCATGAGTCACATCTTTTTGCGGGGCGAACTTGTCTTTAATGATCTTGAACACGAAACCGTAAGAGGGAAGGGTGAAAACGGACATCACCATCCCTTTAATGCCTGGCGCAACAACGAACTGATCATCCGAGTTTTCGATGTGTTGCAAAAACTCGCGGTAGAGTTCTGTTTTGCCGTGTTTTTGACAACCTATTGCTGTGTAAAGTTGTGCTGGCGTTTTGTGTGGCATGAGTTGGTTAAGAAAATCAACCAATGCAGCCGGAGCCGGCGCGTACACCATAAAATAAGAACGAGCGAAGCCGAATATGACACTGACATCATCAGAGTCTGTGATACAGGCGTCGACATACAGTTCACCGTGTGAGTTAACCAAAATGGGTAAAACCAGAGGACGAGTTTGATTCGCCATGTCGATGCGACCAATTAAGTACGCCGCTTTATTTCGAAAAAATGGCTCCCGAATCATGTCTATCGTGACTTCATTCGTCAGCTGTGGCCCTAGTCGATGCTGCATGGCTTCGACAATGCGATGCACATCTCTCGCTTTATTGACCCAAGGTAGAGTAAACGGCGTGTCATCCAGAATGCGCTCGACGGTTTGGATCAAGTTGTGTTGTGAGGGGTAGCGCTTTAGTAATGGCGTTGGGTACTTGGGAATTCGTCCGCCCTGAGAGCTATTTACAAATAGTTTGTCACGGCGGATGTTTCTATGGTCGAACATACGGCAGTACACAGAGTTAAAGAAACTCTCTGCGATGTCGTAGCGCGGATAGTCATCCAGCAAGTGGCTATAGGAGTTTTTGACGGCCATAAGAAAGGAGCGAGTGGCGTGTTGCTTGTCCAGCATGGTTTTTAATTGCTGGCTAACCAGTGCCACATGATGATCGTAAAAATTGATGCGGGTTTTTAATGCACTTTGTACGCTTTTCCAGTCGCGTTGCTCGAAGCGTTCTTGTGCGCCTGCCGTCACATCTAAAAATCGGCCATACATGGCGTCTGAGCCTTGTAATATGGTTTGTGCAACCAACTCTTCCATTTCAACCGCCATGGTTCCCTCCTTCGCTGTTGTTGGTTTTCTGTTCAATTCAATTCACTATGTCGCGCTCTTTTCACAATCGCAAGCGTCAAGACTTGGAATACTGCGCTCTCTCATCTTTTAATTGTGTTAATTTGATCTTGCGAATTGTGGCGTTTTTTTGATAGATAACTTAAATTTTTGTTGACCTGATACCCTGCATTGGGTAAAGGTTATAAAAACGCAGCATGGAAGGTCCAAAGCGATGCTTCATACAGTCGGTACCACAACCATTATCACCATTATTACCATCACTATGGGTGAAGGTGCGGGCTGACATGCACAGAATTTTAAAAAAAAGCCCGCACTAAAAAGATGCGGGCTTTTTTTTCGCTTATTTGTTATTGAATCTTCGGATTCGGGAAGGAGTTGGAGGTAAGGATGCGAGTTTTAAAGTTTGGTGGCACATCGCTAGCCAATGCGGAACGTTTTAGCCGCGCAGCAGAGATCATCACGAGCAACACTTGTCAGAGTGACGTGTCAGCGGTTTTGTCCGCACCGGCAAAAATCACCAATGCACTTGTTGATGTGATTGATAACACAGTTAAACATGGCGAGGCTGACAGCCAAGTTGCCCTGATAGAGACCATTTTCTCTGATCTGTTTGACGGTTTGGCCGAGATGGAAGCGGCGTTTGATAAAGCAGCGCTCTATGTTGAGCTAGAACGTTCCATTGGCCAGTTAAAGCAATATATTCATGGTATTGCGCTGTTAGGACTGTGTCCTGATAACATCTATGCGCGCATCATTAGTAAAGGTGAGCGCCTCTCCATTGCCACCATGTCTGCGTTGCTAAAGGCTCGTGGCTACAACACCTTTGTGATCGACCCTGTTCACTACCTTCATGCAAAAGGTGACTACCTTGAAGCCATGGTAGATATTGAAATCTCCTCCGAAAAATTCGTCAAAGATCCGATCCCTGCGAAACACATTGGCTTGATGCCAGGCTTTACCGCCGCCAATGAGCAAGGTGAATTGGTGACACTTGGGCGGAACGGCTCGGATTACTCAGCAGCTGTTTTGGCTGCGTGTGTGCGCGCTGAGTGCTGCGAGATTTGGACTGACGTAGACGGTGTTTACAGCTGTGACCCCCGTTTGGTACCTGACGCAAAACTGCTGAAATCACTGAGCTACCAAGAAGCCATGGAGCTGTCCTACTTCGGTGCGAAAGTCCTCCACCCGAAAACCATTCTTCCTATTGCCCGCTTCCATATCCCATGTCTGATTAAAAACACGGCAAACCCTCAGGGTGCTGGCACCTTGATTGGTTTTGACAATGGTGAAGACAATCTTGCAGTTAAAGGTATTACGACCTTGAGCGAGCTGACCATGGTTAACGTGTCTGGCCCTGGCATGAAAGGCATGGTCGGCATGGCTGCGCGTGTATTTGGCGCAATGTCAGCGGCGGGTGTTTCTGTCGTGCTAATCACTCAGTCATCGTCGGAATACAGCATCAGCTTCTGTATTGAAGCGCAAGACAAGCCACTGGCACAGCGTGCACTGCAAGAGAACTTTGAGCTTGAGCTAAAAGACGGTCTGCTTGAGCCTGTTGATTTCGTCGATAACGTCGCCATTGTGTCACTGGTCGGCGATGCAATGCGCACAGCGAAAGGCGTAGCATCTCAGTTCTTTACTTCTTTGGCAGAAGTGAACGTTAACATCGTCGCGATTGCTCAGGGCTCATCTGAGCGCTCAATTTCAGCCGTTATTCCAGACAATCGCGTATCTGAAGCGGTGAAAGCGTGTCACGAAAACCTCTTTAACAGCAACCACTACCTTGATGTGTTTATTGTCGGTGTGGGTGGCGTGGGTGGCGAATTGGTTGAACAGGTGAAACGCCAACAAGCGAAACTCGCGGGTCAAGGCATCGTTATTCGCGTTTGTGGACTGGCAAATAGCCGTGGCATGTTGCTGGACAGCAAAGGGATTGACCTAAATAGCTGGCGTGACGAACTGACCAAGGTTGATGAGCCGTTTAGCCTGCAACGCATGGTGCATTTGGTTGAGCAAAACCACGTTATTAACCCTGTGTTCATTGACTGTACTTCGGATCAGACAATTGCTGATCAGTATGCAGATTTCCTATCGGCTGGCTTCCATGTGATCACGCCGAACAAAAAGGCCAATACGGCAAGCATGGCGTATTACCAACAATTGCGTAAGTCAGCGCGCGCAACGCGTCGTAAGTTTATGTACGACACCACAGTGGGTGCGGGTCTGCCTGTTATTGAAAACCTGCAAAACCTGATTGCCGCCGGCGATGAACTTGAGAAATTCACAGGCATTCTGTCGGGTTCGCTGTCTCACATCTTCGGTAAACTCGATGAAGGTCAAAGCTTTAGTGAAGCCACCTCTGTTGCCCGAGACAACGGCTTTACTGAGCCTGATCCACGCGACGATCTTTCTGGTATGGATGTGGCACGTAAGCTCCTGATCCTTGCGCGAGAAGCGGGTATGAACCTTGAGCTTGAAGACGTTAATGTTGAGCCAGCATTACCGCCAGGCTTTGATTCTTCTGGCGATGTTGATGCCTTTATGGCGAAACTGCCTGAAGCCGACGTTTACTTTAATCAGATCGCAGCACAAGCACGTGCGGAAGGGAAAGTATTGCGCTATATCGGTTGCATTGATAAAGGCCAGTGCTCAGTAAAAATTCAAGCCGTTGATGCTGATGATCCAATGTTTAGGATCAAAGAAGGCGAAAATGCCTTGGCATTCTACAGTCGCTATTACCAGCCAATTCCATTGGTGTTGCGTGGCTATGGCGCAGGTACGCAGGTCACTGCGGCAGGTGTGTTCGCTGATTTGATGCGTACACTTGGCTGGAAGTTGGGAGTGTAATAATGAGTGTTGTTGTATATGCGCCAGCATCTATTGGCAACGTGAGTGTTGGGTTTGATGTTTTAGGGGCAGCAGTATCACCGATCGATGGCACTTTGCTGGGCGACCGTGTGATGGTTACGGATGGCGGCAATGTACCATTCACCCTACATTGCGTTGGCAGTTTCGTTGATAAATTGCCAGCGGATCAAGAAGAAAACATTGTTTACCAAAGCTACCTCGTTTTCTGTCGAGAAATGGAAAAGCTGGGTGAGCCTGTTCGCAATATCGCCATGACGCTGGAAAAGAACATGCCAATCGGCTCCGGCCTGGGGTCGAGCGCTTGTTCTATTGTTGCGGCATTGGATGCGCTGAATAAATTCCACGATGATGTGCTGGATGAAACCACGCTTCTTGCCCTGATGGGTGAGATGGAAGCGGCGATTTCAGGCAGCTTGCACTACGACAATGTTGCGCCTTGCTATTTAGGTGGCTTGCAATTGATGGTCGAGCAAATGGGGATCATCAGTCAGCAAGTGCCTTGCTTTGATGAGTGGTATTGGGTGATGGCGTATCCGGGCATTAAAGTATCAACTGCCGAAGCACGTGCCATTTTACCTGCACAATACCGCCGCCAAGATGTGATTAATCACGGCCGTCATCTGGCAGGCTTTATCCATGGCTGTTACTCTGGTCAACCGCAACTGGCGGCGAGTATGATCAAAGATGTGGTTGCTGAACCATATCGAGAGAAACTGCTGCCCGGATTTGCGGATGCAAGACGCTATGCACAAGAGGCGGGGGCGCTAGCAACTGGGATTTCTGGTTCTGGCCCGACGCTGTTCAGTGTGACTGATGACAAAGAGGTTGCTGAGCGCGTCGCCAAGTGGTTGCAAGACCACTATGTTCAAAATGAAGAAGGATTTGTCCACATCTGTCGATTAGATGTGAAGGGATCGGCAGTGACAGGAAGTGAACTATGAAGCTTTACAATATCAAGGAAAATGACGAGCAGGTCTCATTCGGACAAGCTGTAAAACAAGGGCTAGGCCGCAATCAAGGCTTGTTCTTCCCAAGTAAATTACCAAAATTCGATGACATTGATGCGTTACTAGACAAAGACTTTGTCACGCGCAGCAGTGAAATCTTGTCAGCGTTTATCGGCGATGAACTAACGCCAGACACTGTGCGCAGTATGGTTGAAAACGCGTTTCAGTTCCCAGCACCGGTTGAAAAAGTCACGGATACTGTGAGCGCCTTGGAACTGTTCCATGGCCCTACGCTAGCGTTTAAAGACTTTGGTGGCCGTTTTATGGCGCAATCACTCGCGGCTGTTTCTGATGGTGGCAAAGTGACTATCCTAACCGCCACATCTGGTGACACTGGCGCGGCAGTTGCCCATGCGTTTTTCGGCATGGAAAACATCAAAGTGGTTATCTTGTACCCGAAAGGCAAGATCAGCCCGCTGCAGGAAAAACTGTTCTGTACCCTAGGTGGTAATATCCACACAGTGGCAATTAACGGCACGTTTGATGATTGTCAGGCCATGGTAAAAGATGCGTTTGACGATGCAGAGCTTCGCGCTGCTATTGGCCTTAACTCAGCGAACTCCATCAATATCAGCCGCTTGATGGCACAGATTTGTTACTACTTCGAAGCGGCATCACAGCTGTCGAAAGCGCAGCGCGAGAACCTCGTGGTTGCCGTACCAAGTGGTAACTTCGGTAACCTCACTGCAGGTTTATTGGCGAAAGCGATTGGCTTGCCAATTAAACGCTTTATTGCCGCGACCAACGTAAATGATACCGTGCCACGTTACCTAAAAACGGGTGAATGGACGCCAACACCAACTATCGCTACCTTGTCTAACGCTATGGACGTGAGCCAGCCAAACAACTGGCCGCGTATCGAAGAGCTATGTCAGCTTCAGGGCTGGGGCTTGAATGAGTTGGGTTCAGCGGCAGTAACCGATGAAGAAACGGCAGAAACGTTAAAAGCGATGTTTGATGCAGGTTATCTATGCGAGCCACATGGCGCTATCGCATACCGTGCGTTGAACGAGCAACTCCAAGATGGTGAGCATGGCTTGTTCCTTTGTACGGCGCACCCTGCGAAGTTTAAAGAGTCAGTGGATGAGATCTTGGGTCAAGATATTCCGCTGCCAGGTCCTTTGGCGAAACATGCCGTGATGGATTTGCTATCTGTGGAGCAAGATGCAGAATTTGCACAACTTCGCGCATACCTGATGAAGGTAGCTGGCTGATAAGCCTTTGCTGAAAAATAAAAAACCGACCAATTGGCCGGTTTTTTTCATTCTAGCGGTTTGTATATAGAAGTATCTATTACAGAGAGCTAGTGAAAGTACGTGCGATAACGTCGCGTTGCTGCTCAGTGGTCAGCGAGTTAAAGCGAACAGCATAACCTGATACACGAATCGTCAACTGTGGGTACTTTTCTGGGTGCTTAGCAGCATCTTCCAGTGTTTCACGCTTCAGGACGTTAACGTTCAGGTGTTGTCCACCTTCAATTTTCGCTGGTACTTCAATCGCGATATCGCGGCTTTCGTACTCACCCAGATCGGCGGTTGGGATAACTTGGTCTGCTTCGAAGCCTGCTTTAGCAGCGATGCAGCGCGCTTCATTGGTCTCGCTGTTCAGCAGCCAGATAGAATTCAGCAGGTCGTCGTTAGCGGCTTTCGTGATTTGAATACCAGTGATCATATTCTTTCCCCTTGATAGGCTTGGTGGTTTTAATTTTCCATCATTTGATGAGCTGGGTACTTGTATACCTTACTATTCGTAAGGTTATTTTGATTTTAGTCAAAATACAATCAAAATATGCCCAATTGTCGCCTTTGATTTCTTGCGCTTAATCAATAAAAACTTAACTATCTGTATTTAAACAATTCGATAACAAGCTAAAGATTGGCCGAAAGTTACATTTGTAATTTTATTACTACATTTCAAGGGGCGGTTTGCGGTAAATATTCTGCTTTTATCTTGGATTAAGTAACTTAAACTGTTGTCAGTTACTATACCCAGCAACCTCAAGATGCTTGTTTGGCTATAAACAAAGTGAGAAACGTTATGAAATTTATTGGAGCGCATGTTTCGGCCGCTGGTGGTGTGGATAAAGCACCTGTTAATGCTGCTGAAATTGGCGCCAACGCCTTCGCAGTGTTTACCAAGAATCAACGTCAATGGCAGGCAAAACCATTGGAAGCTGCGACCGTCGCATCGTTTAAGGCGAAATGCCAAGCGCTGGGCTTTGCCCCCGAGGCAATTCTTCCCCATGATTCGTACTTGATTAACCTTGGCGCACCAGAAGAAGACAAGCTGATCAAATCTCGCGATGCCTTTATCGACGAAATGGAACGCTGCCAAACCCTAGGTTTACCTTTGCTGAACTTCCATCCGGGTAGTCATCTGAAAAAAATCAGTGAAGAAGCGTGCCTATCGTTGATTGCAGAATCCATTAACCTTGCCCATGACGCGGTGCCAAATGTGGTTGCTGTGATTGAAAACACCGCAGGGCAGGGAACCAACATGGGTTGGTCGTTTGAGCAACTCGCTTCGATCATCTCGCAGGTGAGTGACAAATCTCGCGTGGGTGTCTGCATTGATACCTGTCATGCTTTCGCCGCAGGGTATGATCTGCGAACACATAGTGCCGCCGAGGCAACGTTCGCAGAGTTCGATCGTTTAGTGGGGTTTGATTTTCTGCGTGCAATGCATTTGAACGATTCGAAAACGCCGCTTGGTGGTCGCGTGGATCGTCATCAGGCGCTGGGTGAAGGTGAAATTGGCTTACCGTGTTTCGAAGTGATCATGCAAGATCAACGCTTCAACGGGATCCCCCTTATTTTGGAAACCATAAAGCCAGAGCGCTGGGCAGATGAAATACGCTTGTTACGCCAGTTTGAGGCCGCGGAAACAGTCTCAGTTGCCTGATAGCGACGATGACGGTTCAGGTTCGATGACGGTATAGGTTCGATTACGGTATAGGTTCGTAAATTCATAGAGAGCGAGGACAGCATGACGCAGTCAGTCACTTGGGATGACGTAATTAGTCAGGAGCAAGAGCAGGATTACTTAAAGCAGACATTGGATTCGGTCGAAGAAGCCCGAGCACAAGGAAAAGTGATTTATCCCCCGCAAGAAGATGTCTTTAATGCTTTTCGTTTTACTGAACTTGCTGATGTGAAGGTGGTTATCTTAGGACAAGACCCTTATCACGGGCCTAATCAAGCGCATGGCTTGTGCTTTTCTGTCCTTCCAGGCATCAAAACACCGCCGTCTTTGGTGAATATGTACAAAGAGCTGGAACAAGACATTGATGACTTTGTGATACCTGACCACGGCTATTTAAAAAGCTGGGCCAATCAAGGAGTACTCCTCCTGAATACCGTACTCACGGTGGAGCAAGGTAATGCGAATTCGCACGCGCACTTGGGATGGGAGACCTTCACGGATCGCATCATTGATGCTGTGAATCAGTATCGAGAGGGGGTGGTCTTTTTGCTGTGGGGTGCGCATGCACGTAAAAAAGGGAGAGCGATTGATCGCAATCGTCACCATGTGCTTGAAGGGCCTCACCCGTCGCCATTATCGGCTTATCGTGGCTTTTTTGGCTGTAAGCATTTTTCTACCACCAACACCTTGCTAGAAAAGATGGGCAAACGGCCTATTGACTGGCAGCCTTCTCTTGATAGCTGATAGCTGATAGCTGATAGCTGATAGCTGATAGCTGATAGCTGATAGCTGATAGCTGATAGATCGAGCAGACACATATCGCCCGCATTCGTGAAACGGATCGCGGGTTTTTTTTGCTCCATTCATGCTACACACTAACTGAACAAAAAATGACCACGCGCAAGTTCTCATTACACGGGAGGTTTAGACTGAAATAGCCTAAGGAATGAAGAAAGGAGGCGCTATGTTAGTAGCAAGCATTCATAGAGATCACCGCAACATAAGCCGACTGCTTAAGTTACTCAACCAAAAGTTGGCCGCTATTCGTGATGAAAAGCCAGTGAACTATGGCCTGATCCGAGACACGGTGCTGTACTTGCAGGAGTATGCGGAAAAATTCCATCATCCGAAAGAAGATCTGATCTATCACTACTATATCTCCCATTATCAGGATCACGAAGGCGTCGCTAAGCTGGATGCAGAACACGAAGCGTTGTCAGCCCTCACGTCGGAATTTGCCGAATCGGTTGAAATGATATTGATGGACGCTGTTGTCCCACTCGATGTCTTCGCAGACAAACTCACAGGGTTTGTTGAGCACCAGCGCAATCACTTGGAGCTCGAAGAAAGAGCGGTGTTGCCCGCCATTGAGAAAACCCTTACTGCTGACGACTGGAACTACTTGCAATCGCAATGGGAAGAAGAGGAATTGGATCCCTTATTTGGTGAACAAGTGGCGGTACGCTTTAAAGAGTTGGCTGCTGCGCTATAAATATCTCATCAACACCGTTATTCAAACGACAATAAAAAGGCACCGAGCGGGTGCCTTTTTCACGATTCCGTCTGGCGCACAATCCTGTGCGTGGGAGGGCTATAACCTAATGGGTATTCAGCTTAGAGTTCATATTCACTGCTGCTGAAGTCGCCGAGCATATCAATATCTTGAAGCTCTCTACGCAGGCGCTGTTGGTCTTTCAGCGCTTCAATCTCTCTCCATTTCCGTTTTGCTTGTTTGGCACGCCCACCACGTTGAGGACGTTCTTGTTCGAAAATGTTGTCAAAGGCAAAGCTATCCATAAATTCACCTCGTTATACCTAGCGGTTGCTAATTAAGTATCAAACCTTTCATAAAATAAAATTGAAGTGTTTCTCATTTGTTACACCTCAGTGAAGTTTTTATGAGAGATCAATCACTATTATAAGTGAGTTGGTCAAAATGCGCGCAGTTGCAGTGCGTTAATATGCCTTGGTGCAGGTCATTGCAAACGGTTGCGAGGAATGCGCAAAAAGCCCTGTCATAGCAACAGACTTACATCACGAACAAAACAGTCACAGCGCGTGAACATAAGTGAGCAGAGACCTGATCTCCCGAATAAGATGTTTCGTCTATGTTGATGGAATGCATATTTATTGACTTCTCAACACCTTGTGATGCCATAAATAGTGCATCCATATGAATCAGTTGTCATATTGATTTTTAGATTGGCAACCTTCATCATCTCGCCTCAAATAGCGGGAACCCTCCGCAATACCAAGACAAAAACAACACATTTTGGGAGTTTTGAACCCTTTTGGGGGGCAAACGTTCCTCATCTATTTCGACCAAGGTGAACATGTTCTAGTGTTTGTTGGTTGTTTCAAGTCGCACGCTCCGAAATGGAGACTTAGTCGCTGCGAGAATGTTTATGCGTAAAGAGAGGTAGGCGTGGTAAGTCTGATTAACTTTTTGAACGATCTCATCTGGGGATCGGTGCTCATCTATCTACTTATCGGTGGCGGGATCTTTTTTACATTGCGTCTTGGTTTCATCCAGATCCGTCATTTTGGCCACATGTTTAAGGTGATGAAAAACAGCCGTAAGTCGGACAGTGAAGGTATTTCCTCTTTTCAGGCACTGTGTACCAGCCTCGCAGCCCGTGTGGGTACGGGGAACATGGCCGGTGTGGCTGTTGCACTGACACTAGGCGGCCCCGGCGCTATTTTCTGGATGTGGTTAATTGCCATATTGGGCATGGCCACGGCGTTTGCAGAGAGCACTTTGGCGCAGCTTTACAAAACCCGTGATGATGACGGGAATTTCCGGGGCGGCCCCGCTTACTACATGGAAAAAGGCCTGGGTATGCGCTGGATGGGCGTTGTGTTCTCCATCTTGCTTATCGTGGCTTTCGGGCTGGTGTTTAACTCTGTTCAAGCTAACTCAATCACGCAAGCCGCTTACGTTGCCTTTGGTTTCGACCCACTTTATGTAGGGATTGCACTGGTTCTGATGTCTGCGTTTGTCATCTTTGGGGGTATTCGCAAAATTGCCCGCACGGCAGAATTGATCGTGCCCGTGATGGCGACACTCTACTTGCTGTTGGCCTTCTACATCATGCTGACCAACCTAGAGAAAGTACCAGACGTGTTCGCACTGATTTTCCGCAGCGCATTTGGGTTGGAAGAAGCGGCATCAGGTGCATTGGGCTACACCATTGCGCAAGGCATGGTACAGGGCATTAAGCGTGGTCTGTTCTCAAACGAAGCGGGCATGGGCTCAGCGCCGAATGCTGCGGCGAGTGCCACACCGTATCCACCGCACCCTGCGTCACAGGGCTATGTTCAGATGCTGGGCGTGTTTGTCGATACCATCGTGATTTGTACCGCGACAGTCGCCATTATTCTAATGTCAGGCGAATACATGCCGGGCAGTGAGATCACGGGTATTGAATTGACTCAGCGTGCACTGTCGAGTGAAGTGGGTGCGTGGGGCGAGATTTTTGTGGCAGTCGCCATTTTCTTCTTCGCGTTTACCTCGATTATTGCCAATTATTCTTACGCAGAAACGAACCTGATTTTTCTCGAACACAATCACAAGGTGGGATTGAATATCTTCCGCATGATTGTGCTTGGCATGGTGATGTTTGGTGCGATGGCTGAATTGCCTGTGGTGTGGATCATGGCCGACACCTCTATGGGATTAATGGCGATTGTCAACATGGTGGCGATTTTGCTGCTGTCTGGCACGGTCGTGAAATTGGCTAAGGACTATAATCAGCAACTCGATAGTGGAAAGGTGCCTACCTTCAAAAGCCGTCACCACCCAGAATTGATCACTCAAATTGAGCCTGGTGTTTGGGGTAAACCTCCGCAGGTCGTATCTGATGCTTCAGTTGACGAGAAGCCGCGCGCAATGTGATCAATTTGGTTTCATCGATGACAACGATTGGAAAAAGCCATGCCGCCCAGCGTGGCTTTTTTTGTGCCTAATGGTACTCTTTCGTTAATAACAGATTGAAGGGAATAACATTATGTTGATTGTGGTCTCTCCAGCCAAAACCTTGGATTACCAATCACCGCTGGCGACAGAGCGTTTCACACAGCCGACGTTGACCGAGCATTCACAACAATTGATTGAAGTGTGCCGTAAGCTTACGCCGGCTGATATCGGCAGTTTGATGAAGGTGAGCGATAAAATTGCAGGCCTCAATGCCGCGCGTTTTTCTGAATGGTCACCCACGTTCACCCAAGACAATTCACGCCCTGCTATTCTGGCATTTAAAGGGGATGTGTATACCGGCCTTGAAGCCGAAACCCTGAGTGACGACCAGTTTACGTGGGCGCAAGATCACTTGCGTATGCTCTCTGGTTTGTATGGTTTGCTAAGACCATTGGACCTAATGCAGCCGTATCGCCTTGAAATGGGCACTAAGCTTGAAAACGATCGTGGGAGTAACCTCTATCAGTTCTGGGGTGACATCATCACAGGTGAGCTGAACGACGCGCTAGACGCGCAAGGGGACAACGTCTTAGTTAACTTGGCGTCGAACGAATACTTCAAGTCGGTAAAACCCGCCAAATTAAAAGGGCAGATCATTACGCCTGTATTCAAAGACTGCAAAAAGGGTCAATACAAGGTGATCAGCTTCTACGCTAAGAAAGCGCGCGGCATGATGGCACGCTATATCATCGATAACCGAATTGACTCTGTCGAAGGCCTGAAAGCATTTGATACAGCGGGTTACTGGTTTAGTGCAGAAGAGTCGAATGATAAGGAGTTGGTGTTTAAACGCGAAGAGCAATAAAAGCACTCGCAACGAGTGCACTTCCCGCATGGTGCACTTTCAGGTTGCTTGCGCATGATGATTGATAGTTAAAGAGAGCCAATTGCACATTTCGGTTGGCTTTTTCCACACGTAACGTAATGCCATTCACTCTAATTTTACTTTGAATTGACTCGCATTTGGTTTTTCATGATCTGTTTGATATTCAAAGAGCAAGTATCTTATCGCTAAGGTAAGCGTGTTATTAAGTTTACCCGTTTGGCGTTCCTTTAAATACCCATATTAATGGCAGTTCTCTCTGGCATTCGACACTGATATTAGATAGGAAATTTAATTTCGGTGTAATTGGCTATTTGGGGATACAAGACATAATTGCATTCTCACGAATCATTTCAGTAGATAAAAGCAGGGTTGTTATTTCCTTTCTTTCATTTGGCTATTCCCCGTGAGAAAAAGGAATAATGATAGAGTGTTTTTACAATCGATTAACAATTATCGAGCAGTTGCTATATTGATGATAGTGTCAGTACATGTGTTTCCCTATGGATTGGAAAATACCACTGGATACCTATCGGTCATAAAGAATTTACTAAGTAATTCAACAGCACTTTTTGTTTTCATTTCAGGTTTCATGTTTCACCATATATTCATGGTGAAGTATGATTATAAGAAATTTATTCAGTCAAAATTTGAACGTGTGATATCTCCTTATTTACTACTCTCTACATTAGCGATTGTATTGTTAATGATTTCAAAGGGTGGGTATTTTGATAGTGAGTTTTACACGTTGGATACTCGCTTTTTTTCTTCTGATGACTCATCACTAGTAACCGTTATAAAGTACTATCTAACAGGGCGTATGTTGACGGCATATTGGTATATTCCATTTGCGGTTATCTTGTTTATGTGTGCCCCGCTTCACCGCCAATACGCATTGATGTCAGGAAAGAAACAAATTGCACTATTTTCTTTGTTGTCTTTACTGTCTTTGTTTGTACATCGATCTCTTGATAACATTAACCCATTCCAGATGCTCATTTACTTTACCCCTTTCTACTTGTTAGGGATCATGGTTTCAAAGCACCGTGAAAGAATTACAGTAAATTGTCAGTCTCGCGGTTTAATGTTGTTTTTGGTAACGCTCCTCATATCTGCGTATCAGTACAGTCTTGGGCATCAGGGAAACTACATAAAACCCCTGTTTGAGTATGGTGGGATTGATATTATATTTATTCAAAAAGTATTCATGTCATTGTCTTTATACTACCTTCTTGAAGGGTTTAAGTTCAGGAGTAAATATATTGATCATCTTGCCAATGCCAGTTTCGCCATTTACTTTTTGCATCCTTGGGTATTGACTGTGTTGAAGAGGTTGCCAGTTGAGTTGCAGATTCCATCTGTTGATCTTTTAAGGTTTTTGGTTGTATTTATATTTGTTGTTCTAGCCAGTCATTTTATTTCTATCGCGGTTCGTATGATGGTTCAACCTGCAATGAAAACTAAATATATTATCGGATATTAGTCATTTTGTTTTTCGCTAAATATTAAAAAGGAGGCTTTCGCCTCCTTCAGAATGCCGTCTGTTCTTATATTCGCAGTGCTACGGTGCTACGGTGCTACGGTGCTTTGGGGCGACAAACGCCGATTTAACTCGGAATGCTCTCGATTTCATCGTGGATAGATTCAAAATCGATATCGATTTGACGAACGAGGTGGCTCTTGGTAACCCATTGTTCGAGTGTCACCATCTCGAGTTCATATTGCTGAGGGCCAGGGGCTTTAAGCATGCCACCCAATCCATGATTGATTTGCTTACCCCTTATTAGATCAAAGCCCCGGCCAAATGGCTAGGGCTTTGTCAGTAGTCTGAAAGGTTAGCTTTCGCTAACCTTTTTTCGTTTTGTCTGCTGTCTTTACGTCTAGATTACGCCGTGGGATTTACAGGTTTACCTGCAACAATTTCCACTTCGCTTTCTTGGGTTCGACGTGCCAGACGCTGTTCCCAGTAGTCGGCATTTTTGATGCCCAACTTCACAGGATCGAAGGTGTACTCTTCCACTCCGTCTTTTTGCTGACGCTCGTAATCGCGCAGTGCGACCAAAGCAGGTCTGCCAAGGAAGAAGATGATTAACAGACCCGTGATGTTCAGCCATGCCATCAAGCCTACGCCAACGTCACCCATTGCCCAAGCAAGGTTTGCTGTTTTGACCGTGCCATAGAACACAGCAGTCATCAGAACCACTTTAAGAACGAACATCATGCCTGATACTTTAAAAGTACGGCGGATGTAAGCAATGTTGGTTTCGGCAATGTAGTAGTACGCCAAAATAGTGGTGAAGGCGAAGAAGAACAGAGCAACAGCAATAAACGGCTTGCCCCAACCTGGCATGGTGCTTTCAATCGCCATCTGGGTGAACACTGGGCCGTTCGCAGCGATATCAGCGGCAATATTTTGAACAATGAAGGCGTCGCCTGCACCGTGAATATTGTACGCACCAGTGATCAAAATCATAAACGCGGTTGCTGAACACACCAGTAGGGTATCGATGTAAATCGAGAACGATTGCACCAAACCTTGCTGTGCAGGGTGCTGTACGTTAGCCGCCGCTGCCGCGTGAGGACCAGTACCTTGACCTGCTTCGTTTGAGTAAACACCACGCTTAACACCCCAACCAATCGCTGCGCCGAAGCCTGCCATTGGTGTGAAGGCATCACTCACGATCATCGCAATGATGCCCGGGATTTCAGTGATGTTGAGCAAAATGATGACGAACGCGATGATGATGTAGGCTAGCGCCATGAAGGGCACAACCACTTGGGTAAAGTTTGCAATACGCTTAACACCACCAAAAATGATGAAGCCAAGCAGAATAGAGATGAGTGCACCCGTGATAATTTTGGCTGTGCTAAATGTGCCGAGTGCCGTTTCAATCATCTCCCCAGAACCAAATGACGCTTCTATGGCATTACCGATACTGTTTGATTGAACGCCCGGCAGTAATACACCACATGCAAAAATCGTCGCAATGGCAAAAATCCACGCATACCATTTCTGACCCATGGCTTTCTCTATGTAATAAGCCGGACCACCACGAAACTCGCCGTTGTCTTCTTCTTTGTAGATTTGCGCCAGTGTTGATTCGGTATACGCCGTTGCAGCGCCAAGAAACGCCACCACCCACATCCAGAATATGGCACCTGGACCGCCGAAACCGATGGCAGCGGCGACACCTGCAATGTTACCGGTACCGACTCGACCAGACAGAGAAACGGCCAGTGCTTGGAATGATGAAATGCCTTTCTCTGAACTCTTGCCAGAGAACAGCAGCCGGGTCATTTCTTTGAACTGACGGACTTGCACGAAGCGTGTTGCGATGGAGTAGAACAAGCCAGCACCTAAGCATAGGTATATAAGCACTGGACTCCAGATGATACTGTTTAAAAAATCAACAACAGATTGCATTATAAGATCCCTCTAATAAAAAACATTGGACAGGCTATTTGTTATCCAGCCGCAGGATAATCTCAAACTGACACAAATTGTTAATATTTTGTGTTAATTGTGTGGCGGTTTGTGAGCCCGATCTTCAGCCTTATTCCTTTGACTGAGTAGCATTTTTTGCTGCGAGTGATCGCAAGAAACAAAAAAAGGAGGCTTTCAGCCTCCTTTTTTAACGTTATTGGGATGTAAAATCTATATATTTACGATTTTTCCGTTTTTTCTGTTTTCTTGGCCGATTTTTTCGCCACTTTCTTTGCTACTTTCTTGGCTTTGGCTTTTAACACCTTCTTCGGTGCTTTGACCTTTTTCTTCTTGAAAGCAGGTTTTTTGTGCGACGGCTTCAAACCTTCGATATGGCGCTCTTTGACGTCTTCATCCATGTAGCGGCAAATACGGTCCATCATGGCTTGATCGTGTGCTTCGACAAGTGAAATTGCGTTGCCTTTCTTACCTGCGCGCGCAGTACGACCAATACGGTGCAAGTAAACATCGGCTTTACGTGGTAAATCGAAGTTAATGACGTGGCTGATGTTTGGCACATCGATACCACGTGCAGCAACATCAGTGGCGAGAAGAATGTTGATTTCGCCTTTCGTGAATCGCTCAATCGCGTTGGTGCGCTTAGCTTGTGCCATTTCACCTTGGATCCACGCACAGCTTACCTTCTGCTTGGTCAACTCTTCACGAAGGGCAGCCAAACGCTCACGCGTTTTAACAAAGATGATTGCGCGATTCGCTTGATCAGCAAGAATCGATTTCAGCAGCGCATATTTATGTTTCATGTCATCACAGCGGTAATACCACTGAGTGATCTTTTTACGTTCACGACGCGGCGGCTCTGCGGTGACTTCAACAGGATCGGTCAACAGTGTTTCTTTGAAACCTTGAATACCTTTGCCTTCCAGCGTTGCTGAGAAAAGCATACTTTGCTTACGCCAGCGACATTCGTGTGACAGACGCTCTACCGCGGGGCCAAAGCCCATGTCTAGCATACGGTCAGCTTCATCCAGCACCAAGCTTTCGATGGCGCGGCAATCAAAGCGCTCGCCTTCCACGTATTCCATCAAGCGTCCTGGTGTTGCCACCACGATGTCTTGTGTCTTACCAAGAATCTCAGCGTGTTCTTGGTAAGAAATACCACCCGTAATGGTGATAATTTTTAAGTCTGTGTATTTTGCCAATGCACGCGCTTGGTCAGCAACTTGGATCGCTAACTCACGGGTTGGGGTCAGGATCAGTGCACGAGCAGGGCCTGGGTTCTGGCGTGGGAAGTCCAGAAGGTGCTGCAATAAAGGCAGCACAAAGGCGGCAGTTTTACCTGTTCCCGTTGGTGCTGACGCCAGTACATCACGGCCATCCATACCATGAGGGATCACGTCAGCTTGGATTGCGGTTGGTCGCTCAAAGCCAATGTCATCCAGTGCCATTAGAAGTTGAGGATCCAGTTCTAGTTCTGCAAAAGTTCGCACGCGTTGTTTCTCCACTCAAAGTTAGGGGCGGATTATATACCCAAACTTCCCTAAGATGCATCGTCCAACGAGATAAACTGACATAGATAGTTGAGATAATTTCAAGTGTGGTCATCACATCTTGAGGTAAAAATCTTTTGTTAGTGCCACAAAGTCGTCGGAATAGGCGCCGTTCTCTTGGATCACTAAGGCGTTTTGCAGGCACTTTTCGTGTTCGACAGGGGAAAGGGTGATGAGTTTTCGGCTCACGGGCTTGTTTGGTGTCGGTTTCACCGTGGTTAGTCGATGACAGTATAAACCGTGAGAGATCGCTTTAGTGATCAATTGTTCAGCTTCTACTGAAGGTAAGATCAAGTGGGCGTGTCCGTTTTGGGAAAGGCGCGATTTTATTGCTTTTAATAGGCCGTCATGTGACAGCGTATCGGTATGACGTGCCATCGCACGTTTTACGTCTGCCGCGTGCTCACCTGAGTTGAAGTAGGGGGGGTTACAAATGATGGTGTCGAATTTTTTTGAATCTGGCCACTGCGTAATGTCTTGTTGCATGACATGAATACGGTGACCCCAAGTAGATTGTTCTGCATTGAGGCGCGCGGTTGCCACAGCTTGTTGATCAATATCAATGGCAGTGATGTGAGCATGAGGAAATCGTTGCGCCATCATCAAAGACAGTAAGCCCGTTCCCGTTCCTATATCCAATACAGCATCGTGCTTATTTGCGTTAGCCCACGCGCCAAGTAGTACGCCATCTGTGCTCACCGGCATGCCGCAATCGCTATTCTCAATCGAAAACTGCTTGAATTGAAAGCCTTTACTCACTTTTTCTCCGTCACGTGATTTTCTTAAATTGCTCAAAAAATAGATGATAATGTTGCTTTGTTGTTACCATCTTTGCGTGTCATTTTCTTTTGATAGTTTCATATAAATGTCAATTGTTGGAATTTAATTCTTATATTTGCATTAAAGTTGAATTTATAATCTGAATTCTGTTGCGCTATTGTCTGTATAGTGAAACTTCGTCATTATCCTGTCTATTCGGTAAAGCTCAGTAAAAAAAACCAAAAAGCTAACCGATTGATTACACGTATAAGCAAATACACATCTGCAAACAGAAAATAGGTAATAAATAGTGAAAGAGAGTTTAAAGGTTAGCGACATACTCGCGCTAGGTTTTATGACCTTTGCGTTCTTCCTCGGGGCTGGCAATATCATTTTCCCACCACAAGCAGGCTTCCTTGCGGGTGATCATACTTTTTCTGCCATGCTGGGTTTTTTGACCACGGCGGTAGGTTTGCCTCTCATCGGAATTATTGCCGTTGCTGTTGCGGGTGGCGGTTGGAAAGGCTTAACCCGTGATTTGCCAGCGTCCGTGGCAACTGTGATGGCGGTGTTGATTTTTATCATAATCGGCCCAGCATTTGCCGCCCCTCGTGCTGGTCTCGTGGCTTATGAAATGGGCTTTAAGCCATTTTTGACGGATGCAGGCCAGTGGGAACTTTCCATGTTTTCTGTGGTGTTCTTTGCGGTCGCCATGTTCTTCTCTCTGTCTCAAGGGAAGCTGATTGATACCATCGGTAAACTGCTAACACCGGCGTTGTTTGCGGCATTGGTTGTGCTCGCTATTGCTGTCGTGGTGAATCCACAAGGTGATATCGCCGCAGCGCAAGGCGCGTATGTAGATCAAGCATTCGCAACAGGCTTCCTCGAAGGTTACAACACCATGGACACCTTCGCAGCGCTGATGTTCGGCATGCTGATTGTGGATGTGATCCGTAAAAAAGGCATCAACTCTGACGCAAAAACCTGCAAATACCTGATTTGTGCTGGCGTGATTGCAGCAACGGGCTTGGCGTTTGTTTACGTCTCTTTGTTCTACCTCGGCGCAACCGCAACCGGTGTGGCTGCAGGGGCAGCAAACGGTGGTGCAATTTTGTCGGCATATGTGATGGCATTGTTTGGCCCCGCGGGTCAGATTATTTTGTCTGCCATTATCGTTCTGGCGTGTTTAACGACGGTGATTGGCTTGGTATCTGCCTGTGCGGATTACTTCAGCACCTTGGTGAAAATATCGTATCGTCAGTGGGTTGTGATTCTGTCTGTGGCCTGTGCCATTGTGGCGAACGTGGGTTTAACCCAGCTAATCGCTATTTCAGTGCCGGTACTGTTTGCCCTGTACCCGGTGGCAATTGCATTGATTGCGTTGACCTTCCTGCGTCGTTTCATGCCTAACCCAGCACTGGCTTACCGTGTGGTTTTGGGCGTGTCGCTGGTATTTGCATTGTTGGACGCGGCGAAAGTGGCTGGCATGGATGTATCGGTACTTAACGCGCTACCATTGTTCAACTTTGGTATGGCATGGCTGTTGCCAACCGTAATTGCGACAGTGGCTGTTCGTTTTGCACCCGCACCGAAAGGCGAGTCGTCTCACGCCTAAGTGATGTGATGTATGCGTTGAAGCGCCAATTTTCATCGTCAAAAAAACCACCGCGTGCGGTGGTTTTTTTATGCCGAAAAGAAGGCTGTGCTCGAGAGTTAAGGTTAAAGCAATGCTTGGTATTCGGTCAGCACTTGTTCGCACCATGTGGCGATGCGCTCGTCGCTCAACTCATATTGGCTGTCTTCATCTAGTGCGAGCCCGACAAAGTGTTTTCCATTTTCGGTTAATGCTTTGGAGGCGTCGAAGGTGTAACCCTCAACAGGCCAGTAGCCAACGAAGTTAAGCCCGGTTGGTCGCAATTGGTCGTGCAACAACCCCATGGCATCGAGATACCATTCGGCATAGCCTTCCTGGTCGCCCAGTCCAAACAGTGCCGCGGTTTTTCCTTGCAGTTTAAGTCCATCAAGCTGATCCCAAACCGCTTCCCAATCTTCTTGAAGCTCACCAAAATCCCATGTGGAAATGCCCAGTAACAGAAGATCGTACTGATTCATGTTGCTCACGGGGACGTCTTTGATGTTGTGAACGTCCACTAACTCGTCACCTAGAATATCGCGGATCTTTTCCGCTGCCATTTCGGTGTAACACGTCGTTGAACCGTAGAACAAACCTATCTTCATGCCTATTTCCTGCTGTTGCGCTTGGCGCGATTTTACCTGTCACGAGTCGGCTTCTCTACCCTTGAGTTTGCCTATTGCGCTAACTTTGCTGAACAAATACTCGGGAAACACCTTAAAACACTGGCTACGCTTGCATTCAGAGCAAAGTGAGGTAGTTTGAAGAAAGTGAAATAGTGTCGGTAAGTGAGTGAATCGTGGAACAAAACACCAGTTTGGTTGAACAGTTTTTAGATGCAATGTGGATGGAGCGAGGGTTATCAGAGAATACCTTGGTTTCTTATCGCAATGATTTAATGAAGCTGTGCCATTGGTTATCCCAAGATAACGTGCAGTTAACGACGGTCACCACGTCAACGTTGCAGGATTATCAGCACTGGCTGTTTGATCAAGATTTTAAGCAGACCAGTCGTGCCCGTATGCTGTCTGCTATGCGTCGTCTTTTTCAATATCTCTATCGAGAAAAGCAACGAGAAGATGATCCCAGCGCGACCTTGATTAGTCCCAAATTGCCAAAGCGCTTGCCGAAGGATCTCTCTGAAGAACAAGTAGAAGCCCTGCTGGATGCGCCCGATGCGGATGACATGCTCGAACTGCGCGATAAAGCCATGATGGAATTGCTTTATGCGACAGGATTACGTGTGACTGAGTTGATCAGTCTAACCACGGAAAACGTCAGCTTGCGCCAAGGCGTTGTGCGGGTGATTGGTAAAGGGGGCAAAGAGCGCTTGGTGCCTATGGGGGAATCGGCCGTTGTTTGGCTAGAGCGTTATCTTGCGCATGGCCGACAAGGATTGCTGGGCGAAAAGACGTCTGATGTATTTTTCCCCAGTCGTCGCGGACGAATGATGACTCGACAGACCTTCTGGCATCGTATTAAGTTCTATGCGGCATTGGCCAACATTGATAGCGAGTTATTATCGCCACACGTATTGCGCCATGCTTTTGCTACCCATTTGCTCAATCATGGCGCGGATTTGCGTGTGGTGCAGATGTTGCTCGGGCATAGCGATTTGTCGACCACGCAAATTTACACACACGTCGCCACCGAGCGACTAAAACAATTGCACCAAGAGCACCATCCTCGGGCATAATAGCGCTCTTTACTAACGCCCTGAAAAAGCGATTAGGTAAGTTAGCTCAACGGCTGACAGAAAATTATTTTTGCATATGTAGGGATTTTTTCGCTGTTTTCCGGTCTGAAAGAGTGATGGTATGCCTGCGTCTTGTGGGCCTTAGTTGAATAAGTAGGATAAATACAATGAATTTCAAACGACTGCTTGCGGGTGTCATGCTCTCTTCAGCCATGTTTTCTTTTGGCGCTCAGGCGGCAGAAGGCGCTGACAAAGCAGCAATTGCTGATGTGTTAACGCAATATCGACTGAACATTGAAAGCATTGAAGCATCACCTGTTGAGGGGCTTTTTGAAGTGGTCACGAATGGTGGCGTGATTTACGCCAATAAAGACGGTTCTTACTTTATCTATGGCCAACTTTTTCACACCAACGAGAAAGAATCCGTTAACTTGACCGAACTGACGCAAGCCAAACGTAACAAAAAGCTGTTCGATGCTGCCGGTGTCGAGAAAGAGTTGATTGTGTACCCAGCCAAAGATGAAAAATATGTGGTTAACGTGTACACCGATACCACATGCGGCTATTGCATGAAGCTGCACCGCGAGATGCAAGACTATAACGACTTGGGGATCACTGTTCGTTACTTGGCTTTTCCTCGCTCAGGTGAGCGCTCACCAAACATGAAGCAAATGAGTGCGATTTGGTGTGAGGCTGATAAATCTGCAGCGATGAATGCAGCCAAAGCGGGTAGATTCGAAGAAGAATCCGATGCATGTGTCGACCTGGTTCGCCGTCATATGGCGCTTGGTACTTCAATGGGTGTGAGTGGCACGCCAGCCATCATGCTGCAAGATGGCACTATCCTTTCCGGTTATTTGCCTGCCCCTAAACTGCTAGAAGTGCTTCAGCAGAAAGGCTAAGAAACAGTATGTGATAAAAAGCGCAGGCGACCGTCTGCGCTTTTTTGCGTTCTAATACCCATTTTGGTTTTAACTGCATGCAAACGGTGCATGAGGGTTTCGCTTTATCTCCATCTCGTTACAATGAATTCCTCAATCCGCATTCTTACAGTCGTCGGTGTAAGCACCGCCACAGACAGGTCTTGTTCTCATGATTGAAATTAAACGCCGCCAATCAGCCCCTGACGCTGTGTTTCCTGCTTCAATGCCGCCTTTGCTTCAACGCATTTATGCTAACCGTGGTATCACCAACGAAGGTGAACTAGAGCGCGGCGCAAAAGGGCTTCATCGTTATAGCGAGCTACACGGTATAGAGAAAGCCGTAAAACTGCTGGCCAATGCTATGACACAAGGGCAACGTATTATCGTGGTGGGGGATTTCGATGCTGATGGTGCGACGAGTTCCGCACTGTCCGTCACTGCATTTCGCATGATGGGCTGCCACAACGTGGATTACTTGGTGCCAAACCGTTTTGA
Organism: Enterovibrio litoreus; assembly: GCF_045679545.1. Lineage (NCBI taxonomy): Bacteria > Pseudomonadati > Pseudomonadota > Gammaproteobacteria > Vibrionales > Vibrionaceae > Enterovibrio > Enterovibrio litoreus. The sequence continues at coordinate 546,956 of NZ_CP166194.1, forward strand.
TGATGGTTATGGCTTAAGCCCAGACGTGGTGACGCAAGCGGCGGCAAAAGGCGCGGAACTTATCATGACCGTAGATAACGGAGTGTCATCGATTGAAGGCGTGGCTGCAGCAAAAGAGCGTGGCATTCAGGTGGTGGTGACTGATCACCACTTGCCGGGCAACGTGCTGCCTGACGCCGATGCCATGGTGAACCCGAATCTCGATGAGTGCGGGTTTCCGTCCAAATCGTTGGCAGGTGTTGGTGTGGCGTTTTACCTTATGCTGGCACTTCGTGCCCACCTTCGAGAAACGGGTTGGTTTGGTGAACGGAATATTCCTGAGCCCAACTTGGCCGACCTGCTGGATTTGGTTGCCCTGGGCACGGTGGCGGATGTGGTCGCGCTGGATACCAACAACCGGATTTTGGTGCACCAAGGGTTAATGCGTATTCGCGCGGGCAAATGCCGACCGGGTATACAAGCACTGATTGAAGTGGCAAACCGCAACATGGCAACGCTGGTGGCCAGTGATTTTGGTTTCGCATTGGGGCCACGCATCAACGCCGCGGGGCGTTTGGATGATATGTCTTTCGGTATTGAACTTTTGTTGAGTGAAAGTTTACCTGCTGCCCGTCAAATGGCGAGTGAATTGGATGCGCTCAACCAAAGCCGAAAAGATATTGAGCAAGGCATGAAAGAAGAAGCCATGGCCATTTGCGAGCGCCTGCAATTTGGCGAAGATACCCGTCTGCCTAGTGGTTTGGCGCTTTTTCAGCGGGAATGGCATCAAGGGGTGATCGGCATTGTCGCTTCTCGTATTAAAGACAAATTTCATCGCCCAGTGATCGCGTTTGCAGCAGGGGATGAGGGTGAAATAAAGGGCTCTGCACGATCAATTCAAGGCCTACATATGCGCGATACCTTGGATTTAATTGATACACAAAATCCCGGTTTGATTAAGAAATTTGGTGGGCATGCCATGGCAGCAGGCTTAACCATTGCCGAAGCCGACTACGAGCGTTTCTCGCGTTTGTTTGATGAGGCGGTTCAGAGCATTATTAGCGAAGACGAGCTCAAGGGTGTATTGCTGTCTGATGGTGAACTGATGCCAACAGAGATCAGCATGGATGTGGCAGAAACGCTGCGCGCTGGCGGTCCTTGGGGGCAAGGTTTCCCTGAACCACTGTTTGACGGCAAGTTTAAACTGCTGCACCAAAAGCTGGTGGGCGGAAAGCACCTAAAAATGATGCTAGAACCTGCATTAGGTGGGCAAATGGTCGATGCCATTGCGTTTAACGTGGATCTACGCCGCTGGCCGGATCCGTCGGTGCAGGTGGTTGAACTTGCCTATCGCCTTGATGTGAATGAGTTTCGCGGTAACCGCACGGTGCAGTTGATGGTGGAGCACATGGTGGCGGTGTAAGTTCGATAAGATCCAAGATCCAAGATCCAAGATCCGAGGAAGAGCAGGGCTGAGTGCCCCACTCTTCTTGCTAACTTCGGATTGTCGCTTTTTTCTCTTTATCGCTTTTTCTTTAAAATATCTCCTTTGATCCCCATCACACTCTGTTTATTCCTCCCGCAATTCTGTAGAATTCTGCGGTTAAAACTCATTCTGAACTTAGATAAGTGACCATGTTTGAAATCAATCCAATCAAAAACCGCCTAGCGGACATTGCCGAGCGTGCAACTGTCCTTAGGGGGTATCTTTGACTACGACGCCAAGAAAGAGCGTCTAGAAGAAGTCAATGCAGAACTCGAACAACCTGATGTGTGGAACGATCCTGAGCGTGCACAAACGCTTGGCCGTGAACGCGCTTCGCTGGAAGCGGTTGTCGAAACAATCGACCAGCTTGGCCAAGGTGGCGAGTACATCACCGATTTGTTGGAGCTGGCCGTTGAAGAAAGCGACCAAGATACCTTTGACGAAATCGAGCCAGAACTGTCGGAGTTGGAAGGCAAGCTAGAAAAGCTTGAATTTCGTCGTATGTTCTCTGGCGATCACGATAGTTCTGATTGCTATATTGACCTGCAAGCAGGCTCAGGCGGGACAGAAGCGCAAGACTGGACATCCATGATGTTGCGTATGTACCTGCGCTGGGCTGACGCGAAAGGCTTCAAGACTGAAGTCATTGAAGTGTCTGCTGGTGATGTGGCTGGATTGAAATCAGCGACGGTTCGCATCAGCGGCGAATATGCTTATGGCTGGTTGCGCACCGAGACAGGCGTTCACCGCTTGGTGCGTAAATCTCCGTTTGATTCAGGCGGTCGTCGTCATACCTCTTTTGCTTCTGCGTTTATTTATCCAGAAGTGGACGAGAATATTGATATCGACATTAACCCGTCGGATCTACGCATTGACGTTTACCGTGCCTCTGGCGCGGGCGGTCAGCACGTTAACACCACCGAATCTGCGGTTCGTATTACCCACGTACCGACGAATACCGTGGTGCAGTGCCAGAATGACCGAAGCCAACACAAAAACAAAGATCAGGCGATGAAACAACTTCGCGCAAAACTGTTTGAACTGGAACTGCAAAAGCAGAACGCAGAGAAGCAAGCGAACGAAGATTCTAAATCTGATATCGGTTGGGGCAGCCAAATCCGTTCTTACGTACTGGATGACTCACGCATTAAAGATCTGCGTACCGGCATCGAAAACCGAAATACCCAAGCGGTACTGGACGGTGATCTCGACAAGTTTATTGAAGCCAGCCTGAAATCTGGTTTGTGATTTTTTACGTTAATTCAAAGGTTCACTCACTATGACTGACCAGTTACAAGACGAAAACAAGCTGATTGCTGAACGTCGTGCAAAACTGAACCACATTCGTCAAAGCTGCAAAGCGAACGGCCATCCAAATGATTTCCGCCGTGAGCACAAAGCGGCAGATCTTCAGGCTGAGTTTGGCGAAAAAACCAAGGAAGAGTTAGAAGCACTGGACCATAAGGTTAGCGTTGCTGGCCGTGTTATGGCGAAGCGTGGTCCATTCCTTGCGTTACAAGACGTAAGCGGTCGCATTCAGGCGTATGCAGCGAAAGATGTTCAAAATGAGCTGAAAGAGAAATACCAAGGTCTCGATATCGGTGACATCATTGGTGTCAAAGGCGCATTGCATAAATCAGGCAAAGGTGACCTTTACGTCAACATGGAAGAGTTCCAACTGCTGACGAAGGCACTGCGTCCGCTTCCGGAAAAATTCCACGGTTTGACTGACCAAGAGACGCGTTACCGTCAGCGTTACGTTGACTTGATCGTGAACGAAGAGTCTCGTAACGCATTTAAAGTGCGTTCAAAGCTTATTTCAGCGATTCGCCGCTACATGGAGTCGAAAGACTTTATGGAAGTAGAAACGCCAATGATGCAAGTGATCCCGGGTGGTGCGTCTGCACGTCCATTTATCACGCACCATAACGCGCTTGATCAGGAAATGTACCTGCGTATTGCCCCTGAGCTTTATCTAAAGCGTCTGGTTGTGGGCGGTTTTGAGCGTGTGTTCGAAATCAACCGTAACTTCCGTAACGAAGGTTTGTCTCCGCGTCATAACCCAGAATTCACCATGATCGAATTCTATATGGCGTATGCGGATTACAACGATCTGATTGACCTGACCGAAGACATGCTGCGTACCGTTGCTATCGAGGTTCTGGGCAATTCTGCGATGCCATACGGTGAGCATATTGTTGAGTTCGGTGGTAAGTATGCCCGTATGACCATGCTGGATGCCATCAAGCAATACAATCCTGATCACGCAGACATCCAAGCATTGGATGAAGACGGTGTTCAGAATCGCGATCTGATGGTGTCTATCGCGAAGTCATTGGACATCTACGTAGAGAAGTTTTGGACTTGTGGTCAGCTACTTGAAGAAATCTTCGGTGAAACCGCAGAGCCTAAGCTGATCCAACCAACCTTTATTACGGGTTACCCAGCAGACATTTCTCCGTTGGCGCGTCGTAGCGATGACAACCCGTTCTTCACCGACCGCTTTGAGTTCTTCATTGGTGGTCGTGAAGTGGCGAATGGCTTCTCGGAGCTGAACGACGCAGAAGATCAAGATGCGCGCTTTAAAGCGCAGGTGAATGCGAAAGAGTCGGGTGATGACGAAGCGATGTTTTACGACGCTGACTACATTACTGCACTAGAACATGGCTTGCCACCAACGGCAGGTCAAGGTATTGGTATCGACCGTTTGGCGATGCTGTTTACCAACACGCACACTATCCGTGACGTGATTTTGTTCCCTGCGATGCGTCCACAGAACCAAAATAAAGCGTAATTGCCTTGGTTGTGAGACGAATTTAAGACGTCTGTGAGACATAAAAACACCGGATTTATCCGGTGTTTTTTTATGCGCTAAATGCCATAAGCAATCGTTTGGCGTAGCTCACACTTTTTGCGATACAAATAACGTTTTTGTTCCGCTTTTGTCCCTTGCCCCCCATGATGCTCGCGTTTTCCCTTACCGCTGAATGATGATGAAAATGAAGCTTAAAAAAACGCTACTTTCTGCTAGTGTCGCATTGGCGACCATGATGTCGACAACAGCCTTTGCCGCTGAAAATGTTGATTTGCTGATCACTGATGCGACTGTGCTGACAATGAATGCCGATAAAACGGTTTATCAGCAAGGTGTTGTTGCTGTGAAGGGGAATAAGATCGTTGCAGTGGGGGAGGCCTCTCTTGCCGGTGATTACAAAGCGAAACGTGTATTAGATGTCGACGGTGACATCGTGATGCCCGGTCTAATCAATACTCATACCCATGCGTCGATGACGGTGTTTCGCTCGCTCGGCGACGATGTGCCTGATCGCTTGCACCGTTATATCTTCCCATTAGAGAAGAAGCTGGTGAGTCGCGATATGGTACGTATTGGTGCGCAACTGGGTAACGTTGAGATGCTCAAAGGGGGCGTGACCACTTACGCTGACATGTACTATTTCGAAGATGAAGTGGCAAAAACCGTTGATCAAATCGGTATGCGTGCTGTGTTAGGTGAAACCGTGATTAAGTATCCGGTTGCTGACGCTGCGAATGCAGAAGAAGGGATCCAATATGCGCTTAACTTTATCAAACAATATAAAGACCACCCACGTATAACGCCGGCTTTTGCTCCTCATGCGCCATACACAAACACCACAGAAGTGCTGCAGAAAATCACCAAGCTATCGCTAGAGCACGATGTGCCTGTGATGATCCACCTGGCTGAATCAGAGCGTGAGAACGAAGTGATTGCTGAGCGCAGTGGTGGTAAATCGCCGGTTGCCTACATGGCCGAGATTGGCGCACTTACCCCGAATTTGGTCGGTGCTCATGTTATCAATGTAGATGACGCTGATATTGCGTTGCTGCAAAAGCATGACGTGGGTATTGCGCACAACATGAGTGCCAACATCAAATCAGCCAAAGGTGTCTCTCCTGCACTGAAGATGTTTGATGACGGCCTTCGCATTGGCTTGGGAACCGATGGCCCAATGTCAGGCAATACTTTGAGTACGATCGATGAATTCAATCAGGTCGCGAAAGTACATAAGCTGGTGAATCAAGACCGCGCAGCCATGCCGCCAGTAAAAGTGATTGAGATGGCCACAATAGGTGCTGCACGCGCTCTGCACATGGAAGACACCATTGGTTCACTGGAAGTGGGCAAACTGGCTGATATCATCGTTATTGATACCCAAGCGCCAAATATGGTGCCAATGTACAACCCTTACTCCGCATTGGTTTATTCGGCCTATGCGACAAATGTAAAACACGCCATTGTCGATGGTAAGGTTTTAATGCAGAACCGAGACATACTGACCGTAGACGAAGATTCCGTTCGTGAAGAAGCGTTGCAGTTTGCAGATAAAGTCCGTGAAACTGTCATCGCGAGTGGTGAACAGGTTCGCTAGGCTTAAAATTTTCTACTTTCCTGCCTTAACTAAAAGACCGTGTCTCGTCGAGGCACGGTTTTGATTTCTCTATGAATAGATACCCTCACGAAAGCGGGTCATCGTCTATGATTTAAGAAAAATAAAAGAGAAATTATTTTTTCTTGAAAATGAGACTTCAAAGAAAAGCATGTGTGTGATGGTGTCATTATTATTTCCTGTGGAACCATAATTAACTGAATTATAAATAGTTATCTTATGGTGTTTGGTATCTGCGCGTCTGGCTTAACTACAACAAGAGTGTCTCTTTTTGGATGCGGGCTGAATTGAGAGCCATGTTGTATCTATACTGAGACAGACTAAGTTGTCTTACAAAATATAATGAACTCACAACATTTTGAACACATGTCGTTAATGGATGACTAAAGGCAGGCGTTATGGGTATGCAATTCAGATCTGAGGCAGTTCCAAGTTCTCTCGTTGTGGTTGGAGGAACTTACGAACCATGGTTAGCTACGCTGGAACAAGCGGGATGGCGTTGTCACCGTTGTTATGACCTTAGAGCTGCTCAATCTCTTCTTCAAGATATCGGTCCTTGTATCGGTATTGTTGATATCAGTCACGATGACTTTAGTCTCAATGGTGTGGCGTCTCTCGTCAACCGCAATAAGCAAGTGCGTTGGCTGGCACTGATCCGCGAAGACCAACTCAACAATGATGCAATTTGTCAGTTCATTGTGAGCTTCTGTATTGACTACTTCACCTCTCCAATTCCAGATAGCCAACTGATGAGCACCATTGGTCACCAGTTGGGTATGTTGAAGCTTGAGCGCCATGTATGGCCACAGTTGGGCGATCACAGTGACATGGGTCTGCTGGGTAAAACGTCGGTAATGAAAAAGCTTCGTGACCAAGTACGTCGTGTCGCACCCACCGATGTCTCTGTGCTTATTCACGGTGAAAGCGGTACCGGTAAAGAGCTGGTAGGCATGGCGATTCATAATGCCTCGACCCGCGCGAAAGGCCCGTTTGTTTCAGTGAAATGCAGTGCATTGCCAGAAAAGCTGATCTCATCAGAGCTATTTGGTGATGGCACGAACGAAGGAAAGGTGCAGCAAGCACACCAAGGAACGTTATTCCTTGATGAAATTGGCGACTTACCGCTTAACCTTCAAGCGAACTTGCTTCATTTGTTGCAAGACGGCACCGTGGAATCCCACGATGATAAGTACGCGAAAGAAATTGATGTTCGTGTGATCGCGGCAACACATATGGATTTGGAGAAAGCGGTTGCTGAAGGTCTTTTCCGTGAAGACTTGTTCTATCGTCTGAACGTACTGCGTATTTCAGTACCATCGCTCAGAGAGCGTAGCGCTGATATCCCAGATCTTGCGGAACACTTCCTGTTGAAATTTGCTCGCCAGTACAATACACAGGCGCGTACTTTCTCAGAAGAAGGCAATAAAATCCTGAGCAACTACAGCTGGCCGGGTAACGTACGCGAACTGATCAATCAGGTGAAACGTGCAGTGTTGCTGGCAGATAATCTGGTGATTGAAGCTGAACATTTAGACCTGCCGCGTCAGGGCGACTACAAACAGAGCCTGCGTAAAATCCGCGAAGAATCTGAGCGTGATGCACTGTTGGCGGTTTTGGAAAGCAATAATGGTCAAGTGTCTGCGGCTGCAAAAGAGCTGGGTGTGTCCCGTGCGACTATGTACCGTCTATTGAATAAACACAGCCTGATCCCTGCACCTCGTAGCTTTCGATAAGTCGCTTTGAGCAATTAGGGTATGTTTCAGTCAAAAAACCGCCGTTAGGCGGTTTTTTTATTTCGTCGTTTAGCATAGAGCTCACTGTTAGTGAGCTGCGACTGTCTCTGAATGCACCGGGAATAGCTTGTCATAGGCAATGTTAAACACATAAGCGTAAACCAGATAGAAAGCCACAAGGCCAATATCCATCAGAAATGCTTGCCACAAGCTAATGTTTAGCCACCAAGCCATTGCAGGCAGCGTTATCCATAGCAAACCCAACTCAAATAACACAGCATGTAAGATACGGTGTTTTTGTGCTTTCTTGGTTGTTCCTGTTCGCTTCATCATCGCTTTATCAAACCACACGTTGTAGATGTAGTTCCATCCTGTCGCGATGACTGAAAACGCAATACCCATCACACCTGTGTGGGCAGCATCAAAACCAAACTGGGACAGGATGCTGACGATGAGAATCAGGCCAATCACTTCAAATGCGATGGCATGTCGAATACGGTCAGTCATTGTTCTCATTGAGCGTTCCTCCTAAAAGATGGTGTCATCGTATCCAATATTTAGATTGGTAAAAGTTATTAACCATCCGTAAAAGGGATAGATTGATGGGTTTATGATTGATTGATCAAAAGCGTGATGTTTTCACACGTGACAATGAGTTTTTTTGCAGGGAAATGGTGGCAAAGATGAGAAAAAAAAGATAACCAGACATAAAAAAACACAGGCAGTGAAATGTACCAATTAATGGGCAATATAGAGTGAATGGCATGGCGAAATTTTGAGCGGGGTGCTGAATGGAGGCAATGACTTCAAATTGGTCGATGTATGAAATAACTTGTTGATATATTGACCTGCGACATTAAAATTAACAGTGAATTTACAAATGCAGTTTTGACTCAACATTAACGAAACCAAGGAGGCAATAAATGAAAAATCATACGTTTAACACTGTGATGACCTGCGTCTCCCGTTCGTGCGCAGATGTTCGAAAACCTGTACAGTAAATTCCGTACCCCTCGAAAGTGGGCCGCGGATATCTCTGCGGCCAATGTGAAAAAGCGTTAACTCTCCTTTTCCCCGTAGATTATCCAAGGCCTCCAAAACACAATATGGAGTCCACAATGAATCAATCACTTTATCTTCGTCTAGCCGTATTATTTGTTCGTTTAGATATTAAGCATGAAGAAGCACAATGGCGAAAAGCCCATCGACGTATCCGTTACGTCGGAGAGCCCATGTCTGAGCATTTACTGCGAGACATCGGTTTTGAGAAAGACGGCTTTTCTATCGGTCACACGGTAGCACCTCAATTTAAAGCACAACGCGAAGTGGCACGTATGCGTCGACGGTTGAGGTTGAACCCCACCACGTAACGAAAGGGGCTTTCTTGATGTTAGCCCCGATAAATACTCCCCAAAAAAAGCGCCTATCTAGGCGCTTTTTTTGATCGTTACAGCATGGGTTATGGGCAAGGGTTTGAGTATTTCGCACCCACTTCGTCAATGCGAACCAACAACTCTTCAGGTAATTGCAGATCAATCGATGCAATGTTGGTTTTCAATTGTTCAAGAGTGGTGGCACCAATGATGTTACTGGCGACGAAAGAGCGGCTGTTCACAAACGCCAATGCCATTTTTGCGGGGTCGAGTGAAAACTCATTGGCAAGATCGATATAGGCTTTCGTCGCCGCTTGTCCTTGTTCATTAAAGTATCGAGCAAAGCGCTCCCAACGTGTGCAACGCGCACCTTCGGGGCGAGCACCATTGAGATACTTGCCAGTTAGCACACCGAATGCCAACGGCGAATAAGCCAACAATTCAACACCTTCTTGGTGGCTGATCTCTGACAGGCCGACTTCAAAGCTTCGGTTAAGCAAGTTGTAAGGGTTTTGGATAGACACAATTCGGCTCAGGCTGTGTTTTTCCGCCAATCGCAGGTAGCTCATCACTCCCCAGGGCGTTTCATTCGAGACACCGATATAGCGAATCTTCCCTTCACGAACGAGCTCAGATAAAGCATCCAAGGTATCGAGTAAGGTAACGCCTGATTTTTCATCTTGATGCTGATAATTCAATTGGCCAAAGCTGTTCACATGGCGTTGTGGCCAGTGAACTTGATACAAGTCGATGTAGTCAGTTTGTAGGCGAGCAAGGCTGTCATCAACGGCCTGACGGACGTTACGGCGATCGAGCGACATGTTATCTCGAATGTAAGGAACGCCACGTGGGCCTGCCACTTTGGTGGCGATGATCACTTTGTCGCGCTTGCCTGATTTCTTCAGCCAGCTACCGATGTATTTTTCCGTTAAACCTTGGGTTTCTTGTGTGGGGGGAACGGCATACATTTCTGCCGTATCAATAAAGTTCACGCCAAGATCCAATGCTAATGACAGTTGCTCATGCGCATCAGCTTCTGAGTTTTGCTGACCAAACGTCATGGTACCGAGGCATATTTTACTGACGTCTAGGCTGGTATGAGGAAGAGTATGATATTGCATCCGTTCTCCTTGGATTGCGCTTATCGCTCAATGAGGAAAATTTGGCTCATTGTCGAGAGAAGAGGTTTGAACTTCCATCTTAGGAGATTTTGCCTCCGGTACAAGCCTCAAAATTGTGGGAAGGGTGTGTTACTTCAACTCGCAGAGCAAAAGGCAGCGAGTAAGGCGTGTCATGAGTGGAAATCACACCGTATAAACAGACATTTCATCAAGATAATTTGTCAGTCACTCCCATTTTTATACTAAAGTTAACATTTGGTTAACATGGTGGGAGGCGTGATGAAACTCAAGCAATTAAAGAATTGGATACAGGCTCACCCTGATAATGTGCCGCATTGCTATGTGGTGGCACATGCTGGTGGAGCACAACACATCGTGGAAGTGGAAGTTAGGCATCAACTAGAACCTTTGAGAGATGATAAAACCGATGAAGTGATGCACTTTGACAACATGGAGCAAGTCAGTGCCAAGCTGAAAAAGCTTGGTATTAGCAAGGTAACGATGCGTTTACTTGATCCTTATGATGAATTTGGTCCTGCCGATGCCTCGTGCAAAGAAGACATGGAGATCTCGCTCTAGCGGAAAAACGAATACGCCAACTGCAATAGACTCTGAATCTTTCAGTTACTCGCTGTCTGGCAATAAGAAATGTCGGGCGAGTATCTTTGCTGTGAATTGAGTTCTCAAATAGAAACCGCGAGGCAAGGTTTTGATGGGTTGTCCTTTTGCGCCATAAGCCTCTGTTTTGATTTTACTGTGTGCCGCCTTTGGGCGTAACTGTAGAAACTCACCGTGTTTTGCAGAAATCTCATGTACTTTTCCGAGTACAATGAATTCCATCAGTTCTTCCCAGTCAGCCTTTAATTGCTGCTCTTCTTTTTCTGAAGGTTGCCAAATAAGCGGCATCCCAACGCGACGCTCTGCTAAAGGTATTTCGCGTTCACCTTCAACGGGTACCCATAATACTTTGGATAACTTATTGCGGATGTGGCTATTTTCCCATGTCAGCCCGTGAACACCCGTTAGCGGCGCAACGCAGACGAAGGTGGTTTCTAGCGGTTTACCGCTATGACTGATCGGGATCGATTTCAGCTCAATACCAAGATCCTGAAAATCTTGCTCTGGCTTGCTTCCTGCTGTTGCCCCTAAGCAAGTTTCCAACAACATACCGACCCAACCTTTTTCGCGACGAAGATCCACAGGGCAGGTAATGCCTCGCTGTGCGGCAAGTTCGCCGAGTGGAAAGCCTGCCAATGCGTAAGCACGTTCGAGCAATTCGTGTTCGGTGTTTGGAGCAAGGATCATGCGGTCTACCATTCAGTCATCAACGCCAGAACGCTATCAGCCTCGCGTTCAAAACGCCAGTGTTGTATAGGGCAGACAATGCGATCATTGTAACCAGAAGCATGTTTAAAGGTTATCCACAAGGATCTGGCGAGAAACATGATTTTTTCGTTCATGGATGCATGTACAGTGCTTTTATCACCTTGATTACATAAGAATCGTACAGTATTGATGGTGAAACGTACGAATGGTGTGGGTAACTCTTCGTTTGGTGGATCTTTGAGCACTTAAAGATCTTCGCGATATTCTGATATCAAAACTTATGAGATTCATTATTCTTACTGTTTTAACTTGATGATATTTATTGATTTATCTTGGTTTTTCGATTTTTGATTCTCATGGTAGAGCACCAATCCATGAAGGTTGTTGTCGGTTTAAAAGATGTTCTTCACAAATCTATCCACAGAAAGCGTGAATAAATGTGCGTTTGGTCTCATCACCTTGTTTATAACTTAGGAGGAGTGTGTGTTTTATCCCTAAAGGCGGTTGGACTCCCCAAAAAATGCGTTTCATACACAATGTTTGTTTACCACTGTGTACATAGTGTGAAAAAATCACTGTTAATAGAGATTTATATTTGAGGTCGTCCAGTGATAGATGGCGATGGCTACCGTCCCAATGTTGGGATAGTAATATGCAACAGCCACGGTCAGGTTCTCTGGGCTCGTCGATATGGACAACATTCCTGGCAATTTCCCCAAGGTGGTATTGATGATGGTGAAACGCCAGAACAAGCCATGTATAGAGAGTTATACGAGGAAGTAGGGCTCTCGAAAAAAGACGTAAAGATCTTGGCGACAAGTCGCCATTGGTTGCGATACAAGTTGCCAAAACGTCTGGTTCGATGGGATTCAAAGCCAGTATGTATCGGGCAAAAACAAAAATGGTTTTTGCTCAAGCTGGAATGTGACGAGTCAAAAGTGAACATGCAACGGAGTGGTACGCCAGAATTTGATGGTTGGCGTTGGGTCAGTTACTGGTATCCGGTTAGGCAGGTGGTGTCGTTTAAACGCGATGTTTACCGACGCGCAATGAAAGAATTTGCGGCGATTGCGATGCCTTTTCGTGAGCGAAAAGTGAAGCGCACTAAAGGTAAACGAGGTTCAACTAAAAACTAAAGGAAGGCTTAGAGGGCGCCGATGCTAACGAAACTGCGAGATATCGTAAATAACGTGGCGTCATCCAGTGACGTTAAGCAAGCGCTCAATACTTTAGTGAGTGAAACCTGTTCAGCGATGGACACAGAGTGTTGCTCTGTTTACATCGCTGATCATGATCGTCAGGTCTATGAATTGATGGCCACCCAAGGCCTCAATGCTCAATCACGCCGTGTCGCGTTGTCTTTCAATGAAGGTCTCATTGGTCTTGTTGGCCGTCGCGCCGAACCTATCAATCTTGCCCATGCTAGCGGGCATATCGATTTCAAACACTTTCCTGATATCGGCGAAGACGTTTTCAATGCGTTTCTTGGTACTCCTATCATTTATCGACGCCAAGTGCTCGGTGTGTTGGTTGTGCAGCAAAGAGACTCCCGTCAGTTTAATGAAAGCGAAGAGTCATTTCTTGTCACGCTTGCCGCACAGTTAGCGGTTGTTTTTGCTCACGCCAAAGCGCAAGGTTTGTGGCCAAGTGATGTCAAAGGCTCGCTGCTTTTAGAGGGTGCTGCGGCATCTCCTGGTGTGGCGATCGCCAAAGCATGGTGCGATGTGTCGCAGCCAAGACTTGACTTGGTATTGCCTGCCTCTTGTTTGGATAACCAGAAAGAGCGTGATCGTCTCGAAGGGGCAATTAGTGCTGCCATTGCTGATTTTCGTCGTTTACGAAAACGATTAGATAACGAACTCAATCAGGACACGCTGGCGATCTTTGACCTCTTTATCCACTTGTTGAATGATCCCGTGCTGCGGAAATCCATGAACGAGCATATTGAGCAGGGCGATCTCGCAGAGTGGGCAGTCAAACAAACCATTGACGCGTTTGCTGAGCGTTTCCAAAACATGTCAGATCCGTATCTTCGCGAGCGATCGAATGACGTTAAAGAGCTTGGTCAGCGTTTATTGTATTTCCTCGAAAATCAGGAATCAAAACAGTGGAACCTTGATGAGCCCGTCATTTTGTTTGCCCGAGAACTAACCGCAGCGATGTTAGCGGCCATTCCTCGCGATTGCTTGGCGGGTGTGGTGGCAGAAGAGGGCGCGGTGAATGCGCATGCTGCCATTTTGGCTCGGGCATTGGGCATTCCTGCCGTGATGGGGGTGGAATTTAACCCCAAGCTGATTCATCAGAAAAAAGTGGTGCTGGACGGCTTTAAAGGTCGCGTGCTGGTTGAGCCCTCTGCGCACATTCTGAAAGAGTACAAACGCCTTCGCGATGAAGAGCTCGAACTGCAACAGGAAGTGGATAGTGCATTTACTCGTCGCACAGAAACCGCCGATGGAGTGCGGGTTGAGATCCACCTTAATGCGGGATTGAGTGCTGACACGAGTATTGCCATTAATCGCGGTGTCGACGGCGTGGGCTTGTACCGGACAGAAGTTCCTTTCTTGATGCAGCGAAGCTTTCCATCAGAAGACGATCAGGTGAAGCAGTATCGTTCAATTCTTGATTGTTACCCTAAGCAATCAGTCGTGATGCGCACTCTCGACATTGGCGGAGACAAACCGTTACCTTATCTGAAAATTGAAGAAGACAATCCGTTTTTGGGTTGGCGCGGCATTCGTTTCACGCTCGATCACCCCGATATTTTCCTGATCCAAGTCAGGGCCATGCTGCGTGCCAGTATTGGGCGAGGCAATCTTGCGATTCTGCTACCAATGATCTCCGGGCTTTCTGAGCTGCTAGAAGCGAAGACCTTGGTAAATAGGGCATTTAACGATGTATCCGAAATGGCGTTGTCACAAGGAAAAACACTCAACAAGCCGCGCCTTGGGATCATGGTGGAAGTGCCGTCTGTGCTTTATCAGTTTGATGCCATTGCCCCGCATATCGATTTTCTGTCTGTCGGTACGAATGATTTAACGCAGTATCTATTAGCGGTAGATCGAAACAATGCTCGCGTCGCGGACGTCTATGATACATTTCATCCCTCAGTTTTGGCGGTATTGCACCAGATATTAGTGAACAGCCAGCGCTTGAAGCTACCTGTCAGTGTGTGTGGTGAATTTGCCGGTGATCCTATCGGTGCTGCATTGCTGGTGGGGATGGGGTATCGACAGCTGAGTATGAATACGCGTAGCGTTGCCAAAATCAAGTATGTATTACGCCATATCCCGTCAGACGCGCTTCAAAAGCATGTTCTCGCGATGCAGCAGTTGTCATTAACTGGCGAGATACGCAAAGCCTCCGAAGACTTTTTAGAACGCTATAGCTTGGGTGGACTCATCCGAGTCGGCAAATAGGAACATTTTATGGTTGATGCCACCTTATGGCTGTTCGGGGCATGCCTTGTACTCGGCAGTTGCGTGGGTTTGCTAGCAGGCTTACTCGGCATTGGTGGTGGTTTGGTTGTCGTACCTGCGTTATCGGTGCTGCTGCCTTGGGCAGGAATAACCCCCTCATTGGTGATGCCAATAGCGCTTGCCACGTCGCTCGCCAGTATTGTGATTACGTCTTCTTCCTCCGCCTATACCCATTATCGTTTAGGCAATGTGCTGCCTGCCGTTGTGCGCAGTCTGTTGCCAGGTATATTGTTGGGTGGTGTGTTAGGAAGCGCGATTGCCGATCGGATGCCCACCGAATATCTGCCACGTGTGTTTGGCGTCATCGTGCTTTTGCTGGCACTTCAAATGGTGTTATCGCTGCGGGTTAAGCCAGCAAAACCCTTCCCTTCGCCGGCAAGAAATGTATTCAGCGGCGGTCTGATAGGCATGGTTGCTAGCCTTGCGGGTATCGGAGGTGGTTCATTGACTGTGCCTTACCTCAATTACTATGGCGTTGAAATGCGCCAAGCGATCGGCAGTGCCTCTTTGTGTGGTGTTTTTCTCGCGTTGGCAGGTATGGCTGGTTTTATCTTTTTTGGGCTGACTCAAACTGAAACCTTACCAAGCTTCAGTGTCGGATATGTTTACTTACCCGCATTGATTGGTATTGTAGTCACCTCTGTTTTTACCACGCGATACGGCGCGAGGCTGACTTCACGATTGCCAACGCCGATTATCAAGCGTGTTTTTGCCGTGTTCTTGCTCTTGGTTGGGGCAAGTATGTTTTTAAGCTAAGGAAGACAACGCTATGTCTCTGACATTCCCCCAAATAGATCCCATCCTGATTGAAATTGGCCCGCTGGCGGTACGCTGGTATGGCTTAATGTATCTTGCCGGCTTTGCATTCGCCCTTTGGTTAGCCAACCGTCTTGCTGACAAGCCTGGTAGTGGCTGGACTCGCGATGAGGTCAGTGACTTACTGTTTGCAGGGTTCTTGGGCGTTGTGCTGGGCGGGCGTATTGGCTATGTGCTCTTCTATCAATTTGACGCGTTCCTTGCTGACCCGATCTTTTTGTTCAAAGTATGGACGGGGGGAATGTCTTTCCATGGTGGCTTGCTGGGTGTTATCGCCGCTATGTTCTGGTTTGCACGCAAAACCAAGCGCACCTTCTTCACTGTGTCTGATTTCATTGCGCCGCTGGTACCATTTGGGTTGGGTGCAGGACGATTGGGTAACTTTATCAATGGTGAACTGTGGGGGAGAGCGACAGATGCGCCTTGGGGCGTGATTTTCCCTACAGGTGGGCCGATTGCCCGTCATCCTTCACAGCTTTATGAATTTGCCCTTGAAGGTGTGGTGCTGTTCCTTATCCTTAACTGGTTTGCTCGCAATCCACGCCCTGCGGGCGCGATTTCAGGCTTATTCTTGATTGGGTATGGTTCGTTCCGCTTTATCGTCGAATTCTTCCGTGAGCCTGATGCACACCTCGGCCTATTCGGCGATTGGATAAGCATGGGACAAATTTTGTCGACACCGATGATTATTGGTGGGGCACTCATGATGGTTTGGGCATATCGTCGCGCACAAAACGCGACGCGTTCGGCCTAATTTGCATTCTAAAACCGCAGCCTGTCTGCGGTTTTCTTTGTCATTAATCTGACATCTGGCTTGCTGCTTGGATGGGTAACGTAAGGAAAAATCATGAAGCAATATCTTGATTTGATGCAGGATATCATTGATAACGGCAGCGATCGCGGCGATCGCACCGGGGTGGGTACGCGTTCTGTCTTTGGTCGACAACTGCGCTTTGATCTCAGTGAAGGTTTCCCGATGCTGACGACCAAGAAACTCTATACACGTGCCATTATTCAAGAGTTGCTTTGGTTCTTAAATGGCGACACAAACATCAAATATCTGCAAGATAACAACGTCAGTATTTGGGACGAGTGGGCGACAGAAAGCGGTGACCTTGGCCCTGTATATGGTGCCCAATGGCGTTCATGGGCATGCCCTGATGGCTCTACTGTTGATCAAATCGCCGATCTTATTGAGCAAATCAAAACCAAACCTAACTCGCGTCGTCATATCATCACCGCATGGAATCCAGCCGATTTACCGGATGAGAGCATCAGCCCTCAGGCTAACGTTGAGCAAGGTAAAATGGCGTTGGCACCTTGCCACTGTTTATTTCAGTTCTATGTTGCTGATGGCAAATTGTCATGCCAGCTTTATCAGCGCAGTGCAGATTACTTCCTTGGTGTACCGTTCAATATTGCCAGCTATGCCTTGTTCACGCATATGATTGCGCAGCAATGTGATTTGGAAGTCGGGGACTTTGTCCATACTTTTGGTGATGTGCACCTTTATCATAATCACCTAACGGATGACATCGTTTTCGAGCAACTTAGACGAGCTCCTGGTAAAAAGCCGACACTGACCATTGCACGTAAGCCAGATTCTATTTTTGATTACACGTTGGAAGACTTTGTTATCGAAGGGTATGACGCGCAGCCTAGCATTAAGGCGCCTATCGCGATTTAAGCATTCAGTTTGAAGAGCTGGTTTTGAAGGGTTGGTTTTGAGAAGCCGGGGGATTCCCCGGCTTTTTTGTGGTCAATCAAGAGCCGAGCCTAGGAACAGAAGGACCTAGTTACCAGGAAGGGTGCAACGCCAGCGCTATTTTCCCAAAACAAAAACGCCCGCATAAGCGGGCGTTTATCGAATGCGTGTCGACTTACTGTGTTGCTAACATCACTAGTGATGGAATTGCAACAAACACCAGACCAAGGTAAGCAACCACAGCCAACTTGCTCTTAGCTGCAGCATCACCCAGCTTCTCTGCACACTTCAATGGGATTTCGCGCAAGAATGGCGTACCAAAGATAAGCAGCGTAGCGAGCACGTTGAACACAAGGTGTACCAGCGCGATTTGCAAGGCAAATACCGCATTAGGGCCAGTGACTGCCGTCGCTGCCAGTAGCGCAGTGATACAAGTGCCAATGTTTGCACCTAGGGTAAACGGATAGACATCGCGAACCTTAAGGACGTTTGTGCCAACCAATGGAACCATCAAGCTCGTTGTCGTTGAAGAAGACTGAACCAGAATTGTCACCAGGGTACCAGATGCAATGCCGTGCATAGGACCACGACCGATTGCATTGTGAAGAAGCTCTTTAGCGCGACCAACCATCAGTTTGCGCATCAATTTGCCCATCATAGTGATAGCAGCAAAGATAAGCGCGATACCAAGAATAATCAGTGCAACGCCGCCCCAGTCACCAGGTAGTGAAGAGAAAAGACCTTTGGTGCCGTTAACCAAGGGCTTAGTCAATGGACCCATAAAGTCCAGACCTTTCATGCTCAGGCTGCCATCAAACATTAGGGGTGCAACCAACCAGCTCGAAATTTTGTCTAGCAGGCCAAACATCATTTCTAAAGGAAGGAAAATGGAGACTGCCATTAAGTTAAAGAAGTCATGAACCGTTGCACAGGTGAATGCACGGCGGAATTCTTCTTTACAGCGTGCGTGGCCGAGGCTCACCAAGGTATTGGTTACAGTTGTGCCAACGTTGGCACCCATAATCATAGGAATCGCTGTTTCGACTGGTAAGCCACCGGCAACCAGACCAACAATAATCGATGTGACTGTGCTTGAAGATTGGATCAGTGCAGTTGCCACGATACCGATCATCAAACCTGCTACAGGGTGAGAGGCGAATTCAAACAGGGTTCTTGCTTCGTCACCTGCCGCCCATTTAAAACCACTACCAACCATGGAAACTGCAACAAGCAGAAGATAAAGCATCAGTGCCAGGTTGGCCCAACGTACCCAATTCTTAGAGCTGTTAATTGGAGCAGCAGTAGAAGCTTGGGATGTCATAAGGAAATCTCCGAGACAGTTGTATGTCAGATTTGTGTCAATGAATTAATCTGAGCGAATAGTAGGTAGGAAATATTTCACTAATATTACAGTTTTAATCTAGAGCACTGACCAATGGTAAGAATAGGTGTAAAGCCACATGCCAACCTTTGGTTTTTATGAATTAAAACAATAATTTACATGTGGTTGTTTGACGAAGTCTAAATGGTCAAAAAGCGTCCAAACAGGCTTTGTTTTTCATCACGGATGTCATGTTTGATGGGCATTTATGACAGAGTTATGTTTAACACCACGAAAAAAGTGTCATTTTCTGGTGGAAACTTCGGATATTCCGAGGTTTAATCTCCAAACAACCGATTTTTCTTTAATGATGATTGGTGACTAGACTAATAGGGATTACTTAATGTTAACGGAGTGCTTTGAATGACTGATGCGATTCGTCAGTTTATGAAGATGGAGTCAGCAGGTGGTTTAGTGCTGATTGTTGCTGCAATTTTGGCGATTGTGATTGCCAACTCACCTTTGCAGCCGCTGTATGATGGCGCTCTTCATAGCTATATAGCTGGTTTATCGGTCGCACATTGGATTAATGATGGCCTGATGGCTATCTTCTTTATGCTGATCGGACTAGAAGTGAAAAGGGAGCTCATTGAGGGCGCTCTCAATACAAAAGAGAAAGCAATTTTCCCTGCCATTGCCGCTGTAGGTGGTATGTTGGCTCCCGCGTTGGTTTATCTAGCGTTTAACTATTCTGATCCGGTGACCATAAACGGTTGGGCGATTCCGGCTGCTACAGACATTGCGTTCGCACTTGGCGTAATGGCATTGCTCGGAAAGCGCGTTCCTTTGTCACTGAAAGTGTTCTTGCTCGCGTTGGCAATTATTGATGACTTAGGTGTTATCGTTGTCATTGCTCTGTTTTATAGCAGTGATCTGTCAGTTACTGCGCTGGCGGTTGCCTTTATTTCTACAGCGGTATTGTTCCTAATGAACAGTAAGAACGTCACGGGTGTGAAATGGTACTTACTGGTTGGTGCAATTCTTTGGTTCAGCGTATTGAAATCTGGCGTACATGCGACGTTGGCAGGCGTAGTGCTTGGTTTTGCAATACCATTGGCGGGTGGCAAAGACGGCAAGTCCCCGCTGAAAACGCTGGAGCATGCTATTCACCCATATGCTGCGTTTCTGATTCTACCCTTGTTTGCATTTGCTAATGCAGGCGTCTCGTTGGAAGGCGTGTCACTGGCAAGCCTGACTAACATGCTGCCGCTAGGTATTGCGTTGGGTCTGCTGATTGGTAAGCCGTTAGGTATTTTCACCTTCAGCTGGATTGCCGTAAAAACAGGTGTGGCGCGATTGCCTGAAAACGTCAACTTTAAGCAAATCTTTGCCGTATCACTGCTGTGTGGTATTGGCTTTACGATGTCGATATTTATCTCTTCGCTCGCGTTTGTGGGCGTAGACCAAAGCTACATTACCTTCTCGAGATTAGGTATTTTGATTGGCTCTACCGTTTCAGCAATAGCAGGTTATGCGCTGTTGGCTGTCGTATTGCCTAAATCTCCTGTGGAAGAAGGTGGCGATGGTAAAAAAGTGAGTATTGATTATTAAGGGTGTGATGTATTGCACTATCGGTATGACAACAGGTTGTGCAGATTCAAACCATCGTTGTTAAAAGCAGCGAGTAGGGATGAGTGCTGGAGCAGAAGGTGGTATCTCTATTGTGTGTATCACCTTCACTGAAAAATACTGGATAACGACCGAATAAAAAAGCGTCATCACTACGTAACCGTGGTGTGACGCTTTTTACGTTGAGAAGCTATGTCACATTTAAATTACAACCACCTCTATTATTTTTGGATGGTTTGCAAGAAAGGCTCGGTTTCGAAAGCGGCTGAGGCTTTGTTTCTCACACCCCAGACAGTAACGGGTCAAATACGCACCCTAGAAGACCGCCTGAGCGGCAAACTGACGAAACGCTCTGGTCGGCACGTTGAACCGACAGAACTCGGTCAGTTGGTTTTCAAGTACGCTGACAAGATGTTTGGGATTAGCTACGAGATGCTAGATATCATCAATTACAGTCAGAGAGAGAATGAATTGTTTGATGTCGGGGTTGCCGATGCATTGTCAAAAAGCTTAGTGAGCCGTGTCTTACTCAAAGCTATCCCCGAAGATGACGGCATTCATCTTCGTTGCTTTGAATCAACCCATGAACTGCTTCTTGAGCAACTGAGGCAGCATAAGCTGGATATGATTTTGTCTGACTGTCCAGTGGACTCAAGCCAAAGTCCTGGTTTGTTTAGTGTGAAGATAGGGGAAAGCATGATGAGTTTTTTCTGTTCTGGCCCTGTTTCAAAAAAGAGATTCCCTGCCATAATTGAAGAGCATAGGTTGCTGATTCCTGGTAGTCGAACAGCGATGGGGCGAAAGTTGATGCATTGGTTTGATAGTCAAGGCATCACGCCAACGATTTTAGGCGAATTTGATGATGCCGCCCTCATGAAGGCATTTGGAGCAAATCACAACGCGATGTTTGTTGCACCAACCTTTTACTCAGCAGATGTGCTCGACTTGCCGGACATACAAGAAGTCGCGAAAGTTGAGGAGCTAAAGGAAGAGTATTACGCCATCTTTGCTGAAAGAATGATCCAGCATCCTGCCGTAAAACGTATATGCGAGGCTGATTTTAGTAAGCTCTTTCATTAGCCTTTTCTTATGAAATGACTTTCTTAAACGCAAGGCAATTTTGCACATTTGCTAAGTGTTACACTTAAGCCAATGTGAACAACCCTTTAGATGTAGGTGAATAGGCAGTAAGTATGGAATTAAAACAAATGCAGGAAACTGGGCCCAAAGCAGTGCAATTGCTCAAAGCAATGGCAAATGAGCGCAGGTTATTCATACTTTGTTATTTGCTGGAAGGGGAAATGTCGGTTGGAACGCTTAGTGAAAAGCTAGAGCTAAGCCAGTCAGCACTGTCACAACATTTGGCATGGTTACGACGTGATGGCTTGGTGGCGACGCGTAAAGAGGCACAAACCGTATACTACTCACTGAAGAGCATCGAGGTGCAGACTATTATGATGACCTTGCATCAGCTCTACTGCAAAGACAATTGAGACAAACAAAAAACAGCAGAAATAAAAAAAACCGGCTTTAGGCCGGTTTTTTTTATTTCAAATCTTAGCGCTTATTACAGAGCTTTGATTTGAGCAACTAGGCTAGCTTTATGACGAGCGGCCTTGTTCTTGTGGATAAGGCCTTTAGTAGCCATACGGTCAAGAATAGGTTGTGCTTCAGCAAATGCTTTAGTAGCTGCTTCTTTATCACCAGCAGCAATAGCGGTGATGGTTTTTTTCAGATAAGTGCGCATCATTGAGCGACGGCTTGCATTGTGCTGACGGCGCTTCTCAGATTGGATTGCACGCTTCTTAGCAGATTTGATATTCGCCAAGGGTCTAACTCCCAAATCTTATATTCGGTGACAATTTAAGGCCGAGGAATATGCCCCGTTTTACCCTAGTTGTCAATTCATTTGTGCAATAATCCGCCGCATTGCCATTGCAATGGCATGTGACGAACATCGCGGTTAATATGGCGGCAGATTCTACCAGCATTCTTGGTATGAAGTAAGCCTTTTATCTGTCTTTTCGCAGTTGTCACAACGTCTCGGATTGAATAAGAAAAGACGTGTTACCATCAGCGGTCGAGTGCATCTTACTTTATTTTTCGTTTTAAGGGGTTACAGGTGTCAAAGCGATTGCTCCGCTCGGGGCTGATTGTCAGTTTTATGACCATGGTTTCGCGCGTCATGGGTTTGGTGCGTGATGTTGTTATTGCGAACCTGATGGGCGCTGGCGCCGCCGCAGATGTGTTCTTTTTTGCCAATAAGATCCCGAATTTCTTGCGTCGACTGTTCGCTGAGGGGGCATTCTCACAGGCATTTGTTCCCGTACTGGCTGAGTATCAAGCTAGCGATGACAAAACAAAAACTCGCGAACTAATCGCTTATGTATCAGGCACTTTAGGTGTTCTGGTGACCATTGTCACTTTGGTTGGTGTGATTGCATCACCAGTAATTACCGCACTTTTTGGTATGGGGTGGTTTGTTGATTGGTGGAATGATGGCCCATCGGCATACAAATTCGAATTGGCATCGTTGATACTGAAAATCACGTTCCCCTATCTGTGGTTTATCAGCTTTGTGGCGTTAGCGGGTTCTATTTTGAACACACTTGGTCGTTTTGCTGTTTCGTCTTTTACGCCTGTATTTCTCAATATTGCGATGATTTCTGCCGCGATTTGGATAGCTCCCGGCATGGATCAACCTGAAATTGGCTTGGGTATCGGTGTTTTTCTGGGTGGTTTGATTCAATTTGCGTTTCAAATCCCGTTTCTTTATCGCGAAGGCATGCTTGTCCGCCCTAAATGGGGCTGGAAACATCCCGGTGTGGTGAAAATTCGCACCTTGATGATCCCTGCGCTCTTTGGTGTGTCGGTAAGTCAGATCAATTTGTTGCTGGATACATTTATTGCCAGCTTCTTAGCGACAGGCTCCATCAGTTGGCTGTATTACTCAGACCGTTTGTTGGAGTTTCCTCTGGGTTTGTTCGGCATAGCGATCGCAACGGTGATCTTGCCAGCGTTATCCAAAAAGCACGTTGAACAAACATCGGGGCAGTTTGCTAGCACCATGGACTGGGGCATTCGTATGGTGCTGCTTTTAGGTGCTCCTGCGATGATTGGCATGATGATGTTGGCCAAACCCATGCTGATGGTGCTATTCATGCGTGGTGAATTTGGTGTGGATGATGTCAATGCCGCGTCATTGTCGCTGATTGCCTACTCATCAGGTTTGTTGAATTTCATGCTCATCAAGGTACTCGCGCCCGGGTACTACGCACGTCAAGATACCAAAACGCCCGTTCGATACGGCATCATTGCTATGGTTAGTAATATGGTATTTAACCTCATTTTTGCGTACTTCTATGGTTATGTGGGCTTGGCGATGGCGACGGCACTCTCGGCACTGGTGAATGCCGCTTTGCTGTATCGTGGACTGCACAAGCAGGGTGTTTATTGCATCAGTAAAGAAACAGCGATCTTCGCATTGCGCTTGGTGATCGCCGTGGTGCTGATGGGGGCGCTTATTTTTGGATTGATGCCGGAAAATGACCGCTGGTTGGCAATGGATTTATGGCAGCGAATTTATATGCTGTCAGGATTAATTGGCGCTGGCGCAGCCACTTACATTGTATCGTTGGTGGTTTTAGGCTTACGACCCCATCAACTTCGCACTGAAGGCTGATTGATTGGGGCGATTAGTATATAATCCGTCGGTTTTTTTGAGGGGAAAGCAGTTTTAGCACTATGGAATTGATCCGGGGTATTCATAACATCCGAGACAGCCACCGTGGGTGTGTGCTGACTATCGGCAACTTTGATGGTGTGCATTTGGGGCATCAAAAAGTGCTAAAACGCGTGGTTGAAAAAGCACATGAATTAGGGCTGCCATCAACAGTGATGGTTTTTGAGCCTCAGCCTAGAGAGCTATTTTCCCGAGAACGAGCACCGGCTAGACTGACGCGTCTGCGTGACAAGTACACCCAACTAGAAAAATTGGGTGTTGAGCGTCTCTTGGTTGTTAATTTCAATACGAAATTCGCCTCAGTGACGGCGCATGACTTTGTTCATCGCTTGTTGGCTGAACAATTGGGTGTTAAGTTTCTGGTGGTCGGCGATGACTTTCGCTTTGGCGCTGAGCGTCAGGGCGATTTTTGTTATCTGCAAAATGAAGCAAGGGATGTGGGCTTTGAAGTGGTCAGCACCCAGAGTTTTACCGTTTCTACACAGCGTGTGAGCAGTACAGCGATCCGCAATGAATTGGCAATAGGCAATCAGCTTGCTGCTGAGGAAATGCTTGGCAGGCCTTACAGCATAAGCGGTCGAGTCTCACACGGTAAAAAATTGGGGAGGACAATTGGCTTCCCGACTGCCAATGTGCCATTGAAACGTCGCGTATCACCAGTTTCGGGGGTTTACGTGGTTAAAGTTGGCGGCATCAAACAAAACCAATGGTTAGGCGGTGTGGCAAATGTCGGCACTCGGCCAACAGTTGACGGTGTGCGTCAACAACTTGAAGTACACCTTTTCGACCTAGAGGAAGATCTCTATGGTCGACATATCGAAGTCCAGCTTCTGCATAAGCTGCGTGACGAGATGAAATTCGGTTCGCTTGACGAGCTGAAAGCCCAAATTGAACTTGATGCTCAGACAGCGCGTGCGTGGTTGTCTGAGCTATCTAATAAATAATGTCCATATACGGAATGAACAATCAATGAGTGACTTTAAAGATACCTTAAACCTGCCGGAAACCGCGTTTCCGATGCGAGGTAATCTTGCTCAGCGCGAGCCACAAATGCTTAAGCGTTGGTATGAGGAAGATCTTTACGGCGAGATCCGTAAAGCGAAGAAGGGTAAGAAATCCTTCATTTTGCATGACGGCCCTCCGTATGCGAATGGCAATATTCACATTGGTCACTCAGTAAACAAAATTCTTAAAGACATTATTGTTAAGTCTAAAACACTGTCTGATTTCGATGCGCCTTACATTCCTGGCTGGGATTGTCATGGTTTGCCAATCGAGCTGATGGTTGAGAAGAAAGTCGGTAAACCAGGCCAGAAAGTGTCTGCTGCTGAGTTTCGTCAGAAATGTCGTGAGTATGCAGCCAAGCAAGTCGAAGGCCAGAAAGCGGACTTCAAACGTCTAGGCGTATTGGGCGAGTGGGACAAACCTTACTTGACCATGGATTTTAATACTGAAGCAAACATCATTCGTGCGCTAGGTAAAATCGCCGATAACGGCCACCTGCACAAAGGGTTTAAACCGGTTCATTGGTGTACCGATTGTGGGTCTGCACTAGCAGAAGCGGAAGTGGAATATGAGAACAAGGTTTCTCCATCTATTGACGTGATGTTCCGTGCCACAGACGAAGCGGCGGTGTTGTCTAAATTCGGCCTAGCTGAAGGTCACGAAGGCCATGGTGACGTGTCTATCGTTATCTGGACGACTACGCCTTGGACTCTGCCTGCCAACCGCGCTGTGGCTGTGTCTGATGCACTTGAATATGTAATGGTTCAGGTGGAAGGTGAAACGCCTCGCCGTTTGATCATGGCCTCTGAACTGGCGAAATCAGTCATGGAGCGTGCTGGCATCGAGCACTTCCATAACTTGGGTTTCTGTAAAGGTGATGCACTGGAGCTATTGCGTTTCAATCACCCGTTCTATGGTTTCAATGTGCCAGTGATTTGTGGTGACCATGTGACCACTGAATCGGGTACGGGGGTGGTTCACACCGCACCCGGTCACGGTCAAGAAGATTTCGTTGTCGGTCAAAAATACGGACTTGAAGTGGCAAACCCGGTTGGTAGTAACGGCGTTTACCTGCCAGATACTGAACTGTTTGCAGGCCAGCACGTATTGAAAGCCAATGACAACGTGATCGAAGTGCTGAAAGAACATGGTTCTTTGTTGCACCACCATGCGTATGAGCACAGCTACCCACATTGCTGGCGCCACAAGACGCCGATCATCTTCCGCGCAACGCCACAATGGTTTATCTCTATGGAGAAAGCTGGCTTACGTGCAAAGGCGCTGGAAGAGATCAAAAACGTACAATGGATCCCTGAATGGGGTCAAAACCGTATTGAGTCTATGGTCGAAGGCCGTCCAGACTGGTGTATCTCTCGTCAACGTACTTGGGGTGTGCCGATTGCCCTGTTCGTTCACAAAGAAACCTCTGAACTGCATCCAAATACGGTTGAATTGATTGAGCAAGTGGCTCAAAAAGTTGAGCAATCAGGCATTCAAGCTTGGTGGGATCTCAACATTGAAGAATTGTTGGGTGACGATGCGGCACAGTACGAAAAAGTGCTGGATACGCTAGACGTATGGTTTGACTCAGGCGCAACGCACTATGCGGTTGTTAACCAACGCGCTGAATTCAACGGCCACGAAGCGGACATGTATTTGGAAGGCTCGGATCAACACCGTGGCTGGTTCCAGTCGTCACTTATGACGTCGGTTGCGATCAAAAATAAAGCACCTTATAAGCAAGTGTTGACCCACGGTTTCACCGTTGATGGTCAAGGCCGTAAGATGTCGAAGTCGATCGGCAACGTGGTTTCGCCACAAGAAGTGATGAATAAGTTGGGTGGCGACATCCTGCGTTTATGGGTGGCATCAACGGATTATACCGGCGAGATGACCGTCTCTGATCAAATCCTGAATCGCAGTGCTGACGCGTATCGCCGTATCCGCAACACCGCGCGCTTCTTGCTAGCAAACTTGAACGGTTTCAACCCAGAAACCGACATGGTTGCGGTACAAGACATGGTGGTTGCTGACCGCTGGGCAGTGGGTAAGGCACTCGAAGCACAAGAAGAAATTCTGAAGGCGTTCGAAGAGTGTAACTTCCATGCTGTGACACAACGTCTGATGCAATTCTGTTCAGTAGAGATGGGCTCATTCTACTTAGATATCATCAAAGATCGTCAATACACCGCGAAAGCGGGTGGCCATGCACATCGTAGTTGTCAAACGGCACTGTTCCACATCGTGGAAGCATTGGTTCGCTGGATGGCACCGATCATGTCGTTCACCGCAGATGAAATCTGGAACGAAATGCCAGGTAATCGTGCTAAGTACGTATTTACTGAAGTGTGGTACGACGGCTTGTTTGGTCTGAACGATGATGAGCAACTGAACAATGCATTCTGGTCTGAACTGCTGCGCGTACGCGGCGCAGTCAACAAAGTGCTTGAACAAGCACGTAACGACAAGAAGATTGGCGGCTCACTTGAAGCGGAAGTGACCTTGTTTGCTAACCCTACGTTCGCTGCAAAACTGCAAGCGATGGGCGACGAACTGCGTTTCGTTCTGTTGACGTCGAAAGCCGATGTGGTTGCAACGGATGCGGCACCAGAATCAGCGGTTGTCACTGACTTTGATGGATTGGCTGTTGTGGTTGAGAAATCAGAAGCGGCGAAGTGTGAGCGTTGTTGGCACCATGTACCTGATGTGGGCACGATTGCAGGGCACGAAGAACTTTGTGGTCGTTGCGTGAGTAACATCGATGGTGAAGGCGAAAACCGCCAATTCGCTTAATTGCCACTTCGTTTAATTGCATAGTAGCAACACACAAAAAGCGGGCTTGATTTGGTCAAGCCGCTTTTTGCTCAACGATAGTAGGAAGGTTGGATGAAAGATCTGACAACGAAACAATCAGGTGTACGTTGGCTTTGGCTAGCGCTGCTGGTGTTCGTTCTCGATATTGGCACCAAGTTGTTAGTCATGGATACCATGGGGTATGGTTGGGCCAATCGCATTGAGATTTTGCCTTTCTTTAACCTGCTATATGTTCATAACTATGGCGCAGCGTTCAGCTTTTTGAGTGATGCGGGCGGTTGGCAACGCTGGTTCTTTGCAGCGATTGCACTTGGCGTGTCGGGACTATTGATTTACTGGATGCGTTGTACGCCAGCCAGTAACAGAATTCTAAACGTAGCCTATGCCCTCGTGATCGGTGGGGCTATTGGTAATTTGTTTGATCGTGTAGTGCATGGTTATGTTGTCGATTTTCTTGATTTCTATATCGGCAATAGCCATTGGCCAGCATTCAATCTGGCCGATGCAGCAATCTGTGTAGGTGCCGGCTTGATTGTGTTGGACAGCGTGAAAGCATCAAAAAAGCCGCACGCTGAGGCTGAATAATCACTGTGGTTTTCGGTAGTTGATACATTGATGGCGCTGCTCGTAACGACGAGCGGCGCTTTCTTCTATTTAGGGTTTTAAACCCCATGTTATTTTGTGGTTTCTAAGTGTCACTTTCTTTATAGGGCACTTTTCTAATTCAAGGATGTGAGTGAATGACGCAAATTATCGCCAACAGTGAAGTGATCATGCATTTCACCATTAAGATGGAAGATGGCTCTGTCGCTGACAGCACTAAAACATCAGGTAAGCCAGCCAAGCTGGTGATGGGTGATGGCAGCCTGACTGAGAATTTCGAAAAATGCTTACTCGGTTTGACGGAAGGCGAAGCGGCAAGTTTTACGTTAGAGCCCAATGATGCGTTTGGCATGCCAAACCCAGATAATGTCCAGCACATGGATCGCACGCTATTTGTGGGTGACGCACCCGCAGAAGAAGGTACTATCATTGCATTTGCAGGCCCTGGTGGCCAAGAGATCCCTGGTGTGATCACCGAAGTGGCGGGCGAGTCAGTGACGGTGGATTTCAACCACCCATTAGCGGGGCACCGTGTTATCTTTGACGTTGAAATTGTCAGTGTCAGTTAAAGTAAAAGTTGGTTAAAAGGCAATCCAATGAAAATCATGCTTGCGAATCCTAGAGGGTTTTGTGCTGGTGTAGATCGTGCTATCAGCATTGTTGAGCGCGCACTCGAATTATATCAACCGCCAATTTATGTTCGTCATGAAGTGGTTCATAACCGCTTTGTGGTCGAAGGGTTAAAATCTCGCGGCGCAGTGTTTGTTGAAGAGCTAAGTGAAGTTCCCGATGACAGCATCGTAATTTTCTCTGCCCACGGTGTTTCTCAAGCGGTTCGTCAGGAAGCAAAATCACGTAGCCTGACCGTGTTTGATGCTACTTGCCCCTTGGTGACCAAAGTGCATATGGAAGTCGCACGTGCAAGCCGCCGTGATATGGAAGTGGTTCTGATTGGTCACGCGGGTCATCCTGAAGTGGAAGGCACTATGGGTCAGTACGCAAGCGATACTGGCGGTATGTATTTGGTCGAGCGACCAGAAGATGTCTATAAGCTCGTCGTCAAAGACCCAACCAATCTTCATTATGTTAGCCAAACGACGTTATCTGTCGATGAAACTGCGGATGTCATTGATACCTTGCGTCAGGTGTTTCCTGAGATCCAAGGCCCGCGTAAAGATGACATTTGTTATGCGACGCAAAACCGCCAAGATGCAGTGCGCGATCTCGCGACCCAGTGCGATATTTTAGTCGTGGTTGGTTCGAAAAATAGCTCCAACTCGAATCGCTTGCGTGAGTTGAGTGAAAAGCTCGGCACTCCGGGTTACTTGATTGACTGTGCTGAAGACGTGAAACCAGAATGGTTTGATGGCAAAGCCAAAGTCGGTGTGACCGCTGGTGCTTCTGCACCGGAAGAATTGGTTAATCTGATCATAGCGCGCATTGAAGCATTAGGCGGTT
Organism: Enterovibrio litoreus; assembly: GCF_045679545.1. Lineage (NCBI taxonomy): Bacteria > Pseudomonadati > Pseudomonadota > Gammaproteobacteria > Vibrionales > Vibrionaceae > Enterovibrio > Enterovibrio litoreus. The sequence continues at coordinate 576,970 of NZ_CP166194.1, forward strand.
CAGAGGTGGAAGAGCTAAAAGGCCGCGAAGAAAATATGTTCTTTGAAGTGCCACGTGAACTGCAAGTTAAGCAGATCCAGTAACTATCACAACGTATTTTAAAGGGAGCTGAAAGCTCCCTTTTTCATGATGCCTTCGCCAATATACATCGTGTGGCGAAAAGGGTAGAGTGAATGACAAATTATTATTTGGTGTCGGTGAACCGGCATGAACAGGACGTTAACAAGGGGAAAATGATGGTTCGCATAGCAATTGCGGGCGCTGCGGGTCGAATGGGCCGACAGCTAATTCAAGCCACGGATGCAATGGAAGGCGTTGTCTTTACAGCGGCTAGCGAGCGCTCAGAATCAAGCCTGATTGGGGCAGATGCTGGTGAACTTGCGGGCATTGGCCGACGCGATATTGCCATCGTCGATGATCTTGCGAAAGTTGCCAATGATTTTGATGTCATTATTGATTTCACAGCACCCGTTGCCACGTTGGCAAACTTAGCGCTTTGCCGTGAGCACGGTAAAAAGTTAGTGATCGGTACAACTGGCTTTACTGAAGAGCAACGCGCTGAAATTGATGCCGCCGCCAAAGACGTTGGTCTGGTGATGGCGCCAAATTACAGCGTTGGCGTTAACTTGGTGTTCAAGCTACTTGAAAAAGCCGCCAAAGTAATGGGTGATTACTGCGACATCGAAATCATTGAGGCGCACCACCGTCATAAAGTCGATGCTCCGTCTGGTACTGCTATCGGCATGGGCGAAGCTATCGCAGGTGCGATGGGTAATAAGCTAAGTGATGTGGCTGTGTATGCTCGTGAAGGGATCACGGGTGAACGTACTCGAGATGAAATCGGTTTCGCGACTATTCGCGCGGGTGACATTATTGGTGAACATACTGCTATGTTCGCTGATATTGGAGAGCGTGTCGAAATTACCCATAAAGCAACCAATCGAATGACATTTGCTAATGGCGCTGTGCGAGCAGCCAAATGGCTTGCGTCGAAAGATGCTGGCTTTTTTACCATGCAAGATGTGCTAGAACTCGATCAGTTATAAATGCCTATATATGCAGTAAGTGAATGCTTACTGCATAATTTCTTTCCTTATCCCTCATCAACCACACTATTACGTCTAGTGTGAATAAACCTCCCTTTGGCTTGTGTTTTACAGCCTTATATGTAATTACCGCACTATGATCGCCAAAAGTGAGGCTTAAGTGGTATCATGTAAACGGTTGCGGAGTGAGCTGGTTGTGTTTTTGTCACTGCGAGCGCTGGGGGCTTGAAATTGTTAACTCAATAGATGCAAAACCGCTTAGTTACAGAGGTTAAGTCTGTCTTTTATTGGTTTGATGCGTCAAATGCCACCTATTGGTTATAAGTGATATTCTTTTTCCCACTCCTTGTTGACACTTTCGACTGCAATATCTAAAATGCGCGCAATTTGTCTAAATTCCGCTTTGCGGAACCAGGCATTTCTATGGAATGACTTAATGCAAAACTATCTATTTTTTTTGCATTTATATTTATTTGGAGGTTGTCTTGAGCAAGTTTGCGCTCTTAGTCCTAGAAGATGGGACTGTATTCCACGGTGAATCCATCGGTGCTGATGGAACTGCTGTTGGTGAAGTTGTTTTTAATACCTCGATGACGGGGTACCAAGAAATTCTCACTGACCCGTCCTATTCCCAGCAAATTGTTACTCTCACTTATCCCCACATTGGCAATACCGGTACGAATACCGAAGACGAAGAATCCTCCAAAATCCACGCTCAAGGCCTGGTCATCCGCGACCTTCCGCTTATTGCTTCAAACTTCCGCAGTCAGCAATCTCTTTCTGATTACTTAAAATCTCAAAACATCGTTGGCATCGCTGAAATCGACACCCGTAAGTTGACTCGTCTGCTGCGTGAGAAAGGCGCACAGAATGGTTGTATCGTTGCAGGTGACAGCATTGATGAAGCGCTAGCGCTTGCCAAAGCAAAAGACTTCCCAGGCTTGAAAGGCATGGATCTGGCAAAAGAAGTGACCACTGCTGAAGCATATGAGTGGAAGCAAGGCTCATGGACACTGGAAGGTGGCCTGCCAGAAGCGAAAGATGACAGCGAGTTGCCATACCACGTAGTGGCATATGACTTTGGTGCGAAGCGCAATATCCTTCGCATGTTGGTTGACCGAGGCTGCCGCTTGACGGTTTTACCAGCGCAAACGTCGGCAGAAGAAGTACTGGCCATGAACCCAGATGGCGTGTTCTTGTCGAATGGCCCTGGTGACCCAGAACCATGTACTTATGCCATTGAAGCAACAAAAGTATTCTTAGAAAAAGGTCTCCCAATTTTTGGTATCTGTTTAGGCCACCAAATCCTGGCACTGGCAAGTGGTGCAAAAACCGTGAAGATGAAGTTTGGTCACCACGGCGCCAACCACCCAGTGAAAGACTTGGATCGCAACGTAGTGATGATTACGTCGCAAAACCACGGTTTTGCTGCAGATGAAACCACGCTTCCTGAAAATCTACGTGCTACTCACGTATCGCTATTTGATGGCTCTTTGCAAGGTATCCACCGCACAGATAAGCCAGCCTTTAGCTTCCAAGGGCACCCTGAAGCGAGCCCAGGTCCGCACGATGCGGCCCCACTGTTCGACCACTTTATTGAACTTATCAAGCAACACAGCGCGTAATCCGGAGTAGCATAGAATGCCAAAACGTACAGACATTAAAAGTATTCTTATTCTGGGTGCAGGCCCAATCGTTATCGGTCAAGCATGTGAGTTTGACTATTCAGGTGCGCAGGCGTGTAAAGCACTGCGTGAGGAGGGTTACCGCGTTATTTTGGTTAACTCGAACCCTGCAACCATCATGACTGATCCAGAAATGGCGGATGCGACCTACATCGAGCCAATTCAATGGGAAGTAGTGCGCAATATCATCGCCAAAGAGCGACCAGATGCGGTACTGCCTACCATGGGTGGTCAGACTGCACTGAACTGTGCACTGGATTTGGAAAAACACGGCGTACTGGCTGAGTTCGGCGTAGAAATGATTGGCGCAACGGCGGATGCGATTGATAAAGCAGAAGACCGTTCACGTTTTGACAAGGCCATGAAGTCCATTGGTTTGGAATGCCCAACAGCAGATACAGCGAAAACGATGGAAGAAGCTTATAAAGTTTTGGACATGGTTGGTTTTCCTTGCATCATCCGTCCTTCATTCACCATGGGCGGAACCGGCGGCGGTATCGCGTACAACAAAGAAGAGTTCGATGAAATCTGTCGTCGTGGCTTGGATCTTTCTCCTACCAACGAGCTTCTTATTGATGAATCTTTGATTGGTTGGAAAGAGTACGAGATGGAAGTTGTTCGTGACAAAAACGACAACTGTATCATTGTATGTGCGATTGAAAACTTCGATGCCATGGGTATCCACACGGGTGACTCCATTACCGTTGCACCGGCACAAACCCTGACGGACAAAGAATATCAGCTGATGCGTAACGCATCACTGGCGGTTCTTCGCGAAATCGGCGTAGAAACGGGCGGTTCGAACGTACAGTTTGGTATTAACCCGAAAGATGGCCGCATGGTTATCATCGAGATGAACCCACGTGTATCTCGCTCTTCAGCGCTGGCATCAAAAGCGACCGGTTTCCCAATCGCGAAAGTGGCAGCAAAACTGGCTGTAGGCTTCACCCTTGATGAGCTGATGAATGATATTACTGGTGGTGCAACCCCAGCTTCATTCGAACCAACCATCGATTACGTTGTGACTAAAATCCCTCGCTTTAACTTCGAGAAATTTGTGGGCGCAAATGACCGCCTGACCACACAGATGAAATCTGTGGGTGAAGTGATGGCGATTGGTCGTAACCAACAAGAATCACTGCACAAAGCATTGCGCGGCCTAGAAGTTGGCGCGACAGGCTTTGATGAAATGGTCGATCTGGACGAGCCAGATGCGATGACCAAAATTCGTCATGAACTAAAAGATGCAGGCGCAGAACGTATCTGGTACATCGCGGATGCATTCCGTGCAGGTATGTCTGTAGACGGCGTGTTCAAGCTGACTAACGTTGACCGTTGGTTCTTGGTTCAAATTGAAGACATCGTCAAAATCGAAGCCGAAGTGAAAGAAAATGGCTTCGCGGGTCTGAACAAAGACGTGCTTCGTAAGCTGAAGCGTAAAGGCTTTGCTGATGCTCGCCTGAGCAAATTGCTTGGTGTGAGTGAAAGCGAAATTCGCAAGCTACGCGACCAGTATGATATCCACCCTGTGTACAAGCGTGTTGATACCTGTGCAGCAGAGTTCTCGTCTGATACCGCCTACATGTACAGCACCTATGACGACGAGTGTGAATCGAACCCAACTGATAAAGACAAGATCATGGTCTTGGGCGGAGGTCCAAACCGTATCGGTCAAGGCATTGAGTTTGACTACTGTTGTGTGCACGCATCATTGGCGCTGCGTGAAGATGGCTACGAAACCATCATGGTTAACTGTAACCCTGAGACAGTATCTACCGATTACGACACGTCAGATCGCCTTTACTTTGAACCTGTTACGCTTGAAGACGTACTGGCGATTGCGCGTGTTGAAAAACCAAAAGGGGTTATCGTTCAGTACGGTGGTCAAACACCGCTGAAACTAGCTCGTGCACTAGAAGCGGCAGGTGTACCAATCATTGGTACTAGCCCTGATGCCATTGACCGCGCAGAAGACCGTGAGCGTTTCCAAGCGGCAGTTGACCGTCTTGGCCTGAAAACGCCAGAAAACGCCACCGTAACAACGATGGAGTTGGCGATTGAGAAGTCGAAAGAGATTGGCTTCCCATTGGTTGTTCGTCCTTCTTACGTGTTGGGCGGCCGCGCAATGGAAATCGTTTATGACGAGAGCGATTTGCGTCGCTACTTTGCTGAGGCAGTGAGTGTTTCTAACGAATCCCCGGTACTGCTTGACCGTTTCCTTGATGACGCGACAGAAGTCGATGTGGATGCAATCTGCGACGGCGAGCGTGTGGTTATCGGCGGTATCATGGAGCACATCGAGCAAGCGGGCGTTCACTCAGGTGACTCTGCATGTTCATTGCCAGCATACACTCTGAGCCAAGAGATTCAGGATGAAATGCGTCGTCAAGTTGAGAAGCTAGCACTTGAGCTAGGCGTTCGTGGCTTGATGAACACACAGTTTGCGGTAAAAGATGGTGAAGTATACCTGATTGAAGTGAACCCACGTGCTGCTCGTACTGTACCGTTTGTGTCGAAAGCAACCGGCGCACCTCTGGCAAAAATTGCCGCGCGTGTAATGGCTGGTCAATCACTGGAGTCACAAGGTTTCACGCAGGAAATCATTCCGCCGTATTACTCTGTGAAAGAAGTGGTGTTGCCATTTAACAAGTTCCCTGGTGTTGACCCACTGTTAGGCCCAGAAATGCGCTCAACGGGTGAAGTGATGGGTGTGGGTGATACTTTCGCAGAAGCGTTTGCGAAAGCGGATCTGGGCTGTGGTAAATCCTATTCCGACCAAGGTCGCGCACTGCTGTCTGTTCGTAATAACGACAAGCAACGTGTTGTTGACCTCGCGGCCAAGCTTATCAAGCTAGGTTTTGAGCTTGATGCAACACACGGTACAGCAGTTGTGCTTGGTGAAGCGGGTATTAACCCTCGTTTGGTGAACAAGGTGCATGAAGGTCGCCCTCATATTCTTGACCGTATCAAGAATGGTGAATACAGCTACATCATCAACACCACGGAAGGTCGTCAGGCGATTGAAGATTCGAAAGTACTTCGTCGCGGCGCACTGGCTGAGAAAGTGAACTACACCACCACGCTAAATGCAGCATTCGCAACCTGTATGGCTCACACGGCAGCAGACCTGTCTAAAGTGAACTCGGTACAAGAGTTGCACGCTCGCGTAGCAGAGAAATACGGTAAAGCGTAACCCTCTCATACACGATACAAAGTTATAACCAATGAGCCGGCATCAAGCCGGCCTAGATAACCTCCTTGCCCGCCTTACTTAGGCGGGCTTTTTTGTGCCTGATCGATACACAAAAATGGGGTCTCTAAGGAGTAGTCAGACTAGACGTAAGCAGCGCTTGATACAGCTCTCGTTCAAATTGGGTGATCGGGCTTGCAACATTGCTGGGGCGATCATCCGATGCGGGAATGTGGTAGTTAGTGACAAGCTGAACCACCAGGATATCTTGGCCTTTGTCATTTTTCAGTATGCCCGCCAGGTTATAGCTACCATACAGAGAGCCTGTTTTCGCTGTCAGCTTATTTTTGAGCGGCGCATTGCGAACACTGCTGCGATACTTCAATGTGCCATCCACCCCTGACACAGGCAACATGGCCATCACGCCGAGATCGGGATGAGAATAAACGTATTGGATGACATCCATCAATTGCGCGGCGGTCATGCGATTGTTGCGAGATAATCCTGAGCCATCGACGATGACTGCCGCAGTGAGGTCAAGGTTTGCCTGTTCTTTCAGTATGGCTTTGATCGCCGCCGCCCCATTGCTGAATGAGCCAGCTTGATCAAAGTAACGATGACCTAACGTTTTAAGTATATTGTCGGCAATCAAATTGTCGGAGCGTTTGAGCATGGTATTTAGCAGCGTATCGCGTGGCTCAGATTTGTGCATGGCAATAAACGTGCGCTTGCCGCTCGGTGCGCCGATTCGAATTTTTCCTTTCACAGAGATAGCCGCTCTTTTAAGCTCGCTTGCGAGTACATCCGTCATGTATTTCTGCGGGTTCTGCACAGCGAACTTAAGGGGAAGTGGGCTAGTGCGGTGTGCTAAGCAACCACTTAATTGATAGTGGTTGTTGTTGTCATAGTGAAGCTCTAAATCGCAATGTTGGTCTTTCTGCTGATCGTTGGTCAGCGCCAATGCATCGGTGCCTATCTTTATCGGTTGGTGTTCGGGCACAAATACGCGAGTTTGGCGTTTATCTTTTTCACTGTAGATAGAGCCCTGCACGCAGTTTCGCTCCAGTGTTATAGCGGAAGAAGGAGCACTGTAACAAACACCTAAAATATCCCATGGCCAACCAACAGCACGTTCATATCCCGTAAATATTTCACCATCCAGCCATACATCACCACGAATTTGACGAATGCCTTTGGCCTTTAGGGCACTGACGAGCAACTGCAAATCTTTGCGTTTCAGCGTGGGGTCGCCATCAAACTTAAAAACAATGTCTTTGCCTGATTGAAGCACTTTGGTTTCAAAGGCGAAATCTTGAGGAAGGTAAAGTGATGCAGCCAGAGCCGTCACGACTTTTTGTGTGCTGGCGGGTGGCAACAAAATGTCATCATCACGCCCAACGATTTGCTCGCCGCTGTTGGCGTTAAACACCGAAAGTGCAAGCTGGCTACCAGCGGGAAGCATCGCCTCAATGTTATTGAGTGGAACGGAAAAGGCGGTGATCGAGAAAAGAGAAGAAACGATCAGAGAAAGGATGCGCACCATAAGAAGTTCCCGCAATGAAGGAAGATTCAGTATGGTACAAAAAACGCCTACTCGGAGGTAGGCGTTTTTGATACTGATTTAAGTAAAGAACTTAAGTCAGATTAGAAATCGTAGCGTAGGCCGAATACCAATTGGTCTTCTGCATCTTTCTTGGTTTTAACTTCGTTTGCATCAAGCAGGTTGAAGTTGTAAGACGTGTACGCACGGAAGTTGTCGTTGAAGTAATGCGTCGCATCGATTGCGATTGCATCGTAGGTGTTTGACTTGTCAGAACCTGCTTTCTCTTCTGCTTTGTTGTAAGTAGTAGAGAAAGTGGTTTGGCCCATGGTGTAAGCAGCAGCAAATTCGTAGCCAGTCAGGTCAGTGGTTTGGCCTGCTTTCTTCTCTTCGCCATCTTTGTAAAGTGCAGCAACGTAGATGTCACCCATGGTGTAAGAAACGGCAGCTTCGATTTGGCTCTCTGCTTTTGCCTGAACAGCTTTTTTATCAATGACAACTACAGCATCTTTACCTTGGTCAGCGTAACCTAGACCCATTGCTAGGCCGTTTTCCATTGCGTATACCGCACCCATAGAGTAACCGCCGTCAACAATCAGCGTACCATCAAGTGCTTCAGTTTCGCCAACGTAGTTTGCTTTAACCGTCAGGCCGCCAAACTCACCCATGTAAGCCAGGTTGTTTTGGATACGGTCAGCAACAGCGATCTTAGAGCTCGCGCCAGCGCCGTGGTATGCCATGATATCGGTGAAATCAGTGATCATGCCCAAAGAGCCGTCAGTTTTACCGTAAGCCATTTTACCGAATTCAGTGCTGATACCAGCAAAGCCGTAACGTACTTCGTCTTCAGTCGTGGTGTATTCGTGCTCGAAGAAACCAAAACCGTAAACGTTTTCAGCAATTTCGGTTTGGCCAAGGATGTTCATACGTGCACGGCTTTTGTCATCCATGTCACCATCAACAAGCAGTGCACGTGCTTCGATACGGCCACCGATAGAAAGGCTAGACGTGCCGTCGTTAAAAACTTCAGCAGCAGAAACAGAAGTAGACGCTACAGCAGCAACAGCAAGTGCAATTAACTTTTTGTTCATTTTGTTGTCCTTTATAAGATTATGATTTTCGAGATGTAATCTCCAAACATCTCGATGCCTTGTTTGTAACCGCTCCCGAAATGCAACCGTTAGTAAAACGATCAAAAAACAAATAGAAAACATTGTTTTTTATTCGCGTTCAAATGTGAAAGCTTATTTTTATCAGTGTGTTACTGCTATTTTGGTAAGTTCCGTTATGCGTGTTTGTTTTAGGTTTTTTTTGTTTTTTTATTTTCCTAAACATTTGTTTTTGTTCTTGTTTATGTGAGGTGCGTCGAGGAAATATTGTGTGGCATATGTAGAGCAGGTTTTAGGTGGCAAGTGTTTGTTTATACGGACGCCCCACAGGAGCACTCATGCACTTGCGCGACCAAAATCGTAGGTGACCAAAGCAATTAACTTGTTTACACTGAGGTATCAATATTTGTTTTCCGCGCTCATACCTTTGCTTGGGCGGGGTTTTGTTATTGCCAAAACACAAGGTTTTGGACACAGAGGTAATGTCATTTATGGATAAGGTACCCATGACCGTTCTTGGCGAGCAGCAGCTTCGTACAGAGCTAGCTCGCCTACTGAAACGTCGTCCAATTATTACTCAGGCGATTGGTGAAGCGAGAGAACTTGGCGATCTCAAAGAGAATGCTGAGTATCACGCAGCACGTGAAGAGCAGGGCATCTGCGAAGCACAAATCCGCGACATTGAATACAAGCTTTCCGTGGCGCAGGTTATCGATATTTCGAAAATCCCTAACAACGGAAAAGTGATCTTCGGTTCTACAGTCACCTTGATTGATATCAACACTGACAATGAAGTGACGTATCAGATCGTGGGCGATGACGAAGCTGACATTAAGAAAAATCTGATTTCTGTTAATTCGCCGATTGCGCGTGGATTGATCGGTAAAGAAGAAGGTGACGAAGTCTCAATCACGACCCCTGGCGGCGTGAAGGAATTTGAAATCGACAGTGTTAAGTACGCATGATACGAAAAGTCTAGCGGGGAAAACTGTTAGCGAGTATTACAAGTACAAAAACACAGAAGGCCGCTAAGCGGCCTTCTTTTATTTGCGTGGTAGTTCGATTTTACGCTCTTGGCTTTGACGATATAGAACAAGCACTTTACCAATGACTTGGACTTTCTCTGCCTTAGTTTCACGAACAATTGCTTCTACAATCAGGTTCTTAGTGTCGCGGTCTTCAGACGCAACTTTAACCTTGATCAGTTCGTGGTGATCGAGAGCGATTTCAATCTCAGCAAGCACGGCTTCTGTCAGGCCATTGGCACCCATCAGAACGACAGGTTTAAGATTATGTGCCAGACCTTTTAGATACTGCTTTTGTTTTGTGCTTAGATTCATGTTGACTCGATTTGTTGTTTTATCGGGGTTGAAAACGTGACATTCTACCGCCATCTCTAATCAAACTGAACAAATATCCCTCTAAACCGTCCGTTTGAAGTTAACGGCTGAATTAAGGGCTAGGTAAAACATGAGCAAAAAGAAACACTCAGCGAGTTCTGGCCGTTGGTTGAAAGAACATTTTGATGATAAATATGTTCAAGAAGCCCAGAAAAAAGGCTTTCGTTCCCGTGCAATTTTTAAACTTGATGAAATCCAAGGTAAAGATAAGTTATTGAAACCTGGTATGACAGTCGTCGATTTGGGGGCAGCCCCTGGGGGTTGGTCTCAATATGCTGCTGAACAGGTCGGAGATAATGGGCAGGTGATTGCCTGTGATATTCTTCCTATGGATTCCTTGCCGGGTGTCAGTTTCCTGCAAGGGGATTTCCGTGAAGAGGCGGTACTAAACGCATTGCTAGATCGTATCCAGCCAGATATGGTGGATGTAGTGATGTCAGATATGGCACCAAACATGAGCGGTAACCAAGCGTCAGATCAACCTCGTGCTATGTATTTGGTTGAGTTGGCGTTAAGTATGTGCCAAGAAGTTTTGGCTCGTGATGGCGCATTTATTGTGAAAGTTTTCCAAGGCGAAGGCTTTGATCAATATTTGGCTGAAGTGCGTAAAATGTTTAAAGCGGTCAAAATCCGCAAACCAGACTCCTCCCGTGCGCGCTCGCGTGAGGTCTACATTGTGGCTACAGGTTATAAACTGTAGTAGTCTACTATTATTACTAAAATATCCGCGGGGCTAACACCTTGAGTGACATGGCAAAAAACTTGATTTTATGGCTGGTTATCGCTGTTGTTCTGATGTCTGTGTTCCAGAGTTTTGGACCAGGCGACAGCGCGGGCCGTCAAGTCGACTACACAACGTTCGTCCAAGAAATAGGACAGGATAAACTACAGGATGTACAGTTCGATAATCGCGAACTGAAAGTGACGCGTCGTGATGGCACGAGCTATGTCACCTACATGCCTGTTATGCAAGATCCTAAGCTTCTGGATGATTTGATTAACAGTAAAGTTCAGGTTCGCGGTACGCCACCTGAAGAACCAAGCATTCTTGCTTCTATTTTCATCTCTTGGTTCCCAATGCTTCTGCTCATTGGTGTATGGATATTCTTCATGCGTCAGATGCAAGGCGGCGGCGGCAAAGGTGCAATGTCTTTTGGTAAGTCTAAAGCTCGTATGATGAGTGAAGACCAAATCAAAACAACGTTTGCAGATGTTGCTGGCTGTGATGAAGCTAAGGAAGACGTGAAAGAGCTGGTGGATTACCTGCGTGATCCAAGTCGCTTCCAGAAACTCGGTGGTAAAATACCGACGGGTGTTCTGATGGTCGGTCCTCCAGGTACGGGTAAAACGCTATTGGCAAAAGCCATTGCGGGTGAAGCCAAAGTTCCGTTCTTCACTATTTCGGGTTCTGACTTCGTTGAAATGTTCGTTGGTGTCGGCGCATCTCGTGTGCGTGACATGTTCGAGCAAGCGAAAAAAGCGTCACCATGCATCATCTTTATCGATGAAATTGACGCCGTCGGCCGTCAACGTGGTGCAGGTTTAGGTGGTGGACACGACGAGCGTGAACAAACCCTTAACCAGATGCTGGTTGAAATGGATGGCTTTGAAGGTAACGAAGGTATCATCGTTATCGCAGCGACTAACCGTCCAGACGTTCTTGACCCAGCGCTATTGCGTCCCGGGCGTTTTGACCGTCAGGTTGTCGTTGGTCTACCGGATGTTCGCGGTCGTGAGCAGATCCTAAAAGTTCACATGCGTAAGGTGCCATTGGGTAGCGACGTTGAAGCATCGCTGATTGCACGCGGCACACCTGGTTTCTCTGGTGCAGATTTGGCAAACCTGGTTAACGAAGCAGCGTTGTTTGCAGCCCGTGGTAACAAGCGTGTTGTGTCGATGACTGAATTCGAATTGGCCAAAGACAAAATCATGATGGGCGCTGAGCGTAAGTCCATGGTATTGACTGAAGAGACGAAAGAATCGACGGCTTACCATGAAGCAGGCCACGCAGTAGTGGGGCGTCTTGTTCCTGAACATGACCCTGTCTACAAAGTGTCAATCATCCCACGCGGCCGTGCCTTGGGTGTGACCATGTATCTGCCTGAAACAGATCGTGTGAGCATGTCTCGTTTGCACCTTGAATCGATGATTTCAAGTTTGTACGGCGGTCGTTTGGCGGAAGAGATTATCTACGGCGTTGATAATGTTTCAACGGGTGCATCGAACGACATCGAGCGTGCGACCGATATTGCTCGCAAGATGGTCACTCAGTGGGGCTTCTCTGAGAAGCTAGGTCCGTTACTTTACGCTGACGACGAAGGCGAAGTGTTCCTTGGTCGCTCTGTGGCTAAGTCGAAGCACGTTTCAGATGAAACAGCACGTCTTATCGATAGCGAAATTCGTCAGTTGATTGACCGTAACTATCTACGTGCACGTAAGCTCATCGAAGAAAATATGGATATCATGCATGCAATGAAAGATGCATTGATGAAATATGAAACGATTGATGCGGGTCAAATCGATGATTTGATGGAGCGACGCCCTGTGCGTGAGCCTGCAGGTTGGAGTGTTGCCGATGTTGATAATTCGGATAACACCCCGAAAAAACCGGATGCAGAAGCAACATCAGATGTTCCGCCTTCCTCTGACAATCTGGAATCAGGCAATAAGCCAGTTGACCCAGACAAGAAATCGGAAGCGTAATTGAACCATCTTGACGCAAAACCCCGAATTCATTCGGGGTTTTTCTTTTGTCTGCTATAAATTCTCGAACCGAACAAAGTCCACTCATGAAACTCATCTGCAAATCCAAAGTGCTCGACCTGTCCACGCCTCAGGTGATGGGAATCCTCAATGTAACGCCTGACTCTTTTTCCGATGGCGGTAAATTCAACCAGTTAGATGCAGCCTTGTTCCATGCTGAAGCGATGTTATCGGCTGGAGCGACTATTCTCGATATTGGCGGTGAGTCGACGCGACCAGGTGCAGCTGATGTGTCTGAAGATGAAGAATTATCTCGGGTCGTGCCAGCCATAGAAGCGATCCGCACACGTTTTGACTGTTGGATTTCAATTGATACCAGCAAAGCAAATGTGATGCGTGAAGCAACGATTGCTGGTGCTGATCTGATTAATGATGTGCGAGCACTGCAAGAAGAGGGGGCTCTTCAAGCCGCTGCGAGTGCAGACGTGCCCGTGTGTTTAATGCACATGCAAGGCCAGCCTCGCTCGATGCAATCAAACCCAACGTATACACATCTACTTGGTGATATTCACCAATTTTTCGAACAACGTATTGCGGCTTGTGAAATCGCAGGAATAGCGAGAGATAAGCTGATCCTAGACCCCGGGTTTGGGTTTGGTAAAACACTGATGCACAACTATCAACTGCTTGCTCAGTTGGACGATTTCCATCGTCATGGTTTGCCAATACTGGCCGGCATGTCGAGGAAGTCGATGATTTTTAAACTTTTGGATAAAGCGCCTACCGATGTTATCGGAGGCAGTTTAGCTTGCGCCACCATCGCTGCAATGAAAGGGGCTCAGATCATTCGCGTTCATGACGTGAAAGAGACCTCTGACGTTGTTCATGTCGTCAACATGATGAACGAAGCAGCGGCTTTATTTGGAGAAACAAAATGAAAGAACGTAAATATTTCGGCACCGACGGTGTGCGCGGCAAAGTGGGTGAATTCCCAATCACGCCAGATTTCATTATGAAGCTTGGCTGGGCAGCAGGGCGTGTATTGAGCCAGCAGGGCACGAAAAAGGTCTTGATTGGTAAAGACACGCGCATCTCTGGTTACATGCTGGAGTCCGCACTTGAAGCTGGCCTTTCTGCCGCTGGCCTTCAAGCTGCGTTTACGGGGCCTATGCCAACGCCAGCGATTGCCTATCTCACTCAAACCTTCCGCGCCGAAGCAGGGATCGTGATTTCTGCGTCTCACAATCCTTATTACGATAACGGCATCAAATTCTTCTCATCAGAAGGTACCAAGCTACCGGATGCGATTGAGTTGGCCATTGAAGCTGAGTTGGAAAAACCGCTGACCTGTGTCGAGTCCGCGCAACTGGGTAAAGCGAAGCGAATTGTTGATGCAGCAGGTCGTTACATTGAATTTTGCAAAGGTACTTTCCCATCTGAAATGAGCCTCAAGGGCATGAAAATTGTGATTGACTGCGCCCACGGCGCAACTTATCACATCGCGCCTTCTGTATTCTCTGAGTTGGGTGCGGATGTGATTGCTATGGGTGTCGAACCTAACGGGATCAATATTAACGCCGAAGTGGGTGCAACTGATGTACGCGCCCTTCAAAAACGCGTGGTCGAAGAAGAAGCGCTTCTTGGTATTGCGTTTGATGGCGACGGTGATCGCGTGATCATGGTTGACCACGAAGGCAGCAAAGTGGATGGCGATCAGATTGCGTATATCATCGCACGTGAGTCTTTGCGTCGTGGTGAGCTTAAAGGCGGTGTCGTGGGCACACTGATGACCAATATGGGCATGGAAGTGGCGCTGAAAAACCTCGGCATTCCGTTCACCCGCGCTAAAGTCGGTGACCGTTATGTCATGGAGCAGCTGCTCGAAAAAGGCTGGAAAATTGGCGCTGAAAATTCAGGTCATGTGATTCTGCTGGATAAAGTCACCACGGGTGACGCTATTGTTGCGGCGTTGCAAGTATTGGCTAGCATTGTTGGCACAGGCATGGATTTGAAAACACTGTGTGATGGCATGAGTATGTTCCCACAAGTGCTAGAAAATGTGCGTTTCAAAGGCACTAGCGACCCGCTAGAATCTGAAGCCGTGTTAGCGGCAAAAGCGTCTGTTGAGGCCAAACTGGGTGATACAGGTCGCGTGTTACTTCGTAAGTCGGGCACTGAGCCACTGATCCGTGTCATGGTAGAGGGCGAAAATGCTGAAGCTGTTCAAGCCTACGCGCTAGAAATTGCAGATGCTGTTAAGGCTAACTGCTAATCGAGCTAGCTGCTGATTTATAAAACGACGTTGGGCGAGAGAGACGGTTTGGTTAGAAGATGTGCAAACGGGATGAAAAGTGCTGTTTTTTTGCATTTTTCTCTTGTTTCACCTGCTGGCATTCGTTAGTATTCTCTCGCTCCCAACGATGGGAGTTGCGCTAGTGAACTTAAATGTCAGCTGGCTCAACAATTTGGAACATAGGTGGAACCCATGTACGAAATTCTACTTGTGATTTATCTGTTGGCCGCGCTCGGTGTTATTGGCCTGGTTTTGGTTCAACAAGGTAAAGGCGCAGATATGGGAGCCTCTTTCGGGGCTGGGGCATCAAATACTGTATTTGGCTCTGGCGGCTCTGGAAACTTTCTGACCCGAATGACTGCGATATTCGCAACTGTATTCTTTATACTTAGCCTTGTGCTGGGTAACTTAACATCTCACCAAATCCAAACGGGTAGTGAGTATGAAGACCTGAGCGTTCCTCTTACAGAGCAAACTCAGGCAGGTGATGTTCCTGCTACGACAAGTGGCAACAGCGACATCCCTAACTAAGAAAAGATTTGCCGAGGTGGTGAAATTGGTAGACACGCTATCTTGAGGGGGTAGTGCCTGTATAGGCATGCGGGTTCAAGTCCCGCTCTCGGCACCAATTTAAAATCCCTATTAGGGTTCACAGTACTTGTATTAGTGTGTGAGGCGACGTTATAATGTCGCCATCGGACGCGGGGTGGAGCAGTTTGGTAGCTCGTCGGGCTCATAACCCGAAGGTCGTCGGTTCAAATCCGGCCCCCGCAACCACTTCCACGGTGATTGTTTAGTGAGACCAAAACAGTCGCTGGTCATGGGAAACCATGGCACAAGGGTCCAGTTGCATTAAACCCCGAGATTCGGGGTTTTTTGTTATCTGAAGATGACCATTCGAACGGATAACTGGGCTTTTTAGCCCTTTTTTTATTTCTGGGGTTTGTATGACAGGACTAGAAAAACAGCTTTTCGCTATGCTTGAAGCGCCTGTAGCAGCGTTGGACTATGAGCTTGTAGGGCTTGAATTTGTTCGCGCTGGGCAGCACTCAACCCTTCGGATCTTTATCGATCATGAGAATGGTATTACGGTTGAAGACTGCGCAGAAGTGAGCCGTCAGGTTAGTGCGGTTATGGATGTCGAAGATCCAATTACTGTGGCTTACAATCTCGAAGTTTCATCTCCGGGTTTAGAGCGACCACTTTTTAACGCTGCACATTACCAGCGTTTTATCGGCCACGAAGTCAACATAGTGCTCAAAATGGCTATGCAAAACCGCCGCAAGTGGAAGGGCAATATCCTTTCCGTCGAAGGCGAGACTGTCACCATCACTGTCGATGGCAACGAAGAAGCGTTCGCCCTGAGCAATATCGCCAAGGCAAACTTGGTTCCTTCATTTTAAGCTTAGATGAGGCATTAGTTCATGAACAAAGAAATCTTGGCTGTCGTAGAAGCGGTATCCAACGAAAAAGCAGTTCCTCGCGAGCGCATTTTTGAAGCGTTGGAAACAGCGCTGGCAACGGCCACGAAGAAAAAATACGAAGCAGAAATCGAAGTGCGCGTTGTTATCGACCGCAAAACTGGCGAAGTCGAAACTTTTCGTCGTTGGTTGGTGGTTGACGAAGTCACCATGCCAACTCGCGAAATCACTTTAGAAGCAGCGAAATTCGATGATGAATCGCTAGAGCTTGGTGATTACGTTGAAGATGACATCGAATCTGTCACATTTGACCGCATTACCACGCAAACCGCGAAACAAGTTATCGTACAAAAGGTACGTGAAGCTGAGCGTGAGCAAGTGGTTGAGCAGTTCATGGACAATGAAGGTGAGCTGATCACTGGTGTGGTTAAGAAAGTTAACCGCGACGTCATTATCGTTGATCTGGGCAATAACGCAGAAGCGGCAATCCAACGTGACGACCAATTACCACGTGAAAACTTCCGCCCAGGCGACCGCGTGCGTGGTTTGCTGTATGCTGTGCGTCCAGAAGCGCGCGGTTTCCAATTATTCATGACTCGCTCTAAGCCTGAAATGCTGATCGAACTGTTCCGCATTGAAGTGCCAGAAGTTGGCGAAGAAATGATTGAGATCATGGGCGCAGCCCGCGATCCTGGCTCACGTGCAAAAATTGCCGTGAAGACAAATGACAAGCGTATTGACCCTGTTGGTGCGTGTGTTGGTATGCGCGGCGCGCGTGTTCAAGCTGTTTCAGGTGAACTTGGCGGCGAACGTATCGATATCGTTTTGTGGGATGATAACCCTGCACAACTTGTTATCAATGCGATGGCACCAGCGGAAGTAGCGTCTATTATCGTAGACGAAGATACCCACACCATGGATATCGCTGTCGAAGCAGACAACTTAGCGCAAGCTATCGGTCGTAACGGTCAAAACGTACGTCTTGCATCTCAACTTACGGGTTGGGTACTGAATGTCATGACAGTTGATGATCTTAAAAAGAAACACCAAGAAGAAGCGGGCCAGTCTATTGAACTGTTCAGCAAGCACTTGGATATCGACGAAGATTTCGCAGCAATGTTGGTTGAAGAAGGTTTCACCACATTGGAAGAGGTCGCTTACGTACCAGCTGCAGAGCTGATGGAAGTCGACGGTCTTGATGAAGATACTGTTGAAGAACTGCGTAGCCGTGCGAAAGAAGCACTGACCACTATCGCACTGGCGAAAGAAGAAATCCTTGACGGTGCAGAGCCCGCTGAAGACCTATTGGGTCTGGAAGGTTTGGAGCGTGATATGGCGTTCCGCCTAGCAGCAAAAGGCATCTGTACATTGGAAGATCTGGCCGACCAAGGCACTGACGATCTTCTTGATATCGAGGAAATGGATGAAGTTAAAGCGGGCGAGCTTATTATGGCCGCGCGCAATATTTGCTGGTTCAGCGACGAAGCTTAAGCGCAGCAAAGGAGGAGCAGAATGTCAGAAGTTACAGTTAAAGCACTGGCGAGCGAGATCGATACGCCGGTAGATCGTTTGCTTAAGCAATTTCAAGATGCCGGTATTCAAAAATCGGCAGAAGACAGCGTAAGCCAAGATGAGAAGCAAACTTTGCTTACTCACCTGAAACGTGAGCACGGCGACGATGGTAGCGCTCCAACTCGACTGACGTTACAGCGCAAAAAACGCAGCACATTGAGTGTTTCAGGTGCTGGCGGAAAGAGTAAGGATGTTCAGGTAGAAGTACGTAAAAAACGCACCTACGTGAAGCGCAGCGACCTCGAAGAACAACGTGTAGCGCAGGAAGCAGCACAACGTGAAGCTGAAGAAGCAGCACAGCGAGAGGCTGAGGAAAAAGCCCGTCGCGCCGCTGAAGAAGCAGCCAAGCGAGAAGCCGAAGAAAAAGCAAAACGTGAAGCTGAAGAGAAAGCTAAGCGCGATGCGGAAGAAAAAGCACGCATTGCGGCTGAAAAATCCAAAGCGTTGAACGAGACCACAGAAGAAAGAGCGTCTCGTGAAGCTGCAGAGTCGCAAGCAAAAAATGAAGCTGATGAACTCAAGCGTCGCCAGGAAGAGGAAGCCAAGCGTAGAGCTGAAGAAGAAAGTCAGCGCCAGCTAGAAGAGGCACGCAAAATGGCAGAATTGAATGAAGAGCGTTGGAGTAAGCAAGAAGTGGTAGCAGATGTAATGGAAGCAACCGATCATCACGTTACAACTTTCCAACATGCACGCGAAGCAGAAGACGAAGCGGATCGCCGCCAAGAAGCAGCACCACGTCGTCGCAAGAAGAAAAAATCAGCACAAGACAAAGACGACTCATCTGCGAATCGTGGACGTGGCGGTAAAGGCGGCAAGCTGAAAGGCCGTATGGCTAAGCCAACCTCGATGCAGCATGGTTTCCAGAAACCAGCACAGAAAGTTAACCGTGACGTAGAGATCGGCGAAACGGTAACTGTTGCTGAACTGGCTAACAAAATGGCAGTTAAAGCCACTGAAGTTATCAAGACCATGATGAAGATGGGTGCAATGGCAACCATCAACCAAGTTATTGACCAAGAAACTGCAGCACTGGTTGCTGAAGAAATGGGTCACAAGGTTGTTCTTCGTAAAGAGAACGAACTTGAAGAAGCGGTTATGCTGGATCGTGATGACAGTGCAAAACGTGAACCACGTGCACCTGTTGTTACTATCATGGGTCACGTTGACCACGGTAAAACATCGCTACTTGATTACATTCGTAAAGCGCACGTTGCTTCTGGCGAAGCCGGTGGTATTACCCAGCACATTGGTGCATACCACGTTGAAACTGAAAACGGCATGATCACCTTCTTGGATACTCCAGGACACGCAGCGTTTACATCAATGCGTGCACGTGGTGCTAAAGCAACGGATATCGTTGTTCTGGTTGTTGCAGCGGACGATGGCGTAATGCCGCAAACTATCGAAGCTATCCAGCACGCAAAGGCGGCCGATGTGCCACTTATCGTTGCTGTGAACAAGATCGATAAAGAAGCTGCTGACCCAGATCGCGTGAAGAATGAACTGTCTCAGCACAATGTTATGTCTGAAGACTGGGGCGGCGAAAACATGTTCGTTCATGTTTCTGCTAAACAAGGTCTTAACATTGACGAACTGCTTGAAGCAATCTTGCTGCAATCAGAAGTGCTTGAGCTTGAAGCCGTACGTGACAGCATGGCGAGCGGTGTGGTTATCGAATCACGTCTGGACAAAGGCCGTGGCCCAGTTGCTACTGTTCTTGTACAAGAAGGTACGCTGAAAAAAGGCGATATCGTTCTTTGTGGTCTTGAATATGGCCGTGTTCGTGCAATGCGCGATGAGAACGGTAAAGACGTTGAAGAAGCTGGCCCGTCTATCCCTGTCGAAATCCTGGGTCTATCAGGTGTTCCTTCTGCAGGTGATGAAGCGACTGTTGTTCGTGATGAGCGTAAAGCGCGTGAAGTTGCTCTTTACCGCCAAGGTAAATTCCGCGACGTTAAACTGGCTCGCCAGCAGAAAGCGAAACTGGAAAACATGTTCTCTAACATGGCTGAAGGCGAAGTGTCTGAGCTGAACATTGTACTGAAAGCTGATGTACAAGGTTCTGTTGAAGCAATCGCTGATTCACTGGTTAAGCTTTCTACTGATGAAGTGAAAGTGAAGATCGTGGGCTCAGGTGTGGGTGCAATCACCGAAACTGATGCTGTACTTGCTGCTGCGTCAAACGCGATTCTGGTAGGCTTTAACGTTCGTGCTGACGCTTCTGCGCGTAAGACAATTGAAGCTGAAAGCTTGGATCTACGTTACTACTCAGTGATCTACGCTCTGATTGATGAAGTGAAACAAGCGATGAGCGGTATGCTTGCGCCTGAGTTCAAACAAGAAATCATGGGTCTGGCTGAAGTGCGCGAAGTCTTCAAATCACCTAAGATTGGTGCAATTGCAGGCTGTATCGTGACGGAAGGTACCATCAAGCGTAACAACCCAATCCGCGTTCTGCGTGATAACGTTGTTATTTATGAAGGCGAGCTAGAGTCACTGCGTCGCTTTAAAGATGACGTAAACGAAGTTGCCAAAGGCTACGAGTGTGGTATCGGCGTTAAGAACTACAACGATGTTCGCCCTGGCGACCAAATCGAAGTATTCGAAATCGTTGAAGTGAAACGTACCATCGAGTAATAGCTACCTGTAACAGGTTGTTTATAAACACCATGGGGGGAAGTGCTAAGCGCTTTCCCCTATTCTTTATCAGAGAAGAGAGTTATGGCCAAAGAATTTAGCCGTACACAACGCGTTTCACAGCAAGTGCAAAAAGAAGTCGCACTGATCCTGCAACGCGAAATTAAAGACCCACGCATTGGCATGGTTACCGTGTCAGGCGTAGATGTATCTCGTGACCTTGCGTACGCCAAAGTACACGTGACCTTTTTGACCACGGGCGATCAAACGCCAGAAGCGGGTTTAGAAGCGTTGAACGAGCAGGCATGGTATGTCCGTACCTTGCTTGGTAAAGCCATTCGCCTGCGTATTACACCTGAAGTGATCTTCGTCTTTGACCAATCACTGACAGAAGGTATGCGTATTTCGAACCTGGTCACCAGTGCTGTTAAATCAGATGAAGCGCGCCGCGCAGATGTTGATGGGGAAGAAGAGTAATGGGTCGTCGTCCACGTCGTCGCGGACGTCCTGTTGACGGGATTGTTCTGCTGGATAAACCAAGCGGTATTACTTCCAATGGTGCTTTGCAGGAAGTGAAACGCATTTTCTTCGCAGAAAAAGCGGGTCACACCGGCGCACTTGACCCATTGGCAACAGGTATGCTGCCAATTTGTTTTGGTGAAGCGACCAAGTTTTCCCAGTTTTTGCTCGATTCCGACAAGCGTTATGTTGTTGTTGCCAAACTAGGCGAGCGCACGAACACGTCTGATTCTGATGGTGAAGTGGTGCAAACCCGTGACGTTAACGTCAACGTAGAGCAGCTTGAAGGCCTCATTGCTGGTTTCCGTGGCGAGACAATGCAAGTGCCTTCAATGTTCTCAGCGTTGAAATATGAAGGCAAACCGCTTTACGAATATGCGCGTGCGGGTATCGAAGTGCCTCGCGTAGCGCGTAAGATTAATGTCTACGAAATTTCCCTGTTACGCTTTGAAGGCGACGAAGTGGAAATGGAAGTACATTGCTCTAAGGGCACGTATATTCGAACCATCGTTGACGATCTTGGCGAAATGCTAGGCTGTGGCGCGCACGTGATTGCGCTTCGCCGCATCGGTGTCTCGCGCTACCCTATCGAGAAGATGGTAACGTTGGAACAGCTGGAAGCACTGCTTGAGCAAGCGCGCGAGCAAGAAGTCCAGCCACGTGAGTTGCTTGATTCTCTTTTGTTGCCTCTGGATACAGCGGTACAAGATTTGGATGAAGTGAATTTGCTTCCCGCTGTAGCAAGTTACGCATTGCAAGGTCAGGCGGTACAAGCGTCAAACGCGCCTTCTGAAGGTCAAGTACGCATGACCGTTGGTGAAGAACGTACCTTTATTGGTGTTGGTGAGATTGATGCTGATGGCCTGGTTGCTCCTCGCCGTTTGGTGAATGCTCGCCCACAGTAAACTTGTTCGCAATGAAAAAATATTTGGTGGAAGCTATATCGATTGCCTTATTGGGGGAAGCGCTGTAGAATCCGCCGCTCGGGTGTCTGGCTGAATCAGAGATTGGCTGACACAAATTTAACCTTTTACATTTAGGAATAGACTATGTCTCTGAATGCAGAAACTAAAGCAGCAATCGTTGCTGAATACGCTCAAGGCACTAACGACACTGGTTCTCCAGAAGTTCAAGTAGCGCTTCTTACTGCTTCTATCAATCACCTACAAGGCCACTTCGCTGAGCACAAAGGTGATCACCACAGCCGCCGCGGTCTGCTGCGCATGGTTTCACGTCGTCGTAAGCTTCTGGATTACCTGAAGCGTAAAAACGCTGACCGTTACCTAGAAGTAATCAAGCGTCTAGGTCTGCGTCGCTAATAAGCCTCTGGCTTTTATGCAATGCATACCGAAAAGGAGCCCTCGCGGCTCCTTTTCTCGTTTTTTGCCCTCACCTTTTGTTGCATCTCAACTAAGCTTCGTTCGAGAATTTTTGAGCTTATGCCTTTCAATACTGCGTTTTGACTCGTTTTAATTAATCGTGTTGCGCTATCCCTTGAGCATAACCCCAGTAATTCTTGCCGAAACATGCATCTTGCGACAGTTTGGGTATATAATATTGGCGCTTTCTCTGGCTTCGCAGTCTACGAAGTCGACCATCAGGTCGCGACTATTGAGAACACTCTATTGCCGTTTTCCTTCAGCAAGGAAATATCGAGTTTTGTCATTAGTCGCGATTGGTGAAGCCATTGAAAATAAAGTGACTCGCACTAAGTAAGTGCAAATAAAACAAGGAATTACACGTGAATCCAATCGTAAAGACATTCCAGTACGGTAACCATACTGTAACTTTGGAAACTGGCGTTATGGCTCGCCAAGCAACGGCTGCTGTTATGGCAAGCATGGACGACACTTCAGTATTTGTAAGTGTTGTTGGTAAAAAAGCGGCAGTAGAAGGCCAAGACTTCTTCCCGTTGACGGTTAACTACCAAGAGCGTACTTACGCTGCAGGTAAAATCCCTGGTGGTTTCTTCAAGCGTGAAGGTCGTCCTTCTGAAGGTGAAACACTGACGTCACGCCTGATCGACCGTCCAATTCGTCCTCTGTTCCCAGATGGCTTCAAAAACGAAGTTCAAGTTATTGCAACTGTGGTTTCTGTAAACCCAGATGTAAACCCAGACATCGTTGCTTTGCTTGCGACGTCTGCAGCTCTGGCTATTTCTGGTCTGCCATTTAACGGCCCTATCGGTGCTGCGCGCGTTGGTTTTGTCAATGATAAGTTGGTCCTGAACCCAAGCAACACTGAGCTTGAAACTAGCCGTTTGGATCTGGTTGTTGCAGGTACTGAAGGCGCGGTTCTGATGGTTGAATCAGAAGCTGACCGTCTAAGCGAAGAGCAAATGCTGCAAGCGGTTGTTTTTGGTCATGACCAACAGCAAGTTGCGATTCAAGCGATCAAAGACTTCGCTGCTGAAGTGGCTACCCCTGCTTGGGATTGGGCTGCTCCAGAAGTCAACGTAGAACTGAAAGCACGTGTTGCTGAACTGGCCGAAGCGCGTCTGGTCGAAGCGTACCAGATCACCGAAAAAATGGCGCGTTATGCGCAAGTTGGTGAAATCAAGCAAGGCGTTATCGCTCAAATGAGCGAAGAAAATGACGATCTAAACGTTCGTGAAATCCAAGGTATGCTGGGCAGCCTAGAGAAGAATGTTGTTCGTGGCCGCATCATCGCGGGCAACCCACGTATCGATGGTCGTGAAAAAGACATGGTTCGTGCGCTAGACGTACGCACTGGCGTTCTGCCACGTACACACGGTTCGTCTTTGTTCACCCGTGGTGAAACTCAGGCACTGGTTACGGCAACCCTTGGTACGAAACGAGATGCTCAAATCATCGATTCGATCACTGGCGAGCGTACTGATCACTTCCTGCTGCACTACAACTTCCCTCCATACTGTGTGGGTGAGACTGGCTTTGTTGGTTCACCTAAGCGTCGTGAAATCGGCCACGGTAAACTGGCGAAGCGTGGTATTGCAGCGGTAATGCCTTCGCAAGATGAATTCCCGTACACTATTCGTGTGGTTTCTGAAATCACTGAATCAAACGGTTCGTCTTCAATGGCGTCTGTATGTGGTACGTCTTTGGCTCTGATGGATGCAGGTGTTCCAATCAAGAAATCTGTTGCGGGTATCGCAATGGGTCTTGTGAAAGAAGACAATGACTTCGTTGTTCTGTCTGACATCCTTGGTGATGAAGATCACCTTGGCGACATGGACTTCAAAGTAGCGGGTACTGATGACGGTGTGACTGCGCTGCAGATGGACATCAAAATCGAAGGTATCACTAAAGAGATCATGGAAATTGCACTGAACCAAGCTAAGGGTGCGCGTCTGCATATCCTAAGCGTGATGGATCAAGCAATCTCTGCAGCTCGTGACGATATCTCTGAGTTCGCGCCACGTATCCACACCATCAAGATCAACCCAGAGAAGATCAAAGATGTGATCGGTAAAGGCGGTGCAGTTATCCGTGCGCTGACTGAAGAAACTGAAACCACCATCGAAATCGAAGATGACGGTACAGTGAAGATCGCAGCAACAGATGGCGACAAAGCGAAAGCGGCTATTGCACGCATCTTAGCGCTGACGGCTGAAGTTGAAGTAGGCCGTATCTACACGGGTAAAGTAACGCGCATCGTTGACTTCGGTTGCTTTGTGTCTGTTATCGGCACCAAAGAAGGTCTGGTTCACATCTCTCAAGTTGCGGACAAGCGCATTGAGAAAGTGTCTGACTTCGTTGAGCAAGGCCAAGAAGTTCAAGTTAAGGTTCTGGAAATCGACCGTCAGGGTCGTATCCGCCTGAGCATGAAAGAGGCAGTAGAGCAACCTGTTGCCGCTGAAACTGACGCTCAGCCAGAAGCTGACGCGGAATAAGTTACACTATTGCGATAAACGCGGTATAAAAAGGGGGGCTATTGCCCCCTTTTTGTTTTTCTGTTTTTCAGGAGAGATGCGCTAATGCGAAATATGAGATGGCTGCCGTTGATCATTGTTGGGTCGTTGCTACTGCTTTCTGGCTGTGCTACGTCTACCTCAGTGAAAAACACACAACCTTGGCATTATCTGCCGATGGCAGTGCCATTGCAGTCAACCACGCAACAGGAAGTACAGCTAGCGCGAATTGACCAAATTCTTCTTCGTGACGACATCACGGAGAAAGACAGGGCGCAGATTTATTACGAACGCGGCTTGATTAATGACAGCCTTGGGCTGCGCGATCTGGCACGTTTAGATTTTAATCGTTCTTTGTCTTACAACCCGGCACAGCCTGATGTTTTTAATATTCTCGGCGTGTATTTTACCCAAAGCGGTCTGTATGACGCTGCGTATGAAGCCTTTGACTCGACCTTAGAACTGAACGAGGGGCATCAGTATGCCGAGCGTAATCGTGGCATTGCGCTTTATTACGGCGGTCGATACGACCTTGCTGTACGTGATTTGCAGAAACACTATCAAGACAATGAGAACGACCCTTATCGTGCAATTTGGCTCTATTTAGCTGAGTTGGAAAAAGAGGGAAGCGAACAAGCCACGCAAGCCTTTAGAGCGCGTTACCAAGCCTCAGATAAACAGGATTGGGGGTGGCAGCTAGCCAGGCTGTATTTGAACGATATCAGTGAACAAGCCTTCTTTAATGAAATAATGAATACCAGCGTCGATAATTCCCAATTAGCAGAACGACTATGTGAAGGGTATTTTTATCTCGCAAAGCGCTATCAGTCTCAGGGTGATTTAGGCTCAGCTGTGGCGTTATATAAACTGGCCATGGCGGGTAATGTGTACGATTTCGTCGAGCATCGTTACTCGATGTTGGAATTGAGTCGTATCGCGCAACAGTTAAGCGAACAACCTGCTACCTAATCGGGTCATGATGCCTGTGACAGAAAAAGAGCCGCATTGCGGCTCTTTTTACGTTTAGTGGTTATAAACACAAGGAACTATGAATGTGTCGCCATGCCTTCAATACTGTGCCAGTACCCATTGCAGTGATGGGTGCGGGGCGAAAAACCGGCATCACCACGTTTAAAGCCCGCCAGTACATCAATGGTGTCCACATGCTGAGGACTAATGCGTACAACATCGACAAGACCTTTCATGGAGGCCTGGTCAGCGCTTAGGTCGTAGCAGTAACCGGATTGGGTTTGAATGCCGTTCAATGTAAACACCGCTTGGCCTTCTTGGCTTTTTACTTCTAGGCCTTGTGGGTAGTTAACACAACAAGTTTCGCATTTATCTTTAGGGCGGTTTTCAGCGCGGGCACTAAAACAGCGGGCTGAATAGGCTAATGGCAAATGACCATAGGAAAAGACTTCAACCTCAAACCTGTTGCGGATCCCCAGTATTTCAGCTTCAGCTAGGACTTTTTGCAGCCATTCTCGAGACAGCTCAACCGGCATGCACCAGCGTGTCATGCCTTTTTTCAGCAGCACGTGCAGTGCTTGTGCGTTGTAAAGGTTTAACGCAGGGCCAGCGACAAACGGCACTTTTTTTCCATGTGCCAGTTGAATCGCGGATACATCGTTAGCTTCAATAATGAACTCGCCATTATCGATGTAACTTTGCATCACCTTCACTTCGCTTGGTGCCTCAAGCAACGCCATGGTTGATAGTACGACTTGTTTACCCTGCTGAGCCAGTTCACGACCTAAATCCATCCAGTCAGCGGTGCGCATCTCTCTGCGTTTTGAACAAACCGTTTCACCAAGATAAACAATATCAGCATCGCTGTTCACGGCTTTTTGATAAAAGGTTTCAACGTCGTTTTTTGGCCAGAAATAGAGAAGTGGGCCAAGTGAATATTTCATAGGGTTATCTCTTACTGCCATTTGCGATGGTAAGCGCCAAGTGTGGTTTGCGCGCCCTCAGAGACACTGTCCAAACATTGGTTCCAATGCGGAAGAACCTCATAGCCGTCAGGGTTTTTCTTGTAGCTATCAATGGCCTGTCGCCACGTGCGTGTCACTTGTTCAACATAAGCTGGGCTACGCTGACGGCCTTCGATTTTGACCGAGGCAATATTCGCGGCAAACAATTCAGGCAAAATAGAAAGTGTATTCAGGCTGGTTGGCTCCTCCAATGCGTGGAATGGCTCTCCGTCAGTGACAAAGCGTCCTTTGCATAGCGTTGGATATCCTGCGTTTTCACCGACTTTGTAGCGGTCGATCAAAATGTCATTAAGGCGAGATTCTAATCCTTGCGGGGTTTCTTGCCAGCGTACGTATTTTGCTGGCGAGCAAGCACCAACAGTATTCGGGGATTCGCCTGTTAGGTAAGACGATAAATAACAGCGACCTTCCGACATAATACAAAGGCTACCAAAGGCAAACACTTCCAAATCCACGTCGGTAGTGCGAGACAATTGCTTCACCTGATGCATAGACAGCACGCGTGGCAATACCACGCGCTTCACATTGAAGTGGTCACGATAAAAATCAATGGCGGCACTGTTGGTGGCAGATGCTTGTACTGACAAGTGAATTTCCATGTCAGGGTGCTTGGTCGCTGCGTAATCGAGTACGGCAAGATCGGCGATGATCAACGCATCTACGCCAAGGTCGACGGCAGCATCAACGGCGTCCGTCCAGCGTTTAAAGCCATCAGGATGGGCAAAGGTATTCAGCGCAACATGAAGGTGTTTGTTTCTATCATGAACATAAGAGACCGCTTTTTCGAGCTTTTTGCCATCAAAGTTCAGGCCAGCAAAGTGGCGTGCGTTAGTGCCATCTTTGAAGCCGATATATACCGCATCGGCGCCATTATCGATGGCCGTTTTCAGGGCAGGAAGGTTACCTGCCGGACAAAGCAATTCCATAAATTTCCCCACATCACGTGGTCAGCATCTGGCTATGAGTTTGAACATAAAGTCAGGATTTTAGGCAGAGTTGACTTAAAAGGTATTGATGTAAGGCAGGTTTGGGTAAACAAAGAATGAAACCCAAGGGGAATCTATTGTTTGGAACGTGAAGTTGGTGAGGTGGTTTGGAGCATATGGAATACGGGTTCATGAACGTCCGATAAATGACGTTGGCGCCTTAAAAGCGCCAATCACAATTACGATACCGCTTTGATGGCCTTGCGGTTGTTTATTAGCAGTGCTTCAAACTCCGCTTTTGGCATTGGCTTGTAGAAATGGAAGCCCTGAATGGTGTCACATTTTAGGTTCGCGAGCACACTGGCTTGCTTACCCGTTTCCACGCCTTCAGCGACCACTGACATGTTTAACGATCGGCCAAGATTGATGATGTTTTCTATCAATGTGACCTGTTTTGGAAAGGTTTCCATGTCTGATATAAATGCGCGGTCGATTTTCAGTTCATCCAATGGAAACTTAGCCAAATAGGACAAGGATGAATAGCCGGTTCCAAAATCATCAATTGATAGCGCAAACCCGAGTTCTTTAATCGCATTGAGCATTTGGATTGCGTGGTCACCGTCGCTAATAACGGCGCTTTCCGTTAGCTCAAACGTGATCATCGAGGGATCCGCTTGCGTGGCAGATTGCAGTTTTTTCATGTGCGTCGTGAGGTTCGGATTGCGAAACTGCTGTGGTGATAGATTGATGGCCACGCGTCCCGGAAGGATTTTTAGGCTTTGCCAGCGGCGCACGGCTTGAAATACTTCGCGCATCACATTGCGACCAAGCAGTTCAATCATTCCTGAGCGCTCTGCTACTGGAATAAAGCGTGCAGGGCTGATGTAGCCCTCAACAGGGTGCTTCCAGCGAACCAATGCTTCCGCGCCGTTGATTGAGTAATCTTTCGCGTTGACCTTAGGTTGATACCAGACCTCTAAGCCATTATTTTGTAATGCCTTCTGTAGTTCAATTTCCAGCCAAAGACGCATGCGTGCTTCTTTATTCATGTGCTGGTCATATGTCACGACACGGTTACGACCTTGCTCTTTGGCTTCATACATCGCGGTATCAGCGTTTTGCAGCAGACTGCGAGCATCTTTGCCGTCACCCGGGTATTTCACTGAGCCGATTGAGCAGGCAAGATACTTGCTGAAATGGTAAAGATCGAAAGGCTGGCTGATCACTTCCACGATTTTATTCGCCAGTTCACATGCGATGTCGTCACCGGTTTGTTCTGGCAACAACACGGCAAACTCATCGCCACCGAGATGACCCAAAATGGTTTCTGCAGGCAGTTGGCGACGAAGCCGTTGAGCGATTTCTTGTAAGACACGATCCCCAATGTGATGGCCAAGGGAGTCGTTGATGTTTTTAAAGTTATCCACATCCAGATAAAGCATCAGCAAGGGGGTGTCATTGTTGATGAGCTGTTCCAATCGACGAGAAAAACCGTGCCTATTATAAAGGCCCGTCAGTGCGTCGAATTGAGCCAGTTTCTCGATGGTTTGCTTATGATCACTGACCGCAACGGTCCGAGATAGCGTAATGAGAGCGCCACTTCCCCCTAACAGGCTCACCGAGCCATAAGAGACGTTCAACGGCTTGCTGTCCGTGTTCCCATTGCTTGGTTGGCAGACAAGTTGCTGCCCAGAGTCTAGCGATGTCAGAGAGGCAATAAGGGATTGACCTTTGACAGGGCCTGCCAGCAGGCTTTCGATATCTTCACCCAAAATCTCGTTGAGATTATCAAATCCCAGCATGCTAACAGCGTGACTGTTTGCACTAAGAATGATGCCATCATCCAGCACACAGCAGCCTTCACCCACTAATTGACAAAGGTTGCTAAAACGACTTTCTGAGGATTCCAGCGCGCTGGTAAGAACTTGCCTTTCTGAGGTGTCGGATGCGTGGAAAATAACCGCACCTTCCGGCCACTCGTTACTAGTGAGTGGGGAGACGCTGAAGTGGAAGCTTGAGTCATGAATGCCATCGTTTAGCACTATCTCACCTTCCGTATTCTCGCCGCTAAGTGCGCGATTATAGTGGGGTGACAATGCGTCGTAGAAAGCAGAGCCTAGAATGTCTTTATCTTGTTTTCCGACTAACTCGTCTTGATCTAGTCCACTGATTTCGCAATAGCGCTGACTTACCCAAAGATAATGATGGTCTTTGTCCAGCACGGCAAAAAGAAAAGGGCTGTTTTGAGTAAGACGTGAAAACCAATAGGTTAACTGCTCGATTGGCATGTAGGCTCCATACATCCTAGCTTGCGAAGCTATTTCCCACTTCAGTTCCATGTTTGAGACGACACTATATAACGGTGATGTGATTGGATAAACCTTTATATACCTTATCTATCTAAAGGAATGGCTTATTGAACCGATGCCACTTTTCAGTTGTGAATTGATATCGCGACATCGTGACGTGTTTCAAATAAAGGTTATGTTGAGGGTATTCTAGCCTTCCACAATGCGTTGGAATATCATTCGGGGTTGAGTGGTTATCGGTGTGACGTATTGTCCCCCTGTTTTTTTGACGTAAGGCATGATCATTGAGCGACACAATGGCATACAATGAGCCATATCTTCGCCACCCTTAGCATTGGAACATGACTTTGCTCAACACTCTTCATTCAACATTGGTGCATCAGGCACCCGCCTTATTTAGGCTGCCCGTTAAACTTATTCCAGCATCCGCGCAGCAAGCGTTGATGCTCGAAACCTTAAAACGCGTGTTCCGTGAAGCACTGGATGATGGCGAGTTTGAGTTCCTCGAAAATCGCTGGTTAGAAGTGCATGTGCGCGATATCGGGTTTAAAAGCTACATTAGTTTTGATAACGACAAGTTAGTTGTTCGACAAGATATAGACACACCGGACGTAAGATTTAGCGGAGATCTGAACGATTTAATATTGATTGCTGCCCGCAAAGAAGATCCCGACACCTTGTTTTTCCAACGTCGCCTTTTGATTGAAGGTGACACTGAGCTTGGGCTCGAGGTCAAGAACTTGATGGACAGTGTTGATTTGGATTCATTGCCAAGCATGCTTCGCCAAGGACTATTCTCGTTAGCGGCCTTTGTGCAAAAAG
This sequence comes from Enterovibrio litoreus, assembly GCF_045679545.1. Taxonomy (NCBI): domain Bacteria; kingdom Pseudomonadati; phylum Pseudomonadota; class Gammaproteobacteria; order Vibrionales; family Vibrionaceae; genus Enterovibrio; species Enterovibrio litoreus. Next base: position 608,025 of record NZ_CP166194.1, read on the forward strand.
GTCTGCAGACACCCGCTCCCCTCAATGAGGCGCATTATGCTCATAAGATCTGAAGCGCCTGCCGATCTTTTACCGATCGACAGATTGCTCGAAAAAGCGTTCCCTACGAAAGCGGAAGCTAAATTGGTGATGTCTCTGCGTGAAAACGGTCACAACACCTTGTCGCTCGTGGCATGTAACGACGAAGGAAAAACCGTTGCCCACGTCATGTTTAGCCCCGTTATCATCGGTGGTATGGATACTGGTGTGCAAGGTCTTGCGCCGCTATGCGTTCATCCTGATTATCGCAAGCAGGGCATTGCGGCTACATTGGTCAAAGAAGGCTTGGAAATACTCGCTGAACTGGGCTACCCAGCCTGTGTCGTGTTAGGCGATCCAGCTTACTATGCGCAGTTTGGTTTTACCGCCGCCAACACCTTCGGGTTCCATTGCAAATGGGATGTACCGCAAGAAGCGTTTATGGCATTAGAGCTTCTTGATGGGGGCTTTGAAAACCTGCAAGGTTTGGTTGACTACTGCCCTGAATTTGATGAGCTGTAACTGAAGCGCTATATACCTACAAAGGGGCGGCCAATGGCTGCTCCTTTTGTTTTTATCCGGCTTGGTTTTATCGTTCGGCTCTTTCACTTCGCGCTTTGATGTCGATGTATGCCGAAGTTTGGTAGGATGCGTGCATATTCCTTGATTGAGTTTTGGACTTTCGTGTTGTGATGAACGATTTACAGCGTCTCAAAGAAATGGGGATCACCGTGTGGGATGTTAGACAGCCCGACGTGTTATCAGTAAATATGACCAAGGCCATTGCGTTGCCAGCGTCCTGCAAACTGCTGTTTGTCAGTGATAGTGCGCCAAATGAACATGAAGCTTGGCTTTTTGGCAAAATTCTCGCAAGCATGAAGCTAACCTCTGAGCAGGCTCTGCGTTTACCGGCAAGAGCGCTGTCGACCTTAGGTGAGCATTCGCTTGAATGGTGTTGGTGCGCAGGTGTGCCTACGCATCCTATCGCTGGTGTCAAAGCACTGGCTTCACCAGCACTCTCTGCGCTTAACGATGACCAAAATGCGAAAAAAGCACTGTGGAAACAAATAAAAAGTTATGAAAGCTGAATTACTTCCGATGGACGATCGCTGGTTGGATGCGGTGGTTTCGATTGAGCGCGCGGCCCATAGTCACCCATGGGTAGAAAGCCTACTGCGTAAGCCACCCACCAAATTCGGCTGCAATCGTGTGTTAGTGATGAACGATGATGTGGTTGGGTATTTTTTCGCGCAATGTGTCGCGGGGGAAGCGTCATTGCTTAATATTGCTGTTGCACCTCAGTACCAAGGTAAAGGGTTTGGCAAGCAATTGCTGAGCGAGTTTCTCACCAGCATGCGCGAGATGGATGCACAAGAAGCATGGCTGGAAGTCAGGGAGAGCAACCAGGCCGCAATCAAGTTATACGAATCGCTAGAGTTTAACGAATTTGATCGCCGCTACGGTTATTACCCAACTCAATCAGGCAAAGAAGATGCGCTGATCATGAGCTATTGGTTCGAATAACGAATTCAACGGATAGATTAAAATAAAAGAAAACCCGCGTCAGTACGCGGGTTTTCTGTATTGACTATGCTGTCTGCTCTCTTGAGGGAATGAGCGATGGTGGGTGAATAAAGCCTTGGTATGCATCGATAAACGCTCTGTTTAGCTTTATTTTACTTTCTTCATCTTTCACCCCTGTTGCAATCACTGTGATATCCAGCGAATCCGCAATATTGGCTAAGGTTTCAGTAAATAGACGATTTTGGCTGTTCTGTTCTTGGCTCAATGCTTGATCGAGTTTGACATAGCTAGGCTTAAGCTTTGCCAGATATTCTACGCCCTGCAAGTAACGGCCAAAGTGGTCCACGCCAACAAATGCTCCCACATGACGCACTTTTTCACTAAACGTGATGCAGGCTTTTAAGTTATTGCGCGCGCTTGCTTCACTGATTTCAAAGAAAATTTTCTCGCTAGGTAGCGCGGTAGTGAGTTTCTGCATCAACCATTGGGTAAACACATCACTTGATAAACTTTCGTCAGTGAGGTTTAGCGCAATATGCGTTTCAAGCGGCTGTGATTTGTGTAAGTCAATGAGTGACTCTATGACAATTTTGTCCAACTCGATACCTTTCGCGAACAGTTGAACGTAAGGCATGATACGACCTGCCGATTGCCACTGATTTTCAATCAATGCCTGTGTGAACACTTCATAGTGCAACGGTTCACTGTTGACGCTATCTAGTGTGTTCACCGGTTGCCATTGAAGTCGAATCGCTTTTTCGCGCAGGGTGTCGGTGAGCAGTAAACGCCAGGTTTCGCGGTCAATCACTTGCTCTTCCGAACCACGATTGAACACAAACACATCGTTGATTTGAATGGCACGTTGCATGGCGTTATCAGCCAGAGACATCAACTGAGAGCTCTCCACATCATGGCCGTGAACCACGCCAATGTGGAACCCTTCGTTGGCATCAAAACCCGCCATGGTTACTTCATTGTTTAATGTGCTGATCAACGTATGAAGGCAATGTCTGCTTTGTTCTTCACTGTATTCAGGTAACAACAGCGCCACTTCCGTTTCGCTAATGCGGGCGATACAAATATTGGTTTGGCTGCCCAGTTCTGACTGCAGTGAGTTCGACAACAAACGCCAGGTTTCATCACGCGCCGCGAAACCATAGCGACGATAAATGGTATCCATCCATGCCATGTTAGCGATGAACACTGCACCTTGAGATTCATGACCTTCACCCATCCAACTGTTGAGTTGGTGCGAGAAGTACTGACGGTTTGGTAGACCGGACACTGCATCGAACATCATGCTGTTGTGCAGGGTTTGTAGTTCGTTGTTCAGTGATTGGATTAAACGTTGAACTTGCTGCGCCAAACTATCAATCGCGCTATCTAGCAGGGTCAAACCTGAGCGTTGTGATGAAGATTCCTGAGAGGAGAAATCTTGCACTGCCAGCTGGTGGATCGTTGATGTCGCTTTGTGGATCGCGCGACGGTGCTTTTCACTGATCAGGGTGAATACAAATAGCAAACCCAGTGTCAGCAAGCTCGCGCTCGCGATTAAAGAGGAAACATGTTCGGCGACATCTTGATTCGCCTGATTCGCAGACAAAGTCAATACGAGAGAAGCGACAACCGCATCGTTATTCTTTAGCTCAACCACTTGTTCAACAGGAGCCACTTGTGTCAGTGATGAAAACCAGTATGGGGGAGTGGACACCTCATCTACAGATCGGGCGTTCACAGAAAGTGAGTTATAAGACCACGTGGCCGCTTCCGAGGTGATTTGATCGGTGAGTGTTATCGATGTTAGCTCGGGAGACAGCATGGCTTTCACGATAAGCTTTATCGAATCGGTGTCGTAGTATGCAATAAATTTTGGCAGCGTTTGCACGAGCTGATGCGTCGCATCGTCGGCGCGCTGCGCAAGCTTGGCTTGCTGTTCATGGGTGTTCATCAACAACTGCCCCGCTATAAATAGCGCGAGCAAAAGCGCAGCTGACACGTAAACCAGAAGCAGAGAAAGGCGTTTCGTTATCATAGTAAAGCTCGTGATAGCGCGCAATAGAACAGGCCAGCACGCTTGTGCACTGGCCCATTCTCTTATGCATACGTAACGTTATGTAAATATAAGCTTACGTAACATAAGGTCATGCGACATAAGGTTATTCAGACGTGAAAATGGTCCATCTCATGTCTGTGGTGCTGTATTCGCCAGAAAGCGATGCCATAACACGACGGTTAGTCTCGTGGGCAAGCTCAGAGTCTTCATCAATCAAGGGCGCAGTATCGCCATAGCCGATAGCCTCAACACGCGAAGCGGGGATATCAAAATCCTCAATCAGTGCCGTTGCAACAGCATCTGCGCGACGTTGAGACAGTCTCAAGTTGTAAGCGGGGTTGCCGACTTTGCTTGCGTGACCTTCAATCGTCACCGTTGCGCCGTCTTGCTCTTCCAAAAATGCCGCGAGTTGTTCGAGTTTCGCGTAGTTGCTCGGCATCAGCCTTGCGGAATCATTGGGGAACTTCACGTCTAAGCGAAAGCTCTGCTTAACGGTTTTGTCTTTCGGGCAACCGTCGTTGTTTACCGCTGCACCGTTTAACGTTTCGTCGCAAAGTTCACGAGCTTTGATCACGCCATCGTAGTCAAGATCACGTAGGTCATTGGCTTGTGGTGAGACATCTTGCATGGTCGCAATTTCTTGATTGGCACAGCCAGCCAAAAGAACAATAGGAAGTAAGAGAACGAGTTTGTTCATTATTGTACGCCTCCTTTGTAGCTATCGTCGCCTAACCAGACTTCAGGCGTTGTGATGCGTAATGATTGCAGCAGTTGCCCTGTTGCGTTGAGCAAGCGGTATTGTGCGATCAAATCATCATATTCTGCCGTCAGGTACTCACGGCGTGCTTGGAAAAGTTCATTCTCTGAATCCAGTACGTCGATAAGCGTACGTTGACCCAGTTTGAACTGATCTTCATAGGCATTACGGGTTTCGATAGCGGATTCAACATGCTGACGAAGGTAGGTCATTTGTTGGCTTAGAAAATCACGTGCGTTCCAAGCCAAGGTCGTGCCTTCAACGACGTCACGGTACGCTTCTTGCTGAACGGCTTTTGATTCATTAATGCTGTAAGCCGCTTCGCGCTCTCTTGAGCTGTCTGCGCCGCCAGAGAACAGGTTATAGCTCACACGCACCATGGCGAGCACTTCGTCACTGTTGCCACCCACATCAATTGAGCTAGTTGGGCTTAACCCTTCGGAGCCATCTAAGTTGTCATCCCAACCCGCAGACAGATCAAAAGTGACCTGCGGGTAGTAATTACCTTTTGCGGCATCAAGCTGTGCAGTCGCTGCATTGATATCATTGCCAGCAGCGCGGAGTGTTGGGTGATCGGCCGTTGACATCTCAATGGCTTGATCCAAGCTTGTTGGCAGCAAGACCGCATCAGGCACAGGAATACGCACATCATCTGGGGCGACATTCACCAGCTTTTTGTAGGTGATGGTGGCATCAGACAGATTATTTTTCGATGAAATTAGGTTCGAATGCGCACGGGCAAGACGACCTGTCACTTGAGATAAATCTGCCGTTGAGCCCAAGCCTGAATCCGTTTTTTGTTTTACTGCATCAAAAATGGTTTGGTGACTTTCTAGATTGCGCTCGGCAAGAACCACGATTTGACCTGCGCGCAAATATTCTAGATAGGCACGAGAGACTTCCAGTGCCACATCTTCCGCTGACGCGAACAACATCCATTGTTCTGCACTGGCTTCATATTCGGTGCGCTTAACTTCGCTCGAGGTTTGAAAGCCATCAAACAACATTTGACGAAGCGATACACCGATTTCTCGGCGTGTCAGTTCTTTGTTGTCGTCATAGTTATCGTTGAGTCCATCTCGACGGGTAGACGGGCTTTCGGTCCACTCGCGACCAATACCTGCATCGAAGTCTATCGTTGGGTAGTAGCCAGCAGTAGCTTGATTCACTTGCTCTTCACGCACCTTAAAACGATTGAATGCTTGGCGGATTTGCGGGTGAGTATCTAATGCCGTAGCCACTGCCTGTTCGAGCGATTGAGCGGCAACTGACGTGGGTAGCAAAACGGCAGCCACTGCCAATGCTGCCACGCTTTTTCTCAGCGAATGGCTAACACTGTTTTTCATGTCTCTCTCCTTGATTATTATTATTAGCGCTCTCTTAGCGCCGATTCTTTTGCCCTTAAAATGGGATTAAGCAAATACTCTAGAACGGTCCGTTTCCCGGTAATGATGTCTACTGATGTGAGCATTCCCGGAATAATGGGCAGCTCAGTGCCATCCTTTTTCTCTAAGCTGGATTTATCGGTGCGAACCCTGACCAAGTAGAAGCTGTTTCCTTCTTCATCTTGGGTGGTATCAGCACTGATGTGTTCTAACGTGCCGTTTAGGCCACCATAGCGGGTAAAATCATAAGCGGTGACTTTCACGACTGACGGTAATCCAGAGTGAAGAAACGCGATGTCTTTAGGCGCGATTTTGGCCTCGATCAGCAATTTGTCTTCTGCTGGGACGATTTCAATCAAATCAATACCCGGCTGAACAACACCGCCTAATGTATTGATGTGAATGGTTTTGATCGTACCCGTGACGGGGGCGGTGATCACCGCTTTGTCGACTTTGTCTTGAGATCCAACTTGTGCCTGCGTCAGGCGAGATAAGCGCGATTCCAATTCGCTCATTTTTGAGCGGGTTTCATTGTTGAATGAGTGCACCGCTTCGCGGCGTTTTAAAATCGCTTCATCGACAGTGGATTTGATCTTTGGCTGCATTAAACGCAGGGATTCCAGTTCGCCTTTCAGGTCATTGACTTGGCGCTCGAGCTTGAGCAAATCTATCTCAGAAACGATGCCTTTTTTGGCCAGCGGAATGGTGATTTTCAGCTCGCGATTGATCAGGCCATAACTGTTAGACAGAGTACGAAGCTTCGAATCAACCTCCTGACTTTCTTGCTGTTTTTGCTGGATTTGTCGGGCAAGGATTTCAACCTTGTTTTTTAAATCCACCAGGCGACCATCGTACTCCTGACGCTGACGTGCAATCAGTTCCGGTTCGGCAGTTTCAAGTTGGGCAGGAAACTCCAATGGCAGCAAGGTGATCTGGATTTGGTCGCGCCAGTTTGGGGCGGTTGGGAACAACTGAATGCTTTTGAGCTCCGTTTGCATGCGTAAAATATTGGCACGAAGGCTGAACTCTTCCTCTTCTTGCTGCGCAAGATCGGAACGAAAACGGGTGTCATCAATACGCGCAAGCGGCTCACCTTGTTGAACCAGTTGGCCTTCTTGCACATACATGGCTTGCAAAATACCGCCATCAAGGCTTTGGATTAGCTGCACTTGCGAGGAGGGGATCACCTTTCCTTCACCGCGCGTCATGCGATCTAACGAGGCAAAGTTAGACCAGACCAACATCACAGCAAAGAAGGTAAATACCCCCCAAATTACGATGCGATAGCGCAGTGGTGCGTCGGTCAGCATGGCGCCATAAACATCGTCAGTCATTTCGATGTCATCGCGCTTCAATGGGTTAGTCATTTTGCCCTCCTGCGTTACTGCTATTTAAACGCTCAAGCACTTTATCTCTAGGCCCATCCATCACGATGCGTCCCTTGTCCATCACGATGACGCGATCAACCAGCTGAAGCAGCGCCATTTTGTGAGTAATCATCACCAAGGTGCGATCTTTGGCGGCGAACTTCATGGAATGGATAAACTGGTTTTCGGCATGGGCATCAAGGCTGGCGGTCGGTTCATCCATGATCAGTAGCGGCGGATCGTTGAGCAGTGCACGTGCCAGCGCCACCGATTGACGTTGGCCACGAGAAAGCGTTTCACCGCGTTCACCGACTTGCTTGTCCAACCCTTCGCTGTCTTGCGAAGTGAAAATACCGACACCTGAAAGCTGGGTCGCGCGTATCAGTTGATGCTCGGTGACTTGGCGTGTACCAAACATGATATTTTCACGAATCGTACCGTGGAACAGGGTGACGTCTTGTGCCAGATAACCGACATTGCGACGCAGATCTGCTGGGTGAATTTGCTTGGCGTCAACGCCATCAAAACGGAGGCTGCCTACGCTTGGCTGATAAAGACCAGCAAGCATACGGATTAAGGTACTTTTACCGGTTCCGTTTTTACCCAAAATTGCAATTTTCTCACCGGCCTTGATAGTCATGCTGGTGGGGTGTAGTGCTGGCTTTTCCGTCTCTGGGTAGCTAAAGCCCACGTTGTCAGCATAAATGTCGCCTTTCAGGCGCTTACGGCTAATCAGGTGGCCTTTGTCTGCGAACTCGTCTTCTTGGTCCATCATGGCATTGAGCTGACGCATACCCGATTGGGTTTGATTCCAGCGGCTCATTAAGCCTGCAAGTTGCGCCATCGGTGACACTGCGCGGCTAGACAGCATGACGGCAGCAATAATGCCACCCATGCTGATTTGAGCATCCGCGACGCGGTAAACCCCCATCACGACCACAGCAACAGAGGTAACTTGCACAATAAAAGAAGCAAAGTAAGACACCGAGTTGGTGATTTGTTTGACTTTCATGTTCCAGTTAGCAGTGTGCGCTGTCATCTGTTGCCAGCTTTTTTGCACAATGCCTTCTGCCACGTTGGCTTTGATCCCTTCCAAGGCGGATAGGCTCTCAATCAAATGACCGTGTTTTTGGCTCGCGTATTTGTTGGACTCTTCAATGGCCGCTTTCAGGCGTGGTTGTACGATAAATGCATAACCCAGAATGGCGATACCCGCGACAACAGGCACGACCGCCAGATCGCCCGCGACAAGGTAAATAACAAACAGGAAGAAGGCCGCGAAGGGTAAATCCACCAAGGTGGTGATGGTCGCCGACGTTAACATGTCGCGAATGCCATCAAACTCACCGAGTTGTTTTGCCATGCCGCCAACACTTTTGGCGCGTTTTTCTAACGGGATTCCCATTAATCGCGCAAACAAGCGTGATGACACGATGATGTCGACTTTCTTACCTGCAATATCTATTAGGTAAGAGCGCATTTTTTTCATTAGAAAATCAAAGAAAAACGCAATCAGCGCGCCGGAAGCCAGTACCCACAGGGATTCAAACGCAAGATTTGGCACCACTTTGTCATACACGTTCATGACAAATAGGGGCGAAACCAAGGCGAACAGGTTGACCAACACCGACGCTATCAAGGCGTCGCGATAGATAGGGGAGGCGTCTTTGACCGTTTGCCAGAACCAATGGATTTTTGTGTCGTGCAGATGCAAGTCAACACTGTTGTCACCGCGATACTGACGTTTAACCAAAAACGCATAGCCGACATACATGGACTCCAATTCCGCCAGCGAAATTTCTTCTTCGCCGCCATTCTCAGAGGTTTGTATTAATGCCATGCCTTCTTTTTCATCGATCTCCCGAAGAATGCAGGCTTTTTTGTCGGTCAAAAGAAGTATGCAAGGCAACAAGAGTTTCGGTAGCGCTTTTAGTTGACGCCGAGAAAGCTTGGCGGTTAACCCCGCGCGCGCCGCGGCCTGCGGAAATAAATCCGCCGTCAGCAACGCATCAGTCATGGGTAAACCTGCCGTTAAGGCGTCGCCAGAGCACGGTGAACCATAGTGCTCGGTCAGTAAGACCAAGCAATCTAACAACGGGTCGTCAACTGCCTGCGTCGACGCTGAAATGCGCCACTGTGACGGTTTGCGTTCAGCGATAGCTGCTTCTGTCACCTAGTTCTCTCTATAAAAAGTCAAAAATCAGAAAAACAAAAATGTACAAATACAAAAAGGGCATCGGCCGATTGGCCGAGCCCTTAAGGAGTTTTAGTTGTTATCAACGTCAATGACGATTGAGGGAGGTGTTGAGCCAAAATATCCATCACTATCTTGGATAGTTAAAGTGGCCTCTTTTCCATCAACGAGCGTGTTGATGACAATCCCGTCTCTGATATTGCCAGTGATATTCTCAAGGGTAATAAGTTGTTCATAGCCATTTTCACCACTCGCATCACCATCAATATCTATTTTGATGGTTAGGCTTTGTTTACTCAAGTCATCCCAAGAGCCAGTCCACTCGGCATCTATAGCGTATCCAGCATTTGGTGCTGATAGGAGATCACCTAGATCTAACACATCATCTTTTAAATTGAAGTCTACGATGGTGTCTGTTGTAACCGTATCAGCATCAACATGACTGAGATCCCAAGAGAAAGTATCTTTCCCGCCATCGCCACGCATTAGATCATCGCCAGCGCCACCAATGATGATGTCGTTATCTGACCCCCCGCGGATGAAGTCGGTGCCAGAGCCTCCATCTAAGTAGTCATTTCCTTTACCGCCAGAGATGAGATCTACGTCTTCTTGACCAAAAATTTTATCGTTTCCATCTGCACCATGAGCGGCATCAGCCCAAGTTGGTGATTGGAATTTGCCCAGTGTGTTGCTCTCTTTTCCGTTTTGGAAAATGTCTTTATCAGAAAGAGTCACGAACTGTGCTGCGATCGGTGAGCCGTTGCTATCCATTGGAATTATATTGTCGGGTAAGTGGATACTACCTGACCCAAGGTAGATGACGTCGTTACCTTTACCACCCTCTACATGGTCATTTTCTGTCCCTGTATCAACATAATCATTTCCATCAGTGACTGGAATATTAGCGCCAGGCATTACGACGCCATTCACAGTAACACTTGGCGTTTCCCCCGAAGGGGTGGTGTGACCAGGGGAGGAGGTTACAAACCCATCGGAAAGGTAAACGGAATTGATTCCACCTAATTTGTCTATGATGACATTGTCAAAATCAGTGACGCCATTGATGGCTATGTCGAGATTTGCTGTGTCAGTATCCCCGTCACTATCTTTCAATTCATATTTGAAGTTCTGTTTCTCGATGTCACCATCATTTAACTTGTTAGCCTCTTCATTTGGCGTAAACGTATACTCGCCAAATTTATTGATGATAAGAGTGCCATACTTGGATTCGACAGTCAGGTTAGACCCGTCTTGAGGTACATCAAACCATTTGTTTTTGAAAGTGTTGCTGCTTCCTTTTTGTACAAGCGCTTGGATTCTCATGACTGCAGTTGAATCTGCACCAAGTTGGTCTTGTCCAATCCCATCGGTATCACCACTAATGACATTGCCAACGATTTTGGTGTCTTCATCTGTGGTTACGTTGTCATCAACAGCTTTGGGAGCTGTGTCCGCTATATTGACGTAAATAGAATCGGTCACGCTGATGTTGTTTTGATCAACGATGACGATTGGAAGATCAACAATAACACCCGCATCAGCGTTGCTATTGGAGTTATGGGACGAATGATCCTTACTTTCAATAGATACAACCGTGTAGTTGACAGTAATTACACCGTTATTATCCGTGACCTGTTCAATCTTGAACGTTACACCTTCGAAAGTGATTTCAACGTTATTTTGTAATTCAACGATTGAAGTAAATGTCTGGTTACCGATTGTAATGGACTTGAACCCAGCGTCTGCCGTAAATGTGAATTCCCCTGCATCGGTGCTGCCATTATTTTCAAGGACGGTATTGTCCCCTAAATCATCATTATTGCTATCTGTAACATCGAGACTTGGCAGTCCGGCAACGTCAAATGTGTGCGTGGCAGAAGCGCTATCACCATCGCCGTCAGTAAGTTGTACACCGATTTCGATGGATTGGTTTTCAGTGGTAAATGATGGGTGGAAAACATAACCACCAGTATTAATATCAACAATTAGCGTGTGTTTTCCATCAACGACAATGGTCAGTTTTCCTTCAGAAAATGATAGATCGTCGTAGTCGCCCTCTAATGTAGGCTTCCCATCTTTATCGAAATTAAATGTGTAGTCTGTAGAGTCGATAGTTAATGTGACTGATCCTTTCCCATCCGCACCAAATGATTGGTCGGTAAATAATTGGCCCTTCACTGCGCTCGCAGCTAATTGATTAAATATCGGGAACAAATCAGTAACATCGCCCACCAAAATTGGGTCAAGTGTTGTGTTGTTTTGCCCATCATGAGATATACCGTTTAGATCCGACTCCAGAAGGTTATTAGTAATACCGATGGCTTCACTGCGTATATTGTTGTCTTCTAAATGCTGGTGCCACTCGGCTGAATTTTTAAATTCATGATTATCAGTTGGCTGACCATCAGATACGAAGTAAGTGGTATTTTTTGCATCTTCAATTTTGCCAGGGTCCATCCATGATGACGTGGACTTACTAATTGCTTTATCGTAGTAAGTTGCATAATTTTGGCTAACAATGTCTTCAAACATATTGCTTTCAATAATGTCTTTGGCTTGTGCGACAGTCATCCATGTATCACCATTATCCGTCTCAACCACTTCAGTAGAAGTGTTAAAGAGTAGCATTTGGACTTTTACTGTTCCCGCTGCTTCGTACTGTTTCAGCATGGCTAAAATTGCTGTTTCAAGTAACTGAATCCTAGAACTCATTGAACCTGAAACATCTAAGATCAGTTGAACATTTGATTTTTCCGTACCGGACGGAATTACAGGTTGAGAGCTCTGGTCGATCACTGGCATGTCATCTTCAATGCTGATGTCGAGATGTGACTGTCCTGCATCAATACCAGCTAGTTCGCCTTTACCTTCGACAGTAATGTTTGGCTGCAGTCCCTGAATATCTTCAACACCTTTATCACTATGATCTAAGGGTTGGTGAAGAGTGACGCTGTACGATGGTTTCGCAGTGTCACTTCCTTGTTCAAGAGTGACGGTCACCACAATATCGGACTCATCATCGCCTTTATATCCAATCAATGAAGAACCATCGACCGTCCAATTAATGGGCTCATCCCCTGAGCTAAGATCTGGATGGCCACCTTCAAAGGTTGGGTTTCCTTCACCGTCTAACGTAAAGCTGACATTAACGTCGTTGTAGTCCTCAACATTGATATCAATTTCAATACTATTGGCCGTTGTGTCTGTCGCACTGTCGCTTGGCTCGCCTGTGTTATCAGGATTACCGTTCGATAGGCCTTCTTCGGTGACGATTGCGTCTTTTACTGTGATGACTAATTTGTCGTTGTCCTTGACGGACGCGGTGTCAGCGCCGTTGTCGGTGTCGATGGTGCCGTTGCCGCCGTCCACCGCGGTGATGGTGCCGGTGAAGTTCTCGGTGTTCTCGAGCAGGGCATCGTCCTTCGGCGTGATGACCACGTCGATGCTGTTGCCGGTGGTGTCATTAAAGGTGATGTCGACGCCAGGGGCGGTAAACAACGCCTTCAGGGCGTCACCTTCGTATAGGGTGTCGCCAATCTTGACGGACAGGATGTCGCCTGCGTTAAACAGGGTCTCGGCATCGCTGTCGGCCAGGGAGAACTTGACCGTGGTGTCGAAGCCGTTGTCGACCGAGCGGCTGACGGTGAAGGTCACGGTGTCGCCCGCGTCACCTTCGATGGCGCGGTTGTCCGTCGCTTCAATCTTAACCGTGATGTCTTCGTTGGTGACTTCGTCATCGGTCTTCTTGTCGGTGAAGGCGCCGTCTGCACTGCCTTTACCGGTTTCCACCGAGCCGTTAACCAAGCCATTGCTGTCTGCGATGACTTCGATATTACCGGTGAAGGCTTCGGTGTTTTCCAGGAGCTTGTCGTCGTTCGGGGTGATGGTGACCAGGATGTCACTGCTGTCGCCCGAGAGGACCAGCTCAATGCCGGTGCCGTTCAGCAGGGCCTCGACTTGCGCCTTGCTCAGTGGCTCACCACCGTTGATGGTGATGGACTTGATGTCGTCGACGGTAAAGTCGATGGCCGCGTCGCTGCCGAGGGTGAACTTAACCGTGGTGTCTTCGCCGTTGTTGTCCGAGCGGGAAATCACGAACTGTACCGACTCGTCCTGGCTTTCTGCCGCCGCGCCTTTGTTCTCTGCGGTCTCGATTTTCACCAGCAGATCTTCGTTGGTGACTTCGTCATCGGTCTTCTTGTCGGTGAAGGCGCCGTCTGCGCTGCCTTTGCCGGTTTCCACCGAGCCGTTAACCAAGCCATTGCTGTCTGCGATGACTTCGATATTACCGGTGAAGGCTTCGGTGTTTTCCAGGAGCTTGTCGTCGTTCGGGGTGATGGTGACAGTCAGGTCGCTGTTGTCGCCCGTCAATGTCAGCTCAATGCCGGTGCCGTTTAGCAGGGCCTCGACTTGCGCCTTGCTCAGTGGCTCACCACCGTTGATGGTGATGGACTTGATGTCGTCGGCGGTAAAGTTGATGGCCGCGTCGCTGCCGAGGGTGAACTTAACCGTGGTGTCTTCGCCGTTGTTGTCCGAGCGGGAAATCACGAACTGGACCGACTCGTCCTGGCTTTCCGCCGCCGTGCCTTTGCCAGTGACGGTTTCGATTTTCACCAGCAGATCTTCGTTGGTGACTTCGTCATCGGTCTTCTTGTCGGTGAAGGCGCCGTCTGCGCTGCCTTTACCGGTTTCCACCGAGCCGTTGACCAAGCCATTGCTGTCTGCGATGACTTCGATATTACCGGTGAAGGCTTCGGTGTTTTCCAGGAGCTTGTCGTCGTTCGGGGTGATGGTGACCACGATGTCACTGCTGTCGCCCGAGAGGACCAGCTCAATGCCGGTGCCGTTCAGCAGGGCCTCGACTTGCGCCTTGCTCAGTGGCTCACCACCGTTGATAGTGATGGACTTGATGTCGTCGACGGTAAAGTCGATGGCCGCGTCGCTGCCGAGGGTGAACTTAACCGTGGTGTCTTCGCCGTTGTTGTCCGAGCGGGAAATCACGAACTGGACCGACTCGTCCTGGCTTTCTGCTGCTGTGCCTTTGCCAGTGACGGTTTCGATTTTCACCAGCAGATCTTCGTTGGTGACTTCGTCATCGGTCTTCTTGTCGGTGAAGGCGCCGTCTGCACTGCCTTTACCGGTTTCCACCGAGCCGTTAACCAAGCCATTGCTGTCTGCGATGACTTCGATATTACCGGTGAAGGCTTCGGTGTTTTCCAGGAGCTTGTCGTCGTTCGGGGTGATGGTGACCACGATGTCACTGCTGTCGCCCGAGAGGACCAGCTCAATGCCGGTGCCGTTCAGCAGGGCCTCGACTTGCGCCTTGCTCAGTGGCTCACCACCGTTGATGGTGATGGACTTGATGTCGTCGACGGTAAAGTCGATGGCCGCGTCGCTGCCGAGGGTGAACTTGACCGTGGTGTCTTCGCCGTTGTTGTCCGAGCGGGAAATCACGAACTGAACCGACTCACTTTGGCTTTCTGCTGCTGTGCCTTTGCCAGTGACGGTTTCGATTTTCACCAGCAGATCTTCGTTGGTGACTTCGTCATCGGTCTTCTTGTCGGTGAAGGCGCCGTCTGCGCTGCCTTTACCGGTTTCCACCGAGCCGTTGACCAAGCCATTGCTGTCTGCGATGACTTCGATATTACCGGTGAAGGCTTCGGTGTTTTCCAGGAGCTTGTCGTCGTTCGGGGTGATGGTGACCACGATGTCACTGCTGTCGCCCGAGAGGACCAGCTCAATGCCGGTGCCGTTCAGCAGGGCCTCGACTTGCGCCTTGCTCAGTGGCTCACCACCGTTGATGGTGATGGACTTGATGTCGTCGGCGGTAAAGTCGATGGCCGCGTCGCTGCCGAGGGTGAACTTAACCGTGGTGTCTTCGCCGTTGTTGTCCGAGCGGGAAATCACGAACTGAACCGACTCGTCCTGGCTTTCTGCCGCCGCGCCTTTGTTCTCTGCGGTCTCGATTTTCACCAGCAGATCTTCGTTGGTGACTTCGTCATCGGCCTTCTTGTCGGTGAAGGCGCCGTCTGCGCTGCCTTTACCGGTTTCCACCGAGCCGTTAACCAAGCCATTGCTGTCTGCGATGACTTCGATATTACCGGTGAAGGCTTCGGTGTTTTCCAGGAGCTTGTCGTCGTTCGGGGTGATGGTGACCACGATGTCACTGCTGTCGCCCGAGAGGACCAGCTCAATGCCGGTGCCGTTCAGCAGGGCCTCGACTTGCGCCTTGCTCAGTGGCTCACCACCGTTGATGGTGATGGACTTGATGTCGTCGGCGGTAAAGTCGATGGCCGCGTCGCTGCCGAGGGTGAACTTAACCGTGGTGTCTTCGCCGTTGTTGTCCGAGCGGGAAATCACGAACTGAACCGACTCGTCCTGGCTTTCTGCCGCCGCGCCTTTGTTCTCTGCGGTCTCGATTTTCACCAGCAGATCTTCGTTGGTGACTTCGTCATCGGTCTTCTTGTCGGTGAAGGCGCCGTCTGCGCTGCCTTTGCCGGTTTCCACCGAGCCGTTAACCAAGCCATTGCTGTCTGCGATGACTTCGATATTACCGGTGAAGGCTTCGGTGTTTTCCAGGAGCTTGTCGTCGTTCGGGGTGATGGTGACCACGATGTCACTGCTGTCGCCCGAGAGGACCAGCTCAATGCCGGTGCCGTTCAGCAGGGCCTCGACTTGCGCCTTGCTCAGTGGCTCACCACCGTTGATGGTGATGGACTTGATGTCGTCGGCGGTAAAGTCGATGGCCGCGTCGCTGCCGAGGGTGAACTTAACCGTGGTGTCCTTGCCGTTGTTGTCCGAGCGGGAAATCACGAACTGAACCGACTCGTCCTGGCTTTCTGCCGCCGCGCCTTTGTTCTCTGCGGTCTCGATTTTCACCAGCAGATCTTCGTTGGTGACTTCGTCATCGGTCTTCTTGTCGGTGAAGGCGCCGTCTGCGCTGCCTTTACCGGTTTCCACCGAGCCGTTAACCAAGCCATTGCTGTCTGCGATGACTTCGATATTACCGGTGAAGGCTTCGGTGTTTTCCAGGAGCTTGTCGTCGTTCGGGGTGATGGTGACCACGATGTCACTGCTGTCGCCCGAGAGGACCAGCTCAATGCCGGTGCCGTTCAGCAGGGCCTCGACTTGCGCCTTGCTCAGTGGCTCACCACCGTTGATGGTGATGGACTTGATGTCGTCGACGGTAAAGTCGATGGCCGCGTCGCTGCCGAGGGTGAACTTGACCGTGGTGTCTTCGCCGTTGTTGTCCGAGCGGGAAATCACGAACTGAACCGACTCGTCCTGGCTTTCTGCCGCCGCGCCTTTGTTCTCTGCGGTCTCGATTTTCACCAGCAGATCTTCGTTGGTGACTTCGTCATCGGCCTTCTTGTCGGTGAAGGCGCCGTCTGCGCTGCCTTTACCGGTTTCCACCGAGCCGTTGACCAAACCGTTGCCGTCTGCGATGACTTCGATATTACCGGTGAAGGCTTCGGTGTTTTCCAGGAGCTTGTCGTCGTTCGGGGTGATGGTGACAGTCAGGTCGCTGTTGTCGCCCGTCAATGTCAGCTCAATGCCGGTGCCGTTCAGCAGGGCCTCGACTTGCGCCTTGCTCAGTGGCTCACCACCGTTGATGGTGATGGACTTGATGTCGTCGGCGGTAAAGTTGATGGCCGCGTCGCTGCCGAGGGTGAACTTAACCGTGGTGTCCTTGCCGTTGTTGTCCGAGCGGGAAATCACGAACTGGACCGACTCGTCCTGGCTTTCCGCCGCCGCGCCTTTGCCGGAGACGGTTTCGATTTTCACCAGCAGATCTTCGTTGGTGACTTCGTCATCGGCCTTCTTGTCGGTGAAGGCGCCGTCTGCACTGCCTTTGCCGGTTTCCACCGAGCCGTTAACCAAGCCATTGCTGTCTGCGATGACTTCGATATTACCGGTGAAGGCTTCGGTGTTTTCCAGGAGCTTGTCG
This sequence comes from Enterovibrio litoreus, assembly GCF_045679545.1. Classification (NCBI taxonomy): domain Bacteria; kingdom Pseudomonadati; phylum Pseudomonadota; class Gammaproteobacteria; order Vibrionales; family Vibrionaceae; genus Enterovibrio; species Enterovibrio litoreus. The sequence goes on from NZ_CP166194.1 coordinate 625,271, forward strand.
TCGTTCGGGGTGATGGTGACCACGATGTCACTGCTGTCGCCCGAGAGGACCAGCTCAATGCCGGTGCCGTTCAGCAGGGCCTCGACTTGCGCCTTGCTCAGTGGCTCACCACCGTTGATGGTGATGGACTTGATGTCGTCGACGGTAAAGTCGATGGCCGCGTCGCTGCCGAGGGTGAACTTGACCGTGGTGTCTTCGCCGTTGTTGTCCGAGCGGGAAATCACGAACTGAACCGACTCACTTTGGCTTTCTGCTGCTGTGCCTTTGTTCTCTGCGGTCTCGATTTTCACCAGCAGATCTTCGTTGGTGACTTCGTCATCGGCCTTCTTGTCGGTGAAGGCGCCGTCTGCGCTGCCTTTACCGGTTTCCACCGAGCCGTTGACCAAACCGTTGCCGTCTGCGATGACTTCGATATTACCGGTGAAGGCTTCGGTGTTTTCCAGGAGCTTGTCGTCGTTCGGGGTGATGGTGACAGTCAGGTCGCTGTTGTCGCCCGTCAATGTCAGCTCAATGCCGGTGCCGTTCAGCAGGGCCTCGACTTGCGCCTTGCTCAGTGGCTCACCACCGTTGATGGTGATGGACTTGATGTCGTCGGCGGTAAAGTTGATGGCCGCGTCGCTGCCGAGGGTGAACTTAACCGTGGTGTCCTTGCCGTTGTTGTCCGAGCGGGAAATCACGAACTGGACCGACTCGTCCTGGCTTTCCGCCGCCGCGCCTTTGCCGGAGACGGTTTCGATTTTCACCAGCAGATCTTCGTTGGTGACTTCGTCATCGGCCTTCTTGTCGGTGAAGGCGCCGTCTGCACTGCCTTTGCCGGTTTCCACCGAGCCGTTAACCAAGCCATTGCTGTCTGCGATGACTTCGATATTACCGGTGAAGGCTTCGGTGTTTTCCAGGAGCTTGTCGTCGTTCGGGGTGATGGTGACCACGATGTCACTGCTGTCGCCCGAGAGGACCAGCTCAATGCCGGTGCCGTTCAGCAGGGCCTCGACTTGCGCCTTGCTCAGTGGCTCACCACCGTTGATGGTGATGGACTTGATGTCGTCGACGGTAAAGTCGATGGCCGCGTCGCTGCCGAGGGTGAACTTGACCGTGGTGTCTTCGCCGTTGTTGTCCGAGCGGGAAATCACGAACTGAACCGACTCACTTTGGCTTTCTGCTGCTGTGCCTTTGCCAGTGACGGTTTCGATTTTCACCAGCAGATCTTCGTTGGTGACTTCGTCATCGGTCTTCTTGTCGGTGAAGGCGCCGTCTGCGCTGCCTTTACCGGTTTCCACCGAGCCGTTGACCAAGCCATTGCTGTCTGCGATCACGGTGATGTGACCGGTGAAGGCTTCGGTGTTTTCCAGCAGCTTGTCGTCGTTAGGGGTGATGGTGACAGTCAGGTCGCTGTTGTCGCCCGTCAATGTCAGCTCAATGCCGGTGCCGTTTAGCAGGGCCTCGACTTGCGCCTTGCTCAGTGGCTCACCACCGTTGATAGTGATGGACTTGATGTCGTCCGCAGTGAAATCCACGTCCGCAGCGCTGCCGAGGGTGAACTTAACCGTGGTGTCTTCGCCGTTGTTGTCCGAGCGGGAAATCACGAACTGAACCGACTCGTCTTGGCTTTCTGCCGCCGCGCCTTTGTTCTCTGCGGTCTCGATTTTCACCAGCAGATCTTCGTTGGTGACTTCGTCATCGGTCTTCTTGTCGGTGAAGGCGCCGTCTGCACTGCCTTTACCGGTTTCCACCGAGCCGTTAACCAAGCCATTGCTGTCTGCGATGACTTCGATATTACCGGTGAAGGCTTCGGTGTTTTCCAGGAGCTTGTCGTCGTTAGGGGTGATAGTGACGGTGGTGCTGAGAGTGTCACCGGACAGCACGACGTTGACGCCGTTGCCGTTGAGGAGATCGGCGATCTCGTCAGTCGTCAGGGTCTTATCACCAATGGTGATGGACTTGATGTCGTCGGCGGTAAAGTCGATGGCCGCGTCGCTGCCGAGGGTGAACTTAACCGTGGTGTCTTCGCCGTTGTTGTCCGAGCGGGAAATCACGAACTGAACCGACTCGTCCTGGCTTTCTGCCGCCGCGCCTTTGTTCTCTGCGGTCTCGATTTTCACCAGCAGATCTTCGTTGGTGACTTCGTCATCGGCCTTCTTGTCGGTGAAGGCGCCGTCTGCACTGCCTTTGCCGGTTTCCACCGAGCCGTTAACCAAGCCATTGCCGTCTGCGATGACTTCGATATTACCGGTGAAGGCTTCGGTGTTCTCGAGCAGCTTGTCGTCGTTAGGGGTGATAGTGACGGTGGTGCTGAGGGTGTCACCGGACAGCACGACGTTGACGCCGTTGCCGTTGAGGAGATCGGCGATCTCGTCAGTCGTCAGGGTCTTATCACCAATGGTGATGGACTTGATGTCGTCGGCGGTAAAGTCGATGGCCGCGTCGCTGCCGAGGGTGAACTTAACCGTGGTGTCCTTGCCGTTGTTGTCCGAGCGGGAAATCACGAACTGGACCGACTCGTCCTGGCTTTCCGCCGCCGCGCCTTTGCCGGAGACGGTTTCGATTTTCACCAGCAGATCTTCGTTGGTGACTTCGTCATCGGCCTTCTTGTCGGTGAAGGCGCCGTCTGCGCTGCCTTTGCCGGTTTCCACCGAGCCGTTAACCAAGCCATTGCTGTCTGCGATGACTTCGATATTACCGGTGAAGGCTTCGGTGTTTTCCAGGAGCTTGTCGTCGTTCGGGGTGATGGTGACCACGATGTCACTGCTGTCGCCCGAGAGGACCAGCTCAATGCCGGTGCCGTTCAGCAGGGCCTCGACTTGCGCCTTGCTCAGTGGCTCACCACCGTTGATGGTGATGGACTTGATGTCGTCGGCGGTAAAGTCGATGGCCGCGTCGCTGCCGAGGGTGAACTTAACCGTGGTGTCCTTGCCGTTGTTGTCCGAGCGGGAAATCACGAACTGAACCGACTCGTCCTGGCTTTCTGCCGCCGCGCCTTTGTTCTCTGCGGTCTCGATTTTCACCAGCAGATCTTCGTTGGTGACTTCGTCATCGGTCTTCTTGTCGGTGAAGGCGCCGTCTGCGCTGCCTTTACCGGTTTCCACCGAGCCGTTGACCAAGCCATTGCTGTCTGCGATGACTTCGATATTACCGGTGAAGGCTTCGGTGTTTTCCAGGAGCTTGTCGTCGTTCGGGGTGATGGTGACCACGATGTCACTGCTGTCGCCCGAGAGGACCAGCTCAATGCCGGTGCCGTTCAGCAGGGCCTCGACTTGCGCCTTGCTCAGTGGCTCACCACCGTTGATAGTGATGGACTTGATGTCGTCGACGGTAAAGTCGATGGCCGCGTCGCTGCCGAGGGTGAACTTAACCGTGGTGTCTTCGCCGTTGTTGTCCGAGCGGGAAATCACGAACTGAACCGACTCGTCCTGGCTTTCTGCCGCCGCGCCTTTGTTCTCTGCGGTCTCGATTTTCACCAGCAGATCTTCGTTGGTGACTTCGTCATCGACCTTCTTGTCGGTGAAGGCGCCGTCTGCACTGCCTTTGCCGGTTTCCACCGAGCCGTTAACCAAGCCATTGCCGTCTGCGATGACTTCGATATTACCGGTGAAGGCTTCGGTGTTCTCGAGCAGCTTGTCGTCGTTAGGGGTGATAGTGACGGTGGTGCTGAGGGTGTCACCGGACAGCACGACGTTGACGCCGTTGCCGTTGAGGAGATCGGCGATCTCGTCAGTCGTCAGGGTCTTATCACCAATGGTGATAGACGCAATGTCGTCGGCGGTAAAGTCGATGGCCGCGTCGCTGCCGAGGGTGAACTTGACCGTGGTGTCTTCGCCGTTGTCGTCTGAGCGCGAGATGGTGAACTGTACCGACTCGTCCTGGCTTTCTGCCGCCGCGCCTTTGTTCTCTGCGGTCTCGATTTTCACCAGCAGATCTTCGTTGGTGACTTCGTCATCGGTCTTCTTGTCGGTGAAGGCGCCGTCTGCGCTGCCTTTGCCGGTTTCCACCGAGCCGTTAACCAAGCCATTGCTGTCTGCGATGACTTCGATATTACCGGTGAAGGCTTCGGTGTTTTCCAGGAGCTTGTCGTCGTTCGGGGTGATGGTGACCACGATGTCACTGCTGTCGCCCGAGAGGACCAGCTCAATGCCGGTGCCGTTCAGCAGGGCCTCGACTTGCGCCTTGCTCAGTGGCTCACCACCGTTGATGGTGATGGACTTGATGTCGTCGGCGGTAAAGTCGATGGCCGCGTCGCTGCCGAGGGTGAACTTAACCGTGGTGTCCTTGCCGTTGTTGTCCGAGCGGGAAATCACGAACTGGACCGACTCGTCCTGGCTTTCCGCCGCCGCGCCTTTGCCGGAGACGGTTTCGATTTTCACCAGCAGATCTTCGTTGGTGACTTCGTCATCGGCCTTCTTGTCGGTGAAGGCGCCGTCTGCGCTGCCTTTACCGGTTTCCACCGAGCCGTTGACCAAACCGTTGCCGTCTGCGATGACTTCGATATTACCGGTGAAGGCTTCGGTGTTCTCGAGCAGCTTGTCGTCGTTAGGGGTGATAGTGACGGTGGTGCTGAGGGTGTCACCGGACAGCACGACGTTGACGCCGTTGCCGTTGAGGAGATCGGCGATCTCGTCAGTCGTCAGGGTCTTATCACCAATGGTGATAGACGCAATGTCGTCGGCGGTAAAGTCGATGGCCGCGTCGCTGCCGAGGGTGAACTTGACCGTGGTGTCTTCGCCGTTGTTGTCCGAGCGGGAAATCACGAACTGAACCGACTCGTCCTGGCTTTCTGCCGCCGCGCCTTTGTTCTCTGCGGTCTCGATTTTCACCAGCAGATCTTCGTTGGTGACTTCGTCATCGGCCTTCTTGTCGGTGAAGGCGCCGTCTGCACTGCCTTTACCGGTTTCCACCGAGCCGTTAACCAAGCCATTGCTGTCTGCGATGACTTCGATATTACCGGTGAAGGCTTCGGTGTTTTCCAGGAGCTTGTCGTCGTTCGGGGTGATGGTGACCACGATGTCACTGCTGTCGCCCGAGAGGACCAGCTCAATGCCGGAGCCGTTCAGCAGGGCCTCGACTTGCGCCTTGCTCAGTGGCTCACCACCGTTGATGGTGATGGACTTGATGTCGTCGGCGGTAAAGTCGATGGCCGCGTCGCTGCCGAGGGTGAACTTAACCGTGGTGTCTTCGCCGTTGTTGTCCGAGCGGGAAATCACGAACTGAACCGACTCGTCCTGGCTTTCTGCCGCCGCGCCTTTGTTCTCTGCGGTCTCGATTTTCACCAGCAGATCTTCGTTGGTGACTTCGTCATCGGTCTTCTTGTCGGTGAAGGCGCCGTCTGCGCTGCCTTTACCGGTTTCCACCGAGCCGTTAACCAAGCCATTGCTGTCTGCGATGACTTCGATATTACCGGTGAAGGCTTCGGTGTTTTCCAGGAGCTTGTCGTCGTTCGGGGTGATGGTGACAGTCAGGTCGCTGTTGTCGCCCGTCAATGTCAGCTCAATGCCGGTGCCGTTTAGCAGGGCCTCGACTTGCGCCTTGCTCAGTGGCTCACCACCGTTGATGGTGATGGACTTGATGTCGTCGGCGGTAAAGTCGATGGCCGCGTCGCTGCCGAGGGTGAACTTAACCGTGGTGTCCTTGCCGTTGTTGTCCGAGCGGGAAATCACGAACTGGACCGACTCGTCCTGGCTTTCCGCCGCCGCGCCTTTGCCGGAGACGGTTTCGATTTTCACCAGCAGATCTTCGTTGGTGACTTCGTCATCGGCCTTCTTGTCGGTGAAGGCGCCGTCTGCACTGCCTTTACCGGTTTCCACCGAGCCGTTAACCAAGCCATTGCTGTCTGCGATGACTTCGATATTACCGGTGAAGGCTTCGGTGTTTTCCAGGAGCTTGTCGTCGTTCGGGGTGATGGTGACCACGATGTCACTGCTGTCGCCCGAGAGGACCAGCTCAATGCCGGTGCCGTTCAGCAGGGCCTCGACTTGCGCCTTGCTCAGTGGCTCACCACCGTTGATGGTGATGGACTTGATGTCGTCGGCGGTAAAGTCGATGGCCGCGTCGCTGCCGAGGGTGAACTTAACCGTGGTGTCTTCGCCGTTGTTGTCCGAGCGCGAGATGGTGAACTGTACCGACTCGTCCTGGCTTTCTGCCGCCGCGCCTTTGTTCTCTGCGGTCTCGATTTTCACCAGCAGATCTTCGTTGGTGACTTCGTCATCGGCCTTCTTGTCGGTGAAGGCGCCGTCTGCGCTGCCTTTACCGGTTTCCACCGAGCCGTTGACCAAACCGTTGCCGTCTGCGATGACTTCGATATTACCGGTGAAGGCTTCGGTGTTTTCCAGGAGCTTGTCGTCGTTCGGGGTGATGGTGACAGTCAGGTCGCTGTTGTCGCCCGTCAATGTCAGCTCAATGCCGGTGCCGTTTAGCAGGGCCTCGACTTGCGCCTTGCTCAGTGGCTCACCACCGTTGATGGTGATGGACTTGATGTCGTCCGCAGTGAAATCCACGTCCGCAGCGCTGCCGAGGGTGAACTTAACCGTGGTGTCTTCGCCGTTGTTGTCCGAGCGGGAAATCACGAACTGAACCGACTCGTCCTGGCTTTCTGCCGCCGCGCCTTTGTTCTCTGCGGTCTCGATTTTCACCAGCAGATCTTCGTTGGTGACTTCGTCGTCAGTCTTCTTGTCGGTGAACTGGCCGTCCGCGCTGTCGAGCGGTTGCTCAGCGTCGTCTTTGGCGATGGCGCCGTTGACCAAACCGTTGCTGTCTGCGATCACGGTGATGTGACCGGTGAAGGCTTCGGTGTTTTCCAGCAGCTTGTCGTCGTTAGGGGTGATGGTGACAGTCAGGTCGCTGTTGTCGCCCGTCAATGTCAGCTCAATGCCGGTGCCGTTTAGCAGGGCCTCGACTTGCGCCTTGCTCAGTGGCTCACCACCGTTGATAGTGATGGACTTGATGTCGTCCGCAGTGAAATCCACGTCCGCAGCGCTGCCGAGGGTGAACTTAACCGTGGTGTCTTCGCCGTTGTTGTCCGAGCGGGAAATCACGAACTGAACCGACTCGTCCTGGCTTTCTGCTGCTGTGCCTTTGCCAGTGACGGTTTCGATTTTCACCAGCAGATCTTCGTTGGTGACTTCGTCATCGGTCTTCTTGTCGGTGAAGGCGCCGTCTGCACTGCCTTTGCCGGTTTCCACCGAGCCGTTAACCAAGCCATTGCTGTCTGCGATGACTTCGATATTACCGGTGAAGGCTTCGGTGTTTTCCAGGAGCTTGTCGTCGTTCGGGGTGATGGTGACCACGATGTCACTGCTGTCGCCCGAGAGGACCAGCTCAATGCCGGTGCCGTTCAGCAGGGCCTCGACTTGCGCCTTGCTCAGTGGCTCACCACCGTTGATGGTGATGGACTTGATGTCGTCGGCGGTAAAGTCGATGGCCGCGTCGCTGCCTAGGGTGAACTTAACCGTGGTGTCTTCGCCGTTGTTGTCCGAGCGGGAAATCACGAACTGAACCGACTCGTCCTGGCTTTCTGCCGCCGCGCCTTTGTTCTCTGCGGTCTCGATTTTCACCAGCAGATCTTCGTTGGTGACTTCGTCATCGGCCTTCTTGTCGGTGAAGGCGCCGTCTGCGCTGCCTTTGCCGGTTTCCACCGAGCCGTTAACCAAGCCATTGCTGTCTGCGATGACTTCGATATTACCGGTGAAGGCTTCGGTGTTTTCCAGGAGCTTGTCGTCGTTCGGGGTGATGGTGACCACGATGTCACTGCTGTCGCCCGAGAGGACCAGCTCAATGCCGGTGCCGTTCAGCAGGGCCTCGACTTGCGCCTTGCTCAGTGGCTCACCACCGTTGATGGTGATGGACTTGATGTCGTCGGCGGTAAAGTCGATGGCCGCGTCGCTGCCGAGGGTGAACTTGACCGTGGTGTCCTTGCCGTTGTTGTCCGAGCGGGAAATCACGAACTGGACCGACTCGTCCTGGCTTTCCGCCGCCGTGCCTTTGCCAGTGACGGTTTCGATTTGGACCGTAAGATCTTCTTCACGCTTGTTGTCATCGCTGCCTGGCTCATCGCTGAACGAGGCGTCAGCGCTGCCGTTGTCGATGGTGCCGTTGCCGCCGTCCACCGCGGTGATGGTGCCGGTGAAGTTCTCGGTGTTCTCGAGCAGGGCATCGTCGTTCGGCGTGATGACCACGTCGATGCTGTTGCCGGTGGTGTCATTAAAGGTGATGTCGACGCCAGGGGCGGTAAACAACGCCTTCAGGGCGTCACCTTCGTATAGGGTGTCGCCAATCTTGACGGACAGGATGTCGCCTGCGTTAAACAGGGTCTCGGCATCGCTGTCGACCAGGGAGAGCTTGACCGTGGTGTCGAAGCCGTTGTCGACCGAGCGGCTGACGGTGAAGGTCACCGTGTCGCCCGCGTCACCTTCGATGGCGCGGTTGTCCGTCGCTTCAATCTTAACCGTGATGTCTTCTTCACGGTCGTTATCTGGATTCGTGCCATCTTCGTCATTAATTGAGGTTTCAAAAACTGGCGGCAACTCTGGTGCCTTTTCAAAACCACCGTTGGTTGCGCCTGTTACGGTAACGCTAAGCACGTCTTCGTCCGTTGTCTCAATCAAGGCGTCATCCAAAGTATCGATAGTGAACGACACTTCTGTCTGCCCTGGCTCAAACGTGAATGTTTTTTCAACAGGAATGATGTCGCCATCTTCTGTGGTTTTGTGGCCAACCACGACGATGACGGTCATTGTTTCGGTTGGCGCATCCGATAGGCTTAATGTGTAGTTCGCACTTTCGCCCTCGGTAACGGTAGTGTCACCCGTCAGAGTTAAGGTTGGTGCGTCATTATCATCCACAACCTTGTTTGTCACGGTGCCAACAAGCTCAATCTGATCAAAATTGTTTTCTGAGACGCTCTCGATGGACACTGAAATGTCGTCATCGTTTTGGGTGTAGAGATCATCAGCACGGACATTGACGTCGACAGAACCCGATAATTCTCCGGCTTCAATGAAAATAGTCTGGCCGTTGCTTAGGGTGACGGTGATGTTTTCGTCGGCTACTGCGCCTAAAGTGACCGTGTAGGTGATCTGTCCGCCTTCAACGATGTCATTGCCCGCAGTAGTGGAGCTTAGAGTGAATGTAGCTGTACTCTCTATATCCGCATCATTGGTCACTGCTGCAGGGGTGTCTGTTTCTTCTCTCAATATTCTTGTCGTAGCAAAATCGCGTGCCGTTGCTTCACTATCGAACCCCGCCTGCGCAATTGTCGCCGCACCTTCTCGTCCGATCGCTTGGAAACCCCAAGAGCCTGAGCCTGACGCGGTGTTACCCGCAGCTGTCGCTTCTAATTCTTGCGTCGGGTCAAAGTCTTCATTAAGAAGTAATTCTTGAATCGCGGCGATTTCGTCATCAACGCTGAATTCGTCCGTTGATGCAATGTTGGATTCCATTTCACCTACAGGTATTAAACTGCCATCTTCCAATTGAAGAAGCGCTCCCGCACCTAGGGGGAGGATGAGCTCAGTGCCTGACGTTAACTCTGCCAGTTCTGCAACGGGGACTTCTTGTCCGTTAATCTTGACGTGAGGGTTACCGTTTACTGAAACTACTTTTGCAGCCTGCTTGGTGATAATCGAATCCATGAATCTTATTCCTGCAGAAAGATAAATTTAGATGCGTGTTTCTCACGCGATACATCAGTCTCATCCATATTACTATGCAAGACAACAATAAGCACTCGGAGTTGTTACATGAAATGCCAAAAAGGTGACGCAATTTGTAAATATTTTTTCTTTTTTGACGCAAACCATATGGTTGAAAAATGAGCACTTTTTTGGTTAAGTGCGATCGGCTTCGCATTTGTCAGTGTGGTTTACAGCGTGTCTTATTTATCAGATAGTCAATTTGTTGTTGTTTCGATCTTATTTGTTTTAGTGAATTAACTTTTGGCAATATAGATAGGGATTTTATTGAGCAGTCGTTGAGTATGATCGTCAGATCGTACAAAATACCCGCCGATTTGAATTGATGTACAATGCGCGAACGCCTTCAAGATCATTAACCGTATTGTCTAACCCGGAAAAACCTAAGCATGACAAACTCTCCTTTCCAGCAAGAAGTCGACAAGCGCCGTACGTTTGCGATCATTTCGCACCCGGATGCCGGTAAAACTACCATCACTGAAAAAGTGTTGTTGTTCGGAAACGCGCTCCAGAAAGCCGGTACCGTAAAAGGCCGTGGGTCTAACCAGCATGCGAAATCAGACTGGATGGAAATGGAAAAAGAACGTGGTATCTCTGTCACCACCTCGGTCATGCAGTTTCCATATAACAGTTGCCTCGTTAACCTGCTTGATACGCCGGGACACGAAGATTTCTCAGAAGATACTTATCGTACTCTCACCGCGGTTGATTCTTGTCTGATGGTGATCGACGCCGCGAAAGGTGTTGAAGATCGCACCCGTAAGCTAATGGAAGTTACACGTCTTCGTGACACACCTATCGTGACATTCATGAACAAATTGGACCGTGAGATTCGCGACCCAATGGAACTGCTTGATGAAGTAGAAAACGAACTGAAGATCGCTTGTGCACCTATTTCTTGGCCGATCGGCTGTGGTAAAGAATTCAAAGGTGTTTATCACATTCATCGTGATGAGACGATTTTGTACCAATCAGGCCAAGGTCATACCATTCAAGAAACGCGCATTATTAAAGGGCTCGACAATGAAGAGCTTGATGCGGCTGTGGGGAGCGATTTGGCGGCGCAGTTGCGTGATGAGCTTGAGCTCGTTATCGGCGCTTCTCATGAGTTCGATCGCGAGCTTTTCCTGAGCGGTGAACTGACACCGGTATTCTTTGGTACCGCACTCGGTAACTTTGGCGTTGACCACATGCTAGATGGTTTGACTGAGTGGGCACCACGACCACTGTCTCGTCAAACCCATGAGCGTGTTGTCGAGTCTGCTGAAGAGAAGTTCAGCGGATTTGTCTTTAAGATCCAAGCGAACATGGATCCAAAACACCGTGACCGTATTGCGTTTATGCGTATCGTATCTGGCAAATACAGCCAAGGTATGAAGATGAAGCATGTTCGAACCGGCAAAATAGTCTCTATCTCTGATGCTGTGACCTTTATGGCGGGTGATCGCTCTCGCGCCGCTGATGCTTACGCGGGCGACATTATTGGTTTACATAACCACGGTACGATTCAGATTGGTGATACGTTTACACAAGGTGAAGATCTGAAGTTCTCAGGCATCCCTAACTTTGCGCCTGAATTGTTCCGTCGTATCCGTCTGCGTGATCCATTGAAGCAAAAGCAATTGCTCAAAGGTCTGGTTCAATTGTCAGAAGAAGGTGCGGTGCAGGTATTCCGTCCGCTTATCTCAAATGACTTGATCGTGGGTGCAGTCGGTGTGCTTCAGTTTGATGTGGTTGTTGCCCGTCTGAAATCTGAATACAACGTTGAAGCGATTTATGAGCCAATCAACGTTGCCACGGCGCGTTGGGTTGATTGTTCCGATGCGAAGAAACTCGAAGATTTCCAGCGTAAGAACCAAACGAACCTCGCGTTAGATGGTGGTGACAACCTTAGCTACATCGCGCCAACCATGGTGAATTTGAATCTGACGCAAGAGCGCCACCCAGATGTTATCTTCCGCGCAACTCGTGAGCACTAATTCACGCTGATTGCGATTTCGCGATTTTGTTATCTAACGAAAACCGAAAATTGGCATTTGAGTACAAAACTGGCCGTCTATTTAGACGGCTTTTTTGTATGCTAAAAGGATTGGATAAGGATTCTGTATGATAGACACACATTGCCATTTTGATTTTCCGCCCTTTGATGATGAAACGGCGAACTGGGTAAGTCGCAGTGCGGCTGCGGGAGTTCACCATCTTATCGTGCCATCGGTTGCGGTCAGTAACTGGCAGTCCACCGCGAATCTGGCGAATACATTTCCCTCTATATACTTTGCTCTTGGCCTTCATCCTGTTTGGTTGCATGAGCATCATGATGACGACATTGAAAAGCTTGATCACGCATTGTCTTTTGCCCCTAAAGCTTGTGTTGCTGTTGGGGAGTGTGGATTGGACTTTGCTATCGACAATCCACAGCCGGAAAAACAAATAACACAGCTTCGTGCTCAACTCGCATTGGCTGAAAAATATCAATTGCCCGTGATCTTGCATTGCCGAAAAGCGCACAATGAATTGCTACAACTTCTTAACGAATTCCCGCGTGTAAAGGGCGTATTACATGCGTTCAGTGGCAGCGAGCAACTAGGAATGAACTACATTCGTCGTGGTTTTTTGCTAGGAATCGGGGGAACAATTACTTATGAGCGAGCCAATAAAACGCGAAATGCTGTTAAAGCATTGCCGCTTTCAGCCATGGTGTTGGAGACAGATTCGCCAGATATGCCTGTATCCGGATTTCAAGGGGAACCTAATTTACCGGAACGATTGCCATTGATTGCGGCTGCACTGTCTAAATTAAAAGGAGTGGATGTCGAGGAAGTTATTCACACAACATCACGGAATGCGAACGATTGTTTTGCATTCAACAGCTGATCGTCATCGTTTGCCCAATCGTTTGCGTCGTGCATAGGTCACAAAAATAGATCTGCATCACTGTTTCGAGTGAATTGCATCGAAATTTTCATCCAAACCGTGACTCGTGCATTCCTTTGCAACCGATCTCATGAGTATAATCTCGGCCGGAATAACACTCCCAATCTGTCGATACGCCAAGACTTCTTTAGGAACCCATATTATGAGCCTGATTATGAGCATTGTAGGGATGGTTGTACTGCTGCTAATCGCCGTACTTCTGTCTGACAACCGCAAAGCAATCAACCTGCGTACCGTTGGTGGTGCGTTTGCTATCCAGTTCCTCCTGGGTGGATTTATCCTGTTTGTTCCGTGGGGACAAACCTTGTTGAACGGCATGGCTAATGCTGTTCAGAATGTTATCAACTATGGTAAAGATGGCATCGGCTTCCTGTTCGGTAGCCTAGTGAACTTCTCTGTAGATGGCATCGGTTTTATCTTTGCGTTCCAAGTTCTGCCGACCGTTGTTTTCTTCTCAGCGTTGATCAGCGTTCTTTACTACCTAGGCATCATGCAGCTTGTTATCCGCGTATTGGGCGGTGCACTGCGTAAGGTTCTGGGTACGTCTCACGCGGAATCAATGTCAGCAACAGCAAACATCTTTGTTGGCCAAACTGAAGCGCCACTGGTTGTTCGTCCATACGTACCAAAGATGACTCAATCTGAGCTGTTTGCGGTAATGTGTGGTGGTATGGCATCTGTAGCAGGTGGTGTACTCGCTGGTTACGCAGCGATGGGTGTTCCACTTTCTTACCTCATTGCAGCGTCGTTCATGGCAGCACCAGGTGGCCTGTTGTTCGCAAAAATCATCAAGCCTGAAACTGACAAGCCAATTGAACAGTTTGGTACTGATTCAGATGATGCTGACGAAGACAAACCTGCAAACCTTATTGATGCAGCCGCTGGCGGTGCTTCATCTGGTATGCAACTGGCGTTGAACATTGGTGCAATGCTGTTGGCATTCATCGGTCTTATCGCACTGGTTAACGGCATGTTGAGCGGTATCGGTGGCTGGTTCGGCGTTGAAGGTCTGACGCTTGAGTGGGTACTGGGTAAAGTCTTCGCACCACTGGCATTCTTGATTGGTGTTCCATGGGCTGAAGCAGATCTTGCCGGTTCTTTCATCGGTCAGAAGATCGTTGTTAACGAATTCGTTGCTTACCTGAACTTCACGCCAATGATTCCAGATCTGTCTGACAAGACTGTCGCTATCATCTCGTTCGCACTGTGTGGCTTCGCTAACCTATCTTCAGTAGCAATCCTACTGGGTGGCTTGGGTAGCATCGCACCAACACGTCGTCACGACATCGCTCGTTTCGGTATGAAGGCTGTTGCCGCTGGTACGCTATCTAACCTGATGAGTGCAACTATCGCGGGCTTCTTCCTGACGCTGTCGATGATGTAATACGCGCAACGTAAAATTCTGAAAGCCGCCTCCTTGTGAGGCGGCTTTTTTGTGTCTGTCGTTTTTGGCAAAGGGGGGCGAATGCGGGTGGTAAAGGCAAGCTTGCCCTAGCAATAAGACAGGGAAAGCTAGGTTCAATGCATATATTGGACTTATGCTTGAGCTTGCTCGGTATAACATGCCGATTTGGACACTAAGGGCAACAGAGTGTTTTTCAACAGAAACAGGTAACACCTAGTTCTGCCGCCCGAACATTGGTAAAATTGGTGAGCGCTGTCAAAGATTCGATAGGATGATTTCATATATTTTCAACTCTGTTTCATCTAGACAGCGGAATGATGAAATATCACTACTCAACAATCAAAGACCCATCGCGGGTATTGTGGTTGAGTTTGCACCCTCAACGATGACGATGAAGGGTGTGCGGCAACAAGGAATGTTGATTGGCGAACCGATTGCCAAACTTCAAGGAGCCAAGGCCGCTCATCAAATTGTAACGTGCCGATGTGGCCGTGCATTTTGTTACTTGGTTTTGAATATATAGACTGGAGAAAGTCATGAGCGATCTTAAAGCAGCAGCCCTACGTGCCCTTAAATTGATGGATTTGACCACCTTGAACGATGACGACACTGATGCAAAAGTGATCGCGCTGTGTAAGAGTGCAAAGACCCCAGTTGGCAACACTGCTGCTATCTGTATCTACCCACGCTTCATCCCTGTGGCGAAAAAACAACTTCGCGAGCAAGGCACGCCTGAAATTAAAATTGCGACAGTAACCAACTTTCCACACGGTAACGATGATATCGAGATTGCTGTTGCTGAAACCAAAGCAGCTATTGCATATGGTACAGATGAAGTCGACGTGGTTTTCCCATACCGCACACTGATTGCGGGTGACGAGAAAACGGGTTTTGAGCTCGTTAAACAAGTGAAAGAAGCCTGTGGTGATATCACGCTGAAAGTGATCATCGAAACCGGTGAACTGAAAGAAGCGGCATTGATCAAGCGTGCGTCTGAAATCTCTATCGAAGCGGGTGCAGATTTCATCAAAACTTCAACTGGTAAAGTGCCAGTTAACGCGACGCCTGAATCTGCTGAGATCATGCTAACGGTGATTAAAGACATGGGTGTTGCTGAGAAAGTTGGCTTCAAACCCGCTGGCGGCGTGCGCACAGCAGAAGATGCAGCAGAATACTTAGCGATGGCTGATCGCATTCTTGGTGGTGATTGGGCTGACGCGAATCATTACCGTTTCGGTGCATCGAGCTTGCTGGCGAACCTACTTAATACCTTGGGTGAAGGCGAAAAAGCAGCGGAAGGCGGCTACTAAGCCATTCAGTAGGGGAGTGTTCTCGCTCCCCTGATGTTGCAGATCACCAAGATTGCGAGGTCTACTATGTACCTTCCCCAAGAAATTATTAGAAAAAAGCGCGACAACATTGCGCTAACTAATGACGAGATTAATTTCTTCGTTCAAGGCATTGCCAAAGACACGGTATCAGAAGGTCAGATCGCCGCGTTTGCCATGGCGATTTACTTCAATGATATGACCATGAACGAGCGCGTTGCGCTGACATGCGCCATGCGTGATTCTGGCATGGTGATCGATTGGTCACACATGAATTTTGATGGCCCTATCGTCGATAAACACAGTACCGGCGGTGTGGGTGATGTCACCTCATTAATGCTTGGCCCAATGGTGGCAGCATGTGGTGGCTATGTACCGATGATTTCAGGCCGAGGCCTAGGTCATACAGGTGGCACACTGGATAAGCTAGAAGCAATTCCAGGCTACAACATTACCCCAACCAATGATGTGTTTGGTCAGGTAACCAAAACGGCGGGCGTCGCGATTATTGGCCAAACTGGCGATTTAGCGCCGGCGGACAAGCGTGTTTATGCCACCCGAGATGTCACCGCGACGGTTGACAACATTTCGTTGATCACTGCGTCGATTCTGTCGAAGAAACTGGCGGCAGGGCTAGAATCACTGGTGATGGACGTCAAAGTCGGGTCGGGCGCTTTTATGCCGACCTACGAAAAATCTGAAGAACTCGCGAAATCGATTGTTGCTGTGGCCAATGGCGCAGGCACTCGCACCAGTTCATTACTGACAGACATGAACCAAGTGCTGGCATCCAGCGCAGGTAATGCGTTGGAAGTGAAAGAAGCCGTACAGTTTTTAACGGGTGAATATCGCAATCCGCGTTTGTATACCGTGACCATGGCATTGTGTGCAGAAATGCTGATGATCAGTGGTCTTGCGAAAGACAAAAACGACGCGATGAACAAGCTGCAAACCGTGTTAGACAACGGCAAAGCGGCAGAATGCTTCGGCAAAATGGTGGCAGGTCTCGGTGGCCCGTTAGATTTTGTTGAGAACTACAGCAAGTACCTTGCAACAGCAAACGTGATTAAACCTGTGTTTGCTAATACCTCTGGCTTTGTTTCTGCGATGGATACGCGAGCAATTGGTATGGCCGTTGTCGGTTTAGGTGGCGGTCGCCGTGTTGCGAGCGATACTATTGACTACTCAGTGGGCTTCAGTGACGTCATCCGACTTGGAATGCGCGCTGATAGCACCTTGCCACTGGCGGTTGTGCATGCCAATGATGAAGAACAATGGCAACAAGCTGCACGCGCACTTCAGGCTGCCATGGTCGTCTCTGATGAGGCGCCACAAGCGACACCAGAAGTGTACCGTCAGATTGGCCCAGAAGACGTCTAAAGGAGGCGATCATGAAACGCGCGATAATTTTGGTTCTCGATTCTTTTGGGATCGGTGCTTCAGAAGACGCTCATAAATTTGGTGATGTGGGTGCGAATACCCTGGGTTCTATCGCGAAAGCGTGTGCGGCAGGGAATGCAAATAATGAAGATCGCCACGGCCTACTTAATCTGCCGAACCTAAACAAACTGGGCTTGGGCAAAGCCTGTGAAGAAGCGTCTGGTTACTTCCCAGAAGGGCTTGATCAAAACGCCGAAATCATCGGTGCTTATGGTCATGCTCAAGAATTGTCTTCAGGCAAAGATACGCCATCGGGTCACTGGGAGATTGCAGGTGTGCCTGTACTGTTTGATTGGGGCTATTTTAGCGACAAAGAAAACAGCTTCCCGAAAGAACTGACCGATCGCATCCTTGCACGTGCTGGCATTTCTGATTACTTGGGTAACTGCCACGCATCAGGCACGGAAATTCTTGACCGATTAGGCGAAGAACACATGAAGACAGGCTTACCTATCTTCTATACGTCTGCTGACTCCGTGTTCCAAATTGCCGCACATGAAGAGACGTTCGGTTTAGATCGCCTGCTTGAGCTTTGTCAGATTGCGCGCGAAGAGTTAGAAGATTACAACATTGGCCGCGTAATCGCGCGTCCGTTTGTCGGTGAAGGCAAAGGCAAATTTGCACGTACCGGCAACCGCCGTGATTTGTCGGTAGAGCCACCGGCTGCAACTGTTCTTCAGAAACTGGTTGAAGAGAAATCAGGCGAAGTGATTTCTATTGGCAAAATTGCGGATATCTATGCCCACGTTGGCATAACGCAGAAAGTGAAAGCGACAGGTTTAGAAGCTTTGTTTGATGCCACCAAAGATGTGATCAACAAAGCCGGAAACAACAGCATTGTCTTCACCAACTTCGTGGATTTTGACTCACATTACGGCCACCGTCGTAACGTGGCAGGATATGCAGCGGCGCTTGAATATTTTGATGGTCGTCTTCCAGAGATCATCGACATGCTGGATGAAGACGACGTGTTGATCCTGACGGCTGACCACGGTTGCGATCCAACGTGGCCAGGCTCTGATCACACTCGTGAATATATTCCTGTTTTGGTTTATGGCAAAAAAGTGCCAGCGGGCTCATTGGGGCGTCGCGAAACCTTTGCAGATATTGGCCAGACGTTGGCGGAGTACTTCGGTACCTCCGACATGGAATACGGTAAATCATTCTTGTAATACCCCGTTGAACAGCCATCGCAGCGACGCGGTATTCCCACGCTGCGATAGGCATTCGACAGGTTGAATCCCAAATTTGATCAAAAGGAAAATACAAATGGCAACTCCACATATCAATGCCGAAATGGGTGATTTTTCAGATGTTGTTCTGATGCCGGGCGACCCGCTTCGCGCTAAGTACATTGCAGAAACGTTCCTGCAAGACGTTAAGCAAGTTTGCGATGTTCGCAACATGTTTGGTTACACCGGTACTTACAAAGGGCGTAAGATCTCTGTCATGGGCCACGGTATGGGTATCCCATCTTGCTCAATCTACGCGACGGAGTTGATCAAAGATTTCGGCGTGAAGAAAATCATTCGCGTGGGCAGCTGTGGCGCAGTACGTGAAGACGTGAAACTGCGTGAAGTGATCATCGGTGTTGGCGCATCAACAGATGCAAAAATCAACCGTACTCGCTTTAACGGTCACGATTTCGCAGCGATTGCTGACTTTGAAATGACCCGTAACGCAGTCGATGCCGCGAAAGCAAAAGGCATTAATGTTCGTGTAGGTAACATTTTCTCTGCGGATCTTTTCTACTCACCAGAGCCAGAATTCTTCGACACCATGGCGAAGTACGGCATTTTGGGTGTGGAAATGGAAGCGGCGGGTATTTACGGCGTAGCGGCAGAGTTTGGCGCGAAAGCACTGACTATCTGTACCGTGTCTGACCACATCAAAACGGGTGAGCAAACCACATCTGATGAGCGTCAAACCACGTTCAACGAGATGATTGAAATCGCACTAGAATCTGTACTGCTGGGCGATGCTGACGAAGCGTAAATTCTGCTGAGTAACAGAAATGAAAAAGGATGGCTCAGGCCATCCTTTTTGTGTTCTACGTTGTGGCAAGCTTGCTCTTTAGTACCTGCTACCTGCTACCTAATATCGCTTTCGCTCTCTAATCATTGTTCTTCAGCAAAAACGTCGATCGCCACAGATCTTTTCGGTTGGCAAAAGTAAAGATAAGCAATGCCCCTGTTACGATCGCGACCAGAATCATGGCGCGAACCAAATTAATGCTTTGCTCCAGACGATTAGACGCCGCTTTTATCACATCGCCGTGTTCTAGGGTGATGCGAAGAAAGCCCACCACATTACCATTTTCTGCAATAGGCTCAACCAGTTGTAATCGACCAATGCTGGCAACAGACAGTGGTGTATTTAGGCCGGTGAGTTGTTCAAGCGGCATTGCACCCACCGAATTAACCACAAGGTTACCCTTGATATCGTACACCGAGGAATCCAAAATCAAATTCTCACGTTGCAGGTTGGCAACCATACGTTGAAGCCCTTCCATGTCATCGTTGGCGATAGCATCATGAGCGGTCGCAGCAGCTTGGCGCAAGATCACACGAGACAGGGATTCAGTCTGATCATATAGCATCTTATAGTTACGGTTATTTAACTGATTACTGTACATAAAAAGCATCATTACCGTAGCGAAACATGCCACAAGGATGATGAACTGCCACAGTTTTTTTAGGCGTTTTTTATTTATTTGTAGCATATGCCTTCCAAGCAATAGGCGAAGCCATAAAATACTTCGCATCAAAATCAGCGCGCCATCAGTTTGCTGCCCGTGCTCAAAAAATGCAAGTCAGCCCTTGGCTTATCCAAATTCTCACTGACTCAGTATTTTGATGTCACTCGTCGATCGCGCTACTGTGATCATACGCACTCTTTGATATAGTAGTGTGAGTTTTCGAAAAGGAATTTATGCAATGGATGCATTTTCAGCTTATCCGATAAAAAAGCACACCAAACTGTTAAACCGATTTCCGTCTATACGTGGCTTTCGTCCATCTGACTGCCGCCAAGCAGGATGGCTACTGTTTGGTTTACACATCAGCCCGTCTTATCTTGATGATTTCTCGTTTCTCACGGGCGAACGCGTACTTCCAATTGCAGGCTGGACGGTAGGTCCTTATGACGTGTTGCTAATGCGTGGTGAGTTGACACCTGAAATTGTCGCATTGTGTGATGCGCTGTTTCTTGATTGCTCAGCATTGGAAAATATCCCCAACCTTTACGAACCCGGTTTGGCCCTGTTTGATATGGACTCGACTGCTATTCAAATTGAATGCATTGACGAAATAGCCAAACTGGCGGGCGTCGGTGAGCAAGTTTCTGAAGTCACTGAGCGTGCCATGCGTGGCGAGTTAGATTTTGAGCAAAGCTTGCGTCAACGTGTCGCGACACTGAAAGGCACGGACGTATCCGTGCTTGAGCAAGTGCGTGACAATATTCCCTATATGCCAGGCATGCGTCGTCTAACGGCATCTCTTCAGGCTCGAGGCTGGAAAGTGGCGATAGCTTCTGGTGGGTTCACTTGGTTCTCTGACAAACTTAAAAGTGATTTGTCATTGGCCTATGCGGAATCAAACCAATTGGTGATTGAAAACGGCAAGCTGACAGGCGAAGTTGCTGGCACGGTTGTCGATGCGCAGCGAAAAGCGGATATTTTACGCGATCTGGCGGAAAGTTATGAATTGCCGCCATCGAGCACCTTAGCTGTGGGTGATGGGGCGAATGATCTGACCATGATGGCCGCAGCAGGATTGGGTATCGCCTATCATGCTAAACCTAAAGTGCAGCAAGCGGCCCAAGTGGCGATTCGTCATGCTGATCTGGGCGGCGTGATGTGTGTGCTGTCAGCGTCTTTGCTGCCGCAGCGCCTTAGCTGGTAGCGCTGTTTTACCACCTAGGTTGCGAACCAGAACCGCGAAGCCAGAAGTCTAACATTGAGTGTTAGCTTCTGGCTTTCTAGCTTCTAGCTTCTAGCTTCTAGCTTCTCGTTCTTGGCGTGGGGTTTATCACCCTATTTCCAATCGCATCATCACTTCGTCAGTGATGTCGCTCATTTCCCCGTAGACACACAAATCAGCAAATTCACTCTCAAGTTGCGCGGCTCTTTTGGTAGATAGCTTCATCAATTGCTCTGACGTTTCAGTGCTTAGCCATTGGCTGCCATTATCGATAGGCTGCATCCAATTTCGCACCGCAAAAAACTTCCCACGCTTTCTCGCTTGAGAGATGAAAAACTTCCTTTCCTCCGGTGTTTCAAAACTGTCTAACGAACGCGAAGTGACACCGACCACGGCACCATCGGCAATGGTTGCGGCAACATAAAACTCATGTTTTATCTGCTCAAGTCGGTTTCGTTGACGCGCGACGCCACTGGCATACTTAGACAGGTGCTCACCCAATACAGGCGCGAGTGAGATCATACCTGACGCTGCACTTTTGTGCAGAATACGACTAAGCTCGCTACCCGGATAGTTCGTACCCACCCCAGACACTTGAAGCGTTTCACCACGGCGAACAAGGAAGTAGGGCGTGACAGACAAGCGCGTCAGCAGCATTTGATGCATGGCACCGAGCAGCGGGGCATCAGGCAATTTTTCGCTGTCGAGCAGGAGTTTATGCTGGTTGTGTTCAATTAACCGCTGCAAGTAGTGGCTGCGATGCTTACTGTGCCTGTCCTTGAGCAAAGCAAGTTTGACGTTGGTTCTGTCTTCGCTAATTTGAATCACTTTATACGGCACATTTCCCAGCGGCGCGCTTGGATCCACGCGCTTTAAATCAGTAAAGGTGACAGCCACTTCCTGCGATTTGCTGCCAGCAAAAGGGCCGGTCAATAGAATGTTTAACCCATGAGGTGAAAAATCAATGGTTTCACCATGGAGTTCACCGCTGGAGTGATGAATTAAAATGGTGCCCGTTTTATGCTGGTAGCGTGGCTCTTTGCGCTGCGGAGCAAGCACCGAAGGCACGGAATCAATCGCTGAAATAGGATCGCGCGGGTGAACATATTGATTCAGAGATCGAGTGGGGTGTTTCGGCTTGATCGGGATTCGAAAATCGCTATTCACGGTTTCAAGCGTTAAATCCTGAATGGTCGCGATGTGTGTCAGTTCATCAATTTGTTGGATATAGGCTGGAGAAATATCCTGTAAACGCTGGGTATCTTCTTCACTGATTTTTGTCATGGTGATACGTAATACTCGCCATGACGGACGAGCACTGCCCACGTGCCAGAATAAGCGTCGAAGTTCAGGTGTTAGCTCGTTAGGGCAAGCTGAGAAAAAGAAGGTTTTATTGCTGTGCTGATGGCTAAAGCAATACACCAGCGTTTCGCTGTTAGTGAGTCCTTCTAAGGCCAAATGCTGTAATCGATTGGCGGAAAAGAGTTTATCAATCACGGGCAGATTGCGTTCATCATGCCAATAATCCCAAAGCGAACGATTCTGCTCAGTCAATAAGCTATAACGCAATGTATTTCCGCAGAAAAAAAGCGGTAACGACGGGGTTTGCTCGAGGAATATTTGTTCATAACTTCTTGATCGCGTCGATAAGAATTTGTCTTCATTCTCGTTGCGTGAAGCAATGTTCCCAGTTGAACTCTTGGCCTCAATCGCCATTTGGATCGCATCAGAGCTGGTCATGAGGCGTAGGCGTAGTCGCTGAAAACTGTCTTTGTTGAGATTAAGTTCAACCCCGACCACGCGATATTTTAGCCCGCTAAACAGCTCTGGCAACTGGCATTCGTCGCCCAGTTGCGGGAAGTAAATGATCAGTGTTGAGCCTTCGTCATAGCGAAATGATGCAGGTAGCTTTACCTGCATGCCTGAATTAGAAAGGTCGATTGTTGAGCCGTTAACTTCCGTTCCGTCAGGCAGGAATGCTTGAATGCGACTGGAAAGTTGAATGCGATTTTCACTGCGTGATAAGTCATGACCAAAACGCAATGGCACGGCTTCGACGGTATCCAAAGACTCAGACGCACGTGCTCCTCCCTGACGCTGCAACACACGATAGCTGTTCGAGGTGTTGTGCAGTTCGTCCCATAACCCTTGGGTCATCTTTCCTTGATAGACATCGAGGCGACGGTGATACAGGTTGATCGCGACATCATCCAGCCAATGGTTCACGTCGTGGAGGAAATAGCGACGGCATTCGCCCACCACTTTGCCACGCAAGTCAACGGGGCGGCTGCACGCAGACATGAGCTTGCGCACTTCCATTTTAATGATCAAGCGTTCAGAGTTGCTTTCTGTAGGTGTTAGCTTAAACAGCAGTTCATCAAATCCTTCCATCTCATAGAGCGGAAGTAGCTGATCATACAGTGTCTTATCGTGGTCCTTCATCATGGTAAAGTCTGATAGAATCGTGTGTTATTTAACGGCAGGAAAGAGGCATAGTTTACCTTTTTTCGTGTAAGTGTCGCGAAGATATGCATAAACTTGCCTTGTCTCGCACTTCTCTATCTGCATGTGCTATTTCAGGAGAAATCATGTCGAAAGCAAAACGCGCCTATGTTTGTAATGATTGCGGCGCAGACTATCCGCGTTGGCAGGGGCAATGCTCTGCGTGTGGTGCATGGAACACGATTACAGAAGTCCGTTTAGCGGCGTCGCCTCAGGTCGCCCGCACTGAAAAATATGCCGGTTATGCTGGCAAAGCCGACGCACAAGTGCAGACGTTAGCCTCGATTGACCTGCAAGAAGTCCCGCGCTTTAGCAGTGGCTTTAAAGAACTCGATCGTGTGCTTGGCGGCGGTGTTGTGCCCGGAGCCGCCATTTTGATTGGTGGTAGCCCTGGTGCGGGTAAAAGTACCTTATTGCTTCAAACTATGTGTTGGTTAGCCAGCCAAATGCCAACCTTGTATGTGACAGGCGAAGAATCATTACAACAGGTTGCTATGCGTGCTGAACGTTTGGGTTTACCGAAAGATAAGCTGAAAATGCTGTCGGAAACCAACGTCGAAACCATTTGTCAGATTGCACGCCAAGAGCAGCCAAAAATCATGGTCATCGACTCGATTCAGGTAATGCACTGTGCGGATGTGGTGTCTGCACCCGGCAGCGTGGCACAGGTTCGCGAGTCTGCCGCTGCCCTAACCCGCTACGCCAAGCAGCACAATGTGGCGATATTTATGGTCGGTCACGTCACCAAAGACGGTTCATTGGCGGGGCCGAAAGTGCTCGAACACTGTATTGACTGTTCAGTGATGCTTGATGGTTCGAGCGATAGCCGTTTTCGTACTCTTCGTAGCCATAAAAACCGATTTGGTGCCGTGAACGAACTTGGCGTGTTTGCTATGACAGGGCAGGGGCTTCGTGAAGTCAGTAATCCTTCCGCCATTTTCTTGAGCCGCGGCGAAGAGGTGACATCAGGCAGCGCAGTTACTGTGCTGTGGGAAGGCACGCGACCTTTGTTGGTAGAGATTCAGGCATTGGTGGATTACAGCCAATTATCGAACCCTCGTCGTATCGCCGTCGGTCTTGAACAAAACCGCCTAGCGCTATTGCTCGCAGTGCTGCACAAACATGGCGGCTTGCAAATGTCCGATCAAGATGTGTTTGTGAACGTGGTCGGTGGCGTAAAGGCCACAGAAACCAGTGTGGATCTTGCGTTGCTGCTGGCGTTGATTTCCAGTTTTCGTGATCGCCCTTTGCCTCGGGATCTGGTGGTCTTTGGCGAAGTGGGGTTAGCCGGTGAAATACGCCCTGTGCCAAGTGGTCAAGAGCGCTTAATGGAAGCCGCGAAGCATGGATTTACCCGCGCAGTTGTGCCTTCTGCCAACGCACCGAAAAAAGACACGGCGGGGATGAAAGTCTACGGCGTGAACAAGCTATCAGAAGCGCTTGCTGTGTTGGATGAGTTTGATTAATTCTGCTAATCAGCAGAAGCAGAAGCAGAAGCAGAAGCAGAAGCAGAAGCAGAAGCAGAAAACAGAAAACAGAAAAAGGCACATTGCGTGCCTTTTTTCGTTTGGTTTGACAGGGGAGCGATTGCGCTACTTGGTGCTCTCAATCTCGACAGTGTCTGCCACGGCAGAATGATTGGCAGCCGTCACTAGGCTCGATTGCCCCGCCGCATCAGACGCTAATTGAACCTGCGTCGCGGCCATGCTTTCGACGATCTTCACCAAGCTTGCCCACTTCACTTTGTCTTCCTCTTTGAAAAGCGATTCAAAATTGTCAGGCGTCCAAGCGATAAAGCGTTTCGGATTCAGCGCACGGCCTAGAAACCTCACTTCGTAATGAAGGTGCGGGCCTGTTGATAATCCCGTATTGCCAGACCAGCCAATCAAGTCGCCTTTTTTCACAAACTCGCCAGTGTTGACATTGAACTTATCGAGATGGGCGTAAAGCGTCATAAAGCCAAATGCATGATCAATCTTGAGCAAGTTGCCATAGCCAGTCTTGCGACTCGGGCGCTTGTATTCCACCACACCGTCTGCGGGCGCATAAACCGGTGTACCTATGTCAGCGGTTAAATCCAAACCAAGGTGAAACTTTTTGTTTCCTGTCACCGGATGGGTGCGTGAGCCATACCCGGACGAGCGGCGGTAACTTTCAATTGGCTGACCACTTGGGATCAGCCTCAGCATGGTGGCGCGTACGGCAGAGTTGATGACAGCGACATCTAATCGCTCGGTTAGAGGTACTTCGCTGCCGTCTTCTTTTTCGAGTCCTAGCACTTCTTCAACGCTGGAAACACGCTGAGTGAGATAGCTCAGCTCGCTGTCTTTCTCTTCGATGGTCTGTGCGTATTCTTCTTCTTTATTGCTGATCTGCTGCTCAAGTTGCTGACGCTTTTGTTTAAGCGATTCGAGTTGACCCACTAGCGCAGAGCTCTTCTCTGTCATGTTCTTAACGGTCATTTCAGCAGCTGTAGAGCGGTGATTGAGGTAATAGATCGTGGCAATGCTGGCGACAATACCGACCACGAGTGTGAGCAGCAGTGTGAGCAGCACTTTTTTCAGCGAAGGAGAAAGCACAAAGTGGCGAGATCCATTCGCATGTGAAACGGCAATTCGAATGTTGTGTGGCATGGTTACTACTACTTCATGTATCTATGCACGTAATGGCGCTTAGTGTTTAGTTGAGCCAAGCATTGGGTAACGCAAGGCACTGATGAAAAAACGAGGCGCTTGACCAACCCCAGCGCGATGATAGCTCCCTGAGTGCCCCTTTCTTTTAACGGTATTGCTGAGAGCGGTGGCCTCTAGCGGGACAAAACCGAGGGATTATACGGTATCTTTTAGATCTGTCAGTTGTGCTAATTCACGGTGAAGCAAATCATCGTTACCGACGTTCAGTTCTACCAAGCGTTTTAGGTGACTCGCGCTGTCGATATCAATGTGATCAATCTGGAAGCGAAGATAGTCTCCGCCGTCTTGAATTAATTGAAGCTCCATGCAGAGTTCAATGTCGGAGTCATGCAATTTGAAGCTCACGATATAATCCGTTTCGTTGCCAACGCCCCAATCAGAAGGTGTGGAAAGCAGTGCACCTTTCAGAGACAGATCAAGGACGTTAGATGTCCAGTTTTGATCACCCTGCTTAATATTGGCAGGCGTGAGATAGACGACGCGCGAAAACATACGACGTTCTGGCATTTATTAATCCTCAATTCACTTTACACCTAGTGTAGGAGAGACGACGCGATATCTCTACTCTTGCGTTTCTTCTCCGTGATGCGCTGCGCGTCTTATTAACAAGATAGACAAAAGCGCTGGTCATAAACGCAAAAAGGGCCACCGAAGTGACCCTTTGTCTCATTGCAGTTGAATGAGGAGCGCGAATTACTTGGTAACGCGCTTGTACTTCATGCGATGAGGTTGGGCTGCTTGTGCGCCCAAGGTCTGCTTAAGCCAATCGCTGTATTCGTTGTAGTTTCCTTCGAAGAAGTTAACTTTACCTTCATCGCGGTAATCAAGAATATGCGTTGCGATACGGTCAAGGAACCAACGGTCGTGCGAAATAACCATGGCACAGCCAGGGAATTCCAGCAGCGCTTCTTCCAATGCACGCAGAGTTTCTACGTCCAAGTCATTGGTTGGTTCATCCAGCAGCAATACGTTGCCGCCTGATTTCAACAGTTTCGCCAAGTGAACACGGTTACGCTCACCACCTGACAAATCGCCGATGCGTTTTTGCTGATCGCTGCCTTTGAAGTTAAAGCGCGAGCAGTAAGCACGAGCAGGAAGTTCAAAGTTGTGGATACGAATGATTTCCGCGCCTTCAGAGATCTCTTGGTAAACCGTGTTCGTGTCAGTCATGCTGTCACGGAACTGCTCAACAGAGGCCAATTGAACGGTTTCACCCAGTTCAATGGTGCCGCTGTCTGGCTGCTCTGTGCCGCTCAACATTTTGAACAAGGTCGATTTACCAGCACCGTTCGCACCGATGATGCCGACGATGGCACCTTTTGGCACGCTGAACGACAAATCGTCAATCAATACGCGGTCACCAAACGATTTGGTCAGGTTGTTAATTTCGATGACCTTGTCACCCAAACGCAGACCCGGCGGAATGAACAGCTCGTTGGTTTCGTTACGACGTTGGTGTTCAGTGTTGTTCAGCTCTTCAAAGCGCGCCATACGTGCTTTAGATTTCGCCTGACGGCCTTTAGGATTCTGACGAACCCACTCAAGCTCTTTCTCAATGGTCTTTTGACGGGCACTTTCTTGCGACGACTCTTGTTGGAGACGCGCATCTTTTTGCTCGAGCCAAGAGGTGTAGTTACCTTCCCATGGAATACCTTCACCACGGTCAAGTTCTAGAATCCAGCCTGCTGCGTTGTCCAAGAAGTAACGGTCGTGCGTGATAGCCACAACGGTACCGTTGTAATCCACCAAGAAACGTTCCAGCCAGCCCACAGATTCTGCATCCAAGTGGTTGGTTGGTTCGTCAAGAAGCAACATGTCAGGTTTTTCTAGCAATAGACGACAGATAGCGACACGACGACGCTCACCACCAGACAGGTGCTTAATTTTCGCATCCCACTCTGGCAAACGCAGTGCGTCAGCAGCGCGCTCAAGGGCGTTATCAAGATTGTGACCGTCTTTTGCTTGGATCAGAGCTTCAAGTTCGCCTTGCTCTTTTGCCAGGGCATCGAAGTCTGCATCCGGTTCGGCATATGCCGCATAAACCGCATCAAGACGAGACAGTGCGCCAGCAACATCTGCGACCGCTTCTTCCACGGTTTCACGTACGGTTTTATCTTCGTCCAGTTTCGGTTCCTGTGGTAGGTAACCGACTTTGATACCCGGTTGGGCACGTGCTTCACCTTCGATATCGGTATCGATACCTGCCATGATGCGAAGAAGGGTGGATTTACCTGCGCCGTTTAGACCCAATACGCCGATTTTGGCGCCTGGGAAAAAGCACAGAGAGATGTCTTTCAGAATCTGACGCTTCGGTGGCACGATTTTGCCAACGCGCGACATGGTATAAACGTACTCAGCCATTTCTGCTCGCGTTCTCTTGTCACATAAAAGGGATATTCTAACTGCTATACCGAAATATTGTAACAGCCATGCTGCAAAGCAACAGAGTAGGGAACCAAACGCTGAATTTGATTACAAACTATAAGACGATGTTTTCAGTAGTCGTAGGAAGTAGTCGTAGAAAGTAGTCGTAGAAAGTAGACGGTATGTATATGGATGAACGTGAGTCTCCCCAATGCAGATAAGCACGGATCAACATCCCGTTTTGACGTTGCGACGCATTCAGCAACAGTTATTTTGCGGCATATCTCAAATGAGTTTGGTATATATCCTTTTTACAACCCGTGACGCGTTGTACGCCGTAAAATCCGCCCGGCTAGACAGATAGGGTATAAGCTATAAAATCAGGTGCGCCTTGGAGAAGCATTTAATATGCTATCGATAGAAAAATCAATAATTACAAAAGCCTATAAGGGTTCCGTGAAAGACGCTCTGCGTTCAGTACGTTTCGGGCTGATTGCGATACTCAGTGGGTCACTTCCTGCGCAAGCTTTGACGCTAGAAGAGCAGCGTACACGCTATGAAAAAGCTATTTCGGCCATTGAACGTAATGACGTGGAGACATTTTCGACACTCAAATCCGGCCTTAACAGCTATCCGCTGTATCCCTATCTTGATTATCGCGAATTCATGCGTGAATTAAGCTCAGCTGATGTAAAAGACGTTGAAGCATTCGTGGGACGTTATGACGAGTTACCGTTTACCAACACTGTACGTGCTCGCTATTTGAATGTGTTGGCATCGAGAGGGAAATGGGCCGAGTTGATTGCTTTCCAAACCACGGTGCCGCGCGGCGAGAGCTATCAATGTCAGTACTATTATGCCCACAGCCAAGCGGGAGACAAAGCACTGGCGCTTTCCGGAGCAAAGTCGCTGTACTTATCCGGTTCATCTGTTGATAGTGCGTGTGACAAGCTTTTTGATAACTTGCAGGATAAAGGCAAGTTGGATAATGCCCTCGTGTTAGAGCGGATGCTTTTGGCATTTGATAATCGAAACAAAACCTTGCTGACGTATTTGGAAAAGCAACTGACAGATAGCGCCTCGGCAAGTGGTAAGCAAATCATTGCGCTTTACAACAAGCCGCAAGGTGTTGGGGATTTTGCTAAAAAGAGTAAAGTTACACCATTTAATCAGCATTTAACGCGCCTAGCCTTTGAGCGTCTGGCGCGAACTGATGCCGAAGAAGCCGTTGCTCAATTTACCCGCGTAGTGCAAGGGCAGCACTATAAAAAATACGAGCGACAGGAAATCGCTGATTTTCTCGCTAGTCGTCTGATGTCTACCGATGATGCCAAGCTCGCCAAGTGGCGTGATAAATCGCTAAAGCAGTCTACAAACCCATCTTTGTTGGAACGCCGTGTTCGCGTCAGTTTGGTGGAGGCTGATTGGAAAAACGTTGAGCGCTGGTTAAACGTGCTTCCGGAAAAAGATGCACAAAAACTGAAATGGCGATACTGGCATGCTCGCATCGAATTGGAGAAAGGCAATAAAGCGAAAGCCGATAAGCTCTTTGCTGACATGATTGGCGAGCGTAACTTTTACAGCGTTGCCGCGGCCATGCATCTCGACAAACCGATCGATATTCCTTACCAGACCACTTCGCTTAATATTGAGTCCATCAAGCCGTTTCGCCATGCGCTAGATCGTGTCGGTGAACTTTTGGTGCTCGACAAAGTGATAGCCGCTAAGCGCGAATGGCAGAATATTCTTCAACGCGCAGATCTCGAACAAAAAGCCATGTTGGCGGCGTTTGCGTCTGAAAGTAAGTGGTATCACCTTTCTGTGCAGGCAACCATTGCTGGTAAATTGTGGGGGCACCTTGAATATCGCTTCCCTGTCGCTCATCGCTGGTGGTTTGAGTTTTTCAGTAAAGAGCGCGATCTTCCGTTGACCACATTGCTGGCATTGTCGCGTCAGGAAAGCGCCTTTTACACCAACGCGGTATCGCCGGTTGGTGCACGAGGTCTGATGCAGCTCATGCCAGCCACAGCCAAAGAAACCTCACAAAAGCTGGGTTTTCGTTACCTTGGTAAAAGTACACTGAACGATCCTGGAATCAATATCCGTCTCGGCAGTGGGTATCTACGAATGTTGCTCGACCGCTTTGACGAGAATCGAATTTTGGCCTTCGCGGGATACAACGCAGGGCCGCATCGCGTGTCGCGTTGGTTAGATAAATCAGATGGCAACTTAGATGCCATTGCGTTTATTGAAGCCATTCCGTTTAACGAAACCCGTGGCTATGTGCAAAACGTGTTGATGTACGATATCTACTACCGCAAGTTGCTGGGTAAGCCCTTGTACTTATTGAATGAAAGTGAATTGAGCCGACGGTATTAGCGCTTTTAGGTAACACCATGATTGAGCCAATCTCTGGCTGTGCGTAAACTACGCCAGAGTTTTCTCTTCCTGTGAGGCTAGTATGCAAGAGACGCCTGAGTATTCTGACTGGCAAGATGTGCTGGATTTGATTCACAGAGCAATAGATTCAGGGCACGAAGCTGAGCTGCTTAAAATGCTACTGACACAAGATGAACGCACGGCGCTGATTGCGCGTGTGAATATCGTCAATGAGCTGCTAAAAGGTGAAATTAGCCAACGTCAGCTAAGCCAAATGCTAGGTGTGGGCATCGCGACGATCACCCGAGGCTCGAATGAGCTGAAGCAACTTGATGACAGCCAGAAGGCGTGGTTGGGGAAAATATTAGAAAAATAGGACCGAGAGGTCCTATTTTTTTGAGTAAACGTTTCGTTGCTGACTTTTATTCACATGAGCCGCTGTTCAATTCGCGGCCCTTTTAACGGCGAACCAGAAGCATTAAGCCGTGTGTTGATCCGTGGTCGGGTAAAGATCTGGATGCATAAACGGGATCAGCGCCAAGATCAGTGCTTGATGATACACAGAACTGCGGGTGAGCAAGTGCCCCGTTAACATACCAATTGCCCCGCCTTTTTGTTTTACGTTCTGTTCATTGAACATTTCATCCATCACATCACCCAGCTCTTTGCCTTGCGCTAAGGCGGCGAGTGCTTGCGGTGGAAGCGGCACAGAAGCCGAACGCGATTCACCCATTCGATTTGACGATTCAATCACCATCCACGCAAACGTGTACGGGCTGTCTAGCCCCGCTTCTACACCCACGTAAAAGTTGCCATCTATCACTTTTTTGGCGTTATGTACGCGGTTTCTCGCACCCGCTAGCGTCTCTTCACTGGTCATGGGCTGGTCGGCCACATCACTGGACACAGAAATGCCTTCAAACGTCATGTCGTTATCGGGAAAAACGGCGCGAAATGCAGTTTCTACCGCCGCAATCTTGGCAGGGTTGAGCGAAGTGACGATCACTTTTGTCATGGTGCTAATTTCCTCGACTAAGGCGTTTTTTTTGAATTTTTGTTCGAAACTGACTTGTCTGGTCTCGATGGGCTAAACAACCTAAAAGGCAGTGCCAGTAAGCCCGTCAGCCAGACAACATGTTGATCCTCACGATGCGCTTTTATGCCAATGGTCATGCCGTAGTGGCCTTCGTCGGGCTGGGCGCGATAGGTGTGAAAGAGTCTGTCCCAAATCGCCAGATTGAACCCGAAATTTGAATCACTCTCGTAGCGATGAATGGAGTGATGAACACGGTGCATATCTGGTGTGACAACCAACATGCGCACCCAGCGATCAATGGCAGGTGGAATCGCCACATTACTGTGATTAAACAGCGCCATGCCACTAAGAATGACCTCAAACAAAATCACAGCCACAACTGGTGCGCC
This sequence comes from Enterovibrio litoreus, assembly GCF_045679545.1. Lineage (NCBI taxonomy): Bacteria > Pseudomonadati > Pseudomonadota > Gammaproteobacteria > Vibrionales > Vibrionaceae > Enterovibrio > Enterovibrio litoreus. The sequence continues at coordinate 657,338 of NZ_CP166194.1, forward strand.
AAGCAAAGCAATGGCAGTAATCTTGATCACCATCGACAGTAAAATCTCGAGAGGGTGGAAGCGTGCACCCGAAGTGACATCCAGATCTTTGTCAGCATGGTGAACCGCGTGCAAGCGCCACAGCAGTGGGACTTTATGAAACAGGCGGTGTTGGAACCAGATAATGCCATCCAGTGAAATGATGCAGACTAATACGGATAGCCATAGCGGGGCACTAACCTGGTTAAACAGGCCAATGTTTTGGTTGGCACACCACGCAGCAAAGCCTGCTGCCGCCAACGGGAAAATGGCACGAAGGATGACGGTATTTAGGAGCATCAGAGAAATGTTATTGAGCCAGCGTTTTGCTTTGCTCACGGTAAGAAGACGCTTAGGAAAAAGCCATTCGGCGAGCCCCATTGCCGCAAAAATTGAGAAAAATACGAACAGTCGGAAGGTTAATTCTTGCGACTCAATGTATGTCAGCACGTGCGCTCCTGCGATGAATGAACGGTTATCAGCTTATCACACAATACGGTTCTGCATGACGATCAGCGCAACGCTCTTATCAAACAATTGATCTTATAAAAATTGATCTTATAAAAAATCCCCCGTGAAAATAATCGCTAACGAAAAAGAGCGCCTAACAGAGGGAATGCTAGGCGCAAAGTACATGTTGAGAATAACGCCGCTAAGTGAGTTACCAAACACGTTTAATGGTGATTTTCGCGCCGGGGTTAAGGAAGCGATGACGATAGCTCAGCGCGGAAGAGGAAAGCCCTTCATCTTGCGAAAGCACGCCAGGGTGAATACGAATGCGGTTCGCATCATCACGAGCGGCATTGAACCCTTCGCCACCTGCGGCAGGGCCTGGAACTGAACCTTGAGATTCGCTGTTAGCCTCAGTGCCTGCATCCCACACGGGTAAGGTGATAGTCATGCTTTGGCCGGGTTTCAGCTTGCCAAAATCAATCCCTGATTGTGCCACCAATGCATCATTGGTATTGACGAGCATGGAAGCCACAGAGAGATAACGTGTTTTTTGGTTACCCAGTTGCAAGGTAAACGTTTCCGAGGCGCCGGGACCAAGTGGTGCTTTTCCTGACACGGTATCTTCAACGGAACGTTGCTTCTTGTATTTCATAACGTCGCTGTTATCGCCACTTTCGGCGAGTTTTTCTAATGCCACACTCACCGGTTGCCCAACTTCAAATAGATCGAAGTTTTTACGATGGGTTACTAGCGTCACGGGTGACATAGGTTGCGCATCAGTCAGATTTTCCACCGTAACGGTGTACTCTTTTTGCAAAGGACAGCCCGCCAATAGCAGCGCGGTTATCCCAACGAGAGATAAGCGAAACATGGTACGCCCTCCCTTAATAAACCGTGACGGTGATAGTGGCCACCGGATTCAACCAACGATGTTTGGTGCTATCAAAATCACTGATACCGCCTGTAGCGTTAGTGTCGCCAAGATTTCCTGGGTGAATATGAACATTTCCATTTGCTACTTCAGTGTCAACGCCTGTGCCGTTCGTGCCAAAAGTTAAGAAAGGAGGGGTAGGGACATTGGCGGCCAGTTCATCATTGGCTTCCGTGCCGGCATCATAGACATTGGCGTTAATGACATAGGTGCCTTTTTTCTTTGGTATTTTCCAGCTGTCGACACCGATGAATGCATCGTTTGAAGGGAGCAACATAGCGGCAATAGAAAGCACGTCGCCGTGTTGAGTATAAAGACGCGTAGAGGCCGTTTCGCCTGGGGCGAGAATGCCTTCTGCAGGGTTAGCGCTAACGGCTGCGCCTACGCTCAGTGCAATGTCTTCTAATCCACTGATATCGCCACCTTCTGCCATGGCTTCAAGAGCCTCAGAGGCAGGTGTGCCCGTTTGAAACAGATTGGCGTCGTCATTGTGTGCTGCAACGATGAGTGGGGTGAAATAGATGCCGTCTGTTGCGTTGGTGATGCTCACATCAATGTTTGCGGCTTGCGCGGAAAACGCTGCGCCCATTGCGATGGCTAAGAGTAATGGTTTCATGTTTCGCTCCATGTTCAATGAAAGGCTCAATAATGCGTTGAGACTTTCAAAGCATGGCGCGGAAAAGTGGCTAAACCCTCTCGAATTTGTTGCGAAATTCTCACAAAGTCATGTCAATTTACTCAGAGACAAGGTTTGTGCTGCGACGGCTGAACATAGCAGGGAGCAGGGCAACTAAGTCGACAATATCGCGACATCCGACGTTAGGCGTGATTTTTTTTGTTCGCATCTAATTCCACATGGGTGACGACTTGGTTGCGACCTTTTTCCTTGGCAATATACAAAGAAGAATCTGCCGCTTCAATAATGGACTCTACCGAATCAAACTCTGGGAAGGTCGCGACGCCGGCGCTTAAGGTGGCGTAAAAGGTGTCCGAGCCATTGGAGAACGGCGTTTTTGCAAAGGTGACCCGAAATTCATCGATAAGCCTCAAGGCAATGTCGGCGGGCGTATCCGGTAGAATAAGCGCAAACTCTTCGCCACCATAACGGGCGCAAGTATCAGTTTTTCTGAATCGATAATTGAGCAAACGGGCAACGCCTTTGATGACTTTGTCTCCCACGGGGTGACCATATCTGTCGTTAACAGACTTAAAATGGTCGATATCTATCATCACAAAACTTAATGGGGAATGGTGACGACGCGCCCGAGAGAGCTCACGATCAAGGGCGACTTTTAGGTTCGAGTGATTGAGTAACCCTGTGAGGCTATCCCTGTCCATTAAGGCGCTTAATTGACGGAAGCGTTTAGCGCGAATGGAGACTGCTTGCGTTAGGTGCAGATCATTGATGGGTTTGGTAAGGAAGTCATCCGCACCCACTTGTAGCGCTTTCATTTGCAGCTTTAAGTCGGTTTCACCAGAAAGGTACACGATAGGCACATTGGTGTGGGAAGCGTGCTGGCGAATAACACTGGCGGCTTCCACGCCCGAGCAATTGGGCATATACAAATCCATGAGTATCAAATCGGGACTGAATTCGCCGAGTTCATCAAGCAAGTGCTCTGGATCGTCAACAATCAGGGTTTTCATTCCCGCCCCTTGCAGCACAATGGAGTAGTGCTCAGCAAGTATCTGTTCATCTTCAACGATCAGCACACGGTATTGGGCGTTATGACTTTCCCACAAAGAATCTAGCAGACTGAGAATGTCATCATATTCAATCGGCTTATGGAAAAAGGCAAATGCCCCTGCTTTTGCTGCAAGCAGTCGACTGTTCCAGCACTCAGTGCTGCTTAATACTACCAGTGGAATGCCACTGTTTTTACGCCATACTTTGGTGACTTTGTCGAGCAGTTCAAAGTCTTGGATATCAACAATGATCACCGAGGGGGACTCTTTGCTCAACGCTTCTTTTAATGCGTCAGTGCAATCGAATGACAGTACGTCATATTCCAGATATTGCAGCTGTTCGACCATTTCTTGAATGTCACTGAGATCGTCAGCAAGCACATACACCAGTTGCTTGGTTCGCCCCTGTTCGTGAAGCAGTGTGACTTCACCATAGGTCAAATCTTCAGGTCTTTTTGGCTCCATGCGAGCCACATCTTCGATGCTGGCAATGAGCGCATCAATGTCAGTATTTGGCCAAGGGTTTTCTTGGTTCTCATGTGAAGGCTTGAGCAATACTTCGATATCGCGGCCTCGTTCGCCAAGATCAACAAAACCGAGCGTGGTCGCTGTCCCCGCTAACTTGTGCGCTTCAAGCACGAGCTCATCAAGTTCGCCATGGGTCGATTTCTTGTTCGTTTGGATGGCTTGCCATAGCGTCGAAATTCTTTCGATGCGTTTACCGATGCCTTTGGAAAATTTGGCTTGTTGTTCCTGAAATTTTTTTAATTGAGATGGTCTCATAAGCCTTCCCTTGTCATCATGCTTTTAATTTTGCCGGCAAGCGTCATGGGATCAAACGGCTTGCTGATAACACCAATAGCACCGCATTGGTGGTAAGACGCTATCTCCGAAGGCTGAACTTTTGCTGTCATGAAAATGGCCGGCGTCGTACCCAAGTGGGGCAATTTTCGTAAGTTCATCAATGTGGTGGGGCCGTCCATGTCAGGCATCATGACATCCAGCAGCAGCAAGTCTGGGTCAGCAAGGGCGCCCTTCTCCAATGCCTCGTTGCCGGAACTGCACGCAAGTAGGATAAAGCCGTCGTCCTCTAGGGCCATTTCGGCGACATCACGAATGTCTTCGTCATCTTCTACATACAAAACAGTAATTGGCTTGCTCATTACATTGCCTTCTTGGGGAATGTTTTCTTAAGTATAAGACGGACTTCGGATTTGAGTTTGTGGATATTTAATTGCGATTTCTCATGGCATGACGTGATATTGGTCGGCAGGGGTATTTCGGGTTGTGTTTCTGATATCAAAATCACGGGTTTTGCGCTTGCAAAAAGCGCGTAAAGAAATGGTTGGAGTAATTTTTCGTGCCATGTGTTGTCAACAATGACCAATTCGAAGTGTTGCTGCTCCAAAGCCAGTGTGGCGGCTTCAATAGAATGGGCGGTAGACACTTCAGCGATAGCGGTAAGCTCACTGCGTAATGCATGGGTTAGTCCATCGTCATTGCCCACATACAATATCTGAAATTGGGAGATAACTTTCTCTGCATGGACAGCCAGACGTTTTGTTTCGGATGCATCAATCGGCAGCGAAAAGAAAAACGTCGACCCTTCTCCAGGCACTGAGATGAAGTCTAATTCCCCTTTGTGTCCTTCTATAATGGCTTTGGTGATGCTCAGCCCTAAGCCTGTTCCGCCGACCCTGCGTGTGTCTGAACTGTCAGCTTGCGAAAATCGCTCAAAAATGTGTTTGTGGAACTCTGGTGGGATGCCTGTGCCAATATCCGTGACTTCGACGCGATAGAAGGCATCTTGGCGCATGAGTGTCACGGTGACCTGGCTGTTTGCGGGCGAGTATTTGATGGCGTTTGATAACAGGTTCGCCATGACTTGCTGTAACCGCCCTGAATCCGCGTTGATATAGACATCATCAATCTCGTTGATATACACCACAGACACATTGTGCTTTCGAGCGAATCCCTCGTTGTCGTCGACGGAGCGCTGAATGATGGTATTAAGATTAATTCGATTAAAGCTAAAGGTAAGTTGCCCTGATTCCAGCTTTTCGATATCAAGAATATCGTTGATTAATAGGGCAAGCCGCTCACTGTTCCGCAGCGCGATAGTGAGCATTTTTTTACTTTTAACGGGTAACTCATCGCCAAACTTACCCAGCACTAAGCCCAGCGAGCCGCAGATGGATGTCAGTGGTGTTCGCAATTCATGGCTAACGGTTGCGACAAATTCATTCTTAACACTTTGCGCTTTTTTGCGCGCGGTGATGTCTCGAATAACGCCGGTGAACATGCGCTTGCCTAATACCCGCATCTCGCTGACAGAAAGTTCGGCGGAAAATTCAGTGCCATCTTTGCGCTTTGCTATGATTTCACGTCCTATCCCTATAATTTTCGCAGGTTTCCCGCTGATATAGTTGGTCAGAAAGGTATCGTGTTGTCGGGCGAAATCCTGTGGCATAAGCATGTTCACTTTCTTTCCGATCACTTCGTCAGCGTAATACCCAAATAGGCCTTCTGCCGCAGGGTTAAAGGTCGCGATGTGGCCTTTTTCATCAATGGTGATGATGCTATCAACCACGGTATCAACAATCGCAAGGAGTTGGCTCTGGCCTGATTGCCTTTCGGCCTCGATGTTTAATTCACTGGCTGTACTAATTTGCTCCGTGGCTTGGTTAAAAGCATTCACCAGTACTTCTAATTCAGAGGCGGTTTGAGACAGCGCAATAGGATAGGAACCCTCTTCTACTTTTTTAGACAGTTGCGTAATTGGATGCGCCATCTTCCTACCCAATCGACGTGCAATGGCAATGATGGGAAATAGGGATATGAAAGTGAGAATGCTGAAACTGGTGAGCCACGGAGCGATATTGTAAAGCAAGGACATGTATGGCTCTGAAATGGATATTGAAATATCAAATTTATTGAGCATCATGTCTGGCGTAGGAACCATCGAGACAGTGATGGCTTTATCTGGATGGGTTCCGTCCGTAAATTCGACCCTCACGCCCACTCTGAGTGAATAGTAACGGTTAATGTTTTCTAGTGCGGGTGCAACGAGCTCAGATAGGTTTACCCTCGCAATAATGCCGCCTTGTACCGCGCCAAAATACGTAATGGGTTCAATGATGAAAAACGCCCCATGATGAAATTTTATGTCGCCGTTGCCTGTGGCCAGTGTTTCTCTGACAAATGATGATGAATACCACGACGGAGATAGGGAGGATTGGTGCAATTGATTGCCTGCGTAATCAAAAAGTAGCGCATCATCAATAGCGGTGTATTGGGTAAGATCATCCAACGCATAATCAAAATAGAGATTGCTGCCGTTGATGTCGATTAAGCTATTGATTGAAAGCTGGCTTTCGGCGGTTCGTGTGACAGCCAATCGTTGGATCTTGAGTTCTTGTTCCAAAATGTTTAGGCGGGTTAATGCTTGAAGATGTAGGTCTTCGTGCAGTTGTTTATTTATTCGAAACAGCTCCATCACCGTGGTCGCGCCGACCACAAAGAAAAAGAAACTCACCAGCAGTACTAAGATGAGATTAGCAAAACGGTTGGCAATGCTTTTAGTGGCGATCATTCGTTTGCGAACTCTAGAGGATAAAGCGAGCCATTTTGATAGAAGGCGAAGATGTAATCGTCTGACGTTAATGCGTCTTGGTGCCCGTTTTTAAAGGGCTGCTTATACGTTTTCATGACGCCTTCATGTTGTTCCAATTTTGTCATTTCTTGACGGATTTTCTCCATATCTGGCTCACCTGATTGACGAGTTGCTTGTGCCAGCAAGTGCATGAGATCGTAAGCGTGAGCGGTGCCTGAAGGGGCAAAGATATCGCTTGCTGATGTGGTGTTGTATCGCTGGTGGTAACGGTTAGCCAATGACATGACAAGAGGCTTGTCGTTGCCAAGAAAGGAAAAGGTTTGCAGTACACGAAGGTCTATTTTCTCTATCGCGTGGGCTGCCTTCTGAGCAAATTCTGACCCCGTGATCCCCCAATGAGAGATCACGACGGGAGGATCGGGATATGGGATTAATGATGACAGAAATTTTTGGCCTTCAATCGCGTTGCCAACATAAATAATGACTTCTGCGCCTTGCTCGATCAGTCGATTTGTTTTTGATGCAAAATCACCTTCAGCCCAATCAAACCACTCTATGGCGATCGTCGAAACCCCGCGATGTGACATAGCTTCGAGCAGGCCTTCATAGTTGCTTCTTCCCCAGCCATTATTGACCAGCATTAAACCTATGTTGGGAGAAACGTCTAGCGCGCCATCAAGAAGAAATTCTGCCGCATATTCATCTCGAACAGATACGCGAAAAACGAAGTTGGGGTTTCGATTGTTCGCCACAATAGGGGTGGCGGCAGCCCATGGCGCTAACATCAATATTTTTTTCTCATGGATCAGGTCGAGTTCGGCGAGCACCACAGGACTGCTGATCCCGCTAAATACGGCGATAAGATTGGGCAGTTTGGCGAAGGTTTTTATGTTGTCTATACCCCGAGATGGCACCATGGAGTTGTTCCGTGCCACCAGTTTTACTTGTTTACCGAGCAGGCCGCCTTGCGCGTTAATTTCATCCATTGCGAGTTCAATGCCTCTGCGTATCGCGAGTCCAGACAATGCTGCGCTGCCTTGAAGGTCGGCATCTAACGCGACCAATAGTGCCTCAGGGTACATTGACTCCCAATTATCACGCTCTTGCAGCACTTGCTCGACAAGTGTTGTGCCAAACATCATGCGATGGCGTTCGAGGAGGGGCTTGGCGGCTTCTTTCATTTGGTTTATCAGTTCATTAGGTGCTTGAATGACAGTCATTGGGGTGTTTTTCATGTCATCACTAGCCTCTTTTTCTTGGGCGACAAGCGTGAATTGACGTTGTGTTGCTGCTTTTACCGCCTCTAGCAGGGCATCTTGATATTGTGCTGGCAATCCGCTGAAGGACTTTGGGTTCATCATCATGACCAAGGTAAGAAAACCATGGTTTGTCTTTGTTATCTGCAACCCATCCGCGTTGAGGGCAGCGATATTTCTGATGGTCTTTTCTGCCGCATCAATGGCTTTCTTTTCAAAGGCGTTCGACAACTGATTTGAAGCAATAGAAACGCTGGAGCCCCCCCATAATTCAATTTGTTCACGCAAGATCAGGCTTTCCATAATCCTAAAACGTCGGTTATTAAAATCAGCCATCGACACAAGCGGGAAGGTAGTGACGAACTGCTTAAATCCGGCTGGCCAGAATGCAAGCCCTTTCAGGTTGTGACTGTCCAATGTCGCCAATAATGTTCGCCCAGCATTGCTTGCATACACACGGCCTGCAGCCGCCTGATCTTCGAACAGGAAGGGAATGTCAAAAATCTGTATTTCAGGCGTGAGGTGAGACAGCTTGGGGGTTGGCGTAATCACCATATCCAGCTCGCCTTTTTGCACTAGCGCAATCAATTCTCGTTCAGATATTGATGATTCCGCACGCGTGACTTTTATCGTCACCTTGCTTTGTGTTGCCGTGTTGACGAGTGATGCGAGATGCATAGCGGCACTGTATTCAGCACTGTCAGTGGAACTTGTCAAAGCAAGGGTTAATTCACGTGTTTCTGATGATTTTTGAGAAACGATCGGTGAAGTGTCGTTGTTGCGGTCACAGCCACTAAGCAGCCAAATTATTGCGCCAAGTAAGAGAACTTGTTTCATCAAAATTCCTTGATCTCGCGATATCAGTGACCAGCGAGTTTTCCTGTTAAATGACGGGATTGCTCTCTACAAGATTAGAAATTGGATGAGTGTTTCGCCAGTGAGACTTTGAGTTAATGCAGTAAATGAGGGGAGTATCGGTTTAACGATTTTACAATCTGGTGATAAGACACAAACCTGCGGCACTGAGTTTCTGGTCTAGTATGTTAATTAAGTAGTTAGTTAATAGTGGTTTCTTGCCACGCGTTTTTAACATCAGGGGCACCCTATGCTTTATGAACTGAATGCGACATACATGGAATCCATCAAACCGCTTAACAGTTGGGTGAAGTTTGTCAGAGATTTTAACGCTGCGCCTTGGAATTGCCTGCGTGACTCGTCGATAGCGCGCACCTTTGATGCCTCGATGGAGCTGGTGGAGCGCCTGACTGATTGTTATGACGAGCCAGCCTGGGGCTTGGATCATACGGTGATCAACGGCCAAAGCTTGGCGATTCAATACAACGTGATTGCCAACAAACCGTTTTGTAATTTGCTTCATTTTAGACGAAGCAAGGCGCAGCCGAATCAGCCAAAAGTGCTTTTTGTTGCCCCTCTTTCTGGTCATTTCGCCACACTACTTCGCGGCACGATTCGCGAGTTTTTACCCGATCATGACGTGTATGTGACTGACTGGCAAAACGCCCGTGATGTGCCCAATAGTGAAGGTGAATTCCACTTTGATGACTACGTGGATTATCTGATTGAGTTTTTGGAAATGCTGGGCCCCGATACGCATGCGATTGCGGTATGTCAGCCGTGTGTGCCGCTAATGGTGGCTACTGCCCTGATGTCAGAACAAAACAACCCAGCCACACCGTCGAGTATGACGCTAATGGGCGGGCCTATCGATACCCGTATCAATCCCACGGAAGTGAATGATTATGCCAGCGGCAAAGATTTAGAATGGTTTGAATCGAACGTGATTTGTACTGTGCCTGAGCAATATAAAGGCATGGGGCAACTGGTGTATCCGGGTTTTGTTCAGCTTTCTGGCTTTATGTCGATGAACCTTGATTCCCACGTGCAAAAGCACTTTAAGTTCTTTGGTGATTTAGTCAAAGGCGATGGTGACAATGCCGAGTCTCACCGTCAGTTTTACAATGAATATTTGGCTGTGATGGACTTGCCTGCGCATTATTATCTCGACACCATTCGTAAGGTATTCCTTGAGCATAAGTTGCCCAATAAAACCATGACCTATCGTGGCAAGCTCATTGATCTTGATTGCATCACGGAAACGGCGATCCTGACCATAGAAGGCGAATTGGATGACATTACCGGACGCGGCCAAACTGCGGCGGCACTGGATTTGTGCACCAAACTGAGAAAATCTAAAAAAATGCATTATGAGCAAAAAGGCGTCGGTCACTACGGTATTTTTAACGGTCGCCGTTATCGCGAAATGATTGCACCGAAGATCAAAGGGTTCATTAAAAAATACGAGCCGAAGATCGTGAAAGCTGCATAGTCTATTTGCGCCTGTCGAGGTGAAAAAACACTTTTGCCTGAGGCGCGATTTTGTTCCTTCTCAATCGCCGTTATAACAGAAATGGTCATCGGCATTGAAAAGGATAACAACGGATGCTCACAAAATTACTCATCCTTACCAAACAACTCATTTTCATAAAACGCCCTCTTTTTATATTGGCTGCCTTAAGTCTAGTGAGTGTATCAACCGCGTATGCGCATGGACCGTCAAGGCTCAAAGTCTCTGAGTCTGTCACCATCAACGCCCCCGCTGAAAAAGTATGGAAAACCGTGGGAGCGTTTAACAGCCTTGCATGGCTGCCGCCGGTAACCAAGGTGGTAATGGAAAAAGAGCCAGCCAATGAGAAAGGCGCGGTGCGTGTGGTGTATGTCGGCGAGCAAAGTGTCGAAGAGACACTGAAAAAGTTCGATGACCAAGGAATGACGCTTAAATACAAAATCAGCCAAGACAACACGGCGCTGCTTCCTGTGACCAATTACCAATCGACGCTCTCGGTAAAAGCGGATGGCGACAACAGTGTGGTGACATGGAAAGCGGGCTTTTACCGCGGCGATCCAAACAATAACCCACCAGAAAATTTAAATGATGAAACTGCCATTGGTGCGATCACTGGGTTATACAAAGCGGGGTTGGACAATCTCAAAAAGGTGATGGAGCAATAACAAAAAGAAGTGCGGCCGATTCAAATAGCGTTGTTGTTGGCGTAAAAAAGAGGAGACATAAACAAAGAGGAGACCTAAACGTCTCCTCTTTTTGGTGTTAAAACCTGATGCCGCGGTTTAACTGGCGTAGCGAAAATAATCAAGCCCTTCCACTTTGCCAGTCACCTGTTCGGTGATCATCTGTGTCAGCAAATCGCCTGAACCACACGCCATGGTCCAGCCTAAGGTGCCGTGCCCTGTATTGGTGAACAAGTTGCTGTAAGGCGTTTTCCCAATCACAGGCGTGCCGTCTGGTGTCATTGGGCGGAACCCTGTCCAGAACTCGGCTTTTGCAAAATCGCCACTGTGCGGGAAGAGATCTTTCACCACCATCTCAATGGTAGCTTTGCGTTTTTCTGGAATAGCCGGATCAAACCCTGCCAATTCCGCCGTGCCCGCCACGCGAATACGATCATCAAAGCGCGTCAGCGCCACTTTATAAGTTTCATCCATCACGGTAGAAACGGGGGCTTGTGATGCATCGGTAATTGGCACGGTTAGCGAGTATCCTTTAACCGGATAAACCGGAATGTTTACGCCAAGCTTGGCCAAAAACGGGGTAGAGTAGCTGCCCATGGCGACCACGAAGGTGTCGGCTTCTAGCGTGCCTTTGTCTGTCAACACACCCACAATACGTGTGCCTTCACGCTTCACGTCCAGCACTGGCGTATCAAACAAAAACTCGACGCCATGCTGCTTGGCAAGTTCGGTCATTTGTTGACAGAACAGATAACAATCGCCCGTTTCGTCATCAGGCAGATACAAACCACCTTTTAGTTTGTGGCTCACAGCAGTCAGCCCGGGTTCTTGCTTAATACACGCTTCTACCGACATGCGTTGGAAGCGTGTACCACTTTGTTCTAGTAGGGCGATGTCTTTTTCTACCGCATCCACTTGTTTTTGGTTACGGAAGATTTGCAGCGTGCCTTGTTGACGACCTTGATACTGAATGTTGTGTTGTTCACGCAGTTCAATTAGGCACTCACGGCTGTGATTGGCAATGCCCAGCATGCGTGATTTGTTCACTTTGTAGCGGTCGAGCTGGCAGTTGACCAACATTTGACTGGCCCACTTAATCAGTTGTGGGTCTAGCGTGGGTTTCACCTTTAATGGGGCGTGTTCTTCCATCAACCAGCGAATGGCTTTTTGTGGAATACCCGGCGCCGCCCAAGGGGAAGAGTAGCCATAGGAAATTTGCCCAGCATTGGCAAAACTGGTTTCTTCACCGCTGCGTGATTGACGATCAACCACCGTCACTTGATAGCCTGCTTTTTGTAGATACCAAGCACTCATTAAACCGACAACACCACTTCCCAATACCAAGGCTTTCATCTTTTTTCTTCTCCAACTGAAAACAAGGCGAGTGTGTGTTGTTTACAAGGTGCTAACAATCGATATAAATTAATCACAGCGTATAGAAAAACTAAAAGCAGAAAGATGCAGACAATCAAAAGCAACCACTTGGGTGCGTTACTCACGTTTACGGAAATGGCCAAACACACCAGCCTTACCAGCGCTGCCAAGGCGTTATGCCTGACGACAGGGGCGGTTAGCCAGCAATTGTTGCAGCTTGAGCAACAATTGGGCTTTAGCCTGTTTGAGCGTCATTCACGGGGAATTCGCTTAACAGACAAAGGAAAGCAGCTGCTGCAAAGTGTGAGCTTCCATTTAGGAGAAATAGACGCTGAGATCGCTGCGCTTCAGCAATTGCAGGGAAAAAAGCAGGAAGTGCGCCTGAAACTCACCCCGTCGTTTGCCTTCAAATGGCTAGTGCCAAAGCTTGAAAGCTTTCACCAGCAATTTCCGGAGATTCAAATTCAGATCTTTGCCGAAGGCGCACTGGTGAACAGTGACACGCGAGATTTTGATTTGGCGATTGATTACCGCCAGCACCCTTATCGTCATCCCAATGCCGAGCTGTTGCTGGATGAATATTTACTGCCCGTGATGAGCCCAAGGTACCTTGCAAAACACCACTGGCTGTTGGATGACCCATATAGCTCAGAGCATTGGCAAACTGTCACCTTGCTGCACGATGCCATGCCGTGGCAAAACGCCGCACGGGATCATGAGTGGCGATATTGGGCATTAGAGCAAGGGCTTGAGATGCCCACAGATAAAGGCCATTTTTTCAACCGTACTGATATGGCCATGTCTGCTGCCGAAGCCGGTGTCGGGATTGCGATGGCGCGTATTGCGCTCATTGATGACGAGTTGGACACCGAGCGTTTAGTGTCGCCTTTCGCACCGATCAAAGCCAACGCAGGCTATTACTTGATAAACACCACCCAAAATGAAAGCACCGCCTGTTTTGTGGGGTGGTTGAGGGGGCAAATTGGGGAGGGACCGTCAAAGCGCCTTTGACATCAAGGACAGCAACAGCGCACCAATCACGCTCCACATTCCCAAACAATTGAACCACATAAACAATGAAAACTTTGTTGAGGTTGTGGTTACTCTACGACGAATGAGTGGGTAGGCAAGCCAATAGCCAAAGAGGCGTGTTGCAATGTTACTGAAAATCATGCTTGACCAGTCAGCGTGGAGCTTCCGGGGATCTTTTGCTAATTGTTGATCAATGAAAACGATACGTTGCGGATCTCCCAAAGAAACTATTGCACTCATGATGGTTCCGGGAAGAGCCCACAATATGGCGTAGATTGCGAGTAAGCCTGATGCCGCTATTTTTAGCTCTTCAATGTGCATGGGTATCCATTTTTAAGGTCAGAATTAGGGAATAATTCCCAGCAACTTTGCCAAGCAAACAAAAAACGTTGTACCAACCAAACTCCACATTCCCAGGCAATTTATCCACATGAATAGCCTGAATTTTTTAGACCGAGTGGTAGCTCTTTTCTTAATAAATGGATAAGCAATCCAGTAGCCAAATAGTCGTGGGCCAATTGAAGTATACAATTGATATTCAGGCTTTAAATAACCCCTCTCGTCATAATACTTCTTCAGGTTCTTAGCAAGTTGTTTATCAATAAATACAATTCGTTCAACATCACCGAGTGCAACCATGGCACTCATAACCGTTCCAGGAATTGCCCAAATGACTAGATAGCCACCGAAAAGTGCGCTGATGAGCACAATTGCTACTTCGTACCATTCGATTGTGATTTGCTTGTGTCTAACTCAAGATGTGTAAATGTCGAACGAGAAAGGCCAGAAGCATCGTGACCATAAGGCTCCAGAAGCCAACAGAGTTCAACCACATAAATACTTTGTATTTAATTGGCATTGATTGGGCATGCTTTTGAATAAATGGAAAAGTAAAACAATAGGTTATGAAACGGCCGCCAATATTCAAAAAATTCATGTTCTTTAGGTTGCCTTCCTCATCATAAAGCTCGTTTAATTTTCTGCTTAGCTGGCTATCAAGATAAATGATGTGTTTAAAACTCCCCAGAGAAACAACGCAAAAAGAGATAATGCCCGGAATAATCCAAGCGAGAGATAGCGTCCCTACAATGGCAAGCATTAGTATGAGTGTTGAGCCAAAATCCGACATAACTAGAAAATATCCCCAATCCATTCATATGCTAGGTACACAGTATCTCCAGTCGCTTTACCAGCAGTTGAACCAGCTATACCACCAAAGGCTCCTCCTCCCACAACTGCACCGACTGTGGCTATAGCGATTATAGGTGCGGATGTAATGCCGGCAATGCCAATTAATAGCGCCATACCCGCCATAGCGAGATTACCACCAATAACCCCTCCCAAAATACCTGCGCCAAATCCAAAGGTTTCTCTGGTTACAACCCTTCCGCAATTATCAGGGGTGTCTATCGAACAAGCTTCGTAAATATTGTTAATTCCGCTTGCTGCACCTAGGGCAATACTGACATATCCAAGCCCTTTCGATGCGAACATTCCCATGGCTACATTTGCCATGCGCTTGCCCAGATTTGGGACAACGCCTTTCGCGATAATTTCATTGGCATTGTGGATAACCGACTTAGTGGACAGTTTTAAGTTCTTTCGAACTTGCACATAGGCTGGGACTTTGACACTGCCTTTCGAAAGGGCAGCGAAAGACCCATCCAATTTTTTAAATAGAGCAGCTCGCTCGGTGACGAAGGCTCCATAGTTTATCCCACCAACACGGTTTGCCATTGCCACATGCGATACATACAAGCTATTAATTTCCAGTAATATGCCATTAATGTTATCAAGATGCTGTCCAATACCTGCAGCTATAGCCCCAACTCCCAATGAGGCATGCGCGTAAGCATCTGATGGAAGTCCATCTTCCTTAACTGTTTTTAATGTTTCCGACGCATAGTAGTCCAAAAGCTCAAAGTGACGGTTTACGGTAGCCACTGCATCATCCGTCAGTTTGCCCAGCTCTTTACTTGCCGCTTTCGCTTCTTCAATCAGTGCATCAAGACGGCTTCTTTCTTCCTCGGTCTCTGGCTCTGCTGTCGGCAGAACAACAATCTCCCCCTGTCTGGCGGGATTATTCAAATGCTCATTGTATTTCTTGATAAGTTCCTGAATGTCAGTGGGTGTTTCGTCTGAAAACAGGTTGCTCCAGAACTGTTCTAATGGTTGGGTTTCTTCAATCTGGCAATAGCCCAAATCGAACGCCAACTTGGCCTCCCTCCATGTCTTAACATTCACCACGGGCAACCCACTCTCCACCAGACGCGTATTGTTTATCGCTTTTAGTGTCGAGCCCATCAGCAGGCGTTCTTTGTGCTCATAAGTAACATCTGTATGGGTATTGTAAGTTTGTGGCTTGTAAGGTTTCTCGGCGACTGTGGTGGTTTTTATGACAGCAAGCAGGGCTGGTATATCAATCGCGACGCCGTTTTCAGCTAGCCAATCTTCATTGAGGTTATCGAGTTGTTCCCGCGTGATAGGGGAACTAAGGTGCACAAGGTGCTGGTTGGTGACGACTTTGCTGTCGATTTTCCAATAAAGCAGGATAGCGCCTTGATACTTATTCA
The DNA here is from genome assembly GCF_045679545.1 of Enterovibrio litoreus. Lineage (NCBI taxonomy): Bacteria > Pseudomonadati > Pseudomonadota > Gammaproteobacteria > Vibrionales > Vibrionaceae > Enterovibrio > Enterovibrio litoreus. Next base: position 673,322 of record NZ_CP166194.1, read on the forward strand.
GCCCAGGCTCAGTGTTGAGTGCGGTATGGGTAGAGCGAGTCGCCTGAAATGCCCAGCGGCCTTCTCCTAAAATCTTGTACTCTTGAACCAGTTTTCCTTCATGGAAGTGGTAGAAATACCCGTCGGTAGGAAAGCCTAAACGCGACCCTAGCTGCATGGCAGGGACAATAGGAATAAACGCTTCCCGAACCGCATCGGTGCCTTTGGGTTTTAACTTCACAGGAGGCTGACTACTCACGCCTTTTTCAGTTGCCGCGACTTTAGCGATGAGCCTGCGGGGCGTGTCATCCGTGGCCTTGGCAGAGAAAATTGTGCCTATTTCAGAAAGCTTGGTCTGCCAACTGACAATACTGGCTTCTTTGGGCGTTTTACCCAATGCAAACTGGCAACCGATTTCACTGGCGAGCACGGCCTCAGTGCAGGCAACCTCAAACAGATACTCATAATCTTGATCAGGTTTTTTTGTTTTTTCTACGGCCTTGGGTTCGGGGGTGTAAGGCACATCAGGGGCGGATTGAGATTCAGAGCCTGAGCGAGAGGTGAAGCCAGACGCTTTGGAGCGAGACACAAACGCCGTTTTTGCCTGTGGTGAAAAGCTAGCTTCAGCAGCAGGGTTAACTTGCCAGACTTTGTCACCATAGGAGGTGTTGGATGCTCTGAGAGCGGGCGTGATCGGCGCGTCGCTTAGCAATACAAATTCGCCGGCTTCAAGTTTCGATTTGAATTTATCTAACGCCATATCCTGCGGCAACACCGCGGCCAGCGCTCTTTCATCTAACGTCGAAAACGCCCCCTCAACCTGACCAAACTCATACGATGCGAGTTCGGACATTTTCACAACCCTGTACGCCACTGATTCTTCCCTGATGATTTTTGTTTGTAGGTTAAATACCGAACAAACGGGGGGATTACAATGACGCGAAACCAAAAGCGAAAGGCAGATCATGCGGGGGCAATTTCTTGCTCGAAATGGGCACTGAATTGCGTATTTGATGTGGGTGATTTGATGGATAGCTGCTCGGCGTTGTAACAAAAAGCCATGATTGGAGGTGTTCGCCATTCTTCACTGATCAAGGCAATTCGATGGCGTATGGATATCGGCCCCTCAATTCAACCCAAACTCAGTAATGAACTTACTTTGAAGGTAGAGATCAGTCGATTGCTTTGACCAACTAGGGTTTTGTTTGAACCAGTCGTCCAGCAACGGCATCACCTGTTTTTCACTCATGCCAGCGCGAACCTCAGATGAATAGAGCAACCGAAGCAACGTGATGTCTAGCGGCGTCATCAGGTTGTTCTTCGAGGCATCGTTAAAAATGGAGGGGAAGACCTTATCTGAATCGTTCGGCAGCCCCATCACCTGAGTGATTTCTTCGACCACGCAGGCAAACAGTTTGCCGCGTTCACGGGCAAGGTCGACAGGAATAACAATCAGCGCCTTTCGGATTTCTGTCTTTGGCGTCACCGAAATATGCGCCATGCAGATCGCGCCATGAAAAGGGAAATTATCCTCTGTCGGCCACAATTCTCGGGTTTCATCCTGCCAACGGCCTTGGCGGGTAAACACCATCCGAATGTTGGCGTCTTCTGGATCATCGACCAGTTTGATGTCATGCCCAGTGGCGCGTGCTAAATCGTTGATCTGAATGGTGGTGAGCATGGTATGAAGCTTGTCATCACCCACGCGGTGATCAATAAAAATCCGTATTGGCTGGTGCCACTTGCGGATGGGGTGGGTTTTATCATCATACTCATTGTTGAGGGCAATAATCTGGAATGCATTTTTCACGTAGGCAGTCTCGTCCCATGCTGCCAGTGTTGGCGCTGCAAATACAACAAACAATAACCCCAAGACCAAATGTCGCACCGCCGCTCTCCATCGCTTGCATTGCTGCGCACCAAACTTAGAACGCACAAGCGTAATGATGGCAACTAAGCGAGAAGGTTTCAATTGTAGGGGGAAAATGACCCGTGGCGATATGTGATAAGGGCTTAATGGCCTGCTGTCTTTGTTCAATGCCACTGCCTTTAGAACCGGCAACCACGGTCGCGTTTTTCTTTGTTAGGCGTACATAAAAGTCCATACAAAGTACAATTGATAAATCACGTATAAACCTGTCTCTTATGAACCGAACTATCCAGTTTTACCATCAACATTCAGAACAGCTGGATAACCAGTATCAGCAAGTGAGCTTTGAACAGGTTCATGACAGTTGGCGATCTTTTTGGCCTGATGGCAGCAATGGCACCTGCAAAGTGCTGGATGTGGGCGCCGGCAATGGCGCGGATGCCACGTGGTTCGCGAACCAAGGCTGTGATGTGTATGCCGTCGAGCCTGCTGATAGCTTTCGGGCAATTGGTGAGTCACGCACGCAATCTCTTCCTACCACTTGGCTTTCAGACACCTTGCCTGAACTGAAAGTGGTGAATCAACTTAGCCTTCGCTTTGACTGTATCTTGCTTTCTGCCGTGTGGATGCACATCGCGCCGAGCGACAGAGAACGCGCATTTCGAAAACTGGCCAACCTGCTAGCACCCAATGGGCGGCTGGTGATCACGCTTCGTCACGGCGGCTTTAATGATGCAAGGCAAGCTCACTCTGTTTCCGTTGAAGAGATTGAGCAGTTCGCCAAAGATCATGCGCTTCAGATAAGGCTGCAAACACCCTTGCAAGCCGATGCGCTGGGCCGTGATGACGTGAAATGGCAAACCGTCGTATTAACCCTGCCGGATGATGGTTCGGGTGATTTGCTCACCGTGCGTCACGTTATCGTCAACGACAGCAAATCAGCCACTTACAAGCTTGCGTTGCTGCGAACCTTACTACGCATTGCCGATGCACATCCCGGCGCGGTCATTGATCGTTCTGATAAGCGTATTGCCATTCCATTGGGCTTGGTCGCACTGTATTGGATGCGCCAGTACAAACGCCTGATTGATACGGACGTGGGTGACGGACAAGGGATTCAACAAAACAGCGACGCCAATAAAGGGCTGGGGTTTGTTAAAGACGAGGGTTGGCACAAATTAAAACACCTGACGCCGGACGATCTTTCTATCGGGGCGTTTTTCACTGGTGAAGATGCACAAGCATTGCAAAAAGCGATGCGGCATACCATAGACACACTCAAAGCGGGGCCCGTCAAATTCACCTATCGTGGTGATATCACCAGACCTTTGTTTGAGATGGAACGCACCAAGGTTCACGCCAAATCCAGCTTTATTATTGACAGTGAGTTTTTGCAAAGCTTCGGGGTATTCACCTTAGAAGAAAGCCTGTGGGATTGCTTGAGGCTTTACGCCAGTTGGATAGAGCCGCTGGTGGTGAACCAGTGGATAGCGGAAATGAAGCGCTATGAGCTAAACCAACGCCGCGCGATTTCACTGCAAACCTATCACGATTGTTTAGCGTGGATAGATGCCAGTCACGATACGCGAGATGTGCGAAAACGCATTGAATTGTTGCGTGAAAACCAGCATCAAATCGTCAGTGTGTGGAGCAATACCAAGCTCAACGACAAATACCATGTCGATCATTGTCTGCCATTTGCGTATTGGCCAAACAATGACCGATGGAACCTGTTCCCTACCACGGAAAAAGAAAACCTCACCAAACTCAATCGTGTGCCATCCAAGCAACGCCTGCAAAAAGCCAAGCCGCTGATCCTCGATTTCTGGCAACTGGCATGGGATGAAGATCTCGCGCAATCGCGTTTCTTCTGTGAAGCCGCGTTGTCGCTGCCCAACATCACGTCAACAGAAAGAGATTTTGAATGCGTGTTTGAAGCCATGAAGCTACAAGTGGCGGGTGTTCAGAGTCGGTTGCTGGTGGGGGAGTGGTGATAGTCGTTTTTTATTTTTGAATAATGCTTAAAGTATTCTCTGTGAAATGTTTTTAACCAATTAAAATGAAACGTTTTTATTATTATTTTCAGGTCGATATACACTGTGTGTTTTGGCCTGTATGAAAGGCAGACTATGAAGCAAAGTGGTATCTACGAGCAGCTCATTACACAACTCATTAATAGCCGTCTGGATCGAGACCGATTCTATGTGGGTGAGCGTGAACTCAATGTCAACGAAGCGTCTGTTTGGCTATCTCGTTTTTTGACCCATATTTTGGATTATGCGATTGGCTCAGTGCCTTCGGGGGACGACCAGTTACAAAAACAGATAGAGCTTTCTAATGATTTGTTGATGTGGTTAAGAGACCAAATCCAAGATAAAGAATTTATCGAAGAAAACTTGCTTGATAGCCAAGGGAAAATACTCACTGCGCTGTATGAGTTAGAAAACCCTATTTCAGCCAATTTGAAGCAGTATGTTGAAAATATCTTTCCGCTTACTGGTCTGACGCAGAGCGAATTGTTCTGTGGTAGCAATGCAGGATTGTCATTGGAATCAGAACTTAAGCGCGAGATCTTGTCGGCAGATAAGATCTATTGGCTGGTGTCGTTTATCAAATGGACAGGTATTCGAATTTTCCGTAAAGAATTAGAAGCGTTTACCGCCAGTGGGCGTGAGCTCAAAATTATTACCACCTCTTACATGGGGGCGACGGATGCCAAAGCGGTTGAGTATCTAGCAAGCCTTCCCAATACCCAGGTCAAACTAAGCTACAACACTGACCGCGAGAGACTCCATGCGAAAAGCTATTTGTTCTTGCGTGATACTGAATATCACACGGGCTACATTGGCTCATCTAATCTGTCTCATTCGGCGCTCACCAATGGCCTTGAGTGGAACCTGAAGATCACCTCGAAAGAAATTCCGCACATTATTAAGAAGTCACTCAGTACGTTTGAAACCTATTGGGCATCGAACGAATTTGAGCTTTTTGATGGTCAAGCAGACAGCGCGGAAAAGTTAAAGCGAGCATTGAAACAGCAAAAATTTGGGAATGACAAAAGTGTGCAGCACTTTTTCGATATCACGCCTTTTCCTCATCAAAAAGACATTCTTGAGCAACTCTTGGTTGAGCGCGAACTGCATCAACGCTATCGGAACCTTGTTGTAGCAGCAACAGGGACGGGAAAAACGCTGATATCTGCTTTTGATTTTGCCCGTTTTATCAAAGACAAACCGAATGCGACGTTTTTGTTTGTTGCGCACAGAGAAGAGATCTTGCGTCAAGCGAGAGAAGCTTACCGAGGTGTGCTGAAAAATAGCGGATTTGGCGAGTTGTGGGTTGGAGGGCAAACACCTGAACATTATCGTCAGCTGTTTGTTTCGATCCAGACGTTGAACAATCAACTCGATTGTCTAAAACTGACATCTGGCTACTACGACTACATAGTGATTGATGAAGTGCATCATATTGCGGCCGCAAGCTACCGAGCTGTGCTTGGTTATTTTGCGCCTTCGATTTTGTTGGGTCTAACTGCAACACCTGAGCGCCATGATGGTGGGGATATACTCAACGATTTTGGCGGTGTGATCGCCGCTGAAATTCGGTTACCGGAAGCCATTAATCGCCGACACCTTTGCCCATTTCAATACTTTGGCATTGATGATGATACGGATCTTCGCAGTATCACGTGGAATCGCGGTCGTTACGATGTTTCGCAGCTAACCAATCTTTATACGCATAACCAAAATCGAGTAGATAAAATTCTCCGTAGTTTGCAGGAGATCGTGACTGAAATTAGCAATATAAAGGCTTTGGCGTTTTGTGTGAGTCGAGATCATGCGAATTACATGGCTCAGCAGTTCCTATTAAAAGGGATTAAAGCGGATGTATTGACCAGTGATAACAGCCATGAACGACAGCAAAAGCAGCAAGCTATTCGCTCTGGTCAAATTAACATTTTGTGTGTGGTTGATATCTTTAATGAAGGTGTCGATATTCCTGAAGTTGATACGTTGCTGTTTTTACGCCCGACAGAAAGTTTAACTATTTTTCTACAGCAACTCGGTCGTGGCTTGCGCTTAGCAGAAGGGAAAGAGTGCTGCACTGTGCTGGATTTTGTTGGTAACTCGCGCCCTGAATATGACTTTGCGAATAAGTTTAGAGCGTTGGTGGGAAAAACAGAGAAAGCCATTTCGGATGAAGTGAAGCTAGGGTTTCCGCATGCTCCTCTTGGTTGTCGTATAGAGCTCACTAAGCGTACACAAGAGATGGTATTGGATAACATCCGCAAAGCCACGTTGACACTCAAAAGACTTGTGGAGCTGATCCGTCAGTATCCGCAGCACTCTTCGCGACCATTAACGCTGAAGAATTTCTTATCTCTTCACCCGCATATTAACTTAAATGAGCTGTATAAACGCGTCAGTTGGACCGAGCTTGTTAATAAAGCCAGTGACAATATAACCTCTGATGAATCATCAATAAAGCTGGTCAAAAAAGCGATACAAAACCGTATTTTGACCTGTGACGATCATTACTACTTGCAGTTCTTACAGCAGCTTTGTCTGAGTAGTTTTAGCTCTGATGAAAGCGAAGATCCGCGAACGCTAATGTGCCACTATGATTTTTGGCAAAAAACGGGGCCTGATTTGGGTTTTCGAACGCTTTCCGAGAGCATGGCGAAACTTAATCAACTGGGGCTCAATCAAGAGTTAGCCGATGTGATCGAGTGGAAGCTGGCACAAACTAAACACGATCAACCAGCGATGCCCTCTTTACCCAACGTTCCACTTCGCCTGCATGCACGCTACGCGCGTGAGCAGATATTGGTAGGCTTTGGCGCAACCACTTTTGAGCATCAACCGCCTTCACGAGAAGGTTTATTTAATATTAAAGATCAGAATATTGAGTTGTTTTTTGTCACCTTAGACAAAAACGAAAAACAGTTTTCTCCAACTACGATGTACCACGATTACGCGATCAATGAGAGCCTATTCCACTGGCAATCACAGAACAGCGCGAGACCTGATCGCGGGCGCGGTAAAGAGTACATAGATCATCGTGAAATCGGTAAGCGCCTCTTTCTTTTTGTGCGAGAACAGACCAAGGACAAATACGGCCGCACTATGGGGTTTGTAAACTACGGGGAAGTGGAATACGTGAGTCATACGGGTTCGCAACCGTTAAGCATCACTTGGAAACTTCAAACGCCAATGCCCAACTTTATGTGGCAACAGGCTGCTAAGCTCGCAGTGGCTTGAGTTGGATGGCAATCGGTTGAATATAACAAAAGCGGGAGTTTCTCTGGCCATAGCTAGAGACTCTTTGCTTTGTTAGTCGTCTGTCAGCCGACTCGCCTTTAGCAACGACTGCTCAAAAATCGCCGTCGAAACATGCGCCGGAAATGCTTCTGGAAGCTGTCGTTTGACCTGCTCGATGGCTGAAGGAAGCTCGTTGGCAAACTCATCCAAGATTGCCTGCATTCTCTGTGTACTAAAGCCCACCTCTTTGGCTGTGGCTAAGAAATGTCGAGCAAAAATCTTATCAAGTTTGTACTTCCTGCCTTTGTTGGCTTTTAGTCCCATGGCTAACTTAAGGGAGCGACGGTGCAGCCCTTTGCCGCCAACACCCTCGTTACTTGTATTTTTTTAGGTTGAAGTTTCACTTTGCAATAGCGCTCTCAACGTATTGGGTGAGGATGGGGTCAACCCCACTTTCAAGCCAAATGGCTTAAATGCCTTGTTCAATATGTCCGTCTTGTAACTGCCTCGATCATTCTCGATATCTGAAAGCGTTTTTCGAGAAATGCCCACCAGTTTGGCGAACACATCTTGCTTCAGCCCCAGTACATTGACCCTAAGTGCTTTCAAGGCTTGCCCCTGAGTTAACTCGCCGAACAATAATTGCTTGATGATCTGGTTGGCGACATGTTTGCGTTCCGCTGCATTCACAGATGTTTTGTGCTTTGAAACCCTTTGAACTGCACGAGAGTTTGAAGCGTTCTTTCGCGTTGCTCCCTCAGTATCCAATTGCACTTTTGAATGCTGTGCTCGGTTGGCTTTAAGGCGAGCGACGGTCGCTTTAGCAGACGCGTTGAGTGCCAATTTTTTTATGCTCATAGAAGCCCCCACTTCGCCAGTTTGTCAGGAATATAATTGAACCCAATGCCTGGTAGTTCGAGAATTTTTTCTGGTACGCCTTTTGCCGTCAGTTTTTCCTTGAGATCAATGCATTGGCTCGCTGTCCCTTGCAGTGCCGAAAGCAAGTTTTCGCTAGGCACTAGGTCTGACAACGTGTTTGCTATTTCCACAAAATCATAGGTTCCGCCAATCTCCAAAGGTGCTTTCCATTTGGTTGTTCTTGGTATGCCTACGGGGTCCGCTTTCATCGGCGCAAAGTCATAAATGGGCGAGAGTTTGATGTCACCCTCTCCTTTGAGAAACGATGTATTACGCCCATGGTTATCGCTATTTCCAAAGAGGATATTGATAAGGTCTCTTTTGACCCATTCGACAACGAATTCCTGAATATCAAAGTGATATCCTTGGTGTGTCACCATGTAACTTTGAGTGATTTTATCGATGAGTGCTCTGATGGTTTCTTCATGATCTAGGGGCACGCCAGCACTTTTACCTAGGATGGAATAGACGGACTCCATGCCAAATCTTTCCGCCTGTCCTTGAGAGTTATGGCCAACATCAAAACGTGGCAACCACAATGACGGGTAGTTAGGTCCTTCTTCCAGACGCATGTGTTCGATTGGGATAGTGTCAAACCCCATCTCTGTAAGCTCATGATAGTAATGAAACTCTGCACGGAGAATATCGCAATCTATGTCACTTTTTGAGCCTCTTGGGTATTTGACTAAGTAGTGCAAATCCCGATTGCTGTTGTCGTCCTGGTAGGGGTCTATCCATATTTTACAATTACTTGGATTATCTTCGATAGAAGCGCGAAGAAGGAGCTTAGGCGCTTCTCCACCTGCACCTGTTGCACCCCCAGCCGCCGCTCCTCTCTGTTGGGCATAATCTAAGAAGTCACTGGCGCGGCTTTTCACATCGTCAACGGAAAAGAAGAGGTTATCGGCAAGCTCAAAACGATCAGGGAGAGAGTCTTTGACTCTCAGATTACCAACTGGAGACAGGGTGCCATACCTCAACAAGACGTAGTCTTGCTCGGTAGCGGGAAGATCTTCAATGTCTAATTGTTTGACCCAGTATTTCCTGCTGGCACCACTGGGCATGATGTCGTCGAGAAACGTCAACCAACCGGGCTCTCCCTTATCATCAAAGAAAAAAGCGACAGGGTGGTTGATGGAGACTGCGTGCAGGTCATCTTTTTCATAATGATCAATGGCATAGTCCTGCAGATAGTCAACAGCGGTCACTTTGTAGTTGTTTTGGTCACTTTCAGGGAATGAAATGATGGCGATATCGCGCCATTGTTCGTTGATAAATGCCTGAATCGTCAGTTGTTCCATCACGAGCACCATAATCAGATTATATGTACAAATTTACTCATAACCTACAATGCAAGCAACTAATGAGTAGTTATGTAGTCATTATATACTTTGATAAATGGTAATGCGTAATTAAATACTCACGGGCTGATGTTTTGGCATTGCTACCTATTCATTTGGGCGTTCACTTAGTCATAATGGTGGTCTATTGATTGCTGATCCTTACGACATTGGCTATTCAGGCGCAAAGCACCGCTTCACCATTTTCAACGACTGCTCAAAAATCGCCGTCGAAACATGCGCCGGAAATGCTTCAGGAAGCTGTCGTTTGACCTGTTCGATGGCTGAAGGAAGCTCGTTGGCAAACTCATCCAAAATCGCCTGCATTCGCTGCGTACTAAATCCCACCTCTTTGGCGGTTGCCAAAAAGTGACGAGCGAAAATTTTCTCGAGTTTATACTTCCTGCCTTTGTTGGCTTTTAGTCTTACGCCATCAGGGATTAGTCCGAAGATCTTCAATACTTGAAAGAGACGTTCTACGACAGATGGTTAGATTTCCCCTGACCCTACATTGATGAATAACGTTACGCGCTGGACTGGAACTAAAAAAAGTTAGCGCACGTTTTTCCTTTCCTAGTAAGTCAGAAACGCCATCAATTCATCCATATTTCCCACCACAATTTGCTGCCCTTGGGGCCTGTTTTTTTGCATGTGTATATCAATGTTGTACGCATCGAGAAGGTATCGGACGAGTGAGGCGTTGGTGGCGATGCTGAGTGTGCCATTGCTCATACCATAATCTTTTTCGATCACGGCTTTTTGCTTTTCGTTGAAACGAAGATCGGGGATAAGCTCGATCGTCACATCCGTATTCCAAAGCGCATCATCTTCCTTACCGTGCGAAGCATTGTCATTGATGTCTGGTACACCATGAATACGACTCAATACAAAATCACGATAGCCATCAGCATGCTCACAATAGGCGCGAACATGCCAGCGAAGCGGTGTGCAAACCAAGGTGTGAGGAGAGATGATACGTTCCACGGTCTCGCCATCTTTTAAAGATGTGTAACAAATATCGACACGTTTTTTCTCTCGAATGGCTTGAACTAAGGGTCGCAGTGCCTCTGGTGAAATATTGCGTGTGACTGGGCGAACCATCGCAGTGTGCTCAAACCCCATATCCAACTCTGCAAATGTCACCGTCATGTCTTCACGACGAGAGAGAATATGAAGGTACTCATCTGCATGACCTGAAGTCAGCTTCGGACTGAAGCAATCGCTAGGCTTGTAGCCTTTGAGGTGCTTGTCGTAAACAAGGTTGCCGGGGGCTATGTCGGCTAAGTAAGAATTGATGTCTTTTGATGCTTGCTGGCGGACGATACCAAAGCTTTGTGTTAAGTGATTGGTGGTTAAGCGCCCCTCCCATAGAGCAACAATTTCAATCACTCGGTATCGCAAGAGTAGGTCCCACCTAATCGGCCACTTTGTCATTCTTCGAGTCCTGTCTAGTTATTTTACATGTTTATGTAATCAGTATTTACCTGTCATTAATGGTGACATAGTATTTTTTGGACAATTTATCGTCAAGTCGGTAGACAGCTGGCAGGGCAAGGAGCATATCGGAGCGTGGGTCATGAGTGCATTACTTGAAACTTATCTAGAGATGGCAGGGCCTGAAACGTGCCAGTTAAAAGACGGATTTTTGGCCATCATTGATGCTCAGACTGGTCTCGGAAAGACGTATCAAGCCACTGAGCTACAACTGGCACACTTGATTGCAGATTCGAAAATAACGCTTATTTACGCCACGAACTTGCGGGTTAACGTGAAGGAAGCGTATGAGGCATTGCTTGAACGCATCGACAGCAAATCGGCGCTTAGTGAGGAGCGAAAAGCAGAGCTGAAACGCAACGTCATTTGGATTCCTGCCCAAGACACTGCCATTGCCGAATTATCGGAGGTCGATTGGGCGACGATATTCGAGGCGCTCGATGTACAACAGCAAAGAGAAGTCAAAACGATACTCGACAAAATCGCGTTGCTAAATCAGGCAAAAAGCGGCAGCAATAATTCGCTGTTTGATCAGGAGCTACGCGATGAACGTAGCAAGGTTTTCACTCTGCTCAAGGCATGTCTAAAAGGCATTGAAATCAAAGACGCAACGTTAAATGATGTTATAGACCGAATATTCCCGGCAAGAAGGATAGATCGGGACAAAACGCAGGTACTCTTTTTAACTACATCAAAGTTGCTCTATCCGTGGCATAGCATTGATAAAAGCTACAGAATTAGTGATTTCCTTGATAACTCACTGTTGATCCTTGATGAGTTTGACCGCCAGCAAAGTGAGTTTTTGACCCACTTAATCAATACCGTCTCTGACTACGACATTATCGCCTTAACACGCAAGTTCTATTCGAGTTTTGACAGTTTCAAAATTCATGGTTCGCCAGAATTTAATGGGGTTGATCAATGTTTTGACCGCTTTCGCAATGCGCTCGTGGAATATAAAGATAAGTGGCATGTTAACTACCGGCCATTCATCACCGCAGCAACGATTCAAAAAGGAAGTGAAAATCAAAACCGGATATTCACGCTCCTCTCTGACAGGATGTCCATTCATGCCATCAACTTTAAGGACGAAGCGTTAAAGTCACAAGTTAACCATGCGCTAGGGAGCCATGAGATTGGTCCTGGCGGCACCGAAAGTGCAATAAAGTTTGTGAACAATGGCGCCCAGCTCGTCAGAACATTCTGCAATGGCATGCTAAGCGCAGTTCTTGCGCTGAAAAAGAACGTAGAGAGCTCTGAGGATTCTAAAACTTATACGACAGAAAATCTGGTGGGAAAAATTCTCAATAACCTGGGCCTGGTGGAGCTTACACCAAGCATCATGTCGTTAATCTCTGCTCGGCTAAGTTTCAAAGTTCAAAAAGAACACAAAGCTTATAGCTTTCACGATAGCGGGTTCGAAATTGCCAATATTGCCAAGTACAGCGACACAGACAATACCGCTAAAGCCTCCACGTTTGATTTGGCGTTAACATCAACAGGCTTACTTGCTCACTGGGTGCTGGCGGGGGCTAGAGTCCTTGGTGTGAGTGCGACCGCCACCAGCCGTACCGCGATCCATAACTTTGATCTTGAGTATCTCAGTGATGTGCTTTCTGACCGTTTAGTTCTCCTCAATCCCGAACAAAAAGCGGCGATACAATCGGAGTATCTCGAAAAGCGCAGATACGAAGAAAACCAGGTCCAGATTCATGTAAAAGGTATTTCTGAGCGTGTGGAGTGGGGAGGGATTGCAGAACTCTATCAAGAGTTTAGAGGGGCACGGTTGCATCCAGTGTTACTTGAAAATGAAATGTGTAAGCTCTTAAACGTGGACATGGGGCAATTAAAGTTCGCCGTTAACAGAGCCAATAAGCTCATCGAATCCATTCGTCAGTTCTCACTGCACCCAAGCAACCGGTATCACTTCTGTATGCTCAATAGAAGCTATAGAAACCGCGAGTTTATGGAGTTTATGGGCTGTGTGGGCGAAAAATACGGTGTCACTATTTTTGAGAACATCAATGCAGCCTCGTTCAGGAACGATCAATTCCAAGCCATATTAAATTTGTTGGAGAGCACCTCGAGAAAAGTCGTGGTAATAACAAACTACCAGGCGACTGGGGCGGGGTTATCGCCTTCGTACACTATGGGTGAAAACCATTCGTTGACTTACGTTGGCCCCAAAGGCGTTGCGCCATTCCAGAACAAAACGGATATTGATTCTATCTATTTAGAACAACCCATGAGTTTGATTGGCAGTCGAATTGGCGAAGACTTGGCGATGAAGGAGCGAGATCTTGCCATTAAAAAGAATATCCACGATGCGTTAATGCTTCACGAAAAAGGCATCGTCGTCGCCAACGAAGTTAAATTGAAACTCAAATCCCTCATTTCAACACGAGTCAATGGCTATGCAGTTGGTGATCTGAGAAGCACTTACAAACAGAGCGAAGATTACCGATATGCGGTTTACCGTTTTATCGAGCAAGCGCTTGGCCGAATGTGCCGTACTGAGTGGAAGCAAAGTGAAATCACCATTATGTATGACGCTGTCACCGATTTTGTTGAAACGCTGGCCAAAGACAACCGCAACCTTTCATATCTGTCGCATGAGTACCAAGCATTGATAGCGGAGATCAAACAGTGCTACAAAGCGATGGAGCATGAAAAGCAACGTATGTCTTACCACCCAAGGGCTTCACGAAATTTCGCGCATATCCAAAGGCTAGTGAGCAGTGTGTATGAACACCAGAACGAAAACGCGATTGGTCAGTACGAGAGATTGCGAACATGGATGCTGAAAAAACCCGCCATGTCGCCATCGCCAACAGGCGAGGAGGTTCGCTACTACATTGATGTGCAGGCGCCTCTGGGCGAGTACCAGTATCAAATCGATTATTCCGAGGAGAAAGGGATCACTGAGATTTTCATTGATCCAGCGGACGAGCCCAGCTTACGAGAAGTGTCTGAGCAGTCGGCCCGTTTGCCATTGCTGATGAAGAACGATCTAGTTGCTGCACATTTCGAAGCGAACGGCTTTGCGACCACATTTGGCGGTGGTCAGTTTGTGTTAGCGCCAGCCATGTTTGATCTCTACATGGGAGCGCTTGGCGAGGAAGCGGTTAGTGCGATCTTGCTGGCTTTTGGTTATGAGATTCAAAAAATGCCAGAGGGATGCGTAGAGTGGTTTGATGGATACATTGAACTAGGAAACCGAATCCTGTTGGTTGACGTCAAACATTGGGATTTAGAACTGGGCTGTTTGGTTCATGACAACTCCTTGCGTAAATGCCAAGCCAAGTTGGAACAAATGAGGGCCAATCCTCCTGCCGAGTTTGCGAACAAACGTCTGCAGGCGTTGTACATCAACACCATCTGGAGCGGAGCCGAGGGGATAAATTCGCGCCAATACGTGAGTGATGGTGAACAGTTTGTCGCGCACGCGAATCCTGATTTAGCGGACGTTATTGAAATCCCGGGGATCATCGATAGTGAATCAGGTGCGAATAACGTTCCTACAATGACCCAATTACTCGAACTATTGAACCAATTTGCGGAGTGAAACAGATGAGCCGAAGTTTAACTACCCTCATTGACCTAACCTTTGATTCTGATGCACTAAGCCAAAAGTACGTGATTTACAAAGCGTCACTGGACAAAAGCAAGGGGTATGCGGGGTACGCTCAGCAACTGAGTATGGTAGAACGCGCGTCTACGCCCAAAGCGCTTATCAAGCATTCAGGCTACTACTGGATATTGCGTGACAAACATGACAACACTAGACCGGAATCGGCAGACATCGCTTTTGAGCGGGTGAAGTTTGAAGATTGTGATCAGTTAATGTTGGGACGCCTCTTTGTGCGTGCTCTCGGGAAAGTGGCGCCGAGTGAGTTTTTTTCAGGGCTTGGGGAGACGTTTCTTTTTGTTGAACCGGATACGTTTTTTGAGCATACCGTCTACAAATGCTTGAAATTTGATCTCAAAGAAAGCGTGCGCTTTAACGCCTTATTCATCTCCATGGATGGAACGACATTTTCGCCGATTGAAACGGCTTACAAGCCAGCGGGCGTTATTGAAAAACAGCCCAAATTTGAGTTCGACATGGAAAGTGGGCTGTTGCGACGCAACCCTAAAGGCAACCTCATTGAGCACAGTCCTGGTAAGAAAAAGTTCACGACTAATGCCATCGATATTTCAGGTCAAGAGCCGATATCGCTGCAAAAGACCAAAACGGGCGCTATTTATCAGTTCGTTGAGTTGATGAACCAGCATTTCTCAGGCTGCTTATCGCTGCAACTAAAACCCATAGAGGCGACTTGGCGAGAGCACTACAAAAAACGCGATGTTGAAAAGGTGTATCAACGTATCTATCAAGTGATTGATGCTGCTGGTGGTTTACAAATTGTGAATGCATCACTGAAAGATGAGGGCGTTGAGAAGCTCAAACAGCAACAATGGCCTGTGAAGGTCGAGTTTGTGGAAGCCGCAGATATCGATGCCAGAAAGCCATTACTCGTGGTTTTAGACACAGCAGAAGACTACGACAAGGCAGGGCTAGCCGATCCTAAATCTGGTTTCTACACTTCGGACAGAGTGACACAAAGTGTCTACAACTCGACGATTGCCACTGTACGCCCAAAAGCGAAAGGCAATGCGCTGAGCCCGATCATTGATGCGTTAGTAAAAGAAATCGCAATCAAACAAGAATGCTTAGAGCGCAAGTTTCTTATTCAGAAATTGAATGGAAACTATTGGTTTGTGGAAAGAGAAGACCCTACGTATGGCAACAAAGATCCGATTTTTCATATCTTAAAATGTAACGACGGTAGCTTTCGGTATGAGCAGCAAGATGAGTATTACTTTGATGATCTCGGTATCGATCCACCTGAAAAGCGACGTTATTTTGAAACGCTGAACTATGTGATCGACATGGCGCAGCAACCCCCTCAAATCTGTACCATTGTTCATGAGAAAATCGCTGCTATTCCGGACGCAGCCCAACTCTTTGACGTACTTGAGCATTTAAAGAGAAGCAACCAGCACGGAATAAGTCGAGAGTTTATCGAGCAGTTCCTCGATGATTCTGCTTATAAACACGATCCAATCCGCGACAAACTGGTGTCCATGATGGAGACGCACCCTTTGCAGGCAGAGTTTTACAAAGAAGACCTCAAAGCTGCCAAAATAGGGTACCGCTCGACCGCAGAGCAAGCACTGATTGATGGCTATTTTGAAGAAACAGAAGTCATGCTCAATTACTCATTGAAAGGAGGGCACAATGAATACCTCGAAGCCTTAACGGGGCATTTCTACGATGCTGAGCATTCAGCGTATTTTGTGGGCAGTGAAAAAGGCGGCTTTAAGTTCAGCCGAGGGCAGTTCAACCACCTGAGATACCTCGACGGACCAGAAGAGTTGAAGCAAGTCTGCTTAGAGCTAACCAAGAGTTATTTCGTCCGTAACAAGCTTGCCACGGTCAAACCTTTCCCGTTTAAGTATTTGTCTGAATGCAAAGACAGGGCGAAGTATGGCAATGATTAGATAGCGAACGGGGTCTTGGCGACGAGCGTCCATTTCGTGCATAAAACAGAGTTTTCTCTATCGGGGAGTTACAATTGGTAACGTGGGAAATGACTTGAGCGAGTGGATGGAAGAGCGTTTGCAAACCAGAGTGGTTGCCATGTGACCAACTAAGCAGAGGCAGTGCACAATGCGCTGCCCAGATCATTGTTCATTCCCCAATTTTCCCATATTCTCTCACCATCAAACTTGTCAATAAAATCAGTTAGGACTAGTGCGCTGAAATGAATGACCAAATTTTAACCTTGAAAGAGGTGGCCACGTACCTAAAGTTGGCTGAAAAAACAGCGTATCGACTGGCGAGTGAAGGGAGGCTACCAGGCTTTAAAGTCGGTGGATCTTGGCGCTTTAAGCTGGAAGATATTCAAGCTTGGATAGAAGAGCAAAAGGCTAAAGTTTGTTGAGAAAACTAGCCAGGTTGAAAACCATTAATTTTCAAGTTCTGAGGTAGAACCTATGTACCAGATTTCTTCTTCATCAAAAGATGAATTGAAAAGATTGGTAGCGCGAGCTTCGAGGGCCGCTGAGTATTGCTCGCATAACCTCGTGCTGGTGGTTTTAGAACAGGAAGTAAGAGTATCGCTGGATAAAGACTCTCAGATTGAAGATGTTGAACTAATCAATGTTTCAAAGTCATTGTCCCAACGCATAGTTTGCCTTTCAGCCAACGAACGTATCAAACGGCTAGATGTCGAGTTTGAGGAAGTTGCACAAGAGTGCAATGAAAATATATGGCTCACAAAACTAGACCTGCTCTTCGAACCATCACTTAAAGCGGATCCCATACTGTTACTGAAATGGCTGTCAAAGTCTCGATCTGTGGTAGCTATTTGGCCTGGTCAAATTTACGAAAAAACGCTGGTATACGCGGAACCAGGCTCTAAAGATTACAGAACATTTTCCTTACAAGAATTAAAAGATATACAGGTTGTAAACGCCTGCAACGGAGTTATCAAATGAAAAAATATGGCGATTTAATTCAGTTTGAGTCAGTCACGGCTAATATCCAATTGAAGAATTCAAGTGACCATGACAAAGCTGTTGGCCTTGTTTCGTCTTATGTCATCTCTGAAAAAATGTCCTCAAAACTCAGTAATATCATTATTGAGCAACTCCAGTATGAAGAGTCTGTAGACAACAAAGCACTTTGGATCGTGGGCAACTACGGCTCTGGTAAATCGCATTTGATGTCAGTGATCTCAGCTGTCGCTGAATTCCCAGATCTTGCTAGCCACATCTCAAATGATTCCGTGCGAGAAGCCGCCGATAAGATTGCAGGCAAGTTCAAAGTAATCCGCTTTGAAATTGGTGCATCTAAAATGGCACTGACAGATATCATCACTCAGAACTTGACTGATGGCTTAGCTGAAATGGGGGTGGAATATGAATTCCCACCGATGACGGAAATTTCATCCAACCATAAGCCTTACTTTGAAGAGATGATGGCCACATTTCACCAGAAGTATCCAGACCATGGCTTACTTTTGGTTTGTGATGAGATGCTGGATTACTTCCGTTCGCGCAATGAACAAGAACTGCCATTAGATATCGCAATTTTGCGCGTCATTGGTGAGGTGATTGACGGTACTCGTTTTCGTTTTATGGCTGGTGTGCAGGAAGCGATATTCGATAGTACGCAACTAGAGTTCCTTTCTAAGGAAGTTAAGCGTATCCGTGACCGTGCTGAACAAGTGCTTATTGCCCGAGAAGATATCAAGTATGTCGTGGCAGAACGCCTTCTTAAGAAAGATGCTCTGCAGCAAGCTTGGATCCGTGATTACCTTCAAAAATTCACACCTTACTACGACAAAATGAACGAACGTCTTGATGAGTTTGTTCGAATGTTCCCTGTGCACCCTGACTACATCAATACGTTTGAGCGAGTGCGGATGGCGGGCCTAGAAAACCGTCAGGTCTTAAAAAGCCTCTCGCGCCAAATGAATGAGCTGATGAAAGAAGATGTGCCCTTGGATATCCCAGGTATTTTTTCTTACGACACATACTGGAATGAGCTCAGCAGTGAGCCAAGTATGAAAACCAATCCTGAAGTCGGACAGGTTATCGAAACGGGTGAGCTGCTGGTTGATCGTATAGACCAAGCTTATCCAACGCCGGGTGAAAAAGAGTTTGCAAAGCGTTTGGTGGCTGGTTTGGCCATACACCGCATGGCCGTTGGCGATATCTATGCTGAAATGGGGGCCACTGCAGCAGAACTCCGAGATTCTCTCTGTTTGTATCTCAAGAACATAGAGATCATGCCTGGTGATAAGAGCAAGAATTTAGAAAATCACATTGTGACGGTTTTGACCAAAATCCGCCGGACAGTGAATGGACAGTTTTTCTCTAAAAACAAAACCAACGATCAGTTCTATCTGGACCTGAAGAAAACCGAAGATTTTGATGCTCATATCGAGGCAAAAGCCGCGACATTAGCGCCAGATAACATCAATTGGGCGTACCGAGCAGCAATGCTCGAAATTCTTGAACAAACGGATACTCAGCAATCAAAGACAGCAATGTGGCAACATGAGCTGAAGTGGTTGGACAAAAATGTAAGTCGACCTGGTTGGCTGTTCCTCGGTTCACCAAATGAACGAGAAACGGCGAAGCCTCAACTGGATTACTACATGTACTTTATCCAGCCAGAGAATCCTCCAAAGTTGAAAAAAGAGTTCGTTCGAGATGATGAAGTTTTATTCGTTCTTAAAAATCGTAGCGAAGAGTTCAATCAATCACTTAAGTACTATGCAGCTTCTGTAGCGCTTCGGGCTCAGGCAACGGGTGGTGCCCAGCAGACATACAAAATCAAAGCTGAAAAGTATCTTGGCGAGATGATCAAGTGGATTCGAGCCAACATCAAAGATGCTTTTGAAGTTCAATACAATGGAACGTCCAAGCCCATCATGGAGTGGCTAAAAGGTGCTACGGTACGTGAGATTACAGGCATTGCTGATAGTGATCACGGAAGTGTGAAGGACATTTTTGAAGCCGTTGCGAGTTTCATTTTAGAAAGTTATTTCCAATCATTGGCTCCACAATATCCAAAGTTCTCTCAGCGGATCACCGAAGATACTATCTCGGGGGCGAGTGGTGATGTACTGAAATACTTGGCTGGTGGTGCGGCAACTAAACGAGCGATCGCTGTGCTTGATGCGCTAGAGCTTCTGGATGGTGACAAGCTAAAACCAAGTAGTTCCCGCTACGCTAAAGCAGTGCTTGATGTTTTGGCCAGCAAAGGCCATGGCCATGTGGTAAACCAAGGTGAACTGCTTGAGAAAGTGCATGCTCGTTTTTACTTTAAGCCGGATCTTTACCGCCTTGAGCCTGAGTGGCTACTGGTCGTGCTCGCCAGTTTAGTCCATGCCGGTGAGCTAGAGTTGGCAGTGCCTGGCAAAGTGATCACAGCCAGTGATACGGATTCCTTGCAGGGGATTGGGTTTAGCACACTGCTCGATTTTAAACACATTCAAGCACCGAAAGATTTCAATGTTTCTTCAATCAAAGCAGTTCTTGCTTTGCTTGGAATGAATGAAGGTCTCGCAACATCCATCCAGCAAGGTGATGAGAATGTTGTTCGTAGTATGGGACAAGCCATTGATGAGTTGGTTAAAGCACTTGTTCAAGATCAACAGGCCGTTAAGCAACGTCTCATGCTTTGGGGAAATCACGTACTCTCTGAAAATGAAGCTATCGTTCTCACTGATCGCTTAGGGAAAACGAAATCATTCTTGGAAACGCTTCAGCGTTTCAACACACCAGGAAAGCTGAAGAACTTCAAAGAAACGGTTGACGTTATTAATGAGCATGAAGAAACCCTGCAAGAGTGGCGAAATTTCAAGCAGCTTTCAGATGTGGTTAGTGTTCTTTCTGGCGATACGCAATACCTGAGCCAGGCTCAGTTGGTGCTAGATGAAAATGATCCTTGGCAAAATGACGTGAAAGTAGCGGCTCAAGAGCTGAGAAATGGGATTGAAGACAAAGCAGCTCGTTTGGAGACGAGCTTTAAACAATCACAGCTATCTAAATTCGAAGCGTTGAAAAAAACGTATAAGAGTCGCTATGTTTCTCTTTACCAAGCCGCCCGCTTAACCGTTGAGCAAGGCAACCAAAAAGCAGCGTTAATCAATGATGAGCGTTTGAATACATTGGAAGTTTTGGCTGGTATCTCCATGCTGCCTGCTGAACAGGTGAAACAGTGGCGCAGCCAGCTAGGTTCTTTGCTGGTAGCAGAATCAATTGATCCTAAAACACTAGATTTAACGCCAAACCCAGTTAACTTTTCGCCAAGGTCTGAAGGACAGCTACCTCCGGCAGCAAACAGATTAGCCGCTCTGGATGATCAGCTCTATGCCATGTTGCTTGAGTGGACCAATAGTTTAAAAACAACGTTGGAGGACCCGTTCCTGCAATTAGAACTGTTGTCTGAATCTCAGCGAAACGAAATTCAAGAGTTTGTTAAATCGGGGCAACTTCCGACGCCAGTCAGTAAAGAGTTTATCGCTGGTGTTAACGAAGCTTTATCAGGCTTAGAAGAAGTAAAAATCACGACAACGGATCTAGTAGCAAGTCTAGGTAAAGGCACACCCCAGACGCTTGATGAAGTAAAAGCACGTTTTGAAAAACTAATTGCCCAGCACTGCCAAGGTAAAGACTTGAGCAAAGTGCGCATCATCATTGAATAACATCGAAGTAAATAATTAACCAGAGGCCCGAGTGACAGCGGGCCTTTCTTAGAGAGTTAACCATGAAACAAGAAAGCCTATTAGGTAACGAGTTTGAATCACATACGTCAGGTCCTGTTGAATGCTTGGGTATGACATTTGAAAATGATGAAGCTCGACGTACTCATTTTACAGTTCTACTGCGTGATAAATTAAAAGATCTAGAATTTAGAGCGATTGAAGGCTTTCCGATTGGCACAGATGAAGCGATTCTTGAACTTTCAGATCCACCATATTATACAGCCTGTCCAAATCCTTGGCTGAATGATTTTGTAGAGCTTTGGGAATCGCAAAAGGCTGATATTGAAGAAAACTATCATCGCGAGCCTTTTGCTGCGGATGTTAGTGAAGGGAAAAATGACCCTATTTATAATGCGCATTCTTACCATACAAAAGTGCCTCATAAGGCGATAATGCGTTACATTCTGCACTATACGAAACCCGGTGATATTGTTTTTGACGGTTTTTGTGGTACTGGGATGACAGGTGTAGCTGCACAGATGTGCGGTGTAAAAGAGGAAGTAATAGCTCTTGGTTACAACGTCTTGAGTAATGGAATAATTCAAAAAAAGGAAACTGACCAAGAAGGTAATGAGACATGGGTTGATTTCTCAGAGTTAGGAGTTCGAAAGGCTATTCTCAATGACTTATCTCCTGCTGCAACTTCTATAGCGAGTAACTTTAATAAGCCAGTTGATATAGAGAAATTTCAACGTGAGGCTAAGGCTATCCATAGTAAAGTTGAAAAAGAGCTTGGTTGGATGTTTGAGACCAATCACAACGATGGTCAGAAAGGTAAGGTCAATTTTACCATATGGTCTGATGTTTTTTCTTGCCCTGAATGCGGTGGAGAAGTTGTTTTTTGGGATGATGCTTTAGATGCATCTATTGCTGGTGTAAAAGACAAGTTCAATTGTAGACATTGTCACTGTGAATTGAATAAGAGAAATTTGGAAAGAGTGTGGGAAAATGTTTACGATCCTTTTCTGAATGAAACTTTGAAGTTTGCGAAGGAAGTTCCGAGCCTAATCAACTACACAGTTAACGGTAAACGCTATGAAAAAAAACCAGATGAAAATGATTTAACAATAATCCGGTCCGTTTTGAATGATTCAAGTTGTGATGAAATTCCAATGGTTTTTTTGCCCGATGGCTACAATTTAAAACAACCTAAAAGATCTCATGGACTTACGCATGTCCATCACTTTTATACGCGCCGGAATCTCAAAGTCCTTGGTAAGTTTTGGCATGAAATAACACAGAGGACGGCATATTGCCCTCACCTAAAATTATGGTTTACGTCTGCGCATGCTTGGGGAACTCGTTTAAATAGGCTTTTAACTTCGAATTATTTTAAAAAACGAGGTGGTGTTATTGGGCAAACTCTGCAAGGAACTCTATACATTAGTTCTTTGTCAGTTGAAACGAATATTATAGAAAGATTCTACTTGAGGATTAAGTCGTCCCCCTTTACTGCAGCATTCTCTGACTCCGTCATAGAAACATCTTCAATGAGTTATAAGTCGATTGAAGACAACAGCCTAGATTATATCTTTGTCGATCCACCTTTTGGTGCAAATATCATGTACTCGGATCTTAATATTTTGTGGGAATCTTGGTTGGGCCCTAGGACGAATATAGAAAAGGAGGCGATTGAAAACTCCACTCAGGGTAAGACATCTGATGACTATAGAGACATTATGTCACAATGTTTTAAAGAGGCTTATAGATTGTTGAAATCAGGGAGGTGGATGACAGTCGAGTTCTCTAACACTAAAGCATCTACATGGAATAACATTCAAACAGCTATATCTGGAGCTGGCTTTGTTATATCGAATGTATCAGCTCTTGAAAAAAAACATAAAGGATTTAAGGCCGTTACAACACCAACAGCAGTTAAACAGGACTTGGTTATCTCTGCGTACAAACCTGATGAGTCGATAGAGCAATGTTTTAAAAATGATGGGGTAGCTCCCAATAGTGTTTGGGACTTTGTTGAACCTCACTTACGCAAGTTGCCGATAATCAGAGATGGATCAATTTCCTTTGTTCCAGAGAGAGAGCCTAGAATTCTTTTCGATAGAATGGTCTCATTTTATGTTCAAAGAGGCCTCCCAGTTCCTTTATCCAGTAGTGATTTTCAAAGTGAGCTAAAGAAAAGGCTTTATGAAAGAAACGGTATGATCTTTCTTTCTGAACAGATTGCTGCATATGAAATAGTTCAATCTAAAAAAAATTATATCATTCAAAGAAGTATATTCGTAGATGATGAAATTTCTGCAATTGACTGGATGCGTCAAGAGCTAAAGGATAAGCCAAAGACTTACTCGGAAATTCACCCATTATTCTTGAATGAACTATCTGGTTGGAAGAAAAACGAATTGTCTCTCGAGCTATCAACATTGCTAGAACAGAACTTCCTTAAATATGATGGTATGGATGAAGTGCCATCACAGATTCACACATATCTATCAACAAACTTTAAAGACATGCGCGGACTGGACAAAAGCGATTCAAAACTCAAAGCTAAGGCTAAAGACCGTTGGTATGTGCCCGATCCAAACAAAGCGGCTGACCTAGAAAAAGTACGTTTACGTGCGTTACTTAAAGAATTTGAAACTTATAAAGCAGAAAAGAAAAAGATCAAACAACCGCGTGCAGAAGCATTGAGAGCTGGCTTTAACAGAGCCTGGGAGGCACAAGTCTTTCAGACGATTTTGGATGTTTCAGCTAAGATCCCACCAGCAGTTCTCCAGGAAGATGAGAAGCTGTTGATGTTCTACGATAATGCATTAACGCTAACCTCTACTGAGGACGATGAGTGGTAAGCTCGATTTAAATTATAATTTTCAAGGAAGAGTGGATACTCTTCCTTTGCTTTATTAAGAAGAGATTTATGAATCAAGAAAGCCTGTTTGGTACTGAAGGCGAGAAAAAACTGCCTGGACCAGTAGAATGTCTGGGGATGATTTTTGAGAGTGATGAGGCTCGTAGAGCTCACTTTAACGAACAATTGCGCGAAAAATTAAAAGATCCAGAATTTAGATCGATAGAAGGTTTTCCTATCGGGACAGACGAAGCGATCTTGGAGCTTTCTGACCCACCATACTACACAGCTTGCCCGAATCCTTGGTTGAACGAGTTTATTGAATTCTGGGAATTAGAAAAAGAAAGCAATAAGGAGGGTATTCGTAAGGAGCCATTCGCAGCCGATGTAAGTGAAGGCAAAAGTGATCCTATTTATAATTCACATCCATATCATACTAAAGTACCGCCAAAAGCAATTCAGCATTATGTAGAACATTATACTTCTCCTGGAGAAATAATTTTAGATTTTACTAGTGGAACTGGAATGACCGGAAGGGCTGTCCAGCAAACATCAGTGAATGATACAGATACACCAAACAGAAAAGCTATTCTCTGCGACCTTTCACCTATTGCAACCTGGATTTCTTATGGCATAAACAACTTATTTAACAAAAGTCAGGCTGATAGCCTTTTTAATTTTTTTGAAGGGTTACTAGAGAAGCTAGATTCGCATTATGTCATCGAATATAAAAGCCAAAAAAGAAAGCTACTATATCTGGTTTGGTCTGATATTTTCATATGTCCAAGTTGTGAAGAAGAGTATGTATTTTGGGATTTAGCCATTAATCAAGATTCAGGGACGATAAATGATACTTATTTTTGTAATCATTGCAGCTCTAAAATAAGTAAAAGTAAATCTTCGGTTTCTACTACAGCAGAGTTTGATTTTGCTTTAGGTGAAGTATCTCATGTTGGTAAAAAAGCACCTGTAATTGCCGTTTTCCAAAATGGCTCCAGAAATGAAAGACATCTCCTATCTACTGAGGATAGAGAGTATTTTTCTAAACTAAACTACCCTGAGATATCCGATGTCCCAAGGGAACGTATTGATAAAGATTTTGATATTTGGTTTGATCGGGATTATCGAAAGTACGGAATATACTCAATAGACAAGTTTTTCACCAATAGAGCGCTATGTATACTTTCTGAATATAAAGAAACTCTTAAAGGAATGGGCTATCCGTTTTATCATTTCGGTATGTGGATGCTGACTGCTGTCATTAGAGATTGTTCTCTGATGACAGGATTAGATATAAAGAAATATTTTCATGGCGGGGGAGGGCCTTTCTCTGGTGGCGTGAAAGGCACCTACTTTATTCCATCTTTGGCAGTTGAGAAAAATGTAGTATTTGCCTTAAGAAACAGAGTGAAAACCATTTCCAAGGCATTTCTAGAAAATGCTAAACCTGTAGATAACTCTATCATCACCACACAATCTGCAAGTGATTTATCAAGAATCCAATCTAGTAGTATAGATTACATATTTGTTGATCCGCCATTTGGTAGCAATTTCATTTACTCAGAGCTCAATCTGATTTCAGAATGTTGGTTAGGTGTGAAAACCCATGATGATAAAGAAGCTGTAATTCATAGAAGAAGAAAGCAATCTAAGACTAACTCAGATTACCAATCGCTTATGAAAGATTGTTTTTCTCAAGCTTATAGATTACTTAAACCTGGTAAATGGATAACGGTAGAATTTTCCAATACAAAGGCTGCAATCTGGAATAGCCTTCAGTCTTCACTTTCAGATGCTGGTTTTATTGTTGCTAGTGTTTCCGCGCTAGATAAAAAGCAAAAAAGCTTTAAAGCCGTAACAACAACCACCGCAGTGAAGCAAGATTTAGTCATATCAGCATATAAGCCAGATGTTGATTTTGAAAGAAAGTTTGATAAAGGTAATTGTTGTGAGGAAAGTGCATGGGAGTTTGTAGAAAACCATCTGAATTACCTTTCAGTTGTTAGGTTTAGTGACGGTGAGTTAACATTTATCCCAGAGAGAGACCCTAGGATCCTGTTTGACCAAGTGATTTCATACTATGTTAGAAATAACTTGAAAGTCCCACTATCTAGCCAACAGTTTCAGTTTGGTCTAACGGAGCGCTTTGTAAGTCGCGACGGAATGGTATTTTCACCTGAACAAATCATCGAGTATGATAAAGCCAGATCTACTTCTCATTCAGTCAAGCAATATTCAATATTCGTAGACGATGAAGCATCAGCGATCGAGTGGATGCGCCAAGAACTAGGAAGCAAGCCGAAAACTTACTCAGAGATCCATCCATTGTTCTTGAACGAGCTCTCTGGTTGGAAGAAAAATGAGTTAGAGCTTGAGCTTTCGACCCTACTTGATCAGAACTTCCTAAAGTATGATGGAAAAGATGATGTCCCATCTCAGATTCATACCTACCTATCTACCAACTTCAAAGATATGCGTGGTTTAGATAAGAGCGATCCTAAACTTGTTGCGAAAGCTAAAGACCGTTGGTATGTGCCAGATCCAAACAAAGCGGCTGACCTAGAAAAAGTACGTTTGCGTGCGTTACTTAAAGAGTTTGAATCGTACAAAGCAGAAAAGAAAAAGATCAAACAACCGCGTGCAGAAGCATTGAGAGCGGGCTTTAACAGTGCCTGGGAGTCACAAGACTTCCAAACAATATTGGATATTTCAGCCAAGATCCCACCAGCAGTTCTTCAGGAAGATGAGAAGTTGCTGATGTTCTACGACAACGCACTTACGCTGACAACCACCGAGGATGATGAGTGGTAATGTCTGCTTTATTACAAGTGGGTGAGTGGGCTTGGAGCCAAGCCCACCAACAACATGTGAAAGTGATAGAAAGCTCTGCCCTGTGGGGGCAGAGCTTTTATCGTGTTTGGCTGCAACAGCAAGATTCTGTTGTGAAGGTTTCAGCCAAAGACTTAACCCAAGCTACAAACATACTCACGCCAAGTGCTTATTACATTACTTACATCGGCGTTGCGGCAAAGATAGCTAATGCACAACAAGAAGATATCTTGCTTGCTCCTGTGGAGTCGAACGTTATACCGCTTCCTCATCAGTTAAAAGCGCTCGATAAAGCCATGTCCCGTAGGCAGGTTCGCTATCTGTTTGCCGATGAGGTCGGCTTGGGTAAAACCATTGAAGCTGGTTTGGTCATGCGTGAACTCAAATTGAGGGGAATGGCGAAACGCATATTGGTTTGTGCGCCTAAAGGGTTGGTGAGTCAGTGGGTGAGTGAAATGCAAACGCACTTCAATGAATCATTTCATTTGCTTTTACCTGGGGAGCAAAAGCCACTCGATGAGAATGATAACATCTGGCTAAAGCACGACTTAGTTGTATGTCCGGTTGACAGTATTAAGCCTATCGAAAACCGAAAAGGTTGGTCTATCAAGCAGCTCCATGAGTACAACAAGCATCGTTTTGATGATCTGCTCGCGGCTGGTTGGGATCTGATTGTTATTGACGAAGCACATCGTTTGGGGGGAAGCACTGAACTTGTTGCTCGTTACAAGTTAGGACAAGGACTTGCTGAGGCATCACCCTATTTACTGCTATTGTCAGCTACACCTCATCAAGGCAAAAGTGATGCTTTCCACCGGTTAATGGCACTGCTAGACAAAGAAGCCTTTCCCGATGTGGGGAGTGTGACAAAAGAACGTGTTCAGCCTTACGTGGTGAGAACTGAAAAACGTATCTCTATTGATGGTAAAGGCCAGCCTCTCTTTAAACCCAGAAAAACGGAATTAATTCCTGTCGCTTGGGGAAGCAAGCATGCACTCCAACGTCATCTATACCAGGAGGTTACAGAGTACGTCAAAGAGGGCTATAACCGCGCCAAAGCAAAAAAGCAGAATGCAATTGGTTTTCTGATGATTCTGATGCAGCGGTTGGTAAGTTCAAGCAGTGCAGCTATCGCAATGACGTTATCTCGTAGGTTGCAAAGCTTAGAAAACACTGTCGTTGAAGACGAATTGCCATTAGTGTTTGCTGATGATTGGGCAGAGCTCGATGGGCAGGCCCAGCTAGATGAGTTGATAGCTAGCACCAAGCAGGCTTTAGAAAATGAAAAAGCCGATGTGCAGAGACTACTGAATATCGCGAATGATTGCGTTTCGAAAGAGAGCGATACTAAAGCCGAAGCGTTAATAGATTGGCTATATAAGCTTCAGCAGGAAGAGCAAGATCCTAATTTAAAAATGTTGGTCTTTACTGAGTTTGTACCAACACAACAAATGCTCTCAAAGTTCTTTCGTGATCGAGGGATCAGTGTAGCCACACTAAATGGCTCAATGGATCTTAGTGAGCGCAAAAAAGCGCAAGCTGATTTTGAACATAGCGCTCGAATACTGATATCTACCGATGCGGGTGGTGAAGGTTTAAACCTTCAGTTTTGCCATGTCATCGTCAATTACGACATTCCGTGGAATCCCATGCGAATGGAGCAGCGTATCGGGCGTGTTGATCGTATTGGGCAAAAGCATACAGTCCGTGCGCTTAACTTTGTGCTTGAAGATTCAGTTGAATATAGAGTTCGTGATGTTTTAGAAAGCAAGTTGCAAATTATTCTCGATGAGTTTGGTGTTGACAAAACGAGTGATGTGCTTGATTCAGCAGAAGCTAACCATTTGTTCGATGAGCTCTTTATGGAATCAATCTCTAACCCAGAGACAATGGACCAAGAGCTGGCAAAAGCACTACAAATAATTCAAAGCGGTGCTCAGGATAAAAAAGCGCAAGATGGACTCTTCTCAGATGGTACACCATTAAACGCCAGTGACTATCAGCAACTTATCAATCATCCATTGCCATTTTGGGTCCAAAAGATGGTTGAGAGCTATCTGGTTGATAAATCCACCCAAGGAGTAGATGCTAAGTTTATTCGCTCTGCGGATGGCACGATTGCAATCACATGGCCTGATGGTGCGGACTGGGACAATGTGACCTTCTCCGGAAAAGAAGCACAGCAAAACAGTGCATTGACCCACGTCACTTTGGAGAACCCTAAAGTGCGAGGATTGAGTACACATCTCCCCATTTGGAATGAGCTGCAAAGCATTCCGGCTATTCACATACCTTCATTGCCTAACGGTGCTACTGGCTTTTGGTCTCTGTGGAGTGTGAGGTTTTCGGGCCAAGATGAACGCCAAATGCAGTATTTTCCTATTTATATCAATTCTGCTGGCCAGTATTTTTCGACTGCTTCAAATCGAATTTGGGATGCGATTTGTACTGATGAGGTACAGGTAGTTGAAAACGATGGGGAAGCCTTTGAAGTCTGCTCTTTAGCGTGTGTTTCGTTGAGAGAAACGGCTGAGAAACAAGGGAAATCTGTATTTGAAGCAATGTGCTCGGCATTCTTAGATGAGTTGGATCAACGCATTGAAAAAGGAGAGTACTCTTTTGCGGCTCGCCGAAATGCGATAGAGCGTATAGGACTGCCAGAAGTGAGGAATTATCGCTTACGCCAACTGGACTCTGAGTATCGTCATTGGCAACTAGAGATAGAACAAAAAAGAGACATATATCCAGAACTAAATTTGCATTTGGCCTTGGAGATAAAGAATTGAAAATGCGCTGGCATGAGAGCCTACTTAATAAGCTAGCAATGAATGAACGGCTTATTTTCGTTATTCATGATCCGTTTGGGCTTTGTTTTGAGCCTGTTATAGCGAAAGAAATTTCAGAGTCTGGTGCCTCATTTTGGGACGCAAATGATCCCATTGCTTTGCGTCTTCTCTTTGAAGAATGGAGCGAAGGAGTGGCACAGAGTGCTCTCATCATTCGTATTAGTGATAAAGACTGCTATCTTCCCTTCGATATCGTTAAACAGGCTAGGCGAGTAGACTTTCATATTGGGCTGCTCATTCCAAGCTTGGATACAGAAGTTCTGAGCCAAATCGAATCAAAGCACTACCAGTACCTGATTGACGTGACAGAAATGTATCGTGTTGGGAAATTGAGTCAGCTTGATAGCTTAGATTTTGTGCTACGACATATTTTTAAAATTGCTCCAGAAGTGATTCAAACTGATGTGGATTTGGTTCGACTTCTGATCCGAAAACACTATTTGGGTACTGAGATGCCCAGCGTTGTTGAGGCCAGGTTGATTTCCCTTTTAGGCATGAAGATGCAGTTTGATAAAAAAGAGTGGAATTTTTCAAAGCTTATCTCTCACCGAGCAGAATTCTTTGCTTTTTTGCAATCTCAATGGCGTCTCTACTTGGACACCCAAGTAATACACAATGAAGTGAGGGAACCAGAAGCCACTTACCCTAGTAATCGTTTAATCGTTCCCTTTGATGATCAAGACATACGTGTATTTGTAGATAACTTGTTCGCAGAAGGGCTTATTAAGGCAGTAGATATTGAAGGGCTACCAAAAGAACATTGGGCTTGGGTCGGTGTTATCTGCAATAGCGAATTCACGGATTTAATCAGGTTTGAGCACCTTCTCTCTAAACTTGAAGCCACCACGAAAACATTAGATAGCGACATTTTTTCTGAGAGCTTCTGGGGCGACGTGTCGCAAGAGCTTGGTACCTTGAATGCAAGCTCCTACCTACTAAATGACAAAAACGCTACTGAACACAAAGACAGGCTACGCCGAGTTAATAATGAGCTGAATACACGGTTTGAATCATGGTTGCTTGACCATTTCGGACGTTTGATAAACATGCCGTCCATTAATCAGCCAAACATGTTGCACAAAGTGCCAGCTTGGATTAATCGACGAGTTCAGAACGGTGAAAAAGTCTGCCTATTGGTGATGGATGGAATGGGCTTTCAACAATGGACAAGGATTAAAGCTTGCCTTGCTGAGTTAGATGATACTCAGTTGGAGGAGTCATATAGCTTTGCTTGGGTACCCACTATTACCTCAATCTCTCGACAGGCACTTTTTTCAGGCAAGCGACCCCAACTCTTTCCAGACTCTTTGCTGGATACCAATAAAGAAGAGGCATTGTGGAGAGCATTTTGGGAAGACCAAGGATTGACGCGCAATCAAGTTTTGTTCAAAAAAACCGTTGAAAAATATGCTGCCATCGAAGACTTCGAAGACCTGTTCCATTCTCCTTCACTTAAAGTGATCGGTTTTGTTATCAACTTTATTGATGACCAAATGCACGGCATGAAGGCGGGGATGTCTGGGCTGAGTGCAGTTCTGGATGATTGGTTAAAAACCTGGTCCTATGCTCAGAAAATTAATAGCTTGCTTGAATCTGGTTTTACCGTAATCGTAACAGCGGACCATGGAAACCAAGAAGCCATTGGTCAAGCATGGGAGCATGAGGGTGTTAAAGCTGAGACCAAAGGGGAAAGGGTTAGACTGTATAGACAACCAGTAGACTATTCGAGCGAAAACGCGAATGTGCTAGAATGGCCGGCTAAGAAGTTTGGTCTACCATCAGACATATACCCGCTTGTTAGTAGAGGCCAGCACGCTTTTATCCAGAAAGGGAAAAAAGTTGTTGGTCATGGTGGGATAAGTCTACATGAAGTTGTAGTGCCATTTGTGACGATTGCGAGAAACCATCATGCCGAAGAGAGTGAATTTTAGCCGACATTTAGAGAAGCATTGGCTTGATCAAGTAGCAATTTGGAGTTCACAAGGGTTCGGAAAGGCTGAGCTAAATGAAAACATTGAACGCATGCTTGAGCCTTATGTGCACTGCAAGGTAAATCGAGGGAAAACTCGAAACCAACTAACGAATATGTGGTTTGATGCCTCGAAAGTCGATGAAAATTGGCAGAAACGAGCGATTGATTTTGTCCAGCAGAACGATGATGTCCCATTTATTCTTCACTGGGGAATGCTCATCGCAAAAAACGTCTTTTTTGCGGACATAGTGAGATTTATTGGTCGAAAGAGTAAGCACAATGATTATTTCACTTATGGGCAAGCTCAGAAGCATATCGCTGAGCTCTATGGTGATACGGAAACAGTGAAAAGAGCACTTCGATCGGTTCTAAAAACTCTCGTTGATTTCCAGATTATTCTTCGCGAGAAAAGTGGCTCTTATAAACCGCAGGTAACAGGTTATGAGATTGAAAAAAAATACAAAAATTGGCTTGTTGTTGGTCTAATGCAAAATCGAGGGACGAGTAGTCGTTCAGTTTTGGATTTGCTAGATGATCTGGTGTGGTTCCCATTTTCTTTTACTTTGTCTGTTAATGAGATCGATCAATCGTTGTTTGAGCTCCATCAGCAGGGGAATGACCTCGTTCTTTTCAGGAAATAGAGAAATTTAAGTGAAATTATCCATCGGTTTTAACCGGCATTTAGAAGCAGATTGGCTCGCACAATCTGCATCATGGGTTTCTAATGGCATCGAAGGGCAAGATTTAAAAGATCGCATCGATTCAATGCTTGAGCCTGCGTTTACCAGTAAAGTCGCGAAAGACAAAACTCGGAATCTCCTATTTGGTGTTTGGAATAAACTGCCTAAGCATGTTTCCAAAGATTTCCAAGATCGAGGAGCGGAACTCTTACTTGACTATAGTGAATGTCATTTGGTCTTTCATTGGGGCATGATGCTAGCCAAGTATCCATTTTTTACGTTTGTGGTCCGCCAAATTGGGCGTTTAACTAAGCTAAATGATACGTTTATGTATTCGCAGCTTGAAGACCGCGTTACAGAACACTTTGGTGATACATCGACTATTAAGCGCAGTATGCAGTTTGTCGTGCGTACGCTTATGAACTTGGGCGTATTGAAGAATCCTAAGCAAGGGGTTTACACCTTAAGCCGCCCCATTGAAATCAGTAGTAGTAAGGTTAAGGGCTGGCTTATGGAGGCTGCTTTGCTATCCGAAAGCTCAACTAGTCGAAGTCTATCAAGTATCAATAATGATAGCGTTTGGTTTCCATTTACAATCTATTTTGATTTGGCGGATGTTCAGGCTAATTCAAAATTGGAAGCGCATATTCAGTCTTCTGACAGCGTGATCTTCTTGTACGGCTAGAGATGTCATAACCAATGCTCAGGAACATTGAGTTCAAATGAGCTTGCAACATACTGAAGCATCGTGATGATTTCACGGTGCTTTTTTTCATCATATGGCTGTCCGTTTCTCTTTTGTTCGACGATGGTTTTGAGTGTGTCCAAATCGAACATACCTAATTTGTAGAAATTTCCCCAGTTTGGCGTTCCGAAAAGGTTATAGATAACCTCGGTGGCGTCTCGTTCGCTGGCAAGTCGCTTTGGCTCATCAATTTTGGCTAATGCCGCTTCGCCTTCATCTTTTGTGTCATAGGTGTTGATAAGTTTCATTTACTTGCCTGAGGATTCTTTTGTGTTCTTTAAAGGCATTAGTTTAAGCACCTGAAACGGACAATAAAAGTAAACTCAGATATATATCACCTCCCCGAAGCAATTAACGTCGAGGTGATTTTATGCAAAAGCAACCTATTAAGTTGATTCGGTTGAAAGAAGTGATGGCAGTAACGGGGCTTTCACGTTCAAGTATCTACAACTATATCAACGACAAGCGATTTCCTGGGCAGGTGTCCCTTGGTTGTCGCTCCGTTGCTTGGGTCGAGAGCGAAATCCATGACTGGCTTGAACAAAAAGTCGCTGAGCGGCGCCATTGAGACAAAAAAGAGAGGGGGCTACGGCTCTCTCTTTTTTTTGTTTTAGATGACTTTTAGCTTGGGAAGGGCTGAGACAGAGAGGCTGCCTTTTGACGCTTCCTCAATATGTCCACTCCACCAGCACATCATCGGAAGACGGCGCTCTAAGTAGTCAGTGCGGTTGTAAGCACTGCGTACTTGGTTATCGTCGACGTGTGCTAGCGCTGCTTCTACCAAGTCTGGATCAAAGCCCTGTTCGTTGAGCGTTGTACTGGCAAGCGAGCGCAAGCCGTGACTAACTAACCTTCCGGCAAATCCCATACGCTTTAACGCCATATTGGCGGTTTGGCTATTACAAGGTTTAGTTGGGTCTCGATCGGAAGGAAACACAAACTCTCGATGACCGCTTATTGGTTTGATGACTTCTAGGAGGGTGAGTGCTTGCTCCGTTAATGGGACACGGTGCTCGCGGCGCTTCTTCATTCTCTCCGCGGGAATGGTCCAAACGTTGTTATCGAGATCTATTTCATCCCATCGTGCACCGGACGCCTCCGCTGGCCGTGTCATGGTGTGCAGTTGCCATTCAATCAAACAACGCGTCGTACGTTTGATGCTGGCGTTGGCAATAGCGGCCATCAGCTCAGGCAGTTCCGCAGGTTCAAGCGCGGCCATGTTCTGTTTGCTGGGCTTTTTGAACGCAGCACTTATGCCTGTTAGCGGGTTTGCATGGACAAAGCCACAGTTAACGGCATAGTTCATCATCTCGTTCATTCGCTGCACAATGCGCTTTAAGGTTTCAAGGCTACCTGAGGCTTCCACCGGCCTTAAAATCTCAATAACAAGCGGGGCAGTCAGTTTGGTAATGGGTACACTGCTAAGCCGCGGAAAAACGTGTTTCTCCAATGAACGCCAAATGTCTTCGGCGTAACCTTCGGTGACCTGGTGCTGTTTAAGCTCAAACCATTGACGGCTAATGTTTTCGACCGTGTGTTCAGTCAGGGCCACTTCTTTGTTTTGCAGTTCGTCGCGGTGTACCTTTGGGTCGATGTCTTGTGCGAGTAAGACTTGGGCTTCAATAACCGCTTTGCGTGCTTGAGAGAGGGAAACAGAAGGGTAAGCGCCGAGGCTTAAGTTGGTGCGTTTGTTGAAGTAGGGGCGTTTGTAATTGAAAAGCCAAAGCTTTGAGCCTGAAGGCTTTATCCTGAGCCGCAGACCATCACCATCAAAGAGAACGTATTCCTTCTCTCTGGGTTTGGCGGCTTTAATTTCCTTATCTGTCAGTTTGGTAGTGACCTTTGCCATAATGGGTACACCTCTCTCGCTTCCTTTTTGCCAGTGTACACCTCAGTGTACCCAAAAATCAAAGCAATAGTTGGACGTTAATGGACCTAAATGGATGGTAGGTTATTGATTTTAATGGTTTACAGGCAAGAAAAAAGACGTCCGAGGACGTCTTTAAATCGCGATTTGGTGGAGCTGGCGGGAGTTGAACCCGCGTCCAAAATCAGTCTAACTAATGGCGCTACATGCTTAGTCTATCTTTATTCTCGGCACCACACTGCGAATAGACACGCTATGTAATGACATACCTAATTTAGTTTTAACGCTTTGGCTATTAGGTGTAAGCCTCCACGCGATTCTGTTTGGGTTTGACTGCCCTTGATCCACGTCCTACAGACAGAGGCTATGGAGGGCAGGCTCTAGCAGGTTATTAAGCTGCTAGTGCGTAGTTTTCGTCGTTTGCGACTATTTTTTTGCGGCTTTTTACGAGGCAAACCGCCCCTCGGCATGCTCCACGAGCCTTCTTGATCCTGTCGAATCCTGAATCAGCCCCGGAATTTTTATGACGCAGATGTTAGCATAAAGCTCTGCTGCGTCAATGTTTATCTGGATGAATGCTTCATGATACGCGCTTTATCGCGTTCCCAATCGCGATCTTTTGAAGCATCACGTTTGTCATGAAGTTTTTTACCTTTTGCCAGACCAACTTTCAGTTTAGCCCATGACTGCTTCCAGTATAGGGATAAAGCAACAAGGGTATAACCTTCACGGTTAACCTTGCCCATCAGTGTGTCTAGTTCACGACGTTTTAGCAATAATTTGCGAATACGCGTAGGGTCAGCCACTACGTGAGTAGAGGCAACATTAAGTGGTGTGATAGTGGCACCCGACATGTAGGCTTCGCCATCTTTGAAAAACACATAGCTTTCAGTGATGTTGACCTTGCCAGCACGTAGGGATTTCACTTCCCAGCCTTGTAGCTCTAGCCCGACTTCAATGTCATCTTGAATGAAGTATTCGTGGCGAGCTTGGCGGTTCTGCGCAATTGTATTGCTGCCCGCTTTATTCTTTGAATTTTTCTTTACCATAATGGCGGCATTATACGTAGTGGTAGTGACGGGCGATATAGTTTTTATAGGAATTTTGTATTCTCGCTAGCGTCGTTCACAGAAAGGACGGTTTAGGTGGCTAAAAGATGGTCTATCGTCTGCATTTTTAAGACGTTTGGGGATAAATACGCTCCGATGATATGATGTGGCATCAGGCAAAGAGGAGATGGTATGCCGCGAATTACCCGTTCTGCACTCGTGCCGTTTAGTGCAGATCAAATGTTTAAGCTTGTGAATGATGTCGAAGCCTATCCTGCGTTTGTGCCGGGTTGCTCTGGGTCGCGTGTGTTAGAAGCTAGCGACAGGGCAATGACAGCGTCGGTGGATGTGGCCAAGGCGGGCATCCGCAAAACCTTCACCACACGTAATGAGTTGGTGGAAGGACAAGCGATTAAAATGGAACTGGTCGATGGCCCGTTCCGCAAGTTGGTCGGTGGCTGGCATTTTACGTCGCTGGATGCGGATGCCTGCAAAATCGAGCTGAATCTGGATTTTGAATTTACCAACAGTTTGGTGGAGATGGCGTTTGGCCGAGTATTTAACGAGTTGGCTGTAAACATGGTGACGGCCTTTACGCAAAGGGCGAGAGTCGTTTATGAGCGATGAAAAGTTGCTGCATATTGAAGTGATTTACGCGTTGCCGAATGAGCAGCGGGTGTTTAAGGCGATTGTGACGCCTGATATGCATGTGGAAGACATTATTCGTCATTCTGGCATTTTGGACGTGTACCCTGAGATTGATCTGAAAAAGAACAAAGTGGGTGTATTTAGTCGCTTAGTGAAGCTAGATGCTTTGGTGCATGATGGCGATCGCATTGAAATCTATCGCCCATTGATGGCTGATCCGAAAGAGATCCGTCGCCGCCGCGCTGAACGCATGAAAGCGGAAGGCAAATCTGACCCTGTGACGGGCGGAAAGCTCAACCCGATGCGAAAGGGGGATTAGCGGGTTTCAACTGACATTCGTCTGAAGACAAAGATATAGATATAGATATAGATATAGATAAACATAGAAAAAAGCGGTGAACATGGTCACCGCTTTTTTGTTCCGTTCTTTTTAGATGAACGAGTTCCAGGCATCTTGCCAAAACGGCGTTCTACCCGGTGCATAGCTTGGGTTTGAGCACCAGCCGGAGTTTGGCCAAGGCTTGCATTGATACAGTTTGTTGTCACTGCCTTTCACGATATCCCCTTCCTGATACGCAAAGCCCGGTTGATACGCTGGGTATTCGCCTGGTGGTGGCGGTGTCACTTCTGGATCTGGATCAGGCGTTGGTTCTGGGTCGCCGCAACTGTTGTCGTCAGTTTGTTTCCAAACGCCCCATTCACCCGTCGTGCCTGGCTCTTCACCTTTGGTCCACCAACCCGCTAACCATACGACATGGTTGTGTGAAACTTTGTCGCCACCTACGTAAATGGTGTGTTTATCCCAGTTGGTGATACAAACCGCACTTGCTTCCACGGTTACGGTACGGGTTAATGAAACCGTTTGACCTTCGCTGTCAGTTACGCGATACGTCAGCAAGTAGCTGCCCGGCGTTTGGGTATCAACGTTGCCGATAACCTCAATCTTGGCGGTAATGTCGCCATCTTCCGCATCAAACGCAGTAACCCTATCGAGCGCATTAAATGCGTCACCTTGTTGCAGAGTGATATCGCTAACGCCTGAAATCGTCGGTGTTTC
This sequence comes from Enterovibrio litoreus, assembly GCF_045679545.1. Taxonomy (NCBI): domain Bacteria; kingdom Pseudomonadati; phylum Pseudomonadota; class Gammaproteobacteria; order Vibrionales; family Vibrionaceae; genus Enterovibrio; species Enterovibrio litoreus. The sequence continues at coordinate 711,008 of NZ_CP166194.1, forward strand.
ACCTCGCTCTGTCGTTACTATGCCGGCTTTAAGTTCCAAAGCTGGCTCGGTCACTGTGATGCTATGAAGCAATTGATTGTTACAGTAAAGCTCGGCGCGATAAGGAGATAGAGCACTTTCCACATTGATATGGAAGCGGTTCATCAGGCCTTCTTTGAAACGGCGGTTGTGCAAGTTGTAGGTCTTGGTGCCGCCTTTCTGTGTGAGTACGTCCAACTGGCACGAGGAAACGCTGAAGTTATCGACATACACTGAGCCATAAGCGCCGTGAAGGGCTGGGTAAATGTAACTTGGTAGCGTGTTTTCTGGGTCGTAGTAGCCGACTAGCGTGGTGACAGCAACACCTTGCTTTTCTGGCACGCGGGCAACGGTTTTATCAAGTATGCCGTTATTTACGGCTATCCATTGGCCGGACTCGAAACGGAATGCGTGTTTGTTGCCATTGGACAGCAAAATGGAAGTATCGCCAATGTGGATATGGGAGTTGTAGCCCGCACTGGAGCTAAATACCACGATTTTACCTTCGAAGGCGTTGTCTGCAGGCAGGTAGAAATCACGCGCCCAATGTCCGTTGCCTGTTTGAATGCGAACGGCATTAACGGTCTCGAACAATTCATGAAATTTGCGATTGTCTGGGCCAAACGCTGCGAGCTCATTGTTGCCACTCACGGTAGTCACAGAAAGGTTGAGATCATCGGACAGGTTATTACCCCAAGGCTGCATGGTTTGGGTTTCTTTGTCCCACTTACTGAAACCCGTTGGGGATGAAGGGTCAAAGTTAGCTTTGCTTTCCATAAAGCCCTGAAACACATTCAGCTCGTAAGGGGTGTGAAGTGTGTATTCGTTGCCATTCGGGTGCAATGGCCAACCACCGGCCATGGTTCCCCAGCCAAAGCTGTGGCCTTCGAACGGTTCCGCGCATTGACCTTCATAACACGATGAGCCGTTGTTTCGCCCTTTACTGAGATTGGGGAGGAAGGTGTTGTCGAACAGGTTCCAACCCCAAGTCGCATTGATGTTGGTTGAACGGTTATGCACTGAGCCAGCAAAACCGCCCAGATAGTGCGCTGCTGCGTGTGTGCCAGCGCCAAACTCGTGACCGACTTCATGGCTGAATTCATTGCCCGTTGAGCTAACAACTGACGCCACACCTGCGTAGGAACCCAGCATGCCGTGTGTGATAAGCCCGTTGCTGTAATTGCCGATGGCGTTATTAACGGTAACTTGCGCCGCATGATAGGGCGCACTGATATTCCACACAGAGCTGTTCATCACATCAGCACTGTTTACGCCGTAGTTGGCGCTGTTGATACCCGAAGAGATCAACTCGCGGGCAATACGATAGTGCGAGTCACTGCCGTAAGCATCGGCCACGCTTGGGTCAACATCGACTAATAGGCGACCATCCGGCAACATGATTTCTTCCAGATGGATCGGTGCGTAAGGGTTGACGATAAGTTTGCTGATTTGGATTGACTGGAAGTAATCACGATGCAGTTTCTCATCGGTCATAAAACGGAACTCACCACGTGGTTCAGTTAGCAGACCAACGTCTACCGTGTTGATGATCAGTGTGGTATTTGCACCGATCTTAATGCCTTCCACGACACCTTCACGATCACCATTGCTGAACGTCAGGCTCAAGCCGGGCTTAATGACTTCGGCCGGAAGTACCGTTGTATAAGCGTTGTTACTGTAAGCCAGCTTGCCATAATCAACATCAGATTGCGCGTACCAAAGCCCGCCCACATTGTTATAGGTGATGCGATTGCCTTGGCTGAGGGTGTCAGCGCCATGAGAGTATCGAATGGTTGAATTGTAGCCAGCTTGTGAGGAGAAGGTCACGATCTTTCCATCAAGATCGGCGCCTTCTGGCAGCATAAAGTCATAAGCAAAGTTGCCATTGCTTGTTGCGACTTCAAGCGTGCCATGTTCGGTTAGCAGTGCGCTTAGTTCAGCCTGCCCTTGTGTGCCTGCGATAGCGCTGATGGCGTGCTGTGAAGAGATACGGTGCGCGTAGCTCTCTGGCACAACAATGGTCATGTCTATGTCGATCTGGCCCGTGGGTTTTGGCTGTGCCGAAGGCGGGAGCATGGTTGCTCGGTGTACTTCGCTACCCTGGTGGTTTTTCACGACAACCGTGATCTCTTCGTCTTGGCGAACTTCACGCGTATGGGGTTCGAAAATCACCAGCGTTTTGCGCAACGCGGCAACGTGTGGCTGGCGATCGCCTTCAATGCCATGCACGGTCGGCATAATAACGCTCTGTGCCATGCTGACACTGGCGGCAAGCGTGCCTTGAGTATCGGAAGGGAGGGCCTTTTGATTAAAGTAAACGGTTTGAGCGTTTTGTGTGCTAGCCAGTGCGGCTGGGCTGCAAACACCTGCGAGTAATGCCGTGATCAGGCATGCTAACTGTTTCTTTTTCATCTGCTTGTTATTGATATTAGTGAACGATGGGGCGGGAATATATAGATGGATTAACGCGTGAGTGATGAGAAGGTATCGTTATTTGAAGCAGTCCCACAAATCACAGTGATGAATTGGCAGTGGGGGCAAATCAGCGCCAAATAACCGACAGAATAGGGAAGGGAGACGGCTTTTTGGCGATGCCTAAAAAGGTGCGCAGACAGAAAAAAAAGCCAGATAAAACAAAGTCAGATGAAATAATTTCAGATGAAATAATTTCAGATGAAATAATTTCAGATGAAAAAATGCTAGATAAAAAAGGCTAGATAAAAAAGGCACAACCTTTTCAGATTGCGCTTTTTGTTGAAGGTTCGAGGTTCGAGGTGTTATTCCAGCTTGGTTGTTACATCCGGCACAAAGCTTTGGCTTTCTAATGGCACACGCACGTAGCCCTCTTTGCTGATCTCTGGCAGTTCGATCTTGTCGTAGTGAATTTCCTCGTAAGGAATGCTGGAAATCAGATGGGATATGCAGTTGAGGCGAGCGCGTTTCTTGTTGTCGGCGTCAACCACCCACCAAGGTGATTCTTTGGTGTCTGTATAGGAGAACATACGATCTTTGGCTTCGCTATAAGCCACCCAGCGGCTGCGAGACTCTAAATCCATGGGGCTGAATTTCCAGCGCTTCATTGGCGTATCGATACGTTCTTGGAAGCGTTTTTCTTGTTCTTCATCGGAAACAGAGAACCAATATTTCAGCAAGATAATGCCAGATCGCTGCAGCATGCGCTCGAACTCAGGGCATGTTCGGAAGAACTCTTCATATTCGTCGTCGCTGCAAAACCGCATCACTTTTTCCACCCCAGCACGGTTGTACCAACTGCGGTCAAACAATACGATTTCCCCGGCCGCAGGCAGGTGCGCGACATAACGCTGAAAATACCATTGTGTGCGTTCTCGCTCGTTGGGTTTATCCAATGCGACAATACGGCAAACGCGAGGGTTGAGTTTTTCGGTGATGCGTTTGATCACGCCACCTTTTCCAGCGGCGTCACGCCCTTCAAACACCACCACGACTTTTAGCCCTTGGTGTTTTACCCACTCTTGAAGTTTTACGAGTTCAGTTTGAAGATCGGCCAGCGTGTTTTCGTAGGCTTCTTTTGTGAGTTTGCGTTTTTTGGGTGTGTGATCGGATTTCTCTGTTTTTGCCATTCAGCTGCAACTCCTTATGCGTTGTGAAGCCAAGGAGCTTGAGGTGACGTGCTACTTGGTCTTGTTCACCCTAAGAAGGAAGGGGGATCATTGCAATCCCCCTGCAGGAAAAGTGCGAGCTTGTCTTATTGCAGCGCCAAAACCGTCTGTTTAATGATCTCTGGGTTCGTCACAGTGATAGCGAAGTCACTTTCACCACTGCCCATCGTGGCTTTTTCGTTGCGATAGCTCATTAGCGAAGGGCGAGTCGTTTTTCCTGAAAGGTGAATTTCGTTTGCGCCGGTTTCAGTAATAATACGCTTTGCATTGTCAGGAGAAACGCCAGCGCCAGGCATAATGCTCAGTCGGCCTTGGGTCAGTCTAACCATGTCTTTTAGCGTGTTAATGCCTTCGTCTGCGCGCTTGGCTAGGCCAGAAGTCAGCACGCGTTCGACGCCATGAGTCATCAAGAACTCTAGTGCCTCAAACGGGGCAGAGCAATGGTCGATGGCGCGATGGAAGGTGATACCCATACCAGAAGCGACCTTGATCATGGCTTTTACGGCGACGTCATCGATTTTTCCATCGGCACGCAGAGCCCCAATCACCACACCGTTTAACCCTGCCTGTTTAGCGATATGAATGTCTTCCAGCATGATCTCTATGTCGGCGCTGGAAAACAGGAAATCCCCTTCACGAGGACGAATAATTGCGTACACAGGAATATTAGCAACACGAGCAGCTTGCTTCATGTAACCCGCGCTGGCGGTTAATCCACCTGTGGCTAATGAGCTGCATAGCTCAATACGGCCCGCACCTGCAGTTTGTGCAATAGGAAGAGATTCAAGGCTATCGATACAGACTTCGATCAATACAGACATTACGCATTCCTCTAAAAATGACTGCGAACATCATCAGGGAGTTAGCGAAGAAAGAGAAGCGGGTAGGATGTAAAATTTGGGTAAAAAAAAGGGCCCGGTGGTCCGGGCCTCATTCTATTTTTCGCTGACTTTCGGCTTTACGCTTACGCGTTAGTTAGGGGGAACTGCGTGAAACAGTTAGCCAAAAATATTACAGGTCGTCAGAGTGCTCAGACAAGAACGCTGCAACACCTTTAGGTGATGCGTCCATGCCTGCTTTGCCTTCTTCCCACTGTGCTGGGCAAACTTCACCGTTTTTCTGGTGGAAGTTCAATGCGTCAACCATGCGTAGCATCTCGTCGATGTTACGGCCTAGTGGCAGGTCGTTAACCACTTGGTGACGTACCAGACCATCTTCGTCGATCAGGAAAGAACCACGGAAAGCAACGCCAGCCTCTGGGTGCTCAACGTCGTATGCTTTGCAGATTTCGTGCTTAACGTCAGCAACCAATGGGTATTTCACTTGACCAATACCGCCGTCTTCAACAGCAGTGTTACGCCATGCGTTGTGAGAGAATTGAGAATCGATTGAAACACCGATAACTTCAACGCCTTTCGCTTGGAAGTCAGCGTGGCGCTTGTCAAAAGCGATCAGCTCAGAAGGACATACGAAAGTAAAATCCAGTGGGTAGAAGAAAAGAACCGTTTTCTTACCTTTGGTGAATTCTTTCATGTTGAAGTTATCTACGATTTCACCATTGCCCAGTACTGCTGCTGCAGTAAAATCTGGGGCTTGACGGCCTACTAGTACCATTTCTCAGCTCCTAAAATGTGTGTTGTCAGGCGATAACGCCTTAATTCATCTATGAACAGGACAAACTATAGTGGAACTGTTAGATTGGAAAAAGTGAATTTAATAGATTATTGCAATCGGAAAAATCGATGACAAAATTCCCTTCTCTCAAACAGCTACACTACCTCGTCACACTGCATGAAACGCGTCATTTTGGTGAGGCGGCCAAACAATGTTTCGTTAGTCAGTCTACACTAAGTTCCGGCATTCAGAACTTAGAAGATCTGATCGGCACTCAACTTATTGAGCGCGATAACAAAACGCTGGTTTTCTCCGCCATCGGAGAAGACGTTGTGGTGCGAAGTCGGGAAATTTTGGCGCGCAGCCAAGATCTGATGGAGCTTACTCAAGTGCGTGAGCGACCGATGCAAGGCAAGCTGCGCGTGGGTTGTATTCCGACCATTGCACCGTTTTTGCTGTGTGATTTGGTGCGAGCGGTGAATCAGCATTTTCCAGAGTTGGACTTACTGCTTCGTGAAGACACCACGATTAACCTTTTGGCTGCGCTGAAAAGTGGTGAAATGGATGTGCTGATTTTAGCCTTGCCCGTTGATATTGGCGGCATGGAAAGTCGAGTGGTGGGCGCTGATGCTTTCAAAATGGTACTGAGCAAATCTCAGGCAGAAAAAGTGAATGTACCAATACGCTATGCCGATCTTCCTGATGAATCCGTCTTTTTGCTTGAACGCGAACATTGCCTAACCGATCATGCTGTCTCGGCGTGCCAGTTAACCACCACAGAAAAAATCAATCCGTTCTCAGCAACCAGCTTGCATACATTGGTACAAATGGTTGCCAATGGCCTAGGCTCTACCTTTATTCCCCAGATGGCCATCAATCACGGCTTATTAGATAACCTTGACTTGGTGGTCGTAGAGCCGCCGGGTAGAAAGGCGTATCGTGATATCGGTTTGGTGTGGCGTCCTACATCCAGCCGCAAGCCAACCTTTGAAGCCTTGGCTGATTTGGTTAAAACGCTACTTTAACCGATGCGATAGTGCCGGCTTCATCATATTGCCTCGATCTATGTTTTGTTGGTTTACTTCAGAGGTAAATGATTACGTTAGTTATGTGTTACATGACCTAAAACGATGAAATTACCTCTGACTTTTCAAGATTCTTTACCTCCCATTGCTTTTCCTTATAACTTTGGTTCGTTCCACTAGTTTTTATTCAGTTATTGGACGAATGCTCTGTTAATGGTTTGGTAACTCATTGGCATTCCTGAAATTAAATTAAGTCGGTATCGCGACATAATTTTTTTCAATTATTAAGCACTTAGTGAGAAGTTTTGTTGGGTGTTAATATCTTTCACTTATGTTAACTTTTTGTTATAGAAAGAATTTCTGCAAAATCACGGTTCTGCTGCTACGTTTAAAACAGGCTTGTTTTGTGTTTGGCTTATGATTGTCATTGGTAATTTAATTACGTAAGTCATTACAAAAATGGCACCAAAGGATGAAAAGATCACAAACGGGAGAAGAATCTGAGATTTGTTTTAATTCAGTGTTTTGAGTTAAAACTCTATTTTGTGGTAATTGATTGATTTTAAGGGTTTTAAATCATTTTATACTTAAGTCTAATTCGACTTGAGGTGTTGACGTTCCGCGCTATTTACGTCAGTTTAATTGTGTGTTTCGGCGACATGAAAGAAATCGAAGCAGTGCGGCAATAACTGATATTGTTGTGATTTAGTTACAAATGGAATTGGAGGGCAGTTTATGGATACACATGCACAACAGGCTTCACAGGAACTCTCATGCGTTCCGCCGATCACTCAGCAAGAATCCGATGTTTTGACTGATGATGCGCTTTCATTTCTCCATACTTTGTCTGTACGTTTTGCTGACCGCGTACCGGCCTTATTGGCGGCTCGAGAAACGCGTCAGGCCCAATTTGATGCTGGTGAGCTACCTGATTTCCTTGCCGAAACAGCAAATATTCGTGAAGAGTCTTGGAAAATTCGTGGTATCCCCGAAGATTTGCAAGATCGTCGATTAGAGATCACAGGGCCTCCCGAGCGAAAAATGGTGATCAACGCATTGAACGCCAATGTAAAAGTATTCATGGCGGATTTTGAAGATTCGTTTTCTCCAGCATGGGGGCCGGTACTTCAAGGTCAACGCAACCTGACTGATGCGATTAATCGTACCATTTCCTATGAAAACCCTAGCAACGGTAAGCAGTACGCATTAAGCGAAGACCCAGCGGTACTTATCTGCCGTGTACGTGGCCTGCATTTGAAAGAAAAACACGTATTGCTCGACGGTAAACCTATTCCCGGCGCATTGTTTGATTTCGGTTTGTATTTTTACCGTAATTACAAAGCGCTTTTAGAAAATGGCTCAGGCCCATATTTCTACCTACCTAAGCTGCAGTCGCATAAAGAAGCGGCGTGGTGGAGCGATGTGTTCTGTTTCACTGAAGATCATTTCGAGTTACCGCGTGGCACGATCAAAGCAACCGTGTTGATCGAGACGCTACCCGCTGTGTTCGAAATGGATGAAATCCTCTTCAGCTTAAAAGATCACATTGTGGCGCTGAACTGTGGCCGTTGGGACTACATTTTCAGCTACATAAAAACCTTCCGTAACCATCCTGACCGTGTCTTACCGGACCGTCAGGTGGTCACGATGGAAAAACCGTTTCTTAATGCCTATTCACGCCTGTTGGTGAAGACTTGTCACCGCCGCGGTGCAATGGCAATGGGCGGCATGGCAGCGTTTATTCCATCGAAAGACCCAGAGAAAAACGCGTGGGTATTGGACAAGATTCAATCTGATAAATCGCTCGAAGCGAAGAACGGCCACGACGGTACTTGGGTTGCCCACCCAGGCCTGGCTGATACCGCCAAAGCCGTTTTCGATTCCGCACTTGGCGAGCGTAAGAATCAGCTTGATGTGATGCGTGAACAAGATGCACCGATTACTGCTTCGGAGTTGGTTGCCCCTTGTGATGGCGACCGCACTGAGGAAGGTATGCGTCACAACATTCGTGTGGCGGTGCAATACATCGAAGCATGGATTTCAGGTAATGGCTGTGTGCCCATTTACGGCCTGATGGAAGATGCCGCGACAGCAGAGATCTCACGCGCCTCTATTTGGCAGTGGATCAAGCATCACAAAACACTGAGCAACGGCAAAACCGTGACAGCAGATTTCTTCAGAGATTGCCTAGCAGAAGAAATGTCGGTGCTTAAAGACGAGTTAGGGGAAGACGTATTCAATCAAGGGAAATTCCAGCAGGCCGCCAGTTTGATGGAACAGCTGACGACCAGTGACGAGCTGGCTGATTTCTTAACCTTGTCTGGATACGAATTGCTGGACTAAACCACTTCAAAATTGACTGAAACATTGAGAGAGGGAATCACAATGACTTTGACAAGACAGCAGCAAATTGACGCTTTGAAAACAGATTGGGCTGAGAACCCACGCTGGAAACACGTAAAACGCACCTATACAGCTGAAGAAGTGGTTGCGCTGCGCGGTTCTTTCATCCCTGAGCAGACGATTGCTCAACGTGGTGCCGACAAACTGTGGGAACTGGTGAACGGTTCAGCGAAAAAAGGCTATGTGAATTGCCTTGGCGCACTGACTGGCGGACAAGCGGTCCAACAAGCGAAAGCAGGCATTGAAGCTATCTATTTGTCGGGCTGGCAGGTTGCAGCGGATAACAACACCGCATCAAGCATGTACCCAGACCAATCACTGTACCCCGTTGATTCTGTACCAGCAGTGGTTAAACGTATCAATAACTCGTTCCGTCGCGCTGACCAAATTCAGTGGTCAAAAGGCGGTACGCCTGAAGAGGGTACGGATTACTTCCTGCCTATCGTAGCTGATGCAGAAGCGGGCTTTGGTGGCGTTTTGAATGCTTACGAGCTGATGCGCTCAATGATTGAAGCTGGCGCTGCCGGTGTTCACTTTGAAGATCAGCTGGCGTCAGTGAAAAAATGTGGTCACATGGGGGGTAAGGTGTTGGTTCCTACCCAAGAAGCCGTTCAAAAACTGGTTGCAGCTCGCCTTGCTGCCGACGTTGCAGGCACCACCACCCTTGTGATTGCTCGTACCGATGCGAACGCAGCAGACCTTCTGACGTCTGATTGCGATGAATACGATAAAGACTTCATCGTGGGTGAGCGCACGTCAGAAGGTTTTTACAAAGTGCGCGCGGGTATTGAGCAAGCCATTTCACGTGGCCTGGCCTATGCACCGTATGCTGACTTGATTTGGTGTGAAACAGCTAAACCTGATTTGGAAGAAGCGCGTCAATTTGCGGAAGCAATTCATGCGAAATACCCAGATCAGCTGCTGGCATACAACTGCTCGCCGTCGTTCAACTGGGAGAAAAACCTGGACGCAGACACCATTGCACGCTTCCAGCAAGAGCTGTCAGACATGGGTTATAAGTACCAATTCATCACGCTCGCTGGTATTCATAACATGTGGTACAACATGTTCGAATTGGCTCACGCTTACGCGCAGGGTGAAGGCATGCGCCACTACGTTGAAAAGGTTCAGCGTCCTGAGTTTGAAGCGGCAACGCGCGGTTATACGTTCGTGGCTCACCAACAGGAAGTGGGTACCGGTTACTTCGATACCATGACTAACACGATTCAAGGTGGTAACTCGTCAGTCACAGCATTGACAGGTTCAACCGAAGAAGATCAGTTTTAATTAACGCGTAGACAGCCAATACGTGTTTGTAGAACGAGTCTAAAGAGGCCAATTTAATCGAGCCTCGTAATCCACGCTTTGAGCGACCTTCGGGTCGCTTTTTTTATTCTCTTTTTAACCTTTGTCTTGCATCTTGCATCTTGCATCTCTTTTTTCATCTTCTATTTTTCAAGCTTTTGCGTCTCACTAAACGCTGATGCAGCGTTCAACACTTGGCGGTAAATAGGTGGAAAGGCATCGAGCAATTGATCTTGATGGGCAATCAATACTGCTGCGGTATCGGCAAGTGGGCTCATTCTTGGGCTTCGCGTGGACATGCGCTCTAAAACAAAAGGCAGGGTGTTGATATCCGCGTAGGACTGGATCCAACGCTCTTGCCACATCCTCGAGGACAGAAATGCAAAGCGATCAGGCAGCGGGGAGGGTTCTAAGTCAGACGCTTTTTGGCAGGCAGCTTCTGCTTGTTGAACAAAGCACTCCAAAGGCGTGTCGTGAAAAGCTTCCCATTGGGTGACTAGTGCGTGATCCCAGAAAATATCGAGTGCAATGGCGCTGTATCGATAAAGCTCGGGCGGAAAGAGGGCGCGACAGACCTTTATGTCATCCAGCGCATCAATATAACCATCAACGAAGCGGTGCAGATAAATGCCTTCGACGGTTTCTGGTAAATAGAGACCGTCTGGTTTCCCTCTAACAAAATCCGCCAACAGGTTGCCAAGCAGCTGACTTTTACAGCTTGATGCAACATGCAAGTGCGCAAGATAATTCAATCAGCCTCGCTTGATGAGTGCCTTAACGTCGGCTTGAACACAGTGCTAACGAGTATGACCAGTCATCGCGTCTTTGTCGTGACTAAACATTGCGTTTAGGCGATGTTTTCTTGCATCTCGTCTACCTCCATTGGCTCGGAGTCCTCTTGGATTTCGAGCAAGTTAATGGCAATCGCAACAAAGTCGGTATCTGTAATAATTCCCACCAGCTCGTCATCGTTGACGACAGGCAAGCAACCAATCTTGTGCTGTTGCATAAATAATGCCGCGGATTTCAGCCCAGCGGATGGGGCAACGGTATATAACGAGCGCTGCAGAAAACGAGAGAGAGGCGCCTTCATCGGATCGTTGTTTCCCAGCGATTTTTCAAGGCTAGATGTTTGCGCAGCCAACACATCTCTTTGTGTGACAAGGCCTTGCAATTGATGGGTGTCAGACACAATAGGGATGTGGCGAATACGTTTTGAATCCATCAGGCGCTTTGCGTCATTTATCGTATGCTTAGAAGATAAGGTGATGGGTTCTGGTGTCATCATTTCTTTGACTGTAAGCATATGGCCTCCAAGAAGACATATAAAAATAAGGGGCATATGTCGAATGTAGCCAAATTATGGCGCATGAAAGGTGACCCTAATCAAAGATCTGTTTGACCATGTTTTCGGATTTTCATTGTTGTTCCGTCAGTACATTGCTGTTCCGTCAGTACATTGTTGTTCCGCAAGTAGCAGCAATCAGGCGTGTGCTCCATGTTGACGTATCCCCGAGCATCTAGGGCAGCTTGGGTAAATACACTGTGATGAGGGCTGTTAGAAATGCGTAAACGTTTTGTTCTGACACTTATCTTTTTAATGACCTTTGTTGCCCATAGTGCTGAGCGATCGCCCTATGTGGTAGGTGGTTCAAATGCTGCGATAGCGGATGCGCCGTGGCAGGCATTTGTTCGAATCGGGAATTTATACTGCGGTGGTGTGGTTCTCTCGAACTATTGGATACTCACTGCTGCCCATTGTCTAGACACGGCTGATGAGAACGATTCGTTTGGTTTGGCGTCTGCCAATTCGGTCTCCGTGTACACGGGAACGGCGCAACTCTTTGGTTCGAATTTCGCCAACTACCAATCTAGCGTTGAATCTATCTACGCCAACAGTAGTTATGACAAGAAAACCCTTGCCAATGATATTGCTCTTATCAAGCTTTCATCACCGGTACATGGAAACGCATCAAGTGTTGTGTTGGCGAGCTCTCAGGTTCAATCTGCGGTCGATGCCACGGCTGATTTATCCCAGAAAGACTTGTTGCTAACGGGCTGGGGCTACATAGATACCGGCCGCAGCACGTCGACGACTGCTTTACAAAAAGCGTCGCTATCAACGGTTTCGGACTCATCGTGCGCAACAAGTTGGGGGTCGACAGTCACCAATGTGTCGGGTTACCAGAGCAAATATTTTTGCGCTCAGGATACGGGAAAAGGGGCGTGCAATGGCGACTCTGGCGGCCCTTTGGTTTGGTTTGACCCCTCTCGCGCAGCGGATTCAGATGGCGGTGCAACGCTGGTGGGCATCGTCAGTTTCGGCGTCAATTTCCAATGCGCAGCCGATGCGTTCCCTGATGTGTATACCCAAGTCTCCAATTACATTGACTGGATCAGCAGTTGTCAGGCTGGAAGCTGTGCGAGTAATAGTTCACAGGTGGTGACTGTTTCTTCATCGTCGAGTGGTGGAGGTGGGGAAGTAGGGCTAAGTGCACTGCTTTGGCTCTTCGTAATCACAATTTTCCGCAGATGTTTTCTTCTCGATCTTCTTTGTTCGAACAACCCCAGCGTGCCATTTTAGTGAGCGCTTTCTGATTCGGTTTTCCAAAAACTAGATCTGTGACGCCTCGTCGTGAGTTTTACTTATTGTACACCGCTGTAAAGTCGAGAAAAAGACCGCATGATCGTCCTTGTCAGCTTTTTCTTTGTGCAATCTTGAGATACCGTCTCTTATTGCTCTAAGAAATGTTGGCGAGGAATAACCATGAAAACTTGGCAAAGGAAGGCTGCGTTTGTTTTTTTGACTCTGAGTGCCGCGGGCTCAGTATTTGCGGAAAACACAAAAGATCCAAGGATCATTGGTGGTGATTATGCGTCTATTGCATCGACACCTTGGCAGGCATTTCTTGATATTGGGAATGATGTCAAAGGCTACTTTGCGTGTGGTGGGATCATTATTTCAGAAAGTTACGTACTCACTGCTGCGCACTGCGTCGATGGTTTCTCTACGCGAGATGTAAGAGTCTTCGCTGGATTTGAAGAAATCAGTTTTGCGGGAACGGGCATTGCGGTCGCGAATATTAGTGTTTACGAAGATTATGACAATGAAATGTTTACGGGCGATATTGCGCTCGTTCGATTAGCGGCAGGACTCCCCCCGAATGCTCAACCGATCAAAATTCTTCCACCAGGTAGGCAAGATGAATTAGATCAAGAGTTTGTTGGTGCTGCTCAAGATAATTTATACATCTCAGGGTGGGGTGCAACAGCTACAGGTGGTCGCATCACCGAGGCGTTATTAAAAACAACAATGAATGGCGTCGATGACAATACCTGTAGTTGGACAAATGTATCTGGCGCAGATAGCGGTGAACTTTCAGCCGCTTATGTTTGTGCGGATAAATCATACACTGCGGGAATCTGTTCGGGAGATTCTGGCGGCCCTCTTGTTTGGCAAGATAAAGATTACGCTGGTGATGCAGACCGTGGATACCGAGCTGTCGGCATTGTGAGTTTTTCTAGTAGCCTTTATGGTTGTGGAAGTACAAGTTCTGAAGATGGGTTTACCCAAATTAGCACTTATTTTGACTGGATCAGTAAGAATATGATTGGGGGTTATCAATCACCAAGTCCTTCATTTAGTGAAGATATCTTTGACCTATCTTCACGCTACAATCCGTTTGATAACCCGCCAGTTGAGCCTCAATACCCTTCCGATGATAATGTAGTTCCTCCCGTATCTGGCGGCGGTGGTGGTGGTGCGTTACATTGGCTCGTTGTGCTGTTTTTAAGCGTGTTTGCCTTGCGTAGGCGTTTACATATTTCGTAATACTACTGCTTAATGCGTCAAGTATTTGCTCGCTATACCTTTAGCGAGCAAATGTTTTGTTAGTTGATCTTTTTCTCTCTTTTCTACTTTCCCTTACTTACAACGCTAAGAATTCAGGCTTTTCATCTCGCCATTTACTTTGCCTAATGACCATTTTTTGCTTGCCTGTGACCGATTAACATCGATGCCATCTACGGAATACGCTGCTTGCGTATATCACTTATTGCACCACTTTGGTGCCGATCTTTTATTCTCTTATTTTATTTAACACGCCTGCCTCATATTGGAATCACATGATTGAATTTTGACCATTTAATGCGTGATTCTTCCTCTCTTGCTCGTTACCGTTTCTCAATAATTGTCTATGTGTCTTTTTATTGGGGTGGTAATGATGAAGTGGACATTGTTGAGCGTGTTCATGTCGCTAGCAGGCATGGTGACAAGCAGTCACTTAGCCTTTGCGAATGAGAAAATGCCAGCCATTGTAAAAGGATCAATAATTTCCATTGCTGATGTGCCTTGGCAAGTGCTTGTGACAACGAGTAAAGGAACACTGTGTGGCGGCACCTTGATAACAGCATCGCCTGACGATAAAACAAATTATGTACTGACAGCGGCACATTGTGTGGATGAGAACTTACGCGCATCAGATGTCTCTGTGACGGCTGGTATTGACGATTCCACCATGAGAGGAGAAGCCATTACTGCCTCTGAGTTGTTGATCCATCCTGATTACAATGCAACAAATCTGATTGCAGACATCGCCATATTGCGTGTCAATGGCGTGCTACCTGAACATGCCAAACCCATCGCCTTGGCGGATGCCAACGTGAATGCAAGCGCGGAGCTCGAATTCTCAGCAGGCACACAACAAAACTTATTGGTTTCGGGTTGGGGGAAAACGTCAACAATCGGCTATATAAGCCGATATTTGCAGTCCACCTATTTAGATGGTGTCGCAGACAGGCAATGTCGCTGGGTCATGAATGGTGGCACATATGATTTAACCAAAGCAAATGCCTATGTGTGTGCCAATCAACGCGAAGGGGCGGGGATATGTAACGGTGATTCGGGAGGACCGTTGGTTTGGCAAGATCAAAACCATGCTGGGGACAATGATCGTGGTTATCGGCTAATTGGTGTGGTGAGTTTTCGGCATAAGTATAATGGCTGTGGCGACCCAAATACGGAAGACGGTTTTGTTCAGGTCAGTCATTACGCTGACTGGATACGCTCTTCCATCAAGGGCGGTTATCAACGTCCCTATGAAACGTTTGAACAAGATATTTTTTCGAACTCAGACAGAGTAATCGTACCGCCATCGAACGAAGCCTATCCTGATGCGTCAGATGTTCCGCCGCCTTCAGATATTTCGTCGTCACAAGGGGGAGGAAGCATAAGCGTGCTGTCTGTCATGATGGTGATGATTGTGGCCGTACGTAGGCGTTTTCTCTTTTCATAAATTCTGACAAATTTACGTATCAGATTTTCGGCGAGCAAGCTCCATCTTGCTTGATATTGCAGCGTGTGTCCCTATACTAGCGTGCTGCTGCAGAATGGGGCTTTTTCAATGCAAGTATCCGATTTTCATTTTGACCTTCCAGATTCACTGATCGCACGTTATCCGCAACCGGAGCGCACGGCGAGCCGCTTATTGCAACTGAACGGAAATACCGGTGAACTCAGCCATAAGCAATTCACTGATATCCTCGACCTTGTTGAACCTGGCGATCTCATGGTGTTTAACAACACCCGCGTGATCCCAGCGCGTGTCTTTGGTCGAAAAGCATCAGGCGGCAAGATTGAAGTGCTGGTGGAGCGTGTGCTGGACGAGAAATCGATCCTTGCGCATGTGCGTGCGTCTAAATCCCCGAAGCCTGGCAACCTATTGCTTCTTGGCGAAAATGACGAATTCGAAGCGGAAATGGTAGCGCGACATGATGCACTGTTTGAGATCCGCTTCCATGGTGAGCAAGCTGTGCTGGATATTCTCAACCAAGTCGGCCACATGCCATTACCCCCGTATATTGATCGCCCAGATGAAGATTCTGACAAAGAACGCTACCAGACGGTATACAACCAAAAGCCAGGTGCAGTTGCTGCACCAACAGCTGGCTTGCACTTTGATGAAAAAATACTGGCAGCACTAAAAGAGAAAGGCGTTGAAACCGCTTTTGTGACTTTGCATGTTGGTGCGGGTACATTCCAGCCAGTGCGCGTGGACGATATTAACGATCACATCATGCACTCTGAATACGCAGAAGTACCGCAAGATGTGGTTGATGCTGTGTTGGCGGCAAAAGCGCGTGGTAATCGTGTAATTGCCGTTGGCACGACGTCAGTTCGCTCTCTTGAAAGTGCCGCGCAGCGTGCAAAAAAGGAGGGAACCGACCTCAAGCCTTTTTTTGATGATACGCAAATATTCATCTATCCGGGCTATGAGTGGCAGCTAGTTGATGCACTGGTAACGAATTTCCATTTACCGGAATCAACCTTGATCATGCTGGTATCGTCTTTTGCAGGTTACGATCATGTCATTAATGCCTACCATGAGGCGGTAAAGAATGAATATCGCTTCTTTAGTTATGGCGATGCGATGTTTGTCACGCGTCAGACTGAGGTATAATCGGCGGCTGACGCCAGAATACCGCGTTTGTTGAGAGAAAAACTTGGCAAACACGGACGATAATTTTTGACTGGCTGTCCACTGAATAAGTTGGCAGCCAGTTTTGTCTCTGTGTCTTAGGCACACTTTCGCCAGACTGTTTATCTGGCATTTCGGAGGTATCGTGAAATACGAACTGATTAAAAAAGAAGGTCGCGCACGTCGTGGTCGTTTGATTTTTGAACGTGGTACGGTGGAAACCCCTGCGTTTATGCCTGTTGGCACCTATGGCACCGTAAAAGGGATGACACCAGAAGAAGTGGCTGAAACCGGTGCACAGATCTTGCTAGGTAACACCTTCCACTTGTGGCTTCGTCCTGGTCAAGAAGTGATGCGCGCCCATGGCGATTTGCACGATTTTATGAACTGGCAAGGTCCTATCTTGACCGATTCGGGCGGTTTC
Source organism: Enterovibrio litoreus (assembly GCF_045679545.1). Taxonomy (NCBI): domain Bacteria; kingdom Pseudomonadati; phylum Pseudomonadota; class Gammaproteobacteria; order Vibrionales; family Vibrionaceae; genus Enterovibrio; species Enterovibrio litoreus. The sequence continues at coordinate 727,914 of NZ_CP166194.1, forward strand.
CAAGTATTCAGCTTGGGTAAAACGCGCAAAATCACCGAAGAAGGTGTGCATTTTCGTAACCCAGTAAACGGCGATCGCGTGTTTATGGATGCGGAAAAGTCGATGGAAATCCAGTACGACTTGGGTTCAGACGTTGTCATGATTTTTGACGAATGTACGCCATACCCAGCGACTCATGACGAAGCGAAAAAGTCGATGGAAATGAGCTTGCGTTGGGCACAACGTAGCCGTAACCATTTCGATAAAATGGGCAACAAAAATGCTCTATTCGGTATCGTGCAAGGTTCAGTCTATGAAGACTTGCGTGACGTGTCTGTTGAAGGCCTCACCAAGATTGGATTCGATGGCTATGCTGTTGGCGGTTTGGCGGTAGGTGAGCCAAAAGAAGATATGCATCGCGTATTGGAACATACCTGTCCAAAACTGCCTGAAGACAAGCCACGCTACCTGATGGGTGTGGGCAAACCTGAAGATTTGGTTGAAGGCGTGCGCCGTGGTGTAGACATGTTTGACTGCGTGATGCCAACCCGAAATGCGCGTAATGGCCACCTGTTTGTGACTGGAGGTGTGATCAAGATCCGTAATGCGAAGCATAAAAGTGACACAACTACACTGGATCCAGAGTGTGACTGTTACACTTGCCGCAATTACAGCAAGGCGTATTTGTATCACCTTGATCGCTGTAATGAAATTCTTGGCGCTCGTCTCAACACTATCCACAACCTACGCTATTACCAGCGTCTGATGGAGAGTTTGCGTAACGCTATCGACGAAGGTAGATTAGATACCTTCGTGAAAGAATTCTACGAACGCCGTGGCCGCGAAGTGCCACCGTTGAAAGAAGACTAAGAAGTTCTGCCTCTTCGAAAGCTCGCTCTCGGAGAGGTAAAATCGCAACAATATTCAAATTAATACGAGGACGTGACTGAATGTTTATTTCACAAGCTCATGCAGCAGCAGAAGGCGCACCACAGGGTGGCGGTATGCAGCTATTTATTATGCTTGGCCTGTTTGCCGTTATTTTCTACTTCATGATTTACCGTCCGCAGGCAAAACGTGTTAAAGAACACAAAAACCTGATGGCATCTATGGGTAAAGGGGACGAAGTTCTTACTGGTGGTGGCCTAGTTGGCAAAATCACTAAGATTTCCGAAGAAAACGACTTCATCGTTATCGCACTTAACGACAACAACGAAGTAACTATTAAAAAGGATTTTGTGACTGCAGTTCTGCCTAAAGGCACGATTCAGTCGCTGTAACCTGATAACCATAAAGGATCATAGCAGTGCTAAACCGTTATCCTTTGTGGAAGTACATCATGGTGGTGTTGGTCTTATTTGTCGGCGCCCTTTATGCACTTCCCAATATTTACGGTGAAGATCCAGCGGTTCAAATCACCGGGGCGCGTGGCGCCTCGGTTGATGTTTCAACTCTGGATACCGTAAAAACCACCCTCGAAAAAGACAGCATTCCTTATAAGTCTATTGCGCTTGAAAACGGCACAGTACTGGTTCGCTTTTCCGACACCGAAGTTCAAATTGAAGGCCGCGACGCATTAAACAGTGCGCTCAAAGACGACGGTTTGATTATTGCGTTGAACCTTGCCCCAGCCACACCTGATTGGCTCGAAGCGATTGGCGCAAACCCAATGAAATTGGGTTTGGATCTTCGCGGCGGCGTGCATTTCCTGATGGAAGTGGACATGGATGCGGCGATGGAGAAGCTGCTAACTCAGCAGGAAGACACTTTCCGTACCGAATTGCGTGAAGCGAAAATTCGCTATCGTAGTATTCGTGTTGGCAGTAACGACAACATCGAAGTGATGCTGCGTAACGAAGCTGATATGGATCAAGCGGAAACAGAGCTCGCGAAACTGCACCCAGATATGGTGTTTAGCACCGACAGCGCCCGTTTTGCAGTATCAGCGATCTTCACTGAAGCGCGTCTTCAAGAAATTCTTAACTACGCCGTCAATCAGAACATCACGATTCTGCGTAACCGTGTTAACGAATTGGGCGTTGCTGAGCCATTGGTTCAGCGTCAAGGTTCAAGCCGTATTGTGGTTGAGTTGCCAGGTGTTCAAGACACTGCGCGCGCAAAAGAAATCTTGGGTGCAACGGCAACACTGGAGTTCCGCGAAGTGGATGACAGTGCTGATTTAGCCGCGGCAGCAGCGGGTCGTGTACCCCCAGGTAGCGAAGTAAAATACACCCGTGACGGTCGTCCGGCGGTATTGAAAAAACGCGTAATTCTGGGTGGCTCAAGCATTACAGATGCAAGCTCTAGCTTTGATGAATATAGCCGTCCTCAAGTTAACATCTCGCTCGATAGCGACGGTGGTAGCAAGATGGCTGCGTTTAGTAAGAACAACGTCGGCAAATTAATGGCGACAGTGTTTGCTGAATACAAAGACAGTGGCAAGCGTGATGAGAACGGTAAGGTCATCCTGACTAAGCATGAAGAAGTGATTAACCAAGCGACCATTCAAACGGCGCTGGGACGTAACTTCCGTATTACCGGTATCGATTCACAAGCTGAAGCACATAACCTTGCTCTTCTATTGCGTGCAGGTGCATTGATTGCACCAATCTCGATTGTAGAAGAACGCACCATTGGTCCATCGATGGGTCAACAAAACATCGACATGGGTATTAAAGCCTGTTTGTGGGGTTTGGTTGCGGTCATGCTCTTCACCTTGTTTTACTACCGTCGATTTGGCTTATTTGCTAACTGTGCACTGGCGGCAAATATTGTGCTTATCATTGGTGTGATGTCGATGATCCCAGGGGCGACAATGACGCTGCCAGGTATTGCTGGTATCGTCCTAACCGTCGGTATGGCGGTCGATGCTAACGTGCTTATCTTTGAGCGTATCCGTGAAGAATTGCATGAAGGGCGAAACCCTCAACAAGCGATTTCTCAAGGTTATGCGAATGCGTTTAGCACCATTGCCGATGCCAACATCACCACCTTAATCACTGCAATCATTCTGTTTGCTGTGGGCACAGGTGCGGTGAAAGGTTTCGCTGTGACACTGTCTATCGGTATTCTCACTTCAATGTTCACTGCTATTATCGGAACCCGTTGCCTGGTTAACCTGGTATACGGCGGTAAGCGCATTGACAAGTTATCGATTTAAGGGGGCATTAAAATGTTTCAACTTTTAAAACCCGACCTGAATATCGATTTCATGCGTTGGTCTAAGCCGGCCTTTATTTTGTCGGCTCTGATGATTGCAGCGTCTATCTTTAGCTTGTCGACGAAGTGGCTCAATTGGGGTCTCGACTTTACTGGCGGTACGCTGATTGAAGTGGGCTTTGAGAAGCCCGCTGATCTGCAACTGATCCGAGATTCTCTACAAGCTGAAGGCTTTGGCGATGCGATTGTTCAGAATTTTGGTACCTCACGTGATGTGATGGTGCGCCTGCGTCCACGTGAAAACGTGCAAGGCGAGCTGCTAGGTACACAAATCCTTGAGGCAATCAAAAGCGGTACTGGTGAAGTGGTCGAAATGCGCCGCATCGAGTTTGTTGGCCCGAATGTGGGCGACGAGCTGACCGAAGCGGGTGGCTTGGCAATCATTGCATCTTTGCTGTGTATTTTGCTGTATGTCTCTGTTCGTTTTGAATGGCGTCTTGCGGCAGGTGCCGTAACCTCTTTGGCGCATGATGTCATCATTACCTTGGGTATTTTCTCGTTCCTACAAATCGAAGTGGACCTAACCATCGTGGCAGCATTGCTGACGGTAGTGGGGTACTCCTTGAATGATACGATTGTTGTTTATGACCGTATCCGTGAGAACTTCCGAAAAATGCGTAAAGGCGATGCGGCTGAGATCATTAACTCCTCGGTGTCACAGACATTGAGCCGTACTTTGATCACGTCAGGCACAACTTTGTTCGTGGTTATTGCCTTGTTCTTGCAAGGCGGTGCGATGATTCATGGTTTCGCTGCAGCATTGTTGATTGGTATTACCATTGGTACTTACTCTTCTATCTATGTGGCTTCGGCACTGGCGCTCAAATTGGGCATCACCCGCGAGCACCTTCTTCCTCCACCGCCAGTGGATAAAGAAGGCGAAGAGTTCGATACAATGCCTTAACGCATGCCTATGTGGTAACAAAAATGGAGCCGAAAGGCTCCATTTTTTATTCTTTTCCCCAAACAAAAACGGCGTCCCGAAGGACGCCGTTTTTTTATTCAGAACAATCTTATTTCTTCATTGCTTCGTTCGCGTTATCGCGAACTTTCGCCAGCATACCTTTCAGTACTTTCGGGCTAGCAGAGATAATGTTGCCGGTTTGCATGTAATCAGTGCCACCTGCGAAATCTGTGCAAAGTGCACCAGCTTCACGTGCGATCAACTCACCTGCAGCCATGTCCCAAGGTTTCAAGCCAAGCTCGAAGAAGCCGTCGAAACGACCTGCGGCAACATAGCAAAGGTCGAGTGCCGCTGAACCTGTGCGACGGAAGTCTGCACAATCAACAAACAGCGCGCTAACCACTTTCATGAAGCCTTCTGAGTGTTGTTTCGCTTTATAAGGGAAACCTGTCGCCAGAATTGTGCCATTCAAATCTTTAGGGCTGCTAACGCGAAGACGTTTGCTATTTAACTGTGCGCCTGAACCGCGCTGAGCAGAGAACAACTCGTTACGGACTGGATCGTATACACAAGCGACTTCTGTACGGCCTTTAATGCGCAGTGCAATAGAGACAGAGAAGTGAGGAATACCTTTAATGAAGTTAGACGTGCCATCCAGTGGGTCGATGATCCATTGGTAATCAGCATCTTTACCTTTAATCACGCCCGCTTCTTCAGAAACGATGCTGTGGTCAGGGTAAGATTTCTTGATTACATCGATAATAATGTGCTCAGCAGAAGTATCGATATTGGTAACGAAGTCATTAGTGCCTTTTTGAGTGGCTTCTACGTTATCAGGGTTTTCAGCAGATTTAGCGATAAAGTCGCCAGCCTTTCGCGCAGCGCGAATGGCAATGTTTAGCATTGGATGCATACAATTTTTCCCAACGGATGTTAAAGAACGGAAAGCGGCGGCGAGTATATCAGAGCTGGGCTAAAAGGGAAGTGGTGATTTTTTGCGCACCCGCTTTTGTACAACGGTGTAATAAGGGTAAAACAAATACCAGTGTGGTAGAATCGCGCGGCTCAATGCTCAAACACCATTTAGGGTCGTTTGAGCTGAATTTCCCGACGTAATTCAGTGATCGCTAAATGTTAGATAATATTCGAATTGTACTGATTGGCACTACCCACTCTGGCAACATTGGTTCGGCTGCGCGAGCCATGAAAGTGATGGGGTTAAAACACATGGTGCTGGTCGCGCCGGATTGCACCGTCGACGGCCAAGCTATCGCGCTCGCGGCGGGTGCAAGCGATATTGCCAACAATGCACGCATCGTGAATACCATTGAAGAAGCGGTCGCAGATTGTGGTTTGGTTGTAGGCACCAGTGCGCGAAGCCGAACCCTTGAATGGCCAATGCTAGACTCACGTGAGTGCGGTATAAAGGCGATTGAAGAAGCCAGCCAACATCCTGTGGCATTGGTATTCGGCCGCGAACGCACGGGGCTGACGAATGAAGAACTTCAAGCTTGTCATTTCCATGTGGCGATTCCCGCCAACCCTGAATACAGTTCGTTGAACCTCGCCATGGCAGTGCAAACTCTTTGCTACGAAGCGCGCATGGCATGGCTAGACAGCCAAGCCTACCAAGGTGAAGTGAAAGAGCAGCTTTATCCATTGGCTGAAGATCTAGAGCGTTTTTATGTGCATCTTGAGCAGGTATTGAATAAAACAGAATTTATCAACAAAGCACATCCTGGCATGGTGATGACTAAATTACGTCGCCTATTTAACCGCGCACGTCCTGAAAGTCAGGAGCTGAATATTTTGCGTGGCGTGCTTTCTGCTGTTGAAAAAAGTATCAAAAAGACGCAAGAATAACCTTTTTATCTACAGGGCTAAAAGCTTGACTAAAATGGTAGGTTAAATACTTGACCGTTTTAGTCGGGTATGTCAGACTCATTGCATTACTCGCTCACAGGTAGGATGTTATGAGACTGACTTCTAAAGGCAGATATGCCGTTACAGCGATGCTTGATGTCGCGCTGCACTCCGAAATGGGGCCCGTACCTCTGGCTGATATTTCAGAGCGTCAAGGTATATCTTTGTCATATCTTGAGCAGCTTTTCTCGCGTCTTCGCAAGGCTGGACTGGTATCTAGCGTTCGTGGTCCAGGCGGTGGATACCGTCTCGGTGTTAACGCAAATGAGATCGCAGTAGGTATGGTTATCGCTGCGGTTGATGAATCGGTAGATGCAACCAAGTGTCAAGGTAAAGGCGACTGCCAAGGCGGAACTCGCTGCCTGACACACACGCTTTGGCGTGACCTAAGCTCGCGTATTAGCAGCTTTTTGAATGACATAACGCTCGGCGAACTGATGCAAGACAACGAAGTCAAGCAGGTCGCGGGGCGTCAAGACTCCACGCGTGAGTCAACCACTATTGTTAGACACGGTTTAAACGCCAGTGGCAGTGAAAATACAGTCACTATGGGTGTGAATTTTCGCTCGTAACGAGTCGTGCCGGAGTACTTGGAGACACAAATGAAATTGCCAATTTATTTTGACTATTCAGCAACATGCCCAGTAGATCCGCGTGTTGCGGAAGTCATGATGCAACACCTGACGCTAGATGGCGTGTTTGGTAACCCAGCATCTCGCTCGCACCGTTTTGGTTGGCAAGCGGAAGAAGCGGTTGATACGGCACGTGAAAACATTGCGAATTATCTGAATGCTGACCCACGTGAAATTGTATTCACCTCAGGCGCGACAGAATCAGACAACTTAGCGATCAAAGGCATTGCGCACTTCTACGGTAAAAAAGGTAAACATATTATTACCTGCAAAACCGAGCATAAAGCAGTGTTGGATCCTTGTCGTCAGCTAGAGCGCGAAGGTTTTGAAGTCACGTACCTCGAGCCAGAGTCAAACGGCATTGTTGACTTGAACAAACTGGCTGACGCAATGCGTGAAGACACCATTTTGGTTTCTATCATGCATGTGAACAATGAAATTGGCGTGATTCAAGACATCGCAGCCATTGGTGAACTGTGTCGCGAACGCAAAGTGGTCTTCCACGTTGATGCCGCGCAATCAGTTGGCAAACTGCCACTCGATACGCAAGAAATTAAAGTTGATTTGGTATCAATGAGTGCACACAAAGCCTACGGTCCTAAGGGTATCGGCGCATTGTATGTACGTCGTAAGCCACGTATTCGTCTAGAAGCCCAAATGCACGGCGGTGGTCACGAGCGCGGAATGCGTTCAGGTACGCTGCCGACCCACCAAATCGTGGGCATGGGTGAAGCGTTCCGTATTGCAAAAGAAGAGCTTGAGAAAGATCAAGCACATTCATTGGCACTGCGTAACCGTTTCCTTGATGGTGTGAAAGATTTAGAAGCCGTTTACGTGAACGGTGATTTGGAACAGCGTGTTGCCGGTAACTTGAACGTGAGCTTTGCCTTTGTCGAAGGTGAGTCACTGTTAATGGCACTGAAAGATTTGGCTGTGTCTTCGGGTTCTGCATGTACATCTGCAAGCCTTGAACCATCTTATGTTCTACGCGCTTTAGGCCTGAACGATGAGTTGGCACACAGCTCAATTCGTTTCTCTTTTGGTCGTTTTACCACAGAAGAAGAAGTGGACTACGCGATTGAGCAGGTTTTGAAAGCGGTTACCAAGCTTCGTGAAATGTCACCTCTTTGGGACATGTACAAAGAAGGTATTGATTTAAACACCGTTGAGTGGGCACACCACTAATCGGTCAAAGGATATTGAGGAATAGATCATGGCTTACAGCGAAAAAGTAATCGACCATTATGAGAATCCGCGCAACGTGGGCGGGTTTGATAAAAACGACCCAAGTATTGGTAGCGGCATGGTTGGCGCACCCGCATGTGGCGATGTAATGAAGCTGCAAATCAAAGTGAATGATCAAGGCATCATCGAAGATGCGAAGTTCAAGACTTACGGTTGTGGTTCTGCGATTGCATCAAGCTCACTGGTTACTGAGTGGGTTAAAGGTAAATCACTGGACGAAGCGGCAGCGATTAAGAACGCTGAAATTGCAGAAGAGTTAGAATTGCCACCAGTGAAGGTTCACTGCTCAATTCTGGCGGAAGATGCAATCAAAGCTGCTGTTAGCGACTACAAGAAAAAACACGAAGCTTAATACGTAAGAAGGGTTGTTGTATCTATGGCCATTACTATGACAGATGCTGCTGCATCACGCGTTCGCACTTTTCTTGAAAGCCGAGGTAAAGGCATCGGACTTCGTCTAGGTGTACGAACTTCAGGTTGTTCAGGCATGGCTTATATTTTGGAGTTCGTTGATGAGCTTCAAGAAGAAGACCAAGTGTTTGATCACGACGGCGTGAAAGTGATCGTTGATAGCAAGAGCATGCTGTATCTTGAAGGTACTGAGCTCGATTTTGCCAAAGAAGGCTTGAACGAAGGTTTTCAGTTTAACAACCCGAACGTAAGCAGTGAGTGTGGTTGCGGCGAGAGCTTTAACGTTTAACACGTGAGATGACATGAATCATTTCGAACTATTCGGGCTATCATCTCAGTTTGAACTGGATGGTAGCTCTCTTTCTTCGCAGTATCGCGAACTCCAACGACGTTTTCACCCGGACAAATTTGCTACGGCCTCTTCTCAAGAGCGCCTGCTAGCTGTTCAGAAAGCGGCGCAAATCAACGATGCCTATCAGACGCTGCGCGACCCCGTTCGCCGTGCTGAATACCTCCTTTCACTGAATGGGCTAGAGCTGCGCGACGAACAGCAGACAATGCAAGATCCTGAGTTTTTGATGCAGCAAATGGAGCTGCGTGAAGAGCTCGAAGAGATTGCAGACAGCGATGAGCCGGATGTATTGTTGTTTGGCTTTGAGAAACAGGTATCGACACTCCACCAAGCCCTGCTGAGCGAATTGATAGAACAACTCAATAATCAGCATTGGCCAGATGCGGCGGTGACGGTGCGTAAGCTCAAATTCTTAGTCAAACTCAAGCAAGAAATCGAACGAATCGAAGATCGGCTGCTGGGTTAATTCACGGCGCGGTGGCAGATCAGGCTACAGGAACCAACATGGCACTGTTACAAATTGCAGAACCTGGTCAAAGTGCTGCACCGCATGAGCATAAGCTCGCGGTCGGTATCGACCTCGGGACAACCAATACGCTCGTGGCATCTGTTCGCAGTGGCACCGCAACAACCCTTGATGATCTAGATGGTCGTTCACTGATCCCATCAGTGGTGCACTATGGCGATACCGTCACCGTGGGTTACGATGCGCAGGCAATGTCTGAAACAGACAGTGCCAACACGATTATTTCAATCAAACGTATGATGGGGCGCTCACTCTCTGACGTTCAATCACGTTACCCGCATTTACCTTATCAACTGTCTGCGTCTGAAAATGGCTTGCCGTTGATCAATACGCGCTTAGGCGCTAAAAACCCAATCGAAGTGTCCGCAGACATACTACGTGCGGTTAATGCACGAGCGGAAGCGTCACTCGGTGGTGAGCTTGAAGGCGTGGTAATTACCGTTCCTGCCTACTTTGATGATGCGCAGCGTGCGGGCACGAAAGATGCTGCCAAATTGGCCGGTCTTAACGTGCTTCGACTTCTCAATGAACCAACGGCAGCCGCGATTGCTTATGGTCTGGATTCAGGCCAAGAAGGCGTGATCGCGGTTTATGATTTGGGCGGCGGTACCTTTGATATTTCCATTCTTCGCCTGTCAAAAGGCGTGTTTGAAGTCCTAGCGACTGGCGGCGACTCGGCGCTTGGTGGCGATGATTTTGACCACCTTGTAGCAGATTGGATTGCGGCACAAGCAGCCTTTGGTGAATTGTCTGGTGATGATCGCCGTCGATTACTTAATGTGGCGACGGCTACAAAAGTGGCATTGAGTGATAACGCCAGCGCAGATATTGATGTTCTTGGCTGGAAAGGCTCACTGACGCGCGCGCAGTTTGATGATTTGATTGGTGCATTGGTTAAGAAAACCTTACTGTCTTGCCGTCGAGCGTTAAAAGATGCCGGCGTCAGCACCGATGAGGTGCTGGAAGTGGTTATGGTCGGGGGTTCAACGCGCGTACCTTTGGTTCGCGAACAGGTGGGCGAGTTCTTTAGCCGCACTCCACTAACCAGTATTGATCCAGACAAAGTCGTCGCGATTGGCGCAGCAACGCAGGCCGATATTTTGGTGGGCAACAAGCCGGATGGTGAAATGTTGCTACTGGATGTGATTCCCTTGTCGCTGGGTATTGAGACCATGGGTGGCTTGGTAGAGAAAATTATTCCACGCAACACAACCATCCCTGTTGCTCGCGCGCAAGAGTTTACCACGTTCAAAGACGGCCAAACGGGCATGAAAGTCCACGTGGTGCAGGGAGAGCGCGAGATGGTTGACGATTGCCGGTCACTCGCCAATTTTACCCTGAAAGGGATTCCGCCGATGACGGCAGGTGCCGCGCATGTACGTGTGACCTACCAAGTGGATGCTGATGGTTTGTTATCTGTCACGGCGATGGAAAAAAGCACGCAAGTGCAGTCTTCTATTCAGGTTAAACCTTCTTACGGTTTGAGTGATGATGAAGTGGTTAACATGATCAAATCGTCGTTCACCCACGCACAAGAAGACAAAGACGCGCGCTACCTTGCAGAGCAGCGTGTCGAGGCTGATCGTGTGATTGAAGGTCTGCTGGTTGCTATTCAAGCCGATGCTGAAGCGTTACTTACTGAAGACGAGCAAAAAGCCTTGGTTCAAGCGATCGAAGCACTTATCGCTCTGCGTAACGGTGACGATGCCGCTGCAATTGAGCAAGGTATTAAAGATACAGATAAAGCGAGCCAAGAGTTTGCGTCGCGTCGTATGGATAAATCCATTCGCGAAGCATTGGCTGGCCATTCCATTGATGAGGTTTAAACATGCCAAAGATTGTTGTTCTGCCACACCAGGATCTCTGTCCGGAAGGGGCGGTGTTGGAAGCGAAAGCTGGCGAGACAGTGTTAGATGTAGCGCTGCGTAACGGTATCGCGATTGAACATGCTTGTGAGAAATCGTGTGCATGTACTACATGCCATGTGATCATTCGTGAAGGTTTCGACTCTCTGAATGAAAGTGATGAACTGGAAGACGACATGCTGGATAAGGCATGGGGGCTTGAGCCTGAGTCACGCTTAGGTTGTCAGGCGAAAGTTGCCGATCAAGATCTAGTGGTAGAAGTACCTCGATACACCTTGAATCACGCGTCAGAGCACCACTAATTCAACCTTAGGGAGCAGAAGCAATGAGCTTAACATGGATTGACTCTCGCGATATCGCGATTGAGCTTGTCGAAAAATTTCCAGACACGGATCCTAAAACGGTACGTTTTACTGACCTGCACCGTTGGGTGATGGAGCTGGAAGATTTCTCTGATGACCCTAATCACTCCAATGAGAAAATATTGGAGGCGATCATCCTGTGCTGGATGGACGAAATGGATTAATCTTTGGGTATAGCCCTTGTGTTAGTCGTTTAATGCAGGCACATTGATCATATTGAAGCGGGCTAAAGCCCGCTTTGTTTTATCTGATAAAAACATTACAAACTAAAACTATAATCAGTCAAAAAATTAATACGTTTTGCCCGAGATTGGCAAATCGAGTTGAAAAAGGAGTTCAGCATGACTAACAAAATGCGTATCGCGCTTTCCCATGAATCTGCCGCAGAAGTTTGGGGCGCCAATGCCGTTGTTTCTTTTGACCAAAAAGGTGCGACTGTTCATGCTACGGGAGAAGATAGACTCTCTCCAGTACAACAAGCCGCACGTAAGCTTGATTCTCAAGGTATTCGCAAAGTCAGCCTAATCGGGAAAAACTGGGATCTTGAGACCGCGTGGGCATTCTACCAAGGTCTTCGCGGCCCTAAAGCGGGCGTCGAGTTTGAGCCACCTTCACTTGACCAAAAATCACTGAAAGCCTTGAACGATCGCATCACTGCGATTGATTGGGTGTGTCAGATCATCAATGAAACCGCAGAAGAAGTGGGCCCGCAGCAATTAGCTGTGCGTGCTGGCGAATTCATCAAATCACAAGCCCCGAGCCCTGAGCATGTCAGCTATAAAATTTTGTCTGGCGCAGACTTGCTTGAGCATGGTTGGGTAGGCGTACATACCGTAGGCCGTGGCTCTGCCCGTAAACCGGCCATGCTGCAACTGGATTACAACCCAACCGGTGATGAAAACGCGGAAGTGTTCGCCTGTATTGTTGGTAAAGGTATAACGTTCGACTCCGGCGGTTACAGCATTAAGCAATCAAGCTTTATGGATGCGATGAAAGCAGACATGGGCGGTGCGGCGATGGCAACGGGTGGTTTAGGCCTAGCGGTTGCCCAAGGCTTGAACAAGCGCGTGAAGCTCATCTTGTGTTGTGCAGAGAACATGATTTCCAGCAATGCCTACAAATTGGGAGACATCATCACTTACAAGAACGGCGTAACCGTAGAAGTGTTGAACTCTGATGCAGAAGGGCGCTTGGTACTGGCTGATGGCCTTTTGTATGCCAACCAGTTCAATCCAGCACTAACCATTGATTGCGCCACCCTGACTGGCGCAGCGAAAATGGCGCTGGGCAATGATTATCACGCACTGTTTAGCTTTGACCAGTCATTGGCACAACGCTGCTTGACAGCAGCTGATGCGGAGAATGAAGGTATGTGGCAACTGCCGCTGGCTGATTTCCATCGCAACATGTTGCCATCCAGCTTTGCCGATCTGGCTAACGTGGGCGCGGGACAATACTCGCCAGGCGCAAGCACCGCGGCGGCGTTCTTGTCCTACTTCGTGGATGATTACAAAAACGGTTGGATTCACTTGGATTGTTCAGGCACTTACCGTAAAGGTGCGAGCGACAAGTGGGCCGTTGGCGCAACAGGCATGGGTGTGAAGACCTTGTCTCGTATTTTAATGGATGAATCTTCACGATAATTCAAACAAAAGTTCTCTAGAATTATCAACACAGTTAACGGTTCCGCAATGTCAAGGTAGGGTCTGACATTGCGCTCTGGTACGCTACCTTTGACATTACAAGCAGATAACCCGTTTTCTATCTGCTGTCTGAAAATATAATAAGGAAGATAGAATGACTATTGAGCGCACATTTTCAATCGTGAAGCCCGACGCTGTTGAACGCAATCTGATTGGCGCTATCTATCAGCGTGTTGAAGCTGCTGGGCTGCGTGTTATCGCAGCAAAAATGCTTCACTTGAACAAAGAAAAAGCGCAAGGCTTTTACGCAGAGCATGAAGGTAAGCCATTCTTTGACGACTTGGTGGAGTTTATGACATCAGGTCCGGTGATGGTACAAGTGCTGGAAGGCGAGAATGCGATTGCAAACTACCGTGAGCTGATGGGTAAAACTAACCCTGAAGAAGCTGCATGCGGTACGTTACGCGCGGATTATGCTGTTAGCATGCGTTTTAACTCAGTACATGGTTCTGACAGCCCAACTTCTGCCGAGCGCGAGATTGCATATTTTTTCGCCAGCGATGAGATTTGCCCTCGCAAAGCCTAGTCGACTGTGATTGAAAAGAAAAAAGGGAGCATTTGCTCCCTTTTTTGTTTTAAGCGCAAAATACACCTATAAGTAACAGGTGGAATCCGGATCACAAAGCCTGTACAATTTCGCGCCTTGATTTAAGGCTGTAAGCCACTATCAACCCCGTATATAACCTGTTTCACGAGGCAATCTGATGACAACGGAAAAAATCAATCTGCTGGATTTTGATCGGCAAGCACTGCGAGCGTTTTTCGCTGATGAGTTAGGCGAAAAAGCATTTCGTGCTGATCAGATCATGAAGTGGATGTACCATTTTGGTGTTGATGATTTCGATCAGATGAACAACATCAATAAAAAGCTTCGTGAAAAACTGAAAGCGAAATGTGAAATTCGCGCGCCAGAAGTCACGCTTGCTAAGCATTCAAGTGACGGCACGATTAAGTGGGTGATGCGTGTGGGCAACCAAGACGTAGAGACCGTTTATATCCCTGATGAAGACCGTGCGACGCTGTGTGTTTCTTCGCAAGTAGGTTGCGCGCTTGACTGTAAATTCTGCTCAACCGCTCAACAAGGCTTCAACCGTAACCTGAAAGTGTCTGAAATCATCGGTCAGGTATGGCGTGCAGCGAAAGAGATCGGTATTGAAAAAGACACCGGTCGTCGCCCCATTACCAATATCGTCATGATGGGTATGGGCGAGCCATTGCTCAACATGAAAAACCTGGTTCCTTCACTTAACATCATGCTTGATGATCTGGGGTTTGGTCTTTCTAAGCGTCGCGTGACGGTATCCACATCGGGTGTGGTATCCGGTTTGGATCAGATGACAGGTAAAATCGACGTTGCCTTGGCCATCTCTTTGCATGCGCCGAACGATGAGCTTCGCAGCCAGATCATGCCAATCAATGATCGCTATAACATTGACACCTTCTTGGAGTCGGTGCGTCGTTACATAGCATCATCAAATGCTAACCGTGGCCGCGTGACGGTGGAGTATGTGCTCCTTGATCATGTCAATGATGAGATGGACCATGCGCGCCAACTCGCAGAGCTGCTAAAAGATACTCCTGCGAAGATAAACTTGATTCCTTTTAACCCTTATCCTGGGTCACCATACAAGAAGCCGAGTAATTCGCGCATCGATCGCTTTATGAAGACATTGATGCAATATGACTACACGGTCACCGTGCGCAAAACACGAGGCGACGACATTGATGCGGCATGTGGACAACTTGTCGGTGATGTTATTGATCGAACCAAGCGTACGCAAAGCAGACTGAATGCTGAGGAGCAAATTCCTGTAAAATCAGTCTGATCACTAAGACTGATAGGATGAGATGATGGCAAGGACGCTTAGTACACTGTTATTGATGGGATTATTAGCAGGCTGTGTCACAGTAACGGATAAGCAAAGTAACGTTAAGTTTGATAGTATTGACGCTGCTGAATCTCGAATTGCATTGGGCATTGCCTATTTGAATGCAGGCCAGTGGGAGCGTGCGAGGCAAAACCTCGAAATGGCGGTGCAGTTTGCCCCTACTTATTACCGTTCTCTCATCTCGTTTGCTCACTACTTACAGCAAGTAGAAGAGTTTGATCAAGCCGAGCAGCAATACATCACGGCTCTTCGCCACTCTCCTAAAAACGGAGACGTTCAGAATAACTATGGCGTCTTTTTATGTCGTCAAGAACGTTATGATGAAGCGCAAAAGGCATTTGCGAAGGCCATTGCACAGCCGTACTATTACAAGTTGTCTGGAAGCTTTGAAAACGCTGCACTGTGTGCATTGAAAGCGGGTGATACAGAAAGCGCGAAGCTTTGGTTTGCAAAAGCGATTGACCATGAACCGAATCGACCTTTGTCTTCGGTTCAACTTGCGCGACTCGAAATCAAAGATAATCAGTTGAACGATGCTCGTTTACGTTTATTTAAGTTCCATAAACGATATGGTTATCGCCCGGGTTCGCTTTACACGCTGATAGAGCTGGAAAACAAAGCCGAAAGACCTAGTGAAGTGGCAAGGTATGCCAGTTTGTTGGCCAGACAATATCCTGAATCTAACGAATATAGACAGTACTTAGCGAATGAATACTGAACAAAACGAAGAACAAGTGTTAGAGGTAGAGTCGACGCAACCGGGGCGGGTTCTCAAAGACGCCCGTGAAGCGCTGGGGCTTTCCGACCAAGACGTCGCAGATCGTCTACGGCTTCGTGTTTCCGTTATTCGAGAATTAGAAGAAAACTGTTGCGATAACAAACAAATAGCCACGTTTACACGCGGCTACATTCGCTCTTACGCTAAACTGGTTGGCTTGAATGCGGATGATCTTCTTCGCGGGTTTCAGGCCGCACCACAATCGGAAGAGTCTGCACAGAAGATGCAGAGTTTTTCTCGCCAAACGCGTATTGATAAACATGATAGCCGCGTAATGAGCTTAACGTGGGTTATCTTGGCGGTTGTTGTCGGGATCACGACATTTTGGTGGTGGCAGAACCAACAAAATGATCCTTTGATGTCATTGTCTGATGATTTCGTCGCGTTTACTCAATCTGATAGTACCTCAGAGGCCAATGAACAAATCACAGAAACGGAGATAACGTTGATTGCGCCTTCGCAAACAGACACGATCGATGCTTCAGATTCTGAGTTGGTTGAGCCTGAAATCAGCGCGCAAGGCGATGCTTCTGCCACGGATAACAACACAACGAACAACATAACGGCATCGGATTCTGTCGATACTCAACCCGAGGTTGAGACAACCCCTGCGGTAGACCCTGCAACACCTGTTGTCACCGCATCGAATACAGTATCGAACAACGCTGATGTCGCTAATCAAACACCTTCACTTGTCCTTTCATTCAAAGGCGATTGCTGGGTCGATATCCGTGATGCCAGTGGTAAGCGTCTTTTGACTGGCATAAAATCGGCGGGTGAAACTGTTGATCTGTCTGGTCAAGCGCCATTTAAGGTTGTACTGGGCGCTCCCGCCGCAGTGAACCTTGTCTACAACGGCAACAAAGTTGATTTAAGTAGTTACCCTTCTGGACGGGTAGCCCGTTTGAGCCTTCCGAAGTAATTCAGAGTACACCTAATGCATACCGAATCTCCTATTAAACGTCGCCAGTCAACGCGTATTTACGTGGGTAACGTGCCGATCGGCGATGGCGCGCCAATTGCCGTCCAGTCAATGACGAATACCCGAACCACAGATGTCGCTGCGACCGTCGCGCAAATTAATGCGCTGGAAAAAGTCGGTGCCGATATTGTTCGTGTTTCAGTGCCGACCATGGAAGCGGCAGAAGCATTCAAATTGATCCGCGAGCAAACCAACTTACCCTTGGTGGCCGATATCCATTTCGATTACCGCATCGCACTGCGCGTTGCTGAGTATGGTGTGGATTGCCTTCGTATTAACCCTGGCAACATTGGTAATGAGCAACGCATTCGCTCTGTGGTAGACGCCGCTCGTGATAAAAATATTCCAATCCGCATTGGCGTCAACGGCGGATCGTTGGAACGTGAAATCCAAGAGAAATATGGCGAGCCAACACCGGAAGCCTTGGTAGAATCGGCGATGCGACATGTTGATATTTTAGATCGTCTAAATTTCGACCAGTTTAAAGTCAGCGTGAAAGCCTCGGATGTTTTCTTGGCAGTTGAATCTTATCGTCAACTGGCGCGACGCATTGATCAGCCATTGCATTTGGGTATCACCGAAGCTGGTGGCGCCCGTGCGGGTGCAGTGAAATCAGCGGTCGGTTTAGGTATGCTGCTGAGTGAAGGTATTGGTGATACGCTGCGTATTTCACTGGCGGCAGATCCAATTGAAGAAATTAAAGTCGGTTTTGATATATTGAAATCACTGCGCATTCGTTCGCGTGGTGTTAACTTTATCGCTTGCCCAACATGCTCCCGTCAGGAGTTTGATGTGATTGGTACCGTGAATGCGCTAGAGCAGCGTCTGGAAGACGTTGTGGTCCCGATGGATGTGTCCATCATTGGCTGCGTGGTTAACGGTCCTGGCGAAGCTGAGGTTTCTCACATTGGTGTAGCCGGAAGCAATAAGCGCAGTGCTTATTACGATGATGGCATTCGTCAGAAAGAACGTTTTGATAATGACAACCTGATCGATGAGCTGGAAGCGAAGATTCGGGCTAAAGCCTCAATGCTGGACGAAAAAAACCGCATTGACGTAAACACGCAGGAGTAAGCCCAAGGCTTGCTTCAAGACAGAATATAAAAGATCGGTTTCGAGAGTAAACGTGGCGAAAACAATTCAAGCGATTCGAGGCATGAACGACTGCCTCCCAACACAAACTCCACTTTGGCAAAAAGTTGAGGGTACGGTTAAAGACGTGATCAGTGCTTACGGCTACAGCGAAGTGCGCATGCCGATAGTCGAAATGACCAATCTGTTTTGTCGTGCTATCGGTGAAGTCACCGATGTGGTCGAAAAAGAGATGTATACCTTTGAAGATCGCAATGGCGACAGCCTAACCTTGCGTCCTGAAGGGACGGCAAGCTGTGTGCGTGCCGGTATTGAAAACGGTCTGCTGTACAACCAAGAACAACGCCTGTGGTACATGGGCCCAATGTTCCGTCATGAGCGTCCTCAAAAAGGCCGCTACCGTCAGTTCCATCAGTTTGGTGTGGAAGTTTTTGGCCTAAATGGTCCTGACGTTGACGCAGAGTTGATTATGATGACAGCACGTCTGTGGCGTAAGCTGGGTATTCATGAGCATGTTCGTCTTGAGTTGAACTCGATTGGTTCACCTGAAGCGCGCGCGGATTATCGCGAAGCGTTGGTGGACTTTTTGCTGCAACACGAAGCGATCTTGGATGAAGATTGCAAGCGTCGCATGCACACTAACCCATTGCGCGTGCTGGATTCTAAAAATCCAGAAATCCAAGCCGTGCTGACAGATGCACCTAAGCTATCTGCTTACCTAGATGATGAATCAAAACAACATTTTGCTGGTTTGTGTGAACTGTTGGACGCTGCAGGCATCCAATACACAGTCAACGAGAAGTTGGTGCGTGGTCTTGATTACTACAATCGCACTGTTTTCGAGTGGATCACCGAAAGTTTGGGATCTCAAGGTACAGTGTGTGGCGGCGGTCGTTATGATGGTCTGGTTGAACAGTTAGGTGGTAAAGCAACCCCTGCCGTTGGTTTTGCGATGGGCGTTGAACGTCTCGTGCTACTGATGGAAACCCTCGCGCTGCATGAAACTCGCCCTGCTGTTGATGTTTACTTGGTCACGGCAGGCGAAGGGACATTAGCGGCAGGCATGAAACTAGCAGAAGCATTGCGTGAACGCGTGCCAGGCCTACGTGTCATGACTCACTTCGGTGGCGGTAACTTTAAGAAGCAATTTAAACGTGCGGATAAAGTGGGCGCATCGGTCGCATTGGTACTGGGTGAAGACGAAGTTGCCAACAATGTCGTGACATATAAAGATCTTAAAGGTGGCGAACAGCTGACCATTTCTCAGGATGATGTAGCCGACAAACTGGCTCAATTGGTTTAAGAGAGGACTAAACGTGGACGTCTACACCACAGAAGAACAACAAGTCGAAGCGATTAAAACGTGGTGGCGGGAGAACGGCAAAGCCGTTTTCCTCGGCGCAGTGATTGGTTTGGGCGGTCTTTACGGATGGCGCTATTATCAGTCAGAACAAGAAACAAGCCGCGAGCAGGCATCAGAAGCCTACATGCAAGTGGTTGGTGCTTTGGCGGCAGGTGATGCTGAAGCGCAAGAAAAAGCGACTGCTTTCCTTCAGTCTCACGATGGTGCTTACAACGCATTAGTGGCGCTGCAATTGGCGAAATCTTTTGTTGAAACGGGTGAGTTAGCTAAAGCAGCAGAGCAACTGCGCTCAGTGCAAACCGCAAAAGATGACGCTCTGAAAGTCACCGCAACCGTACGTCTCGCACGTATTGAAGCGCAGCAAGGTAACTTCGATGCCGCGCTAAAAGAGCTAGATAGTGTGACAGGTGATAGCTGGAAACCACAGGTTGAAGAGCTTCGTGGTGATATTGAATTGCGCAAAGGTGATGTTAACGCCGCGCGTTCAGCTTATGCAGCATCGATTGCCGCCGCGTCTAACCCTGTTGTTCAAATGAAATTGGACAACCTGCCTCAATAAGGTTTGAGTATGATGCGCAAGGGATGGAAACATGTTGGTGCAGTAGCCTTGCTAGGAACACTGCTTATTGGTTGTGCGGGTGAAGAAGATTCTATCGTCATGGCACCTGTGCCTGTGGTCGAGAGTACGTTTACACCTAAAGCGCTTTGGTCATCCCAAGTGGGTGATGGTGTGGGACGTTATTTCAGCAACCTCACACCTGTCTATGAATATGGCAAAGTGTATGCGGCGGATCGTAATGGTGAAGTGAAAGCCATTGACGGAGAAACCGGAAAAACGCTGTGGATGGTTAACTTAGGTGAAGAAAGGCCTGCGTTGATCTCTGGCGGTGTGACTGCATCGTACAGCAAATTGTATCTAGGTACGGAAACCGGTGACTTGATCGCGTTGGATGAAGAGACGGGCGATCTGGTCTGGCGAATTAACGCTGGCGGCGAAATCTTGTCGAAACCACTAGCGGATGAAAGCCTGATTGTGGTAAATACCAGTCGCGGTGAATTGGCTGCCTTTGATGCTGAAACTGGTGAAGAGCGCTGGCGCATTTCTACCGATGTTCCTAACTTGACGCTGCGCGGTGATAGCTCACCCGTTGCGATTTCAGGTGGTGTGTTTTGGGGAATGGCAAACGGCCGTCTGGGTGCTGCTTTCATTGAAAACGGTAATATCATCTGGCAGCAAACTGTGGCAAGCCCGAAAGGTGCAACAGAGATAGATCGTTTGGTCGATGTTGACGCAACACCTGTGATTTCAGGTTCGTTACTTTATGCAGTTGGTTACAATGGCCAGCTAGTGGCAATCGATTTGCGCTCAGGACGACCTGCGTGGAAACGTACCTATAGTACAACCACGGATTTCTTGGTGGTGGGCAGCTATTTGTTCCTTGTCACCGACAAAGACCACGTGGTCGCTGTTGATGCACGAAGTGGTACCGAGCTTTGGCAAAATCGCGATCTAGAATATCGACAGCTGACAGCACCGGCTGCCATTTCTGGTTATGTTGTTTTGGGTGATGCAGAAGGTTACCTGCATTGGCTAGACCCCGCGACAGGCGAATTTGTCGCGCAACAACAGCTGGATGACAGTGGCTTTGCAGTCGCGCCAGTGAAAGCGGATGACGCTTATATTGTTATCACGCGCGATGGTCGTATTAGTAAGAAGCAAACGCAGTAACATCAAGCGTTTATAAATTATTCGGCTCCTGGACCTCAAGGTTCAGGAGCCGCTGTTATTAATGAATATGAGATTTTAAGAGGTCAGTATGATTCCTGTAGTAGCCCTTGTTGGGCGTCCAAATGTGGGGAAGTCGACACTCTTTAACCGGCTGACAAGGACGCGCGATGCGCTGGTGGCCGATTTTCCGGGTTTGACCAGGGATCGTAAATACGGAAAAGCCATGCTGGGTGAGCATGAGTTCATCGTGGTAGACACTGGTGGTATCGACGGTACCGAAGAAGGTGTTGAAACCAAAATGGCTGAGCAATCATTGGCGGCAATTGAAGAAGCAGACGTCGTATTGTTCATGGTTGATGGCCGTTCAGGTTTGACGGTTGCCGATGAAGCGATTGCACAACACCTTCGCAGCCGTGAAAAGACAACCTTCCTTGTGGTTAACAAAGTCGACGGTATCGACGCTGATGCCGCGAGTGCGGAATTTTGGCAACTGGGCATGAGTAACATGTTCCAAATCGCTGCAGCTCATGGCCGTGGCGTATTGGGCTTGATTGACCGTGCATTAAAGCCATTTGCAGAAGCACTTGCTGAGCAAGAAGCTGGCGAAGCAGGCTTGGTTGATTTGACGGATGAGCACGACCTTGACGAGGAAGACAAAGAGCTGACCGAAGAAGATGCGGAATCAGCATTGGAGCGTCTGCTTAATCGTCCTATCAAGTTCAGCATTATTGGTCGTCCGAACGTAGGTAAATCGACACTGACTAACCGTATTCTTGGTGAAGACCGCGTGGTCGTTTTCGATATGCCGGGTACCACACGTGATTCGATCTACATTCCTATGGAACGTGACGGTCGTGAGTACGTGATCATTGATACTGCCGGTGTTCGTCGTCGTAAGCGTGTGAACGAAAAAGTCGAGAAATTCTCAGTTATTCAAACACTGAAAGCGATTGAAGATGCCAACGTGGTGTTGTTGGTGATTGATGCGCGCGAAAATATTTCAGACCAAGACTTGAGCTTGTTGGGCTTTGCATTGAACGCAGGTCGTTCAATCGTTATCGCCGTGAACAAGTGGGATGGTTTGGACAGTGATGTGAAAGACCGTGTGAAGTCTGAACTTGACCGTCGCCTTGGCTTTGTTGATTTTGCTCGTATCCACTTCATCTCTGCATTGCATGGGACAGGCGTTGGTCACTTGTTTGAGTCAATTCAGGAAGCGTATGAGTCTGCGACCAAGCGTATTAGCACCTCAATGCTTACTCGAATCATGAGTATGGCGCAAGACGATCACCAGCCACCAATGATCCGCGGACGTCGTGTGAAGCTGAAATATGCACACGCAGGGGGTTACAACCCACCCATCATAGTGATTCACGGTAACCAAGTGCGTGAGCTACCTGCTTCGTACAAACGCTACCTGATGAACTACTACCGCAAATCATTGAAAATCATGGGTACGCCAATTCGCATTCAGTTCCAAAATAGCGAAAACCCATTTGAAGGCAAGAAAGAAAACCTGACTATTTCACAGGGTCGCCAACGTAAGCGATTGATGGATATGGTAAAAAATCGCGGTAAGAAGTAATCATATTGCGTAATCAAAAGAACCGACCCTCGTGGTCGGTTTTTTTATGTCGGTTGTTTAGCCGAAACGATGAAGATTGAATGACAGCTCATGTAATTTAGACATGGGCACTATTCTTCCGGCATTCAATGTCGAACGAGGTCATGTATCAGTGCATATGTGGGACAAATTGACGAAATTTGGTGACATTCATGAGTGATCTGTTGCTAAAGTTGCAGTAAAAATAAGATCTTAGTCACGTTTTTAGTGGGGGTAAGCCGGAAATATCGTTCTAGGAGGCTTAGCTGTTTTTTTACTCGGTCATTAAACCATCTTGCTTTTACTAAATTCTTTAAATTTCCATATTTAAAATAAATATTGGAATATTATCCTTTCATAAATCCAAATACAGAACATGTAACTTATGCTTTCGGGAGTTGTATTGATAAATATTCTTTTAGGGGTAGATCGCTGATCGGATCCCATAAACGCTGAGATCTGACGATCTTGATAGGATCCAGCGAGAGGCTGTTCTGTTTGATCTTGAGTTTCAGTTAGAATAGCGCGCAAAAGTGATACGTGAAATGTTGAACAGCGAAAGTGCGATGTGGACAGCTAAGGGGAAATAGTCATGGAAAACAATTGCCCAGATTGTGGCGTGGTGATGTATTGGGAACAGGGGAGCTATCGCTGTGAGCCTTGCAATAAAGTCTTTATAAAACAGGGGTATTGCCAATCCTGTGAGACGCAATTGGAAAAGCTGCAAGCGTGTGGTGCGACGAATTACTTCTGTCATCAATGCAATGAATTAAAGTCACGCTCGAGTGCGAGAATTGTCTTCGAAGCACAAAAAACGGCGTCGTAACGACGCCGTTTAAACGTATGTGGAACAATGAAAAGAGCGATCCTAGATCACGGTGGAGTGGATCTCTCCGCTGGCAAGCGCGGTAATGATCCTATCGCCGGGCTTCACATCACCGTCAGACTTGATCACCTTATTGTTCTCGTCACGTGTTATCGAATATCCGCGCGCCAGTGTGGCCAGTGGGCTCACGGCATCTAAGGTTTCCATCTTCAGCGCCAGTTCATGCTGCTGTTGGCGTAACTGGCGGCGTATGGCTTCCACTAATCGTTGCTGCGTATATCCCAGTTGCGTGCTGAGCCCCGGCAGTTGGTTTGCTGGTGAGAAACGCGCTAATCTCTGGCTGGCTCGGTCTAATCGCTGCGCATCAGTTTGCAGTTTGGTGCGCATGGATTGATACAGGCGACGCTCAAGCTCGTCAAACTGCTGTGCTTGCTGTTGAAGGCGAGCTTGTGGGTGTTGCATTGCCAGTCGGTGTTGCAGACGTGTGAGGCGATCTTGGCTGCGTGAGAGATGCCTGCTGAACACATGTGCCAGCCTATCTGTTCGCTGCGAAAATTGCTGGGCGCGAATAGACGTATCTCTGCTCACTAACTCTGCGGCCGCAGATGGTGTCGGGGCGCGAACGTCTGCGACAAAATCGGCAATGGTCACATCCACTTCATGGCCCACTGCACTCACAATAGGAATACTGCTCGCGGCAATGGTACGCGCCACTATTTCCTCGTTAAAACACCACAAATCTTCTAATGAACCGCCACCGCGCCCAACAATTAGCACATCACATTCATCGCGACTGTTCGCGCGTCCGATCGCCTGCGCAATTTGTATTGCCGCATCTTTACCTTGCACTTGAGTCGGATAGATCACGACAGGCAGGCTTGGGTCACGGCGTTTTAATACGTGCAAAATATCGTGCAGGGCTGCACCGGTTTTTGAGGTGATGATTCCAACGCGTCTTGGTTGTTCAGGGAGTGCTTTTTTCGTGCTAGCCGCAAACAAGCCTTCCGAGGCCAATTGCATTTTTAGCTTTTCAAATTGCTGCTGTAGCATGCCATCGCCTTCAGGCTGCATGCTTTCAACAATGATTTGGTAGTCGCCGCGAGGTTCATACAAGGACAATCTCGCGCGAACCAATACCTGATTACCGTTTGCTGGTTTAAAGGTAACGCGTCGGTTATTGCCTTTGAACATGGCGCATTTAACTTGAGCGCGGCTGTCTTTTAGCGTGAAATACCAGTGACCAGACACAGGGACAGTGAGATTTGAGATCTCGCCAACCAGCCAAACGATACCCATTTCGTTCTCAAGCAGAAGGCGAACTTCAGCGTTTAAACGAGAGACGGTGAAAATATTTTCGTTGGGGCTTGTCATCACCAGTTAGCCTTAAATATCAGCGGGTTTTGGTCATGGTACTGGGGCAAAAAATGAATGCCAAACGATTTCGTGAAAATCTATAGCCAAACGTTTGCGTCATCAGTATAATGCGGCGGCAATATTTAGTCCCCCGTATTTAATTTTGGCGTGAGATATTGCAATGTTACGAATAGCTAAAGAAGCACTAACTTTTGATGATGTATTGCTGGTTCCAGCACATTCCACAGTTCTTCCAAACACTGCCGACTTACGCGCTCAACTGACGAAAACTATTTCATTGAACATCCCTCTGATCTCAGCGGCGATGGACACAGTGACAGAAGCCCGTCTCGCGATTGCGTTAGCTCAGGAAGGCGGTATCGGTTTCATCCACAAAAACATGACCATCGAGCAACAAGCTGAACAAGTTCGTTTAGTGAAGATTTTCGAAGCCGGTGTGGTGTCTAATCCTGTTACTGTGACTCCAGACCAAACTATTGCAGATGTGAAAACACTGACAGAGCGCAACGGTTTTGCGGGTTTCCCTGTGGTGACTGAGACTAACGAGTTGGTCGGTATTATCACGGGTCGTGATGTTCGCTTTGTGACAGATCTGAGCCTGAAAGTGGCCGAAGTGATGACACCCAAAGAGCGTCTCGCAACAGTGAAAGAGGGCGCAAGCCCTGAGCAAGTGCAAAAGCTAATGCAAAAACACCGTGTTGAGAAAGTGCTGGTTGTGAATGATGACCACCACCTAAGCGGTATGATCACTGCAAAAGATTTCCAAAAAGCAGAGCGTAAGCCACATGCATGTAAAGACGAGCAAGGCCGTTTGCGTGTTGGTGCTGCTGTTGGTGCGGGTGCAGGTAACGAAGAACGTGTTGCAGCACTGGTTGAAGCGGGCGTTGACGTACTGCTGATTGATTCTTCTCACGGTCACTCTGAAGGCGTTCTTCAGCGTATTCGTGAAACTCGTGCAGCCTTCCCAGATCTACAAATCATTGGCGGTAACGTCGCAACAGGCTCAGGTGCTCAAGCGCTGATCGATGCTGGCGTTAACGCAGTAAAAGTGGGCATTGGCCCAGGTTCAATCTGTACCACGCGTATTGTAACGGGTGTGGGTGTTCCACAAATCACTGCAATTTCTGATGCAGTGGAAGTGGCTGATAAAAATGGTATTCCTGTTATCGCTGATGGCGGTATCCGTTTCTCAGGCGACATGTGTAAGGCTATCGTGGCTGGCGCATCTTGTGTGATGGTTGGCTCAATGTTAGCAGGTACGGAAGAGTCTCCCGGTGAAGTTGAACTTTACCAAGGCCGTTCATACAAATCATACCGTGGCATGGGTTCATTGGGCGCGATGTCTAAAGGCTCATCTGACCGTTACTTCCAGACAGATAACGCAGCAGACAAGCTTGTCCCTGAAGGGATTGAAGGCCGTGTGGCTTACAAAGGCCGCTTGAAAGAAATTATTCACCAGCAAATGGGTGGCTTGCGCTCTTGTATGGGCCTAACGGGCTCTGCAACGATTGAAACCTTGCGTACCAAAGCAGAGTTTGTCCGTATCACTGGCGCAGGCATGACCGAATCTCATGCACACGACGTGACGATTACCAAAGAAGCGCCTAACTACCGTACTGGCCAGTAATAACGACGATAATTTTTGAAGGGGCTTCATGCCCCTTAATTTGATGACTTTTGAGAAAATCTGAAATGACCAAAAATATTCACGACCAACGCATTCTGATCCTCGACTTCGGTTCACAGTACACGCAGCTTATCGCGCGTCGTATCCGTGAAATTGGTGTGTACTGTGAATTATGGGGTTGGGACGTAGACGAACAGGATATTCGTGACTTCAATCCCGACGGTATCATCTTGTCTGGTGGCCCAGAGAGCGTCACAGAAGCGGGCTCTCCACGTGCCCCTGAGTACGTATTTACTGCAGGTGTGCCTGTTTTGGGTGTGTGCTATGGCATGCAAACCATGTCAGAGCAGCTTGGCGGTAAAGTTTCAGGCTCGACTGAGCGTGAATTTGGCTATGCGAAAGTGGTTCTCGACAACCCTGGCAGCCTGTTCGAAGGCATTGAAGACGCGATCAATGAAGAAGGTCTGGGTGTTCTTGATGTATGGATGAGCCACGGCGACAAAGTGGTCGAAATTCCTTCTGATTTCGTGAAGGTAGCATCGACTGACACTTGCCCATTCGCAGCAATGGCCAATGAAGAAAAGCGCTTCTACGGTGTTCAATTCCACCCAGAAGTGACGCACACTCGCCAAGGCCATCGCATGCTGGAGCGTTTCGTGATGGACATCTGTGGCTGTGAAAAGCTGTGGACGCCAGCGTCAATTATTGACGATGCGATTGCACGTATCAAAGAACAAGTGGGTGATGACGAAGTTATCCTCGGTTTGTCTGGCGGTGTCGATTCTTCCGTAGTTGCAATGCTTATTCACCGTGCCATTGGTGACAAGCTGACGTGTGTATTCGTCGATAACGGCTTGCTTCGTCTTCACGAAGGTGAGCAGGTCATGGAGATGTTTGGTGATCACTTCGGATTGAAGATTGTCCATGTGAAAGCAGAAGATCGTTTCCTTGATGCGCTAGAAGGCATCGCAGATCCAGAAGCCAAGCGCAAGAAAATCGGCCACGTGTTTGTTGATGTTTTCGATGAAGAATCGAAGAAACTGAAAAATGCTAAGTGGCTAGCGCAAGGTACTATCTACCCAGACGTGATCGAATCTGCGGCCTCGAAGACCGGTAAAGCACACGTGATCAAATCTCACCATAACGTTGGCGGTTTGCCTGACGACATGGAAATGGGCTTGGTTGAGCCACTGAAAGAGCTGTTCAAAGACGAAGTACGTAAGATTGGTCTGGAATTGGGCTTGCCGTACAACATGCTTTACCGTCACCCGTTCCCTGGCCCAGGTCTAGGTGTTCGTGTGCTTGGCGAAGTGAAGAAAGAGTACTGTGATTTGCTGCGCCGTGCAGACGCTATCTTCATTGAAGAGCTGCACAAAGCAGACCTTTACAACAAAGTGTCGCAAGCATTCACCGTATTCCTGCCTGTGCGCTCTGTAGGCGTAATGGGTGATGGTCGTAAATACGATTGGGTTGTTTCTCTGCGTGCCGTTGAAACCATCGATTTCATGACCGCGCATTGGGCACACCTGCCATACGATTTCTTGGGTAAGGTATCAAACCGTATCATCAATGAAGTCGACGGCATCAGCCGCGTAGTTTACGACATTTCTGGTAAGCCACCTGCGACGATTGAGTGGGAATAATCTTCCATTAGGAAGTGTCTGGCACTAACAGGCAATAAACCACACCTAAGTCCGCGTAATTGCGGACTTTTTTTGTTTTTAGATTGGTGTTTTTTGGCAATGTCTGGCAACGTCAAGCACGGTTTGACCGTGGTATTTTGGTGGGTATGATTCATCGGTAATACCATGGTTCACGCCTGATACCATGCTGAGTATTTTTAGTAGTGCATGGTATTAAATTTTTATATCTATCTGTTTATTAATGATTAATTTCTAGTTTTTGATGAGTTTTCCAGCATGGTATCAAAGAACAACTAGAGGCCGATTCATGCTCACCGATACCAAGCTCCGCAATCTCAAATCTAAAGACAAACTTTATAAAGTAAATGACCGCGATGGTCTTTACGTAGCCGTTACAGCTGCAGGATCTGTTTCTTTCCGATACAACTATTCAATTAATGGTAGGCAAGAGACCATTACGTTTGGTCGATATGGCGTTGGAGGGATTACCTTAGCAGAAGCGCGTGAGCGGCTTCATGAAGCGAAGAGAATGGTCGTAGATGGGAAATCTCCTGCCAAAGAGAAGGCTCGTGCGAAAGCCAGGACGAAAGGGGCTGAGACGTTTGGTGCATGGGCACAAAAATGGTTACGAGGCTATCAGATGGCCGATTCCACGTGAGACATGCGCCGGTCTGTCTATGCGCGAGAGCTGGAGGGAAAATTTGGTAATCAGAAGCTCACAGAGATCACTCATGAAGACCTGAGAGCTCTGACTGACTCCATTGTGGCTCGAGGCGCACCAGCCACAGCTGTGCATACGCGTGAGATTGTACTCCAGGTTTATCGCTGGGCGATTGAGCGCGGCCAAAAAGTAGATAATCCTGCTGATTTGGTCAGGCCTGCAAGCATTGCTCGATTTGAACCAAGAGATCGCACGCTAACACCAGCTGAGATTGGGCTTATGTACCGCTATATGGAAAAGGTTGGCACAACTCCATCGAT
Source organism: Enterovibrio litoreus (assembly GCF_045679545.1). Classification (NCBI taxonomy): domain Bacteria; kingdom Pseudomonadati; phylum Pseudomonadota; class Gammaproteobacteria; order Vibrionales; family Vibrionaceae; genus Enterovibrio; species Enterovibrio litoreus. The sequence continues at coordinate 756,922 of NZ_CP166194.1, forward strand.
TCGTGCTGCGGTAAAGTTGCTTTTGCTGACGATGGTACGCAAAAGCGAACTAACCAATGCAACCTGGAACGAAATTAACTTTAGTGAAGCACTGTGGACGATCCCCAAAGAACGCATGAAACGTCGCAATCCTCACCTGGTATTTTTGTCACGCCAGGCGATGGACATTCTGATCGCCTTGAAGACATTTGCAGGTGGTTCTGACTACATTCTTCCTTCTCGATATGACTCGGATGCACCAATGAGCAGTGCGACGATGAACCGCGTACTGGCGTTGACTTATAAAGCAGCACAGAAAGACGGTCAGTCGCTCAATAAGTTTGGGCCACATGATCTTCGCAGAACCGCAAGCACTCTGCTCCATGAGGCTGGATACAACACGGATTGGATAGAAAAATGACTGGCGCACGAACAGAAAGGGGTGAGGGCAGTTTACAACAAAGCTGAATATCGAGATCAACGCGCAGCAATGTTACAGGACTGGGCTGACATGATTGATGAATGGGCAAATTAGATTATAAAAGGTTTGATTGATATATACGAAAGAACTAGTGTTTAACAATTAAATCTGTAGCAAAAATGATGTGTTAATCCAAAAAATACTTCAATAATCTACTTTTTGATTTTTATTTTATGGCTTAAATAAAAAACCACAACTTTAATGGTATGATTGCTTTTGGTAATTTCTTCATCAGTTTGATCTCATAAGGTTGATTTGAGGATAAATGGAATACTCAGTAAGAAATAGACTTGTCCGTGTGATTAATAAGAGGGACGAGAGTTGTGAACATATTTGATTACACCCGTTACATTCTATCATTGAATGCGGACGAACTTGAGATATTGGTTAGAAAATGGGCAAAGGCTCAGTCAAGTGAGTATCATTCAGTGCATAGGCCTGCTGGAGCAGGTGACCGAGGATGTGATGTAATCGGCTTTTGCTCTCCAGGGAAGTTTGAGGGAGATTGGGATAATTATCAATGTAAGCAATACAATAAAGCCGTCCCTACAGATAAAGGAATGCACGAACTTGGAAAGGTCCTTTATTATTCTTACTTAGGAGAGTTTTCAGCACCTAGAAACTATTACTTTGTTGCACCTAAGGGTATCAATAGAAATTTAAGGAATTGGATTTTAAATCCATCAAAACTTAAGTTTGAATTGATCGAAAAATGGAGTAAGTACTGTGAAGATAGTATTATCGATGGTAAGAAAATATTACTAACATCAGATCTGAAAGATTTTATTTCAAAATATGACTTCTCAAGTGTTAGTATTATTGGAATAGATGATATTGTTGATGACTCGAAGTTTAGAGCAATTTTAGTAGATTTATATGGAGGAGATCTTCCTAGTGCTCCTTCCGGTGAAGTTCCTTTAAGTATCGATGAAAATGAATTTAACTATGTAAATAAAATATTAGATACTTATAGTGACCACGATAAAAAATCATACTCAAAGCCTGAAGAGATCATAGGTCATGAAGATTTTGAAGAAGACTTTACAGAGCAGAGAGAGCGATTCTACAGTGCTGAAGCATTTCGTGTTTTCTATCGGGATAACATGGTAGATGATGTTTTAGAAAACTTCGAGAAAGAAATATTAAAAGGTATAAAACCAGCCCTGAGGCTAGATTATTCAAACTCATTTTACCGAATGTGTAATGTTCTGTCTGAGGCTGGAAAGTTGCAGCCGTCTGGGAAATTAGCCATCCATGGAAAGATTGACGTCAAGCAGGGATACTGTCACCAGTTTGCTAATGAGGATAAGCTAGAGTGGAGGAAGAAATAATGTCTAACTCATACGTTTTTAATAGCCCTCTAGAGGCTGGTGTGCGGACAGTATGTTTTCTAGATTCATATTTTCCTAGAAGTATGGATTTTGATGGATTAATGAAAGTTGATTTTATTATCGTACATTCTGGTGACTTTGGTGGGCCAGATAGTCTGCACCCAAATACCCCAAATAGAAATGGCGAGTATTATTCTCGCAGAGAAAAAGTTAGAACTGGACTCGACCTTATGAAGAAGTTTGGCCTTATTGAGGTTGAGTATACTAAGAATGGTATAGCTTATAAGGCGTCAGAAAATGCCAGTCCTTATCTTGAGTTAATGCGAAGTAACTACTCGTTATCATTGAGACGAATTTCTAACTGGTTAACAGAAGAGATAAATAAAACTGGATTTGAAGAGTTAAATATCACTTTAGTAGATAAGGTTTTTTGATGAATTCTGGAATTAATATTAAAAAAATATTCTTTATAGATGATAACGAAAATGCATCTATAAGCTTTTCCAATCATCTTCATATAGTGCATGGTGCTTCTAATACGGGTAAATCACTTTTAATCGAAGCTATTGATTATATGCTTGGTTCTGAGGGGCTAAAAGAAGTTAAACCTGAGAGTGAAAGGTATAGTGAAGTAGCTATGCAAATTCACTTGAATGGCGAACCTTATACAGTTTTTAGAAAGTGGCCTTCTGATTCTTTTGAGGTCTATCATGACCTTATCGATTCTAAGGATGAAGCTAAATTCTATAGTTATTTTAAACATGGAAAAGAAACAAAGTCAGTGAAAAACATAAGTGACTTTTATCTTTCTGGTTTAAGGAATGTGGAAATCTCATCAAACCTGTATGGTGAGAAGAGCGCTCTATCTATACGTTTACTATCAAGAACATTTTTTTCAAGCGAAGAGAAAATAATTAGCTCAAACTCTCCAATAGTTGCTGGTGATACTAGTGAGGATAGTAAGAACAAAAATGTCTTTAAGTTTCTTTTGACTGGTAGAGATGACTCTAATATAAAAACAGTTGTTCGCGGTAAAGAGTTTAAAAGTGAGAAAAAAGGGCAGTTAGATGTTTTAAATGAAGTTGTAGAAACTTTGAAGTCTGACCTGAGTTTCCCGGACGAAAGCTATGATAGCTTGCAAGAGAGAAAGGTCAAACTAGAAACGTCTATTGATGACCTTAGAAAATCTCTGAGTCAGATTAATAAGTCTCTATCTGGAATAGTAAAGGAAAAGAGAGATACTGCTTTAGAGTTATTTAGTGTTGAAGAAAGAAATAATAATATTAGAACTAATCTAGTGAATTTTGAAACATTAGAGAAAGTATATATAAGTGATATCGAAAGGTTGCGCTCTCAAGAGGAAGCCGCATTTTTATTAGGGATCGGGCATCATGCTCAATGTGAGTTCTGTGGGAACACACCTAAAAACATATGCAAGGATTTGAAGGACGTTGAAAGTCTAGGCAACTTTTCTCAATTAGAAATTGAGAAGATAAAATTAAAGCTGTCTGAGCTTAATGAAACTAGATTGAGGTTGCAATCTCAACTTGATATTTATAACTCAAAGGCTAGTGGTTTGAGATATAAATTAAAGGAGTTGGATGATGAGGTGGAAAAAAGAACCCCTGAGCTTACGATAATTGATGGGGAATTATCGGAGTGTACAAAAGAGAAAAACCTGATTTCAACTGAAATACGGCTACTAGAGCGCATAAGTGTTTTTTATAAGCGACTTCAGGAAACTGAAGTTACAGCAGTGCCTAAAAAGTACAAATCGCCAGACTTCTATCCTGAATCCGATGCTATTGATAATTTCTGTAGAATATATAAGGAAATTTTGGACGAAATTCACTTTCCTGATGTGAGTGAGGTTTCATTTGATTATTCGACATTTGATGTGGTTATCGATGGAAAACCAAGAAGTCTAAATGGTAAAGGAGTTAGAGCTATATTGCACTCAGTTTTTAAGATTGCCCTTCTCCAGCACTGTAAGGAAAAAGGAATTTATCATCCAGGGATTATTATCTTAGATTCTCCTTTAGTTACCTATCGAGATCCATTAAAAAGTAAATATGGAGAACTAGATGCTGATGAGAAACAGTTATCTAACACAAAGGTTAGTTATCATTTCTTAAAGTATTTAAGTGAAAATAATTCTGGTCAATTTATTATTGTTGAAAATATAGACATACCATCTAACCTTACGAGTACTATCGGTGTAGATACATTTTATGGTAAGAATGCTGAAATAGATCAGCGATCTGGCTTGCTCTAAATTTACACATAGTCGGTGTTAGATCTATTTTAATAGGTCTGACACCAATTAAGCCCAATTGGTTTTCAAGTGTTTTCTATTAAACTCTTGTGCTTGGAAAATGTTATTTTTCATAGTCAATAGATTTTAAATGCTTCCCGAACAGAGCCTAGAGCTTTAGAAACGGCCTGGTTTGACAAAGGCTTACCTGTGATTTCACCCAGCTTTATACCTATTTGTTTATTAGACTTGTTTTGCCTACGAAGAACCAGCATGCGTTTTTTATTGTCCGTTAGCCTAGAATCTACCATCTTTCGGGCTAAATTCCGCAGTTCGGGCACATTAGTTGGGTCCAGTGAAGAGTCAAGCATGAAGTAGTAAAAGTACTCATCAATCAATTTATCTCCGGACTTAGCGTTTTGACGGTCTGGATGCGCGATTTGGCGTCGCAGTCTCAAGACTTCTTGCTCAAATTGTTTTGCAGAGCGTTTGGCTTGCTTATATAGAGAATTCCAAGAACCATCATGAAGCTTGGGGCGATGGTTTATACAATAATTCGTACTCAGATCCGGCCGCTTCTTCTTACCTTCTTTTTCATCATTGTTACGCTCATTGTTTTCTCTCTCAATATATCCGTGCTTTGTCCATGTATGCATGAATTGTGAAAACTCTGTTGTGTTTCCACACAATGCACACAGTCGCGTTTTTTTATCCGACTTTAAGTTGATATCAGGCGCTAGTTTTGATCGATTAGGTTTCTTTCCTTCACAAATCATAAACAATGATTTGAGCATATCTTGAGTTGATATGAACAGTATGTCTTGCTCTGTCTGGGAACTCTTATCAACAAAGTCGCGTAAATAAAAATGAATTTGGTCGGCTGCATAACGAAAACCTCTCAACTTGATGAGGTCGCTATAGTGACACTTTTCTCTTGAGATAGGACAAAAGGACAAATACTGGTTTGGAAGGCTGCTCAAATATCCTGATACCACTGGATCAATCACCTGCTTAATCAAGGTTATGATGTTGTGCCTTTTAGACTCTTCCGAGTATGAGCGCCATTTCTCCCTAAAAATGCGAATGGCATTCGCCACGGACTTGTCAGAATTCTCCCATACAGGAATATAAAACTGACCTAGTCTTTCTAACGCATCCTTCTTTGATTCAACTTTTTTCATATCCCACTTTTTTGTCCAATGATTGGTCTAACCTACAGGCAGCTCCAGGCATTATCAACCAAAGAATGTTGAAAAGGAGAGGGTTATGAATCCATCAATGACAAAAAAAACGCTGATAAATCGCAAGACCTTACTCAGCATGGTCCCTTTGTCTGATCGAACCATCTATAACCTCGAACAGCGTGGAGAGTTCCCTCGGCGGATTGTTCTGACAACCCGCAGTGTTGCTTGGGATTTAGCTGAGGTTGAAAACTGGATAGAGGAAAAACGCAGGTCTGCTTTGAAGGCCGTAAGACCTGGTTTTATTTGGTAACCCCTGAGTCACTTTGTCGATGAGAGATGTTATTAACACTCATTCGCGGGTACCAGCCAGTCGCAAGGTTTCCTCGGGTGGGCATTGTAAGGTTCCTATTGAGACGACCGACAGATATGTGGCTATCCAAGAGTCCAGTGCTAAGGATGCAAATGAACTTGGGTTTGTTGCTCGACTTTTGATACAGGCAACCATCCCCCACAGTAAACCAAAATCGAATGAATGGAGCCGTAAGAATGGAAATCTCACGGTGCACATGATGGCACCGTCGTCTGTCGGCTTGCCTTATGGTTGTTATGCTCGTTTGCTGTTGGTCTGGTTGACTACGCAGGCAATAAGAAACAAATCCAGGATGGATAAGGGAGTCATTACACAGCAAGAAGCATACAGGATCGAACTGGGGCACTCCCAGAGAGGTTTTATGGCAGAGCTTGGGTTGATAGGAACTGGCGGTAAAGAGGGGTCTATCGGACGTTTGCGTGACCAGATGAACCGGCTTTTTAAAACCACAATCAGCGCCATTATTACCGAATATAGCGAGGAAGGTGGATATGTTACTCAGAATGACGCTGGAGCTAGGGTCACAGATTTTTGCCATATTTGGTGGAGCACAAACCAGCCTGAGCAAAATTCTTTGTGGGGAGCTTGGGTTGAGCTGTCTCCTAAGTTTTTTCAATTAATAACCGACAAGCCAGTGCCATTGGATATGCGAGTGTTGCGTTTAATTAAACGTTCTCCCATAGCCTTGGATATCTATTGTTGGGCGACATATCGGGTCAGCTATTTGAAGAAGGCCACTGTCATCCCTTGGGGGGCTCTGATGGAGCAAATAGGTACTGGTTATCCTAATACTCGACAAGGTTCCAGAGACTTCAGAAAAAGGTTCCTTGATGGGCTGCAGAAGGTTCAATTTGCTTGGCCGGAGTTAAATGCATCACCCAGCGAAAGAGGGTTGCTTTTAAAGCCTTGTTCTCCTCAGGTGCCTAGATTGATGAAGCGAAAGGTTGAATATGAAATTTAATCGATGGTTGCTATCGGGGGCAGGTGTTTTCGATGTTAGTAAGGCTGGGAATTTGGAAAGTTATCCACGCATGTTCTGTCCCGCTTTTGAGGTGAATTGTGCGCATGTTCTATCCCGGAGTACGCATGTTTTGTCCCGGAAGTGCGCATGTTCTGTCCCGCGGAGTGCTTATAAATTATTTAATAACATGAGGTTACAGAACCCTCCTGTAGTTCTTCCTGTAGTTATACCTATATAAAAATAAATTACCTGTAGTTGAGCGAGTGAAAATGTGGATAACGGGCATTTTCTCTTGGCGTATAGAGGCTCGTTAATGCTTGGGACCGCGAATGGTGAAAGCTCCCAATAGCTCTTTAAAGGTCAGGTTTACACAGCATTAAACAGCTAAATGCGCAGAGATACCGACAAATACTTGAAGAATCACAAAGGAGTACACAGCTTTCCTAGATAAATCCGTCGTTGAAATACCGGGCAGGATAGGTGAAGTAGGCCCACCAACAAGTTGATGGTTCCTACTTCACTGTCACCTTATTCGCACTTCGTGCTCAACGGAATCTTGCTCTGCGAGGCAATCGGCTACCGCCGAAAGGAGAAAGCATGACAGACAAAGTTACTCGAAAATCGAGCCCCCCTATCAAGGTCTATTGCCTGCCTTCGGAGAAGAGAAGTATCGAGCTACAGGCGAAGAAGGCGGGATTAAGTGCAGCTAAATACTTACGAGATGTAGGGCAGGGATATCTGATTACCAGCGTGGTGGACTTTCGTGCAGTGAGAGAGCTCGCACGCATTAATGGAGATTTGGGGCGACTTGGCGGACTGCTGAAGTTGTGGCTTTCAAATGATGCCCGTACTGCGCATTTTGACCACGCAACATTGCGAGCCGTACTGAATATGGTTGAGGAGAATCAGTTAGAGCTGTCATTAGCGATGGCGAATCTTGTTTCACCTCACGGAACTTTAGCGGCTAAATTTTCGAAGGCTAGAAGGTGACTCACTATGAAAAAGGTATTCATTTTAGCGGCTAAAAAAATCGTACTATCGACATCTCTAATTCTTGCACCTATTTCGTCATCTTTTGGAGGCATCCCGGTAATTGATGGCACTAACCTCAGTCAAAACATTCTTAGCACGATTGAAGCCGTCGCTCAGACAGCAAAACAGATCCAGCAGTATCAAACCCAACTACAGCAGAACGAAAACATGCTGCAAAATACGTTAGCCCCAGCTGCATTTATCTGGGATCGTGCCAGTTACACCATGAACCAAATGGTGGAAGCGACGAATACGCTGAGGTATTACCAAAACCGACTTGGTAGCTTGGATGCCTACCTGAGCAAGTTTCACAACGTTTCTTATTACAGAAGTTCTCCCTGTTTTAATGGCTCGGGTGGTTGTACAGCAACAGAAAAATCCCTCATTGAAGAAACTCTCCTTCTATCTTCTCGCAGCCAACATGAAGCCAACCAAGCCGTGATTACAGGCGTTAGCTTACAGTTTGACTCGCTTGCAAGGGATGCCGAAAACCTTGAAAGCCTTCAACTCCAAGCTCAAGGTGCGGACGGACAATTGGCTGCTATTCAGTATGCGAATCAATTCGCCAGTAACCAGGCCAATCAGCTTCTGCAAATTCGGAGCTTGATGGCCGCCCAATACAATGCTGTGGCAACAAAGATGCAAGCTGACGCTGATAGGGATGCCAGGCAAGAGGCCGCCCGTGCAAAGCTGTTTGATTTTGGTTCGCCAACTGATCGCTCTCAAAATCGAGGTTTCTAGCCATGAAACGTTACCCGATACTTGTATCTAAGATTGGTTGCGTGTTCGCTGTGCTGATGAGCTTGGCTGGTTGTGAAGAACAGCCACAATCAACGGATGTCGATTGCAACAATTAAGACAAAACCCAAGAGCAGAGCGAGACTAGAAGCTGTTTATGGGACATGGGTGAACCTACCGATAGAAGCAAAAACAGGGGGTTCTAACTATGTGCAGCATACAATTGAGATTCTTGTTTCTTCTGGCACTGTCTTTCGTTCCTGGGGGCGCCCTCGCTGATATTTCGACCAACGGTGTGCTTGATGAGGTCGCCCATAGATTTTTGACCGAAAGTGCCTCTTGGGCAGACGTCATCACGGATTATGCCACTTGGCTTTTTTGGACGCTTGGAACCATTTCCCTGGTATGGACTGGCGGAACATTGGTACTAAAACAAGCAGATATAAGGGAATTCTTCGCGGAATTTGTACGGTTCATCATCACGTTTGGTTTTTTCTTGTGGCTACTGCGCAATGGCCCTGCAATGGCGAACTCTGTCATTGATTCGCTAAGGATGATTGGTGCTGAAGCCGGAGGGTTGCCAAGAGAACTGACACCCTCAGAACCCATCAGCATTGCGTTCGACATCATTATTAAAGCCGCTGAAGCGTACAGCTTTGCAAGCCCTATCGATAACCTTTCTATTTTCCTCATCACTTTAGCCATTCTTGCTTGCATGGCAGTGGTGGCTGCGAACGTCTTACTGGCTTTGATTTCGGCCTGGATTCTCATTTACGCAGGTGTTTTTGTCCTTGGTTTTGGCGGTTCTAAGTGGACATCAGACATTGCTATTAACTACTTCAAAACCGTTCTCGCGGTTGCCTTGAAGCTGATGACAATGACGCTGTTGATAGGTATCGCCACATCAATAATGGATGGTTTTTATGCCGAACTATCCAATGACGCCCCCATGGACGAGCTGCTGGTCATTTTTGTTGTCTCTTTGGTGTTATTGCTCCTCATTCACTCCATTCCAAATGTTGTAGCTGGGCTTATTCCCCATGGTGGTTCTGCGGTAAATGCAGGGAGTTTTAGTGCCGGTTCATTTATTGGCGGAGCGTTGGCTGGCGGCTCTATGGTAACGGGCGTTGCAGCGGGAGCAGCTATGAGTGCAATGGGCGGTGCTTCGGCTATTCATGCTGCATTTAAAAGCGCACAGTCAGCGGCTTCTCAAGGCAATACGGCGAGTTTCGATGCTGGAAGCTCATCCGATGGAATGGAACAGTCGGAATCTTCCGGTTCGGCATTCGCCGAGGCGTCAGGAAGCTCAGCAGCCGGAGGGTTATCACGAGCAGGACAAATCGCTTTAGGTACGGCAGGAAATCTAGTTAAAGGCATGGGATCAATGGCCAAGAGTAGCGTGTCCGGGACGACGGGTGGCCGACTAGCAGATGCAATTAGAAGTAACTCAGCTCAGCGTAATAGTGATGTAGCCGGCTCTTTAAATGACATTCATGCAGGTGACGAATTCGAAGGAAACAGCATCGGTGAAGCGAGCTGGGTCGACCAGTCAGGTGGTTTTGATTCCCTTTCACCTCAGCAACAAGAGGATGCAAGAGAAGCCCACGGTCAGTGGCAGGCCAGCAACCCCACTCAACACACATCAGACCTACGAAGCTTTGTTTCACGTTCTCAGGAGCGGCAAAGAGAACGTAACGAAGAGATTGCCAGCTTTGTTAATCAAGCGCACGTAACCGAGTGATAAGGAGTAGATGATTATGTTCCTGAACTTCCCACCTCAAAATATCTTTGATTTCATTAATTTTTTCATTTTGATGTTCTTTGTAATGCTCGCGTTTTATCTGTTGGGGCAATGGCTCCACTCCGTATTTGATAAAAGCAAGCTAGAAGGACTTGCTAACAAGCTCACTGGCTATGGAGACGCAATTGCAGACAAGTCATACAAGGACATGAAACAACTAATCAAGATGGTCAGAAAAGTCAGTTATCGGGCATTTGACAAAGACAAGTAAGTAAAAGTGCAGGCCGATGTTGCAGCATCGGCCTGCGATACCACGTAACACCTAATCAGGAGGTGAAACATGACAACGGCGACTATTACAGAAATCCGTACCGCGATCCATCACGCAGCGACTCAGCTTGCAGGCCTTCCTTACGTTGACCAGAAATCAGCAATAGAACTTAGTGAGGTAACAGAATCTATCGTCAACATGTGCACGGTGCTGCGCTATCAGGCCGAGTCAGGGACGTTGAACCCAACAGACTTTAAGCTGGCGAAAAGCATCATAGAGCGGGCTTTAAAGTGACATGTATACGACCAGAGGCAGCATTGGCTGCCTCATTGATTCTATGATGTGTACGACATTCATCAACGTTCACACTACGCACTGCCATAACCATCTGTGAGTCGTCACGCAGGCTCCATAACCTTTCTCTCATGAAGTTTAAATAGTGAGTTAATTTAAAGGCTATCGACTGAAGAAATGCACTTCAAAAACCAGCGGTTATCTATAACAGTTGAGAGTAAAAATATGCATCAGCCACTTATGACGACAGCCATTGGGCCACTGGGAAATAACCACATAGTTACAATAAAAGATGTGCAAAGTGGGCTCGGTTGCAACTGTAGCTGTGCAGATTGCGGAACGCCTTTGGTTGCCAAAAAAGGTGAAAAGAAAGCGCATCACTTCGCTCATGCCCCCAATATCGAAACGGCGCAAAACTGCGAGTGGTCACCAGAAACTGATATTCACTTAATGGCGAAATACATCATCGCGAAGGATAAGAAAGTGCTGCTTCCAATCGGCACTATCGAACCTATTCTTCGATGGTTTGAGCTGGACTCTGTTGTATTGGAAACTCGGGAGGGCACCAGAATTCCAGATGTTATTGCCATATGTGAAGGGGAGAAGCTTCTGATTGAGATAGCTGTTACCCACTATTGTGACAAACAAAAAATCTCTGAACTCAAAGCTCAAAAGCTCAATTGTATCGAGATCGCTATCGATACATATCTCCTTCCTGAAGATGGATTGGTAACCGAAGATTGGGCTCGAAATGTCTTGGAAGATGCTAGTTCGAAATGGCTTTCTTTGTTTTGTTCTGGCGTTTTTGGCGTTCTATGTCATCGAGCAGATGCGGAAAAGCTTATGGCAATAAAAAGTGAGTATATAGGCATTAAACCTTCCATTGATTCGCTGAGGATACAGAAAAGAGAGCTATCCGCTCACGTTTTTCAAATTGAAAAGAAAATTGAAACGCTTTCATCAGAAAGTGCTGAAATTCAGCAAAGAAACAAAAATGCCAGAGAAAAGTACCATAAGCTAAGAGCAGAAATTCACGCAGGCCAGGACGTGATCAATATGATCAAAAACCATAGCGCAGTGATCGATCAAAAGCAGCAAGATGCATGGCGTGAGTTGGATCATTGGAAGCGAAATGCATTAAACGAAATCAATTTGAAAGCAGAGAATGAGCGTGCCGCGATCGTTCGAGAGCGAGAGGCGTTTTCTCAGGAGGTGGCAATCGCAAATCACAAGATGTACGAGAGAGAAGCCAAACTCAGACAAGCCGACAGCATGCTAAAGGAGGCAGAGGAGAAATTGTCAGCTGCCAACTTGAGAGGCAAGGAACTCGATTCTCGCACGACAAGAATAGAAGCATTAGAAGCAGAGCTGGAAAATACTATATCAAGCCGAGCTAATGAGGTCGCACAAACTCGATATAACGCCCTTTGCTATGAAAAGGATAGCTATCTAAAGAGGCTTCTCCGGCAAATAGATGAAGCTAAAAAGGATGGGCAGGAAGCGAAGCGTAAGTACAGCTCATTCAGCTATAAAGCTCAAAAGCTCAAGCTTTAAGGGGCAAGATATCAACTAGAGAGATGTTGAAAGGATTTGGCTATGTTTAAGGTGATTACCGACAAAGATCTCGTTAAGGACATTTTTCAATCGTTTGCATACTTCGTTTTCATTGCAGGTTTGATCAAACTGTCTTTCCCAGTGGCGAGAGAAGATCCATTGTTTTACGGAACTATAATTGGCATCACGATAGGTATTTTATTTGTAGCTGCAGCAGTTTTCGCGATGCTTCATGTGGTCCCAGGTATCGTCGAAAAATACTACGCTGAGTTCAGAGCATCAAAGGTAGAAGAAGGTAGCAAAGATAAACGCGGATATCTTCTCTTCGGCGCTCTATGCTTTCCCTACCTGATCATCGGTTTGGCGATTGTTCATTTAGGCTACCATCAGATGACTCTATGAAGCCCTTTCGATATTAGTGGCATTTAGGTCACCTTAATAATAGTGAAGGCTCCCGCGATTCTTCTAACCCCAATATCGCTTCGATTAATGGAGCACTGAGAAGGTATCTTCAGATTTAAAACATGGGGTTAAGTGGAGTTTTGCTGTCAAGTTGAGACAAGTGCTCGTTAAACACAGCTTCTCATCCTACTGTCAACTTTGGACACACGTTGGGTGTTTTTGTCCAAAGTCGACTGGCAGCTTTGGACAAGGTGTGGCATATTTATACGAAATCAGCCACTGTTAATTGATTTCACATTTAGAGTCGGAGAATTAATGACCCAACAATCTGTCGCGAGTAAGAAGGTATCCCACAACATCTCGCAGATGGTGACTAGTTATGTCAGCCACCTGCACTTGGGGAAGCCGTTTACGCTGGATCAGGTTGCGAGCAAATACAGCCTCTCCCACGATGAACGTCAAACCGCCAGCAAGGCATTGCAACGATTAGTGAGCACTAAGAAAATCGCTCGTTTGACTAATGGTACTTATTACCGTCCTAAAGTTTCCCGTTTCGGCCCTTTGCCGCTTGAGACTGCAGAAGTCGTAAAAGTCGTTACCCGCTCAAAAAAGGCCACGGTTGTTCCTGCGGGTGCTGCAGCGGTCAACCAACTCGGTTTAGACACCCAGTTGCCGATGGTGTCGAGCTATTACGTGTCAGTCAGAACGCGTTGCCAATTGGCCCAAAAGTCAGTGAAATTTGAGTACAAGGAATCACTCCACTACTTTGTGGACCATTTCAAAGTGGCAGACAAAGACGTCAAGAACACGGCCTTGTTGATGTGGAGTGCCCTGTCATATTTGAATTTGCATGGTTCAGAACTGTACGCAACGAAACTGACCCAAAAGTTCAACGAATCGTTTGATAAGCATTCGAAGAAGAAATTTTTTGAAGCGCTACCTCGCTCCATGCATTGGGCAAAGGATTTCTTCCAAGCCAGCACTCACTAGGACACATAAGTAAGTGAACCCTTTTTTTACAGAAAGCGATAGTGGCCGCCGAGAAGCCCTCTTGGCGGCATCTAACATCCATCCCCAGCAACTCCCCGCGTACATCATCGAAAAAGACCTTTACGTCACGTGTATTCTGAGGATTTTGTACGTGGATATCGTGCCAACACTGCTTGACCGATGTAATGATCCTTTTATTTTTAAAGGGGGAACCTCGCTGTCGAAGTGCCATCACTTAATCAACCGGATGTCGGAAGATATCGATCTCTCTTTTTCAATGGAACTGTTCGGCGAAAAAGAAGTGGTTCGTGAGCCTAAACGTGGCCGCGGCAAGATGCAGGACGAAGCAAAAGCGATTGATGACAAGGCCCGTGAGTTTGTGCAAGCGGAGTTGATTAAACCCTTGACAGCGGCCTTGATGGCTTTGGACTCAAGGATAACCCTCGAGATTGAAAGTGAAGAGCCTCTGAACTTGGGAATTCACTATCCTTCAGTGATGGAAGAGGGCAATGCAGTCTTGCGACGCGTGTTGCTTGAGACGGGGAGCCTGTCACAGAATAACCCGGTTTCGACCGTGTCAATCAACCACATGCTTGGCGAGCATATTGACGCTTTTGAGGAAGCTCCGTTTGATGTTGTGGCACTCGATCCCGCACGAACGCTGCTAGAAAAAATGTTTGCTGTGCATTGCAACTTAATGAGCCAAGCCTCCAAGCCTAAGTACGCCAGGCACTTGTACGATATCTTGCAGTTACACAACAAAGACAATAACTGGTGCGAAGATAAGGCACTCATGGATCAATTGGTTGAGTTTTGTGATATTCATTACAGAACCAATAAGGAACAGTGTGATGCTGCGCGAGAGCAGCAACTCTTCCTTGTGCCTGTTGACGATATGTATGATCACTACGAGAAGGACTGGAAAGAAATGGCGGACATGTTCCCCGAAGGCCAGTTACCTTACGTTTTTGAAGACATGCTGGCTGAGATTAAAGTCCTCGAATCCCATGTAAATCAAGTCTACTACGGCAAATAAAACCACGGCCGTATTATCCTTAATACGGCCCTAGTCATTCCCTCAAGGCATTATTTTCGATTGTCAGAGGCATCTTAAGGTAGTTCTCGATTACCTTCGTAATACGGCAAGATGAAACAAATCAATCCGATCTTTACGAATATGTTTGGCGTGGTACAAGATGCTTGATATCCGTACTAAGTCTGAGCTAATCTTGGTTTGTATATCATGACAATGACAAAGCCCGCGAGGTGTTGGCGCACCGTTTGAGCGGGCTTAGTTATTTGTTAAATCTGACTCCGATATTTGGCGATGTGGCATAGCTCTTTAGTAGTGCTTCAGAGGGGGGAAGAATGCATATAGCCGCGTATGAGCTAAAGCTGATCAGTGTGGATATCGCCTAATGTTCTGCTCTGGGGGAGGAATAAAGTTTCATACTGTTGATCTTGTCTGAACTTGGACATCTGAACACATCACTTTTTGTCTTGCCAAAATTGGGTAATCTGATACTTTGAGTATCGGAGCTGATTGCCAAGGCTGTAAGTGACCTAAAAGACAGCAAATCTAACTACCTGCCCATTGCAGTTGATCTTTATTAACCATGCTGGCAAGAGTAGTGATTTAAACACTTACCACTACCTTTAAAGTCCGGCATCGTTAAGAAAGGATTACTCCCATGAGTATTGACCTCTCAAAACTGTGCGCAGATTTCATGCGTCAAAATCATGCCTCCCAATCTACGACAAAACTGAAAGCTTCACATGCTAGAGAGCTTGTTGCTGCTTTTTTTGGGTATAAGAGCCATGCGGCTCTTATGGCCGAGAAGACTTATCCACTGGTTCAGCTAGAAGAGGCATATATATTCATTCCTGACATACCTTTGATGAATGAGAGGCGATCTAGGCTAAATGGCTTGCCAAATGACCTTGGACGCTCAATTGACCTTGCCAAGCTTCTATCAGACATGCTTGCTGATGAAGGGTTAGGTGGTGAATATACTTGGCTCTATGACTCACTAGAAAACTACATTGTCGAAGTCCTACTACCCGATTGCCAATATCTTATAGATGATCAGCTTTCGGGGGCTATGGCTGAAACTAATGCGGAATTTTTCGATAGTCCTTATTACGATGATGTACAAATTGAAGATCGTGGTGATGAACTGGTAGCTATTGCTAAATCCCAGTACAAAGGCAATCCAATGGACGATAAACCATTTTGTGGAGACACTCTTGATATGGTTGTACAGGTTACATTGCCTCGCATAGCTGGCAAGCGTGGTTTTTACGAATACGAGCTTGAAGCTGGAGGCTGCGTCAATGATGATTGGGTAGATCCGGAACTGCGGTATGGTAAACGCTATCAGAGCAGGTTGGCAGAAGAGCTTGGCATAACAGAAGAAGAGCTTGAGTATTTGGAATGGGATACGCTGGAAAACAGCAGTGATGATGGTTTGATCTATGGCTTTGTTTTAACTTTTGCCGAAAGTTGCCCTCGAGAGATATTGGATAAGATCAGAGGGTTATCTGATTCTCTGACTGTCCGCGTTTCAGCCAACGCTTTTGATAGTCCTTATCCGGACGAACCAGAAGAAAATTTGCATTAGGGGGGGGAAGCTCATCCCAACCAATATGGCACCCCACGGGGTGCCTTCTGATGTTTTTTCAGGGGGTTCAAGCCCAAGGCGACGCACAACGGGTAGTGGTTATCTATCGGTTTAAAACCATATTAACTTCTACATTTAATCAATATTATTGGTTTATAGGATCAAACTTATTCCTCTCCCACAGCTGCCTAGGCAAAAGCTGAGCTAAAACGTCAACTTGCAGCAAAAAAACGAAAAAAATCTGAACATGGTATAGATGATGGTATCGCAAACCGGTTCAAATCTAACTTGCTGTAATAAAAGGTGGCTTTCCTCTTATTGATGTTAGAGTGGTAATAATTCCTCTTTGATTGAAATGTGAAAGAGAAAAACGAAAGGCACGCATCGCGTGCCTTTTTTGTATCGATTTTGTCTACCTTTCTGCCATTGTCTCTCAATACCGTGACGCTGTGTCGTCTTACCCTGCCTAATACTCTTCCTTTCCGCCTGAAGTAACGGTTTCTTTGACATTGTTGCTGATCAGGATTCACCTTGTATCCATTGTGTTTATTTGTTGTGTGTAAATTGAGCTGATCTTCTTTTTTTGTGACTTTAATTGATATTAGTGGCTACAAAACTGGGAATAAGTATGTATTTTATTCTGCTCAATAATGATGACGTTGTTTGAATGTAAAAATTTAAAACGCGCAATGCAAACACACACAATTAACCATGGAGCTTTACATGAGTAACCATGCTATGGACAACATTCCAGACGCGCCAAAAAGCGCAATGGACAAGTTTCTCAATGGGATTGAGAAAGCAGGGAACAAAATTCCTGATCCAGCATTACTGTTTTTTTATGGGCTATTAATCGTATGGGGCCTGTCTGCCGTTCTTTCTCAGGTTGATTTTGGCCTGATACACCCAATTTCTGGTCAGGCTGTCGAAATCAACAATCTGCTGACGGGGACTGCGCTAGCCAACTTCCTCGCTAATATGGTCACCACCTTCACCAGCTTTGCCCCTATGGGGATCGTGCTGGTGGCAATGCTGGGTGTGGGCGTGGCAGATGCGTCAGGCTTTATCACCACAGGCCTGAAGAAGATGCTAAACGTTACCCCTAAGAAATTGCTGACTCCGGCACTTATCCTAGTGGCTATCGTGTCGCACACCGCAGCAGATGCGGGCTACGTTCTGGTTATCCCGCTAGGTGGCATTATCTTCCACGCGGCGGGACGTCACCCGTTAGTGGGTATTGCTGCAGCGTTCGCTGGTGTATCAGGTGGTTTCTCAGCAAACTTTGTTCCTGCAGGTATCGACCCACTGTTGGCAGGTTTTACACAGTCTGCTGCGCAAGTATTAGACAAAGACTATGTGGTTAACCCACTGGCAAACATCTACTTTACGGGCCTGTCTTCGATTCTTATTGTCGCGATCGGTTGGTATGTCACTGAAAAAATCATCGAGCCGCGCCTAAGCAAACTGCCTATTGATGAAGATGCAGAAAAAGCCCCTGATCTAGGTAGCTTCAGCGCAATCGAAAGCAAGGCGTTCAATCGTGCAAGTTTTGCGATGTTGACAGGGATTGCGATACTGATTTTTGCACTGCTACCTGAAACATCAGCACTGCGTTCGCCAGAGGGCGAGTTGACGGCATTCTCTGCGCCACTGATGAAGTCGATTGTGCCACTGATCTTCATTCTGTTCGTGATCCCGGGCGTGGTGTACGGACGTGTTGCAGGTACGTTCAAGAAGCAAGGCGACATTATTGTGGCAATGAGCCAGACCATGTCTACCATGGGTAGCTACTTGGTAATGTCTTTCTTCTGTGCGCAGTTCCTTGCGGCATTTAGCCAATCAAACATTGGTACATTGTTGGCGTTAGAAGGTGCAGATCTTCTGAAAACATTGAACATGCCAGGTCAGATGACCATCATTGGTATGATCTTGCTGACAGCGTGTGTGAACTTGTTGATTGGCTCTGCGTCTGCGAAGTGGGCATTGATTGGTCCAATCCTTGTGCCAATGTTGATGGCGTTGGGTATATCCCCTGAGCTGTCACAAGCGGCTTACCGTGTGGGTGACTCTGTTTCTAACATCATTTCTCCGTTGATGGTGTTCTTCCCTCTGGTGGTTGTTTACTGTCAGCGTTACGTGAAGAGCACAGGGATTGGTACCTTGGCTTCAATGATGATGCCTTACTCGATTGCGATGCTGATCGGCTGGAGCATCTTCTTGTTGGCATACTGGGCGCTGGGTATTCCATTGGGTATACAAGCACCGTACACCTACCAGATGTAATAACAGCCTCAGCGATAAACGGTTCGTCGTTTTTTACAATATGCCTAACTTCAAGCCCTGCTTTTTAGCGGGGCTTTTTCTTGCCCGTTGTTCTGTAAAGCACACATCATTGATTTGGTTAAATGCCGACTTGTTAATTTATTGAGCTACAAAATGGCAACATAAACAAAACATAAAGCCATTGATTTCTTTTTTATTGGTTTTTTGTATATAAGCGGTATGTTCTGGATTGTCACCTAATTATCACACTATTGACTAATTGAATGATAACGGGCGAGCTTTGATCGTGACCATTTAAACCATGCTAGTTATTAATGCTTTTTTATCTTATAAATTGGAATTTTACTCTAAAAGAGGCATCTGCTAAGTTCTTGGCGCAAACGAAACATAAAACTCAGCGATAAGGTGGTACGACATGAGTCAAGCTTCACAAGGAGCATCGCAACCGCGTGGTGCAATTGCGTTTATTGAGCGCATAGGTAAGAAAATCCCCGATCCCGTCATCATTTTTATGTTCCTTCTTGTGGCCGCTTTGGCCATTACGGGTCTCATCGGTGGTATGGAATTTCAAACAACCGGTGCCGACGGCTCTCCGGTTGAACACACAGTAAAAAGCATGCTGGCCGCAGAAAATGTGCGTTGGATGTTTGATAACGCTATCTTGAAAAACTGGTTGTCGTTCGGCCACGGTGTCCTAGGCGTTATTCTGGTGGTGATGCTGGGTGTTGGTATTGCCGAGAATTCAGGCCTGCTTAGTGCGGTGATTAAACGTGTTGGCCTGAAGCTGAATGAAAAATGGCTGCCAATGCTACTGGTTTTCCTCGGTATCATGAGTTCGATTGCCACCGATGCAGGTTATCTGGTACTGATCCCGCTAGCGGGTATGCTTTACGCGGGCGTGGGTAAAAACCCACTGATCGGTATGGCTGCAGCATTTGCTGGTGTATCGGCCGGCTTTAGTGCGAACTTGATCCCTGCCACGCCAGTGGATGTCATCATCGGCTTAAATGCACGTGTTTTTGCTGAATCTCAGAATGTGCCATTCGAAACGGCGGCGGGTGAAGCGTTAAACCCAGCCACCATGCACTACTTCTTTATTGTCGCTTCAACGTTCTTGCTTGCTTTCCTTGGTGCATGGGTCACTAAACGCTTTGTTGCACCGCGTCTGGAAAAGATGGATTACGTGCTACCAGAAGATCTGGACCAAAGTGATTTCAGCGTGAGTGAAATCGAGCAAAAAGGCTTGCGTATGGCTGGTCTGGGACTGATTGCGTCACTGGCAGCGATTGTCGCATTGGCAATGGGCCCATTGGCGCCGTACACCAATGAAGCGGGTCGAACGGTTACACCGTACATGAACAATGTAATCTTGTTGATTGCGATGGTGTTTGCGGTAACAGGCATTTGCTTCGGTTACACCACTGGTAAATTCAAATCGCTTCAAGATGTGGTGAATGCCATGGTGAAGCAGATGAACACCTTTGGCTACGTGCTGGTACTGACCTTCTTCAGCCATAACTTCTTGGCGGTATTGAGCTACTCAGGTCTGGGTGTGTATATCACTTACCTTGGCGCAACAGGTTTGATGTCAATGGGGCTGGAGCAATTCCCTGTTCTATTGATTATTGGCTTTGTGATTACGACTGCGCTGATCAACTTGTTTGTGGGTGGTTTGACATCGAAGTGGATGCTACTTGGCCCGATCTTCATTCCAATGCTGTATCAAGTGAACCCAAACATGACGCCGGATCTGGTCTCTGCGGCTTACCGTGTAGCCGACTCTTCGACCAACATCATTACACCAATGATGACCTATGCCGGTGTGATCTTGGCCTTCATGCGTAAGTACAAACCTGACCTGACGTTTGGTGATGTGATTGCAATGATGGTGCCATACTCGGCAGCGTTCCTGACGGTGTGGACTACCATGTTGATTGTGTTCTTTAGCTTCAACATTCCACTGGGCTTCTAACGCTTCCTTTGCATTGCCTCGTCAGAGAAAGAAAAACCGGCCTCGGCCGGTTTTTTTGTTTTCAAATGCGAGATATTCAGCCTTTGAGGTGCTGAGCGTGAAAACGAAGATGGTCATCGATGAAACTGGCAATAAAGTAATAGCTGTGGTCATAACCTTCTTGCATGCGAAGTTCGAGGGGGTAACCCGCTTCTTCAGCCGCGAGCAGTAAATTGCCCGGCTTGAGTTGATCGTGTAAGAACTGATCACCATCACCTTGGTCAATCAGCATCGGTAAATGCTTATCGGCTTTTTTGATCAAAGCGCAGGCATCGTATTCCAGCCATGTTGCCTGATCGTCGCCTAGGTAATTGGTGAACGCTTTCTGTCCCCAAGGCACTGTGGAAGGATTAACAATAGGGCTGAATGCAGATACGGAACGGTACGCATCGCTATTTTTCAGTGCAATCGTTAGCGCGCCATGTCCACCCATGCTGTGGCCTGAAATGGCTTTTACATCGCTGACAGGGAAGTGGCCTTCAATCACGGCAGGCAGTTCTTTCACCACGTAATCGTACATGTAGTAGTAACGGTTCCATGGGGCTTCGGTGGCGTTCAAATAAAACCCTGCACCCACGCCGAAATCATATGCGCCGTCGGGATCATCAGGGATATTGTCACCACGCGGGCTGGTATCGGGCGCGACGATGGCGATGCCAAGTTCAGCGGCTAATTTGTGCGCGCCAGCTTTTTGCATGAAGTTTTCATCAGTACACGTTAAGCCTGACAGCCAATAGAGCACCGGCACTTTGTTTGACTCAGAGGCCTGCGGCGGCAAATAGATAGCGAATCGCATGTTGCAGTGCACGGTACGAGAGGTATGCGTATACTGCTTGTGCCAACCGCCACAGCTACGATTGCTGCTGGTATTTTCAAGACTCATATTGGGCTCCAGTTTGGGCGCACTGCGAGTACGCCCGCGTTGTTGTCACTGTGGAAAGGCTACTTGTCGAAGTGAATGACAGAGCGGATGCTCTTGCCTTCATGCATGAGATCAAATGCTTCGTTGATTTTATCCAGCCCCATGGTGTGGGTGATAAAGTCATCCAGCTTGAATTCTCCCGCCATGTAGCGCTCGACTATTTGTGGTAATTCTGAACGGCCTTTCACCCCACCGAAAGCGGTACCGCGCCAAACACGACCAGTGACAAGCTGGAACGGACGGGTTGAAATTTCTTGGCCCGCGCCTGCCACGCCGATGATCACTGATTCGCCCCAACCTTTGTGGCAGCACTCTAATGCTGAGCGCATTACATTGACGTTACCAATACACTCGAAAGAGTAATCCACGCCGCCGTCAGTCAGTTCAACAATCACTTCTTGGATTGGTTTGTCGTATTTGCTTGGATTGATACAATCGGTCGCGCCAAGTTTCTTCGCCAGTTCGAACTTACTTTCATTGATATCGATGCCCAAAATGCGGCTCGCACCTGCCATGGCTGCACCAATGATCGCTGACAAGCCAATGCCACCAAGACCAAATACCGCCACGGTATCGCCTTTTTGCACTTTGGCTGTGTTGAGTACCGCGCCCATGCCAGTTGTAACACCACAACCGAGCAAGCAGACTTCTTCTAATGGCGCCGTTGGGTTCACTTTTGCCAATGAAATTTCTGGCAATACTGTGTATTCAGAAAACGTAGAACAACCCATGTAGTGGTAGATAGGCTTGCCATCTTTGTAAAAACGCGTGGTGCCGTCTGGCATTAAGCCCTTGCCCTGCGTTTCGCGGATTTTCTGGCACAGGTTGGTTTTGCCAGATTTACAGAATTTACACTCGCCACACTCTGGAGTGTAAAGCGGGATCACATGATCCCCGACCTGAACGCTGGTGACACCTTCACCCACTTGTTCGACGATGCCGCCACCTTCATGGCCTAGAATCGCAGGGAAAATACCTTCAGGATCATCGCCTGACAGAGTGAATGCGTCTGTGTGGCATACGCCAGTCGCAACGATGCGTACCAAGACCTCACCGGCTTTAGGTAGCATGACATCCACTTCTTCGATGCTGAGCGGTTTACCCGCCTCCCAAGCAACTGCTGCGCGAGATTTAATAAATTGTTCCGCCATTGACTCTGTCCTCTATGGGTGTGATCAGTCCTTCTCGACTAACCGTAGGTGATATTTGAAGCGAACATGTGTCCGCTTCTGTGACAACCCTATTTTCACTTTCATTATGTATGTAGTTTAATTGTTCCGTAGATATTGATAATCCATAATCCTAGCAATTAACTTTTACTGGTGTGTAACAATGGCGAGTTGGCAGGGTGTTTCGGAGTTTCTGGCCGTGGTGGAAACCGCCAGTTTTACCAAGGCGGCAAAACGGCTGGGTATTTCGACGGCGCACGTCAGTCGACAAGTTGCACTGCTGGAGGAAAGGCTAAATACGCGTTTGTTTTATCGAACCACTCGCCGCGTGTCGACGACCGAAGAAGGTGACGTCTATTATCAGCACTGTCGCATGGTAGCTGACGCATTAAAAGAAGCGGAAAGTGCGGTGACACAATTGCAAGAGACCCCGAACGGTCACATTAAGCTGACAGCACCCGTCACATATGGGGAAAAAGTGGTGATGCCGCTTCTCCTCAACTTTATGGCAATGTACCCCGACATTCAGATAGACGTTGACCTTACTAACACGCCGCTTGATCTGATTGATTCTGGCTGTGATTTTGCGTTGCGGTTGGGACGGCTAGCCGATTCCTCTATGGTGTGCAAACGGCTTGCGACGCGTAAATTGATTGTGTGTGGCGCACCGAGCTTTCTGTCAAAATTTGGAACACCGCATACGCTGTCAGAACTTCCTCAGTTTAACTGTTTGCTCGGTCAGCATGATTATTGGCGTTTTCGTGAAAATGGAAAAGAGCGCACCGTTCGCGTGAAAGGCAGCCTGCGATGTAACAGCGGCGTGGGTTTGGTCGATGCCGCAACACGAGGCTTAGGGCTGGTGCAATTGCCGGACTATTACCTCAATGATGCGCTGGCATCCGGTGAACTCGTGCGGGTACTCAATGCCTACCAAGACATGGAAGAAGGCATTTGGGCGCTGTTTCCTCATCGTCGTCTACAGCCACTTCGGGTCAAGCTGCTGGTGGAGTTTTTGGCTGAACACCTGATAAAAATAGGGCCGCCAAATGGCGACCCTGTTTAGTATCAATTAATGAACTGAGCCACAACTTTCGTGGCTGTGCACGTCATCAGCAACATCGAATGAGAAACTTCTCGATGTTGGCGCAACCCAACTTTTGCTGTATGTCAGCGGCGACCAGCCACTGCTGAACACCCAGCGATTGCCATTCGACCAGTAAACGTTCGGCAGTTGAGCACATTGTCCCCCCGCATTAACAAAGCCGGTTCCATAGAAACCGCCACGGTTTACCTGACACAAAGGCTGACCATTTTGGTGCATCACAGCCTCGCCACTTAGCGCAGGGTTGTGAATGGACAGCCAATCAAAGGCATTCAGCGCGGATTGAAGTGGCACGCTTGAACCATCTGCGCGGCGGTAAGAAATGTCTTTACCCGCGTCACAGCGCGTATCGTCGCCATCTTGAGTCACATAACCGACGTACTGCTCGCCATCTTCAAACGTGAAGCGGCACAGGTACGGGGTTTCGCTACCCATTGAATACTTCGCCACGTGGGCGCGTTCCAAAAAGTCGAGTTTCTCAAGCGCACTGATGTTCATATCAGGGCCGTTTTGTACCCAGCCTTGAGGCATGTCTGATTGCATCATGAAGTAGTTTTCGACAGGGTACATGTGGCTAGCTGCGCGGTGCTTACGCTTGCCTGCGTCGACTGCCACATGGTGATAGGCTGCATTTTCAGGTTTATAGAACCCGTTAATGTTGTCATCCATGTAAGGCAAATCGCCTTTACGAATATGATAGTTTGCCAGCTGAGTCATCAGCAGCTGCCAGCCATTGCCACCTTGTGCAAAGCTGGTGTGGTGACCGTAACCCGATCCGCGGCCATCAAAACCATGGCCAAACTCGTGGGCAATGATCCCCCAACTGCCGTAATAGTGGGTGTAGAACATCCAGGTGTCGACACCTGTAATGCCAGTGCCGCCCAAACCGCCGCCGATTGAGGTGATGCCCGCATTGACGTTTGGTCGTACCATCAGCGTATCGTAGTAGTACTGGTAATCTTCTGCGGTGAAGTAGCCGTTTGGTCCATCGACCTTACCGGCAGAGCCGTTCATGTTGTGGCCGAAAATGCTTTCGAAATTGAACCACAAATGCTTGAACTCATCTTGAGAGACCATGTAAGCCAGGTTTGTCAGGATGATCAGCCATTCACGCGCGTAAAGACCATTCATCTCACGCCACTTAGCGTCAATGTTCGGCGCAAAGCGAATGTCCCACGTCGGTTTCATGGCTGCCAGTTTTTGCGCGAAGGTATCGGATTGAGAATTGAAACGATAATCGAACAGGGTCTCGTAAGGCTGCGTACTGGTGAACACAGGTTCCAGATCCACAGAGCCACTGTTATCAGCAGTGTTAAATTGACCTGGGCCGAATGCTGATAGCGGCAAGGTGATTTGCGCATAGGCAGGAATGCGGTCAAGCGTGGCGAGAACCACCCAGTGGTCCGTGCCCTCTAGCTTCACTTCCAGGGTCAAGTCGCTAAGCTCGATTGCGGCGTAGTTGGTGATTTGAATCGTATCTCTATCGATGAACGCTGTTTTGACCGGAGAGTTCACTTTTACTGAACGCAAGGCGCGGTCGGTCAGAATATGGTGCGGCTCATCATTGGTCAGAATTTCAGTGATGGAGAAAGGTGCGAGTTCATCAAAGGTCAGTTGCGTGGTGTCAACCTGCTCATTGGGTGTAAACGTCACAGTATTGGTACGCAGCAAATCAAAACGCACTTCGTTAGGCGTTGCTGTGATGAGCTCGTTATCACCAAAATGCAGATCTTTCAGGTTGCCAATGGCTGTGTTGTTAAGCTTTGAGATCACGCGAGTCGGTTGGGTAAACGCGAACCCGTTGGCGATGACATCGTCGATGTTATGCCATTCCACACGACCATTCTGGTTGACGATGAGCTGATCGCCATCTTTGTCGATTTTCAGTATTTTTGACGCAATACGCTGGTCTGCGACAAGTGGAGTGCCTGAAGCGGCCGCTTCTTCTAACTTACGCAAGTCATAAACGTAGAAATTGCGGTTTTCTGTTGCCACCAACAGGAAATCGCCCAACTGGTGCATCTGTACTTTACGGTTGGAGTACTTGCCTTCAAATTGTAGGTAGGCGAAATGCGGCGTGCGATAGTGGTTGTCCGGCGTAACATCGTGTTGGCGGTATACCTTGATGGTACTCGACGCATCTGACACAAACACGTAATCAGCATTTGTCATCACAGATTGAGGGTGCATCAGAGAATGTGTGCCTGAGTATTTGCCTGTTCCCAGACTCATCAGATGTTGGTGTGCATTATCCAGATCAAAAATATCGACACGGTTTGACGAAAGAGAGGCAACGTAAAGGAGATTGTTGTCAATATACAGTTCATTAATGCGGTTATAGGATGAGGTGCTCGAACCATGCGGGATGCCATCAATTTGTCCCAATACCGCACCGGTGCGCGCGTCGAGGATCAGCACGATGCCAGGCGCTGTATCGTGTGTTACGTACAGACGATCCTGATAGCGTTCAACCGCTGAGATAGCCAGATTGGAGATGCCGATAGCGTCACCCGTGATGGTCAGATCGCGCTCAAAATACTGAATATCAGTGGATACGATGTCGCCAGTAGGCGGCGTGGTCCCACTGGTGTCTTCTGACACCCATACCCAAGGTGAATCCCAGCTGTTTTGCGTAATACCCGCTGGCGATTGGCCCTGATCGGCCCACCATTGGGTTTCGTAAATATGGCCGTTGAAAGAGACCTGCTCGCCAGCGGTGTAGTTTTTCATTGGGTTATACAGTTCTGCCGCTGATAGCGATCCCGACAGCAAAAGGGAAAGTGCTAACAATCTTAATTTCATGGTTAAAACCTGCTTATTATTCTCATTATTGAGAGGTGGATTTTGAGGTTAAAACCGTTAAAAACAAATGACATAAATGTTTATTGATAGAGTTGTGAGAGCTTGCTTCAATAATTTTCCTCGCGAATTAACGAGGTTTTTACTCTGAATGATCAACGGGTTTATTTGTGATCTGTGTGTTAAATTTAGATTGCTTGAAAAAGTGCCTAAACGATACGTCGTGGACGTTTTGTCTCTGTGTCGCTGCCCAACTCTGGGTATTTGGGTTTATACTCTCCGCCTTCGATGCCGCTTGTATTAAGTATGGGTATGATTCCAGTGACACAGAGTGATTTAGACCAACAATTTATGCGCCGTGCTATGGCACTGGCTGCCAAAGCAGAAGCCGAAGGGGAAGTACCAGTCGGCGCCCTTGTCGTGCTTAACGGTGAAGTGATTGGCGAAGGTTGGAATCGACTCATTGGTCAACATGATGCCACAGCACATGCAGAAATGATGGCGCTTCGTCAGGCCGGTAAAGTGCGACAAAACTACCGACTGCTAGATGCTGTGCTGTATGTGACGCTGGAGCCTTGTCCTATGTGTGCGAGTGCCATGGTGCATAGTCGCGTAGGTAAGGTTGTTTACGGTGCGCCAGACTACAAAACAGGCGCGGCTGGTAGTGTGATGAATTTGCTGAGCTATGAAGGGGTAAACCACCATGTCGCTTATCAAGGCGGTGTGTTGGAAGAGGAATGCCGAGCTCAGTTGCAGGCATTTTTCCGTCGTCGTCGCGCCGAGAAAAAAGCTGAAAGAGAAGCACGCAAGTACATTCAGGACTCAGCTAAAGATCCAGAGTGAAGCAATTTTTTGCCGAACATGATGGACTAGAAGTTTTCGTCCATCATGGCAAATTCTCGAATAGCGAAGGTGCGTTGACGCCAAAGCACTTTTTTCAAGTTTACGCTGCGCATGCGTTTACGGCGGTTGGACGCTGAGCTTGAATTACGCGCAAAAGTAGACTGCGTTTTTCGTTTACTAGCCAACATAGTTTCCGTTCCTATTTAAACAAAAACGCAGCCAGTGCTGCGTTTTTGTTGCCTCTGACACGTAAGTTATAACCTGCCATTGTGAACACTCTATGACAAGGGCGATCCCCTATTTGTCATCTGCTTCTTGGCCTGAATTTTCTTCTGAGACAGGTTCAAGGACTTCAGTTGGTGTGAATTCCTCCACTTCATCCGGCGCTTCTTCAACATTGATCGTCTGCAAGCCATCAAGATTGTCTGCGAGATCGGCATCAATCGCGAGTGCCTCTTCCTGCTCATAACCCACAATACTTTGATAATAACGACGAATATTCTCTACGTAGCTTAACGCTTCGTAGCCGCGAGCATATCCATAGCGTGTTTGTTGATGATATTGACGTTTGGCGAGTAGTGGTAAACGTTGCTTCACATCGGCCCAGGAATCAGGGTTGCCACCTTGAGATTTTGTCAGGCGACGGGCATCCATCATGTGACCAAAGCCAATATTATAAGAGGCAAGGGCAAACCAAATTTTCTCATTTTCGTTCACACTGTCTGGAACGCGTTGCAGCATTTTGTGTAGATACTCTGCGCCACCCCGAATGCTCTGTTCCGGATCGAGTCTGTTTTTTACACCCACGGATTTTGCGGTGGGTAAGGTCAACATCATCATGCCGCGAACCCCTGTTGGTGATACGGCTCGGGGGTTCCAATGCGATTCTTGATAGGAAAGCGCCGCCAATAAACGCCAATCAAATTGGTCTGCGTATTTTTTAAATAGCGGTTCCCATTTAGGCAATTTGCTGTCGATGGCACGCAGGAAAGCACGGGTATCGACGTAATCAAAGCTGTCGACATGACCGAAGTATTTTTCTTCTAGTGCTGCCAGTTCACCGCTTTGTGTCTTCTTGCCGAAAAATTCAATCATCAACGCATACACGCTGTCGTCTTGTGTCTTCTTCATAAACCAAGCAACGGGTTCGTCTTCGGTCAGCTCCAGTGCCACTGTGATATCAGGGTTAATGCGCTGAATTAAGGCAATATCGACGGAGTCCGCAATGGTGAAGTCGAGCTGACCATCTGCAACCTGCTTTAACAACTCATCATCATCTGTGTCTTTTACGCTTTCCCAAATCATCTCAGGATATTCGCGCTGAACCGCTTGCAAAGTGAGTGCATGGCTTGAATCTTCCACCACGGCAACGCGTGCTCCGTCTTTATTGAGCTCTGACAAGTTACGCGGACGCCAGTGGCCTTTTTTGTAAACCAATTGCTGGCTGACATAATAATATGCAGGGCCAGGGCGAAAATGGTCGAGGCGATCTTTGGTGATGGTCAAGCCAGCCGCAATGATGTCTACGTCGCCACGCTCGAGCGCAGGGAATAGCCCCGAGAGGGTATAAGCGGGTTGCATTTCCAATTGCACACCAAGGCTTTGCGCGAATTGCGAGGCAAGTTCTAAGTCAAGGCCAGTTGGGCCATCGGGGCCGATGTAATAGGACAGTTGGTTGTTCAGTGTGCCTACGCGAAGTACGCCACGGTCACGAATTTTTTCTAATTCAGTTCTGTCATCGTATTTCCATTCACAGCCGGAAAGAAACAGCACTAACAGGGTGCCAACAAGTAGTTGATAGATTCGTTTTACAGCATTCGCGTTCAAAAAGTTATGCTCACTCTTTATTGATTCCCGACTGTTATATCAAAGCTGGCATCCCGCATAAAGTGAAGCAGGATGGGTACCTAAGTTTAGACGCACAATAGTGACAGTTATCGTTGGCGAAAAAAAGTTGCGCAAACGGTTGCGTCAAGTGTTACGTCGCCCACATTTTTCCCCTATAATAGCGCCCCGAACACAAGTGGATGCGCCAGAAGCAACAACAGAAGTGGTATCGACGTAACTCTCCCATCGATTTTACAACATCAAAGTCATGGAGTTAGGTCAATGTCACTTTAATTCACCGCTAACCGAGAGACGTACGCACATGGAAATTTTGCGTGGTTCCCCCGCTCTGTCCGAATTCCGAGTCAATAAACTTCTAGAAAACTGCCAGGCGAATGATTTGCCTGTGACGGGTCTCTATGCAGAGTATATTCATTTTGCCGATGTCAGCACTGCTTTGAGTGCCGATGAGAAGCAAAAGCTGGATCGCCTGCTCACCTACGGGCCAACTATCGCTGAGCACGCGCCTGCGGGCACGCTTATTCTTGTTACCCCTCGCCCTGGTACCATTTCTCCTTGGTCTTCCAAAGCAACAGACATTGCACACAACTGTGGTTTGCATGCGATTAAGCGCTTAGAGCGTGGCACGGCTTACTATGTTGACATGGCCTCTGAGCTGACAGCGGATCAACACAAAGTGCTGGCTGGTTTGCTGCACGATCGCATGATGGAAGTGGTGTTTGCGGATATGGAAGCCGCGTCTGCGCTGTTTTCTGCTGCAACACCTGCGCCAATGAAAGCGGTTGATATCCTTTCTACGGGACGTGAAGCACTGGAAGTGGCCAACGTCGAGTTGGGCCTTGCGCTGGCTGACGATGAAATCGATTATTTGGTGGAAAGCTTTATCAAGTTGGGTCGTAACCCTAACGACATCGAACTGATGATGTTTGCTCAGGCAAACTCAGAGCACTGCCGTCATAAAATATTCAATGCGGATTGGACGATTGATGGTGTTGAGCAGGACAAGAGCCTGTTCAAAATGATCAAGAATACCTATGAGCATAACAGCGACTATGTGTTGTCTGCTTACAAAGACAACGCTGCGGTGATGGAAGGTTCAAACGTTGGACGTTTCTTCCCTAATCCTGAATCACGCCAATATGATTACCATCAGGAAGCCACACACATTCTGATGAAGGTGGAAACACACAACCACCCAACCGCGATTTCTCCTTGGCCGGGCGCAGCAACAGGTTCGGGTGGTGAAATCCGCGATGAAGGCGCAACCGGTATCGGTGGTAAGCCCAAAGCGGGTCTGGTTGGTTTCACTGTGTCTAACTTACGTATCCCAGGTTTTGAACAACCGTGGGAAACGGATTTCGGCAAGCCTAGCCGTATCGTAAATGCACTGGACATCATGCTGGAAGGCCCTTTGGGTGGCGCGGCATTCAATAATGAGTTTGGTCGTCCTAACCTATTGGGTTATTTCCGTACCTACGAAGAAAAAGTCACGTCGCACAACGGTGAAGAAGTGCGTGGTTACCACAAGCCAATCATGATTGCGGGCGGCATGGGTAACATTCGCGACGGGCATGTGCAGAAAAAAGAGATCCCTGTTGGTGCGAAACTTATCGTACTTGGCGGCCCTGCCATGAACATTGGTTTGGGCGGCGGTGCGGCGTCTTCAATGGCGTCTGGTCAGTCAGCGGAAGATTTGGACTTTGCTTCGGTACAGCGTGAAAACCCAGAAATGGAACGTCGCTGTCAGGAAGTGATCGACCGCTGCTGGCAGTTGGGCGACGACAACCCAATTGCATTTATTCATGATGTGGGCGCAGGCGGTATTTCGAATGCGTTGCCTGAACTGGTTGATGACGGCGAGCGCGGTGGTAAATTCCAACTGCGCAATGTACCGAACGATGAGCCGGGCATGAGCCCGCTGGAAATTTGGTGTAATGAATCTCAAGAACGTTATGTTATGGCGGTTGCGCCAGAAAACATGGACGTATTCGATGCGATTTGTCAGCGTGAGCGCGCACCTTACGCTGTGGTGGGTGAAGCGACTGAAGCGCGTCATTTGACCCTTGAAGATGAGCATTTCGACAATACGCCAATCGACATGCCGCTCGACGTGTTGCTTGGCAAACCACCGAAAATGCACCGTGATGTGCAAACACAAAAAGTGGAAGGTAAAGCCATTGATCGTGATGGCATCTCTGTAGAAGAGGCATCACAGCGCGTACTGCGTTTGCCTTCAGTGGCAGAAAAAACCTTCTTGATCACCATTGGTGACCGTACGGTCACGGGTTTGGTGGCGCGAGACCAAATGGTGGGCCCATGGCAGGTGCCTGTGGCGAACTGTGCCGTTACGGCCGCGAGCTATGACACTTATCACGGCGAAGCGATGTCGATGGGTGAGCGCACACCAGTCGCTTTGCTTGATTTCGCTGCATCAGCACGTTTGGCGGTCGCGGAAGCGCTAACCAATATTGCGTGTGCAGATATTGGCGATTTGAAGCGCATTAACTTGTCTGCAAACTGGATGGCTGCAGCTGGTCACCCGGGTGAAGATGCGGGTCTGTATGAAGCCGTTAAAGCGATTGGTGAAGAATTGTGTCCTGCGCTTGATTTGACAATTCCTGTGGGCAAAGACTCTATGTCGATGAAAACCCGCTGGGAGCAAGATGGCGAGCAAAAAGAAAACACCTCACCGTTGTCATTGATTATTACCGCTTTTGGCCGTGTGAACGATGTGCGTAAAACCGTGACGCCGCAGCTTCGCACGGATAAAGGCGAAAGTGCACTGGTGCTGGTTGACCTTGGTCAAGGTCAAAACCGCCTTGGTGCAACAGCACTGGCGCAAGTCTACAAGCAATTGGGTGACAAGCCTGCAGATGTTGACAGCCCGGAGTTGCTAAAAGGTTTCTTCCTTGCCATGCAATCGTTGGTGCGAGACGAGAAACTGCTGGCCTACCACGATCGTGGTGACGGTGGCTTGTATGTCACCTTGGCGGAAATGGCGTTTGCGGGTCACACTGGCGTGGAAGTGGACATCAATACCTTGTCTGCCGATGGCGAATGTAATGACGATCTGGCGGCACTGTTTAACGAAGAGTTGGGTGCCGTTGTTCAGGTTCGCACTGAAGATTTGGATGCAGTTCAATCGACCTTGGCTGCGCACGGCTTAGAAGCGTGTACCCATGTTATTGGTACGCTGAGCGATGAAGATACGGTGCGCATTTGGAATGGTGATGATTTGGTGCTGGAGCAAAACCGCACTGAACTTCGCGCGATTTGGGCGGAAACCACCCACCAGATGCAAGCCATGCGTGACAACCCTACGTGTGCACAACAAGAATTTGATGCCAAGAAAGACGTGACCGATCCTGGTTTGTCTGCCGCACTGACGTTTGATGTGAAAGAAGACATTGCCGCGCCGTTTATTGCGACAGGCGCGCGTCCTCAAATGGCGATTTTACGTGAGCAAGGCGTTAACTCTCATGTTGAAATGGCCGCCGCGTTTGATCGAGCAGGCTTCGATGCCAAAGACGTTCACATGAGCGACATTCTGGGCGGCAAAGTATCTCTTGATGGCTTTAATGGTCTGGTTGCCTGTGGCGGCTTCTCATACGGTGACGTACTGGGCGCAGGCGAAGGTTGGGCGAAATCCATTTTGTTCAACGATGACGCCCGTGATCAGTTCGCTCGCTTCTTCCAGCGTGGAGATTCTTTCTCGCTGGGCGTGTGTAATGGCTGTCAGATGCTATCAAACTTGCAGGAGTTGATCCCTGGTGCCGATTTGTGGCCACGCTTCGTGCGCAATGAATCTGAGCGCTTTGAGGCGCGATTCAGCCTGGTAGAAGTGCAAGAAAACCCATCTCTGTTCCTTGGTGGCATGGCAGGCTCTCGTATGCCGATTGCTGTTTCGCATGGAGAAGGTCGTGTGGAAGTGCGTGATGCCCAGCATCTTGCTGCGATTGAGCAATCTGGCACCGTTGCACTGCGTTATTTAGATAACTTCGGTAGCGTGACTGAAAACTATCCGTCAAACCCGAATGGTTCGCCAAATGGTATTACAGGTTTAACCACCACAGACGGTCGCGTGACGATCATGATGCCGCACCCTGAGCGTGTGTTCCGCACGGTCGCGAACTCATGGCACCCAGATGGCTGGGGCGAAGATAGCCCGTGGATGCGTATGTTCCGCAACGCACGTGTAAAACTGGGTTAACGACATGCAAGCCGTAAAAATGCAAAACTTGTGACACAAGCCGCTACCTTCGAGTAGCGGCTTTTCTATCTGATTGCGCCCAGTATTGGCGAGAGGGTAAAGTGTGGCGGCAAAACATGGAGAGAAGAGCAATGGATAGTGCAATCAGTTTAACGCTAATTCCGACAGGGCAAGCGCCTGACACCCTTCAAGCCCGTTTTCCTGCTTTGGCCAAATTGGCGAGTCCATCAAGTGATCAGGAATTGCCTATGCTGGTGGCGGAGAAAAATGGTGAACCTGTTGCTGTGGCTGTATTACAGCATGAAAAACGTCATAACGGCATTATGGTCAGCAATGCGACTATCACCTTGCTTGAAGTGGATGAGGCATCTCGGCTTCAGGGGATAGGTAAGGCTCTACTTAACGCATTGGAAGCTTATGCCGCGACCGTGACGCATGAATTAAAAGTGGACTGTGGCGCCGTGATTGGTCGCAAGCCCATGCAGGCGTTGTTAGCCAATTCGGGTTACCAACAGCCGTTTGCTTGCGAAGAAGCCAAAACCACCCAATGGAAAAAATCACTGGTTTAACGGACTCATTTTTTTAGTGAAAGCTGCGCGAACTGAACTCGGTAGGGTTACAATTAACAGGTTGATGCTAGCGCTTTAGCGGGTATTTAAAGGGAATGCAAAATGAAAAAAATTGAAGCGATTATCAAACCGTTCAAACTTGACGATGTGCGTGAAGCGTTGGCGGAAGTCGGTATTACAGGTATGACCGTCTCGGAAGTGAAAGGTTTTGGTCGTCAGAAAGGCCACACAGAGCTATACCGCGGTGCAGAATACATGGTGGATTTTCTGCCAAAAGTGAAATTAGAAATCGTTGTGTCTGACGATGCCGCTGATCAGTGTGTTGATACGATTGTTGAAACCGCGCAAACTGGCAAGATTGGTGATGGTAAGATCTTTGTCACCGAAGTGGAGCGCGTTGTGCGTATCCGTACCGGTGAAGAAGACGAAGAGGCGATTTAATCGCACTTTGCATGCGTTAGAGCGTTACACTTGCTATTGAAACAAAAAGACCGCCTGATGGTGGTCTTTTTGTTTTGTGTCTCTATAAGTGGCGATGTCAACCGTGAGTTCAGTAGCACACCACGTAGCGGTCGGGCCTGTGGTTCATGGTGAGGACGAGGTTGAGCACAAACGCGCCTAGCACTGAGCAAAGAAGTAACCATGGTGACACAAAGAAGAATGAGGCGAGTAAAATACAGATATCGATCGCCATTTGTACATTACCCGCGCGAATGCCAAATTTATCCTGACAAATCAGCGCCAACACATTGAACCCGCCCAAACTTGCGTTATGACGAAAAATCATCAGCATGCCGACGCCCATCAACAGGCCGCCAATTAACCCACAGTAGAGCGGAGACAGCCAACCGATGGTAAATACATGGGAAATATGGTCGACAATCAGCGAGACCATGCCGCCTGCAAACACACTGCGCAACGCGAACTGAGTGCCAAAGCGATGCCAGCCCATGATGTAAAAAGGGATGTTGAATAAAAAGTACAGCGTACCAAAGGACAGATCGACAAATTGGGTGACAAGCAAGGCGAGACCCGTTGTGCCGCCAGTGAGTAGCCCTGCTTGCTGAAGAAAATACACACCTTGAGCGACAAGAAATGTGCCAGACAATATGGCAATCATGTCTTCAACGCTGGTGTGTTTGGGCTGTAGGTTCAACGTCTCTACTCCTTAGAGCTGGAAAATGTGGCTTGTCGCGAATGAAGGCGAAAGTGGCGCAACGACATGCAAGACAATATAAAAAGCAGGGCATCTTAATGACTATGCAAAAGGCAGAAAAGAGGGAGAGAAAACTTAGCCTTACG
Source organism: Enterovibrio litoreus (assembly GCF_045679545.1). Classification (NCBI taxonomy): domain Bacteria; kingdom Pseudomonadati; phylum Pseudomonadota; class Gammaproteobacteria; order Vibrionales; family Vibrionaceae; genus Enterovibrio; species Enterovibrio litoreus. The sequence continues at coordinate 792,183 of NZ_CP166194.1, forward strand.
AAAGTGTCAGCGCTTTGTTACGCAGTGTAAAGATCAAAGGTTTACAGTGGCTGGTTTTGGTCAAAATGAATTCAATTCATGACAAGAATGAAAAATGACCATGTTTACTGAGATAAAAAAAATGTGATTGCTACTACCTGTTGCGCAACAAATTTTGTAGAATCGCAGCCATAGAATGGTCATGACGAAAACGTTTGCGTCTGTATGGATACTGGCGTTATTGAATTGGCAGCATTTAACCCATTCTGAGGTTACAACCAGGTTGTCCTGATGGTTTGTTTTAACGAGTCATTTGGTCAACTTGGTTACATTGGGAACAATCTGAGTCAGGAGATACAGATGCTAAAGCGTGACATGAATATTGCTGATTACGATCCGGAACTATTTGCCGCGATCCAAGAAGAAACAGCACGTCAGGAAGAGCACATCGAGCTCATCGCGTCAGAAAACTACACCAGCCCTCGCGTTATGGAAGCGCAAGGTTCCCAACTGACTAACAAGTATGCGGAAGGCTATCCAGGCAAGCGCTACTACGGCGGTTGTGAGTATGTCGACAAAGCAGAAGCATTGGCGATTGACCGTGCGTGTGAACTGTTTGGTGCAGAATACGCAAACGTGCAGCCACACTCAGGTTCACAAGCGAACAGTGCGGTTTACATGGCACTGCTTAACCCAGGTGATACTGTGTTGGGTATGAGCTTGGCACATGGTGGTCACTTGACTCACGGTTCACCAGTAAACTTTTCTGGCAAGCATTACAACGTAATCCCTTACGGTATCGACGAAGCGGGTCAAATCAACTACGACGAAATGGAAGCGCTGGCGCTTGAGCACAAACCTAAGATGATCATCGGTGGTTTTTCTGCTTACTCACAAATCGTAGATTGGGCGCGTATGCGTGAAATCGCGGACAAGGCAGGCGCTTACCTGTTTGTTGATATGGCGCACGTTGCGGGTTTGATTGCAGCGGATGCTTACCCAACGCCAATCCCACACGCACACGTTGTGACGACCACTACGCACAAAACGTTGGCAGGTCCTCGTGGCGGTTTGATCCTGTCTAACGCAGGCGAAGACATGTACAAGAAGTTGAACTCAGCGGTATTCCCTGGTGGTCAGGGTGGCCCATTGATGCATGTTATCGCAGCAAAAGCGGTCGCATTCAAAGAGGCCATGGAGCCTGAGTTCAAAGACTACCAACATCGCGTTGTTGCTAATGCAAAAGCCATGGTTGGTCAGTTCCAAGAGCGCGGTTATAAAATCGTCTCTAACAGCACCGAAAACCACCTGTTCTTGGTTGATCTCATCGACAAAGACATCACAGGTAAAGAAGCAGATGCTGCATTGGGTGCTGCAAACATCACTGTGAACAAAAACAGTGTCCCTAATGACCCACGTAGCCCATTTGTGACCTCGGGTATTCGTGTTGGTACGCCAGCGATCACTCGCCGTGGCTTCACACAAGATGATGCCAAAGCATTGGCAAACTGGATGTGTGATGTACTGGATAACATCAACGATCAGCAAGTGATTGACGCCACAAAAGCGAAAGTGTTGGATATTTGCAAACGCCTTCCTGTTTACGCGTAAGTTATCCGTGATTGAAAAAGCACCTTCGGGTGCTTTTTTTGTGCCTGAAATCCCCGTAACACCGCTTACCCTTGCGATTAAATCGGGTACACTGTTGGTCAATTGTTTGAGGAGGTGAGATGCACTGTCCATTTTGTGGTGCGAATGACACCAAAGTCATTGATTCACGATTGGTCGCAGACGGCCATCAGGTGCGCCGTCGTCGTCAGTGTTTGGCGTGTAGCGAACGTTATACCACGTTTGAAACGGCAGAACTGGTGATGCCGCGTATCATCAAAACCAATGGCAATAGAGAACCGTTTGACGAAGACAAGCTGCGCGGTGGTATTCAGCGCGCACTGGAAAAACGTCCTGTCAGCACTGATGATATCGAAAAAGCCATCAACACGATCAAATCCACCATTCGAGCCACCGGTGAGCGCGAAGTATCGTCAACCATGGTGGGGAATTTGGTGATGGAAGCGTTGAAAGAGCTCGATAAAGTGGCTTATATCCGTTTTGCGTCTGTGTATCACAGCTTTGAAGACATCAGAGACTTCGGCGAAGAAATTGCCCGTCTGGAAAAGTAAGCGGTCACATGTTTTCTATTTTTGATTCTGACATGATGCTGCGTGCTATTGCTTTGGCAAAACGCGGCGTCTATACCACTGCACCTAACCCCAATGTTGGTTGCGTGATCACGCAAGACGATGACATTGTCGGTGAAGGTTTTCATTTTCGGGCGGGTGAACCGCACGCCGAAGTGTATGCTTTGCGCGCTGCCGGTGAAAAAGCCAAAGGCGCGACAGCCTATGTCACGCTTGAGCCTTGCTCGCACCATGGAAGAACGCCGCCTTGTGCCGACGCATTAATTGCTGCCGGCGTTAGCCGCGTGGTGTGCGCCATGGTTGATCCCAATCCGAAGGTCGCAGGGCGTGGTGTTCAGCGAATGCGAGATGCAGGCATTCAAGTGGATGTTGGTTTGATGCAAGCGCAAGCTGAAGCGCTGAATGCGGGATTCATCAAAATGATGAAAACTGGTTTGCCGTATGTGCAGCTCAAACTGGCTGCGAGCCTCGATGGTCGAACGGCGCTATCCAATGGCAAAAGTCAATGGATCACCGGGCCAGAAGCCCGCGCCGATGTGCAGGTGTTTCGTGCACAAGCGGGCGCGATACTTTCAACCAGCCAAACCGTATTGGATGACAATCCTTCTCTCAATGTTCGTTGGGCTCAACTGCCTAGGGGCATTCAAGCTGACTATGATATCAATGCTTTGCGCCAACCTACCCGTGTGATTCTTGATACACAGGGGCGCGTCAAACCGGACGCGCATTTGTTCTCCCTTGATGGTGATATCATTATTCTCACCGCGTCGGCTGACGTGTCTTATCCTAATGAAAACGTTGAAGTGATTTGCGTCCCTAAAGATGAGCATGGGCTCAACCTGAACGCAGCGTTTCGAGCGCTCGCCGCAAAAGGCATTAATCATCTTTGGGTGGAAGCGGGCGCCACTTTGGCAGGCAGCTTGCTCAACGCAGATCTGGTGGATGAGCTTATTCTCTATCAAGCCCCTAAACTGATCGGGCAAGATGGTCGCGCACTGGCGAATTTCGGCGGTTTGACCGCCATGGATCAAGTGCCCTCTTTTGAATTGATGCATGTTAGCCAAATTGGCAATGACGTGCGTCTTCGTATGAAAAAGCAGTAAAGAATCGTATGTTTACAGGAATTATCGAAGCGGTAGGTCGCATCGGAAAAATCACACCAAAAGGCAAAGACATTTCATTGACCGTGGAAAGCGGCGAACTCGACTTGTCTGATGTGAAGTTGGGTGACAGTATTGCCACTAATGGTGTGTGTCTGACCGTGGTCAAGCTCACGGGAAATGGCTATGTTGCTGACCTTTCAATGGAAACGCTTCAGCGAACGGCGTTTGCTACCTATCAAGCTGGTCAGGCAGTGAACCTTGAAAAAGCCATGCTGCCCACCACGCGATTTGGCGGTCACATGGTGTCAGGGCATGTTGATGGCTTGGCGACTGTGGTCTCTCGCACACAATCCGGTCGTGCTATTGAATTTTGGTTAGAAGCCCCTGCAAGTCTTGCTAAATATCTAGCAGAAAAAGGCTCAGTGACCATTGATGGCATTAGTCTTACCATTAATGACGTTGATGGAAATCGCTTTAAGCTGACTATTGTGCCTCATACGGCGCTTGAAACGACCATTGAAGTGTTGCGAGTTGGGCAGCAGGTGAACCTTGAAGTTGATGTCATTGCCCGTTACTTAGAGCGCCTTATGATGGGCGATCGCGCTGCACAACAAGCAGGATCGGGTGGACTTACTATGGCAAAACTTGCCGAATCAGGTTTTCTTCGATAGCGCGTTGAGTGCATTTGCATAGACAAATAACCGCCTAGACAAATAATTGCTTAGATAAGCAATCGCATAGACAAATACTACCGTGCCAATGTGCACTGACTGTAACAGGGAAAGAACAATGCCGATCAGTAGCGCTGCAGAAATTATTGACGATATTCGTCATGGAAAAATGGTCATCTTGATGGATGACGAAGATCGTGAGAACGAAGGCGATCTGATTATCGCCGCGGAAAAAATCTCACCGGAAGCGATCAACTTCATGGCCATGTATGGCCGCGGATTGATTTGTTTGACCATGACCAAAGAACGCTGCCAGCGTCTTGGCTTGCCATTAATGGTTAGCGACAACAATGCGCAGTTTTCTACCGCGTTTACTGTGTCTATTGAAGCCGCGGAAGGCGTCACAACGGGCATTTCTGCGGCAGACCGAGCGCGTACCGTCGATGCTGCGGTTGCACCGAATGCAGTTGCTGCCGACTTGGTGCAACCAGGGCACATTTTCCCATTGATGGCGCAAGATGGTGGTGTGCTGACCCGTGCGGGTCACACGGAAGCAGGCTGTGATTTGGCGCGTTTGGCGGGCTGTTCACCAGCCGCTGTTATTGTTGAAATCCTCAATGAAGACGGCACCATGGCGCGTCGTCCTGATCTGGAAGTGTTCGGTGAAAAGCACGGTATCAAGCTTGGTACGATCGCGGATCTGATTGAATATCGTAACAACAATGAAACCACCATAGAGCGTGTGGCAAAATGTAAGCTGCCGACAGAGTATGGTGAGTTTGATCTGATTACTTACCGTGACACCATTGATAATCAAGTACACTACGCGCTGCTCAAAGGCGAGGTGTCTAATCAACCAACTTTGGTGCGTGTGCATCTTCAAGATACCTTCACTGATCTGCTCCATTCCGATCGTTCGGCGGAAAGAAGTTGGTCGCTGACTGATGCCATGAAACGTATTAATGCCGATGGTGGCGTGTTGGTGATTTTGGGTAAAGAATCGACCTCGGACGCCATTATCAACAAAGTGCGTACCTTTGAAGCGCAAGATAACGGCGATCAGCCAGCGTCTGCAAAATGGCAGGGCACCAGTCGTCGTGTGGGCGTGGGTTCGCAAATTTTGGCGGATTTGGGCGTGACGGAAATGCGTCTGCTTTCATCGGCCAACAAGCGCTATCATGCGTTGTCAGGTTTTGGCCTGAAAGTGGTTGAGTACGTGTGTGACTAAACCATAGCGCAGTAGAAAAAAGTGAGTGCCACAAACAAAAACGCAGCCCTTGCTGCGTTTTTTGATCAATAAAGAATAAGTTTGAAGCCTTCTTGTTGGGCTCGATGCAGGACTCAAGCCAAGAGGGATAAGCGCTGGATGCATTACAGAAAAGTGTGATAGAATCCCGCGGTTTCTAATCCGGATAAAAAAGTCACAGGAAGGCCCATGAAGGTAATCGAAGGTGCATTCGCAGCACCAAATGCTCAAGTTGCTATCGTTATATCTCGTTTCAACAGCTTCATTAACGAAAGTCTGCTGGACGGTGCTATTGATGCGCTGAAGCGTCAGGGCCAAGTTAGCGAAGAAAATATTACTGTAGTACGTTGCCCTGGTGCTTACGAGCTGCCATTAGTGGCGCAACGTGTTGCAAAAAGCGGTCGTTACGACGCAATTATCGCGCTAGGATCTGTGATCCGAGGCGGTACGCCACATTTTGACTATGTGGCCGGAGAATGTAATAAAGGTTTGGCACAAGTAGCACTAGAGTTTGATACTCCAGTTGCTTTCGGCGTGCTAACCGTAGATACCATCGAACAAGCCATCGAACGCGCGGGTACCAAGGCTGGTAATAAAGGGGCAGAGGCTGCACTGAGCGCGCTTGAAATGGTAAATGTCCTGTCCCAAATCGAATCCTAACGGGGGTTATCGTGAAACCAGCCGCACGACGCAATGCGCGTCATTTTGCACTACAAGCCATCTATTCTTGGCAATTGACCAAAGGCAACGTTGCTGATATTGAAGCACAGTTTCTCGCGGCAGATAACTACGAAGAAGAAGAACACCAGGCTGATGAGCCACGTCTTCGTCAACCAGACACAGACGTTGAGTACTTCCGTGATTTGTTCTCGGGCGTAGTCTTGAACTACCAAGAAATGGACAGCAAAATGCGTCCGTACTTGTCTCGTCCGATCCAAGATCTGGATGAGATGGAGCACGCACTGCTGCGTCTTGCTATGTATGAACTGTGCAAGCGCCAAGATGTTCCTTACAAAGTGGTTATCAACGAAGCGATTGAGTTAGCGAAGCGTTTCGGCGCTGAAGACAGCCACAAATTCGTGAACGGGGTACTGGATAAAGCAGTACCTACTCTGCGAAAGAAATAATTAAATAGTAATGACAAGGCCAGCCTCGCTGGCCTTTTTCTTATTCTCGTTTGCTTGGAAAGGAATGATGGCTGGTAACGAATTCGATTTAATAAACCGTTACTTCAAAGCACAGCCGGTCTCAAGAAAAGACGTTGTGCTGGGCATTGGTGATGATGCTGCAGTGATTGCCATGCCTGAGAACAGTCAGCTTGTAGTCACCACAGACACATTGGTGGCGGGGAACCACTTCCTCATTGATGCCGATCCGGTAAAAGTCGCGCACAAAGCCTTGGCGTCGAACTTGAGCGATCTTGCTGCCATGGGCGCAATGCCTGCATGGTGCTCTCTAGCACTGACAATGCCGTCGTCAGACGAGGCATGGCTAAAAGGATTTTGCGAAGGCTTTTATAAGCTCGCGGAATACTATCACGTCCAACTCATTGGTGGAGACACGACCAAAGGCCCTCTGAGTATTTCGATTACGTTGCAAGGCTTTATCCCATCAGGCAAAGCGATTTGTCGCCATGGTGCAAGCGCAGGTGATTGGTTGTACGTCACCGGAACACTCGGTGACAGTGCGGCTGGGCTAGATGTGATCTTGCGTGACAACTCCCCCTCGAACGACATTGAAAACACGCTACTGCATCGTCACTACTATTCGACACCCAGAGTATTAGCGGGACAAGCGCTGCGTGGCATCGCTTCTTCGGCCCTTGATGTTTCTGATGGGTTGATTGCCGATCTCAAGCACATTCTCAAAGCCAGCGATGTCTCTGCCGTGGTCAATGCTGATCAATTGCCGCTATCTGACGAACTGTTACAGTATGCAGGCAGCCCTGAGGCAGCCGCGAAACTGGCATTGTGCAGTGGCGAAGAATACGAGCTTTGCTTTACTGTGCCAGAGAGTCATCGTGGCGCGTTGGATGCGGCACTTGCCCATACCAACACGCCAATTACCTGTATTGGTCAGATCCGTCATGGCGAAGGTTTGAACGTCATGTGGGAAGGAAAACCAGTTGATTGGTCTCTCTCTGGTTGGGACCATTTTTCGGCGTAAGGTTGTAGAAGTAAATGAATAATCCTATCAGTAAAATTCGACTGTCGAACCCTGTTCATCTTCTCGCCACAGGTTTTGGCTCCGGTCTTTCTCCTTGGGTACCCGGCACCATGGGCACCTTGGCTGCTGTTCCTGTTTATCTTTTGATTCTCTGGTTGTCCAGTGCATTACTCCCGGTTGCGATTGTTTTGGGCAGTGCTATCGGCATTTATCTTTGCGGTCGTACATCCCAAGACATGGGGGTGCATGACCACGGCAGCATCGTATGGGATGAGTTCATTGGCTTTTGGATCACCATGTTACTTGTCCCAGTGATGGACTGGCAAACCGTCTTGGCTGGCTTCGTGATTTTCCGTTTCTTTGATATGGTCAAACCTTGGCCTATTAGCTGGTTGGATGAAAAAGTTCACGGCGGTATAGGCATCATGCTCGACGACATTGTGGCCGGTTTGATGTCGATGGTGACCCTTTGGGTAGGACACGCCTATCTGGGCTGGTGGTAAGAAAAAAGCGGTGGTTTGCTTTTAATTTCGTTCAGATAAAAACGGCACACTGATGCCGTTTTTTTCTGCCTATTAACGACGGTTCTTTTTTGTTAGATATGATTGCATTCGCTCGATGCGAGCACGATTGTTGATAACTGAGTCAATGAGAGGATGTAGTTCATCCTTGATTTCAGGACTTTGGTGCCACGTGGGGTCGAGTTTCCACTCATTGACCCAAGAGAGTACCTTGTCAGCGTGAATAGGTCGCGAAATACCATACCCCTGTCCTAATTCACAGCCAAGCCAAAGCAGCAATTGTATTTGTTCTCTTTTTTCCACACCCTCTGCCAGAACCTTTCTGCCAAAGGTGTTCGCCAAGGTGATAATCCCTTCCAAGATGGCCAAATTATCCGTGTTATTGAGCATATCGTGCACAAAGCTCTGATCTATTTTTAGCGTTTCTGCCGGTAATTGTTTTAGGTACGTGAGCGAAGCATAACCTGTGCCGAAATCATCAATCGCAAACGAAACTCCCATGGACTGACAACGTTTGATGATTTCAGAGACGGCCGTGATGTCTTCAAGCGCGCTAGTTTCTAATATTTCTAACTGCAATTGTTTGGGGCTTATATGAGGGAAACGCGCCAGCAAAACGATGAGCTTATCCATAAAGTCAGGCTGCAAAAGCTGGTGTGGCGCTATGTTTACACTGACCTGTGTGATAAACCCTTTTTTTTGCCACTCGGTCAATTGATGAAGAGAGGTTTCTAATACCCAATCACCCACGTCGATAATCAGTCTATGATTTTCGATGGAAGGGATAAAATCGTTTGGCATGAGAATGCCTTGAGTGGGGTGCTGCCAGCGAATCAGGGCTTCTAATCCAATGATCTCGCCCGTTCGAAAGTTGATCTTGGGTTGATAGCATAAGAAAAATTCTGCTTTTGCTAGGCCATAGCCGATTGAACGCAAATGCTCGTTTTGGCTTTTGAGGGCGTGTTCCAACTCAGCGTCGAAGAAGTGGCTGCGCCGCTTTCCATTTAACTTGGCCTGATACATGGCGTAGTCGGCTTGACGGAGAAGCGTGTCAGCATCAACGTCCTCTGCTTGTGGAAAAAGGGTGATACCAAAACTTGCGGATACTTGAACCAAATTGCCATTGGCATTGACGGGCTCAGAGGTTGCGGCAACGAGTCTTGGAAGCAAAGGAGGGCAGTCCTCTGGTGAGTTGAGCCCCGTTAAAACTGCGACAAATTCATCGCCACCAATACGGGCGATTGTGTCGCTATCGCGCATTGAACGTTGCATTCTCTTTGCGATTTCTTGAAGGAGTATGTCGCCAACTTCGTGCCCGTGGGTATCATTCACTGACTTGAATCCGTCAAGATCAAGAAAAATGATCGCCACATATTGCCCATTGCGTTTTGCATGTTTCATGGCACTTTTTAAGCGATCGCCTAACAAAAATCGATTGGGCAACTCGGTGAGCGTATCAAAATGCGCAATTTGTTTCAGTTCGTGCTCGTGTTCTTTGTATGACGTAATATCTGAAAAAACAGCGACATAATTCATGGGCTTATTGTTTTCGTCGAATACGCAACTGATGGTGAGCAGTTCTGGGTATATTTCGCCATTTTTACGGCGATTCCAAAGTTCTCCGCTCCAATGGCCTTTATCGGTCAAGGAATGCCACATCTTCTTGTAAAACTCGGCATCTTGGTGGCCTGAGTGAAGAATGCTCGGCTTTTCACCTCGAACCTCGTCAATGGAATAGCCAGTAATACGAGTGAAAGCGTCATTGACTTCAATGATACGTGATTGACTGTCTGCAATGATGATCCCTTCCCGAGTGTGGGTGAACACCTTTGCCGCTAATCGCAATTTATCCTCGTTTTTTTTATGAGCGGTAATATCTTGATGTGTTCCCAGTATTTTTAGTGGATGTCCATTTTTATCCCATTCCACAACGTTTGCGCGGCCTAACGCGTTAATCCAAACGCCTGTGCGATTTTGTAGTCTGACTTCACAGTCGTAATACTCAATTTCCTTATCAAACAGTTTTTCCATAAGAGCATCAGAGTTAATTCTGTCTTCAGCGTGGATAAACGTCTTCCAATCTTGATTGGGTGGGCCATTGAGCAAGGCGATATCCCATCCCAATATTTCTTGCCATGCGCCGTTGTATTCGATGTGACCTGTTTGGATGTTCCATTCCCATGTGCCTGTTCGTGTTCCATCAATAACGTTCTGTAAGCGAGAATGCTCTAGCTGTAAGGAGTCATGCGAACAACGAATAACATCCAGCATATTGTTCATTGTTTGGCTGAGTGAGGAGAGTTCGTGGTGACCAAAATGAGGAATGTGAGAGAGTGGGATACCACTGGCATCTTGGGTCGCGATGGCTTGCGCGATTTGTTTAATCGGTCGTATGAGTAGGCGTTTGGCAAAATACAGCAACACGCTGAGCAGTAAGATAGCAATAGTGATGCTGGTCAATGTGGTGTGCATTAATTGATGATTTAACTCATCTTGGATAACGTCATCGCTTACATGGAGGGTAACTTTGCCGAGATTTTCGTTCTGTTTGGAAAGAATAGGGGCAGAGACACTAAAGAGGCTCGCTTCAGCATTGTCGTTGAGTGGCATGCCTTGGTGGTAGGGATGAAATTGTTTGTCTTCTGTCCTCACGTAGCCAGTCATGTAGGCTGACTCACCGACAATATCTCCCATCTTGTAATCTTCAATAACAACGGCATGAAATTTCTTGAGTTTTGCTTCCGCATAAATGAGTTTTTCATATTCGTTGATCGAATAGGACGATAAGTAAGGTGCAAGTGTGCTGGTTAACCGCAGAAGACTTTCTTGGGCACTGCCCTCAAGGTCTGCCACGAGTTCATCACGTTGATTGTTGTAAGTGATGAGAGCGGACAGCGTAAATGTACCAATCACAATGAGGCAGACAACGAGTATGAGATGCGTAAAAAGTGATGGTTTACTATCTGTCGATCTGTTCATAGTTGAATGTCTTTCCCTAACACATTTCGTTGAATGTCAGGCAATAACAAAGAGAGATTGGATTGAGACACGGAGAGTACGGGCAATGAAATTGTCTTTTCTACAGATTCTCCATTCAAATGTTTATCTAGGGTTTCTAGTGCCTGCTCTCCCATCAAAAAGGGTTGCTGCATCCCCGCACCCACCAGACGACCGCTGGCGATCATTTTGGTAAATTCGGGCTCAGCATCAAAACAGATCAACAAGATTTCATTTTGCTTTTGTGCTTCTGCGATCGCATCTATCGCGGCTTGGTATTGTTGAGAGGTTTGAAGCCAAATAGCTCTCATGTTTGGGTTTGCTTTAATCAGTGACGCGGCAAAGTCATAGGTTTCTTTATAGGAAAAATCACGCAGCTGGTGAATGTTTGCTGACTTGTAACCTGCAGTCGTTATAGCTTCCAAAAATCCACGGGTTCGTGCGCGGCCATTTTCTCGTTTTTGCGGAATCGCAATGATGCCAACAGTGCCACTTCGCCAACCTTTTTTTTTCATGGTATTGATGAGCATTTGTCCGAGATTAAATGCTCCCCTGAAATTGTCTGACGAAATGTAGCTGATGAAGTCGTTGCTATCAGATCCCACATCGGCAATCACAACGGGGATATTGGCCTGATTGGCGAGTTTGAGCACAGTGACGGCACTCGAGGAATTAACCGGAGACAAAATGATGCCACTGACCTTGTCTCGAATGGCGGCTATCGTGTTTTGTAATTCTTTTTGCCTTGAGTTGTCAGCGCTATAGACAATAACTTGATAGTTTAACGGTTGTGCGCTGCTGTCGATGCCGCGAAGGAGGATATCCCAAAAATGGATGCGACTGTCTGAGACGATATACGCGATTTTTTTTGGGGGCTCGTTGTCCGCAACAGCATGCTGCGAAGACAATGCCATCAAGATAATAACGGTGAAACACTGACGGATTCTTTTCATCGCCATCATAGTTTTTTATCGCACCTAGTGATAAATAATTGATAAAAAGCACTTACTTATATTGGCTAAGTGTAGTTTTAAAAGTGAGACATTGCTTGGAGTTTGCGACGACCAAAATATTATAAGAACGCAGATATGAAAACGGCGCCTGAGCGCCGTTCTTTTGGATGGGTATGTTGAACCATTACGAGGTTGAAATACTATTCGAGGTAGCGGCGAATTTGTGCCTCGATACCTCTTCCGTCAAGTTCCAGTTCTGCATGCAGTTCTTGCTGAGTACCTTGGTGAATGAAGGTATCAGGTAGGCCGATTTGAAGCACAGGTTTGATTTGGCGAGACTTCATCAAATACTCCACCACACCAGAGCCTGCGCCACCGGCAATAGCATTTTCTTCAACGGTCACTAATACATCGTGTGTCGAGACAAGTTCGTCGATCATGGCTTCATCCAATGGCTTCACAAAGCGCATGTCTGCCACGGTTGCATTGAGATTTTCTGCCGCCTCCAGAGCAGCGGGTAGCATGGTGCCAAAACTCAGTATCGCCACCTTTTCACCCTGTCGGCGAAGGACACCTTGACCAATAGGTAATTCGGTCATGACGGCTTCGACGTTCGCTCCACAACCTGTGCCTCGCGGATAACGTACTGCTGACGGCCCTTGGTGTTTGTGGCCTGTGTAAAGCATCTGGCGACACTCGTTTTCGTCGCTTGGTGCCATGATCACCATGTTAGGAATGCAGCGCATAAAGCTCAGATCAAACGCACCTTGGTGAGTTTGGCCATCTGCACCCACTAATCCGCCACGATCGATAGCAAACATCACAGGCAAGTTCATGGTGGCAACGTCGTGGATAAGCTGATCATAACCACGTTGTAAGAAGGTCGAGTAAATGGCAACAACGGGGTGATAGCCACCAATGGCCATGCCTGTGCCTAAGGTAACGGCATGTTGTTCGGCAATAGCGACGTCAAAGTAGCGATCTGGGAATTCTTTGGAAAAGCGCACCATGCCTGAGCCTTCGCGCATGGCGGGAGTGATAGCGAGCAATTTTTCATCTTCTGCGGCCATGTCACATAGCCAGTCGCCAAAGATTTTAGAAAACGTTGGCCCTGACGCCTTGGCTTTGGGCAGTGTGTTTTCGGCAGGGTTGAACTTAGGCACGGCGTGGTAGCCAATCGGATCTTTCTCCGCAGGCTCATAGCCTTTACCTTTTTTGGTCATCACGTGAAGGAACTGCGGGCCTTTCAGTCCACGCATGTTCTTCAATGTTTTAACCAATTCTTCCACATCGTGACCATCTACAGGACCGATGTAGTTAAAGCCGAGTTCTTCGAACAAGGTGCCAGGGACTACCATGCCTTTAAGGTGCTCTTCTGCGCGACGAACCAATTCTTTGATCGGTGGTGCACCAGAAAGCACCTTTTTTCCGCCTTCGCGGATTGAGGTATAGAAATTACCGGATAGCAACTGCGCTAAATGGTTGTTGAGTGCGCCGACGTTTTCAGAAATCGACATCTCATTGTCATTGAGGACAACCAGCATGTCGGGGTGAACATCACCGGCATGGTTCATGGCTTCAAACGCCATGCCTGCGGTAATCGCACCATCACCAATCACACTCACGACCTTGCGCTCACGACCTTCTTTGGCTGCAGCAATGGCAAGGCCTAATGCTGCGCTGATAGACGTAGAGCTGTGGCCGACAGACAACACATCGTATTCACTTTCTTCTCGCCACGGGAAAGGGTGTAACCCGCCTTTTTGGCGAATAGTTGGCATTTTTTCACGGCGACCAGTTAAGATTTTGTGGGGATAGGCTTGATGACCAACATCCCAAATCAAATGGTCAAATGGTGTGTTATAGACGAAATGAAGTGCTACCGTCAGTTCAACCGTGCCCAAGCCAGACGCAAAGTGCCCGCTTGAGTGGCTGACGGAGTTCAACAGATAAGTTCTTAGCTCATCACATAGCGAAGGCAGAATGTCTCGCGGAAGTGTCCGCAGTTCATCGGGCGTATTCGCCAGCGCAAGCGTTGGGTATTTAGCGATATCGAGAGTCATAAATTCGTTTTGGCGCAACGTCATTGCTTTTAATTATTTCGCTCGACAATGTATCGGGCGAACAGCTCCAATTGCTCTGTATTGTAGGGGATCGCATCCAAAGCCTGAAGCGCTTCTTGATACAAAAGCGCGGCTTTTTCTTGCGCCCCTTCAAGACCGAGAAGGGCAGGGTAAGTGCTTTTCTCTGCAGCTAAATCTGAACCCTGTGGTTTTCCAAGTGTTTCAGTGTCACTGATGATATCCAGAATGTCATCTTGCACTTGAAAGGCAAGTCCAATGGCATTTGAAAATGTATCGAGTTGTGTAAGGCAGGCGACCCCTTTTTCACCAGCAGCGTAAGCGCCTAGCCTGACAGCACAGCGTATCAGAGCGCCCGTTTTGTTGCGATGAATAGTTTCTAACGCCGCTAAATCGACTTGTTTGCCTTCAGCAGCTAAATCGAGCGCTTGACCAAGGCACATACCCATTGCACCGGATGCAGTTGCCAATTCTTTGACCATCTGGATGCGGTAAGTGTCACCTTCTGCTGAAAGTTGACCGTCAGCCAGAATACTGAACGCTAACGTTTGTAAGGCATCTCCAGCAAGGATCGCGTTGGCTTCATTGAAGGCAATATGGCAAGTCGCATGGCCACGACGCAGACTGTCATCATCCATGGCGGGCAAATCATCGTGGATCAGTGAATAAGCGTGAATGCATTCAACGGCCGCGGCTGGCGTATCTAATGCATCGTCAGTCAGGCCAAACAACTGACCAGTAACATAGGTGAGATAGGGACGAATACGCTTCCCTCCCATCAATGTGCCGTATTTCATCGCTTGAATGAGCGGCTGATCGGCGTTACCAAGCGCATCAATCCAACGTCCTAACTGGTCATTATTGCGCTTTTGATAATGAAGGAGGGTGGATTTTAAACAGCTGTTACTCATCACGTGCGTCTTCAAAAGTCTCTAGTGGGGCATTGTCGTCTTGCGCCAGAAGGATTTCGACGCGTTGCTCGGCATCAGACAGGGTCTTTTGACCTTGGCGTGCAAGTGAAATGCCTCGCTCGAATTGCTTTAGCGCGGTGTCTAACGGTAAATCACCGTTCTCAAGGCCGTTAACAATCGTATCTAGTTCCTTGAGGGTTTCCTCAAAGGTCATGTTTTCGGGTTTCTTAGTCGCCATGATAATCCTAGATAGTAGGGAATGGCGGAGAAGTTAACTCAGCGCCAGAAAGGGGTCAAACCCTTGAGCGAATTTCTGTGTATCTGGAAGGCATTTCAAGACGATTCTACTCGGCAAGCGAAGAGTGCGGCAAAATTAGAGACGATTTACTCTCGTTTTGCGCGCATTTTTGCCTAATACTGGATATTGGGCTTAAAGTTGCGAACGAAATCTGCATCTTGAGACCAGTTGGGTATAAAATCATTAATACACGCTAAATCTATTTCTGTTGCTGCCGATAAGTTGGTCAGCGCATAGCGTAACGCATACTTCAATATTCACTCTTTTGTCGAAAATTAAGGGGATCGTTCTGTGGATTTGGCGACACTCATAGGACTCATTGGCGCCTTTGCCTTCATCATAATGGCGATGCTACTCGGTGGTACCTTGAGCATGTTTGCCGACGTCCCGTCTGCGCTGATTGTATTTGGCGGTAGTCTTTTCGTTGTCATGATGAAATACCCAATGGGGCAATTTTTTGGGGCATTTAAAATTGCCGGCAAAGCATTCATGTTTAAAGCCGATGATCCAGAAGACCTCATCGCAAAAATTGTTGAAATGGCCGACGCTGCCCGTAAAGGTGGTTTTCTTGCCCTAGAAGAAATGGAAGTGACCAATTCTTTTATGAAGAAAGGCGTCGACATGTTGGTGGATGGACATGATGCAGAGGTGGTGAAAATGACTCTGCAAAAAGACATCGTTATGACAGATGAACGGCATGACGGTGGAGCGCAGTTTTACAGTGCGCTTGCTGACGTTGCACCGGCGATGGGGATGATAGGAACACTGGTTGGTCTGGTCGCCATGCTTTCAAACATGGATGATCCCAAGGCGATCGGTCCCGCAATGGCGGTAGCACTTCTTACAACACTCTATGGTGCGATGCTCGCGAATATGCTCGCGATCCCGATTGCGGACAAATTGCGGTTGCGCAAAGATCAGGAAAAGCTGAATCGTCGTTTAATTATGGACGGTTTGCTTGCGATACAAGATGGGCAAAATCCACGAGTTATCGATGGCTACCTGAAAAACTACCTCAACGAGAAAAAACGCGCCGTTGACGTAGACGCATAAGGAGTCTGGTATGGATGAAGAATGCAAATGTCCCCCCCCAGGCCTACCAGCTTGGATGGGTACGTTCGCGGATTTGATGTCGCTGTTGATGTGCTTTTTCGTACTTCTGCTTTCGTTTTCGGAAATGGACGTACTGAAGTTCAAGCAAATTGCGGGCTCAATGAAATTTGCGTTTGGTGTGCAAAATCTTCTTGAAGTGAAAGACATACCAAAAGGTACGAGTGTTATCGCGCAGGAATTCCGCCCAGGCCGCCCAGAACCGACGCCCATTGAAGTCATCATGCAGCAAACCATCGATATGACGCAGCGTACGCTGGATTTTCAAGATGGGGAGTCTGACAGAGCGGGTGGTTCACAACGTGATTCGGCCACTCTCGATGGTGGCTCAACCGCAACCGATGCCTCGATGCAAGAAGAAGAACAAGACACCGAACAGATGTCGAGCACGGCGCAGATGATGGTGCAAGCCTTGGAACGCGAAGTTGAAGAAGGGGCAATAGAGGTTGAAAACCTTGGTCAGCAGCTCATCATTCGTATTCGTGAAAACGGTGCCTTCCCTGCGGGGTCAGCATTCTTGCAGCCGAAGTTTAGACCTTTGGTGAGGCAAATTGCCGATTTAGTCAAAGATGTGCCTGGCATCGTGCGTGTTTCTGGCCACACAGATGATACGCCGCTAGATTCTGAGCTTTACCGTTCCAACTGGGACTTATCTGCACAGCGTGCGGTATCTGTCGCGCAGGAAATGGAAAAGGTGGAAGGGTTTGACCCGTTACGAATGCGAGTTGAAGGTATGGCTGGCACAACACCCCGTGTCGCGAATGATACACCGCAAAATCGCGCGCAAAATCGCCGAGTGGAGATCGCTGTCATGCAAGGTAAGCCTCGAGAATCTGATGAGATTTCAGCAGACTCACCGGTTCAACCGATACAGGAAAACTAATCTCATCACGACAGTGACATAGAGAAGGCAGTGCGAAGGCGCTGCCTTTTTCGTTTTTAGTAGGTTATTTCGAATACGTTATGCTTGATGTATAATCCGCGCCTTTAACGAAGCTGTAGCGAAACCTGTTATGAAATTTATCGTAAAAATTCACCCTGAGGTGATGGTCAAAAGTGAATCTGTACGGAAGCGCTTCACGAAAATTCTGGAAGGTAACATCCGAAATGTTCTTAAGCGGAAGTCAGTTGCTATGGCGGTATTTAACCGTCGTGACCATATCGAGGTTTCGCTAAAAGACGCTTCCCAACGTGAACTTACATTGTCAGCCCTGACAAGTACGCCGGGCATTCACCACGTACTAGAGGTTGAGCAAACCGAGTTTACTGATCTGCACAATATTTACGAGATCGTCGCTGCAACGGTCAGCCATCAACTGGAAGGCAAGTCGTTCTGTGTGCGTGCCAAGCGTCGTGGTAATCACCCATTTACTTCCATTGAGGTAGAGCGTTACGTAGGTGGTGGCTTGAATCAAGATGTGGAATCTGCGCGCGTTCAGTTGAAAAACCCCGACGTCACCGTTCATCTTGAAGTGGACAAAGAGAACGTCAACGTTGTGCGTGAGCGTTTCAAAGGTTTAGGTGGCTTCCCGCTTGGTACCCAAGAAGATGTGTTGAGTTTGATTTCTGGTGGCTTTGATTCAGGCGTATCAAGCTACTTACACATTAAGCGTGGCAGTAAAGTACATTACTGTTTCTTTAATCTTGGCGGCGCATCTCATGAGATTGGTGTTCAGCAAACGGCTTATTACTTGTGGGAGAAATTTGGTTCTTCTGCAAAAGTGAAGTTTGTTTCTATCAATTTTGAACCTGTAGTGGCTGAGATCTTGGAAAAGGTTGAAGACGGTCAGATGGGCGTTGTGCTTAAACGTATGTTTATGCGTGCGGCATCGATGATGGCGGAGCGAAATGGTATTCAAGCACTGGTGACGGGTGAAGCACTGGGACAAGTCTCTAGTCAGACGCTGACCAACCTTCGACATATCGACAACGTGACAGACACGCTGATCCTTCGTCCTTTGATCAACTGGGACAAAGAAGACATCATCAATATGGCGCGTCAAATTGGCACGGAAGACTTCGCCAAGACCATGCCAGAATACTGTGGTGTGATTTCTCGTAAGCCAACTATCAAGGCTGAAAAAGAGAAACTCGATTTAGAAGAAGCGAACTTTAACTTTGAGATCCTTGAGCAAGTGGTTCGCGAAGCGCGCACCATGGACATTCGTGAGATTGAAAAGCAAAGTAAAGAAAAAGCCCCAGACGTTGAATTGGTTGATGAGATCGCTCATGGTGCTGTGGTGCTAGATATCCGCAGCCCTGAAGAAGAAGAGAACAGCCCGCTGGAGATTGACGGCGTGGAAGTGGCTCACATTCCGTTCTTCAAACTGGCAACCAAGTTTGGCGATTTAGATCAGAGCAAAACCTATTTGCTGTACTGTGACCGTGGCGTAATGAGCCGATTACAGGCGCTTTACTTGCAAGAAAATGGTTATGCGAACGTGAAGGTATATCGCCCTTAAAAGCAGGCGCTAGGGACGAGAAAACCAAAGCCAGCATTTATGCTGGCTTTTTGTTTGTATTATGGGCTTAGGCCCTTGGATTAACTACGCAAACTTCTTGTCATAGTGAAGGCTCGGGATCATCACCATAGGATCGGTAACTTCCTTCGCCTTCTCTTTTCCTGCCAGCACCAACACAATCTCAACGGCAAACTCTAACGCAGTGCCCGGACCTTGGCTGGTGATCAGCTTGTGGTCGTGATCGGTAAACACACGCTTGCTATTACGCTTTTCCGCGTTAATCTGTTCGATAAACGCAGGGTGGCATGCTTTGTGTGCGTCTGGGTATAAGCCATTTTTCTCTAGCACTAGCGCAGGGGCTGCACAGATAGCGGCTACCCATTTTTGATCGCACTGCTGCTGACGGATCATTTCTAATACCAACGCGCTTTCGCCTAAACAGGTTGCGCCACCGACACCACCTGGCACCACAATACAGTCGTACTCTTCGTCTGCCACTTTGACTAATGGTGCGTCTGCAACCAGTTTTACGCCGCGCGAGCAGGTGATGGTGAGGTCACCATTTTCGGCAGCACTGGCGGTGGTCACGTTGAAGCCTGCACGCACCATGACGTCTATCACTGCTACGGCTTCGATTTCTTCGGTGCCGGGCGCAAGGCACACTAATACGCTAGGTGTGGTCATAGGATTGCTCCAAATTCTTAATGGCATGATATAAAACAGTGTTTTCAGGTGTAGCGATACCGTGTAACGCAGCGCGTTCGACAAGATAACCGGTAATGAAATCGATTTCTGATCGTCGCTGGTGGAAAATGTCGCGATTCATCGACGAGTAATTGCTGGCGGTTGCTTGAGCAACGTAAAGGGCTCTGTTAAGCACTTCTTCTCGGCTTATTGCTATTCCCTCTGCATTCATGACAAAGGCAATTTCTTCGCTCAGGGAAATCAGTTGATCCCTATAGTGAGGAAGCAGCAGATCGCCATTCGTTATTTGATGAATGGCGCTTAATGGGTTGATCATACAGTTGATGGCAAGTTTGTGCCAAAGTGCTTGTTCAATGCTCTCATCCCAACAGCAAGGAGCAAGAGCGTGAGAGAATACGTCTGCTAGAAAATCGCAGCGCATACCGAGTGTGTTAAGGCCACCCATTCGCGTCTCACCAATACCCGTATGTTTAACTTCGGTAGCGGTTAGCATCAGGCTACCGTGAGAGGTGGTAGCAAACAGCAAAGGATTGTTACTCACCAAACGCAGCGCAGTGTCAGTGGTTCCCATCCCGTTATGCATCAGTATAACGGGCGTATCGGGATGCAGGTGAGGAAGTATGTGTTGTATGGTGGCTTCGACGTTGAAGGCTTTCACGCAGATCACTATGCAATCACTGTCTTTGAGTAAATCTGGCTGGTTGGCGGAAAATTTGACTGGCTGAGTCTTCTCAAAACTACGCTCAAGCGTGACTTCTTCGTGGCGAGTGACAAGGTGTACTTGATGGCCAGCTTGTTGAAGTTTTAACGCCCACAAAGAACCTACTGCGCCAGCGCCGACAAGGGTAAATCGCATCTTAAACCTACTATTAAAAGTAATGGTAGAAGAATATCATGCTTATCAAAGAGTCCGAATTTCAAGTATAAAAAAAGCACCCAAAGGTGCTTTTTTTAAAATCATTTTGATTACAGGTGCATACCGATGCGGAAGATTGCAGCATCGCCGTAACCGTCTACGCCTAGCTTGTTAGCAAAGTAGCGGTAAGTGAAGCCAGTGTATACGGTGTCAGTGATGTCGTACCAAATGCTAACGCCACCGTTAAGGCCGGTTGAACCATTTTGCGCAACTTTGTATGCATCGTTACGTGCAAATTCAACTTCGTTCCAATTGGTTACCATGAATGGCTGACCCGCGATTTCGAAGTTGTAGCCTGCAGTCCAACCCAGCATACCGCCGTTCATGCCAGAAGCTTCGCCTTTACCAGAAGTCAGATCATGTACACCTACCCATGGTTTGAACCAGTAGTTTTCACCAGCTAGGCCAACAAAGCCAAGACCTAGAACACGGTTTTGCTCACTCATACCAACGCCAGCGCCGTTTTCAGAGTAATCGTAAATTTGACCGTATGCCGTTACGTTACCAGCAATTTTATAGTGCATAGAGAATTTAGCTGCTTGGCTGCGCTCTGAAGATGCGCGATCTACTTTCTCAAACTCGTAGAAACCGTAGATTTCACCCCAAGTGAAGCCTGCGCCACCCTCAGCACCGATGGTTACATGATCGTCACGACCTTCGCTAACATCTAGGCGATCACCGTAACCTTGAGTACCGTTAGTCCACGTCAGGTAGTCAGTGTATACGTTACCGAAACCGTATAGGTATTCCGCTTGTGCAGGGACAGCAACTGCTGCTGCCAGAACGCTCAGTGCTACTACAGATTTACGCATCTTAAGTTCTCTTTACATCGTAAGGAATGAAGTGGCAAAGAAACCGAATGGTTGGACCTCGCCGTTGTGAGCGCCATTCTATGGGAAACTTCAAAAAAGAAAATGCAATGAAACCGCAATCGTTTGCTAATTGTGATTTAGATCTCGTTGAAACGGATTACATAAGAGATAAGTGTTTCAAATCATGACAAAGATAAAAGATTCAACAGTTTTCGGAGGGAAATCCGCGACAATTGTCGCGGATTAAACACATTTAGGCAGGGTTTTGCTTATCAGAGAGAGAATTGAAGTGGTGTCTGAGCCCAATAATCATGGCGAGACTTGGTAACACCATGACCGTGGTGAGGATAAAGAAGAATGACCACGGATTCAGCCATGTAATGTCATGTAGCCACTCAAAGCCTTCTATCCAGTCGACAGTGGCACCACTAAACGATGACAGGGTTGTCCGACCTAAGTTGCCTAGCGATGCGAGCAGAGCATACTGTGTGGCCGAAAAGGCGCGTCCTGTTAGGAAGGTCAAGAAGGAGACAAAAGCAATCGTTGCAAAAGCACTCGTGAAGTTATCAACAATGATAGTGGCGAGGAACAAATCTTCGTTCGGACCAACCTGCGCCATGAGCGCAAACATAAGGTTACTGGCGGCCATGGAAATACCGCCAATCAGTAGGCCTTTCACCACGCCGAAACGAACGTTAATAGCACTACCAATTAAGGTGAAGACCACCATGGCGCCCCAGCCAATGAGCTTGGAATAGTGGCCAATTTGTTCGTTGCTGAAACCGACTTCTTTGTAGAAGACGATCGACATGCGCCCAAGAAATGCCTCACCTATTTTAAACAAGAAGACGAACAACAGCAGAGTGAGCGCAACTTTTACACCGTTTCGGCGAAAGAATTCCGCAAAAGGCTCAATAAGGGTGACGGACAGCCATAGTAGCACTCTGTTTTCACCATGTTTGAGTCGCTTGGCATAACGCGCTTCGGCCTCTGCCTGCAACGCTTCGCGCTCAGAATCAGGCTCCCCGACGAAAAGTGTAAATAGAATCAGCAGTCCAATGAAGACGGCCATGCCGTAGTACACGCCGTTCCAGCCAATACTGTCAGCATTGATGAAGGCGAAGTAACCAGGGAGGCTGTAGCCGGTCCACCATCCAATCACAGCCATGGCGGCAGCTTGTGGCATTTTTGACTTTTCTTGCTCGGTGAAGCTGTCGATACGAAAGGCATCGATGGCGATGTCTTGTGTCGAAGAGGCTAGGGCAATGGTGAGCGCTAATACCGAGGTGAGCCATAAATTAAATGAAGGATCAGTGTTGGCGATAAACAAGGTACACACCAACATGATCGATTGCATGAGCACAATCCAACTGCGGCGCTGACCTAACTTATGGTAAAGATAAGGAAGCTTGATGCGGTCAATAAGCGGTGCCCACATCCAATTAATTGCATAAACCACAAAGATGGAACCAAACAAACCAATCGCTGTTCGAGTGAGGCCTGCATCCTTGAGCCACCCCGACATGTTTGAGCCAATTAAAAGCCAGGGAAAGCCACTTGCACAGCCAAGAAGAAAAACCCATAAGAGTCGGCGATCAAGATAACTGTGAACCGTTTCTCGCCATGTAGGGGATGATGCATGGGACATGTAGTGACGTCCTTGTGAGTAACATAAGTAACGTCATGCTACCGTGCTTCAAGGACGAATGCCACGCGCGTAATCAGGAAATTTTCCCTTATTCATCAGATAACAAGCACATTCTTTTACGCGCCTATTGGCGAAGCGATTACCTCGTAATTCGTCTTCACGTCTCGACTCGATTAAGTACAGCAAGTACCAATAAACAGATTCGTAGTTGTTTTTTGGTGAGCCGCTGGGCATTGAAAGCTTCCACCAGTCAACAAATTGCTGTCGGCATATTTCTTTGAGCTCATCATAAGGTGATTGCCTTAAAATGAAGCGGATGACCTCTGCGGCAAACGCCGGAGCATTGGTACGTATATGCTCATCGGCGAGTGCTAGATTTACATCAGGTTCGGGATTGTCTGCAATGAGTTTTAGCATTCCCTGATTCCTACGACTAATTGTTAATGATAATTTTCTCAATTAGTATAGGTTGCTGAGGAACATCTCGCATACCCGCTTGCGGGATCGTGACGGTTTTCGTGTTCGCCATGTTTTCGATGACGTTGAAACCTTCAATCACTTTACCAAAAACGGTATAACCAAACTTGTTCACTGAGCCATTTAAGTTGCTGTTATTTTGCAAATTAATATAAAACTGTCTGGTTGCCGAATCTGGTGAGGATTTGCGAGCCATGGCAATAGTGCCGCGGTCATTATTTAATCCATTTTTTGATTCGTTAACGACCTCACCATATGTGCTTGGGCGAGGATTAAAATCGGCATCGTAGCCACCACCTTGCACCACAAACCCTTTGATCACACGATGAAACTGGGTATCCACGTAACTGCCGTCTTCGACATAACGTAAAAAGTTCTCAACGGACTTGGGCGCTTTCTCTGGATAGAGCTCAATCTTGAAATTTCCCATGTTGGTTTCTACATCAACGACCGGATTGGCCGCGAATACAGGAAGTGTCAACGTCATTGTTGCCGCGACAACGATCGATTTAATCAAAGTTCGCATTAAAAATTCTCGTTCATAAAGGTCGTTAGTTGTTTGTCTTGAGCAATGTCTTGCAACACAGCTTCTAGCAGACTGTTAAGTGCGATTTCCATATCTTCAACTGACGCACTGGTCGCGCCTTCAGATGTTGATTTACCGGTGTATCGCTTAACAAACTTATTCTCATCAGTTTCGGCAACCAATTGGATTTGTACATTGGTCGTCATAGTGTGTGAAAACACAGAATGCTCCACTTTCACCAAGGCATCTAACAAATCTAAGCGAAGCTTGCCTTTCCCATCGGCAACAACACGATAGCCTTGAGAGTTCAACTGGCGGGTGAGGGCATCTTCCAATACCACACGGACATTTGACGTTGCTTGGATAGGCTGCACATTTTTACGCCCGTTATCGACCACAGCAACAAATTGTGCAGTTCGTAAATCACGGCTTTCTACCGCAACTGACTTATTTTGCACGATAGGCACTGATGAGAGCGAAGGCTGAGGCGCGATAGTCAGCTGAGGTTCTTGAGGTGCTGAGCAGGCGCTCAAGCCAATGACGAGTCCGGAAACAAGCAGAAGTTTTTTCATGAGTAAATGCATCCCTTTATAGTCTGACTATTTATAAGCTTCGACGATAACAAACTTACGGTTGGAAGCAATGACTTGAGCATTGCCAAAAAGACGTTTCAATTTAGTATGATAGCCGAGGTGTCTATTACCAATGACCACAATTCGCCCCTTGGGTTCAAGAACTCGCTGAGCATCACAAAACATTTGCCAAGCAATGTGATCCGTCACCGCTTGTAGTTGATGAAACGGCGGGTTACACAAAACCACATCTGCACTTTCAGGGGGGAACCCATCAAGGCAGTTATTGACCAAACAACGCGTTCTTGTTGGTTCAATACCATGGTTAGCTAAATTGAGCGTGGCAGAAGCTACAGCCATGTGGCTTTCATCGACGGCGGTAATACGCGCTTGAGGATTTAGCTTCGCCGCTTGTATCGCTAAAACGCCGTTTCCACAGCCAAGGTCAATAATGTGTTTGATGCTGTCATCATTAGGCATGTGTTGAAGCATCAAATATGCCGCGATATCGAGGCTCTCTGAAGAAAATACGTTGGCATGATTAACCAGAGACAACTGATAGTCCGCAACATCAAATGAGGTCGTTGCAGGAGGTAACACATCCAACTGCTTCTCTTTGTGGCAGAAAACCAAACGCGCCTTCTTTTTTGCCAGAGAAGTGTGGGTTGTCCCTAAATGCTTTTCGAAGAGTTTTAGTGTTGATGTATGTATGTCTTTGGCTTTCGCGCCTGTGATAGTAGTGAGTTGAGCCTTTTCCTGTTTTGCGATTTGTTGCAATTGCCAAACCAAAAGACGGTTGTTTTTTGGTAGTTTCATCACAACAAGATCGACATCCGCTGGAAGTGCATCCAACGATGACAAACACTGAACGTGCGACAATGAATTATTATTCAGGTTTTGTTCAATACTTTGCTGCGATAGCAAAGAATCGTTAACCGCAGTCACTTGGTAGCCTTTCAGTGAGGCCCAGCAACTGAGCGCACCGAATCCGTCATTCATGATCAGAATATGTGCGCCTGGTTCCAAGTCCAGAGCTTCGATGTGCTCGATGAGGTATTCATCGGCAGCATCCCAAGCTTGTAAGGTTTCATTTTTTTGAAGCGGATAGCGGCGCAATTCCAACGCTATGCCTTCGATTTGTAATGTGGTTTTCATGGGAGGTATCAGCGAAGCGCTTGTGAGAATGAGGTATATTGTCGCAGATGACAGGAATACTGCAATTGTCTTGCAGAGATCGCGTAAAGACAATGCAGAAAAAAAGCCGATATACAAAAGAGGGACGTATGATTGTTCAACAAAACATTGAGCAGAAACTGAACACCACTTTTTCGCCTATCTTTTTAGAAGTGCTTAATGAAAGTAATATGCACAATGTGCCCGCTGGGTCAGAAAGTCACTTCAAAGTGACAATTGTTAGTGCCGACTTTGAAGGGCAACGCTTAATCACAAGGCACCGTGCGGTAAACCAAACACTGGCACATGAGTTGAAAAATGATATCCATGCATTGGCAATTCATACATATACTGAGAGTGAGTGGCATGATTTGAATGGTCATTCACCTAACTCGCCACCTTGTCATGGCGGGTCTTTACACGATAACAAATAACCATTTCGCGATGGGCGGTTAAACAAACGGCCCATTACTGTGCAGTGATACGTTCGACTTAGATGTTCAACTGTTCGACACTATGGCTATGAATTCACGTATGAGAATGGTCGCCAGTAGAATGTTAAGAAATGTAGTGTATTAATCGATTCAGCATTGAGACAGGCTTTCATCGCTAATGTTGATTTTGTAACACTTTTCACACACTACATTTGCATGACATTTTGCGTACCGGCTCATACTTATCACCATCAATTGGCGATACTTTGCTCAGTTGCTGAAAATTCAGGGTGCGTCACGGTGATTGCCGTGGAATAGCATCTTTGGTTGATGATAGAATCCATCGCTTGAAAACTGACCCTGCTCGCTCAATTGTTGCGGGTTGGTGATGAGGAAGTTGCGAAGGTTTGGGGTGTTTATCACCCTACCAGACAGTGGAAAGTCGTGTATTAACTGCGCAATAACAGATTTTTTTCCCGTTAATGTAGTGCAAGTGCGTATGATTACAATAAAAAAGGGCTTGGATATCCCAATTTCAGGGACTCCTGCTCAGGTGATAAATGATGGCGCAGCCATCACAAAAGTCGCCTTGCTAGGCGAAGAGTATGTAGGTATGCGTCCAACGATGCATACTCGTGTTGGGGATGTGGTGAAGAAAGGTCAGATTCTTTTTGAAGATAAAAAGAACGCTGGCGTTAAATTTACTGCACCTGCAGCGGGTACTGTGGTTGAGATAAACCGCGGTGCGAAACGTGTTCTTCAGTCAGTTGTCATCGAAATCGAAGGCAACGAGCAAGTCACTTTCAATAAATATGAAGCCTCTGAAATCGCAGGCCTTGATCGCCAAGTGATCGTTGACCAATTGGTGGAATCTGGTCTGTGGACTGCGCTTCGTACCCGTCCGTTTAGCAAAAACCCTGCGGTTGATGCTAAGCCTTCTGCTGTGTTCGTCACCGCGATGGATACCAATCCTTTGGCAGCAAACCCTGAGCTGATCATTAATGAACAGCAAGAAGCGTTTGTCGCAGGTTTGGATATTCTTTCGCGCTTGACTGACGGCAAGGTTTACGTGTGCAAAGGCGAGTCTAGCCTGCCACGAAGCTCACAGTCCAACGTTGAAGAGCAAGTGTTTAATGGCCCTCATCCAGCTGGTCTGGTGGGTACTCATATTCACTTCCTCCGCCCTGTTGGCGTTGACTTGCAGGTTTGGCACCTGAACTACCAAGACGTTATTGCGTTCGGTAAGCTTTTCCTTGAAGGAGAGCTTTACACAGATCGCGTGATTGCCTTGGCAGGACCGGTGGTTAACAACCCACGTCTTATCCGCACGCAAATCGGTGCGTCAATAAACGAATTGACTAACAGCGAATTGATGCCTGGAGAAATCCGTCTCATTTCTGGTTCCGTACTAAGTGGAACACAAGCTGGCGGTGTTCATGGTTATCTTGGTCGTTTCCACTTACAAGTAAGTGCGTTACGCGAAGGTCGTGAAAAAGAACTGTTTGGCTGGATCGCTCCAGGCAAAAATAAATTCTCAGTAACGCGTGCGTACCTGAGTCAGTTCTTTAAAGGTCAGCTGTTTAACATGACAACTACCACTAACGGTAGTGAGCGTTCAATGGTGCCAATCGGTAACTACGAGCGTGTTATGCCACTGGACATCGAGCCAACACTGTTGCTACGAGATATCTGTGCAGGCGATCTGGACAGCATGGCTCAGCTAGGTGCACTTGAACTGGATCCTGAAGATCTTGCTTTGTGTACATTTGTTTGCCCTGGCAAATACGATTTTGGCCCGATGTTACGTGAGTGCCTTGATCAAATTGAGAAGGAAGGGTAACCGATGGGCCTGAAAAAATTTCTTGAAGATATCGAACCGCATTTCGAACCGGGCGGTAAGCACGAGAAATGGTTTGCGCTTTATGAAGCTGCAGCAACACTGTTTTATACCCCTGGTCTTGTGACCAAGCGTGGTGCTCACGTTCGTGACAGCATCGATCTGAAACGCATCATGATCATGGTGTGGCTGGCTGTATTCCCAGCGATGTTCTTCGGCATGTACAACGCAGGTAACCAGGCTGTCATGGCGCTGAACTCGATGTACGGTGCTGAACAGCTTGTTTCTATTGTTGGCGGCAACTGGCATTACTGGCTAACAGAAATGCTGGGCGGATCGCTCGCGCCGGATGCAGGTTGGGCGAGCAAAATGCTGCTTGGTGCAACTTACTTCCTGCCTATCTACGCAACGGTATTCATCGTTGGTGGTTTCTGGGAAGTGCTGTTCTGTATGGTGCGTAAGCACGAAGTTAATGAAGGTTTCTTTGTTACTTCGATTCTGTTTGCGTTGATCGTTCCACCTACACTTCCTTTGTGGCAAGCAGCCTTGGGTATTACCTTCGGTGTTGTTGTCGCTAAAGAAATTTTTGGTGGTACAGGTCGTAACTTCCTGAACCCTGCGCTTGCTGGTCGTGCATTCCTATTTTTCGCTTACCCAGCTCAAATCTCTGGTGATTTGGTATGGACAGCGGCTGACGGTTTCTCTGGCGCTACGGCTCTAAGCCAATGGGCTGCAGGCGGTCAAGGCGCACTGGTGAACAACGTTTCTGGTAACGCGATTACTTGGATGGATGCTTTCATTGGTAACCTTCCTGGGTCAATCGGTGAAGTCTCGACGCTGGCTATTTTGATTGGTGGCGCAATGATTGTTGCAATGCGAATTGCATCATGGCGCATCATTCTGGGTACCTTGATTGGCCTTGTGGCAACCGCAACGCTATTCAATATCGTCGGCTCTAACACCAACCCAATGTTCAGCATGCCTTGGCACTGGCACTTGGTTCTCGGTGGCTTCGCGTTCGGTATGATGTTCATGGCGACCGACCCCGTTTCAGCGTCTTTCACCAATAAAGCGAAGTGGTGGTATGGCATCTTGATTGGTGCGATGGCAGTCATGATTCGTGTGGTTAACCCAGCGTACCCAGAAGGTATGATGCTGGCTATCCTGTTTGCGAACCTGTTTGCCCCACTGTTCGACAACCTGGTAGTACAGGGCAACATCAAACGGAGACTGGCTCGTGTCAAGCAATAACGATAGCATTAAAAAAACGCTGACCGTAGTTGTCGCGCTGAGCCTTGTTTGTTCAGTTGTGGTTTCTTTTGCAGCGGTGTCTTTGCGTCCACTTCAGCAGGAAAATGCGGTACTTGATGTTCAACGTAACATCTTGTCTGTTGCAGGTATTCCTGTTGGTGCGAGCAAGACTGAAGTTAACCAAGCTTTTGAAAAGTTCATCGTTCCTCGCCTTGTTGATCTTTCAACGGGTGAACTGACGGGTACGGAAGCGGAAGCGGAAGCTTACGACCAACGCATTGCAGCGTCGGATCCTTCCCAATCAGTCAAGCTTGCTGCAGAGCAGGATTTGGCGAAGATTGGTCGTCGCGCTAACTTAGCGAAGGTTTACTTGGTCAAAAATGAGCAAGGCGAAACTGACGAAGTGATTCTTCCAATGCATGGCAATGGCCTGTGGTCAATGATGTATGCTTTTGTTGCTGTTGAAACTGACGGTAACACATTAGGCGGCATCACTTACTACCAGCAAGGCGAAACGCCTGGACTGGGTGGTGAAGTTGAAAACCCACGCTGGCGTTCACAGTTCGAAGGCAAGTTGTTGTTTGACGACAAAGGTCAGCCAGCAATTCGCATCGTTAAAGGTGGCGCACAACCGGGCGACATTCATGGTGTAGATGGATTGTCGGGTGCGACACTGACTTCAAACGGTGTTCAGCACACATTCGACTTCTGGCTCGGTGACAATGGCTTTGGCGCGTTCCTGAAGAAGGTTCAAAAGGGAGAGCTGAACAATGGCTGATACTAAAGAACTGAAAGAGAATCTATGGGCTCCGGTACTTAGCAATAACCCGATTGCCCTTCAGGTTCTGGGTGTGTGTTCTGCGCTTGCAGTCACCACTAAGCTTGAAACTGCATTTGTTATGACGCTAGCTGTTACGTTTGTAACTGCGTTTTCTAACTTGTTTGTTTCGGCTATTCGTCATCACATCCCTAACTCTGTGCGAATTATCGTACAGATGGCGATCATTGCATCGCTGGTCATCGTGGTTGACCAGATCTTGAAAGCTTACGTTTACGATATCTCTAAACAGCTATCTGTATTCGTTGGCCTGATCATCACCAACTGTATCGTTATGGGACGTGCAGAAGCGTATGCAATGAAGTCTGCGCCGCTGCCTTCATTCATTGACGGTATTGGTAATGGTCTTGGCTACGGCTTCGTACTGATCACTGTTGGTTTTTTCCGTGAACTGTTGGGTTCTGGCAAATTGTTCGGTGTGTCTATCCTCCCTCTGACTTCAGAAGGCGGCTGGTATCAACCAAACGGTATGATGTTGCTGGCTCCATCAGCGTTCTTCCTGATCGGCTTTATGATCTGGGTTATACGTGAGTTCAAACCTGAACAAGTAGAAGCGAAGGAGTAAGGACGTAATGGAACATTACATTAGCCTTATGGTTCGTTCGATTTTCATCGAGAACATGGCGCTGTCATTCTTCCTAGGTATGTGTACTTTCTTGGCTGTATCCAAGAAAGTAAAAACATCTTTTGGCCTAGGTGTCGCAGTTATCGTCGTACTGACCATCGCTGTTCCTGTCAATAATCTGGTTTATAACCTCATTTTGAAAGACGGCGCGTTGGCACCAGGCATTGATCTGAGCTTCCTGAACTTTATCACCTTCATCGGTGTTATCGCTGCGTTGGTTCAGATTTTGGAAATGGTCCTAGACCGCTTTTTCCCGCCACTTTACAACGCACTGGGTATCTTCCTTCCGCTTATCACAGTTAACTGTGCGATCTTCGGTGGTGTATCTTTCATGGTTCAGCGTGACTACAATTTCGCAGAATCAGTGGTATACGGCGCGGGGTCGGGAATCGGCTGGATGCTAGCGATCGTTGCGCTGGCAGGTATTCGTGAAAAGATGAAGTATTCTGACGTTCCTCCTGCTTTACGTGGTTTGGGTATTACCTTTATCACTGTAGGTTTGATGGCGTTGGGCTTTATGTCTTTCTCTGGTGTTCAACTGTAAGTCGGGTAAACCGCGATATAAGGATTAGTCAATGGACATTATTCTTGGTGTAGTGATGTTTACTCTTATCGTACTGGTATTGGTTCTGGTGATTCTGTTCGCCAAATCTAAGCTAGTACCTTCAGGTGACATCATCATCTCTGTAAATGGCGATCCCAATTTGGCGATCACCACACAACCAGGTGGTAAGCTGCTAAGTGCACTTGCTGGCGCTGGTGTATTCGTTTCTTCTGCTTGTGGTGGCGGTGGCTCTTGTGGCCAGTGTCGTGTGAAAATTAAATCGGGCGGCGGTGATATTCTGCCAACTGAACTTGATCACATCAGCAAAGGTGAAGCGCGTGAAGGCGAGCGTCTAGCGTGTCAGGTTGCAATGAAAACTGACATGGACATCGAACTTCCGGAAGAAATTTTTGGCGTGAAGAAGTGGGAATGCTCGGTTATCTCTAATGATAACAAAGCAACCTTCATCAAAGAGCTTAAACTGCAAATTCCTGATGGTGAATCAGTGCCTTTCCGTGCGGGTGGTTACATCCAAATCGAAGCACCCGCTCACCACGTTAAGTATGCAGACTTTGACGTACCAGAAGAGTACCGCGAAGACTGGGACAAATTTAACCTGTTCCGTTACGAGTCTAAAGTTAACGAAGATACTATTCGTGCTTACTCAATGGCGAACTACCCAGAAGAATTTGGCATTATCATGCTAAATGTGCGTATTGCTACGCCGCCACCTAACAACCCAAATGTGCCGCCAGGCATCATGTCTTCGTACATTTGGTCTTTGAAAGAAGGCGATAAGTGTACGATTTCTGGCCCGTTCGGTGAGTTCTTTGCGAAAGATACCGATGCAGAAATGGTCTTTGTGGGCGGTGGTGCGGGTATGGCACCAATGCGTTCTCACATTTTTGACCAACTGAAGCGTCTGAACTCTACACGTAAGATGTCATTCTGGTACGGTGCACGTTCTAAGCGTGAAATGTTCTATGTGGAAGATTTTGACGGCCTAGCTGCAGAAAACGAAAACTTCGTTTGGCATTGTGCGTTGTCTGATCCACTGCCAGAAGATAACTGGGAAGGCTACACTGGCTTTATCCATAACGTGTTGTTTGAGAATTATCTTAAAGATCACGATGCCCCAGAAGATTGTGAGTTCTACATGTGTGGACCTCCAATGATGAATGCGGCAGTTATCGGCATGCTGAAAGACCTTGGTGTTGAAGACGAAAACATCCTGCTGGATGATTTCGGTGGCTAATCACCGCTGAGTCAAAAAGATAAATGGCTGGCCTTTGGGTCAGCCATTTTGCATATACATAGATATGAATACACAGATACCAATCTCAGTAGATATTTTCGCGATTCAGCAGTTGGCTGTTTCTACAACTGAGATATGTCGTTATCTCACCGCAAATACATACTGCGATTCGTATTAAGCAGACCTCAATTTCCCATTGTTATCATGGTCTGTATGTCCAATTTCAACCAACCGGATGAAGTAATGAATAAATTCCTGTTGTCTCTCGGTCTTATTGTCAGCAGCATGTTGGTGCTGGTGGGATGTGAGCAAGCGCCAAAGCAAGTTCATCTCACGGGTTCTACCATGGGGACTTATTACTCTGTGAAATACTTACCGGAAGGTAATGTGCCGAGCCAAGATGCTATTCAAGCTGAAATCGATGTTCGCTTGGAGCGCGTAAACGATCAGATGTCGACGTATCGCAAAGACTCTGAGTTAAGTCGTTTTAATCAGCAAAAGGGCAGTGAGCCGTTTTCTGTATCGGATGATACCGCAACCGTAGTCGCAGAAGCTATTCGTCTAAACAAGCTGTCTGGTGGTGCTCTGGATGTCACGGTAGGCCCTTTGGTTAATCTTTGGGGTTTTGGGCCTGAAGGTCGACCTGATCGCGTACCGAGTGATGAACAGGTTGCTGAGCGCAGAGCGATGACTGGTATTGGGTATTTGTCGGTGGAAGGCAACTCACTGGTCAAAACGAACCCTGATCTTTATGTTGATTTGTCATCTATTGCAAAGGGGTTCGGTGTTGATGTGGTAGCTAGCTATTTGGCTGAGCTAGGGATCGAAAACTACTTGGTTGAGATCGGCGGTGAGCTTCAACTCCGTGGGGTTAATGCGGAAGGCGTACCTTGGCGTATCGCGATTGAAAAGCCAAGCACTGACCAGCAAACCGTCCAAGAGATTATCGCACCGGGTGATATGGCGGTGGCTACATCTGGAGATTATCGCAATTACTTTGAAGAAGGTGGTGTGCGTTACTCTCACACCATCGATCCTAAAACCGCTAAGCCAATTAATCATCGTTTGGTATCCGTGACTGTACTGGATAAATCATGCATGACGGCTGATGGCCTTTCGACCGCTTTTACGGTGATGGGACCTGAAGATGCATTGGCGTTGGCCAACAGAGAAAATATTCCAGCATTTTTCATTGTAAAGACGGATAATGGATTTAAAGAGATCGCATCGGATGCGTTTAAACACTATCTAACACGTTAAGGGTAATGAGATGTCTGAGTATCTGATAACGTTTTCGGTTTTCTTGCTAGTGATTGCTGGCATGGCGATC
Source organism: Enterovibrio litoreus (assembly GCF_045679545.1). Lineage (NCBI taxonomy): Bacteria > Pseudomonadati > Pseudomonadota > Gammaproteobacteria > Vibrionales > Vibrionaceae > Enterovibrio > Enterovibrio litoreus. The sequence goes on from NZ_CP166194.1 coordinate 825,822, forward strand.
GGCTACATTATTCAACGCAAAACCATCAGTGGAAGCTGTGGTGGTTTGGGGTCGGTTGGCATTGAAAAAGAATGCGATTGCCCAGAGCCTTGTGATGCAAGGCAAAAGCGCGAAGCACGAGCCGCGAAAGCAGCAGAGTGGAAGAAGAATCAAATTATTTAAGACAAGCAAAAACCGCCGCAAGGCGGTTTTTTAATAGACGACGTTATTCCTTCCGTTAGATTTCGCCTTGTATAGGTTGTCATCTGCACACTTGAGCAACTGAGGCACAGACTGCTCTCCGCTTGCAACACCAACGCTAACCGTCACGTGTATCGTCTTGCCATTGTAACTAATACTGGTCTTTTCCAATTGGTCGCGAAGAGCCTCGACCTCGGCATTAAATACATCAATATCGCTGGTGCAAAGTACGACAAACTCTTCTCCGCCAAATCTAGCGGGCAGTGCTGTAGAGAAAGCGGTATTGAGAATTTGCCCAATCGTTTTTAAAGCATGGTCACCGCCACCGTGTCCAAATTCATCGTTGACCTGTTTGAAGTGATCAATATCGATCATGGCAATGCTTTTGAAATTTACTGGGTTTTCGGCAGCAAAATTAAAAAAGTATCGACGATTCCACAAGCCAGTTAACTCGTCGCGATTAGTGAGAAAGTAAAGTTGTTCGTTGGCATCTTGCCTATCCAGTAACGAATGTATGCGGCAGTAAAATTCTTCCTGATTAAATGGCTTGTTGAGATAGTCGTTTGCACCTGCTTTCAAAAATTGGGGCGTCAGATCGGGATTGGTTGACGCAGATAACCCAATAATAGCGACTTGCTCTCGATCCCATTCCATCCGTAAATGTTGTGTTAGCTCTACACCATTCATTAAGGGCATATCGTTGTCAGTGATGACAAGGTCTATCTTCCAACAGTTGTTTATCACCTCGAGTGCTTCGATGCCATTCGATGCGGTATGTACCGTGAGATACTGACGCTCTAGCAATTCAGCCAGGTATTGTGTGATGGCAGGGGAGTCGTCAACGACCAATGCAATTTTATCGATGTTGTTGACTAGACGGTTCAGCAGAGGCGCTAAAAACGCCAATGAGACGGAACTGTCTTTCAGAATGTAATCAACAATGCCCTTTTTCAAAAGCTCATCACGGATGGTCTTGTCTGCGTTTCCGGTGAGAACAATGGCGCGATAACCCGCTTCTAGCACTTCGTCAATCACTTCCCCTTTTGGCGCATCAGGCAGGCAGTAATCTAACACTGCACAGATCAAGGAAGGTTTAGTATCAATAAATGCTAGGGTATCGGTTTTATTGCTGAATATGATGGGCTCAAACCCGGCATCCTCAAGCAAAGCAGAGACGTAGTTTTGAAAAGTCGGGCTGTCATCGACAACAAGCACTTTGCGATTCATTACCATGAGGCACTCTTATTTAATGGGGTTCATTTATGGGGCACATGTTTCCTTTTGATTACTGGTCTAAGTATAGACAAGACTTGGTGAGGAATGGCGAATTGACATCACCATTGGTTACTGTGAATATAAACAGTATTCTGATTGATTCGATAGAGTTCATGAGAAAGATTATCCACGTTGACATGGACTGTTTTTATGCCGCTGTAGAAATGCGAGATAACCCGGCTCTAAGGGATATCCCTCTTGCGATTGGCGGCTCAGAAACACGCAGAGGCGTGATATCGACCTGTAATTACCTTGCACGAAAGTATGGTGTGCGTTCGGCAATGGCAACGGCTCATGCAAAGAAGCTTTGCCCAGACCTCACGGTAGTTCGTGGTGATATGAGCAAATACAAAGCTGTTTCCCACCAAATTAGAACTATTTTTGCACGGTATACCGACAAGATCGAACCTCTCTCTCTTGATGAAGCATACCTTGATGTAAGTGACTGCTCACTATTTAGAGGGTCGGCAACACTGATCGCTGAAGATATTCGGCAGTCCATAAAGCGGGAGCTTGGGTTAACCGCATCAGCAGGTGTTGCTCCGGTAAAATTTATCGCCAAAATCGCATCAGATCTGAATAAACCTGATGGCATTTATGTCATAACACCGGATGAGATTGATGGCTTTGTGAAAACACTGCCACTGGAGAAAATTCCGGGTGTTGGGAAAGTCACCTTGGCTAGATTGCATGAACTGGGTTTGTTCAAGGGGGAAGATATTCAGCAGTTTGATCGAAACTTGCTGCTTCAGCGGTTTGGTAAATTTGGTCATGCGTTATACAACCGTTGTCAGGGCATTGATGACAGAAACATAGAAACTGATCGAGTTCGTAAATCGGTAGGGGTAGAGCGAACCTTGCCTGAAGACATCCGCACCGAAGCTGAGTGCTTGGCGGTGATGGAATCGCTTTATGACGAAATGGAAACACGGTTAAAACGAGTCTGCCCTGATATGGAGATCGCGCGCCAAGGCGTGAAACTGAAGTTTTCAGATTTTCAGTTAACGTCGGTAGAGCACCGTCAATGGCGTTACGATTCTGCTGAATTTCCAGCGCTGATGAAAGAGGCACTTACCAGGCAGCAAGGCAGGGGGGTGCGTTTGATTGGGCTTAGCGTTGGGCTTAAATCAGAAGATAAAGACAAGGCCGCACAATTGAGCTTCGAATGGTAAAAGAGCGCCGATTGGCGCTCTTAGTGTATGAATTAGTGAGTGTTCGGTGTCATTATACTTTCTCTGGAATTGCGCCAAGCATGGCAATCATTTGTTCCCAGAACAAACCAACAGTGGCAATGTTCACTTTCTCGTCAGGCGAATGGGGATACTTAATCGTTGGGCCGAAAGAGATCATATCCATGTCAGGATAAGGCTTTTTGAAAAGTCCACATTCCAAACCCGCGTGGATCACCATGATGTCCGGTACACGGCCATAGATATCTTCATAGATTTTACGGAAGATATGCATGATTTCTGATTCAGGATCTGGCTTCCAGCCCGGGTAAGCGCCTGAAAATTCGACGTTTGCATCAGCAAGTTCACCGAATGAGCGAAGCATGCTTTCTACATAACTGCGGCCGCTATCTCCTAGTGAGCGGATAAGGCACAGTAATGTCATGGTGCTCTCTTCAGTGGTGATCACACCAAGATTCAGCGACGTTTCAACCACACCTTCAATATCATCACTCATGCGGATCACGCCGTTAGGGCAGGCGTTGATCGCAGCGATAACGCGCTTTTGAACACTGGCGGTAAGCGCTTGCTCACTGATGTCGTGATCCGACACAGTGAGGGAGATCGATGATTCCACTGCGCCGAGCTCATCTTTTAGCAATGCTTCAAAATGCGCAAATAGAGACGCCATTTTGTCAGCATTTTCAGAAGGAACGGCAAGGTACGCAAACGCTTCGCGTGGGATAGCATTACGTAATGTGCCACCGCGAAGAGAAAGAAGGCGTAACCCGAGTTCTTCAGCATGTCCCGCCAGAAAACGGCCCAGAAGTTTATTGGCATTCGCGCGACCAGTGTGAATATCCACACCAGAATGTCCGCCTTTTAGCCCTTTGATTTGCAGTGCTTTACCAAGGTAACCTTCACTCAGATCTTCGCGTTCAAGCGTGAAGGTTATCGCGGTGTCAACGCCGCCAGCACAACCCATGTAAATTTCACCTTCCTGCTCGGAGTCAGTGTTCAGCAAAATATCACCGTCTAACCAGCCTTCTTTGAGGCCAAATGCGCCAGTCATGCCTGCTTCTTCGTCGATGGTGAGCAGCACTTCGAGAGGGCCGTGTGCAATATCATTGGCGGCAAGAACAGCAAGACAGGTTGCCATCCCCATACCGTTATCTGCACCAAGTGTTGTGCCATTCGCCGTCACCCATTCGCCATCAATGTAAGGACGAATGGGATCAGTGACGAAGTCATGCTCAGTGCTTTCGTTTTTTTGAGGCACCATGTCTATATGAGCTTGAAGCACTACGCCTTTTCGGTTCTCCATGCCTGACGTTGCCGGTTTTTTGATGATGACATTACCGACATCATCACGACACACAGACAAACCTTCATGGGTTGCCCAATCCACAATGTATTGGGCAAGCTGGTCTTCATGCTTTGAAGGGTGGGGTATAGAACAAATCTTATCGAAAAACTGCCACACAGGTTGTGGCGACAATTGGCTGATCTCTGACACGGGCAATCTCCAGAAAAACACAGAATAAAGAGGCATACAGTGCTGCATGCCAATAAGCTAACAGAATTTGTAGCGGAAAAGTATGCCTTGTTAAATGCATACTGCTGCATTGCGGCTAGAATTCCTGCCAATAATGCTATTTATTTGGTACGGGATGGGATAGAGACGTTGCGGTACATTTAAGGCATAGGTTATGTGTCAAATCCAGGCATCTAACGCTAAGCCCTTATCAGCGATACATGGTCACAAGTTCCCGATCCATTTTTGTAATTAAATTACGAAAGTGATAATTTTGGTCTGTTTATGTGATTCATGTCACTTTTATTGTTGTACTAAAATAACGAAAAGAGTATTATCTCACCGTCTTCTGGATGGGCAGTAAGCCCAAAGACACAGCCATGCGCTAGCATTTGTTTATGGATAAACCCGAAATTATTCGTCTCCACGGAACCGAGCTTTACTAAAGCTGCATTTATTCGATTCGAATTTTTTGAGGTACAAATGATGAAAGGCAACTCTGCGTGTCAATACTGGAATCGTGGTTCTGTATACACCAACAATTTTCGTTATCCGGCAACGTTCGGATACAAAAGCAAGTAATCAATCACTCGCTTGAAAGAAGTATTACCCCGCTCTAACAGATATTTTTCCATTTTTGGAAATCAGATTTTCATCTGGCGCCACTTTTTAGTGGCGTTTTTTTTATCTTAATTTCTCTCCCGCCTACGCTGTCTATCCCGTTGATGGGTCGCAATGAATCTCGCATTTTGACATCACTGGGCTGTATGGCCGTCTCAGATTAATGGTTTGTACATTTATCAATCCAAATTCCTCCCTAATATAGACACCCTAAATCGACGAAATCATCAGGATGATGGTAAGTCGTCTGTTTCGTCAGCGATCGGAGTCTAAGTGATGCAATTCTCACTGGAAATTTCACGAAGTGGCGAGTAAGATCCGCGTCAAATTCCGACGCAAACGTTTTCGTTAAGCGTTTGTGTCACATTGACTGGCATACACACACTTTCCAAGGAACCGAAAGCCATGCTTGAGCGTCTATTTAAGTTAAAAGAGCAAGGTACAGATATACGAACCGAGATCATTGCGGGATTGACCACTTTCCTGACAATGGCTTATATCATTTTTGTAAACCCTGCCATCTTGTCTGAAACAGGCATGGATCGTGGAGCGGTATTTGTTGCCACCTGTTTGGCGGCAGCAATTGGTTGTTTCGTGATGGGTCTTGTTGCTAACTACCCAGTTGCACAGGCACCAGGCATGGGCTTGAACGCCTTCTTTACCTATACCGTTGTATTCCAAATGGGGTATTCGTGGCAGGTCGCTTTGGGTGCGGTATTCCTATCGGGTCTTTGTTTTATTGCCCTAAGCTTGTTTAAAGTACGTGAATGGATTATTCACTCCATCCCTCTTTCTCTTCGAACGGGCATTTCAGCGGGTATTGGTATGTTTTTGGCGCTTATCGCGCTGCAAAACTCTGGCATCGTTGTTGCGCACCCTGCAACCTTAGTGTCTATGGGTGACTTGTCATCGTTTGCTCCAGCGATGGCGGCATTAGGTTTCTTCTTGACAATTGGCTTGGTGAATCGCGGCATTAAAGGCGCGGTGATGATTGCCATCCTAATCGTGACGGGTATTGCTGTTGCTACGGGTAACGTGCAATACGGCGGTATCATGTCTGCGCCACCGAGTATTGCGCCAACCTTTATGCAGATGGATCTATCTGGTGCATTTGAAATTGGCATGATTTCAGTGGTGTTCGCATTTCTTTTCGTCGATCTGTTTGATACTGCTGGCACCTTAGTTGGTGTGGCGCAAAAAGCAGAGCTAATGGATAAAGACGGTAAGCTACCACGCTTGAATCGCGCACTGTTGGCTGATAGTACAGCAACCACAGTAGGCGCGGTGCTGGGTACATCGAATACGACGTCTTATATCGAAAGTGTGTCGGGCGTTGCTGCAGGTGGCCGCACAGGATTGACTGCCGTTGTCGTGGGTATCTTGTTCCTGCTTGCACTGTTCTTTTCACCATTAGCGGGTATGGTGCCAGCGTATGCTACGGCAGGTGCTTTGTTCTATGTTGCGATCCTGATGATGTCTGGTTTGGTCAGCGTTAACTGGCGTGATCTGACAGAAGCGGCACCCGTTGTCGTTGTTTGCTTGATGATGCCTTTGACATATTCCATTGCAAACGGTATCGGTTTGGGCTTTATCTCTTACTGCGCAATCAAAGCGTTTAGTGGTAAAGGACGTGACGTACCTATCAGTATTTGGGTTCTGGCTGCCCTGTTCTTGCTGAAATTCGTTATGTAAGACACAATACGCCGCAATATTTTTTAGTGAGTTAAAAGGCGACCATCGCCTCCGAGGTTTTCTGAAATGAGCAACAAGTTTGTTATCACCTGGGACAACATGCAAATGTATACCCGCCAGTTGGCTGAGAAGCTACTACCTGCTGAGCAGTGGAAAGGCATTATCGCGGTGAGCCGTGGTGGTTTGGTTCCCGCTGCTATTTTGGCGCGTGAGCTGGGTATTCGTCATGTAGATACGGTTTGTATCTCTAGCTATGACCATGATCATCAGCGTGATATGCAAGTAATAAAGAAAGCTGACGGCGATGGCGAAGGTTTTATCGTGGTTGATGATCTCGTTGACACTGGTGGTACTGCGGAAGTGATTCGCAACATGTATCCAAAAGCCAAATTTGTGACCGTCTGTGCGAAACCTGCGGGCAAGCATCTGGTTGATGACTATGTGGTCGATATCGCTCAAGATTGTTGGATTGAGCAACCTTGGGATATGGCAGTGACGTTTGTTGAGCCGGTTGCTAAGCGCTAAAAAAATGACTTATTGAAAAGCCCCGAAAGGGGCTTTTTTTATACCCAAAGTTAGGTAAATTTTGTTCTATATTGTTCTCCCTCGTTGAGATCATGTTTTTATGTTTGCCATGGTTTACACTGGAGCCAGTTGAAATGAATGCTCTGGAGATATTCCGTGAGAGAAACAGAGTCAGAAAACTTATCCGTTAAACTTTTCAAACCCACCAAGCACGCAAAGGAAACGTCCACCATCGTTGGGACGGCAAATGACCCCCTAAGCGACACGGATAGCGTGTTAGATGGTAACAGTCACAATAGTTGGTATCGTGTTCTGCGCCGTCCGCAATGGATATGGCAAGGTGTTGAAGCCATTGAGATGGAAGAAACGCTTGCGCGAATTGCAGCCTCCGATAACACCAGAAGCAATGATAAGCTGCTTGATACCGTAGTGGGTTACCGATCAGGCAACTGGCCCTATGAATGGACTCAGACGGGCACCAGCCATCAAAAAAAGGCGCAGCTCAAAGAGGAGCAAGGCGATAAAAAAGGGGCGTTCATAGATTGGCTGCGCGCTAGTACCTGCTTCAGTATTGCAGGTTATCCGCACTTGAAAGGCGACCCGCTTTCCCAACAGACTGAAATTCTCGCCAATAAAGCGTTTCACTTTGCAATGGAAAAGTCGCCGTTCAAAATTAAGAGCGTGGTGACTAAAGTTGATGGCAAGTCGTTGGAAGGATTTCTTTATCTCCCTCATACTGACGAGCCGCTTCCGACCGTGATTGTCAGTGGCAGTTTAGATAGCCTGCAGACCGATCTCTGGCATCTGTTTGAAACCTATTTCGCGCCTGCAAACATTGCGATGTTGACACTTGATATGCCCTCTGTTGGCAGAAGCAGTGCGTGGAAACTCACTGAAGACAGCAGTCGTTTGCACCAAGCCATGTTGCATGAACTGGAGACTGTGCCTTGGGTCGATCACCATCGCGTCGGTTGTTTGGGGGTTCGATTCGGTGCCAATGCCGCAGTGAGAATGGCGTTTGTTGAGCAAAATCGGATCAAGTCATGTGTTTCGGTGGGCGGCATTCTTCATGCGATGCTAACCGATCCGCAGCGGCTTCAGCATATTCCTCCGATGCATCTCGATACCATTGCTTCTCGCATGGGCAAAGACAGTGCATCTTTTTCGTTACTCACACAACTGCAGGCACTTTCGCTTCGGCATCAAGGTCTACTTAACGGTAGAAAAACTAAGGTACCGATCTTGGCGCTTGGTTTGCAGGGCGATCCTGTGTGTCCAGAATCTGATAATCAACTAGCTGCGCTATATAGTTACGGAGGCAAGGCGAGAACCTTACCAAACAAACCTATTCATGACGGATATCACAGAATAATGCTGGAAGCCATTGAGTGGTTTACAAACACATTGTGATCTAGATCTTTTTAATGTCTTGGGATAAAGACAGAGTAATCAAAGCTCTCTGCCAAAGGACGAATTTTTATCGGTTGCATGTTATACAGTAATTGTTTGCTGTTTAGGCGTTTCCCTTTTAATTAAGGGGTTATAGAAAGTACGGAATGGCTACACAGTCAACTTTTACGCGTCAGCAAACATGCGATTGATAATAACGAGATGAATATTCGCTTTAAGGGAGCTTGCTATGACCGAAGAAACCAAAACCCTATCTCATGGACGTTTGCTGACAAGGTTTGCTCAGCTTGGTCCTTATTTACGTCAAAAAAAATGCTCCGAAGACAGTTACTTTTTTGATTGCCTCTCTGCGTGTGTTAATGCCAAAAAAACACCTGAAAGCCGTGAATTTTGGGGTTGGTGGATGAAGCTAACACCAAAAGAGGGCGGATTTGAGTATTCGTATACTTTTGGGAAATTCAACACGGAAGGCGAATGGCTGGAAGAAAAATTACCGAAAAAGTGTGTGCAGGAAGTTACTGAATCCCTCGATACCTTTTATCAAAAAATTTCGGGTTTTGTTGAGGGTGAGCTGGCGCTTGAAATCACAGCGCTGCCATCGTTGAAGAAACCGAAATTGGGCACTGCGGCATAAAGGCCCTAATTTGTCGATTATCGCGAGACAGTTGCTTTAATCACTTGTTATCTTGGTCTGGGATTGATAAAAGAAAGGCATATTCGCTTTTATGTAGTCAATGTCATGTCAGGCCAAGAAAACGTGTCATCTTCTATTTCTGAATCTGGCGATACCCAAGTTCGCCAGACCATCGTTGTAAAATTGGGAACCAGTGTACTGACTGGTGGCTCAACCAAAATCGATCGCGCTCACCTCGTCGAATTGGTGCGTCAATGTGCCAAGCTTATTCGTCAGGGCCATAAAGTGATTGTCGTCACTTCTGGTGCGATTGCAGCCGGTCGACAACACCTCAATTATCCCGCTCTCCCCAATACTATCGCCAATAAGCAAATGCTGGCGGCGGTAGGGCAAAGCCGTTTAATTCAAGAATGGGAAAGCCTGTTCGCTATTTATGGCATTAATATTGGGCAGATGCTGCTAACGCGTGCAGATCTTGATGATCGCGAACGCTACCTCAACGCTCGCGACATGCTGCAAGCCTTGTTGGATAACCATATCGTTCCCGTCGTGAATGAAAACGATGCTGTCGCGACAGCTGAGATTAAAGTCGGTGACAATGATAATTTGTCAGCGCTGGTGGCGATTCTTGCGGAAGCTGACAAATTACTGCTGCTGACCGATCAACCGGGCTTGTTTACCGCAGATCCGCGCAATAATCCTGACGCTGAACTGATCCGTGAAGTACACACGATCGATGAGACATTACACAAGCTCGCTGGCGGCAGTGTCAGTGGCTTGGGTACTGGCGGCATGGCAACCAAGTTACAGGCCGCAGACGTGGCACGTCGTGCTGGCATTGAAGTCACTATCGCGGCAGGTAGTCGTCCAGAGGTGATTCAACATTTAGTGGAAGGAAAGCCTGCAGGTACGCGTTTCTTGCCGTTGGCATCGCCGCTGGAAAGCCGTAAGCGTTGGATTTTGGCTGGTCCTCCGCCAGCTGGAAACGTCATTATCGATCAAGGCGCAGCGAAAGCGGTGGTTGAACGCCACAGTAGCCTGCTGTCTAAAGGCATTATGGCTGTGGAAGGTTGCTTTGATCGCGGCGCGGTTGCACGTATTTGTGATCAAAATGGTAAGCTATTAGCGCGAGGCATTTGCCGGTATTCAAGCAAAGATTTGAGTGCCATTGCAGGCCGACATAGTCAGGACATTCAAGAAATTCTAGGTTATGCACATGGTGCAGTGGCCGTACATTGCGACGATCTCGTCGTCATTGATTAATAAATTTGGTTAGTGGTATTGCTACTAACGCTATGGATAAGCAATAGAGGCTGACATGAGTCTGCAAACAACCAGTCTACAAACCATGGGACGCGCAGCCAAAGATGCTGCATATGCATTGGCAACGGCACCAACAGCGCAAAAGAACCACGCGCTGGCAGTGATCGCTGATGAACTCGAGGCGAACGCCGCTGCGATTCTAGCGGCTAACGCAAAAGACATCGATGCAGGCAGAGAGGCAGGTTTGCCCGAAGCCATGCTTGATCGTCTATTACTCAACGAATCTCGATTGGCGGGCATTGCCGCTGACGTGCGCAATGTCATTTCCCTGTCTGACCCCGTCGGCAGCGAAATGGATTGTAAAGTGCTGGAAAACGGCATGACGTTGAGCCGTCGTCGCGAGCCCATTGGCGTTATCGGTGTGATTTATGAAGCGCGACCGAATGTGACGATCGATATTGCGTCTCTGTGTCTGAAAACAGGCAATGCGAGCATTCTTCGCGGTGGCCGAGAAACCTTCCATTCAAACGTGGAATTGGTCAAGGTCATTCAAACCGCGCTTGAAAAAGCCAACCTGCCTGCTTCGTCTGTTCAGTACATTGAAAAACCGGATCGTGAACTCGTCGGCGAACTGCTTCGTCTTGACGATTATGTCGACATGATCATTCCTCGTGGTGGCGCGGGCTTGCACAAGATGTGCAAAGAGAACAGCACTATCCCAGTGATCATCGGTGGCTTTGGCATCAGCCATATGTACGTGGATAAAACCGCAGATCTTGATCGCGCATTGGATTTGATCATCAACGCGAAAGCGCAGCGTCCATCAGCGTGTAACGCGCTGGATACCTTACTGGTGAACAAAGACATTGCGGCTGCATTGTTTGAAAAGTTGACGCCACTGCTTAACGACAACAAATTGAAGGTTGTTGCTGAGAAAGCGGCGCTGCCACTGCTGAATGGTGTGGCAGATCTGCACGAAGCGGGCGAGGGTGATTTCGACACGGAATGGTTGAGCTACACGCTAGGTGTGGCATTGGTTGCTGATGTTCACGGCGCACTTGCCCATATGCGTGAGCACAATGCGAGCCACTCAGATGCTATCTTGACCAACGATTTGCTGGCGATGGAAGCTTTCATCAATGGTGCAGGCTCTGCAGCTGTCTACGTGAATGCCTCTACACGCTTCACAGATGGCGCTCAGTTCGGTTTAGGCGCAGAAGTTGCTGTGTCTACCCAGAAACTTCATGCTCGCGGCCCTATGGGCTTAGAGGAGCTGACAACCTACAAATGGGTGGGTAAAGCGGATTACCTGTCTCGCCCATAATCTGGAAGCAGTTTTCGATGAAAAGGCGCTGATTCAGCGCCTTTTTTGTGTCTGGCGCTTGTATATCCCCAAGTTACTTCGGCATACCTCTACCTCTAGGGGAGGTTTAACGCTACGCTATGCCGTGATTGTTTAAATGATGATGACCTTCGATGGATTACGCGACTCTTTCCCGCATTAGCGTTAAACACTTAACCGTGATGCATGTGCTCTTGATGACGCACAGTGTGACGGCGACAGCCAATATTTTGTGTGTCACGCCATCAAGCGTTAGCAAGGCATTGGCGCAGCTTAAAACACAGCTGAACGATGAGCTTTTCTTCCGAACGGGGAATCAACTCGCCCCTACGCAATATGCCTTGAGCATAGGCCCTGCCATCCATAATGTGCTGTCGAACATTAACGGCATATTTCAACAAGGCGAGTTTGCGCCAGAGATCTTCACTGGCACGCTTTCCTTGTCAATGCGCGAAAGCACGTTTGAGCTTTTCGCCCCGCAGATTGGGCACATTTCTCAGCAATTGAGTGATCAGGCTCAGTTGGTGATTTCCACCAAAGAGCAATTCAGTTTTGAGGCGTTACTGAGCGGGAAGATAGATTTTCTTCTGCTGCCCCACGACATCAGTCAGCCACCGACGCACAGCAAGAATTTAGTGTGGAAGGCGATTTTGAGTGATGAAATGGTCTGCTTGATGAATCGCCATCATCCGCTTGCCAAGGGTGAGCTGACGATAGAGAACTACCTGAGTTATCGGCATATTCGTGTGATCGACAAAGACTTGGCGGAACCTTACTTTGAGCAGACACTCACGCAGCGTCATGGTGCGAGAAACATTGCGACCATGGTGGCGGATTTCGGTTCGGCGGCATTAATGTGCCAGCACTCGCCGTATTTGTTTACGTGCTCGAAGCGCTGGGCTGAAACTGCGCTGCAAGGAAAAGGGCTGGTGGCTAAACCCTTGCCGTTTGATTACGGGCAAGTGGCGTATAGCTTGGTGTGGAATACCGTGAGTTTGAACAACCCAGCGTGCCGCTGGCTGCATGATCAACTGGTTGGCGACACGGCAAAGATTTAGGTGTAAATCGTCGGTAATTGCATGGGGCGATTGATCTTCGAAAACAGTAAATCATGAAAGCGGTTCATCTCAGTTTCACTGCATTTCTCCCACGTCAGCGCTTCACCAATCACGCCATGATGTTGAAAAGCGTTTAGGCGGATCTTTACCTCTTTAGGCAGAGTATTGAGGTAATCTCCAACGGCATCGACTTCGGTATCCAAATCGCTTTTTCCCGGTATATGCAGCAAACGCACTTCGTGCAGTTTGTTCTGCGCCGCCAAGTAATCAATGGTGTCGATAACGCGGTGCTTATCTCGACCGACGAGCCATAAATGCGTGTCGGATTGCCAAGCTTTGAGATCAATCATGGCACCATCAAGGTAGGGGGAAACACGCTCCCATCCTGTGCGTGATAGCGAGCCATTGCTGTCGATAAAGCAGGTGAGGTGTGCAAGTTCAGGGTCGGATTTTACCGCTTTGAACAGCGCAATAATGAACGGCAGTTGCAGTGTCGCTTCACCACCTGAAATGGTGATGCCATTGAGGAAAAAATGGTGTTGGCGGATCAACGAGAGCATGTCATCCACACTGCAGCGGACGATTTTCGGGTTGGATTTGTCAGGACACACATCGATGCAAAGATCGCAGTGCGTACACTTATCTGCATGCCAAATAACGCGTTGTGTGCCGTTTTGCTGTGAGGCAATGGAAAGGGCATCGCTTGGACAGCTTTTCACACAATCACCGCAATGGGTGCAGTGATTGATGGTGTGAGGGTTATGGCAAGTGATGCAGTCAAAATTGCAGCCCTGCAAAAACACCACCAAGCGGTTACCCGGCCCATCAACACAAGAGAATGTCAGAATACGACTGACCAGTGCTTCATTTTGCGCAGGCTTCACTGACATTCTCCTTATCTCGCTTTAAGACTTATTTATAAACTGGCGTTGATTCAAAGCTCACGACGCGTGGCGCACGGTTCAGAATACCGGTGTTTTTCGATGCTTCTGCACCCAACCACGTGGTGTTCTTACGTGAACCTTCGTCATCAAACTTCGCGATATCGGACAGTTTGATCATGTAACCTGTGACGCGAACCAAATCGTTTGATGCAACGTTCGCGGTGAACTCACGATAGCCTGAATTGATTGCGCCTTTACACAGGTTGAACATCGCTTCTGGGTTTGATTTTACCGTCTCATCAATCGTCAGAATGTCGCTGATGCCTGAGGTGTAGTGCTTGTGGTGACCCGCAGTTGCATGCACGTAAGTCACTGGGTCTGGTTCAGTACCGTAAGGAATACGCACGCCAGGGGTTGCGTCCAAATCTAGGCTGATACCGCCTTGTGCGTGCAAAAGTGCTTTACCGTTGTAACCATGTTTGACTGGGTTTTCGTCAACCAAAGTCGCCAGTTTCGCGGAAATCGCGTGGCCCAATTCGTTAGCGCTGATGTCGTGACCGTACTTGCCTTGCTTGCCGTCTTTTTCGAACAAGGTATTTACAGCCTCAGCCATGCCGTAGATACCGAACATTGGCGCAAATCGGCTTTCTTCAATCAGTCCTTCAGTCGCAAGGAAGTTGGTGAAGAAGTTCGATGATTCATGCAGGTACGTGCTGCGTACATCCATCAGTTCAACCATCAGTTTGCTGTAGGTTGGCAGAACATGGTTGATGAAGTCGTCGCTGTTGGTTGCTTTGCTTGCCGCTTCTTTTAGGTTCATGCGCACTAGGGTATTTGAACCGCCAGCCAATGGCAGAGAGTTGTAGCAGCTAACAATACCAAATCGCTTATCACCGTATGCGTCCGCGTGCATTGGGTAGTTTGCAATGTGCGGCTTGCTGCATTCACAGATGTTGCTGGTGGCTTGACGAAGCAGATCGTCAGGCGTCACGGCAGGGTCGTACATGAACGTCAGGTTTGGCGCGATTTGTTTTAGTTCAACATCTACGCGCAGGATGGTGCGGCAGATGATGTTGTCAGCAGGGCCGATGTTCGCGTGCATGAAGGCGTCAGGTAGGGTGCGGTCAAGCATTATCCAGAAGCGTTTGATCTTTTGGTAGATCTCTTCTTCGGTCAGTGTGCCCACATACGGCATCAATACGTCATCAAGTTGGCCAACATACACAGGGATGTTGGTCACTGACGGTACGTGATGGTAGATGATGTTCAGCATGTTCAGCGCATCATCAAGGTTTTCCGCTGGCGCAAGTTCTAGGTACTCAGAACCTTGCGACAGGAACTTTGCGTAATCTGGTAGCACGTAACGTGGTTTGAAGGGTGCATGGCCTTCGAACATGTCACAAATCACACCGTCCTTCATCGCTTGCTCGATGCTGTCTGTGATTGACAGGTAAGGCAGGCTAGCTTCTGCTTCTAGCGCAAGAAACTGGTTCTTTTGCTTTGGTGAAAGACTTGGGTTGTTGATGATGTCGTAAAAACGTTGCTGCAGTTCAGATAGGTTGTTGTTCATGGAAAAGACCCTACTTTAATTTGGGTTTATTTTACGGTGGATAAAGGTTTTTCCACTATTGATATGATGAGAAGGCAGTGTTTCCATTTTGGAAATCCGAAATCCGAAATCCGAAATCCGAAATCCGAAATCCGAAATCCGAAATCCGAAATCCGAAATCCGAAATCCGAAATCCGAAATCCGAAATCCGAAATCCGAAATCCGAAATCCATATAAAAAGTCGGTAGCGGCAGAAACAAAAACGCCGAGGCAGTGCTCGGCGTTTTCGTATTTAGATTTGCGTACGCGCTTACTTGATTTCCACGCCCTGTGCTTGCAGGTCTGCATGGTAAGAAGAACGCACGAACGGACCACATGCTGCGTGTGTGAAGCCAAGCTCCAACGCGATGTCACGTAGCTCGTCGAACTCTTCAGGTGGCACGTAACGTTCAACCGGCAAGTGGTGACGGCTTGGGGCAAGGTATTGGCCCAATGTCAGCATGGTCACGCCGTGCTCGCGCAAATCCTTAAGGACTTGGACGATCTCTTCTTTGGTCTCGCCTAAGCCCATCATGACGCCAGATTTGGTTGGCACGTTCGGATGCATTTCACCAAACTTCTTCAGTAACTCCAGCGACCACTTGTAGTTCGCACCTGGACGCGCTTTACGGTAAAGACGCGGCGCAGTTTCAAGGTTGTGGTTGAATACGTCAGGCGGGTTGTCTTTAAGCAACTCAAGCGCTGTATCCATACGACCTCGGAAATCAGGTACCAAGGTTTCGATACGGATTTCTGGGTTCAAAGCACGAATTTCACGGGTACAGTCAGCAAAGTGTTTTGCACCGCCATCACGTAAATCGTCACGGTCAACGGAGGTGACCACCACGTATTTCAGCTTCATGTCGCTGATGGTTTTTGCCAGTTTCGCTGGCTCATTTTCATCAGCTGCGTTTGGACGACCATGGGCAACGTCACAGAATGGGCAGCGGCGAGTACAAATCGCACCCAAAATCATGAACGTGGCTGTGCCGTGGTTGAAACACTCAGCCAAGTTCGGGCAAGACGCTTCTTCACAGACAGAATGCAGATTGTTTTTACGCAATGCAGACTTAATCTCTTGAATACGTTTGCTGTCAGAAGGAAGTTTAATCTTCATCCACTCGGGCTTGCGTAGCATCTCTTTTTTCTCGGTCGGCATGTTTTTGACCGGGATGAGCGCCATTTTGTCTGCATCGCGGTATTTAACGCCGCGTTCCATCTGGATCGGTTTGCTCATAATTGATTGCTTTCTGTTAGGGACTCGACCTGATCATAGTTCAGGTGCGATGTCAGTTTATCTACTAACACAGGGTAGAGCTCAGTCAGTGAAGCTGGCCCCCCTAAATCGACGGTTTGTGTCATTGCCATGCCTGCATAGCCGCAAGGGTTAATACGCAGGAATGGTGATAAATCCATATTGACGTTTAATGCCAATCCGTGGAATGAACAGCCGCGACGGATCCGAAGACCCAGCGAGCAAATTTTGTTGTCACCCACATACACACCTGGTGCGTCAGGTCGTGCATTTGATTCAATACCATAGTGAGCAAGCGTATCGATCACTATGTTTTCTATGCTGGTAACCAGCTCACGTACACCCAGCTTCTTGCGTTTTAAGTCAATCAGGATATACGCAATTTGTTGGCCCGGACCATGATAGGTGACTTGTCCGCCACGGTCACTTTGCACAACAGGAATATCGCCTGTGGCGAGCAAGTGCTCTGCTTTTCCCGCTTGGCCTTGCGTAAACACGGGGTCGTGTTCAACCAGCCAGATCTCATCACAAGTTTCAGCTGTGCGCTCGTCGGTGAAAGCGTGCATGGCTTTCCACGTCGGTTCGTAAGAACGTAATCCAAGTTGTCTGATAATGAGGCGGTTCTGCTGCAAAGTACACCTGCTTGACTAGATAAGGGCTGGAAGTTTAAGGCTACGAGCTCGTCTGTTACGCCATTATAATGACAGACGGCTGAATTAACAGCCGTCTATTTGTAAGGGCATTGTGGAAAAGCATTGTGGTGATCTTGTCTTTGCGTGAGCGCTTACAGAACCATACGAACGATGTCAATATCACCCAGTTCTTTATACAGCGTTTCAACTTGTTCAATAGAAGTGGCTGTAATGGTGACTGAAACGGCATTGTAAGTACCTTTGCCACTTGGCGTCACTTTTGGTGAGTAGTCACCCGGTGCGTGTAGCTGAATGACTTCCAAAACCAGATCTGTGAGTTCTGGTTTGGCGTAGCCCATCACTTTGTAAGTGAAAGTACATGGGAACTCCAGCAGGTCTTTTAGTTTTGGTTGCTCTTGCATTTTCTACTCCAGAATGGGCGTCGAAGTCAGTATTCGGCGGCCGAAATTTTGTGCTTATGATCACGTATTGCGTTGAGGGGAATATTAATCGTCCTGTTATCAGAAAACAAGGTGGGATGTTTTATGCGGGTTCCCTCAACGTGAGGACGTTCGAGTATATATGGGGATGATTGTGAAAATAAAAAGGGCGGTCATTTGACCGCCCTTGGTAGTTCTGCTTGACGCTTAGAACAAGCTCTTGAAGAACATGATGATGTAATCCACCAAGCGACTAAACAAACCGCCTTCTTTCACGTCATTGAGTGCAACCAGTGGGTATTCAGCCACATCTTCGCCGTCAACTTGGTAGAACAACTTACCAACCACATCGCCTTTAGCGATTGGGGCTTCTAAGGTTTGCTCTAGCACAAAGCTGGCTTCTAGATCTTTCGCTTTACCGCGAGGTAGAGTGACATAAGTATCTTCACTCACACCCAGCGCGACTTGATCCGTGTCACCCATCCAAACTTTTTCAGTCACAAAAGTCTCATCGGCTTTGTGTGGTGCAACGGTTTCGAAGAAACGGAAGCCATAGTTCAGTAGCTTCTTGCTTTCTGCTTTACGTGCGTTGGCACTGTTAGTGCCCATCACGACAGCAATCAGGCGCATTTTGCCTTCGGTCGCAGAACTGACGAGGTTGTAACCCGCTTTGTCGGTGTGACCAGTCTTAATGCCATCAACATTCATGCTCTTGTCCCAGAGCAAACCGTTGCGGTTGTATTGGGTAATGCCGTTATAAGAGAACGATTTTTCTTCGTAAATCGCATACTCTTCTGGCACATCGCGGATTAGCGCTTGTCCCAACAGCGCCAAATCATATGGCGTTGAGTAAAGGTTATCATCGTCCAAACCGTGAGAGTTGGTGAAGTTAGAATCGTTCATGCCGAGCGTCTTCGCCCAGCCGTTCATCAAATCAACAAACGAATCTTCAGAACCTGCAACGTGTTCAGCCATGGCGACACACGCATCATTGCCTGATTGGATAATAATACCGCGATTCAGATCTGCCACAGAAACGGTGGTGCCAACCTCGATAAACATCTTGGAGCTGCCAGGGAAATTCTTTGCCCAAGCATTTTTACTGACAACAACTTCGTCTTCGAGGCTGATATTTCCGCGTTCAACTTCCTGACCGATGACATAGCTTGTCATCATCTTGGTCAGGCTTGCTGGGTTTAAACGTTCATAGGCATTGTGTTCAGCGAGCACTTTGCCTGAATTGTAGTCCAGTAACACGTAGCCTTTCGCCGCGATCTGAGGCGCATCAGGGACAACGGACGGTGCAGCAACAGCGGCTGCAGAAGAGGATACGGCAGTCAATAAGACTAAAGAGCGCAACAAAGAAGGTGATTTTTTCATAGATATAAGTACTTACTTGAATATTTCTCTAGTCAAAAGCTGTCGACACTATATCAGATAGGTTGGATGAGTGTCAGACAGGGTTACAACAACTTACTAATTAATGACACTCTATTTCAGAGTCGGTTCAGTCGTAATTGGCTCAACAACGATGAAAGCCTCATTTATCTGGTGTTCTCGCGCAATCATGGCCGCATTTTGCGTTTGGTCGTAGTCATGAAATGGACCTAAGCGCACACGATACACCTTACCCGCCTGACGAATGTCAGTAGGAAGTTCGAACTGTTTGCTAAAACTTTCGGCCGCTTTCTGTGCTTTTGTTTGATCTGAGGTTGCGACCAATTGAACAAAGTAGCGATTGAGTCGCGCACTTTGCCATTCATCGTCTTCCACAGGTTTGTCTACTCTCAGCAAAGTCACTTTGACCGGAGCAGTGCCTGAGGCCAGAACGCCCAACTTAGATGCTGCTGCGTAGCTTAAATCAATCACTCGACCTTCATGGAATGGACCGCGGTCATTGACCCGAACAATGGCTTTTTTACCATTGGCGGTATTTTCTACTTCGACATAGCTCGGCAGTGGCAAGGTTTTGTGGGCTGCCGACATGGAGAACATGTCGTAGATTTCACCATTCGAGGTTTTGTGACCATGGAATTTCTTACCATACCAAGAAGCAATGCCCGTTTCATAGGTAAAGCTCTCAGGGTTCTTGATGACTTCGTAGTTTTGGCCAAGAACCGTGTAATCCTTGTTGCCAGCGCGGCTGTAGGGTTCGTAACGAGGTTGTGCATCTTCGATATGTGCCAACGTTGGTGTTGCTTCCGGCGCTTTGTCTTGCGCAATACTGTAACGCTCGTCGTTTTGAGTTGCGCAGCCAGACAATACGATCGTAAAAAATACGAATAGTTTTTTCATTACAAAGCCTTTGAAAGCATTTTTCTGTGAGTGTGGATAGACATAAGAATCCCGAAGCCTGCCATCAATGTAACCATGGATGTGCCGCCATAACTGACCAGTGGCAGTGGTACACCAACAACCGGCAATATACCGCTAACCATACCAATGTTAACGAATACATAAACAAAGAAACTTAGCACAATACTGCCTGCCATCATGCGCCCGAATGCCGTTTGTGCTCGGCTTGCAAGCATTAAGCCGCGGCCGATCACGAATAGATACAGCATAAGCAGACAAGCCACCCCGACCATGCCCCATTCTTCCGCAATCACGGCAAAGATAAAGTCGGTATGGCGCTCTGGCAAGAACTCCAGTTGCGATTGCGTGCCTTGTAGCCAGCCCTTACCGGTAATACCGCCAGAACCAATGGCTATTTTGGATTGAATAATGTGGTAGCCCGCACCGAGTGGGTCTGACTCAGGATCGAACAATGTGCGTACGCGTGTGCGTTGGTATTCCCGCATGAGGAAGAACCACAACACAGGAATGAATGCAGCAACCAACGCGCCTGCACCAAAGATAATGCGCCAGCGGATCCCCGAAAGAAACAGTACGAAGATCCCCGATGCAGCAATCAGTATTGATGTGCCGAGATCCGGTTGTTTTGCGATGAGTATGGTGGGTACAAAAACCATCACCAAGCCGATAATCAGGTTTCTAAACCTCGGAGGTAGGGGCTCTTTGCCAATAAAACGCGCCACCATTAAAGGCACAGCCAGTTTGATCAGTTCAGAAGGCTGAAAAGTGAGAATACCTAAATCCAGCCAACGTTGCGCCCCTTTGGCTGTTTCGCCGAACAGCAATACGGCAACGAGCATAATGATGCCAGTGACGTAAAGATAGGGCGCCCAGAACTCGTAATGACGCGGTGATATTTGTGCCAGCACAAACATAACAGCGAGCGACAACAGCATACGGAAAACCTGACGTTCCATCATGGCTATGCTTTGTCCGCTGGCACTCCACATGACCAGTAAGCCAAACCCCATGAGAGCGACAATGCCTAGCAACAGCGGTGCATCCAGATGCAGGCGTTCAAATATGGTCTTTTTTTGACCCGTAGAGGCAAACATACTCATTGAACCTGCTCCTCGTTGTTTTTATCTTTACCGAGCAACATGTGATCAAAGATACGGCGAGCAATAGGCGCGCCATTGGTCGAACCACCACCTGCATTTTCTAGCACCATGGAAACAACCACTTGAGGATCATCAAACGGGGCAAAGCCGGTATATAAGGCGTGGTCTCGAAGGTGCTCGGCAATCTCATCCGCATTGTACTCTTCATCTTCTGCCAATCCGAAAACCTGTGCGGTTCCCGATTTACCCCCAGTGATATAAGCGGCATTCGCGAATGACCGACGTGCTGTGCCTTTTTTACCATGGTTAACGAGTCGCATGCCTTCCAGCGCTGCATCCCAGTATTTATCGTTAACATCCGCAATCGGTGGATAAGGCGCGATGGGTTCAATGACCTCTTTGCCTTCTGATTCCGTTTTGAGCAGAAGATGGGGCGGGTGAACAATGCCTCTATTCACTAACACAGTGGTCGCTTTAGCGATCTGCATTGGTGTGGCTGTCCAATAGCCTTGACCGATGCCGACAGGAATAGTGTCACCTTTATACCAAGGTTGCCTGTAGCGTGACATTTTCCATTCTCGGGTTGGCATGTTGGCCTTGCTTTCTTCATGAATGTCGATGCCGGTGTAGTCACCAAATCCGAATTTACTCATCCACTCGGAGAGCTTGTCGATCCCCATGTCATAGGCAATTTGATAGAAGAAAGTGTCCACGGACTCTTCAATCGACTGGACGATATTGACTCTGCCATGCCCCCATGCCAACCAGTCTCGGAAAGGACGAGAAGTGGAATTGGGCAAATGCCAATAGCCTGGGTCGTTTCGTGTGGTGTTGAGAGTGATCGTTTTTTCTTGAAGCGCCGCCACCGCAATAAACGGTTTTATTGTTGAGGCTGGTGGATAGATACCGAGCGTTGCACGGTTCACTAATGGTCGATTTTTGTCTTCAAGTAATCCTCGGTACTCTGGGCCCGATATGCCATGAACAAACAGGTTTGGGTCGTAGCTTGGCGATGAAACCATGGCTAAAACCGACGAGTCTTTTGGATCCAACACCACAACAGCGCCGCGGCGCTCACCAAGAATGCCGCGAATATAGAGCTGCAGATCAACATCAAGGTTGAGCACCAGATCTTTACCTGGCTCAGGCGGCACGTATTTCAATGTGCGGATAATACGGCCACGACTGTTTACTTCCACCTCTTGATAGCCAGCAGTACCATGCAAGACTTCTTCATAGAAGCGTTCAATGCCGAGCTTGCCGATGTCACGTGTGGCCTTGTAATTGGAGCTCATTTCTTCGCGGTCAAGACGCGCGAGGTCCTTGTCGTTGATTTTGGCGACATAGCCCAATACATGCGTTAGTGAATCGCCATAAGGGTAATAGCGCTTGAGGTAGCCTTTGATTTCGACGCCAGGAAATTTGTGCTGATTGGCTGAAAATATTGCAACTTCTTCTTCGGAGAGTTGATTTTTAAGTGCAATCGCATTGAAGCGGCGAGAGCGTTTTTTATCCTTTTCGAATGCGGTGATATCACGATCTGAAATGTCGATCAGTTGTTGCAAACTCGCAATGGTCTCAGGAATGTTTTTCACCTGCTCTGGGGTGATTTCGAGTGCGTAAACAGGGCGGTTTTCTGCCAGTAGTTTGCCGCTTCTATCGAAAATTAGCCCGCGATTAGGCGCAACCGGCACCACTTTGATTCGATTGTCGTTGGAGCGGGTGATGTAATCATCATGATCTTTTACCTGAATGGTATACAGGTTGAGCAAAAGCAGGCCGACTAAAATAACAATACCGCCGAAAGCCACGACAGCTCGGCGGATAAACAAAGAAGACTCGGCATGATGATCGCGTATTGGACTACGCTTGTATCTCATGAACTATTCCCGATGATAAGGGTGATTCGCGGTAATACTCCAAGCGCGATAGAGACTTTCCGCCATCACCACGCGTACCAGTGGGTGTGGAAGTGTCAACGGAGACAAAGACCAACTCTGCTCTGCCGCGGCTTTACACGCAGGTGAAAGCCCTTCTGGGCCGCCAATCAAGATAGAGACATCTCGTGCGTCTAACTTCCAGCTTTCCAGTTGTTCTGCCAATTGCTCTGTGTCCCAGCGCTTTCCTGGAATGTCTAACGTCACGATGCGGTTTCCTTTTGGAACAGCCGCCAACATTGCTTCGCCTTCTTTTTGCAAAATACGCGCAATATCGGCGTTTTTCCCGCGCTTACCCGCGGTAATTTCGACCAGTTCCAGCGGCATATCTTTAGGGAAGCGGCGACTGTATTCTTTGTAGCCTTCTTCGACCCATTTCGGCATCTTGGTGCCAACCGCAATCAGTTGTAATTTCATCGAATCAGTTCCACAGCTTTTCAAGCTCATATAACTGACGCTGCTCGTCTTGCATGATATGTAGCATGACGTCGCCAAGGTCTAGTACAACCCATTCGCCTTCATTTTGTCCTTCCATGCCCAATGAGCGAACGTTGGCAGCGAGTGCTTCATCAGCAACATGCTCAGCAATAGAAGAAACATGACGCTTGGAGTTACCAGTGCAAAGCACCATATAATCTGTGATGCTGCTTTTGTCTCTCACATCAAGAGTCACAATGTCTGCCGCTTTCATATCATCAGCTTTGTCGACAACGAAGTGTTGAAGTTGTTCAGGAAGCAATGTTTTCCCCTTAATATTGGGTGTTTGTCAGTGAGATCTTATCGAGAAAATTATAACACTGACAGTTGGGATTTAAATACGGTGGTTAACAGTGAATAGAGGCAAGGTGCACAGGGTGACCGCACATATCGAGACAAAATGCAGACAGTGCAGGCCATGGCTGGCTGTCAAAGTCGGTTTTAACCATCAATTCAATGTCAGCAAGGTTATTTACCAAGCTCATCAGTCGAGCAAGTGGCAGACGATGTAAGGCCGAGGTTAACGGTGCTCGGCGAGCTTGCCATACACGATAGTGGTCAAAAATCTTATTCAGTCCCATGCCAGACGCGCCGTATTCTTGCATCTTGCAAAGTTGTATCAGTTCTTTTTGGATCACGCGAAGCAAAATCGTGATCTCTACGCCTTCGGCTTCCAGTTGACGAACAATGCGCACAGCGCGTTTTGCCTTGCCATCAATTAAGGCGTCGGTGAGCTGAAACGGTGTGTAGTGATTGTTTCGCGATAGCGCATCTTGCAACCGAGGCAAGGTGAGAGCGCCATCGGGATAGAGCAACTGTAGCTTCATTAAGCTTTGTGACAAGGCGAGAAGATTTCCTTCGTGCCACTGCGCGAGTAATTGTACGGATTCATAGTCTGGCTTTAAGCCCAGCGCATGGCAGCGTGTTTCGACGAAGCGAGGCAGTTGGCGAGCATCAGGGGTATTACACGGCACATAAAGGCCGTTCTTTTGAAACAGCGTGAACCACTTTGCCGACTCTTGCTTTTTGTTAAGGCGTGGACCTTCTAGAATCAACACCAAGTCTTGATGCAATAACGGTTCAAGTTCTTTCAGCGCATTGGCTTGCGCGGTTGTTAATGCGTTTTCAGGTAACGTTAGGACAATAACCTGACGACTAGAAAACAGGCTCAGTGCCTGACAGGTGTCGTAAATATCTTGCCAGTTAAGTTGATTGTCGACCGTGTAGCGGTGCTTTTCATCAAAACCTTGGCGAGCTGCTTCTGCAATAATGCTTTGTTGGGCTTCTTGCTTAAGCAGTGGCTCGTTGCCGAACAGAAGGTAGGTCTGACACAAGCCTTGATGCAGGCGTTGTGTCAGTTGTTCTGGGTAGATCCTCATTCGACGTTTTCACTGTCTGTGGTGAAGCTGGACAAGGGTTTACCACGTGATTCCTCATCCTTGCCGTCAAAGCGTGTTTCGATCGTCAGATCAGCGTTGGTGCTATCAACGCCCTGATAAAGTTCGCGTAGTGCTTTTTCTTCGGCTTCTTCACGCTCATAAGCTTCGATGTGCGCATTCAAACGCGCCAGCTGTCGCATGATTTGCTTGGTCGCTTCGACTCGCATCTCTTGCGCAAGCATTTCCTCTTCCACTGACTTTGCTAATGCAGTGAGTGGGTTATCGAGGTATGTGCGGCTAAGCGACGTGGAAAAACTGTAGTTCCCTTTACCGGGTACAGTCACGGAATAGCTCACGGTGTAAGCAAATTGCTTTTCTGCAACACGGCTGTTTTGGTAAAGAGAAAGCGTACTTTCACCGTAGCTTTCGCCGTTCAAACTCAGGTTTGAGATGGTTTCAGCAGGCGGCACCAGATCGATGTCATAGAGACGAAGCTGTGATTTCATTTCACGGGTTAGTTTGCCGTATTGGTCAAAACTCGTGATAGAAAGCTTCTGGATTTCGTCAGGCAGATTGTAGCTGCCACGAAGTTGGAATCCGCAAGACGCGGTGGCCAAAGCGGCCACCACGACAAGCAGGGTTCGGAGAGAGCGAAAGATCGATGTCACCGAATTCTCCCTGTTTTTATTAGCAAAGATGCGAGCAAACGAGTTAGCAACAGTTAGTTTGCAACAATGTTAACCAGTTTGCCTGGTACGTAGATCACCTTACGAACGGTTTTTCCTTCGATGAATTTCACTACGTGCTCATCGTTTTGTGCCATGGCTTCAACGTCAGCTTTTGCTGCGTCAGCGGCAACGGTGATTTTAGCGCGAAGCTTACCGTTCACTTGAACGATGATAAGTTTCTCGTCTTCAATCATCGCATCGTTGTCGGCAACAGGCCATTGCGCGTGGTCGACATCGCTTTCACCCAGAGCAGTCCACAACTCATTGCTGATGTGCGGTGTGATTGGGTAAAGCATAGCAACGACGGCCTTCAATGCTTCGTCAAGGATTGCGCGATCCGTGTCAGTCTCTTGCGGTGCTTTCGCCAGACGGTTCATCAACTCCATCACAGCAGCAATGGCGGTGTTGAAAGTTTGACGACGGCCAATGTCATCGCTCACTTTGGCGATAGTCTTGTGCACTTCGCGGCGCAGTGTTTTCTGTTCTGCATTGAGTGCAGAGGCATCTAACGCAGATACAGCACCTTTTGACGTGTGCTCAAACACTAACTTCCAGATACGTTTCAGGAAGCGATTTGCCCCTTCAACACCAGATTCTTGCCATTCCAATGTCATGTCGGCAGGGGATGCGAACATCATGAACAAACGCACGGTGTCAGCACCGTACTTGTCCACCATTTCTTGCGGGTCGATACCGTTGTTTTTCGACTTAGACATTTTGGTCATGCCTGAGTGAACAAGATTGTTGCCTTCGGTATCAACGGCGCTAGTGATGCGACCTTTTTCATCACGCTCAACGGTCACTTCCGTTGGAGAAACCCACACTTTCGCGCCTTTCTCGTTGTTGTAGTAATACGCATCAGCCAACACCATGCCTTGGCAAAGGAGTTGTTTGAACGGTTCGTCACTTTCAACCATTCCTGCGTCACGCAGAAGCTTGTGGAAGAAGCGAGAGTACAACAGGTGCATGACGGCGTGTTCAATACCACCTACATACTGGTCAACAGGCAACCAGTAGTTCGCCGCATCTGAATCCAGCATTTGGTCAGCTTTTGGTGAACAGTAACGTGCGTAGTACCAAGAAGACTCCATGAAGGTGTCAAACGTATCGGTTTCACGCAGCGCGGGTTGACCGTTGAACGTCGTTTCTGCCCATGTTTTGTCGGCTTTGATAGGGCTAGTCACGCCATCCATTACCACGTCTTCTGGCAGAAGCACTGGCAGTTGGTCTGCAGGTACTGGGTGTACTTGGCCATCTTCAGTGGTCACCATTGGGATTGGAGAACCCCAGTAACGTTGACGAGAAACACCCCAGTCACGCAGGCGGAAGTTCACTGTTTTGTGTCCTTTGCCTTCTGACTCAAGTTTTGATGCTATCGCGTCAAACGCTTGCTCAAACGTCAAACCGTCGAATTCGCCAGAATTGAACAGAACACCTTTTTCGGTGTACGCAGCTTCTGAAATATCTAGCTCGCTGCCATCTTCTGGTTTGATAACACCGATGATTTCGATGCCATATTTTGTGGCAAATTCGTAGTCGCGCTGGTCGTGACCAGGAACCGCCATGACAGCGCCTGTGCCGTAATCCATCAGAACAAAGTTAGCCACATAGATTGGCACTTCACGGCCGTTAAGTGGGTGGATAGCCTTCAGGCCAGTATCCATGCCTTTTTTCTCCATGGTCGCAAGCTCAGCTTCAGCAACCTTGGTGTTACGGCATTCGTCGATAAACGCAGCTAGCGCTGGGTTTGTCTCTGCAGCTTGCGCAGCAAGAGGGTGGCCTGCTGCGATACCCACGTAGGTAACACCCATCAGAGTGTCAGGACGTGTGGTGTAGACTTCTAGGTCTGAATTGCCGGCAACCTTGAACGACAACTCTACGCCTTCAGAGCGACCAATCCAGTTACGTTGCATGGTTTTCACCATGTCAGGCCAGCCATCAAGCTTGTCTAGATCGTCCAGCAGTTCTTGTGCGTACGCGGTGATTTTGATGAACCACTGTGGAATTTCTTTTTGCTCTACTGGTGTGTCACAACGCCAGCAGCAGCCATCTTCTACTTGTTCGTTCGCCAATACGGTTTGGTCGTTAGGACACCAGTTTACAGAAGAAGTCTTCTTGTAAACCAAGCCTTGGTCGTACAGCTTGGTGAAGAACTCTTGTTCCCAACGGTAGTATTCAGGTGTACAAGTCGCGAATTCGCGGTCCCAATCATAGCCAAAGCCCAGCAGTTTTAGCTGGTTCTTCATGTACTCGATGTTTTCGTAAGTCCATGGTGCTGGCGCTGTCTTATTCTTCACTGCGGCGTTTTCCGCTGGCAGGCCGAACGCATCCCAGCCGATAGGCTGCATCACGTTTTTGCCTTGCAGGCGCTGATAGCGAGCAATTACATCACCGATCGTGTAGTTACGAACGTGACCCATGTGCAGGCGACCACTTGGGTATGGGAACATTGATAGGCAGTAGAACTTTTCTTTGCTAGGGTCTTCTTGAGCAACAAAAGTTTTGTTCTTGTCCCAATCGGCCTGAACCTTAGGCTCTATGTCCTGTGGACGGTATTGCTCTTGCATCGGGTTTTGTTCTTGCATCGATGACATCCGGGAAATATGTGAGATAGGTATAAAATGTACCAAAATAATCGACATAGAATAACTAAAGGTAGAAGGCGCAACAACAGTTGAATGCAGAGGTGACCTATGTCAGAGCAAAAAACGGAGTATAAGTTGCTAACTCAACGAATTAGCGACGCCTTAAAGAACAGCCCTGAGGAGCTTCAACGTTGGGTTGACCTGTCTGAGCGTTATTTTGAAGCTGCGTCAGACATGACCAAAGATGAACTCGCCCTAATTGAAGCGTATTTCAAACGTGATGTTCAGGCGTTCAGTGAGCGCTACAATCAACCCGAAACGGAAGTGGATGATGGTCAGTTGTTCCGCAGTCTCATCGCCAATTCAATATGGCAACAGTTAGCGGAGATTACAGACAAAACGCAACTGGAATGGCGTGAAGTGCTGCAAGATATTCAGCATCATGGTGTGTATTCTGCGGGTGAAGTGGTCGGTTTGGGTATTCTGATTTGCGAGAAGTGTGGCAATCAGACGGAGCATACCCATGTCGGTGTGCTGATCCCATGCATCAAATGTGGCAATAAGCAGTTCAGCCGGAAGCCTTTTCCCGCGTAGATGTGGGGAATAGCAGGACCAGAGAAGGGGCGGGGAAAGAAGGCCCTAGGAGGAGAGGGGCCTAGGACCCAGTACGCAGCTTGCGTCCTATTTTAGCGGTTCGACATTGAATTTTTGTCCTGCGAGTGCCGCTTCTACCATTAGCCCGCCTTTGGCTTGGGTGAAGATAGCTGTGCCGTTAATGTAATACGCCTTAGATTGTGCGTTCCCTGCGCTTGCTGACGTCCCCGTTGTTCCTACATGCGCAGCCGCTCCCTCGGTGAGTGCAGTCGCCGACGCTTGAGCGCCGAGTTCAAAACTGCCCGACATAAAGTTATCAAACGTTTCTTTGTCTTCAAAAAACAGTATTTCGCTAAATGCTTGCCCACCGAACGTCAAACCAATCGACACTTGAATAAGCTCGGCTTGTGCGACGGTATTATTGCCTTGAAAGACCAAGCCTTTGCCATAGGCACCGCCTATCCAGAATCCGCCTTTTCCAACAGATGGAAATACCGCGTAGCCGTAGGCTTTCTCGAAAAACGGTTTTACTTCATTAAACCGGTGGTAATTAGCGAGGGCGGCACGGGTATTGGCAAATAACTCTGGATCGGCTTCGGCTTCGGCCGAGACTGGCGTAATGAAAAGCGAAGAAGAAAGGATCACGGTCAGTGACAAAAATCTGGCTAAAGCGCGCATTTGAATCTCCCTGTGAATCAAAAAAACAAGGCCGAGGATAAACGCTCGGCCTTGATTAAGACATAAGAGGGCAGTGTATGTTCGCTCTTATTATTGAGACTTGTCGCCAGATGATGCGGTTTGACCGCGCGCTAACACAATCAGTGCAACCCCTGACATCAATATCCACACATAAAGCGGCCAATCACCAAAACGGGTATAGGGTGTTTGCCCTCGCGTTGTAGGAACATCGGCACGAAGTACGACGGTTTCAAATTGCGGGATTTGTGCGATCACGTCACCTTGATAACCAATAGCAGCAGTAAGACCTGTATTGGTTGAACGTAGTACGGGTTTACCGTTTTCCAGCGCGCGCATACGCGCAATTTCAAGGTGCTGATGCGGGCCGATAGAGGTGCCAAACCAGGTGTCGTTAGACAGCGTCAAAATGAAATCAGATTCGGGTGTCAGGCTTTGGCGAACTTGATCGCTAAAGGCGATTTCGTAGCAAATCGCAGGCGCAAGTTGATAGCCTTTTGCATCAATGTTCGGCTGCGTATAGTCGCCACGGCTAAACGATGACATGGGCAGGTTAAACAGCGGCGCTAGTGGACGCAAAATGTCAGCAAACGGCACAAACTCACCAAATACCAGCAAATGGTGCTTACTGTAGCTTTGCTGCGCCGGGTAATTGTATCCATCCATGCCGTTGTCACCGAGCGTGATCACGTTATTGTAGAACTGACCGTCTGCGTTTTGATCAAGCACGCCCGTGATGATGGCAGTGTCGTTGTTGATTGCTGCCGAGTCGAGACGGGCAAGAAAATCGGGCATGTCTCGCTCAAGAGCAGGTATGGCTGCCTCTGGCCAGATCACGATATCAGCTCCCCAGTTTTGTCGCGTCATGTCTTGATAGCTCAGTAGCGTTGGCCAACGCTGACTCGGAAGCCATTTCAATTCTTGAGGAACGTTACCTTGGACCATGGCAACATCAACGCTTTCGCCTGTTTCTTGTACCCACGGAGTTTGGCTGGATACTGCGGCAACAATGGCCACCACAAGTGCTGGCAATAGTGCCGAGACTTTACGAACGATGATGGTGTGCGCAATCGATGCTGAAATGATCAGCAGCGCGAGTGTAATGCCCTGTACGCCGAGCAAAGGGGCAAACGCCGAGAGTGGGCCATCAATTTGACTATAACCCGGCCACAGCCACGGGAAGCCTGTTAAGAACCATCCTCGGAACCAATCAATCACGAGCCAAAGTGATGGCGCAAACAGCAGATACGATAACGCGAGGGGCAGACGCGTTCGTCTAAGGATAAATGCGAACAGCGCAGGGAAGAGCGCTAGGTACATCACCAGTAAGCCGATAAGACAAAGCCCGACCGCTGTGGGTAAGCCACCGAATTTTTCGATAACCACGTATACCCAACCTACGCCTGTGCCAAATTGGCCCATACCCCAGCTAAAGCCGATTAACGCAGCACGTTTGGGGGATTGCTCATGAATGAGTAAGAGGAGGGCGACAAGCGAGACCAGCATAGCCGGCCAGAAGGCGTAAGGCGCGAACGCCAGAGTAGCAAGCGCACCAGAAAAAGCGGCCCCGAAGATCCGCATGAATACTTGGGGCCGCTTTAAAGTTTGAATATTTAGCATTTGACGATTAAGCCGTTTCCTCTGCAGTAGTATCGGGGATAGTAACCTGCAATTGGATAACGCGTCGACTGTCAGCTGCAGTGACTTTGAAATGGAAGTTTTCAATGTCCACTTCTTCACCACGTGTTGGCAGGTGACCAAAGCTGGTCATGACCAATCCACCAATGGTGTCGATATCGTCATCATTGAACTGAGAACCAAATTTCTCGTTGAAATCTTCCAGCGTGGTCAGCGCTTTCACCGCGAAGGTGTGCTTGCTGAGCTGGCGGATTTCCTGCTCTTCTTCGTCGTCGTATTCGTCTTCAATATCGCCAACGATTTCTTCAAGAATATCTTCGATAGTCACCACGCCTGAAACGCCGCCGAATTCATCGACAACGATCGCCATGTGATAGCGTTCTTCCTGAAACTCTTTCAGCAATCGGTCAACACGCTTGCTTTCCGGCACTACCACAGCAGGGCGGATCACTTTATCAATGTCGAACGGTTCGCTGTCGGCCATCAGGTAGCGTAGCAAGTCTTTTGCGAGCAGAATGCCTTCAACATGGTCTTTGTCATCGCTGATCACCGGGTAGCGTGAGTGCTGGGCGTCGTTGATAACCGTGATGATCTCTTCGAGAGGTTGTGAGCGTTCGATGGTTACCATCTGCGAACGCGGAATCATGATGTCTCGAATGCGCATTTCAGAAATCTGCATGACGCCTTCGAGCATATCCCGTGTATCGTGATCGATCAGATCGTTCTGTTCCGAATCACGGAATACATCTACCAGTTCCTGACGATCTTTAGGTTCGCCCTGAAAGATCTGTCCTAAACGTTCGAAGAAGGTCTTTCTACTCGGACCTTCAGAGCTTTGTGAGTTGTCTTCGTTCATTGTCTCAATATTTACAACGTTAATTTAGATAAAGTCTGCTGCGTAAGGGTTGTCGAACCCTAACGCATTCATAATAGAAATCTCGAGAGATTCCATTTCTTCTGCTTCTTCATCATCAATATGATCATAACCTAGCAGATGGAGACTGCCGTGTACAACCATGTGTGCCCAATGGGCAAAGAGGTCTTTATTCTGTTCTTTTGCTTCTTTTTCGACTACCTGACGACAGATAACTAAGTCGCCGAGTAGATCCAACTGTACACCAGGAGGTGCTTCAAACGGAAATGACAATACGTTTGTTGGCTTATCCTTACCGCGATAATCGCAGTTAAGGGTTTGACTTTCAAACTCATCCACCACGCGGATGGTCACTTCTGCTTGTTCGCAAAAAGATTTTACTGCCTGTTCAAACCAGTGTTGAAACTGCTCTTCACTCGGCAAATTTTCGGTGTTCTGTGTCGCGATTTGAAGATCGACAAAATACTGCATGTTACTGTTGGTTCTCTTCTGATTGCGCCACCGATAGTGCGGCTTCTCGCTCCTGACGGCGGCGATCTTCTGCGTGTTTACGTGCTTTGGCGTCTTCGGCTTCCCACGCTTCATAAGCAAGAACAATGCGTGCAACCACTGGGTGGCGAACAACATCGTCTGCTTGGAAGAAGTTGAAGCTAATTTCATTTACATCTGCTAACACTTCAATGGCATGACGAAGGCCTGATTTTGCGTTGCGTGGCAAATCTATTTGCGTCACATCACCGGTGATCACCGCGCGGCTGTTAAAACCAATACGGGTTAGGAACATTTTCATTTGCTCCACGGTGGTGTTCTGGCTTTCATCAAGGATGATGAAAGCATCATTAAGTGTGCGACCGCGCATGTAAGCCAGCGGTGCAACTTCAATCACGTTACGTTCAATCAGTTTTTCAACACGCTCGAAACCCAGCATTTCAAATAGGGCGTCGTAAAGTGGGCGAAGATATGGGTCCACTTTTTGGCTCAAATCACCGGGTAAGAAACCCAGTTTTTCGCCTGCTTCAACCGCCGGACGAGTGAGCAAAATACGGCGAATTTCCTGACGCTCTAACGCATCAACTGCCGCAGCAACCGCGAGGTACGTTTTACCTGTTCCCGCAGGGCCAACACCAAACGTAATATCATGCGTCACCATATTGGTGATGTACTGCGCTTGATTCGGTGTGCGTGGCTTGATCACGCCTTTTTTGGTCTTGATGTTGATTTCTTTTCCGTAAGGAATTGAAGACTCAACAGATTGCTCAAGTACGCCATTTTCTTTGATAGCGAGATGAACGTCCTCTGGCTCTAAATCGGGATAGCGATTTTTGACCGGGGCAGTCTCTACATATAGCGTTTTGAGAATCTCAATGGCCGCAGTGGCAGTGTGTGGTTTACCCACAACGGAGAAGTGGTGGCTGCGGTGGTTAATTTCAACACCTAGACGGCGTTCAAGTTGCTTGATATTGTCATCGAAAGGGCCGCATAGGCTGGCTAGGCGTGAGTTATCAGCTGGTTCCAGTGATACTTCTTCGGTAATTATCTTGTTCAATACTATCCTCGCAAACCTGTCCTCAAAAACATTACCGGTGCTTATCATACGCACCGGTAACCATTGATTATCTCCGCCAATGACGGCGCTTGGTAAAGGCGATATGCCTCCGTGCTACTACGGAGTATACACGCCTACGCCAAGATCATCTTCTTTGCGTGTTTTTGCGATCATTTCGGCAGGTGAAACCGCGATACGCAGGTTCATTTCCTTCTCGGTACGAACCAGTTCGCCTCGCAGCGAGTTGGCATGTACAGAAGTGATTTTGACGTCAACAAATTGGCCGATCAAATCCATCGAGCCTGCAAAGTTCACCACTCGGTTATTCTCTGTGCGGCCGCGTAGCTCCATGACGTTTTTACGCGATGGGCCTTCAACAAGAATACGTTGTTCTGTCTCTAGCATTTGGCGCGCAAAGATCATGGTCTGAGCGTTAATCTGTTGTTGAAGCTCTGCTAGGCGATCTTTCTTCACTTGTTCTGGGGTGTCATCCGGCATGTCTGCGGCTGGTGTACCCGGGCGTGGCGAATAGACAAAGCTGAAGCTCATGTCGAAATTGATGTCTCGGATCAGCTTCATTGTTGCTTGAAAATCGGCTTCAGTTTCACCCGGGAAGCCAACAATGAAATCAGAGCTCATTGCGATGTCAGGGCGCACTTCGCGTAACTTGCGGATTTTTGACTTGTATTCAATCGCCGTGTGCGGGCGTTTCATCATCGTCAAAATGCGGTCTGAACCACTTTGAACTGGCAGGTGCAGGTGGCTAACCAGTTCTGGCGTGTCGCGATACACTTCGATGATGTCATCAGTGAATTCAATCGGGTGGCTGGTGGTATAACGAATACGGTCAATACCATCAATCGCAGCAACGTAACGTAGTAGCTCTGCAAACGTACAAATGTCGCCGTCATGCATATCGCCACGGTAAGCGTTGACGTTTTGACCCAGCAGGTTAACTTCACGCACGCCTTGCTCTGCAAGCTGAGCGATTTCGTACAGCACATCATCCAGTGGGCGGCTGACTTCTTCACCGCGTGTGTATGGCACGACGCAGAATGTACAGTACTTGGAACAGCCTTCCATGATTGAAACGAATGCTGTGGCGCCTTCCGCACGCGGCTCTGGCAGGTTGTCAAACTTTTCAATCTCAGGGAAAGAGATGTCCATCACTGGACCGTGGTCTTCGCGAGATTGTTTGATCATCTGTGGCAGACGGTGCAGGGTTTGTGGGCCGAAAATTACGTCAACATAAGGAGCACGTTCACGAATGTGGTCGCCTTCTTGAGTTGCCACACAGCCGCCTACGCCAATCACCAGATCGGGCTTCTGATCTTTCAGGTTTTTCCAGCGCCCCAACTGGTGGAACACTTTTTCCTGAGCCTTTTCGCGAATAGAGCACGTGTTAAGAAGCAGTACATCGGCTTCTTCAGGCACTTCGGTCAGCTCGTAG
Source organism: Enterovibrio litoreus (assembly GCF_045679545.1). Classification (NCBI taxonomy): domain Bacteria; kingdom Pseudomonadati; phylum Pseudomonadota; class Gammaproteobacteria; order Vibrionales; family Vibrionaceae; genus Enterovibrio; species Enterovibrio litoreus. The sequence goes on from NZ_CP166194.1 coordinate 860,644, forward strand.
CCGCCAGCCGCATTAAGTAGATCCGCCATTTTAGATGAATCGTATTCGTTCATCTGGCAGCCCCAGGTTTTGATCAAAAGTTTTTTAGCCATGTAACTTATTGCTCATAGTAATGTTTTACGTGTTTCGGCTGAAAGGTGATGTGTGGTAACGCTGTGTTATAACTGCAACCTCAGCCGAAAAGCATTGTCCAGTTGGTGGCCAAACCGTGAGTATTTCAACGAGGTTTGGGCATAGGGGGCGTATTGTACTGCTTTAGCTAAACTGTGACCAGATCACCTTCTCCCCAATTTTTTTGCAGGATTTACGGGGCGCAGAGGTTTGTAGCAGTCGCAATTGGTGCCGTGACGGGTAAAATGCCCCAAGGACTTAAAGAGATTGTGTTATGAAACAATTCGATATTATCGTCGTCGGTGGCGGTATGGTAGGGGCCGCGGCAGCGCTTGGCCTTGCCAGACAAGGAAAACGCGTCGCCATGGTTGAGCGGACTGCGCCACAGGCTTTTTCGCCACAGCAGCCGATGGACTTGCGTGTGTCGGCGATTTCCCCCGCCTCGGTATCACTGCTCTCGTCGCTCAAGGTGTGGGATTCGGTACTCAAGATGCGTCTGTGCCCGTATCGTCGCCTTGAAACGTGGGAGCATCCTGAATGTCGCATTCGCTTTGATGCGCAAAGCATGGATTTGTCTGAGCTGGGTTTTATCGTTGAAAACCGTGTGCTTCAATTGGCTCTTTGGCAAGCTTGCGAAGCACAAGCCAATCTTGATGTGCAGTGTCCCGCCAATATTGTTGCGATGCGACCAGACAGTGATGGGCATTGTGTCCAATTGGACAATGGCGAGGTGCTGCATGGACGCTGGTTAGTTGGCGCGGATGGCGCGAATTCCCGCGTTCGAGATTATGCCAAGATAGGCGTGACCGCGTGGGACTATCGCCAACATTGCATGTTGATCAACGTGAAAACTGAATTGCCTCAGCAAGATGTCACATGGCAATGGTTTACACCGGATGGGCCGCGCTCCTTCTTGCCACTATCAGGTCATCAAGGCTCGCTAGTATGGTATGACTCGCCCTCACGCATTAAACAACTTGGGGCCATGACGCCACACGCGTTGAAGCAAGAAATTCTGACCCATTTCCCTAAAGAGTTGGGTGACATTGAGGTGCTTCAACACGGGTCGTTTCCGCTCACTCGACGTCACGCACAATCTTACTCGCGCAATCATGTGGTGTTGGTTGGGGATGCGGCGCACACCATCAATCCTTTGGCCGGGCAGGGCGTGAACCTCGGCTTTAAAGATGTCGACGCCTTATTGGATGTGGTTGCGGATGCTGGGGGGGAGTGGCTGAATGGCAATGTGCTGACGGCTTATGAGCGCAAACGTAGGCCCGATAACCTCATCATGCAAACCGGAATGGATATCTTTTATGCCGGGTTTAGCAATGAAATTGGCCCATTGAAATTGTTACGCAACGTGGGATTAAAGTTGGCTGAGAGCAGTGGCCCGATAAAAACACAGGTATTGAAATATGCAATGGGGCTTTAATGCCCCATTTTTGTATTTGCGTATTTTTTAGTGTGCCAGGGAAAACTACGTACCGCAGAAGGTTCTGAGTACACGCTCGTTGGGGGTGGGCGCGGCTTGCAAATCCCGATTGTCGTCACTGACGGTATAGGGTGTTTTCAGCGCCTCACTCAAGCGATGAAAAAGGGTTAAGTCGTCACGCTCCATGGCATCTTCAATGGCTTGCTCTACTTGATGATTTCGCGCAATCAGTGTGGGGTTAGCAAGACGCATTTCTTCAATGGTTTCTTTTGAGTCATTTCTTACAGCGTGCCAATTTGCCAACCACTGCCTACCTTTTTCCCTGTTTGAAAATTTCGACAGCAGTGCTTCCTCTTCATCTTCGCCTTGAGCAATACGTGTCAGCGCGTCAAAGAAATGGGTAAAGTCCATGCTTTCGGTGGCGACCATTGGTAGCGCTTCATTGATGAAATCATCCGCTTCTGGCGTCGATGCCGTGACACCCAGTTTTTGTTTGAGCCCTTGCTCAAAGGCTTGCTGGAACGTGCTGATATAGCGCGTCAGTGGCGCTTGCGCCATCTCAACGGCGGTATCTGAATCACTGTCAAATAGCGGCAAGAATGTCTCAGCAAGGCGCTGCAAATTCCAATAACCGATGTTGGCCTGTTGATCCCAAGCATAACGACCTTCTCGGTCAATCGAACTGAACACTTTGTTCGCTTTGAATTCATCCATAAATGCGCATGGACCGAAGTCGATGGTCTCGCCAACCAACGACATATTGTCAGTATTCATTACGCCATGAATGAAGCCAACTAACATCCACTGTGCGACTAGCGTTGCCTGACGTACGCAGATGGCTTCATACAATGCAGCATATTTATCCTCGCGGTCGGCAACATGAGGGTAGTGATGCGCTATTAGGTGATCCGCTAATGCTTTTACACCGCTTTCGCCCAATTTTGCGTACGCATACTGAAAAGAACCGACACGGATGTGGCTGGTAGCTGTGCGGACTTGAATCGCGCCCGGCACCATTTGGTAATCGCGCATTACCTTATCGCCGGTTGAGATCATCGCTAATGTGCGCGTCGTAGGAATACCTAATCCTGCCATGGCTTCGCTGATGAGGTATTCGCGGATCACGGCACCTCGCGTGGCGCGGCCATCGCCACCACGAGAATAAGGCGTTCGACCAGAACCTTTTAGTTGTACATCAATGTAATGGGCATCTTGAGTTTGGAATTGACCCAACATATGTGCGCGGCCATCACCCAATTGCGGCGAGTAGTGACCAAACTGATGACCGGCATAGCCCATCGCAATAGGATGCTGTTCGGCATAGTCACAATTACCGGCAAGGAAGTTGATGCCATCAGCGCTTTCGAACCACGATGAGGCCAGGCCATATTGTGTCAGTAGTTCGTGATTCAATGCCAGCAGAGAAGGCTGCTCGACGCGCACAGGAGCGACGTCGCTGTATAGGTCATCAGGTAGCGTCAAATAAACCTGATGTTGAATAGGGTTGCTGAGACTGTCGTTTTTGTTCATGTTTTACTGCGTCCCTGTCGTCCAAACTGTTTGATACGCGATCAATGCATGATTTGGATAAGCCTACAGGGATTCAATGCCAATTCAACCACACAGATAAAAAGGGAACCTTGTGGGAGCGAAGAGAAGCAGAGAGTAAAGAAGTAAGAGCAAATATGGTGAGCAAAAGTCGGACGTCAGAAACAAAAAAAGCTCGCGAGAAGCGAGCTTTTAAAGATTGGCTGGGGTACCTGGATTCGAACCAGGGAATGGCGGCATCAAAAGCCGCTGCCTTACCGCTTGGCGATACCCCAATTGCTGTCACGCTAGAAAGCGTGATGCTTAAAGATGGTGCGGAAGGAGAGACTTGAACTCTCACACCTTGCGGCGCCAGAACCTAAATCTGGTGCGTCTACCAATTTCGCCACTTCCGCATTTTTGATCAGTTTTACCTTGTCTGATCGTCTTTATTCTGCCAAAAGCATCAGTAAAGAACAAGAGGATTGGTGCGGAAGGAGAGACTTGAACTCTCACACCTTACGGCGCCAGAACCTAAATCTGGTGCGTCTACCAATTTCGCCACTTCCGCAATCCTAGTCGTTTCAGTTTTTTAGTCTTGTCTGAAACCTTCTATTCAACGTTAAACGTTGAGAGAAACAAGATATATGGTGCGGAAGGAGAGACTTGAACTCTCACACCTTGCGGCGCCAGAACCTAAATCTGGTGCGTCTACCAATTTCGCCACTTCCGCAAATTTTTCAGACTAAAGCTAATGCTTTTGAACACGTGACAGTGTCAGTCTGTTTTGAAAGCCAAACGCCTTCGAATAAATGGTGGCTACGACGGGATTCGAACCTGTGACCCCATCATTATGAGTGATGTGCTCTAACCAACTGAGCTACGTAGCCATCCTGAAAAATGGCTGGGATACCTGGATTCGAACCAGGGAATGGCGGCATCAAAAGCCGCTGCCTTACCGCTTGGCGATATCCCAACAGTTATCACGCTCTAAGGCATGACCTTTTCAATTCTTTTGCTCTTCACAAGAGCAATGGTGCGGAAGGAGAGACTTGAACTCTCACACCTTGCGGCGCCAGAACCTAAATCTGGTGCGTCTACCAATTTCGCCACTTCCGCTCTATATTGCTTGGCACTGAAAACAAAATGGTGGCTACGACGGGATTCGAACCTGTGACCCCATCATTATGAGTGATGTGCTCTAACCAACTGAGCTACGTAGCCATCTTGTTTTCTCTGGGGTATGCCCCAGAGTGCGGGGCGCATTATGCGAATAAGCTAGCTACCCGTCAACCTTTTTTCCTTGGTTTTTTCAGTGATCCGTCGCCTTCGCTGAGATTTTGAGCAAGAAGGAACGTTTTCTTATCTATTCCTGCTAAATGTCGAGAAAGTAAAGGGTGTTAAAAAGAAAAAAGCTGGCAAGAAGCCAGCTTTGGGATTTGTGTAAACGCTGAGAAAAAATCTATACGTTAAAGCGGAAGTGAATAACATCGCCATCTTTGACGATATATTCTTTGCCTTCCAAGCGCCATTTGCCAGCCACTTTTGCGCCAGCTTCGCCGTTGTGCTCGATGAAATCGTTATAGCCAATGATTTCTGCGCGGATGAAGCCCTTTTCGAAGTCAGTGTGGATCTTACCCGCTGCTTGCGGCGCAGTTGCACCCACAGGAATAGTCCATGCACGCACTTCTTTCACGCCTGCAGTGAAGTAGGTTTGCAGGGTTAGCAAGTCGTAGCCCGCACGGATCACGCGGTTCAGACCAGGTTCTTCCAAGCCCATCTCTTCCAAGAATACCGCTGCTTCATCTGCTTCTAGTTCAGACAACTCGCCTTCGATTTCAGCACAAACAGCAACAACTGTAGCGCCTTCTTTTTCAGCGATCGCGTGCACGATGTCTAGGTATGGGTTGTTTTCAAAACCGTCATCGTTAACGTTCGCGATGTACATGGTTGGTTTCATGGTCAGGAAGTTGAGGTAATCAACGGCTGCTTTTTCTTCTTTAGTCAGTTGTACTGAACGCAGCATGTTGCCCTCTTCCAATACTGGAAGCAGCTTCTCAAGCACCGCGATCTCGATTTTCGCGTCGCGATCACCGCCTTTCGCTTTCTTTGCTTGGCGCTGAATGGCACGCTCACACGCTTCCAAATCTGACAGTGCCAGTTCGGTATTGATGACTTCAATGTCGTCAGCAGGGTCTACTTTTCCCGCAACGTGGATGATGTTGTCGTTCTCGAAACAGCGAACCACGTGACCGATCGCGTCAGTTTCACGAATGTTTGCCAGGAATTTGTTACCTAGACCTTCACCTTTTGACGCACCAGCAACTAGACCTGCGATATCTACGAATTCCATCGTGGTTGGCAAAATACGTTGTGGGTTAACGATTTTCGCAAGCGCATCCAGACGCAGATCAGGCACAGGTACCACACCCGTGTTTGGCTCGATAGTACAGAACGGGAAGTTTGCCGCTTCGATACCGGCTTTGGTCAGAGCGTTGAACAGTGTTGATTTACCTACGTTTGGCAGGCCAACGATACCGCATTTAAAACCCATGAGATGGTAACCTTTCGTTAAAAATATTATTGCGCCTTGAATGTATGAAGGCGGTTCTGCGCCTTGGCCAGATCATCTTTCAGCAGAATGTCGATACAGCGAACGGCTTCGTCAACAGCTTGCTCGATTTGGCTTTGTTCATTGGCAGGGGCTTTGGTTAATACAAAACCCGCTACTTTGTCTTTGTGACCGGGATGTCCGATCCCGATGCGAAGACGATAAAACTCTTTGTTGTTGCCCATTTTACTGATGATGTCACGCAGACCATTATGTCCGCCATGACCACCACCTTTTTTGAACTTGGCAACACCCGGCGGCAAGTCTAGCTCATCATGAGCCACCATGATTTCTTCCGGTTTAATTTGGAAGAAATTCGCCAGAGAAGCCACTGATTTACCGGACAGATTCATGAATGTGGTTGGGACCAATAAACGCAGATCCTCGCCACCCACACTGATTCTGGCCGTTAAACCGAAATATTTTTTGTCTTCTTTCAGTTGCACATTATGAATACGTGCTAATTCTTCAACGACCCAAGCCCCCGCATTGTGACGGGTTTTTGCATACTCTGGTCCAGGATTCGCCAGACCCACTAAAAGACGAATTTGGTCGCTCACGGTGAGATTCTCGTTGTAATTATTGTCATCAGTTAGGCTATCAAGATCAGATGACGTCACCCGACCACCGCTAAAGGCGGCATATCCTAACACTATACGCAAGCGACCTCAAAATGATGCCGCAAAGAGATTGCCTTTGGGATGTCAGGTAAAACAAAAACGCCCCGCAAAAGCGAGGCGTTTTTCTCTAACAAGGTGTCGATTAAGAATCGAACATTGCAGAGATTGATTCTTCATTGCTGATGCGGCGAATGGCTTCAGCCAGCATGCCTGACAATGTCAGCTGGGACACTTTACCCGTCGCTTGCATTTCTGCACTCAGCGGGATTGAGTCGGTGACAATCACTTCGTCAATCACAGAATCTTTGATGTTTTGAGGCGCGTTACCTGAGAATACCGCGTGTGTTGCGTAAGCGAATACACGCTTCGCGCCACGGTTTTTCAGTGCTTCTGCTGCTTTGCACAGAGTGCCACCGGTGTCGATCATGTCGTCAACGATGATGCAGTCACGGCCTTCAACATCACCAATCAGGTGCATAACCTGAGACACGTTTGCACGTGGGCGACGTTTATCGATGATAGCGATGTCAGTGTCGTCCAGCAGTTTTGCTGTTGCACGAGCACGTACAACACCGCCGATGTCTGGAGAAACGACCACTGGATCTTCCAGTTTCTTCGCCAGCATATCTTCAAGCAGTACCGGTGTACCGAAGATGTTATCTACGGGTACATCGAAGAAACCTTGGATTTGCTCTGCGTGTAGGTCAACCGTTAAAACGCGGTCAACACCGACGTTAGACAGGAAGTCTGCAATCACTTTGGCAGTGATTGGAACACGCGCAGAACGCACACGGCGATCTTGGCGAGCGTAACCAAAGTAAGGGATCACAGCGGTGATGCGACCAGCAGATGCACGACGCAGTGCATCGATCATCACAACCAATTCCATTAGGTTGTCATTGGTAGGTGCACACGTAGACTGGATAACGAATACGTCGCTACCCCGTACGTTTTCGTTGATTTGTACACACACTTCGCCATCAGAAAAACGGCTAACGGTAGCGTCACCTAGTGACATATATAGGCGATTCGCAATGCGTTGGGCGAGCACAGGCGTTGCATTACCAGCAAACAGCTTCATATCAGGCACGGTGGAAAACCTCGGGGTTGTATCCATTGAGTTTTGTCTGTCTCATTGTTTCTGCGCTTTTAGCGTGGTTAGGAGCGGTGAGGTGTTCACACCACGAGCTACAAAACCAGTGAGCCAGTCGGGCAATTTGTTAAATGTTAAACGGGCGTCATCCTCATTTTCGAACTCCGCGAAAATACAGGCACCTGTTCCTGTCAATCTTGACGGCGCGTATTCTACCAGCCACGAAATGGCCTTATCAACCTTTGGAAACAACTCTCTGACTATCTTTTCGCAATCGTTTTCGTAATTTCCCGCCAATAGCACATTTAATGCACGTTTTGGCGTGTTGCGAGTCAGGTTAGGATGACTAAAAATTTTTGCTGTCGCGATACTAACATCCGGTTTTGCGACCAGATACCATTTTTCTTCAGCGTAGGCGGGTTGGAGTACTTCGCCAACACCTTCTGCAAATGCTGTCACACCGCGCACAAATACCGGGACATCGGCACCCAGCGTCAGTCCTAGCTTTGCGAGTTCATCGTTTGATAGCGCGGTACGCCAAAGGTGGTTCAATGCAACCAGTGTAGTTGCTGCATTGGAAGAACCCCCTCCAAGCCCGCCACCCATGGGAAGAATTTTCTCAACATGAATATGCGCGCCCAGTGCACAGCCTGACTGGGCTTTAAGCAACATGGCTGCGCGATAAATCAGGTTTTCCTCAACGGCGACCCCTTCAATGTCTGGCGAAAGGGTGATTCTGTCTGATTCATTAGGCGTGATACGTAATGTGTCACCATAATCGAGAAATTGAAACAGGGTTTGTAAATCATGGTAGCCGTTTTCGCGCTGGCCTGTGATATACAAAAAAAGATTAAGCTTGGCAGGTGAAGGCCAAGTGCTGGTGCTTGGGCATTTTTCTATTGCTTGTTGAGTCATAGCCGATTGTGTCATTGCGGGTAAATCCACTCCGAAATCACCAGATTCACTTTTTGCACGTTCTGGTTCATTTTAATTTTGGCGGGAAGCAAGCTGTTGGTGTTGGCATCATAGGCACTGTATTCAAGTTGCCAGCCAGGTTGATTGGTGTCAGCCTTGTTTTCACTTAGAAAGGCCAGACGATTGTCGGCGCCCAAGGTGAAATCATTTTGCTCGGTAGGCAGGCCTTTTATCCATTGCGTCATGTCATCAACGGGTAAAGCAATGCCAGTTAGTTTCTGCAATAGGCTAGCGGCATCTCGACCCACGTAGCGCTGCCCTTCATTATCCACCAAAATAGCCATGTTTGGTGTGGCATCGAGCGTAAATAGGGTGGTACCAAGGAAATTGGTTAGCCTCAAAGAGAGTTCGTCGTCTTTTTGTTGCCAGAGGAAATTAGCAGAAACGCGCTGTTCTGGACTGATCAGGGCCACTTTGCCTTTCGCAGTGAAGTTTTTAATTTCTGTAAGCGTGTCTTGATGGGTTTGCCATTCAGTAGAAGGTGCAGGTACAGATGAGCATCCTGAAAGGGCGAGAAAACCCAACATGAAGGTAAGAGCAAGCCTGATAGTGCGAGACATGGTGAAACTCCGTTTGTGCAGCTGTCGCCGATAATTATACAGATAATTGTCGGCAATCATCAGTGGCTTATCCGCGACAGAACAAGAAATTTCCCGTAAACGGGTCCATCATAGATAAAGCTCACCAAGACGTTAAATTTAATGGACGATTAGTTGTTGAAAAAATGGACGAAAATTTTGCTTTGAGGGCGAAATAGTCACACTTCTCACTGTTAGCAGAGATAGGAAACTAATGTTATCTTTTATTCGACGAGCCCATAACGTAAAATCCACGGTTCGGATTTCACCTGGCGCTGTCGGTAACCCTGCTTAATGAGCTTGTTAGTTCTCGGAATTAATCATAAGACCGCTACGGTCGATTTGCGTGAAAAAGTGGCTTTTTCACCGCAACAACTTCGCGATGCGCTACACCAGCTGAAAGAAAAGCAGGTTGTGCAGAGTGGGGTCATTGTATCTACCTGTAACCGAACCGAGATCTACTGCGAGTTAGACCAACCAAGTCCTGGTGCTGTTGTCGATTGGCTTCGTGAATTTCACAGCCTCGACAGTGATGCGTTGCTTCCTTGTTTATACACACATCATGACCAAGCTGCAGCACAGCATTTAATGCGTGTTGCCTGTGGACTAGATTCGCTTGTGTTGGGTGAACCTCAGATCTTAGGCCAAGTGAAACAAGCCTATGCAGATTCTGTTGAACTTAATGCGATCAGTGGCCCATTAGAGCGTCTGTTTCACAAAACTTTTACGGTAGCCAAGCGTGTTCGAACCGAAACTGACATTGGCGGCAATGCTGTTTCTGTTGCGTTTGCGGCTTGCTCACTGGCTCGTCAGATTTTTGAATCATTGGAAGCATCGACCGCGCTATTAGTGGGGGCAGGTGAAACTATCGAGCTTGTTGCCAAGCACTTGTTCGAGCACGAATGTAAAAACATTATCGTGGCAAACAGAACCCGTGAAAGAGCCAAGCCGTTTGAAGACGCTTTTGGGGCAAAAGTGATTTCGTTGGAAGAAATCCCTGAGCACATGCACAAGGCAGATATTGTGATTAGCTCAACGGCCGCTCCATTGCCGATTATCGGTAAAGGAATGGTAGAAAAAGCCTTGAAAGCGCGTCGTCATCAGCCCATGCTGCTGATCGACATTGCAGTGCCACGAGATATTGAAGAAGAGGTGGGCGAGCTGAATGACGCCTATCTGTATACCGTTGATGATTTACATTCGATTGTTGAACGCAATCGAGAACAACGAAAAGCCGCAGCTGTTCAGGCTGAAGCCATTGTTGAAGAAGAAAGCCATGGGTTTATGACCTGGATGCGTTCACGCGACGCCGTGGACAGCATTAAACAATATCGTGCAGATTCTGAAGCACTAAAAAATGAATTGCTTAGTAAAAGCTTACAAGCGCTGGCTAGCGGTGCAGACCCACAAAAAGTGCTGGCTGAACTGAGCAATAAACTGACCAATAAATTGATCCATGCGCCGACTCAGGCCATGCAGGAAGCTGCCAGAAATGGCGACGAGCGTACACTCGACACGCTGCGTCAGAGCTTAGGTTTGGATCCCCTGAAATAGTTGTAAAACTTACTATGAAACCATCTATTCTTGCCAAATTACAAGCGCTCGCTGAGCGTTACGAAGAAGTGCAACATCTACTGGGTGATCCTGGTGTTATCGGTGACCAAAACAAATTCCGAGCCCTGTCCAAAGAGTACAGCCAGCTGGAAGAAGTGACCAAATGCTTCAACTTGTACCTGCAAGCGGAAGAAGACTTGGCTGCGGCTAAAGAAATGGCGGACGAAGACGATGCTGAAATGCGCGAAATGGCGCAAGAAGAAATCAAAACCGCCAAAGCAGAAATCGAACGTTTAGAAGAAGAACTTCAAGTTCTGCTGCTGCCAAAAGATCCTAACGATGACCGTAACTGTTTCTTGGAAATTCGTGCCGGTGCGGGCGGTGACGAAGCGGGTATATTTGCCGGTGACTTGTTCCGCATGTACAGCCGCTTTGCAGAATCAAAAGGCTGGCGTGTTGAAGTCATTAACGCCAATAGCTCTGAGCAGGGCGGTTATAAAGAGATGGTTGCTAAGATCTCTGGTGATGGTGCTTACGGCGTGATGAAGTTTGAATCAGGCGGTCACCGTGTTCAGCGTGTACCTGCAACAGAATCGCAAGGTCGTGTTCACACCTCAGCGTGTACGGTCGCAGTGTTGCCAGAAGTTCCAGAGGCTGAAATCCCTGATATTAACCCTTCGGATTTAAAAATCGACACCTTCCGTTCGTCGGGCGCGGGTGGTCAGCACGTCAACACCACTGATTCTGCTATTCGTATTACTCACTTGCCAACGGGCACAGTGGTGGAATGTCAGGACGAACGTTCACAGCACAAGAACAAAGCCAAAGCGATGTCTGTACTGGCAGCGCGTTTGATTAAAGCGCAAGAAGAGAAACTGGCTGCCGAGCAGGCAAGCACACGACGCAACTTGCTAGGCTCTGGTGACCGATCGGATCGTATCCGCACTTATAACTATCCGCAGAGTCGCGTGTCTGATCACCGTATCAACCTGACGATTTACCGTCTCGATGAAGTGATGGAAGGCGATATGAATTGCTTGATCGAGCCAATCGTTCAGGAATTCCAAGCAGACCAATTGGCGGCGTTGGCTGAACAGCACTAATGCCAATCAGTATCGAACATGCGCTGCGTGATGCGGCGCTTTTGTTAGCCGAACACCAAAGCCCATCACCGAGGATTGACGCCTCGGTGTTGCTTTGTCATGTGCTTGATAAACCGAGCAGCTACTTGTACACCTGGTCGGACAAAGCTTTGTCGGAGCAAGAAACCAAAGACTTTGAAGCACTGATTGAACGCCGCAAATTGGGCGAACCTGTTGCTTACATTATTGGTTATCGCGATTTTTGGTCGTTGCGGCTGAATGTCGAACCCAGCACATTGATCCCTCGTCCAGATACCGAGCGGTTGGTTGAATTGGCTCTAGAGCGATTACCTAAGCGCGAAGGAACAGTGCTAGATCTTGGTACGGGAACGGGTGCTATCGCATTGGCTATCGCAGCTGAGCGCCCCGATATTCAAGTCACGGGTGTGGATTTACGACCTGAAGCGGTGGCACTTGCTCAACGCAATCAGAAAGAAAACCACATTACCAATGCGCAGTTTCTGCAAAGCAGTTGGTTTGGTGCAGTGCCAGCACAAACCTTCACCATGATTGTCAGTAACCCGCCGTATATCGATCCCGAAGACCCGCACCTTTCGCAAGGTGATGTGCGCTTTGAGCCGAAAACGGCATTAATTGCAGATGACCATGGTTTAGCGGATATTCGCCATATTTGCCAGCACAGCCCTCACTATCTTGATCGCGATGGCTGGCTGCTGATTGAGCATGGTTACGATCAAGGTCAAGCGGTGAGAGCATTGTTTACCGAGGCAGGGTTTAGCGATGTTGAAACCCTGCAAGACTATGCGGGGCAAGATCGTGTTACGCTAGGTCGTTCGACGCATTAATCGCTGTTATCCCCCAAGTTCTGCTGACAATGTGAATTGTTGACAGAGAAAACTATCAATAACGAAATAGAGAATTACGGATTATGTACGCTGCATTGAAGCACTCCCACTTTTTGTTTATCGCCTTAAGCGTAAGCCTTTTTATTCTTCGTTTTGCATGGCTCATGATGGGCAGCAAAATGTTACAGAAAAAGTGGGTTAAAATCGTTCCACACATTATTGATACAGGCCTATTGGCAACTGGTGTTGCGCTGATTTTTGTGACGGGCTTTATTCCTTTCACCCCAAGCGCAGTGTGGATGACAGAAAAATTGACCTGTGTATTGGCTTATATTGCGCTGGGCTATGTGGCTCTGCATTATAGTCAGGGCACCTTGTTTAGACTCTTTGCCTTCTTTGGTGCTTTAGGTTGGGTATTTGCCGCCGCTAACTTAGCTATCACCAAAACACCGCAGTTATTGGGGTAATAATGATCGAGTTTACTGATCAGGAATTAGATGCGCTGACGATGGTTGAGGGTGCTTTAGCACTCAATGCCGCTATCGATCCGACCACATCCATGCATTGGGTGCGTGCGGAGCTAGAGCAGCTTGCCAAGGACGCAGAACATCTCTTGGCAGGCGAAATTAACGATGAACTTCGTCTTGAAGGCTTGCTCCGCTTGTTCTACAAGGAGTGGGGTTTCAAAGGCGACTTCGAGCAGTACTTTGCATCCGACAATGCTTTTGTCGAGAAAGTACTGAAGCGTCGTAAAGGCATCCCTGTCAGTCTGGGCGCCATTTTTATCTTCTTTGCCGATCGTCTTGATTTGCCGCTAGAACCTGTTGGTTTTCCGACTCAACTGATTCTGAAAGTAGATTGGCATCATCGTGAAGCGCAGTATATCAACCCGTTTGACGGCGAGTTCTTATCGCCGCGAGTATTGCGCGGTTGGCTGGTGGGTAAAGAAGGATCGATGGCGAAATTGTTGCCAGAACACCTTGAACCTACTGATAACCCAACCTTGATTGGTCGTTGGCTCGCTGTGATCAAAAGTGCGTTACTGCGAGAAGAAAACTATGCCATGGCGTTGCGTTGCAGCGAACTCGCACTGTCTTTTAGCCCTGATGACCCGTATGAAATTCGAGATCGTGGCTATATCTTCCAGCAGTTAAAATGTGACTGGGTAGCCGCAGAAGACTACGAATACTTTATCGCTCAGTGCCCTAACGATCCGGCCGCTGAGCTATTGAAACTGCAGGTCAAAGTATTGACCGCAGAAGCCCCTATTTTCCATTAATCAGGAATGTAGCATGACAGCACAAAAAACAGTTCAGATTGGCGATATAAACGTTGCTAACGACAATCCATTTGTTCTTTTTGCCGGAATGAATGTGTTGGAATCTCGCGATCTTGCCATGCAGATCTGTGAGCATTACGTAGAAGTCACCCAAAAACTGGGCATCCCTTACGTATTCAAAGCGTCATTCGACAAAGCAAACCGTTCATCCGTGCATTCTTATCGCGGTCCTGGCCTCGATGAAGGCATGAAAATCTTCCAAGAGCTGAAAGAAACGTTCGGCGTGAAAGTGATCACCGACGTGCACGAAATTTGGCAGGCTCAACCTGTCGCTGAAGTCGTTGATGTGATCCAGTTGCCTGCATTCCTTGCTCGTCAAACTGATTTGGTTGAAGCATTGGCAAAAACGGGCGCGGTGATTAACGTTAAAAAACCGCAGTTCATGAGTCCAGGCCAAGTGGGTAACATCGTGGACAAGTTTGCTGAATGTGGTAACGATCAAATCATTCTATGTGAACGCGGTTCATGTATGGGCTATGACAACTTGGTTGTTGATATGCTCGGCTTTGACGTAATGAAAAAAGCCAGCAATGGCAGCCCAATCATTTTTGATGTGACGCATTCACTTCAGTGCCGTGATCCACTCGGCGCGGCGTCTGGCGGCCGTCGTTCACAAACGGTTGATTTGGCGCGTGCAGGCTTGGGCACCAAGATTGCGGGTCTGTTTATTGAAGCACACCCAGATCCAGACAACGCGCGTTGTGATGGACCTTCTGCATTGCCATTGGACAAGCTAGAGCCATTCCTGAAGCAAATGAAAGCATTGGATGATCTGGTGAAAAGCTTTGATGATCTAGATATTCGCTAAGGCGTTTATTTCGATAATCGAGCGCTCAAACTCGCGCTCAAACTAATGAAATACAAAAGCCGGCTTGTGCCGGCTTTTTCATGATTTTTCGTGAGATGCATTAATGCGCTGGCATCAATGTGTCTTACAAATGAAAACGAGAAATTTCCGCATTTAACTGTTTAGACAAGTGTGACAGCTCGCTCGCTTGTTGGGTGGCATTGATGGCTTCGTTTGCTAACTCATCAGAAGCCGTGCGCACGGCTTCAGTATTACGCGTGATCTCTGCTGTTACCAAAGATTGCTCTTCTGCCGCAGAGGCAATTTGTGTCGCCATATCACTGATGGTGGAAACCGAGGTCGTGATTTGCGACAAGCTGTCGGTGGCGCTATTCGCATCTTCAACGCTCGTGGTTGCAAGATGACGGCTGCCTTCCATGATCTTAACGGCTGACTGCGTGGTGCTTTGCAGCGTTTCTATGGTGGACTGAATTTCACGGGTTGAATCATGGGTACGCTGGCTTAACACACGAACTTCATCGGCAACAACCGCAAAGCCACGACCTTGTTCACCCGCACGCGCAGCTTCAATCGCTGCATTCAAAGCCAACAGATTCGTTTGCTCTGCAATGTCCTGAATGGTCGACAAAATAGAGTTGATGCTTTGGGTATGCGATTGCAGTTCAGCGATAACAGACGTTGCCGATTCAACTTCTACTGACAAGTTACCAATTGATAGCTGGCTTTGTTTAACCTGGGAAGCCCCTGATTGCGAAGAGCCAACAGCATCTTGCGATAGCTTCGCGGTATTTTCAGCGCTGCCTGCGATCTCCTGTGTTGCCGCTGCCATTTGGTTAATGGCGGTGGCAACCATGTTGATTTCATCTTGCTGACCGCGAATACGTGCACTTCGAATACCAGCTTGATCAGCCGCGTTATTCGCTTGCTCTGACAACGATTCACCCACGTTCTTCAGGTGAGAGACCATGGTGTGCATATTGGCGACAAAGGTATTGAAATTATGGGCAAGTTGACCCACTTCATCGTTGCTATGAGGGGTAAGGCGCTGAGTGAGATCGGCATCACCGCTGGCAATTTCAGCCATTGCCGTCGCTACACGATTGAGATCGCGAAACAGCACGTTCACCAGCCACACTGATAGAACTAATACGATTAGCGTCACGGCGAGACTGGTCAGAATCAGTGTGGTGACGGCTTTGTTGTGCTCAGCCAGTTCCGTTTCCATGTCCATTTCAATACCGATAAACCATTTGGCTTGTGGTAATTGAGTGAAGAAGTAGGCTTTTGGGCTGCCATTGAGCGTGCTTTGTACCAAATCACTGTTCTGCTCGGCTTGACGCACGAGTGACAGATTTAGCGCCGCGTTATATTGGGTAATGGGCTTGCCGTTAAGCGCAGGGTTTTTGTGCGCTATCAAGGCACCACTGTGACTGAACAGCATACCAAATGCGTTTTCACCAAAGTTAAACTGCGACAAATCGCTGACCACTTTGCGAAGGCTAATATCACCACCCACCACACCGGTAAGCTGACCGTTTTTGTAGATCGGCGTGGCTATTGTCACCATGGTTTCGCCTGTCAGTGCGTCACGGTATGGGTCAGTGAAAATCGTTTTGCTTTCTTTGACTGCTGCAAGGTACCAAGGACGCTGTCGAGGATCGATATCGACGTTTGCACCATTGGCCAAAACAAGTGTGCCATTGGTTTGCGCGTAGAATGTCATGGAAAATTTGGCGGATAATTGAAGCATTTCGAGTGCGTTGACTTCATCGCCATGCGGCATGGTTTGAATAAAACCAGACATCGCCACTGCGTGAGTCTCTAGCCAATCGGAGAAGCCCACTTTCGCCACTTGAGACAGGCTTTTGACGCGATACTCAAGACTTTGTTGAGTTTGCGTGGACAGTTGATTAGCCGCCAATAATGAAAGGATCGTTGCCATTGCAATAACGGCAATTAGGCAGGTGCCTATGAGTTTTTGTTTGAGAGTGAGTGTCATCTTACGTTCCTTGCAGCTTACGCGATAATTCATGGGAAGGGCGTTAAGAGCCATTGGTTATTTTTGTTATTGGTATGTCGTGTTGTATCGACTCAGGTCATATTTGCTTTAGCAAAAAGAAGTCATTTTGTGATTTTGTGTCAAATTAAGAAGGAGTGGCGTGGTTTCTTATTCAGACGTTTAGACGGCTATTTATTGACGTGGTGTGCGTTTCCTTTTACTCTGCGCTCAACCTCACAAAAAATATGCAACATGGCGTGACATGACACAGAAGCAATTAGACATTACACCTTCAGCGCTAGCGCTATTGCCTTTAGGGCTTTTTCTGTGCCTTTTCATTGGTACGGGCGTTTATTTCTCCACCCAGAATATTGAATTTGCGTTTTATCAGCTTCCCGCTCCGATAGCGGTGCTGCCAGCCATTATGCTGGCCGTGTTGATGAGTAAAGATAAATTGAACACAGTGATTGGTCAGTTTATCGAAGGCGTATCGCATCGTGATATCACGGCAATGTGTCTGATTTATTTGCTGGCTGGGGCATTCTCTGCAGTCGCAAAAGCCACGGGCGGCGTGGATGCGACGGTTAATTTAGGCTTGGCAATACTCCCTTCTAGTTTCATTCTGCCTGGCTTATTCCTCATTTCTGCATTTATTGCGACATCAATGGGCACCTCCATGGGCACTATCGCCGCGGTTGCTCCTGTTGCATTGGGTATCGCCGATAGCACAGGCATTGATGCCGCGCTGATGGCGGGTGTGGTGCTCAGTGGTGCCATGTTTGGTGACAACCTCTCCATTATTTCTGATACCACTATTGCGGCGACTCGCTCGCAAGGGTGTCAGATGAAAGATAAATTCCGAGAGAACGTGAAAATTGCGGTTCCAGCTGCGCTGGTCACATTGGTGATTTTCTTTTTTGCCAATGAAGTCACACAAGCCCCCGTTGCGGGTAGCATTGATTGGTTGGCAGTATTGCCGTATCTGACCATTCTGGCGTTAGCGGTGTATGGCATCAATGTGTTTGTTGTGCTGACGATTGGCATTGTCTTCGCGGGTATCGTAGGTCTAGTGCAAACCGACGGCTACAGCGTGATGACCTTCAGTCAGGATATCTACGCAGGCTTTGGCAACATGCAGGAAATCTTCCTGTTGTCTTTGCTTATTGGCGGTCTGGCAGAGCTAATGCGCCAGCAGGGGGGCCTTGCTTTCGTCACGGAAAAGCTCAGCAAACTTATCATGTCCCGTGCTGATAAAGCGGCGAAAAAAGGTTCACCGCGTGCGAGTGAGGCAGGGATTGCACTTCTGGTCAGTATGACGAACTTGTGCACGGCCAATAACACCGTCGCCATCATAGTGGCAGGTGGCGTGGCGAAAGAGCTGTCAACGCAACATGATGTGGCACCAAAACGCAGTGCGAGTTTGTTGGATATATTCTCTTGTGTGATTCAAGGCATGTTGCCTTATGGTGCGCAGGCGCTTTTGCTGGGTTCAATTTTTGAATTGTCGCCACTTTCCGTCGTTGGACAATCTTATTACTGCTTCCTTCTGGCGATTTCAGCGGGTTTTGCTATCGCGCGATCAAAGGGGCAGCACACGGCGAAATAATCGCCAGAAACACCCTGTAGCCTCGGCACCATGTCTACCTATGGGGTGTTTTTCAGTGATCTGGATGGCAGTTTGTTGAAAGAACAATGTGATGGTTGATGGATATATTTAGACTGTTTCGTGAAGATGGAAAAAGTCTACATCAATCAAGCTAGAAGCTGGACTTAGCGCCAGCTTTATCGTTCCCAACAAATATAGGTAACACCCATGAAGGATCGCCTTTCTCTCAAGCTAGCCATTAGTGCTGCATTGCTGGCCTCGTTGGCTGGCTGTTCAACCACCACTGAAACCACGGAAGTTGTTCCAGGTTGGCAACCAGACACCACCTATAACGTCACTATTCTTCATACCAATGATAACCACGGTCGCTTCTGGCATAACCGCCACGGTGAGTACGGTATGGCTGCACGTAAGACCCTGATTGATAAACTGCGCGCGGAAGCAGAAGCGCAAGGTTCTTCTGTACTGCTGTTATCTGGTGGTGATATCAATACGGGCGTTCCTGAATCTGACCTGCTTGACGCAGAACCTGATTTCAAAGGCATGACCATGATTGGTTACGACGCAATGGCGTTGGGTAACCACGAATTTGATAACTCACTTGACGTATTAGAAAAGCAAATGCAGTGGGCCGATTTCCCCATGCTGTCTGCGAACATCTACGACAAAGCAACGGGTGAGCGTAAATATCAAGCGTTTGAAATCTTTGAGAAAAATGGCTTGCGCATTGCGGTCATCGGCTTGACAACAGAAGACACCGCGAAGATTGGTAACCCAGAATTTATTGGTGAGTTGGAATTCCGTGACCCGAAAGCAGAAGCGAAAAAGCTGATTGCTGAGTTAGAGAAAACGGAAAAGCCAGACATCATTATCGCGACCACGCACATGGGTCACTATGAAGATGGCAACCGTGGCATCAATGCACCCGGTGACGTAGCGCTAGCACGTTATTTGGACGGCGGCTCACTTGATATGATTGTGGGTGGTCACTCACAAGAGCCTGTTTGTATGGAAGGTCCGAACGTTTACAACAAAACCTTCAAACCAGGTGATGAATGTAAGCCTGACAATCAAAATGGCACTTGGATTGTTCAAGCCCATGAGTGGGGCAAGTACGTCGGTAAGGCTGATTTTGAATTCCGTAACGGCGAATTGAATCTGGTTTCTTACAACTTGATCCCTGTTAACTTGAAGAAAAAAGTCAAAGTTAACGGCGAAAGCAAACGCGTGTTCATTCAGAATGAGATTCCAAAAGACAAAGAAATCTATGACTTCCTGAAGCCTTACCAAGAAAAAGGTCAGGAGCAACTGAACGTTAAGATCGCAGAAACCAACGGTAAGTTGGAAGGTGACCGTAACGTGGTTCGTTTCCAACAGACGAATCTGGGTCGTATGATTGCTGCTGCACACAAAGATCGTGCAAAAGCTGACTTTGCAGTGATGAACTCAGGCGGTGTACGCGATTCTATTGAAGCGGGCGACGTGACTTATAAAGATGTTCTGACTGTTCAGCCATTTGCTAACATGCTGACTTACACAGACATGAGCGGTGCGGAAGTACTGGATTACCTGAACGTGGTAGCAACCAAACCGGTTGATTCTGGTGCTTACGCCCAGTTTTACGGTATTGCAATGACCATTGCGCCAGAAGGCGTGAGTGATGTTGTCATTGGTGGTGAGCCACTGGATACAAATAAAACGTATCGTTTCACTGTGCCAAGCTACAACGCGGCAGGTGGTGATGGTTATCCGAAACTGACGGATCATCCTGGCAACGTCAATACGGGCTTTGTAGATGCAGAAGTGCTTAAAGACTTCTTAGAGAAAAACTCGCCAATCGACGTAAACAAGTATGAGCCAAACGGCGATATCGTTTACAAGTAAACGCACCCGAGTTGAAGCGCGAGTAAATACACGCGCTATGACGCTCTAAACAAAAAGGCACTGGTGACGGTGCCTTTTTTTATGTCATTATCAACGCAGTATTAGTAAGGTCATTCGCCATTAACATGACGTTGGCCTTAGTCACGCTTGAGAGTAATCACTATGACACCGGCCATCACCCTTGCAGAAAAATCTGGCATTCCGTTTAACGTTCATAGCTATGAGCATGATCCTAGTAACACAAACTTTGGTCTTGAGGCGGCATCTGTACTTGGGCAAGATCCTGCTCGTGTATTCAAAACCTTATTGTTTGCCATGAATGGCGATCCCAAAAAGCTTGGCGTCGCCATTGTTCCAGTGGTCGGTCAATTAGACTTAAAAGCGGCTGCTAAAGCGGCGGGGGCGAAAAAGGCAGAAATGGCAAATCCTGATATTGCTGAGAAAACTACGGGTTATGTGGTGGGCGGTATCAGTCCTTTGGGTCAAAAAAAACGCTTACTGACACTTCTTGATGCGAGCGCAGATCAGTTTGAGACGATTTATGTCAGTGCGGGTCGCCGCGGACTAGAAATCGAACTCGCGCCAGCAGATTTGGTGGCACTAACACAAGGAAAGATGGCTGCAATTGGAAAGGAGAGCAAATGATGCGCAAAGAATTACCCGCATTCATACTGATGTGCTTACCATTCTCTGCGGTGGCAGATAAGTCTGAATCAGCACTTCTAGCTTGCTACAAGGCGCACGAAACCCATGTTGAAGTGACGGCTTGCCTTGATAATTATTGGCAGGCTGCACAGGCCGAATTGGACAAAACTGAGGCTGCGCTCAATACGCACTTCGTGAAACTGGATCAAATTTCATCGGTATCTAACGCTGTGGCAGCAGAAAATAAAGCCGTTGCTAGCTTTGAAGTGTGGCGAGAAGAGCAGTGCAAGATGGTCGAAGCCAGCTATGCCTCTGGTACTGGCAGCGGACAAGGTTATCTGAGTTGTATGATTGAACTCACCAATGAGCAGGTTGCTCGTTTAAATGGACTGATGGGTGTGAAGGGGAATGCCGAGTGAGTTTGTCTGTTTGGTTAAGCCTGGTATTGGTCTGCATGTTGGGGGCGATGTCCCCAGGGCCTAGCTTGGTCGTGATGGTTCGCCATAGCCTTGCTGGTGGGCGCTTACACGGTATTGTCGCCGCATGGGCACATGCCTTGGGAGTGGGCTTTTATGCGCTGCTCACCTTGCTGGGTTTGGCCGTTATCTTAAAAGAATCACCAACGGTATTCACGTTTATTACTTATGCAGGGGCGGCGTACCTTGCTTGGTTAGGGATTAAATCGCTACGCGCAAAAGGCGGCGTGGCAGCAAAACTCGAAAAAGGTGAAAAAACCACGCTATTGGAAGCGGCAAGAGATGGCGCAATGATCTCAGTGCTTAATCCAAAACTCGCTTTGTTCTTCTTGGCTTTGTTTAGTCAATTCGTTGCGATTGGCACGGATACCTTCAGCCGATCGGTGATTGTCGTGACGCCGTTCTTGATTGACGGTTTGTGGTACACGCTGGTGGCACTGGTTCTCTCATCTAGCCGCATGCTGGAGAAGCTAAAACAAAACGCAGTGTTGATTGATAAGCTTTGTGGGCTGGTGTTGCTAGGTTTAGCTGCGCGCGTGATTGTGACGCTGTGACCTAAGTTAATTTGCGATATAAGAAAAAGGAGCGACATTCGCTCCTTTTTTGCGTGATTTGTCCAACGAACAAGGGCATTTCTATCCCTTACGGTGCAAATGCCGTTCGCGTGTCTCTAATTTCTTTTCTTGGCTCTTTTTGATCAGCACGTAAACCGCGCCGGCTCCACCTTGATGACGCAGTGCAGAGTGGAAGCATTGCACATCACTGATCTGTTCAAGCCACTGGCACACGTAGCTTTTCATCTGAGCTTGAGGCGTAGAACGTTCACCTTTGCCATGCACAACAATAACAGTACGAATATCCATACGTTGGCATTGCTTAAGAAACTTGAGAATTTCTTCCCGTGCGTCTTTCAGCGTGAACTTGTGAAGATCCAGTCGAGCCTGAATATCATACTTGCCCAAGCGAAGTTTCTTGAACACACCATCCTGAACACCAGCACGCTTGTAAGCAACGGTATCGTCAGGCTTTAGCATCTTGGCATAATCAAGAGAGAGGTACTGCGGATCGCCGTCTGAGAGCCTCTGCGCAGCGAGTTGACGTGCGAGTTGAGCGTCCGAGGGTTTGTGCGGATGACTGGTTCTTTCAATTGTATCGTGATCGATAGGCGCTACATCAGCCATCATTTCCCGAAAAATTTCGGACTCATTATTACCGTTCATAGTCGTTACGGATTGGTGAAGCATCGCTGGAGTATAATTGTAATTTGCGCGTAGGTCTCGTAGATCGTGTCGCGGAAAATGTCCCAATGCACAAAATTGCGGCAAACCGCGTTGCTTACAACACGAAAAAAAAGCCAGCGCACCTTCTATGCTCTGGCGTAAGCAACTAAATATATTTATTCGCTTTTTAAGCGCGATCAGTTAGATTCCGGCTCTTGCAGTGCTTTGTACACAAAGAAACCACCCATGAACGTGATCATGCCAATGGCAACAAAAATGACGATCATTGAGGAGAGGCCAATTGCGTTTCCGAAAAGTAGGTCTAACCAGAAGTCCATTTTTGTGATTCCTATGTCTATGAAAGTTAAGACTAGGTTGCCAATTGGTGAATGATTCATCGATGATCCAGATCAAGTGAATGGTGTGTTAGTGATTCGTGATATTTCAACTGTGCTCAAGGTCGCAAATTGCTTCCGATTGATGATCCTTTGAGCGAACGGTCCGTAACGAACAAAAATCGCGACAAAACACTTGAGTCTCGTACGAGGATGAGTATTATAGCGACCTCTGAGACGCACAACGTCACAGAGTTTGTCGGTGAATAGCGCAGTTTTGTGGCGCATCCGGCTCTTGGGAGTAGCGGACCAGAGGGTGACCCTCTGAGATTACTTCGAAGAAACACAAAAATGTTCGGTAAATAGCGCAGTTTGGTAGCGCATCCGGATCTTGGGAATAGCGGACCAGAGGGTGACCCTCTGAGAGCATCTCAAAAAACGCAAAATCTCGGTGAATAGCGCAGTTTGGTAGCGCATCTGGTTTGGGACCAGAGGGTCGGGGGTTCGAATCCCTCTTCACCGACCACTTTTAGGCAGACAGCCGCCTCTGAGTAATCAGGAAGTGTTGTGATTCGGTGAATAGCGCAGTTTGGTAGCGCATCCGGATCTTGGGAATAGCGGACCAGAGGGTGACCCTCTGAGAGCATCTCAAAAAAACGCAAAATCTCGGTGAATAGCGCAGTTTGGTAGCGCATCTGGTTTGGGACCAGAGGGTCGGGGGTTCGAATCCCTCTTCACCGACCACTACTTTATCATCTTGGGATATCTGAGATGAAATGTCGGTGAGCCAGAGGCTCATGGGTCGGGTACGGAAGGCCGCCCCGTTCGAATCCCTCTTCACCGACCACTTACTTTATCATCTTGGGATATCTGAGATGAAACGTCGGTGAGCCAGAGGCTCATGGGTCGGGTACGGAAGGCCGCCCTTTCGAATCCCTCTTCACCGACCACTTTTAGGCAGACAGCCGCCTCTGAGCAATCAGAAAGCGTTGTGATTCGGTGAATAGCGCAGTTTGGCCGCGCATCCGGATCTTGGGAATAGCGGACCAGAGGGTGACCCTCTGAGAGCATCTCAAAAAAACGCAAAATCTCGGTGAATAGCGCAGTTTGGTAGCGCATCCGGATCTTGGGAATAGCGGACCAGAGGGTGACCCTCTGAGAGCATCTCAAAAAAATAGCAAAATCTCGGTGAATAGCGCAGTTTGGTAGCGCATCTGGTTTGGGACCAGAGGGTCGGGGGTTCGAATCCCTCTTCACCGACCATTTTTTAAGGCCTCGCAGCAATGCGAGGCCTTTTTCGTTTGGTTTGATAAGTCATGCGTGCCGCATGATGGTCGGGTACGGAAGGCCGCCCCGTCCGAATTCCTCTTCACCGACCAAACATTGAAAAGCCTCGCAGAAATGCAGAGGCTTTTTCGTTTTTTGGCTGCTGAGAGTGTAACAAAATCAGAATTGTCACTGCGTTGGAGGGGGTGTTTACGTTAAACTGAATTCACTTTCAGCGCGTATCGCGCCCACGTTGTAAGGACATCTCATGCGCAAGTCATTCATCATCTGGTTCATTCTGCTTTTCGTGGTTTCTATGCTTGTCACAAATGTGGTGGTTAGCGGCTAAGTTTTACGACCCACCTTCTCGCGACAGGAGCGCCGAAATGTCGCAATCGGCTTTTCGGCTTTCAGTTAACGTTTCAATGGTAAACCCTTTGCTTTCGAGCAAAGCAAGTAAGCCCTCTTCGCCATAAAAATGAAGTGCACCGACAACAACCGTGTAAGTGCCATTAGTAAAGCGACCCGTATCACTTAATTGCTGTACCCAATTTTCATTTCTGTCTGTGAATATGACGTGTTCCAGCACACCCGCCTCTTGCATCATGTCATCAACGATTGCCGTCATGGTTTGGCTGTCGCCGCTTTCCCAAGCGCTGAACATGCAAGGTAGTAGTGCTTTCGAGTCTTCCCAGTAGTTCAGGGTGTCTGCGAGCAACGGTAGGCCGTCTTTTCCCATTGAAGCAATCATATCCAGTTGTTCTTGAACCGTTTCAAACGCAATGATTGGGATATCTTTTTTTTGCGCCAGAGAGAGAAAGTGCAGATCGACCCCAAGGGTTGCGTCGAGCCCAAACTGCGCACTTTGCGCCTGTTGAATGGCCATAGCTGCTTGCCATGGCGGCATGTTGTATAAGGCGATTTCGGGTACCCCAATCTCTTGGGCTATCTTAGTCAGACGGCGAAGTTCTTGTTTGTTCAGCAGAGATTTTGTTGTTGCTCCCTGCGGGATATCAAACTGGGTATCTCTAGTCAGATCGGCTTCAACGATTAAGCCTTTGGCGTGTGAGAAAGGGTCGAGAATGCTGCTAGGAAGGGGATAGAAATCAGGTTTGCCCATATGGACAGAACCCATCAACACAAAAGTCAGTTGCCCTTTTTTTGCTTGCCAAACGGTGGGTTCGGCGAGCGAGAAAGTGCAATAAAACAACGAGAAAAGAACGGTGATTACTTTAAGCATTGAGCCTCCATACCGATGAAGTCTAAGTGTGGAGACCCAGTGCAAATAAGTCACTATGCGTTGTTAGTTGTGGCTGTTGAATACCATTGTCATGCCATTTTTTGAGAAACCGATCACGTCATAAGCATCTTTTTGATCACCGTATTCCATGCCCGGTGAGCCCATCGGCATGCCGGGAACAGCAAGGCCCGCAAGCTTAGGCTTTTGTGCTAAGAAGTCTTTCACGTCACTGGCTGGGATGTGGCCTTCAAATACGTAGCCATCAATCACTGTGGTATGGCACGAAGCGAGCTGCGGTTTGATGCCAAACTTTTGCTTGATGGGGTTCATGTTCACATGGTCTTCGGCGGTCATCTCGAAGCCATTGTCTTCCATATGTTTAACCCACTCTTTACAGCAACCGCAATAAGGGGATTTATACGTGATGCCTGCCGCTGCAAAAGAGCTTGCTGAAAGAAGAGCGAGGGAAAAGGCGGCAAGTTTAGGTAGAGTTTTCATGATTATCTCCTCAGTATTTTCAAGATTTTTATCGCCATGCGCACTCAATAAGGGCGCATGGTTAAATGTTTTGTTTTGTTTTATTGTTTGTCTTTCTTGCTAGACAGCCAGAACCACCAAATGATTAAAGCAATCAGACCAATACCAACCAGATTAACCAACATGATGACCTCCTTTGCGAGGCTTAAACCAGCGCAGTCGATTTGCGTTACTCACCACGGTGATGGAAGACAAAGCCATGGCAGCGCCCGCTACCACGGGGCTTAACAATGCGCCGGTGAGGGGGTATAGCACACCTGCTGCAATGGGAATACCCAGAGAATTGTAAACAAATGCGCCAAACAGGTTCTCTTTCATATTACGTAACGTTGCTTTTGACAGTTCTAGCCCATCAGTTGCAGCATCAATGGAATGACGCATCAGGGTCATTTGCGCACTTTCAATCGCAACATCGCTACCGCTGCCAATAGCGATGCCTACTTCGGCTTTCGCAAGCGCAGGCGCGTCGTTAATCCCATCACCTATCATGGCGACTTTACGGCCTTGAGCTTGTAGCGTGATAATGGCGTCGGCTTTGCCATCAGGCAGCACCCCTGCAATCACGTCATCAATGCCTGCAAGTGCCGCGATGGCGTTGGCGGTGTCAGGGTGATCGCCCGTTAACATCACGACCTTGTAGCCCAAACTCTTCATGCGTGCGACGGCACTGACCGAATCATGTCGTAGTGGATCGCTGATGCCAATTAGACCGATCAACCTCGTACCTTGGGCGAGATAAACCGCCGTTTCACCGCGTTTTGCTTGTTTCGCTGCAGCGTCGCTTGCGCTGCTCACGTCCACGCTTTTTTCTTCCATCAGACGCGCATTACCTAACAGGTAAGTGTCACCGTCGATGACAGCTTGAAGTCCTTTGCCAGGAATACCTTCAAATTGGTCGATATTCGACAATGTCAGTGATTTGTTCTTGGCCGCATCGAGTACTGCTTTTGCTAGCGGGTGCTCTGAGCCTTGCTCTAAGCTTGCGGCGAGTTGCAGAACAACATTATCGTCGAGTCCAAAATTTACCAATGACGTGACTTGAGGTTTACCCTCTGTCAGCGTGCCAGTTTTATCCAAAACAACCGTATCGACGCCTGCCGCATGTTGAAGCGCTTCTGCATCACGGATTAACACGCCGAGCTCAGCCGCACGCCCAACGCCTGTGGTGACGGACATGGGCGTTGCTAACCCAAGAGCGCAAGGGCAGGCAATGATGAGCACTGTGGTCGCTGTGACCAGCATGAAGCTGAGTTTTGGATCAGGGCCGAAGTTGTACCAACCCAACGCAGTGAGAATCGCAATGATCATCACAGTTGGGACGAAAATCGACGATACCGTGTCAGCCATTCTTGCTAGGGCAGGCTTACTGCTTTGCGCCTGACGAACAAGATTGATGATGCGTGACAACATGGTGTCGCTGCCAATGCCTGTGGCTTTAAACAACATGCTGCCGTTTTGGTTGACGGTACCCGCATGCAAAGTATCACCGAGCGTTTTTCTTACTGCCAATGGCTCGCCTGTGAGCATGGATTCATCGACAAAGCTATCACCGCTTTCTACGATGCCATCGACAGGAATTTTTGAACCCGGCTTGATGCGAAGCACCATGCCAGCGGTGACGGCAGCCAGTGGCACTTCACGTTCTTGCCCGTTTTCGACAACTAGCGCGTTTTGTGGCTGCAGATCGAGCAGTCGATCCAATGCTTTAGAGGTTGAAGCACGTGCTTTGGCTTCAATGGCATGACCAAGAGTCACCAAGCCAAGGATCATGGCTGTGGCTTCGAAGTAAACATGCCGAGCTTGCTCAGGGAACAGTGTTGGTACGACAACAACAGCAGTCGAATAAAGCCAAGCAGACCCTGTGCCTAGCGCCACCAAGGTGTCCATGGTGGCCCTATGATGACGCGCTGATTTATACGCATCGACAAAGAAATGTTTGCCTGCTGTGCACAGCAAGGCGAACGTCATGACAGCAACAATGCCCCATGCAATTTGGCTGGTAGTGCTGTTAACGGTCATTGAACCACCGAACAGACCCCACGCCATTAGCGGTGCGCCTAATCCTAACGCCAACCATGTATTGCGTTTGTGTTCAGTAAACTGCTGCGCATGCATGGTGGCTTGGCGCTCGCGACGTGTTGTTTCATCTTCACTAAGTTCTGCGCCATATCCAGCGTCTTCAACCGCGTGAATCAGAGCTGCGGCAGGGGCGTGACCGGATACCAGTGCGGTACGCTCGGCCAAATTGACGTTCACGCTATCAACGCCAGCAACGCCTTTTAGTGCTCCCTCAACCGAAGAGACGCAGCTAGCGCAGCTCATGCCTGACAAAATGAATTGTTGTGTCACGTTGTCAGTTATTTGGTTTGTGGCCACGGTATCTTTTACTGACTCAGCATCGATAGACAGTGGTGGTGATTGATCCACTGATTCAGTTTGTGCCTCAGCGTTAGCCTCAGTGCCTGCGATCACTTCGTCTTGCAGATCTGGCACCTGATAGCCCGTTTTTTCGATAATAGCGACAATGCCCGCCCTGTCGATTGTGCCTGTCACTGTCGCTTCTGTTTTGCTCACAACGGCATAAAAAATGGTGTCGCTTTGCTCGAAGGCACTGGTGAGTTTGGCAATGCAGCGTCCACAGCTCAACCCTGCCAATGGCACGGTGAGGGTTTCTCCCACTTGATAGCCTAATGACTCGACCGCTTCGATGACCTCTTTAATCGGCGCATCTGCATTTATCGTCAGGGAGGTTTTGTCAGCGGTGACAGACGTAACCCCTTCAATCGCCTCAACAGCCGCCATGACTTTGCGCGCACAGTTCATACAACTGAGCCCTGCCAGAGGCAGAGTAATCAGCGCCGGTGCTTGTTCTGGCACGGTTGGGTTAGTCAATTTAGTATCAGCCATAGCGATAACCTTGTTGCACATTTGCGTGACTTGCAGTCAGGCATGGTAAGTGTTCATAATGCAGATCATAAACCTTCCATCAACTGTAAGGTCAAGCGTGAATTTGAGACTGGGAGTGATTGATGAAAATAAATGAGGTTGCCCGTTTAACGGGGCTGACAGCGAAGACCATTCGATTCTATGAACAGAAGGGCGTGATCAGCGAACCGGATCGCAGTGATAACGGATATCGCGCCTACAGCGAACGTCATATCAATGAACTGCAGATGATCAAGCGCTCGAGGTTGGTTGGATTTAGCTTGGATGAATGCCAAGCCTTGCTCGATATGTCACGCAACCCTAATCGCCGCAGCGCCGATGTAAAACAAAAAGCGTTAGAAAAAATTGCTGAGATTGACGACAAAATCAAAGAGCTTCAGGCGATGAAAACGTCTTTAAAATCTCTTGCTAGCGCATGTCCTGGAGATGAAAGTGCTTGTTGTCCGATCATTGAGGCCTTGTCTTTGGGCAACGAAACGGATGAGAACGCGGCTGAGAAAACCGAACTTGGGAAATAAAAAAACGCCAGTTGGCGTTTTTTTGGTTTTAACGTTAACGATGAGCGCCAGACATATGCTTAATCAATACAGCAGCGAGTAAAGCTGACGACGATAGCGACTTGCCACCTCATTGCCCTGACCCAGAGCAGCGAGAAGATCCATCATGGTCTTTTTCGCGTCGCCATTGGCACAGTTAAGATCTTTGCGCAATAGACCAATCAAAATCTCCAGCGCTTCTTCTTGTCGGCTAACTTGGCTGTACTGAACAGCAAGTTCATAGGCGACTTCAGCATTGCTTGGGTCTGCTTCATACGCTTGCTCAAGCTCGCGAATTTCCGGCGTATCAGCAGCTTGCTTGTGCAGTTCAACTTTGGCAACGAGTGCTTTGTATTGCGCATCCTGATCTTGCATTAATACGGTCGCAAGAATCGCTTCTGCCGCATCATATTGCTGCGTTTCCACATAACATTCCGTCAAGGCCAACTTATAGGCGCCTGCTTCACTCAGCGTAGCTTCTAGTGCCTTCAATTGCAGCAGCGCTTCTGTGTGGTTACCTTCGGCAATGTGTGCCAGTGCTTGCTTGAATGC
The DNA here is from genome assembly GCF_045679545.1 of Enterovibrio litoreus. Classification (NCBI taxonomy): domain Bacteria; kingdom Pseudomonadati; phylum Pseudomonadota; class Gammaproteobacteria; order Vibrionales; family Vibrionaceae; genus Enterovibrio; species Enterovibrio litoreus. The sequence continues at coordinate 890,485 of NZ_CP166194.1, forward strand.
CATCTCATCTTGGCTCGGCAGGTGACGCGTCAGCATTTCGCGAATGGTGTCTTCGGTTTGTGGCCCTGCAATACCATCGACAGGTTGTCCATTGCTGAACAGGGCGATGGTTGGCAAAGCACGAACGCCAAACTGTTGCGCCAACATTTGCTGCTGCTCACAATTGAGCAGTGCCAGTGTGAAAGCACCAGCGTATTCATGGGCAAGTTTTTCGATCGCAGGAATGATTTCCGTACTTTCAGGGCTCATTTGTGCCCAAAAGTGGATCAGGACAGGTGTTGTTACTGAATTCTCCAGCACTTGCTGAAAGTTCTGCTCGGTCAGTTCAACAATATAATTCGGTTGCATGATATCGCCTGATTAAAGGAGTAATGCTGTAAAGGTGGGGGGAGGGCGTCGAAAATTCAAGGCATTAGCGCATGAAATTAGTGCTTGATGGCAAAGATGAGAGTTTTCATGGCTATCACTGGCGGGAAATGAAAAAGGCCACTGAAAATCAGTGGCCTTCCTCTTGGCGTTTGTCGATATGAAACGCTGACTTAGAACACAAGCAAAATAGCCAGCGTTACACTCAAACAGAGCCAGTTCAATTGGCTTAAGGACATAGTCCGGCTCCTTGAGGGGAATTATTGTTTTTGTTTTCGTCCCCGTTCACGTCCTGTTCCGACACGCATCACATTGAAGTGGAAGGTAGGGGCAGGTGTTTCACGGTACAGAGTTAAGCCTACTGATCATTTATGACAAAAATATGAACTTGATAAGTTTGTTTTTCAGCATTTTTTTGAAGCAAATCGATAATTGGCCTCCCCTTTAGCCTCCTTTCGCCAACAGACGGTCGAGCATGCGAGCGGGGAGCAACCTTTTACATATCGCCATGTAGTGCGTTGGTTTCGTCACACGGTAACGAATTTTTGCGTTTTGCGCGGTTAACGCGTGCACCAAAGGCGCAATAATAGATTCGGAAGGCAAGGTGTACTTATTGGTTGAATGCTCGCTTTCCATGCGAAATTGTTGAGCGCGGTAATCCTCTTCAAAGCGACTGCTGTTGATATTGATCGCCTGAAAAAACGCATCAAGCGCATTGGCGCGAAAACGGCTGTTGATGGGGCCGGGCTCAATCAAACTGATTTGAATCGGTGTGCCTTTTAGCTCCAATCGCAATGTGTCAGTCCAGCCTTCAATGGCAAATTTACTGGCGTTGTATGCGCCGCGAAACTTCAGCGCAATAAAACCCAGCACAGAGCTATTTTGCACAATACGGCCTTTGCCATTTGCCATCATCATGGGAATAACCGCTTGAGTAAGCGTGTGCCACCCAAAGAAATTGGTTTCAAATTGTTTCCGAAGTGCATCCGTGGGAAGGTCTTCCAATGCGCCGGGCTGGCCATAGGCGCCATTGTTAAATAAACCAAATAGCTTTCCGCCAGTGTGCGTTCTGACTTCTTCAACCGCAGCAAGAATGCTGCCTGTGTCTGCTAGATCGAGCTGAATACAGTGTAATCCTTCCGCTCTTAGCCTTGCCACATCCTCTTCTTTTCTACATGACGCAATCACGTCAAAGCCCTTTTTTGCCAATGCATGGGCGCAAACGTAGCCGATCCCCGTTGAACATCCAGTTATCAAAACGGTATTTGTCATTGTTTTTACTATCCTTGTTTGTTCAGATGAGGAAGAAGTTGTTCGGCCATAAACTCAGCAATCCAAGGTTGGGCAATTTCTTTGGGGTGCAGGCCGTCAGACATCATCCAGCCTTCTGTTAGCACCACCTTCTCCATAAAAAACGGAATGAGTGGGATTTGCATTTCTTTACTTAAGCTTGGATAGATATCGGCAAAGGCCTTGCTGTATCGTTGACCATAGTTAGGTGGGATCTGAATCTGCATGATAGCGACGTTTGCGCCGCTTTCCTGACTGAGGGTGATCAATTTGGCGAGGTTGTTTCGTATTTGTTTGGGTGGAAAGCCACGCAGGCCGTCATTGGCACCCAACTCTATCAATACCCAGTCAGGGGAATGCTGCTCAAGCAAGGCAGGTAATCGGTCTAGGCTGTTGCCACTGGTGTCTCCCGAAATACTGGCATTGATAACACGATTGATAGGGCTAACAGACACAACTTTGGGCTCTAAAAGGCTGGGCCAACTTTTTTCAATGGCCATTTGATAGCCCGCACTCAGGCTGTCGCCCAACACAAGCAGCGTCTGCGCCGCAGCGCTTTGACTCAGAACTAAAAGACAAAAAGAAAGGATGCGAATCATGACAACTCCAGTGATCAGGGCCAGGAATGTTTCTAAAAAGGTGACGACGAATACGCAGTCTCTGACCATTCTGCAGGATGTTTCGCTTCAGGTCGAGCAAGGGGAAAGTATTGCTTTGGTGGGAGTTTCTGGCGCAGGTAAATCAACGCTGATGACACTCCTTGCCGGATTGGACACGCCAAGCACGGGCGAAATCGAACTCTTGGGTAAGCCTCTTAGTCAACTTGATGACGATCAGCGCGCTGCGCTGCGGGCCGAATCGATTGGTTTTGTTTTCCAAAGCTTCTTATTAGTACCTTCATTGACTGCTGTTGAAAACGTATTGCTACCTTGCACCATTCGTGGCGAGGATGAAGACGAAGAGCGCGCCATGGCGTTGCTGAAATCGGTAGGGCTTAATGGCCGTGAAACCCATTTGCCTTCGCAACTTTCGGGCGGTGAGCAACAGCGTGTTGCTATCGCTCGGGCATTCATGACCAAACCACGCGTACTGTTTGCGGATGAACCGACGGGCAACCTCGATCAGCATACTGCTGCCACCGTCATCGATCTGCTGTTTTCTCTTAACCGCGATCACGGCACAACGCTGATTCTTGTCACGCATGATCCATTGCTGGCTGAACGCTGCCACCGAACCTTGCACATTAATGCAGGCGAAATGGTGGGGGCGGCATGAGAAAAAATTTGGTTTGGCGCTGGGCTTGGCGTGAATTGTTTCATGGGCAGCTTTGGCCTGTTGTCGCCGCACTCGCGCTGATTATTGCGTGTGTCTTTGCACTGTCGGCCCTGGCTGGGCGTATTGAGTCTGTTTTAACCCAACAAGGCCGTTCGATGCTGGCGGCCGATCTGGTACTGCGCAGTAATCAACCATTGGCACCAGAGGTACTGACTGCGCTTGACGCCTCGGGCGCAGAAGCCTCCGATCAAACGCGCTTTGGCACCATGGCGTTCAGTGACAGCAATATGCAACTCATTACCGTTAAGGCGGTTGAGAGCAACTATCCGTTGCGTGGGGCGTTGGAGCTTCAAAGCGGCGCCGAGATGCATGACAAGGTTCAGCCGGGCGAGTTGTGGCTGGAAGAGCGTCTGTTCTCGCTATTGAACGTGAAGCGCGGCGATCAGGTTGATGTGGGGGATTTAACCCTTACCGTGTCGGGAATGATCGTTTCTGAACCTGAACTTTCGTTCAATCCGTTTAGTCAAATGCCAGCGGCATTGATGCACCAAAGTGACGTTGAAGCCGCAGGTGTTGTGCGACCCGGCAGTCGAGTGAGTTACCGCTATTTCTTTCGTGGCAGCGACAGCGAGTTAGCAGCGGTAAAATCTGGATATACCCTGACAGACGGGCAGCGATGGATTGATGAAAATGACGGTGATCGCACGGGGGACATGCTTGAGCGCAGTCGCGGGTATTTGTCGTTAACCGTGGTGCTTGTCATCATCATGGCAGCGGCGACTCTGCTGCTAACGTGTCAGCATTACGCGGACAGTCGCACCCAAACATTGGCGATGGTGAAAAGCCTTGGCGCACAGCGAAACTGGGTTCGACGCTGGCTAGCAAGGCAGTTGCTGATGCTGATGGTCATGGCGACCGTGCTGGGATTGGGGATTGGCGCTGCGCTGGAATACTTACTGCGCTTGCCTTTGGCTGATGTGTTGCCATCGCCACTGCCAAGGTATGGCATGTTACCGTGGTTCTTGGGCCCACTGGTGGCCTTGCTCGTCGCATTGCCAGCGTTGGGGATTCCGCTGATCCGCTTGATTGAAGCGCCCGCCATGAGCGTGCTGCAAGAACAAAGCAAAGTGCGAGCAAGAAAGAACCCATGGAGCTGGGCGCTTGCTTCTGTGCCAATCTTGGCTTTGATTGCTTGGTCCTATGACAATCGTTTGTTGTGGTTGGTATTGGCAGCGCTGGTGCTGATGCTTAGCCTGTTAGCCGGACTTGGTGTCATGGTGCTTCGCTTTGCACAAAAACGTGTAAAACGCCCTGCATTCAAACTGGCTTTGAGCCGTATCACGCGAAACCCTGCCTCGAGCGGGGCCCAATTAGGTGCGCTGGCAACATCGTTTATGTTGTTGTCGATTATCTGGCTGCTCAGAACGGATTTGTTAGAGGATTGGCAGCAAACCTTACCTGCTGAAGCACCGAATGTGTTTGCGTTAAATATCGCCAAACAAGAATTGGGAGATTACCTCGCTCGTATTGACGAAAACAACATCGAGCGTTCGGAAGCATACCCAATTATTCGTGGCAGATTGATAGGCAGAAATGGGCAAAACTATGCAGACCTTGAGCCTAACCGCGAAGCGCGAGACGAAGCGCTGCAGCGTGAGCTGAACTTCACGTGGCGAGACACATTGCCCAGCCACAACGAGATATTGGAAGGCAGTTGGCCTAGCCAAGGAGGCGTGTCGGTTGAGCAGGGGATTGCTGAACGTTTAGGCTTGCGCTTGGGTGACGAATTAACCTTTAGCGTCAGCAGTCAAGAATTTACCGCTACCGTGAATTCCATTCGTGATGTGGAATGGCGAAATATGAAGCCAAATTTCTACTTCATTTTTGACCCCGCGCTGGTGGATACCTTGCCCGCAAACTGGTTGATAAGCTTCCGTTTGGAACAAGAGCAAAGCGATATCCTCAATCGCCTAGGGCGGGATTATCCTACAGTGACCTTACTCGATTTGCGCACCATGAGCGGAAGAATCCAGGTGATTTTGAAGCAAATTAGTCTGTCGTTGTCCGTGTTGGCAGGCTTGGCGGTGGTGAGTGGCTTGTTGCTGTTGTTGACCTTGCTGCGCATTACACTGTCAGAGCGACAGCGCGAAATCATGCTTTATCGAACATTGGGCGCGAGCAAAAAGCGTATCAATACCACCTTGTGGGCGGAATACGGCATTATGGCGTTTGTGTCCGGCTGCATGGCGGTGGGCGGTGCTGAGTTAGCGATGGCGGCGCTGTTGAAGTGGGGCGTTGAATTGCCTGTGCGCTTACACCCTGAAGTCTGGTTGACCTTGCCAATACTCGCGGTTGGCTTAGTTTTCCTAACCGTGGCGTGGATGATAAGAGGGCTATTAGAGCCGCTAAAACGTTAGCGTAAAGAAAAACCGAAAATCGAAACCCCAAAAAGGCACGTGAAAGCGTGCCTTTTTGCGTTGGGTCTGTTGAAGGATTATTTGGTTGGTGGGGAGAAACCAGTGGCTCGCTAGCGGAGCAAGTCATCCAATGCCGGTGGCAAGTCCGGATACTCGAAACCAAATCCGAGATTTTCTAATGCGCGAGGCACAGCACGTTGTCCTTCTAAAAGCAGTTGGCCCGCTTCGCCTAACATCAAGGATATCGCTACTTTCGGTGTGAACAGCAGGTGTGGGCGTCGAAGCGTTGATGCCAATGTTTGGCTGAAGGCTTTATTCGTCACAGGGTTTGGCGCTGTGAGGTTAAACGGGCCACGCGCTTGTGCATGCTCAAGCAGGAAAATAATGCCAGCCACCATGTCCTGAATGTGGATCCACGGGAAGTATTGGCTGCCATTTCCAATCGGGCCACCCAGTCCAAGCTGATAGGGCAGCAGCATTTTTTTCAGCGCACCGCCTTCTTTGCTCAGCACAATGCCGGTTCGCAGCAGACAAACGCGGGTTTGATCTGAATCTGCCTTCATCGCGATTTTTTCCCAGTTGGCACAGACTGAGTGAGCAAAATCGGTGGCATCAACCTGGAGAGACTCATCCACGATCTTATCGCCTTGATTGCCGTAGTAACCCACAGCTGAGCCACTGATAAAGGTGTGCGGAGGTGTTTCCGCGGCAAGGATGTGATTCACCAGTTTTTCAGTGATGCCCCAGCGGCTGGTGCAAATAATGCCTTTTTGTTGTTCCGTCCATCGTTTGTCAACAATAGGTTCCCCTGCCAGATTAATGACTGCATCAATGTCATTGAAGTCTGATAGCTCTTCCAGCTCTCCGATCAGGTGAACTCGACTGGGTAATTTTTTCTTGGCTTGCTCTGGTGAGCGGGTAAGAACAGTGACCTGATGATGTTCCAGTTGAGCAATGAGTGCGCGACCAATTAAGCCCGTTCCCCCAGTGACAAGAATGTGCATGGGAATAATCCTTTCGATGAGCGATAAGATTAGTATGCATTCAATCGGTTAAATGATCACTATCTCGCAGAATACAGAAATGATCCTGATACCGATTATTGAGAAAACCTTGTTAACTTTATCACCCTATAGACATTGTGGGATGGCAAATACCTGTACAGTGGCTCAGGGTTATAAAGACAGCATATATTCAAGCATCTTAAGGTTGTTTGAGTCTATTTTCTTATCGTCTTTATTGTTGGTTTGCCGCTCGTACTCGGAAAGCGCTAGTGACCTGAGTATCTTCAAATGGAATGAGTGTGAAGGGATTTACTGCATTGCTCACAGCCATGTTAGGAAGCTTTAAAGATTTGCTGCCTATCATCTTGGTCATTGGTTTTTTTCAGGTCGTCGTCTTGCAGCAACCGTTGCCAGACTGGATTTCAATTGTTGTTGGGCTTGTCCTTGTCGTGATGGGTTTGACGTTCTTCGTTTTTGGTCTCGAAATGGGGTTGTTTCCCATCGGTGAATCCATGGCGCATGCGTTGGCACAAAAAGGCAGTGTGTTCTGGCTCATGGTGTTCGCGTTTTTGTTGGGGTTTGGCACGACGATAGCTGAGCCTGCTCTCACCGCAGTCGCGGCCGAAGCCGCAGAAGTCGCTGCTGAAGGTGGGATGATCCCTCTCACTGAAGAAGCACAGTCTTCCTATGCTAACGGACTTAGACTAACGGTCGCCTTTTCGGTTGGTTTTGCCATCATGCTCGGCGTGTTGCGTATTCTAAAAGGCTGGCCTATTCACCGTATTATCATTGGTGGCTACATGCTGGTGGTGGCGATGACCATGGTTGCGCCGCGCTACATTATTGGTATCGCTTACGATTCAGGCGGTGTCACTACATCAACGATTACCGTGCCGCTTGTGACTGCTTTAGGCGTAGGTTTAGCGACTGTGATCAAAGGGCGGAACCCGATGATTGACGGTTTTGGTCTCATCGCGTTTGCGTCACTCTCCCCCATGATTTTCGTGATGGTGTACGGGATGGTCGCCGTATGAATCTATTCGCATCACTGATCCCTACATTCATCGACACCTTGTTCTCCACCGTCCGAGATGTGTTTCCTATCGTGTGCATCATTTTTGGCTTTCAGTTTGCGGTTTTGCGCAAACCTGTGGTTAACCTAAAGAAAATCATCTTCGGTTTTGTCTACGTTATCTTAGGGCTTTCACTGTTTCTGATGGGGCTTGAAATGGCCTTGTTTCCGCTGGGTGAAGCGATGGCTATTCAGCTTACTGCGCCGGAGTTTTTATACGGTGAAGGGGCGATCATGCCGAACATCGTGGATTGGCAGCATTACTACTGGGTTTACATTTTTGCGGCGGCCATTGGCTTTAGCACCACAGTGGCAGAGCCTTCATTGATTGCAGTTGCCATTAAAGCCTCACAAGTTTCAGGGGGGGCGATCAGTGTCAATGGGCTGCGCTTTTCTGTGGCGCTGGGGGTGTCGATGGGGATTGCGTTGGGGTGTTACCGCATCGTCGCTGGCGATCCTATTCATTACTACATTATTGCGGGCTACGTACTGGTGGTAATTCAGACCTTTTACGCACCGAAATTTATTGTGCCGTTGGCGTATGACTCGGGAGGCGTAACAACCTCAACCGTCACCGTGCCTTTGGTGACGGCGCTGGGTCTTGGCCTTGCTTCCACAGTACCGGGACGAAGCCCGTTAATTGATGGTTTCGGTTTGATTGCCTTTGCTAGCTTATTCCCAATGATCACCGTCATGGGATATGCCCAGTTAACCGAGTGGTCGGCAAAACGCGGATCGGCTCAAAATGAAACGAGGAAACCATAATGCGATTCAAACTAATTGTCGCTTTCATCGAAGATTCAAAAACCGATGCGGTGCTTGATGCGGCGAGACAAGCAGGGGCAACAGGCGCAACCGTGATCAATAACGCCCGCGGGGAAGGGCTGACCAAACAGAAGACCTTTTTTGGTTTAACCCTCGATGTACAGCGCGACGTGTTGCTGTTTGTGGTGGAAGAACATTTGGCGCGAAGCATTTTGGAAACCATTAACGAAGTGGGTGAGTTTGATGCGACGTCTGGCAAAGGAATAGCGGTGCAACTGGATATTGAAGATGCGGTCGGTGTGGCGCATCAGGTGCAAGAATTGAGTAGCGTGATTGGGGATGAACTATGAAAGTAACGAAACGCGTTGGTGACGTGATGAAAGATGATTTCGCGCTGGTGGATGGGTTAATCACAGTCGCCGAAGCCATCCGCATTGCTCGAGACAAACACATTAAAGCCCTCGTAGTGAACAAGCGTGATGAGAATGATGAATACGGTTTGGTGCTGATGAATGACATCGCCAAAAAGGTACTGTCACAAAATCGCTCGCCTGAACGCGTTAATATTTATGAGATCATGACCAAACCCGCGTTGGGCGTTTCGCCAAACATGAACGTGAAATACTGCGCGCGTTTATTTGAACGTTTTGGTATCAGCCGAGCGCCTGTGATTGATAATGGCAAGGTGCTCGGCGTTGTTAGCTACAACAGTATTGTTATGTATGGCATGTTGGCGGACTAGGTTGCTACCCTAGGTAGCGATGAGTTAGGGGCAGTTTTAGCGGTCGCTATGGCCCAAATCTCGATCGGGATCGAACACATCGCGAACGCGCTGTTTCAGTATTTTGGCTTCGGGAAAGCCACCATCGCGTTTGCGCTCCCATATCATTTCGCCGTTGCAGTGGATTTCAAAACGGCCACCGGTGTCAGGGTGAAGGGCCACGCTACTAACCTCTTCGCTGAAGGTGGAAAGCAGTTCTTGCGCCATCCAAGTAGCGCGCAACATCCAGTTGCATTGGCGGCAGTAGTAAATGTCGATGTCCACGTTGTTTATCTTATCCATCATGTTCCTTACCACACACCCCAAAGCAGTTTGATACCGACAGCAAATGTGAGCAGTTCAAACGCGACTTTAATCAGTTGATTGCTGTATTTATCAGCCATATATGCACCGAGATAACCACCCAGCAGTGAACCTGCAAGCAATGCAGGAATCCAAGGCCAATAAATCTCTGCACCTGCCAAAGCCAGTGTTACCGCGCCTAATCCATTCCAAAATAGACCCACGCTCACCAATGTGAGTGCCACCGCTTGTTTGTAATCTAAACCGAACCAACGCACTAAAAACAGCGTGACAAATAAGCCTGTACCAGCGGTCAGCGAGCCGTTGAGTATGCCGATCAGACTCAGCCCTAAGCAGCCTAGTATCATGCCTAGGGTATCGCGGTGTTTGGGTTCAGGTTCGTGTCCCAGCGATTTACGTAAACGCGAATAAACGCCAAGCAGAATAATGAGTCCGCCGAGTAAGCCTTCCGCCCATGGGCCGGGCACAAACAAGATCAGGTTCGCACCTGTTATTACACCCGCCGCGCCAGCCAATACCACATAGAGAGTCAGTGCAGGGTCGAGATTGCCACTTCTCCAGTGTTTGAATGCTGCGCCCAAGCCAAGGGCAACAGACGCCACTTTATGTGTTGCAAGCGCAATAGAAAACGTTAGGCCGAGAAACAACAGAAGCGGAAGCTGTAACAGGCCGGAGCCGCCGCCAGCCAGAGAGGCAAGTGTGTTTGAAATTAGTGAGCCAATAAATAGGCCAAGGGTTGCGAGAATGTCCATATTCGCTCAGTTAACAAGGGATTGATTGGCGCTCGTGATGCCGTTGTTAGGTGTTGATACCATGGCGGGCAAACAGATGCCAGCGCCAATGAAAAGAAAAAGCCTGTGACGAGCACAGGCTTTAGAGGTAGGTCAGAAGCTCGGTGATTACCAGCCTTTCACTACACCACCATCAAACGTTTCCACTGCCGCGTTAAACACCGCATCAGATTGGTACGCTTGCACGAACTGCTGAACATTCTGCGCTTGAACATTATCAGTTCGCGCAACAATCAGGTTCACATACGGAGATTCTTTGTTTTCAACGAAGACACCGTCTTTCTCTGGTGACAGGTTAATCGCACTTGCGTAAGTGGTGTTGATGATCGCCAAAGTTACGTCTTCCAAAGAACGCGGAAGTTGTGCCGCTTCTAGCTCAACAATTTTCAGATCTTTTGGGTTGCTTGTGATATCTAGCACTGTTGCATTCAGACCTGCGGTATCTTCAACTTCAATCAGACCTTGTTGCTCAAGTAAAAGCAAAGAACGGCCAAGGTTGGTTGGGTCGTTCGGCACGGCGATTTGTGCGCCATTTTCGATTTGATCAACTGACGTTACTTTGCTTGAATAACCCGCAATTGGGTAGACCAGTGTGTTGCCAGCAACGGTAAACTTGTAACCACGGTCGCTGATTTGCTGATCCAGATACGGTTTGTGTTGGAACGCATTGGCATCAATTGAGCCTTCTTCCAGTGCCGCATTGGGTGATACGTAGTCAGTGAAGGTAACCAGCTCTACATCCAGCCCGTATTTTTCTTTGGCAACTTTTGCCGCGATTTCAGCAACCTGTTCTTCAGCGCCTGCCATCACACCAATTTTCACTTTGGTCAGATCAACCGCTTCTTCTTGACCACAACCTGTCAGTGCCAGTGCAGAAACCAAGCCCGCAGCCGCAGCCAATTTTTTTAGTGTAAAGTTCATAACGCATCTCCTTAAAAGTTATGTAAATTTCCATTTTTATCAGGTGGGTACCCACCCGTTTTTATCTGTGATCGACTCGCTTCACCAGGTGATCGCCAGCGGATTGAATCAGTTGAACCAAAATAACCAGCATCACCACGGTAATCAGCATGATGGTGCCGTCAAAGCGTTGGTAACCATAGCGAATACCGACGTCGCCCAGACCACCGCCGCCGACAGCCCCCGCCATCGCGGAATAGCTCACCAGCGTCACCAAAGTAATGGTTGCGCCGTTGATAATCCCCGGCAAGGCTTCAGGCAGTAGCACTTTGTGAATAATTTGCAGCGGGGTTGCGCCCATGGCTTGCGCGGCTTCCACAAGGCCAGATGGCACTTCCAGTAATGCGCCTTCAACAAGGCGAGCTATAAAAGGAATCGCACCAACGGTGAGTGGCACAATTGCCGCGCCAGTGCCAATTGAACTGCCGATCACAAAGCGTGTGAACGGGATAATGGCCACCAACAGAATGATGAAAGGGATCGAGCGGCCAATATTCACGACAATGCCGATGACTTTGTTCAGGATTGGGTTTTCCAACAATCCACGCGGTTTGGTCAAATGCAGCAGTACGCCCAGTGGAATACCAAACAAAAAGCCAATGATGCCTGATACGACAACCATGGTGAGAGTTTGACCCAGAGCATCAATCAACAGACCCACAAGTCGTTCGTTGTCCGTGAACCAGCCAGAAATGGCAGCAAGATTAAGCGACATATCCCAGCACCTCGACGTTGATATTGTGATCTTTCAAAAAGGTCAGCGCGTTGTTGACGTTTTCTTCGTCGCCAAAGAACTCCGCCAGCATCAGGCCGAACTTCACGCCACCGGCATAATCCATGTCTGAACTCAAAATGCTGATGTCGATGTTGTATTTGCGCGAAGCCTGACTGATCAGCGGGGCATCCACACTTGCGCCCGTGAATTCAAGACGAACAAGTGGCGGCAACGTGCCCTTGCTTTGCGATTGAAGACGTTCGGCATAATCTTGAGGGATTGATAAATCCAGGGTTGAGCGAATAAAGGTGCGTGCCAGCTCCGTTTTAGGGTGGGCAAAAATATCACCAACTGGCCCTTTTTCAACCAATTCGCCATCACCGATGATTGCGACTTCGTGACAAATACGCTTCACCACATCCATTTCGTGGGTGATCAGCAAAATGGTCAGTCCCAATTTCTGGTTGATGGTCTGAAGCAGATTCAGAATGGAATGGGTGGTGGCAGGATCCAATGCGCTGGTGGCTTCGTCGCACAAAAGCACGTTTGGGTCGCTGGCGAGTGCCCGCGCAATCGCCACGCGTTGCTTTTGACCGCCACTCAGATTCGCCGGATAAGTATCATGTTTGTCTTCAAGGCCAACCAGTTCAAGTAACTGCATCACCTTGGTGTGAATGTGTTGTTGGTTTTTCCCTGCTAGTTCAAGTGGCAGTGCCACGTTGTTAAACACGGTGCGGGAAGAAAGAAGATTGAAGTGCTGGAAAATCATGCCGATTTTCTGGCGCTCTTTAGTGAGTTCGGTTGAAGAAAGGGCCGTGAGATCCACGCCGCCCACAATCACTTGGCCGCTTGTTGGGCGTTCTAGCAAATTCACAATGCGGATCAGGGTGCTTTTTCCTGCACCAGACGCACCAATCACACCAAATATTCTGCCTTGAGGTATGTGAAGGTCAATATCGCGCAGGGCATGAATAGTGTGTGTGCCCTGTTTGAACTCCTTATTAACCTGTTTTATTTCGATCATACGCCTTCCTGGACTAAATCATGTTAATAAATAGTTAAGAATCCAGCTATAACGTTTGGTTTTTAACAATCTTATGGCATTTGATGCTATTGATACTCGAACGGCAAGTCAATAGATATTTTTACGGCTAGACGTCTAAATGTTTGGGTGGCTTTTTTGGGGGAGTTAAGCGCCTGAAAAAAGAGGCAGGTACAAGGTTGTTGTGTGTGAATAGAAGCGACGAGCGACAAAGGGGATGTGCCACTACATCAGGTAAAACATGAAATACACAACATAATCGAGTGTCATATCAATCATGCAGTTTATCAATGCAGGTCATTGTATGACCAACTTCAAACAACCTTGTGTTTGAACTACTTGCTGAACGAGATAATAGGTAAAGTTATTGCAACAACTTATTAACCCATCGCTGATGCGTTCAGACGATACCCGTTGTTTAAGCAGTAACTATTTTTACACGATTTTTTTCTGTGCTGCTTGAGTTTTTTCGCCTTTCGAAGCAAGGAGATTACCAAATGTATAAACGTCGTTCGTTTATTGCCGCCACGGCAGTTGCACTCAGCGTGCTATTGACCGGTTGTGGTGAGCAAAAGCAGGAAGCTAGTGCGCAGGCACAGCCCGTTGAACAAGAGAAAATTACCTGGAAAATGGTCACGACTTGGCCGAAGAACTTCCCAGGTCTAGGTACTGGTGCCAACAATTTGGCAGAACTGATCACTGAAATGAGTGACGGTCGCCTTGAAGTCAAAGTATATGGTGCTGGTGAGTTGGTTGGTGCACTCGACGTGTTTGATGCCGTTTCGCGCGGAACCGCTGAACTGGGTCACGGTGCAGGTTACTACTGGAAAGGTAAAGCGCCAGCAGGGCAGTTCTTTGCAGCGGTTCCTTTTGGTCTGACAGCACAAGAAATGAACGGTTGGATCTACAACGGTGGTGGCCTTGAACTTTGGGCTGAAGCCTATGAACCTTTCGGTATCATTCCTATGCCTGCGGGTAACACCGGTGTGCAAATGGGCGGTTGGTTTAACAAAGAAATCAATACCATTGGCGATCTCGAAGGTCTGAAAATGCGTATTCCTGGCCTTGGCGGTGAAGTGTTGAAACGTGCTGGCGGCACACCGGTATTGCTACCAGGTGGTGAAATTTTCCCATCACTGCAATCTGGCGCCATCGACGCGACTGAGTGGGTGGGTCCATACAATGATCTGGCCTTTGGTTTGCACAAGGCTGCGAAGTACTACTACTACCCAGGTTGGCATGAGCCAGGTACAACGCTGGAAGCGCTGATCAATAAAGACGCATTCGAAAAACTGCCTAAAGATCTGCAATCGATCGTTTTGGGTGCAACGCGCATTGCTAACGCTGACATGCTGGCTGAATTCACCGCACGTAACAATGCGGCACTGGAAAGTCTGGTGGGAGAGCATAAGGTCGCACTTCGCCCGTACCCAGCAGAAGTTCTGAGCCAGTTGCAAGTGCTGGCTGACCAAGTGGTTGCCGAGCAGGCAGAAGTGGATGCGATCAGTAAGAAAGTGTACGACTCTTACAAATCATTCCGCGATCAAGCGATTGATTGGCATGCAATTTCTGAGCAATCCATGCTAAATGCCCGTAACCCGCAATAACCTTTAAGAGGCTGTCTTTGGCAGCCTCTTAGTCTTTTCCATTAAGCCCACAGGCTGAAGTTAGAGTAGTAGTATGGATACCGCCTCTCCTCGTCTTATTGCCCTCATTAAGGGCATCAATCGTTTTAGTGACTGGACAGGACGCATTGTTTCTTGGTTCGTGTTGGCCATCGTGCTGATCACCTTTGTGGTCGTCGTGATGCGCTATTTACTGAACTCAGGGTCGGTGTTTCTGCAAGAATCTGTCCTTTATTTTCACAATTACGTCATCATGCTTGGCGCCGCCTATGCGCTGTTAAAAGGCGCTCATGTTCGCGTTGATATTTTCTATCGCCCTGCGTCTGAAAAGAAAAAAGCCTGGGTCGATCTGCTTGGTTTTTTATTCTTATTGCTTCCAACGTGCGCGTTTATTTTCTATATCGCGTGGGATTACGTGGCTGCCTCATGGCAAATCATGGAAGGCTCACAAGAAGCAGGAGGCGTAGACGCTAAATACCTCTTTAAAACCAGTATTTTATTAATGCCCGCATTGGTGATTTTGCAAGGTATTGCCGAAGCGCTTAAATCCGTACTCACGATTGCAGGACATCAAGACATTGCTAAGCAACTCGACGATCACGACGAGGAGCATGCGCTATGAGTGAATTCCTCGCCTTATTTCTCTTCTTGTTTACCTTTGGCGTGCTATTGGTCGGCTATCCCGTGGCGTTTACGCTCGGTGGTTCAGCGCTATTGTTCGCGTTTATTGGGGCCGTTACAGGGACATTTGACCCAGCTTTTCTCGAAGCCATTCCAAACCGTATTCAAGGCACCTTAGCCAATGAATTGCTGGTGGCGATTCCGCTGTTTGTATTCATGGGAGTCATGCTGGAAAAATCCCGCATTGCTGAAGATTTGCTCGATACCATGGGGCAAGTGTTTGGTGGTTTAGCGGGTGGCCTTGGCATTTCCGTGACGATCGTTGGGATGTTACTGGCTGCCAGTACAGGTATTGTTGGGGCGACCGTGGTGACCATGGGGCTGCTCTCATTGCCCTCGATGATGAAGCGTGGCTACTGCCCGAGGCTGTCTACCGGCATTATTTGTGCTTCTGGAACGCTAGGGCAAATCATTCCACCGTCAATTGTTTTGGTATTGCTGGGGGATGTCATTTCCTCTGCGTATCAACAAGCGCAACTGGATCAGGGGATTTTTTCACCAGAAAGTGTCACCGTGGGTGACTTGTTCTTGGGCGCATTGATCCCTGGCTTCATGCTGGTGGGTATGTACATTCTTTACCTTGTTTTCATTGCCATTACTCAACCTGAGCGTGTGCCGCCTATCCCAGCGGAAGAACGCAAAGTGAGTAAAGAGCTTTGGATGCAGGTATTAACCGTATTGTTCCCGCCGGTGATGTTGATTGTTCTGGTGTTGGGCTCAATATTGGGCGGCATAGCAACGCCAACAGAAGCGGCGTCAGTCGGCTCAGTGGGGGCGATTGTATTGGCCGCCAGTAAAGGCATGTTTAATCTGTCTATTCTTCGTCATGTGCTTCGTAGCACCACTGAAGTGACGGCCATGGTGTTCTTGATCCTCATCGGTGCCTCGCTTTTTGCTTTGGTGTTCCGTGGCTTTGGTGGCGATGACATCGTTAGAGACTTTCTGACAAGTCTTCCTGGTGGTGTGTTTGGTGCGATGGCGCTAGTGATGCTGGTGTTGTTCTTGTTGGGCTTCTTTCTCGACTTCATCGAAATCACGTTCGTGGTTGTGCCGATTGTGGCACCGATCCTGCTCACAATGGGTGTCGACCCGGTGTGGCTGGGTATCATGATTGCGTTGAATTTACAGACATCCTTCCTCACTCCGCCATTTGGTTTCTCCTTGTTTTATCTGCGTGGTGTTGCGCCAGATTCCATCTCTACGACGGATATCTACCGAGGTGTTGCACCATTCATATTGATTCAACTGCTGATGTTGGGCTTGCTTGCCTATTGGCCAACGCTTGCCACATGGCTGCCTGAATTGGTATACGGATAAATTGGTGAGTTTAAAGCCTCTTTTCGAGGCTTTTTTGTCTTGCTAATTACGCTTGACGAAATGACCCTGCTCAGTTTCTACTAAGCGACTTTTTGTTTGCTTTTGTCTGGAGATAACGTGACATCTGCTGTTGATATCGCCATGTTAGCGGTGTTTATACCCACATTTTTCTTTGTTTCAGTGACCCCTGGAATGTGTATGACTTTTGCCATGACGCTCGGCATGAGTATTGGCGTAAGAAAAAGTCTACATATGATGTGGGGGGAGTTGATTGGCGTCGGGCTGGTCTCGTTGGCGTCAGTGGTCGGTGTCGCGGCGATCATGCTCAATTACCCGAGCTTGTTCATGGTGCTCAAGTACGTTGGTGGTGCCTACTTGTTTTATCTGGGCGTTCAGATGTGGCTATCTCGCGGAAAAATGGCCATTCCAGATGATTTATCGGTCAATGGAAACACCTCTCCGTTGTCTTTGGCAATGCAAGGGTTTGTTACCGCCATTGCCAACCCTAAGGGCTGGGCCTTTATGGTGTCTTTGCTGCCGCCATTTATTAACCCCCAAGCAGCGCTTCCTCCTCAGCTAGCGGTGTTGATTGGCATAATCTTGATAACAGAGTTTAGCTGCTTGATGTTATATGCGAGTGGCGGGCGCACGTTACGTCACTTCCTACAAAAAAGCGGCAACGTTCGTATGATGAATCGTATTGCGGGAACCTTGATGATGGCTGTTGGGGTTTGGTTAGCAGTGGGTTAGTCTTTGTAGGTCTCTGCAATTTTAATAAAGTCATTTTTCATATCAAACATCAAATCGACAAGCATGGGATCAAAATGGGTCCCTTTGCCTTCGCGAATGATCTCAAACGCTTCATCGTGCGACATGGCCGATTTGTAAACGCGTTTACTCACCAAAGCATCAAACACATCGGCCACAGCCATTAATCGGGCGCTGAGAGGAATGTCTTCGCCACTCAGGCCTTGCGGGTATCCAGAGCCATCCCATTTTTCGTGGTGACCATAAGAAATCTCTTTTGCCGCGCTCAAGAAGGGATAATGCGCGTCCACTTCCTGCTCTGCCTTTACGATGGCGTCATAACCTAGCTTAGCGTGGGTCTTCATCGTCTCGAATTCTTCAGCCGTGAGCTTGCCTGGTTTTAACAAGATCGCGTCAGGAATCCCCACCTTGCCAATGTCGTGCAGTGGCGCGGTTTTAAATACCATGGTGATGTATTCGGCAGTAACAAGGTCTGGGTATTTTCCACGAAGAAAGAGTTGGTCAGCTAAAATTTTCACGTAGTATTGGGTGCGAATAATGTGGTTGCCCGTTTCCTGATCGCGTGTTTCAGCAAGGCTTGCGAGCGCATTGATGGTGACATCTTGGATAACACTGAGTTCTTTGACACGGCGTTGCACTTCGGCTTCAAGGTACTCATTTTGATCATGTAGAAAATCTTTTGATGCTTTGTTTTCCAAGTGAATCTTGATGCGTGCCATGGTGATCGGCGGGCTCAATGGCTTTTTGATGTAGTCCGCCGCACCCACTGAAAAACCGAATTCTTGGTCTTCAGATTTTGATTTTGACGTCAGGAAGATCACCGGGATATCGCAAGCGCTTTTTTTCGCTTTAATCTGGCGACACACTTCATAGCCGTCCATGCCGGGCATAACGACATCGAGCAGAATAAGGTCGATAGAGAATTTTTCAACGATGGCTAACGCTGTTTGACCATTCGTTGCGGCTTTCACTTCATAGCTGTCTTTAAGCATCTCACTAACGAAAACGAGATTCTCGGGTGTATCGTCAACGACCAGAATGGTGGCGCGTTTTTTCTGCTTACTTTCCGGTGACACCATTTAACGAGATCCTGATTCACTTTTCACTAATTCAATCCTAGGTCTACTCTTAATATTGTTCCAATTATGAATCACATTAATTTAATTCGAGACATGCATTTAGCGTCAAAACAAGGCGCTGATGTACCAGCGAAAGCCTTGTTGGTTTGTTGGCAGCGAGCCAGCGTTGTCTTTGGGTGGCAAAGGTAGGTGTTCGTAGTGATGTCGACACGGGCGGATTGCAATGTTGAAACGATGGAAGCGTGTTGTTTGATACAACGCGCCTTACGCGGATTATGACCAAATTAGTGACCTCAAGTGTTGCATTGTTAGTGGCTACGCCTTTGTCTGTTTTGGGCAAGGAAGAGCATGGGTATTTGTCGGGAGTGAGCCTGCCCCCCGTAGATAAAAGCGTTGTGGCAGATGCAACGAGCATCATTACATTGCTGGTTATCCTTCTTCTGGCTCTTGCTGGGGCGTTAATCTTTAACAGCGTGACCAACAAGCGTGCGCAAGAAGAACTTCGCGAGCAACGACAAGCGCTCAGGCAATTAGAGAAGCAACTACAAATTGCCAAAAAAGCCGCGCAGGCATCGCAGCAGGCCAAGCGTGATTTTCTCTCCAATATGTCCCATGAATTCAGAACACCGCTGAATGCGATTCTAGGTATGTCTCAACTTGCTCTAGATAGCGGCTTAGAATCTAAGCAGCAGCGCTACATACGTCGTGTAGTCACCTCTGCGCACTCTTTGTTGGAAGCCGTCAATGCCACGTTAGATTTTACCAATGTAAAAGCGGGCAACCTCGAGATTGAATGGGTTGAATGTAATGTTGAAACCATCCTCTCTCCGGTGGCGAAAACATTGGGGGAACGCGCAAATGAAAAAGGTATTTTGTTGTGTATCAACGTCGACATGACGATCCCCAAGGTCATTGACGCGGATATCGTTCGCATCACTCAGGTATTAATGGCGATTGGTGACAATGCGATTAAGTTTACTGACGAGGGTGAGGTCACGATCTCTGTTTCCTTGGAGTCGCGTCGCGAAGACGATGTGAAGATCCAATTTGCGGTCAGTGACACCGGGATAGGTATCAAGCGAAAAGATCTCGATCTGTTGTTTCAGCCATTTTCTCAAGCCGATTCATCGGCGTCTCGCTCCAAGGGGGGGAAAGGACTCGGTTTGCCGTTGTCAAAAGAGTTGGTGGCGCTGATGGGCGGCAATATTCACGTGGAAAGTCGGTTTGGTGAAGGAACGATGCTGTCTTTCACGCTGCCTTGTCAGTCTGGCGTGAGGGGAAACACGCGATTGGGTGGTGCATGGTCGCGCGCATTAACGACAAAAAGTGTGTTGGTGATAGCAACCAATACGACCTTGCAAGGCAACATTTGTGACCCACTCGTCTATGCCGGGGCAAACGTTAGTCAATGTCGCAATCTTGCTGAATTAGAAGAGTGTCAAAAAGGAATCGAAAGAGGAAGTTACGCACACATTGTCGTCGATTGGGCTGGTATTAGCGCAGAAATGACGTCGTTATTGACCTCTGTTCTGTGCGGCTTAAAGACATCGCCATCGGTATTGCTGCTCTCTGGTCCCGATCATTGTTTGGATATGCCGGAAACTCGCCCATCCTTTACTTTCAAATGGTTAGCTCTGCCGACGTTACCTTCCGCATTGCTTCGCGCGATTACTGATGAGCACAATATCGTCACGCCAATTAGGCATAGTGCCTATGATCGCGACGCTGAGTTAGAGCTTGAAGACATTCCTGAGTGGGAGTTGATGATACGTGATCGCATGGTACTGCTGGTTGAAGATAACTTGATCAATCAGGAAGTCGCCATTGGTGCCATGGAGTGTTTACCCATCAATGTCCTGGTCGCAAATAATGGCGATGAAGCCATTCAAATACTGAAAGAGCATGCCGTCGATTTGGTATTAATGGACATGCAAATGCCCGTGATTGATGGCGTGACAGCGACAAAAATTATCCGTCGAGAAATGGGGATGACGGATTTACCCATTCTGGCCATGACGGCGAATACCGATGCCCATGATGTGGCGGCCTGTCGGGAAGCGGGCATGAATGAGCACATCGCGAAACCCATTGATTTTGAGTTCTTGAAAGATCGTCTGGTTCATTGGTTGACGGGTCGTGACCCGGCGTCTTCATCTTTTGAGCCTGCTAACGCACACAAGGCATCTTGCTTAGATCAAATAACAGATGTAGGCGATGAAAGTGACAAGACAAGTGCTGAGTGGGAAGCAAAAACGGAACCTGAAAATGACGTTGAATTAACACCAATATCGATACCTGAGCTTGAGCAAGCGCCAGAAACCGAAGCCGCACCTCAACCGCAGCAACAGGATACCGAAGCCGAGAAAACCCGAAGGAGAGCAACAATGGAATACACAGACACCATGTTCGATCTGATGGTGGATAATGTCCCTGGTATCAATCTTGCGGATGGCGTTAAACGCTTGGGGGGCAACAAGGCAAAATACCTCAAAATACTGTCGCTTTTCCTCAACTCTCAAGTGAGCTCTGTGGAGCAATTGCTCACGTCCGATGACAACAGCGAGAAGGGGATTTTGGCGCATTCATGTAAAGGTGCGGGTAGCAACATTGGCGCGGATGACATGGCCGTTATAGCCTCAGCGTTGGAAGATAAATACAACGCGGGTGAGCCAGTACAAGAAAGTGAAGTGTTGGCATTGAAAGCGATGATAACTGCCGCAATTGAAAAGTTTGATGAAATTGCTGCCAGTGCAGAACAAGCGCCAGCACCGCAAGTGGAAGAAGAGATCAAGCCGCTTGATGCTTATCTTGTTGAGCAACTCAATGCGTTGCAGGTTAGCTTGCAAGAGTTTGATATTGAGGTGCAGGACAAGGTGACTGTTTTGGCGAAAGCCCTGCCGCAATGGTGCAACCAGCTTGAGGAGTTCCAGCGTTTGCAAGAGGCGATAGGCCAATTTGATTTTCTGACAGCAGAAGACCATCTGAAAGAACTCAAGAAAAAAACTGGCTAACAGAACGACGGGCAATATTGCGACATAAAAAATATGGCGACAAGAAATGGTGAAATAAAAAAGCCGATGCAAGAAGCATCGGCTTTTTTGTCAAACAAGTTTGGAGACTTATTCAGCGTCTTCTGCTTGTTTCGCTTGAATCGCAGTCAGAGCAACGGTGTAAACGATATCGTCTACCAGTGCGCCGCGAGACAGGTCATTTACCGGCTTACGCATGCCTTGCAGCATAGGACCGATAGAAACCAAATCAGCAGAACGCTGTACCGCTTTGTACGTGGTGTTACCGGTGTTCAGGTCAGGGAAGACGAACACGGTAGCTTTACCCGCAACAGGAGAGTTAGGCGCTTTAGAAGCGGCCACGTTTTCCATGATTGCTGCATCGTACTGCAAAGGACCGTCGATCATAAGATCAGGGCGTTTTGCTTGAGCAAGTTTGGTTGCTTCACGCACTTTATCAACGTCTGCGCCTTTACCTGATTCACCGGTAGAGTAAGAGATCATTGCAACGCGTGGCTCGATACCAAATGCGGCTGCAGAGTCTGCAGATTGGATCGCGATCTCAGCAAGTTGCTCAGCGGTTGGATCCGGGTTGATTGCACAGTCACCGTAAACCAGCACTTGATCAGGCAAAAGCATGAAGAATACTGACGATACGATAGACGCGTTAGGCGCAGTCTTGATAATTTGGAACGGAGGAACGATGGTGTTTGCTGTGGTGTGAACCGCACCAGAAACCAGACCATCAACTTCGCCCGCTTCAAGCATCATAGTGCCAAGGAACACTGAATCTTGTAGCTTCTCGCGAGCCACAACTTCCGTCATGCCTTTTGAACCGCGTAGCTCAACCAAGCGAGCAACGTAGTTTTCACGTACTTCATCAGAGTTGATGATAGTCACGCCAGCGCCAAGCTCAACACCTTGTTGCGCAGCAACGCGACGGATTTCATCAGGGTTACCCAAAAGCACACATTCAGCAATCTTGCGCTCAGCACAGATAGCCGCAGCTTTCACGGTACGTGGCTCATCACCTTCAGGCAGAACGATGCGCTTAGCCGCTTTACGAGCAAGTTCGGTTAGCTGGTAACGGAATGCTGGTGGGCTTAGGCGGCGTGCACGAACAGAACCTTCAGAAAGAGACTCAATCCAGTTGCCGTCGATGTGGCTAGCCACGTGCTCGTTAACGAACTCAACACGCGCTTTGTCGTCTGCAGGCACTTCTAGGCTGAAGCTTTGAAGATTCAAAGACGTCTGCCAAGTGTTACCTTTGGTGGTGAATACTGGCAGGCCAGATTCAAACGCACGCGCACAAAGGCCTTGCAGCTGTTCTGGGATGTTGTAACCGCCAGTTAGCAGCAGCGCACCGATTTCAAGACCATTCATCGCAGACAGACATGCTGCAACGATAACGTCAGGACGGTCTGCAGAAGTTACCAACAGTGAACCTGGACGGAAATGCTCGATCATGTTTGGAATAGAACGTGCACAGAACGTGACGCTCTTAATACGACGCGTTTCGATGTCACCGGCGTTAACGATCTCAGCTTTCAAGTGCTTCGCCAAATCGCTCGCACGTGTTGCAATCAGATCGATGCTCCAAGGCACACAACCCAGCACGCGGATAGGGCTAGAGTTGAAAATCTCCATCACTTCTACGTTGGTAGGTTTCGCCGCGTTTGACTCGTCAAAGATGTCAGACAGATCAGGGCGAGTGCGGCCTTCTTCGTCAACAGGCGCGTTGTGCTTGTTGATGATCAAACCAGAGATGTTCTTGTTCTTCGAACCACCGAAGTTAGACACGGCAACTTCAATGCGCTCGCGAAGCTGCGATGGGTTATCCGTACCTGGCGTCGCCACGAACACGATTTCCGCATCTAGCGTTTTCGCGATCTCGTAGTTCACTTGGTTAGCAAACGGGTGGTTACGAGTTGGTACTAGACCTTCAATAAGCGCAACTTCTGTATCAGCAGTGGCTTCTTTGAAACGTGCGATGATTTCTTCCATCAACACGTCATTTTGGTCAGTACGGATAAGCTCTTCAGCTTTTGCCATGCTTAGCGGCACAGCCACTTTCATGTTGCTGTTTGCTTCGATAATAGTGGTGGTCAGGTCAGGCTGGTTGTCGCCATGACGAGGTTGCGCGATTGGCTTGAAAAACGAAACGCGAACGCCCTTGTGTTCCATCGCACGCAATACGCCTAAGCTAATGCTTGTTAGGCCAACGCCAGCGCCGATTGGAATGAGCATAATAGTACGGGACACGGTTAATTCCTCTTTACTACGTCAGGAGCAAAGCCCGCGCAAGGCAGGCTTTGTGAATGTGTTCAATGTGGCCAATTACTATGCCAAATTGAAACGACTGGTCGCATTGACCAGTCGCAAGTTCACGTCAAATACTGATTAAATACCCGTCAGACGTGCAGTATCTTGAGCGATAACAAGTTCTTCGTTGGTAGAGATAACCATCGCAGGAACACGGCTGCTATCAGAAGTGATAACGCCTTCGCCGCCGAAGCGTGCTTTCAGGTTGCGCGCCTGGTCAACTTCAACGCCCAGAAGACCTAGACGGTTTAGAACTAGCTCACGGATTGGGCCAGAGTTCTCGCCGATACCGCCAGTGAATACGATTGCGTCAAGACGACCGTCAAGACATGCAGTGTAACCTGCTACGTATTTAGCAAGACGGTGACAGAACACGTCCATCGCACGGGTTGCTTCTTCTTTCTGACCGTAGTTGTCTTCAACGAAACGGCAATCAGAAGTCACTTCAGTTAGACCCGCAAGGCCAGACTCTTTGGTTAGCATGTTGTTGATTTCTTCAACGCTGTAACCCAGTGCATCGTGCAGGTGGAAAATGATCGCAGGATCAAGATCACCAGAACGCGTACCCATGACCAGACCTTCAAGCGGCGTCATACCCATTGAAGTGTCTACAGATTTACCGTTTTTGATAGCACATACAGATGCGCCGTTGCCCAGGTGGCAGTTGATGATGTTGAGTTCTTCAACTGGCTTGCCAAGTAGGTTTGCTGCTTCTTGCGCGATGAAGAAGTGAGACGTACCGTGCATGCCGTAACGACGGATACCGTTCTCTTTGTACAGCTTGTATGGCAGAGCGTACAGGTACGCTTCTTCTGGCATAGTTTGGTGGAACGCGGTGTCAAATACTGCAACGTTTTTCAGTTCTGGGAATGCAGCTTTAGCCGCTTCAATACCAACAAGGTGTGCTGGGTTGTGAAGCGGTGCGAAGCTAGACGCATCTTGAATGCCTTTCAGAACGCTGTCACAGATAAGTGCAGATTGCGTGAATTGCTCGCCACCGTGAACAACACGGTGACCAATTGCGCCCAAGTTTTCTGCCAGTTCAGGCTTAGAAGCCAGAATGGTTTCAACGATGAAGCTCAGTGCTTCTTTGTGTGCAGCGCCGTCGCCTAGTTGAGCTTCGTGTTTGCCGTCCAATTTCCACTTAATGCGAGCTTCTGGCAGGTGTAGACACTCAGCCAGACCAGACAGGTGCTCATCACCTGTTTGTGCGTCAATGATAGCGAATTTCAGCGATGAGCTGCCGCAGTTAAGAACAAGAACCAGCTTAGACATTTGATACTACCTATTCGATGTAAAATAGTGTTTGTTAACTAATCGGAGAAGGATAGTAGATAAAAAAGTCACTATTCTTCTCACAAAAGCAATAAGCATAAAATTTGTCGCGGAGTAGATACATCGCTCATCGGTCCCTGATATGCAACGAAAAACGCCAGACAGACTAACCTACAGGCTCACCATCGTTGGTGATTTGTTGCGCTGCCGGTCATCCATTTGGCGTTTCTGTGGTTGCGAGATAATCAAATCCGAGCAACAATTGATTTAGGTCGGCTAAGGATAGCGATACTTGCGGCAGATAACAAAAATTTTTAAGTCATTATTGATTTGAATTAATGTTTATAAACTTTATTTTAAAGCTTGCAGCAGGATTTTAGCTGACAATACAGAGACATCGCTGGGAGGTATGCACCGTATGAGCAATAAATCGATGTGGAACAGTTTTCGTGATGGTCAAAAATACATGACGGAATGGCCAATCCGAAAAGAATTGGCACCGATGTTCCCAGAAAACCGGGTGATTCGAGCAACACAGTTTGCTACCAAAGTGATGCCTGCTGTCGCAGTGATGAGTGTGTTGATGCAAATGGCCTTTAATAACTACGCAGGCTTGCCTCAAGCAATGATCATGGCGTTGTTCGCATTAAGTATGCCACTACAAGGTATGTGGTGGCTGGGAAGACGTCGTGATACACAACTTCCGCCCGCATTGGCGGGGTGGTATCGCGAACTTCACGAGAAAATTGTGAGTGAAGGTGGGGCAATACAACCCATCAAAAGTCGCCCTCGTTACAAAGAGCTGGCGCAAACCTTGAATCGTGCGTTTAAGCAATTAGACAAATCGTCGTTGGAACGCTGGTTTTAACGACTTGATATGACAGTCGTGTAAAACGAAAAACCGCCTCGGGAAACCGAGGCGGTTTTGTTTTTGACAATACCTCATGCGCTATCCCTCTTGTTTATCTCTCGTCGGTTAAACCAAACCCGCAAACGTCACGTAAAACTGGATTAACCATTAACCATTAACCATTAACCATTAACTATGACCCGTAAAGTCAGGTGGTGAGTTAACGCATCAAGCCATTCACTGGTGTGCTCATGACTAACGGTTACACGATAACCCGACGTTGAGTGACGTTTTACGCCAAAACGACGAGGGATAACCGTGGCTATTTCCATTGTGTGGTTAAAGCGCGACTTACGCTTATCTGATCACGAACCTTTGTTACGCGCTGCGCAATCTGGGCTGCCTGTGCTGTTGGTATATTGCTTTGAGCCCATCCTCCTTGATGACCCGCATTACGACGAACGCCACTGGCGTTTTGTTGGCGAGTCCCTGAATGATATGAAAGCGCGCTTACCTAAAGGGGCGCTGTTGGTCTCATCTCAAAACGCGCTAGATACGCTTAAATCGCTCCACCAAACCTTCGGCATTGCACACCTGTTCTCGCATCAAGAAGTCGGCCTTAACAACACCTTTGAGCGCGATAAAGCCGTTAAAGTGTGGTGTGACGTACAGAGTATCAATTGGGAAGAAACCTCGTTTGGTGCCGTCATACGTGGCTTAACCCACCGAAAAACGTGGGACAAACATTGGCAACGCGTCATGCGCGCCCCTCAGGCCGATTGTGATCTATCAAGTATTTCTTGGGTGACAGCAAGGGCTGAAGCGCTGCCTCGCCGCGTGGAAAAATACCTTCAGCCAACCAGCAGTTCTGAGCGCTTTCAAAAAGGCGGTGAAGCAGCAGCATGGCAAACCCTCAATGACTTTTTTGAAGGTCGAGGGAAAGACTATGCCTATTCGTTATCTAGCCCGACGCTCAGCCAAACTCACTGCTCTCGTGTTTCTGCGTATTTAGCGTGGGGGAATCTGAGTCTTCGTCAGGTATACCAAACCGTGCTGAAACATTGGAGCATGGCAGGGTGGCGACGCTCATTGGTTGCTTTTAGCTCGCGTTTGCATTGGCACTGCCACTTTATTCAAAAATTTGAAAGTGAATCCAGTATGGAATTCCAACCGGTAAATCGTGGTTATCTGGCATTGCCTCGCGCCACTGGTGAGGTTGCGCAGCAGCGATTAACCGCATGGAAAGAAGGTAAAACAGGCTTTCCCATGGTGGATGCCTCCATGCGTTGCTTACAAGCGACCGGGTATTTGAATTTCCGTATGCGTGCCATGCTAGTGAGCTTTTTGTGTCACCACCTCGCGCTGGATTGGCGACATGGTGTACAGCATCTCGCACGCGTCTTCCTCGATTTCGAACCCGGTATTCACTACAGCCAATTTCAAATGCAGGCGGGCGTGACGGGGATCAACACCATTCGTATTTATAACCCCGTAAAGCAAGGTGAAGAGAAAGACCCTTATGGCGTGTTTGTGAAAACGTGGCTTCCGGAGTTGGCCGAGGTGCCAGCACCTCTCGTTCACGCCCCTTGGCAGTTGTCGCCCATGGAGCAAATGCTGTACGCCGTGAATATCGGCGAAGATTACCCCGAGCCCATTGTCGACTTGAAGCAAAGCTACGCCGAAGCGCAAGCGCTACTTTGGCGCTGGAGAAAACTGCCCGATGTTCAACGTGAAGCGCATCGATTACTCAAACGACACGTAAGGCCAGATTGATGATATTGGTGGACACTGAATGAAGAAAAAAACGTTACCTTCGAAAACCTGTGCTGTGTGTGAG
Source organism: Enterovibrio litoreus (assembly GCF_045679545.1). Lineage (NCBI taxonomy): Bacteria > Pseudomonadati > Pseudomonadota > Gammaproteobacteria > Vibrionales > Vibrionaceae > Enterovibrio > Enterovibrio litoreus. Next base: position 918,028 of record NZ_CP166194.1, read on the forward strand.
CGCCCGTTTACGTGGCGCAAGAAATGGGAACGTGTGTGGGATGACGTGAAGTATTGCTCTAAGCGATGTGCGGGAAGCCGAACTCCAAAGAAATCCAGTCAGCAAGAAAATCCTAGCAAGCGAGATAAAAATGACAACGAAAGCCGCTCGATTACGTTTGATTTTGGGTGATCAACTCAATGCCAGTCACTCTTGGTTTCGTGAGCAAGATGACGACACCTTGTATATCATCGCTGAGCTGCACCAAGAAGCCAGCTATGTGCCTCATCATGTACAAAAGGTCTGTGCCTTTTTCGCCGCCATGTCTGCATTCGCGCAGGCGTTGCAACAGGCAGGGCACAGAGTATTGCACCTCACCTTGGACGACACCGCGCCGTTTTCGGATTTACCTGCTTTGCTTACCCACCTCATTGAGCAACATGGTGTGAGTGCATTCGAATACCAATTGCCCGATGAATATCGCTTGAGGCAGCAATTGGCAGACTTTGCCAGCGCGACAAAGGTTGAGGTCTCTGCGGTTGAAACTGAGCATTTTTACTTGTCTGAACAGCAACTCCGTCGTGATTTTCAAACGGGTAAAAAGCACCGTATGGAAGCCTTCTACCGCAAGATGCGTGTACGCTTCAATGTGTTGATGGACGGCGAAAAACCTCAAGGCGGACAATGGAATTTCGATGCGGATAATCGAAACAAACTCAAAGCGAAAGACATCGATGATGTGCCGGAACCACTGCTGTTTGGTCATGATGTTACTGACATTCTTGCGCGCATCGAACGCCACAACATCAAGGTGATTGGAAAGCCTGACTCAAATCTACTGTGGCCGATAACACGCACGCACGCGAACGAATTACTGACTTTTTTCTGCCAGCATTGCTTACCCAGCTTTGGACGCTTCCAAGATGCGATGACTGGGCAGACCGATGAGGAAGGCAAGCGCAAACAATGGAGTCTGTATCACTCAAGGTTGTCGTTTGCGCTAAACAGCAAAATCTTGAGCCCTCAGCATGTGGTGGACGCGGCGATTCATCACTATCACACGCGACCCGATGAAATCAGCTTGGCGCAAGTGGAAGGCTTTGTTCGCCAAATCATCGGTTGGCGCGAGTTCATTCGCGGGATCTATTGGGCGAATATGCCGGAATACGCCACGCTGAATAGTTTGTCCGCGACGCGCGATTTGCCTTCATGGTTTTGGACGGGCAACACCAAAATGGCCTGCATGAAACACGCGATCGAACAATCGCTGGATTACGCCTATGCGCACCATATTCAACGTTTGATGATCACCGGTAATTTCTGCCTGATCAGCGGCATCGAACCCGCTCAAGTGGATGAGTGGTATCTCGGGATTTATATCGATGCGATTGAGTGGGTGGAACTGCCCAACACCCGCGGCATGAGCCAGTTTGCTGATGGCGGCATTGTGGGGTCGAAAGCGTACGCAGCAAGCGGAAATTATGTGAAGAAAATGAGCGATTACTGCGGAAATTGCCATTATCAGGTCTCGAAAATCACCGAAGATGACGCTTGCCCATTGAACGCGCTTTATTGGCATTTTATGGATAAACACCAAGACGATTTTGGCGGTAACCCCAGAACCAAAATGGTGTATGCGAATTGGAATAAGAAATCAGATGAGCAACAAAGAGCGGTGTTGGGCAAGGCGGCTCATAGCCTCAAAAACATCGAGAAATTGTAGTGGCTGAACGTTTTCGATTTGCCTTGAGCTTTGAGCCTTGAATCAGGAACAATCTGGAGCTTTCCGGCGGCTATGGCGCATGGTTCCAATCGCATCCTGCATTTCTTTCTCTGATAGCCATTGCTCGGGCAGTGGGTTGACGACTAATCGATAGTCTTTAACCTCGTTGGGCAGCGGCGCATCTAGGGTTTGTGGTGAGATGATGGCGATGTTGAGGTCGGGGTTTCGCGCCAAAATGCGGCTTGCGATACCCAAGCCATTTTCAACATGGAACGCCCCTGCAATGTGCATCACTTTGTAATTCGGGTTCGTTGCCAAAAATTCGACCATGCTTTCGGCCATGGTGTCGTCCCACGCGATTTGCGCCAGATACTGGTTATTGGTTTTCTCTTCGTTGCCGTGGAACATCACGGACAAGAATTTCTCTTTGTAAGGCGAGGGTTCGCTCGAGAGGGTTTGTGCCACGTAGCGACGTTTCTCCGAAGGCAATGTATCAAGGTAGCCTTCACCCTTAGCGGCGAGGCAACGCACGATCTCTTGCGTGGTGTTGGCGGCAACAACGGGCATGGCATTGGCTTTCGCGATTTCAACCAAAGGTCGATAGTCACTGGCGTAGTTTGGCCACTTTTCAGTTTTCTTCAGTAACGCACTTTCACCAAAATCACCTTGAAGGTAGCCGTCTATCACGCTTTGATCGGGGCGTGAAAATTGCTCCATAGACAGCGCAGTGGCGGGATAACGCGCGGCGAGAGTAGAAAGCAATTGCGCTTGAAATAAGTGAATGCCGGGGTGGGTGTGCCACTCGCCAACCAGTATGACGTCAGCGTCACTCAGCGCGTTAGCCAGCTCATTGAGGGAGTATGGCACGCCATTGGGAGATTCAATGCGGTAGTCGTAAAGCGTGCCCGTGGGGGCTGGGGTTTCTCTAGGCGTAAGCGGGTGGCTACAACCTAAAAGCGTCGCGAGAATGAAGGCGGCGGAGAATGCGCGTATCGACATGAATTCGTGTCCTTGAATATCAGGAGATACGCACCAGTATGACGGAAAACGCGGGCAATTGCCTTGTTGCGTTTCCTTTGTGCTCTATGTGGTCTTTTTAGGCTTTTTTTCGATAAACGCGCAGAGTGAAATCCGCTTCGCAATCAAATTGCTCGCTCTCTTTCAGTGTTTGCCACAACGCGTCTGGCGCGCGCCATGCGAACGGCGTCATTTGAAGCAGGGTGGTGGCGTCTTCACTGTTGAGCGCCATTGGATAAGCGACGCTGTGCTCCGCTTCCAGTTCAAACCCGGGCAGATCTTCCACAGGGACATCATGAAGCTTCACGCCATCATAAATGCCTTCTTTGAGCTGATACAGGTGACGTGGGCCCGGCGTCACGGTCACGACCACGCCGTTATCTTTGATGGTGCGCTGAAGTTCTTCACCGTTACAAGGTGCGTAGATGCGTACCACGGCGTCGAGTTGCGCGTCGGCAAACGGCAGGCGTTGGCTTGAGGCGACCAAAAAATCACATTCAGGGTAGCGTTTCGCCGCATGGCGGATCATCACTTTGGAAATATCCAAACCGACGACCTTTACACCGCCTTGTGCCTTGGTATGACTGAGTGCCTTGGCAAAATGGCTGGTGTAATAGCCTTCACCACAACCGATATCCAATAGCTGACAGTATGCCAGAGCCTGTGTTTGCTCGGCCAATAACCCTGTGAGTAAGTTGCATACTGCATCACGCATGGGCTGATAGTGACCGCCATTAAGAAATTGGCGACGCGCCTGCATCATCTCTTTGTTGTCACCGGGATCTTTTGACCGCTTGTGCTGCACAGGCAAAAGATTCACATAGCCTTCTTTCGCTACATCAAACTGGTGGTTGTTAGTGCATTTGTAAGTACGTTCTTTGAGATATAGCGATTGCTGACACAGCGGACAAAGGTATGACATAGCGATGTTTCGACAAGAATGGATGAGCGGTAAGGATACGGTGGGAGGGCGGGGGGTTCAAGGACTATTAGGAAACGCAGAATAATGGGTAGAGAGTAAGCTGGAGTTTGTGAGTTTGTGAGTTTGTGAGTTTGATATTGAAAGGTGCAATTTCTGCTTGGTCAAATGTTTGGGCGTATACTTGAGTCGAAATAACTCAATATGAGCAAAGCTCAGTATGCGATTTGGCTATTCTGAATTCACTGAAAAAAGCCCGCAATCGCGGGCTTTTTTACGGAAGGTTTATTGATAGATAGCCTGCTCGAAAAACTCTCTTTCAAATTCAGTCATCTTTTCTATCTGAACTCCACTTCTTAACGTAGAACTACACACATCTCTTGGATTGCACTTATTGGCTTGTAAGTTGTTTGCAGCACCCCACCAATTAGACTTTCGGCCCGCTTTTCGTTCCATATAGTCATGTTTATTCGCTACTTGATTAGCTAAAACGCCACAGTCTAAGTCATATTTTTGGGCTACTTGAATGACAGAGTTCTTAAGCCAAGAAATATTACCTTTTGCATTTAAAAAACACTCTTTGACATATTCTTCGGCGTTGAGTCCAAGCAATACTTTTGAAGCAAAGTCATTTGCATCAATCTCCTCTTGGTCATTTCGTCTTTCATCACTAGTTTCACTCAATTCAATGACGGAGAACTCGGGTAACTCCGGACGTTGACTAGCATGATAAAGTTCATGAAGTAAATCGAATGCCCAACGAGATGCATGAGATGTTTTTTGCTTTAACACAACAACATTTCGGTAGTTAATACGCCAAGTTGCACCATGAAATGCTCCTGAATCATTTAGACCAAGAACAATAACACCTTTATCGAAAGCGTAAGCTAACACTGATTCAAAACTGACATCTCCGTAACTTTGAGTAATCTCAGCTCTTACTATCTCAGCATCATCTGGTAAGCTAGAAATAGGTTTTTCAAAGTGTTTGGAAGCTATTTGGGCGATTGTATATGCATATTGACAGTATGCACTCGCATATTGTTGGTTGGCACCTGCTGGCATTTTGAATCTCGCAACAAGGGCACCATCTCTACCAATGGTTAGAGGTTCATCTCCCAAAAGCTGCTCTTTCGTCCAACCAAACACCTGATTAATCCTGTCACATACGCGCTCTATCCAAGATTCATGCTCAAAATTTAACAACTCACGAGGTGCGATTCGTTTCTCAATAAAACTTTTTTCTAGGCCAGCGTCAGCTAACTTGCTAAATAGCAGGTTTTTGGTCCTATTTGATTGAGGGAGAAATACATCTTCTGTAATTTTTAAGTCCAATGCATCAATTACTGATAACAGCGTAGTAAAACTAGCTGAACTATATTCAGTATTCTCGTATCGTTGGATTTGCTGCTCTTTCATTCCAAGCTTTTCGGCTAAATCTTTTTGTGTTAGACCGAGGTAAATTCTTGATCGAATTAGGGCTTTAGGTAGTTTTGCTATATTGTCCACATCGAACACTGCAAACTCGCCGGACAAAAGTTGTTCATATTCTTCAATCTCACTGATCAAATCATCTCGCTGAAAAGTGAGAGCATTGATTTGAGCTTGAACAAGCAAGGGATGTATGTCACCAACATTACTCTCCATAGCTTGGATTGCAGCATCAAACTCTTCCACTTTCCTTTGTGTAAGAGCAAGTTGTTTTGAGTTTTTAATCATTGCTCGTCTCCAATACTGACCGCCACAATTCCTTTTTTGTCGCCTGTATTTTTATCCTCTTGGAAAAAATCGAGAAAACGTTTGCCGCTCGCACCTTCGGGAAGTTCCGCAGGGAAAACGTCGCCGCGATATTTTGCCTCAATTGCATCACGGTCTGAGCGGTTAGCAAGTATGAGGCATGGGTCTAGTCGTGTTGGATCTACCCCTACTACACTCCAAGCCATATCATAGTCGCCCGGAATTTCTTTGTTTGTAACGAAGCTTCCATCAATGTATATCAGCCCACATCCCGCAGTCTGTAAGTTTCTAACCAATAAATTGAGGCCATCTATCAACCATGCTCGCTTTGGGTTGTAGCCAAAACGCTCGATCACTTCCTGCATAGTCGCATAGTGAATGCCTTCAGGAAGGTTTCCTTGATCATTAAACTCTGGAATCATTACCCAACTATATTGTTGTGTTTAAAGTGTATGCTATTTATCATCTTTACGCCATTAAATCAAAATAAACCATTGTGTATTTGGGCTAAGTTACTGTTTTTTTAGTCTCTGTGAGACATGAGGTGGCAAAATTGTGATGGTCAATACACAACCTCATCGTCTAGAAGATTGGACCCAGTCCAATACCTTGACGGGTTCCTAGATGCGCACCAAATATGAATATCCCTAAAGTCAAAACTGGCTGATTAATTGTCATCCACCATTTACAAAAACACCCGCCGAAGCGGGTGTTTTCTCGTATTCGCTGGTGCGAATCGAATTACTTGTTCTTACGATTCGCCGCCCAAACGTAAAGCAAGTCGGTGGCAATGGTTGCCGCGGCAAGAGACGTTAGCTCTGCGTGGTCATAGGCAGGTGCGACTTCGACCACGTCCATGCCAATCAGGTTGATGCCTTGTAATCCTCGGATGACTTTCAGGACTTTGTCCATCGTCATGCCGCCACACACTGGTGTGCCAGTGCCTGGTGCAAAGGAAGGGTCTAAGCAGTCAATGTCGAACGTGAGGTAAACGGGACGATCACCCACGCGCGCTTTGATCGCGTCAACGATTTGGTCTGCTGACCAATCATTGGCTGTGGCTGCATCCACCACTTGATAACCCAGCTTGTGGCTGTGCTCAGTACGAATACCGATTTGAATCGAGCTGTGAGGGTCAATCAGACCTTCTTTAGGCGCATGATAGAACATGGTGCCATGGTCGTATTGGCTGCCCATGTTGTAGGTGTCTGTGTGCGCGTCAAAGTGCACCAGTGCCATTTCTCCGAACTGTTTCGCGTGTGCGCGAAGCAGTGGCAGGGTCACAAAGTGATCGCCGCCAAAGGTGAGCAGTGTTTTGCCTTCCGCCAACAAGCTGGTGGCATGGGCTTCTAAACGCTCACACATTTGCGCCGCGTCGCCGCAATCGAAGACCAAATCGCCACAGTCAGCCATTTTGATTTCTTTGGTCAGGGAGAAATCCCATGGCCAGCGTTTGCTTTCCCAAGCCAAATTGATTGAAGCTTGACGAATAGCACCTGGGCCCATGCGGCTGCCTGAGCGTCCCGTGGTCGCCATATCAAAAGGCACACCCGTGATGATCACGTCAGCGTCGCAACCTTGTGGTTGGAAAACCAAAGGCTGACGGAGGAAACCGAATGCATTGGAATACAGTGAGTAGTCTGGGTGGTTGGCCAGTGTTGCCATTAAAAAATTCCCTATCAAATAAGTATTGCCCGCCGAAACGGGCAACCAAACATTAACGGTTTGAGCGAATATCTTCGAGGTAGGTGTAGCCCTCTAAGCCTTCTGCCAATTCTGCCAGAATTGCATCGTGCTCTTCTTCAGGTAAATGCTCTTTCACCATCTCTTCGTATTGCATTAGGAACAGTGATGGGTCGAGGTGCACATAGCGTAAAACATCGCCCACGCTGTCGCCGCTATCAATGGCTTCGATATCAAAACCACCGTCTTCGCGGCTGCGAACAACAGCGGTATCGGTATCGCCGAACAGGTTGTGCATGTCGCCCAGAATTTCCTGATACGCACCAACAAGGAAGAAGCCCATGCGGTACGGTTCTTCGTCTGACCATGCTGGCACGGCAAGCGTGCTTTCAATGCCTTGACCTTCCACGTACTGATCAACTGCACCATCGGAGTCACAGGTAATATCCAACATCACGGCGCGACGATCTGGCGCTTTGTCCAGATTGCTCAGCGGCAGAATAGGGAAGACTTGGTCGATACCCCATGCGTCAGGCAATGATTGGAACAATGAGAAATTCACAAAGAATTTATCCGCCAAACGCTCGTTCAGCTCGTCCAGTACCGGACGGTGTGCGCGGTTTTTAGGCGACATTCTGCATGATAGCTCGTAGCAAATACGCAGGCTGATTTGTTCTGCCCACGCACGCTCTTCAAAGCTCACCATGCCCATGGCGAATTGCATATGCACTTCAGCCAAATCACTTTGGTTATCGTGATAAATTTCGACCAATGAGCGCTGATCGCCAGACTGACTCAGATCTTTAAACGAATGCCACATGTTGTGCAGGTTTTGCGGCGAGCTTTCATCGGGTGCGAACACTTCTTCACGCTTGTAGCGCTCAACGCCAACCACATCCGTGACCAGTACAGCATGGTGTGCGGTGAGGTTACGGCCGGATTCCGAGATAATGCGCGGCATAGTGATGTCATATTCTTTGCAGACATCGCCAATCACATATACCACGTTGTTGGCGTATTCGCGCAGGCTGTAGTTCATAGAACAGCTGCTTTGGCTGCGGGTGCCTTCGTAATCGATAGCCAAACCGCCGCCTACGTCGACCGTGGTAATGCCAGCGCCCAGTTTATGCAGTTCTGCATATACACGGGCAGCCTCGCCCACACCGGAGCGTACATCGCGAATGTTGGCGATTTGCGAACCTAAGTGGAAGTGCAGCAGTTGCAGTGAATCCAGCATGTCTTGTTCGCGTAGCTTGTCCATCACGGTGAGTACTTGCGAGGCAGATAGACCAAACTTGGACTTCTCGCCGCCGCTTGCTTGCCATTTGCCTTTGCCTTGAGAGGCCAGACGCGCACGCAGGCCAAGACGCGGTTTCACGCCTAGTGCTTTGGCTTCTTCCAACACCACGTCTAATTCGGAAAGCTTTTCAAGCACGATATAGACTTCGTGCCCGAGTTTTTCGCCGATCAGTGCAAGGCGAACGTATTCACGATCTTTGTAGCCGTTACACACAATCACTGAGCTTGCTTGACGCGCCATGGCTAGCACTGCCATGAGTTCTGGCTTGCTGCCCGCCTCAAGGCCCAACTGGCGTTGTTGACGTGCATATTGGCTTTTCAGAATTTCGCTAACCACGGCTTCTTGTTGGTTAACTTTGATTGGGTAAACCAGTAGGTATTCGCCCAAGTAACCATAATCTGCAATGGCATCATTGAAGTTGGCACATAGGCTGTCTACGCGGTGGTGCAAAATTTCTGGGAAACGCACCAATACAGGCAGCGATGCCCCTTTCGCGATAAGCTCATCAGCCAATGTTGACAACCCGACCGCATTGTCTGGGCGTGCCACATTTGGGCGAACAATGACTTCCCCCTGCGCGTCAATATCGAAGTATCCCTGACCCCAATACGGTGTGTTGTAGACATCGCGGGCGTCGTTTATAGACCAATCACTCATGTTCATTCCTCGGCGGTGATTGGGTACAAGCATGAAATATGATTACGGACAAATTCGCGCCTTCACTCGTTGCTTGTACCAAAGAAAATTATCAGATAGCGGTAAACGCAGTCAGAGCTTATTCGGGCATCTGTAGCGAGAGATCGAGAAGCACGGCATCCGCACTTCGTGTTCGCTTCAATGATGCTCTTTTCCTGCGTGCATGCACTGTCAGGGATTGGGGGCGGTTTTGCAGATTAAGTGTAGCTGCGGCGTCGCAAACTGGGGTCAGGATTTTTGCCTGATCAAGCGGTTTTGCGAAAGATTTCATTGCCATTCCTAAAAAGGCCGTGCTGCAGACAGGCACGGTATGACAGATAACGCGGCTGTTTTTGTTAGCAATAATAAGGTTGGATATTGCTACTCAAAAGCCCGTATACACCTCTGGGGTTTTATCGAAACCTAAACGGGTGCGTGGCGATTAGACAATCGTTTTACGCTAGGTGCAAATAAATTAATTTGCACGTCACGAGTAAATGTTCTTATCGAATGGGCGGTGTATTCGGTAGGGCTGATAGCAGGCGGACTCACGCTTGATGACGCGAGGTTACCCTGCAATGTTGAGGTGACATTTGATACAAAAAAGCCGTTCAGAAGAACGGCTTTGCGCGAAATTTTCCAGAATTATGCGTTCACGATCTGGCACAGTTCATTACCACACAAGTGATACTGACGTGGGCAGTTGCGCCATACTTGCAGCATACGCTGATATTTGTCTAGCATCGGCATTTGGCTGTTGAAATGGTGCGAGCCTTTATCGAACTGTGGGTATAGACCTTCCACGTTGGTAAGGAAACGAACATAGTTAACCAAATGCGCTTCAGTGGCAGCATCAAAGCCCCAAAACTGAAGACGACGTTCGTCCACATCACATTCACAGCGAGTGCCGCTTTCCAGCATGCGGAATGATTCTTGAAGTGCGTGGTGCATCTCCATGATATCAATAACTTGACGACATAGTGCTTCAGGCATGTCGCCGAAATCTTTATCCAGTTCGCGCATTTGCAGTGCGTAGCCACGTTCTACAATGGTTTGTAGGCGACGATACTTTTCTGCGTTTTGCGGATCAAGTTGCGACATCAGGGTGTACTGATTAGATAGGATAAGACGCTGAGCGTGGGTCATTTCCATGGTATAGCCTCAAAAGATTAAAATTGGTTATCCAAACAGTCTCTTAATTGTTATATCTGGTGAGCATATTTGGCATTTCATGTGCCACAGATTATCAGTTCGCCAGTTGTGTTTTTTTGATCTCAACACAGGTTAGTTACGGTTTTTTAACTTAAACAAACCGTCGTGATTTTTAGGTGAAAGTTCGATGGCGACAGAGCGTGTGATGGAGCACTCATGGTTTATTGGCAAGGGTTAGGGTGGGCATGTTTACTGCTTGCTCTGTGGTTATGCTGGACGCCATTTGCATGGCAGAAAATGCGGCAAGACAAAGGGTATCAGCACTTGGTTTTTGCCAGCGCTATGGTGTTATTTTGTTTATGGGCGCTGAAAGCGGGGATCAGTGATGGCTTAGATATTCATTTTCTGGGCATGACGGTTCTGACCTTGTGTCATGGCCCTAGAATTGCCGTTTGGATCAGTGTGCTCCCCTTGGCGCTCATGGTGGCCTTTGGCTTGTTGCCATGGCAAGACGTAGGTCTATATGCGGTGACAACCGCTGTGATCCCGGCTTTTGTTAGCTATGGGATATTTTGGCTTTCCTACCAGTACCTAAGCCGTCATTTGTTTATCTATATTTTTATCGCTGGGTTCTTAAACGCGGGGTTTACCATTGTTCTTCATCTTTGTGTTGTATCCGCTGGATATTGGATTTCAGGGCTTCATCCGTGGGGGATCATTGTTGATAATTACCTGACCTTGGCATTGCTAATGTGGTTTCCCGAAGGCTTGCTTAATGGCATGGCGGTGACCTTGCTAGCCGTGTATCGACCACACTGGCTGCGCACGTTTTATGACAGGGAATATCTTTCGCCAGAGCGTTAAATATCAATAGCGTTAAATACCAAGAGCGTTAAATACCAAGAGCGTTAGGTGGGGGTAGGGTGCTCTATTGGTAAGCAAACGTAGATTCTAGAAACAAAAAAAACGGCCAACGCGGCCGTTTCTCATTTTGTATCTACATAGTGATAGTGTTTCTAAAAGAAAATCATCATGGCAGAAAGGTTAGTACATGACCTTGTGGCCGTAACCTTCCAAAATGCTTTTCAGCTTCTCCATGGTTTCTTTCGTTGGTGGTTTCACGTCTTTGAGTTCGTACTCGTAACCCAGCGCTTCCCACTTGTGCTCGCCCAACTGATGGTAAGGCAGCATCTCGATTTTCTCGATATTGTCCATGTCTTTGATGAACTCACCGAGACGATGCACCGAATCTTCATCATCTGTGTAACCTGGAACCACCACATAGCGAATCCAGGTCTTTTGGCCGCGCTGATGCAGGTAGCGGGCAAAATCCAACACACGTTTGTTTGGCACGCCAACAAGATTTTGGTGGATCTCGTCGTTGATTTGCTTCAGATCAAGCATCACCAGATCGGTTGCGTCGAGCACTTCGTCAACCACGTCGGTGTGTTTACGAATATAACCATTGGTATCAAGACAGGTATGAATGTTTTCTGCTTTTGCTGCGCGGAAAAAGTCACGCACGAACTCAGGCTGAAGCATGGCTTCGCCACCTGACGCAGTAACACCGCCGCCCGATGCGTTAATGAAATGACGATAAGTGATCACTTCTTTCATGATTTCTTCGACAGACACTTCACGACCATCATCCAGATCCCATGTATCGCGGTTGTGGCAGTATTTGCAGCGCATTAGGCAACCTTGCAAAAACACGATAAAGCGAATGCCAGGACCATCTACGGTTCCACAAGACTCAAAAGAGTGAATACGGCCCATCACCGACATGAGATTCTCCAAAACTACTGTAAAAAGTAAGGAGTTATATTATACCGAAACCCCTTTCAGATACAGGGGTTCAGCCAGTTTGGTGTAGACATTATTAGTGGCGTGAAGAAAGGGGGTAAGTGATGGATGTTGATGCGAGGGAATGGCGGTTTGTCGCCCTTGTTGGCAAAAGATAAACGCCTTTTCAGGCGTTTATGTCTGGTTATTTTAAATGGTATTGAGCACCGAAGGTGGGCAAAGTGAACGGTGATTTTTCAAGTGCCCCCACAAGGTGTACCAATCGCCTAAACTGTCTGCTGGCATTGGCTTGGCTATAAAAAAGCCTTGAGCATAATCGCACCCCATATCCCGAAGGCCATGCCATGTCTCAATGCATTCCACCCCTTCTGCAACAGAAGCAACGCCGATGCGTCTTGCGATCAAAATACTGGCTTCGACCAGTGCGCTGGCGGTAAGACTGCTTAGCATTGGCAGAACCAAAGACAGCCCCACTTTGAGCGAGTCGAGCGGGAGGAATTCCACTTCTTGTAGCGAACTGTGACCGGTACCAAAATCATCGATGGCAATGCGGAATCCATTGAGAAGCAGGCGTGAAGCTGCCTCTTGCACTTGTCCAATATGGACAAAGTGTTCCGGCTCCATCAACTCAAAGTACATAGTCTCGCAAAGCTCTGGATGGGCATTTCCAAGCTCGATGACTTGGTCGACGAAGTTGAGTTCGATGAGGTTGTTCATTGAAATGTTGACACCCACCGGCCGTCCTTTTAAGCGTTCTTGATTGGCAATGACGGATTGGATAACAGAAAGCGTGAGTTCAGATTCCAAGTTCAACGCTGAAAGTTGTGGTAAGAAATGCCGAGGTAACAGTGTGCCGCGCGTCGGATGGTGAAGGCGCTGAAGTGCTTCACAGGCAATCCATTCTCCGTCGTTCAAACGAACGATGGGTTGAAACCAAGTCTCAAACCGTTTTGTGTTCCACGCTTCAAGTATCTCATCTTCTGTCAGCGGCACCAGATCTTGAGGGAAGTCGGTGTCATGTTCATTGGCGACATTGATGTAGTACTTGAGCAATGGAATGGAGGCAGGCTTGGGAAGGATGCCAAGCACATTGAGGTGAAGGTTTTCACACATGTTTTTTACGGTGTCGAGTATCTTTTGCGATACGGCACTGGTGATCACAATGCAGCCTAAAAAACCTCTTTCTGCCATATTGCTCAGCAGCTTAATGCCATCAATATCGGGCAACTGTAAATCACAAAAAACCAAGTCAGGTTTATGAACGAGAACCTGTTCAAGCGCTTGGCCACCGTCTTCAGCGGTTAGCAGCATGTCATCTCCAGATAATAGCTGCATCAGTTGTCCGGCTATCATGTCTCGTTGAAAAGGATGATCTTCGACAAGCAGTATCTTCATGTTTCCTCACGAGTGCTTCGATCTAGGTGCGCTATCTGTTTGATGGACAAGTTTTCTCTACAGTATGGTTAGCTTTTTGGGAGACGTCGACAGAACGCTGTACGGCCAGCACGGAAGGGAAATAAATATCGCAGAGTACGGGAAGAGAATTGGGGATATAGCGGGGCTATCTGGGGCAGACGCAGGGGAAAGTAGGCATAAAAAAACACCTCCGCATGGGAGGTGTTTTTTGATTCAATCTGACTCTAAAAAATTATAGAGATTCAGTGAAAGTACGTGCGATAACGTCTTTTTGCTGTTCAGCAGTCAGAGAGTTGAAACGCACAGCGTAACCCGATACACGGATAGTCAACTGTGGGTAGTTCTCTGGGTGCTTAACGGCATCTTCCAGTGTTTCACGGTTCAGAACGTTCACGTTCAGGTGTTGACCACCCTCGATGCCTGATTCGTGGTGGAAGTAACCGTCCATTAGACCAGCAAGGTTCGCTTTCTGCGTGTCGCCATCTTTACCCAGTGCGTTAGGCACGATAGAGAAGGTGTAAGAGATACCGTCTTTTGCGTGAGCAAATGGCAGTTTACCTACAGACGTCAGAGATGCTACCGCACCTTTCTCGTCACGACCGTGCATTGGGTTTGCGCCTGGTGCGAATGGTGCACCTGCACGACGACCGTCTGGTGTGTTACCTGTTTTCTTACCGTATACCACGTTTGAAGTGATAGTCAGGATAGATTGAGTAGGCACAGCGTTACGGTACGTTTTCATCTTACGAATTTTGGTCATGAAGCTTTCAACCAATTCACATGCGATGTCATCAACACGTGAATCGTTGTTACCAAATTTCGGATAGTCACCCTCGATGTCGAAATCGATCGCGATGCCGTCTTCGTCACGGATAGGCTTAACGGTTGCGTATTTAATAGCAGACAGTGAGTCAGCTGCAACAGAAAGACCTGCGATGCCACACGCCATGGTGCGGTAAACGTCACGATCGTGAAGCGCCATCAAAGAAGCTTCGTAGCTGTACTTGTCGTGCGAGTAGTGGATAGCGTTCAGTGCGGTCACGTACTGAGTCGCCAGCCAATCCATGAAGCTGTCAAGACCTGCCCAAACTTTATCAAAGTCCAGAACTTCGTCAGTCATAGGCGCTTGCTTAGGACCCACTTGCAGTTTCATTTTCTCGTCAACACCGCCGTTGATTACATACAGCAGCGTTTTAGCAAGGTTTGCACGCGCGCCGAAGAACTGCATGTGCTTACCGATAACCATTGGTGATACACAACAAGCGATAGCGTAGTCATCGTTGTCGAAATCAGGGCGCATCAGGTCATCATTTTCGTACTGAATAGAAGACGTATCGATAGATACCTTCGCACAGAACTTCTTGAAGCCTACAGGCAGTTGCTCAGACCATAGAACAGTGATGTTTGGCTCTGGGCTTGGACCCATGGTGTAAAGCGTGTTCAGGAAGCGGAAGTTAGTACGGCTTACCAGAGTACGACCGTCAACACCCATACCACCCATTGATTCTGTTGCCCAGATTGGGTCACCAGAGAACAGCTCATCGTACTCAGGAGTACGTAGGAAGCGAACCATACGCAGCTTCATCACGAAGTGGTCGATCATTTCCTGTGCTTCAACTTCGGTGATCTTGCCTTCAGCAATATCACGCTCGATGTACACGTCAAGGAACGTAGAGGTACGACCCAGAGACATTGCCGCACCGTTTTGAGATTTAACAGCAGCTAGGTAGCCGAAGTAAACCCACTGAACAGCTTCTTGTGCCGTTGTTGCAGGACCAGAGATGTCACAGCCGTATTTCGCAGCCATTTCTTTCATCTGGATCAGTGCACGGTACTGCTCTTGAATTTCTTCACGCAGTTGCATGGTCATTTGAAGGTCGTCGCCCGCTTCCAGTTTCGCTTGAAGCGAATGGAATTGCTTAGCTTTGTCCTTCATCAGGAAATCAACACCATACAGTGCTACGCGACGGTAATCACCGATGATGCGGCCACGGCCGTAAGCATCTGGAAGACCAGTCAGAACACCAGACTTACGGCAGTTCAGGATATCAGGGGTGTAGATATCGAAAACGCCTTGGTTGTGAGTCTTACGGTATTCAGAGTAAATTTTTGAGATCATTGGGTCTAGCTCGCGGCCGTAAGCCTTGCAAGAACCTTCGATCATACGCACACCGCCGTTAGGGATAAGTGCGCGTTTTAGTGGTGCTTCAGTTTGCAGACCAACAATCTTTTCCAGATCTTGGATAATGTAACCTGCGTCGTGAGCGGTAATGGTAGAAACAACAGAAGTATCGAAGTCTACAGGGGCGTGAGTTGAGTTCTCAAGCTTGATGCCTTCCATGACTTTTTCCCAAAGCTTGTTAGTTGCTTCAGTACCTTCAGTCACTAGGAATGATTCATCGCCCTCATAAGGGGTGTAGTTCTTCTGGATGAAGTCACGAACGTTGACTTCGTTCTGCCATTCGCCTTCAGCGAAACCTTCCCATGCTTTAGCAAATTGCTCAGACATGATGTACCTACCTTTTTAGTAGAAGAAAACAAGCACTTAGCGGTTTGAATACCGCTCCACTGTGGAGGCAGTGGTTAGTGCGCGATCATTAAAAAATGTAAAAGCAAAAACGCTTTATTAAACGAACTTGATTTTACGCTTTCTTAGCCTTGTGTGGATAGTAATTTGGGCAGCCAAAATGACTGCCCAAACCGAGTATTACATTAGCGCTGGAATACCGAACTGATCTTCGAGCATACCAACCGCCAGCATAGCAACCAGACAGATAACTAATACTGAACCTGGAATCACGATACGGTCTACAAAAGAGAGCTTTTTCGCACGCTCTTTGTCACCGATGAGACCATTGTTGTCCAGCAGCATTGCCAGTGCCCATGCAAGCACAGGGTTCGCAACCATGGCAGCAAAGATACAGATACCAGCAGATTGTGAATCTTTAGTTTCACGAATCATCTGAACACCGGCTTCAAGCAATGGCAGGAATACACCAACCAGCAGCGCGATACGCATAACCGGTGGCCATACTGCAACGTCCATTGGGAAACCAAGGATGGCGATAATGATACACAGTGAGCCAAGCAAGATTGCACCCGCTGGAATTGGGCGTTTCGCAATAGCAGCAGGGATCATGTACGTACCCCAAGATGACGTGATGTTACCACCACCCACTGCTGTACCTACGATTTGACGTAGTGAACACGTGGTCATGGTGTCATCAACATCCATCAGAACTTTTTCCGTTTTTCTCGGGTAGTTCAGCTCTTGGAAGATACGGTGACCTAGGAAGTCAGGTGACCACATTGCTACCGCAAGAATGGCAAATGGTAATGATGCAATGAAGTGCTGCAGATTTGGCAGACCCAACATCCAGCCTTGCTCAGTGCTTCCCCACCAGTAAACAGGGTTTAGGTTTGGCAGACCCATTTCGGTTGTGAACGTCAAGTCGAAGCCAGCGCCCAGTG
Organism: Enterovibrio litoreus; assembly: GCF_045679545.1. Taxonomy (NCBI): domain Bacteria; kingdom Pseudomonadati; phylum Pseudomonadota; class Gammaproteobacteria; order Vibrionales; family Vibrionaceae; genus Enterovibrio; species Enterovibrio litoreus. The sequence continues at coordinate 934,903 of NZ_CP166194.1, forward strand.
CCAATGCCGTGATTAAGCCCGTTACTGCACAAGCAGGGATCGCTAACCAGCGTTTGCCGATACGCGCTAGTAGTGCGTAAAGGATAACGTTAACGGCCAGAACAACCAGACCGACATAGCCCATGCTGCCTTGAGCAATCGATGCAGATTCTAAGCCTTTGGCCCAAGATTGTATGTCGCTGATTTGGCTCATTGCACCGGTAAAACCAAGGAAGACTAGCAGGCCACCTGCTACACCTTCACTGGTGAGGTTAACCAGTTTTGAACCGCCCTTGAAGTAACTCAACGTCAGGCCAAACACACCAAGAAGTAATGCTAAAGCGAGGGGGTGAGCGCCTGCTAGTGCAATGGTACCGATCAACGGAATCATTGGACCGTGGTTACCGGCAAGGTTTGCACGTGGGTTGATAAAGCCAGAAGCCAAGATACAGAACAGCAGGGCTGGGATAAGCATCTCAACACGTGCTACTTCAATGGCGAATTCTTTACCGAGGTTAATGTGGTCCCAGGCTTGTGTCAGACCGTCAGCCCAAGACATCATTACCGCAGAGTACATCGCGATAATGCCAATAGTACCCGCTAGTGCAGGAACCAAGTCTTCGAGTTCAAAACGGAAGTCACGTCCAGGAAGGTTTAGCTTCCAACGGCGTGGGTTCATGATTTGAAGTTCGTGATCCAGATAATCTGAACGCGTTGCGAACTCCGATGCGGGACGGTGCTTAGCTTGATACTCGCTTTGCGCCTGATCACCGATTTGCTCTGATGGGGCTTGGGTTGACATAAAGTCCTCTACGTACAAAAGCAAACAGAACTGACTACACTCCCCGCATTTCATGCGATGGTTTAATGCTTAATAAGCAGCTAAACCGTGTAAAAGCCGAGAGCCAAAATTCATAACATGAATACTAACAAACCTCTCCTTGGCTAACTTGATTTAGATCATTTTCGTGAAAATAAATTACACGTTGAGCGGGTGAGGATTGGTTAAATAGCATTCAATTGGCGGTATTTACGGCTATTTTTGCCACTTCGAAGGCAAAAGTGAAATAAAATTACCAAAGTGGGTGGGGTGTGTGTGCTACAAAAGTGCGTGTTTCGTCGTGTTTTACAGCGAATGAGAGACGCCAACCAGTGGCGGTGAATGAATTTTAGATGCATGTCACTCTCGCGCGGATAACGCAAGAAACTGGCTCAACAAAAAAACCTTGTTTTGGTGAGAGCGATGAAGGCGGCGTAAAAACGCCCACATTGCGTGATGACAATGTGGGCGCTGAGCGTTTTGGGCGTTAAACGTTTTACAAGCGGGTTAGCCTTGCGCGGCAGCTTTCGCTTTTTGCAGCTTTTGGTAAGACCCTAGCAGCTTTTGGTGTGCGCCAAAGGCCGTGAGTGATGCCTCTGGTGCAGTCAAGCCATGGAAGCGAATGTCGCCGGTGATGGACTGCCAAACCGCTTCTGTCACGCTGTCACCATAGGTAAAGCCAAATGCGCGTCGGTATTCAACCGGGTCACGTTCTTTGTCTTGGGCAAGCTCTAGGCTTGCGACCAGACAGCGCATGAACACAGTGCGCTCTTGGCTGTAAATTGTGGCGTTATAATCCAAGCTCCACACGGCGAAGTCTTGTGCGGATTCCAAATCGCCCATGGCCAATGCCAATAGGCATTTCAGTTCGCCAATGGTGAGTGATTTCCAGACAGTACCCGCGTCGGGTGCAATACCCATCAGTTCACATACCATGTAGCTGTCGTCGAAATCAGCCATTTCTAGCACATCGAACAAAAACTCACAGGCATCATCGCTGTATTCAGTTGCTAGCAGCATGCCAATGGCATCACGTAAATCGGTGCCACGGTTGTTATTACACAGCTGCACTTCTTCCGGTGGGTAAATTTCAGACCAGCCCGGTACGATGATACGACAACAATTCACGCCTAAATGGTCGTAATCGGCAATGTAAGCGTCGGCGTCTTCAGCGTGTAGTTTGGATAGTAACCAATCCACTTCTTCTTGCGACGTTCCTTCAAAGTTCCATTCTGCAAACGCGTAATCTGGCGTGTCTTTAAACATATCCCAAGACACAGTGCCTGATGAATCGATGAAGTGTGTTTCGAGATTATGGTGATCGGCCACATCTTCATCATGGAAAGAAGGTGCTTCGAATACATCCAAATCTTTCAGGCTGCGGCCTTGTAGCAGCTCCGTTACGGTGCGCTCTAGTGCTACTTGGAAGCGAGGGTGTGCGCCCCATGATGTAAAGCAAGTACCGTTATGCGGGTTAAACAAGGTCACGCAAACCACCGGGTAGTTTCCGCCCATTGATGCGTCATACACAACGATTGGGAAACCTTCCGCTTCCATAGCTTCAATGGAGGCTTTAATCGACGGGTAACGATCCAGAACCTCAGCAGGCACTTCTGGCATGCTCAGGCGCTGAGAAATAATGCGGTTTTTAATGGCACGTTCGAACACTTCTGACAGCGCTTGGCTGCGGGCTTCTGTTTGCGTGTTACCCGCAGACATGCCATTCGACACATACAGGTTGCCGATAATGTTCATCGGCACATAAACGGTTTGCTGATCTTTTTGACGAGCAAATGGCAAGGCACAAATACCACGATCTTCATTGCTGGATTGCAGATCGATCAGATCTGAGCAAGTGAGCATTTGCTCAGGGTCGTAGAATGCGCTCATGGGTTCGTCCAGCAGACCCTCTGGTAGGCTGTCGTCATCTGTCAACGGGAACCATTTCTCGTTCGGGTAGTGAACAAATGGTGCGTCAGCGATGTCTTTGCCGAGATAGAAATCGGCATAGAAATAGTTGCATGACAAGCGTTCAAAATATTCCCCCAGTGCAGACGCTAACGCGGCTTTTTTGCTGGCGCCTTTGCCGTTGGTAAAGTTCATCGGTGCATCAATGTCACGAATATGAACGGACCAAACGTTAGGGACAGGGTTTAGCCAGGAAACAGGTTCAACGTTAAAACCCGCAGCGGTTAACTTGGATTCAAAACGATTGATCGACTCTTCCAGTGCGGCATCTTTGCCAGGGATATAGGTTTTCATGGGATTCTCAATCTCATAGAGGGGCTGGGAGTATATACGGATACACAAGCAACCAGAAGGTGCAGGGTTTAGCTCGCATGTGTATTGATCGAAAAATATTGCTACATAGCTGAAAAAATAGACGTTCAGTTAACCAGCAGTTGTCCAATTTACGTTATAGTCGAGATATCAAATCGTTAATGGCTGAGGGATATGAAAGTATTTGGTGTTGGCATCCTCCTATTCAGTGTGATTTTTCCGGTTCAGGCCAGCGATCCTGACTTCTCCAATCACCTGAATCGCATTGAGCAGTTATTGTCACAAGACAAATTCAGCGATGCTGCAAATCTCGCAAAAGCCATTGTGGCAGATAACGAAGAACAAGAAGCGCTGCACCAGCGTCTGCTTGGGTTCATTTATCTCCATGAGGGTAACTATGAACGTGCCTATATTGCTTACACAAAAGCCATTGAATACCGAAAGTTACCCGCCAGTTTGCGTCAGGACACATTGGGTGCATTGGTCTCTTTGTCGATGAAAAGAAACAGAGCAGATTTGGCCGTGAGCTATGGGCGTAGTTACCTCGAAGAATTCCCGCCATTTCAGCCGGTTGAGCAGTTATATACGCGCGCCTTATTCACCGAGAAAAACTACATCGATGCGTTGAAACAGGCCAATGCGATAATTGCGCGTTATGCCGATGTGCCTGAGTTCATTTGGCAGATCAAAGCGCTCAGTGAAGAGCAGCTTAAGCAGCACCGTGCGCTTGTAAACACGACGCGGATCATCCAGCAGAAGTTTGGCGATGATTTTCGCTGGCAGCAGAAGCAAGCCATGGCGTACGCCAGATTGGGCGAAGTGCGCCAGGCGCTTTCAATCTTGAAGTCTGAACAAAAGAAAGGGTCAGCGCTCAGTGAGGCGGATTATCTCGATATGGCGCAATTTGCCAGCATGCTTGGTGAGCCGGAGCAAGCGATAGCCTTTCTTAATCAAGGTATCCAAAAAGAGCAGGTCAGTGCCAGTCGGGACGTGTTAATGCGGAAATTGCAATATCACATGCAGGCGAGCCAATGGTCACAAGCATGGGAAGTGGCTTCTGTGCTGAATAAAGAAGCGCCAGAACTCTACTTGCTTAAAGCACAATCTCGCGTTGCTTCTGAGCTGCAGCGCTGGTCTGATGCCGCCAGGTTGTCGCAACAAGCGATTGATATGGGTGGCCATAGAGATGCGTTCTTATGGGAAATATTGGGTTATAGCGCGATGAAATCCAATCAATTGTCACTGGCACGTAGTGCCTATGAAACGCTGATAGAGCTTGACCCTTCGAGTGATGCAGACGTTTGGCTAAAGACGCTTGATCTGATGACGAAAGAGTCAGCGACCAACAATTGATAACTTGCTGAGTGATTGATTATTTTTCCTCGACGGGCTCAAGTGCCAATAACTGAATGAGACGTGGCCTTTCTGTGTACCAAATTGGCGGAACATTGGGCGTGCCATCAGCATGCCGACGCCAGCCTTTAAATCGCGTGGTGGTGAACTCCACCGTTTCCAGCTTGTAGTAAAGAGGCACAGTGACTTGCTGGGCAGCGATGCGCAAGTGGAGACGGTTAATCACTTCCCGTTGTCCTTCTTGCGTCGTTTCCAATAAAAACGCATCCAGCAGTTCATTGATTTCTTCATCATGAAAATAGTGTTGTGCAAATCGAGGATCATGCGGCGATTGGTACCGACTGTTAAACGCTGCGTTGAGATAACGAAAAGGGGTAACGCCTGAAAAATAATTGGTAATACTCATCCCATAGCGGGCTTCTGCCATTTGGGATGTGTATTGCGAAAAGGGGAGCTCGAGGGTATGAATGTCGATGCCAATCGCCATCAGCATTTCTGCGGCGATATTGGCGGCAGAAGTAAAGTCAGTCCAACCAGATGGCGCGATGAGACTCAGTGAGAACGGTGCGCCGGAAGGTAATTCACGGAACCCATCACCATCGTTATCTTTGAGGCCCAGTTCATCAAGCAGGCGTGCGGCTGTGTTGGGATGAAAGCGAATAAAATAAAGATGCTGCTCTGCCGCTGAATTCTCAATCCAGTTGTCAAATCTAGACTCCAATCCACTGGCAAATGCCGCTTTTTCCCCTTGACCAAATACTGCAATGTCGATGATGAGATCGCGCGCCAAGCTCATGGAAACGGCGCGACGAAATCTGACATCTTGAATAATCTTGCGCGTTTCAAGATCGGGATGATTAAAATTAAAAAGCAAGCTGACAATGGTCGAAGGCTTGTGGTGATAGTGATAGTCAGGGGAATACGACGCGTAATTGCGCTCGATATCAGGAATAAACGCACTTGCCCAGTCAAACTCCCCGTTACTTAAACGGGAAACCAGTTCGTCGTTAGTGCGTACCATAGGGTAGCGAATGCAGTCGATCTTTAGGGCATCTTGTTGCCAATAGTGAGGGTTGCGACACTGTACTATGTTGTTGCTACTAAACGCGCGGATATCGGTAAAAGGACCTGTACCCACTGGGTTGGCATTAAGATGGTAGCGTTTGTCTTTAATATCTTGCCATTGGTGTACTGGGACGATAATCGCCTCTTGCAGTCTCTGGGCAATTTGCGCGTTTGGGCGAGTTAACGAGACGTACACCTCATTTTTACCACGTTTTTCGACACGTTCAATCCACTCACCGAGTGAATTGTAATCCAGTTCTGGCTCATTTTTGAGCAGTGATAAACTGAACACCACATCATCGGAAGAAAAAGGCGTACCGTCAGACCACTGAATGCCTTTTCTTAGCGTCAGTGTAATGCCTTTTAAATCAGGGGACAGGGTGTAGCTTTCCGCCAAGCGATAGTGGACCTGCTCATCTTCAAACACCATTAACGATTCAAAGACAAAATCCTGTGTCGTCGCGAGTTGATCGGGGCGAAATGGGTTGTAGTTACGCACGAAACCGTTCGATAACTCGGGGATGATCGTCAGAGTATGAGGTGCTGCGATGCTTGTAAAAGAGATAAGCGCAAAACACAGAGTCAGCAAGCGAGAAGGCATATTTATCTCGATATTGAAATATAAGAATATTCTACCGAAACACACCCTACACTAACCTTAACGAGCCATCAATGAAATCGATGGCATAGTAAACATTCACACTGGTTATTTATGCACTTAAAATGACTTATTTTTTACTAACTTAAAGGTTAACAAATTGTTGCTGTTGGAACTAATGGGTGTTATTTTCACAGAAACGAGCTTAAGCAGTGAATTATGTTGTAGCACGGCTAAAAATTACAGGATTGTCAATTGAATCGCCGAGCTTACCTTTTTAGTCTTTTATTTTTGCGCTTATGGTTTACAGAAACGCACTGTTTTACAGGCTAAGAACAAGATTCAACGAAAAGCGACGTGCTAATAGAATGACAGGAGTCAAGCGCATGACGGAAGCAGTAGCGCTGCAAATTAAAGACCTACACAAAACGTTCGGTCAACACGAAGTTTTAAAAGGAATTTCGCTGGATGCACATCGTGGCGATGTGATTTCAATTATTGGTTCTTCCGGTTCAGGTAAAAGTACCTTTCTTCGCTGCATCAACCTACTTGAAACACCAACCAGTGGACAGATCTGGGTCAATGGTGAGCTGATAGAAATGAAGAATGGTCGCGGTGTCGATGCCATTCCTGTCAGTGACAAACAAGTTCAACGTATTCGCTCTCGCCTTGCCATGGTTTTCCAAGGGTTCAACCTCTGGTCTCACATGACCGTGATGGAAAATGTTATCGAAGCCCCTATCCATGTTCTTGGTGTATCAAAAGCAGAAGCCATAGAACGCGCAGAAGCTTATCTGCAGCGTGTTGGCCTGTATGAGCGTCGAGATTATTATCCCGGGCATTTATCCGGCGGTCAGCAACAGCGTGCCGCGATTGCACGCGCACTCGCTGTTGAGCCAGAAGCGCTATTATTTGATGAGCCAACCTCAGCACTCGACCCCGAATTGGTTGGTGAGGTACTAAATGTGATGAAAATCCTCGCAGAAGAAGGACGAACTATGCTTGTGGTAACTCACGAGATGGCGTTTGCTCGCGATGTATCCAATCACGTGATGTTCTTGCATCAGGGGCGCGTAGAAGAGCAGGGTCATCCTGAAAAGCTCTTTACCTCGCCTGAGTCAGAGCGTTTAAAACAATTTATTTCTTCAATTTACTAACGCGTATTGACGCATATTCGACAGATGGCAAAGGAATATCCCCATCTGGTTCAAATATCCATAAGGAGACAGAAAGATGAAAAAATGGTTAGTTGCTGTAGCAGTCACTGCTGCACTTGGCGCGACAGCTGTTCAAGCGAAAGAGTGGACAGATGTACGTATCGCTGTGGATGTACCTTATGAACCGTTCGAATACAAAGCACCCGATGGCACGTTGACTGGTTTTGAAGTAGACCTCGGTAACGCAGTGTGTGAAAACGCAAAACTTAACTGTAGCTGGGTTGTGCAAGCATGGGATGGCATCATTCCGGGTCTGCAAGCACGTAAATACGACGTGATCTTCTCGTCAATGTCGATCACTGAAGAGCGTGCGAAGCAAGTGGCATTCTCTGAACCTTACTACAACACCCCAAGCGGCTACTTCGCGCCTAAAGATTCTTCGTTGAATCCAAGTGATGTCGCCTCATTGGCAGGCAAGCGCATTGGTGTTCAACGTGGCACGATCCAAGACAACCATGCCACTGATACTTTCGGCAAAATTGCTGAAATCAAACGTTACACCACCGGCGATGATCTGGTTTTGGATCTGCAAGGCGGTCGTCTTGACTTGGTATTGATTGACTTCCCTGTCGGTGAAGCGGCAATCCTGGGTGCAGAAGACGGCGCTGATTTCAAAACCGTGGGTGAAAACATTCAACTGGGTAATGGTGTTGCTGCTGCATTCCGTCAGCGTGATAAAGGCTTGGTAGAGATCTTCAATGCATCGCTAGCGGAAGTAAAAGCGAACGGTACCTATGACGAGATCATGAACAAGTACTTCAAGTACGACATTAAAATGTAATTCTGCATTGCTGGTCTTAGATGGCACTGAATCTGCGTTAACAGCGCTATCTATTTCCCGCAATTCTGAGTAGGCGGAGTCATCATTGCTCCACTTATTTGCAGGATGCATTGCTGGCTTATCGCTGGCAACAAGGCTCAAAGGGGAGCGTCATGCGCTCCCTTCTACCGATTGGCGAGAATTGAACAAAAATCCATAGAGCGGTAGTTTCGCTATCGGTTTATTCGTGCAGGAGGAAAGGATGTTAGATCTGCATGGTTATGGCCCTTCCATATTTATGGGCGCTATTCTGACCGTTGAGCTGGCGGTGCTTTCAGCGATTATTGCTTTGTTACTAGGACTGGTAACAGCAATGGCTCGTGTCTCTAAAAATCGCTTTGCGCGTGGCGTGGCAACGGTGTATTCCACGGTTGTTCGTGGCGTGCCTGACTTGGTGCTGATGCTACTGATCTTCTTCGGCGTTCAGATCATGCTCAATAACTTCTCTGACTGGCTTTACGATACCTATGAATATGACGTTTTCTTTAACGTCGACGAGTTCACTGCAGGTGTATCAACCATTGGTTTTATCTTTGGTGCATACATGGCTGAGACCTTCCGCGGCGCGTTTCTCGCCGTTGACCGAGGCCAACTTGAAGCCGGAACTGCGTATGGCATGAGCGATTGGATGGTTTTCCGTCGCATTATGTTCCCGCAAATGATGCGTCATGCCTTGCCGGGTATCGGTAACAACTGGCTGGTATTGGTGAAAACAACCGCATTGGTTTCTGTGATTGGCTTGGCCGATATGACCCGTTTAGCCAAAGAAGCGGCGGGCGCGGTGAATGAACCCTTTAAATTCTTTATTCCGGTAGCGATTGTCTACCTGTTGATCACGTCCGTTTCTGAACTAGGCCTTAAAAGACTGGAACGTAAATTCAGTGCTGGTGTGGTAAGAGGCTAAGGAGAGTCGGAATGTTAGAATCACTGTATGCTTTTCTCGATCAAAACGAGATATTCACATCAACCACTATTATTCATTACTGGAGTGGCTTAACCACCACGATTCAGTTGGTGGTGTTATCGCTTTTCCTCGGTCTCATCTTGTCCGTGCCGCTAGCGGTAGCAAGAACCTCAAAGAACCCTTGGATCAACCGTCCTGTTTGGGTCTACGTTTATGTATTCCGCGGCACGCCATTGCTGATCCAGCTTTACCTGATTTACTACGGCGTGGCGAAAATTGAAGGCATCCAGCAATCCATGTTTTGGGCAATTGTTGAAGATGCCTTCTACCCATGTCTATTGGCTTTCGTGTTGAATACTGCAGCTTACACGACTGAGATTCTGCGTGGCGCTATGATGGCGACGCCGAACGGTGAAATTGAAGCGGGCAAAGCGTATGGCATGTCGCCATTTACCATTTTGCGTCGTATCATTTTGCCATCGTCATTCCGTCGCGCTCTGCCAGCCTACAGTAACGAAGTTATCTTTATGCTGCATGCCAGTTCCATTGCGTCGGTTGTGACCATCATTGACCTGACAGGCGCAGCACGAGACATCTACGCGCGTTTTTACGCCCCGTTTGATGCGTTCTTGTTTGTGGCGGCCATTTATCTGTGCTTAACCTTCAGCATTGTTTATGGCTTTAAGCGATTAGAGCATCGCTGGCATAGGCATTTAAGGCCGTTGGAAAGCTAAGAGCAGGGCCTAGTAAACATAGGGTCCTAGGTGCTAGGAAAAGCAGGTCCTAGGAAGAGCAAAAGAACAAAACCCCAAAGCAAAAAAGAAACCGCCATATATCGGCGGTTTTTTTGTGGGCGTTGTAACCCAATGCTCTTCCTAGGATCTTCTCTTCCGCTCTTATCCGAAAGTGGCCCAAATCGGCGCGTGGTCTGACGGCTTTTCAATGCCGCGCAGTTCGTAATCAATCCCCGTATCGACACATTTTGCTGCCAATGACGGCGTTGCAAGAACCACATCAATGCGCAGGCCACGGTTGTCGTCAAAGCCGCGTGAGCGGTAATCAAACCACGAGAACTTGTCATCTGCATCAGGGAACTGCTGACGGAAGGTATCGACAAAGCCCCAGTTCATTAGCGTTGCCAACATTTCACGCTCTTCCGGTTGGAAGGAGCACTTGCCTGTTTTCAACCAGCGCTTACGGTTGACTTCGCCGATGCCGATATCCAAATCGATAGGGCTAATATTGATATCGCCCATCACAATCACATTCTGATCATTCGTGTGATAGTCGTTAAGGTAACTCATCAGGTCTTTGTAGAACTTACGCTTGGCAGGGTACTTGGTTTCATGCGCAATGTTTTCACCCTGCGGGAAGTAGCCGTTCAGCACGGACACTTCACTGCCATCAGCCTGTTTGAAGGTGGCCATAATCATGCGGCGCTGGGCATCTTCATCGTCTGTTGGAAACCCTTTTTGCACCTTAATCGGCTCATCTTTGCATAAGATCGCCACACCATAGTGCGCTTTCTGGCCGTGGAAATAGACTTTGTAACCCATAGCTTCAACGTCTTCCATGGGGAAGGCTTCATCGTGAACTTTGATTTCTTGCAGGCCAATGACATCGGGTTGATGCTTCTCGATCAGTGCTTGAAGTTGGTGAAGACGTGCTCGTAGGCCATTGATATTAAATGAGATGACTTTCATGTCTTTGTTCTACTCTTGTTTTTGTGAAATACGTTGAGCGCGGCTTAGTGTAACTGATTACGGTTAAAATTGATTCTTGGGAAAAGCACAAACTCACGCGTCACAACGCAGATTCTTATATTTGCAACTATGCTGTAGTTAACATTGTTATTGGCAATCAATACGTTGCCTGTATATCTAAATAGATTCTCGTTGAATACGCGTCTTGAGGTCGTTTGGGTATCGTTCAAATAGCAGGAGGATTGCAATGGAAACGCTCAACCTGATCAAAACGGCGACACTCTCATCGGCATTGCTTCTCGTTGCAGGTTGCGGCGAGTACGGCGATTTTTCCACTGAGCAGATTTGCCGCGCAAGTCTTGCCGCGATTAAAGGCAAAAGCCCAACGATTGTTGTCGTCGACAAGAAGACGATAGAAGCTGAAACTGAATTGGATGTCTTTCATATCTCTTATAAGCGCCCAGACGACGGCAAGAAGTGGAGTTATCGCTGCAAAGTAGATAAGAAACGCGCGGTATGGGCACAAGGTGATGGTAGGTGGCGTGATCAGGCTCAAGACCCTACTGTCCGGTTCAATATAGACGGCGATGATATTCAAATCCTTGAAACCTTCCCCGATGGCAGTGCTGCGACCTCAGTGAATTTCAATATCAGCATGTTAGGTGGTAAATCTTAACCTCTCCTTATTTGAGCCTTTCGCTATGAGAGGCTCGATATCAATCTGTTCAATATTTTCGAATAAGTCTGCCAACTTATTACTGCCGACATTGTCGTGTTTGCTCAATACACTGATAGTGATGTGATTGCAGGAGACGAATGATGGGAAAATTAGTAGAAGGCGTATGGCACGACGTGTGGTACGACACCAAAGCGTCCAACGGTAAGTTCGTGCGAGAAGATGCAGGCTTTCGATCTTGGGTAACACCCAATGGTGATGCTGGGCCAACCGGCGAGCCAGGCTTCAGCGCTGAATCGGGTCGCTATCACCTTTACGTGTCGCTAGCCTGTCCTTGGGCACATCGCACCTTGATCTTCCGGAAACTGAAAGGTCTTGAACCACACATTGATGTTTCTATCGTCAGCCCAGACATGCTTGAAAGCGGTTGGGTGTTTGATTCGCCTGAGCCATTGTTCGGCTTTAACTTCATGCATCAAATCTACACTAAGGCAAAATCGCTGTATTCCGGACGCGTGACCGTGCCTGTGCTGTGGGATAAGAAAACCCAAACCATCGTCAGCAATGAATCGTCAGAAATCATCCGTATGTTCAACTCAGCGTTTAATGAATTGACGGGTAATACCGACGATTACTACCCAGAAACGCTTCGCGACGTGGTTGATGAATGGAATGAATTTATCTATCCAAATATCAATAACGGTGTGTATCGCAGTGGATTTGCGACCACACAAGAAGCGTACGAAGAGGCGTTTGATAGCTTGTTTTCTGCGTTGGATAAAGTGGATGCGCATTTGGCGAAAAATCGCTATCTGGCAGGGGACCAAATCACAGAAGCGGATTGGCGATTATTTACCACGTTGGTGCGATTTGACCCAGTGTACGTCGGTCATTTCAAATGCAACCGTCAGCAGATCGCGCAGTACTCAAACCTTTTCGGCTATATGAAAGAGCTGTACCAAGTGGAAGGGGTGGCAGATACGGTTGATATGCACCACATCAAGCGTCATTACTATTACAGCCATGGCGGTATCAATCCAACCCGTGTTGTGCCGAAAGGGCCAGAGCAGGATTTATGGGCACCTCATGGTCGACGTGTCGTTGGTAAGCGTTAAGCTAAAGCGAACAAGCGTAAACCGGCAGAGACCTAAACGAAAAAAGCCAGCTCTGAGAGCTGGCTTTTTAAATGATGGTGGTGGGAGAAGGATTCGAACCTTCGAAGGCGGAGCCGTCAGATTTACAGTCTGATCCCTTTGGCCACTCGGGAATCCCACCACGAGTTTTTCTTTTACATTTTCTATCTTGCGTTGCGTTCTCAATGTTTCCATCAAGCCACAAAGCGAATGATGGTGGTGGGAGAAGGATTCGAACCTTCGAAGGCGGAGCCGTCAGATTTACAGTCTGATCCCTTTGGCCACTCGGGAATCCCACCACGAGTTTTTCTTTTACTTTTTTATCTTACGTTGCGTTCTGATGTTTCCATCAAGCCACAAAGCGAATGATGGTGGTGGGAGAAGGATTCGAACCTTCGAAGGCGGAGCCGTCAGATTTACAGTCTGATCCCTTTGGCCACTCGGGAATCCCACCACGAGTTTTTCTTTTACGTTTTCTATCTTGCGTTGCGTTCTGATGTTTTCATCAATCCACAAAGCGAATAATGGTGGTGGGAGAAGGATTCGAACCTTCGAAGGCGGAGCCGTCAGATTTACAGTCTGATCCCTTTGGCCACTCGGGAATCCCACCACAAGTGCGGGGCGCATATTATCAAACGAAGGGAAGCTGTAAAGCGTTTTTAACCAAAACAACGTGCGTTTGCTGGTTTTTTCGGCGTTGATGCGCGATAGGGGAGGGAATTGTTGAATTTTGCTATGTATTGGCAATCCATTGATGTGTTCTCACAGTAAGCATCTATAACACGCTTTAATTTTTGTAACGCAATAGGCTGTAAATTTTTTCTCTGATTTACATTTCTTTACCGCACGTGAGATAGGCATAGAGTAGACTATCTCGAGTTGTTATTTACGGTTAATAAAATGAAAAATAAACTTCTTTTTACCGCTGTCATTGTCCTTGGTGGCGCGGGTTTCTTTGCTTGGCAAGGTAAAACTGAAGCAGCGGATAGCCCCTCTGGGCGTCCTGCTCGCCCGGCTATTGCTGTTGCGACCGCGCAGGTGGAAGAATACCCGGTTGCTCGCAACCTATCGCTGATTGGAAACCTCAAATCTGAAAACTCTGTGATCATCTCTCCTGAGGTTGGCGGTAAAATTGATGCGATTCATGTGCGTGCAGGGCAGCAAGTGAAAGCTGGCACACCCCTTCTCACGTTGGAAACGGCTAAGACACAAGCGTCCGTGGCCGAAGCGCAAGCCTACTATAAAGACGAACAGCGCAAGTTGGGCGAGTTTGCCAAACTACATAAGCGTGGCGCATTGACCAAAACTGAACTCGACGCACAACAATCAAGCGTCGACATCGCCAAAGCACGTCTAGATGCCGCAAAAGCGGATCTGGATGATCTTCATCTTAAAGCTCCCTTTTCAGGGACGGTCGGGCTGATCGATATTACTCGTGGTCAACTGGTTTCAGCGGGCGAAGCGTTGCTGAACCTCGATGATCTGGCCTTGATGCAACTAGACATCAATGTACCAGAGCAATACCTCAGTGAGCTGAGCAAAGACATTGAAGTGACCGCGCAGACCAAAGCGTGGAAAGGCAAAACCTTTGACGGAAAACTCACCGCAGTTGATTCGCGTATCAACAACGACTCGCTCAACCTGCGTGCCCGTATTGATATCGATAACAGCGACCGTTTGCTGCGCCCTGGAATGATGATGGAAGCCGTGCTCGGTTTTGCCCCAGAAGTGACCACGGTGATCCCCGTTCAGGCCATTGAGTACTCAGGCACAAAACGCTTTGTGTATCTTGTTGATGACCAAGGCATCGCACATCGTACCGAAGTGAAATTGGGTGCGCGTGTCGAAAACAAAGTGACGGTTGAAAACGGCCTTGAGCTTGGCGATCGCATCGTGGTGCAAGGCTTGGTCAGTATGCGTGACGGCACAAAAGTGAATGATCTGACAGCGGCGAAAGCAGCGAAAGACGAGGGCAAATAAATGTGGCTTTCGGATGTCTCTGTTAAGCGACCGGTTGTCGCGATTGTACTGAGTCTGTTGCTGTGTGTGTTTGGTATTGTCTCGTTCAACGATCTGGCTGTGCGTGAGTACCCAGATGTGGATAGCCCGGTGGTATCGGTAACAACCCGTTATAGCGGGGCTGCCGCCAGTATTATGGAAAGCCAAATCACACAAGTATTGGAAGATGAACTTTCCGGTATCAGTGGGATTGATGAAATCACCTCTGTGAGTCGCAACGGCATGTCACGTATTACGGTTGAATTTCATATCGACTGGGATCTGACAGAAGGCGTGAGTGATGTACGTGACGCCGTCGCGCGGGCACAACGTGGTCTTCCTGAAGAAGCCGATGAACCTGTCGTGTCCAAATCCAACGGCTCGGGTGAAGCCTCCATCTACATCAACCTTGCTTCCCCTGAAATGGACAGAACGCAACTGACAGAATACGCACAGCGCGTGCTGGAAGATAAATTCAGTCTGCTGTCGGGCGTGAGTTCTGTTGAGCTATACGGTGCGTTGTACAAAGTGATGTACGTGCGTCTTGACCCTGTTTCAATGGCAGGGCGTGGCGTGACCACAGAAGATATTACTTCGACACTTCGTCGTGAAAACCTCGAAAGTCCGGGCGGTGAAATTCGTAACGACATCACCAAGATGACGGTGCGAACTCAGCGCTTGTATCAAACACCGGAAGATTTCGATTACCTTGTTGTTCGAACCGCAAAAGACGGCACACCGATTTATCTGAAAGATGTGGCTGACGTTTACGTGGGCTCCCAAAACGAAAACGCCACCTACAAGAACAATGGCATCAACAACCTGAGCCTAGGTATTGTTCCGCAATCTGATGCCAACCCGCTAGATGTTGCTATCGGTGTACGCGCGTTGGTTGACGAATTTCAGCAATTCTTGCCTGCAGGAGCGAGCCTGTGGGTGGACTATGACGCCACTATCTTCATTGAACGCTCAATTGATGAGGTTTACAGCACCCTGTTTATAACAGGTGCGCTGGTGATATTGGTGCTGTACATCTTCATTGGGCAGGTACGGGCAACATTGATCCCTGCGGTGACGGTGCCCGTGTCGTTGATCTCAGCGTTTATCGCCGCTTACTTCTTTGGCTTTTCCATTAACCTGCTGACCTTGATGGCGCTTATTCTCGCTATCGGTCTGGTGGTCGATGACGCCATCGTGGTGGTGGAGAACATGTTCCACCATATTGAGAACGGCGAGTCACCGCTGGTCGCCGCCTACAAAGGTACGCGAGAAGTAGGCTTTGCGGTGGTTGCGACCACGGCGGTTCTGGTGATGGTGTTCCTGCCGATATCCTTTATGGACGGTATGGTTGGAAAACTGTTTACTGAATTCTCTGTTTTGCTTGCCATGGCAGTGATTTTTTCCTCCATTGTTGCGTTAACACTGACGCCCGTACTCGGCAGTAAAATCCTTAAAGCCAATGTGAAACGTGGCGCGTTCAACCGCATGGTCGATAATTTCTTTGAGAAGTTCGAGAACGGCTATCGCTCAGCAGTAACCGTCGCTGTAAAAGCGCGCTTTGTGGCGCCGCTGATCATCCTCGCCTGTATCGGCGGCAGTGCTTACCTGATGAAAAACCTGCCTGCGCAATTAGTGCCACAGGAAGACCGTGGCGTGTTGATGGCGTTTGTGAAAGGTGCGGAAGGTACGGCGTATAACCGTATGGTCGGCAATATGGAAGAAATCGAACGCCGTTTGATGCCATTGGTGGATGAAGGCATTCTGACTTCCATTAGTATTCAGGCTCCCGCGTTTGGCGGCATGGCCGGTGACCAGACAGGCTTCGTGATTATGCAGCTCGAAGACTGGGATAACCGTGACCAGACTGCAGCACAGGTGTTGGGCGAAGTGCGAAAAGCGCTGGGCGGTATCCCTGATATTTTTGTGCGTGCATTCATGCCCGGTTTCCGTGGCGGATCCAATGAGCCTGTGCAGCTAGTACTTGGTGGCCCTGATTATCAGGAGCTGAATAAATGGGCGCAGGTGCTGGTGGATGAAGCCAATGCCAGCCCGATATTAGACGGCGCAGATCTGGATTACGCCGAAACCACGCCTGAGCTTGTGGTGAACATAGACCGTCAGCGTGCAGCCGAACTTGGAATTAGTGTGGATGAAGTCTCCAGCACCATGGAAATCATGCTGGGTGGCCGCACTGAGACGACGTTTGTTGACCGTGGTGAAGAGTTCGATGTCTACCTTCGCGGAGACGAATCGCGCTTCAATAGCAAAGACGACATCAGCCAGATTTACATGCGTACCCGCAATGGCGATTTGGTGAGCTTGGACACACTGGCGGAAGTGGAAGAAATTGCGTCCGCGCAAACGCTTCGTCACTTCAACAAGCAAAAGTCGATCACGCTGAAAGCCAACTTGGGTGATGGCTACACCTTGGGCAATGCGCTTGATTTTCTTGATGCCAAAGCCATTGAGTTGCTGCCAGCCGATATTTCTGTCAGCTACTCCGGTGAATCCGCCGAGTTTAAAGACAACCAAAGCAGCATCTTGGTGGTGTTTGGCCTTGCGTTGCTGGTGGCTTACTTGGTGCTTGCCGCGCAGTTTGAGAGCTTTGTGAACCCGCTAGTGGTCATGCTGACTGTACCGATGGGGATCTTCGGTGGCTTTATTGGGCTTTGGCTGACCAATCAAGGGTTAAACATCTATTCCCAAATCGGCATGATCATGTTGATCGGCATGGTGACCAAAAACGGCATCCTGATCGTCGAGTTTGCCAACCAGCTTCGTGACCGAGGTGTGGTGTTTGAACAAGCGATCATCGATGCGTCTGTGCGTCGTCTTCGCCCGATCATGATGACGGCGTTTACCACCATTATCGGTGCGATTCCGTTGATTATTTCGACGGGAGCAGGCTATGAAAGCCGTGTTGCCGTGGGTACGGTGATTTTTGCGGGTATGACGTTCGCGACAGCCGTGACCTTGTTCGTGATTCCGGCCATGTATCGCCTGCTTTCTGTCAAAACCCACTCACCGGGTTATGTTGAAGCGCAGTTGAATGCGGAGCTAGAGAAGATCAAGCCACATCGTCCGGGGCATGGTGAATTCGACACGAATTGATCGCCAGACGCAAGATAGGAGAGGCGAGTTTAGAGAAAAGTAAGCGCGAGTGAGGCTGCATGCCATCACTCGCTTCTCGAAACTTGTCACTTTCGTTTTAAAGCATCCGTTGTTATGTTCTATACACAAGAACACGTTTTACCGATAAACGAAGATTAAGGAAGAAATTCATGTCTGATAAATTGACGCAAGAACAACAAGATCAACTGGATGCCGCAACGTTCCGTCGTTTCCTGTCGCATCTGGATAATAATAAAGATGTTCAGAATATCGACCTGATGATTCTGGCGGATTTTTGTCGTAACTGCTTGAGCAAGTGGTACAAAGCAGAAGCCGATAGCAAAGGCATTGACGTGAGTGACGATGAAGCGCGTGAGCGTGTATACGGCATGCCTTACAGCGAGTGGAAAGCGAACCACCAAACGCCTGCGACCGACGAACAAATGGCTGCGTATAACGAACGTAAAAAGGCAAGAGAAGCAAAATAACGGCGAGTTGATTTAGGCGGCGATTCTTGCAAAGGGGACTTATTCCTATGCAATATCGCCCCCTTACAAACGTATTAGAAAGCGCCTTCTCGGCGCTTTTCTTTTGCCTGTTTCGCGTTAATGCTAGCACTGAGGTATTGAACCGCTTTGGGTTTTATTAACGTCGGGAACCTGACCGCCAAGGCTTTAAGCTTCGGCAATATGGTGTTTTGACAAAATGGCTTGTCAGGTTGACGCCAGAAATAGTGCTGCTGGGTGTTGGGGTTTGGGTAAAACGCCACAAATGGCTTCGCCTGCGTGATCACCGCTTCTGAATATGCTTTCGCTGCAAGGCCAATGGCAAAATCACACTGACCGAGTCGATTGCTTTCCATCGGATAAATGGCGCTAGGGTATTTCTTGCGTGCGCTATGGTTAGCCGTGCTTGAATGGGTGGCGAGATGCACACTGACGATATCTTCAAGACGTGTAATAGATTCATCAATGCGAAACACTGCCGCTTCCACGTATCGCCCGTCCTTTGATTTCACAAAACCTTGTTCAACATCCGAAACGCCGCGTAGAGAGCTAAACACGGCTTCCATACACCAGTAACACGTGCCACTAACTGCAAGATACATGCTTCCTCCTTTGAATTTCGCTATCAATAGAAACCGGACAGTAAGAGGAAAACTTTCATCAGACGTAAACCAAGGCAGACTGCGCTGCCTTGTTTTTTTTGGCTATCTGATTTTTCTTGGCTTAAAACGAGGTTAGGATTTTTCGTTCAACGATGCCATTACCGCCTCTTTGTCTTCGAGGTAGCTGTCTAGCCCTTTTTGGCGTAAATCACAGGCAGGGCAATCACCACAGCCTTTGCCAATTACACCGTTGTAGCAAGTCAGGGTGTTATCACGAACATACTCAAGTTTACTGAACTTGTCTGCCAGCGCCCAGGTTTCCGCTTTATTCAGCCACATGAGTGGCGTGCGGATTTCAAGATCGCGATCCATTCCCAGCACCAGTGATTTGTTCATCGCCTGCACAAAGTCATTACGGCAATCGGGGTAGCCAGAGAAATCGGTCTCACACACACCCGTGATCACGGTTTGTGCGCCCAACTGGTAAGCGTAAATGCCTGCCAGTGTCAGGAACAAAATGTTTCGACCCGGCACAAACGAGTTTGGCAGGCCGTTTTCTTGCAGTTCGTGTGAAACAGGAATGTTGTCACGGGTCAGCGAGCTTATCGCCAACTCATTCAGCAGACCCACATCCATCACCTTGTGTGACGTCGCGCCGAGCGTTTCAGCCACATCACGAGCGACTTCAATTTCTTGTTTGTGGCGTTGACCATAATCGAAGGTAATACAATGCACTTCGTCAAACTCAGACAGCGCCTGAATCAGGCAGGTTGTTGAATCCTGACCGCCACTAAAGACGACAACCGCTTTTTTCATGGGTAAACCTTTAACCGTTTGTAGATAGTTTCTTAGGTGCGGAGTTTAGCGCAGAAGGGAGAGGAGCTCTATGCATGAGCTGTATAAATCGATTTGACAAGTAGGATGTTTAGCGCGTTATCGATTAGGTATTGCTTGGTTGAATATCCCCTTGAGCGGAGCCAGATCTAAATGTACACCAGCAATATTTGCTTCAACCCACTGCTGTTGGTTAATCTCCGGCCAAGTGATGTCATACCCAATATCAAAAAGCATTTCTTCGAAAAAAAACCTTAGCGTTCGTCCATTTCCTTCTCTGAATGGATGCAAAAGATTAAGCTCACAAAAAAGATCTGCAACCGCGTCAATGAGTTGTTCACGGTGTGTGATTGTTTGTAACGAAGGGATTTTGATAAAAAGTTTGTTTGCTTCTGGCACTATTCGAGTGAAGGTGCAAAACCTTGTATTTCCTTTGGAGATATCTACATCTCTTAGTTGACCTGCCCATTTGTACACATCTTGGAATAGGTGATAGTGGAGGTGGCTCAGGTGGGCGAGATCAAACCTTTCTATCGATTTTTTTTTACTTTGATAGGTTCGATAGCGTTCAGCAGTGAATTCAGATTCAGCTTCTGCCAAGTCGTCAAAATCTCTGATGTTAAGTAGGTTTATCAGAACATCAGAATCTGCGTAGCAATATTTGTCTTGTGCTACGCCATATTTATCTCGCATACGCTTGTTTCAATTCTTCAATTGAACGATTCTTGTTAGTTTTATTAAGTGATAAGCCTTCATAAGCAAGGCTGGTTTTAAAGTTTTCAATTTTTGGTTTGAATTGCGTTTGATTTTCAGATGGTGCTTTCGAACACGTTTTCGTCATGTAGCCTCCCACTTTGCAATTAGGTCAATTATAAAGCAAAAAAGCACAGTCTGTCATCAATGTGGCTTTGATGCAGACTATGCACATATTGGGTTATCTAGTTAGCGCAATACAGGGAAACAATATGCTTATTACCCGCCAAACTTCTGCAAATACGCCAGCGTTGGCGCAACATCACCGATATTTGCTTCTACCCATGCTTCATCGAAATAGGTATCAAGATAGCGATCGCCGCTGTCGCACAACAGGGTGACGATTGAGCCTTTCTCGCCGCGCGCTTGCATCTCTTCAGCCAGTTTCAACGCGCCGAACAGGTTGGTGCCTGTCGATGCGCCTGCTTTGCGGCCGAGGATGCCTTCCAGCCAATGAACGGTTGCCACACTGTCGGCATCAGCAATGGTTTCCATGCGATCAATCACGCCGGGAATAAAGCTCGGTTCAACGCGCGGGCGACCAATGCCTTCAATCTTTCCGCCGCGATCGAGCGTCAGGGAACAATCGCCCGTTTTGTAGTATTCGTGGAATACCGAGTTTTCAGGGTCAACCGCCAGCAATTGGGTTTCATGGCAACGGTAGCGAATGAAACGACCAATAGTGGCCGATGTACCGCCAGTGCCCGGGCTCATCACAATCCAGCTGGGTACAGGGTAACGCTCGAATTTCATTTGACCGAAAATGCTGTTAGCGATGTTGTTATTACTACGCCAGTCGGTTGCGCGCTCGGCATAGGTGAACTGATCCATGTAATGGCCGTTCAACTCTTTTGCTAAGCGACGGGATTCCGCATAAATCGCATCAGAGCGATCCACAAAATGCGCTTCGCCGCCGTAGAACTGAATCTGTTCGATTTTCTTTTTCGCCGTGGTGCGTGGCACAACCGCAATAAAGCGCAGGCCAAGCAAGCGGGCAAAATAGGCTTCAGAAATGGCCGTGCTGCCTGATGACGATTCGATAACCGTAGTGCCTTCTTTAATCCAACCATTACACAAACCGTAGAGAAAAAGTGAGCGTGCAAGGCGGTGTTTCAGGCTACCTGTCGGGTGGGTGCTTTCGTCTTTAAGGTAGATATCAATATCGCTGAAATAGGGTAAATCCAGCTTGATCAAGTGGGTGTCGGCTGAGCGCTGGAAATCCGCTTCTATTTTACGAATTGCCTCGCAAACCCAGTGAGACGAAGTGGCGGTGCTAACGGTGTCGGTCATCATTGGTCAAACTCTTACTGCATAGTTGATACCTAAACTATAAGCGCTTGTTAAGAGTAATGTTTTGCCATTTACCGTTTTTAAATCGCCTTCGATGGTAAATAATTCTATTATTAGTGCCAATGTGGAAAATTTTTCTCCTATTGCGTTATGTGGAGAATGATTAACCTTAAATTGTGCAAAAACGGTAAACCATCAATGGCTATTTCTTTAGATAATGTTGATCGTCAACTGCTGGATTGGTTGCAACAAGATGCGTCTTTGTCGCTGGCTGATTTGGCAGAAAAGGTCAACCTCACTACGACCCCTTGCTGGAAGCGGCTAAAACGCCTCGAAGAATCCGGTGTGCTGCGAAAGCGCGTGGCCTTGTTAGACCCACTCGCGTTGGGGCTGTCATTCACCGCGTTTGTGCATATCAAAACCTCTGATCATTCAGAAAACTGGTATCGCAAGTTTGTAGATGTCGTGACACCTTTTCCAGAGGTGATGGAATGTTACCGCATGGCAGGGGAGTATGATTACATGATGAAGGTGCAAGTCGCCGACATGGCGGCGTTTGACCAGTTCTACAAAAAGCTGGTTAACAGTATGGATGGCCTGACAAACGTCACCTCCACTTTTGCCATGGAGCCACTGAAGTACACCACAGCATTGCCAATTTGACGTTTCACTTTATATGAACATAAAAAACATAAAAAACATGAGAAATAAAAGTCATCGCGCACGGGAGGATGGATGCGCATTTTTGTTGAGCTAGGTTGGTACTTCCGGCAAGCGTGGAAGCGCTATGTCGGTGCCATTGTCATTTTTGTTTTCGTCGCGACATTTGAACTGATCCCACCGAAAGCGATCGGTTGGCTGGTGGACGGTGTCATGGCTGGAGATATCACCCGCGAGCACATGTTAATGGCGCTTGGCGCTGTCGTCTTGCTGTGGGTGCTGGTTTATGTACTGCGCATTATTTGGCGCGTTTGGCTGTTTGGCGCGGCGGCAGGGCTAGGGACTGTGCTGCGCGATAAGTTATACCGTCACTTCACCACTCATTCGCCGCGCTTTTTCGAACGCTATCGCACTGGCGATCTCATGGCGCGTTCCACCAATGACGTAAAAGCCGTGGTGATGACGGCGGGTGAAGGTGTGCTCACGTTAGCAGATTCGGTGATCACGGGTTTGGCGGTATTGATCGTGATGACCACCACCATCAGTTGGGAGCTTACCCTACTGGCGCTCGCGCCAATGCCTGTTATGGCGTTTATGGTGAACCGATTTGGTACGCAGCTGCATCATCGTTTCTCAGCGTCACAAGCCGCGTTTTCTGATTTGTCTGATGAAACCCAATCCTCGCTCAATGGCATTCGCATGATCCGCGCGTTTGGCTTGGAATCTCAGCAAATTGCGCGTTTTAACAAGGTCGCCGATGACACGGGCGAGAAAAACATGGCGGTGGCGAAAGTTGACGCCATGTTTGATCCGGTGATTTTTGTCACCATCGGCACCTCATTCTTCTGTTCCATTACAGGCGGTGGTTACATGGTCGCCAATGGTATGTTGACGCTGGGTGAGTTGACCGCGTTTACCCTCTATCAAGGCTTGATGATCTGGCCGATGTTAGCGGTCGCATGGCTGTTCAATATCATCGAACGTGGTGCGGCTGCGTGGAAGCGTATCAAAGAAGTGTTGGATGAAACCTCAGAGCTGCAAGACGGTGAGGTGGCCCTGCCTGATGCACCACAAACACTGTCTATTACGCTCGATCAGTTTACGTGGCGCGGGCATGATGTACCGGCACTGCGTGATATCGCCATCGACCTGCATGCAGGAAAAATGCTCGGTATTGCCGGGCCAGTCGGCAGCGGAAAATCGACCTTGCTCTCATTGATACTGCGCTTTGAAGATCCGATTCAAGGCAAGGTGGAATATGGCGGCACGAGTTTACGTGAGTTTAAGATTGGCGAGTGGCGCAGCAAGTTGGCTGTGGTCACCCAAACCCCATTTTTGTTCTCGCGTTCCATTGCTGACAACATTGCACTGGGCAAACCAGATGCGACACGCGAAGAGATCCGCGCGGCGGCAAGGCTTGCGTGTATTGATGAGGATATTGTCCAGTTCCGCGAAGGCTATGAAACCCTCGTCGGTGAGAAAGGCATTACCCTATCTGGCGGTCAAAAACAGCGCATTTCGATAGCGCGAGCCTTGTTGCTTGATGCGGAAATTCTGATCTTGGATGATGCGTTGTCGGCGGTGGATGGTCGCACCGAACATCACATTTTGAAAAACCTGCACGATCGCGCCCAGCACCAAACTACGATCGTGATTGCGCACCGACTGTCGGCACTGGAAGCCGCCGATGAGATCATCGTGTTGCAAAAAGGGCATATCGAGGAGCGCGGCACACATAGAGAGCTGGTGGCAGCGAATGGCTGGTACGCCGAAATGCAGCACTATCAGCAACTTGAACAAGCGCTGGAGGAATCACTATGAGTAAACGTGACGTCTTAGCGCGACTGCTGCGTTACTTGCTGGATGATAAAATAGGTTTCGCTATCGCCGCCGCATTGTTGCTGGTTGCCGCTATAGCGGATGTCAGTGGCCCTTGGCTGATACGCATCTTCCTTGATGACTACCTCGCGAAATCCTATTTCCCGCCCATGGTGTTGTGGGGGCTGGCGATAGGCTACATTGGTGCCACGGTACTTTCTGCGGCACTGCATTACAGCTATGGCCTGCGGTTCAGCCGCATCGCGATCAGCATCGTGCAGACCATTCGAAAAACGGTCTATGCCAGCATCATCAACCAACCATTGTCGGCGTTTGATTATGTGCCAGCGGGCAAGTTGGTTTCGCGCGTCACGAACGATACTGAGTCCCTCAAAGAGCTCTATGTGCAAGTGATTGCCAGCTTCTTGAAAAGCATTGCGCTGATTTCTGCCATGTTGGTTGCTATGTATTTACTCAGCCCAATCCTTACCATAGTGGTCGCTATTTTGCTGCCATCCGTGGTGTTCGTGATGTACTACTATCAGCACCGCTCGTCGCCAGCGTATCGTGATTCGCGTGACCTGCTCACTGATATTAATAGCGTGATGAGTGAGTCGGTTCAGGGCATGAGCTTGATCCAGTTAATGGGGCAAGAACAGCGCTTTTCTGAACGCTTTGCGTCGCTCACAGATCAACACCTCAAAACAGAGGTGAAGATCGTCAAAATCAACGGTATTTTCCTGCGTCCATTGATTGATCTCATGTCCGGTATTGCATTGCTTTCATTGGCAGCAATATTTGGTTGGCAAGGCAGTGAAGTGATTGGCGTGGGGGTTCTGTATGCCTTTATCAGCTACCTTGGGCGCGTCACAGAGCCCTTGATTGAATTGATGCAGCGTTTGTCTTTGCTGCAACAAGCCATCATGGCAGGTGAGCGATTGTTTGAATTGATGGATGCCAAACCGCATCAATACGGCAGTGATGACGCACCGATTGAAAACGGCGATATCGAGATTTCAAACCTCACTTTCAGTTACGACGGCAAAACCACGGTATTGAGCGAGATTAGTGCCTCCGTAAAGGAAGGCGGATTCCTCGCGCTTGTTGGCCACACGGGCAGCGGAAAAAGCACACTCGCTTCGCTGATGATGGGCTTTTACCCCGTGCAATCGGGCGAGATAAAACTCGGTGGACGTTCTATTTCATCGCTGACGCAAAACGCGATGCGATCGGGCATTGCCATGGTGCAACAAGATCCGCATGTGTTGTCCGCCTCATTTCGTGAAAACGTCACGTTAGGGCGCGATGTGACGGACGAAGCAATATGGCAAGCGCTGGAGCAGGTCGACTTGGCGGACTACGTGCAGCACCTCCCATCGGGACTAGATACCGCTATCGGTACGGGTGATGTCACCTTGTCGGCAGGGCAGAAACAGTTGTTAGCCTTGGCTCGCGTGCTGGTGGAGCGGCCACGTATTTTGATTTTGGATGAAGCCACCGCCAACATAGATTCCGGCACAGAGGAGCGCGTGCAGCAAGCGCTGTCGTCGCTTCGTCATACCATGACCATCGTGGTGATCGCGCACCGACTCTCAACAATTTCCGATGCAGATAAGATTCTGGTGCTGCATCGCGGCCACGTAGAAGAGCAAGGCAATCATCAGCAGTTGTTGGCTAACAAAGGGCGATATTGGCAGATGTATCAGTTACAACAGACGAAAGCGCATCTGGTGGAGCTGGAGCAAATTGCCAGTGGTGAAGCGGAAAGCGCGGAATAACGCGATTTTCGCTAGTCATAAAAGATAAGCTTAAAAGTGGCACAACGTTCGCGTGCACAGAGAACTATACCCAAAGTACTGAGATTGAAGTACAGAAACGAAAGTACAGAAACGGAAGTGCAGAGAGATAAGCACTAACATCGAAGTGCTTTGGGTATCACGCTATCGGAGTGCCACATATGAAAACAAAACTTGCCTTGTTGTTGATGGCGCTACCACTGTTTGTTTTTTCGACAGCAGAGGCGGCAGAAGATCTCGATGAAATGAACAACCCAGACGGCATACCACCCATGACGTTACAACCTGATCCCTTTCCCAAACCCGCGTTAGAGCCGGGAAATGCTGAATTGCCGCAAGCTGTGACCGACTATCAACTCCAGCAAGACGAGCAGCAGCCGTACTTACATAGCGAACAAATGCAGAATTTGGAAAATCAGGATGGTTCGGAAATGTCGGACTATCAGAAAGAAAACCTGTCGCTTGAATAGCAGCGGTCGAGAGCAACGGATGTTTCTACTCAGGGTGTTGTTCTTTTCTTAACGGCGATCTCTTTCTAAGAGGCCATCTTTGAAAATAACAATGGCCAGCATTTCTGCTGGCCATGTTAAGTTTTTAGCGTTTGGCTTGGATGCGTTCAGTTTGCCCTGTTCATTGGGGATCAGGGCAGGACAACCAGATTGGCGTGACTTAACTCGTGCGCTTGCGCAGCAATCCTTCTTGTACTGCTGATGCCACCAATTCGCCGTTCTGGTTATAGATACAGCCACGAACCAAGGCGCGAGAACCGCTGGCAGATGGGCTGTCGATAGCAAACAGCAACCACTCATCCATACGGAATTCACGGTGGAACCACATGGCGTGATCAATGGTCGCCATTTTCAATCCCGGCGACATCAACGTGACACCGTGTGGTTGCAATGCCGTGACCAAAAAGCCCCAGTCAGAGGCATAACCCAGCAGATATTGGTGAATACGGAGATCGTCCGCCATCTTGCCGTTCGCGCGTATCCACAAATACTGCTTTGCTTCGTGGACTTCGGGCGCAAGTGGGTTCACCACCACTACAGGACGCACCTCAATAGGGCGTTCTCCACCAAAAGTATCAATGATGGGTTTTGGTAAATGCTCAGCAATAGAAGCGACCAATTCTCTTTCTGACAACAAGCCCTCAGGGCCGGGTACGTTAGGCATGGTGAACTGATGCTCAAAGCCCGGCTCATTAAGGTGATAAGAGGCCGTTAAGTAGAAAATCGGCTTGCCTTTTTGTACCGCTTTCACGCGACGAGTGGAGAAACTTTGGCCGTCTCGAAGGTTTTCAACATCGTAGATAATGGGCTTTTCAGGATCGCCAGGGCGAAGGAAGTAGCTATGAAAAGAGTGAACGAAACGATCGCTCTCAACTGTACCTTTTGCCGCAGAAAGCGCCTGTCCGATAACTTGACCACCATAAACTTGAGGTAAGCCAAGGTCTTCGCTTTGCCCTCTGTATAAGCCTTCATCGAGCTGTTCGAGGTTAAGTAATGATAACAGTGCGTCAAGTTGTGTACTCATAGTGCTCCTAGCAGAACATAACGGGATGAATTCAAATGAGTTGACAGAAAAATGACAGAATTCTCTCAATCTCCGCATATTTCCGAACTTTTTATTGGATTATGCTTCTAATTAGTCACTGAATATTATTCCAGTCTGTGATCTCAAATCCACAATTGTTGAGAGGACAAACCTCTCGTGGTGTTAAACTGTTGTTATTACTGTCAATAACATTGTCGCCTTGGAGTGCATGCAATGAAAAAAGCGTTTTATGGTTTCTTCTTGGCGCTTGTCGCTGTGGTCTTTACCGCGTGTAGCGGCTTCACTAAGGAACCCGATATGGCGACAGTTAACGGTGACGTTTATTACCTACAACGCATCGCGCTTCCTGATAACGCTAAGCTGACGGTGACGCTTGCGGACGTGTCACATGCTGATGCGCCAATGGAAGTGATTAGCAGCCAATCTTATATGACAGAAGGGCAGCAAGTCCCATTGCCATTTAGTCTAAGTTATTCACCATCAGAAATTAAACCGGGTCACACGTATACCGTGAGTGCGCGTATCGAAGTAGATGGTCAATTACTGTTTATTAGCGATACCGCGAACCCAGTGATTAATGACCCCGCGAAAACGCAGAACGTCAGCATTCAGGTGGTGAGCGCGGTTCGCTGATCATTTACGACGTGATCAGAATAACAGAGGGGAGCTTAGCTCCCCTTTTTTCATGCCGTTGTCATCATCTTTTTTCGATCAAGGCTCAAGCCAGCCTGCAACGGTTTGGATGGGATCGCCTCCGCCTTGCGGTGTTAGCCAGACCGCGATAGCCGACGGTGTTTCTTCTGTGTTCTCATCCAACACGAACTGCCAATGTCGCTGACCAGTTTTGGCGTCAAAATCCACTACCACAAATTCATGTTCAAGGGTTTTCCCTCGGTTCTCGCCACGTTTCACTTTCGTGGTGACGTCCATTGCCAATAAAGCAAAATTCGCATTCAGCCGTTCATTGCCGCCATATTCCACTCGCAGCGTGTTTCCGTTTATCGACGCTTTTAATGTGGATGCCGCTGGGCCATTGGTGTAAGGCACAGATTGACGAGCAAAAAAGCCTCGCCATTCTTGGTCGTTAATAAACCAGCCGGGGGTGTAAACGCCACTGGCACCACTTTGCGACACTTTCTGGCGCTGACGCTGACTAAAATCAGGTTTGGAGAAGCGATCCGGCCAGCCGATGTAATTCCAGTAATCGACATGGAACGCCATAGGGATCACCTGTGTCCACAACCCATCGCTGGCTTTCAGTTGATTGAGCGCGGCTTCTGCGGGTGGACAACTGCTGCACCCTTCTGACGTGAACAGCTCCACCACAGTGGCAGGTGAGCCGCTATTTTCAAAGCTTTGGGCAAGCGCAGGCAATGTTGTGCCCATGGAGATGGATAAGAGCAATAAGCGCCCGATTCGCATAGCAGCATCCTGCATCGTGAGGTTACTCGCGTGAGTGGGGGGTATATTCAAAGACCTTAATAACCCCTTTTTGCTTTCATCAAGACAGGAATGATTGCTCGCACAGAATAAACAGACGCAAACTAAGACCAGAGAGAAACAAGAGAAGAGAGAAACAAGAGAAGAGAAAGAGAGAGGGGGTAAGCCATGACAACATCAGAAGACGGCTACATTGTTGTGTTAACCACGTTTGCCAACGAGCATATCGGCAAGCGAATCATCGAATCGTTACTAGAGAAAAAACTGGCCGCTTGTGTTCAAGTGATGCCGATTCAAAGTTACTACCATTGGCAAGGCAAAATCGCCGAAGATGCCGAAAAGCAAGTGATGATCAAAACGCAAAAATCGCTCTACAAAAAGATAGAGTTAGAGATATGCCGTTTGCATGATTACGACGTGCCGGAGATCATCCAACTGCCAATTGAGCAAGGGCTAGAAGCGTATCTAGGATGGATAACCGAGAGTTGCGATCAGGAAACGAATTAAAAGTTAAAAGCTAAAAGCCCAAGACATTTCATCAGCGCGTTTGCTTCTCAAGCTGGCAACCCATCCCAGCGAAAACGTCGCAACGAGACTGTGCCGTTATCTTTTACCTCAACGCCGTCATCCAGCAGTTTTTCGCGTTGACGATCGAAGCGTTCACCAATCATCGAAATTTTGCCTTGCCCATTGATTACCCGAAACCAAGGTAGACGACTATCTTTGGGTAAGGAGCCTAATAACTTGCCAACATGACGCGCATGTCTCGGGAAGCCCGCCATTTTTGCGACATCACCGTAAGTTGTTACTTTTCCTTGGGGTATCTGTATCAAGACCGCATAGATCTGATCGTCAAAATTAGGCATATTGATATCGAGCACAATGAAAAAAGAAAAGGGTTATTGCTCGCCATCATATCAATTGTGAACAGAAATTGTGGATAGGAAAGCAGCAGATTCTCTTCGCTGCGAAGATAACTCTCAAGGACAAGCAGAAACAAAGACAACCCACCAAGATGATATTGGTTCGATGTCAGCATAAGGCGCAAGGAGGTGCGGTTATGTGGTATGCGACAATGTTAATGGTCACCGCCGCTGTCATGGTTATTGGAGCGGCACTCTCCGCCGCCATTGCCGACGGCAACATTCCGCTGATTGCTTTCGCAATCCCAGCGCTGTTTTTTATTGGTTCGGGCGGCATTGCTGTCTGGTTACTTGCCATTGGGCTTATCGGTTTTGGCGCACTTATGCCATACCAACCTATTGCCATCTCGTTAAGCCTTTGGATGATCCTGCCCGCACTCGTGCTCATCACGGGAGAGCGGCGCAACTGGCAAGTATCACTGCTGGTTATTTCTGTGGTGATTGCCATGGAATGCGGCGTATTAGCCTTGCAAGGGGATCAAAAACTCGGCGGCGCCATGAGCTACACCTTGCTGCAAATCTTATGCGTGATCACCGTCTGGGTGTCTGCGTACTTCTGGAAGCCAGTAAAAAACCTGAGCTGGTGGCCAGTGCTTTTGATTTTGGCCTTGCTGGCAGGTGGCTGGTTACAGGCTGCATTACTCGCGTTTTGTGGCAGTGTGTTAGCGATAACATTACAAGAATTACAACGTGTTGGCGGTGAAGCTCGGGGCGACAAACTTAGCGTGATCTTACCGGCCATTGCTTTTGCTACCATCGTTGTTTTCCCGCAATTTAGCGTGCCTAACCCCGTGTTCGTCGCGTGGCTGTTGTCACTGACTATTGCATGGTTAGGCGATTACTTGCTCAACGCGGAAAACGAAGAAGAGTAGGGCGGGCAAAAACTCACCAGTTGAACAACGATAGCCAGATAAGCCCTTGCAATGGGCTTAGGGTTCACACATAATGCGCTCGAACCAACGGTTTCTTTCATAAGAAATTGTTCGGTAAAAGAATCTATGGAGGCCTCCTTGGTCCTCCCGCAACACTATCTTGTGTAATGGGTCAGATCCGGAAGGAAGCAGCCCCCGCTTGGGACGTGTGTGCCGGGATGTGGCTGGGGAGGCTTCCACCCTTCTAGCGTTCTTGTTTCTGACACCATAAGTCTGCAAATTAGCACCATAAGCCTGCAAATTGACACCATAAGATTGCACAACTACAGTTATTTGTAATAAAACAACATGCGGTAAAAGCCCATGTATCGTCGCAATCTCAAACACTCTCGCGTAAAAAACCTCTTTAAATTCGCAAGTATAAAGAACAATTCAGTGCTTACTGTCGAGTCAGCTCTTGAGTTCGATAGCTGCTTTCACCTCGAATATTGCAAAGAAATCGTTAGTTTCGAAGCGCAGCCCGAAGGTTTTTACTATCCCTTTTTGGGAAAAAGGTTGCCTTACACGCCTGACTTTAAGGTTCGCTATGCCGATGGCCGTGATGCATTTCTTGAAATAAAGCCTTTAAGCAAGATTGAAGGTGATGAGTTCCGACAGAAATTCATTGCTAAAATGGAGATGGCGAAGTCGTTAAATTGTCCTCTCTCCCTCGTTACAGATAACCAAATCAGAGTTAACCCTGTCCTTTATAATCTAAAATTGTTGCACCGCTATACAGGTATTGTTGGCGTAAATGTCATTCAGGCACAGTTGCTAAAGGTGGTGAGAGCAAGTGGGTTAGTCTCCATCAACGACCTATCACAACGGATTCATGTCCCTAGTGGAGAGTTAAAAGCCAACGCTCTGGCGTTAATTTCACGTGGGCAATTGCAGGCAGAACTGAACAAAGAGAAATTTGGTATGCACAGCGTGGTGTGGGTTGGAGCATGAACTCCAGCGATTGCGACAATAGCCTACCACTGTTCAGCAATGAATTTTCGCCGTCATCGAGTTCGGAAAATAGACCAAATAGTTCCCCATCCAAAGAACCACAAAAGCTGATAGAAAGAGATCTTGATAGCTATCCTGCACACCTGAAAGAAGAAGCCATCAAACGCTTTCGGCTACTCGCCTTTATCAATAAAAACCTCAATGGTGGCTGGACACCTAAAAACCTTAACCCGCTCATCCAGCAGCATTTTGAAGAAACAGGCCAATCAGACCCACCAAAAAGCCGAGTAGTGTGCGATTGGCGGAAAAGCTATGAATTGTCGGGTGGAAAGATCACAGCGTTGGTTCCAAAGCATCATCGAAAAGGTAATTACGAATTAAAAAATACCGGTGATGGCGCAATTTTTCATGATGCGCTGGAGCGATTCTTAAACGCTCGTAGACCTTCAATGACAACGGCCTATGAATATTACAAAGATCAGGTGTTGCTCAACAATGAAGGAGTAGTGGAAGGAACAATAAAGCCACTGTCCTATTCTGGCTTCAAAAAACGCATTAAGCAGCTTCCTCCCTATCAAGTCGCTGTCGCAAGGCATGGCAAATTCATGGCAGATCAGTGGTATGGACATTTCAGTGCGCACAAACCACCTACTCGCATTCTAGAGAAAGTTGAGATTGACCATACACCTCTCGATCTGATTTTGATTGATGATGAGCTTCTTGTTCCGCTCGGTCGCCCGTACTTAACGTTACTCGTTGATGTGTTCAGTTCCTGCATTGTCGGCTTTCATCTTGGCTATAGAGCACCAAGTTATGACTCAGTGAGTAAAGCCATTATTCACGCAACAAAGCCAAAGGATTACCTTGATAACATCGCGAGTGATTTCCAAAACGACTGGCCGTGCAGCGGAAAAATCGAGACGTTAGTTGTCGATAATGGCGCAGAGTTTTGGAGTGAGAGCCTTGAGCAAGCATGCTTAGAATCGGGTATTAATATTCAATTTAACCCTGTTAGAAAGCCGTGGCTCAAGCCATTCATCGAACGGCTTTTCGGTACTATCAATAAGAAATTTCTCGACCCTTTCCCTGGTAAGACATTCTCGAACGTATTGGAAAAAGAAGAGTACAACCCAGAGAAAGACGCGGTGATACGCTTCTCTACGTTCATTGAGTTATTTCATCGTTGGATAATTGATGTATACCATCAAGATTCAGATTCTCGACACTCCCGTATTCCGGCCAAGTTGTGGCAGCAAGGTTATGATGACTTTCCTCCACTTGCGATGACGCAAGAGGATATCGACAAACTCACTGTTGTTATGGGAGTGAAATGGCAGCCGACACTTACTCGGCTCGGTTTCAAAATCAAGCATCTGCGATACGATTCACCTGATTTGTCTGAGTATCGAAAGCGATACCCTCAAACCGAAAGCAGCCGCAAGAAATTGGTCAAAATTGACCCTGATGACATCTCCCGAATCTTTGTTTATCTCGAAGAATTAGAAGGGTATTTGGAAGTGCCTTGCGAAGATCCAATTGGCTATACCAAGAACCTTTCATGGCACCATCACCAAGTCATTTCTCACGCTCATCATAAATTCATTGAAGGCAGTGTTGATGTGCTGAGCCTAGCGAAAGCGCGACAGGCGATTCACCAAAGAGTGCTTCAAGATCAGGAAACTTTCCAATTAATACCCAGCAAAAAGAAACGAATGAAAGGGCAGCGAAAGTTAGCCGAGTTCTCGGGCGTTGGCAGTGAAGGGAAAGCGAGTGTCGCGTTACCTAATCCTGAAAAAGCTGACGCTAGCCAAAAAGAAAAGGGTCAGACGCTGTTTGACAATTGGGATGACATGATCAGCGACTTAGATGGGTATTAACGTGAAGCGCATGACGGAAGAGCAAAGCATCAAACTCAAAGCCTTCTGGGATTGCTTTGTTGAATATCCGCTGCTGAAAGAAATCATGAGTGATTTCGATAGGTTGAGAGAAAATCGACTGCTTGGTGGTGATCAGCAATGCATGTTACTGACGGGTGATACTGGCTGCGGCAAGTCCCACCTTATTCGTCATTATCAAAGCCGACTTCAATCTGACCCCATCAGTAAGTTTGATTCTTTGCCAGTGCTGGTCAGCCGCATCCCAAGTAAGTTCACGCTGGAAGAAACGGTTTTGCAACTGCTCAAAGATCTTGGGCAATTCGGAACCACCGCCAGAGGTCGTTCAAGGATCACGACGGATTCCAGCCTGACTTACTCGCTTGTCGAGCTGCTTAAAGTGAAGCAAGTAGAACTCATTATTATCAATGAATTCCAAGAGCTTATCGAATTCAAATCAGTAGAGAAGCGACAAGCGATTGCGAATCGCTTCAAATACATCTCAGAGGAAGCTGGCGTACCTATCATTCTTGTCGGTATGCCGTGGGCTGAGATGATAGCTGAAGAGCCTCAGTGGTCGTCTAGGTTAGTTACCCGCCGATCTATTCCTTACTTTAAGCTTTCGGAAGACCCCATTCACTTCATTCAGTTTCTAAAAGGCTTGGCTAAGAAAATGCCGTTTGATACTCCACCAAAGCTAGAAGCCAAACAGATTTCCGTTGGACTATTTGCGGCGAGCAGAGGCGAAATGAGAGCGTTACGGCATTTGATAAACGATGCAGTGAAAGACGCGGTGTTTGACGGAGAGCGTGAGTTTGACATGCAGCGACTGCGAAATTCTTACGCGAAGCTTAACTCGAAAAAGCTGAACCCGTTTGATATTCCTTTCAATGAGCTGAGACTTTCTGAAATTGAACGATACTCAGGTTACAACCCCAAAGCATTGAGCAGTGACGAGGCTTTGACCGACAGGGTGTTCAGCAAAAACATTCCAATAAAAGAGCTTCTAAAGAAAAAGGCGTAGTGCTGGTCTTTTAAACCTAAGTAATCCTTAGTACATTTGTTGACGTGATACTAAGAGAATCTTAGTTACTTATCCTAAGTAGCTGAAGATTTATGGAATCACCTTTCCCAACTAGACTGCGTGCTGCGCGTAAAGCCGCAGGTATGACTCAACAACAGTTAGGCATAAATCTCGGTATGGATCCCAACACAGCCAGTGCGCGCCTCAATCAGTATGAAAAAGGTAAGCATGCACCAGATTACCAAACAGCCAAGAGACTCGCTGATGAGCTTGGTGTGCCTGTTGCTTACTTGTATTGTGACGATGATATGTTGGCTGCTTTGCTACTAGCAGCATCTAAACTCTCCCCAAATAAACAGCAGGAGCTGCTGGATAAAATTCGGGCAGACTTCTGATCATTGCCTGCTAGAGTTGAAAAATTTGATGGCTTAAAATTGGACATTTCTAAGTTAGCGGTTTTGTGCATCAAGCAGATGTTGGATTAGATCAAGTATTGCAAGCGCGTTTTTGCTGGCTTAAATACTCGGTCCGATTTCGCTACGTCGGCACGGTCCTAGTGAGCACGGCAACCACAATAAAG
Source organism: Enterovibrio litoreus (assembly GCF_045679545.1). Lineage (NCBI taxonomy): Bacteria > Pseudomonadati > Pseudomonadota > Gammaproteobacteria > Vibrionales > Vibrionaceae > Enterovibrio > Enterovibrio litoreus. The sequence continues at coordinate 970,076 of NZ_CP166194.1, forward strand.
AACAGGCTAGCACCGTAAACACGGGGCTAGCCATATCAATAATGCCGAATGTAACGCATCACTTTGATTGTTTTGTTAGGGCTTGACTGTTTTGGAGAGGTCAATGAAGTCTCTTGCTCCCGGCTTAAAGCCTAAAAGACAGTCAAACATGTCTTCCGTTGGCTCTGGTAACTTATCGCGAGAAAGAGACTTTCGAGTGTCATTAACTAATCTTGCTCTAGTTAAAAATTGACTACTTTTTCCGCATTTCTTTTTCATCATTTAAAAACCTAATGATATCCGTATCAGTAATGTCGTCCTTACAATATGCTGTAATTCTTCTCGGCTCTGACGAACCTGTTTTACGATAAGCTTTTGATTTCCTTTCATTACATACACTTATCGTCTTAGTGACACCATCAACATTTGACTCCCATACTTGGTGAGTCTCAGTTGGTTTATACTCCCAGTGTAGTATGGAACCATCAATATCAGCAAGTGCGTTTACTACTTCAATAGCTGATCCAAAGCGATCTCCTGGATTAACTTTTAAGCATTTATTTATGGTTCGTTGTAATTTTGTAGGTATGTGCAATGGATATGCTTCACGATCTGGAAACTTACCCGATATTACATCTTGACCAAACTGCGGGCCTGTCTGGTAAACAGAAAATTGTTCATCAAAAGCTTGATCACCTACGCACATTCTGTACATAGTCAAACCAACTTGATAGATATCAAACCTATTGTCAAACTCACATTCTCGATTTCCAAATACCTCTGGAGGAAATTGCTTAACGTATAACTTAGGTTGTTTCGCTACACCTTCTTTATCCATAACTTTTGTCAATCCGAAATCTGCCAGCAATGCTTCATTGCGATTGGAAATCAGAACATTATCAGGCTTAATATCAAAATGAATTAATCCTTTCGAATGAACATTATGTAAGCCGTTAAGAATATGTGTTGAATAACGAATAATTTCCTTTGTCGTTAAAAACCTTGTCGACATAAGGCGCTTAAGTGAACCATTTTTATAATATGGTGACGCCACATATATTTTTTTAGCATCTTCACAGGCGTAACTAACCTGTACAACATATGGATGGCTACTACGATATAAAGTTCTGGCTTCTGAAAAATAATCAGCAGCAGAGAAGTTATCGTTTTTCTCGACTTCTTTTATGACCATTTCAGCATCGAGATATTCATCATGAACACGATAAACTTTTGAGTTTTGTCCTTCTTGCCCAATCTCTTCAATCTTTTTAAAAGATACTTGTGCTTTCTGATATGGATACATTATGCTAAAGCCCCCATTGCAACTAATGCAGCCTCTCTTGCATTATTATTTTTTAGCAACTCCCAGTGACCTAACAATTCATAACCATTACTACCTTTAATAATCAATTCTAACTGCTTAGGTTTCATATTTAATCTAGATGCAATAGATGTTTTTCTACCTGTGAAATACTTGTTAACACTACTGCTAGCAAACGCCTCTTGTATGACACCTTCTATATGAAGCCTAGTTACATCTAAGTTTTGAGAATTACTCTCAGCTATTCTTATGCCAGCAATACTTATTGTATACTCTCTTAAAATATCCAAAACGCAGCTTCTTATATATTTCAACTTTTCAGGAAAATCCAGTGCTGCTGGAACTTTAATGCATTCATTATTGATGATTGTAAAGTTATCTCCTTCACAGTTAATAACAACAAATGTTGTTTTTTTTGGTTCAACCCTAATCCCAAGAATTTTCATTTAATTACGTCCATTTTATTTTTATCTTAACGCGGTTTGAAAGCCCTAACGCCAAACTCTCGCGAATCCCCTCATAATTTCTCGCAAAAACAATGAGTAGATGCGCGACATTCAAATTCTACAGCAAACTCTTGAAGACCAATGCCCTGACATTCACAAAAAACGACTTAGATCTCTTATAGTTGCCACCCCAAAAGTGTCCTCAATGGTGCTGATTTAACCTTAACCAAACTTGGCAGAAAACTTGAAACTGTAATGATCTCTTCAGGAGCTATTTTAAGTTGAAGATCAGACAAACATCGGTCCCTGATACCCACTCAACTTTTTACCCAAATATCAAACTCACCTAAGCGGAGAAGAACCGCTCACGTATAGAAAAATATCAACATCTTGTTCTCCAGAAAATTGGGAGCGAAGCGAGTAATTTTCCCGAGTTCAACAACCTGCTAGGCCTTTTCGTTAGTAATGACTTTATCATATCCTCCTTCAGGCCGGTGTATGCGGGCTTCAAAACCTGAACTAGCCGACTTTGTTTCGTTAAGAAACTGCATTAACTCAATTAATTTTAATTGAGCTTCTACCGGATCGGAATCATCATTCAACGGTCTTGTTTCAGTAAAGAAAAGAATGAAATCTTGCCCGAATTTGTCATAGCCACATTTCATGATAGCCGCTGACATTCCTCGGTTTTCTGTTTGAAAGGAGCAGCTTAGTGCATTGCCCCACGCTTCCATTTGTGAATGCTCACAAAAACCAGACATTAGAAAACATATAACCGCATCTTCAAATCTATCTTCATGCGTCAAACTAATTGCTAGATGGAACCAAACTTCTCCGCACAGCACATCCTTCTCTTTTAAATGAGAAATAAAACTCTCTTCATCACCCCTAATTAGTGATTCTATATCATACTCTCCACGAAAAGGGGTCTGTTCTTCAACGCCTAATGTTTCAACGATCGCTTGTAAGCAAATACTTTTCAGGTGCCATTCAGAATCAAAGTTATCAGTATCATCAATTTCAAAGTAACGATGAAATTCATTAAGTGATTTTCTAAAGTTGCCTGAATACATCAAAGAGTCGGCATATAGACCAAGCACATGTAGACTAAACTCTGCATCAATTGATGCTTTATAAAACTTAGACGAGTAGCGGTAACGCTTAAGTAAGAAAAGACAACTAGCCACTTCTGATAGCCAATAGCTTCTCTCTTTATATCCTTGAAAAAGCTTGGCAGCGTTATTGTAGTGTTTTAAGGCATCTTTAAGTTTGTCGCCTGTTGCTCTCAATATATTGGCATGGTTATATTCGACGACTGCTGCTATTTCATTTATGTCTCTCTTCTGCAATGAGTCACTAATTTGGGAAAGTGATTTAGACAACAGACTTTTATCCGAAGCCTTTATAGATCCATAACATTTAATGATTGACATTAAAGCGGCCTGTGCTGCATTTATTCCTTCGTTTTTACTGAATAAATCTTCCGTTAGTTCTAATGCCTGTTCATGTTGTCTGGCTTGAATAAGACCTGCAATAACTGCCGATATCACTTTTATGTCATGCTTTAGCGTCGATGCTTTGATGTTATCTGAAAGCAAGCGTCCAGCTTCAACCCTGTAGCCTCTGAAAAACAAACCTAGGCCGATTGCTACAAAAATGTCACTCGTAATGTTATCCCGAAGTTTTTCGCTCAAACCATCTTTAAAGTGCAAGCATGATCCAGTTCTATTTGCTAGAACAACATGTAACTTCTCACTATCAAAGATAACGTAGCTCGGAGGTTTTTCATTATTGTTTGGTGAAAAACTAATATCTAGAATGTCATTGTAATTATCCGACATGCTCATAATTTGAGCGGTCAGCTTTGCTGCTTCTGATGCTAAAGGGAAATCAGGTGTAAAAAACATTGGCAGCGAAATCGGAAAAGGGTACTTGTTTCCTGTTAAGGATAAGTATTCATTTAGCTCTGACTCTATAGATTTTTCGCGCCCTTCAAACCAGGCATTTGATTCATCGAAATTAAAAGCCAAGCTGTTTTCAGTTGTGGATTCCCAATAAGGGTCAAAAGAATGAAACCATCTAGTATAAATTTTCTTGCTTACAGCTAAATACCTAACAACCAAAACGGGTAAGTTTAGACTGTCAAAGTAATTTGCCTTTTCCACCGGCAGTCGCAACTTTAGTGCTTTGTTTAAATTATCTTCGTCAGTAGCTTTAAGCTGAAGCAAAAACTTTCGACCCGTTGCGAAACCCTTATCGTCAAATATTTCAACTTCACCATCGATACCATAATCATCTGTTGGGGTTCTGTATACCCAAGTAGATGGCAATTTGGACTGAAGTTCTCTTACCGATTCAGTTTCTAGCTGATGGTTGCGATGTCTTTTAGGGAGTTTCATTCTAAATCCATTAATTTTGATAATCCGGAAGCCTTACACTTTATGAATCGACAGGCTGCTTTTCTAGTAGCTTCTCACCTGATGATGTCCTTATAACCACCTAAATTATCACATAAAAATAAGCAACCACCACAAATCTCCGTTGGAAAAATGAGAAGGTTCAGATTTCTGACATACCTTCCCTGAAACTTTACTAAGTTGATAATTCAATGTAGCTAAGCCGTGTTTAACCGATAATAACGAGTTCGTTCGAAAGATCTGACTTTTGGCGCTTCCGTACTTTTTAACGTCATGTACGAGATAAGCTGATCATAGCGACAGTGTTTTTGAATCAAATGTCAATATGCAAATTCCCGTTATAATTTTTTCTAATGCAAATTTGCTGACAATAGAAGCTAGGAGTATTGATGAAACTCATTTAGGGGCAGAAATGTGTCAGAGCAGATCGGTTTGACACGCTTTGGTGGTGTTTTAACCAGTATCTCAATTTGTGGTAAGTTGTGGTAAATCATTTACCACAACTTACCACAAACCATTTTGGGCAGATCCGTTCCTGCGCCCTTATGGGAAAATCGTCGAGTAAGCAGCTATCTAGAGTCTCATAGCGAGATTTGGCATCATAGGTTTCTCAAAAATGATCCAACTTTGCTCGCTAGAGTGGCCACTCTTTACTAAGAAATCCTTAGTGTGTGGCGTGTATGTCTAAGCTTTCAGTCAGAATTGAACATCGGATAGATGAGTCCCTCGAAGGTTACCTCCTTCGTCTAAGTCAAGCTAACTACTTTGAATTATATCAGTTACTTAGTCGCGCTGTTAAAGACTGGCTTTATCAGCATGACGAAGAGGCTTTTGGGGCATTCCCGCTTCAGTTGAAGACGGTAAACGTATATCACGCTGTGCAAAGCAGCGGGTTTCGTGTTCGTGCTCTTCGTTTGCTCGACAATCTAGCCGATACACAACTACCCCTGTTACAGCTTGCCTTACTTGGCTCCAGCACTCGCTTTTGTTTCTCGCATTCATCCGTATTTCGGCAGGGAACTCATATACCTCTTTGCTTTGTGAGAAAGAATGGAGTGCCAATATGCCCCGAATGCTTAAAGGAAGATGCGTATATTCCTCAAGTCTGGCACTTCACTCCTTACACTGCATGCCACAAACATCAACTGGACTTGATTGATACATGCCCTAGTTGTGGCGCATTGATTGACTACTGCACCAGTGAAAGCATCACTGAGTGTGAGTGTGGTTTTGACCTTAGAAATGCACCTACCATTAAAGCAGGAAAACCTCGTAACGCGTTGAGCTGTTTGATGGCAGGTGAACTGGATAGCCTCAATGACTGCGTACTTGAACAATGCAATCAATCTACTCGCCTTGGGGCGTTGCTCTGGTATCACTTGGAGTTTGTTGGGCAACTAGAGCCTGATAACACCGTTAATGTCGATGGTCTCTATAATGCCATTGAGTTTTTCAACCAATGGCCGAAGTCACTCCATTCTGCGATGAATGAGAGGTTGTATGTGTGGGATTCAGCCCGTTACACCGAATACAACCACACGTCGTTTAGAAAGGTCTTCGGTGATGTATTGCTTCATGCCAGCAGCTTGCCTTCAAGACAGCTTTCAGAGAACTTTGTGCTTCGTGAAGTGGTGGGGTACTTGTCTAACCTGATTGAGCAAAACCCTAAGACAAAGAAAGCCAATGTTGGCGATACTCTTTTGACACTGGCGGAAACGTCGGCGCTTCTCTCAACAAGCTATGAGCAGGTAGACAGGCTCTACCAAGAAGGTTTTCTCAAACTCGCTTACAGGCCACATCAACAAACGACCATTCCACCACATAAACCTGCATTCAGGCTTCGCAATGTTATTGAGCTAGGCATTGCGAGAATGCAGACCGATCTTGCCAGCGATGTTTATCTTCCAGCGTGGTGATGATGAAAACACTGAGTGAAGCAGTTAAGAGTGATGAACCCGATGTTGCACTCCGTATGGCGTTCGCCGCTTATTCGGGATTGGTTGAAGTAACAGGAGAGGAAACTCTCGCACTCATCGTTTTACTGAATCTGACGCTAAAGCGCGTTGAGGTTGAATCACTGACTTCTCGTTCTTCAGCAAAAGCACTGCTGCAAGACGATGATCATGTATCGTCATGTATTCAGGAAGTTCGCTGGCTTCATTCTCACAACGTTAAATATCCTGATACGCGAGTCCAAGCGCAAAGAGTGCTTTGTGATGCGTTACCTCTTAATGGTGAGGCATTGAGTAGTGCGCATTGTGAACGTCGGTTAGGGTGGTCTCATAACTCTTCGATGGTGAACAAAGCCAAGCTATTTTGTGCGAGTTTTATTTGGGAAGGAGAGTCGACCTGTTTGGCCGAGTGTGTGGTTCGCAATCAAGGAGTTTGGCGAAAAGCGTTTCGAGGTTTGGGTGTCACTAAACCTCAGTTCGATAGTTGGCGGGATCTGCTGAACCAGGCCATGAACACGGATCGTTTCCCTACAGAAGTGAGTGACTATTCCAAGCAAGTCCGTTTTCCTTGGAGTAATGATTATTTAGCCGTAACGCCTGTTGTTTCGTGTGCTGTGCAAGCTCAGATCCAGCAGCTTCATACACAAAGAATTGGCCGATTTAGAACGATAACGCATGGACACCCCGCGAGTGTTGGCGATCTTACGTCATCAAAAGGCGGGAACGTCTCGGTGCTCAATTATCCATTGTTCATTTCGCAGTATAAACGGAGAACGCTTAGCCAAAGCCGAGCGTTGAAGGTAGCGTCTGGTAAACCTGTTTTCAACATTGGTGCGGTGTTAAACAAACGTTTTATGGGCGTTTTGCATAGCCTGACGCATCTGGAAAAGGAGCTGACACTTCGGCAACGTCGGAGGCACCGCGTTGCATTGGTTCGTCAGTTACGGCGAGGTCTTGCTGATTGGCTTCTTCCCATCATGGAGTGGCGGGACAGCGTCCAGAATGATGCCGATAATGAAATCATAGCAACGGAACCAGAGCGCTCACTACTTAATATGCCATTGGCTGACAACCGCAAATTGCTACGTTTAGTGAATCAACGTTTTCATGAGACGTTGCAAAGTGCAGGGTTTAGCAAATCAGAATATGCCTATCACCCTAAATTGCTAGAACCGGTATCAAACCAACTACGATGGATTCTAAATGGTCTTGGTGAAAAAAATGATGCTAAGGAAACATCTTCGATAGACGTTATCCATCTCGAAAACCTTCGAGTGTTCGATGCGTTATCTTTGGCAAATCCCTACTTGGTTGGCATTCCGTCGCTGACCGCGCTTTGGGGTTTTGTGCATGCTTATGAACGAAAGCTCAAAAGCTTACTTGATCACAGGGTAGGGTTCACTGGTGTTGCTTGGCATATACGGGAGTATTCAGCAGTGTCTGGATTGAAATTGCCAGGACTGACACTAGAAAGAAAGCGGAGCGATCATTTAAAGCGAACGGGCATCATCGAATCGACACACTGCGACGTAGTGATGGATTTAGTGATACGCGTTAACCCTGATTGTTTGGCACATGAGTCTCGTGATGAATTAGTCGAATTGGTAAAGGCTGCACTGCCATCCCGTTTCGCTGGCGGGACGCTGCAACCGCCGTCGCTCTATGAATCGAAAGATTGGTGTTCACTGCGCTCGTCTCAGTCCCTATATCAACGTGTTTCCCGATTACCAGCAGCAGGTCGATGGGTTTGCCCCTCTGTAACTACTCCCAAATCTTTTGAGGGTCTCTGCGAACTTGCCGAGTTAGATAAGGATTTGAAGCCTGTTATGGTGGGCTATCAATTGCTAGAAGAACCCACAGAACGACCAAATAGTGTTTCTCCTGGCCACGCCTACGCAGAGCCATTGATAGGGCTTTGCGTTTGTAAATCTCCCATAGATATTCGCCTTAAAGGTGAGAAATATTTCAATGCGATCTGTTTTTGGAAAATGGATGTCGTTGGCGGTTCTATCCTAATGCGAAGAGCATAAGGGGGAATCATGGAACTCTGCACTCAGCTTTCTTACCAAGGTTCTCTGCGGCCAAGTAAGGGCGTGTTTTTCTACGAAGAAGCAGATGGCACGATGAAGCCTTTGCCCATTGACCAAGATGCAATTGTCGGCCAGAAATGCAGTTACGCTGAAGCTTACCAACCAAGCGGTTCACCCAAGAATCTGCAACCTCAGGACTTAGCATTCGGAAACCCCGTTCGCAGAGAATCGTGTTACGTCCCCCCGACGGTAAACAAAATTGTTTGCCGTTTCTCTTTGCGCGTTGAAGCAAACTCTTTGAGCCCTTTCGTTTGTAACAGTCATAGTGTGGGTGAAGTACTTCGTGGTCTAGCTGCTGCTTATCAAAGAGCGGGTGGGTATGACGTGTTAGCGCGGAGGTATTGTAAAAACCTGCTGCTAGGCCAATGGCTCTGGCGAAATCAACGAAGCATGGGTCTCGCGATAGCTGTAACCACATCTGCGGGTAGCGAATACAGAATCGATAATGTTCTTCATCTTGATTGGCATGAGCCTTGGCAGAATGATTCCCAAAAAGTGCTGAACGGTTTGACCGGAGAACTGGCGGCGGCCTTGTCTGGTGAACAGCCATTTTGGTTTGCCGATATCAAAGCGAACGTTTCAGCCTCGTTCATGCAAGAAATCTTTCCGAGCCAAATGTTCAGTGACTCTAAAGACGGTTCCAACCTTGGTCGTGAATACGCAAAGGTAAGAAGTGGAGATGGTCAGATTTGGCCAAGCCTGAATGCTGAGAAAATAGGAGCCGCAATTCAGCTAATTGATGATTGGTGGGCTGATGAAGCGGATAAGCGTTTACGGGTGCATGAATACGGAGGCGATAAAGAATACCTTATTGCTCACCGTATCCCTTCAAGTGGGATTGACGCATACAGTCTACTGAAGAGTGTCGATGAGAAAGCAGCACTGTTAGAAGGCTTGAAAAGTAGCGATGAGATCCCCTCGGATGTCCACTACCTGATGGCCATTTTGGTTAAAGGCGGTTTGTTCCAGAAGTCGAGGTCGGCGTGAAGCGTTATTACTTCGTGATCACTTATTTGCCAGAGCAGGCTAGCCAAGAGATTTTGGCGGGGCGATGTATTTCAACCCTGCATGACTTCTTAGTTTTTCACCACATTGGTGGTATTGGGGTTGGGTTTCCCAGATGGACAGAGCAAAGCCTCGGCAATCAAATCATGTTTTGCTCTTCCAATCTGCAGCGGTTGAGTCAGCTTCATCAAACTCAGTATTTCACAATGATGCTTGCTCAAGGGCTGTTTGCTGTCTCTGATGTAGAGCCAGTGCCTGCAGATACCGCAGAGGTTCGGTTTTACCGAAACCAGGGCATTGCCAAGCTGTTTACAGGCGAGAAAAGAAGACGGCTTGAGAGAGCAAAAAGGCGAGCAGCAGAGCGTGGTGAAGTATTTGATCCCGAGAGGATAGGAAGCAATCAGCCGATTGGATTGTTTCATCGAATACTCATGGATAGCCAGAGTACCCAACAACGATTTGTGCTGCATGTCCAAAAGGAAAAGGCCGCTGAAGTTTCTGATGCAGAGTTTAATGGCTATGGACTGGCAACCAATCAATCGTATCGAGGAACAGTGCCCGATATTCGTATTGTGATTTAACCCTTTTTATTCTTGGTATGTTTATGGCTATTAAAATCATAGGGTTACGGAGCGTTCGTCAAAAAGAGGTTAATTGGCACGAATGAGCTAATCGACTGATTCAATTGCAAATATAGCCGTTTGATAATGGTGTCCTGCCGTACAGGTAGCTGAGAAAAATATTCCGGTTAAGTTTTCCAAATATACGGCGTGTCCTGCCGTACAGGTAGCTGAGAAAGTTCGCAAGTACGCGCACGTATTCACAGAGAGGTGTCCTGCCGTACAGGTAGCTGAGAAATGTGCTTGAGGTAGCCAGAATCGCTGAATTAAGTGTCCTGCCGTACAGGTAGCTGAGAAAATGCCGGGACTTGATAGGTGTCGGCGGTCAGTGTGTCCTGCCGCAAAGGCGGTTGAGATAAGATCAGGAAGTTAGCAACCCACTCTTGGAACCTAAACCTGCCGCAAGGCAGAGATGGAAAAGCGACATACCAGAAATTTTTGGTTTGTTTGAAACAATGGAAACCCCATAGGTTTCCTCGCAGCGTGACTGTATGTAATTGGTCAGAGCCGGAAGGCAGCAGCCAGCATGCAGATAGCGGGTGCCGAGGGTTGGCTTGTGGGGTTTCCACCTACATAGGTTCGTAAAAGGGACGTGTAGAGTAACTAAATACGACATAGAAATGATACCTAGGTACATAAATATCTTGATCTTTTAGCTGATATTCAGATTATATGTATGTCAATGCATACAACCTGAGGAAAATGTAGAACTTGGTAGATATCATAAGATTTAAAGAGCTTGGTAGATTTTACAATAAAGTCGATATCGAAGAAGTTCTTCACGGGAATAAAATATCGAATTTTAGTGCGCACGAAGAAAATTTCATTGAAATACAGATAGATAAAGACTGCCGTTTTTTGGCTGATGCTCAGCTAAAGTTGTTATGCTTGTGTCACCACCTTGTAAATCAAGGGGCGGATTTGTCGCTTGTATTTCTTGGCGGAAAATGCCGCTGCTTCACATTCATGGATAGGTGTGGTTTTCTTCTTCATCTTCCCACCTCAGTCACCGTAACCCCAACAAAACCCAGCTCAAGAGAAGCCGCTTCTATTCGTTTTCAAGGGCAATCGGTGAACCTACACGAAATTCGAGCCGTAGACCCCGTCGTTAGTCGCAACAACAGACCAATTCCCGGTCAAATGACGGATGCCCTCAGTGAACTACTTAAAACAGATTGTGAAAAATTTTTAACCGATATTCAGACAGTTATTTGTGAATTTTGCGATAATGTTAGCCAGCATAGTCAGTCACAATCTCCGGGGTTTGTGTATATGCATCACTATCCGACAACACAAAAAATATACATAGTCATTGCGGATGTGGGGGTTGGTCTGCTCAATAGTTTGAGGCAGGGGTTGCAAGAACGAAATGATATTTTCAAGGATAGTAGCGACGAAACTCTCTTGTTAGAAATGTTCAACAATGGCTTGAGCCGAAAGAATGACCAAAGAGGATCTGGGCTAAACCGGATGGCTGAAATTGCCATAAAATACAATGGTTCGCTTCATCTTAGGTTAGATAAGTGTTTAGTCGACCTAACCCCTGTTGGAAACGAGTTTGCATCTGCACACTTTAAACCTTGCGCTGATATGGCAGGAACGCACATATCCTTTTCATTCGAAGTTCCAAAAATTTAAGTATTTCTTGCCAAAAAAGGAACATTCTGCTTCAATAAAAAACATGAAACAGATAATTTCTCGTATAAAACTTGTAGATTTTATGGACTTCGATGCCAACCCAGACGGGACAAAAGACGGTTGGGGTGTCGAAGATGGCCAACTTGTAGCAAAGGGAATAGCTGAATTTATCGCATGGAAAACTGAGGTGGATATCTTTGATATCTCACTCGAAGGTGTTAGAAGAATTGATGCTTCTTTCCCAAGAGAAGCGTTTCTTCGTCAAGCACTGGAACATGTTGGAAAGAAAGGCTTCTTTATTTCTCATGTTGCGAATGAAGTGCTTTTGGATAATATTCGAGCGGGAGCCGATAAGCTGTCATTTCCAGTTCATGCAGAATGTAATGGCTTTTGGGAATTGCTTGGACCTAAGCCAAAACGTACGCAGCAAGCCTTGTATGATTTTGTAATGGATAAAGGCTGGGTAGCGGCATCTGACATTGCTGAATCTCTAGATTTAAAGATCAATAATGCTAGTAATAAACTAAAAGAGCTTGTTACTTCGGGACTGTTGATGCGCAAAGAAGGTATTGCTGAGTCAGGCGGTGTGGAGTACTACTACTTTCCGTTAAAGAAGCAATAAATCTCGTTCACAAAAAACATTGACACAGAAGTGTTTTTGGTGTTATTATATAAGTAGAGCTCGTGATTTAGAGCTCTAATAAAGTGATTTGGTTCATTTTATTTTATGAACCGGAGTTGGCCTTAGGGCCACATAAAAGACTTTAGGTTCATAATTTTATGTGAACGAGGCGCATGAAGAAGCTCTTTAAGAGTTTTCTTCTTAGTTGAGTGTTCATTAAAAATAATGAATGAGAAATCATGAGAAATCATGAGAATCAAGAGGAGGTGAATAGAACAAGAGAGGACTAAGCAGATCTAAGAAGGCAATTTAAATCGTTAACTATAGAGAGATAAAAAATGTTGAAAAATAACAAAGATGTGCACGTTTGTTCGTACGTAAGACGCAGGAAGGGCAAACTAGAGTATGTGATTTCCCACTGGCGCTCTTCACCAGGATGCAAAAATGTGGACTAGAGACAAGAAATCCCCATTCTTTTGAAATGAGGACTTCTAAGGCTTAGGTGAAGCAACTCGTCAACCGAGCCACAAACCCTTAGCGATACTTTGTTTTGGCGAATTGAGTATAGCGCTAGCCCTTGGGTTTGCCAAGAACTGAGTTGCCAAATTGATTTTGGTGGTGGTATGGAAAAACGAAAACCTGCACCTAGAGGCTTTAAATGGGTATTTTGTCGTTATAGACGAGTTAAAAACTCAAAAAAGCTTCTAGATGCTCGTGATTACGGCTACGACACGTGGTGTTTTCTTGTGCGTTCAGGTGCTTAAAGGCTATCAGGGCTGTTTCTTCAGCCCTGTCACTTGATAAAACTAACAATGGCTTCCTGCGTGGAAGTAGAGAGCATTTTAACTATTTAATGTGAAACAATGAAAATGGAGAGCAATGGATGAATGCCGACTTTTTTTCGGGGCTGGACTCATGGGCATTGATGGTGATAGCCGTAATGGTAGCTATTGCAGCATGGTTAAAAAAAGATAGGGCTTCGTTGTGGGTATGGGCCCTGTTTGGCGCTGGGCTGGTTGCCATAGCAGTAATGACTTATGTCATCACCGCTAATATGGATGGATCCGTTTTTAGTCACCCTTGGATAATAGTGTCATCTGTGGTTTTTTTAACTATTGGTGGGAGATTCATTGGCGAATGGCTGACAGTTGATGCGAAAGCAGATGCAAAGAAAAAAGAGTCTGCTGAAGCTCAGAAGTCTGAGAGCAGCTCATCTCTTCAGAATAATTGGAAGCAATGTACAACAGAGCAGGGTGAAGCCTACTGGGTGCGTTATATAAGCGACGCAGTTTCATTTCGAGCTTATCCAAGCCGCGGATATGTCACAGCAGATGGTGTGGATGGGCGGATTTCCATAGCTGGCAGTTGGGAAGACCAAATTGAGCGAGATCGTATCTCTAATGTCATAGGCTCAATTTATGCTGATTTATCAGAAAAAGTAATGGTCAGATAAGGTAGTGTGTACCTGCAAGAGTTCTGGCAGGTACATAAAGAACCACTCATAGGCTAGGTGGTTGATACATAAGATAAAGTCCTTATTTGTAACTTTCTTTCTTGGTGATTTTGATTTGGTTCGAAGAAAACTAATTTGCAAATTTATGGTGTTAGACCTTGCAAACTTATGGTGTCGCAAATCTCCTAACCCATTGATCTAACGTTACAGCTTTGAAGCTTTATGGTATTGGCAACAGTTCTGCTTTTAAAATCAAAAAATAAATCACGCCAAGCTTGAGTTTACTTAAGTTGCTCGTTTCGCTTCATCCTCAATACGTTAGCGTTTCTATTGATTCATTCCCCCGTAAAAAAAGATTTTTCATTGCCATGACTTGGTGACTTATTGCGCTGTCAGAAAAGCGGGATCTTGCTTGTAAGACGAAAAGCGCTAAAATGAATACTGTATATATAAACAGTATATTTAATGAACATTATCCCTATTTTTGCAAGCGCAGGTATCACTGGCTTTGAATCTCCGGCAGGGGATTACCGTCAGCTGCCACTAAGCCTCGATGAGCTGCTTGTTGAGCATCCTAGCGCCACCTTCATTGGTAAGGCGTCAGGTGACTCTATGCAAGGGGTTGGCATATTCGATGGCGATATTTTGATCGTAGATCGGCACGTTAACGCTAGGGATGGTGACGTGATTGTGGCGAACCTAAATGGCGAGTTTATCTGCAAATTGCTAGATGTCACCCGTCGGCTCTTGCTATCCGCCAACGATAGTTACTCCTCGGTACCCATCACGCAGCACGATACCTTCTCGATTGAGGGTGTGGTCGTGCGCTCCATACGTTGCCATCGCCAGAGTCCATTGCTGTGTTCGCGTTAGTTGATGCCAACTCCTTTTACTGTAGCGCCGAGCAGGTATTCAGACCTGACTGGCGAGGCAAGCCGGTTATTGTTCTATCAAATAACGATGGTTGTGTCGTTGCAGCAAACCGACAGGCAAAGGAAGCAGGCATTGAAAAGTTCAAACCCTACTTTCAGGTTCGCCAGCAATGCGAACAAAAAGGCGTGATTGTTTGCTCGTCAAACTACGAACTCTACGGCGATTTGTCAGACCGGATGATGCAAGTGATAGGGCGTTTCGCGCCTGAACAGCATATCTACTCTATTGATGAGTCGTTCCTTTCATTCCACCGCTGCCGCGCCATTCCAAACTTGAGTGACCATGCTCAAGCACTTCGTCGTGCGGTTTGGAAAGAATGCAGATTGCCCGTATGCGTTGGCGTGGGAACAACGTTAACGCTCGCCAAAGCGGCGAATCATGCCGCGAAAAAGATATCGGGCTACAAGGGGGTGTGTGTTTTGGACAATGAGCAGGAACGCGTGGCGGTGCTTTCCCGAATGGATGTCGGCGATATTTGGGGGATTGGACGACGGATCACGGAGAGATTGAAACGTCAGGGCATTAACACCGCTCTTCAGTTATCTCGGCAGGTGCCAGCCTTGATGCGCAGAGAGTTTAGCATTGAAATGGAGCGCACCATCCGAGAATTGAATGGCGAGGTTTGCAAAGGGTGGGACGTCGCAAGGGCGGATAAACAGCAAATCTTTTCGACTCGCTCAATGGGGGAGCGGATTGTGGAAGAGGAATGCTTACGCCAAGCGCTTTGTAAGCACGCAGGCATTGCCGCAGCCAAGCTTCGCGAGCAAGGTTCAGTCTGTTCGACCTTGATGGTATTCGCAGGTAATTCCCCTAATGACGACAGCCCTAAAAGCTTTAAGCAAATCCATCGGTTCGCGTTCCCGTGTGATGATACCGCCGTTATCACCAGTGCTGTTTCTGCCTTGGTGCCCTATTTGTTCCGTGAAGGAGTCAGGTACTACAAGGTTGGGGTGGGGTTGATTGAGTTAGCCAACGGCAAACACGTTCAGCCGGACATGTTTAACAGCCAGCCTGGTAATGCAAAACTGATGAAAGCGTTTGATGGTTTGAACCAGCGCTACGGCAGCGAAGCGATCTTTATGGCAGCGCAAGGCATATCGCCAAAGTGGGGAATGCGGCGCGAGTTCTTGTCGCCCCAGTACACAACGCGATGGGGAGATCTGCCAGTAATCAGTTGCTGATGGTCTTCTTCGAAGTCACACGAACGAGGCATCCGAAAGGCGAACAGAATAAGGCAAATGGTGGTCATTGAATCGAAGGGGAAGCGGAGAAATAGACACACAGCGACGGGCTTGCTCAACACCCGAATAAAGTGTCTGTTGCAGCTTAGAGACCTCTGGCTGCCCGATTATGCTTTTTTTGATTTACTATCACGAACAATGCAAATAATCCCACCGATAACAGCACTCGCTATGCATATTTGATGAAGCGTAGCCGTGCTCACCATGCCATGAAACGGATTGTCATCAAATAAGGGATAAAATGGTGAAACATCAACATGCATTATTGAGTCAATAAAAACATGACTATATGTTCCTAGAAAGGCGCTTAGAAATGCAGTTTTCCACTTTATTGGAAGAAAGCGCTGCCACCGAATAATAGCCAACCCAACTTCACTCAGATACTTCCCCGTTATTGCTGATAACAAACCCAGCAAAGCAGCACCGGCAATTGTGTGACTCCAACCATGCAACTCTCCAGAGCCACTCAGCATCACAACTAAAGGCTGAATATCCATGACTATTTGAGACCAGCCAAAAACAGTCAACGAAAAACTTGCACTAGCCACTGATTTCAAAACTAACGCAGGCCCCATATGCAAAGGTGTAAATGGCATATTTACTCTCTCAACTAATCCTTAAGTCACCAAAAAGCATAACGTCATGATAATGGGCGTTTACTAGCTAAAACTGATTGTCCACCGGATAACCCCTCTCAACAACAGCGCCAAACCGACTTCGTGAACCTTATCGAAACCCACTATTGGATTCCCTTCCCACAGAACGCGTAACACGGTGTTGCCTGAGTTTAAAACGTTCATTTGTTGTCCTTACGCGCTTAGGGCGATGGAGGTTAATAACGGGATATTGAAAGAGGGGGCAATGTTCGAAAAGTGTATTTAAACGCAAACACAAAAGGCGACTTGTTGTGGAGAAGTCAATACGTGGTGTGTGGGTATGCCTGCAGATAAATACTTGGAATGGAAAAATGGCCAACCAAATTGGCCAGCCCTTTCTGTTGGAAGTGATTACTTACTTTTTTGCTGCCTATTACTCATAGTCTGAGGCGTAAGTTTCTTCATACGTGTGCGAGTAAAGTTCAAACAGGTTACCGAACGGGTCTTCGAGGTAAACCATTTGGGCAGGTTTGCTGTCATCTTCTGGATGATAACGCATGATGTCCATTCTTACTTTGCCGCCAAACTGCTCGGTTCTTTCGATAACACCTTCAAAATCGTCAGTTTGTAGGCAGAAATGGAAAATGCCGATTCGTTTAAAATCAACCTCGTGGCGCTCTTCGCGCTCTTTCATTTCAAATAGCTCAACACCAATACCATCTGAAGTAACGAGGTGCGCGATGTTGAAGCCTTTAAAGCCTTCACCAAATACGGCAATACACATTCTGCCAATGGCGGTCTCGCGCTCTTCTTCGACTTTGGTGTTTCCCATCACCACGTTGAGGCCAAGCGCTTTGGTGTAAAATTCAACGGCTTTGTCCATGTCGCCAACCATGATACCAATGTGATTCATTTTCATAATGTGCTCTCAATTCGTTTGATTAAGGTGTTTCTTGTTTCGATGGGATGAGTATATGGCGGCTGAGGTGTGGGTAAAAATTATCAATAATTATTAAATTAATAATTTTAATTTATAAGCGGTCGCTTGGTGCATGTTGCGTTGACATAGGGGTTGACGTTAAGCATCAGCTTATTTGTGTCTTCCCCTTCGCTTTGATATGCAATAGAGGCGGAGTTTAGCCACAAAAAGTAAGTAATGGTAATGTACCTTTTGAAAATCTTATCCTCCCGCTTTAGCTTATTGTTCTGTCTCTAAACTTTGAGCCAATTTGGGAAATTAAAGCGAACTATACTTACGCAATATTGCTCGGTTTATGAAGGTTTACACTGACAGTGTCATTCTTTTTTGTTGTCTCCCTTTTCTTGTTTATTCTTGGCTATCTTGCACAGACAACCGGGCTTTGTATGGTGCGGGGCGTTAATGAAGCGCTGGACAAGCGCCCGCAATTTCTTTTATCAATCTTGCTCAGTGGTGTGTTGGGCTGGGTGTCTTTCTTCGTCGCTGATCTGCTTACGATTGATGTATCGTTTAAGGTTTATGAGGTGCAATGGACTGCCTTTTTTGGCGGTGTGATTTTTGGTCTTGGTGCGGCACTGAATTCAGGTTGCGGTGTGTCAACAATCAGCAAGCTTTCCCGCGGCGATACCTTGATGATCGCCACTGTGTTTGGGTGGCTTATTGGTTGGTTTTTGCTGACTGGCTTTTCTGGATATTTTCCTTCTCGTGTTGCCTCAATCCCTTCTAGTGCGCATTTCATGGTGCTCATGATTCTTTCACTGTTGGTGATTGTGGGGGGGACTTTTGTTCGTATGATGAATACGCGTTTGTGGCTCAGTATGCTGATGATAGGGTTAATGGCTAGCCTGACGTTTCTCTATGAACCTAAATGGACACCGAGTAGCTATTTATTTGATATGAGTTCCTCATTTTGGCAAGTAGATGCGGCCCGTTGGCCTTCGACAGAACGTACCCTATTTTTGGTTGCTTTGGTCGGAGGGATGGTGGCAGCAGCCCTGAAAACACGCTCGTTTCATTGGAAGGTGAAAGGGATGTCTGCGTACGGATATCATCTTATTGCGGGAGTGATGATGGGAAGTGGGGCATCTATCGCGGGGGGCGGGAATGACAGTCAATTGATGCTTTCTCTTCCTGCGTTTTCTCCTCATGGTTTTGTTTCTGTCTTGAGTATGCTGCTTGGCATTGTATTGGGCATTAAGCTGCCACGGTTACTTAAATAATCGTGTTTTCTGCTTCTCTTCATTCGCCATCATTGATTGATTAAAAGCCAAAAGAAAAGGGCTGCTTAAAATAGTCAGCCCTTGATGGTGGAAACGATTATTTAGGTCCGTTTCAGATCGACAACTCTACGCGATGGCGTTTTCTAAAATCTCGCGGCTTTTCTCTAGGGTAATGGCTTGGTTTTCGCCCAATGCAGTCATACCGTGTTTGGCAAGCTGCTCCATGACGGCGTTAATGGCTGTTTCTTTGTCTGTGCCGTGCGCGGTGAATTGAGTTTCTAAACCAAGCTGACGATAGAAAGCTTCAATGGCATCAATGGTGCGTTCTGCCAAATCTTCGCTGTCGGTGAGGCCAAATACGTTGCGGCCCATTTGTTCGAGCTTGGCACGTTTGCTTTCGATTTGGTTACGCAGCAACGAAGGCTGAACAATGGTCAGAGATCGGGCGTGGTCGACATTCCACAGGGCAGTGAACTCATGGCCTATCATGTGCGTTGCCCAATCATGCAATACACCGCTACCAATCAAACCAAACAGCGCTTGGTTAGCACTCCACATCAGGTTGGCGCGCCATGCGTCGTTGTCACGCTCATCAAATTGCTCGCCTAAGGTTTTTAGTGTGCGCAATAGGGTTTCTGCGTAGCCATCTTGCACCATGGCACCAGTTGGACGGGTGATGTATTGCTCACAGGTGTGAACCCATGCATCTGCAATACCGTTCGCAAGTTGGCGCTCTGGTAGGGTTTTCATCACGTCAGGGTCGAGTACGGCAAATTGCGGGCGAACGCTTGGGTGCATGAAGGGCAGTTTGTCTTGGGTTTCTGCTTTGGTGATCACGGCTGCCGGGTTTGACTCTGAACCTGTCGCTGGCAGCGTCAGGATTGCACCAATCGGCAAGGCAGTTTCAATGGTGTATTGACCAGTAAGAATGTCCCAGCCATCGCCTGCGTAGTGTGCGGCAGCAGCAACGTATTTTGAGCCATCCACCACCGAGCCGCCACCCACGGCCAAAATAAAGTCGATGTTTTCTTGCTTGGCAATCGCGACAGCTTTGTCCAAGGTTTCTTTGGTTGGATTTGGCTCAACGCCTGAGAATTCGAGCCAAGTATGACCGTTAAGCGCCTTGCTCACTTGATCGTAAACGCCATTTTTTTTGATTGACCCACCGCCATAAATCACCAGCACGTTGCTTTGCGCTGGAATCGCGCTTGTAATGGCAGCAATTTGGCCTTGGCCAAAGTGAATTTGTGTTGGATTTGAATACGTAAACTGCATTAGAGAGCCTCATGCGTTTTGTGGCGTTTCGCCAGATGAATATGCTGTGATCATAGTCGTGCCATTGTTGGCAGCGATAGAAAATTCCTCGCGATTGTTTGCCTATTTGTACGGAGTACAGAGGAAAATGCGCGTTAGAGAATGAGGTACGACGTATAGGGGAAAGGCGGATCAGTCCTGCGCGAGCTTTATTCTGATATCAATCTGAATCTTAGTCTCGATCTTGTTGATGGATGTTAAGCAGAATTGAAGGCAAGAATGGGCTGACTTAGTAGCCCATGAACTTATCAATCAGTTTTTCAAGTTTGTCTTCAAACAAGGCTTCAAAGTTGTCCAAATTCTGATCGAGGCGTTCAAGGTATTGCTCGGCTTGTTTACGCGTCATCATTTTTCCCATCACAGTGAACTGTATTTCTGGGAGGGATTTGTCGTTTCTCGGCACCACATTCAGCGTCACACTGTCACTGTTCAGCGCTAGCATGTCTTGCTTGATGTATTGGCAGAAGTCATCAATTTTACTCGCCCCTTGTGGCCCTAAACAGCCGGGTTCGAGTCGACAAAGTATGTTCAATTTCATTTCTTCTGAAAGCAAAGCGGCAATTCCCATGTCGATATTATAAAAAAATAATAACCCACAATTTGAATATGCGCCCCATTGAGTGTGTTGTTAGTTGGTGTTGAGAGATGGCGTTATCTATTGGTATATAGCAGGTTTATCCTTGGCAGGCTCCGTCAAGCCTCAGTTTTTGGGCGAGATTGGCCGCATGCGTGCGACGGTGGAGAGGGGTGGCTCTGTGACTATCGATTGGGAAAAAGTGTGAGTTCTGTTACACTTCTGGCCTCTCCAGTAAGTCGTGTTGACTACACTGGATTACCTAAGACTAGGATTTGCTTTGACCAATAATGATATTCTGCGTCGCATTCGTTACGCCTTCGATTTTAAAGATAAAGCAGTGATCGAAATTTTCGCACTTGCTGATGTGGTTGTAACCAAAGAGCAAGTGATTGCTTGGCTGAAAAAAGATGAAGATGAAGCGTTCGTAAAAATGAACGCTGTTGAACTGTCTTCATTCTTGAATGGCCTGATCAACTTGAAGCGCGGCAAACGCGAAGGCGAACAGCCAAAACCTGAAGCACGTTTGAGCAATAACATGGTGTTCCAAAAGCTGCGTATTGCGTTGAACCTTAAAGCCGAAGATATTTTAGACATCTTGGCGCTGGTGAACTTCAACATTAGTAAGCATGAACTGAGTGCGTTTTTCCGCAAGCCGGACAACAAGCATTACCGTGAATGTAAAGATCAGATTCTGCGCAATTTCTTGACGGGTGTTCAGCGTCAATTGCGTCCAGACGACGTGACCGAATATTCTGAATAATCGCGTCATGTCTTAATGTGCTGAGTGCGGTGTGTTGATTAACATGCAATGACATTTGGTACAAAACATAGCCCGACTTGTTCGGGCTTTGTTGTATCTGGGATTTGGCTTTTCTTGGACGGCTGACCTAGATTGCCAGCCTAGCGCGATGGCTTCGCTTAATTAGCTTTGGGCTTAAATTGCTTGATGCTGCGTTTTGTGTTGCTGCGACGGTTGGCTTTTTTGTCTCGCGGGGCGCGTTTACGTTCACCAGTCGTGGCGGCTTCTGCGGGTTTGTCGGTCACAGGAAAACCGTCTAGTTCATTCAGGGCAAGTTCGCGGCCTGTGAGTTGACGAATCGCTGCTAGCGCGTCTTGCTCACCGTGGCATACCAATGACAAAGCAAGGCCATTTTCGCCCGCGCGTGCGGTGCGTCCGACGCGGTGGACGTAAACGGGGGCATTCGGTGGCAAGTCGGCGTTGATCACCACGGGTAGTGCATCAATATGAATACCGCGAGAGAGCAGATCGGTCGAGACCAGCACGGTGATCTTTCCTGCTTTAAAATCGGCCAGTGTGCTTTCGCGCGCGGTTTGATCTTTGTCACCGTGTAACGCGGCAACGGACACCCCCGCTTTTATCAATTTCTTTGCCAGTGCGTCGGCGGCATTGCGTTCACTCACGAACACTAACACTTGTTGCCAGTTGTGTTGCTTGATCAAGGCGATCAGTGCTTGTGCTTTACTGCCTTTGTTCACTAAATACAGGCGCTCTTCGATGTCTTCGACCACGCTGTTTTTCTCATGCGCTTCAATGCGCACGGGTTTGAAAAGCAGTGCCATGGCGGCTGATTCCAGTTCAGCAGGCAAGGTGGCAGAGAACAACAAGGTTTGACGTTTGGCGGGCATGGCAGCAATGAGTCGCTGCACATCCGGCCAGAAGCCCATTTCTAGCAAGCGGTCGGCTTCATCCAGCACCAAGTGCTTAACCTTGTTAAGTGTCACGATGTTTTGGTGAATAAAATCCAGTAAGCGGCCTGGCGTTGCAACCAAAAGCTGTGGTGCGGCGTTTAGCTCAGCAATTTGTAATGCAGGCTCAACACCGCCACACAACATGACGGTTTTAATGCCCATTGGCGTGGCGATTTCTTGCAGTGCAGCGTTAACCTGTGCGGCAAGTTCACGGGTTGGTACAAGCACCACACCTTGCACAGAAGCACCTTGAATGCCTGAGTTGTCTTTCTCTATGCGCTGAAGCAGGGGCAAACCAAACGCGAGCGTTTTGCCGCTGCCCGTTTGTGCCATGGCAAGCAAATCGCTTCCAGCCAACGCCGCGGGAATCGCTTGGTTTTGGATCCGAGTTGGTGAAGAAAGGCGGCTTGGCAGCGCATTGAGCACGGCAGGGGTAAGGTTCAGCGCAGTAAAAGTCATGGGCATTCACGGTTAGAGGTTCAAGGCGCGAAGTCTATCAGCCTGTAAGCAGAAGTCTATCTGCTGGCAACGAGAAATGTTATTAGAAAGCGATTCATGAATTTGGCACGAGCGCAGCAATATTGCGGCATTTGAGCCCAGTAGCTTGTTTATTCGATATCTTCTTGTTTGTGTTCGTTGTTAGGTTTTGTGTGTATTGTTGAAAACATAAATTGCTCAAAAAAATAGCCCTTGAAAAATGCAGGGAAAGGAGAGATTATCCGCGCCTTTCGTGTTTCTTACTCAGTGCTATCGGCTATGAACTTTACTCAGTTTGATTCGTTACCCCCTCCTCAGATTGCTGAAAGAGCGGCGGAAATTGGTGTTGCTAAGGCAACGAAAGATCCGGCGAAATCTTTCCTTCTGGCAATTTCTGCCGGTATTCATATCGGTATCGCGTTTATCTTTTACACCACTGTCACCACGGGTGCAGGCGACTTGCCTTGGGGCATGACACGCTTTGTCGGCGGGCTGGCATTTAGTTTAGGGCTTATCCTAGTGATCATTACCGGTGGCGAGCTTTTCACAAGTTCAGTACTCACTTTGGTGGCGCGAGCCAGTGGTAAGATCACCTGGAAAGCCTTATTCAAAAACTGGGCGGTGGTGTACGCGGGTAATCTGGTGGGTGCGGTGCTTTTGGTGATATGTATGCTGATTGCTAAGCAGTACATGTTTGATAGTGGGCAAGTCGGCATTAATGCCATGAAGATTGCCGAGCACAAGCTTCATCATGGCTTCTTCCAAGCAGTTGCACTGGGGATTATGTGTAATGTGCTGGTGTGTATCGCGGTGTGGATGACATACAGCGGCCGAACATTGACGGATAAGATCGTGGTGATGATTTTGCCTGTGGCAATGTTCGTGTCAGCCGGTTTTGAGCACTGTATCGCTAACATGTTTCAAGTGCCAATGGCGATTGGGATCAAGTTCTTTGCGCCAGAGTCGTTTTGGCAGATGACGGGCACGACAGCGGCCGATTTCTCTGACCTGAGTATGATGACGTTCGTGATCAACAATCTTGTGCCTGTGACGCTGGGGAACATTATCGGTGGCGGTTTGTTTGTCGGTATGTGGTATTGGATGATCTATCTGCGCGATTAATGCCGCAGGCGCTAAATAGATTCACACGCGCAGGCGCTAAACAGAAAAAAGGGTAAGGCCAATGGCAAATGCCACTGGCCTTTTTTGTTGCTCGAAGGTCGAGGTCGAAGCGACAAAATTGAAGATAGGAGGTTCTTTAGTTAGTCGAACCGCTATCGTCTTTTTGCATTTGGCACTCTGGCGCTTCTGACCCTTCAGGACAATTTTCTGTGCTGGTGTCAGTGGCTAACGCCATGCCCGAAAATAAAACCGCCATCGCTAACATCATTGTTTTGAACATATTCATAGGTTGTTCTCCTTTTCCTTTAGAGTCTTGGGTTAAAAAGTTTTTGCTGCAGCCAGTACACTTTGGTTCAAAAGATCGGGCGCTATGTTAGGGTTCGGTAATGGTTGTGTTAGGCGGAATGCGAGTCCAATAAAGTGGACATGCGTTGATAAAATGTCAGAAGTGAGATGCGCTTTCCCAAGCAGAATTTGGAAGCGCGGATCTATTTTTGGGGATGTAAGGATCGTTGTTAGAAAGAGAAATTTACAGAGAAAAAACGCAGAAATATAAACTTAAAATAGCGCGTTGATGTTAACCCGCGAATTGCCACATGGTCAGTGGCAATCAAGCGATGATGCGGTTAGCGTGAATAAGTGTTGGTAGTGCAGCGATCAGGTCTCAATCGACACATCCTTGATGGGGGTGCTGCAGCAGCTAAGAATGTAACCTTCCTCTATTTCTTCATCACTGATCCCGCCGTTATGTTCCATGTTCACTTCACCGGAAAGCAAGCGAACTTTGCATGAGCCACACATGCCCATGCCACAGGCTTTTGGCACATAAATGCCAAGTTTTGCGCTGGCAGCGTGAATGGTTTCGTTATCGCTTAATGTCACAGACATGCCTTCATCAATAAACTCAACGGCAAAGCCATTGGCTGGCAGCTCGTCAGCAATTTGCGCCAATTCTGCCGATTCTTCTGCATCTTCAATTGCATCAGCAGGTGTCGCGCCAAAGCTCTCTTCATGATACCGGCTCATGTCATAACCAAGATCAATCAGCATGGTGCGCACAGCACGCATGTAAGGCTCAGGGCCACAGCAGTAGACTTCGCGCTGTAATACGTCAGAGGCAATCAATAGCAGCAGCTCTTTGGTCAAAAAACCGCGATAGCCGTGCCAGCTTTCTCCGATGTCATAGCGTTCGCAAATGATGCTGAGTTCGAAGTTATCAATGCGCGAAGCAATGAGTTCCAACTCTTTAAGAAAAATGATGTCTTTGGGGGTTTGGGCGCTGTGGACAAACTTCATGTTTACTGCGCCGTTGGTGTCATACCACCATCGTGCCATCGACATGACGGGGGTGATCCCCACACCGCCAGAGAGAAATAAGGCTTTTTCGGTAGGGTGATCGATACAGTTAAAATTGCCGATTGGGCCATGCACGGCGACTTCGTCATCCACCCGCAAGTTATCGTGTAGCCAATTAGAGACCTGACCGTTTTTGACTCGTTTAACGGTGATGGAAAAGCTGTAAGGCACGGCGGGGGACGATGACATGGTGTAGCTGCGCATGATCTGCTGATCATCAATATTGAGCTCAAGGGTGACAAACTGCCCCGGTTTGAAGAAGAAAAGCATGGGAGATTGGCTGGCAAAACAGAAGGTTTTGACGTCGTGGGTTTCTTGAATCACTTTTACGCAGCGAACAAGGTGGCGTCCATTGACCCATGTTTGCGTATTTACCGGGTTGAGACTGTTTTCAGCGCCAGCGTCCAGTTCACTCATGCCTTTATCCCTAATCAGTTAACGCAACGTATTGTCTCTAAGTGATAAACCCGAGCATCTTGAGGTCGCTCGGGTATAGATGATTTTGTTTGGCTTTCCCGTTTGTGAATTACGCAAACACGACGCTGACATATCTGAATTCACCACGGTTAGCCTAAGTTTTCTTTTAGCCGCTCGCAGTACCAATTCACGAAATTGATCACCCCAAACTCAAAGGTTTTGGAATAAGGGCCGGGCTGGTAGGCGACGGAGTTGACGCCCCGTTGGTTATTTTCCGCCAGTGATCTGTCTTGGGCGTTGGTGGCTGTCCACACTTTGGCAAGATTTTCAGGGTCGTAATCCACGCCTTCTACAGCGTCTTTGTGCACGAGCCAGCGAGTGACAACACGGGTCTCTTGGGGGCTCACAGGAATGACCTGAAACGCGATCAGGTGGTCACCCATACCGTGGTTCCAAGAATTGGGCAGGTGCAGAATACGCAGTGCGCCAAGATCTGGTGAGGTAATGCGTCCCATGAGTTTTTTGCTGGCAACCTTGCCGTCTAACGTCATGGAATGGGTACCTGCTTTCAGAGGGGTTCTGACTAATCGACTGCGGTTGTTGTAGGTGCCTCGAAATAGGTACGGAATGTCTAGCGTGTCCCAGAATGCTTGTTTTTCGGCGACTAGCGCTTTGAATTCTGGTGTAGAGCGAGGGTCGTTGTTGTCATCCCATTCCAGCAGCGAAGCGAGTAACTCGGGGTGTGAGCCATCACAGTGATAACACTCACGGTTGTTTTCAACCACCAGTTTCCAATTGGCTTTTTCGATGATCTCGCTTTGTACCGCGATTTTGGTGTTTTCCATGCCATGCGGTTCAAGGTAGAGGTTCAGGTCATCGAGAAACTCTTGAATCGGCGGTGGGTTGTCTGCCAAGCAGACAAAGATATAACCACCGGCTGAAGCACAATGTACGGGATGAAGAGAGAACTGTGATTTATCAAAATCGTCGCCCATGTCCGAGCCAGCGTAAACCAAGCTCCCATCAAGATCGTATGCCCATTGGTGATAAGAACACACCAGCTTGGGCGATTTCCCGCGTTGAGTCAGACACAGTTTAGAACCACGATGGCGACAGACATTGTGAAAAGCGGTGATTTCATTGTTGTTGTCGCGCAGAATCACAATGGGGTTATCACCGAGTTCTAGCGTGATGAAACTGCCTTTCTTTGGCAGTTCACAGGACATACCTGCGAAAATCCATTCCTTGCCAAAAATCTCTTCCATGTCGATGCGGAACAGTTCAGGACTGGTGTAGAAGGGTTGTTCTAACGTGTAGTCGGGAATACGCCGCTCGAGCATGGTTTTTACCATTTCTCTGTTGATTGGCGTTGTGTCGATATTTTTCACAGGCAGATGACTCATGGCCCTTTCCTTACTTCCAACCGTCCCAAAACCTTCTGCCGTCTCAAACTGTGGTCGACCGTATTTGGTGTCGAACGTCTTGGGTCAGGCCATAGCGACGGGCATTGGTCAGATAATGCCGTGATTCAAATAGGGGTATTTATGTAATTACGACCTGTTTTGCGCCGTTTTACGACGGCGAAGGAGCTAGGTGACGACATCAACAACTCGCAAAGACGCAGGTCTGTACTCGACGTGATGATATGGCGATAGGCTTTGAATCCAGTATCTTGAGGTTTTTTGGGTATAAAACCCGCCATCAAATAAATACTTTTTGTATTTCAATAGAGAGTGAAATTGGTTTCAGTGAATCGCATGTTTTGAGTGAAGGTATAGATATTAATATTTCAGTCATTTATGTCGCATTTATACAATCTGTGTCTTTAAATACTTCGATTTGTTCATTTTAAATTTCCGAAATAAGCGAATGGGATCAAGATCAATGTTAATGAATTGTTATATTTATTTCACTGTTCTAGGCTGTTCGAAACCAATAAAAAAGGATGGTTTGAAATGAAGAGATTCATCGCAATGCTCTCACTCGCTGCTGCAACGTTTTCTGTTTCTACTTTTGCCGCGATTGGCCAGCATCCCGTCGTTCTTGTGCATGGGCTGCAACCCGCACAATTGCAAGCAAGACCAGACGCGACAGAGGTTCGTGCTGATGGAGAAGTCTATTGGCAGGCGTACTGGCTAACCCATGCGGATATGCGTATCGATTGGCCTTCTCATGAAAGAGTCGCAGGCAAAATCGCCAGTGATTATGCATGGCCAAAATTAAAACAACTTGCACAAAGTAATACCTGTGTGAACGGTTGTATTTTTGTCACCCATTCAACGGGAGATCTCGTCACCCGTTATATTTTAGATAATCAAGAAAACTGGCTTTTAAACGAAGGCTTAACACCATTAAATATTATTTCCACGTTTGATTTCGCTGGCGCGGGCGGCGGTTCAGAGCTTGCTGACCTGGCGGTAAATATTGCTGAAGGAGGCGGCGTTTTAAACGCATCGCTGAGATTGGCTATCTCACTTTGGCTCGGAGATATACCCAACTCCAACAATGTTGGTGTGTTGAATGATCTAAAAGTATCGAATGCTCGTCAAATCGCCCCATTTCCTGATGGACGCGTGCCAAGGGTTCGTTTTGTCGGTGATGCTTCTGAATACTTGGGATTAACCTCGCCTTTCCTACCGGGGCATGACGATGGTGTGGTGTCGTCTCACTCAACTTGCGGTGCAAGCCGCGCTGGCAGCTTTGGCAGTTGTTCAAGATCGGTGGCGTTTGATGGCAAGGTGGCATATCAATCTAATGGGGTTTCTAGCTTTATGCCGCGCCACTACCCTATGTTGATGGGCAGCGGTTATGCTCACGGTGAATTGATTGGTGACCGCCATCAAGGCAAAGTGACAACAGCACGTAACAGTGCAGTATTAGCTAATGGTCAGTCAATTTCTGTCTCCACGCAGGATAAATGGTCGTGGTGGAACTGGGCAACGTACCGCTATGTGAATGGCTCAGATGACAGCACCATGTCTGAACTGGTTGCGGATTTGCTTTGATAGCGCGTTGGCTTAGCGTTAAAGCATGAGAGCAATGAAGATGCAGTATGAAGAAGATACGGCATGAAGAAGATACAGTATGAAAAAAAGGGGGGGGGCTGACCCCCTTATTTGTATAAACAAGGATTGTCAATGAAACGACGTTGGATTGTGGTGGCTCTAGTGAGTATTGGTGCCGGTGTTTTTGGGTTTGCAGGTACGCAAGACGCACCGCCACAAAGCATGGATTTGATGCCAACGAAAAAGAGCGAAGAAAAACGCCCTTCCATGGTGTTGGCAGATGCGGGGTCAAGCACCATTAAACGCGAGGTTTCACCTGTTGAACATCGCGAGCCAGCTGATGAGAACGTCGTTGTACCAGAAGCTATGTCCGCGCAGTTTTCCCGCATTGCTCAAACCTTTGAAACCGAACTGAATTACCCGCCGTATTCTCAGCCTATTGTTGATTTGGCTAGCCCTTACCTGACGCCGAATCATTTTTCCGTGGTGGAAATGCCCGTTCTAGATGGCAAGCACTCTGCAGCGCTGGTGGTCGACAAATATCGTTATTTCTACCCAGAGCCTATCGCGTTTCAGGTAAAAAGTGGCGTGCCTGTTGAGGGCATGCAGTTTTCTTTGATCGATATCGACTCACGAGAAATCGTGGCGACCGGCAACAGTGACAACGCACAAGGGAAACTGACAGCAAAAGAGGATTGGCCAGCCAATGTGCGCCTTCGCGTGAAGGTGCAATTTGATGGCGGTGAAGATGTATTAACCGCGGATGTGAATTATCAAAACCCCGTGGCTTATGTTCTTGGTGCACAACCCGCTTATGTGCAAGGTGCGGACTGGGTGATCCCGCTGGACATTGATGCTAAGCAAGCCGGCTTATATCGCGTGCGCGCCAATCTTTATCGAGAAGACGGACCTCCTGTCGCGGTGTTAACCAGCAAGCAACGGTTAACCGAAGGCGAGAGTACGATTGATGTAAAAGCGCATCAATCGGTGTTTGGTAGTGAACGCGGCGACTACCAACTTCGTGACATTCAAGTGGAGCGCATGTCGGGGTTTCCTGGTGAAGAAACGCGCTATGGCGTGTCGAATGTTTCGGTGATTGAACTAGGCCCTTTCAATGCCAATAGTCTGTCACAAGAGTCTTATCAGCCGTCGGATCAAGAACGTCAACAGCTGCTATTTTTGAAAAGTTTGGCGGGAGAAATCTAGCAGTGTCATTGCGCTAATCATCCCGAGGTTGCCCTGAGTGAGTTGCTTGGGTCAGCGATTTGACGTCACATAGGCTCAAACCCGCTCATTCTGTGTGATTCTTTACATCTGTCCGCAAATCTTTCCAGTCTATTTGGTTGTTACATCGCTTGTTTCATAGCGATTTCATATCAACAGTGATATATATCGCGCTCTTTTTATTTTGCCTACTTTTATTGACGTCTCAGTCACTAACTATCTGCTTCATTGAGAGTTATCAATGTTGTTGTTTGGTGGGGGAAATGGACAACTTTTTGGTCATTTGCTGAGTGCAGCAGTTATTTTGAAGGTTTTCGGAATCAATGAAGCTAGATAAACAGGATGCGGTGTATTACCTCGTTTTGCTTTGCGTGCCGATGTTTTTTTGTGTCTCAGTAGGATTGTATTTGTCCAAACTGACGATTGATCAAAATGCCGAAGAATTTGGCGCGTTTTATCTGCAAACCTTGGACCGTAGGTTGGCCATGCTTTCTACCCAGGTCAGCATGGCGTTGGGCGAGCCAGAGTCTTGTGAGGTCACCCACGAGAGAATGGCGTTATGGCCAAACGTGGAACACTATGCAACGGTCAGAAATGGCGAAATACTCTGTCGCTCTAATCGGTTTTTTGATTGGGCTGATGAAGCACTTGTCGCCAGAAAGCTAGAGCCAGGTATGCATACATATCGCAAGGTGAGGCCGGATGGCAGTGCAGAGGTTGTTCTGGTGCTTACTACCGATGAAGTAGAAGGTAACCAAGGTTTTGTGGTGCTGACCCGCCAGGCGTTTCATGACTACCTGAATCTGGCTCCTTCCCCACGCTATGCCAAGATGACGCTTTGGGTGGGTGATGTGCCAATGGTGGGAGTGCACAATGCCGATGAGGTGTCGACTAATGTGGTTGTTTCCGAAAAGCATCATATGAAATTTGGCACAACGACTTCTGATTCTTACATTCGTAAAATCATGGCGATGTTTGTCCTATCGAGTATATCGATAGGGTTGTTTTTCTCTTTGCTCGCGCATTTTCTGATACGTTCACTTGCGCCGCGTTTTTCGCTCATCGAAGACATTAAACGTGGTTTGGAACGCAATGAGTTCTATTTGCAGTATCAGCCTATCTATGACAAAGACAATTCGCAGCATGGCTTTGAAGCCTTGGCGCGTTGGCAACACCCAAAAATGGGAAGCGTGAGCCCAGAGATTTTTATTCCCGAAATCGAAAAACAGCAATTGAGTATGTTGTTTACGCGATATGTGTTTGAGCAGGTAGTCCAAGATATGGCCAGTTTGAAGTTATCACGGCCTTATCATTTGGGCGTCAACGTGCCGCCTGCGTTTATGTGTAGCGACGAATTGGAAGAGACACTAAAAATCGCGATAGATGCTTTTAAACGCGTGAATCTTTCACTCACGTTAGAAGTGACCGAGCGGCAACTGTTAGATGAGCAAGCCATTGTTCAAATCAATGCGGTGCGTGATATGGGCGTTCGCGTGGCGATTGATGATTTCGGAGTCGGGCATACCTCTTTGTCTATGTTGCAGCGGCTTAAGTTTGACTACCTAAAAATAGACAAATGCTTTGTGGATACAGTGGGGGTGGATTCCATTAACGCCCCCGTGCTTGAGTCAATCATCGAACTTGCTCACCGCTTAAACATCGACATTGTGGCGGAAGGGGTAGAAAACGAAGAACAAGCGGCGTTTTTGGCGGACCGAGGCTGCGAATACCAGCAAGGCTTCTTCCATGATAGACCCTTGTCGATTGAGGCCGTAAAAAGTCGATTGAACACTGTTCAGAATAATGAACGTAATACTCAGCTTAATATTGAGCCGTATGCTGAGCTTTCTCTTTGATCAAGTATCTTAACGTTGCTCGAGCATGCCCGTGTCACCTCAAGTCTCAATACTCACGTTTCACTGAGAACTATTGGTTAGATGCTAAAAATATAAGCTATTCTTTTTAATGGTATTAACAGTAAGAGTGAGTATGGCGTTTGGAGGCGGTAAAGCAGATTGAACCTATTTGTATGAATCGCCAGTGGCGAGCAGGTCTGATCAGAACCGAAATGTTCTGGACAGATCTTCTCGTTGATGAAAAATTTTCTGACGAATCAGGCAGTATGAGTCAGTACGTGGTGGATTACCGTGCGAATTTAAAAAGCCATATGCGTCATCAGCTTGTTCAGCCAAGAGTTTTCTTACTTGGTCTTCGAGATAAGGTTCGTTTTAATCATTTCAAACGCCCAAGCTATAACTTTTTTACGAAAAAGGTGAAATTCTATCTGCTGGTGGGAGCCGAGTCTAAACCGGTTTCAATCACCGTCAAACTGGCGGATTTTTTCTTCAATGATTTGCCCAAGCCTAAGATTATCCTTGAACCGCATTTTGTGACCCTGCTAAGAAATGAATCTGACAATGTGACCTTATCAGTACATGACTTCCTTTCTACCGTGGGAGTCAACCTTGGTCGAAGTTGTGATGTCGTCGCGACCGGATGTAGCCCGTCACCCTATTGGGGAGAAGAGATCGATGAGGTGGTAGCGTTAGCTGCGTTCACGCTTGAAGCTAAGCAACACATCACAAAAGGGAAAGACTTGTTGGTGTATTTGAATGAGTACCAGCTTGATGCGGATTACATCTCCGGCGTTAACTTTGTGTCGGACCTTAGTGTTGACCCTGTGAATGGCGTTGAACAAGAATCCGAGAAGCTTGAAGCGGCGGCTAAGACGTTAGGTGGCGAATCGGCAAGCTCGAAAGAAGAGGGTGCGGCAGAAGCGACTGCGGCAAATCCGTCACAGCTATTGATGTTGGCGCGTTGTTTTTCTCTGTACTTCCTTGGGTTGGATAAGCAAAAATCCGTGCCAATCAAAAACGCGAACAACAACCTTTCTCGATTTATGCAGCGCGAAGCAATGACGCGAATTTGGGTCGATCACGGCTATGAGTCGGACGGCGAGTATTTGCGTTTAGGATCAGAGGAAGTCAAACACTCACCGAACCATGTGTTTTCGATGACACACAAGGACGGTGAGGTATCTGTTGATCGGCAGAGTGACTAAAGCAAACGTCGTTTCCCATAAGCGCTGATGCTGAACACAAGCGAATAAACGAATAGCTAACCGAAACGATAGAAATCATACAAACTGTGGCTGATATTCCTGTAAGGCTTTCTCTAGCATTGCCACGCCGCGTGGCAGATTCGCCTCTCCATCCAACCCTTGAATCGTCGAACCTAACGCGTGAATAGTGCGGAAAATATTGTGCACGCGACACTGTTCGCCCATTTGTCCGATACGGACAATATCTAACCCAAATGAACCTGATATTTCGACTTTAAAATCGTTCGAAATGCGTGCAAGAATTGTTTTTTGATCAATCCCCTTCGGAACATGAATGCCCACCACAGAGTTCAAGCGTGATGCTTTGTCGGCATACAACGACAGTCCTAATCCTTCAATGCCTGCTTGCAGTGCTAATGAGCAACGCAAATGACGGTCGAAACGGCCAGGCAAGGTTTCTTCACAGACCAGACGCAATGCTTCATGAATCGCCATGATGCCGGAAACCGGCGCTGTGTAGTGATAAGAGCTTTGATACCAGAATTTGTCCGCCAGTTTAGCGTCCAAACACCAGTGGCGCAGCGTGTCTTGGCGCGAGGTGATTTTGTCCCATGCTTGTTCAGAAAACGCGACTAAGGAAACCCCGGGAATGCAGCTTAGGCCTTTTTGTCCGCCCGTGATAACGGCATCAACACCCCACTCATCCATGTACAGTGGCATTGTGCTCAGGGTACAGACGGCATCAACAATCACCAGACAGCCTGCTGCTTTGGCCGCGCGGCAAATCTCAGGTAAGGCACTGTTGCACACAGTGTTTGACGTTTCACCCTGCACAATGGTGAGCACTTTTGGCGAGCATTTGGCGATAGCTTGTTCAACCAATAAGGGATCTGCCGCTTTGCCTTCTTCAATGACAAAACGCGTGACATTGCCTTCTACACGTTCAGACATTTCGGATAAGCGGGTACTGAAGAATCCGTTACACACAGACAAGACGTTATCGCCCGGTGCAACCAAGTTGGCAACCGCCATTTCCATCGCGGCAGAGCCGGGGCCTGCCACACCCAAAATGTGTGATGATTCTGTTTGGAAAACGTAGCGCGACATGGCTTTTACCTGCTCGATAATGCGAGACATGGTTTCACCAAGGTGGTTGATCACGATCCCATTGGCGGCGGCCACTTTGGCAGGAATTGGCACTGGGCCCGCACCCATCATTAAAAGAGGTTCGTCCGGCAAGATGCTGTCTAATGATTCTACGATTGGGGCGGAAATGCGCACGCAATAACTCCTGTAAGGTGGTGACGTCCAATGTCTCGATGTCTCGATGCCTCGATGTTTTTCGGGTTTTGGGCATCAGCTATCAGCGCATCTTAGAACAGCGAGTGATTGATTACTATGCGCGTAATGACTTTATCTTCCCGATCTCGTTCAAGAAGCGTACTGAGCGAGTGTGGAGGGTTACTCCACGAAACAACGGTTGAATCACCGCTATTTGGCGGGAAGCGTGGCGACAAACGTCATCGCCAGATCAATCCATTGCCGCAGAACGGTGTCATCCACCGCGTGCTCATCGACAAAAATCAATCCAGACATTTTGCGTCCACCGAGTTCCATGGCTGAAGCACCGGGCCGTGACAATGCCTCTACTTCATTAGCTTTTCCGACTCTGAACATGAAGCGGCCTTTATCCGCACCGCCTAGCATGTTCCCTTGATAGAGAAAGCAAACGCCGCCCATCATGCGTTTGTCTGTGATGCCTTCTTGATCTGCTACCGCCAAACGAAAACGTTGTGTGAGTGCTTCGTCGTATGCCATCAGTTCATCCTGTTCTATGAGTTAGCGTGGCTTACTTAGCTATCTTGGTTATCTTAGTTTCTTGATTTTCTTAGTTTAATGAGGCGTAAAGAAGATAAACGGCGGGGATAATCATAGACGTAAACGTCAGTGTCATTCCCACTGCGCGCCCTAGCGTTGCGCCAGAGTCTGTGAACACTAAGGAATGGTAGTGAATTAAACGCCCTGCCAGTAAGCACGTCCCCGCGATAATAAGCCAAATTTGTGCCATGCCAGTCAGTTCGGCAACAGTGATAGCAATGAGTGTGATGGGGACGGTTTCAACAAAGTTTCCGTGTCCTCGAATTTTTCGCATCAGGTTGGTGTCATCATCCCAGCCGAAGTTGATGTGGCTCGCTAACCGCCGAAGCCCAACCGCAAAGGTAATAGGAACCTGAATCGCGACACACAGCGCGATGATAATAGGGGCAATGTTCAATAAATTCATAGTGATGTCTCATTTTATGCGTCGGTGTTATTAAGCGTATTTCTACTTTGTGTTTAATGCCCCCCCCCAAAAAAAAGCGCTTTACTCTGGGAGGAGGGGAGCACACGGATCAGTGCGCCATATCGACGAGTTCTGACACTTCTAACGTGCCGCCAATCGAAAGGAAGGGACAGGTTTTCGCCATAGAGATGGCTTCCTCCATATCGCTCGCCCCAATGATGGTGAACCCAGACATGGCGATTTGACTGCCGTGAGAGATTTCACCATTAGGCGTTATTCGCACCGTGGCTTTTAACGGGTTGGCAGGGCTGATTGCACGTTCACCTATTTCGTTTAGCCACGCTTGATACTCGGCGAAATGCTGCTTGCCTGCTTCCGGGGTGGTAGGGCGATTCCCGCCTAAATAAGTCAGTAAGAATTTAGCCATTCTCGTTCCTCGTTTTGCTTGCCTGTTTTAGCGCTGTGGGCTGGCATGACTAAGCGTTGCTTTTGTCGTATTTGATCAACGCCAATTTCGCCCCTTGAGGGTCCTTGAATATGGCAAGACGGCCAACAGACGGAATATCAGAAGGGGGCATGATTTGCGTGCCGCCAAGAGAAAGGGCTTTTTCATATCGCGCATCCACATCATCGACCGTGATGTAAACCAGCCAGCCTGGTTCGTTATCGGGAAAGGGTTTGAAGCCGCCAACACCGGATTCGTTCACCGCAATAATGGGGTAGGTAGAGCCGTTTAGCATGGGGTGTTCCATGATCTGCCATCCCAATACGTCCTGATAAAATTGGCGCGCCGCTGCAAAATCTTCACTGCAATGCTCAATCCAGCTGGGTGCACCGTGGGTCAGTTGTGGTGAACTGTCTTGTGTTGTATTTGGTGTGTTGTTTTGTTGGTCATTTGATGTACTCATCACATTCTCCTTTTGTTGAGTTCGTAAGGAGGACGTTTGAGCAGAGCGTATCCGGACAGCAAAAGTGAAAAAAATTAAAAATTTTCCTCAGTGCATCAGGTCTTGGGATAAATTACTGATTTCATTTTGAATATAGTCAGCTTCCCACGGCTGCGTAGTGAGTGCGAAGGCCTGTTCGAATGCCGATATCGCCTGTGCATTATCGTTCATCATTTTAAAAAGGTGCGCGCGGGTAGCATGGAAATACTGATATTCGTGGAGTGCGTTTGCCAATAAGGTCGTTGCTTCAAGTGCGCGTTCTGGGCCTTCCACATAGGCGAGGGCGGCAGCACGATTGAGTGCCACAATCGGTGACGGGGTGAGTGATAACAGTGCATCATAAACGCATAAAATTGCGTGCCAATTGGTTTCTTCCCAACTTGGGGCACGGCAATGCTCTGCGGCAATTCGTGCTTGTAGGCGATAGTAGCCCGCAGCTTGGTCGCCTTGCGATAGCAGTCTCGTCGCTTCTAAGATCATGGTGCGATCCCATTGTTGTCTATCTTGTTGCTCCAAGGGGATCGGTTTGGCATTGATGAGGCGCGCATCTCGGCGTGATTGTTGAAATAACATGAGCGCTAGCAAGCCCTTAATTTCTGAGTCTGTGGGTAGAAGGCTATGCAGCGCGCGAGTCAGGGTGATGGCTTGGTCACTGATGCTGAGTTTGTCCCGTTCTGGACTAGAAATAGCGCTGTAGCCCTCGTTAAACATCAAGTACAACATGCTTTTTACGGCCTTGGATCTTGTGCTGTCGAGAAACGGTGCATCAGAGGAAAGGGCATGGCGACTGACATTGTGCTTGGCTCTGGCGAGACGTTTTTCCATCGCACTCACTGAGACCACAAAGGCTTTGGCGAGCGCGTGAGCCGTCATTCCAGCTAACACGTTTAACGCCAAACAAATTTGTTGCTCTTTGCTGAGCATTGGGTCGCTGCACACGAAAAACAAATGCAGTGTGTCGCTTTGATACAGCATATCTTCTGCTGATTGGTGTGATGCCGTCAGTGTTGATGCGTCGCTGCTTTCAAGGTGAGGTCGATGAGTAGATTGATGACTATGGCGTCGAAAGGTGTCGGTCATGGCGTTTTTGGCGACCACAAACAGCCATGCTTCTGGGTTATCTGGCACGCCTTGTTGTGGCCAAAGTGATAAGGCGCGCATCATGGCATCTTGCACGGCATCTTCTGCCAAGGCGATATCGTGATAACGCTTGACCAAAGCGCCAAGGACTTTGGGGCGCGCTGCCAGGTAGATAGCGCCTATGTCGGGCGTGTTTGTCATATTTTTCGGCTCAGTGTCGACACCATCCGACTGGGCGCACTTCCACGCGATGATGGCGCAGAGGCAGTGATTTCGCATAACCAATGGCGTCAGCTTGGGCGTCACAATCTAACAAATAGAGCCCCAGAAATTGTTCTTTGGTATCCGCGAAGGGTCCATCGGTCACTAGTGGTGCGCCGTCATCGTCTGATGACACGGTGACAGCTGTTTCTGTCCAATCTAAGCGCGCAGAGGCCACAAATTCGCCTTTTTCGACCGTGGCATCTTGGAGTTGGCGGTGCAATATCAACATTTCCTCTTCCTGCTCAGGCGTTAATTGCTTGTTGATGTTTTCTTTGCCGTAAATCAGCAACGCAAATTTCATGAACACACTCCCTGTCATTATTCATTCTAAGTTTAGAACTACATTTTTGAATAACCGTCTGATGTTTAGGATTTATTGCGTTAACGCTTTATGAGATTGGTTGCATTCTCTTGGATAGAACACGTGTCAAAACGGCGGCGGATTACACTAAAGGAAATGAACCAATACGCAGTTGAAAAGCGGTGGGAGGCCAGATGTTTGAGCTTTGGTTGGATGTGGCATTAGGCGCGTTGTGGGGTTTTTGGCTCGTTATGTACCTTGATAGGTTTTACAACAAGCAAGTGGCCGCTATTTATCTTTGCGTGTTTGTTTTTGTACAAAAGAGCTTCAAAGCGAATCGTACGTTGGCCTCTTTCATTAACCTTTTTTTGCTTTGCCTTTTCTTAATGAGTGCGTCTGCGGCGTTTGGCAGTGTGGTGCAGAGTTGGGGCTTGTTTGTTTTTGGCTGGTGTTTGGGGTTCGGTGTTTACTCTCTTTGCTTTTCATTGCCCAAAGCTGCCACTCGTCGCAGAGCATGACTTAGTGAAGCAATTTCCCTTGTTTTACCGATTTAGGGTCATAACTCGTCCAATAGGTATCGAAAGTTGGCAATTTAGGGCTTTTCACCTTGACCAAGGCTAGGTTTTGCACGATAACGCAAGTAGATGATATTACCTTGATATAGCGCTGATATGGATACTGATTTACTACGCACCTTTTTGGAAGTCAATAAGACCCGTCACTTTGGTAAAGCCGCGACAAACCTGTATTTGACGCAGTCTGCAGTGAGTTTTCGCATCCGTCAGCTTGAAATCAAACTTGGCACGCCGGTTTTCACCCGTAAACGTGGTGACTTGCGTTTAACAACTGCGGGTGAGCGTTTTGTGCCTTATGCTGAAAATATCCTTCAAACATGGGGACGTGCGCGCCAAGATGTTGCACTAACGGGATCGTACCAGCAACAACTGACGGTGGGCGCAACCTCGCTGATCTGGGAACTGGAAACGAGCAGTGATTGGCTTGAGCGCGTGCAAACGGTGCAACCTGAATGGGCATTGCGTACCGAATCATTAAACCGCCAGCAAATTTCTAATGCCTTATTGGAAAAGCTGGTGGACGTGGTGCTAACCAGTGAGCCGCCTAAACTGGCTGATCTGCAACAGTTACGCCTAACCAGCTTTGAGCTGGTGCTTGTGTCGAGCGAGTCCGATCAAAATATGGAAAGCATTGCGGAATTACCCCTAGTGTATTTGGATTGGGGAACACGCTTTGGTGTTGAGCATAGCCGTATCCCGGCACTGCAACGTACGCCTGTGCTTCACAGCCATGGTTGCCAACCTGCACTGAAGTTTCTACTTAATCGCGGTGGAGTGGGTTTTCTTCCTTCATCGGTGGCTCAGCCATGGATCGAAGCGGGTGAGCTGCATATGGTTAATGACAGTCCATCAATGGCAGGCGAGCTATTTATGGTCTGGTTATCGAACAATGACAAGAATGCCGATATCGAGGAACTTGTTGCGGCTTTATCCGAAAACGAATAGGCACTCATTTTTAGACCTTGCGTATGCCTTACTTGGGATATGCAAGGTTTCCTCATAGACTTTCGAATACTTACCTACTTACCTACTTACCTACTTACCTACTTACCTACTTACCTACTTACTTACTTCCTTCCTGACGTTTCGTTGCTTCTAATTTGTCTTTATATCTGGGCGGCATGGATACTTCACGTCCTCTCTATTCTTTGGCTGAATAATGGCCCATCACCTGATTGTTTTTTAACCTTTCCATGCTGGGGGAACGTGTTTTTTTGACGCTTTCGGCAGCTATTTGACGCGTAGTTACCATGCTGAAAAAGAATAGGGGAAAATGAGAATTTCATGTGGAGTTTTGGTGACTTAAGTCACATAATGCGCCGGATTTTGATACCTTGGCACACGAAATACTTCAGGTTTAAACGACACATGTCCCTTAACAATATTTCCATTCGATACCAAATTCTGATCCCCATTTGTATTCTGGTTCTCAGTGTTTTCACGGTTCTTATTTTCGCCAAAAGCGAAATGGAATCCTCCATGATTGCGACGAGTAATACTGCTCGTCAAGCAGGGGCCGACAAAGATAGAGTAGCCAGTCTTTCAGACATCGCATGGGCCATGCGCGTAGAAGCTGTCTATGGCATTTACGACCAAGCAAGAACAAAGGACATGGAGAAAAACGTTTCACGTCTTGGTAAAGACGCGTTCGATATTACTCGTGCTATGGCACAAACGGCTGTATTGCGTGAGTCGGTGCAGCAGGTGGAAAGAAGTATGGGTGAATACGTTCGCTATACCAGCAACACAGCAAAACCGACTATTGAAGCGTATTTTGAGAACAAGGTTGATTCATCGCGCTATAACGCCATGGTGAATGAATATCGCCGTATGGGCAGTGACATGATGAATGACATTGCTGAGTTATCTGCCTTTATCAATCCTTTGATTGAGAACGATATTCAGGCATCCGACCAAGACGCTGAGCAGACTATCATGATGACGAGTGGTGTGCTTTTCGCTGCCATTCTTGTCGCGATGATGATTGGTTGGTGGCTGTCGGGAGTGATTGCTAAGCCTCTCGCTATTTTGCAAGATGTGATGCGCAAATTGGCCACGGGTGATTTGAACGTGCGAGCCAACGATGAAGGTTCTAATGAACTCGCGCGTCTTGGCCAAGATACGAACAAAACCATTGATCAACTTCGTCACACGGTAAAAATGCTTGTTAGCATCAGTGATGAAGTGGCGGCTGCGTCGACTGAGCTGGCTGCGGTGATGACGCAATCAGCGGACAATGCAAAGCAAGAGCAAGGCGAGATTGAACAAGTTGCCTCAGCGGTGACAGAGCTTTCTAGCACGGCTGACAATGTGTCTGATAATGCGGTGAATGCTGACCATGCGGCGCGTCAGACTGACGAACTGGCATCACAAGGCTTAGCAATCTTCGAGCAAAGTTCGCAAGCTGCGGTGCAAATGG
This sequence comes from Enterovibrio litoreus, assembly GCF_045679545.1. Taxonomy (NCBI): domain Bacteria; kingdom Pseudomonadati; phylum Pseudomonadota; class Gammaproteobacteria; order Vibrionales; family Vibrionaceae; genus Enterovibrio; species Enterovibrio litoreus. Next base: position 1,010,721 of record NZ_CP166194.1, read on the forward strand.
CAGAATCCATCGAGAACACGGCAACCGTCGTCTCGTCTTTGCGTGAGCAATCAGATCGTATCAGCCATGTGGTTGAAGTGATTCGTGGGATTTCAGAACAAACGAACCTACTGGCATTGAATGCGGCGATTGAAGCAGCGCGTGCGGGTCACTCTGGGCGCGGCTTTGCGGTGGTTGCAGATGAAGTGCGTATGCTGGCAGCAAGAACAGAAGAATCGACCAAAGAAATTCAGCAAATCATCGAAGGGTTGCAAGGGCAGTCTTCTCAGGCTGGTGAAAGCATGGGGATGTGTATGGATGTCCTTGCTCGCACGCAGGCACTGAGTCAGCAAGCCAATGATGCATTGAATGGTATTACGCAGTCTGTAGCGCAAATCACGGATATGAATACTTTGGTCGCGACAGCGGCAGAGCAACAGTCAGCAGTGACGCAGGATATCAACCGTAATATCACTAACATGTCTGGCATCATTACGCAGAATGTTGCAGGTATCAGCCAAAGTGCGCAGGCCAGCCATGAGTTGTCTCGACTGGCTGAAAACCAAAAGCATGAACTGGCATTCTTCCGCTTGTAATGGCGAAATGACGACGCTTTGAAATGCTAAAGCGAAGCCGCCCAATGATGATGGGCGGCTTTTTTATGCAACGGCTTTTTTGATCAGCGCAATGACGGTTTGATAGCGCTGAGGTAGGTTCCGATAGCGCTTTTGTGCAAGATATACGGGTTGATAAACCGGGTGGGGCAATGAAAGACAAGAAAGCTTGCTGCTTTCGATAAAGTTATCAATGACACCTTCTGGCAATACGGTAAAACCTAGACCTTGAGAAACGGGCAGTAAGATCTGCGCCAATTGATTCACATAGCCACGTTCACGAAATCCGTCCAACCCGCGATAGTGCTTGGGGTAGTTTTTGGACAACACCAGATCAGCATAATGGCTCGCATCCGGGTGCTGAATATAGCCCAGTTGGCAAAGGGCATCATAATCTTGCGAGTCTATGTTGCTCTGTGATGGCACGACCAAACATAACGATTCTTTCCCAACAAGCGTTTCTTCAATCGAGGGGTGGGCGATAGTCTGCGTGCTGATACCGATGTCGATAAGGTTATCCATCAGCAAAGTGTGAATGCGAGAGGCGGGCGCGGCTTCAAGATGCACGGACAACTCAGGGTGCTGTTGCTGATGGGTGAGCAGAAGTGGGTAGAGTTTCATCGCCATGGCACCAGAGCAGGCAATCCGTATTGGACCTTGATGAGGATTGTCTTCTTTTAGTTGGGCCAGAAATGCTTCTTTGAGCTGCTTTTGTGATGCAATGTAGTCTGAGAGCATTGTTCCAGCTTGGCTAAGTTCAAACTGTTTGCCCTCGCGAAATATCAACGTTTCCCCGAGCGCATCTTCCAGCTTTTTTATGTGCTGACTCACGCCTGGCTGCGTCATAAAAAGACATTCGGCCGTTTTAGTAAAGCTTTTGGTTTTGGCCAACGTCTCAAACGTGGTCAGCCATTTTGGGTTCAACATGCTTTTTCATAAATAATGATTATTAAAATGATGATAATCGATAATATCGTCTCGTCAAATTGTCGTTAAACAACCGGATTAGACGGCACGGTATTGACGAATTTCTACCGACACATCGAGCTGAAAGCATCTTTTAAGTGGATTTCATTTTTCCCGCCTAGACCCCGCCGTACAACAACTGAACAGATAAATGTCCACCTTGTTTACTCCGTGTAATCGGTGTGTTGCTGTTAGCATTAAAATGTGTGACGTGTCGCATATTTGGGGCTTTATCCCGTATTCTGGATGTATCTCAAATTGTAGATCCGCTGTTAATCTCTTTGCGCTTTGTATGTGACAAGCACGTAAATCAAGAAATGGAGTATTCAATAATGAATGCAGAAAAAAACAAAATGTCCCTGACCACACGTGTTTTGGTGGGTATGGTCATGGGTATTGCGACCGGATTTGCGATTCGCTTTCTTTTCGCGGACGAAGGGCTTGTTAACGAGTATATCGTTAATGGCCTTTTTGACGTCGGCGGACAAATCTTTGTTGCCAGCTTAAAGATGCTGGTTGTGCCTTTGGTATTTGTCTCGCTGGTCTGCGGAACGAGTGCATTGAAAGACATTGCGACTCTGGGACGTTTGGGCGGTAAAACCTTGATGTTCTACCTTGGCACTACTGCGCTTGCGATTACCATGGCGATGAGTCTTGCGTTGTTATTTGGCCCAGGCAAAGGGGCGGATCTCACCGCAGCATCTAGCTTTAGTGCAGCAGAAGCGCCAACCTTAGGCCAAGTGATTGTGGGCATGTTCCCAACGAACCCAATCAGCTCTATGGCACAGGGTAATACGCTGCAAATCATTATTTTCGCAGTGTTGTTCGGTATCGCGATCAGTGCATCTGGCAAACCGGGTGAACGCATAGCGGCATTTTTCCGCGATATGAATGAAGTGATCCTTAAGCTAGTCGCACTTCTCATGAACCTTGCACCTTATGGTGTGTTCTGTTTGATGGCGAAATTGTTTACCACGTTGGGGCTGTCAGCCATCATGAGTTTGGCTGAGTACTTCTTCGTGTTGGCAGGTGCGCTTATTTTGCATGCCTTGGTCACCTACACCACTTTACTGAAGGTATTTGCAGGTCTAAATCCAATCATCTTCCTCAAGAAGATGGAAGACGCGATTATGTTTGCGTTCTCGACTGCGTCTTCAAATGCCACCATTCCAGTGACGATGGAAACCGCGACGCGCCGTATGGGCGCAGACAACAAAATTGCCTCATTCACGATCCCGCTGGGTGCGACCATTAACATGGACGGCACAGCGATGATGCAGGGTGTGGCGACGGTCTTTATCGCACAAGCATTCAACGTTGACTTGACGATGATGGATTACCTGACAGTGATCTTGACGGCGACACTGGCATCGATTGGTACCGCTGGTGTACCGGGTGTGGGCTTGGTGATGCTAGCGATGGTATTGAATCAGGTGGGTCTGCCACTAGAAGGTATTGCGCTGATCATGGGTGTTGACCGTTTGCTGGATATGATTCGCACTGCGGTTAATATTACTGGTGACTGTGCGGTGACGTGTATTGTGGCGAAAAGTGAAGATTCCTTGGATCTGGCGCGCTACAACGACATGAAAGCGGGCGAAGAAGACGAGAAAATCGTGTTTAAACCCTCTATTCAGTAAACCCAGTTAAAATAAGACTAACGCCAGCGAAAGCTGGCGTTTTTGTTTTCAGGGAAGACGGGTTTCTCTTTGCTGCAACGAGAGTGCGGGATTATTCAGCAGTCAGATGATATTGCCTCTATCTGATAGGTCACCCGTTCCCGCTGAACAAGCTAGGTGAATTTGTTCGCGTACTCGCTAACTGCTTATTTTTATTGTGAATATATTCCCACGACATTCCCGTTGTGAATGAATTATATTCATATCATCAGCTTGGTGATTTGTATTCGGTAATTCGATTGAAATGACGATTTATTTTCGTTTTACCCATCAATGACTAACAACGATAGTTATCCATTAATTCAAATAGTTGCTGGTGCTTTTTTGTACTGGCCAATGGAAAATGGAGTTGTCGTTGTGAGTGATAAAAGCCACGATGAATTGATGTCACCAGACGGTGCTGTGACACCTATCGATACTGACTATCAGATAGGTCAAGATAACATTGCATTGAATATCGGCCCGTTTGGTTTGGATATTCATAACCGCGTGTTCGTGATTTCCGGTTCTATGGTGGCATTGTTTGTTGTCATCACCCTTCTGTTTCGACAGTCAGTCGGCCCGCTATTTAGTGAATTGAGAAATACACTCACCGCTCAGCTTGATTGGTTCTTCATTGGCGCAGGTAACGTGTTTGTTATCTTGTGTCTTCTTCTCGTTGTCAGCCCGCTTGGACGCGTGCGTCTTGGTGGTACAGAAGCAAAACCTGATTACACCTATGTGGGTTGGTTCTCGATGCTGTTTGCCGCAGGCATGGGTATTGGCCTGATGTTCTATGGTGTATCAGAGCCGCTTTCTCACTACGCTGCGTCAATGGGTGGGGTTGTTGAAGGCGCGAATGGTTTGCGTACTGACTGGTCACCGTTAGGTGGCGCAATGGGTAACGCAGAAGCGGCGAAAGATCTGGGAATGGCAGCGACAATTTACCACTGGGGCCTGCACCCATGGGCGATCTACGCACTGCTGGCTTTGTCTCTTGCGCTGTTCTCGTTCAACAAAGGTTTGCCACTGACCATGCGTTCAGTGTTTTACCCCATCTTTGGTGAGCGTATTTGGGGCTGGCCTGGCCACATCATTGATATCACGGCAGTGGTAGCAACGTTGTTTGGTTTGGCAACGTCGTTGGGCTTTGGTGCTTCACAGGCTGCTGCGGGTTTGAACTACCTGTTTGGCATTCCAGACGGCACGCCAACGCAAATTGTGTTGATCATCGGTATTACCGGTCTTGCGTTGAGTTCTGTGGTTGCGGGGTTGGATGCGGGCGTGAAACGTCTTTCTGAATTCAACATGCTGATGGCCACGTTACTGATGGTATTCGTGATTGCGGTAGGCCCAACGTTGTCGATCTTTAGCAACCTGGTTTCAAACATGGGTGCTTATTTCGAGAATCTACCAGCACTATCAATGCCATTCGGTCGTGAAGATGCGAACTATTCTCAGGGTTGGACTGCGTTTTACTGGGCGTGGTGGATGTCTTGGTCTCCGTTCGTCGGTATGTTTATTGCGCGTGTATCTCGTGGTCGAACCGTGCGCGAATTCATCATCTGTGTATTGTTGATCCCAACGTCTGTGTGTGTGATGTGGATGACTGCATTCGGTACAACGGCGATCGAGCAACTTCAAGATGGTTACCGTGCGGTGGTTGACGCCGAACTGCCACTGCAATTGTTCAGCATGCTGGATGGCTTGCCGCTGTCAGGCATTACTTCCATGATTGGTATCATTCTGGTTGTGGTGTTCTTTGTCACCTCGTCTGACTCAGGCTCATTGGTTATTGATACCATCTCTGCGGGTGGTAAAGTCGATTCACCAGTACCACAGCGTATTTTTTGGTGTTCGTTTGTCGGTCTGGTGGCGATTTCATTGTTGCTGGGTGGCGGCCTGTCCGCGCTTCAAGCCATGGTGGTATCAACCGGTTTACCTTTCTGTATTGTTCTGTTGCTCTGCGCCTTCTCATTGGTGAAAGGGCTAATGTCAGAACCACGTACGTAATACCTCTAAAATCCGGGCGGAAACGTCCGGATTTTTTGTGTTTATCCCAGAGTGTCCTGACAAGGGCACTCTGGGATACCTGCGACACCTGATTTTTGTATCTTGACACATTGATGGTTTTTATCCTGACACATTGACTGATTTAAGACTGTTAGAGACGCATTTGCATAACTTGCTTAGCAGGCGAAAAGATAAAACTATTGTTCGAACTTGATGTAACAAATGCTTAGGGTTCAATGGTTATATTCGTCTGTGAACTGCCTGATAGTTGCTACACATGGCTAGAAATGAAGCGGAAAGCGGCAATTGCTTCGATGCAGATCTTACTATTGAAGCATTGAACACTAAGGATGTGTTAAAGTGTTCGGTCTGCCAGTGAGCGTTTAATATGCCTGATGTCGACAGATGTCCTGATTAGATCTTCTTCCTGCATATTCAACGCCATTGACTGTATAACTCGCAAAATGGACAAAGGAGTTTACTGTGAGCGATAAAAGTCATGAAGAGTTAATGAAACCTGATGGTGACGTTAACCCCATCGATACTGACTATCAGGTGGGTCAAGACAACATAGCACTTAAAATTGGCCCGCTCGGGCTGGACATTCACAACCGCGTATTCCTTATTTCTGGACTCTCTATCGCGTTGTTTGTCTTTGTTACCTTGGCTTTCCAAAAAGACGTTGCACCAGTGTTTGGCGATATTCGCGGCTGGTTGACCTCAAATCTTGACTGGTTCTTTATCACTGCGGGCGACATTTTTGTTGTTGTTTGCTTATTCTTGATTGTGAGTCCACTGGGCAAAGTTCGCCTGGGTGGTACTGAAGCGACACCGGATTACACCTATCCAGGTTGGTTCTCCATGCTGTTTGCAGCAGGTATGGGTATCGGCTTGATGTTCTATGGTGTGTCAGAGCCGCTTTCTCACTATGCCTCATCATTTGGTGGAACATCGATTGAAAATGGCGTGAGAACCGACTGGGCACCGCTAGGTGGTGCTGCGGGTGATGCAAGCGCCGCGGCGGATTTGGCCATGGCTGCCACCATCTATCACTGGGGTCTTCACCCTTGGGCGATTTATGCCATTTTGGCTTTAGGCCTTGCTCTGTTCTCGTTTAACAAGGGCTTGCCACTCACCATGCGTTCTGTGTTTTACCCACTTTTCGGTGAGCGAGTTTGGGGCTGGACGGGTCATATTATTGATATATTGGCCGTGGTTGCAACGCTGTTTGGTTTGGCCACGTCCCTTGGTTTTGGTGCGTCTCAGGCTGCGGCGGGGTTGAACTTCCTATTCGGTATTCCGCTGGGAACAACCACAGAAATCCTTCTGGTGATATTTATCACGGGACTTGCGTTAGTGTCGGTTGCTGCCGGGCTTGATGCGGGCGTGAAGCGCTTGTCTGAAATCAACATGATGTTGGCCATCGCGTTGTTGTCTTTCGTGATTTTGATGGGGCCAACCGTCGGTATTCTGACGGGTTTCTTCGGTAACCTAGTGTCCTATATTGAATATCTCCCCGCGCTTTCTATGCCGTTTGGTCGAGAAGATGCCAACTTCTCGCAAGGTTGGACGGCATTCTATTGGGCGTGGTGGATTTCATGGTCCCCGTTTGTCGGTATGTTCATCGCACGTGTATCGCGTGGTCGTACGGTGCGTGAATTCATCGTGTGTGTGTTGCTGATCCCATCTACCGCTTGTGTACTTTGGATGACAGCATTTGGTGGCACCGCGATCAGCCAAGTGGTCAACGACGGTTACATGGCAGTCACGGAATCGGCATTGCCACTGCAATTGTTCTCTATGCTTGATGCGCTGCCACTGGCACAGGTCACCTCGTTCATCGGTATTATTCTGGTGGTGGTGTTCTTTGTGACCTCTTCGGATTCCGGTTCGCTGGTGATTGATACTATTTCAGCAGGCGGTAAAGTGGATGCACCTATGCCACAGCGCTTGTTCTGGTGTACGTTCGAAGGTCTGGTTGCCATTGTGCTTCTGCTCGGGGGGGGCTTGGTCGCCTTGCAGGCCATGGCGGTATCAACGGGCTTCCCGTTCACCATTGTTTTATTGGTTGCTTGTGTGTCAACGATAAAGGGCTTGATGTCTGAGCCCCGAGGTTAGTCACTCTGGCAAGTGTAAGCAACGGGGCAGGCGATGAGTCTGCCCCGTTTCGTCTGGCTAAATGGGCGCTGAATTCGGCCCCAAGAGATTGAGAATTAATGGAAGCGGAACAAATAGAAATCGCAGCGTTTCTCAAACAACATGCACCGTTCAATGAACTGCCGGAAGAGGTGGTCGATGATGTCGCCAAACAGGTTGAAATTGCCTACTTCCGTGCAGGGACACAGCTTTACGAGTATGGCGTACCCATCAACGATTTATGCGTGGTGAGAAGTGGCGTGCTCGAGATTTATCGCCGAAACGGTGAGCTATTTAATCGCTTGTCTGAAGGTGGGATCTTCGGTCAATGGGGGCTGTTGATGAACCGCAGGGTTCGTTATGCGGCCAAGGCCATTGAAGATAGCTTGGTGTATTTTATTCCTGATACGGTGTTTGACGATCTCTTCGAACGCTTCGAAGTGTTTTCAGATTTCATGGAAACGGAAGACACCACGCGTTTGCGTCAGGCGGTTGAAAGCCACAATGACAGCAATGATCTCACCACATCAAAAGTCAGCTCTTTGATTCTTCGCGACCCTGTGACGGTGGAGTGTGAAGCGACGATTCAACAAGCGGCGAGAATCATGACAGATGAAGGTGTTTCTTCGTTGCTGGTCATGACCACTGATACCGACGAAGACGATAAGGAAACCACGCGCGTGGTGGGTATTATTACGGATCGCGATTTGCGCTCTCGTGTTATTGCCTTGGGTTTGCCTTATGAAACACAGGTTTCAGAGATTCTAACCCCGCAGCTGATCACCCTTGATCACAATGCCTATGTATTTGAAGCCATGCTGGCGATGCTGAGAAACAACCTGCATCATTTGCCGATTCTTCGTCACCAAAAGCCAGTCGGTGTTATCGCGCTGTCTGACATTGTTCGTTACGAGTCCCAAAGCAGCTTGGTGATCGTCAGCAGCATTTATCGCCAGCAAACCGTTGATGACTTAGAAGCCATTTCGAAAGGTGTGCCTGCGTGTTTCTCTCGCATGGTCTCTGAAGATGCTAACTCGCACATGATTGGTTCGGCGATGGCGGTAATTGGGCGCAGTTTTAAGCAGCGATTGCTGGAGCTAGGTGAAGAAGAGTTTGGCCCGCCACCAGTGCCTTATTGTTTCTTGGCGCTAGGTTCGATGGCGCGTGATGAGCAACTGATTGTGACAGACCAAGATAACGCCATGATCTTGGATGACAAATACGATCCGAAAGAACATGATGCGTATTTTGCCAACTTGGCGAAGTTTGTGAGTGATGGCCTTGCACGCTGTGGTTACAGCTATTGTACCGGTAACATTATGGCGACCAATCCAGAGTGGCGTAAAACGCGCACCGAATGGGAAGCATGTTTTGCAGACTGGATTGATCACCCCAATCCGAAATCTCTGCTGAACAGCAGTATCTTCTTCGATCTCGACGGCGTTTATGGTGCAACCAATTGGGCGGAAACGCTCAAGGCCTTCATCGGCCGTCGTGCGCGCCGCAATAATCGCTTCTTGGCGTGCATGGCGCGCAATGCATTGAACCGCACGCCGCCATTGGGTTTCTTCAAGAACTTCGTGATGGAACAAGACGGTCGCCACAAGAATTCCATGAACCTGAAACGACGTGGCACTGCGCCACTGGCGGATTTGATCCGTGTGCATGCGTTGGCGGTAGACTCTCGTTCCCAGAATTCTTTTGAACGCCTTGATGACATCATTGAAGCAGGCATTCTGCCAAAAGGCCGTGGTGAAGATATTCGCGATGCGATGGAGTTTATTTCCACCGTGCGTATTCGTCATCAGGCGTTAGATATCGAAGCGGATATTGAGCCTGATAACAATATAGAGCCGGATAATTTGTCTGACTTTGAACGCCGTAACCTGAAAGATGCATTCCAAATCATGAGCAATGCGCAGAAGTTTTTGAAATATCGCTATCAACCGAATCGCAGCAACTAGGAGGCATTATGTTGTACCTTGCACCTCCGAAGAAAGCGCCGCATTTGCATGGCGGCCCTGATTGGCCAACGCTGATCGAGCGGTTAAAACAAAAAGCGACCGTGCCGTTGTTGAAGCGGTTTTACGAGTCCACCAATATCAACGGTGACATGCCGCTTTCTGAGGTGGAGTTTGTAGCCCTCGATCTGGAGACGACGGGGCTTGATCCGGCAAAAAGCGAAATTATCAGCGTGGGGTTAGTGCCTTTTACCTTGTCACGTATTCATTGCCGTGACGCGAAACATTGGATAGTGAAGCCCCGCAAAGCGTTGCATGAAGAGTCGGTCGTGTTTCATGGTATTACCCATTCGGATGTCAGCGACGCGCCGGATTTGCGCCGTATTCTTGAAGAAGTGCTCGCCTCATTAGAAGGCAAGATTGTGGTGGTGCATTATCGTCGCATTGAGCGTGAATTTATTGATTCGGCTATCAAGCAACGATTGGGCGAGGGGTTACTGTTCCCTGTGATTGATACACTGGAAATAGAATCGTGGTTTTATCGCAAACCAAGGCACAAGTTTTGGTCGTGTTTACTGCGTAAGCCGTTGACATCTATCCGTTTGGCAGACAGCAGGCGTCGCTACAATTTGCCCTTCTATCAAGGGCACAATGCTTTGGTTGATGCGATTGCGACAGCTGAGTTGTTACAAGCGCAAGTGGCACACCGTTTTAGCCCAGATTATCCGTTAAAGGCACTTTGGCGATAAAGCGAGGTCTCGACAATACAGGGAATCTTGCATGCTTTCGTGCATGGGTTTGCCTAAGTTCACGTTTTTTCCAATTCGATCTCTCGGATTTAGGCGTTCAACACTAGTGTCACTTTCCCTGTGTTAGAGTCAACGTATCCCTCCACTGTGGGGAGTCGGTATCTGTCAATTCAGATGCACACATTCGCTGCCGACAAAGGATGGCAAGATGATTGAAGATAACAAAGTCGTAAAAATTGATTACACGGTAAAAGACGAATCAGGCCAAATCATTGATTCTTCAGAAGGAAAAGAGCCGTTAGCGTATCTGCACGGCACGGGCAACATTATTCCAGGTCTGGAAAATGCATTGACCGGCAAAGCGGAAGGCGATGCGTTTAGCGCTGAAGTGCAACCTGAAGATGCTTACGGCCCGCGTAACGACGCGATGATCCAAACTGTAGAGAAAAGCGTGTTTCAAGGCGTTGAGGAAATAGAGGTCGGTATGATCTTTAATGCTCAAGGCCCACAAGGAGACATCCAAGTCACTATCGCTGACATCAATGGTGACCAAGTGACTATTGATGGTAACCACCCATTAGCGGGTTTGGTGCTGCATTTTGAAGGTGTGGTGCGTGAAGTGCGTGACGCGACGCCTGAAGAAATCGATCACGGTCACGTGCACTAAGGTGTGATTGACCTGTCACCGTATAGGTGAGAAGAAGCGAGCTTAAACGGCTCGCTTTTTTTGTTTTCTGGGTGTGAGCTTTTATCGCTTATCGCTTATCGCTTATCGCTTATCGCTTATCGCTTATCGCTTATCGCTTATCGCTTATCGCTTATCGCTTATCGCTTCGGGTCTTCTGTCCTTTCCAACAATCCATCAAAGAGAAATGCCTCATCAAAATGTCGTTCACCGACAAAGGCAATGGCATGCTGCCCTTGTTGGCGCATAGCGCCGGGTGAGCGAACCCCAAACGGCCATAAAAACCATTCTTCTCCTCTTGCGCTTTCCGTGATGACACCGTGGCGATTGAACGGACTCATCATACTTCCCGTTTTTGTTTTCAACGTCATTAATGTGGCTAGGGGACTAGCTTCAAGCCTAATCGTGGCGGGGATGTTATCGGTAAAACTCACCTGATTGACCATGTGCTCGCCACCGGTCAATGACACATGAAGACGAGAAGATGAGCTAGGTTGAGGAAGGTGGTTCTCAATCGGTCGTTCATCATCGCTTTGCTTGAATTGCAGTGTCGGCTTGAGGGCATACACCATATGGAAGCAACCACATTGATGGATAGAATCGAAGATCAGTGGCGAGCCGTCCGTGTCTAAGGTCAGACGAAGGTTAATCGCATCCAGTGGGCCAGCGTAAGGGTCAAATGCGCCTTTTGCGGTTCTTGCAGGAAACCAAAGCACGTAATTGAGTTGAGGCAAAATATCACCATCAAATCGCGTATAGCTGATGCCTCGGTAGATCATGGGAACTTGGGTATTTACGAAGGGCGTGTTTGCGTCGTCCAATCCAAGTGCGCCGACTAAGTCATCTTGCGTGAGGGTTTCTACCGTCACGACAGGGGAATAGTGGTTCAAAAGCTGCTCCGCTTGCCTATCATTCAGCACGGGCCAACCCAGAGAGGAAGATTGGCCTGCACTTTGGACGAGGCGCGACCGTTGCTGTTGCGTTAAACGCGGTGATGACGCTTGTGGGTGTTCACCGTAGCTGTATGGATGTGCCAAATGGCGACCAAACGCGCTGCGTATATGGTCTTGCTCTTGTTTGATTCTTGGCTCCGCCACCATTCGTGCAATGGGGTAGGCACCTAGCACGCGTTTCCAATGTTGATACGCGGTGGGCAACATTGGTGGGTTATCACGAATGGTTTGCCAGAAGTCGTCGTTGTCAGCGCTGTCATTGGTGAGTGCCTGCTGACATTGTGTCAATGCCGCATGTTGTTTTGGCTGGATATGGGGCGATAACACCATGGCCATGGTGAGCTGTTGCTGACCAAGCTCAGAAACATAGCTAAGCCATTCGGCTCGCGAAGCGTCAGTGTTGAGTTGGTTTGCAAAAGAAGCACTGATGCGATCAAAAGCAAGGTGGGGGAATTGCGGGTCTAAATGATAAGGCAACAGGTAGTCGCGCGTGTCATCAATTTCCTGATAAAAGCGCTGCAATGTCTGTTCGCAATGCGCTGATCCTTCGTCAATCATTGATGGCTGTGGTGATGAGACACAGCCCGATAAGCTGAGCAGCAAAAATAAGAAGACGGACAAGGATCTCAGCATTGGTTCTCCAGATTGAGGTAATGTTTTCTTTCTTATCAGGAAGTGTGCGCAATTAAGCGAGAAAAATGAAAACAGAAAAGCAAAAAATGCTAAGTGGCGAGCTTTATCTTGCCAGTGACCCTGAGCTGGTGGCAGATAAAATGCGCTGCCGAGAAGCCATGCGCCGATTTAATCAAAGCTTACCAGAAAGCGACGAGTGGAAATCGGCCAAGCGCGATCTCTTGCCCAATGCTGCCGAAAACGTGTATATCGAGCCGCCATTTTTCTGCGATTACGGCATTCACACTGACATCGGTGAGAATGTGTTTATGAATTTCAATTGCACGATTTTGGATGTCGCACCTGTTCGCATTGGCAACCGTGTGATGATGGCAAATAACGTGCAATTGCTGACCGCGACACACCCACTTGATGTGGCGCGTAGGGTCTTTGATCTGGAAGAGTACGGGTTGCCTATCACCATTGGTGATAATGTGTGGCTGGGTGGCAGTGTGATTGTATTGCCGGGCGTGACGATTGGTAAGAACTGCGTGATTGGCGCGGGTAGCGTAGTCACGAAAGACGTTCCTGCAAACAGTGTGGCTGTGGGTAACCCTGCGCGTGTCGTGCGTGAACTAACAGAAGACGAAGTGGCAGAGCGCCATTCACGTTAAGTCAGCGCTTCTAACTCGGTAAGCACATCAATCGCGAATTGATTGGTGCCACCGCAAATATCTCGGTCGGCTTTGAATTGGCCGCACACGGCAGGGCGATCTGGTTGGCCGAATATCTTGCACAGGTTATTGTCACCAAGCTGAATACAGCGTTCACCCGCTGGTTTGCCGTTTGGCATGCCCGGAATGGCCGATGAAATGCTTGGTGCAATACAACATGCCCCACAGCCTAAACGGCAACTCATTTCTTGCTCTTTCATCCGATGCGCCCAACACTCAGTGACAATAAGGCGCGCACATTATCATTCAACGCATGTTTAGGCAAAGGCGGCTTATAACCGCTTGATAATTGGTTTTCCTTTGTTCGTTACGCCGCGAGAGCGGGGATAGTCCTTGAACTTTTTGGGCTGGGTGGTATAACGGGCGCCTCTTGGTTTTATCTCAATATCAACGGTACACATAAACATGACGACACCTTTCTGGGAACAAAAAACACTGACTGACATGACGGATGCGGAGTGGGAATCACTGTGTGACGGTTGCGGAAAGTGCTGTCTTCATAAGTTGATTGATGAAGACACCGAAGAGCTTTACTACACCAATATCGCGTGTAGCTTGCTGAACGACAAAACGTGCTCATGCAAAGACTATGCAAACCGCTTTAGCTACGACGAAGATTGCTTGAAATTGTCACGTGACAAAATCGAGGAGTTTTACTGGCTGCCAGATACCTGCGCATATCGCTTGTTGGCCGAAGATAAGCCACTGCCAGCGTGGCACCCATTAATCACGGGCTCGAAAGATGCTATGCATGCCGCCGATGAGTCTGTACGTGAGAAAGTGGTTTACGAAATCGACGTGATTGACTGGGAAGACCACATTCTGAACCACCCGAGACGAGGCAAGTAAGCGTGAAGCTTGTTCTTGGTCCAATGGAAGGCGTGCTTGATGCTTTGATGCGTCAAATGCTCACCGAAATTAACGGTTACGACATGTGCGTGACCGAGTTTGTCCGTATTGTTGATGCTTTGCTTCCGCCGCGTGTCTATCACCGTATGTGTCCGGAGCTTGAAGCGGGCGGTAAAACATTATCAGGGACACCCGTTCGTGTGCAATTGCTGGGTCAATCTCCGCAATACATGGCGGAGAATGCTGCGCAAGTGGTTGAACTGGGTTCGGCAGGCGTGGACATTAACTTTGGTTGCCCATCCAAAACCGTGAATGGTAGTAAAGGCGGGGCTGCGTTGCTTAAAGAGCCTGAGTTACTGTTTCAAGTGGTGAAAGCCGTTCGTAATGCCGTTCCTGCGGGCAACGTTGTCAGCGCCAAGGTACGTTTGGGGTTTGATGATTGCTCATCTTACCGTGAGATCGTTGATGCGGTGCAATTGGCAGGCGCGGATGAAATCGTGGTGCATGGCCGCAGTAAAGCCGATGCCTATAAGCCGGGCACAGTACGCTGGGATTTGATTGGTGACATCACCAAGCGTTTGCGCATTCCTGTGACTGCCAACGGTGATATTTGGAATCAGGAAGACGCGTTGCGCTGTCAGGCCGTAACGGGCTGCGATACCCTGATGGTGTGCCGTGGTGCGTTGAACGTGCCAAATTTAGGCGCGCATATCAAACATGGTGAAACCATGATGTCATGGCATGCCGTGTTAGCGTTGTTGGTGCGGTACTCTGAATTTGAAATTCGTGGCGACAAAGGCTTGTACTACCCTAACCGTGTGAAGCAATGGTTTCGCTACTTGCAAGTTCAATACCCGCAATCCAATGCGCTCTTTACTGAAATTCGTCAGCTAAAAGACAAACAGCAAATCCTCAATATCATCACTAAAGCACTGCATGATGTTGAAAAACAGATTGCGCGCCATGGTGAAGAGGTTGTGTTGGCCTGATTGGTCATTGCGGATCGTCAGTGATCCAATATCGCGAAATGAAAAAGGCAGACAAGACGTCTGCCTTTTTGCTTTTGTATACGAGCTACTTTGGTGTTCGAGTCAATATTGATTAAGAACACGACTTGGAAGAATGCGTCGATCTATTCGACCGGGCCAGTCTTCTTCTGACAATACAGTGATCATGGCACGAGCGACTCGAACGGCTTCTACAGGCTCTAAATTCGCCAAAGGGCCGGCAAGGAAAGGGGAAAACAGCGGCACAATGCGTTGAAGCATTTGTTCATCTTTTCTTGGTGATTCTCGCTCACCAAGCAATGGGCCTGGACGCGCCACCAAGAAACGTTCAAACCCCATTTCAGACACGGTACGCTCCATCTTGCCTTTGCATCTCAGGTAGTGCGAGGGAGACCAGGGGTGGCTAAACAGACTAGATACAACGGCGAGATGTTTAACGCCCATCACTGCCATCATTCGCGCTACTTTCACAACTAGCTGATAATCAACCGCTTCCAATGCTTCTTTTGAGCCAGCTTGCTGCTTGGTAGTGCCCAAAGCAATGTAACCTTGAAGCGGAACAGGCCACTGCGGTTGCCAATGCGTAACGGACAAATCTGGGCTTTGGTGAACGATGATTTTTTCCGACACTTGAGCGATGGGTCTGCGCGTCACCACATGAATATGTGTGACGTTTGGGTCACCAAGTAGTTGATGGAGTAGTTCGTCACCGACTAAGCCTGTGGCTCCAGCCAGAATGACACTTCGAGACGATGGCAAAAGTATATCCTTCCGTATTCAGTCGCCGCTAAGGCTACCACGGTTTGTATCGAATAATTCAATACGTTGGGTGCAATTTGATGCGATTGACGCAGTTTTTCGGGTGATGACCCATGGGTATACCTAAACAACCCCCAAGATGCTTGTACTGCAAGATTGGCTGAATACTTATTCTGGTTGGTATTGCTCTTGGAAAACCTAGTGACTAGACAAAACCTAGTTGCTGCGCGTTGATAGGCAATACCGCTCATTCATCCATGGCGTGATAGCAATCGCCATATCGGGTATTATTCCCACTTTCAATTTTCGAGAACCGCAATGACAACAATGGTTGAACTGCATGATGGCTGGGATGGTATGCCTGCCACGTTTATTGAAGGGGCGCTGCTTGCAGCAAACCTGTCGCCTGCTCCGCTAGATCCTGTTGTATGGCTGCCTATCTTGCAAACAGGCGGTGTCGATGAAGATAATGTCGAGTCTCTTACCGTCGAGCAAAAACGAAGCATCATGCTGCGTTTTGAGCAACAGTATGTAGCGTTGATGAAGCATGAATATGCGTTGCCAGAGTCACTGTCTTTAGACGATGCACGAAATGATGAGCATCAAGCATTTGCTGAAGGCTTTCTAGCAGTATGGCCTCACATTGAACCTGCATGGCGCGAAGTTAAGGTGTCAGACGGCAGTCGTCGTATGTTGTCAGCATTGATGACAACCATGTTGTTCCTGCACGATGAAGAAGGAACGCTGGCGCAAATGGAAGAGGCGGGTCTTGCTTCGCTGCCATCGCCAGAAAAATATTACCAGCAACTGCCACTGATGATTAACGAAGTCGCGCTTGCTGCTGACGACGTTCAGCAAGGCTCAGGAGCACGTGCCGTTAACCCGTATAAGTCTGTTGGACGCAACGACCCTTGCCCGTGTGGTAGCGGTAAAAAATTCAAGAAGTGTTGCGGTAACAAGTGATGACAGAGACGCCACCTATCCTGGTTGTTGCGGGAGTGATAAAAAACGGCGACCGTGTATTGATCACTCAACGGCATGATCAAGGTGATGAGTTAGGGCTTTGGGAGTTTCCTGGCGGCAAAGTTGAAGCGGGTGAAACAGATCAAGAAGCGCTGGCTAGAGAGTTGAATGAGGAATTGGATGTCGAGGTTGCAGTAGGCGGATTTCTGCTGGAAACCCTATATCATTACCCCAATAAATCAATTTTACTTCGTAGCTATCTTTGCGAATCATTCGTTGGCGATATTACGCTGCACTGTCATCAAGCAATGGCATGGGTGTCGTTCAATGCGTTGAGTCAGTATACGTTCAGTGGTGCCGATCAGCCGCTGGTGAAGTATCTTCAAGAGACTTATCAAAAGCAGCAACAACAGCAAGAACAGCAACAAGAACAGCAACAACAGTAACCTGTTTAGTTTGCTTGGCGTTTGGTTAGCATAGACAACAAAAATCCCAGCAGAAGCTGGGATTTTTCGTTTGGTATTTGTCATCGAATTGCTTAGAACAGACGACGTTCGCGGCGCTTACCGAAGAATTGAGCAAGAATGACTACGGCAAACACAATCAATATTGCGCCAAAGATAACGACTAACCATTGAGGCATGGTCAAGGTTAAGAATTCCCATACTATCTTGCTGCAGTCACCGCTAGCTTCAAACATCCACGGGACCCACTGATTTAGCGGCGCCCATGAAGGGAAGGAAACAAAGATGTCGCAGGTTGCACCAAACAGGTCGTTCGGATCGGGGAACTGATAGCCGACATGTTCAATCGACAGTTTTAGACCCCATCCAGCGGACACGCCCCAAGTGGTGAGTGCTATCCAGCGAAACAGGCCATTTTGTGGCGCAATCATGCCAATGAGGCCGGCTCCAACAATACCCATCATGGCGACGCGTTCATAAATACACATGACACAGGGCGCTAGATTCATGATGTGCTGAAAGTAGAGGGCACAGGCTTCAAATGCCAGCGCAGATAACATCAGCAAAAACCATGCTCCGCGTCCGCGAGATATTTCATTGAAGAAGGACAACATAGGTTACAAATCCGTTTTAAAACAAAAAGCCCCACCTAATTGTGGGACTTCGATATTCAAAAGCTTATTGGAAAGAAAATCAATCTTTAATGGCCAGTACTGACAGCACCAACAGCATCAACTGCACCCACAGTGATCCAACCTACAGAGTGGAACCACTCAGTCATTGGAATCAGTAACAGTTCGATACCCGCAAGGCCAACCAATCCCATCACTATGGTGTACGGCAACGCCATGTACACCATCTTACCGTATGACAAACGAAGCAAAGGAGCCAGTGTTGATGTTAATAAGAACAAGAAAGCCGCTTGACCATTTGGTGTTGCTACTGAAGGTAGGTTAGTCCCTGTGTTGATAGCCACAGCCAACAGCTCAAACTGTTCGCGAGAAATCATGCCGTCCATTAGCGCAGCTTTCACTTCGTTTATGTAAACGGTTCCTACGAACACATTATCTGACACCATAGAAAGCAAACCGTTCGCAACATAGAACATGGTTAGCTGTGCGCCACCTTCCAATTGCAGTACAGCCGTGATAACTGGGGTAAATAGATGCTGGTCAACGATAACCGCAACCACGGCAAAGAAAACAGCAAGTAGTGCGGTAAACGGTAGTGCTTCTTCAAAGGCTTTACCGATGTGGTGCTCGTCAATGACGCCGGTCAAAGAGGTTGCCAAAATAATCACGGTCAATCCAATAAGGCCAACGGCTGCAAGGTGCATGGCAAGAGCAATCACCAAGAAGACAGCAATCAGTGCTTGGGCAACAAGCTTTGCAACGTCGATGTTGGTGCGTTTTGCGCGCTCGGCCGCATCGAACTCCATCAGAATGTTGCGCACGTTTTCTGGCAGCTTTGTGCCGTAGTCAAATAAGCGGAACTTCTCGACAAGAAAACATGTAGCAAGACCACACACAAGCACAGGCAGCGTGACGGGTAACATACGGATGATGAATTCACCAAACTGCCAGCCCGCTTTTTCAGCAATGATCAGGTTTTGCGGCTCGCCGACCATGGTCATTACCCCGCCGAGTGCAGTACCTACACCTGCGTGCATCAACAGGCTGCGAAGAAACGCGCGGTATCTTTCAAGGTCATCACGACTCAAATCATCGCGAAGGTGATCATCGGAAGTGTGGTCGTTATCGGGTGATCCACCCGAGGCGACGCGGTGATAGATAGAGTAAAAGCCAACCGCGACACTGATAATAACGGCGATAACCGTCAAGGCATCTAAGAACGCAGAAAGTAGTGCTGCAGCGGCGCAAAAAGCGAGAGAGAGCAAAGACTTCGACCGAATACCAAGCAATATTTTGGTAAACATAAACAGCAGTAGCTGTTTCATGAAATAGATGCCTGCAACCATGAAAATCAGCAGAAGCAGCACTTCAAAGTTGGCTACCAGTTCATGTTTCACCGTTTCGGCGCTCGTCATCCCAATGGCTACGGCTTCAATCGCCAGCAAGCCACCAGGTTGGAGTGGGTAGCATTTCAGTGCCATCGCCAACGTGAAAATAAATTCTACAACGAGCAGCCAACCAGCAATAAACGGGTCGATTGCGAAAACGATAGGGTTGATAATCAAAAACGCGATAATCGCCGCTTTGTACCAGTCGGGTGCTTTACCGAGAAAATTCTTGATAAAAGCTTTCCTGAGCGTAATGGCCATGTCTTTGTCTCTGTTCTTATAGAAAAAGCAAATATTCTTGGGGGCTTGAAATGAAGGTGTAAACAAGCTGTTGCTGTTTGTGATGGTTCAGGTGTTTTCGTCGTTTTAAGTGCACGACAGTTAGTAAGAAAACAGAAAGCCATTAACTTGGCTAAAAACACCATTGAAACTCATCGCATAGGCAAACTCGGAGCACACGATACAGCGACTTTCCAAACAGTCAACAATCCTTTGCATGTTAATTAAATTACTGGAGTATGTTACGAAAAAACGCGACGCGACCCCGGTTGACTTGAAATGTTTGGTAACATTTTGGCGCGCTTATTTTATGCGTGAGTCTGGTTGTATACAGTGATGCGGATCAAGATTAGTCAGTAGCTTGGCGATAAGCATGCATTTAATCAGGTGTTTAGCCGAAACAGAGACATATTTGTTTTGTTATGGATATCAATTTGTTCAGCAAATGAAAGAAAACGCGGTAATAGTCTTTGCACGCTGCTCGCTGCAAATGATTTGATATCAAGACGTTTAGACGCATGGAGTGAAAGACCTAAAGGAATTTGGGTATCTGTGATGTATAGCTGCAATTGACTGTCAAAAGCGCGTAAACGAGACCACTGATAGGTTTCTAGGTTGTGACCATCAGTGGTATGATGAGTTATTAATCAAGATAAGAAGCAACTTGGAAACAACAATAAATGGTTATTAAGGCGGACAGCCCGGCAACGTTTGCTGAGAAATATATTATCGAGAGCATTTGGAATAATCATTTTCCGCAAGGCTCAATCCTTCCTGCTGAGCGCGAGCTGTCAGAACTGATTGGTGTTACCCGGACCACGCTTCGCGAAGTGCTTCAACGTTTGGCTCGTGACGGTTGGTTGACCATTCAACATGGTAAACCGACGCGAGTGAATGACTACATGAACACATCTGGTTTAAGTATCTTAGATACCTTGGTGACACTTGAAGGCGAAGATGTACATGGCGTGCTAGAAAATCTTCTCGCAGCGCGAACGGATATTGGCGGCGTCTACATGCGCTACGCTGTCAAAGGTGATTCGCAAGCGTGTACAGCATTGGTCGAAAAAGTGATCAGCCGCTGCGAAGAGCTGTTGGCGAGCGAAAGCTTTGCTAGCTTCATTGAAACAGTGGAAGAAAAAGCCGCCATTCAACAAGATGTGAAAAAAATCTTCGATTCTTTCGGCAAAGTCGACACCGAGGTGTGTGAGGCGGTATGTCGTGGGCGCGCATTTAACTATTTTGACTACATGTTGTTCCAAGGCATGGCACAGCTTTCAGGCAACAAAGTGTATGTACTGACCATGAATGGCATGCGTAAGATTTACTCGCGTGTTGGTGGTTACTACTTCATGGACAAGCGTGCTTGTGAACTGGCGCTTAAGTTCTACCGTGATTTATTAAGCATCACCGTTGAAGGTCGTCATGGCGATGTGGCTGATCGCGTTAAGCAATATGGCCGCGAAAGTGGTGCGATGTGGTTTGTTAACCGCGATACCATTGCGAAACTGATGGAACAAGAAGAAGCGTAATGTGCTGAGTTCAGCGTCGAGCTTCGAGAATGCGAGATTCGAGCTGCAGAATCAAAAAAACCGCCAACCGGCGGTTTTTTGTTTTGTGAATGGCATTGAAGTAGTTAGCGTCTCTAGTCTCTAGCTACCCGGAATAAAGTCAGGGTCAAACTGTGGTCTTTTCGGACAGGTAGAGATGATTTTACTTTTTCCGTCCGGCAATTCTTCCTCTAGTACCACTTCAAAGCCCCACAGACGGTGCACATGCTTGAGTACCTCTTCATGTGAATCACCGAGAGGGATACGATTGTGAGGCACGTAGCGAAGCGTTAACGCGCGATTTCCACGCAAGTCTACATCCCACACCTGAATGTTTGGTTCATGGTTGCTCAGATTGTATTGCGCTGAAAGCTTTTCTCGGAGTTGACGGTAGCCTTCCTCGTTGTGAATGCCGGTCACCTCGATGAAATTCTGTCTGTCATCATCGTTGATGGCAAAAAACTTCATGTCGCGCATCACTTTTGGTGACAAGAACTGGCTGATGAAACTCTCGTCTTTAAAGTTATGCATGGCGAAATGCATGGTTTCTAGCCACTCTGAGCCTGCAATTTCGGGGAACCAGTGTTTATCTTCCTCGGTGGGCTCTTCGCAGATGCGGCGAATGTCTTTGAACATAGCAAACCCAAGCGCATAGGGGTTGATACCGCTATAGTATTTGCTGTTGTAGGGTGGCTGCGCCACCACGTTGGTGTGGCTGTGCAGAAACTCCATGATAAAGCGGTCTGAGACTAAGCCTTCATCGTAGAGATGATTCAAGATGGTATAGTGCCAATACGTCGCCCAACCTTCATTCATCACCTGCGTTTGCTTTTGTGGATAGAAATACTGGCTGACTTTACGCACGATACGCACAATTTCACGTTGCCAAGGCTCGAGCAGGGGGGAGTGCTTCTCGAAGAAATAAAGAATGTTTTCTTGTGGCTCAGACGGAAAGCGCTCAATGGATTTCTCATGGACCTTTGCACTAGTAGGAATGGTGCGCCAAAGCTCATTGACTTGAGTTTGCAAGTAATCTTCACGCGCTTTTTGGCGCGCTTTTTCTTCAGCCATCGAGATCTTTTGTGGGCGCTTATAGCGATCAACGCCGTAGTTCATTAACGCGTGGCAGGAGTCGAGCAGTTTCTCAACGTCATCGACACCGTACTTCTCTTCACAATCGCTGATGTATTTTTTAGCAAACAACAAGTAATCAATAATTGAACCTGCGTCGGTCCACGTCTGGAACAGGTAATTCCCTTTGAAGAAGGAGTTATGACCATAGCAGGCATGTGCCATGACCAAGGCTTGCATGGTGATGGTGTTTTCTTCCATCAAGTACGCAATACAAGGGTCGGAATTGATCACGATTTCGTAAGCCAGACCCATATGGCCATGCTTATAACCGCGCTCTGTTTCGATAAACTTTTTACCGAATGACCAATGACTGTAGTTAATTGGCATGCCCACGCTCGAGTAGGCATCCATCATTTGTTCCGCGGTGATAATTTCTATCTGGTTCGCGTAGGTGTCTAACTTGTAATGTTCAGCCACCCGTTTTATTTCGGTGTGGTATTGGTCCAGCAGATCAAATGTCCAGTCTGGACCATCGCTGAGCGTCTTCTTTTTGTTTTTAGCTGCGACTGCCATGGAAGTCCTCCTTGGATCTCAAACTGAAAGAGAAGAGAGGTAAGCGTTAGCTTACCTGTTTCTTAAATAGCTCCCGGAAGACGGGGAATATGTCGTCAGCGGTGCGAATGTTTTGCATAGCAAAGTTTTCGTATTTTTCATCCAGTGTTTCATACTCACGCCACAAGGTTTGGTGAGCACGACGCGTGATTTCGATGTAGGCATAATATCGCGTCACAGGAAGCAGTTGCGTTTGCAATAGTTCGCGACAACCCGGTGAGTCATCAGCCCAGTTATCGCCATCGGAGGCTTGTGCAGCATACACATTCCATTCGTTGGAGGGATAACGCTCTTTCACAATGTCGTTCATCAGGCGAAGGGCGCTTGAAACAATGGTGCCCCCTGTTTCTTGAGAGTAGAAAAACTCATGTTCATCCACTTCTTTGGCTTGTGTGTGGTGGCGAATAAACACCACTTCGACGTTTTTGTAAGTGCGTGTTAGGAAGAGATAAAGCAAGATGTAGAATCGTTTGGCGATATCTTTGGTTGCTTGATCCATTGAACCGGACACATCCATTAAACAGAACATAACGGCCTGACTGCTAGGCTGTGGTCGCTTCTCGTAGTTTTTAAATCTAAGGTCAAACGTATCAATGAACGGAACCGCCGCGATTTTCCCTTTGAGTGCGTCGATCTCTTCTTGAATGCGCTTCTCTTCCAATGGTTGAGCTGGCTCTGTGTGTTGCAGCGCTTCAAGTGCCGCTTCAAGTTCACGCAGCGCTCTGCGTTTGCCTGCGCTCATTGCTGTGCGCCTTGCAAGCGAGTTCTGCAACGAACGTACAATCGCAATGTTTGCCGGAACGCCACTGGATTTAAAGCCAGAACGGTGTGATTTGTATTCGACTAGTTGCGTCATCTGATTCTTTTTCAGATTCGGCAGTTCGAGATCTTCAAACAACAAATCAAGGTATTCATCTTTGGAAATTTGGAATACAAAATCGTCCTGACCTTCACCGTCAGCGCTTGCTTGTCCTTCCCCAGCGCCACCTCCTGCACCACCACCGGGTGGGCGTTCAATGCGGTCGCCAGGAATAAACTGGTCGTTGCCAGGGTGGACAGCATCACGCTGTCCTCCTTTGCCTTGTCGGAATGTTGGCTCTCGGATGTCACGAGAAGGGATAGTGATGCTTTCACCACTGTCCACATCAGTGATTGAGCGTTGATTAACGGCATCAGCAATCGACTCTTTAATTTGTCGCTTGTGACGCCTTAAAAAACGCTGGCGATTCACTGTACTCTTGTTCTTTCCGTTGAGCCTTCGATCTATGAAATGCCCCATAAGCCCCCCGTATTTCGTTACTTCATTAACAGCCTGATTACGAAGACTTACGCACGCGCAGGTACCATTCAGACAAGAGTCGTACTTGCTTACGGGTGTAACCTTTTTCCATCATCCGAGCCACAAAGTCGTCGTGTTTCTTCTGCTCTTCGTTTGAGGTTTTCGCGTTGAAGGAAATCACCGGCAATAGCTCTTCGGTGTTTGAGAACATTTTCTTCTCAATAACAGTGCGGAGCTTCTCGTAGCTGGTCCAGCCTGGGTTTTTGCCTTCGTTATTCGCACGAGCACGAAGCACGAAGTTAACGATTTCATTTCGGAAATCTTTTGGATTACTGATGCCCGCAGGTTTTTCAATTTTTTCTAATTCGCTGTTCAACGCAGAGCGATCAAACAGTTGGCCCGTATCTGGGTCGCGATATTCCTGATCTTGAATCCAGAAGTCAGCATAGGTGACGTAACGGTCAAAAATGTTCTGGCCGTATTCTGAATACGATTCGAGATAGGCGGTCTGGATCTCTTTGCCGATGAATTCGACATATTTAGGGATCAGGTACCCTTTCAGATGCTCGAGGTATTTCTCTGCAATGTCTTGTGGGAACTGCTCACGTTCAATTTGTTGCTCAAGAACATAGAACAAATGAACAGGGTTGGCAGCGACTTCTGAGTGGTCGAAGTTGAATACACGAGAGAGGATTTTAAACGCAAAACGCGTTGAAAGTCCGTTCATGCCTTCGTCGACGCCCGCGTAGTCTCGGTACTCTTGATAAGACTTGGCTTTGGGGTCCGTATCTTTCAAGGTTTCGCCGTCGTACACACGCATTTTCGAGAAAATGCTTGAGTTTTCAGGCTCTTTTAAGCGAGATAGAACACTGAATCTTGCCAGAATATCTAGCGTGCTCGGTGAGCAAGGTGCCGCAGATAATTCACTGTTTTGCAGTAGCTTGTCGTAGATTTTCATCTCTTCCGACACGCGTAAGCAGTATGGCACTTTCACAATGTATACACGGTCTAGGAAGGCTTCGTTGTTTTTGTTGTTACGGAATGTCTGCCACTCAGATTCGTTGGAGTGAGCGAGGATCATGCCGTCAAATGGCAATGCAGAGAGGCCTTCGGTCCCGTTGTAGTTACCTTCCTGCGTCGCAGTGAGGAGCGGGTGAAGCACTTTGATTGGTGCTTTGAACATTTCTACAAATTCCATCAGGCCTTGGTTGGCCTTACACAATGCGCCGGAATAGCTGTACGCATCGGGGTCATCTTGAGAGAAATGCTCGAGTTGGCGAATATCGACTTTGCCGACCAGCGACGATATATCTTGGTTGTTCTCATCGCCAGGCTCGGTTTTAGCAACGCCGACTTGATCAAGAATAGAAGGGCGTACTTTTACCACTCTAAACTTGCTAATGTCACCGCCGAATTCGTGCAGGCGTTTTGCCGCCCATGGTGACATGATGGAGCGTAAGCAACGTTGTGATATGCCATATTCACTTTCAAGCAAGGCACCATCTTCGACAACGTCGAACAAACAGAAAGGGTGGTCGTTAACCGGGCTGCGCTCGCCGTTAGCGGTTAAGATGTAAATAGGCACTTTCTGCATCAGGCTTTTTAGTTTTTCTGCCAGTGATGATTTACCACCACCAACAGGGCCAAGCAGATAAAGAATCTGTTTGCGTTCTTCTAGTCCTTGGGCTGCGTGTTTGAGATAGGAGACGATTTGTTCTATCGCTTCTTCCATCCCGTAGAAATCTTCAAAGGTCTTGTATCGCGAGATAACGCGGTTAGAGAAAAGCCGGCTCAAACGAGGATCGTGAGCGGTATCGATCATTTCTGGCTCACCAATAGCCATTAACAATCTTTCTGCTGCGTTCGAATAAACACTGCGATCTTCCCGGCAAAGGTCCAGAAACTCCTGAAGGCTCAGCTCTTCGTCTTTAGATTCTTCGTAGCGCTGACGATAGTGGTCGAAAATACTCATGGTCCTGCCCCCTAAATCTTGCAGTTAACAATAAGAAAGGATATCGGCGCAGTTGCTTTCATATCCTCACCCTATTAAGACTAGTAGCAACTGATCAATTTGCGTGGTTGAATTGCTTGTTTTTTCGATATTTTTCCCTTTTGTGATAAGGCCTTGTATTCAGACTGTAACTTTTTAGCGGCGCTGAACTTTTCAATACGAAGTGAATCACGCAACGGATTGATACACCGAGTGTAAATCCCTTAGCGGCGCTGAGATGCAGGGTTTAGCGCTTTCATAACGTTGAATCTGACAAGGAAGGTGATGGAATACCGAAGGGAAATTAACGCAATTGAAAGTAAAAAAGCCGAAACTGAGAAAGGTTCCGGCCTGACGCAAGGTTGCAATTATGACAAGTTACTGAGCTGAAACGACTGTCGATAGCGTATGTGATTCGCCAGCGTTTAGCACGACACTTCGGTCATACACGGCTGATTCGACACACACCATGGTTTGATAGCTATCATCTGCCATATCACCCATGCTGGCAGATAACGCCTTCCAAGGGTTCCAGACAACCACAGCATTGTGCCCTTGATTAGTCACCGCTAAGCGACGCTGAAAACTTGGGTCTTCCACCATCACTGTCTCGTTTGCGTGGGTATAAATACGATCAACTTCTTGATTAAATCTGGTATGGCCTGAACTTGGCTTACGGACTCCGCCCTCGATGTATTCATTGCCCAGTTCTGACACAGTGGTTTCGGTAATATCACCAATATTCAGATAGGTATGAAGCGCACCACCAATCTGTATTGGTGTGTCTCCGGTGTTGGTGCTGATCAGGCTAACTTTTAGCGTGTTAGTCACTTCAATCAGTAACTCTGCGTGGAAAGCATGGGGCCAAACAGCGCGCGTATCCGCTGTATCCGTCAACGTAAGACTGATGATCACACCGTCTTCATTTTCTCTGTGCTCATTCAATGTCCATTCACTGCTTCGTGCGAAACCGTGTGATGGTTCTGCAGCTTTGCCAAACCAAGGCCAACAAACAGGAATGCCGCCGCGAATGGCTTTTGAGCCACTCAGATCGGCTTTTTCGCTCATCCAAATGGTTTCTTTTTTTCCTGATGGCTGAAAGCTAAGTACATGTGCGCCGAAAAGAGAAATTGCGGCTGTTGCTTTTGGGTGGACAACACGAACCACTTTGATGCCGTCAAGTTCGCAAACGGTAACATAGTCAGAGAGTACAGCCGTAGTTGGGAACTGATTAACGTCCATGAAATGTGCCTTCTGATGTGAAATTTAGATACAAAAAAGGCGGCTAATAAGCCGCCTTTTGTCACTCATGCCTTAAAGGCAATCCGGAATGATTACTTAGAAATGTGAGCAATCAGATCCAGAACTTTGTTTGAGTAACCGATTTCGTTGTCGTACCAAGATACAACTTTAACGAATTTGTCAGTTAGAGCAACACCAGCTTTAGCATCGAAAACTGAAGTTTGAACTTCACCGATGAAGTCTTGTGAAACAACTTCGTCTTCAGTGTAGCCAAGAACGCCAGCCATTTCGCCTTCTGAAGCTGCTTTCATCGCTGCACAGATTGCTTCGTAAGTAGCAGAGTTCTTCAGGTTAACAGTCAAGTCAACAACAGAAACGTTTGCAGTTGGTACGCGGAAAGCCATACCAGTCAGTTTGCCGTTCAGTTCTGGAAGAACTACGCCTACTGCTTTAGCTGCACCAGTTGATGATGGGATGATGTTCTGAGAAGCACCACGACCGCCACGCCAGTCTTTCGCAGAAGGACCGTCAACAGTTTTCTGAGTTGCTGTTGTTGCGTGAACAGTAGTCATCAGGCCAGATTCAATACCGAAGTTATCGTTCAGTACTTTAGCGATTGGCGCTAGGCAGTTAGTCGTACAAGAAGCGTTAGAAACGATGTCTTGGCCCGCGTAAGTGTTTTGGTTAACACCCATTACGAACATTGGGGTCGCATCTTTAGAAGGACCAGTCAGAACAACTTTCTTCGCGCCTGCAGTGATGTGCTGACGAGCAGTTTCATCAGTCAGGAAGATACCTGTAGCTTCTGCTACAACATCAACGCCTACTGCGTCCCACTGAAGTTCGGTTGGGTTACGTTCTGCAGTTACGCGAACAGTTTTACCGTTAACAACCAGGTTACCGTCTACAACTTCTACAGTACCGTTGAAACGGCCGTGAGTTGAGTCGTACTTCAACATGTACGCCATGTATTCTACGTCGATCAGGTCATTGATCGCGACAACTTCGATGTCGTTACGCTCAACAGATGCACGGAAAACAAAACGGCCGATACGGCCAAAACCGTTAATACCTACTTTGATAGTCATTACGTTGCTCCACAACTTTGATATCTAGTGAAAAATGAAACTGGTAGTAAAATTACAGAATCGGTATCACCCATGCAAGCAAAAAACCCATCTAAATTGCTTAAAATCAAAAAATAGTACGGATTATTTTTACACCACCCAAACATTTTTTTGGTGTATTACAGCTAATGTTGAAATTAATGTGCCACTTACTGCTAACTATGTTTGGGTACATGGTTGTCTATCATTGCTTATGTTCAAAGAAAAAGTATGGAAAAAAAGAACGCTGCACTGCGTGCGAATTTTGAGAATTAAACAGAGTTTCAATCGTGGTTTCTTATGCCGTTGCTTATGTGGTTAAAAGTTAAGTAGAACTGATCAAAAAATGAAATTGAGTGCACAAAACATTCTGGGTTTCTTTTTGTAGCACGCCATTCCCATTAGGTTTGCAGCACTAGTATGTGGAAGTTGTGATGTAGTCAGCGATGCTTAGGGTTCAAACTGGTACTGAGCACAATTTAAAGGTAAGAAAAGAGCGAATGTTCAAGTAAGCATTAGGATGCATCTTCATCCTGATATTATTTGAGTAAGAAACAGCAAACTCCCAGACAAGAGGACGTAATGACAACGCATTCTGATGAGAAGTGGAAAGAGAATCTTTCTGATGATGCCTATAAGGTCTGCAGATTGGGCCACACTGAACCTCCGTTTAGTGGTGCTTTGCTTCATAACCATAAGAGTGGCTCGTATCACTGCGTGTGTTGTGACGCTTTGTTATTTGATTCCAACACCAAGTTTGATTCGGGCTGCGGTTGGCCGAGCTTTGATCAGGCGGTAGCAGGTGCTGTTCGATACATAGAAGACACAAGCCACGGTATGATCAGAACAGAAATTCGCTGTGTGAATTGTGATAGCCACCTTGGGCACGTGTTTGACGACGGTCCAACGGATACTGGTCAGCGTTACTGCGTGAATTCCGTGTCAATGGCATTTGAAGAATCAGGTCAGTAGCAGGAGTGATATTTGTGATGGAGCTTCCGCTGAATGGGTGACGGCTCTAAGCAAATATTGTTTCTAGGCAAAGACAGTCTTTAAACGAATAGAGTCTTCAAAAGAACAGTGCCTTTAAACGGCATTAGATCTCAATGAAAAAGCGTGCAGCCAGCACGCTTTTTGGTTTTTTCTGAGGTTTGAATGGTGGTGTTCTATTTTGTGCCTGTAAGAGGGGGCAGTCCATCAAGCTGCTTCAACATGCTGCCATCGAAATCACCGCTTTTGATCGAGGAGGCGATATCATCGGAAATGTCTGCGATGAGTGCGCGTCTTTCGTCGATCATGGGATAAAGCAATTTGATCTGCGCGTCTTTTGCTATTGAAAGACCCAACTCACTGCCTACCAATGCCCACATGTATGCCTCATCCAATTTTCCGAGCGAATGGTTGGCCGTAGCGAGGGATTTCACGACATCTGGAATTGTTTTTTCCATGGTCATTCCGCCTCGCCCATCATAAAAGGTGAGTGATTTCATCAGCAGGTTAATCGTGTGGGCTTTGTCTTTATCAACATAGTAGGACGCGAGGCCGAGCTGCATTTCTGGCGTATCGAGGTATTCGGTTTCCTCTAATTTGAGGAATTGCTCAAGCGCATCTTTGTCACCTTGCGTCCAGCGATAGTAGATGATGGAGGGCTGGTAAGAGCTTTTTAATGCTTGTTCTAACAGCTCAATCGAGTCGTAAGCATGGAAAAGCGCGTCAGTACGTTGGGTTTTTTTTGATTTCAACGTTGTGGTTTCGATTTGCGCGACTAGCTCCATACATTTTGCGTATTTTTTTGTCAGCAGTAACTCGTCAAATTTATTCAGATCGGAAGGTTTCTTCACAACATCAAAACGCATCCAAATGAGATCGGTGCGTTCATGGCGACATTGGCCATCTCCAGTATTTAGCTTGTTACAAATCTGAGGATAATTTTCGCAAAGCTGCACGGTGCTGCGGTTGCTTTCAAAGCATCCTGAAATCAGTAGTGTAGTCATTGCTACGATGGCAACTTTCAATGCCAATAGGGTCGGGCCTGTATTCATGACGGTGCGGCTCTTTAAATTCTGTCTCTCATTCGAATCGAGTGACTTATAACATAAACGTCTTCCTTCAGTTTATTATCATTTCCAGAGTTTTGCGTGAGTCCACAGAGATAAAAAAGACCAGCACGATGGCTGGCCTGAATAGTTAAGAGGAAATATTACACAATATCGGTACCTAGATAGGTGATCGAATCTGCATCTGTCCATATGGTTATCTGATCATTGGAATAGATGTCATTGAAAACGTAGGCTTGTAAATCAGCCACTTGCGCCGCAGAAAGACCCATTTTCGCAATCATTGTGGGGGTAATATCTGCGTTTGAGGTCGCTGCCGCATCATATTGCCAATCAGCACCCGTAAGGTTAAGGGTGTCATCACCATTGCCTAGCCATGCAACAAAACCTTGCCAGTCATCACCTGACGTAGTGTCTGATTGAGCATCGATTTCATGTGCACTGATCGTCACCGTTTGATTTGCACTATCGCCAATCACGGCTTCAATACCGGCGATCACATTGCCTTCTATGCTGGGATCGGCTTGATAGCTAGCCCCTGTAAAATCAGCATGTTGTGCACCCGTGATCACTAAGGTGTCAAATCCCGATGAAGCGTCATACATGTGCTTATTGATTTGATTGCCATTCGCCAATGTTTTGATTTGCCCCTGGAAATCATTTTCGTCGAAGATCAGTGTATCTGAACCAATACTGCCAATTAAGGTGTCTTGACCTGCTTGCCCGTCAAGATAGTTATCTGCGCTAAACCAACCGGCAAACAGGTAGTCGTTGCCCTCTCCGCCAAGTAACGTATTGGTCCCAAGATTGCCGTAGATTTCGTCATCGCCATCACCGCCGTCTAAGTAATCGTTACCCGCGCCGCCGCGAAGAATATCATTGCCGTGTTGGCCATAAAGAATATCGTTGCCCGCATTGCCTCGAAGGTCGTCGTGGCCGTCGTTGCCATATATCTCATCGTTACCCGCGCCGCCATAAACAAGATCATCACCGCTCTCCGCATCAATGTAGTCATTGCCTTGGTCACCACGAATATTGTCGTTGCCCGAGCCGCCCCAGACTTCGTCATCGCCTTCGCCAGCTTGGATAGTGTCGTTTCCATCCTGTCCTTCGACGTAATCGTCGCCGCTACCCGCTAATAAGGTGTCATCATCACGGCCACCCCACAATTCATCGTCGCCTGCGCCGCCTTCTAACTTATCTTTGCCGTTTTGTCCGTAGAGTTTGTCGTTGCCGATTCCACCGTGGAGGTGATCGTCACCATTATTTCCCCACGCTGAGTCATCGCCATCACCACAAGAAATGATGTCATGGCCATCACCGCCAACGATGCTGTCGTTTCCACCTTCACCGAAAAGTTGGTCATCGCCTTCGTAACCATACAAAGCGTCATCGCCATGCGTGGACGCATCACTGTTGATTTCTTTGACTTGAATAGTAACGTCGGCAGTGGAAATGTTTGTATCTACGGCATTAAGGTCGAGAGGCCGCCATTCAAAACCTGAAAGCTGGCTGGATGGAAAAGTGAAGAACACCAGCGTGACTCCACCAGCAGTATTGATGTCAATGGCTGATCCACGTTCAGCAAGATTTGCGTAATCAACAATGACGCTTTTACTGATCACGTTTCCACTGGCATCAAGAATGGCGTAGCCCAAGCTTTTTTCGTCAGTGAGGGCGAAATTGAACTGTGTGAGTGAGACAGAAACAAAGGTGTCACTTTGTAAGCTATAGCTGCCGTCGGCATTGGGCGTAAGATCTTGAATTTCAGACGCAGATGAGTCTCCGTAAGCCGTATCATTGCCAGCATAGCCACGAAGCGTATCTTCACCCAAAAGGCCGTAGAGGATGTCATCGTCAGTTGTGCCGACAAGGTTGTCAGACGTATTACCGCCAGTGATGGTGGCCATGTTATTACCTTAGTGTTGAGCTCTTGGGATAAAATAAGTGCGCTACAGCGGCACGAAAAAATGAGGGGTTAAGGTTAAGTTCGGATAAATGAATGTGGGATGAAAGAGTGGTGCCATTATTTGTATCGATTCAGTGCCACACTACGCATTTAACCCGCTCACTGTAGTGAAGGTGGCAAAAACGTTGGACTTGCTCAAGCAAGTGAATGCGCATTCATTATAAAATCAGTAGTATTAGGGGCATCAAATTGCATAACCCAGTACCAAAGTATGGTAAAGGAATGTATTAATACATGATAAAAGACTGGTCTTGTTGTTGACGTCATTTTTGCCGAATTGTTTTAAACGCCTTCGATATGGTATAGATATCGATACATCTTGCGCTAAAAATATAAACAGATAAACATAAGGGATACTCATGGATATTGAGCAGTTGTTGTCCAGCATTACACCTGAAGCTTATGAACGTTTGAGCTACGCCGTTGAAACAGGAAAATGGCCTGAAGGGACACCTTTATCGCAAGAGCAACGTGACCATGCGATGCAGGTTGTTATGCTTTACCAATCTCGTCATAACACCGAACCGCAGCATATGACGGTGGCGGCAGGCGGTGAGATCACGATGAAATCGAAATCTGCCATGAAGCGAGATTTTGCGAAGAATCAGGAAACGATTGTTCAGAAAAGTGTGAATGATGATTAGCAGTATTGTTTGAAATGAAAAACGGCACATGTGCCGTTTTTTTGGGTTAAATTTTTGTCTGGTATTACAAAGACAGTTCACCGCGCAAATCTTGCTGCAGCAAGTTGCGAATTTTTTCCATTGGAAGATCCTGACTTAACAAGAAGTGCAGCTTCGCCAGTGCAGCCTCTGGTGTCATATCATAGCCACTCAAAACCCCCGCCTCTGCAAGCGCACAACCCGTGGCATAACCGCCCATGTTCACTTTTCCGGCAAGACATTGGGTAAGATTAAGCACCACAACACCGCGTTCGGTTGCTTCGCTTAATAATCCAAGTAGTTCTTTGTTCTGCGGGGCATTGCCCACACCAAAGGTCAGCAAGATCATTGCATTCACTGGCTGTTTCAGCGCATTTCGGATCACATCTGGCGAAATACCTGGGTACATCATAATGATGGCAACAGGCTGTTCGGTAATGGTGTGAACCTTGAAAGCACCTTCTGGCTTTTTATCAATTTCTGCGCCGTGCAGTTGGATGTTGATCCCTGCATCTACCAGTGGTGGCAGGTTAGGAGAGGTAAACGCGTTGAAGCCATCTGCGTGAGATTTGGTGCTTCGATTACCACGTAGCAATTGGTTGTTGAAAAACAAGGTGACTTCGTTGATCGGGTAGTTGGCCGCGATGTGCAGCGCATTCAGCAGGTTTGCCTGTCCATCTGAGCGCAATTCTGCCAACGGGATTTGTGAGCCTGTCACAATGACGGGTTTATCAAGATTCTCCAGCATGAATGACAATGCTGAGGCCGTATAAGCCATGGTGTCAGTGCCGTGAAGGATCACGAAGCCATCATAGTTATCGTAATTATCACGAATGTCATCAGCAATGCGCTGCCATTCAGCGGGCGTCATATCGGCTGAATCAATGAGTGGGATATACTCATGAATGGTGAATTCTGGCATCTCTGGACGATGGAATTCCGGCATCTGCTTAAGTTGCTGCTGCATAAAACCAGAGACGGGAATGTAACCCTGTTCGGATTTCAGCATGCCGATTGTGCCGCCAGTATAGGCGATATATATATGTTTTCTTTCCATCTTCACAAATTCAATGTTGCCTAGGTCGTGGTCGCATTATACGTATCGAATGCATTAAAAAAACCCCGGCACTTGCCGGGGAGTTCTCAGTTCTCGTAATAACTGCAATTTGGACAAAGCGCATATTGTCCGTTTGGATCATTAAAGTTATTAAGGTTGTTTATTTCAGTCGCTGCTGTATTGGCAAAATGTTGCACTGCTGATGGAAGCCTAATATTTGCACCAATATCGAGCTTCACCATGGTTTGACTGATCATGTCATAGATGAACTGTTGAGCTGGCGTTAGCGGTTCTTCTAACCAATTCAATGAATAGTCATCGATTTGTGCCAATTCAGCAGCAACGGCGATAGCATCATCAAAGTCACCGAGTTGATCAACTAAACCGCGCTTCATGGCATCGTAACCTGTCCACACCCGGCCTTGTGCAATTTGGTCGACATCTTCGATGGACAGATTACGTTGGCTGGCAACCAGACCAATAAAGCGTTGATAGCCGTTTTCAATGCCAAGCTGCATGATGTTCGCAACGCCTTCAGGCAGCGCTCGTGTGACGCCGACCCCGGCAAACGGTGTGGTACCAATACCATCGTTGTACACGCCGTATTTGGCGAGTGCATCTTCAAAGGTGGTTAAGATGCCAAAGATGCCGATTGAACCTGTGATGGTGGTCGGCTGCGCCAGAATGCGATTGGCGCTGGTGGAAATCCAATAGCCACCGGACGCTGCCACACTGGACATAGAAACAACCACAGGTTTACCTGCTTCTTTCAACGCTTCCACTTCATTGCGGATAACTTCGGATGCAAATGCACTGCCTCCTGGACTATCTACGCGAAGCACCACAGCTTTTACCGCGGCATTGAGGCGAGCATCTCGAAGTAGGCTCGCGGTCGTGTCTCCACCCACTGTGCCTTCAGATTCAAAGCCATCAACAATCGCACCACTGGCGACGACGACTGCGATTTGATCCGCTTTTGGCAACGTGAACTTGAGCGGTGAATAATCATATACGCTGACATAGTTGAAGCTATCTTCACCGTCGCTACCAAATGCCTCAGCAAGCTTGGTGCGAATTTGCTGGCGTGTCAGCAGTTCATCAACCAAACCGAGTCGCTGTGACAATTGAGCGAAATCACCGTTTACCGCTTTTAATTCATCAAGCAGGGTTTGTGTGTCGGGCGATAGTTTTTCAACGCTCAATTCTCGATTTGACGCGACGTCTTCAACATAGGCACCCCAAAGCTGATTCAGCCAGACGGAACTCGCTTCGCGCGCTTCTTCAGACATTTCAGTGCGTGTATAAGGCTCAACAAACGATTTGTAAGTGCCTACACGAAATACATGCGTAGTGATGTCTAGCTTATCGAGTAAATCTTTGAAATACAGGTTGAATGAGCCATAGCCGCGCAGGAGCACAGCACCATCAGGCGCCATGTAAATCTTGTCTGCATAGCTGGCAAGATAGTATTGACTTTGGTTGTAGTGACCACCAATCGCCACAACAGGCTTGCCCGTTGCTTTGAATTCGTTAATCGCTTTTGCGATATAACGCAACTTGGTCAGACTGGTTTCAGACATGTCCGAGAGGCTCAGTACCATGCCATTGATGTTGTCATCTTTTGCGGCATCGCGAATTTGCTCAACAATATCGAAGAGGACATTTTCGAACTCAACTTGCTGACCAAAAAGGTTGCGAGTAGCAAAATCGTAAGGATCAATTCTGCGCTGCTTCTCGACGATAGGCCCCGATATATCAAGCAAAAGCGCTTGTACCGGTTGCTCTTTGGGTTGCTGCGAGGTGACGTGATCATCTGTCACTACGTAGTAAACCAGAACAATGGCGGCGATGAAAAACAGGTTTAATACCAACTGACGTGCGAAACCTAGAATCTTCCAACACCATTTCAAGAGAGTGCCGAAGAATTTAAAAAGCGTTTTCATTTGTTTACCCAGCTTCTTTCCATGTCTGTAATCGTAACTAATCCTGTTTAGATAACCTAGCTTTGATTTATGTTGTAAAAATGTAAACAAACGTTTGAAACTTCTGTTTGACGGGTTTATGGTTATCTAATCAGAATAACAATACGATGGAAGCGTAGAATGAACTTGCCGTACCCTCACTTACTCGCGCCACTGGATCTTGGTTTTACGCAGTTAAAGAACCGCGTACTGATGGGATCAATGCACACTGGTTTAGAAGAATCGAACGATGGTTTTAAAAAGCTAGCAGCCTTCTACGCTGAACGGGCAAAAGGGGGGGTTGGCTTGATTGTGACGGGCGGTTTTTCGCCCAATTTCCGAGGTCGATTGCATCCGCTCAGTGCACAGTTTAGCAGTGGGAGAGCAGCTCGCGCCCATCGAACCATTACTGATGCAGTGCATGAGAATGGCGGAAAAATAGCGCTGCAATTGCTTCATGCTGGTCGTTATGCCATGCATCCCTTTGCCTTGAGCGCTTCTGCAACCAAAGCCCCTATTTCTAAGTTTGCGCCGTCCGCGATGAGCGAACGACAGATCTTAAATACCATCAAGGATTTTGCGAAAAGTGCTGAACTGGCACGCGAAGCAGGCTATGACGGTATTGAGATCATGGGTTCGGAAGGCTATCTGATCAATCAATTTATTTGTGCACGTTCCAATACCCGTTATGACGGCTGGGGTGGCAGCTATCAAAACCGTGTGCGCTTTCCTATCGAAATTGTCAAAGCCGTGCGTGAACGAGTAGGGCGTGACTTCATTATTATTTTCCGTCTCTCCATGCTTGATCTGGTGGAGCAAGGCAGTACGCATGATGAAGTGGTTGAACTTGCCAAAGCGCTGGAGGCAGCAGGCGTCACGATTCTTAACACGGGTATTGGTTGGCACGAAGCGCGCATCCCTACTATTGCAACGCAAGTGCCGCGAGCAGCGTTTAGTTGGGTCACAGAGCGCTTAAAAGGGGAGGTGTCTATTCCTCTCGTATCGTGCAACCGCATTAATACCCCAGAGGTGGCCGAAAATATCTTATCAAGCGGTCAAGCTGATATGGTCTCAATGGCGCGTCCTTTCTTGGCAGATGCGGCATTTGTTAACAAGGCCGAGCAAGACAAAGCGGACGATATCAATACGTGTATTGCGTGTAATCAGGCATGTCTTGACCATGTCTTCAAAGGCAAGCGCGCCAGTTGTTTGGTGAACCCGCAAGCATGCTACGAAACGGAACTGGTGATTTCCCCTGCGGTCAACAAACGACGCGTTGCCGTGGTTGGCGGCGGCATGGCGGGTATGTCTTGCGCCGTGACAGCAGCTGAACGTGGATTCGACGTTGTCTTGTTTGAGAAGAGTGCCGTGTTGGGTGGTCAATTCAATTTGGCGATGCAAATTCCCGGCAAAGAAGAATTCAAAGAATCCATTCGCTATTTCACCCGCAAGGTTGAGCAATTCAATATTGACGTACGACTTAACCAAGCCGTTGATGCCGATATGCTGAATGATTTTGACGAGATCGTTATTGCAACGGGCGTGAAACCGCGAATGCCTGCCATTTTAGGCATTGATCATCCAAAAGCCATTGATTACCAAACGCTCATTCGTGACAAGCCTCAACTGGGCGATCGCATTGCCGTGATCGGCGCTGGCGGGATCGGGATTGACGTGGCAACCATGATCACCGAACCCAAAGATCATACTCTCGAAGATTGGCTGAAAGATTGGGGCATAGACCAAACCCTGTCTCATGAAGGCGGATTGCTGCCACAGCCTCACTATGTTGCTCAGCGCCAAGTCTGGTTGCTGCAACGTAAGCCGGGCAAAGTAGGTAAGGGGCCAGGTAAAACGACGGGCTGGATTCACCGTCGAACGCTTGAAAAGCGTGGCGTGGAGCTAATGGGTGGCGTCAGCTATGAAAAAATTGATGATGCAGGCCTGCACATTACATTAGAAGGTCAGCATCATATCTTGCCTGCGGATCAGGTGATCATTTGTGCAGGCCAAGAATCAGTCACTGATTTGGCAACGCAATTGGAAAAACAGGGTAAGAAAGCACACATCATTGGTGGTGCAGAAAGAGCGGGTGAACTGGATGCAAAACGTGCTATCCGTCAAGGTGTTGAACTTGGAATAGCCCTTTAATCGCATCGAATCTTAATCCACAAAACCCGGAGGGAGTTGTTCTTTCGGGTTTGTGTTATTTTTAGGGGCTACAAACATTATTTTTGATTAGTCACTGGAACCTTCATGGACGCATTACACTTACTCACTCAACGTCGATCCATTCCTCGTTTGTCCGCCCCCGCTCCGGAAGGGGATGCGCTTGAAAACATGCTGGCTGCCGGCCTTCGTGCCCCCGATCATGGCGCATTGACACCGTGGGAGTTTGTGGTTGCGACAGGCGAAGGTTTAGATAAGCTTTCTGCCATCCTTAAGCGTGCTGCTCAAGCTGACAATGAAGAAGATGCCGTGGTAGAAAAGGCCGCGAACTCGCCTTTTCGCGCACCCATGGTGATTATCGTGATCGCGCGTACTAAGCCGCATGATAAGGTCCCCTTGATTGAGCAGCATATTTCTGCAGGTTGCGCTGCGCAGGCCATGCAAATGGCTGCGGTCGCACAGGGCTATCAAGGCTTTTGGCGCACCGGAAAATGGGCTTATCATTCTGTCGTGCGTGAAGCCTTTAGTGTGACGGGGGATGACGAGATTGTCGGTTTCTTGTATGTGGGCACGCCAGATTGCACGCCTGCCAACGCACCTAAGCGCGATACGAGTAAATACGTCTCTTACCTCTGATTCATCGCGTTTTCCCAACAACAATTAACTGGATAAATATCCAGTTAATTGTTGTTAAGCCTCTTTGATTTCGCTAAATTGTCGGCAATAGATTGATTAATTTGGTTTCTCATGGCCCGACTCTTTATTGCCGAAAAGCCCAGCCTCGGTCGCGCAATTGTTGCAGCGCTGCCTAAGCCACACAAAAATCACGAAGGTTATGTTCAGGCCGCCAATGGCGACACTGTCACATGGTGTATTGGCCATTTGCTTGAACAAGCAGAGCCAGATGCCTATGACGAAAAATACAAAGTCTGGCGATTAGATGACCTACCGATACTCCCTGAACCTTGGATTCTAAAACCGCGCAAATCGGCGGCGAAGCAACTGTCTGTCGTCAAAAAGCTGCTCAAGCAATTTAACGATATTATTCACGCAGGTGACCCAGATAGAGAAGGGCAGTTGCTGGTGGATGAAGTGTTTAGCTTCGCTAAGTTGCCTGAAGCCAAAAAACAGCGGATCCAACGGCTACTGATCAACGACCTTAACGTCTCTGCCGTTAAAAAAGCGTTATCAGCCATGCGCAGTAACCTCGACTTTGTTCCGCTTTCTGTGTCAGCACTGGCTCGCTCTCGTGCGGATTGGTTGTATGGCATGAATATGTCTCGTGCATACACATTGCTGGGTAAGCAGGCCGGGTATCAGGGTGTGTTGTCTGTAGGGCGCGTGCAAACCCCAGTGCTTGGTTTGGTCGTGCGTCGTGACAGAGAAATCGCGGCATTTGTCCCGAAACCTTTTTATCAGCTTGATGCGGTCATCCCTTATCAGGGCAGTGACATTTTTGCGCGTTGGCAGCCGAGTGAGTCCTGTCAGCCGTGGCAAGATGAAGAAGGCCGTGTATTGTCGCGCAAATTAGTCGAAAACGTTGCGCAACGTATCGCCAATCAACCCGCAACAGTTGTCTCGTCTGAACGTAAAGGCACCAAACAGCCGCCACCATTGCCTTATAGCCTATCAGCGTTGCAAATTGATGCGGCCAAACGCTTCACCATGAGTGCGTCGGATGTGCTGGCTTGTTGTCAGTCTTTGTATGAAAAACATAAAGTGATCACCTACCCGCGCTCCGATAGCCGCTATTTACCCAAAGATCATTTGAAAGAGGCGGCTTCGGTGACCACTGCGATTGGCAATACTGTGTCTTCGCTAAGCGATGCAGTGAAAAACGCCAACTTATCACTGAAGTCCAAAGCGTGGAACGACAGCAAGGTTGAAGCGCACCATGCGATTATTCCAACAGGGAAAAGCAGCAATGCACTAAGTGGTAGAGAGCGTGATGTTTATGAGCTGATCGCGCGCCAATACTTAATGCAATTTTATCCTGCGGCGGAATATGTGGAAGCCAAACTCGATTTCGATATCGCTGGAGGGAATTTTGTTGCGAAAGGAAAGCAACTGACGTTACCTGGTTGGCGCGCGCTGTTAACGCGAGATAACGTCGCGCAAAAAGAAGACATAGAAAGCCAAGTACCTCCGCTTGAAAAAGGCACTGTGCTGATTTGCTCGCGTGGAGAAATAAAAGATTGCATGACAGAGCCGCCAAGGCATTTTACCGAAGCGACATTACTGCAAGCGATGACGGGTATTGCACGCTTTGTCAAAGAAGCTTCGTTGAAGAAAATACTTAGGGATACTGATGGGCTTGGTACGGAAGCAACCCGTGCTGGCATACTCGAACTGCTATTTAAACGCAGTCTGCTGTCTCGCGAGGGCAAGCAAATCAGAGCAACGGCATCGGCATGTGGTCTTATCGACGCCTTGCCTGAAAAAGCGGCTTACCCTGATATGACAGCACATTGGGAGCGTCAGCTTCAAGATATGGCAGAAAAGAAAGGGTCTTATCAGCCGTTTATGTCAGCGCTGGAGTCTGAATTGCTGGATTTAATGAATGTAGTAAGAAATGGCCCAACACCAGAAAGCCTTCGCTCGCTGCCGTCTCAGCCCAATCCATTCAAAAAGCGACGAGGAAACGGCGGCGCAAGTCGCAAACGTTATAAAACAAAAGCCTGATTTTTTCCGCAGCTTTTCGCCTCGTAAAGAGCAACGTCGGCGTCAATGAACAATTGCTGCTGACTGTTGTCCTTCTCTGGAATGCAGGTTTTCCCGCCGATGCTGACGGTTACATAGGTGGCAACGGGTGAATCATCGTGTGGGATCTGCAACGATCTGATGGCTTCTAAAGCGCGCTCTGCAATCGCTTTCGCATTTTCCCCGTCACTTCCAGGTAACAGAAAGACAAATTCTTCACCGCCAAAGCGCGCAAGGAGAGAGCCGGCTCGTTGCTCAACTTGACTCAACGTAGCCGCGACTTTTGCCAAACATTGGTCGCCTAATGAGTGACCATACAAATCGTTGTATTGTTTAAAGTGGTCAATATCGACTATCAAAATCGAAAGCGGCGTTTGATAACGCATTGCTCTTCGCCATTCTTCTTCGAGTTTTTCATCGAGCATGCGACGGTTAGGGATCTTGGTCAGACTATCTTCACGGGATATTTGGTTTAGGCGTTTGTTCACTTTTTCTAGCTGTGCAGTGCGATCGGCTACGCGTTGTTCAAGCGATAAGTTGAGTGCCTTTAAGTCATCTTGTGCATGACGCTGAATGAGGTGTTGTGACATGGTCACACCCAAGAGTTTTAATAACTCTCCGTGATAACTCTTAAGAGGCGTATGCGTTATCAAGTTATCGCAGGCTATCCAGCCGATTGGCTCGTCACCATCCCAAAGTGAAATGGTGGCGTTCCAGCCCCTGCCGACTTCAATGCTGTCGTGAAAAAGGGGAGCGCCTTCATTAATTGTGATGTGTTGCTTTTTATCGAGCGTTGTTTTGGCGTGATAGTGCTCGTGAATAGCGGTACTGTACCACTGCTCGTTCGTCACCGTGCCGTTAATGTCAGTACCGTAGGTGCCGCGCATTAACCCCGTGTGGCTGTTGAGTAGAAAGATAGCCATTCGGTCAAAATCG
This sequence comes from Enterovibrio litoreus, assembly GCF_045679545.1. NCBI lineage: Bacteria > Pseudomonadati > Pseudomonadota > Gammaproteobacteria > Vibrionales > Vibrionaceae > Enterovibrio > Enterovibrio litoreus. The sequence continues at coordinate 1,052,486 of NZ_CP166194.1, forward strand.
AGGGCATGAATACATTCGTAGACCGCAGTGTGGAGCATATTATCGAGAGAATGAGAGTGCCACAAACGAAGAGAAATCTTATGTAGGATGTGTAACTGTTCGAGCAACCCTTTTTGTGAACATACTTCGTTGATACGTTTCTGTTCTGTTTTCTGATGATTCGCCTTTTCTCGTAAGTAGGCATGGTGTTGAAGGTGGCTATCTAGTGCGCCTGAAATAAGAAGTGAAAGCATCTCAAGAGCATGGCGGTTAATCTCGAAGGAGCGAGGTGTTTTTATCAGCAAGTATCCATAGCTGTTTCCTCTGACTTTGAGAGGAAGCAATTGATTGAACACGTCATCATGACGGCAATCACTTTCGGATGTGAGAAGGTTCGTCAGCAATACATCATCGCTATCGCTGATAGGGAGAAGAGGAGAATAAAGCTGGAAGCTCCTTGGTCTGATATCTGCCAATTGTTGCCAACAAGAATGGTCTTCATCTTTAATGAGTAGCTGACATTGTGCATCGGTGAATTGCTTCGTGAATGCGTGACCAAGAGCCAGACAAAAATCGTTGAGATCTTTCTGTGGACAAATAGCTTCACCTACCTTGAGGCAAAATGCGTAATCCAGAGCATTCATGCCCTACGACTCCCTTAGTGACTGACGAAAAATGTGATTTTGCTTCTAATATTTTTCGGCCAGTATGACAGTAATTCGCACCATAAAGAGCTGAATCTCTGCCATCTTCGACTGACGTCACAGCTGGCAGTTTCATGTTGTGAGTTGGGTAAAACCTTTTTTGTTGAAAAGAGTAGCTGCTTGAATTCTATGTGGAAAATCTGACTGTAGGGTCAAGATGTGTATGCGAAAATGCAGCCGACTAATGTCATTAGAAACAAGAACCATTTTAAGGTGTTGGGGTTGGCTTTAATGGCAAACTTCACCGCCAGCCATGCTCCCGCCATTGAACCCATCGCGAGCAGTAACCCTGGTAGCCATAGGATTAAATCTTGCCAGATAAAAATAATGAGAGAGACAGAAGTGAAAGCGAGTGTGCAGACCAGTTTTAGCGCATTCCCGCGCACGAGATCGTAGCGTAAGGTTCCGCATAAGGCAGCCAGTAACACGAAACCCACTCCCGCTTGTACAAAGCCGCCATAGAATCCTGCAATACTTAACCCTATCCATGAAGCGGGCGTGTCTTTGACTAAGCGAAAGGATTCATCAGTATCAGGGTTAACCATGCTCGGTCTTACAAGCATGATGAGGGCCATGAGCAGCATGGTTCCGAGTAACACCGGCTTGATAATACTAGAAGGCAGCCATGCTGCCGCAGACGCCCCGGCAAGGCCGCCAATCAATGTAGGAATGAGTATTGGGATAAGATCGGTTTGTTCAAGTCGCTTGTGGTGACGAAAACCGGCTACACCCGAAACACTTTGCATGAGTACACCCACGCGGTTGGTGGCATTGGCCACTTCGGCGGGCATGCCTAAGACAATGAGTGCGGGAATGGTTAAATTTGAGCCACCGCCAGCAAGCGTATTAATGATTCCAGCGATAAATCCAAGAACGACAAGCAGCACGCCAAACGCGAAAGAGACTTCCATATCTTCAATCCAAGGTGATAGGTCTACAAGGTGGTAGGTCCAATAGACCCGAAGTAATGGTTTTAAATCCTAGCTTGGATACTAACCGATACCTGTTAAAGTGACTAAAACCAATAAAGTGACTAAAACGAAAAAGCCCGCAGCAACATGCTGCGGGCTTTTTTGAAAAAATGGTCGGTCTGAGAGGATTTGAACCTCCGACCCCTGACACCCCATGACAGTGCGCTACCAAGCTGCGCTACAGACCGACACTAGAAAGTCATGGTACGAACACATGATCTTAGTGTCAATCGACTTTCTGCATTTAATTGGCCTATTTCAAGCATTTGGAACAAATAAGGCAGCCACTCGGGCTGCCTTATGCATCAGTTTTCTTCTGGGTGGTAAAACCGTTTCAGTTCATGCATGACTTGCATAAGAACAGATAGCTGAGGTTTACCTTCAGGCTGTAGTTTGTAATTACTGTCATAAATTCGGTAATTGCCAAACTTATCAACCACGGTTGTTTTATCTGGTTGAACGACCACGATATCACGGCTATCACCCGCAATGACCCATCTGCGCGGCTTATCTGCTAATTCGAACAAGTTACGTCCGCTAGTATAAAATTCAGCAGGACTGTCTGTCGCAAGCATAGATTCCATAAGCGTTGGCACGATGTCCAAGTGTGAACTGTAAGCACTCACTTCACGAGGCGCTTGACTCGGCCAATGAACAACCAAGGGGACTTGTAACTGATACTTACTGTAGTTGGTGTTGGCCCCCCAACTGTTTGAACCCGTTTCATTGAATTCAGTGCCGTGATTAGACGTAATCATGACCACGGTATTATCAAGCTGACCATTTTGTTCCAGCGTATCAAAAAGCTCACCCAATAAACCATCAACATAATACGCTGCGTTGTTATAACTGTTTTTCAGCACTAACGCAGTGTGATCGCCAACACTGGCAAGTTCATTGTCGAGTGAAGGCTGAAAAGGACGGTCATAATCGCCACCTTGTTCATATTCGATGACGCTTTTTAGCTCAAGATAGGCAAACCAAGGTTTGGTATTGTCACCTTGCTTAATCCACGTATCTAGGTTTTCTGTTGCCATGTGGTCAGCGACCCAAGCCTCGTCAGAGATAATTTCCGTTGAGTCTTCTAGGTACTTGCCAAAAATACTCTGGTAATAGATTGGATTGTCGAAGCTGTCTGCACTGAACAAGCCAAAGCGATAGCCTTTTCTATCCAGCGTATCGATGAGCACTGGGCTTAGGCCTTCGGTGCGAGCGCTTTGGGCGTAGCTGCCGGGAAGGCCATAAAATAGACCGAAAATTCCTGCCATTGCATCATTGCTGGAGCTGTAATGATGGGAGAATGTCACATTATCTTTGCCAAATTGGCTTAGGTTAGGCATCACAACCGGGTCGAGCATGTCTGCACGTAGCCCATCAATCATCACAATCAGGAGATTTTGCTTGTAGCTGGACGCATCCGCAGAAAATGAGAGTGTTTCCAGCGGGTAGCGAATAACGTCACTTTCTTGACTACCGAGTTCGTCGCGACGACGTTGATATTCCTGACGGTCAAGCAAGCCATATTTTTCCATGAAGGTTTTCGCCGTCATAGGATAAGAAATAGGGAAATTAGCGCGTTGCGCGGTCACTGGGCTGTATAAAAAGGCATCTGCCCAGATGTGGATCAAGTGGCTTCCTAGGAAGCAAACGGCAAACACGGTGGCAATCGGCACACCCACTCGCTTGCGAGAAAGCTTGCGCAGTTTGCGCCAGACCCATTCCGACATGGCTATTTCAAGGAGGAAAATAGCGGGCACGACAATAAATAAATATTGCCACTGGGCATTCATGTCAGTTTTTTCGCCGCTCAGCAGCAGTTCCCACACCAGCGGGTTGAGGTGAAGGTGTAGGGTTTCGAAGGCGTAAATATCCATCAGCAGAATTGTCATACCTGCTGTGGCAACGAGAACGGCAAACAGCCTCATTAACCGTTGTGACGGAATGAGGAAGCTTGCCGGGAAAATCACCAATATGTAAATAGCGAAAACAAGAAAACCGAAGTGGCCAATCCAGGTCAGCAACTGATAGGTCTGTCCGATCAATGTCTCGGGCCAACCGGATTGCACTATGTAGCGCGTTCCCAGCAACATGGCCGCAATAATATTGAAGAAGCTAAACCAGTGTCCCCAGCTAATCAGCTGTGACACTTTGTCCTTGTACGTATTTCCGCTGTCTACCATAAAGGCCAATTATTCTCTTTATTTTACTGGGCGTATATTTTCGACGCGCTCTTATTACTCTGTATCGATAGAAGACAGCAGAGCTTGAGCAAATTTTTCCGCAATCACTTTTCGCTGTGCGGCTGGCAGGTTGTTATTCATCAGATTAGTCGCAATGTTGCCAACCACCATCAGTGAAAGATCAGTCGAAGCTTTGTGCTTTTCAAGAACATTGACCACATCAGCCAGGATCTGTTCAACGTTTTTATCTTGATATTTAGAAGTAACAGGCATAGAAACTCTTGTCTTGTGTCAGGAGAAGCCGCGTATAATACCCCACACTCTAGTCTGACTTAAAATGTTTTCAATTATGAGCCTCACGCTTTCAAACGTTATTCTTCATCAACTTAAAAAAGATGGCGAAGATTCCTTGGTCGTGCACCTGAGAGATCAGATGCTAACTCATTCACCTTCAACGGAAAATTTGGTCAGCGAAATTCATCGTGTGTATAACGCTAAAGCCGGGAAAGGTTTTGGGCAGTTTGCTGAAGAGAGTGATTTTGCCAGCTGGTTGAGAGCATGCCGTAAGCAAGAACTCGATTTTCAGTCATTTTCATCGCAATCTGCAGAGCGATTAAAAACCGAATTGTCAAAATATCCTTTTGCAGATGAAGGGGTACTGGTGATTGCGGAATACCGCTCTCTGGCAACAGAGTACCTGTTCATTGGTTTGTTAGAATCGAAAGCCAGCATGAAAGTCACGGACGATCTCGAGATCAGTTCTACCGATTACCTCGATGTTGCCAAAATGGACATCGCTGCGCGTATCGATTTGTCGACATGGGAAACGGATGCACAGTCCAATCGTTACCTGACATTTATTAAGGGGCGTGTCGGGCGCAAAGTGGCTGACTTCTTCCTTGATTTCATGCAGGCGGAAGTGGGCATGGACACCAAGCAGCAAAACCTTGTTTTGCTGCAAGCGGTCGAAGACTACTGCGCAGATTCACGCTTAGAAAAAGAAGAAAAGCAAGAATACCGAAAGCAAGTTTACGATTATTGCAATGGTCAGCTTCAATCTGGTGATGAAGTGGTGGTCAAAGAGCTGGCGAGTGAACTGCCAAAAAATGATCAGGGTGTTGATTTTTACCAATTCGCCACTGAGCAGGGTTATGAGCTTGAAGAGAGCTTTCCTGCTGATAGAACTTCAATGCGCAAGCTCACCAAATTCGTTGGCGGCGGCGGTGGCTTGTCGATCAATTTTGAAAGTATGTTACTTGGCGAACGTATTTTCTACGATCAAGAGACAGACACGCTGACCATCAAAGGTACCCCTCCAAATCTCCGAGACCAGCTAATGCGTCGCTTGAACGTCGAAGATTAACTCCCGCCGAACAATCATCTTCGTATTACTACGTCATACGCCTTTTTCGTCATCTTCTTTGCGAAAAAGGCGTATGTGCTACCATACAACTTTCGATTAATATGTTTGCAAAATAAGACAAACTACCTAATTTTAAGTAAATACTGTAAAAGTATCACTTTGCCTCGCATAGCGTGCGTGCTAAATGTTGCGTGATAAGTGCGTAGGCCTTTGAGCTCATTAGGGTTGAATTCCAGAACAAGGATCGCCAGTGACATCGCTTCCTTTGCTGTCCCAATTAAATCAAAAGCTTTCTTTTAACGGCCGTCGACGCACGCTGAAGCAGTGGTTGTCTTTACTTCTGTGGGGCGGGTTTATTGTGTCTTTTTGCTATGCCTTGTTTGTGTATTCAGATATGAAGCATACGAAAGACCATGCCTCGCACATTGTGAAATTGAACAATGCCGCGCAGCAGTTGCGCCAAACTGTTTCGGCCGCCATGTTAAATCAGGACAAAGAGCGTAAGAATCTTGAACAAGAAGTTCAACACTTTCGGTATTTGTTACTTCGTACTAAATCGCACACGATTGAAGATAATTGGGACGATATTCAACAGACATTGTTAGAAGCGGATGCGTTTGTTGAAGATGTCGATAACCTACTTGCATCAATTTATGCTGTATCCAGAGTCACTGCACAGCTCAAACAGTTGTTAGATGATCGCGCTTCTCCTGCGCTGACGTCTTTATATCAATCAGTGAGTAGCTACTTATTGTTCGAGCTTCATGGCTTTAATGATGGGACGCAGACTGACCGTGTTGTGCGTTTTAATCGTTATCTCAAAGAGATTGAAAATGAGCTGACGCGATTAGAATCCAACGTTGAACATGTGCAGCTGTATACGCTGTACACAAGCTTAGAGCGTATAAATCGTCAGCTTGAAAGTGTCGATGCGGTGATTAATCACAAGTTTGTTCGCTCAATGGCTCAGCAACAAACGTATTGGACGACGCAGGTTTTAATGTTGCTCGATAACACGATTTCAGCGTTGCTTTTGGCCTTTACCATGCTGCTGGCTCAGGTCATGCTCCGATATAACCTTGAGCATGAACAGACTGAAAAACCTCGTTTGAAAAGCGTGGAGAAGGAAAACAGACATATTGATAAGGCCAGATCATTTCAGTTTGTTGAACCGTCAGAACCGCTTTTTGATGTGACTATTTTGCAAGAGCAACTAGAGGAAGACATGGAAGCCATTGAGTCGGTGCTCACCATGTTTGTTGCCGAACACCAAGGTGACGGTCACGCCCTAGAAAAGCACATAGAAATGGGCGAACTCGCTCGAGCGCGATCGCTGATGCACAACCTTAAAGGTGTATCCGGCAATATTGGTGCAATCGCGTTGCAAGAATACTGCACTGACGCTGATGCAACATTGAAAGAAGGGCAGTTAATCGAACTTGCTTCAGTGAAGCAATTTCAAAAGCTGTTGAGCCTCACTATTCAAGCTGTTTTAAAAGAGATGGAACAGTCTCATAAAACCACTGTGTCTTGAGGAGTGAATGTGCTTGTAAAAGATCTACCTTGGTACAAAACAATGAGTGTCAAAGCCCTTTGGATCGTGGCGTTGATGTTGACCGTGGTGGTTATCACCATTGTTTATGTGCTGGAAACAACCGGTGACAGCATGGTACGTGACAGTGCCAATCAGCGAGTTGAAGCGCAGGTTGAAACGGTGGCTCAAAGTTTGGGGCAGTTATCAAATAACGTAGAGACTATCGCGTTGTCTTTGGCTAACACCTTGTCCCTTGATGATAGCGAAGCGGAGATAGAGAAAAAACTCTCTGCCATGCTCACCAATAAGAACATCAAACGCATAGTTGCCAGTGGTGGCTTTTGGCCTGAACCCTATCTTTATGATGAAAAACGCTCAAAAGCGTCCGTTTTTATTGCATTCAATGAAGATGGCACGTATTCGCGCATAGAAGATTATAATCAGCCCTCTGCAGCGCCTTACCAAGTCGCGGAATGGTATGCCCCCGCTCGATTATCCAAAGAAGAAACGTATTGGTCGAGAGCGTATATCGACCCTTATACCAATGAGCCAATGGTGAGTTGTAGCGTACCTATTTTCCACCAAAATAAGTTTGCTGGGGTCGTGACGATTGATGTCCGCTTGGCCGAGTTGCAGGCGTTTTTGACTCGAAGTGGGCAAAAGTTGGGGGGCTACATGGTCATGTTTGATCGAAGCGGTCGAATCATGTCTTACCCTGAGGCACTGTCTGGCGATTATCGAGAGCCGTTGCCGAGCGTGCGAGAAATTGCTAATACGCAACCTGATTTTTCAGAGTTAGCCTTGGTAATAAGCCTTGCCACACAAGGTGAGCGCTTGGTGATTCAAAGTAATCCGAATTTGCAAGAGATGGCCAAATCCATTGTTTCGTCGTCTCCTGATATTGATCTAGGGTACGCGCTCTCTGTTGCCGCCGAATTGACGCCAAATTCAAAAGTTTTTCAGCCGACGGAGCGTTTGTTTATACATCGTCTCGAACGTGATCCTATCTTACACGAAGCCACCTTGGTTTTCGGGCGGACACTGCCAGATACAGATTGGTTGCTGGTTGGCGCATTACCCGAGCGCTTGCTGCTGGTTGAGGCGACAAAGCTTAAAAATGATCTCTTTTCCGCGATGGTGCTTGTGGCCATTTTGCTTGTGTGTATGGCCTATCTTGCTATCCACCTGCAAATTGTTCGTCCGATGGCGAGGGTGCGAAGTGCGCTTATCGGTCAACGAGGTGACGTGCCTTTTGCGCCCATTAATTATACTCAGCAAGATGAGCTAGGTATGCTGGTTAAGGAGTTCAATCAGCTCAGCACTAACTTGGTCGAAACACGTGAACGAGCTGTTGAAGCCGCACGCGCTAAGCAGTTGTTTCTTGCCAATATCAGCCATGAAATCCGAACGCCCATGAATGGCATACTGGGCGCGGCTTCTCTGATGCAGGATGAGCCTATGTCAGCCAAGCAAGCTGAATACCTCTCTGTTATTTCTCACTCATCTCGTGGCTTGATGTCGCTCATCAACAACATTTTGGATTTCAGTAAGATGGAATCGAATCATCTCAAGCTGGAAGAAGCACCGTTCGATCTTGAACAGGTGGGCAGCTATATTCGAGATCTCATGCTGCCGACCATCATTAATAAGCCCCAATTGGTGTTTGATTTCTCTTACGATGAAGCTTGTCCAAGACGATTCCTTGGTGATGCACACCGCATTGAGCAAATTATGCTCAACCTGGTGTCCAACGCGCTTAAGTTTACTGAGAATGGGCTTGTAAGCCTGAAGGTCACGGTTAACAAACAGGCTGGGCGATACACTGGCGTTAATATTCGTGTATCAGATACGGGTGTTGGCATTCCTGCGGATAAATACAGTGTCATCTTTGATGAATTTCAGCAGGCGGATACATCGACCACACGCCGATATGGCGGCTCAGGACTTGGTCTTGCGATCACCAAACAACTGGTTGATTTGATGGGAGGAGAGATTTCTGTCACCAGTGAAGTGGGGAGAGGCAGCCAATTTAGTATCATGTTACCGCTGCAAATTGAAAAAGATAGTGTTGAGAAAAAAGGGCGAGAACTGCTCAAACAACACAATGATGCATTCTTTGGTAAGCACTGTTTATTGGTGGAAGACAATGCAATCAACCTCATGATTGCCGAAAAGATGCTCATGAAATTTGGTTTTTCTGTGGACAGGGCAACCGATGGCCGCGCGGCGTTAGAAAAGACCAAGACGCAAGGCTACGACATTATCTTTATGGATATTCAGATGCCTCTAATGGATGGCTTGGAAGCCACGAGACAGATTCGCTCATCTGACAGTTTTAATCGTCAAACACCCATTGTGGCAATGACTGCAAATGTGCTTAAAGACGATATTTGGCGTTGCATCAGTAATGGTATGCAAGGACACATCGGAAAGCCGCTACGAGAAAATGACATCTATACCGCATGCATTAAGGCGTTATCGATGGAAGTCGAAGTGCAACAATCATAGCTTGGCGATATTTTCAGCGGACGTACCCACTAAAGGTTGATCCGCGTCAAAGGTTTTTGTCGGTACCTAGGGAGAATAGCGCGCCTATGAAAACTGTATCGAACGCGCCCCCGAAACGTCGCCAACCTGTTTGGCTTGTTCGCGCAATGGCGTCCTTATATTGCAAACGTATACACCGTGGTAGTCATCTTTGTCCGCAGTGTACGGCTTTAATCGCATTTGAAGAGCAGCGTGCAATGCAGTGCTGCAATGAGGGTAATGGCTCGTCATGTAAAGAATGCAATCGGCAATGCTATCCAGATGCCACTCGTTTGGAGATCAATCACATCGTGCGTTGGGCTGAGCCAAAAATGCGCTTGCGCAGACCGTTGATGGTGGCGCGAAATTACGTCGCTGCACTGTTTAATTAACGCTTTTATTCGAGCGGCCCCAATACATTTTTTCCGCAATATTATTCCTCGTTTTTTCGCTAATGATTAACCAATGGGTGGATTTTCACCCATTTCCACTTTTTCACCTCTCAGTTTTGTTTTCTTCTTGTTAATTAATTGTTTCAATTTGTGTGCTTGCCTGCGTCCTCCACTAAACATATAGGGAGTTATTAAATCGCGTGCCGTATTTGGCACTGCTGACACAAGGAAAGAGGACACGGTATGAAAAAGCTAAAAACGATGTTTTCAGCGTTAGCGCTCTGTGCTGGAATGACGGCATTTGCGCATGCTGCACCTGAAACCATCAAATTTTCGCATGTGGTTGCAGAAAATACCCCGAAAGGACAGATGGCGCTGAAGTTCCGCGATTTAGTTGCAGAGCGTATTGGCGACAAATATGTGGTTGAAGTTTATCCAAACTCACAGCTTTTTGGTGACGGGAAAGAAATGGAGGCCCTGTTGCTTGGAGACGTTCATTTTATTGCACCTTCTTTGTCCAAGTTCTCCAAGTACACGAAACAACTGCAAGTGTATGATCTCCCATTTCTGTTCAAAGACATGGAAGCCGTGGATCGCTTCCAACAAAGCGAAGCCGGGCAGCAATTGCTAGAATCTGTGAAAAGCAAAGGTCTGATTGGACTGGGTTATTTACACAATGGCTTAAAGCAGCTGTCTGCTAATGACCCACTGCGCGTTCCTAGCGATGCTGATGGTAAAAAGTTCCGCATTATGAGTTCAGATGTTTTGGCAGCTCAGTTTGAAGCTGTTGATGCCGTACCACTGAAAAAGCCTTTTTCTGAAGTGTTTACCCTCCTGCAAACTCGCGCCATCGATGGGCAGGAAAACACCTGGTCAAATATCTACTCGAAGAAATTTTTCGAAGTTCAGCCATACATCACCGAATCAAACCACGGTGTGTTGGATTACATGATCACCACCTCGACTGAGTTTTGGATGACGATGCCTGATGAAGATCGTGCTGTGCTGAAAAAAGCGCTGGCAGAAGCGGTCGCTCATGGCAATGCGATTGCCAATGATAAAGCGATGGAAGACCGCCAGAAAATTTTGGAATCAGGTCGCAGCGAGATTATTACGTTATCTGATGGTGAACGTCAGCAATGGGTAGAAGTGATGAAACCCGTATGGACTGAGTTCCAAGGTGAAATCGGTGAGGACATCATCCAAGCCGCAGTGGCATCTAACCAGTAAGTGATATTTCCCAGCCCCGCAAAAGGGGCTGGTTTTTATCTTGGGAGTAGAAAATGGTTCGGTTATTACACCGTTTTGAAGAGGCGGGCATTGGTCTCTTGTTGGTGACAATGACACTGTTAGTGTTTTTTGAAGTGATACTGCGATTCTTCTTCAATGAAGGATTGCTCTGGGCGCAAGAATTGACGCTCTACCTTTCAGCATGGCTTGTACTCATGGGCGCTTCGTGGGGACTGCGTGAAGGCGCGCACATTGGCGTGGATGCTGCCATCAAACACTTTCCACCTGCGCTGCAAAAAACAATCACCTTGGTGGCACTCGCGTTGTGTTTGGTTTACTGCGGTTTGTTTCTTTATGGCTCTTGGATTTACCTCAGCAAGATGAAGATGATTGGCATTGAAATGGAAGACATGCCCATCGAGAAATGGAAAGCGATGTCATGCTTGGTGTTTGGCTTTGGTTTGTTAGCACTTCGCGTTTGCACTATCGCTTACGAAGTCTGGACAGGAAATCGTCAAGGATTTGGTTTGTTTGATGAAGCCAAAGAGAGTATGCATTTGGCAGAAGAACTGGCCGGTGAAATAGAAGATAAAGAGAAAGAGGAGCGCAACAAATGACCATTGCTGCATTGTTTGGCATGCTCTTTCTGTGCATGTTCATGGGAATGCCTATTGCGATTGCATTGGGTTTATCGAGCGTCACGACCATTCTTTTATTTTCCAATGACTCATTGGCATCGATTGCACTAAAACTGTTCGAAGCGACCAGTGAGCACTACACCTTATTGGCAATCCCATTCTTTATCCTTTCTTCTGCCTTTTTGTCTACGGGTGGTGTTGCTCGCCGATTGATTAACTTCGCTATTGATTGTGTGGGTCATATCCGTGGTGGTCTTGCCATGGCATCCGTCATGGCATGTATGCTGTTTGCTGCGGTATCGGGCAGTTCTCCAGCGACGGTGGCTGCGATTGGCTCTATTGTCATCGTGGGCATGGTGAAAGCGGGCTATCCCAAAGCATTCGCTGCGGGTGTGATTGCCAACGCAGGGACGCTAGGTATTCTAATACCACCTTCAATTGTTATGTTGGTATACGCAGCAGCCACGGAAGTGTCGGCATCACGTATGTTCATGGCGGGCTTTATCCCCGGTTTGATGATGGGCGGGATCTTGATGGTGGCGATCTACATCGTTGCCATCGTGAAAGGGTTGCCTTCTCAACCATTTCCGGGCGTGATGTCGTTGGTTAATTCAGGGCTTCGTGCGCTGGGCGGTTTAATGTTGATTATTATCGTCCTTGGGTCAATCTATGGCGGTGTTGCCAGCCCAACAGAGGCGGCCTCTGTGGCTGCGGTGTACGCATGGCTGGTCAGTGTCTGGGGTTATCGCGATATTGGTCCGCTCAAAGCCAAACCTTGGCGCAACGAGGGTGAAGCTACCGTCAGCATGTTACTGCGTAATTTCGCTTTGTTGCCCTTGGTGATGGTGCGTTCTTTCACTGACAAAGAAGTGAGCAATGTGGTGCGTGATGCGTCGAAAGTCAGCATTATGCTGCTATTCATCATTGCTAATGCCATGTTGTTTGCGCATGTACTGACGACAGAGCGTATTCCTCACAGCATTGCTGAAACCATTGTTGCATGGGGCTTACCTGCGTGGGGCTTTCTCATTGTGGTGAACATTCTGCTGCTGATCGCCGGTAACTTTATGGAGCCATCAGCCATCTTGCTGATCATGGCACCGATTTTGTTCCCGATTGCGATGCAGCTAGGTATCGACCCTATTCACTTGGGCATCATCATGGTGGTGAATATGGAGATAGGGATGCTGACGCCTCCCGTGGGGTTAAACCTCTTTGTCACGGCAGGTATCACAGGGGAGAGCATGGGCTGGGCCATTAAAGCGGCGCTACCATGGTTAAGCTTACTGCTGTTCTTCCTGATACTGATCACTTACATTCCGGATATATCCTTGTTCTTGCCAAACTACCTTGATTCATTGCGTGGGTATAAATCCTAAGTAGGGATTGGCGTTGGAATGATAATGAAAAGGGCGCTGATCTTCAGCGCCCTTTTTGTTTGTGAGGTTGCAAGTTTTAGTGACCGAACTTGTTTAACGAGCCAGTTTGGTGATGACAGACTTAAGCAACTGAATACGTGGTTCGATAGACGCTAAATCTAAATACTCAGCATCACTGTGGAAGCCCGCACCGATAGGGCCCAAACCATCAAGGGTCGGCACGCCCAACACGGCGGTTAGGTTTGCGTCTGATCCGCCCCCGACTTCTTGCCAAGTGATATCGATACCCAGATCCTTGCCGGTTTCTTCGATGATCGCCATCAGAGCTTCTGTTTTGCTTGTTGGTGCCATCGCTGGCTTGGTCGCTTCACGAACTAAAGATACGGTAACGCCCTCAACAAACGGCGTTTCCGTCAATGCACGGATTTTGCTATCCACTTGCGCATACTCGTCGTTATCCCAGAAACGGACGTCAACCACGGCTTCTGCGTGTTGTGGAACAATGTTCGCACCGTCGCCACCATTAACGACACCCACGTTTAGGGTGGTGCCTGATTCGAAATTCGTCATCGCGTTCAAGGCAAGGATCCAATGCGCCATTTCAGTGATTGCACTGCGGCCATTTTGTGGCTCATTCCCAGCGTGAGCGGCTTTACCGTGGAACGTCATTCTGTAACGCGCCATGCCTTTACGTGCTTTCACTAGCGAACCATCGGCGCGCGCGGCTTCAGCAACTAACACATGGTGTGCATTTTTTGCTACTGACTTTAACCACGCCTCAGAATGCAGCGAGCCAATTTCTTCATCTGGATTCATGCAAACGCAAATGGACAGTTTATCTTTGACACTTGGTTCGAGGTTGCGAAGGGCATAAACCACGTTGAGCAGGCCGGATTTCATATCGGATACGCCTGGGCCGTATGCACGGTTTTCATCGTTGCTCATTGGGCGTTCAGCCGCTGTGCCAACTGGGAAAACGGTATCCAGATGACCAATTAGCATGACATCAATGTGCTCAGCATCCGGTTTGTTGCGGATTTCTAGTCCAGTACCCGCGATGCCACAATCCACACGTTTGATGTGCCACCCCCCCATGTCCTCGTACTTTGCCGCCATTAGGTTGGCGACAACGTCAATACCTTCGACGGTGAGTGTGCCGCAATCCACGTTGATCAGTGGGCGCAGTTCATCGAGGTAAGTGTTCAAAGAAAAATTCATAACAACTCCAGCGTTCCGTTCAGAAAAGCAACGCCGAGCCCTTGGTACTTTGTCCTCAAGCGAGGAGAGTGGAAGGTGCTCAGCGTGGAAGAAAGACAATTAAACCAGGATATTCATGACCATCATTGCGCCCAATGCATTGATCACCGAAATCAGGATCATCACTGGGATGTAACGGCCTTCCGTGCCAATCGGACCAAGGATTCGGCCAAGGTATTGAACTTGTGAACCCATCAAGTAGATAGCAGGAGCAAGAATCGCGATGTGTTGACCATTCAAAATACCTTGGTCGAACAGGCTGATCACCACGCCCACAGCGCCGCCCATTGACATCCATGCGCCGATAAGTACCGCCGCCGCTTCACCCGGTAAGCCAAAAACCGCCATGATTGGCGAAAACACGGTGCCCATGAGATCCAATGCGCCCGTGATTTGAAGCGCTTTAATGATCACAAAGGCCATCAAAACGTTAGGTACCGTAGACATGGTAGCGATGGTCCAACCTTTCTTGGCACCTTCGACAAAAATATCCGTCACCATTGGTTTTTTCACTTCGCTCATTATGCTTTCTCCTCGGTCATGGCGACTGTGTTGGTTTTGTCTTCTTTGCCTTCAGTGATATTGAGATAAACACGGAACAAGTTTGCGCCAACAAACTTAAAGACAAACATCACAGCAACAGCCAAACCGATTGAAGATGTTACCGCCAAAGAACCATCCATGAGCGTTAACGTGAATAGCACTGCACCGGAGGAGAAGAAGTTAACGATGGTTGCGCCTGCAGAAAACTGGAACATGGTGAAAACATCAGTTTCTCGCTTGGTCAGGTGGCCTTCATCTTTCAGCTGGCGAGTCATTGCTGCGCCTGCATCGGTACTTTGTAAAGACGCAATCAGTGCGAGACCCGAGTTACCAGGAATGCCCATCAGCGGGCGAAGAAGTGGTGTTAGCAGTTTGCGTGCCGCATCAAGCGCACCGTAGTGTTCCAACACGTTGATCATGCCCAAGGCAAACATCACGGTAGGAATCAGTGTTAGAGCGAACAGGAAGCCATCACGCGCGCCGCTGCCGCCTTTGCCTCGCATGGACGTGGTCGCGGCCTGAATACCGTCTGCAGTTTCATTAACGCCGTAAACAACGCTACCGAACGATCCGTTCAGTGTGGTGAAGTCAAAAACGCCATACCATTCGTTAGATTGAAGTAGTCCGGAAAAGAAAACGACGGCAAAGGCGAGAGCAATGAAACTGCCAATGGTAACTTTGCGGTCCTGTTGGTCAGGTTGCGACATAATGGATCCCTAAAATGTAAAATTAATCACCCTGATTGTGCTTAAGTGCGGGCAGGGAAAATTGATTGGCATCAACCCAAATGAAATAAATGAATCGAAAGTCGTGCTTTTGCATGAATGTGAGGCATTGGTCTATTTTTACGTTAACAAAGATGGGGTTAGTGGTTGCGGGTAGATGGCAATTCTGAGTTTGTTGGATTAACAGTTCAATTATTTGGTGTGAATGGCGTGTAACAATAAAACCATGTGATCTGGAAAGAGGCTTGATGGTCAGTAATCTGAATGCTGAATGCTGAATGCTGAATGCTGAATGCTGAATGCACTAAAGCACTAAAGCACGAAACTAGGCAGAAGAAAGCGAAGTGGAAATCAAGAAAAAAGTAAGACGCAAAAAAGGTGCGTCATGCACCTTCTTTGCGTTAAGTAGTGGGGGGCTTTATGCCAGTGGTCCGTGACTAGCTCGCTGAAGCAACCGTTGCTAGGCGCTCGTTACTTTCAGTGTTTTTCTGAGCCGGCTGCTTTTCGCAAGGGTCAACAAACCAACCCATGTATGAAGTCAGAATGGTCACTAAAATACAAACAAAGCTGAGCCACATAAATGGGGCGTAAGACAGTGTTGCGACGCCCAAAATGCTCGCCATATAAATGCCGTTATCACTCCAAGGCACCATGCCAGACGTTAAGGTGCCGCCAAACTCCGCATTTCGCGACAGGTTCTTACGTTGATAGCCCAAGCGGTCATAATTTTTCGCGCAGATTTTTGGTGTCAGGATTAAAGACACATACATGGCAGAGCCAAATACGTTGCCCAAAAATGCGGTTCCGATCGTCGATGTTGCCAAGCTGCCCGCTGAGTTCACCTTGCTCTCAAACACTTTCGCGATGGTCTCCAACACGCCCACTTTGTCCAGCAAACCACCGAAGCCAAGGCCAAAGATGATCACGGCGACTGAGCCAAGCATGGATTCCATGCCGCCACGATTAAGAATCGAATCAATAAAGCTCACGCCCGATTCAATCGAGAACGGTGCCCACGCCGTGTTGATGGCGGTCAGCGGTGCCATATCTTGCACCACAATCGCCCACACAATACCTAGCACTGAACCGAGTGTAATAACAGGGAACGAAGGTAAACGAAGCGCAAGCAATACCAGCACGATAGCAACGGGAACAAAGCTTAGCGGAGTAATGACAAATTGTTTCTCCATCGCGATGATCACGTCGTTGACCTGCGCCATGTCTACATTGCCTGCATAGTGAAGGCCGAGAGCCGTAAACAAAATACCGGTAATGATGTAGCTGATCAGCGCGATAGGTAGCATGCCTTTGATGTGTTCCATCACTTCAACGCCTGACATTGACGATGCAAGGATCACTGAATCTGACAGTGGCGAGAGTTTGTCACCAAAGTAGCAACCAGAAAGCACAGCACCAGCTGTCACCGGGGCTGGTACACCAAGCCCTTGTCCGATCCCCATCATGGCAATACCCGCCGTACCCGCAGCGCCCCACGATGTACCTGTCGCCAGTGCAGTCAAGGAGCAAATGATCATGGTGGCAGCAAGGAAAATGGACGGATGAATCGCATTCAAGCCGTAGTAAATGATGGTAGGAACAATGCCGCCGGCAATCCATGTACCGACAAGCGCACCTACAGCGAGCAAGATCAGCACTGCCCCAAGGCCATTCGCTATGCCCTGTGTGGCTGCCTTTTCTAGGTCTTTGTAATCGTGTCCCAGCTTGATGCCAAGGCCAATAATGATGAACCAGCCAATGTATAGTGCCAGTTGGATAGGCAAATCAAGCTTTGCCGTGAAAGAGAATGCCAGTAAGAGAAACAAACCAAGTGAAGTAAAAACTTGGAATAACGAAGGGAGTTTCGCCGTGTACTTTTGCATATTTCAAACCTTATATGTCGAGCCCAGTGGCTCCTGCCGGTGAAATATCCATATTGGGGCTGTCGTGACTGCCTTCCTGGCGGCGCAACGTACTTTATCGAAACAAGGATGAAGAGGTGAACAAGTATTTTGTTTTATGTGACCTGAGCGCTTAGCGTGTTATTTTTCATGGTTTACTGTGTGAATTGGTCGGTTTTTTGTTATTTAAATTGCAACTTTTCTGTTTTGTGTATGTGTTGCAAGTGTGTGATTTTTTGTTTCTCATCGATTTTATGTGCTTATTATATGTCCTATTTTGGATTTATATGGCCACTACTGTTGCTATATGGAGTGATAAATCCTGATTTTTAAGCTGGTGGCTGTGATGGCTTTTAGAAAACCTCAAGAAATAGGCGGTTGATCACAATTTTTTATTCAGTGGCGAAAAAAATCATGAATGTCTTGGCTGTCGTCACGATCGCCTTGATTTGCCTCGCCGAGTTAGGCAAAAAGATGCAGTTTTTGCTTGTTATTTGGGGCGTTAATTTTCAAGATAGGGCGAGAAGATTATAACAAGGAGTGTGAGAGCGAATGAAAAGAGTAGGTTTAGTCGGCTGGCGCGGCATGGTCGGTTCAGTGCTGATGCAGCGCATGGTAGAAGAACGTGATTTCGATGTGATCGAGCCTGTTTTCTACAGCACCTCTCAAGTTGGTATTCCAGCACCGAATTACGGGAAAGATGCGGGTTTGCTGGAAGATGCATTTAATATCGAGAGTTTGAAAACGCTCGATATCGTGATTACCTGCCAAGGTGGTAGCTACACTGAGGCCGTGTATCCGAAGCTTCTGGCTGCAGGATGGAAAGGTTACTGGATTGATGCAGCATCAACCCTGCGCATGAAAGAAGACAGCATCATTACGCTTGATCCGGTCAACTTTAAGCAAATTCAAGAAGGCATCCACAAAGGCACTAAGACCTATGTGGGCGGCAACTGTACCGTTAGCTTGATGCTGATGGCGGTTGGTGGTCTTTACCAAGAAGGTCTGGTTGAGTGGATGACGGCGCAAACGTATCAGGCAGCGTCTGGTGCGGGTGCGAAAAACATGCGCGAACTGATCAGCCAGATGGGCGTCGTTAACGACTCTGTTGGCCTTGAATTAGCAAACCCTTCAACGTCTATTTTGGACATCGACCGTAAAGTGGCTGAAACACTGCGTTCTTCTAGCTTCCCTACCGCTGAGTTTGGTGCGCCACTTGCGGGCTCATTGATTCCATGGATCGATGTGAAGCGTGAAAACGGTCAGAGCAAGGAAGAGTGGAAAGGCACGGTTGAAACCAACAAGATTCTTGGCATTCAAGATAATCCAGTACCGATTGATGGTACTTGTGTGCGTATCGGTGCCATGCGTTGTCACAGCCAAGCGTTGACCTTGAAGCTTAAGAAAAACGTGCCGTTGGATGAAATTGAAAGCATCATCGCATCGCATAATGATTGGGTGAAAGTGATCCCGAACGAGCGTGATATTACCGTTCAAGAACTGTCTCCAGCGAAAGTGACGGGTACCTTGTCTGTTCCTGTTGGTCGCCTTCGTAAGATGACCATGGGCGATGACTTCCTCAACGCGTTTACCGTGGGTGATCAGCTATTGTGGGGTGCGGCAGAACCGCTTCGCCGTACACTGCGTATCATTTTGTCAGAAGTGGCGTAAGCGCATCTCGCAAAAATCACAGGTTTGTAAATAATCAAAACAATGCCGCTGTTTGTCAGCGGCTTTTTTGTATCTGTTATTTGGGATAGAAACAATCACGTTGAATTTTGGGCAAAAAAATACCCCGCCGAGGCGAGGTATTATCATCTTTCACACATGGTGAACGGAGAATTAAGCAGCCAGGTTCTGTGCTACGAATTCCCAGTTAACCAGTGCCCAGAATGCATTCATGTAGTCTGGACGTAGGTTGCGGTAATCGATGTAGTAAGCGTGTTCCCACAGGTCAACGGTCAGCAGAGGAGTCACACCTTCTTCAGTCAGAGGCGTCGCTGCGTTTGACGTGTTAACGATGTCCAAAGAACCGTCTGCTTTCTTCACCAACCAAGTCCAAGAAGAACCGAAGTTGTTGATTGCAGAATCAGTGAATTTCGCTTTGAATTCTTCAAAAGAACCGAATGCTTTTGCGATTGCGTCAGCAACATCACCTGTTGGCTCACCGCCGCCA
Source organism: Enterovibrio litoreus (assembly GCF_045679545.1). Lineage (NCBI taxonomy): Bacteria > Pseudomonadati > Pseudomonadota > Gammaproteobacteria > Vibrionales > Vibrionaceae > Enterovibrio > Enterovibrio litoreus. Next base: position 1,071,981 of record NZ_CP166194.1, read on the forward strand.
TTTGGGCTTAGGCAATGCCAGTAGAAGGTGTGGTTCCAGATTTGAGCTGCGTTGTTGAAAACGCCACCGGTAGAAGTCTTGATGATCTCTTCCAGAGATTTGCTCTCAAGCTCAGTGCCTTCAACTAGGCCGTTTAGCTTAACAACGTAAGTGTTGTGGTGTTTACCGTGGTGGTATTCCAGAGTCTCTTGAGAAATGTGTGGTTCTAGCGCGTTTTTCTCGTAAGGAAGAGCTGGTAGTTGAAATGCCATTACTCGATTCTCCATGATGGCGGGGTTTCCCCCTGACATTATTGCTTCCTGTAGATTTGTCTTACACTGTAGGAGTGTTACCTATAGGTGGACGTATCTACTTATAGACTGACTGCGAAACAGTTTAGCAAGTTTTTACTTTATTAAAAGAAGAATTTTAAAAAAAGCGACTGAATTTGACCCTATAGATTTTAGGCGTTTTTTTCCAACCCTTTCCCAGTTAGAATCAGGGTAATCATCACACTTGGTGTTCGAGGAAGTAATGGAAACGATTGATAAAATTAAACAGCAGATTGAAGAAAATACCATCCTGCTATACATGAAAGGCTCACCTAAGCTGCCTAGCTGTGGTTTTTCTTCTCAAGCTAGCCAAGCGCTGATGGCGTGTGGTGAAAAATTCGCTTACGTCGATATTCTGCAAAACCCTGATATCCGTGCTGAGCTGCCAATCTACGCACAGTGGCCAACTTTCCCACAACTGTGGATTGAAGGTGAGTTGATTGGTGGTTGTGACATCATTCTGGAAATGTTCCAGAAAGGCGAACTTCAGCCGTTGATCAAAAACGCGACTGCACGTCGTGACACAGAAGAAAACAACTAGGCTGTTTGCTTAGCCTGTGAATGATGTATTAACGTTAAAAAGCCGCTTCATGAAGCGGCTTTTTTGTGTTTGTTTGCTCGACTATTGAGACCTAAAGCGTCATAGCTGCTAACCAGCCAAACGCAATCAATGGCAAGTTGTAGTGAATAAAGGTAGGCACAACTGTATCCCAAATGTGTTCATGCTGTCCGTCGGCGTTGAGGCCTGATGTTGGGCCTAGCGTGGAATCTGATGCAGGAGAACCCGCATCACCCAGCGCAGCAGCCGTGCCAACGAGAGCAATAGTCGCCATTGGTGAGAAGCCAAACGCCAGTGCTAATGGGACGTAAATGGTGGCAATGATGGGAATGGTGGAAAACGACGAACCAATCCCCATGGTCACCAGCAAGCCAACCACTAACATTAGCAATGCTGCCAGCGGCTTGTTGTCACCAATCGCGCCAGACAGCGACGCCACCAAGGTTTCAACCCCGCCCGTCGCTTTCATCACTGCCGCAAAGCCTGCTGCTGAAATCATAATAAAACCAATCATGGCCATCATATGAACGCCGCGGGTAAACACATCGTGGGTGTCTTTCCACTTAATCACGCCACCAAAGGTGAACACCATAAAGCCAGCCAGTGCACCCACAATCATTGAGCCAGTATAAAGTTGCACGCTTAATGCAGCTGCAATAGCGAGAACAGCAATAACGATGTTCTGCGGTTTGAATGCGATTTTTTCTGGTTCTGCTGCCAGAATTTTCTCTTCCGAGTACTGGCGTGGTTTGCGGTAGCTGATAAAAGTGGCTACCAGCACACCAAACAGCATGCCTGCAGCGGGCAGCAGCATAGCCTGCGGTACTTGGCTACCGACAACATCTAATCCGTTGTCGTGCAGGTTTTTCAGCAAAATATTGTTGAGGAAAATACCGCCAAAGCCAATAGGCAACACCATGTACGGCGTGATCAAACCAAAAGTGAGAACACAAGCAACTAGGCGGCGATCCAGATTCAGTTTGGCAAACACATGCAGCAATGGTGGGATAACAATAGGGATAAATGCGATATGGACAGGGATGACATTTTGAGAGGAAATAGCCAGTAGCGCCAGAGCGACCAATACCATGTATTTCAGCGCACTGGATGCTGAGGCATTGTCTTTTCCATGGAATCTCCGAATTACGCCACGCGCGAGTAGATCGGTAATACCAGAGCGGCTCAACGCCACGGCAAATGCACCTAACATGGCGTAACTTAGCGCAATCGTCGCGCCACCGCCCAAACCGCCTTCAAAGGCTGAAATGGTATCAGTAAGCGAAAGGCCACTGACTAGGCCGCCAAGAATGGCGCTAAAGGTTAACGCGACAACGACATTCACGCGCATCAGCGCCAATGCCAGCATCACGCAAACGGAAATGACAACTGGATTCATGATTTCTTATCCCTACTTCTTGCTCAACCCGAGCCAATATTTGTCCCAAAAAAACGAAGGTCACAGTTTGCGGAATTTTTTGAGGTTGTCGAGGGGAAATTGGATGGCTAGAGAAATAAAAAGGCCAGCGGGTGCTGGCCTTGTGGATAGCATTCAATTCAGATGTTATTCGAGTACGCTATTATCCGAGACAACGAAGTTTTCTAGAAAACCACTCACGAACTGCACAAGTTGGGATTGCATCTCAGTGGAATGACCAAGATCACTGAGATCGTCTTTCTGCGGTGCAATGACTGAGCTATGTTCGCCAATCTCATTGAACTTCGTGAAGTTACGTCCACCGATGGTGGCAGTAGCTGCGTTCGTTACCTCATTAAGCCCCAACGTTGTGGCTAATGGGATAGTTCCCGCAAAAGGTGCATTTGCTACCGAGTTTGGAACAGTATCGTCATTCTTCACCTGTTGCATGTAGATGGGCAGGCCATTCAGTACATTTGTATCTGTAGCATCGTTCAGGTTGACGAGATTCAATGGGTCCACTGTATCCAGCACGGTTTGTGCGGCATAGGCGAATTGACTGAGTACAGTCGATTTTTTAGCGTCAGGTACTCCCGCAGTCACAGTATTTGAAATTAATGGGCCGAAAGAATCAGAGCCAAGTAACAAGTTCACAATTTGCCCACCCGTATTTGCCGCTGCGATTCGCGTGAACTTAAACAATGAATCTCCAGTTGGGCTGCCCAACGTATTGTTTGCCGTTGCAACTGTACCGAAACCCGTAATACCACCCAGTGAGTGACCAAACAAAGAAGGGTTCGTGGCCGTTGTGTCGCCTAGCTGTGCGAGTGGTGTATCTACAAATAATCCAGCACCCTGTGAAATAGTTACAGCTGCACGCAAGCCCAAATTGTCAAGGATACTTTGGCGCAAGTTGTCACGCCCAACTGGCAAATAAGCCAAGTTGAGGTAGTTCGTTGGGTCAACATTCGCTGAACGGGTTTCGTCTAAGCTACGTTCGCCATGAATAGGTTGGTCAATCGCCAGTACAGCAATGTTTTTCCCTAACGACTTAGCGGCGTTAATGATATTAGCTGAAAAAGCATAGGCATTTTCTTTGGTAGATGTAATCCCATGTTGATAAATGACCAACTCCATCGCACCGGTAGGTGATGTCGGAGTAAATAAAATAAACGGCACATCCTCCAGAGATTTCACCTGCGGAATCGGGCTGAATCGGGTAATGATGCGCTCTGAATCCAATTGCTTACCTGAGCTGTCTTGCAGTGTGAGACCAACGAGCTTGAGTTGTTCACTCTTGTCGTCTGCAAGTTTTGACACATCGATACCAGCTTCTACTAGTTGCTGGGTGACAGTGCTTGCATTGCTGTTATCGCCTAAAGCGTTTGAAATCACCGCCAAGCTTGGCATGCCAGATTCAAAGGGTGTTTTATTCCATGTGGATGCATCTTTCTCTAGGAAATAAGGCAGTTTAACCGTGCCCTTGCTTACGGTGATTGAATCAGGCACATAGTAACCTAACAGCAGAGACGTTGCAGTCCCGTCCGGGTCTATGTATTTAGCGAAGTTTGAATCGGTTTGCATTGCTGCAGCATAGTCTTGTCCTGATGCTGGCACAGACATCAAGTATGCTTGTGACAGGTCAGCGTTGTTAGGGTTAGCCGAGCCTTTCCAAATTGCATTGAAATTACCTTGACCAGCACCCGTTGCGATAGCTGCTTTTGTCGCATATAAGGTGTCTCCTACCGATTGGGTTGAGAACCAGGAGCTGTAAACGATGTCTTCTGGTTGAACACCAAGCGCGGAAAATAGGGTATTCACCCCTTGAGTAACTGCACTCGCAGGTTTCAGCGTATCAACAAGTGTAGGGTTTGATTTGGACACAAGGGTGGCGTAAGAGCGGGTCATTCCTACGCTGTTCCCATTAATATCCGTGAAGGCATCGGTAATGACGAAAGCATACTCTGAAGAGGGTTCGAGTGGCTGAGTGAATACCACAACTGCATTATCAGAGTTTGAGTCTGTAACAACGTTAAAGTCTATTCCTAGTGCAAGGACTCTATCAACACTCGGGTTTTCTTCAGTCAATTTCTTGGTCAGTTTGACGATGTGAATACCCGTTGTGGCATAGCCATCCGCTAAGCCTGCCCCTTTGAAGGACAAAACCATTGGCATAGAAACTGGCCAGCCATCCATTGTTCCCATTGCAGCAGCAGGGTTTGATAGCTCGTTGTTACCTTCTGTAGGGATGTCTAACGTACCATCTTTTTGGTTCATCAGGACAAAGCTTGGACCTGGAATACTGGCATCAGCACCTGCAAGTTGGAAGTTCACTAGCGTTGGCGCATTCAGACTGTTCTGGATATAGTCTTCATAAGTACCTTGAGGTTCGCCACCACTTAGTGATGATTCACCACCGCATGCTGTCAGCCCAATGACCGACGCGAGAGCAAGTACAACAGTCTTCTTGTTCATCATTATTCCCTTGTTCATTATCATTCTCCCTGACTGCTTTAGAAGCTGTAGTTTGCTTGAAGCGCGCCAATGTACGCAGCACCTTTCGCTGAGAATTCTCGCTCACCTGCGCGACTGGTTTCAGTAAAGGTTCCTGATTTGCTGGCAATGTAAGTGATACCCGCATCGAAAGTCAGGCTCGGAGAGTATTTATAGGTCGCACCAGCTGAATACCAGTAGCGATCCGAATCTGGAATGCTGAGTGTTGACTTGCCTGCTTTTTCATCAAAAGCAAATCCAGCACGGACTGTCCAGTCGTTGGATATGTCATATGTCGTTCCGAGAGACCAGCGGAATACGCTCTGGTAATCTTCTTTTTTCTCGAAACAAACGCCTTGAACACCGTCTGATGCACACTGTGAACCTGTAGCTTTAAGCTCAGTAAAAGAGCTCCATTGGCTCCACATTACGCTGTAGTGAATGGCTAAATCATCACGAAGTTGGTGAAAACCAGAAAATTCAGCAACAGCGGGAAGAGGCACTGAAAGATCGCCAGTAACAACATTACCTTTAGTTCCTGTCACTGAACCTTGGTGGTCGGTAAAGTCACCTTCAAACTCCAACTCGACTTTGGAGCGGTAGGCAAAGCCAAAACGGTTGTCTTTGTCTAACTCGTAGAGTGCACCAACATTCCAGCCATATCCCCAAGTATCGCCTTCCATGCTGATGAGTTTTGCACCGCGATCATCGATATTAAAAGAGTCTGTCAGTACACCTACATGCCTATTGAGTTCGGCCATTGCGTACACAATGTTGATGCCACCGCCAATGCTTAGCTGTTCACTGACTCGGTAAGCAACAGAAGGGTTTAGATTAACGCTGACTAAGGAGGTGTCACCGGCAAGATCGCCCGTTTCGAAAGCATCAGGATAGTCAGTCGCTACACCGTAAACAGTGTACAAACCCATTCCCCAAGACCATTTGTCATTGATAGGGCTTACATAATAAGAAGCGGGCACCAGTTGCATAGGCGCAACATCAGACGCTTTTTGACCGCTTGTAGTATTAGTGATATCAATTTCTGGGTTGACGACATGCAAAGCTCCCGACACTTGGCTTTCTTCAAACATCGTCATTTGTGCTGGGTTTCGCCCGATTACAGAGGCGTTGTCGGCAATCGCGGCTTCACCTGCATAAGCTCTTCCTAGCCCACTAGCAGAATGCTCGGATACCTGAAAACCCGCACTCCAAGCACTAGGGGCAGCGAGTGCGACAGCGATAGCTATCGCGCTTCTTGATAATTTTTTTGACATACAGCCTCTCATCCAAATTGAGCCTTTGATTGTTTTTTAATCAAAATCCAAATATTTTCAATAAGTTGAAAAAACGTTGCAGCTTAAAGCATGCGCCAGTTCAAGCTGGTCGGATCTTTGTGTGGATTAATATGTCATGTTGTCGATAAATGTTAAATACCTGTTAAAGACTGTATTTATGTATGGAAAATCACACACCTATGTCTGAATTTAAAACTCGTGTTTTAAGTAAAAGCACTAAAATTGAAATAGTGCAGCTGAGTGCTTTAGTTTTAGGTATTTACAATTTGAAATAAATTGAGTGCAAAGCGAACGATTGTTTGAAAGAGAGCAGTTTCGGTAAAATCGTCGAGTCACAAGGGGAGAGACAAGATTCTGCTTTTGTGACAGGCAACAAAAAAAAGCCGATTATGAAAATCGGCTTTTTCTTATATTTAAAACAAATGGTTAGAATGTGTAATTGGCACTAATTGAGTAAATGTACGCATCACCGCCAGCTTGGAAATTGTATGTTGCAACACTCTCAGACTCTGATCCTGTGACAGTGTCCCCATTAAGGTAGGCGAAGCCGCCGTCAATGGTTAATGAATCCGTGGCTTTATATGTTGCACCCAAGGTATACCAGTTGCGATCAGTATCCGGAATACTCATTGTTCGATATTCATCTTTAACTGGGCTTTCATCAATTGCAAATCCAGCGCGTAACGTCCACATTTCATTTAGATAATGCGTCGCACCGATAGCGTATCGCCAGCTATCTTCCCATTTTTCTTCTTTGAGTAAGCACACTCCTGCGCCATCGGTGCTGCTACATGAAGCACTCGTAGCTCTAAGCTCTTCGAAGCTGCTCCAACCTGTGCGCATTACACTGTATGAAATTGCCCATTTGGGAACGATTTTGTGATAACCAGAAAATTCAAAAATGTCTGGTAAGTTGAGTTCGAGTTCACCGGGTACGCTTGCCCCCGTGACTAGGCTGGCTGGATTAGACGTTCCTTTGTAATCACCTTCTAAAGTGATATCAACTTTAGAACGATAGCCAAAGCCCACTCTGTTGTTTTCATTGAATTGCCATAACGCACCAACATTCCAACCAAATCCCCAGCCATTACCTTCCAGACTAGTGACTTCTGTGGTGGCAGAAGGAACGGTTAGCCCAGCACCTGCCAATACGGGCTGAAGTGAACCGGCGTTGCGCGTTAACGTTGCATCGGCGTAAACGGCATTTAAACCCACACCCAAGCTCAACTGCTGATTTACTTCGTAGGCGAAGTTAGCATTGAAATCAACCGTAGCGAGTTCACTTTTACCAGCACCAGGACCCGCGATCGCATCTGTCGGATATTCCGTAGCCAAACCAAAGTTTGAAAAAACAGACATGCCGATTGCCATCTTGTCATTAAGAGGGCGTACATAGTGGGCATTTGGAACCAAAGCGTCAGGCGCTACGCCAGAATAATTCTGAGACCCTGTTTGTGCCGGAGGATTAGAGATTGCGAGTGAACTGCTTGTCACTGTGGTATCCACATCCGGCTGTATAAACGACAAACCACCAGAAACCTGTGCGGAGTCAAACATGGTCATCGCGGCAGGGTTACGTGCTGCTACGGCGGCGTTATCTGCAATTGCGGCTTCACCAGCAAATGCACGGCCAAGGCCACTTGCAGAGTGCTCACTGATTTGGAAGCCAGCGCCGTGTGCTTGAAATGCTGCCAAAGCAACGGCGGTTGAAAGTAGGGTGCGTTTAGTTATTGGTTTCATCTAGTTTTGCCTCTTGATCACTGCCTTGTATGTTCCTCGCTTCTTTTTTTGCGTTATTTCGCAAAAATGATTGAGCGAGTTAGTCAAAAAGAGTATAGGCACAAGATTGAAAATGTAGCTGGTTTGTTATCAATAGTTTGCGCGAGATCTAATCAGAATATTGAGAGGATTTTGGATTGATTCAAACTTTTGTTTGAATTTTTTGTTTGAATTTTTTGCAGGGATGGCGGCCTGCCTTATATTTTAAGCGGTTCCGCCATTTGTTTGTTGATGTCTAATCTATTTGTTCATCAGTGGCTTGTTCGGATTCTGCTTCGACTTCAAAAACAGGCCAGCCGCCTAATTTCTTCCATCTGTTAACAATCTCACAAAACAGCTCTGCGGTGCGCTCTGTATCATAAAGCGCTGAATGCGCTTCGCGGTTGTCAAAGGCAACACCTGCGGTTTTACACGCTTTTGCGAGCACTGTTTGACCGAGTGCCAACCCACTTAATGCTGCTGTATCGAAAGTTGCAAACGGGTGGAATGGGTTGCGTTTAAGGAGAGAGCGTCTAGAGGCTTCCATCACGAAGCTGTGATCGAAGTTCGCGTTGTGCGCAACGATGATTGAACGCTGACACCCAGAGGCTTTCTGTTCTTTGCGGACGAGCTTAAAGATTTCCTTTAGCGCATGCTCTTCGCTAACCGCGCCGCGAAGCGGGCTGAAGGGGTCACGAATGCCATTGAACTCAAGCGCTTCTTTGACAAGGTTTGCGCCTTCGAAAGGAGTAACATGAAAATGAATTGTTTTATCAGGAGACAGCCAACCATCGTCGTCCATTTTTAAGGTTACTGCACAGATTTCAAGTAAAGCGTCTGTGTTTGAGTTAAACCCAGCGGTTTCGACGTCGATAACGACAGGAAAGTATCCGCGGAATCGTGCTCTTAGCGTGTTAAGGTTGGTTTCTTGAGTCATGTCTCTTGCAACTAATAAAAATCAGGCGAGCATTATGGCAGAAGCGCGGGGTATTTTCATTTCTACTTTGGGCTCTCCGGATTAAAATAAACCCTAAAGATATGGCGTCACTTACCGATATGGTAAACAGCACCATTCCTCTATCAGTCACCACGAGAAACAGGAAACTGCCCTGCCATGAAGAGAGAAAATACCTCTCCACTGCTGACATTTTTCATTGCTGCAAGCATGTTGCCGCTGTCGGTTAATGCGAGCAAATTCTATGGTGCGAAGCCACTTGAGTCCCAATGGCAAGTCACCGTTGATACGCCGATTGAATGCCGAATAGAACATATGATCCCAAATTATGGGATGGCGACATTTACTTCGCGCGCGAGCAAGAAGATCAATCTGGACTTTGAGCTTGAAATGCGTCGCCCAATGGGACAAACAGAAAATGTCTCTTTGGTATCCATGCCTGCGGTTTGGCGGCCTGGTGAAGCCGCTGAGTATATCGACCGTCTTCGCTTTTTTAAGCAGTTTGACGGATATGTTGATGGCCAGACTGCTTGGGGAATGCTGGCAGAGTTAGAAGGTGGGCGCTTTCCAACTTTTAGTTTTCAGGAATGGCAAAGTCGCGGGAAACGTGTAGACGTTGCGCTATCCGCAGTATCTTTCCAGCAACCTTATAACGAATTTAGTCGCTGTATTGCTCGCTTATTACCGTATTCGTTTGAAGACATTGCATTTACGGTGCTTCATTACAATGATAACGGCGATGAGTTGAATAAGCCGTCGATGGCAAAATTGGCACAAATCGCTGAATTTGTTCGATACAGCCCAGATATCGACTTGGTGTTGATGGCCACATATACCGATGGTCGTGGCGCAAAGGCGGCGAATCAGCGTATGTCTGAAGTCAGAGCCAAGAATCTGGAAGAATATTTCATGTCGTTGGGCTTGCCAAAAGATCGTATTCAAGTCGAGGCATTTGGTGAGCGCAGGCCGATTGCAGATAACGATAGTCCAATTGGTCGAAATAAGAACCGTCGTGTTGTTATCTCGCTGGGGCGTTCCATTATCTAACTTGTGGCAATGTTAAATTCATACTGAAAGCCCCGCGTGAAAACGTCGGGGCTTTTTGCATATTGAGCGCGACTATGTCGAGTGCTCATTTACGTTACGGCGGCGGTTTCAGTCTTTTCTTTAGGGGTAATCATCGCAAGTAATGCTTGTTCGTCAACGGTATCTTGTTGTGATTGTGGCAAGAAAGCTTCCGCATAGCGCAGATAGATTTTCTGTTCGATAAACAAGCGGAACAGCTTGGGATCGACGTGTTTGTCTTTTGCCATAAAGGCTAATATCTTCATGGCCTCACTGAGTGTTTTGGCTTTTTTATAAGGCCGATCACTGGCAGTGAGTGCTTCAAATATATCTGCGATTGCCATTATACGCGCATCGACAGACAGGTTGGTTTCATCTAAGCCGTAGGGGTAACCTTTGCCATCGAGTTTCTCGTGGTGACCGCCTGCTATCTCTGGCACGCGTTCTAGGTGTGTAGGATAGGGGAGTCTTCTTAGCATTTTAATGGTCTGAATAATATGGTCATTAATAATAAAACGTTCTTCATTGGTTAACGTACCGCGCTGAATAGACAGGTTGTGCAATTCGCCGCGATTGTACTGAAGGTCGGGAACGGGCAGCTTGAACTCCCAGTTCTCAAAGGTGTCGAGTTGCTGGGATAGCCAAGGGATTTGGTGCTCAAGCTTGTTTGACAGAACATGCTCTTTGCAAGGCAATGTTCGATCTTTTCTGCGTTGACGGCGATCTTCCTCTTCCCACGACAAACCCTGCATGTCGTCGATGGTGCGATACCAGGTTCTTGATGCGATCTCTTCTAGGCGAGTGACATTTTTACTGTCCATAAACTCGTCGCCTAAGTTGTGTTTGGCAATGAAAGCAAAATCGTCATCCAATGCTTTGTGCTCATCGCGAAGCCAGTGATCTAAGGCTGTGACATCTTCTCCCTCACTGCGCCGTTTCCAGTAGCTGATTTCTGCATCACGCTTCAACACTTCAAAGCGGGTGCGAATTTCATGAATGCGGTTGTAAATGGTTTCAAGCTTGGTGGCCTTGTCGACGACATATTCTGGCGTTGTCACTTTGCCACAATCGTGAAGCCAAGCCGCGAAATACAATGCCTCTTGGCTTTGTTCGTCCAGTGTGAAATCTGCGAAGTGTTTAGTATCTTTACTTGCTGCGTCTGCCAACATAAACGTGAGTTCTGGTACACGTTGGCAATGTCCGCCAGTGTAGGGGGATTTGGTATCAATCGCAGATGCCATGAGCTCGACAAAAGATTTGAACAAGTGTTTTTGAGCTGCCACGCGATCCCAGTTTTCTTTTATTAAGGATGCGAAGCCTAAAAACTGCGTCATGAAATGAATTTTTTCTTCCTGATGTTCAGGGATGTGATGGTTAAAACCGAGTAATACATAGCCCACGCTTTCGCTTTCACGGTTGTTCAGCGGTAAAAGCCAAACGCGCTTTAGATCGGCGGGGAATAAGCCTCTCTGGATGTCTGTGGATGAAGGCGTGAAGCTGAAGAATTGTTGGCATTCGAGCGCACTGGAAATTTCAGGTGACTCGGTGAGTATCTCTGCAATATTAATGGCTTTATCACTCGCATTTTCAGGGTATCGGGCGGTGAGTGATAATGATGTGTGATCGTCAGTTGATCGTGTCCACATGAGCACAAAATCCGCACCGGATGCGTGATGACAATGCGAGACAATGTCATTGAGCAGCGAATTGAAATTTGAACTGTTTGATACGCGATGCAAGGTGTCTAAAAATCCACTAATGGTATCCGCCATGACACCGATGGATTCGGAAAGCGTTCTCACTTCTGCAATGGCGGATGTTGGCAGTGTGATATTCGAAAAATCCAAATTACGGATTTTCTTGGTTTCTTCCCCTAATGCTTTTAGTGGTTTGGCTATTTGAGTGGATGCCCAGAGCACCATTAGCGTTCCCAATAAAAGTACCAGTGCACTGATAGCGATCTGATTGTTTCGTGCATTCAATGCGCTACCAATCAATTGATCTTCGGGAATAGCTTTTGCAAGCCACAGCCCTTTTCCGCCAGCGAAAGTAATATGAACAAGGCTTAACGTCCATGTTTGGTCGGTATGCTCGACATTGCGGGTCAGTTCTTTTAGCTCAGGTGCTGCGTAAAGGTCATTCAATGGTGATCTCGCCAACGATAACAGCAGTTGATCGGGCGATGCAGCATCAGCGTGAGAAAGAAATCCATTGTGGGCAATGATGTTCTTGTTGTGATCCAGCAATAGAAGCTGTGCATCTGCAGAGTCGGTGAGTGAGGACAGAAAGTTTGATAATGACGCTAATGTAATGTCTGCAGCGATGACGCCTTTATTATTGGCAAGTTGACGCGAGAGGGTAATGCCCATGCGTTGTATAAAGAAATAAAAGTAGGGGTCAGTAATGTGAATACTGCCGTCACTGGGTGCCACTTTGTACCAAGGTCTTGTGGTAGGTAAATAATCAATCTTATTTACATTTCCGCCAATGTAGCCAAGGTTTGCATCATAGTAGGTGCGCTCTTGTTGACCGTTGGCTTTGTTAACGTCCACCATAATGTGGCTGTTTTGTGGTGTCGAAAATTGTTGGCGCATGAAAGGCGCGGTGGTTGAACGCACAAACGCGGATTGCTCATCGGGATAGCCAAGATAAATTGACAACACATCGGGGTTTTTTTGCATGATGGCATCGATGGTTGCTAGCCACATTCTGTTGTTGGCAGTGCTAGGCTCTTGACCAAAGTTGGATACCGCCAGCATGTCTAAAGATGTGGTGACTGGAGCAACAAGCCTTTGAAATGATTGTTTTATCTGCTCTGCATTTTGTTCTGTTCGCTCGAGCGCCAATTGTTGATTTAGCGCCTTTGAGTTTTGGTAACTCAATACGATCAGAAGGACGGAAAGAACAGAAACAACGACAAAGAAAATGCCGGCAATATGTATCTGAAGCGTATAGCGGCGCTCAATCATATTTTATTGTCTTAAAAGTGAGATATAAAATAGAGCGTATCAGAACATTTATCGTGCAGAGCAGTTTCATTTAATCGTTTGAATTACATCACGTAATGATGAAATTGAAATGATGCTTTGTCGCTATGGTGAAGATGCCTGCGATGCACTGAAAAGGAGACAGGAGGAATAGCGGAGAGCGGGGAGACAGGAAGGAGATGGCAGGGCCACACCCGTCATGCGATGTGGTATGGCCCATTATACCCAGCACCTTGCGGTTGTTTGGGTATATGGCGGTAGATTAGTCGCCTAGACCAGCTGATGCACTTTTGTTTTGGATGAGCTCAATTTTGTAGCCATCAGGGTCTTCGACGAATGCGATTTCTGTTGAACCGCCTTTTACTGGGCCTGGCTCGCGCGTGATGTTTGCGCCTGCAGCACGCAGTGCATCACAGGTTGCGTAGATGTCATCGACGCCAATCGCGATATGACCAAATGCAGAACCATGTTCGTACTCGGTAGTGCCCCAGTTGTAGGTCAGCTCAATCACTGCGCCTGTTGACTCATCGCCATATCCAACGAAAGCCAATGTGTATTCGTACTGCTCATTTTCATTTTTACGCAGTAGTTGCATGCCCATGACGTCGGTGTAGAAAGCGATCGAACGATCCAAATCGCCAACGCGGATCATGGTATGAAGAATACGACCGTTGCTCATGTTGCTCTCCTTTAAATTAAATGCGGCGCCAGTGTATCAGCTTGATTTGTCTTGAATAGCATCTGAATCTGTCTTGTGCGCTGTAAATATCGATGTGTACATTGGTTTTCTAACGATGTTATTCGTCGGGATAAACCTTGTCCTTGAATTCACATAAATCTTCAATGATGCAGCTGCCACAGCGTGGCTTTCGGGCTACGCAGGTATAACGACCATGCAGAATAAGCCAATGATGTACATCGACTTTGAACTCTTTTGGTACAACCTTGAGTAGTTTTTCTTCTACTTGGTCGACATTCTTACCCATAGCAAATTTGGTTCGGTTGGACACTCGGAAAATATGGGTATCTACCGCAATGGTTGGCCAACCAAATGCAGTATTAAGCACTACGTTTGCCGTTTTTCGACCTACACCTGGAAGCGCCTCAAGCGCTTCGCGATTCTCAGGGATTTCGCCACCGTGTTGCTCGACCAAAATCTTGCAGGTTTTGATGACGTTTTCAGCTTTGGAATTGAATAACCCAATCGTCTTGATGTACTCCTTCACGCCATCGACGCCCAGATCCAATATCGCCTGAGGGGTATTTGCGATGGGATAGAGTTTATCCGTGGCCTTATTTACACTCACATCCGTCGCTTGCGCCGAGAGTAAGACGGCAATCAAAAGTTCAAACGGCGAACGCCATTTTAATTCTGTTTCTGGATGCGGGTTTTCTGCGCGAAGGCGTTCCAGTATCTCAACACGTTTTTGGTTATTCATTCTTCATCCGATGAAATTGGGTTGTTAGTCGGCAGACGTAATACGTACGCGCTCGATAACGGCTTTCTCTTTGGGTTGTTTCTTTTCTTGTCTAGCATCAATCACATTCTTTGCCGCGATCAAGAAGCCAACGGTTAAAAATGCACCTGGCGGCAACATGGCGAGCAAGAAAGGACTGTCAAAGTGGAACACTTCAATACGAAGCCCTGCAGCCCAATTGCCAAGGAGACGGTCTGCACCGTCAAACAAAGTGCCATTGCCCATTAGCTCGCGGATTGCACCTAAAACAACGAGGGCAGCAGTCATGCCCATGCCCATCCAGAAACCATCTAGCACCGAAGGGAGGGGCGCATTTTTTGATGCAAAAGCTTCTGCGCGACCAATGATGATGCAGTTGGTGACGATGAGGGGAATAAAGATACCCAGCGACTGATATAGGCCGAAAGCGTAGGCGTTCATGAGTAGTTGAACGCAAGTTACCAAGGAGGCAATAATCATCACGAAGATAGGAATACGGACTTCTTTGGGTACCCATTCGCGCACTAAGGAGACGATAAGGTTCGAGCCGACCATAACCAACAATGTGGCAATTCCCAGCCCCAGTGCATTGGTGACAGTGGCAGAAACGGCCAGCAGGGGACAAAGCCCAAGCAGTTGAACGATGGCTGGGTTGTTTAGCCATAATCCATTTTTCATTAGTTCGCGGTTTTGACTCATGATGCATCTCCACAATCAAGCGGCTGACGAGCAATGGTGTCTATGTTTTGCATGGCATACCACGCAGCCTTTCTCGCTGCGTTAACCACGGCGCGAGGTGTAATAGTCGCCCCAGTGAATTGATCAAACTGACCGCCATCTTTGTAAACGGCCCAACGTTTGTCGTCTGCACCTTCAAGGGGTTTACCACTAAAAGACAGCACCCAATCAGACACGTTGAGATCAATCTTGTCGCCCAGCCCCGGTGTTTCTGCGTGCTTAAGTACACGAACACCCAGTACGGCATTGTTGGTATCAATACCCACTAATACTTTGATTGCGCCGTTATAGCCATCGGGGGCAATGGCTTCGATGGCTAAAGCGGTTGGTTTACCATCTTTAGTGGCAACGTAAACGGGCATCGGTGCATCCGTTCCTAGAACGGGATTTGTCACGAGAGTACATTGTCGTGCCAAGGCGTTGTTATGAAGATCTTTGGGGATCACTTGATTCAGCACTTGTAACAATTGCAGACGTTCTTGTTCCGCAATAGTGTCTTTCGTCAGTGTGTTTGTTATGGCGACCAAGCCAGTTGAAAGCAAAGCCGCGAGAGCGAGAATCGCTCCGTTATTTCGCATTGCGCGGATCATTTGCTTTCCTTCCTGTAACCGTAGGCAGTCGGCTTGGTGTAGTAGTCAATCAACGGCACGCACATGTTTGCGATCAAAACGGCAAATGCGACGCCATCAGGGAAGCCACCGAAGGTGCGAATCAAATACACCAGTGCGCCAATCATTGCGCCAAAAACCAATCGGCCTTTTGGGGTGGTGGACGCGGAAACAGGATCGGTGGCAATGAAGAATGCCCCTAACATGGTTGCGCCGGAAAACAGATGTAATAGCGGTGATACGACAGCGTCGGGACTGATGGCGTATCCGATTAAACTGAAAACCAACAAGGTGGTTAGCATTGCCGTTGGGATTTGCCATTGAATCACTTTCAGCTTTAGCAGCGCTAATCCACCGAGGAGGAATGCTACATTCACCCAGCCCCAACCAAGTCCTGCAAAGGTGCCAAAAACAGGGTTTAACACCGCTTCGGATACGGTATTTCCGGCGAGTAACGCTGTTTTTACGGTATCTAATGGGGTTGCCATGGTCGTGCCATCAATGGCCACACGCAATTGATTGACGCTAAATCCGTCGGAGCTTAAGCCTGTGAAAATGCTGGAGGCACTATCTACGAAACCAAGCGGTTGCGCCAATAGGGACGAAGGTGGAAGCCAAGTTGTCATTTGAACAGGGAACGAGATCAGCAGGACGACATACGCAACCATGGCTGGATTGAATAGGTTTTGCCCCAGCCCGCCATAGAGGTGCTTTGCGATAACAATGGCGAATAAGCTACCAATGACCGCAATCCACCACGGCGCGAAGGGAGGGATAGAAACGCCAATCAACATACCGGTGAGTAGCGCCGAATTATCCTGTAAATAGCGTTTAACCGGACGTTGACGAAGTGCAACGATGGCTGCCTCTGCAAGAATAGCGGTAACAGACGCAATGGTAACTTGAAATAGAACGCCCCAACCAAAAAAATAACACAGTGCTGCGATACCTGGAACGGCGCACAAAAACACCATCATCATAATATCGCTGGTGCTTTTGCGGTTGTGGCTATGTGGACTACTGGCAATAAAAAAGGCCACGGTTACTCATCCTCGTCATTAATTTTGTTCTGCGCTGCTTTGCGCGCTTTAGCGCGAGCAATGGCAGCGGCAACGGCGGCTTTCTTTGGATCGATGTCAGCATCCGCTTCGTTTTCTGCAGCTGCGTCTTGAGCAGGTGCTTCAACGTCAGCCTGTTGTGCAGCCTTGCGCGCTTTGGCGCGAGCAATGGCAGCGGCAACGGCGGCTTTCTTTGGATCGACGTCAGCATCCGTTTCGTTTTCTGCAGGTGCGTCTTGAGCAGGTGCTTCAACGTCAACCTGTTGTGCAGCCTTGCGCGCTTTAGCGCGAGCAATGGCAGCGGCAACGGCAGCTTTCTTTGGATCGATGTCAGCATCCGTTTCGTTTTCTGCAGGTGCGTCTTGAGCAGGTGCTTCAACGTCAGCCTGTTGTGCAGCCTTGCGCGCTTTGGCGCGAGCAATGGCAGCGGCAACGGCGGCTTTCTTTGGATCGACGTCAGCATCCGTTTCGTTTTCTGCAGGTGCGTCTTGAGCAGGTGCTTCAACGTCAACCTGTTGTGCAGCCTTGCGCGCTTTAGCGCGAGCAATGGCAGCGGCAACGGCAGCTTTCTTTGGATCGATGTCAGCATCCGTTTCGTTTTCTGCAGGTGCGTCTTGAGCAGGTGCTTCAACGTCAGCCTGTTGTGCGGCCTTGCGCGCTTTAGCGCGAGCAATGGCAGCGGCAACGGCATCTTTCTTTTCAGTATCCGCAGAGGAGTCGTCAGCGCCTTTTGCGGGGCTAATACTTTCCATTTGCGCTTTGCGTTCACGCGCCTGACGTTTACGCTCTTCACGCAATAGTTTCATTTCGCTGTTGTCAGGTTCACTTTGACCTTGCGATGCCGCTTCCGCTTGCTTAGCTTTTGCTCTGGCAATCGCTGCGGCGACAGCAGGTTTAACGGCGGTTGCTGCGCTGTCTGCCTCAGACTTGGCTTTCACGCGCGCAATCGCTGCAGCAATGGCGTCTCCGTCACCGGATTTCTCCATGGCTTTACGGCGATTTTCGGCTGCTTTTTTATGGCGTTCCTCGCGCTGCTGTTTTTCACGCTCCATGCGCGCTTTTTTCGCTTCAAAGCGCTCACGAGCGCGTTCGGCTGCCACTTTTTCTGCATCGCGGGTACGAATTTCAGCTTTTGCTTGTCGATAGTATTGAACCAGGGGTATTTCGCTGGGGCAGACATAAGCACAAGCGCCGCATTCAATACAGTCAAACAGATCGTACTCTTGGCACTTGTCGAAATCTTGGTCTTTGGCATACCACTGCAACTGTTGTGGCAACAAAGACGCAGGGCAAACCTCGGCACATGCGCTGCAACGGATACAGGCCATCTCACCCTTGGATGGGGCGATTTCACGCCGGCTTGGCACCAAAACACAGTTGGTTACCTTGGTGACGGGCACGTCTGCATGTGGGACGGTATAGCCCATCATTGGGCCGCCAATAATCAGGCGTTCCAATTTTTGATCAGCTTGATAGCCATGCTTTTCAAGCAAGAAACGAACAGGTGTACCCAGTAGCGCCCATCGGTTTCGCTGTTCACGCAAGGTATTGCCTGTCAGCGTTACGACACGCTCGATCAGTGGTTCACCATCTATTACTGCGCGTTTAATCGCGAAGACAGTTCCTACGTTTTGCATCATCACGCCAATAGCGGCAGGGATAGATTTCGCGGGAACTTCCTTTCCGGTGATCAGTTTGATCAATTGCTTTTCACCGCCGGACGGATATTTGGTCGGCACGACCTGTACGAGAATGTCAGATTTACCGACGATAGCCGCTTTGAGTGCGGCTACCGCTTCTGGCTTATTGTCTTCTAGCGCAAGCACAGTCAATTTAGGGCTGACGATGCGTTGAAGCACTTCAACGCCTTGGATGATTTCGTCTGCGTACTCTTGCATCAAACGGTCATCAGCCGTGATGTAAGGCTCGCACTCTGCACCGTTGATAATCAGTACTTCTGTGCGAGCGAGCGCGGTTTGCAGCTTTCTTGCTGCTGGGAAACCCGCGCCACCCATGCCAGCGATGCCCATCATGCGTATATGGTCGATCAATGTTTCTGGCAAGGCTGTGTGGAAATCAGACATGCTGACTTTGTCGCCCCATTTATCTTCAAAATCTGGGCGAATCACGATACAGGTTTCTGATAGACCTGAAGCGTGTGCAATGGTGCGAGGTTCAATGGCGATAACGTCTCCTGACGTTGGTGCATGAACGGGGCAGCATTGCAGTATGTCCGATTTGGTCAACGGCTGGCCTTTCAAAACCCTATCGCCAACAGCCACTAACAGCTGACCTGTTGTGCCGATGTGTTGCTTCAGCGGCAAAACGATCTCGCTTGGGATTTCAGCGGCAAGAATGCTGAATTCACTCGATTGGCGTTTGTTTTCTGGTGGGTGGATACCACCGTGGAAATCCCAGACCTGACCGTGCTTTATTTCTTCGATAAGGGCGATCATGCTTGCTTAACCCCCTCGTCGTTTTTGTCAGTCTCGCTCGGGAGCTGGACAACGGGGATCTGCTCCAGTTGCCATTTCCATGTTTCAGGCGTTGTTTTCAAAGGGATCATTACAATACAGTCAGTCGGGCAAGGTGCAACACACAAGTCACACCCTGTGCACTCATCTTTAATGATGGTGTGCATGGCTTTTGTGCTGCCAATAATGGCATCAACAGGGCAGGCTTGGATGCATTTGGTGCAGCCAATACAGTCGTCTTCGATAATGAAGGCAACGGTTTTCACATTCTCTTCTTCGTGCGCAGATTCTGTTGCTTCTACGCCCATCAAATCAGCGAGTTTTTCGATCGTTGCTTGACCGCCCGGAGGGCACTTGTTGATGGTATCACCATTGGCAATGGCTTCAGCGTAAGGGCGACAACCCGGATAACCACATTGACCGCACTGTGTTTGCGGCAAAATAGCATCGATCTGTTCAACGATTGGATCGGCTTCTACTTTGAAGCGAATAGACGCAAACCCAAGCAAAATACCAAAAATAGCGGCAAGTACGGCAATAGCCAGTACCGCGATAAGAATTCCGGTCATTACAGTTTCACCAAACCAGTAAAGCCCATAAATGCCAGCGACATGAGGCCAGCGGTGATCATTGCAATGGAAGCGCCACGAAATGGGCTAGGCACATCGGCGGCGGCTATGCGTTCACGCATGGCGGCGAACAAAATCAACACTAATGAGAAGCCAGCGGCAGCACCAAAGCCATAAATGATCGACTCAATAAAGTTATGTCTTTCATTGATGTTAAGTAGAGCAACACCCAGAACGGCACAGTTGGTCGTGATGAGAGGCAGGAAAATGCCCAGCAAACGATAGAGCGTTGGGCTGGTTTTATGTACGACCATTTCTGTGAATTGCACAACAACGGCGATCACAAGAATAAAGCTCAGGGTACGCAGATACTCTAAGCCTAACGGTGCCAATATATAGGTTTCGACCAAATAGGCGCTTACTGACGCGAGAGTCAGCACAAAGGTGGTCGCAAGCCCCATCCCAATTGCGGTTTCAAGTTTCTTTGACACACCCATAAATGGGCACAAGCCAAGAAACTTAACCAACACAAAGTTGTTCACAAGGACAGTGCCGACAAGAAGCAACAAATACTCAGTCATGCCATTCTTCGAAAATTTATAAAGATCTTTGTATTATCGGCGTTTGAGGCCGCTATAACAACAGATAGGCAGAAGGGTTTTTCATCAAAAGGGGAGTAATGAACGATCTTTGTGCGAAATGCCCCTTTGTTTTACATGCAAGTAAACGATTAATAACAGTTAGGTAGGGGATTTTTAAAACCCAAACGAAAAAGGCCTCGTCTTTCGTCGGGGACGCCTAGTTAAGGCCTTCGTAAGGTGGCTCCTCCTGCAAGACTTATCGAGGACGCCTAGTTGGCGCAGCCTAGGCTTGCAACAAATCACGCAGTGAAATTCCCAAACGAAAAAGGCCTCTGTAGTGGTCAACTCATTCCGGACAGTAAATTAGGCCGATTTTCAGCTTTTGCAGGTGGAAGACCACCGTTATAACTATGCGGTCTCTTCCAGTTGTAATAGCTCATCAGGTAATGGCTGATATCTTTGGATGCCTCAGCGAAAGATGCATAGCCTGTTGCTGGTATCCATTCAGATTTTAGACTTCTAAATAGCCTTTCCATCGGAGCGTTGTCCCAACAGTTGCCACGGCGACTCATGCTTTGTGTCATCCGATACCGCCACAGGTGTTGTCGAAACTGGCGGCTGCCGTATTGAGACCCCTGATCCGAATGGAACATCACGCCACTTGGTTTTCCTCGTTGCTCATACGCCATCGACAACGCTTTTGTAACCAATGCCGCATCAGGACTGTCAGACATGGCCCAACCGACAACCCGTCTGCGATACAGGTCAATGACAACGGCAAGATAGCACCAACGTTGACCCGCCCATATATAGGTAATATCACCGCACCAGACTTGATCTGGGGCTGCGACACTGAACTGACGATCAAGCTGATTGGGAATATCAAGCCGTTCAATCGAGGCTTGCTTATAGTTATGTGAGCCGGGTTGCTTACTGATGAGTTGTGCCTCTTTCATCAATCGGCGAACCTTGAATCGGCCAATCTTATGTCCGAGATCAGTCATCATGTCGACCAGAGTGCGACTACCCGCAGAGCTTCTGCTCAGCGTAAACAGTCGGTTGATCTCGCTACGAAGATGCAAACGTTCAGCATCAATATCATGGCGCCGTTGGCAATGCTCATAGTAAGTCGACGTAGCAATATCTAACACAGCACAAACCAATTCTACCGGTTCTTGCTCTCTCAATTGGTCTATCAGCGCGTACGTTCGAGTTCGTCCGACATCAAGAGAGCAGTAGCCTTTTTTAGAATGGATTTTTCTCGTTCAAGTCGATGGATCCTTGCCTCTAACTCTTGGATTTTCTGCTGCTCTGGCGTTAAGGCTTTGGAAACTGGCGTACTACCTCCGCGCTCTTGTTCAAGTTGTGTGACCCAGCGTCTGAGTCCCGTTTCACCGACGTTTAATGAGCGGCTAGCCTCAGCAATTGAATACCCTTGGTCAAGTACCAAACAGGCTGCTTCCAGTTTAAATTCAGCGGAGAATGAACGACGTTGTCTTGTCATGGAACACCTCTTTCTTTAGTGGTGACTTTACCACCTTAAATGGTGTCCGGGATCATTAAACCACTACACTCGTCTTTCGTCGGGGACGCCTAGTTAAGGCCTTCGTAAGGTGGCTCCTCCTGCAAGACTTATCGAGGACGCCTAGTAGGCGCAGCCTAGGCTTGCAACAAATCACGCAGTGAAATTCCCAAACGAAAAAGACCTCGTCTTTCGTCGGGGACGCCTAGTTAAGGCCTTCGTAAGGTGGCTCCTCCTGCAAGACTTATCGAGGACGCCTAGTTGGCGCAGCCTAGGCTTGCAACGAATCACGCAGTGAAATTCCGAAACGAAAAAGGCCTCGTCTTTCGACAAGGCCTTCGTAATGTGGCTCCCCCTGCAAGACTTGAACTTGCGACATACGGATTAACAGTCCGCCGTTCTACCGACTGAACTAAGGGGGAACAGATTTTTGCGGCTTGCGACAAATCGCGAAGCGATTATCCCAGCCTAATAACACCTCATCATTCGACAAGACATTAGAAAGTGGCTCCCCCTGCAAGACTTAACGGGGCCGCCTAGGCTTGCGACAAATCGCGAAGCGATTATCCCAACCTAATAACACCTCATCATTTGACAAGGCATTAGAAAGTGGCTCCCCCTGCAAGACTTGAACTTGCGACATACGGATTAACAGTCCGCCGTTCTACCGACTGAACTAAGGGGGAACAGATTTTTGCGGCTTGTGACAAATCGCGAAGCGATTATCCCAGCCTAATAACACCTCATCATTATGACAAGACATTAGAAAGTGGCTCCCCCTGCAAGACTTAACGGGGCCGCCTAGGCTTGCGACAAATCGCGAAGCGATTATCCCAACCTAATAACACCTCATCATTATGACAAGACATTAGAAAGTGGCTCCCCCTGCAAGACTTGAACTTGCGACATACGGATTAACAGTCCGCCGTTCTACCGACTGAACTAAGGGGGAACAGATTTTTGCGGCTTGCGACAAATCGTGAAGCGATTATCCCAGCCTAATAACACCTCATCAATCGACAAGACATTAGAAATTTGGCTCCCCCTGCAAGACTTAACGGGGCCGCCTAGGCTTGCGACAAATCGCGAAGCGATTATCCCAGCCTAATAACATCTCATCAATCGACAAGACATTAGAAATTTGGCTCCCCCTGCAAGACTTAACGGGGCCGCCTAGGCTTGCGACAAATCGCGAAGCGATCATCCCAGCCCAATAACATCTCATCATTCGACAAGACATTAGAAATTTGGCTCCCCCTGCAAGACTTGAACTTGCGACATACGGATTAACAGTCCGCCGTTCTACCGACTGAACTAAGGGGGAATCTCTCAAAGCGGGGCGAATCTTAGCTATCGTCTGTTGGGCTGTCAACCTCTCAAACACTAGAAAATGACGATTTTAAATCATCTGTTTAATGCGCGATCAAAGTTGGCTGCTTTTTTGTTCTGTCGGGTAAATATGCATCAAACTTAGGCTTGGATCAGTGATGGTTTAACAAATTTTCTAATGGCGTTGGCAAGGGGTTTTATTTTTTCAGCCTTACTGCATTCAAAGGTAAAGAAAAGCACATGACTTAGATTGGTCAAAAAACAATCAGTGCATGGATTGCCGACGCGCTTAGGGTTTCCATATTGAGTGGGTTGTCGCTTTCTATAGGTTTAAAAACTTTGTGATGCACCTCTCATTGGTGTTTTTGTTGTGGGATCGGTCGATTAAGGAAGGATTCATTCAAAAATACATTGACATTCCTAAGTGCTTTTAGTGATTGCTTTCGCAAAGGTTACCCACAAAATCTGTGGATAAGTGTGTTAATCAACACTTTTATCCCCATTAGAGGATCCACCTTGAGGTTGAAATACAGGGTTTATTGAATTCTGCTGGGGAAAATTAATCAAACAACAGTGTGTTGAGGTATTTGTTGGTGGTATATCCATTTTTCGACGCGGAATTGAGTTGTACACATACAACAGCCACATTAGAGTTTCAAAAATGCGCACATTTTTCGGTATCGTGTTTGCGATGGGTCGGGAAATGAGACAAGCTGACAGAAGCAACAACTATCAAAAGGAAGAGATTGTGGACGCTTTACCCAAATTGGATTTAAAAGGGAAAGTTAGCGACATGGAGTGGCAACGCCGTGTTGATCTAGCTGCTTGCTATCGATTGGTCGCTCATATGGGATGGGATGACCTGATTTATACTCACCTTTCTCTTCGCATTCCTGATACTGATACCTACTTAGTGAATGCTTTCGGTGTTGCTTTTGATGAAGTGACCGCCTCGAATCTTGTGAAGGTGGATTTAGACGGCAATATTCTCGATGACTCGCCGTTTACTATTAACCCTGCGGGGTTCACGATTCACAGTGCTATTCACGAAGTGCGACACGATGCCCATTGCGTTATTCATCTTCACACTAACGAAACCATCGCGGTAGCGACACAAAAGGAAGGCTTGCAGTCACTCAGCCAATATTCGATGTTTTCACTTCCTTCATTGTCTTATCACGGCTATGAAGGGCTTGCAGTCAATGATGCGGAGCGTAAGCGTCTTCAAAGTGACCTTGGTAGTACCAATCACATGCTTTTGGTTAATCACGGCGGTTTAACGCTTGGGCCAACGGTGGGTGATGCCTTTATGCGTTTCTATGATATGCAACGTGCTTGTGAGGTGCAGTTGATGTTGCAGGCAGCAGGCAAAGACACCATCGCGGTGCCCAAATCAATTCAAGATAATATCTTCGCTCAAGCCAACGTGGTGCATTCCGGCGCGACGGGAGGTCAAAAGGCGTGGCCTTCTTTATTGCGCAAAGCATGGCGACTCGACCCGAGTTTTATGGAGTAAACGCCTCTCCCCGAGCGGAAGGTAGAAAGCGATAACCCTATTGGAGTACAAGGATGAAAGTAACATCAGTTGAAGTGTTTGATATTCATTGCCCGGATCGTACAACGTGGAATCCGGTGTTTGTGCGAATTCACACGGATGAAGGGATCAGCGGTGTCGGTGAAGCGGGTCTTGCTTACGACTTAGGCCATAGCGCTGCCGCGCACATGGTGAAAGAAATGGCAGAGGCCTTTCTGATTGGCCATGATCCTTTCCAAACTGAAATGCTATGGTCACGTATGTTACGTGAGAGCTTTTGGGGTCTAGGTGGCGGCCCTGTGGTGTATGCCGCGATGAGTGCGATTGATACGGCGCTTTGGGATATTAAAGGCAAGGCGCTTAATGTGCCTGTTTACCAATTGCTGGGTGGCAAGGTCAACGACAAGTTGCGTACCTATGCTTCTCAGTTGCAGTTTGACTGGGACAAAGATTTTAAGGCGCTTTCTCAGCCTGAGGAATATGCGGAAGCGGCGTTAAAAGCCATCGCGGAAGGATATGATGCGGTGAAGGTTGATCCCATCATGTATGACAAAGATGGCAACACCTATTACGAGCGCACCAAAATTATTTCCCGCGGTGAAATGAAGCTGTATCGCGCGCGCATGAAAGCGATTCGTGAAGCTGTTGGCGATGAAGTGGATATCATTTTTGAATGCCACAGTTTGCCGGGTGCGACAACGGCTATTCAACTGGGCGAGATTGCCGAAGAGTTTGACTGCATGTATTACGAAGAGCCCGTCAACTACCTCAACCATTCTTTGCACGCAAAAGTAGCGGACAAAGTGAAGGTGCCGATTGCTGGTGGTGAACGTTTATATAACCGCTGGGGTGTGAGACCGTATCTGGAAGACCAAAGCATTGATGTTTTGCAACCTGATATCGGCTTATGCGGTGGTTTCACTGAAACCAAGAAGGTGTGTGATTATGCGGATATCTTTGATGTACGTATTCAAGCGCATGTTTGCGGGGGCCCCGTTGCGACTGCTGCCTCATTGCACTTAGAAACGGCGATTCCTAACTTCTTGATCCACGAGCATCATACTTACGCGATCAAGGCGTGGAACCGTGAATTGTGTCTTCAAGATCCACAGCCTGTGAATGGCTTCTTCCAAGTATCAGAAGAGCCTGGTCTTGGCATTGAACTGAATGATGAAGTGGTCAAGCGTTCACCGCATATGATCATCAAGTAATTCTGCTTCGCATGATGAAAGTAAAACAACCCGCCAAAATGCGGGTTGTTTGTTTTTGCACGAAATTCATCGACAGGGAATTGCAGGGGGATATCAAAAGCCATAGAAGTGACGCGCATTCTCATTGCAGAGCTTTGCCAGCAAAGCCTCCGAGTAAGGAAGCGATAGGTAAGCGTGCCATAGCTCGTCATAACTTGCTCTAAACAGCGTCAGTGGAAAATTGCTCGCCAGCATGATTCTGTCTTCGCCAAATAGCGCGACTAACGCAGTCAGCCGATCTTGTATCACAGTGATAGGGTAGTGGCGGTCTGACATTTCCCAACCAGATGCCTTGACCGACAGCGAAGGCAATACAGCCAAGGCCTTCATGTTTTCGTCCCATTCCAACTGCTTTTTCGATGATGGAAAACCAGCATGGTTTAACGCCAAGCGCAGGCTAGGTAAGGCGTTGGACATTCGAATGAATGCGTTAACGGCTTCTGTATCTTGCGCATCGAATTGCGCCTCGAAAATCAGCTTCGCGTCAGCAATCTGCTTCAAGTTAGTCTGTACTGCGTCCATGGCGAGCAAAGTGACAGCATCGCTGTCCAAAATATGCCGCACACCGACCAAGCTTTGGTATTGCCCAAGTTTAGCTAATTGATTTGCAAAGGCATTTGGCGGCAAGGTTAAGTCGACACATCCAATGCTTTTAAATGGTAGAGAGCAGGTGCTTTCTAACCATGCAATTTCTCTCCAGGGCGCGTCATTATCAAACCCCGCTTCAACATGAACGAACCCAGTGAGTTGACGAGGCGCAGATAGCCTCAAATCAGCATCAGAAAAATCACGCTGGATCGTCGCCTTATCAGGCCAATGCGGCGCGTTACCCGCACGAAGCCAGCCATATTTCCCAAGCGAAAGATCGAACAGATGCAAGTGAGGATCAATGATCTGCATCGTTATTGCGCCGTGTAGCCGCCATCAACGGCATGTAAGCTGCCGGTAATGAAACTGGCTTTGTCGCTGGCCAAGAACACGACAAGGTTTGCGATTTCTTCAGGCTGAGCAATACGACCGAGTGGCTGAAGGTTCCCTTCTTCTTTATGTATTTCGTTTTTATCAGCGCCAGAGCGAGCACAATAGTTGTCGATGGCTCTGTGATAGAGCGGGGTTTCCGTTGTACCCGCGCAGACAGCATTGGCGCGAATATTGTATTTGGCGTAATCCAGCGCGGTGGTTTTTGCCATGGAAGCAATAGCATGCTTACTGAGGTTGTATGCAAAGGAGTTGGTCTTTGCGATGGTGCATTGATCGGAACCCAGCAAAACAATGCTGCCTTTGTTGGCCGCTTTCATGGTTGGCAAGCAAGCGCGAATAGCATGGTATGCGCCTTTTACATTGATAGAGAAGACGCGGTCTAAGTCAGCTTCGCTGGTGTTTTCAATGGTTGAGCTAAAATGAATGCCAGCATTGCATACCAGTGCATCAATAGTGGCTTCTTGCGTGGCCACTTTCTCAATGGCACGGTTCACGGCGTTAGGGTCGGTAACATCACATTCCACCCAATGTCCTGATGGCCCTTGTTGAAGGTCCAAACTATACGCGGTGTAACCTTCTGCGATGAAGCCCTCAACCACTGCACGGCCAATACCTGCTGACCCACCTGTAATTACTGCCACTTTGTTCATTTTATTCCTCAATGCTGAGTGGAAACCGCTACGCATTGTTTCCATTGCTTATGACAGAGATGATCAGCGGCTTACCCAAGGATGTCAACTGACTCAAGGTCTTGCCATGGGTAAAAGAAAGTGAAGGAAATGGGTTTGTCAGCGCTTTGTCAGTTGACTTAGTTCAGCCAGAGCGGAAAATGAACGGTTCGAGTTACTAGCCACGGATGCGTCATGGGTAAAACCTTTAACTTACATTCTCCTTTTAAACCTGCGGGTGATCAGCCTGCTGCTATCAATCAATTGCTAGAAGGTTTGGATTCGGGAATTGCGCACCAAACCTTGCTCGGTGTGACTGGCTCAGGCAAAACTTACACCATGGCCAATGTGATCGCCCAAACGGGGCGACCTACGATGATCCTTGCGCCCAACAAAACGCTGGCGGCTCAACTCTATGGGGAAATGAAAGAATTTTTCCCAGAGAACGCAGTTGAGTATTTCGTTTCTTATTACGATTACTACCAGCCAGAGGCTTATGTTCCTTCGACGGACACCTTCATAGAAAAAGATGCGTCGATTAATGAGCATGTAGAGCAAATGCGCCTGTCTGCCACTAAAGCGTTGTTGGAAAGGCGAGATGTGGTCATCGTTGCATCAGTCTCAGCCATCTATGGTCTTGGTGACCCAAACTCGTACCTCAAAATGATGCTCCACTTACGTCGTGGCGACATGATTGATCAACGCGCTATTTTACGACGTCTTGCAGAGATCCAATATAGCCGAAACGATCAGGCGTTTACCCGCGGTACGTTCCGTGTTCGAGGGGAAGTCATTGATGTTTACCCTGCGGAATCTGATCGCGACGCGATTCGCGTTGAGTTGTTTGATGGTGAAGTGGAATGCATCAGCGTGTTCGATCCGTTGACTGGGGCTATTTCT
Organism: Enterovibrio litoreus; assembly: GCF_045679545.1. Taxonomy (NCBI): domain Bacteria; kingdom Pseudomonadati; phylum Pseudomonadota; class Gammaproteobacteria; order Vibrionales; family Vibrionaceae; genus Enterovibrio; species Enterovibrio litoreus. Next base: position 1,100,487 of record NZ_CP166194.1, read on the forward strand.
GAACGCGATTTGCCGCGTTGTACCATCTACCCTAAAACGCATTACGTCACGCCGCGTGAGCGCATTATGGAAGCCATCGAACACATCAAAGTTGAGTTGGTTGATCGTAAAAAAGTGCTGCTCGAAAACAATAAATTGATTGAAGAGCAGCGAATTTCGCAGCGTACCTTGTTTGATCTCGAAATGATGCAAGAGTTGGGGTATTGCTCCGGTATTGAAAACTACTCGCGCTATCTCAGTGGTCGCAATGATGGTGAGCCGCCTCCGACCTTATTTGATTATTTACCCGCTGATGGCCTTTTGATCATTGACGAGTCTCACGTCACGGTGCCGCAAATTGGCGCTATGTATAAAGGGGACCGATCGCGTAAAGAGAACCTTGTAGAATACGGGTTTAGATTGCCGTCAGCACTTGATAACCGCCCAATGAAGTTTGATGAGTTTGAATCCATCGCACCACAGACGGTTTATGTGTCAGCGACGCCAAGTGCGTATGAAATTGACAAGTCAGATGGGGAAGTTGCTGAACAAGTTGTCAGGCCGACAGGGTTGTTAGACCCTGAGATAGAAGTCCGTCCGGTTGCGACGCAAGTGGACGATCTTCTGTCTGAAATTCGCATCAGAGAAGCCATACAAGAACGCGTATTGGTGACAACATTGACGAAGCGTATGGCGGAAGATTTGACGGAATACCTGGAAGAGCACGGGGTACGTGTGAGGTATTTGCACTCTGACATCGATACAGTGGAACGTATCGAGATCATTCGCGATCTGAGGCTTGGTAAGTTCGATGTGTTAGTCGGCATTAACTTGTTGCGTGAAGGCTTAGATATGCCAGAAGTGTCGCTGGTGGCCATTTTGGATGCGGATAAAGAAGGCTTCTTGCGTTCAGAACGATCGCTTATTCAAACAATTGGTCGTGCAGCACGTAATCTAAATGGTAAGGCGATACTCTATGGCGATAAAATCACGGGTTCTATGCGTCGCGCTATCGATGAGACAGAGCGGCGTCGTGAAAAGCAGCAAGCTTACAATGTTGAGCATGGCATTGTGCCGCAGAAGCTCAATAAGAAAGTGGCTGATATCATGGAAATCGGTGGTAAGCGCAAGCCAAGAGTGTCATCTTCGCTGAAAGCCGTTGCAGAAGAAGACGCGGCTTACGCGAGCAAGTCACCGCAGCAAATTGAGGCGCGTATTCAGAAGCTTGAAGCGCAAATGTATGAAGCAGCTCAAAACCTAGAGTTTGAAACCGCAGCGGGTCTTCGTGATGAAATATCAACGTTGCGAACCTTGTTCATTCAAAACAGCTAAAAAAAAAGCCAACCGTAAAAAGTCGGTTGGCTGTCTTGTTTCAGTGAACGAAGAGCTCACAAACAACGTCAGTTGGCTAGGTGACCCAGAAGGGTCGTATTATTAAAAGCATTTACCGTGCCAACTTTTATTGATGCGTGATAGCGTATTCTTTCTTGATTCAGCGTAGTGTAATTGCAATTTCTTTTGCAAAATGCAATGCAAAACGCATGTGTTTTGCACTGTTATTAAAATTGAGCGTTATACTTGGAACAGAATTTTCAATTTCAAGAACATTTTTTGGGGATTTATGGCGAGGGTTCAATGCTAGATTCTGGCGCCAAAAAACGCGTACTGATGGTGGAAGACACCGCATCAGTGGCTGCATTATATAAGTCCTATCTCAACCCATTGGATGTTGATGTTGAGATAGCAAGCACAGGCCAACAAGCGCTTGACTATTTTTCTTCAGGGCACACATTCTCACTGATCTTGCTGGATCTGCGTTTGCCGGATATTTCTGGTTTTGACGTGCTTTCGGAGATCAGAAAGCATCAACCTGAGATCCCTGTTGTTATTATGACAGCGCATGGCTCAATTGATGCTGCGGTTGAAGCATTGCGTTATGGTGCGAGCGATTTTCTTATCAAGCCATGTGAAGCCGATCTTCTTCGGGTTACTGTCAATAACGCGCTGAAACCAAAGAGTAAAACGAGCGGGCAGACGCCAGAAGGCTCATACTATGGCTTCATAGGCCACAGTGTGCCAATGCAAGCGGTATATCGTGTTATCGACTCAGCGGCACCAAGTAAGGCGACAGTGTTCATCACCGGTGAAAGCGGCACAGGTAAAGAAGTGTGTGCTGAGGCGGTACATGCGGCAAGTTCTCGTGCCAAAAAGCCTTTTGTTGCCATCAACTGTGCGGCAATTCCAAAAGACTTGATCGAGAGCGAGCTGTTTGGTCACATGAAAGGTGCCTTTACTGGTGCGGCTTCAGAGCGTGAAGGCGCGGCAGAATTGGCGGATGGCGGAACCTTGTTTCTTGATGAAATCTGCGAGATGGATTTAGATCTTCAATCTAAACTACTGCGTTTTATCCAAACGGGTACCTTCCAAAAAGTAGGCTCCTCGAAAGTTAAACAAGTTGATGTCCGCTTTATCTGTGCGACGAACCGAGACCCTTGGGTTGAGGTGACAAAAGGTAATTTCAGAGAAGATCTCTACTACCGTTTGCATGTTATTCCTTTGGGATTGCCACCACTGCGTGAGCGTGGTGATGATGTTGTTGATATTGCTGAATCGCTATTGCTGATGTTTGCAATGGAGGAAGGCAAAGACTTTCGTTCATTCAGCGAGGGCGTTATCCAGCGTCTCCTCAGTTATGAATGGCCGGGTAATGTCCGCCAGTTACAGAATGTCATTCGTAATATTGTCGTATTGCACAACGGGCGAGAAGTCACAGAACAAATGCTTCCGCCTCCGCTTTCACTTGTTTCTGGTGTCAAAATTGCATCTAGCACTCCAATAAGAAGTGCTCAGACAGCAGTCGAGCAGATGAGTGATGGTGGTTTCCCTGCTGCAACAGCGATGTTGAAGCAAGGCGTCACGAGTAAATCTGATATCGAACCCCTATGGTTGGTTGAGAAAAGAGCAATACAAATTGCGATTGATGCCTGCGATGGCAACATCCCTCAAGCCGCTGGTCTACTCGAGGTTAGTCCATCTACCATCTATCGTAAGCTGCAGAGTTGGCAAGAATCACAATAAAAGGAATATGCATATGGCGTCCATGGTGAATCATGAAACGCTGCGGCGGCTAGCAGTTGAAGTAGGCGAAGAGACGGTATCTTCGCTTCTGGTGGTGTTTAGCGATGAGTTAAGCCGTTATTCAGATGAGTTGTCTGAAACGCCCAGCGTGATGCAGGTACGCGAAATTAGCCATGCAATCAAAAGCAGTGCAGCGAGCTTTGGTGCTGATGAATTGGCAGAGCTTGCTCGTGAATGTGAATCACGCGTTAAATTGGGCCAAGATTCATGGGTTCACGAGCAGCTTCCGCGTTTGACTTCTATGCTCCAAGGCACCGCTTCGCAATATAAAGCGTTAGCTGTCCAACAAGATCTTTTTGATCGATAGAGACAATTTGTCTCTATCGTGTCGCCACTGGTGGTTGGCGGACGCCATGTCCTCAACCACCTGCTGATACCCCTTATCGACGTTGTCATCAATATCTGGGCCAAGAACTAGGTCAATGGTTCGCCCACCCATTGAGCGTTCACACCATGTCAGCATTGTCTGCAGAGACATTGAGCCAGCCGGTCCAGCTTCTTTTCCTAGATTGCGTACAAACACCACTTTCGCGTTCGTCTGCTTTAGCGCTCGACTGATTTCAGGCAGCAAGAGCGGTGGCATGATACTGGTGAGGAAACTGCCAGGGCCAAGTATGACTAGATCCGCCTCGTTAATGGCCGATACGGCTTCTTTTGTTGCTGGGACAACAGGTTCGAGCATTAATCTCGCTGGTGGCTCTGGCAAATCATCAACATCGGTTTCGCCTGAAATCACTTGTCCTGATCGGGTTTGTGCGGCGAGATCTGCTGGATGTTCAGACATGGGCACAATGTTGGTGGACACTTTTAACATGTCACGAATGAGGTTGATGGCTTCAAGTGGTCGAATGGACAGGTTATCCAATGCCGTGAGCATTAGGTTTCCCAGATTATGACCGTCTAACTCACCGTTCCCTCTGAATCGATATTCGAAAATCATCGAGCCAATAGAAGGCTCAGTAATTAACTGATTAATACAGTTTCGTGTGTCCCCCCAAGCTATACCACCTTGACAGGCGCGTATCCTGCCCGTTGATCCGCCATTATCTGTGGTGGTAACGATGCCAGTGACATCTTCACCGTATTCACTTAGCGCGGATAACATGCGTCCTAGACCATGCCCACCGCCGATCGCTACGATTGTTGGTTTTGTTTTATTCTTCGTCATCGCTTGAAATAATTCTCTATTGTCTACAGCAATAGTAAGGCATGGATCGTAAAAGCGTCACATTCTTCTGTGTTTGATTAATTATTTTGAATTTTTGATCACGTAACGCGTAAAAAAAAGCCAGAACGTGTCTGGTCTTTTCTGTCGGATGTCTTGAAAACAGTGTTTTTCTTAGTGGGGGTCTTTCATCAAACTCAGCAGGTATTCAGCGGTATCGCTGCATGAGTTCGCTGCCATTAACACTTGCTTCTCACTGGCAGGTATCGGCAAAAGTTCAAGCCAACGTTGACACAACCAGCTTAGATTTTCGAAATTGGGGGCTTTGTGCAACGAGCTCAGTTCTGGGTAACGTTCAAACATGATCTGCAAACGTTCTGCTAAAGGAGCGGCGTCATTGCTAACCGCGCGTTCAGGCCACTTGGGTAGAGCTTGGCACTGGGCTTCGATAACCCCTGAGTCATTTTCTTTGATACTGTCGATCACAAAGCTTTCGTGGCCGCAAACAGTAATGGTTAATGCGCCATCTTCGTTAGCCATATTGAAATCTTCAATTGTCACTCTTGTGCCGATCCCTGCCCCAATCGGGCTGGTTTCATCCATGCAAACGCCAATGTCCAACCCGTTTTGCATGGCATATTTCACTGTTTTCAATTGTTCCCCTGGCACCACACGAAGTGGAAGTCGTCCAGAAGGTAAGATATGGCGGTTGTTAAACAGGATTGGTAGTGTAATTGCCATCGTGAGCTCCCGGTCATATGCAGCGCGCTTTTATGTATTGGCTTTGTGCCTCTACGCTGCTCATTATTTTTAATATCGGAACTGCTTAGATACCCGTGTCTTTCAATCCATAGTGCAAATTCAATGCCCACACGACAAACACTGTTTTTAAGCATAGCATCGCTGATAATTTGCAAATTGCATTTCAAAATTGCGAATTTTTGAAATCAAAATGCTAACGATTCTCTGATGCCATACTCTATAGAGTGTAAGCTCACTTTCACGACAATGATCGATAAAGTGGTTATCTCTTTTGAAGAGACACAAGAATTGTCACTGCATAGATTGAGAACAGATTGTGCTTTATGGTTGTGTGTTGGGTCTGTTTGTGTTTTGAGACGGTAAGCATTTAGTTATCAAGCCATCGCTTCAAAGCAAAATTGGAGGTCATTCCTTGTTACCGAATGACATAGTTTGCTAAATTAACGAGTAATGCTTGAGGTGGCACATGAAATGCCCCTCGCACGTAAATAACTCCGAAGCCTAGTTCGCTAAGTTCACCTGAATAAGGGGATTAGGCCGTGACAGTATGTCACCAGGGCGGTCATAGAAATGTGCCCGTCTCCCGTATTTGGAAAGGTGTTTTTGTGGCTGTTCAATTTCAAGATTCTTTCGATCGCAAATTTTACTATTTGCGATTGTCTATTACTGATGTCTGTAACTTTCGGTGTACCTATTGTTTGCCGAATGGATACAAACCCAATCAGAAGAATTCAGGCTTTCTTTCCCTTGGCGAGCTGCGTCGAGTGGTTGCGGCGTTCGCGGATTGTGGAACGTCCAAGGTTCGTATAACCGGTGGCGAGCCGTCTTTGCGAAAAGATTTTACTGACATCATTGCCATGATTGCTGAGCAAGATGGCATCGAAAAAGTGGCGATGACGACAAACGGCTATCGTTTGGCGAAAAATGCTCAGGAATGGCGTGATGCAGGCCTGACTAACATTAATGTCAGCATTGATAGCTTAGATCCTCGCATGTTTCATCAAATCACGGGTGAGAACAAATTTCACCAAGTGATGAAAGGGCTTGATGCCGCTTTCGATGCTGGTTTTGAGCAAGTGAAGGTGAACGCGGTTCTGCTCAAAGATCTCAACAGTGGTGAACTGCCAAGCTTCTTAAGCTGGATAAAGGATAAGCCCATTCAGTTGCGATTTATCGAGTTGATGCAAACGGGCGATATGGACTCTTTGTTCGAGCGACATCATCAATCAGGTGTGTCTATTCGCAACCATCTGATTGCGAATGGCTGGATAATGAAAGTTCGTGAACAAAGCGACGGGCCTGCTGAAGTCTATTGTCATTCCGATTACGTTGGTGAGATTGGCCTCATCATGCCTTACAAGAAAGATTTCTGTCATTCATGCAATCGCCTACGTGTTTCAGCGTTGGGCAAGCTTCATATGTGCCTGTTTGGCGACTATGGCGTTGAGTTGCGTGATTTGTTGCAAGACAATTCGCAGGAAGCAGAATTGATTGCACGCATTCAAGGCCAACTTGCTAACAAAAAACAAAGCCATTTTCTTGACCAGGGGCACACGGGCATGACCCCGCACCTGGCATCCATTGGCGGCTAACGCTGTCTTAGAATTATTTCGTTGAGGTTCAAATTTTATGGGTCACGCTGTTACTGAATTTACACCGGCTAAGATTGCGGTTCTGACTGTTTCAGATACTCGTACCGAGGAAAATGACACATCGGGTCAATTCCTGGCGGATGCGTTAAAAGAAGCCGGGCATACATTGGCTGATAAGAAAATCGTTATTGATGACATTTATCAAATTCGTTCAATCGTGTCGCAGTGGATCGCTGATCAAAATGTACAGGCCATCATGATCACTGGCGGTACAGGTTTTACATCTCGCGATAGCACGCCAGAAGCCATCAAGCCGCTTTTCGATAAAGAAGTCGAAGGTTTTGGCGAGTTGTTCCGCGCTATTTCTTTTCAAGAAATAGGAACATCCACCATCCAATCTCGCGCCATTGCAGGTTTTGCCAACCATACGGTGATTTTTGGTATGCCAGGGTCAACGGGCGCTTGCCGCACGGGTTGGAATGGCATTATCAAGCAGCAACTTGATGCAAGCCACCGTCCTTGTAACTTCATGCCGCATTTGGGCCAATAAACCATGACTGGATTTACACATATTAACGCGTCGGGCGAAGCCAACATGGTGGATGTGTCTGACAAATCGGAAACAGTGCGAGAAGCACGAGCTGAAGCTTATGTCGATATGGCGCAAGCCACTCTCGAGCTCATCGTGTCTGGTAAGCACCACAAAGGCGATGTATTTGCTACGGCGCGAATTGCTGGCATTCAAGCGGCGAAGCGCACATGGGATTTGATTCCGCTTTGTCATCCATTGATGCTTTCGAAAGTAGAAGTGTCATTGGAAGCGTTACCGGAAACATCACAGGTACGCATTGAATCGTTGTGTAAATTGACAGGTAAAACGGGCGTGGAAATGGAAGCATTGACTGCGGCTTCTGTGGCGGCGTTGACCATTTACGATATGTGTAAAGCGGTGCAAAAAGACATGGTTATTGGGCAAGTACGTTTGCTTGAGAAAACCGGCGGTAAATCAGGACACTTTAAGGTGGAACAATGATCCAAGTGCTTTTCTTTGCTCAGGTTAAAGAACTGGTGGGAACCGGATCCTTAGCACTTGATGAGGAGTTCTCTTCTGCTGAAGATATTCGCCAATATCTTGCGGCGAAAGGAGACAAGTGGTCATTAGCGTTAGAGTCTGGAAAGTTGCTGGTGGCAATCAATCAAACTATTTCTGATTTGTCATCTCCAGTAAAAGACGGTGATGAGGTTGCTTTTTTCCCACCGGTTACAGGGGGCTAAGCGTGATTTCTGTTCAGCAAGAAGATTTCTCACTCGCCGAGGAATATCAGCGTCTCAATAGTAGTGACAGTGATGGCGCTATCGTGACCTTTATTGGCAAAGTGCGCGACATGAACCTCGGTGACAATGTCACTGGATTGACGCTCGAGCATTATCCGGGAATGACAGAAAAGTCGCTGAACGAGATTGTGCTTCAAGCGAAACAACGCTGGCCTTTGACACATGTGCGTGTGATCCACCGTGTTGGCGCATTGAATATTGGCGATCAGATCGTTTTTGTTGGCGTGACCAGTGCTCACCGTAACGCAGCGTTTGAAGCGTGTGAGTTCATCATGGACTATTTGAAAACACGCGCGCCTTTTTGGAAGAAAGAGCGTTTGAGTGATGATGAGCGCTGGGTGGAAGCGCGCAAAAGTGATGATGCGGCTGCCGATCGTTGGTAGGGCTTAATGCCGGGCTTATAAGCGCGCCTAATAAGACAGACAAAAATAAAGGGATGCAGATGCATCCCTTTTTACGTTTAGATGTTAGCGCTATGGACTACGCGAAGAGATTAGCCGCAGTTTGCTGCACCCAGTTCCTTCCATACGCCCCAAGGCCCAGTTGTGCCTGGCTCTTCATTGGTTGTCCACCACTTGGCCGAGTACTCTTTGCCATTGCGAGTCACAACATCACCAGAAGTGTAGATTACGCCTTCAGACCATCCGTTCGGACAATTCACGATAGGCTCATCTTTTGCAACAACAACAGATACGCTAGCACTGTCAGTGAGTTTTCCATCAGATACAGTTACTGAGAAAGTTAATGTCGTATCGACGGAATAGCTGTCTGCAGTAAATGTCAGGCTTGAACCGTTTTGAGTCGCTTGAACACCCGCTGGCACATCCCATGTGTAGGTGAGTGCGTCGTTATTCGCATCACTTGACCCACTAGCATCAACCAAGACAACATCACCTGCTTTCGCTGACGATTGTGCAGTAACGACTGCTACAGGCGCCTCGTTAGTTGGTTCTGTAACGCCTTGTGCTTTTGCCACCACTGTTACAGCGTCAGCAGCGGTAGCGCCGTCGTTGTCAGTCACTGTCAGTGTGAACACAAACAATGTATCAGCCGTTACTGCTGGAATATCAGCAGAAGCAGAAACCGCGCTTGCGTCAGTCAGTGAAACCGTTGGGCCGCTGGTTTGTTTCCAACTGTAGGCGACAACCTGACCATCTACATCTGAAGATGCAGAACCATTCAGAGTGACCGAACCAGCATTGTTTACGGTAACATCGACGCCAGCGTTAGCGACGGGAGCTTTGTTACGTGGTGGCTGTGTGGCACCGTTAGCAAGCGACTCTTGCATTGCATTAAGAATATCGCCGTTATCCGCGTCGATTTCCCAAGCAAATAGACCTGCGAAGTTGTTTTGACGAACATATGCGCCTTTCGCCATCACGGAGCGTTTATTGTCATAAGTCACTAGGTCACCGTTTGATGGATCCCAAGCCCAAGGTGCTTCAGCCTGCTCGTCATAACCCAAAACAACACCAGCTTTGTTTTCAAACTTGGTAACGACATCTTTGTAGTCAATAACACCCGCTTCCCAAGAGCCTGCGACTTTACCATTACCAACACCTGTCATAGGGTTAGTTGGATCAGACATGCTAGCTTCGGTCACTCCTGTCCAGCCGCGGCCGTACATGGCGGCACCAACGACCAGTTTCTCTGCAGGTACACCTTTTGCCAATAGGAGGTCAATACCGTTTGCAGTGGTATAAGCTGGGCCTTTACGTGGCTTGCCTTCAGCATCTACGCCTTTACCCGCACACTCGTCAGCTGACATGTGGCTGCCACAGTACAGTGCTGCTTGATGGCCAACTACGTTGTTCCAACCGCCGTAGTAGTCATAGGTCATGGCAAAGATGTAGTCCATGTAAGGTACAGCATCGACGTAGTTCACATCTTCAATCTTATCGTAACCGACACCGACTGCAGATGTTAGCTCGTAAGTACGGCCTGTTTCAGCTGTCAGCTCATCCAACATGGCGCGAAGTTCTTGCATGAGGACAGCATAGGTATCGCCATCTTTTGCCGGATCGCCAAGGTTAGGGTTAGCGCCAGAACCGCCTGGGTACTCCCAGTCAATGTCTACACCATCGTAGAATTTCCACGTTTGAAGAAAGCGCTTAACCGAAGCAACGAATTTGTCACGTTTGGTTTTGTCGCCAAATTCATAGAATGGGTCAGACAGTGTCCAACCACCAATAGAAGGCAGGATTTTAAGATCAGGGTAACGCTGTTTCAGCGCCATGATCTGACCATACGTGCCTTTGTATGATGAAGAGTAGCTTTGTCCCGATTGCGGGTGTGGCATTTGCACTGCGGCCCATGGATCGTGTATCACGACTTCGTAGTCAGGCAAGCCAGCACAAGCGCGGTTAAGCGCTGCAAGAGGGCCATCGTCAAGAGAAGGGTTGTTACCACAAATTGGAACGAAGCCATAAATGATGTGTGTAAGATTTTGTGCCGGGATTTTATCAACCGCAAATTTACGACCGTAAACGCCCCATTCGACGAAGTATGCACCGACCACAGTGTCTGGAGGCGTCGTGTAGTTGCCGTTGTTTGGATCAACGTTCATTGGGAGAGGATCTAGGTGACTACCGTCCGTGTCGGCTACAACGATTTGCTTAGGCGCGCTTTGAGAACACGCTTGGGCTGGCCCAGTACCGCTGCATAGTTCAACCACCATGTCGTACTTGCCGCCCTTGGCAACTTGAAGTACGGCAGATTCTTTTTGACTTGCAGAAGGTGTGACGCTCGCTTCATACACAACTTCGCCGTTTAGCAGTACACGCCACGACTCTGCGGGGTCGCCGGACCAACGGTCCCAAGAAACAGGGACCTCGGCAAAAGGTTTCACTTTAACGAGATCTTTGTATGCCGTGGCGGCGTCGTTCACTTCAATGATGGCGAAATTGGTTTCACCCCATCCAATGATCGGTGCACCGGGTGCAGCTATGACAGGGGCTGATATTGCCCCAGCCACGGAGGCGGCAAGCAGCCCCTTTAGAAAAGCCGTTTTGTTCATCTTTATATACCTCGAAAATTTATTGCGAGAATTAACTATTCAGCGCATGAATGTGAGTCAATCTTCGTTAACCCTATTCAGATATTTGTTCTTAAAGACAAATTAGGCAAAATTGATGAGAGATCTTTTAGAGGTAGAAGCGATATCCTGATAACACTCCCGTTACATTGCGGTTATTTTTTCTACAGCAAGTCACACTTATTGTTCTTTGTGAAGTAAGTGGCAGCTATCTCAATATGCAGGAATGTGGAATGTATAAAACAAAAAAATGGCCTCTCAGATGAGAGGCCATTCATTAAAGTGATTTGTTGTGATTCAGCGGTTTACTTTTGCTTTTTCTTCGCTTGCTGGTTTTTGTTTCCCAGCAGGAATATAGCCATGTCGTACGCGAGAACACAGAGGTCTAGATTGTGAGCCAGCGGGTCTCATTGATGATCGTCTCTTTAGTTATTTGTTGGTCATAATGTGTATTGCGCTACTGCATGCACCTCTGTGCCGAAAAATCGAATCGTTACATGGGTACAGAGATATACTGCGCAAAAATTAAGACTTTCACAATTGAATCTGCGTCACATTTACAGTCGGAATGAATAAATTCTAACCAGCATTTTTTTTATTCCATATTGTTATTAAAATGTCCGAATAGACACTTTCCTTGTGTAAACAAGAGCATGATGTGGTTGGGGTCTCATTGTGTCAAAACTGCATCAGGCACTCCCTTGAGCTTTGCTACACTTTTTATACCCAAGCAACTTCAAGGTGCTTGTTCTGCGACAAATTCGCATATGCACAAGCTGTATCTGTGCCTGAGCGGTAATATCAATCAGGAGGATTCCAATGGGACATAGACGTATCAGCAACAAAAAAATGAAGCAAATGATGCACGATATTATGCCGGACGATGCACAACAGGCTAAAGACGATTCGCTTGTTGAAGGGAAAGCAGCCAAGAGCCGAGATCAGGCTCCTATCAAACTTGAACATGAGCAAAAATAATACGGCAGCATAGTCTCGCATTAGTCTTCGTGACTACTAGCAATTGATATAGAAAAGCCAGCGGGCACATCGCTGGCTTTTTTGTGTCTGCGTATTAATTGTATTTTCATGATTTAATTACATAAAACAGCGAATTGAAAACATTAAGAAAATGTAAATTGTCGTCCAACATCCCATAATAAAGGCGAATAACTATACCTGTAGCCTAATCCCCCTTTATTGTTAGTGGTTATTTATTCGTTTTTATTGGATTAATAATCAGTTATATATATCTAAACTACCGCAGATAATCGAATTATGTTGTGAAAGTTACCGTTAACAACCAATTTAAATGCTTATAAATTGTCCTTTTAGGGTTTTTTGTGCAATTTTCCACTTTCTACTGACTCAACATTGAAGTATCCGTTCAACTGCATTCATAGATGTGGTTTAAAGTGCTGGTTTTGGTTTGTTTGTTAGATGCATGTGACTTTTTTTTCCTATTTTGTGGCAAATTAATTTGATGCTTGGTAATGTTCCAAGCAATTCTCCGCCGTTTACTCAAGTTTTGATGTGAATTGAGACTTGGTTTTTTTCTCGATTTAAGCGTGCCGGAGAGTGTCATGGATGCAAGCAAAGGATAAATTGGAGTATCTGCATGTATAAGAACAAAATCACTCAGGCGTTATTACTTGGCGCTGGTCTAACGGTTTCCGCTACCTCTTTCACTGCAACAGCTGTTGAAGTGCCAGCGGGCACAAAACTCGCTCCTGTTCAAGAACTGGTTCGCGGTAACGGTACTGAAGTTGCCTCGCTTGACCCGCATAAAGTAGAAGGTGTGCCAGAAGCTCACGTTTTGCGTGATTTGATGGAAGGTCTAGTTATTCAAGATGCTGTCGGCAATACCATCCCAGGTGTTGCAGAATCTTGGTCAACGGATGACAACCAGACCTTCACATTTAAAATCCGCAAAGATGCAAAGTGGTCAAATGGCGACCCTGTTACCGCTTATGACTTCGAATACAGTTTTAAGCGCGCGGTAGATCCAAATACAGCATCGCCTTACGCGTGGTATATCGAAAAAACCCAGATGAAGGGTGCGAAAGATATTATTGCTGCGAAAAAGCCAGTTGAAGAACTGGGTGTTAAGGCGGTCGATGCCCAAACGCTCGTTGTTGAAACTGAAGTGCCTCTTCCTTATTTCGTGAAGATGATGGCGCACACCACCATGTATCCTGTACACAAAGCGACGGCAGAAAAATTTGGTGATGCGTGGACTAAACCTGAAAACTTTGTGAGCAACGGTGCTTATCAGCTAACTGACTGGGTTGTTAACGAAAAAATTGTCTTGTCGCGTAACGAAAATTACTGGGACAACAAAGACACGGCTATCGATAAAGTTACCTTCCTGCCGATCGAAAACCAAAATGCGGAAATGAACCGTTTCCTTTCTGGTGAAATAAACATTACTTATGAAGTGCCGAATGAGCAGTTCCGTCGCTTGAAGAAAGAATATCCGCAAAATGTGGTTGTTTCGCCGAACCTATGTACTTATTACTACGGCTTTAATACCCAAAAAGCGCCGTTTGATGATGCACGCGTTCGTAAAGCGCTGTCTTACTCAATCGATCGCGATATTGTTTCCAATGCAATTTGGGGGCAAGGCCAAACACCTGCATATGCTCTGACTCACAGTGGTATTACTGGTTTCACACCTGATGCACCAGAATATGCTGGTATGACTCAGAAGCAACGTGTTGAAAAAGCGAAAGAGCTTTTGACAGAAGCTGGTTTTGGTAAGGGTAACCCACTTGATTTTACCCTGCTTTACAACACCAGTGAAAACCACAAGAAAACGGCTGTTGCGATTCAGTCCATGTGGAAAAAATCGCTGGGTAATTTTGTGAACGTGACCTTGGAAAACCAAGAGTGGAAAACGTACTTAGACAACAGTAAGCAGGGCAACTTTGATGTGCGTCGTGCAGGCTGGTGTGCTGACTATAACGAAGCGTCATCTTTCCTTGCGATAGCAAAAACTGATAACGGCTCGAATGATCAGAAGTACTCCAGTGCCATTTTTGATAAAGCCATGAACGATGCTGTCAATCTAGCCAAAACGGAAGCTGAGCGTAATGGTTATTACGCAATCGCTGAAGCTCAATTGGCGAAAGACATGCCAATTGCTCCTATTTTCCAATATGTTCAGCCTCGCTTGGTTGCAACAAATGTAGGTGGCTATCCAGACAAGAACCCTCAAGACAATATCTACACCAAAGATATGTTCATTATCGCAGAATAATAACAGGGTCGTTCCATGCGTCTGTGGGCTCTCCACAGGCGCATGTGTTTTTAAGCATATGTGGGATGCTTTATGTTTAGATTGATTTTTACTCGTACGTTAGAAGCAATACCAACCTTGCTGGTATTGATCACGATTTCGTTTTTCTTGATGCGTTTTGCACCAGGAAACCCTTTCTCCTCTGAAAAGACGCTGCCTCCGCAGGTCATGGAAAACATCAATGCAAAATACGGACTTGATAAGCCCGTATTTGAGCAATACACCACGTATTTAGGGAATATTCTGCAAGGCGATTTTGGCCCTTCATTCAAATATAAAGATTATACAGTGAATGAGTTGGTTGCTACGGCCTTGCCTGTTTCAGCAAAAGTGGGCTTCTATGCGTTTCTTCTGACTGTAGTCGTTGGTGTGACTATCGGCACCATTGCTGCGCTGCGGCAAAACAGTTGGGTCGATTATCTCATCATGTCTACGTCCATGTTTGGCGTGGTGTTGCCTTCCTTTGTTTTGGCGCCCGTGCTGATTTATATCTTTTCTATCGGATTGGGTTGGTTCCCCGCTGGTGGCTGGAATGGCGGCGCCATTGAATTCATGATCCTGCCAATCCTTGCGATGTCTTTTCTTTATATCGCCACCTTTGCCCGTATTACACGTGGCAGCATGATCGAAACCTTGAACAGTAATTTTATCCGTACTGCAAAAGCCAAGGGCTTGAGCATGAGCTACATCGTGGTGAAGCATGCGCTACGTCCTGCAATGCTGCCAGTGGTGTCTTACATGGGCCCAGCATTTGTCGGCATCATTACGGGTTCTGTTGTTATTGAAACCATTTTCGGTCTTCCTGGCATTGGTAAGTTGTTTGTTAACGCCGCCTTCAACCGTGACTATTCATTGGTGATGGGCGTGACCATTCTGATTGGTACGCTGTTTATCATATTTAACGCCATTGTGGATATTTTGCTGGCGTGGCTAGACCCGAAGATTCGTTATTGAGGTTTGAATTATGCTGTTAAAAAGAGAAGAAAATAACGAAGCTATCGACAACTTTTCTGCCCAACTTGAAGTAGAAGGTCGCAGCTTGTGGCAAGACGCGCGTATTCGTTTTATGCGCAATAAAGCGGCAATGACGAGTCTGGCGATTTTGGCATGTATCACCTTGTGGGTGATTGTGGGTCCATTTTTCGCAACCTATGCATTTGATGATACGGATTGGTATGCCATGCATGCCGCGCCGTCATTGGGCCCCGAAGGGCACATTTTTGGTACGGACGCATTAGGCCGTGATATTTATGTGCGTACGCTAGTTGGTGGCCAAATCTCCTTGATGGTTGGTTTGATGGGCGCCTTTGTTGCAGTACTGATTGGTACCGTTTACGGTGCTGCTTCTGGTTATATTGGTGGTCGTACAGACCGCGTCATGATGCGTATTCTGGAAATCTTGAACGCAATTCCATTTATGTTCTTGGTGATCGTTCTCGTGACGTTTTTTGGTCGAAACATCGTGCTGATCTTTGTTGCCATTGGTGCGATAGCTTGGCTAGACATGGCGCGTATTGTTCGTGGACAGACGTTGAGCTTGCGTAACAAAGAGTTTATTGAAGCGGCCCATGTCTGTGGTGTTAGCACGCGCAACATTATCCTCCGTCATATCATTCCGAACGTGCTAGGTATCGTTGCCGTTTATTCAACGCTGCTTATCCCAAGTATGATTTTGATTGAATCCTTCCTCAGCTTCTTGGGCTTGGGTGTACAAGAGCCAATGACAAGTTGGGGTGCATTGCTGCAAGAAGGTTCTCAAACCATGGAACTGGCTATTTGGCAGTTGGCATTCCCAACCCTGTTCATGGTAACCACACTGTTGTGTTTCAACTATGTGGGTGATGGTCTGCGTGACGCGCTAGATCCTAAGGATCGATAAGGAGGAAGTATGAGCCTATTAGATGTTAAAGATCTACGTGTAGAATTCAAAACCCAAGATGGTTCTGTTACCGCAGTTAACGACCTGAACTTTTCACTCGAGCGTGGCGAAACGCTGGGCATTGTGGGTGAATCTGGGTCTGGTAAAAGTCAGACTGTGTTTGCGATCATGGGTCTGCTTGCGAAAAACGGTGTTATTAAAGGCAGCGCAAAATTTGAAGGAAATGAAATTCTTAATCTGCCAGAAAAAGCACTGAACAAGATTCGTGCTGAGCAGATTGCGATGATTTTCCAAGATCCCATGACGTCGCTTAATCCGTATATGAAAGTCAGCGATCAGCTGATGGAAGTATTGATGCACCATAAGGGCATGGGTAAAACAGAAGCATTTGAAGAATCTGTTCGCATGCTGGAAGCGGTGAAAATCCCTGAAGCACGCAAACGTATTACCATGTATCCTCACGAGTTTTCCGGCGGCATGCGCCAGCGTGTGATGATTGCGATGGCGTTGCTATGTCGTCCAAAGCTGTTGATTGCCGATGAACCGACAACGGCGTTGGACGTGACGGTTCAGGCACAGATCATGGATTTGCTCAACGAGCTGAAATCAGAGTTCAACACCGCGATTATCATGATCACGCACGATCTGGGTGTGGTTGCGGGTTCGTGTGACAAAGTGCTGGTGATGTACGCGGGGCGTACCATGGAGTACGGCAACGTGGATGAGATTTTCTACAAGCCAAGTCACCCCTATACCGAGGGCTTGTTAAGAGCTATTCCTCGCTTGGATGTGGAAGGCGATGTGCTGCCAACCATTCCTGGTAATCCACCAAACTTATTGAAACTGCCACCAGGCTGTCCGTATCAAGATCGCTGTCATCGTGTTTCTACTCGCTGTAAGAGTGAGTCACCGATTCTGACGCCATTTGCTGACGGTCGTCTTCGTGCGTGTTTTTCTGATCAGGGGACGTGGTAATGGGTGTGATGGACAAAAAACTACTGCTTGATATTGAAGACCTCAAAGTGCATTTCAATATTGCATCAAAATCGCTGTTACCTTGGGCCAAGCCTTCTGTTCTGAAAGCGGTCGATGGTGTGAACATAAAACTGTACGAAGGGGAGACTCTTGGTGTGGTTGGCGAATCTGGTTGCGGAAAATCAACCTTTGCACGCGCTGTCATCGGTTTGGTGGAAGCCACAGAAGGCCAAGTTGTGTGGTTGGGGCAAGACCTGACCAAGCTGGGCGGCAATGATTTGCGTGAAAAGCGCAAAGAAATTCAAATGATCTTCCAAGATCCATTGGCCTCACTGAATCCACGTATGACTATCGGTGACATTATTGCTGAGCCGCTGAAAACTTTCTATCCAGAGTTATCCAAGGATGAAGTGAAGCAGCAAGTCCAAGCGATGATGACGCGCGTAGGCTTACTGCCCAACGTGATTAACCGCTACCCGCATGAATTTTCAGGTGGTCAGTGTCAGCGTATTGGTATTGCACGCGCGCTGATATTGAAACCTAAATTGGTTATTTGTGATGAGCCGGTATCCGCGCTGGATGTGTCGATTCAGGCGCAAGTGGTGAACCTGCTGAAAGAACTGCAACAAGAGATGGGCCTGAGCCTAATCTTCATTGCGCATGACTTGTCAGTGGTGAAACACATTTCTGATCGCGTTTTAGTGATGTATTTGGGCAATGCTGTTGAGTTGGCAGAAGGCAAATCACTGTTTGATAACCCTCAGCACCCGTATACACGTGCATTGATGTCAGCGGTGCCGGTGCCTGACCCAATCAAAGAGCGCAACAAAAAAATCCAGCTGTTGGAGGGGGAATTACCCTCGCCAATGAATCCGCCATCAGGGTGTGTATTTCGAACGCGTTGCCCGCAAGCAACAGACGCATGTGCGCAAACAAAGCCAATGCTAAAAGGCTCGGATTATCACGCCGTGTCTTGTTTGCAGGTTCATTTATAACGTTTGACCTGAACAAATAACTAACCCACAAAAAAAGCCTTCCAACTGGAAGGCTTTGTTTTTATGTCTATTTAGCCGTGTTTAAGCTTGTGGGTACCAGTAACCTTGATTGCACAGGTCAAGCAAAAGGGCAAGGAGGGCAGGGTTGCTCGCCAGCTCGCCCAAGTCTTCGCCGGAAAACGCTTCCTGATCGCAAAGAAGTCGTGCCGCTGCTTCACAGCCTTCTGGTAATTCAATGGATTCACCATTGATAAACACTACCGACAAATCATTCTCGTGATACAAGGCTTTCATGCCAGACACTTTTTCTAGCACCATGTTATCTTCGATGAATTGGAACAGCTCATCTGCTTGCCAAGGTGGCTCTGCCGCCATGATGTCCAGTTCGTGGCGAGACTGGCTTAATTGCTCACCTAACCAGCGCGCTTTGATTTTTGGGTCGTTAATCAGCTTCATGAGCATGTCATTCAGCGCCTCAGATTCAGACGTTGGGATCATGCCGTGCTCATCACGAGTTTGTAGGTTCGGGTCATAGAAGTGGACGTCACCCAACTCATTGGTCAACACATAGTCCGCAAGACCACTTAGCAGTTCTTGTTTCTTCGGTGAGCGATAGCCGATTGAGTAGCTCATCGAGACATCAATGGTATTCCCTTCATGCGGGAAGCCCGGCGGGATATACAGAATATCGCCCGGCTCTAAAATCTCATCGATGATCGGGTCAAAGCCTTCGATTTGGCGCAAACCTGAATCATGGTTGGCATCTTTGTACTCGCCTTTTTCACCGACACGCCAGCGGCGCTTACCCATGCCTTGAGTAATGAACACATCATATTGGTCGATATGCGGGCCCACGCCACCATTTGGCATAGAGAGACAAATCATTACATCGTCAAACAACCAGTTTGGTAGCACACGGAATGGCTGAGCCAATTCGCGAAGCCCCGGATGCCAGTGGTTAGCCGCTTGAACGATCAACTGTGAGTGCGTGTCAGGAAAATCGTCAAAGCTTTCGAATGGGCCGTGCTGCGCTTTCCAATTGCCATCCAGATTCGTCACAAAGCGAGAATCGATTTCTTCTTCCATTGCCAGACCTGCTAGTTCATCAGGGCTAATGGGATCTTCAAAGTCGATAAAGCCGTTTTTGATCACAACCGGCTGTTTGTGCCAGTAGGTGGTAAGAAATTCGTTTAAGTCAAAATTTAGCTGATACATAGGATGTGCGCATTTTCTTTAAGTTAGGGGGGAGTATATACCCAAGCGCTTATGCGGGGCAGGATAGCGACAAAATAAAAAGCCCGCCAAAATAGCGGGCTTCTCTACAAGGGTGCTTAATTACAGCTGATCAGTCAGCTTAATCGCTTCACCAATGTAGTTGGCAGGTGTCATTTTCTTCAGACGAACTTTTTCTTCTTCTGGAAGATCAAGGCCATCAATGAATGAACGCATGCCTTCGCCGTCTACACGCTTACCGCGAGTCAGCTCTTTAAGTTTTTCGTATGGCTTTTCAATGCCGTAACGACGCATCACGGTTTGTACTGGCTCTGCCAATACTTCCCAGTTTTTGTCGAGTTCAGCTTCTAGCGCCGCTTGGTTAACTTCCAGCTTGCTGATGCCTTTTAAGGTAGAAGTGTATGCAATGATGGCATAGCCGACACCCACACCAAGGTTACGCAAAACGGTAGAGTCCGTTAGGTCGCGCTGCCAGCGAGAGATTGGCAGTTTCTGTGCCAAATGGCCAAATACAGCGTTGGCTAGGCCCAAGTTACCTTCAGAGTTTTCAAAGTCGATTGGGTTCACTTTGTGCGGCATGGTCGAAGAACCAATTTCGCCAGCAATGGTTTTTTGCTTGAAGTGACCCAGTGCGATGTAGCCCCAAACGTCACGGTCGAAATCGATCAGAATGGTGTTGAAACGCGCAACAGCATCAAACAGTTCAGCAATGTAATCGTGTGGTTCGATTTGTGTGGTGTAAGGGTTCCACGTCACGCCTAACGATTCAGTGATGAACTCTTCGCTGAATTTGTGCCAATCAACATCAGGGTAAGCTGACAGGTGAGCATTGTAATTACCCACTGCGCCGTTGATCTTCGCCAGAATCTCAACGTTTTCGATTTGCTTGTACTGACGCTCCATACGGTATGCAACGTTTGCCATCTCTTTACCCATGGTAGAAGGAGAGGCAGGTTGACCGTGAGTACGAGAAAGAAGCGGTATGTCGCGATATTCAACAGCTAGCGCTTTGATTGCATCAATCACATTGCGGATTTCTGGCAATAGCACTTGCTCGCGTGCTTCTTTCAGCATCAGAGCGTGAGACGTGTTGTTGATGTCTTCTGAGGTACACGCAAAGTGAATGAATTCATTCACTGCATGTAATTCGGCATTGTCAGCCACTTTTTCTTTCAGGAAATACTCAACCGCTTTTACGTCGTGGTTGGTGGTGCGCTCAATCTCTTTGATACGCATCGCATCGGCTTCGCTAAATTCTGCCGCGATTTTGTCCAGAATAGCGTTTGCTTCTGGGCTAAATGCCGGTACTTCCTTGATAGCATCTGTCGCTGCCAGTTTTTGCAACCAACGAACTTCGACGATTGTGCGGTACTTCAATAAGCCAAACTCACTGAAGATTGAACGCAACGCAATCGTTTTCGTTCCGTAACGGCCATCCACCGGTGAAACAGCTGTCAGTGCTGACAGTTCCATGGTCTCTCTCCTGAATTATTATTACGAATTTCGGGCTAAGATGATTTTGGCCTGCTCAATCATTTGTTTGCGGCCAAAGATAAGATGACGGCGTTTGCCGCCGACCTGACGCCACAACACGGCGCTGCGGATCCCAGAAAGCAGCAGGGCACGAACTTTATGCTGCACACCGGTTTGCTGCAATTGAGCGGGATTGCCAGTGACTTGGATACGAGGGCCTAAAGGGCTGATCGTATCAAGATACACACTGGCAAGATTGCTGATCATTTGATCATCAAGCAGGTCGAAATGTTGCACCTGACGCTGGATGTTTTCTAAGCGGTCAGACAGCTGTGCAAGGCTATCGCGACGGCCAGATAGCTTGCGCTCCAGCGCGAGCAGGTTAATGAGATAACGCGTAAGCTCGCTGCCACCAGGGCTATTATCGAGCTCGCTTATAAGGGTGTTTAAACCCACTGTGAGGTTTTCTTCACTGCCGAAAACCTCCAGTGTTGAAGCAGGGTTAGTGACAATAATACTCTTCAAGCTGGCGCTGAGTGCATCTGGGTCACAGCTACCTGTGCGCGATATTTCCTGCACCAGTTTGACGGATTGACAGATACTTGCGAACGCGATGGTTCGATCAAATAAAGTATTAGCCACTGACGATTGCTCCTTAAATTCGCTGCTCGATGATGCCACCACCTAGGCAAACATCACCGGAATAAAATACCGCGGATTGACCTGGTGTGACCGCTGCTTGCGGTTCATCAAAGATAACTTTGATTTGGTCTCCATCAATGGGCTCGATGGTACATGATATGTCTTGCTGGCGGTATCGCGTTTTTACGGTGCACTTCAATGGTTCGGTCATCGTTTTACGATCGACCCAATGCAGTTGACCGGCGATCAGGCCTGCTGAAAATAGACGAGGGTGATCATGGCCTTGTGCAACAATCAGCACGTTACGCTCTACGTCTTTATCGACGACATACCAAGCGGCTTCTAGGCCACCACCGCCTTTCTGACCACCAATGTGCAAGCCTTTTCGCTGACCTAATGTGTGATACATCAAACCTTGGTGCTCGCCGATAGCTTGCCCTTCAGTGGTTTCGATAACACCCGGTTGCGCGGGCAGATATTTCGCCAAGAAATCAGTAAATTTGCGCTCACCGATGAAGCAAATACCGGTTGAATCTTTTTTCTTTGCGGTGATCAGGCCTTGCTCTTCCGCAATGCGGCGTACTTCTGGTTTTTCCAGTTCGCCAACTGGAAACAGGCTGCGCGCAACTTGTTCGTGGCTCAACGTGTATAAGAAGTAGCTTTGGTCTTTATTGTTATCGACGCCACGGAGCATCTGAACCGTTTCGCCTTCCTGTGTAGGGAAGGTCCGGCGCACATAGTGACCCATTGCAATGTAATCAGCCTCAAGCACTTCATCGGCAAATTCCAAGAAGGCTTTGAATTTGATTTCTTTGTTACAAAGAATGTCTGGGTTTGGCGTGCGCCCGGCTTTGTATTCAGTCAGGAAGTGCTCAAAGACGTTATCCCAGTATTCAGCTGCAAAGTTGATGGTGTGCATCTCAATACCAAGCTTGTCACAAACGGCCTGTGCATCGGCCAGATCTTCCGCTGCCGAGCAGTACTCGTCGTTATCGTCTTCTTCCCAGTTTTTCATGAAAAGGCCTTCTACCTGATAGCCTTGTTGCTTCAGTAAATAGGCGGACACTGAGGAGTCGACGCCGCCGGACATACCGACAATAACTTTTTTGCTGCTGTTATCTGACATGACGAAATTTCTAGCTCCAATTAAATCGGTGGCAGAGTTTACCAGAATCCTTTACGCGGTTACAGATGGGATGTTAGTCACAGTTTCACTCGCGCGAAGGCGGTGAAACTTCTCGCCATTCACCAGGTTGCAGACCTTCAACGGTCCATCCTGCCATTTGATGACGCACCAAGCGTAACGTCGGGTGTCCAATGGCTGCTGTCATGCGACGAACCTGACGGTTTCGCCCTTCTTCTAATGTGATAGCGAGCCAAGTGGTCGGCACAGACGGGCGATGACGAATAGGCGGATTTCGCGGCCAAATCGCAGGCTCGTCCATCACTTCAACGCCTGCTGGCAACGTCCAACCGTCATTGAGTTCTACGCCCTCTCGAAGCTGTGCGATTGCTTCATCTGAGGGGACACCTTCTACCTGCACCCAGTAGATCTTGGGCGACTTGGATTTTGGCTGAGTCAGGCGAGCTTGTAAGATGCCGTCATTGGTCAGTACAAGCAGGCCTTCGCTGTCTTTGTCCAAGCGGCCAGCGGCATAAACATCTTTGACCGGAATAAAGTCCGCTAAAGTTGAATCATCGGGCTCGCCAGTGAACTGTGTCAGGGTGTTGAAAGGTTTATTAAATAGTATGACCTTTGTTGGCCCCTTAGGCTTTGCAGGTTTATCGGACCGACGGCGTGAAGTGCGTCGGAAATTAGGGTTTGAAGCGGACTTGTTCGCGCTTCTTTTCGATGTAGTTTTAAACGTCATGAAGTACTGTCAATCAGGTCTGGTAACAAATGAGACCTCCGTATTATACATGGAATAATGTGATTGGCGTGTTGCGGGATTTACAGTATTCTTTTGCTCGCATGTTATACCAAACAGAACAATTACCTGACGTGCTACATCAGACTGTTAGCTCAATCTCAGCCTGTTGGGGAAATCGAAGCACGACGGCAAATTGTTCTGTTTGGTGAGCGCTAAATAGAAAATGGACGCTAGGAGAATTAAATGGAAAGCAAAGTAGTCGTACCAGCAGGTGAGAAAATTGCAGTTGAAAACGGCAAGTTAGTCGTTCCTAACAATCCGGTTATCCCTTACATTGAGGGTGACGGTATTGGTATTGATGTTAGCCCTGCAATGATCAAAGTTGTTGATGCGGCAGTAGAAAAAGCTTACGGCGGTGACCGTAAGATCTCCTGGATGGAAATCTACACGGGTGAGAAGTCAACCCAGGTTTACGGTGAAGACCAGTGGTTGCCGACTGAAACACTGGATTTTATTCGTGATTACAAAGTATCAATCAAAGGTCCATTGACTACGCCTGTTGGCGGCGGTATTCGTTCATTGAACGTTGCCTTGCGTCAAGAGCTTGACCTATACATTTGTGCTCGCCCTGTTCGTTACTTTGCTGGCGTACCAAGCCCTGTGAAGCAACCTGAATTGACTGACATGGTTATTTACCGTGAAAACTCAGAAGACATTTACGCAGGCGTTGAGTTTAAAGCGGGCACGGCAGAAGCTGATAAAGTTATCAAATTCTTGAAAGAAGAAATGGGTGCAACGAAAATCCGTTTTGACGAAGAGTGTGGTATCGGTATCAAGCCTGTTTCTGAGCAAGGCACGAAACGTCTTGTTCGCGCAGCGATTCAATACACCATCGATAACGATCGTGACTCAATGACGCTGGTTCATAAAGGCAACATCATGAAGTTCACCGAAGGTGCCTTCAAAGATTGGGGCTATGAAGTCGCGAAAGAAGAGTTCGGTGCAGAGTTGTTGGACGGTGGTCCATGGATGACGCTGAAAAATCCAAACACTGGCAAAGAGATCATCATTAAAGATGTGATTGCTGATGCGTTCCTACAACAAATTCTTCTGCGCCCAGCAGAGTATGACGTTATTGCAACCATGAACTTGAACGGCGACTACATCTCTGATGCACTTGCTGCTCAAGTTGGCGGTATCGGTATCGCCCCTGGTGCAAACATCGGTGATGGCATTGCGCTGTTCGAAGCGACTCACGGCACTGCGCCTAAGTACGCAGGACAGGACAAAGTGAACCCAGGTTCTCTTATCCTTTCAGCTGAAATGATGCTTCGCCACATGGGTTGGACTGAAGCGGCTGACCTAATCATCAGCTCAATGGAAAAGGCGATCAGCAACAAAACTGTGACCTATGACTTTGAGCGTCTGATGGACGGTGCAACACTGCGTAAGTGTTCTGAGTTCGCACAAGACATGATCGATCAAATGTAATTCATCATTTATTGATGTTTGACGCGATTAGACAAAAACCCAGCTTCGGCTGGGTTTTTTTGTGTCTATAACAGATCAAGATCAAAGTACCGGATATAGAGTCTTTTCTTTCGTTCTATGTGTGGCTGAAAGGGGGGGATAGCGAGATTCAACCGAAAAGCGACCAATGAAGAGCAAGGAAGATTTGGATTTAGGTCAGGTCAGGACGATACACAAATAAAAAGAGCGAACTTGAGTTCGCTCTTTAAATGTCGACCTTCGGGCAGCAAAAAGATTGTAGCAACACTATTTTATTTTAGGGCTTCGTTTTCTACTGGAACAATTTCACTCGCGTGATAGCCTTTGGGACCCTCTTGCACTTCATAATTCACTGTTTGACCAGCTTTCAAAGTGCGATATCCATCCATTTGGATTGTTGAGTAGTGCGCGAAAATATCACCGTCACCCTCATCAGGGCAGATAAAACCAAACCCTTTAGCATTGTTAAACCATTTAACTGTACCAGTTGCCATGCGAAACATCCCTCTTGCATTCAAATTGCATAACTATGAGTAAAACCAACATTTGCAATCATGTTACTCACGTAATTGATGCTGTATGTTTTTACTTCAATTCACACTCTAGTAGAAAGATTTAGACAGTCAAGCGTCTGAACGTCTATATAACAACATTTTAATAAAAATAACCAGCGATGTGACGGAAGGATGATATGAGTATCATTTTGGCTGAGTGTGTTTCATTATTGCGCGAAGATCTTGTAGTTGATACTTTGGGTTGAGAGAATAATTTACAAAGTCATCAGTTGTAAACGTATTCTTGGAGTGATTGGTGTACGTGGAGGGGGAGTTTAATCGTATGAAAAATATGAGCTTGCAATCGAAAATGCGCTTTAGTGAATTAATAAATAAATACACTAACTTTGACATATTCCGTGAGTGAATAAATTATCCTGAAACGTTAGCTGAGAAAATTAACTTTATATTCTTCGAGACATTTTTAACATTTTGAGACGTCGAAATATGATGTGGTCTGTATGGAATTTCTTACATCACGGTTAGGTGCGCTGTTGTAGTGCTGTTGTGGATTAAATGTGAATCGCAAAATTTGCAATATGGGCATTGTCGCCTCATATTGGGTGAAACAAGGTGAAATTCAGTGAGAGGGTTCGAGCAACATAGCATTGTTATGGTTGCTGGAATACAATCTGTGGATTACGTTTTAAGTAGTGGTAGCAAATCTTGTGTTTGATATCTCAATCTACAAACCTGACGTATAAAACCTTGTTTTGTAAAGAACACTTGAGCTACCTTAAAGATTGTAAGCAGTTATGAGCAAAAAGTACGAATGGATAGTTCCGGATTCTGATGTAAAAGAAGCGGAAGAAACCAAAGTAAAGCCGCCATCCTTATATAAAGTGATGTTGAATAATGATGATTACACCCCCATGGAGTTTGTTGTAGAAGTGTTACAGCGTTTTTTCACCATGGATATAGAGAAAGCAACACAAGTGATGCTAGCTGTTCATTACGAAGGAAAGGCTGTTTGTGGCGTTTACAGTGCGGAAGTTGCCGAGATGAAAGTCGCCCAGGTAATGATGTACGCAAAAGAACATCAACACCCATTGTTGTGCACAATGGAGAAAGCCTAAGAAAGGAGAACTTGGTTTTCTCCGGCACACCATAATGTGGTTTTTGAGGGAGGTGCCTTATGCTAAATAAAGAACTCGAAGCAAGCCTTAATGGGGCTTTTGCAAGAGCACGTGAAAAACGTCATGAGTTTATGACAGTGGAACATTTGCTATTGGCGCTTCTGGAAAATGTCGCTGCTCGCGAAGCATTGCTTGCGTGCCGCGCTGACCTTGATGCTTTGCGTAAAGAGCTAGAAGCATTCATTGAACAAACAACACCGCTCATCCCTGTTGATGACGATAATCGAGAAACTCAGCCTACTCTGAGCTTCCAGCGCGTGCTTCAGCGTGCTGTCTTCCATGTTCAATCTTCCGGCCGAAGCGAAGTGAGTGGCGCGAATGTGCTGGTTGCTATCTTTAGTGAGCAAGAGTCCCATGCGGCCTATTTGCTCAAGAAAAACGATATCAGCCGACTTGATGTCGTTAATTACATTTCTCATGGCACCACTAAATCTTCTAGCAGCGATGATGAATTGCCAGGTGCTGATTTGTCATCAGAAGAAGCGTCTGTTGAAGGTGGTGAGGAGCGTCTTGAAAATTTCGCGACCAATCTCAACCAACTTGCCCGTGTGGGCGGTATTGACCCATTGATTGGTCGAGACAAAGAACTTGAGCGAACGATTCAAGTGCTTTGTCGTCGCCGTAAAAATAACCCGCTACTCGTCGGTGAAGCTGGCGTGGGTAAAACGGCTATTGCAGAGGGGCTAGCTTGGCGCATTGTTGAAGGTGAAGTGCCTGAGATTATCCAAAACTGCGTGATTTACTCTCTGGATATCGGTTCTTTGCTGGCGGGCACAAAATACCGCGGCGACTTCGAGAAGCGTTTCAAAGGCATTTTGAAGCAGCTTGAAAAAGAAGAACACGCGGTACTATTTATTGACGAAATCCATACCATTATTGGTGCAGGCGCTGCATCCGGTGGTCAGGTGGACGCGGCAAACCTCATCAAGCCGTTGCTTTCCAGCGGTAAACTTCGTTGTATCGGTTCGACTACTTATCAGGAATACAGCAGTATTTTTGAAAAAGAACGCGCGCTTGCACGTCGTTTCCAAAAAATTGATGTGATTGAGCCATCGCTGGATGACACCACCAAAATATTGATGGGTCTGAAACCGAAATATGAAGCTCACCACGAAGTGCGCTACACAAGCAAGGCGATTCGTGCCGCGGTTGAGCTGTCTGCGAAATACATTAATGACCGTCATTTGCCTGATAAAGCCATCGACGTGATAGATGAAGCGGGGGCGCGTTGTCGTTTAGCGCCGGCGAACAAGCGTAAGAAAACGGTTGGTGTGGGCGACATCGAATCCATGATCGCCAGAATGGCACGTATCCCGGAAAAATCGATTTCTTCCTCGGATCGTGAAGTACTTCAGTCTCTCGAACAGAAGCTGAAGATGCTGGTGTTTGGTCAAGATGATGCCATTGGTGCGCTGTGTGAAGCCATTAAGCTAAGTCGTGCTGGTCTAGGCGCTGAAAACAAACCTGTGGGTTCGTTCCTGTTTGCTGGCCCGACAGGGGTAGGCAAAACCGAAGTGACAGTCCAACTGGCTCGCGCCATGGGTATTGAACTTCAGCGTTTTGATATGTCTGAGTATATGGAGCGCCATACTGTCAGCCGACTGATTGGTGCCCCCCCTGGCTATGTAGGCTATGACCAAGGCGGTTTATTGACCGATGCCGTCATTAAGCATCCACACAGTGTTGTGCTTCTTGATGAAATTGAGAAAGCGCACCCTGACGTGTTTAACTTACTTTTGCAGGTGATGGATAACGGTACGCTGACAGACAATAATGGTCGTAAAGCGGATTTTCGTAATGTCATATTGGTGATGACCACCAACGCGGGCGTTACCGAAACGGTTCGTAAATCGATAGGTCTGATTCAGCAAGATCATAGCCTTGATGCGATGGCTGAGATCAAGAAAATGTTCTCACCTGAGTTCCGCAACCGTCTCGATAACATCATCTGGTTCAACCATCTTGATAAAGAAGTCATTCTTCAAGTTGTTGATAAGTTTGTTGTTGAACTTCAGGCGCAATTGGATGTTCGCGGCGTGTCTTTAGAAGTCACGGATAAGGCGAAACTCTGGTTGGCTGAGAAAGGCTATGACAAGTCAATGGGCGCACGCCCAATGGCTAGAGTGATGCAAGAGCACGTTAAGAAAAATCTGGCCAATGAATTGTTGTTCGGATGTCTCGTCAATGGTGGCACGGTGAAGGTGGGTGTGAAAAGCGATGCACTGACATTTAGCTTCAGCGATGAGATGGAACCTGCCTAATACGAGGTCGTTTTACAGATTACACATATGACAAAACCCGGCCAGAGAGCCGGGTTTTTCGTGTTCGCGAGACGTGAGGATTAGCGCGCGCGGAAGATAATGCGTCCTTTCGACAGGTCGTAAGGTGTCATTTCTACGGTAACTTTGTCACCGGTAAGGATACGGATGTAGTTCTTGCGCATCTTACCAGAGATGTGAGCAGTTACTACGTGGCCGTTCTCTAGTTCTACGCGAAACATGGTGTTTGGCAGGGTGTCCAGTACGGTACCTTGCAATTCAATTACGTCTTCTTTTGCCATTTAATCCTCTTAGGCTATCACTCAGCCATTTTTTGACTGGCAGATAATGCCTTGATTCGTTAAGTCTGTAAAGTTCAGGGCCGAAATTTTACCCCTTTGCTCTCTGACTGACCAGTAAAAATCAGCTATCGGTTAAGGTTTACGCTAAATACTTTTTCTTTTTGATGCCAAGTTGGGGTTTTATTGGGCAGATGCTGTGGATACGCTTTCTTCTATCTACGGGAATTGCTGCCATTGCCCCGCAATGAAGCGCTGGTGAGGCTTGAATCTTTGCTTGTAACACATGGCGTCGCATTCATCTATCTGAAAACCCAAGTAAAGCCAAGGTGTCCTGTTCTTCTTTGCCGCATTGATTTGTGCAAGTACACACAATGATCCCAGTGACCACGGATGGTCTGGGTCAAAAAAGCTGTAGATAGCGCTGTAACCGTGTTCCAGAACATCCGTGACAGCGATAGCGATTAACGTCCCTTGGTCAAAAAGGTGAAGGAATTTTGAGTCTTGCCAGTCACTCAGAACAAAAGACAGAAAATCATGTTTGTTTGCAGGATACATAGAGCCATGCTGATGACGTTTATTGATGTAGCGTTCGTACAATGAAAACCATTCGTCATCCAGGGTATCTTGTAGACGAACATCCATCCGCGACAGTTGGTTAAGCTGGCGTTTCTGGCTTTTGGTCGGCGTGAAACCAAACGTGTCAACCCTCAGCGACTGGCAAGCACTGCAGTTAGCGCAGTGAGGGCGGTAGATGTTGCCACCACTGCGTCTGAAGCCTGATTGAATGAGAGCATTGTAGCCAGTCATATTGTGCAATTCAGGGTCTACGACAACCGCAATGGATTCTTTTTTTTCAGGCAGATAGGGGCAAGAGGATGGCGCCATAACCCCAACACGAAATGATCGTTTTACCATGGTGTTATTGTCCATTGAGATCACCATTAATCCACTGGGACTGAAAAAGCGTGGCATCAATAATGCGATGCTTGTGCTGGTTAAGTTGTTGGATGAAATCTGAACGTGGCATTGGCTGAGCGCCTAACGATGCCAGATGTTCGGTCATCATTTGGCAATCAATTAGCATGCCGCCATGTCGTTTGAAGTGTTCACAGAAATACCAGAGTGCCGTCTTAGATGCGTTGGTTTGAAGTGAGAACATCGACTCGCCACAAAATAGTCCACCGACTGCCACGCCATACAAACCACCGACCAATGTATCGCCTTGCCAGACCTCAACACTGTGAGCGCCACCGAGGCGATGCAGCTTTTTATATGCTTCGCGCATCTCGTGGGTTATCCATACTTGGTGCTCGCCCCGGATTAATGCGCATTGCTTTATCACCTCATCAAATCGATGATTTATCGAAACACGAAAGCTTTGTTTACGCGCGAATTTTCTTAAGCTTTTATTAGGCACGAAAGTGGCTGGGTCGATAACGGCGCGTTCTGAGGGTGACCACCAAAGGTAGGGATCGTTGTCACCAAACCAAGGAAAGATCCCATGCTCATAGGCCGCTCTAAGGCGCTGTGGCGACAAATCACCACCAATGGCGAGAAGACCATCAGGATCGTCGAGTGCGCTGCTCACAGGAGGGAAGAGCTCCGGGTCGTGTTCATCTAATGGTGGCAAATAAATGGTCATAGTAAGTCGGGTTCCTGTAAACGGGTCGATGCTTTAGGTTCATGCGCCTGTTGTAAAAAAGGGAGCCGAAGCTCCCTTAAGTATACAAAACTGCGCGCATTACTGAATGCGTTGGAGCAGGTTAGTGTACCGTCCACCCGCGGCTTTCAAGGTTTGATGGTCGCCTTGTTCAATAATGCGGCCTTCGTCCATTAAACACACAGTGTCCATGTTTTTGAGGCCTACCAGACGGTGGGTGATAAACAGAACCGTTTTGTCTTTTGCATGCTCAAGAAGCAACGCTAGGATCTGCTGCTCGGTTTTGACATCAAGCCCCTCGGTCGGCTCATCAAGCAGCAAAATGGGCGCATCGCGCAACAGTGCTCGCGCTATCCCTAAGCGACGACGTTCACCGCCCGACAGTTGTCGGCCACCGTCACCTAGCCAAGCGTCCAACCCCGGGCCTTCTAACAAATCGGAAAGCCCGACTTGTTCAACAACAGCAATCAGTTCTTCGTCTGTTGCCGACGGCTTTGCCATCGAGAGGTTATTGCGAAGTGCGCCATTAAAGATATCGACACGTTGACTGACAACTGCAATAGATGCCCTCAGCGCGGACTCACGCCACGTAGTCAATGATTGACCATCGATGCTCACCGAGCCTTGTGATGGGTCCCATGAGCGCGTGAGGAGCTGCAACAGGGTAGATTTGCCACAGCCTGTGCGACCAAGCAGTGCGACTTTCTGTCCGGCTTTGATGGTTAGCGAAACAGCGTTCACTGCAGGATTATCTGCACCTTGGTAGGTGTAGCTGACATTGTTGAAGCAAATATCACCTTTAGCCGTATTGTTGTAACCCATCGGGTCGAATTGGGTTTCGGGCGTTGCTTCAATGATTTCGTTCAATCGCTTCGCGGAGGTCATGGTTTGGCTTAAATACTGGAATGCACCTGCAACAGGCATCATCAGCTCAAAGCTTGCCATGGTGGTAAAGGCCACCATAGCCACCATTGGGTTAGGCAATTGCCCTCCCACACCATCAGCTGCTATCCAAAGCATTAAGACTAAGGTTAATCCGTTAGCAGCAAGTAATATGCCGTTTGCTAAGCCCGTGACACCCGCCATTTGACGTTGTGCACCCAGTAGGCGTTTTTCGGCATCATGCGCGCGTTCGCGAAACCTATCGGCTGCGCCAAAGATTTGCAGTTCAGCGTGCCCTTGAAGCCAATCCACTAGTGAGATTCGAAGCTCAGACTTTGCACGTGTGACTTCTTCACCATGTGGACCACCAAGGCGATAAAACACCACAGGTAGAATGAGCATGAGTGAAAGAAGAATCGCTCCGAGTGTGAGGCCAAGCGTTGGATCAAACCAGTAGAGAAAACCACTGACACCCAAGATGCCAAGTACGCCAACAAACAATGGGCTGATAAGACGAAGATAGACGTGATCCATGGCATCGACATCAGCAACCAAACGGTTGAGGATGTCGGCGTCACGTAAGTTGCCTACTTTGCCGGGGATCAGTGGTGTCAGTTTTTCGAAGAAGAAGATACGAAGATCTGCTAACAGTTTAAATGTCGCATTGTGGCTAACCACACGTTCGCCCCATCTTCCTGCGGTACGTGCAATTGAAAACCCTCGCACACCCGCAGCAGGTAGCATGTAGTTAAAATGACTTGCGGCTGCAAGCCCTGCCACTGCAGAGGCTGCAATAAACCACCCTGAAAGAGTCAGTAGGCTGATGGCGGATGCCAAGGTTGCAAACGAAAGCAGCATGCCCAAAGACAAGCCAAACCAATGCTTTTTATAGAGTTTAAGAAACGGAATGAGATCACGCATCAAGGTCACTCCTGTCAACGGCTTGGATCATTTCAGCAAATGTCCCTTCGTGCTTAAGTGTCTCAAATGGCCCTTGTTGCACCAACTTGCCTTTGTGCATCACTAATATGTTATCTGTTGTACCAAGCTGATCAATACGGTGGCTCACCAGTAAGGTCGTGGTGTCTTTTGTCGCTTTGTTTAAGCTGTCCATGACCAATCGCTCGCTCGATGCATCCAGACTCGCGGTGGGTTCATCCAATAGCCAGAACTGGCCATCTTGTAGCAGCGCTCGTGCCACGGCAATCCGTTGCGCTTGCCCAACAGATAAACCGCTAGCGCGATCACCGACTCGGTGCGAATAGCCTTGATCGAGGCGAGCGATAAACTCTTCAGCGTGGGCGTCTTGTGCTGCTTGTTGGATCTGCTCATCAGTCGCTAATGGCGCAGGGAGACCGATATTGTCTTTGACACTGCCATGGAAGAGTTGAGGGTTTTGTCCCACCCAGCTTATTTGTTTACGCCAGTGCGCCAAATCAGCCTGGTGAAGCTCAACACCGTTTATTTGCAAACTACCGCGATAAGGTAAAAAGCCGAGAAGGGTATTGATGAGGCTGGTTTTACCAGCACCGCTTTGACCGACTAGCGCCACATGTTCGCCTGATTTTATTTCAAAGGTCAGCGGGCCTGCCAGTACCACACCGTCAGGGCTTAACACTTCAAGGTCAGTGGCTTTGATAGTTACCGTATCTGCGGGTATTTTCGCTGTGCCTGATGCTTGATGTTCTGGCTGAGCATCAAGAAAATTCACAATAGACTCTGCCGCACCAATGGCTTGCGCTTTCGCGTGGTAATAGGTACCCAAATCGCGCAAAGGTTGATAAAACTCGGGGGCGAGAACCAAAACGAACACGCCAATAAACAGAGAAATGCCTAAACCATAGTGACCGAAATTCAACTCGCCAATGTAGCTAAAGCCAAAATAAACAGCGGTGATCGCAATCGAGAGTGAGGTAAAGAATTCTAAGACAGCGGATGACAGAAACGCTAAGCGCAACACTTCCATGGTGCGTTTGCGAAAGTCTTCAGATGCTACTTTCAGGTGTTTACTTTCGGCGTCGGCTTGATCAAACAGGCGAATCGTCGCTAGGCCTCTGAGGCGGTCATAAAAATGGCCGGATAGTCGTTGTAGTGCCTTGAAGTTGCGTCTGTTCGCATCAGCGGCACCCATACCGACCAATGCCATGAAAAAGGGCACCAATGGCGCGGTGAGCAAAAAGATAAGCCCTGCAGCCCAATTAAGAGGGAAAACAACCAGCAAGATGACAAAAGGTATGAGGCCAGCAATTGCCATTTGCGGTAAGTAACGCGCGAAGAAGTCTTGCATCTCTTCGACTTGCTCTAGCACCAAACTTGCCCAAGAACCTGCTGGTTTGCCTTGTATGGTCGCTGGGCCCAATGTTTGAAGCTTATCCAAAATAAGGTGGCGAACGTGAAGACGAACGGCTTCCCCAGCGCGGTAGCCTGCTTGCTCTTTTCCCCAACTACAGGCGGCACGGAGACAAACAATAATGGCTAATCCGATGAATGAAAGCCAAATGTCCGATTTGTCCGCTTTCTCTATGATGAGTTCGTGAAGAATGTTGGCGAGCAATGCAGCTTGGGCGATCAAAAACAGACCAGACAGAAATGCCAAGCCAATCGCTGCGATGAGCCAGGTTTTGCCAAGCTTGCTTTGCCCTTTGAGCCACTGGACAAGCGAGCGTTGTTTCTTTTTATCCATACTACTTCTTGGTTTTATTATTCCACGGCACCTGAGCATGACTTCAGTGATGAAATCTCAATGGTTGCCTTGGAGTAAAGGAAGGCTAAATTGGCAAAAATATAGGCCCATAAATGGGCCTAAAAACGCGAATTACTTATTGCTTTCTAACGCATCAAGGAAACGCTCTGCATCCAGTGCCGCCATGCAACCTGTACCGGCAGAAGTGATGGCTTGGCGATAGATGTGATCCATTACGTCACCTGCTGCGAACACACCCTCAACGCTGGTTTGGGTGGCGTTGCCTTCAAGGCCTGATTGCACTTTGATGTAGCCATTGTGCATGTCCAGTTGGCCTTCAAAGATGCTGGTGTTTGGCTTGTGACCAATAGCCACGAATAAGCCCATCACTTCCAGATCTTCTGTTGCGTCAGATTGGGTTTCTTTGATGCGAACGCCAGTGACACCCATATCGTCACCCAGTACTTCGTCAAGGACACGATCGGTGTGCAGAACAACGTTACCGTTCTCCACTTTATCCATTAGACGGCTAACCAAGATCTTTTCGGCGCGGAAAGTATCACGACGGTGGATCAGGTGCACTTCAGATGCAATGTTAGACAGGTACAGGGCTTCTTCTACTGCTGTGTTACCGCCACCAATGACAGCCACTTTTTGATTGCGATAGAAGAAACCGTCACAGGTTGCACATGCGGAAACGCCACGGCCCTTGAAGTTTTCTTCAGACTCCATACCTAAGTATTGAGCAGAAGCGCCGGTGGCAATGATCAGCGCATCACAGGTGTATTCAGCACTGTCGCCTTTTAGGCGAAAAGGACGCTGAGTCAGATCGGTTTCATTGATGTGATCGAAAATAATCTCAGTATCAAATTTTTCTGCATGCTCTTTCATGCGCTCCATCAGAGCGGGGCCGGTCAGACCCTCTGCATCACCCGGCCAGTTCTCGACCTCTGTGGTGGTCGTCAACTGACCGCCCTGTTGCATCCCTGTCACCATGACTGGCTTAAGGTTGGCGCGAGCAGCATAGACTGCAGCGGTGTAACCTGCAGGGCCTGAACCTAGGATAAGAAGGCTTGAATGCTTTACGTTGCTCATTATTTCTCCGGATGGATTGAGTGTTATGTAATGAGGGAGATTGTAGGGAAAATGTGTTGCTAAAGAAAGAGCACCTTGCGGTGCCCTTCATGGAATTGTGTTATCTCGTATTACGTCGTGTTCAAACGAGGTTTACGACAGCGCTGCCCTTGCATCGATATAATCGAGATTGAAAGCATCTGCTACTTCTTTAATCGTGACTTGACCATTGATCACGTTTAAGCCTTTCAGTAAGCCATCGTCACTGAGTAATGCGTCGCGATACCCCATATTTGCGAGCTTCACAATATACGGCAATGTCGCGTTGTTCAGAGCAAAAGTAGAGGTACGTGCCACAGCGCCAGGCATGTTTGCGACGCAGTAGTGCACCACATCATCAACGATATAAGTCGGGTCGGCGTGAGTGGTGGCATGTGAGGTTTCAAAACAACCACCTTGGTCAATGGCGACATCGACAACGGCAGAGCCGGGCTTCATTTTCGCTATATGTTCTGCGGTGACCAATTTTGGTGCTGCTGCACCGGGAATTAACACTGCTCCGATGACCAAATCTGCGGCGAGAACGTGTTTTTCAAGAATTTCTTCTGTTGAATAGAGTACTTTCGCGCGCCCTTGAAACTCTTCATCTAGCGCTCTCAGTGTATCAATGTTGCGATCTAAGATGGAAACATCGGCGCGCATACCCACAGCCATACGTGCTGCATTAGAGCCCACGACACCACCACCTAAGACCACAATTTTCGCGGGTTCTACGCCTGGCACGCCACCTAGAAGCATGCCTGCGCCGCCGCGAGATTTTTCCAAAGCCTGTGCGCCAGCCTGAATAGACATTCGGCCAGCGACTTCCGACATCGGCGCCAAAAGTGGCAATCTACCTTTAGAATCTGTTACGGTTTCATAGGCTATACAGACAGCTTTGCTCTTGATAAGGTCTTGTGTCTGTGGAAAATCTGGTGCAAGGTGCAAATAGGTAAACAAAATTTGCCCTTCGCGAAGCAAGGCACGTTCAACGGCCTGCGGCTCTTTAACTTTGACAATCATTTCAGCAGTGGCAAACACTTCTTCTGCACTTGGAAGAATAGAAGCACCAGCATTGATATAATCATCATCGCTAAAGCCAATGCCCATGCCTGCCTGTGACTGGATGTACACAGCATGGCCACGGGACACTAGCTCGCGAACGCTGGCTGGGACCATGCCGACACGATATTCGTGGTTCTTAATCTCTTTAGGTACACCAATGATCATCCTGATTCCTCGCTTCGATGTAGAGTTATTGGCTGTTGTTTTGTAGTATTGTTGTATTTAGAGCTAGTATAGTTCGCGAAAAGACGGATTTGATGCTAAATATATAACTTATGTTAATAAAAATGGCATTTAACATTGCAAGGACGTAAAAAGGTGGAATAAAAAATGGTTGACGCCAAAAAGAAACCCTCCAAGGAATTGGATCGCATTGACAGAAATATCCTTAACGAGCTTCAGAAAGATGGTCGCGTTTCAAACGTCGAGCTGTCTAAGCGAGTAGGACTGTCGCCAACCCCTTGTCTTGAGCGCGTTCGTCGCCTAGAGAGACAAGGTTATATCAGTGGTTATACAGCATTGTTGAACCCTCAGTTCCT
The DNA here is from genome assembly GCF_045679545.1 of Enterovibrio litoreus. NCBI lineage: Bacteria > Pseudomonadati > Pseudomonadota > Gammaproteobacteria > Vibrionales > Vibrionaceae > Enterovibrio > Enterovibrio litoreus. Next base: position 1,137,556 of record NZ_CP166194.1, read on the forward strand.
CGATGCATCTCTGCTGGTATTTGTAGAGATCACGCTTAACCGTGGCGCACCGGATGTGTTCGAACAGTTCAACAAGGCCGTTCAGCAGCTCGAAGATATCCAGGAGTGTCATTTGGTATCGGGTGATTTCGACTATTTGCTGAAAACTCGTGTATCAGACATGTCGGCGTATCGCAAACTCTTGGGCGAGACGTTACTTCGTCTGCCGGGTGTGAATGACACGCGTACTTATGTCGTCATGGAAGAAGTGAAGCAAACTAACCATTTGGTCATCAAAACGCGTTAAAAAGCTCACATCCCTCGAACAAAGAGGGCTGACATTAGTGTTATATTCGATAAACCGAGTAGCTTGCTGCTCGGTTTGTTTTTTTGTTTGGTGTACACTTTTGAAAAAGTAACGGCATTGAGAGGGTAAACGAAGCATTTTCCCCATTCATGCCCTCGGCATATAACGTAAAATGATAAAGCCATCGCGTCCATTTTGGGGCTTAAATTTTGAAAGATAGGTGATAATGGAGTTTTTCTTGCGTCAGGAGCAGAAACAGACAGACACCTCACGTCGTTTAAACGGAAAACAACGTTTAAAAGAAAGCGCACTGATTCTCGCGCTCTTGTCTGCTGTGTTCATGTTGGTGTCCCTTCTTAGTTACGATTCCTCTGATCCTTCATGGTCACAAACCGCTTGGGATGGGCCTGTACAAAATGCAGCTGGCAGTGCAGGTGCGTGGGTAGCGGATACCTTTTTCTTTGCGTTGGGCACACTGGCGTACCCGATGCCTTTCTTGTTACTTCTGGGCGGTTGGGTCGTGTTTCGTCGTCGCGGTGACTCTGAGCCACTTAACTACACCATATTGGCCACTAAAATTTTGGGTGTTGCTCTGCTGCTGCTCACGAGTACCGCATTGGCTGACCTGAACTTCGATGATTTCTGGTATTTTTCTTCTGGTGGCGTTGTTGGTGACGTACTGACCGCGCTCTCTCTGCCGTTGTTTAATGTCTTGGGTACCACATTAATATTGATGTTTTTGTGGGCAGCGGGTTTTACGCTGTTTACCGGTATATCATGGCTGACCATTGTCGATACACTGGGGGAAAGCGCCCTTTGTGGTGTCACTTGGGTTGTGAATCATATTCGTGGTGATAAACCACAAACCCTCGGTGCAACAGTTGATACGTCAGATATAGACTCGTCTGATCCACTCTTTGCTGCAACAGTAAACGGTGACGAAAACCGCGAGTTGGCAGACATTGCCGCCTTGAGCAAAGTGCAACGTGTGAATGACGCGCTTGATGCTAATGCGAGTGGCCGAATGCCTGTTATACATTCACCTGCGCCAGCGTTTTTTGAGCGCAAAGAGCCTAGCATCAGGATGGAACCTAACCTTGATGTTGAGATTGCGCCTGCACCCGCTCCCGTTTTTGAACATGCGCCAGACAATCGAGTTGGCGATATTGATGCTGATATCGATGTTGTTGGTCATGACCACATCGACATTGGCTTGGCGGAAACGACGCAGCCTAATGGTGACATCGACATATTGATGGAGGATAAGCCTTCTTCAATTGTATCGATTGATGAAACGCCGCCATTTGATATTGATGAATACGCACCTAAGACTACCGCGACAGATGACCCTTCGGTTGAACTGGACATCGATCTTGATGATGCACCGCGCCATGAGATCGCTATCGGCAACACAGATGGTCTATCAGAACTAGATCGCGCGCAAGCAACGTCCGTCATTCCTGATGATGAAGACCCATTCCAACAGACCATTCGTGAGGCGCAGAAGAACGCGGCGGGTGCTTTGCACCCATTCTTGGTCAAAGATGAGCCGAACTTGCCTAAACCGAAAGAGCCTTTGCCGACGATTGATTTGTTGGATCCGCCGCGCAACACCGCCACGCGTGCATCAGACGAAGAGCTTCAGTACCAAGCACGTCTTATTGAAACACGTTTGGAAGAGTACAAAATCAAAGTGACCGTGATGGGGATTTTCCCTGGCCCTGTCATCACACGCTTTGAATTGGAACTCGCGCCAGGCGTCAAAGTTAGCCGTATCATGGGGCTGTCAAAAGACATTGCCCGATCTCTGTCTACCAGCGCTGTGCGTGTGGTCGATGTTATTCCGGGTAAGCCATACATTGGCCTAGAATTGCCGAATTCGAGCCGCGAAACCGTGTTCATGTCTGATGTGGTTGCCAGCGAGCGTTTCCAATCATCGAAGTCACCGTTATCTGTCGTATTGGGTAAAGACATTGCAGGTGAAGCCATTGTCACCGACCTTGCCAAAGCACCGCATATGCTGGTGGCGGGTACCACAGGTTCAGGTAAGTCAGTGGGTGTGAACGTAATGATCGTCAGCATGCTCTATAAAGCTGGCCCTGAAGACGTACGTTTCATCATGATTGACCCCAAAATGCTCGAGTTGTCCGTTTATGAAGGGATCCCGCACCTACTGACCGAAGTGGTGACAGACATGAAAGACGCAGGCAACGCGCTGCGTTGGTGTGTGGCAGAGATGGAGCGTCGCTACAAACTCATGTCCATGCTCGGTGTCAGAAATATCGGCGGCTTCAACGAAAAAATCAAAGAAGCTGCAGAAGCAAATCATCCTATTCCTGATCCGTTATGGAGTCCGGGTGATAGCATGGATGAAACTGCCCCGTCATTGGAAAAACTGCCGTATATCGTTGTGATCGTCGATGAATTTGCCGATTTGATGATGGTCGTTGGTAAAAAAGTGGAAGAATTGATTGCACGACTGGCGCAAAAGGCGCGTGCAGCGGGTATTCACCTCGTGCTCGCTACACAGCGTCCGTCTGTTGATGTCATTACTGGCCTTATCAAAGCGAATATTCCCACGCGTATGGCCTTTACGGTATCAACCAAGACTGACTCTCGCACCATTCTTGACCAAGGTGGTGCTGAATCCTTGCTTGGCATGGGTGACATGCTCTTTATGCCAAACGGCTCGAACCATCCTGCACGTGTTCATGGTGCCTTTGTTAATGACGATGAAGTTCACCGTGTCGTGAGTAACTGGAAAGCACGAGGAAAACCGCAATACATCACCGATATTACTAACGGCGATCAAGGTGCGGAAGGCTTGTTGCCCGGAGAAGCGGGAGAGGCAGCCGACGGCGAAGAATTGGATCAACTGTTTGATCAGGTGGTTGAATTTGTGACTGAATCTCGTCGTGCGTCAGTCTCAGGCGTACAGCGCCGATTTAAAATTGGCTATAACCGAGCCGCACGAATTGTAGAACAACTGGAAGTACAGGGTATCGTCAGTGCTCCAGGCCATAACTCGAATCGAGAGGTGTTGGCTCCGCCACCGCCACCAAGAGATTGATTGGATAAAATAGAATGAAAAAGATGTTGATGTCTTTGCTGCTGGTTGCGCCAGCAGTGTTTGCTACACCTCAGCAAGAATTGAACACGCGACTCGCAAAACTGAATAGCTTCACAGCCAGCTTTGAACAGACAGTCACCAGCCCTGAGGGAGAGGTGATCAGTGAAGGTGAAGGAAAACTCGCCATGAAGCGCCCTAATTTGTTCAACTGGGAAACGGTGCTTCCTGACGAGAACCTGCTGGTTTCAGACGGGAAAACCCTGTGGTATTACAGCCCATTTATCGAGCAAGTCACGGCCATGTGGCTGGACGATGCAACCTCACAAACCCCGTTTGTGCTGCTGACGCGCAATGATCCAAAAGACTGGAATAATTACAACGTGAAGCAAGACGGAGACACCTTCGTGTTGTCACCAAAGCAAGCCAGCAATTTGGGTGAATTTATTGTGGATGTGCGTCCTGATGGTCGCATTAGCGAGTTTGCAGTTGTTGAGCAAGACGGCCAAACCAGCCGCTTTGCGCTTGAAAATGTCAAAAATGTATCGCCAAGCGCGTCGCTTTTCCGCTTTACGGTTCCTGAAGGCGTAGAGCTGGACGACCAACGCCAATAATCCCGATAGGCGGTGGCTTTACCTTCGCCACTAGACCCCAGGCACGTATTCACTATTGCACAAGGTGTTTGACTTAGTCATGCTACGTGAACACCTTGCATCCCCTAACCGAGAGTCCTGTTTGTGAGTAATTTCAGTCTGGAATTTGCGGACGATTTTCGCCCCCTCGCAGCCCGTATGCGGCCGACTAACCTTTCCGAGTACATCGGTCAAAAACACCTGTTAAGTGAAGGCAAGCCTCTGCGTCGCGCACTCGAAAGTGGGCAGCTTCATTCCATGATTTTATGGGGCCCACCTGGCACGGGTAAAACCACGTTAGCGGAAGTCGCGGCAGGTTATGCTGATGCTGAAATCGAGCGTGTTTCTGCAGTGACCTCTGGGGTGAAAGACATTCGCATAGCGATTGATAAAGCGAAAGAAAGCAAGTTAGTTGGGCGCAGAACCATTTTGTTTGTTGACGAAGTGCATCGCTTCAACAAAAGCCAGCAAGATGCATTCCTGCCGCACATTGAAGATGGCACTGTCACTTTCATCGGAGCAACCACGGAAAATCCTTCCTTTGAACTAAACAACGCGTTGCTCTCAAGGGCACGGGTTTACAAGCTCAAGTCATTAGACAAAGACGATATTCTAGAGGTCATTGAGCAAGCGCTAACGGATAAAACCCGCGGTCTTGGCAATGAAAAACTGAATTTCCCCTCTGATGTCAAAGCGCAGTTAGCCAACTTTACCTCTGGCGATGCCAGAATGACGCTGAACTATCTCGAAATGCTGTCGGACATGGCAGAAACGGATAACAAAGGCGAGAAGCGCATTACGCTAGAACTGCTGGCCGAAGTGGCAGGAGAGAAAGTTGCTAGGTTCGATAATAAAGGCGATCTTTGGTACGACTTGATCTCGGCGTTTCATAAATCTGTGCGCGGGTCGGATCCTGATGCCGCACTTTATTGGTATGCGCGGATTATCACAGCGGGTGGAGACCCTTTGTATGTGGCTAGACGTTTGTTGGCAATTGCCTCTGAAGACGTAGGAAATGCTGATCCAAGAGCGATGCAAATCGCCATCAGTGCGTGGGATTGCTTTACGCGTGTGGGCCCATCGGAAGGAGAGCGAGCCATCGCTCAGGCTGCAGTTTATTTGGCCTGCGCACCGAAAAGCAATGCAGTATATACCGCATGGAAACAAGCGCTTCGTGATGCCAAAATGCACCCTGATTTTGAAGTCCCCGATCATTTACGCAATGCCCCGACTGAGTTGATGAAGGGGTTGGGCTACGGCGAAGGGTATCGATATGCCCATGATGAGCCAAATGCGTATGCGGCTGGGGAGAGCTATTTCCCTGAAGAAATGAAAGGCACGCGATACTACCAACCAGTAAATCGTGGGCTTGAAATTAAAATCGCCGAGAAGTTAGCATTTCTTGAGCACTTAGATGTAAATAGCCCGCAAAAACGCTAGGAAAAAGAGGGTATTTTGGGTATTGTTTAAGCCAATTAATACCCTCTATTTTTGATGGAAATTTCATCAGTCAGCGGGCATAAACCTTTCATATTGGCGTTGTCATATTAGTGCGTGGCAGCGTTAAGTCTTTTTCAGGCACTGTTAGATAACGATTCACAGGATTAACATGCTGGATTCTAAACTACTTCGTACCGAGTTGGACGCAACCGCTGAAAAGCTAGCGCGTCGTGGCTTTAAGCTTGACGTTGAAACACTTCGCGACTTAGAAGAAAAGCGTAAATCGCTACAAGTTCGCACAGAAGAACTGCAGGCTGAGCGCAATTCACGTTCCAAGTCCATTGGTCAGGCGAAGGCGAAAGGCGAAGACATCCAGCCTTTGCTGGCAGAAGTTGAAAACTTAGGCGACGCGCTGAACACAGCAAAAGCAGAATTGGCTGAACTTCAAAACGAACTGAATGCGATCGTGCAATCTGTTCCAAACGTTGCAGATGATGCTGTCCCTGTAGGTAAAGACGAATCTGAAAACGTTGAGATTTCCGTTTGGGGTGAACCTAAAACATACGACTTTGAAGTGAAAGACCACGTTGATCTTGGCGAAATGTCTGGTGGCCTTGATTTCGCAAGCGCAGTCAAACTGTCTGGTTCTCGTTTCATCGTGATGAAAGGCCAAATGGCGCGCATGCACCGTGCAATTGCACAATTCATGTTGGACCTTCATACCACTGAGCATGGCTACACCGAAATGTATGTGCCGTACTTAGTGAATGCAGACAGCTTGTTCGGTACCGGTCAGCTACCAAAATTTGGTGAAGACCTATTCCATACTCAGCCTGCAACAGAAGAAGGCGTTGGCATGTCGTTGATCCCGACTGCTGAAGTGCCGCTGACTAACATGGTACGCGATACCATTGTTGACGAAGCCGACTTGCCAATTTGCATGACAGCCCACACGCCATGTTTCCGCTCAGAAGCAGGTTCATATGGTCGTGATACACGCGGTTTGATCCGCATGCACCAATTCGACAAAGTTGAATTGGTACAAATCGTCAAGCCAGAAGATTCAATGGCGGCACTGGAAGAACTAACGGGTCATGCCGAAAAAGTCCTTCAGTTACTCAACCTGCCTTACCGTAAAGTGATCCTATGTACGGGTGATATGGGCTTTGGTGCTGCGAAGACATACGATCTAGAAGTGTGGGTTCCTGCTCAAAATACGTACCGTGAAATATCTTCATGTTCAAACATGACAGATTTCCAAGCGCGCCGTATGCAAGCTCGCTTCCGTCGTAAAGGGGCGAACAAACCAGAGTTGCTTCATACACTGAATGGCTCAGGTCTTGCTGTTGGTCGTACAATGGTAGCGATTCTTGAAAACTATCAATTGGAAGACGGCCGCATTGAAGTGCCAGAAGCACTGCGCCCTTATATGGGTGGCTTGACGCATATTGGCTGATTGTTACAGCAATTAAAAACCGGCATATTACTGCCGGTTTTTTTATGCCTATATTTTTCCATTCAACGTAGTGCATATTTGGCGGAGAAATACTCTCTTTTTCCACGCAATTACATGTTATGTAAATTAGATTTTAATCAATTCCCCACTGTGCGTGGGACTTAACTAATTGAAAAAAAACAATTATCACTTCACCTTCAATGCAAGTCATAAATTAGACGCAACCTTTTCATTTCATTCCCAATTATTGGGCTAATATTATTTATTAGAGATATGTATCATTCACAAAAAGGTAGCGTTGTATGCGAGTCAACAATCCAGTAACAGACAAGGAAGTCCGCTTTCCTGCTGATTACAACCTGCTCTCTACCACCGACACGCGCGGTATCATCAAATACGTAAGTAAAGAGTTTTGCGAAGTCGCTGGCTATACCCAAGACGAGTTGATTGGGCAACCCCATAACATGGTTCGACATCCATCAATGCCGCCAGCGGCATTCCAGAATATGTGGGACTACATCAAAAACGGTCGGTCATGGATGGGCATGGTGAAAAACCGCGCCAAAAACGGTGACCACTACTGGGTTAACGCTTTTGCATCACCGATTAAACAAAATGGTCAGATCGTCGAATTTCAGTCTGTCCGTATGGTGCCAGACCGCAAAGCGGTTGAACGTGCAGAAAAAGTGTACCCACTCCTGTTAGCGGGCAAAACGCCATCAGCATTGAAAATGCCGCGCACGCGCCTTTGGCAGCGTGCCGTAATGTGGTTTGTTCCTGGTGCTGTTCTAGCGGGTGCTGCGGGTTTCTTTGCAGGCTTTGCAGCGTCGGTTGCCGTCCAATTGCTATTCTCTATTGTCGCTATTTTTATGTTGACTCGCCGATTAGAAAGTGTCACCAAATTAGCTAAAGATGCTTATGACAACCCACTTATGGAATATCTCTACAACGGTGCCATCGATGATGTGTCTGAAATAGAGCTTGCACTAAAAATGCGTGCAGCAGAGTTGAATGCTGTGGTTGGTCGAATTATGGACGGCAGTGACCAAGTTCTTGATGCGGCAAATACCGCGAAAAATAATGGTCAGAGAACGGCAGATAATCTAGATAAGCAGAATGCAGAAACGGACCAAATAGCCGCGGCTATTAATGAAATGTCCGCCACTGCGAACGACATGTCAGGAAACACCCAAAGTGCTTCCGACGCTGCGACTGAAGCGCAAGATGCGACGCTTGCGGGTATGGAAACGGTGGGTAAAACCGTCGATGCCATCCAGAATCTGTCGAAGCAGCTCAGTTCCGCTTCAAGTGTTATTTCTGAATTAGAAGCACATGGTAAACGGATTGGTGCGGTTTCAGATGTTATTCAAGGTATTGCGGAGCAGACAAACTTGCTGGCACTGAATGCTGCGATTGAAGCCGCACGTGCCGGTGAGCAGGGTCGAGGGTTTGCGGTGGTTGCAGATGAAGTTCGAGCATTGGCTCAGCGAACTCAAGAATCAACGTCTGAGATACAAGATGTTATCTCGAAAATCCAAAACGGTACTCAACAGGCTGTGGACGCGATGGCGCGAGGCACGACGCTATCAGAAGAGTGCGTTGCTAGCGCAGAACAGGCAGGGGATGTGCTTCGTCGCTCGCAAGAGCTGGTGACTGATATCAATGACCGTAACCATCAAATAGCGACGGCAGTACAAGAGCAGGCTGCAGTGTCTAATGAAATGAATGGCAACATTCAATCAGTGTCTGAACTGTCGCAGGAAACCATCAGTATTGCGCGAGAATCGGTGCTCGAAGCGCAGCAGTTGTTTGATGCCTTGGGCGATCAGAAACGACTGGTGATGCAGTTCCGTCGCACTTCCTAGCGCGGATAGTGACACATATAAAGGCCAGCTTTTGCTGGCCTTCTGTTTTTGGGTTGTCCCGTTCCTAAAAGGTTGATTCCCTCACAAAGGCTAACCTTGATTGAGGCGCTTTTTAGGCCGTTTGACGGGGGCTTGGCAGCGCGTGCTGAATGTTCTTAGCTTCCTGCATTTTATTAACGAGCACGTCATCAGTGCGAATAGTCAGTTCTCGATCAAAAAGGTGAAGCAAGATAACGCTGAGGTCTTGACTGATTTTGATCAAAGAGGAGACGGGTACATCACCTTCTTCTGAACGAATGACTGAATCAAAACGACTTTCGACGCGGTCAAATGCGAGTGACGCTTCTGCACTCGAAATGAGCGACAGTTGATAAAGGCGCTTTTGAAGAATTCGACTTTGTAAACTGACAGATTGCCAAGAAGCGGTTTTACCCTCCATCAAGCGCATAGTCGCTTGCTCAAAGCGCAATTGGGACTCTTTCGTATCAATCCACGTTTGCCAAAACGCCTGGTATTCTTCATACATAGCATCATGTTTACTTTCGGCGATATATGAACGGGCAATTTCGTCGATGATATAGATAAGATGGTCAGACGTGCGATGATGTATTGCATACCAGCCTGCTTTTGATTGGTTTGGCAAAGAGGATATTGCCTGCTCCATGCGCGCGCTTAGCACGCGAAAAAGTGGGCGCTGTGGGTTATTGCATGATGTTTGCAATTCTTCACAAAACTCGAGGATTTCATCTCTTGCTTTAGACGCTTGCGGTGACTGAGGGCAGCGTACATAGCGCGTATTATGTTCGTGAAGCATCCACAATAAAGAACGAAGACTGCTTATTTGTGAACGGTAGTGTTGGCGACGGGTTTCCTTTGTACTCGAGACACTTTTGCCAAGCTGTACTAACCAAGTTGGAGTGATTGCGCGTAATAGTGACATATCTTTTTCCTCACATTCAGAGCCTGAACAGGTATTGCAGGAGATATGCCAACAGTTGAGTTTAATAAAAACAATGAGTTAAATTTTTCGCGGTTGTCATGTGTACATCACTGAAGCATTGTTGAACCAATACGGTGCAATACGTGAGTGAGAAAGTGGGCAGATCGGTTTGTGAGGTTATTCGGGTATAGGGCGCGTTGTTCTTATTCCCAAATCAAGCGATATGACAGATAAAAAGAGGGAGCCAAATTGGCCCCCTCTTTGTTTTTGTGTTGTATTCGTGACAAATAACTGTGTGATTACATCACACGCATGCCAGCTTGTGCGCCTTCGTGTGGTTCAAGTAACCACAAGTCTTTACCACCCGGACCAGCGGCCAGAATCATACCTTCGGACATACCGAACTTCATTTTGCGTGGCTTGAGGTTAGCAACGACGACAGTGTATTTTCCGACCAAATCTTCAGGGTTATAAGCCGATTTGATACCAGAGAATACTTGGCGTGTCTCACCACCGAGGTCAAGTTGGAATTTCAGCAACTTATCCGCTTTAGGCACAGATTCACACGAGATGATTTTCGCGATGCGAAGGTCAACTTTCGCAAAATCATCAAACTCGATTTCAGACGCGATTGGCTCGTCTACTAGGGGGCTTTTTGCTTTTGCAGCGTCTGCTTTTTCCGCGAGCGCTTTCTCTGCTGCAGCATCTTCTTTTGACGTCTCTACCATGGCTTCAACGTGTTTAGGATCGATACGGCTGAACAGTGCTTTGAACGGGCTAACGGTATGGTCAGTCAGCGGTTGCGCGATGCCTTCCCACGTTAGCGTTTCATTCAAGAATGCTTCAGTACGTAACGCCAGTTCAGGCATAACGGGTTTCAGGTATGCCATGAGCACACGGAACAAGTTAATACCCATTGAGCAGATCGCTTGAAGCTCGGCATCTTTGCCTTCTTCTTTCGCAACAACCCAAGGTGCTTTCTCATCAACGTATTGGTTCGCTTTGTCTGCCAGCGCCATGATCTCGCGGATAGCTCGGCTAAATTCACGTTTCTCGTACAGTTCGCCAATACGTTCTGCTGCGCCAGCAAATTCTGCGTAAAGCTCAGGCTCAGCACATTCAGCAGATAACTTACCGTCGAAACGCTTAGCGATGAAACCTGCATTACGAGAGGCAAGGTTAACCACTTTGTTGACGATGTCTGAGTTTACACGCTGAACAAAGTCGTCCAGATTCAAATCAAGGTCATCAATGCGGTTGTTGAGCTTAGCCGTATAGTAGTAACGCAAGCACTCTGGATCCAAATGTTTCAAATAGGTGCTCGCTTTCACGAACGTTCCTTTTGATTTAGACATTTTAGCGCCATTGACCGTGACGTAACCGTGAACAAACACATTGGTTGGTTTACGGAATCCAGCGCCTTCAAGCATCGCAGGCCAGAATAGGCTGTGGAAATAGACAATATCTTTACCGATGAAGTGATACAGCTCAGTGGTGCTGTCTTTCTTCCAGTACTCGTCAAAATCAACATGGCTATTTTTGTCACAATAGTTCTTGAATGAACCCATATAGCCAATTGGTGCGTCTAGCCAAACGTAAAAATATTTACCCGGCTCACCTGGAATTTCAAAACCGAAGTAAGGGGCATCGCGAGAAATATCCCACTGCTGCAGACCCGTTTCGAACCACTCAGCCATTTTGTTCGCGGTTTCGTCTTGCAACGCACCCGATGTCGTCCAAGCTTTTAGCATGTCTTCGAACTGTGGAAGGTCAAAGAAGAAATGCACAGAGTCTTTCATAACAGGTGTTGCGCCGCTAACCGCTGATTTTGGGTTGATCAAATCGGTTGGGCTGTAGGTTTCACCGCAGTTGTCGCAGTTGTCACCATACTGGTCTTCTGCGCCACATTTCGGGCAGGTGCCTTTGACGAAACGGTCAGGCAAGAACATTTCTTTTTCAGGATCGAAAAGTTGCGAAATGGTACGACTGTTGATGAAACCGTTGTTTTTCAGCTGAGTATAGATGTACGAAGCCAGCTCACGGTTTTCGTCACTGTGAGTGCTATGGTAGTTGTCAAAGCTAATGTCAAAGCCGGCGAAATCTGCTTCATGCTCTTTCTGCATCGCCGCAATCATGGCTTCCGGTTCAATGCCCAACTGCTGTGCTTTCAGCATGATAGGGGTTCCGTGCGCATCGTCGGCACAAATGAAGTTGACAATGTTGCCACGTAGGCGCTGATAACGCACCCATACATCTGCCTGAATATGCTCAAGCATATGACCCAAATGAATGGAGCCATTCGCGTAAGGCAGGGCACAGGTAACCAGAATTTTACGTTGGTTTGCAGCCATAATTTAGTTAGTTCGCTTTTGATAAATGAATCGAAAGAATGGCGCAAATATTACCTGATACACGTTGGAATGCCTAGCCTACATTGAGTTTGTCGCCGTCTGGAGGGTGGTTTTAGTGCGGCGGATCGAAGGTGGATTGGCGAGATGAAAACCGTGCGATTTGGTTTGAATTTCATTAGGCTAGCAATAAGGACGCATGCGCGACACTTCGAATGCTGAAAAACGACGGCCATGAATGGTGTTCGTCACATTAATAGAGAGAGGGATATGTCAGACGTCATTACTTTGCTTAACCAGTTTCAACACCCCGCTTTGATCCCTGACTGGGCGAGTCATCCCGGCATTGTGACCGAATCCAAGCAAGGTGAAGTGAGCATCACTTTTCCCTTTGCGGCCAAAGATCTCATGGTTGAAATAGATGCTTGGTTAGGCGCACAAAAAGCCAATGGATACGCGGTCCCTGCAATCTCTATTCAACAGCGCGTCGTTCCGCTGAAGGCTGGTGAAAAATCACCAATAAAGGGCGTCAAGAATCTCATTGTCGTGAGTTCTGCAAAAGGCGGAGTGGGGAAATCGACGACCTCCGTGAACCTTGCTTTGGCACTGAGCGCACAGGGTGCAAAAGTCGGTCTTCTGGATGCAGATATTTACGGCCCGTCTGTGCCGATAATGCTTGGGACAAAGGGGAAGCAGCCCGTCACGCTTGATGGCAAGAATATGGAACCTGTAGAAGCGCACGGTTTGTTTAGCAATTCTATTGGCTATCTTGTGCCCGACGAAAACGCCATGGTGTGGCGTGGCCCTATGGCATCTAAAGCGTTCGCGCAGTTGGTGAATGAAACTCGTTGGCCTGATTTGGATTATCTGGTGGTGGATATGCCACCGGGAACAGGCGATATTGCGCTAAGTATGGCGCAGCAATTCCCTATCACGGGGGCTGTGGTGGTGACAACGCCTCAGGATCTGGCATTAGCGGATGCGATTAAAGGCGTGACCATGTTCGATAAAGTGGCCGTGCCGGTGCTCGGTGTTATCGAGAACATGAGTTATCACATTTGTAGCCAATGCGGGCATCACGAAGCGATATTTGGTCAGGGTGGTGCAGAGAAAATGGCGAAGAGCCTCGATTTGTCGATTCTCGCGCAAATACCATTGCACATGAGCATTCGCGAAGACATTGATGCTGGCTGCCCAACTGTGGCTTCGAAGCCTGAGAGTGAGCACGCTGCGGTATATCGTCAATTGGCGCTGAGAATCGCTTGTCATCTTTATTGGAGCGGTGAACCCATCGCAGAGCAGATCTCAATTACCACCCTGAAGGATTAGGTGGCGCTCTGCGAATAAAGAGTGAATTGATGCGCAAAGCCAATGAACCTTGATGAAACATTGCTCAGTTTGCTTTTATTTGAGAGTTTCATCACATATTTAGATGGCGCGAGCGCATCCAACTCCCTATAATCAGGCGGTTTATTTCTCGCCAAACTTCCGGGTATTCGTATATGAGTGACAACAACCAATGTGTCATTATCGGTATTGCAGGCGCATCTGCATCCGGTAAAAGTCTGATCGCCAGCACTATTTATAAGGAATTAAGGGAAAAAGTCGGCGATCATCAGATCGGTGTTATCACGGAAGATCGCTACTATCGCGACCAAAGTCACCTAAGCATGGAAGATCGCGTTAAAACTAACTACGACCATCCTCAAGCGCTGGACCATGACTTGCTTTGCAAGCACCTCCAAGCCCTGATGGAAGGCAAGGCGGTGGAAGTACCGCAATACAGCTATGCAGAGCATACGCGCATGGAAGCAACCACCACGTTGACGCCTAAGAAAGTGATCATCTTGGAAGGTATTTTATTGCTGACAGATCCTCGTCTTCGTGAACTGATGCACGCGAGCATCTTTATGGATACCCCACTAGACATTTGTTTGCTCCGCCGTGTTAAGCGTGACGTTGCTGAACGTGGTCGCACTATGGAATCTGTGCTGGCTCAGTATCAGAAGACAGTCCGCCCAATGTTCATGCAGTTCATTGAGCCATCTAAACAGTACGCGGACATTATTGTCCCGCGCGGTGGTAAGAACCGCATCGCGATTGATGTGCTAAAAGCACACATTGCAAAACTGCTAAAATCATAATCAACAAGAAGCCGGCGAAGTCCGGCTTTTTGCTATCTGTTACTTAGATAAACTGAATAACACGACTCTGCGTCAATGCTCCGGACAAATGTGACTTTAAGTGAATCGTCTGGGTATTCAACAGATAGAATTCATCGAGTTCTCACATCCTGCTGCCCTGCAGTGCCCCTCCAATCGTAAATGACAAAAGTGAACCACCAAGATCAGCTAGGCTCTGTGGCTCAATGGCTTCAATAAGATTGATTTTACGTGTTTTATCATGCGAAAAAGCGGAAACGAGAATATGTGATGCAGCATTTTGCTTCATAATTCGTTAGGCTTTTACTGTTATCTAAAATGCATCTCACAAGGAACTGATTGTCATCATGAAAAAGCTTCTCTACATCCTGCTAGGACTGGTGCTATTGGTGGTGGTAGCGATAGGCGTGCTTGTTGCTGTCATTAACCCCAATGATTTTAAGCCACTGATTGCTGACGAAGTCAAAAAAGCCACGGGTCGGGAGCTGGTGATCGATGGCGATATCAGCTGGCGCTTCTGGCCAAGCTTGGGTTTATCGGTTGAAAAACTGGCTTTCAAAAACCCACAAGGCTTTGCGGAGCCTGATATGTTGAAACTCGATCGTGCGGATATGTCAGTTGCCGTGATGCCACTTATGTCCGACACACTCGATATTGGCGTGGTTAGTCTGTATGGCGCACATGTATTCATTCAAACGTTGCCGAATGGCAAAAGTAACCTCGATGGCTTAGCGGGTGAAGAACAACCGGCGCAAAATGGCTCTGACACTGCCGCTAACGAGCCAGCATCTTCACCTTCTTCTGAGCCAGCCAAAGACAGTGGCACTGCAAACGCGTGGACCATCGCTATCGGTGGTTTAGATTTGGTTGATGCCAGCGCCGTTGTGCGAGATGACCAAACCCATGCGGTGAGTGAAATCAGCAAGCTAAACCTAAACATCGGCAAACTGGCGACCGGCCTTTGGGTCCCCGTCGAGTTTAATGTCGTTGGTAAACAAAACGCGATGGCATTCACCGCCAAGGGCAGCACCGAAGCCCTGCTAGAGAAAGTTTTGATGGACTCTCAGCTTCGCCAGCTTTCCCTCTCAGCAACCCTCCAAGATACGAGCATGAAACTGGACAGCATATCGCTGACTGCTGACCAAGTTGCTTTAGCAATACCAGCGGCTATTGAGTTCTCGGCCAAAGGTCAGGCTAATGACTTGGTGTTTGATACATCAGGCAAGGTGTCTGTGACGGTTGATAAGGACATCGACATTATTCGTGCTTCTGGCATCAATATTACGACGACACTGAATGGAAAATCCTTACCACGGCCAGAAATGAAGGTTGGGCTAAAAGGTGACGCCGTTTTTGACAACAAAGCACAAAAATTAACCCTAAGCCAATTGGTTGCCAATCTAGATGAACTGGTGGTAGATGGGAATGCGTCGGTTGCTCTAGCGGATATCCCAGCGGTTCGATTTGACCTTCGTAGTCCTAAAATCGATGTCGATGCTTTCCTTGGAAACCAGCAAGCGGCTAAGCCTGCTGAGTCAAAAACAAGCGCGCCGGCAGGTTCTGGTTCGGGCGAACAATCACCAGCAGGACAGAAAGCACCATTGAGTGATGTTGAACCTGATCTTTCCGCCCTGAAAGGGTTGGATGTCGCGGGCAAAATTACGATTGGCCAGTTTGTGGCCAACAATGTCAAAGTCAGCGATGTGGTGACGACATTTGCTGTGAATCGCGGCAAAGTGAATTTGAGCCAATTTGACGCCAAGCTTTACGGCGGCACGGTGGCGGCACAGGGGTCATTGGACGCAACGGTGACACCCGCTCGCTATCGCGTCACGAAAGGTATCAAAAACGTCGATGTTCAGCCATTGCTGATGGATGCTGCCAATCAAGACATTCTATCTGGTCGAGGCAATATTGATGTTAACGTCAATGGTGCTGGTCTATCTGAAAAACGCCTTCGCACAGGGATTACAGGGACTGTAGCGATTAACTTTGAGGATGGCTCAATTGACGGTATCAACATTCCTGAAATGATCCGAGAAGCCAAAGCAGCGTTGAAAGGTCAGCGAGCAGAATACGTTGAGGAAACCCGAAAAACAGATTTCAGCGGATTAACCGCCACATTCAATCTTGGCAACGGCATCGCATCAACACGGAACATGAAGATGGAAGCACCCGCCTTGCGTATCCGCAGTGAAGGACAGACAAACTTAATCAAAGAAAGTCTTGATTTTGAAGTGTTTGTTTCGGTAGTCGGCACCAGTAAAGGGCAGGGCGGCAAAGATGTCGACGAGCTAAAAGATGTCACCATTCCGGTTAAAATCGGCGGCACGTGGCAAGCGCCTAGTTACAATCTTGATGTTAAAGCGCTGCTGACCAGTAACAAAGTGCTGGAAGACAAAGTCCGCAAAGAAGCTGAACGCGGTTTGGAAAAATTGCTGGGAGACAAAGCTGGCGATGACAAAGTAAAACAGGCTGCTGACAAGTTACTGAAAGGGCTGTTTAACTAAAACCGCTAAGATTCACAAATCAATAAAAAGCCGCCTAGTGAAGTGACCCCGTAAAGTTGGACATTTCTGTTAAGCGGCTTTTTCATACCTGATTGCTATCTTCGAGCGTGGGTATTTAGCTGCTTAAGCTTTTTGCTTCTTACTGCTTTTTTCTTTTTTAAGCATGTCTTGAAGCGCTTTGAGCAGATCAACGGCAGAAAGGATGCCTACCAACTCGTCGGTTTTATCCAGCACGGGGAGTGCACCAACATTGTGTTCTAATACTGCTTGATTGGCTTTAGACAGCGTTTCATACGTTCTGCATGTAATGACATCTTTAATCATCACATCCCCCACAGTCAGGTCGTCTGAAAGCAGGTAGGGGTGCTCAATATCAGGTGCCTCATCAGCCCAATTTGGACGGCGCAATTGTCGATCACTGATTATGCCAACCAGTTGCTTGTCCTGTGTGACAGGTAAATGACGAATGTCGCTATCTCTCATAAGAAAGTAAGCTTCGCGCACGCCCATCTCTGCGCTAACGGTGATCAGTTTTCGTGTCATGTAATCCGAAACTTTTCCTGGCATCGTATTGAATCCTCCTTATGGTTGTTCTTATCAACCTACAGAAAGTGATGTGAAGTTGTTGAGAGCCGTAACGCAGAACTTATACCTGAGCCTCTCTAGGTTGATCGAACATTAGGTTGATCGAGATTACGTGGCGGAAACAATAATTAACGCTTTGATCACAAGGAATGACTTTCACTATCGGCAGGGATCGCTAGAATCGTGGGTTCTGTTCCCGACAATCAAAACAACAAGGAATATCAGCGGAAATGGATTCAATTTCTCAAGCAGCCCTAGGCGCTGCAGTTGCAGGGTTAGTCGCAGGTAAACGCTGCACACCAAAAGTACTGATCGCTGGCGCGGCACTGGGTACACTCCCCGATCTGGATGTGGTACTCGACTATGGTGATCCCATCTCCAACATGATCAAGCATCGTGGTTTTAGTCACTCTTTGTTTGTGCTGTTTCCATTTGCTCTGTTGCTCACTCTTATTTGGAAACGATTTTTCGCCGCTTCATGGCCGTTTGTTCAATTGTTGACGCTAATTACGGCGGCCTTGGTGACTCATCCGCTACTGGATTCTTTTACCTCTTACGGTACGCAACTGTTTTGGCCGTTAGACGTCGCGCCTGTGGCGATTTCCAGTATGTTTATCATTGATCCCCTCTATACCTTGCCACTGCTTATTCCCGTGTTAGCCGCTTTTATCTGGCGAAGCCGGGCTGCCAAGCTGTGTGGTGCGGGCTTAGCGCTATCAAGCCTTTACTTGATGTGGTCGCTGGTTGCGCTTGGCCAAATCCAAGATCGCGTGGAAGAGAATCTCGCGGGTACTCATCTGGAAGGTCAGCCTGTGTTTATTTCACCGACCCCGTTCAATACCGTGTTGTGGCGTCTTGTTGTGCTTGATGACGACAAATACTGGGAAGGCTTAACGTCATTGCGTGATGAAGACCCAACCATTGATTGGTTACCAATGGTTCGCGGCGAATGGCCATTCCCGAGCGAGCCAGAGTTGCTGACACAATTTAATGCCTTTACCCGTGGCTTTGTGCAGTTTAGGCAAGAGGGGAATGCGCTGACAGCGACAGACCTTCGCTTGGGTATGGCGATGTATCATCCTTTCCGGTTTGTGATGGCAGAAAAGAGTGATCAACAAGTGTGGCAGCTGGTCGCGCCAGAACAGTTAGACCCTGGTCCGTTGTTGCCGAGACAAATTCCTGCGCTTTGGATGCGATTGTTAGGTGTGCAGAGTATTGATGCGTTGCTGTGTAATGAATTTGACTGCTACCGTGACGACGAAACGGTGCTGGACAATTCATAGCGAACTGTTCGTGCCGCATACCTCTGCGTAAGCTCAGTTTGTTTGCAAACAAAGTCGCGACGTGAGTAACATCTTGTCACTAAGAAGAAAACGCCCCACAGAATTTGCGGGGCGTTTTGGTTGGCGGGTTACCAGTCGATACCCTTGCGTACTTTTACGCCGGAATCAAAAGCGTGTTTTACATTGCGTACTTCTGACACCGTGTCTGCCATGTCAGTTAGCGTTCGGTGTGCCGCTCTGCCTGTGATAACCACAGACTGCTCGCTAGGACGGTTCTCCAGCGCCTCGACCACTTCATCAAGGTTGATGTAGCCATACGTGACCATGTAGGTCATCTCATCAAGCAAGACCACGTCGTAGCTTGGGTCAGCCAGCATGCGCTTACACTCGGCCCATATTTCTTGAGCAACGCGCGTGTCGTTTTCTTTATCTTGGGTATCCCACGTAAACCCAGTCGCCATCACATGGAACTCGACACCACATTTTTGTAGCAGGTTACGCTCACCACATTCCCACGTACCCTTAATAAATTGTGCAACGCCACATTTCTGCCCATGTCCAGTCGCACGGGTGACCACGCCAAAACCTGAAGTCGATTTGCCTTTGCCGTTACCGGTAATCACCAGCAGCAAGCCCTTTTCTATTTGTGCAGCAGCAACACGCTCGTCCACTTTTTCTTTCACTTTTTGTTGTCGGGCTTTATAACGCTCGTCGCTCATTCCGCAGTCCTTTCTTACATCGTTGGTTTTTCAGTAGGCTCACCAGTATGAGCCACCTAGAAATTTGGATCACAACATAACAAACCTCACCATATTTGGAAGTGTTGACATTGTGTCGTTGCAAAAGATTTCTCATGCACCTGAACGCTTTGCTTTTTATCTTCGTACAGAAAACAAACAACTAAGATTAAGTGTGGGCTCGCACGGAGGATAGAGAAATGAAACGACTAGCACTGGTGATATTGGGATTATCGTTTAATGCGTTTGCAGGTCAGAGTATTGATTATCAATCTGACGGTATGGATTTGGAGGGCTACTATGCGAAAGCAGTCGGAACGGCAAAAGGTTCGGTGATTCTTATTCACGATTGGGATGGCTTGACAGAATATGAGCAAAAGCGCGCAAATATGCTGTCTGAGATGGGCTACAACGCATTTGCGGTTGATCTATATGGCAAGGGAAACCGCCCAGTTGATACCAATGCCAAAAAGGCAGAAACGGGCAAGTTATACAACGACCGAGACAAAATGCGCGCCCTTATTTTGGCAGGGATAGACAAAGCACGTGAAATGGGGGTGGACGATGTTGTGGTTGCTGGCTATTGCTTCGGTGGTGCTGCCACGCTTGAACTGGCGCGATCCGGTAAAGCTGAAGGCGTGAACGGCTATGCGACATTTCACGGCGGCTTAAAAACGCCTGCTCAACAAAGCTACCCTGAAAACACGGCGCCTATTTTTATTGCGCATGGTGGTGCTGACTCCGGTATTCCCATGACAGATGTTGCTGACCTGTCTGTACAGTTGGAAACAGCGAAAGTACCGTATTTGATTGAAGTCTATTCCGGTGCACCACACGCCTTCACTGTATTTGATTCGCCGCGTTATCGTGACGTCGCTGATACGCGATCATGGGCGTCCTTTGGCACATTCTTGGATCAAAATTTCTGATATCAGATTCTGACCTGCTTTGCGCTCCGTTCCTTCATTCGTTAGAGTGGTTGCAACGTGATGAAGGAATGGAGATCTAATGTCTGTAAGCAATGATAATAAACCGAAAATTCTCGTCGTCTGTATGGGCAATATTTGTCGTTCGCCTACTGGAGAAGCTGTTTTAAGAGCCAAAGCGGCGGCTCGCGGTTTGGATGTGATTGTTGACTCTGCAGGGACGATTGGGTATCACACGGGCGCAAAGCCAGATTCTCGTAGTCGAGAAGCGGGAGAGGCGAGGGGCTATGACTTCTCCGGCATGTCCTCTCGTAAAGTAGAAGTCGCGGACTTTGAGCGCTTTGATTTGATTCTTGCTGCTGACAAAGCCAATCTGGCGGATCTCATTGATATATGCCCATCTGAATACCGTCAAAAAGTGTCGCTATTTCTCAGTCACGGAGCCGGTGAGTTTGATGAAATTCCCGATCCTTATTTTGGTGGAAAACACGGGTTCGAACGCGCGTTGGATTTAATCGAACAAGCGAGCGACAGTCTTCTCGATCAATTTGAATAGTGTCCTGTGCACTTATTCACTGAATTTGCATTTTAAGCCCGTGAAATACGGGCTTTTTTGTGCCTGACCTAGTCAAGAAAAGCGAATTATTTGCCATAAATAGAGCATTTTGAGGGTATGCAGCTTGTTTAAAATAGTTGGCTCTTATAAATTTAGGATCTAAAGCGAATGTCTTTGTGTGAGGTAAGGGATTGAAACTTCAACAGCTCAAATATCTAAAAGCGATAAAGGACAACAATTTAAATGTGTCCGCTGCATCGCAGTCGATGTTCACGACGCAACCAGGTGTGAGTAAACAAGTCGGGTTGCTAGAAAAAGAATTGGGTGTTCGGATTTTTGAGAGACGAGGCAAAAACTTAAGCGGCGTCACGCCAATTGGTGAGCGCATTCTTGAGCAAGTTGAGCGTATGCTGGCACTTGAACAAAAAATAAAGGCGCTTGCCAACGAGCATCTTGATCCGAGCGTTGGTACGCTGAACATTTATACCACGCACACCATTGCACGTTATTTGCTGCCAAACAGTGTTTCTTACTTCACGCAAAAGTACCCCAATATCAATTTCCATTTGCATCCCACGCTGCCATTGCAAACCAAAGGAATCATTAGTAAAGGTCATTCAGACTTTTCCATCGTCGCTCATGATGTGGGTGCGGATAATGATTTGATTGTTTTACCCGCATACCTTTGGACGCTAGGGCTGGTGGTGCCAGATGAGCACCCTCTGGCTCACGTCAGCAAGCCGACGTTGAAGCAATTGGCAGAATATCCGATCCTGAGTTATGAACCTGGCTCAACCGGGCGTAGAACCCAAGATGAAGCCTTTGGTCGCCTTGGTATTTCACCAAACTACTTTATGACAGTGATGGATGCAGATGTGATCAAGCGCTATGTTCAGCTTGGTTTTGGTATTGGTATCGTTTCCACGTTAGCGGCGCGAGACATCGAAAATACCGGGCTGACATACATCAACCTTGATCATTTGTTTGAGCCATCGAGCGCATGGATCTGTTTTTCAAAAGACATTTTGCTGCAAAATTATATGTATGATTTCTTGTTATCGTTCTCGCCGCACTTAACCAAAACACTGATGGAAAGCGTTTTGATGCAAAATAGCAGCGAGAAGGTAGACAAATTATTTGAAGGCCTTGAATTACCCGTTTACTGAGAACAGAAAATTTGGCTGTGAAAGGCTTGTCAGTCGTTATCGTTAGCGAACAGAGCGTCGATAACAAAACAGTCATTTCAAGAAACAAAAAACGCCAGCGGTTAGACGCTGGCGTTTTTTATTAGATAGTCAGGAAACGACTATTGGGTGAAGAACCTTAATTTTCTGAGCTATCACCTGTGCTTGAATCCGTTGTATCGCTATTTGGCAGTGTACGGATGATCCGTCCCTTGTTGTTATTGAGTTCAGGGTGATCGACCAACAAATGCTTGGTGATCTTGGGTGGAACAGACTCATTCTCAGGATGGTGGTGATGGAAAATCGGCGTCCGGGGTCGATAAACATGCGGCGGTCGCTCGCCTTCTATGACAGTGTCAGGAATTCGCTTTCCAATGATCACTTCAATTGCCGTCATTGGGTCGGATTCCACTTCAACCATTTCACTGACGTCTACCTCTTCTGTGGCATGTGCCAGCATGACACCACCCATCAAAAATATCGTCAATCCAAACGTGGTTAAACGAGTCGAAGTCTTCGTGAGGTTTGCAATATCAAACATGATTCATCTCCTAGGCGACTGAGCCACTTTTGGTGTCGCGTGCGGCAATGAAACCATAGAAAATGTAACCCAGTAGCGTCAAAATCGCGCCATAGAATACGGCAGATTGACCACAGGCATACACGCCGTAAATACTGTAAAGCACCGCAAAAGTACCGATAGCCGCCCCAGTTTTGTATTCTTTGGCACTCAGATTTTGCTTACGCAAAATGACTTCAAGACCCGTGAGTGACAAAATGTAAGGCACCATGTTAATAAACACGGCCAGATTGAGCAGGATATTGAACTGACTGACCAAGTTTGGCGAGATGGTCATAATGGCGAGCAAAAGCTCCAACCCAAGCATGATAAGCATGCCTTTAATTGGCGCATTTGACTTGGTGACTTCACCAAACACTTTCGGGAAAAGACGAATATCAGCCGCCGCTTTTGATACTTGGGCATTCGTAAATTGCCAGCCAAGCAATGAACCGATACATGCAATGACCGCTAACGCAGTAATAACTTGTCCGACGGTTTCATTGAACATGTAGGTATAGACAAGGCCAAACGGTGCATCAGATTTCGCCAGTTCTTCATTGGGAATAATGCCCTGAATCACCGACGTTGATGCGATGTACACAATGGCCGTAAAGCTGGTTGCCAGCATACAGGCTAAGGGGACGTTTTTTTCGGGGTTTTCCACCGCTCCTGAGTTGGCCCCCGCAGATTCAATACCCAAGAAGGCCCAAAGCGTTAGTGCAATACCGGATGATATGGCGGTGACGGTAGTATCTTGGTGAGGGTTCCACGCTTCTGCAAATACCTCGGGTTTAAACCAAAACCAACCTGCGATGGAGAGCCCCACCACGGGAATAATGATCCCCCAAACGGTGACGGCAGAGATTTGACCAGTGAGTTTCGGACCCCAAAAGTTAGCGACCATAGTGACAACAAGGATGCCCACTACAGCAATAAAAGTGTGGTAAGGGGTGGTTTTAATCCAAGGGAAGAAAGGAACGAGATAACCAGCAGCAGATACGGCAATGGCCACGGCACTGATTACTAAGCATACATAGTAAGTGTATGACGCAATGAAGAAAGCGGATTTTCCGTGCGCTTCATCGGCATATGCAGACATCCCCCCATCTCGATTACAGTACATGCCGCACTTAGCAAAGGCATAAGCGATACACATTGCGCCTATTGCCGTCACGATCCACGATAACAGTGATATGGCCCCAGTTTGGGCCAGACTGGCCGGCAGCATGATGATGCCTGACCCCATCATATTGACGGTCACAATGGTTGTGAGACCGACCAATCCCATTTTATTTTTTTCAGATGCCATGCTAATTCTCCGCCTCGTGATTTTTTGGTGCGAAATACGGTAACGCCCAATCTTCTAACTATTTTTCGAACGGCCACTCCATTGCTGCGTTAACGAGAACTGAGTTAGAAGCCATGTGAAAAACGTGATTACCGTCGAATTGAAAATAGATGTTGTCACCATGACAAATTGATTCTTTTACAAGACAGATCTGCGATAAAACGATTGGGAGGATAATTTCTCTTCGGATCGTTCAGGTTCAATCGCGTGCTAGATTTCTGAACTGACCATGTCCAAAAAGCTGTTATTCACCTTTTTACTTAAAATGTCTATTTTGCGACTTTGTCTTATCCCGCGCTCTTCTATGTTGAAGGTGGCTTATTTGCATTTGAGCCACTCTTCTTCATGTACATTGCCGGAGCAGGGCTATGAAAACCTATGGAAAGAAATTTAACGTATTGATTTTAGAAGAAGCCCACAGAGAGGGTGTCGTCGGCAATGCCATTGAAAGGCTGATTGCTGAACTCGAAAATAGTGGCAGCCGGGTTATGGTTGCGAACAGTTTCGATGATTGCTATTCCATGATTAATTCCAATACAGCGCTAGATTGTCTCATGCTGACTTCGGCCATGAGCGGCTCTCAAAGCGAAGAAAATGAGCGTTTCTATGTTCTCATCGAAAAGTTAAATAAAAGACAGCAAAACGTCCCGGTTTTCTTGCTAGCAGAACGCAAAAAAATCACCCTGCATGTCACGCGTGAGATGATGGAAAACGTGGACGAATTTGCGTGGATTCTAGAAGACACGCCAGATTTCATAGCAGGCCGTGCCGTTGCTGCCATGACACGTTATCGTGCGCAACTCCTGCCGCCGCTGATGGCGGCATTGATGAACTACGACGATATTCATGAGTATTCATGGGCTGCTCCAGGTCACCAAGGTGGGGTTGGTTTCACTAAAACCCCTGCGGGTCAGCGGTTTTATAATTACTACGGTGAGGGTCTGTTCCGTACTGATATGGGGATCGAGCGCGGCAGCTTGGGTTCATTGTTAGACCACACTGGTGCATTCGGAGAAAGTGAGCGTTATGCCGCGCGCGTGTTTGGTGCGCATCAATCGTATTCGTTGGTCACAGGGACTTCTGGCTCTAACCGCACCATTATGTCTGCCTGTATGAAGGCAAATGACTTGGTAATTTGTGACCGTAACTGCCACAAATCTATCGAGCAGGGACTGATGCTATCGGGTGCGCGACCTGTCTATCTGGTTCCAACACGTAACCGTTACGGCATTATTGGCCCTATCTTTCCAGACCAACTGTCGAAGAGTGTGTTACAACAACGCGCAAAATCAGAACCATTGACGAAAGATTATGCCGATCAGCGCGCAGTCTATGCGGTATTGACCAACTGTACTTATGATGGCCTTTGTTACAATGCGAAAAAGGCGCAGGACATTCTCGCTGAGAGTAGTGATCGCATTCACTTTGATGAAGCTTGGTATGGTTATGCCCGCTTCAACCCTATTTACGAAGATCACTTCGCCATGCGTGGTGACCCTGTGGAAGACCCTGATGGGCCAACGGTGTTTGCAACGCACTCAACCCACAAACTTCTGAATGCCTTATCTCAGGCCTCCTTCCTCCATGTCCGAAACGGTAAAGGCGCGATCAGTTTTGAACGCTTCAATCAGGCGTACATGATGCATGCAACGACCTCGCCCTTGTATGCAATCTGTGCCTCGAATGATATTGCTGTTTCTATGATGGATGGCAATCGTGGTCATTCTCTGACATTGGAAGTGATACGCGAAGCGGTAGATTTCCGTCAGGCAATGGGGCGGCTAAACCGTGAATTTAATGATAGTGGCGACTGGTTCTTCAAACCGTGGAATGCGGAAACGGTCAAAGATCCTGAATCAGGTCAAAGCTATGCCTTTGAAGATGCGCCAGCCGATTTGCTGTGCGAAAGCCAGGATGCATGGGTAATGCATCCAAATGACAACTGGCATGGTTTCAAAGATATGCCTGCCGATTGGTGCATGCTCGATCCGATCAAGGTCAGTATTCTGGCACCCGGTATGGGCGATGATGGTCACTTGCTTGATGCCGGCGTACCTGCGGCATTGGTGACTCTGTATCTCGGAAGGTTTGGCATTGTGCCAACGCGTACTACAGACTTCCAAGTGATGTTCCTGTTCTCTATGGGGATCACTAAAGGTAAGTGGGCCACCTTGGTCAACACCTTGATGGCATTCAAACGCCATTACGATGACAACACCCGACTTGAAGAAGCACTGCCAGATCTGGTTGCTGCTTTCCCTGATTTTTACGGCGATTTGGGCTTGAAAGATCTTGGGGACAAGATCTTCGGCTACCTCAAACAACATAATCCTGGTGAAGTGCTCAATGCGGCGTATGAGACGTTGCCAGAAGCCATCATGACTCCCCATGCTGCATTTGAAGCGATTGTGGCAGATAACGTGGAAATGGTGCCATCCTCTCAATTGGTTGGACGCGTTGCCGCGAACGCGGTTATTCCGTACCCACCGGGGATCCCAATGTTGATGTCGGGCGAGAGCTTCGGTGACGAAAACAGTCCGCAAATCAAATACCTTAAGAGTCTAGAAGTATGGGATGAAGAATTCCCAGGCTTTGAAAAAGAAACAGAAGGTACTGAGTTGCACGACGGCATTTATCACGTGATGTGTGTGAAAAATGTTTAACAGGGATTGATCTGACAAAAAATGAAAAAGGCCTGATGGAGACATCAGGCCTTTTTTTACGCACACCCTGCAAAAGGGGCGTGGTGTCTATTGCATCATTATGAGCAGGCGATACGGATAAACAACTGTGCGCCAATTAACAAGAAATCGTCATCCACGTAGTAAGGGTTCGCGTGCAGGTAGTTGCAAATTCCCGCTTCTTTGTTGCCGCTTCCTAGGAAGAACATGGCACCTTTTTGATTTTCTGCTGCGTTCACCATCAGGCTGAAATCTTCTGATCCCGTCATTGGATTGCCGTTCGGGTCAAGACGATCCGTTGGCACCGTTTCACGAGCCGCATCAACAACACGTTGATACGCTTCAGGGTGGTTAATCACTGCAGGGTAGCCTTCGCATTCCATGGTGGTTTTAAAACCGCGGATTTCGCTTTCTTTTACGATGCTATCGAAGCTGTCTTTTAGGATCTGATCGGTTTCTGCATCCATAGCTCGGATGGTGCCGCGTGCTTGAGCATGGTCAGGAATCGCGTTTGGAATACTACCACCATTGAACATGCCACAACCAAACACCGCAGGGCTGAATGGGTTGGTGCGTTTCGCAACAATGTAATCCATGTCCATGATGATGCGGCTCGCTTCGCGGATAGCATCTAGCCCTTTTTGCGGCGTTGAACCATGTGCCGATACACCGTGAACATCCAAGGTCCATGCTGAACCATAAGAAGACATGATGCCGTTGTTGATTTTGACCATGCCGTATTCAAGCGCCGCATCGTTGTGCAAAGCATACACTTCGGACACGCCGTTCATGCAGCCCAGCTCAACCATCTTGCTTGCGCCTGGAACGCGCATGTCTTCTTCCGCCATTTGGAACACAAAGCGTACGTTGTGCTTCAGCGAATCCTTGTTTTCTGACAAGTATTTAGCCGTGGTCAAGATGATTGCCATGTGCGTGTCGTGGCCACAATTATGTGAACGGCCTTCATGCTGAGAGCGGTAGTCGTTCTCTGTCATGTCGTCCATTTCCAATGCATCCATGTCAGCACGGAAAGCCACTCGACCCAAGTTCTCGTCGATAGTTAGGTCAGCAATAAAGCCAGTAAAACCTTCGTACGTGGTTAGGGCATAGCCTAGCTCTGTCATCAGTGCTTGGCAGTAAGCCGTGGTTTTAAATTCTTGGCCTGATGCTTCTGGGATCTGGTGCAAATCACGGCGAGTGTTCACGCTGAAAGCATGTAGTTCGAGTAGTTTGCCGTCTAGATTAAATTGGCTGTATTTCGCTGACATTAGATGATTCCTTTCATTTGGAAGCCGATTTGGGCAATCATTGATGCGCCAAAGAAACAGCTGGTGGCAACGATGAGGAAGATGACAATAACCTTCCAAGACATCTTCTTCAGTTCTTCCATCTGTCCGCCTACTGACAGGCCAGCGAATGCTAGCAATGGCACACACACTGATAGGAATTGGATCTTACCGATTGACTCAAGGAAGTAAGTGCGGATAACGGTGTCAGGCAGACAGATTAAAATGCCGATAATGGTTGCGTAGGCAAAAGTAGGTAGCGAAGAGGGAATAAATTTCTTCGCCACGAGTGACAAAAAGACAATCACAGACATGGCAATAAAGCTGTTTACCATTTCTACTGGTGCCGTGCCGTTAGTCAGGAACTGGGTAAATCCGGCTAGTACAATCGCGAGAGAAACCAGCTTCATATCATTAAGAATGGCGTTCATGGCTTATTTACCTTTGTTGCAAATTTTGTAAACGAACTCAGCAAGTGGCAGACCCAAGAAGGTCAGCGACAGTGCGCCAAGTACAGAAGAAAGCAGGTTAGAAGCGGCGGCAATACTCAGTACTTGCTTCGCCATTTCAGGCTCAAGGCCTGACACTAGTGCGCCTGATGCGGCACTCAGCATTGAGCCACTGCCCACGCCTGAGCCAGCGGCCAGTGCGAGCGGGTGAAGACCTGTCAGTGGTGCAATACTGCCTAGTACGCTGAACCACAAAGTACCGATAACCGAACCACACAAGTAGATAGCCAATACGCCAACATACTCAGGGCTACCTGTGCCAAATTTACCTTGAACCACGGCAATCGATGGCTCGCGGCTGATGGATGAACATGCGCCAATGGTCTTACGGCCAAAGCCGAATTTCACTGCTAGTGGTACGGCGATAAGAATGGGAAGTAGGTTACCCAGCTCTTGGAAAAGAAGAGGGACACCTGCATCGATGATCATGTCTAGGTTAGGGATGATCATTCCCGCATATTGTGTGCCAAGAACGAGCAAACAGTAGCCAACCATTTTGCCGCAGAAGCCTTCTTCTTTGGCAGTGAACACCTTGCCCCATACTTTGATTTTTGTTTTGGTCCAATTTACCGATAGCAACATGCCAAGCATCACGGCAAACAGCATAGGGAGTATGGAAATGGTGGCGAATCCCATGTCAATTTTTTGGGTGCCGATAACAAACTGAGAAACGAAAATCAGCGCCGATACGGCGATAACACTTGTCATTACAACGCGAGCTTGACCGCTCTTGTTTTCTTCTGTGTTCATAGGTCTTCATCATTAAAAGTGGAAGTCGAAGCGGATTATAGAGAGCCCGGAAAAGCTAAACGTGAATGAGATCAATTGTTGCTATGGGTAATTAGATGAAAACTAAATATCTTATTCCCATATGGAATTAAGGGTTATTGGCAGGTAAAAAGACGATGACTTAGGTGTGTGTTGTGTTGGCTTTTAGCGCCTAAATGCAACAGTGGTAACCCGCTGATACCTTACTGCAACAAGCGTCAGTCAGTGCGATGCTTACCTGATGGAGACGAAAAACCCGACGCAAAGGTCGGGTTATAGGTCGTCGCTACTTTGGTTTCTTTTGGACGCTATTGAACCACAGGAGAGCAGTTACATGCCGCGTTAGACACAGACTTGGTGCTGTTTCTTTGCGGCAAATACCAGCTTTCTAGGCCTTTTTGCAATTGATTGGCAGCCTGTGCGGGTGACATTTGTCCCGCCATGACGCCGACCGACGTTTCCCAAATCTCCAGCTCCAAGTTTGGCTCTCCACGCGATAGCACTTGTGCGGAGTTACGAATGGTGGAGTCACACTTATCGCGCCACGACAGCATTTCTTGTGCAATAGGGTCTTTCACATCAAAAAAGTGGTTAGAGAGTGAGAAGAATCCCGAAATTTCATTGGTCAGAAGCTCGGCAAATTCAGCGGTGGTCATCCATTTCAGGAACAGTTCTGCCGCCTCTGGATTCTTCGATTTCGAGTATATCCCCATACCTAAATCTGTGTGATCGCTGAAATAACAAGCATCTCCTTTCTTTTCAACAGGCGGTGGAAACACACCCATGTCAATCTTGCCGGCGAAGGTCATGATGTCCCAAGATCCAGCAGGGTAGATAGCAGCTTTGCCGCTTGCAAATGCCGCGGAGGAATCGGCATAGCTGCGCTGGTCAAAATCTTCACCCATGTACTTGGCCCATTTAGCCAGCTCACTCAGGGTTTGACGATAAGGCTTGCTGTCCATTCGCTCTTTGCCTGTGAGCAGAGCATCACGCCCATCTTCGCCTTTCCAGTAGGTGGGACCAATGTTTTGAAAGCCCATGGTGGCGGCTTCCCATTTGTCTTTTGTTCCCATAGCCAGTGGCAAATACCCTGCTCGTTTGGCCTTTTCTAGTGACCAGTAGAAGTCAGCATTGGTGGCAGGTACATTTAGACCAAGTTCTTTGAAAATATCTTTATTGTAGAAAAAACCATGGATAACGGATGCCATCGGCAAACAGAAAGTCTGGGCACCAGAATCGGTTTGCCATGGTGCAAGGGCAAAACTCGGAAAGTTTTCCATGCCTTCCATTTCGGTCACTTCTTTCAGTAGGCCACGTTGAAACAGTGCTTGCGATCCATCAAATGGGCGACAAGCAATCAAGTCACCTGCAGCACCCTGCTCAAAGCGTTGCTCCATGTCACCATTCCACTTTGACGCATCCATATCATCAGGTGAGCGATACTCAACCTTGATGGTCGGATAATGCTTGTTGAAAGCAGGGATGATTTTCTCGTTCCAAACTTTGTCGTCGCTGCGCCAAGAATCAATCACCAATGTGGTCTGAGCATGTGCAAATGACGTTACCGCAAGTCCTAAGGCTGCGAGAGATAGTTTTACTGCATGTTTCATTCTCAAATCCTTAAACGCGGAAGTTCGATATCAGGTTTTGCTGATCCTGAGCCAGGTTGGCTAAGGACTCGCTGCTTGATGCTGATGCACGGGCATCTTTTTCTGCTTCATATGCAACGTGAGCAATGCCATTAATGTGCTCGGCGACTTCATGACTGACTTTGATTTGCTCTTCGGTTGCTTGGGCGACGTGGACGGCCATGTCTTGAATCGCTTCCATACGCGCAACAATATCTTGCAGGGTTTCGTCAGTGAGTCGCGTTTGGGTTAAACAATCGTCCATCTGCTTCTGGCTGGTACTCATGGTCTCTGCCATACGTGACGCATTGCCCTGCAGGTTGTTGATCATTTGCTGAATTTCTTCCGTGGACTGCTGTGTACGAGTTGCCAGCGCACGCACTTCATCGGCAACCACCGCAAAACCTCGGCCGTGAGAGCCTGCTCGTGCTGCTTCAATGGCGGCATTCAGAGCAAGCAAATTGGTTTGTTCGGCAATATCTTGAATGACATGCAAGATAGAACCAATGTTGTTGGAGTATTGGTTCAACTGTTGGGTATTAGATACCGCTTCGTCAATGTTGCTAGAAAGCTGTTCGGTGAGCTGGCGACTTAGAGAGACTTGTGATCGGCCGCTATTTGCTGTCTGGTTGGTGTTTTCGACTTCAGCGACGGTGAGTTCTGTTGAGCGAGCGATCTCTTTGGCGCTAACCTCCATCTCGGAAATCGCTGCCGCCACTTGGTCGGTGCGTGATTTCTGGTCTTCTACGCGAGTCATCGCAGTGTCACTGACACTGGCTGCGCGGCTGGCTTCGTTGAGTAAGTGCTGTGCACCATCGCCAAATTTCGCCAAGGTACGTGA
Organism: Enterovibrio litoreus; assembly: GCF_045679545.1. Lineage (NCBI taxonomy): Bacteria > Pseudomonadati > Pseudomonadota > Gammaproteobacteria > Vibrionales > Vibrionaceae > Enterovibrio > Enterovibrio litoreus. The sequence continues at coordinate 1,169,156 of NZ_CP166194.1, forward strand.
CATGGTGTCTGCAAGCATGTCGATAGAGCGGCTTAATTCGCCGAACTCGTCGCTGGCGTGATAGTTCGCACGCGTACGCATGTCGCCATCGGTCATTCGGCTTAGGACGTTGGTGATAAGCGCAAGCGGCTTTTGGATACTACGCGTTGTGCTAACACCGACCCAAAGGCTGATCGCTGCGGCGATAGACGTCATCACAATAATATACAGTAGCGCTTCACTCACTGCGGTCTCAGCATCATCACGACTGGTTTGCGCCAACTGGTGTGCAAAGTCTGCGTAGGCTTGCAGGCGCGATTGAATATCATCCATTTGTGCATCAGTTCGTGCGATTTCCTCTTGAAGCTGCGCATTGATGCGTTGCTGGCGAGCCATGACATCAAGTACACCATTTTCTGCCAACGTCAGAGCTTCTACTTTTTTCAAATTTCGCGAATAACGGGCTTTGACATCGGCTTCGACAGAGATGCGCTCAAGGCGCTTAAATGCGATTTCGATATCTTTCGAAAGGGCGTCACGAAGTTGATTAAGATCGGTATCTTGATTGGCACGGCGAAGCAATTTCATGTCGCGAGCAATACCACTGGTGATGAGTTCAGCACGGTTATGCAGTGAGCGTTTTACAGCCGCTTTTTGCAGTAACAGGTTCGCAGCCCATTGATACGTGTCTTCTAAGCGAAGAAATTGCAGATCTAACGCTTGGCGTTGATCAACCAGCGTATTCGATTGTTTTTGTAGGTCGATGAGCTTATGAGCTTGTTCGAAGTAGCGGGTTGAAGCCTGATGAATGGCATTAACCTGTCTGCGTTCGTCTTCATGCTGCACATTTTGCTGGGCTTGGCTGAGCGTTTGAAAGAAACGTTGTTGTTGGCGTTCAAGCAGGCGATCAATGCTGTCGGCACTGGTCGGGTCGTTTTGAAACGTTCTAATCAGTAGGCTAGTTCGCATCAATTGGGTGATCAAATCTCCTGATGCAACAACCATAGGGGTGGATTGGTTGGTAATTTGTTCGACTTTTCCTTGCAAGGTTTTAGCGTTGAACAAACTAATGCTGCTAAGTAGTGCCATTAACACAAACATTAAGGCAAAACCTGCGATGGTTCTTTGTACGACGGACAACTTCATTGTTCTCTCACTCTACAGCAGTCTTTAAACAGAAAGACTAAAAGTCATGCTAGCCTTTAATTTCACACTCAAAATAAACCCATGAGGGAAATCTATAAAAGCCAGCGATTTTGACATCAATGAGAGTTATCGGCACCTCATATTCACTTCTTTAGCGATAAAATGCGCAATTTTGCACGAATATTTCATGTCGTGAATTAATTATGGAGTGAGTATACCAATGAGTGCGTTAGGCATTGAAGAATGTGAAGGGGAGTGCGGTGCGTTTTAACAAAAAAAAGCCCCTGAGGGCTTTTTCTTTAACGATGGTGGTCAAATTACCATTTTTTCTTCGGTGCAAACAGCTCATCCAACTCTTTATTTTCATCGTTTTTAGGTCTGTTGGCCTCGTGTCCTTTGCTCAGTGCTGCGTTTACTTCTTCAAGCATGGCAGAAAGACTTTCTTTGGCTGATTGGCAATAAGGGTCGCTTTTGGTGCTTACTACATCAAGTGCTTTTTTCAGCAATTGTTGTGCGGTTCCCATCTGACCTTTGATCTTAGCGTCGTTTACGCGCTTGAGCACGTTCTCGATGTTAATCTTCATTTGCATTTGTTCCAAGCGAGAATTTTCCGCGACAAATGCTTGTGTTGGAAGCCGTCCCTTGGTGTGTTCTGCTTTGATAACTGCTCTTAAACGTTTGACCAATTTGAGCATCGAGATCGCTTCACGATCACTGTCTGGAACACGAAAAGAAGTAGACTCTTTGTTTTGATAGGTTTGTTTAATTTGATTCACTTGCGCTTGAACATCTGCGATACGCTGTGTAAGCGATCGATCATTCTTGTCGATGTCGTGCATCGTTTTTAAAGCGTCAAGTATCTTCTGGTTTAGGCATACCAGAAGCGTGCCGCTATAAGGCAAATTGTGAGCATTACCGATCAACTCTTCAGTGGCATCAATAACTGCAATATATTTTGCCATTTCCTGGCGTTTTGATGACTCTACACGTTGACGCTGCTGGGCCATGATGTTGTAGCCAACAATGAGACCGAGCAGGATGACACATAAGCCAACCACTAAGGCGATATTCATAAGTGAGCGTCGATAATCCCTGTTAAAACTAAGACGGCCTAAGATACACGATCTGCTAGTATGGTCATAGTTTGTTAGTACTATTTTCGATCTTAGCTAAATTCTGGCTTGTCGTATCTCTTTTCTCTGATTTAGTGCGTTTCAGTGCACGTTTATTTGCAAAGCTATCATTACAGTATTGGGTGTTTTTATCTGAATAAATGTCAGTGACAGCGCGGCCAATTTGGGCGCTAAGTAGTGGTTATGCATGTTAGCGCTTCGCCTGTCCGTCAATTCACGCTATAACCTCTTTATACATCATTGATACTTGCTGCAACGTTATGAAATTACAACAACTTAAATACATCGTCGAAGTGGTTAATCACGATCTGAATGTTTCGTCTACGGCGGAAAGTTTATACACTTCGCAACCTGGTATCAGTAAACAAATTCGCGCGTTGGAAGACGAATTGGGTGTGCAGATATTTGGTCGAAGTGGCAAGCATTTAACGAAACTGACGCCAGCAGGTGAACAGATCGTTGAGATCGCGAGAGACATTCTGTCTCGCGTGGATAGTATCAAGTCTGTTGCTCACGAATACACGACCCCCGACAAAGGCAAACTCAATATCGCGACCACCCATACTCAGGCAAGATATGCGTTGCCTGATGTGATATCTCGTTTTGTGAAGCGCTACCCGAACGTCTCTTTACACATGCATCAAGGTGCGCCGAGCCAGATTGCGGATTTGGTGTTGAAAGGTAAGTCGGATTTTGCCATTGCGACAGAGGCTTCTCATCTCTATGAAGATCTGGTCATGTTGCCTTGTTACCATTGGACGCGTTCATTAATTGTCAGAAAAGATCATCCACTCGCACAGCGCTCGTCTGTGACTATTCACGATATTGCACGTTTTCCATTGGTCACCTATGTCTTTGGTTTTACAGGACGATCTAGTCTTGATAGTGCGTTCAATAACGCAAAGCTGAAGCCTAATATTGTGTTTACGGCGACCGATGCAGATGTCATTAAAACGTATGTTCGCCTTGGGATTGGCATTGGGGTGATGGCGAGTATGGCCTATGACAAAGATCTGGATGAGGATTTGGTTGCTATTGATGCCAGTCATATCTTTGATGCCAGTACGACGAAGATTGGCTTTAGACGTGGCACGGTATTGCGCAACTACATGTATGACTTTATCGAGAGTTTTGCCCCGCACCTTGACAGAAATACCATAGACACGGCCATGCAGATTAAAAACCCTTGTGAATTAGATAACTTCTTCAGACGGTTCGAGCTTCCCATCAGATAGCGTTGGGTTCCTGTTTTCGGTATATACTTCTGCTGCTTTTTCGGTGTTTTACACCGTTTGTATCAGCCGATAGTGGGAACTTACCTTGCCTCAATCCTTAACCTTGCTCAACGAGCATTTTTCGCAGTTCGATACCTTGCTTGAACGTCATGTTACGTTTTGGCAGGGAATGCCTTTTGATTGCCTAGATTTACCTTGGAGAACTGCGTATCCCGCATTATGTGAATGGTTAGATTCGCTGAGTCTGGAAGCACTGCAAGCGTATAAAGCATCCCCGGAAACATTAGCAGAGGCCGTGAAAACATGGCTACCTGAAGCGCAACAACTTGTCGCGCTATGTGAAACCAATGTTAATCAAGCAGAACGGTATCAAACCGACATATGCCATGAGTCGGAGGCCAACTACGACAGCCATCTTGCTACAGGGATACCTGGTCGAAAATGGGCTCAAATAACGGCGTTTAACCGTGCAATATCGCTTTCTCATCAAGGTTCGTGGTTGGAATGGTGTGCAGGGAAGGGCTATCTAGGTCGTGTGCTTTCGGCCTGTCGACAGGCGAAGGTCACCAGTTTGGAATGGCAGCCAGCGTTGTGCCAAGACGGTCAAGCTTATGCCGACCAGCATCAGCTTTCGATGCATTTCGTTAATGGTGATGCGTTCGCGCCTGAAAGCGAAGCCTTGGTGAGTCGTTGCGATCATGCGGTGGCGTTGCACGCCTGTGGTGATTTGCACGTGACACTGTTGCGTCACGGCGTGGTGGCCAAACCCCAAAGTCTCACGGTTTCTCCTTGCTGCTATCACCTTATTCGTGATTCTCATTACCAACCCTTGTCTGTTTTGGCAAAGCAGTCATCATTGTCTTTGTCTCGGCATGACTTAAAGCTGCCATTGCAAGAAACCGTCACTGCAGGGCAAACGGTGCGAAACAAACGTATTGTTGAAGTGAGCTTTCGCTTGGGCTTTGACAGCTTGCAGCGCGCGCTAGGCCATAGTGATAGTTACCTGCCAGTGCCTAATGTGCAAAAGTCTCTGTTAAGCGAAGGCTTTGAGGCATTTTGCCATTGGGCTGCGGATAAAAAAGGGATTTCCATTCCCGACAACACTGACTTTGCGGCTTACCTCAGACAAGGGGAAACAAGGTTTCTGACTGTCGAGAAAATGGAAACACTACGTACGTTGTTTCGACGGGCATTGGAAATGTGGTTGGTGCTCGATAGGGCTATTTACATGAGCGAAAATGGTTTTGACGTTGAGATATCCACCTTTTGCGCGCGTGAACTGACGCCGAGAAATCTTCTAATCAAAGCGACAAGGAAGGCTAAATGGAACTGAGCTATGAGCAGCTCATCATGGTCATGTTTGCGCTTGGGCTGGGGGCATTTGTTCAAAGTCTGATTGGCTTTGGGCTTGCCATTGTTGGCGCGCCACTTCTCATGTTGATTGAACCTTCATTGGTGCCTGCGACTGTCACCTTAGTGACCTTGTTCCTTGCCATGGTCAATACATGGCAGTATCGCCGCCAGCTATCATTAAGGGGCATTGGCTGGGCATTCGTTGGGCGCGTCCCTGGCACTTTTGTGGCAGGTGCATTGCTTATCTATCTGTCGATTAACGCGTTGGAAATCATCATGGGATTGGCAGTTCTTTTTGCCGTTGTTGCCAGTGTGTTCAAATTTTCCGTTGAGCCTAACAATAAAAATATGTTTTGGGCAGGTTTTGCGGCGGCAGTGATGGGGACAACAACCAGTATTGGTGGCCCCCCCATGGCATTGGTGCTGCAAAAAATGGATATCGTCAAACTGCGTGCAAACTTGGCGGGGTATTTCATATTTAGCTGCGCGATTTCACTCGGTGTACAGGGAATGACGGGCTATTTCGATTGGTGGCATCTCAAAGTGGGTCTTCTGTCTTTGCCCGTGGTGTTTCTCTCCTCATGGTTGGCGCTGAAAGTCGCCCCGCGTGTTCGAGCAGAGTGGGTAAGGTATGGCTTGCTGATTCTTTGCTCGTTTGCGGGTGTCACGACGTTTATTCGCGGTTTTTCCTGAGCAAAAAAATAGCCGACATCGTGCCGGCTATTTTTTAATTCCTTCTGCTCGATACGCGGTATCAAGCTTTGGTTCTGCTCTTCAATTCTGTTATTAAAACTTTAAGCTGACCTGCATACCAATAAACTGGCTGTCATAAGGTGCACCAGCATCTGCGGCATACCTTGCGGCTTCTTGGTTATTGAACCATGGGTCGTAATTCATGCGTACGTCAGTGTCACCCTGCCACCAATCCGTTACCCAGTGATGAATATGACCGACAGGGTTGAGGAAGAACAAGCTAACGCCACCGAGTGTGTCAGAGCCTAGAACTTCGCCGCCATCAGCAACAATGTCTTGTTCAGTGAGATACATCCATTCACCCACCGCAGCGCCAAACAGAGGCGTAACAATGATGTCCTGAATTGAAGGGACCTCTGCAAAGCTCTCTACGCCATATTCCCAGAAAAATGTCGACATGGTGAATGAATACAAGAATGACTCGAACTCATTAAAGCCAGAGTGACGCGCCGCCGTGTAGTAAACACCGCCAAAGTACGGGTGCATTACATAGTTCAAGTAGTGATCATCTTTGTCCCACACTGGACCTGCAGACACGTTGTCCCACCATTTGCTGGCAAGGTTACTAAAGTCGCGATCCTCTGCTGTCCAGTTGGTCACGCTTTCAGGCAGGAATGTCATTAAGCCCACTGTCGCGACACTCAAACCTAGAATGGTATAGGTTTGTCCCATCAGATAATCCCAGTCTTTCTCTGGCGCGGTAGACAGATACTTGGGTAAGCGATGAGCAGGCGCTTCGTTAAAACGAAGCGCATTGTCTTCTGGTTGTGTTTGTGCGTCGTTCAATGCAAGCGCATCAAAGCCATAGTTGCTTGAGTAGTTATAAGCTTGCTGTTCGAAATTGATGGTAGATGCATCAAAAGCAAAGGCCGATTGGGCACAAAACAGAGCGGCCGCAGCCACGGTTGAGCGATAGCGCACGTAGGATCTCCCACACAACAAAATGCCAAACCTTTCAGCAAGCAGTTGTGCTACTGAGGTCTGGCAGAAAAAGTGTTTAGCAATAAGGTGTTATTCAGTCAGTGTTAAGCGATATACGTCCATAATAACAACACCGATACGGAAGGCATTTAACCGATACCGCGTACCAATTGTGAGGCACTGAGAATTAAGCCGCTAATCATAGCAATGGAAAGGGCTATATTTCCACCAAAAACTTGATCGGTGTCGCATTTAGCTTCTGGTTAAGTGTTTCTATTGCGCCTGAAATGGGAAGTCTGACGAGAGAATCAGCCAAATTTCAGTTCGACCAGCGGGTTTGAGGCATGAAGATCCTAATGAAGAAAACGGTATATTAAGATTCAGGCTAATAAAGGATATCGCTAGTTGCGATAGCGGTAAGTGTCTGGGCATAATGGATTTACGTCATGGCATACAAGGAGATATCGGTGGGACAGAGCAAACTTCGGGTCGCAATGTTAAGTACTGGCGAGGAAGTGCTGCACGGTGATATCACCGATACTAATGCAGCTTGGTTATCGAGACGCTGTTTTGAGGAAGGCTTTGCATTACATCGTCGCGTCACCGTCGGTGATGCGGTAGACGATATCGCCATTGAATTGGTTCGGTGTAGCCAAGTTTCCGATGTGGTGATCGTGAATGGTGGCCTTGGGCCAACCACGGATGATCTCACCACTGAAGCCATGGCGATGGCGATGAATGTTGACCTTGAGCTAAATAATCATTGGTTAACCGAGCTTAAAGAGCGGTTTGAAAAAAATGGCAAATCGATGCCGAAAAGCAACATTAAGCAGGCAATGCTACCTGAAGGTGCCGAGTTGGTTGACAACCCAGTGGGCAGCGCATGTGGATTTGCGGCAACCCTTAATGATTGTCTGTTCTTCTTCACGCCGGGTGTGCCGAGTGAATTCAAGCATATGTTTGAGAATGAAATTGTACCGAGGCTTCAGGTGCGATTCCCCAATACCACAAAGCAAGAAATTCAACGTCTATACACCTTCGGTTTTTCTGAGTCCCTTCTTAACGACAAGTTAGAAGCCCTCGCGTTACCCGATGATTTTGAGTTGGGATACCGCTCTTCGTTACCTTTTATTGAGGTAAAGTTGTTTTCGCCCCGCCAGCACTCTGATATTTCGCTGATCACCGATGCTATTCGCGGAGTGTTGGGCGACCGCTTAGTGGGTGATGGTGTACCCATGCTGGAATCTGTCGGTAGCCTGTTGTCGCAGTCGAATACCAGTATTGCGGTGGCAGAAAAGTTCTCTGGCGGATTTCTAGCTAATTGGTTAAATCAAGGTGAGCGGACCAAAGAGGCATTTGTGCAGGGATGGGTGTTGAGTGAATCAACCCTGATTACTGATGGCGAGTACAATCCTCTCGCTGCGGTGTTAGCCATGGCGACAGCGTCTCGTGAAAATGCCGGTGTGAACATTGGACTAGCTTGCGGAGACATGGAGGCTGGTCGTGTTGCTTTGGGGCTTTCTGCACCGGATGGTGATTGGGGCATCATAGTGAAACCGCGTCGTTCTCAGAGTAATGAGAACTTTCGCTGTTACACCGCAACCATGCTGCTCGATATGCTCAGGCGTTATCTGTCGGGACAGAACATGTTTGCTGACATTGCGTCTCTGGTCACGCTCGAATCGCTGCATATACCTGTCGACGCTGACGACACGCATTGAGGTCACTTGCGGCCGATTGTGATAAAAACGCCTGACAATTCAATGTCAGGCATTTTTTGACCGACTAAAAGCCGTTACGATGCGTACAAATTGAGGTTCAGCGTTTTGGCAACCTGCGCGATCATCCGCTGCGCCCGAACACTATTGCCTGACTCATCGAGTGGCGGCGAGAAGGCGGCAATCCCCAGCTTGCCGGGAGCAACAGCCAGCAAGCCACCACCTACGCCACTTTTACCGGGCATACCCACTTCAAACGCCCAATCGCCAGAATAGTCATAAAGACCTTCCATTGTCATTTCTGCTAAAACAGGTGCAACGTTTCTCGCCGAGACAACTTGTTCACCTGATATTGGGTTCTTACCGCGATTGGCCAATGTTGCACTTAGCACCGCAAGATCTTTGCACGTGACCAAGGTTGAGCATTGGCGAGTGTACACATCGCAGGCTTCCATCGGGTCACAGAAACAGTTACCTGCAGCGTACAAGATCCATGCAATACCACGGTTGTGAAAGTTGGTGGTTTGCTCCGATTCATTGATGTCATCGGACAGCACGATATGCCCCGCAGTGATCCGTCGCTGCATATCCAGAATCCGTGCCCATCGTTTTTCAGGATCCGAAGCGGTGAGCAGGCTGACAGTTGCCATCGCGCCCGCGTTGACTAAAGGTGACAATGGTTTGTCTTGATGCTCGCAAAGTGCCACAACAGAGTTGAATGGCAGCCCTGTAGGTTCAGCACCAATTTTTTCACGCACCATTTCTGGGCCAACATCTTCCATCAACAATGCCAATGTTGGGACCTTTGAGATCGATTCAATCGCAAAAGCATAATCACTGTCGCCGGCCTGATAAATGTCACCGTCAGCAGTCACGATAACCAGCGCTGCAAGATCTGACGGCACGGATGCGAGATAGGGGATATAACTGGCATTTTCGCCGCCGGGTAGCGCACGAAATTGGGCGTAGGTGTCATCGACCAGCGCTTGCAAAACTTCTGCGGAAGGTAGTGCGCTCATGATGCTTCTCCTTTGCCTTCGCGATGCACTGCCGTGACAGCTTCAGTATGTGTGTCTGAGTGGTTTTTGAGGCCAGGATGCACACCCTCAATCTGCCAAGTAAACGGTGCAAAATCAGAGTTTTCATCTCGCCAATGTGGTTTGCGAATGGCATAGATAACAAAAGGAATCGCAATGAAGAGCACACTCAATCCCACCAAAATCGACATGAATACCGTAGGGCTACCGACGGCTATTTGGCTGGGTGGAATAAAGCTGAACGCAAAAGCGATAGCAGAACTGGTGAAACCGATACCCGCGAAAAGGTACAAGCCTTTTTTACCGCCAGGAACATTGTAAGGGCGAGGGCGGTTGGGTTGACTGAAACGCAGATAAATGGCGGCGGAAAACATCAGCATATAGAGCGTAAGATAAATGACCGCAGCCAATTGGCTGAGTATTTGGTAGGCCGCTTCAACGGAAGGCAACACAACAAAGGTTATCGCAAGGAAACTGACAATAATGCCTTGAACCAGCAGGATATGTGTCGCCATGCCGTTTTTGTTGGTTTCCTGCCAAAACCGCGGCATGTAACCTGCTTTGGCGACTTCCAGCAAGCCCGTTGATGGTCCAGCTACCCAAGTCACAATGCCCGCTAGCACACCAATGGCAAGGCATATCGCCATGATTGGCCCCAAGAAGCTGAGCCCTGCCCAGCGGAACATATCAAAATAAGCTACGAGCAAACTTTGTGTAAGGTTGATATCCGTGTTGGGGATTACAAAGGCAATCGCCAGTGTGCCTAGGACAAAGATAACCACAGTACCTAGTGCGGCGATACCAATGGCTATAGGATACGATCGCGTTGGGTTGTCCAGATCTTTGACGTGAATGGCATTCATCTCCATACCTGCGTAAAACAGGAAAATACTGGCTGCGAGCACCACGTTATTGAACTTGGAAAAATCGGGAATAACGTCTTTCCACGCCATGTCAATTTGGATTTTCTCTCCGCTAAACAGAAAAGCAAAGCCGAGTAAAATGAGGATGATTGCAGGAATGATGGTGCCGATGATCCCGCCCCATTTAGACAGCAATGTGAAGGCTGAAACACCACGAAACGCGATAAAAGTGGCAAACCAATAGATAGCCAGCACGATGGCCAGAACAAAGAATTTATTTTGTGACAAGGCTGCATCAAAGGTTTGATCGGGGCCGATGAAGGCCAGTGATACAGCACCAAAGGTGAGCGCAGTCGGGAACCACACACACACCTGCACAAACAGCAAGAACATGGCCATAAAGGCGAGTTTTGGGCCAAAGGCTTCACCCACCCAACGGAAAATCCCGCCTTTTTCTGGCCAGCCCGTCGCGAGTTCTGCTGCGACCAAAGAGACTGGTATGAGGAAGAATACGGCGGCAAATACATAGTAAAAAACGGAACTGAGGCCATATTCAGCTTCGGCTGGCAAGCCACGTAAACTGACCACAGCCACAATATTCATGATGGCAAAGGTAAAAACACTGATCTTGCCAACAGCTGAGGCACTGACTTTTTTATTCATCTTTTAATCCTTAGAGATGAAGGCCACGGTTTATTTGTGGCCTTTGGACTAAATTGAACGATTCATCGACGCGGTGATGCACAGTATCAACCGTGATGGAACGAAGAAGTCGTACCCGATTTCGCTTGCGGGTACTGTTTGAAGTAATCGATACACCGCTTAAGGTCTTCTAGCAGCATCGAAACCATATCTAAGCTAACGCCATGACGGATCATAATGCGCTGTATGACGGTATCTTGGCGGTTGCTTGGTAGGGGATAAGAAGCAATTTGCCATCCTCGCATCCGCATGCGATCTGACAAGTCATAGAGGGTAAAGCCCCAATCGCCTTCTTTGAGGCTGTAGCTTAAAGCGGGTAACCCGCCGCGGCCATTATAGAAAATATCGAAAGGACCAATTTTGGCAATTTCATCAGCTAGCCATTGTGCTGTGCTGAAGCACGATTCGTGAATGCCTTTGTAGCCTTCAAAACCAAGACGCAAAAAGTTGTAATACTGTGCAACGATTTGACCACCCGGACGCGAGAAGTTGAGCGCGAATGTTGGCATATGTCCGCCAAGGTAATCGACATCAAACACGAGTTCTTCAGGAAGATGCGCTTTATCTCGCCATACCACCCAGCCCACACCTAACGGAGCCAATCCGTATTTATGGCCAGAGCTGTTGATTGAAACCACGCGGGGCAAGCGAAAATCCCATTTCAACTCGGGCGTGACGAATGGCGCAATAAAGCCGCCTGAAGCGCCATCAACGTGAATGGGCACATCGAGTCCGGTCTGCGCTTGAAGTTCATCGAGTTTTTGTGAAATGATTTCTACCGGCTCATACACACAGGTGTAGGTCACACCGAGTGTAGGCACCACACCTATCGTGTTTTCATCCACGTATTGCGAGAGCTTGTCTGGGTTCATGCCCACTTCATCGCCGTCGAGTGGGATTTCACGCATTTCCACATCAAAGTAGCGGGCAAACTTATGCCAGCAGATTTGTACAGGGCCGCAGACAATATTGGGTTTATCTGTCGCAAGACCTAAAGCTTCGCGTTTTTTGCGCCAATTCCATTTCATGGCAAGGCCACCCAGCATGGCCGCTTCTGACGAACCGGTCGTGGAGCAGCCCACCGTGGTTTCGCTTTCTGGGCTATTCCAAAGTTTGGCGAGAATATGCACACAGCGAGATTCAATCTCTGCGGTCTGTGGATACTCATCTTTATCGATCATGTTCTTATCGATACACGCATCCATCAGGTCATGAACACTGGGCTCCATCCAAGTCGAACAAAAGGTAGCGAGGTTTTGCCTTGCATTCCCATCCATTAAAAGCTCATCTCGTAGTAGTTGTGCTATCAACTCGGGAGACTGACTTTCTGTTGGCAGAGAGTGCTTGGGCAGTTGGGTTCGAGAAAGAGCCTCTTCGTAAATATCCTCAGTTTGAGTGTCATTTTTTTTGGTGAAGTGCAATCCCATTTTGTGTCTCCTGACGCGCTGGAAATAGTTGAGAACAGGCGTTCCCTGACGAACAATTTCGCCCAGCTATCAGTATTGGAAAGGCAGAGAAAAATAAGTGACTAATAAATGAGATGATTGCAGTAAAAAAGACGGTTTTTTGGACAGATAAATGCAGACTGTGATCTTCTATCAATGTAGTAGCGCGAAGAGTCGGGAGATTAGCGTGAGATCAGTGGTTAAAATTGCAGACAATGTCTCTTGACGATGGGAGTGAAAAAAAAGCCGCAGAACCTGAATAAGCGTTTTGCGGCTTTTTGGCAACAAGATGCGCGATGGCATCTTGTTGAAACGATGAATCAATTAAAAAAGGTTTGGTAAGAACATCACTAGTCCTTCCCAGTAAGTCAAAATCATCAATACCGTCAGTAGTGCTGCCAGTAACGGCGCTACTTCTCGCACGAAATCAACCATCCTTACACGAAGAATCGAGCAAACGGTAAACATCATTGAACCGAATGGTGGAGTGACACCACCAATCATGATATTGACGATGACAATGATACCGAAATGAACCGGATTCACGCCAAGGTTCAGGACTGCTGGCAATAACAAGGGTGTCAGGATGATCATTGCTGCGCCACCTTCAATGAACATACCAACAATGATCAACAGAATGTTGATGATGAGCAGCAATACGGCTTTGTTATCTGTCAGGCCAATGAGCATAGACGCGACGTCTTGAGGAATTTGCTCCAACGTCATGTAATAGCCAAAGACCATTGCACCGATGATGATGAACATGACGCTGCTGGTGCCCTGAATCGTTTCGCGCAAAATAGCCGCAAAGTGATGGATCTTTAACTCGCGATAGATAGCAAAACCGATAATGGTACAGAGCAATACCGCAATAGCGCCCGCTTCGGTGGGCGTGAAAAGACCAAAGCGCATGCCTAAAATGATGCCAAACGGGATCAGCAATGCAGGTATCGCTTTGCCGAAGTAGCCGAGCCTTTCTTTCGCGCTCGCAGGGTGCTCCCGTGAAGGCTTGTATTTACGTTTTTTAGAGATGAAAGCAATCGTGATCATCAAAGCCGCTGCCATCATAAACGCAGGCACATATCCAGCGATAAACATGGAATGCACGGACACGTTGGCAAGCAAAGCAAAAATAATCAGGTTAATCCCCGGCGGTATGACAGGGCTTATACTCGAGGATGCGGCAGTGACAGCAGCAGTAAACGGTAGGTCATAGCCACGCTTTGTCATCTCAGGGGCAAGGATCTTTGACTGCATGGCCGCATCCGCATTGGCGGAGCCTGAAATGCCGCCCATCAAGGTACTCAGCAACACATTCACATGTGCTAATCCACCGACTTTATGCCCGATCAGTGAGTCTGCAAATGCCAGTAGATTTCGGCTTATTCCTGCATAGTTCATGATTGATCCAACCATGATAAAGAAAGGGATAGCAAGAAGTGGGAAAGAAGAAACCGTAGAAATAAACCGCTGCATGACCAAACTTACGGGGATAGAGTCATTGATGAATAGGAAGTAAAACATCGATGAAGCGATCAAGGAAAAGGCAATAGGTATATTGAGAAGAAATAAAACAAATAAAAGAATAATAGGTATATAGATATCCACAGCAGCCACCTATTGCGCTTTGTTGAGCGCGTCATTATCTGACGGCTTCAAATCATCGATGATGAATCTGATGGTGTGAAACGCCATCAAAGAGAAGCAGACGACAAGAACGCTGTTAATTGGAAAATAAGACATGCCCATCACTGGCGTGACCTTTGTCGAAAGCATGGTGTAGCTGACGCTGAGGTAGGCCATGGTCACGTTGAGTGCCAATAGGAAAAACGAGATAAAAAGTCTGAAATATCGCTGTCCACTCTGGGGGATGAAGGTCAAAATCACATCGACTCCCATATGCAGCTTATGTTTGTAGCAAGAGCTTATGCCGAAGTAGACGGACCACGTAAAGCAGATCACTGAAAGCTCTTCACTCCAAGGCACAACAAATCCAAAGCAATAGCGAAGAACAACATTGATGATAACCACCACAACTGTGATGGAAATGGCGATTGAGGCCAAGATTTCTTCGAAGTTAGCGAGAAACCGCATGGTGACTCCAAGACAGTAAGGCTGAAAAGATCTAGCCCCAGCCTAAGATGTGCTGGGGCGGAGGTTAGAGGCTTACTTAGCAGCACGGATTTTTTCCAATTCTGCGTTGATGGTGCCGTGAACACCTTCGCTCCATGCAGGGAATTGGTTATAGACATCAGCGGTTAGCTTGTTGAACGCAGCCGTATCCACGTCGTTAAACGTCACACCCTGTTCTTTAAGCTTTTGCTCATACTCGGCGTCAAGCTTCACCAATTGTTCGGTGTTTGATACTGCCCCAGCATTGATTTCTTCCATCACGATTTTTTGTTGCTCTGCGGTCAGCTTGTCCCAAACGCTTGGTGAGATGTAAAGACCGACAGTACCGAGGAAGTGGCCCGTTTTAGACATGTTCTTGGCCACTTCATAAATCTTGGTCGAGTACATGGTCAGGATCGAGCCTTCCAAACCGTCAACCACGCCTTGCTGAACGCCTGCGTAGGTTTCTGGGAACGGCAATGCGGCTGGAGATGCGCCCATTGAAGATAGGGTGTTAATGAAAAGCTGGCTGCCTGGAACGCGAATGCGCATGCCTGCCATATCTTCAGGGCTTTTGATTTCTTTGTTGGTGATCATGTGGCGGAAACCAAAGATGTAATCCGCGCTTAGCACTTTAATGCCTTTCTTCTCGACTTCTTCAGTTAACTTCGCAACGTAGTCGGTGTCCATCATCGCAAGGTATTCATCGTAAGAGGTATAAAGCATTGGCCCTGCTAGTGCTGCGAAATCAGGGACGTAATCACCGAGGTAGCTCAAGTCTTCAACAGCAATCCAGTTTGCGCCGTTAACGACTTGCTCAAGGTTATCTTTGTATACAGGGAGTTGACCGCCTGGGAAAACTTTGATGTTTACGCCGCCATCAGTGCGTTCTTTGATCTTATCAGCAACTTTAATCAACTCTTGAGTGAGGAGTTCATTTTGGGTGAAAACGAGACTCATGTTGATCTTCACTGGGTCGTTATCACTGGCGAGCGCTGCAGTCGACGCCATACCAAACCCAAACAAGGTTGTGGCAGAAAGTACGGTTCCGAGTAATAGCTTTTTCATTTCAATCCTTCCCTTCTTTATTGGTGAAAGTCCACTTTCTCTCATTGATTTTATATGCAACCGCGATGTTTGTTGCGAAAATGTAATGAACCATGGTGAAAGATATAGTAATTGGAGCGGCTTTCACATGAACATCTGTGTGTTCATTCGAACGCTGTGATCGTCGTAGCAAAGCCAGATGGAAAGCGCTTTCTCTAGCGGGGGTTCTTTGTTTATAAGGGGTTGGTGAGGCTATTTCAGTTGTCTCAGTTTGTTTTCAAATGAACATTTTTGAAACGGGCACTGTGGTTATTTGCACCAACATGTTGCATCGGTAGTACCTGAAAATGTATGTTCAGGCATTTTTAAGTCAGTCGTATGAAGAGATGTGTGTGGAGAGCGTATTTTACGAGAGAGTATAACGAAGAACGGATTGTCGTTGATGGTGTGGGGCAATTTCGCTTTTACTTGAACTTGATTCGCTTTTACTTGAACTTGAATAGTATATTTGTGTAGTTAATGAAGTGATGCCGCGAAAGCGAGTTTAGAGATTCGCGGCTTTTTTAGCGACCAACGAAACGTGGTAATCAAATTCTAGATCCACGCTTTCGAGCGGCGTTGAGCGGCAAGTTAGGATCTCACCTGCAGCAAGGTATGCCATGGCATCTTCTTGAACAACCTCACCTTTGTCCAACTTGCAACGACATGCGCCACAAACCCCATTTCGACATTGAAATTCAGGTTGTAAACCGGCCTGCTCGATTTGCTCAAGTAGTGGCTGGTGGGTATTTCCCACCAGCGTTTGGCCATTCACTGTAATAGTGATTTGACTCATAGTTCAAAGTCACCCAAATCGTCCATATCGACATCATTGTCGATTTGGCCAACCAGATAAGAGCTGATTTCAGCTTCTTGCGGGGCAACTTGCACGTTGTCAGAAGAAAGCCATGCATTAATCCAAGGGATTGGATTTTGCGATGCACCAGGGTAAGCGCTTTTAAGGCCGACTGCTGCCATGCGAAGATTGGTGATGTACTCGACGTACTGACAAAGAATGTCTTTGTTCAAGCCAATCATCGAACCGTCTTTGAATAGGTATTCTGCCCATTCTTTTTCTTGCTCGGCGGCTTCTTTGAATAGATCGAAGCACTCTTGCTCACATTCTTTTGCGATCTCCGCCATTTCAGGGTCATCATCACCGCTGCGAAGAATGTTCAGCATGTGTTGAGTACTGGTCAAATGCAAAGACTCATCACGCGCGATCAGCTTTATGATTTTGGCATTACCTTCCATCAGTTCACGCTCTGCGAATGCAAATGAACAGGCGAAACTGACGTAGAAGCGAATGGCTTCAAGTGCGTTAACGGACATCAAGCATACGTACAGTTTTTTCTTCAGCTCACGCAGTGACACCACTACTTTCTCGCCGTTGACTGTGTGTTCGCCTTCACCCAAACGATGGTAGTCGCTGGTGGCTTGAATCAAATCATCGTAATACTTTGCGATGTCATTCGCGCGTTTAATGATTTGCTCGTTGGCAACGATGTCATCAAATACTACAGATGGGTTGTTAACAATGTTACGAATGATGTGAGTGTAAGAGCGTGAATGAATGGTCTCAGAGAAAGACCAAGTTTCAATCCACGTTTCGAGCTCAGGAAGCGAAACCAAAGGCAGCAAGGCCACATTAGGGCTGCGACCTTGGATTGAATCCAGCAAGGTTTGATATTTCAAGTTACTGATGAAAATGTGCTTTTCGTGATCAGGCAACTTGTTGTAGTCGATGCGATCGCCCGAGACATCAACTTCCTCTGGGCGCCAGAAGAAGGAAAGCTGCTTCTCAATCAGTCTTTCGAAAATTTCATACTTCTGTTGATCGTAGCGGGCTACGTTAACAGGCTGACCAAAGAACATCGGTTCTTTGAGTGCATTATTGTTGTTTTTTGAAAAAGTGCTGTAAGCCATTGCTTTCAATATACCGTGTTGAATGGAACTTCAAAGAGGGAGCATCAGCTCCCTCTCGTTTGGGTATTAGATTTTACAAGCGCCGCCTGCACAATCATCGTCTTGTGCGGCTAAATCTTGTTGCGCATCATCCGCACCGTCTCGGGTGTTGTGATAATACAGGGTTTTCACGCCCAATTTGTACGCTGAAAGTAGATCTTTCAACAGCAGCTTCATCGGTGTTTTACCGCCAGCTTGTTTGCTTGGGTCGTAGTTGGTGTTGGCTGAAATCGCTTGGTCAACAAACTTCTGCATGATACCAACCAATTGCAAATAACCGTCGTTGGATTCGATGTTCCAAAGCAGCTCATAGTTATCTTTGTACTTGTCAAACTCAGGCACGACTTGCTTCAAGATGCCATCTTTCGATGCTTTGATAGAAACAAAACCGCGTGGTGGTTCAATACCATTGGTCGCATTTGAAATCTGTGAAGAGGTTTCTGACGGCATTAATGCTGACAGTGTTGAGTTGCGAAGGCCATGCTCAACGATTTCACTGCGCAAGGTTTCCCAATCGTAGTGAAGTGGTTCTTCACACACTTTGTCCAAATCGCGCTTGTAGGTGTCAATAGGCAGCACACCTTGCGAATAGGTGGTTTCATTAAACGATGGGCAAGCGCCTTTTTCTTTTGCTAGACCGACAGAGGCTTTCAGCAGGTAGTACTGAATCGCTTCAAAGGTGCGGTGCGTTAAGCCGTTCGCGCTGCCGTCAGAGTAACGCACGCCATTTTTCGCCAGATAGTATGCAAAGTTAATCACACCTACACCGAGTGTACGGCGGTTCATGGTGGCTTTACGCGCTGCAGGCAATGGATAGTCTTGGTAATCCAGCAGAGAATCCAGAGCGCGGATAGTCAAATCTGCAAGCTCTTCGAGCTCGTCTAATTGCTTAATCGCACCAAGGTTAAAGGCAGAAAGCGTACAAAGTGCGATTTCACCGTTGTCGTCTTCTACATTTGTCAGTGGTTTGGTTGGTAGTGCAATTTCCAAACAGAGGTTTGACTGACGAATCGGTGCCACTTTCGGGTCGAACGGGCTGTGCGTATTACAGTGGTCAACGTTCTGGATGTAGATACGACCTGTTGATGCGCGCTCTTGCATCATTAGGGAGAACAGTTCAACCGCTTTGACGGTTTCACGTTTAATGGATGCATCTTGTTCGTATTGAACGTATAGACGCTCGAATGCTTCTTGATCCGCAAAGAATGCATCGTATAGACCTGGCACGTCTGATGGCGAGAACAACGAAATGTTTTCACCTTTGATCAGGCGGGTGTACATCAGCTTGTTGATTTGTACGCCGTAATCCATGTGACGAACACGGTTTTCTTCTACGCCACGGTTATTCTTCAGAACCAGCAGGTTTTCAACTTCACGGTGCCACATTGGGTAAAATAATGTGGCTGCACCACCGCGCACCCCGCCTTGTGAACAACATTTAACCGCTGTTTGGAAATACTTGTAAAACGGGATACAACCCGTGTGGAACGCTTCACCACCACGAATTGGGCTGCCGAGCGCACGAATACGACCAGCATTAATGCCGATACCTGCTCGCTGGCTAACATAACGCACGATCGCACTGGCCGTGGCGTTGATAGAGTCTAGGCTGTCATCACACTCAATCAGAACGCATGAGCTGAACTGACGGGTTGGTGTGCGAACGCCTGACATGATCGGTGTTGGCAGTGAGATTTTGAACAGCGATACCGCGTCGTAGAAACGACGGATGTAATCCAATCGCGTTTCTTTCGGGTAATTGGCGAAAAGGCATGCCGCGACCATGATGTACAAAAACTGTGCGCTTTCGTAGATTTCACCAGTAACACGGTTTTGTACCAAATATTTACCTTCCAACTGCTTAACTGCAGCGTAGGAGAAGTTCATATCACGCCAGTGGTCGATGTAACCGTCAAGTACGTTCAGTTCTTCTTCTGTGTAGTCTTCGAGGATATGGTTGTCATACTTACCCATGTCGACCATTTTGCGGATATGTTCAACCAGTTTCGGAGGCTCAAACTGCCCGTAGGCCTTTTTGCGCAGGTGGAAGATGGCAAGGCGAGCTGCAAGATACTGGTAGTCAGGTGTTTGCTCAGAGATCAGATCCGCTGCTGCTTTAATGATGGTCTCATGGATGTCTTCAGTTTTTATACCGTCGTAAAATTGGATGTGAGAACGGAGTTCGACTTGTGATACAGAGACATTGTCTAGACCTTTAGCTGCCCACTCTATGACGCGGTGGATTTTATCTAGATCAATATTTTCCTTTGCGCCACTGCGCTTTTGGACGGTAATTTGTTGGTTCATTTATCTCGTTCCCGGTATTTCCTTGCCTGAAGACGTATTTTTGCAAGATTTCACAAATTGCAAGGTAGATTTGTGATCAATATTAAACTAATGGCGTACGCGCTCAAACACTATATGTAGGGGGTACGCCTGACTTGAGTAACAAGATAGTGGTGGGAGGAGGATATTGCAAGTTAGCGAAATAGGAGGGTCTGTGGATATCTTGGGGATGAAGATATCTATGTTAGTGCTCACTAACTGTTTTGTCCTATAAGTTGCAATGGCATAGAGAAATGCAACGATTTTTAAGGTGGGGGAAAGCAAATAAAAAAAATATAATTCTTGCCTAGCAGTACAAACAGTGTTTCATCTTAACCACCTGAAAAGTGGCTATTTTATGTTCTTACTGCTTGTGACAAGGATCAGAATAATGACAGAACATCTACAGCTTTGTTAAAAATAAGATCTGCATCCCACTCGACCGGGTTTTGCTCTGCGCCAATGTAACCCCAAGCCGCCACCGCTGAATACATACCTGCCGCTTTAGCGGCCACAATGTCGTTTTCAATATCACCCACATATAAACACTGTGATGGCAGTACAGAAATTAAGCCTGCGGCGTAGATCAGTGGGTCAGGATGTGGTTTCGCTCGGCTGAGCGTGTCGGCACACACGAGTGCTTGTGTTTGTTCGAGTTCGGGAAAGTAGGGGAGTAACATTGAAGTAAGAAAGCCTGGCTTATTCGTGACGATGCCCCATGGGATATTGCGTGCTGACAGTTGCGCAACCAGATCAATCACACCCTCGTAAAGCTTGGTGTCAGTGCAAATACTTTTCTCATAGTGGTCAAGAAACGACAGCAGGAGAGTGTCAATCTCTCTACCCTCTAGAGAGTCTCCAAACCCTGCACGTAATAGGCCGCGGGCCCCGTGACTGGTGTTAGCTTGAATTTGTGCGTCATTTAAAGGAGGAAGACCGTAGTCACACAGGACACAGTTAGCGGCATTTGCCATATCGGGCGCGGTATCAAGTAGAGTGCCATCCAAATCAAATAATACGGCTTTGATCGTTCCTTTCATCGATTCATCCTTTAATCGCTGATCGCTACTTACAAATTAGGGAAGTCAATTCCCGAACAAAAAAAACGCCCGGTTATTCCGGGCTATGAGTATGAACGATGTAATTGACGTCTACATTACGCGGTGAGAGCCAGTATTTGTCTGTCAACGGATTGTAGTGCAGGCCCGTCATATGCTGCTCATTCAGCGGGGTAGCATCAATCATGTTCAGCAGTTCTGAGGGTTTAATGAATTTGTTGTGGTCGTGAGTTCCCTTCGGCACGATTCTCATTAGGTGTTCTGCACCGACGATGGCAAATAACCATGATTTGGTATTCCGATTTAGCGTCGAGAAAAACACATGGCCGCCCGGCTTCACCATTTTCGCGCATGCTGCAATTACGGAAGCCGGATCAGGAACATGCTCAAGCATCTCCATGCAGGTGACAATGTCATAGTGACCTGCATTCGTCTCTGCATGTTCTTCAGCCGTTGACTGAATATAAGATAACGTTGTGCCTGTTTCTAAGGCATGTAAGCGCGCCACAGTCAGGGGCTCTTTACCCATATCTAGGCCAGTTACGTCAGCACCTTCACGCGCCATGCTTTCTGCTAGAATGCCACCACCACAACCGACATCTAGTATTTTCTTACCAAAGATGCCACCACTGCGCTCAATCACGTAATTAAGACGAAGAGGGTTGATTTGGTGAAGCGGTTTAAATTCACCGTCTAGATCCCACCAACGGGAAGCCATGTCTTCAAATTTTTTGATTTCGGCCGGGTCGACATTGAGCTGAGTCGTCATTGCGCAGTTATCCCTAAATTTTTTTTGCATTATAACCGCATTATAGAGATTAAAAACATCAACTAAGAAACGCAGATAAAGAAACTCGGAGAAGGTGCGAGATTGAAGAAAGGAGATAGAAAACCGGAGGCGGTCACCCCCGGAGATAATGTTGAAAGATCGCTAATTTCTCGGTAAGAAAGTTATGCTGCGTTGGTGACAGCAACAGCTGCCAATAAAGCCAACAAAGTGTATTTACCGATAATTATTGCCATACCCACCGCATTGATTGCTTGATGTAACATAGCGTCTCCTTGCTAACACTCAATTGTGTTAGCACCTATCTTTCCTTACTCACTGAAGGGATATTGAGAGGCACTTCCCACTCTTATTTTCTTTCTTTTATTACATAATAAATCGTGACCTGACGAATGTTGATCGCGTCCAATCCCAAATTAGCCTCATAACAGAAAAAAATACGCCTACGCTTCTGTGAGCGATTCTCATAAATTTTTCTAGCTCTACCTTGTTAGCGAGCGTTTTTTCGCCCTGTCGTGCGTTAGAGCGCCAGATTAAGAGTATTTCGTGATTTATCTCGGGTTTAGGCTGTGACTCTTGGTCTGTTTTTATGGTATTCTCACCGTCTTGCACGTAGTCATTTTTGACATACTTACCTGAGGGATATTGGCTCCATGAGCGATCTTGCTAAAGAGATCACGCCCGTCAACATTGAAGATGAACTGAAAAGTTCTTACCTCGACTATGCGATGTCCGTTATCGTTGGTCGTGCGCTTCCTGACGTGCGTGATGGTCTGAAGCCAGTACACCGTCGCGTTCTTTTCGCGATGAATGTACTAGGCAACGACTGGAACAAAGCATATAAAAAATCTGCCCGTGTTGTTGGCGATGTGATCGGTAAATACCACCCACACGGTGACAGCGCTGTTTATGACACTATCGTCCGTATGGCACAGCCTTTCTCGCTGCGTTACATGCTGGTTGATGGACAAGGCAACTTCGGTTCTATTGACGGCGATTCAGCGGCGGCAATGCGTTATACCGAAGTTCGCATGTCAAAAATTGCCCACGAACTGCTGGCTGATCTGGATAAAGACACTGTCGATTACGTTCCAAACTACGACGGTACAGAACAAATTCCAGAAGTGATGCCAACGCGTGTTCCAAACTTGCTGGTAAACGGCTCGTCTGGTATCGCAGTAGGTATGGCGACCAATATTCCTCCGCATAACCTGACAGAAGTGGTTAACGGTTGTTTGGCATATATTGAGAATGAAGACATCAGCATTGAAGAGCTGATGACGCACATTCCGGGTCCCGACTTCCCAACGGCAGCAATGATCAATGGCCGTAAAGGCATTGAAGATGCGTACCGTACCGGTCGCGGCAAGATTTACCTGCGCTCTCGCGCCGAAATCGAAGTCGAGAAGAACGGTAAAGAAACCATCATTGTTTCTGAAATCCCTTATCAAGTGAACAAAGCACGTTTGATCGAGAAGATCGCCGAGCTGGTTAAAGATAAGAAGATTGAAGGCATCAGTGCGCTACGCGATGAGTCTGATAAAGACGGCATGCGTATCGTGATTGAATGTAAACGTGATGCAGTCGGTGAGGTCATCCTCAACAACCTTTACTCACAAACGCAATTGCAAACCTCTTTTGGTATCAACATGGTTGCGCTGGACAATAACCAGCCACGCCTGTTTGGCCTGAAAGATATGCTGAAGTGTTTCGTGAACCACCGCCGTGAAGTGGTGACACGTCGTACTATTTACGAACTGCGCAAAGCGCGTGATCGTGCACATATCTTGGAAGGTTTGGCGATTGCTCTTGCGAACATCGATGAAATCATCGAAATGATTCGTAACGCACAAACACCGGCTATCGCCCGTGAACAACTGCAACTACGCGGTTGGGAGCTAGGCACTGTAGCAGTAATGCTTGAAGCGGCTGGCGTTGATGCGGCACGTCCTGAATGGCTTGAAGAAGAGTTTGGTGTTCGTGATGGAAAATACTTCCTGACTGAACAACAAGCACAAGCGATTTTGGATCTGCGTCTGCACAAGTTGACCGGTCTTGAGCATGAAAAGATCCTGGATGAATACAAAGAGCTGCTGACACTCATCGGCGAGCTAATGTTCATCCTGTCTAACCCTGATCGTTTGATGGAAGTCATCCGTGAAGAGCTTGAAGCAATTCGTGATGGATACGGTGACGAGCGTCGTACTGAAATCACTGCAGCAAGCCACGACATTGATATCGAAGATCTGATCAATCAAGAAGACGTTGTGGTGACTCTTTCCCATGAAGGCTATGTGAAGTATCAGGTTCTGTCTGATTACGAAGCGCAGCGTCGTGGTGGTAAAGGTAAGTCAGCAACGCGTATGAAAGAAGAAGACTACATTGAGCGTCTTCTGGTCGCGAATACCCATGACACCATTTTGTGCTTCTCTAGCCGTGGTCGCATGTACTGGCTGAAAGTCTATCAATTACCGCTCGCATCACGTACTGCACGTGGTAAGCCAATTGTTAACCTTCTGCCTCTTGAACCGAATGAACGCATTACTGCGATTCTGCCTGTTAAAGAATACTCAGAAGACAAGTTCGTCTTCATGGCAACCGGCGACGGTACTGTGAAGAAAACACCGTTGACTGATTTCAGCCGTCCACGTAGCGCAGGTATCATTGCTGTGAACCTTCGTGAAGGTGACTCGCTCATCGGTGTTGATATCACTGATGGTACGCGTGATATCATGCTGTTCTCTTCGTATGGCAAGGTTGTTCGTTTCTACGAAAGCCCTGTTTATGATGAAGAAGGCAACGCGAAAGGTGGTGTTCGTGGTATGGGCCGTACAGCGGCCGGTGTTCGCGGCATTAAGCTGGCGGAAGGCGATAAAGTGGTTTCACTTATCGTGCCGAAGAACGAAGGCGACGTGCTAACTGTCACTGAAAATGGTTACGGTAAGCGTACTGAGCTTGGCCAATACCCAGCGAAGAGCCGTGCAACACAAGGTGTTGTTTCTATCAAGGTTTCTGAGCGTAACGGTTGTGTGGTTGGTGCCGTACAGGTCACCGAAGGCGATGAGTTCATGATGATCACCAATGCAGGTACGCTGGTTCGTACTCGTGTTGCTGAAGTCAGCCAAGTGGGCCGAAACACCCAAGGCGTCACGCTTATCCGCACCAGTGAAGGTGAGAAAGTGGTTGGTCTACAACGCATCGATGAGCCAGAAGAAGAATTGATTCTGGATGAAAACGGTGAAGTGGTTGAGCAAGCACCTGTTGAAGCCTCAGAAGAAACTTCTGAAGAAGCGTCAGCAGAAGCACCAACAGACAAACCTGAAGACGAAGGCACTGACGAGGAATAATCCTTCCTTTCATGTCCCGTTATAGAAAAACGCAGCTTAGGCTGCGTTTTTTTTATCTCCTTTATAAAGTTCAAGGAAAGTTGCGCATATTTCCCGTTCCAATCGCTTAGAAAAGGTGATAAAACAAAACGAATACGATTTCTTTGTGGCTTTCTTTCGTGCCTGATACAGGGCGCAGTCGGCGGAAGGATCATCCGGCTCACGCAGAAAGTCATTATTTAGCGATTAAACGCAGGAGCATTGATAAATCATGGAAAAGGTACACAACTTCTCAGCGGGCCCAGCAATGTTGCCACAAGCCGTTCTTAAAAAAGTTCAGGCTGAATTAATCGATTGGAATGGCACGGGCTCCTCGGTGATGGAAATTTCCCACCGCGGCAAACCGTTTCTCGCGGTTGTCGATGAGGCTGAGAAAAACCTTCGTGAATTGCTGTCCATTCCTGACAACTACCATGTCCTTTACTGTCAAGGTGGTGCACGCGCTCAGTTTGCTGCAGTACCGATGAACTTGTTGGGTAATCACACGATTGCAGATTACGTTGATGGTGGTTATTGGGCAGCGAGTGCAGTTAAAGAAGCGAAAAAATACTGTACCCCGCATATCGTGAATGTGCTGACAGAAATTGATGGCAAACGTGCGGTTATGCCAGCTAAAGACTGGAAACTGAGCAATGACGCGGCGTTTGTGCATTTTTGCCCCAATGAAACGATCGACGGCATTGAAATTCGAGATCTTCCAGAGACCGATAAGCCTATCGTAGCTGACATGTCTTCGACCATTTTGTCGCGTCCAATCGATGTGTCTAAATACGGCGTAATTTATGCTGGTGCGCAGAAGAACATTGGCCCTGCTGGGATAACCTTAGTGATTGTTCGTGATGATTTGTTGGGTCGCGCAAAAGAATTTTTGCCAAATGTACTTAACTACAAAACGCTGGCTGAAAAAGACTCCATGTTCAATACACCGCCAACGTTTGGTTGGTATCTGGCGGGTGAAGTCTATAAATGGCTGAAAGAGCAGGGCGGTCTTGAGGTGATGCAGGCGAAAAACGAAGAGAAAGCGGCGTTGCTTTACGACTGCATTGATTCGTCTGACTTCTACGTGAACCAAATCCACCCAGATAATCGCTCATTGATGAATGTGCCATTCCAACTGGTTAACCCTGAATTGGATGAAGCATTTCTTGCCGAGTCTGATGCGCGTGGCTTGAAAGCGTTGAAGGGACACCGTGATGTTGGTGGCATGCGAGCATCTATTTACAATGCAATGTCATTGGAAGGTGTTCAAGCCTTGGTTGCTTTCATGAAAGAGTTTGAAGCGAAAAACGTCTAATTCTCTGTTTTTATTGTGATGCCTGCGATGAATTCAACAGACCGCCCAATGTGGCGGTTTTTTTTCGCCTTTTTATTGAGTGGTTTCGGCTGGGCTCAACAGAGCACGTTTGAGTTTTGCTTTTACTGATCGCCAATGAGTCACGGGCAGCGCAGGGGCTTTTTCGGCCAAATAGCGTTGGCTTTCTGGTGTCAATGTCACCTCACCACCATGGGCCAGGTAAATCCCACTTGGATTAAGGGCGAAAATTTTGGCTAATGATTGGCGATATTGATTTGGGAAAAACACCGGGAAGGGGGGGATGTAACGGCCTTTTACTGTCACCATCAGATCAGCGACATACACTTTGTTGCTCGGAAGGTGAAGCAATGAAAGGTCTCTGTCTGTGTGTCCTGGTGTGTGCAGGACTTGCCAATCTGTAAATACAGGCAGAATTTCACCATCAGCGACGTAATGGTCGGCAGTTAACTTTCGGGAGTATCGAACCCGTTTCGCGGGTTTTCCTTTGCGTTTTGCCATCCACTTAGCCAATAGCATGTCACTCCAGAACATCAAAATGCCGTCGAGTCCTTGATACCACTGTCCTTTAGTGAGACTTGCAACGATTCTGGCACCGGTGATCTCGCGAAGGCGATGTGCGCCGCCGGCGTGGTCAGGATGCATGTGTGTCACGACAATGATTTTGAGATCACTCAGTGGGCGGCGAAGAGTCTGTGTAATAAAACGTGCGACCACACCAATATCTGCGCGGCTACAACCATCCAGCAGCAACAACTTATCTTCATATTCAGCAAGATAAATAGATTGAATATAGCCATCCAACTGATGGAGGGTTTTCATCACGATCACTTGGCTCTCCTTTCTCATCCGACCACTCTGAGTATACCGACTGTTTTTGGTTAATGTTTGTTTTGTTTCTAGTTTGTTAAATGCGCTTATTCTGTAGGCATACACGCCATTCGCCATACGCAAACGATTGCTTTTCTCTTTTCCCTCTATAAAATGGCGCGCAAATCACCCCACAATCGTCACTTAACTATCTGACAGCACTGAGTAACAGCAATCACAGGGCATATTGTTAGGTAACTTTTTCGCCCATTCAGCGCGACGAAGTAAGTACATTTACAGCAGGTAATGAAATGAGTCTTTCTCCAAACTCGGATAATGTTCGTCCTTCAGAGCTGATTTATCGTCTTGATGATCGTCCACCTCTTCCACAGACCCTTTTTGCCGCAGTGCAGCACTTACTTGCCATGTTTGTTGCGGTCGTCACTCCGTCATTGATCATTTGTCAGGCATTGGGTTTGCCTGCCTCGGACACCAACACCATTGTCAGCATGTCTTTATTCGCGTCTGGTTTGGCGTCGCTTATTCAAATTCGTACGATTGGCCCGCTAGGTTCGGGGTTGTTGTCTATTCAGGGAACCAGTTTTAACTTCTTGGGGCCCATTATCGGTGCGGGTCTTGCGATGAAAGCGGGCGGTGCAGACACTGAAACCATGATGGCAGCCATCTTTGGCACCATCATGATTGCGTCATTAACGGAAGTCTTCCTGTCGCGCGTCATCGAGCATGCTCAGCGGGTGATCACGCCACTGGTGTCAGGAATCGTTGTGACGCTTATCGGCCTGACATTGATTCAAGTTGGTCTAACATCCATGGGCGGTGGTTATGCAGCGATTGAGAATGGCACGTTTGGGGAGTTGAGGAATCTATTGCTTGCGGGCTCAGTGTTAGCAGTCATCGTCTTGCTTAATCGCATCAACAATCCTTATTTGCGTATGTCCTCGATTGTGATCGCCATGACGGTAGGAACATTAATCGCGTTTGCGCTGGGTATGATCAACACCGCGCCAACACAAGATATCGCTTGGGTTGCTATCCCTCAGCCGATGCAATATGGCCTGTCATTCGATTTCACCTTGCTTGTTCCCTTGGTGATCGTGTTTTTGGTGACGTCACTAGAAGCCATTGGGGATATCACTGCCACGTCTGAAACGTCAGAGCAGCCAGTGTCTGGTCCGATCTACATGAAGCGCATCAAAGGTGGCGTGCTAGCTGATGGCGTTAACTCTGCGTTGGCGGCGGTGTTGAATAGTTTTCCAAATTCAACGTTTAGCCAAAACAACGGCATCATTCAACTTACTGGTGTGGCAAGTCGCTACATCGGTTACTTCGTCGCGGGTATGTTGGTAATTCTTGGCTTGCTTCCGGGCGTTGCAACGCTTGTTCAATTGATCCCAGAGCCTGTTCTGGGCGGTGCCACGATTGTGATGTTTGGTACGATTGCCGCGTCAGGCATTCGCATCATTTCTCGTTGTGATTTGAATCGTCGAGCCATTCTTATCATGGCGTTGTCTTTCTCCATGGGATTAGGAATTGCACAAAAACCAGAAATCCTTCAATTCATGCCAGATTGGATTCGTAATATCCTTTCTTCGGGAATGGCGGCGGGTGGTTTGACAGCCATCATTCTTAATCTTGTCTTGCCAATCGAAGACAAGGAAGAAGAGAAAAAACAAGCGTTGCAGGAAGTGAGGTAAAACATATCCGAATAAAAGAAAGGGTAGTGACCGCGAGATATCGGTGGCTACCTTTTCTGCTTTTCCCTCTATGCTCACTCCTGACATCTGCTTCTATCTGCCGTCTTCTTTCGCTGTTGCGCCATGATGCTAGTGCGATGAAATTTACCCGCTTCTCACTTTTTCGTTTCAGTCTCTATACTGAGAAATTGGAGGTGCCGTTATGTCAAATCGCTCTGATTCTGCGCGCATTAAAGATGCAGATACTGTTTCCGAATTATCCTCTTCAACCGTTGACGACAACAATCATCATGCAACTTGCCGATATCGTGATCCAGATGGCGAGAAACACAGCTGTCACGAGCCAGCAGAAGAGTCAGGTTTTTGCTTTTGGCATGATGAGAATTTGTCGAAAGAAGTGTCAGGCGTTAAAGAAAAGCTCGAAGCGTATGCCAAAAGTGGCGGGCAACTGAGAGGGATAATTGTTAAACGGGCAGACCTTCAAGATATAAATCTCGTAAGGCACGGCCCTGGTGGAGGCTATGATCTTAGTCACGCTAATTTCTATCGCTCAAACA
The DNA here is from genome assembly GCF_045679545.1 of Enterovibrio litoreus. Taxonomy (NCBI): domain Bacteria; kingdom Pseudomonadati; phylum Pseudomonadota; class Gammaproteobacteria; order Vibrionales; family Vibrionaceae; genus Enterovibrio; species Enterovibrio litoreus. The sequence goes on from NZ_CP166194.1 coordinate 1,198,554, forward strand.
TGACCTGTGCCCACCTGTTTAATGCCAAGTTTGATCACGGTAGTTTGATGAAGGCAGACTTGCATGATGCCAACATTCATTGTGCCAGCTTTATCAATTGCAACTTGCTTGGCGTGAAGCTGACAGACACAAAAATTGACAACATTAAAGTGGGCCATACCCTTCAACAAGAAGCGGAAGGGCGGCGCGCAGAAAAGCGCAATGACATGGAAACAGCGCTGGACCTATACGAACAATCAGAGGAAATTTACCGCGATTTGCGTAAGGCGTCAGAGGCTCACGGTATATTCACCATGGCAGGCTATTTCTTGCAAAAAGAGCTCACCATGCGGCGCTACCAAATGCCGTATTTTTCTACCCAACGCGCTATGTCGAAAACGGTGGATCTGTTTTGTGGCTATGGGGAAAGCCCTATTCGGGTTGTTTTCTTTTCACTCGCACTCATTTTGATCAGTGCCATGCTGTATTTTGTAACGGGTATTCAGTTTTCAGGTGAACCCGTCGGGTATTCAGCTGAACAAGGGCTTAGCGGTAATCTGCAGGCGTTTGCAGAGTGCCTCTATTACAGTGTGGTGACTTTTACGACACTCGGTTATGGCGACTATATCCCTATTGGAATGTCGCGATTAGTGGCTGCAACAGAAGCATTCACTGGTAGTTTTACTATTGCCCTATTTGTTGTTGTATTTGTGAAGAAAATGACGCGTTAAATGCTTAAAGACAAAAATAGAACAAAGACTATCTGAATGCAGTAGGGGCTAGCCGAAGCGCTGCTTTTTCGTTACTCTCGGGTTACGAAAAATTAAGGATCCCAAGTAGTTCAGATGGAGCAATTGACGTTACAACCTATTTCTAAAATTAACGGTGAAGTGAACCTTCCTGGTTCAAAAAGTGTGTCAAACCGCGCTTTGCTGTTAGCCGCGCTTGCAAAAGGCACAACACGCTTAACTAATTTGCTCGATAGCGATGATATTCGCCACATGCTCAACGCATTGGCAAAGCTGGGTGTCACCTATCGTTTGTCTGATGATAAAACAGTCTGCGAAGTTGAAGGTCTCGGTGGTGCGTTTCAAACATCTGAACCGATTGAGTTGTTTCTTGGCAACGCAGGCACGGCAATGCGTCCGTTGGCCGCCGCACTGTGTTTAGGCAAAGGCGAGTACGTGCTTACTGGCGAGCCTCGTATGAAAGAGCGCCCAATCGGCCATTTAGTGGATGCGCTTCGTGATGTCGGTGCTGATGTTACCTACCTTGAAAATCAAAATTATCCGCCATTAAAAATCATTAGCGCCGATATTGCAGGTGGTTCGGTAGAAATTGATGGCACGATTTCGAGCCAGTTCTTGACGGCATTTTTGATGACAGCACCGCTGTTTAGTGGTGATACTGAAATTCGTATTAAAGGCGATTTGGTGTCTAAACCGTATATCGATATTACGCTGCACATCATGTCGCAGTTTGGTATTTCGGTTGAGCACGATAACTACCAAGTCTTCTTTGTTAAAGGAAACCAAACCTATACCGCACCGGGTGAGTTTCTTGTTGAGGGTGATGCCTCTTCTGCATCCTATTTCCTTGCCGCTGCCGCAATTAAAGGCGGTGAAGTGAAAGTGACGGGTATTGGTAGCAAAAGTATTCAAGGTGATGTGCAGTTTGCTGATGCGCTAGCAGCAATGGGGGCAGAGATTGAGTGGGGCGATGATTACGTGATTGCTCGACGTGGTGAACTGAACGCGGTTGATCTCGACTTTAACCATATTCCAGATGCTGCCATGACCATCGCGACAGCCGCACTGTTTGCCAAAGGGACAACAGCCATTCGTAACGTTTACAACTGGCGCGTGAAGGAAACTGACCGCCTTTCCGCGATGGCGACAGAGCTTCGTAAAGTGGGTGCGGAAGTGGAAGAGGGTGAAGACTACATCATCATTACTCCTCCGGAGCAGTTAAATCACGCAGCTATTGATACGTATGATGACCACCGTATGGCAATGTGTTTTTCATTGGTCGCGTTAAGCGACACGCCAGTCACAATCAACGATCCAAAGTGCACATCGAAAACGTTTCCTGACTACTTCGATAAATTGGAATCACTGGCGGAAAGATAACGTCACAGTGCAAGCATATAGATAGCAGGCCGGAAAATCTCCGGCCTGTTTTTTTTGGCCGTAATTCCCTATAATACGCCCCGATTCCTCAGCGCATCTTACCGTTCGGTGATTCAACCACCGTCTGCCTTTAATGATGTTCTGATCGTAAACGATTTGGAGAAGTGTATGTCTACCCTCGCGCCCGTAATTACTGTTGATGGTCCAAGTGGTGCCGGAAAGGGGACCCTTTGCATGCTGATAGCGGCAAAGCTGGGCTGGCATTTGCTCGACTCTGGCGCGATTTATCGTGTTCTTGCGTTGGCTGCTATTCACCACGGTGTTGACCCTGAATCTGAAGATGCACTAGTGCCTCTTGCTGCACATCTTGACGTGCAATTCAAAGCTGAAGGTGATTTGGTTAAAGTGATCCTAGAAGGCGAAGATGTTTCGAGTGAACTTCGCAAAGAGGAAACTGGCATGGCAGCCTCTAAAGTTGCAGCGCTGCCACGCGTTCGCGAGGCCTTGTTGCGCCGTCAACGCGCATTTGCCGACGCACCTGGATTGGTTGCTGATGGCCGAGACATGGGAACGGTGGTTTTTCCAAAAGCAGAAGTGAAAATTTTCCTTGATGCAAGCGCTGAAGAGCGCGCTAATCGCCGCATGAACCAGTTGCAACTAAAGGGGTTAGATGTTAACTTTGACCGCCTTTTGAACGAAATTCAGGAACGTGATGATCGAGATCGCAACCGCGCAGTCGCGCCATTACGTCCCGCGGACGATGCACTTTTGCTAGATTCCACCTCTCTCAACATTGAGCAGGTGCTTGAGCAAGCATTGTCCTATATTGAAAGTAAATTTACCGTTACTTCCTGAAGTAGCGGCAAAGCCGTTGGTCGCAAGGATGATGACCGACATTAATATCAACCCCACGAGGTAGGATACCCGTGGACGTTTAATTAATTGAAGACCAAATTAATGACTGAATCTTTTGCTTCACTCTTTGAAGAATCGCTAAAAACGATTGAAACTCGTCCAGGTGCCATCGTTAAAGGTACTGTTGTAGCTATCGCGAACGGTTACGTTCTTGTTGATGCTGGCCTGAAATCAGAGTCTTCTATCCCTGCAGAGCAATTCAAAAACGCTGCTGGCGAGCTAGAAATCGAAGTTGGTGCTGAAGTTGACGTAGCTCTAGACGCTATCGAAGATGGCTTCGGTGAGACTCAACTGTCTCGCGAAAAAGCGAAACGTCACGAAGCTTGGATCCAACTTGAGAAAGCTTACGAAGAAGCTGAAACTGTTATCGGTGTTATCAACGGTAAAGTTAAAGGCGGTTTCACTGTAGAGCTTAACGGCATCCGTGCGTTCCTACCTGGTTCACTGGTTGACGTTCGTCCAGTACGTGACACTGCTCACCTGGAAGGCAAAGAGCTGGAGTTCAAAGTTATCAAGCTAGACCAGAAGCGCAACAACGTTGTTGTTTCTCGTCGTGCTGTTATCGAATCTGAAAACAGCGTTGAGCGTGATGAACTGCTTGCTTCTCTGCAAGAAGGTATGGAAGTTAAAGGTATCGTTAAGAACCTGACTGACTACGGCGCGTTCGTAGATCTAGGCGGTGTTGACGGCCTGCTTCACATCACTGACATGGCTTGGAAACGCGTTAAACACCCATCAGAAATCGTTAACGTTGGTGACGAGATCCTGGTTAAAGTTCTTAAGTTTGACCGTGACCGCACTCGCGTATCACTAGGCCTTAAGCAGCTTGGCGAAGATCCATGGGTAGCAATCGCTAACCGTTACCCAGAAGGTCACAAACTGACTGGTCGTGTAACTAACCTGACTGATTACGGCTGCTTCGTAGAAATCGAAGAAGGCGTTGAAGGTCTAGTACACGTTTCTGAAATGGACTGGACTAACAAAAACATTCACCCATCTAAAGTTGTTAACGTGGGTGACGAAGTTGAAGTTATGGTTCTGGACATCGACGAAGAGCGTCGCCGTATCAGCCTGGGTCTGAAACAATGTAAGAACAACCCATGGCAAGTATTTGCAGAAATGCAAAACAAAGGCGATCGCGTAACTGGTAAGATCAAGTCAATCACTGACTTCGGTATCTTCATCGGTCTTGACGGCGGTATCGACGGCCTAGTTCACCTGTCTGACATTTCTTGGAATGTTGCAGGCGAAGACGCTGTTCGCGACTTCAAGAAAGGCGACGAGATCTCTGCAGTAGTTCTTCAGGTTGATGCTGAGCGTGAGCGTATCTCACTTGGCGTTAAGCAAATGGAAGAAGACCCGTTCAACAACTACCTGGCTGACATCAAGAAAGGTACTATTGTTAAGGGTAAAGTAACTGCAGTTGACGCTAAAGGCGCAACCGTTGAGTTGATCGAAGGCGTTGAAGGTTACCTACGTGCTTCTGAAGCATCACGTGACCGCGTTGAAGATGCAACTCTAGTTCTTGCTGTTGGCGACGAAGTTGAAGCGAAGTACACCGGTGTTGACCGTAAGAACCGCGTAATCAACTTGTCTGTTCGTGCGAAAGACGAAGCAGAAGAGCAAGAAGCTATGGCTACACTGAACAAAACTGATGAAGCAGCGTTCGGTAATGCAATGGCAGATGCTTTCAAAGCTGCGAAAAGCGAATAATTAATGTGAACTGAGGGGGAAAATTTCCCTCTCTACAGTTATACTGTTGAGAAACATACTAAAAGCGGGGTGTACATGACCAAGTCTGAGCTAATCGAAAGGCTATGTAGTCAACAAACCCATCTTTCTGCCAAACAGGTAGAAGATGCCATCAAGGAAATCCTTGAGCACATGGCCACTACACTTGAGTCTGGTGACAGAATCGAGATTCGTGGTTTTGGTAGTTTCTCTTTGCATTATCGCGCTCCTCGCGTTGGACGCAATCCAAAGACAGGCGATAAGGTTGAGTTGGACGGTAAATACGTTCCTCACTTTAAACCGGGCAAGGAGCTTCGTGACCGAGTTAATCTATAAGATTGATTCGCTTTCGAACAAAAAACGGCATGCGTTAAGTGTGCCGTTTTTTTTATGTCTATTACAATGGTCTGACAAGCCAAATTACTGCATAATCACAGGTATACCCAAGCCACTTTTGAACAACATATCTTTAGGTGGCTTGGGTATACTAGTCCAGCATGCAAGACTGGCGTTAAACGCCTTCGTCTTATAGGTTGTTGGAAATAATAGAGAGGGAGTGACTGTGAAGATTATTGGTATCGTTTTACTCGTCCTGTGTTTTCTAATCACACTTGCCCTTGGTGCGCAAAATCAGGAAGTGGTTCACTTCAATTATCTGGTAGCACAGGGCGAGTTCAGATTGTCTTTACTTCTGGGCGTTGTATTTGGCACTGGGTTTGCGCTCGGATGGCTGATTTGCGGTATGCTTTACCTTAAAGCGAAAATGTCTGCCGCCATGCTCAAGAAGCAAGTAAACAAACAGCGTCAGGAATTAGACAAACTGCGAATCGACCCAGTTAAGGAATAATCGTACATGCTTGAGCTGTTGTTTCTGTTGCTGCCAATCGCCGCTGGTTACGGTTGGTATATGGGCAATAGGAATGCTCGTCATCGTAAACAGGATCAGTCTCATCATCTATCGAGACAATATGTCGCGGGTTTAAACCTACTTCTGTCTGATCAGTCAGACAAAGCCGTCGACCTATTTATAGAACTGCTCCAAGTCGATAACGAGACGATTGATACCCACTTAGCACTCGGTAATCTTTTCCGCTCCCGCGGCGAAGTTGACCGAGCTATTCGCATTCACCAAAATCTCATCGCACGTCCAAACCTTACTCTTGATCAACGTAATCTCGCTCTGCAACAACTCGCCAAAGACTATATGGTGGCTGGCTTTTTTGACCGAGCCGAGAAAATTTTTCATCAGTTGATTGAAGAACCTGATTACAAACAGTTTGCCTTGCAACAGCTACTCGCTATTTATCAGCAAACCCGAGAGTGGGATAAAGCCATCGATATCGCGAGTCGTTTGGTCAAGTCTGGAAAGACAAAACTTAAGCGTGATATTTCACACTTCTACTGTGAGCTTGCAATGCAGTCGCTGGCTGAAAGTGATGAGAAAACCACAAGGCAACTGCTGCGCAAAGCGTTATCGACTGATAAAGGGTGTGTCCGCGCTTCGTTAATGCTGGCGCGCATTGATATAGAAAACAAAGATTATAAAGATGCGACAAAGGGGCTTGAGCATGTGCTTGAACAAGACCCTGATTTTGTCAGCGAAGCATTGCCTTTATTAGAGCAGTGCTACCAACACATGGACAAAGAAATGTCGTTGGTGCGCTTTCTGAAAAATTGTATTGAGAAAAACACTGGCGCATCGGCGGAACTGATGATGTCCGATATTATCAGTGACCATGAAAACCCGGCCATGGCGCAAAGTTTTTTAACACGCCAATTGACCAAGAACCCGACCATGAAGGGCTTCCATAAACTCATGGAGCTTCATGTCGAGCAAGCGGAAGAAGGGCGAGCGAAAATCAGCCTAACGACCCTCAAGCACTTGGTAGAGGAACAGTTAAAAGTGAAGCCGCATTACCGTTGTAGGAAATGCGGTTTCTCGACCCATTCTTTGTATTGGCATTGTCCATCATGCAAAGGATGGGGCTCGATAAAACCCATCAGAGGTCTAGACGGAGAATAATTGGAAATGCAGGATCCAAAAGTTATTGTTGCATTAGATTACCCAAACATTGATCAGGCGCTTGCGTTTGTTGATCGTATTGAGCCAGGTAGTTGTCACCTGAAAGTGGGTAAAGAGATGTTCACCCTTTACGGTCCTGACTATGTGCGCAAACTGCATGAGCGTGGTCATACCGTTTTTCTGGATCTGAAATTTCACGATATTCCAAATACTTGTGCACGTGCAGTGGCAGCGGCCGCTGAGCTTGGTGTATGGATGGTGAACGTTCACGCAAGCGGCGGTGAACGTATGATGGTTGCAGCGCGAGAAGCGCTAGAACCATATGGTAAAGACAAGCCATTGCTGATTGGCGTAACCGTGTTGACTAGCATGGAGCAAAGCGATCTAGCCGGTATTGGCATCAGCCGTGAGCCACAAGAACATGTTTTGTCACTGGCAACGCTCACTCGCAATAGCGGTCTCGACGGTGTTGTGTGTTCGGCACACGAATCAAGCATGTTGAAAGCAGCCCTGGGGCAAGATTTTAAACTGGTGACTCCAGGTATTCGACCTGCAGGCAGTGATGCGGGTGATCAGCGCCGTATTATGACCCCTGTGGAAGCAGTGGGTGCTGGTTCAGATTACTTGGTGATTGGTCGTCCTATCACGCAAGCCGCCAATCCTTCAGCGGTGCTGGCTGAGATCAATGCATCGTTGGCGTAATAGCCTGTAGATATAGTGTTTATCTTCACTATTCGCGCTTGGGGAGACACCCATCTAACGCATTGAAAAAAGACGTTGAATACAGACGTTGAATACAAAGAAAAAGAGCGACCATATTGGTCGCTCTTTTTGCTTTAAGCCGTGTTGTAACGTGACCGCCTGTCGAGCGTTGGGGCAGTAAAATGGCTTTCAATCAAGCGTTGCGTCAGCGCATGCTGAGGTTCAGAAAACACGGTTTGCGTGCTGCCAGATTCCACCACTTCCCCGTTTTGCATCACCATCACTTTATCAGCGACATGCTTAACCACCCCCATGTGCTGAGACACATAAATGTAAGACAAGCCCATTAGTTCCTGCAGTTCGAGAAGCAGATTAAGGATCTGGGAGCGCATGGACATATCTAATCCATTCAAGGCTTCATCAGCAACAATCACGCAGGGCTGTAGGATCAATGCACGCGCTAACGAGATGCGTTGTTTTTGGCCTGTTGCGAGCATTTGTGGATAAAAATACGCATGCTCGGGAAGCAGGCCCACCTGACGCAGAGTATCTACTACACGGCGTTCACGCTCTTGCGGCGTCATGTTGGTGTTTCGCTTCAACGGGCTTTCCAAAATCTGACCAATCTGATTACGTGGATTGAGCGAGGTATTGGGATCTTGGAAAATCATGCGGATCAGTTTGCAACGTGTTTTGTAATCGTTCGGTCTCAGCACTTCACCATTCACACGCACGTCACCGCCAGATGGCATAACGACGCCAGCCAACATTTTAGCAAGAGTAGACTTACCCGAACCGTTTTCGCCAATCAGCGCTAACGTTTCACCCGCATCCAATGAAAAGGAAACGGGTTTAACCGCTTCAATCACACGTTTGGTAAACAGCCCAGTGCGATATTGATAATCTTTTCTTAAGCCTTCAACTTCAAGCAGTGCGGTCATGCTTTTTGACTTCCATATTGAGGGGGAAATGACAGGCAAACTTGTGATTTTTCACCTTGCGAGTACGCGGTACTTCGACGCACTTACGCTGCGCATAAGGACATCGTGGTCCCAGTCGGCAACCTATTGGCAAATGCTGCAACGGGGGAATAGAGCCGGGCAATGCCGCAAGCTTACTCTTGTGTGGTATATCTTTGCTAAAGTCTGGCATCGCGCGAAGCAAGGCATCGGTGTAAGGATGATGCGGCGTCTCAATGATTTGTTTTCGCCCTGCGGATTCGACTGATTGGCCACAATACATCACCGTGATGCGGTCAGCCCACTGTGTCACGGTTGTTAGGTCATGACTGATCAACAAAATGGTAGTGTTGGCGATCTGATTCGTTCGACTGAGCAAGCGGAAAATCTGAGCCTGAGTGATTGGATCCAAATCGGCTGTCGGTTCATCCGCAATCAAAAGGCGAGGGCGGTTAGCGATCGCCATAGCAATCATGACTTTTTGGCATTCGCCGTCGGTCAATTCATAGGGGTAGCTTTTCATCACACGCTTGTGATCTTTAATGCCCACTTTGTGTAACAGCGCGACAGATTGCTGCTTACGCCAAGAGAGACGCTGCCACCAACTGCCGCTAAATGAGCTAGAAGGAATCGCCTCTTCAAGTTGATAACCCACCTCTTCTGACGGATCGAGACACGTGGATGGCTCTTGGAAAATCATCGCAATGTCTTTGCCGACCAAATGGCGGCGTTCGCGTGCGGGTAGCGAAAGCAAATCAATATTACCCAAGCGCATGCGGTCTGCGCTGACTCGCCAATTGTCTTTGGTTACGCCACAAATGGCTTTCGCCACCAAGCTTTTTCCTGAACCAGACTCACCCACCAGACCGCGAATTTCGCCTTCATTGATGGTCAGACTCATGCGGTCTACCGCTTTAACGGGGCCTTGAGGCGTATCAATCTCAATGGTCAGGTGTCGAATATCTAACAGCGGCATTACTCTGTCCCCGCGTTTATTGCCTGACTGACGCCATCACCCACAAGGTTGACTACCAGTACGCTTATCATAATTGCAAGACCGGGCAGCGTCACTGTCCACGGCGACGTAAAGACCAGCTCAATAGAATCACCGAGCATGGCTCCCCATTCTGGAGAAGGTGCTTGTGCGCCCAACCCGAGAAAGCCTAAGGCCGCAATATCCAAAATGGCAACAGATACTGCTCGCGTAAACTCTGTGTTTAATACGACAAGAATATTCGGCAGTACGGAATGATAGAGCAGATAGAAGCTATTCGCGCCATCAAGGCGTGCAGCCAAAATGTATTCTTTTTCCATCTCAGCATGCACGGCGGTATAGACAGCACGAATAAAACGAGGGATTAATGCCAGCCATACTGCCAGCAAAATATTCATTTCTCCCGGCCCCTTGAATGCCACCACAATGATAGCCAGCAACAGCGATGGGATAGACAGTACGGTATCAAGCAAGTGATTAAGGAAGCTGGATTTTAGTCCCGAGGTCATCCCCGCCAAAATGCCAATCAACACGCCCAACACACCTGCAGCCAATGCCACTAAGATGGCGTAGCCGAAGGTTAAGCGAGAGCCCGCGATAAGACGCGATAGCATATCTCGTGTTAAATCATCGGTTCCCAAAAAGTAATCAACCGTCCCTTTGGTATCCCAAGAGGGAGGAAGCAGGAGGTGTCCTGTTTGAAACTGCGGGTCATAAGGCGATATCCAAGGTGCAAGTATCGTAATAAGGAGCAGTAAGCACAAACACCAGAAGCCAAACACGGCGAGGGTGTTTTCACGGAATGCCTTCCAAGAACGCTCAAATTGCGTGGAAATATGCTGTTCAAGGTAAACGCTATTTGAGGGCATACCATTCCTTCCTTGCAAGAGGACTAATTGCGGCGCCCGCTAAGTCAGAGAATATGTTGGCAAGTAACACGACACTACCAACTGCCAGCACACCAGCCTGCACTGTTACGTAGTCCTGGAAGCTAAGCGCATTGAGCAACCACGTTCCGATACCAGGCCAGTTGAAGATTGATTCGGTAATGATAGCGAACGTCATCATGGTGGAGATTTGAATACCAAATTTGGGAATGATTGGCGGCAGCGCGTTTTTAAGCACATGACGCATCACGATTTCTGACTTCGATAAGCCTTTTGTAGCTGCGGCTTTGATGTAGTTTTGGCTCATTACATCCGCCACGGAGTCGCGCAAAAGCTTGATGATTTCCGTAGTAGGTGCAACCGCCAACACCAAGGTCGGCATGATCAGGTGCCGGATAATATCTTCAATGGCCTGACTGCGCTGAGGGTGGTTGGAGAGCAACACATCCACCAATGCGAAACCCGTGACCGTTGGGATTTCAAACAGCAGGTTATAACGGCCCGAAACGGGCAGCCAGCCAAGGTATAGCGAGAACACCATGATCATCAAGATGGCCATCCAGAAGATAGGCATGGAAAACGTCAGTAATGTAATCGATGAAATCATCACATCAGCCACAGAGCCGCGTCGGATACCAGCAAGCGTCCCAAAAGGAATGCCTATAATGAGCGCCAGCAAAAAGGCGAAGAAGCAAAGCTCCATGGTGGCGGGGAACACTCGCGCCAATGATTCAGTGACGGGTAAACCATTCGCTGCAACACCAAGGTTTCCTTGCATCAATTGACGGACGTACTGCAGCCAGCCGGTCCAGAATTCTTGTTGGTTGTATATGGAAAAAGCATCCAAGCGAACGATGTTGTAGCCGATAAAAGTCAGTATCAAAAGCGTGATGATGAACAAATTGAGCCGGCGTATTGCGTAGATCAACATAGATCACTGGCTCCTAGAAACATTGGCAAAAGATTTGTCTCCGAAAGGACTAAGAGTAACGCCCTGCAATCTGGCATTTCGTGCCTGATAATGAACGCCGTGCGCGAGAGGGATAAGTGGCATGCGATCTTTAAGGATATCCTGAGCTTGTAAATAAAGTGCTCGGCGCTCTTCACGAACATCGGTAGCGATGGCGGAATCTAAAAAGCGATCAAAATAGCGGTTACACCAATTCGAAAGATTCCAACCCGTGAATTTGGCATTGCAAGACAGAAGAGGACGAAGAAAATTATCAGGATCACCGTTGTCCGCTATCCACCCTGTCAATACCATGTCTAAATCATTTGGATCTTGCCTTAGCTGCTTACGGTTAATGTCTTCCTGCGCGATGATATTGACTGTAATGCCAATTGCAGCAAGATTCGATTGAATAAGTTCCGCGGCTTTTCTCGGACTTGGATTGTAGGACTTGGGCGTGAGCGGGACTAAAAGATCGACCGAAAAACCATGACGATAGCCCGCTTTAGCCATTAGACCGAGCGCGAGCTGTGGGTCGAACGCAGTCGTACTTTCACTGTCATAAGCCCAAGACATGGGTGGAAGCATACCCGTGGCTGTTGTACCCGTGCCGTAATAAACCGATTGGATGAGCGCGTCGCGGTTGATCGCTAAGCTTATTGCTTGGCGCACTTCAAGCTCTGATAACGCAGGATGTCGTGTGTTTAGCGCCAGAAAAGCAACGTTCATGCCCGTTTGTGACGCGAGAACAAAATCAGGGTTTTGCTCGATAACGGACAGTTGGCTGGCGATTGGGGACGACAGCACATCGCATTCGCGTGTGATCAGCTTGGTAAACGTACCTGTTCCGCGTGTGCTGATATCGAAAGCGATTTGCTCCATGGGAGCCGCACCATTCCAATAGCCCCAATGGCGTTTTAAGCGAATAAGGCGATGTGGCTGATAATCGTCCAAAAAGAATGCACCTGAACCGATAGGATGCGTATCAATGCGTTCCGGCGTGCCCGAGGTCAACAGATGCTTGGCGTACTCTGCTGAATGAATAACAGCATACGTTGTGGCGAGCGTTGAAAGAAACGACACATCCGGTCGAGACAAGGTAAAACGCACCTGGTAGTTACCGATGGCGACCACATCTTCGACAAGGCCACGGAAGTCCATACTGTCAAACCAAGGATATTCCCCGCCAGAGACCTTGTTAAAAGGGTGGTTGGGGTCAATCAGCCTTTCGAAACTGAATACCACATCTTCTGCGGTCAGACCACGGTGCGGAATAAACCAATCGGTGACCTGAAATGTCGCACTTTTTCTCAGATTGAAAGTGTATTCCTTGCCGTCTGGACTCACCTCCCAACTTTGCGCAAGCATAGGAATAGGCTGGTAAGTGATGGGGTCCAATTGCAATAGACGATCGAAAATTTGGCTAGAAAGGGCGTCAGCGGTTAAGCCACCGTCGGTTAGCTGCGGATTGAATGTGTTTGGCTGACCCGGACCACAATAGATAAACCCGCGGTTTCGCGCAGAGTTGTCTGAGAACGGATCTTCACATCCTGCCAGAAGGAGAATGGTTACGCTTGCAATCAGCAAGCGACTTAGCGCGCTCATAAGCCAATGATTAGGTAATAAAGTTAAGATGTTAATTTACCACTGAAGCAACAAAGTCACCAAGTGACGGTGCAATTTAGGGGATGATTTCAGAACAACAAGCTGAAAACTTAGTCAGAATCGATGTTTTCATCACCAACTAGATTGTATTTTCGCAATAGTCCTCTCACTTGATGGTAGCTTAACCCCAGCAACTCTGCGGCACGTCTTTGATTGAACTTGGCATGTGCCATCGCAAATTCAACGATTTCTTTTTCTTGGTCTTGTTGCCACTGTCGTAAATCCATGGGCAATACAAATTGAGGCGTTGTTTTCACTTCTGCCGTCGGCGTTGCAGCCCAAGGCGCTTTGTAAGGGTCAAGAAGTATGGCATCGACAGGACTGTCCTCGTCCGCATGACGATAAATTGCACGCTCAACCACATTCTTTAGCTCGCGCACGTTCCCTGGCCAATGGTAGTCGTTGAGTGCTTGTATTGCGCCAGCGGTAAAACCAGAAAAATAGCGATAACCGAGTTCTCGGCACATCTTCAACGCGTAGTATTCCGCTAACAATAAAATGTCGCCGTGACGTTCACGAAGCGGGGGAAGGTGGATCACATCAAACGCGAGTCGATCGAGCAGATCAGCGCGAAATTGCCCGTCAGCGGCCAGTTGTGGCAGGTTCTCGTTGGTGGCGCAAATAAGCCTGACATCAGCACTTAACATATCGCTGCCACCAACACGTTCATACTCGCCGTATTCAATCACACGTAGCAGTTTTTCTTGTACCCCAAGCGGTGATGTTGCCAGTTCATCCAAAAACAGCGTGCCGCCTTCAGCGCGTTCAAAGCGCCCTTTGTGGCGACCTTTGGCACCGCTGAATGAACCTGCTTCATGGCCAAACAACTCTGAGTCAATCAAGCCTTCGCTCAGTGCCGCGCAGTTTAGGCTCACCAAGGGGCCATCCCAACGTCGTGACAAATAATGAAGACGTTTCGCAATCAGCTCTTTACCTGTTCCTCGTTCACCTAGCAGCAGCACAGGTCTGTTCAATGGCGCGATTCGAGAGACATGATCGAGCACTGAGAGGAAGTGGTCAGACTCGCCGATAAGGTTGTCAGGCTTTTGCATGGCTAAATTTACCAACTGTTAGTTTATTTCATCATACGCTTATCGCTGTATAATTCATTATATTCTTTAAGTGGCTGAATATTATAAATAATAAAAGTTGGCACGTTGTTTGATATGTACATTACCAAATGAGGTATTCCCTCAATCGGTAGGCGCAAAGAGCGCATTCGGAAAAAGGAGCATCACAATGGGTATTTTCTCTCGCTTTGCAGACATCGTTAACGCTAATGTCAATTCACTGTTGGACAAGGCAGAAGATCCGCAGAAAATGGTTCGCCTGATCATTCAAGAGATGGAAGACACGTTAGTTGAAGTTCGCACATCATCTGCGCGTGCATTGGCTGACAAAAAAGAATTAGCGCGTAAGATTGACGGCATCGAACGTCAAATGACAGATTGGCAGGAAAAAGCGACACTGGCGTTGCAGAAATCTCGTGAAGATCTGGCTCGTGCCGCGTTAATTGAAAAACAGAAAGTGCACGATATCTTGCTGACTCTTAAAGAAGAGTTCCATTTGGTAGAAGAGACCATTGGAAAGCTGGGCAACGAAGTCGCAGAACTGGAAACCAAACTGAGCGAAACCCGTGCGCGTCAACAAGCGTTGGTTATTCGCCGCGAAACCGCAGGAAAACGTCGCGATGTACGTCGTCAACTAGACACCGGCCGCACAGATGAAGCGCTGGCAAAGTTTGAGCAGTACGAGCGCCGTATTGATGAGCTGGAAGCGGAAGCAGACAGTTACAGCATCGGCAAAGGTAAGCATCTCGAAGACGAATTTGCTGACTTACAAGCGCAAGATGAAATTGAAAAAGAACTCGCTCGCATGAAAGCGGAACTCAAGGACAAAGAATAAAACCTAACAAGGTAAGGAGTTGGCATGTCAATGGCGTTTTTATCCATCCCATTGGTGGTGTTTCTGGTTTTTGTGGCACCCCTATGGCTGTGGCTCCATTACCGCAGCAAGCGTCAAGTGGGTCAAGGCTTGAGTGGTGATGAGTACGAGCAGTTACAAGCACTGGCAGATCGCGCTGAAGCGCTGCAAGACCGCATTCATTCATTAGAGAGAATTCTTGATGAAGAAGCACCAAATTGGAGACATAAAGAATGAGCAAAACGTTGTATCGTGATCCTGTAAACGGGAAAATCGGCGGCGTTTGTGCAGGTATCGCCGATTACTTGGGTGTTGAGATTTGGTTGGTAAGGATTATTACCGTGTCGGCTTTTCTGATTGGGCTAGGCTTTTTCGTGATTGTGGCATACATTGCTGCGACGTTGATTCTCGAAAAAATGCCGCCAGAAGAAGCAAAGAAAACTCACCATTTCCGAGAGCATCAGGTCAAACAAAAACCTTGGCAACAAGGGAAATCAGCGAGTCACTTACTGGCCGATATTGATCAGGAAATGATGCAGATGGAGCAAGGCGTCGCCAAAATGGAAGCCTATGTTACCTCTAGCGAATTCGATCTCAATCGCCAGTTTAAAAAGCTCTAAATTTTTAAGCTGTTATCCTCATCCCTCGCTCTAATAGCGGGGG
The DNA here is from genome assembly GCF_045679545.1 of Enterovibrio litoreus. Classification (NCBI taxonomy): domain Bacteria; kingdom Pseudomonadati; phylum Pseudomonadota; class Gammaproteobacteria; order Vibrionales; family Vibrionaceae; genus Enterovibrio; species Enterovibrio litoreus. The sequence goes on from NZ_CP166194.1 coordinate 1,214,073, forward strand.
ATTTCTTGTTATAAGAGGAGCTACTGCTGTCCATGAAATCCGTAAAAAGTCATGTCAATAAATGGGTGAGCCGTGGGCTTGACCGTCATGTGCGCCTTGCTGTGACGGGGCTCTCCCGAGCGGGTAAAACAGCCTTTATCACCTCGCTTATTAATCAATTGCTTCACAGTGCCACGAATCCCCGCATGCCGCTTTTTCAGCCCGTGAGAGAAGGGCGTGTTCTTGGCGCACGTCGGGTTCAACAAACGCAGTTACACATTCCAGCGTTTGATTACGATCAGGGCATACAAGCATTGCGTTCGCAGCCACCTCGTTGGCCGTCGCCAACACGCGATGTGAGCGAAATTCGATTAGCCATTCGTTATCGTCCTGATAGCGGCGCAATGAAATTGCTGCAAGAAACGGCAACCTTGTATGTGGATATTGTGGACTATCCGGGCGAATGGTTGTTGGACTTACCACTGCTTTCCATGAGCTTTGATGAGTGGTCGAGAAAACAATCCGGCATTTTAATCGGCAAACGCAAAGCGCTCGCAGAAGATTGGCTTGCGTCAATAGAAACGTTTGACCCGCTGGCAGACGCAGATGAAGCGCTTATTGCGCAATTGTCTGAAAAGTTCACCGACTATTTGCATGCCTGCAAAGACGAAGCGGGCTTGCACTGGGTGCAACCCGGCAGATTTGTGCTGCCCGGTGAATATGCAGGTGCACCTGTGTTGCAGTTTTTCCCTTTGGTGAGTGAAAAATATGGCGAGAGTCAGTTGGCGAAAGCTTCTCCAAACAGCAACTATGCAATACTGAAGCAACGCTACGATTATTACTGTCAGCACATCATAAAAGGCTTCTATCAAGAACACTTTTCAAAAGTGGATAGGCAAATTGTGCTGGTCGATACATTGCAGCCCCTAAACGCGGGACCTGAGTCGTTCAATGACATGCGTCTGGCGTTAGAGCAGCTGATGCAGAGCTTTCGTTATGGCAAAAGTGGACTGCTGCGCCGTCTCTTTGCACCGAGCATCGACAAGATCCTGTTCGCCGCGACCAAAGCAGATCATGTGACGCCAGATCAGCATCCAAATCTTGTGTCCTTGTTGCAGCAGCTTATTCATGAAGCTTGGCAAACTGCGGCATTTGAAGGCATTGATATGGACTGCATCAGCTTAGCGTCGATTCAGGCAACGGAGCCTGGGATGGTCGATCACAAAGGCGAAACCGTGGCTGCGCTTCGCGGCACACTGGAAAGTGGTGAGCCAATGCTAATGTATCCCGGGGATGTGCCTCCGCGATTACCAAGCGATGCATTCTGGCAAAACAACCAGTTTGAATTTAGACAGTTCAGGCCCATGCCCAACGATGTTGATGAGCCTTTGCCTCACATTCGGGTGGATAAAGCATTGCAGTATTTACTGGGTGACAAACTCAGATAAAGGGACGAGATGAACGATTATAAAAAAGCGATTGTGTTTGAAGACACAGAAAAACCAAAAGAAGACGCACCAGAATTAACGGCACAGCGTCAGTTTGATGCAGATGCGGCTAAGTTCTCCGTTGCGCCCATTGAAGAAGAAGCCGACGCAGAGCAAAGGCTTGAAGCCGCGCTAAAGCCCAAAAAAAAGCGCTGGGGAATGCGTGTGTTAGCGGCGACAGGTATTGGTCTTGTTTGTTGGCAAACCGTTGATAGTGTTTGGACAGCCGTTCAAAGTGGTGATTGGTTAACCGTGGGTTGGAGCGGCTTTGTCGCAGGTATCGCCGCGTTTGGTGTGGCTGCCCTTGGTCGAGAATTCATGGCATTGCGACGTTTGAAAGGGCGACAAGACGAACGTGAACACGTACTCGCTATCATTGACGCTGATGGAATTGGCAAAGCCAAAAGTATGTGTGAAAAACTCGCCAAACAAGCGCATACAGAAATGACAGCGGGTTATGACAAGTGGCAAAACTCGCTGGCTGCCACACACAACGACAAAGAAGTGTTTGAGCTTTACGACCAAATGGTCGTGACCGAGCAAGATACGCGCGCGAAGAAAATGGTCACCAAATACGCATCTGAAGCCGCGGTGATGGTGGCATTAAGCCCTTTGGCGATTGCCGATATGTTGCTGGTGGCATGGCGTAATTTCCGCCTGCTTGAGCAAATATCTTCCGTGTATGGTGTCAAACTCGGGTATTGGTCTCGTATTCGTTTGCTGCGCTTGGTGTTGGCGAATATGGCATTTGCAGGTGCTAGTGAAGCAATGACTGATATTGGTACCGATCTGCTTTCTGTTGATTTGGCCGGTAAGTTATCTGCGCGTGCTGCGCAGGGGTTAGGAGTGGGTTTACTGACAGCGCGACTCGGCTACAAAGCCATGGCCGTGATGCGTCCATTACCTTACATCGGCACGAAAGCGCCAACATTATCAGATATGCGTAAGCAACTGCTTGGAAGGCTGGCGTCAGGTAATAAGAGTGCTGGCAATAATCGCTAAGCGGCTACCGCAGTCGCTGACCAAGCAGCCAGCTAAGCGGGTCACTAAGCAGCGCGAAATTGAAAGATGACGCGCAAAAGAAGTTGGATCGCCATTCATAAGGGGCAGTGGTAACACTGTCCCTTTTTTTCATTCCGCTCCCTCCCATTTTATCCTCACGTTTTACACTGTGCCGCTTGACTCATAAAGGCTTCAGGCGCAAACTTCAAAAACTGTCAACAATTCCTGACACTTTGTACGCGGGTTTAATCCGACGCGCAGTGACTTTGAATTTACGCACCCTTCACATCAACACGGTCGAGATTGACACCTAGATATATTGGACGATATCGACCTCATTGCTAGCAGGACATCACCGTGAGACTACAGGTCTTTTGCGAAGATCGACTTGGCTTAACCCGCGAGTTACTCGACATTCTGGCCAGACGCAGTATTGATTTGCGAGGCATCGAGATCGACCAAGTCGGGATCATTTATCTAAATTGCCCCGAAATAGAGTTCGACGAGTTTAGGCAGTTAATGTCAGAAATTCGTCTGATAAGCGGCGTGACTGATGTACGAAAAATTCAGTTTCTACCCGCTGAGCGTGAACATCGTGAGCTACGCGCCTTGCTCGAAACCCTAAGCGATCCCGTGTTTTCCGTTAACCTCAACGGCAAAGTCGATATGGCGAACAAAGCTGCGTTTCGTCTGATGGATTGTAAAGAGTCCGATCTTATCGGTGAAGTAGCGAACAACCTGTTTCCTGATTTCAATTTTACCCATTGGCTGGAACGCGACAACGCAGGGCAAGTGTGCCGTCAAGTTGTGATTTCAGGTATGGATTACCTGATGGAAGTGATGCCCGTGTATGTCACTGACAGCGAGGACAATGACGTACTTGCCAGTGCAGTTATTCAGCTAAAACAAGTGTCGATGAGTCACTTGCCAACCACGCTGTATCGTACAGCCGGTGAACATGGCTTCGAGCATTTGGTCGGTCAATCGAGCAAGTTCCGCGCCCTTGTTAATCAGGCCAAGAAATTTGCAATGCTTGATGCGCCCTTGCTTATTCAGGGTGAAACAGGCACAGGCAAAGAGTTGTTAGCGAAAGCATGCCATCAGCGCTCGCATCGCGCCGAGCAGCCATTTCTTCTCGTGAACTGCGTGTCGATGCCTGATGATGCGGCCGAAACCGAACTTTTTGGTTGTGCGCCTGGTTTGGATCATGATGGTAAAAAAGGCCAATTTGAGCAGGCCGATGGCGGCACCGTGTTCCTCTATGAAGTAGGGGAAATGAGCCCGCATTTGCAAATCAAGCTGCTGCGCTTTATGCAAGACGGTACCTTCCGCCGCGTTGGGGAAGAGCGTGAAATCAAAGTCGACGTTCGCGTGATCTGCTCGACACAAAAGAACCTAGCAGAACGTGTTGCTGCGGGTCAGTTTAGAGAAGATTTGTTCTATCGACTCAATGTACTTTCGCTTAACGTTCCGCCGCTTCGCGAGCGTCCTTCAGACATACAGCCTTTGGCAGAATTGTTCCTCAATCAATTCTCGGCTGAACTGGGGCAAGAAAAGCCAATGCTTCAGCAAGGCGTGCCAGAGTTTCTAACGCAATATTCGTGGCCGGGAAATATTCGCCAGCTGCGAAATGTTTTATTCCGCGCGATGACACAAATAGAAGACGGTTGTTTGACCAAAGACGACATTCAATTGCCAGAAACTGAACAAGCAGCGTTTTTGACAGAAGAGACAATGGAAGGCTCGCTAGATGACATTATGAAGCGCTATGAGTCAGGCATTTTGTCGAATCTGTACCGTAGTTACCCGTCCACACGTAAGCTGGCAAAACGACTGAACGTGTCGCATACGGCGGTGGCGAACAAATTGCGTGAATACGCGATTGGTAAAAAACCGTAAGAAATGAAAAGGGATAAAGCGGCTAATTTGCCGCTTTTTCTTCGAGAGCAAGCAGCTTCTGTTTGATCTCTAGCCCATAACGATAACCTGTCAGCTTACCGTCACTGCCAATCACACGATGGCAAGGTACGATAAGTGGAATGGGGTTGACATTGTTGGCCATTCCCACGGCACGGTAAGCGAGTGGGTTGCCTATGTCCTCAGCGATTTCTCCGTAGGTTCTTGTTTCACCGTAGGGTATACGCCTTAAGGCTTGCCAGACTTGGTGTTGAAATTCGGTGCCTTCTGGGGCAAGCGGAATATCGAATTGGGTGCGCTTACCATAAAGAAATTCAAGCAGTTGTTTTTTATACGGTTCGATCTGTGAGGGTGAGTGTTTCCACTCAAGGCTTTGCTCGAAGGGGTGATGAAGACATAGCGAGAGTTGCCTAAGTCCGGATTCATCTGCCAACATGTGGATTTTCCCCAATGGGGAATCAAAGCTATCGTAGTACATAGGTCCAACACAAAAATTAGACAGGAGGCGAGTTGTCAGTCGAAATTATAAACCCTTTCCCCAGTTTGAGCGTTGATAATCTTGTCGTCCGGGCGATACAAAAGAGCGATGTCGCAAGAGTGGTTCGATATTTTCAGGTGAATCGTACATTTCTGTCGCCTTGGGAACCGCTGAGACCTGATGGCTTTTTCACCTATGAAGGATGGGAAAGGCGCGTTATTCAACTCACCGAGTTGCAACGACATGGGCTGGCTTACTATTTCCTGATCTTTGAAAAAGGCAGTGAAGATGTCGCGGGTGTGATCACGTATAACAACATTATGCAGTTTCCTTTTCACGCCTGTAATGTTGGCTATTCGTTGGCAGAATCATCACAGGGAAAAGGGTTGATGCGTCGGTCATTAAAAATCACCAATCAATGGCTGTTTGATAATCTCAATCTGCACCGCATTATGGCCTCTTACATGCCGAGGAATAAGCGAAGTGAAGCGGTATTGCTGGGGGCGGGGTTTACCAAAGAAGGTGAAGCCAAAGATTATTTGTTGATCAACGGTCAGTGGGAAGACCATATTTTGACGTCTGTTATCAACCCTGATTGGGTGGCATCGATCAATGAATAAGGCTGAGTCATAACTTGTTTTGATTCTTACAAAATACCGAATCCATAAAATAAGAAGCCCCGCCAAGTCGCGGGGCTTTTTGTTGTTATTTTCTAGCTTCTAGCTTCTAGCTTCTAGCTTCTAGCTTCTAGCTCTTAGGTCACAGTAATCAAACGCATTGTGTTGGTTGCGCCAACATAACCCATCACATCACCTTGTGTGAAAATCACGACATCCCATGGTTTTAGGAAGCCTTGCTCTTTCAGCAATGTGATTGCTCTGTGCGCGACATCTGGGCCTGCGCCGGTATCGCTTTTGAAATAGATTGGCGTTACACCGCGATAAAGTGCCGCGCGACGCAGTGTTGCTTCATGTTGTGACAGTGCAAAAATCGGTTTGCCCGAACTGATACGAGACATCATCAACGCGGTTTTGCCGGATTCTGTCAGTGATACCATCGCTTTTACCTTTGGCATATGGTTTGCCGCGTACATGCTTGCCATCGACACCGTTTCTTCAATCAGTTCGAACTCTTTGTTGAGTCGGTGATTGGACACGTTGATAGACGGCATTTTTTCCGCACCAATGCACACTTCGGCCATGGCTTTAACTGTTTCTAATGGATAATCCCCCGCGGCGGTTTCTGCAGACAACATAACCGCATCTGTGCCATCAAGAACCGCATTCGCCACGTCCATCACTTCAGCGCGTGTCGGCATCGGAGATTTGATCATCGATTCCATCATTTGTGTTGCTGTAATTACGCAGCGGTTGAGGGCACGTGCACGGCGGATTAATTTTTTCTGTACACCCACTAATTCGGGGTCGCCAATTTCTACCCCAAGATCGCCTCGCGCCACCATCACCACATCGGACGCTTCGATAATGTCATCAATGTTTTCGTCAGTGGCGACGGTTTCTGCACGTTCCACTTTCGCCACTAAGCGCGCATCCAAGCCGGCATCGCGCGCTAAAGAGCGGGCAAGACGCATATCTTCGCCGTTACGAGGGAAGGAAATAGCGAGGTAATCCACACCGATTGCCGCCGCGGTTAAGATGTCTTTTTTGTCTTTGTCGGTCAACGCAGGGGCAGAAAGGCCACCGCCTTTTTTGTTGATGCCTTTATTGTTAGAAAGCGGGCCACCCACGGTGACATCGGTATGTACACAAGTACCTTCAACCGAAACCACTTTGAGTTGCACGCGACCATCGTCAAGAAGCAACAGATCTCCTGGGCCCACATCTTTTGGCAAATCTTTATAATCAAGACCCACGCGCTCTTTATCGCCTTTACCTGCCGGTAAATCACTGTCGAGGATAAAACGATCGCCAATCGCGAGATGTATCTTTCCGTCTGCGAACGTGGAAACGCGAATTTTAGGCCCTTGCAAGTCACCGAGAATACCAATGTGTGTGCCGAGTTTTTTCGCGATGGCACGCACTTGGTTAGCGCGCTCAATATGATCTTCTGCACTGCCGTGCGAAAAATTCATCCGCACGACGTTAGCGCCGCTTGCGATAAGCGCTTCTAACACACCTTCTTTGTCCGTCGCAGGTCCTAAAGTTGTTACGATTTTTGTCCGTCGCATTGGGTCAGTCATGAAAGTCCCCTGAAGATATGATTGTTATTATTGATATGGGCAAGAGCTATTGATAGTTGAGTCTATAAAACAAGTGTAGCTGAGAGAGTGACAGAGAAAGAAAAAGGGCAGACATTCTGTCTACCCTTTCAATTGCCTACGCCGTTTTAGGTCAACGCTTCTTTGTTGAAGCGAGAATCCTTAATCGCTTCTTTTACGCGTTTTAGGTTTTCTCTGAATCCTGGCCCGCGGCGTAATGTGAAGCCTGTTGCTAAGACATCGATCACCGTCATTTGCACCACACGGCTCGCCATTGGCATATAGATGTCCGTGTCTTCTGGCACATCTAGCGTAATAGTGAGCGAGCAGACTCTGTCTAGGGGGGAGTTCTTCTCTGTGATGCCGATAACCGTCGCGCCGTTCTCTTTTGCCAATGTTGCTACGTCAACCAATGACTTGGTGCGTCCCGTGTGGGAAATCACAACCACAACATCGCCATCGCTACAGTTAATGCAGCTCATGCGTTGCATGACAATGTCATTGAAACAAACAATGGGAATGTTGAAACGGAAGAATTTATTTTGCGCATCGTGTGCAACAGACGCTGACGCACCCAAACCAAAGAAAGATATCTTTTTAGCTTGCGTCAACAAATCAACCGCGCGATTGATTTGTAGGGTATCGATGCTGTTTTTCGCGACATCCAGACACGCCATGGTCGATTCGAAGATCTTGGCGGTATACGCGTCAGCACTGTCGTGTTCTTCGACATTGCGGTTAACGTAAGGAGTGCCATTAGCGAGGCTTTGCGCAAGGTGAAGTTTAAAGTCAGGAAAGCCCTTCGTATCGAGACGACGACAAAAGCGATTAACTGTCGGTTCGCTGACATCTGCCATTTTTGCCAGAGTAGCAATGCTCGAATGGATAGCCGTTTGAGGCGAAGCGATAATAACCTCGGCCACTTTTCGTTCCGACTTACTAAAATTTTCGATATTTTTTTGTATTTTTTCTAGCGTGTTCATCAGATTACCGCGTGGCTTCCGCTGTCTAAATTATCAGCAAGTGTTGTCGACATGTTTAGTCGTTCGTCGCTGACCTCTTGGTTGAAATAAATCTAAGTTCAACAATGTTATAGTTGAGTCTAACGGGTACATTCACTGAAAGACATTTTAACCAAGAATTGACGTTAAAAAATTTGTATTCATTCACGCTTTTAGTTGCTTAATTACACGAAAGCGGAGTTTTTTTTCATCGTTCATGCGTTACATTCCGATCTTGTGGCACGTGTTCACTGGTTTTTTCCTATATATGAAAACAGATTACAGGGACTTTCTATGCCGAAACCATATAAAACAGTATCAGTATGCGGGTGTGGTTGGCTCGGTTTGGCACTGGCAGAAAAACTCAACAAAGATGGCGTTCAAATTACGGGAAGCAAACGCACTACAGAGGCGGCTTTTGAACTGTCAAAAAAGGGCATTCACGGTGTGATTTTTGATATTTATGATCAAAACCGGAATAGTGGGGAAAATAGCGAAGCGGATGCTTCTTCACTTTTTGGTAGCGATGTCTTTGTTGCCAACATACCACCGGGCAGACGTACGTTTGATCGCTCCGAGTTTGTCTCCGCCATGAAATCTATGATTGATCGCGCCAAAGCGGGCGGCACGCAACAATTTATTCTTATCAGCACCACGTCGGTATACGGAAAAGCCCAAGGCCAAATCTCAGAAGATAGCGCGTGTGAGCCGGATACAGGATCGGGTAGGGCTCATCGGGAAATCGAGCGCTATGTCTTCACGCAGTTTCCAAATGGCGGTGTGATATTAAGGCTTTCGGGGTTGGTTGGTGCGTCTAGGCACCCCGCAAAGCACATGGCAGGCCGAACCGGTATTACCGGTGGCAAAGATCCCGTTAACTTAATCCATCGAGACGATTGTATTCAGGCTATTTCAGCCATCATAGAGAAGCAACTTGGCGGTGAAACGCTGCACTTAAGTGCGACAGACCATCCTACGCGCAGTGATTTCTATCGATGGGCGGCGCAGGAAATGGGGTTACCACAACCCGAGTTTGTCGAAGATGGCGGTGAAGGGAAGTGGATATCACCTGAATATACAATTAAGCGTTTAGGTTTGACGCTGCGCTATCCAACCCCTTATGACATGCCGGTACCCGTCATCGAGAGTTAGAACACCTTTCAACATGCCGGCCTGTTTGTTGATTTCGTTTGGTAACTAACTTGTCTGCTAGCTATCGGCAATATGGTGCTCGACAGGCGGGATAGAACAGATAAAAAAAGCCCGCTTCATAGGAAGCGGGCAACAAATATGTCTATAAGCAGGAGTAAGAAAAAGCAGCAGTATTTAGTGATAAGTTGAAATTCATGTGCGGCGGCCAGCAATACATTTGAAGGCACTTATCATCTATCTACAGGTATTCAGACGCTGTGCATTTCAATAAGTTCAAAAAAAGTGAAAATTTTTCACTCTTATTTTTTACCCCTCTACTGCTGGCCTCTAAAGTCTTTCAGATAAAGCCTGTCAGTACTTGATGGTCGTCTGTTTTGAATAATGCCAAACAAACCCCCGGACGAAAAAAAGCCCGCTATCAATAATTGATGCGGGCCTAGAAGATCACAAATTCTAAAAAAAAGCAGTGGCATTATATGTGACCTGAGGAAGTTGGCTTTGTTCCCATCAAACGGCATTTTTTTCTCAAAAATGAGCGATTTTTGCTCTGTTTTTTCTTTAATCTCATATTAAACATGGAGTTACTGCCAGGTATTTTTTGATGCGAGCAAGATTGATGTGCAGATAAATGTTTTGGGGTTGTTATTAATGCTAACGAGATGTAAAGTTAAACAGTTGTTTAATACAGGTGAGTGAATATGGCAGGGAAAGGCGAAACTAAAGGCAAAATCCTTGATGCTGCGGAGCAACTTTTTGCAGAACACGGGTTTAAAGACACCTCTCTTCGCACGATCACGAGCAAGGCTGGGGTGAATCTCGCATCGGTTAATTATCACTTTGGCGACAAAAAATCTTTGGTTCGCGCCGTGTTAGCGCGTTATCTCGAAGAGTTTATGCCTTTGCTTGAACAAGAACTCAAACAGCTGGTGGTGAAAGACAATATCTCAATGGAAGATGTCTTCGCGTGTACGAAGAAGCCTTTGTTAGGGCTAGATACGTTTCGCCGTCACGGCGCGTCAGTCTTTATGCAGCTCATCGGTCGAGGCTACACCGATGTTCAAGGTCACTTGCGTTGGTTCATCACAACCCGTTACGACAGTGTTCTCAAACTGTTCACGCAAGCTGTTATGCAGGCAAACCCGTCTCTTAAACCAGAACATGTATTTTGGCGACTGCACTTCACCTTAGGTGCGGTGATTTTTACCATGGCTTCAAACGTGGCCTTGAGTGAAATCGCGGAAAACGATTTTGGCCACAATGTATCGACAGAAGACATTGTGGACAGACTGATCCCTTACTTGGCTGCTGGCGTAGATGCTCCAGCAGGTAAGGAATTATCACTTGTACCGAGCGATTCATCGCGCAGTGCAGGGTAAGAAAACAATAAGAATAAAAAAACATTAACGTCTGACGAAACAAAAGGATCTGAATCATGAGCTCTCAACCATCACTAAGAAGACGCTATCTCAGCGACCCTGCATTTAAGTTTTTTAAGAAAGTTCTGCCACCGCTTTCGATCACGGAACGAGAAGCCATGGAAGCGGGTAGTGTTTGGTGGGACGGCGAACTGTTTGCCGGTAATCCAGACTGGAGCAAACTGCTGCACTACCCCAAGCCACGTCTCTCGTCAGACGAGCAAGACTTCATTGATAACCAGCTAGAAACCCTGCTTGGCATGCTGGACGACTTCGACATCGTTCAAGCACGCAAAGATTTGCCACCTGAAGTCTGGGAATTCATGAAAAGAGAAAAATTCTTCTCACTCATTATTCCTAAAGAATTTGGCGGTTTGGCGTTTTCTGCCTATGCAAACTCAACCATCGTTTCGCGCATCGCAACCCGCAGCTTGAGTGCGGCAGTGACGGTCATGGTTCCTAACTCTTTGGGCCCGGGGGAGCTGTTGACTCACTACGGCACAGAAGATCAGAAAAACTACTGGTTGCCACGTTTGGCAAACGGCGACGATGTGCCTTGTTTCGCACTGACAGGCCCAGAAGCGGGCTCTGATGCAGGCTCAATCCCAGACATGGGTGTGGTTTGCATGGGTGAATTTGAAGGCAAAGAAGTGTTAGGTATTAGCCTGACATGGAACAAGCGCTATATCACCTTGGCACCCGTCGCAACGGTATTAGGCTTGGCGTTCAAGCTCCAAGATCCTGACGGTTTGCTTGGCGAAGATGCATCATTGGGGATTACGTGTGCATTGATCCCTGCTGACCACAAAGGCGTTGAAATCGGCGAACGCCATAACCCACTCGGTCTTTCATTTATGAATGGCCCTACTCGTGGTCAAGATGTCTTTATTCCTATGGAATGGGTGATCGGTGGGCAAGATTATGTTGGCAAAGGCTGGCGTATGCTGGTGGAATGTTTGTCAGCAGGTCGTGGTATTTCATTACCTGCACTTGGTACGGCTGTGGGCCACTTAACGGCACGCACCACAGGCGCCTATGCGTATGTGCGCAAACAGTTCGGTATGCATATTGGTAAATTTGAAGGCGTCGCAGAAGCGATGGGGCGCATTGGCGGTTACACCTACATGCTCGAAGCGGCGCGTACACTGACAACGACATCACTGGATATGAAAGAGAAGCCGGGCATTGTCACGGCCATCGCCAAATATCACATGACAGAGTTGGCGCGCACCATCTTGAATGATTCAATGGATATTCATGCCGGACGCGCAATCCAATTGGGGCCAATGAACTATATCGGCCACCACTACTTCGGGATGCCTGTTGCTATCACGGTAGAAGGTGCAAATATCCTCACGCGCAACTTGATGATCTTCGGTCAGGGCGCAACACGATGCCATCCGTATGTCCTTCAGGAAATGGAAGCGGCGGCCAACCCCGATACTGCGAAAGGCGCAGAAGAGTTCGATGGTTTGCTAATGAAGCACATTGGTTTCGCAACCAAAAACGTGTTGAAAGCCGTAACCAATGCGTTTACCCGTTCACGTTTTAACGGTTCACCAGTGTCTGGTGAAACGGCTGACTATTATCGTCAACTATCACGCATGAGCCGTGCGCTGGCTGTTACCGCAGACGTATCCATGCTGTCACTGGGTGGCGAACTGAAACGTCGTGAAATGTTGTCTGCACGTTTGGGGGATGTACTCAGCCATCTTTATTTGGCGTCTGCAGTATTGAAGCGATTTGAAGATGAAGGTCGTCAGCAAGCTGATTTGCCGTTCGTTCACTACTCGCTACAACATTGCTTGCACCAGTGTGCTAACGCATTTGATGGCGCGTTTAACAACTTCCCTCGCAAAGGCGTGGGTCGCACGCTAAGAACCTTATTGTTCCCCATTGGCCTGCACTACGATGCGCCATCAGATGTTGTGGCAAATCAAATTGCAGACCTATTGATGACGCCGGGCGCACATCGTGAACGCTTAACGCACCTTTGTTATGTGGGCACGAAAGAAAGCGACCCAATCGCGATTATGGAAAGGGCATTCGACGCCATGCAGGGTATCAAACCGCTCGAGAAGAAACTGGCTGTCGCTGCGAAAAAAGGTCAGTTACCTGCTAAGGGCATTTTGGCCGAACGTTTGGAGAAAGCCCTGGAACTCAATGTGCTAACTAAAGACGAAGTCGAGCAAATCAAACAGGCTGATGCGCTGCGCTCCAAAGCCATTCAGGTTGATAACTTTGACCCGTCTTGGTTTGCCGATACGACGAAATCTTCTGCGTCTCGTAGCAAAAAAGGAAAAGCGGCTTAACATCCGATCTTGTCCACAAAAACGCCGCAATTGCGGCGTTTTTTTTCGTCAACACCTCCAACCACTGGCTGAATCCCGCCTTTTGCAACAAAAACGAGTGCTAAAACAAGATGAAGTATTTATCCTAAGCCCATCTTTGAAAGGAACATTGAATATGATCATCAAACCGAAAATTCGCGGATTTATCTGTACGACCACTCATCCAGTAGGGTGTGAGGCCAACGTAAAAGAGCAAATCGAATACACCAAGGCTCAAGGTCCTATCGCAAATGCACCAAAACGTGTGTTGGTAGTAGGTTCATCTAGTGGCTATGGCCTGTCATCGCGCATCACTGCTGCGTTTGGCGGCGGTGCAGCGACCATCGGTGTGTTTTTCGAAAAGCCGGGCACAGAGAAAAAGCCAGGTACAGCAGGTTGGTACAACACTGCCGCATTCGACAAATTCGCTAAAGCAGAAGGCCTGTACTCAAAGAGTCTGAACGGTGATGCTTTCTCTGACGAAGCCAAAAAGAAAACCATCGAGCTGATTAAAGAAGACCTTGGTCAGATTGATATGGTGGTTTACTCACTGGCATCGCCAGTCCGTAAGCTGCCAAAAACCGGTGAAGTGGTGCGCTCTTCACTGAAACCAATCGGTGAGGTATATACCTCAACAGCGGTTGATACCAACAAAGATGAAATCATCTCAGCCACGGTTGAACCTGCGACTGAAGAAGAAATCAAAGACACCATTACCGTGATGGGCGGTGAAGATTGGGAACTGTGGATCAAAGCATTGGGTGATGCTGGTGTGTTGGCAGACGGCTGCAAAACCGTTGCTTACAGCTACATCGGCACCGAGCTGACGTGGCCAATCTATTGGGATGGCGCATTAGGTCGTGCGAAGATGGATCTTGACCGTGCAGCCGCTGCACTGAACGAGAAACTGTCTGCGACCGGTGGCAGTGCGAACGTTGCTGTACTGAAGAGTGTCGTAACACAAGCGTCTTCAGCAATTCCCGTGATGCCTCTGTACATTGCGATGGTATTTAAGAAAATGCGTGAAGAAGGCGTACACGAAGGGTGTATCGAGCAAATCTATCGCATGTTCAGCCAACGCCTGTACAAAGCAGATGGAACAGCACCAGAAGTCGATGACAAAAACCGTCTGCGTTTGGACGACTGGGAACTGCGTGATGACATTCAGCAGTACTGTCGTGAGCTATGGCCTCAAATCACTACAGAGAACCTGAAAGAGCTCACAGACTACGTTGAGTACAAAGAAGAGTTCCTGAAACTGTTTGGCTTCGGTATCGAAGGTGTGGATTACGACGCTGACGTCAACACAGAAATCGATTTTGATGTACAAGCTATCTAACGAACAGCGGAACACGCGCTAGTTTGTTATTGAAAAGCCAGCAAAACCTTGCTGGCTTTTTTGTGCCTGTCACCTTGAGACCACGTCCTATAAGAAGTGTGTGGAAAATTACCAGAAAAAATTGCTAAAAATTTGATCAATGTGGCTGATATTTATCATATTTGCTCAATAAGAAAGCAAACGAACTAAAACCATTAAATTAATGCGTGACAGCCTCAAAAAGTTAGGTAGAATGCGGCCCATACCAACGAGGAAGACAACTTCCCCAATGAGTATGAACCCTAGGGTTGGGAAACAAAGGCGCGTTGGCAGAGTGGCTATGCAGCGGATTGCAAATCCGTGTACCTCGGTTCGACTCCGGGACGCGCCTCCATATTGCGACACTAGCTCAGCTGGTAGAGCGCAACCTTGCCAAGGTTGAGGTCACGAGTTCGAACCTCGTGTGTCGCTCCAAATTTAAAGCTTTCGATTCGTCGGAAGTGAAACACGCAAGAAACCCTTGCCAAGGTTGAGGTCACGCCTAATCCTTGAAGATCGGGAACCTCGTGTGTCGCTCCAAATTTTGTCTTCTGACACGTCGGGAGATAATGCTCTGAAGAAGAGTAAGTTTACGCCGTACTTTGAACGGTTAATCGGACGCGGGATGGAGCAGTCTGGTAGCTCGTCGGGCTCATAACCCGAAGGTCGTTGGTTCAAATCCGGCTCCCGCAACCACTTTTAATCAAACGTTGAAAAACGGTTGATAATGCGACACTAGCTCAGCTGGTAGAGCGCAACCTTGCCAAGGTTGAGGTCACGAGTTCGAACCTCGTGTGTCGCTCCAATTAACACCTTTCGATTCGTCGGAAGTGTAATAAGCAAGACCATTTGCTTGTTACGAAAGACAATTTGTAGATGGTGACCTATCATCGCAATCAAGAATTGCGTGCCCTGGTGGTGGAATTGGTAGACACAAGGGATTTAAAATCCCTCGACGTTCGCGTTGTGCCGGTTCAAGTCCGGCCCGGGGCACCATCAATAACGACGGCTTACAAGCTTACGCTTGTGAGCCGTTTTTATTTGGCAAAGATTAGGTAATATCATTTGGTAATATGATTGGGGTTTAGGCTCGGTACTCTTTGAGCTTTCCTGTCGCATGTTGCCACCTGCGCCTCGGTCTTGTGACCGGAAAACATCTGCTTCTCTCTCGAACTGCCTTCGTAATATGAAATCGATTTAGCCTTCAAAGCGTGAAAGGTAAAATCTAAATCCGACCCTGTCACCGGGGGCTGTTTTCCCCTGCTGAATCCAAATACCATCTTCCAGTAACTGTTGGCGCGTTAGAGACAACACATCTTGTTGTCGTGCTCCACAAAGGTCGCTGATCTCCACTGCGGCTTTCACAAAAGGGCTGGCACAGCCATAAACGGCTTTGCGATACGGCGGATGCGTTGGCCCTGTTGATGTAAACGCGTATATCCACTCGTTGCTCCTGATTGATCGTAATCCGCCGATTTATCAATGAAACGAACAGACGTCCTGTCTCAGGTGGGTCAATGTTAAATCGGCGTGAGTGGGTCATTTTTACATCGACGGTAACCTGTTGGCTCTGAATCGACCAAAGGTGGCCTATGAAGCAGATCAATCTTGTTTTAAGTGAACTCTCAAACCGTGGTGCACTCAGACCTAACGACTTGCTCTGTATTGTTTATGCCCCTTTTCTTGTTTCGTCAGACAAACACATTAATCAAACCAAGCAAGATTTGACTTACTTTTTCTCATATTTATATTGCGTCAATTGATTCTAAGTAATAAATAGAGGTGGTTGAAAATTGGCTAGTAATGTTGATTTGGTGGCCGTGAGTACTGATATCCACCGCCAAATGTAACTTTCTCCAGACTCTGCGCTTTCCGTCAGTACCATGCTTCATGGCCTTCCATTCGCTTTCGCCAAAGCCCTTGAGGCTAGTTCTATAGAATTCCATAACAAAGCCCATGCAGGTAGTCGTACCCTACGACTAATGTCTAACTATATGAGACTACTTGTGTTTTCTCGTTTGGTATAAGGTACTAGCAACTAAATTTCAAGGGTTCATAAAATTCAGTCATCGAGTTCTTGTAGCAGAAAATATATAGACGACTACTCGCTTAATCTTCGCTTAGTGAGTAAATAACGCTGGTTGGAAAAACACACCTTAGAGTGTGAACGAAAGGAATCACAATGAGCAGCACTTTAGAGTCCCTACATATACGAACAGATAAACCTCAAGCCAATGAAGATGAACTCACTTATGAACAACAGCATAAACCAAGATCGGAATTTGAGTCCCGAGAACAATATTTAGAGCACGAGTTGCAAATTATGGCGCCTAAACGCTGGCGTCCCAATTTGCCGTTTAAAGATTATCGATTTGAGATAGAAGATACCATTCCAGCGATGGCCGCGACCATTGGTAAAGTTGTAATGGTGGGAGCCATTGCAGCAACCTTTGCCGGTGCGCTAGGGCTGAATGAAGGATTTATATTAGAAAATGTTCGTTATGAACTACTGATCGCCTCTGTTTTCATCATTCTTTTCTCAGGCTTTCTATTGCCGACCGCAAACCTCGCGGGTACACACGGCCCACTCATCCCTTTAATTCCTATCGTCGTTGCAGCAGGCGGGCACCCAATGGCGTTTGGCTTGCTGATTGGCGCTTTTGGCATACTGTTAGCCATCAGTAAAGGTGGCAGCATGTTGGCCAACCTCACCAGTAAAGGTGTGTGTGGCGGCTTATTGCTCTACCTTGGCTTTGTTGGAACCGCTTCTCAAGTTAAAAAGCTGTTCGCTTGGGCGGAGGGAATCGGAATGAGCCACATCGCTTTTGTCGTGATCTTTTGCACCATTATTCTGTATGCGTTATTGGAACATTTCCGTAAACGTTGGCTAGCCGTCCCTCTTAGTTGCTTGCTGGGTGGTACGTTAGCTTTCGCCATGGGTGCGCCGTTCTCTTTCCAAACCGAGCCAGGTTTACCCAACATGAACCCAATGTATTGGTGGGGAGAAAATACAGGCTGGATGCTAGGCCTACCTACGATTGAACATTTCATGGTGGTGTTACCGTTTGCGATTCTAGCTGTGGCGATGTGGTCGCCAGATTTCTTAGGACATCAAGTATTTCAAAAAATCAGCTATCCAGAACGTACCGAAAAAGTACATATGAACATTGACGATACCATGACCACCGCTTCAATTCGTCAAACGTTTGGTTCTCTGCTCGGTGGCACAAACTTTACGTCTTCATGGGGGACTTATATCGTACCGGCAGCGATCGCTAAGCGTCCTATTCCTGCTGGCGCTTTGCTCACGGCTCTGTTCTGTATCATCGCCGCCATTTGGGGTTACCCGATGGATTTAGCTATTTGGCAACCTGTACTTTGTGTCGCGCTCATTGTTGGGGTATTTGTGCCATTGCTAGAAGCTGGAATGGAAATGACGCGTGAAGGTAAAACCACACAGTCGGCTGCGATTGTTGTATTTTCTTCGGCGCTCGTTAACCCTGCATTTGGTTGGGCTCTCACCATGCTGTTGGATAACTTAGGCTTAGTCGGTTGTAAGGAACGTAGCAGTGAGCTTAGTAAAATGAGCCGCTGGGTGTTGCCTGGCATTATGTTTATCGTGCTAAGTGGTGTGATGGCATTGGTTGGTTTACTTCCGGGGATACCGGCGATTATCCCAAGTTTTCGTTAATCTTTGAATAAGTGCTTTAAATCAGCAGCTAAGACAGTCTAGCATTTGCGTAGATAGGCTCATAATGCGAGTTTATGGTTTGAAGGTGCTTTTTTTAGCCTGATAGAAACGGTTTAGTTCAGTAACTCTAAACCGTTTCTGCCCCAAAGTGAGTTAGCCTCAATTTCATCGCTATATTCTGAAGACTCCTTTTACCTTATTTTTTGTAATCCAAGTTATGACAAAGATAAAAATATAATTAAAATCAATAAGTAGAATCATTCTGGAATACAAAGAATTGTCGTTGAAGGACATCCTAGGTGTTGAGCTAACTGTTGTGGCGATCTGGAGATAGTGTTTATGAAACAAGGTCATATATCTGATGAGGTATGGAACAAGCTCTCAGCTGATGATAAAGGCTCATTGGAGGCAATCAGACATCACTTTATAAAGCACTCAAAATGCTCAGATCAACTTTCAAACATTCTCGAGCTTGTTGACAGATCTTATGAGGCTATGGGTAGTAGGTTTAGAAATCGAGTTAATAAATCGGTACATGAGTATGGTAGGTATGTTGGTGAACTTGATGGTGTATTCGTGATTATTCAAGATGCCGTTCATGCTTACCATAGCTCAAACTTATTTCCAGAAACTTCTGGTGACGCTTTAAGTCAGCACAAGTTTTACAGAAACCAAAGGTCCAAAGCCACAAAGTTCTCTGAAGACGCATTTGACAAACTTGAACGTGTTGTCAATTGGCTTTCGCATAGTGCCACAACGATCCATGAGCAAGAAGAACTTGTTCAATTAAAGAAAGACCTTAATAACATCGAACATGTTCTTGAGCATCATTTTATGAGGACAAACTTAGCTGAACGGAGTCCGTCTAGGGCTGAGAGCTTTGTTTTATCGGTATGCAATCATCTTGTCTGGGAAGCAAACATAAAGCCTACAAAACCACTATACCCTTCCGGCGAAAAAACCCCGTTATTACGCTTTATCGAAGTGTTTTTCCCTCTAGAAGGTCAAGCAGTTTTGTCTAGTATTTATGAGAAGCAAAAAAGGTGCCCTGAGGAAAATAGAATTGGAGCAAAATTTACTCCCGTAGATAGGGGGCAAAATTGAACACATTCGACCTTTGAATTACTCACTATTCCCATCTGGGCGCATTCGTTAAGTTATTGCCAACGTTAGTTAGTTCAGGAGAATACTATGAGTGAATTAATAGAGTTGATTCTAGCTTTGGCGACATTAATAGGTTGTATCGCGCAGTTGATTAAAGTAACCAAGTCGTAAGTCATGAAAACGCATTTAGTAATGGTTAAATGACACTTCCCCTGCCATTAGGAATCGTTCTCTTATGGCTGCGCCAGCAGCCAATGCTCCCGAACAACAAAGTCGTCTACTTCGTTTTTCCCAAACTCAACTTATCTGAAAGGCATGACTTAGAGCACCAACTCTGAGCCATTTCTGTCCCTAAACTAGTCTCAGGCCGCTCCCCTATGTCTCAACCTGCCATTGGACAACTATGATTTGAGATAACATAGATAACATAGATATCAGGATGGGATTGATGCTGATTGAATGGCTCATCTTATGGTTCGCTGAAGGGGGATCTCACAATGGACTCATTTTCATCTGCCAGTTGATATTTAAACCAAATATCTTGGTGATTTAAACAATTAAAAATAAATTAACTTTTATTTATCAAGTTCTTTCGAAAAGATCAAATTACCAATGTCGAGCGTAACGCGTTGTGCCGGTTCAAGTCCGGCCCGGGCACCATACATAACAACGGCTCACACGCTTATGCCTGTGAGCCGTTGTTATTTTCTAATTATTACCGGTAAAGCCTATTGCAAATAGGTGGACTCGTTGGCTTTTTCTACCTCAGACAAAAACAAATTCAACAGTTCTGTGCCTTTCTCGCCATGGGTTTCTTTAATGTACTCAATCACGCCGGGTTGCGTGGCGTCGCTCATTTTCTGACGCTCTGACGCTGGGGATCCTGTGGCACAGAATTAACCGTGATCCCGATCGCGAATTGCCCAATGTGTGATAGTTTCTAACATCAATAAAAGAGAAATTTCAATAAGCTGTTGTTTTATTGTGGTTATTTAATTTTCACTGTGTTGGCAGGGTGCAAAAGGTGTTTGAAAAGTAACATGGGTGGAATGCCAGAAAACATGGTGAAGACAAGATATTTAGGGTCTTGTGCAGATAGAAAGTAACACCGCGTTAGGTGGTGATGTTTGTGAAGGAAGTGTGATTGCGATCAATCAGACTAAGAGGGTGTGAAGGGGGGGCTTGGCGGCAATTTGTCGTAAATGTAGGGGCGATGGCATCGCGACATTCAACCAAAGAAAAGGGCGCATTGCGCCCTTTGAAATCTGATTCACTGGTTAGTGATAAGCTAAACCGACATTAACGGCCAAGCAAAAACTAGAACCAAGCAAATACTAAAACTAAGCAAATACTAAAAATACGTATCTAGCCATTTGGTGACAATGCCCGCTTCTTCTTCAACGCCTATATAGCGCCATTTGTCGAACGTTAGGCAAGGGTGCGACGTTGAAAAGGCGATGACATCACCGACTTTCAAGGCGCCTGTTTGTTCAAACTCGACAAAAAGGTGTTGGTCCATGATGTTAGTGCTGACTAGCGATGGAAGCGGATGTTGTTCGCCATCTCGGTAAAGCCTGACTGCGCGAGGTAGCCCTGCATCAAAAGCGGCGTCACGTTTACCTAAACCAATGATGGCCTTGCCGGTTTCTGGAACAGAAATGACGTGGGCGTAAAGCGCTAATGCTGAAATTAAATCACTGCCAATACGACAGGCCGTACTCGTATCACGTTGAGATCTCGCCATAACCGCGTTCTGCGCGTCTTGGTATATGCCGTCGTCGTGAATGAGGTAGCAACCCGGTCGGATAATGGTTGTCAGAGCCTGGGTGTTGGCAAACTCTTCTGCCACCACGTCGTACCATGCGGAGCCTGCACCCGTAACAATCGGTTTATCGAGATCAGATAAATCTATCAACGACTCGGTAAGCGCGACAGCGCCTTTCACAAACGATCTAACTAAGTGTTCAGCGTTATCTTCTCCGTGATCGCCATGAATCACACCTTCATAAAACTCAACACCCGCAAAGCGTAAGTGGGTCGCCTTGGCGATGTCTTCTGCCAACGCTTTTACTTGCTGGTGACTGCGGCAGCCGCAGCGGCCTCCAGCGACACCCAGTTCAACCAAAAGCGGGACGGTTAATTGCCGACGTGACGCCGCCTCTTGCCATTGTTCGACCAAATATTGGCTATCCACGCAGGGGTAGATGTCTATGCCTTTGTGTTCAAGGAGATCCAATACGGCGTTGATGTTCGCTAATCCCACGATTTGGTTAGGAATGATAATGCGTTTTGCGCCTGCTTCCGCAGCAACCTGAGCCTGTGCAGGACTTGCTACAGATATTCCCCAAGCACCTTGTTCTAACTGCATGTTGAACAACTGTGGTGACATGGTGGTTTTGCCGTGGGGGCAAAGGTTCACGCCGCTCTGATCGGAGAAGTTTTGCATCCATTGCGCGTTATGAATCAAGGCTGATTCAGACACGACAGCAGCAGGCAGTGGTAAGTCAGATAGTAAGGAATATTGACCGTCTGGTTTGAGGGTCAATGGCACACCTTTCGCCCCCAGTTCAAATGGAAAGGAGTCCGTTGGGTGATAATAACTATCAAATTTCACTTCTTTGTCCGACATGACTTGATGCTCCTAACATGCAATGGATTACGCGTGGAATAGGGGTTTGGAATACTATACAATGATTCCCATGTTGGAAACTATCAAACAAATCAAGTCTAAATGTGCGCGTTATCACTTTATCGCCACACTCGACTCGCTACGATAATGCAAGAGGTAATCGGAATGACGATGGAAGTAGATATTCTTTCTCAAATTTCACAACGGTTTGATGCTTTGCGAGACGCTGAAAAGAAAGTCGCTAAATGTGTCATGGACAATTTAGCGGGCGCGGCAAGTTCAAGCATTACTGAGCTTGCGGAAGAAGCGCAAGTGAGTGAAGCGACGATTACACGTTTTGCCAAAGCCGTCGGCTGTAAAAACGTGCGCGATTTGAAAATGAAATTAGCGCAATCTTTGGCGGTCGGGCAACGATTTATCAATGAACCTGTTGAGCAGACAGGCGTTCACGGCGTGTATGAATCCATCAAACAATCCATGGATTTGAACCGAAAGCTGTTGGATGAAAAAGACATTGAAACTGCCGTCAATTGGCTACACAACGCTCGGCAGATCATCGGTATTGGCATGGGCGGCGGCTCCACCATGGTTGCGCAAGAATTGCAGTTTCGTTTGTTCCGTTTAGGTTACGCCGTGTCGACATATCACGATGGGTTGTTGACGCGCATGGTAGCGGCAACCGCAGACAGCAGCGATGTGATGGTTATTTTGTCGGTGACCGGTTACACCCCTGGCGTTTTGGATGTCGCGCAATTAGCCAAACAATATGGTTTGAAGGTGATTGCAATAACCCAAGCACAATCGCCGTTGGCTGAAATCAGTGATTTGACCTTGCCGATAGCCACGCAGGAAACCGATTTTATTTATAAACCTTCCGCATCCCGCTACGCGATGTTGGCCTTGGTTGATGTATTAGCGATGCAATTGGCAGTGACACATAAGCGCCGTTCTCGTGACCGATTAAGAAGATTAAAACTTGCCTTGGATTCTTACCGAGGCGGGGGCGACAGACAGCCTCTAGGAGATTAACCCTCAACAATGAGATCGTTATGAGATACGACATGCTAATTGCTGGAGCCACCGTCATTGATGGTCTAGATAGCGAGCCTTTCCAAGCTGACGTGGCAGTGATTGATGATGTCATCGTCGCAGTGGGTCAATTGAATGCGTCTGACGCTGACACTGTCGTCGATGCAAAAGGATTGGTGCTGAGCCCCGGCTTTATTGATGTCCATACTCATGATGATACCAATGTCATCAGAATGCCCGAATGCCTGCCGAAGATATCTCAAGGCGTGACAACCACCATTGTTGGCAATTGCGGTATTAGCGCGTCACCTGCGGTGCTTCATAACGCACCACCTGATCCAATGAATCTGCTCGGCGAGCAACAAGATTTTCAATACCCTACCTTTGCAAGTTATGCGGCCGCAGTGCGAGAAGCGCAGCCAGCGGTCAATGTTGCCGCGCTGGTGGGGCATACGACATTGCGAAACAATGTTATGGACGACCTGTATCGCACGGCTACGCAAGACGAAATTGCCGTGATGCGAGCACAGCTAACACAAGCACTTGATGATGGCGCGTTAGGCTTAAGCACCGGCTTGGCGTACGCCAGTGCAAAATCGTGTGATGAAGCGGAAGTTCTGTCGTTAAGCGAAGCACTCACCCAAGCCAATGCCATCTATACCACGCACATGCGAACAGAGTTTGAAGGCATTTTGGATGCCATGGATGAAGCATTTCGGGTGGGGCAGCGCGCGAAAGTCCCTGTGGTTATCTCCCATTTAAAATGTGCGGGAGCAGGCAACTGGGGAAGGACGACGGAAGTGCTGGAAAAGATGGATTACACCCGAAAGTCACAAGACATTGGCTGTGATTGCTACCCCTACACGGCAAGCTCTTCCACGTTAGATTTAAACCAGGTCACCGATGAATTTCCGATTTTCATCACCTGGTCGAAACACCATCCCACACTTGCCGGACGCATGCTCTCTGACATTGCTGACGAGCTTAACGTGAGCCTCATGGAAGCGGCAAAGTCCCTTCAACCTGCGGGGGCGGTATACCACAATATGGATGCGCAGGATGTTGAGCGCGTGCTTCAATATCCGCTCACCATGATAGGGTCTGACGGATTGCCGAACGACCCACATCCCCATCCTCGCTTGTGGGGAGCATTTCCGCGAGTCTTGGGTTACTACAGCCGTGACCGCGGCTTATTTCCCCTCAAGACAGCGATTTACAAGATGACAGGGTTATCGGCAAAGCGTTTTAATTTGGCGAGACGAGGCGAAATCAAAATCGGTCACTATGCCGACCTGGTGCTGTTCAATCCAGAAACTGTCAATGACAGCGCCAGCTTTCAAAAGCCTATTCAGGCCGCCACCGGCATTCACACCGTGTGGGTCAACGGGAAAATCAGTTATCAACAATCTATTGGTGTTCAGGGAAGGCATGGTCGATTTTTATCAAGAAATGACGCCAAACTGCCCGATGATAACGCCGACACTCATTCAGTAATGGAGACACACTCATGACAATCAAACGATATGGTGCCGAAGGCGGTACGGGTACTGGCGGGCAACATTTACCTTTTTCTCGTGCAACTGAAGCAGGCGGCTTTTTGTATGTGTCGGGTCAAACGCCAATGATTGACGGAGAAGTGGTGGAAGGTGGCGTGGTTGAGCAGTCGCGTTTGGCGATTCAAAACTGCGTCGACATCATGGAAGAAGCAGGATATGGCCTTGCTGACGTGGTGCATGTGAAAGTGGTACTGACAGATTCTCGCTACTTCCAGTCGTTCAATAAAGTCTTTAAAGAGTTTTTTGGCGAGCACCCACCTGCCCGTATTTGTATGGTGTGTGATTTGGTGGTGGACGTGAAAGTAGAAGTCGATGTGACGTGTTATCGCGCGGATCGCGTTTAACGTTTGTTTGGCATGACAGAGTGAATTGAGACGAAAATGGATACCTATCAGGTCGCTTTAGTAGGTGAATGCATGGTAGAGCTCAGTGGGCTTCCGTTGACGCGAACCTATGGTGGCGACACCCTTAACACCGCGCTTTACCTCAGCCGATTACTCTCTGAGTCAAAGGTGAACATTCGCTATGCGACGGGTTTGGGGGATGATTCGATCAGTGAGGAAATGCTCGCGCATTGGCAAAGCGAAGGCATTAATACGCAGCTGGTCTCTCGTATTTCTGGAAAAATGCCGGGGCTGTATTTGGTCGAAACTGACGCCGACGGTGAGCGAAAATTTCATTATTGGCGCAATGACAGCGCAGCGAAACATTGCTTTGATGGGGTTTCTCCTCTCGAGCATTTTGTCCAAGAAACGGGTTTGGATCTCTTGTACTTCAGCGGCATTAGCATCGCTATTTTGCCCGCAGAGAGCCGTCGGAAATTACTCGCCCTGATCCAAAAAGCCAAACAGCAAGGCACCACGATAGTCTTCGATAACAACTACAGACCGCGCTTGTGGCCTGATGGCGACGTAAAAAAGTGGTACGCAGATTGTTTGCGCTTAACCGACCTAGCCTTGATAACCGAAGATGACGACTTGGCCATATGGGGAGACATCGATATTGAGCAGCGTTGCCGTGAGTTTGGCTGCCAAGAAGTGGTGATTAAGCGAGGTGCCCAGCCGTGTACGGTGATCTGCGGTTTACAACAAGCCCAAGCCAGCCACGTTCATGTGGCGGGAGAGCGGGTCGAGAATGTCGTGGATACCTGTGCGGCAGGGGATTCTTTCGCTGCGGGTTATCTCGCTGGGTATATTAATCAGTGGCCTATTGAAGAACGCGTGGCATTGGCCCATCAGCTTGCCTCAACCGTCATCCAATACCCTGGCGCGGTGATCCCCCAAACGGCTATGCCGATATTAAAGCTGCTATACCCAAAATGAAGCCGTCAGCGACAACCTAATAGCGGCCACATTGATTTAACGTTAACTGGAATGATTTAGGAGCCTCCCATGAGCCAAGCGACGAGTGAGAATATTTTTAGCCAAGTGGCGAAACACAAAATTGTGCCCGTGATTCAAATTGATGACATTAACCATGCGAAGCCGTTAGCGGATGCCTTGGTGGAAAATGGACTGCCGGTCGCAGAAGTGACGTTTCGCACGGATGTCGCTGCGCAAGCCATTAAGATCATGCGAGAAAGCCACCCCACTCTGCTGGTGGGCGCGGGAACCGTGTTAACCACAAAGCAAGCCGACGCAGCATTGGCCGCAGGGGCGATGTTTGCCGTGGCGCCGGGGCTAAACCCGAACATCGTCAAGTATTGTCAGAAAATCGGTTTGCCGATGGTGTCAGGGATAAACAACCCGAGCCAAATTGAGCAAGCGCTAGAGCTTGGCATGACCTTTGTGAAGTTTTTCCCCGCCGAGGCATCAGGTGGTATCGCCATGGTGAAAGCGCTGTTAGCGCCTTACCGAGATATCCAAATGATGCCAACAGGGGGGATAAGCCCTGCAAATGTAAAGGACTATTTAAGTATTGACCGCGTTGCGTGTTGCGGTGGTACGTGGATGGTACCCGGCCAACTCATGAAACAAGGTGATTGGGCAGCACTAAGTCACTTGATACGAGAAGCGGTTGCGCTTGTTGAATAGGGCTTATACCCAAGCATCTTGAGGTTGTTTGGGTATATTGTTTTTTTTCGTTGTTCGTTCTCGTTTAATCGCTTTCGTTTATTCGTCGCCAGAACGAGTACTCCAATCAGAAGGGCAAGAAATAATCTCCAACTTACGGATTTCTTGCCCTCGCAGCGATCAAAAATCGGCCAATGTTCCCTTTTGGTTTTGGTTTTGGTTTTGGGTTGCTACCTTGGCGATTAAAGCCGCATCGCATCTGGTTTCCAAGTGCACCTTGTTGCGCTGTTGTTTGATTTTTTATCATTGAGTTAAAAAATTCGCTTGTGTTCAAAAAATAGCTTTGTTATTTTTCGCAACAATCTCGAACATCGCGCTTTTCGAGACACACGCGACACCGTGTTTAACGCCTTGGTTTGACACCCATGTTTTGCATGCAGTTGTCGCAAGTAGGTACTAGAGAGTGGTTCTCTGGTAGAAGGGCATTAATAGTGCAGTCCGGCCTAAGGAAGGCTTGGTGCATATTGAGGAACCCAACTGTGATTAAGTCATATACTCATTTCAGCTTCGTCTTACCCAACTGCAGTATTATTACTGAGCCTTGAACATTCTCGTCATTTGAGACGCATTTCTATCGCCTGAGCTTTTTATCACGACATGATCGTGACGCTTTGCGTAACTGAATCTGCGTTTCGAAACACACTTTGGTTTCCGATGACGACGCATGATGCGTTGATCACGGGTATTTCCCGAATTTTTCGGGGGTGTGCGCGACCTACATTCTGACGTTTTCTTTCCTCATCGCTTATAAACAGTGCTTGGGAATCGTGTGCGTCGATTAAACAGAATGCAGGAAGTGGAACATGGAAGATCAAGAAAAATGATTAGCTTCACCACTGACATCCAAGACACAAAAGCAACCCAAAACGTGCCCGTTTTAGACGGTTTACATGATCTTACGCCTGACGAGCTTTTGCTGAGTCAGGAACATTATGAATCCGAGGTTCGCTCTTACCCGCGTCGATTACCTCTCGCCATTGCAAAAGCATCAGGCGTGATGGTGGAAGACAGTCGCGGTCAGGTCTATATCGACTGCCTCGCTGGTGCGGGCACGTTGGCATTGGGGTATAACCACCCTGAAATCAATCAAGCACTGATTGAACAGCTTAATGCCGGTATTCCTTACCAAACGCTCGATATCACGACGCCTGCTAAAGATCACTTTATCCGTGAGTTGATGGCATTCTTGCCACAAGACTTTGCTGAAAACGCCAAAATTCAATTCTGTGGCCCTTCGGGTGCAGATGCCGTGGAAGCGGCGATTAAATTGGCGAAGCAAACCACGGGTCGCAATACCATGGCTGCGTTTCATGGTGCATACCATGGCATGACAAACGGCACCATGGCGCTAATGGGCAACCTCGGTACCAAAGCGCGCCGTCAAGGTCTGATGGCAGATGTTCACTTCCTGCCTTTCCCCTATAGCCTTCGCTGCCCGTTTGGTTTGCATGGCGAGCAGGGTGCTCGACAAGGTTTGCGCTATATCGAGCGTATGTTGGCCGATGACGAAAGTGGTGTGCAGAAACCTGCGGCCATTATCGTTGAGCCTGTTCAAGGCGAAGGCGGGGTTATTCCTGCCCCTGCATTCTGGCTACAAGAACTGCGTCGTATCACTGAAGAACACGGCATCTTGCTGATTTTTGATGAAATTCAGTGTGGCATCGGCAAAACCGGCACGCATTTCGCGTTTGAAGAAGCGGGCGTCACACCGGATATCTTGTGTCTGTCAAAAGCGGTCGGTGGTGGTCTGCCGATGTCGTTATTGGTGTTCAACAAATCTATCGATACATGGAAGCCGGGCGAGCACACGGGCACATTCCGTGGCAATCAACTAGCCATGGTTTCTGGCGCGAAAGCGATGGAAATTATTCGTCGTGACAACTTGGCGCAAAAAGCGGCTGTCACGGGTGAATACCTACGCCGCGGTTTGGAAAAAATTGCTGAGAAAACCAGCTGTATCGCTGAAGTACGTGGCAAAGGCTTGATGTTAGGCCTTGAGATTTGTGATCCTGAAGGCAACAAAAACACATTCGGTGAGCCACTAGCTGCACCTGAGCTCACCATTGCTATCCAACGTGCAGCCCTCGAGCGCGGCCTGATCATCGAAAAAGGCGGACGCGAAGGGTCAGTGCTGCGATTCCTGCCGCCAATTATCATCACGTTCGAACAAATCGACTTTGTATTGAAAGCGCTGCAAGACGCGATTGAATCTTTGGTTGAGCCGAAGCCCATTGTTCAGCCTGCGGATACGCTTCAAGCAAACTGGCGTGATCACTTTATCCATGTGGGTAAAGATGGTGCAGACGGTTTCGAAGCTGCGATGAACCAAAGCACGCAAGCGTTGAAGAAGCTGTTTGAATCGACTGAGTCTCCGTATTCAGGCATCGATCCTACCGTGCTGCATTCGCAAATTCGTCGCGCGCAGCTAGGCGAGAACCCTCAGCCTCTTGCTAACGTGATTGAAGAAACCAGCGAGCTGATTGGTAAGAACTCTATCATTGTTCAGCATCCTCATTGCATTGCGCACCTTCATACCCCGCCAATGTTGCCAGCTGTGGCGGCAGAAGCCTTTATCACTGCGTTGAACCAGTCAATGGACTCGTGGGATCAAGCCAGTGCTGCAACTTTTGTTGAGCAAGAAGTCACGGATTGGCTGTGCCAGCGCTTTGGTTTTGATGACAAAGCCGATGGCGTGTTCACCAGTGGCGGCACACAAAGCAACTTGATGGGCTTGTTGATGGCGCGTGACCACATTATCAACACCATCAGTGGTCATAACGTGCAGAAAGACGGCTTGCCAGATTATGCCGATAAGCTGCGTGTGGTGTGCTCGAAGAACTCTCATTTCACCATGCAAAAATCAGCGTCGTTACTGGGCTTAGGTGAGCACGCAGTTGTCTGTGTCGACACTTACAGCGATGGCACGATCAGCATTGAATCTGCTGAAGAAGCGATTACTGCGCTGAAAGCGGAAGGTCTGATCCCATTTGCGATCACCGGGACAGCGGGAACCACGGATCATGGCGCGGTAGATGACTTGGACGATGTGGCTGACTTGGCACAAAAACATGGTATGTGGATGCACGTTGATGCGGCCTATGGCGGTGCGTTGATGCTTAGCCGCCACCATGCACGTTTGGAAGGCATAGAACGTGCGGATTCCGTAACCATTGATTTCCACAAAATGTTCTTCCAGCCAATCAGCTGTGGCGCTGTTCTGCTTAAAGACAAAAATCACTTTGGTTTCATTCGCCATCATGCGAATTACCTCAACCGTGAAGAAGACGTACTGCCAAACTTGGTCGACAAGTCCATTGCAACGACACGCCGCTTCGACGCGCTGAAAGTGTGGATGACGCTGCAAAACGTGGGCCCGCAGGCAATCGGCTCTATGGTTGATCACCTGTTGAACCAAACGCAGCGTGTTGCGGATATGGTCAACAACCGCTCAAACTTCGAGTTATTGGCTGCACCTTGTTTGTCGACAGTATTGTTCCGTTACAAGGGCACGAATGAAGGCATGGATTTGGATGCGCTGAACAAGCAAATTCGTCTGGATGCCCTCGTGCAAGGGAAAGCCGTTGTCGGTGAAACCGTGGTTAATGGAAATGTCGCGCTGAAATTTACCCTGCTCAACCCATGCCTGTCTTTGACAGATCTCGAGCAGTTAGTGACTGAATTAGAAAGCCTTGCAGACGAAATTGTTAAGCAAGCTGGTGTTTGATTTTACGTTCAATGTTGATTTGGAACGTACAGTTTTAGAAGGGATTTAAAATGGCTATTTTACAAATTGGTGCAGGTGGCGTTGGTTGGGTTATTGCACACAAAGCGGCACAAAATAACGATGTATTTGGTGATATTACTATCGCATCTCGCACAGTGAGCAAGTGCGACGCCATCATTGCGTCCATAAAAGGCCGTCACAACCTTAAAGACGAGAGCCGTAAACTGGAATCTCGCGCAGTAAATGCAGATGACGTTGAGGCGCTGGTGGCGCTGATCAAAGACGTTCAACCTGATCTGGTGATTAACGCAGGCCCTCCTTGGGTGAACGTGGCGATCATGGAAGCGTGTTACCAAACGAAAGTGTCGTACCTTGATACGTCTGTTGCTGTGGATCTTTGCTCTGAAGGGCAAGAAGTCCCAGAAGCGTATGACCCACAATGGGCGTTTCGTGAAAAATTCGAACAAGCAGGCATCACAGGTATTCTAGGTGCGGGCTTTGATCCGGGCGTGGTGAGCGTATTCGCAGCCTACGCAGTGAAGCATTTGTTCGATGAGATTGACACCATCGATGTGATGGATGTGAACGCAGGCGATCACGGTAAGAAATTCGCGACCAACTTTGACCCTGAAACCAACATGCTCGAAATTCAGGGCGATTCGTTTTATTGGGAAAACGAAGAGTGGAAAAAAGTGCCTTGCCACACTCGTATGATGGAGTTCGATTTCCCACTGGTGGGCAGCCACAAAGTTTACTCCATGGCACATGATGAAGTGCGTTCGCTGAAAGAATTTATTCCGGCTAAGCGCATTGAGTTTTGGATGGGCTTTGGCGATCGTTACCTGAACTACTTCAATTGTATGCGTGATATTGGTCTGCTGAGTCCAAACCCGATCACCTTGCAAGATGGCACTGTGGTTGAGCCACTGAAAGTGCTTAAGGCACTATTGCCTGACCCGACGTCACTTGCACCGGGCTACACAGGAAAAACCTGTATCGCGACGTGGGTGCAGGGCACAAAAGATGGTAAAGCACGTAGCGTATTGATTTACAACAATGCGGATCACGAAGTGGCGTACAAAGATGTTGAGCATCAAGCCATTGCTTATACCACTGGCGTGCCGGCGATCACTGCTGCGTTGCTTTATTTCAAGGGGGCATGGAAGGGCGAAGGCGTGTTCAACATGGAGCAACTTGACCCTGACCCATTCTTGGAATTGATGCCATCCATTGGCCTAGATTGGGCAGTGGAAGAGCTGACGCCGTCTGAGCCTGTTATCAATATCTTGAAGTAACGCAAGCTATCGAGCTCGCTTGTTTCTGACAGGCGGGCTTTTTTATTGACGATCTGGTTCTATCGAGTAGCGACATGAATACTGCACAATTAAAAACCCCGTATTTTCTGATTGATGAAAATAAGCTGATCAAAAACCTCGAAATTGCGAAGCAGTTGAAAGCCCTTTCTGGTGTGAAGCTGGTGTTAGCGCTGAAATGTTTCTCGACGTGGGGTGTTTTCGACATCATCAAACCTTATCTTGATGGCACCACCAGTAGCGGTCCGTTTGAGGTCAAACTCGGCCATGAAAAATTTGGTGGCGAAACACACGCTTATAGCGTGGGTTACAGCGAAGATGATGTGCGTGAAGTGGCGGATATCTGCGACAAAATGATTTTCAACAGCCAATCTCAACTGACGGCGTATCGTCACCTTGTTGAAGGCAAAGCGTCGTTAGGGCTGCGTTTGAATCCCGGTGTGAGTTACGCCGGACAAGACTTGGCAAATCCGGCGCGAAAATTCTCTCGCTTAGGTGTGCATGCCGATCAAATTGATCCTGAAATTTTCGCGTCACTGAACGGCGTGATGTTCCACATGAATTGTGAGAACAAAGATGTGGATGCCTTTGTTGCTTTGCTTGATGCAATCTCTGACAAATTCGGCAGCTATCTTGATGCGCTGGAATGGGTGAGCTTAGGCGGTGGCGTGTTTTTCACCTGGCCAGGTTATGACATTGAAAAGTTAGCCGCTGCGTTAAAAGCCTTTGGCGAGCGCCACGGAGTGCAGTTGTATTTAGAGCCGGGTGAAGCAATTATCACCCAAACCACCGATTTAGTAGTAACGGTGGTCGATATCGTTGAAAACGACATGAAAACCGCCATCGTTGATAGTGCAACCGAAGCGCACCGCTTAGATACCTTGATATACAACGAACCGGCATCTATCGGGGAAGCGAGCGAGAACGGTGAGCACACGTATGTGATTGGTAGCTGCTCGTGTTTGGCCGGAGATCAGTTTTGTGTGGCAAACTTTGACGAGCCATTGAAGATTGGACAACGTCTGCATATTCTCGACAGTGCAGGGTACACCATGGTCAAACTCAACTGGTTCAACGGGCTTCGCATGCCGTCGGTGTACTGTCAACGTAGTGGCGGTGATATTCAGCTTCTGAATGAATTTGATTATCAAGATTTCAAACGCACCTTGTCGCAGTGGTCTGTGCATTGAGTTGTTTGCCGATGAGCAGGTAAACAAGGAGTGGATGAGTCACTAACAGAAAGAAGGAGCGATTATCGCTCCTTCTTTTTTGAACTCAGTCAGAGTGTTGTGACATGTTCTTGGTGTTTATCCTCACATTCAAATATAAATGTAGCGAAATCGTGAAAATATCAGGATGAGGATAGAAACATGGATACGTTACTGTTTGTCACTATCATTGTGGCGGTTGTTGTTGGTGCAAGAACACTGAAAAGCTATTTGGCGTATAAAGCGCAACTGCGAAAGTTCGAATTAAATCATAGTAAAAATGTACAAGGGGATCTGGCCGCAGAAGTCTCCGCCTTGAAATCGCGCGTTGAAGTGCTTGAAAAGTTAGTGACTGACAAAAGCTACACGCTGGACAAACAAATTCGCGCATTGTGATATTTGATACACGTCATCTACCACGAAATCTTATGTAAGTATTTGAACCAATTCTCAGTTTTAAATCTTGCTGACGTGTATGAAAAATAGGGCATAATGGTGCATTTATTGACATCACCTTGTTTCACTTCAAAAAATAACACTACAACGAATCACTCCCTATCAAAATTTAGCTAAGTCGCATCCAGTCTTACATTTCTGCAAATGATATGTGTCGAGTTGACATTCAACTCGTGCATATAGTTGTGTCGGCTGCGTTGAATATAAAAGCACTCATGCGTTATTTTCGATATTTATTTCGATAGCGACGGTAAAAAAAGAGTGCACCCAATGTCGTTGTGATTCGCAAAGCGTTAGCACCGATAGCGACAGCCTTGCCAATAATTTTGATAAGGAAATTCAGAGATGAAACACACGGCTTTGTTTACCGCGCTATTAGGTACGAGCTTTATGGCTCATACCGCCCTCGCAATGACCCCTCAACCGGACCCGGATAATGCGGCCGGATATATCGTTTCGCAATCGGAAATAGCCGCTGCCGAAGCGGCACAAACGTCAGACCCTATGTATGCTATATGGTCAAAGGCGCTCGAAACGCGCCCCAATGCGATTGTCGAAGCGATCGACGAAGGATTTGCAACCAACCCTGGCAATGTAAAGCGTGTTGAGCGTGTATTCCCACGATCGGATTGGGACTTCCTAACCCATATGGCCGCGCCTGAGTACACATACACGCGTTTCCTTCGCGCCATTGGTAAGTTCCCCGCGTTTTGTGGTGAGTACACCGATGGACGAGATTCTGATGCTATTTGTAAAAAATCCATCATCACCGCATTTGCGCATTTCGCACAAGAAACGGGCGGGCACATTGCGAAAGACAACCTCTGGGATAACCCGTTAGCACTTGAAGAATGGCAACAAGCGCTTGTGCATGTTCGTGAAATGGGCTGGTCAGAAGGTCAGGAAGGTTACACCACAGGGTGTGGTCAGAATGATTGGCAGAACAAACGCTGGCCAT
This sequence comes from Enterovibrio litoreus, assembly GCF_045679545.1. NCBI lineage: Bacteria > Pseudomonadati > Pseudomonadota > Gammaproteobacteria > Vibrionales > Vibrionaceae > Enterovibrio > Enterovibrio litoreus. The sequence continues at coordinate 1,248,149 of NZ_CP166194.1, forward strand.
GTGTAGCGGGTGAAGGGTATTTCGGTCGCGGTGCGAAACAGCTTTCTTATCACTTTAACTACGGCGCATTTTCTGAAGTGATGTATGGCGGTGATGCCACTAAGCTACTGAATGAACCAGCATTGGTTGCTGATTCTTGGCTGAATCTGGCTTCTGCTATTTGGTTTTTCCTTACACCACAAGCGCCAAAGCCGGCCATGTTGCATGTGATTGATCGGACGTGGAAACCTTCACAGCGCGAGCTTGATGCGGGTATTGGTTATGGCTTTGGTACCACAATCAACATCATCAATGGCGGTATTGAATGTGGTGAGCAAAACAAAAACAAAGGCCAGCCCGTTAACCGAATTCGCTATTGGGAAGGGCTTGCCGCGCACTATGAAATCCCTATTGAAGCAGACGAAACGAACACTTGTTGGCAGCAATTGCCGTTTGGTAGCTTGAACCTTCAAGGTGCGACGGATGTGCTGTATACAAACTGGGATGGTAACTGGAAGTATTATTCAGATCGTCCTGGAGGGTCTTCGTTTGAGTGTGAATTGGTCGGTTACCAAACAGCTTACTCTGCGCTAGAAAAAGGTGACTACGAAAAATGTGTAACCAACTTCTATGGTTCCCATGCGGGTTGGCCAACCATTCGTGTTGTCCCTGATGCCGATATGACAAATCCAGGCGGTGGCACGGATAATGGCAATGGCGGAACACCTCCTGAGCTTAACGGCTGGAATGAAGCCGAGGTGTACAACACAGGCGATCAAGTTGTCGTTAGTGGTGTGACTTACGAAGCCAAGTACTGGAACCAAGGCGTGAACCCGGCAACGGCTGGGCAATGGGGTCCATGGAAAGTGGTATCAAGCCAAGTGAGCCCGCCAGTGACAGAGCCAACGCCACCAGTGACAGAGCCAACGCCACCAGTGACGGAGCCGACGCCACCAGTGACAGAGCCAACACCACCAGTGACAGAGCCAACGCCACCAGTGACGGAGCCAACACCACCAGTGACACCAAACCCCGATGCATGGAAAGCCGATAAGGTATACGTTGCGGGTGACCAAGTGACTGTAGATGGTGTGCGTTACCAGGCGAAATATTGGACGCAGGGTGACAACCCAGCAGCCAACAAACAATGGGGTCCTTGGAAGAAGGCATAATCACGAAAACTGAGTAGAAACAAGCCGCGCATTTATAGAGAGTGTGCGGTTTTTTCTTATTTATCTTGTGGTTAGGTTTGAGTTTTTGAAATGCGAGTGCGCAGAGGATGGGTTTTCATGGGTGTAATCTTACAAAAGATACCACAAAAATTTCTTAAATATCAGACTTGTTAATAAAGTTTCTATTCCTATAATGCTGAAAACCGGAGCGTCTGCAAACGCTCCGGTTTTTTTGTGCCTGCTCATCGGTGAATGTTTGCACTATCTGCAAATAGTGCGCATTCATGAGCAATGTCCGAAAGGGCAGCGTCTTAATAGTTAAGGAAAAGACACATGCGTATCGAACAAGACTTGAAGTTGGGTTTCAAAGATGTACTGTTTCGCCCGAAACGTTCTAACCTTAAAAGCCGCTCTCAAGTTGAATTAACCCGAAATTTTACATTCAAGCACAGTGGTCGTCAATGGTCTGGTGTACCAGTTATTGCTGCGAACATGGATTCAGTCGGCTCATTCAAAATGGGTAAGGTGCTTGCTGAGCATGGTTGTATGACGGCAATTCACAAGCATTACACCGTTGAAGACTGGGCGGATTTCGTTGCTGGTGCTGATACGAAGACCCTAAACAACGTGATGGTGTCTACCGGTACGTCTGACGCTGATTTTGAAAAAACGCAAAAAATCATGGCAATGTCTGAAGAGCTGATCTTCATCTGTATCGACATTGCCAATGGCTACTCTGAGCATCTTGTTGAATACGTTGAGCGTGTTCGTTCCGCATTTCCTGACAAGGTGATCAGCGCAGGCAACGTTGTGACTGGCGATATGGTTGAAGAGCTGATTCTTGCTGGCGCAGACATTGTGAAAGTGGGTATTGGCCCAGGTTCAGTCTGTACCACTCGCGTGAAAACTGGCGTAGGTTACCCGCAGCTTTCTGCAATTATTGAATGTGCGGATGCAGCACACGGCCTAGGTGGTCGTATCATCGGTGACGGTGGTTGTTCATGTGCTGGTGACGTATCAAAAGCGTTCGGTGGCGGCGCTGATTTCGTGATGCTTGGCGGTATGCTAGCAGGCCATGAAGAAAGTGGCGGTGAAGTGATTGAACAAGACGGTAAGCCGTTCATGAAGTTCTACGGTATGTCTTCTGAAAGCGCGATGGCGAAACACTCGGGCGGCGTTGCAAAATACCGCGCGGCAGAAGGTAAAACCGTACTGCTGCCATTCCGTGGCACAGTGAATGACACCATTTCTGACATTCTTGGCGGTGTACGTTCTACTTGTACTTATGTTGGCGCAGCGCAGCTTAAAGAGCTAACAAAACGCACGACGTTTATTCGTGTACAAGAACAAGAAAACAACGTGTTCGGCAAAGAGTAATCTTCGCTGAAAAAAAGGCTTGTAAAAAACCGTACGTTGGTTGTATCTACAGTGTTTGTAAAAACAACCATACATAGCATGCGGTGGTTGTACAAGCAATAAACAAACGCCACGCAGTCGCGTGGCGTTTTTGCTCGTTTTACGCTTCTCATTTTTACTTATTTGAGCCCTTTAATCGCAGCCTGTTTTGATGCCGTTATGTTGGCACTATTCAGCGTCAGCGCGCTTAAATCGTCGTGAAATCGAACATATCAGCAGCGATATTGCCAGCATCGAATTGTTTCAAGGTAATGATGGTATTGCCCCCATCGAACGTAAGTACGGTGGAAGCACCAACTTGTTGAGCGTTTACTTGGCTGAAATGCGTCGCCAATGTGCTATCAATCTCAAGGGTGTCTGCTGATTGGTTGAAATCCTGAATGGTGTCGTGTCCATTGTTATTACGGAACACGAAGGTATCGAAGCCAGAGCCGCCGATGAGATAGTCATTCCCGCTGTGACCCCAAATCCGATCGTTACCATCTTGGCCTGAAAGGGTATCGTTACCCAAGCCACCCATCAAAGTGTCGTTTCCGAAGCCACCCCAAAGGGTGTCGTTGCCATCATGACCGGCAAGATAATCATCCCCAGCATTGCCACCGAGAGTGTCGTCGCCACCGCCACCATAAACGATGTCGTTGCCATCACCACCCCAAACGCTATCATTTCCCTCATTGCCATTTAACGTATCGTCGCCGAGTCCACCACGCAAAATGTCATCACCAGTCCCACCAACGATTGTGTCGATACCATCGCCGCCATCAATTTCATCGTTGTCGTCTCCGCCATTGAGGTTGTCGTCGCCATCTCCGCCAAACATACGGTCATTTCCTTGGCCGCCACGAAGAGTATCATTGCCTTCGCCGCCAGACATCCAGTCATCGCCTCCAGCACCGGCAAAGTTATCGTTGCCTTGGTTTCCTTTTATGATATCTGCGCCCCAGCCGCCGTCGCCGTAGTCATCACCGTAGCCGCCTTGAATGAAGTCATCGCCATAACCTCCCCAGATACCATCATTGCCATGACCGCCTTGAATGTTGTCGTCCCCGTTGTCACCTTTGATGATGTCGTTGTCATCACCTCCGTGGATACGATCATCGCCATCACCACCGAGTATCATGTCTTCGCCGGAGTCACCGAATAGTTTGTCGTCGCCAGCGCCGCCATTGATGTTGTCATTGCCACCATTGCCATGGAGGTAATCATTGTCATCACCGCCATCAATGGTGTCATCACCCAAACCGCCATCAATATAATCAGCACCGATGCCGCCTGAAAGGGTGTCATTGCCGCCATTGCCGTAGATTTCGTCGGCACCAGAACCGCCATTAATGACGTCATCGCCTTCACAGTGATCAATGTTATAAAGCGTGACATTGTCAATCAGGGCGCCAAATCCATCTGCAGCGCCATGTCCACTAAAGCTGACTGTGATACTTGAGGTGTTTTGAGGTATCGATACCTGACCGTCGAACGTTTGGTAGATATCAATGTTTAATTCATTGTTGATTGATTTAGTAAACAGCTTATTGCCGTCCTGATCGGTAATCTCAATGGTGAAACCACTGGTCTTGTTGTCACCGTCTTTAATTCGGCTTGCATAATCAAACGAAAGATTGAAAGTGGCATCACTGCTTGCTGTTAGGTAGGCAACATTGACGGTTTGCTCAATAGATTCACCGGCAAGGTCAACTTCCATGACGGTATTTGTCTCTGCATTGTGTGGAGAACCAACCGTAGTACCTTGCTGCATTTCTACGAGACCCCCATTAGATGAGCTCCAGCCAACCAGTTCTGTGTCGTCGAGTAAGGCCCACTCATTGCCAGCGTTGCTGCCCCAAGCTTCAAAGTTACCGTTGACCAACAAGTTTGGAGAATCACCATAAATGAGGTCATTGCCAGCGCCGCCTTCAATTTCGTCGTCGTGACAACCACCAGAAATTGTGTCGTTGCCCTCACCACCGTTTACGATATCGTTGTCATCGCCAGCCCAAAGGTCATCATCGCCAGCTCCTCCAACAAGTGTGTCATCGCCAGTGAAGCCTTCTAGCTTATCGTTGCCTTCTCCGCCATGAAGGTAATCGTTTCCAGCCTGGCCAAGCAGCATGTCATCGCCAGCATCCCCGTACATGGTGTCATCACCATCGCCACCGAGCTGGGTATCATTGCCAACGCCACCGTGTTGGATGTCGTTACCATCTTGCCCCCAAAGCCAGTCGTCGCCTTCGCCGCCATTTTGGGTATCGTTACCATTGCCACCCCAAAGGATGTCATTGCCGGCGTCGCCGTTTAACGTATCGTCCCCTTCGTCGCCAAAGAGAATGTCATTGTCATCGCCGCCAAAAAGAACATCGTTGCCGTCACCACCCAGCAATTTGTCTTCTCCGGCACCGCCATAGAGTTGGTCATTACCTTCTTGGCCGAAAAGCACATCGTTGCCAATACCGCCGTCAAGAAAGTCGTCATCAAGACCGCCTTCTAGTCTATCGTTACCTTCATCGCCATACAGGAAATCTGCGCCAAAGCCACCACGAAGATGATCGTCACCTTCTCCGCCATGGAGTTCATCAGAGTGATCTCCACCAATGACAGTGTCATTACCAGCCCCACCGTCAACGTAGTCGGTATCACCGTCAGCGCGAATGAAATCATCGCCGTCGTGGCCATAAATTTCATCCTGTCCTGCTGTGCCAATGATCGTGTCGTTACCGGAAGTGCCATTAATTATAGTTGCCATGTCATAGAGTCCTTTTAAATGGAATTTTAAGGGCTGAGATCCTTTAAAGTCTTACCCTTTTTTTATGTCATCGCGCTGATGAAGGCGTAGGTCGATAAAAGCGTATAAAGTTTGACCGGTCAACAGTGCCAGTTGGCTGATAACTGAGGGCTCTGGTTAGTCTTGGTGTAAAAGTTTAATAAAAGGATGGGGTTGTTCGATGATGGCGAAAGAATGCGAGTTTGGGCTAGAGATGACGTCATATTGCGAAAAATATAACGCGTTATAGAACAGTACATTAGAAAGTGCTCATTTACTTCTTGGGTTAGTCGACGACTAAATGTTTGAGATCTATCTGTTAAGTATGAAATTTGTATGGTTTGAAGATAAGTACGCTTGGGAAACACCAAATGTATAAAGTCACATACAATATTTTGGTATAGATATGCAGGAGATAATCATGAGTGTTTTAATCATGTATTGTTTTATCGGGAGTAGCATAGGGAGAGTGGGATGGCAGAGTGCGAACAACTCATCAACGTACTAAAAAAGCAATTGAAGCTACGTGGAGTGACTTATCTGGACGTCGCCAATGTGTTGGATTTGAGCGAAGGCTCAGTGAAACGATTGTTTGCCAATGGTGGTAGCTTGAGTTTGGAACGGTTGAGCGCAGTGTGTCGTTTGATCAACATGGAAATGGCTGAATTGTTTAGATTGACGTCTGAAGAGACGAAGAGTCTAACAACATTGACGTGGAAACAAGAAGAAGAGTTAGTCGCCGACAAGGCCTTGTTGCTGGTGGCTGTTTGTATTATCAATGGCTATCGGTTCGATCAAATATTGGCGCAGTATAATTTGCCTGAGACATTGCTTATCCAAAAATTAGCACATCTCGATCGCTTGAAACTGATTGAGCTTTTGCCAGGGAACCGCATCAAGTTGCTAATAGCCCCTTCGTTTTCATGGATAGCAGGTGGGCCCATTCAGCAATTCTTTCAGCAGCAGGTAATACGTGCATTTTTTCAGTCTCACTTCTCTGGTGAAGACGAAAAGCTGGTGATGTCGACGGGATTAATGTCTTTACCCACCAATTATAAATTTCAGCAGCGAATTCAGCGTTTAGTCAGTGAATTTTATGAATCTTGCAATCATGACAGCGAATTGACGATGAATGAGCGCCACGGCACGTCGATGGTGGTGGCGATAAGACGTTGGACATTCCCATTGTTTGACGAATTTGAAGTCGACGAGGGAGTATCGCCTGAATTGACCAAATAGTGTCATCATACGTGACGGAGAGTGACACATAACGTCACTTTGTTGATGGTACTTTCGTGCCTTCCTCTCTTATTGCAAGCTTCTGAAAACAGAGAGACAGACTCTCATTGGAAGCGATGCAAAGGAGGCACACGATGCTGAATCGACCGCAAGTATCTACAGCTTTACATTCTAAGAGTTTACATATTATTGGCATGGTTATTCTGACCATGGTCATTGGCTGGTTTTCTCCCGTGGCTAAGGCCAGTGGCTTGTTAAAGCCTATTAATAGCAGTTATCAAGCACTGAAAATCCAATCTCATCATGTGGATGTCGTTATCGAAGACGGCTATGCCACAACGTCAATCGAACAAGAATTCTTCAACCCAAACAATGATGCACTTGAAGCGCACTATTCTTTCCCTGTTCCCCAGCAGGCGGTTGTGGGGGAGTTTATCTATTGGATAGATGGCAAACCGGTGATTGCAGAAGCGATTGCCAAAGATAAAGCCACAGAAATCTATCAAGACCAAAAAGCGCAGGGTCGCGCTACGGCAATCACAGAAAAAGACGAATACAAAACGTTCGAAATGCGGGTATTCCCGGTGTTACCTCAGCAAAGTGTCAAAGTAAAACTGGTGTATCTGCAAGATGCGTTGCTCGATCATGGCGTTGGACGGTATGTCTACCCGATGGAAGAGGGTGGTGTTGACGAGGAAAAAGCTAGCTTTTGGACGCGTAACAATGCGGTCGAGCAGGATTTTTCGTTTAATGTCACGCTGAAATCTGGGTATCCCGTTGACGGTGTGCGTTTGCCTTCGCACCCCAACGCCGCACTCACACAAGAAGCGTTAGGTGAGCACACGATTTGGAAGGCACAAGTGGCCAATCAATCTGCAGCCGTGCTCGAAGAGGAAAGCGCTACTTCATCACAAACTGCGTCTGTGTACCGTTTGGATCAAGACATCGTCTTTTACTGGCGCTTACAAGATGGCTTGCCGGGTCGATTGGACTTGGTGGCGCACCGTGACCCTGCTTCATCTCAGCGCGGCACGGTAAAGCTAACTTTCACGCCAGGAGATGATTTAGTCCCTGTTACTCAGGGGCGAGATTGGGTGTTTGTGTTAGATAAGTCTGGCTCGATGAGCGGGAAGTATTCAACCTTGGTAGAGGGTGTACGCCAAGGGCTAGATAGGCTGCCACAAGAAGACCGATTCCGCGTGCTAATGTTTGACAACACGACTAATGATCTCACAAAGGGTTTTGTGTCAGCGACAAAAGCCAATGCAGAGCAGGCTTTAAAAGCGATTGAGAGGGTTGAACCTGACAATGGAACCAATCTTTATGAAGGTTTACATGCAGCGTTGAAAAACCTGGATCATGATCGTCCAACAGGTGTGGTGTTGGTGACTGATGGCGTGGCTAACGTAGGCGTGACGGAAAAACGTCAGTTCTTTACGTTGATGGAAAAACATGACGTTCGACTGTTCACTTTCATTATGGGAAACAGCGCCAATACGCCGCTGCTTGTGCCGATGACAAAGCTATCGAATGGCATTGCCACCTCGGTGTCGAATGCTGACGACATTATCGGCCATTTAATGAGTGTCACCAGCAAGTTGACACATCAGGCTTACCGCAATATTGAGTTGGATATTGACGGAGTAAAGGTTAGTGACATTACGCCAGAGCGAATCAGTAGCCTGTACCGAGGTGAGCAGTTGGTAGTGTTCGGCCATTACTTTAAGGCAGGCACGGCGAAAGTGACATTGAGCATGGATGTTGGTGGTGAAACGCGACGCTACATCACTAAGGTTACATTGCCAGAGACGGCGTTACGCAATCCTGAACTGGAAAGAATGTGGGCGTTCTCTGCTATTCGTGATTTGCAGGCGCAGATGGATTACCTAGAGCAAAAAGATGGCGATAAAGAACAAGCCATTGAAGACATCGCCTTGGAATATGGATTGCTGACCGACTACACCTCGCTGCTGGTGGTTGAGGAACAGGTCTTCCAAGAACTGGGTCTTGACCGAAACAATCGCGCCCGTGTTACCGCTGAGCAGTTGGCTCGTGAAAAGCGTAGTGCTGGGAATGTTCAACCGACACGGGCAGATTCTAGTCAGCCTATGTTTAGCCAACCGACCCCGACACACTCCGGTGGAAGTAGTGGCGGCGGTAGCGTTAACTGGATGATATTTGTTGGGCTGGCATTCGTGTGGGGAAGCCGACGTGTGATGGTGAAAAAAGAAAGCGAATAGCGCTAATGGATTGAAAGTAAAAGACAAGGCTGACTGGTTTAGCCTTGTCGTTTTTGTTTGTTGTGTGTGCACATGCAGGGGAACGTAGAAGGGGGTGCGTTACCCTGTCATGTGGCTTGCAACGGCATGACGGCAGTATTGACACCGGTGAAGAATTTTCATGCAAACAAAATCAAAATAAGTCTTTACAATAGCCCTGACTAGCGTAATATTGCCCTCGCTCTGTAAGTCAGAGTTATTAATAAAGCGTAAAGTAAAAGTAAAACCTCAGATTTCGTTACACTAGTTGTTGTTCTCTGTGTTTCCCTTAGCTTCATCGTCACATTAAATAATTCCAGCACAGTGCATCGCATTATTGCGAATATTTTATGAATTCAAATATAAGGGACACAAAATGTCTAACAAAACAACTGGTCTAGTAAAGTGGTTTAACGAAGATAAAGGTTTCGGTTTCATCACTCAAGACAACGGCGGTGCTGACGTATTCGTTCACTTCCGTGCAATCGCTTCTGAAGGCTTCAAGACTCTGTCTGAAGGCCAAAAAGTATCTTTCGAAGTTGAGCAAGGCCAAAAAGGCCCACAAGCTGCTAACGTAGTAGCTCTGTAATTTCGAAAGACAGCGCAAATGGCCATGCCATTTGCGCTACTTTTTTATCTGCACTACCAAAAATCTTCGAAATACCCTCCTGTAAATATCTTGCTCCAATCCTTCTATCTCCAAACTAAATCCTAAATTTTCTTTGTTTTAACATCCGATTTTCATCATTTGTTCATCAAGCCTGTTTCTATTTTTTCATAAAAAAACATTGGCTTGTGTTTCACGTATTTACACGGCGAACCATGCACTGTTAGGTTAAGCTCAGGCCACCATCCATCACTAAGGTGTGACCAACCACATAGCTTGCTTGTTCAGAACTCAGCCACAAGATGGCATTGGCTATTTCTTCTGGAATGGCAAATCGCCCATTGGGCACTTGTTTGGATACGGTTTCCTTTAATGCCGCGCCCATGTCGGCTTTATGTTCTTCCCATCGTGGTGTCCATGTTACCCCTGGCGCGACAGCGTTGACTCGAATTCCATTGCGTATCGCTTCTACCGCCACTGATCGTGTTAGACCTTCTATGCCGTGTTTTGTTGCCGAATACATGGCGGCATTTGGGGTAGGGCGAATCCCATTGACTGAGCTGACATTAACGATGGCACTCCCTTCGGGCATCAGATTGAGTTCATAGCGAAGACACAGAGCATGTAACCAGAAATCCCCAATCATAGTGCTATAAAGTGCATCGATCGGCACACTGGCGAAATCACCACGAGATTCAAGCTGCGGCGCCGCATTGTTGACGGCCACATCTAAATGACCGTAATTTTCTCTGATGTAGCCAAAGAAACGATCAACTTGCTGAACGTCTTTGAGATCAACCGGTAAATAGTCGATGGAAGATAGCTGAGGATGGCGAGCCAATACTTTGTTCCATTTTTCCTCGTTACGAGAGCAGGTAATGACTTTAAAGCCAGCTTGATGAAAGGCAAGAACGGTGTGAAGGCCAATACCGCTGCTGCCTCCGGTGACAAGGACAATTTTCATGCGCGCTCCGTTTGGAGTGAAAGGGCGCTTGGCTAGCGGTGCGTGAAAATATCATCCAGCATCAACTTCTTCGTTCCGCGGATTTTTCTCTGTTCTTCATGGTCGTCGTAAAACTGCTGCTCGCCAAGCATTGAAAGAATGTCGAAGAAGTAGTGAATGCTACCTCTTTGATTATTCATTGTTTTAAGCATAGCATCGCAGAAAATTTCTGGGTCAGTATGGGTCAAGTTAGAGGCAATTTTGCCAATCTGTTGGCAACAATATACGGTGCGAGGTTTGTCTAATGTGTGCGCGTAGTTGATGCAGTCTGTCCATTTCTCGCCACGAAGTGCAGCCCAAATGCGGTTCGCGACTTGTAAGCGCGTTTCTAGTGATGTATTGGCCAAAGATCTGACGAAAAAAGCATGTTTTGCTTGAGCTATTTTTCGGTTCATTCGTTCGGACTTTGTGTAAGCACGAGTGAGCATGGGCATGGAGATAAAATAGAGCAGTAACGTGACACTGAGTGTCGCGATGAAGAAGATATCGTCCGTCAACCCGAAATAATAACAGGATATTATGGTGATCACGGCAAATAGCAGAAATGCCATAGAGATGCTCAAACGAGCATACCACTTTGACGTGGCGATAAAATCCGGCGCTTTTTGGCTTAGCGTTTGAAACGAGATATCGCCAAATTCTAAGTCAGGATATTCAGGGACAGGGAATTGTTCCTGATGCATAACAACTCTCCACCAATGTGCTCGCTATAGGTAACACCATACCAATTTGGGAAAACTTGTCGTTAATTCATATCAAGAAAACGTAAGATAATTGTGCAAATTCCGTAACTTATTTGGGTGAGTCATGGTTCACCATTTTGTTATTGATGGTGTGGCTATTGGCCGATTAGCTGAGTATTTAAGGCTGGTTTAATCACTACCGTTTTGTTTGACCCACCCCTGTTCAAATGCATATTTCACCAATCCAGCGGTTGATGTGACCCCGAGTTTCTTTTTGACACGAAGACGATGGGTTTCGACAGTTCTCACGCTGATATCCAGCTCTCTGGCAATGGTTTTATTGCAGGCACCATTGGCGATGAGGATCAGTACGTCTTTTTCTCGGGGGGTGGGAAGGTTGTCATCGTGGTCTTTGTTCTCGAGTTCGCTCATGCTTTCCATGAGGGTTTCCGATACTCCTGCACTGAAATAAGAACCGCCATTGGCGATGATATCGAGGGCTTGTACCAATTCTTGCGACGATACGTCTTTTAACACATAGCCTTTCGCCCCGCCTCGCATGGCGTTCATGATGTATTCTTTGTTGTTATGCATACTGAGGATCACCACTTTGATCTCAGGCGCTTTGTCTCTTAAAACCGATAGCACTTCGAGCCCCGATTTCTTGGGCATTGAAATGTCTGTGAGCAAGATATCCGGCTTCAAAGACAGGGCTTTTTCTATGGCAGAATTACCGTCATTCGCGGCACCTAAAATGCTGAACTGAGGTTGCTTGGACAGTCGTTCTATCAGTCCATCCTGAAGCAGTACATGATCATCTGCGAGTAAAAGCGTGGTCATTGGTTCTCTCCTTGTAGCATTGCCACTGCTGATCCCTTAGCTGTTATTTTTCACTTAACTTAATGTGCAATGGGGAGCGTGGCCCTGACTTCAGTGCCTTGGTTGTTCAAGCTGCTAATCGAAAAAGTGCCTTCCAAATTCTCAATGCGCTCGCGCATATTTTTTAATCCCATCGACTGGGAATAATGGTTCAGCTTGTGCTCATCAAACCCAACTCCGTCATCGGCAATGGTTAACACAATGTCACTTTCCTCTTGTTGGAGGATAATGTCGACGGCCTTCGCATGTGCATGTTTTTCAGCGTTATGCAGTGCTTCTTGCGCTACTCGATAGAGGGCGATTTCAGCAGATTTTGATACGTCGGTCATGTTGAGATGATGCTCGAAAATAACATGCATCGATGAACGTTCAGTGACTTCTTTTGCCAGATCTTCCAACGCGGCCAGCAAGCCCAAATCATCCAACAGGGCAGGGCGTAAATCCTTCGAAATACGTCTAAGTTCTCTGACGGCTTCATTGAGTGTGGCTTGCCCAAGCGCGACATTGTGATTTCGTTCGTCATTGGTTTTCGCGTCTTTAATGTTATCGAGCCTGTATTTCACCGAGACCAGAATTTGGTTGATACCATCATGTAATTCACGGGCAACACGAGTCCTCTCTTCTTCTTGAGATTCAATCAGCTGTCGGTTCAAGACTTGAAGCTTTTTATCGGCCATTTCTCGCGCACTGATGTGAATGCTGGTGGCAAGGCTTGCCATAATGCCGATGGTGATAGTCAGGGCGATACCCAGGCCAATGAAGGTTTTGCTGATAGTCTCATCGATTTTCCCATGTATGGATGCTACTTGCGTGTCGATATCATCAATGTAAACACCCGTGCCGACCATCCAACCCCATTTATCCAATCCGATGGCGTAACTCAGTTTTTTAACTTGTTCTTTTCGCGAAGGTTTATGCCAATAGTAATCGACAAACCCTCCGCCTTGTTGCGCAGCAAGAATGAGCGCCTGAAGCAACTTGAACCCGCGGTTATCTTCGACATCCCATATGTTTTGACCGACCATTTCAGGTTGATAAGGCAACACGAGATTAGTGCCATCATAGGTGTAAGCGAAGAAATACCCGTCTTCGCCGAAAGTGAGGCTATTCAAAATATCGATGACTGCTTGCTTTGCGCCATCATCATTTTCGTTAGCGGTGTCATAAATTGGCGCAATAGAGGCGCGAGCCAGTTCAACGTATTTGAGTAGCTCTTGTTTCTTGGACAATAAGGTCTCAGAGCGGATCAGATTAGCCTGATTCTTAGACAGCGCGTCAGATTGGATCACCACCAACCCAATAATTAGCCCAAACATCAACAGTAACGGCAGCATCGCCAAAATTAGGATTTTGATCCGAATGGGGGCGTTCATGCCTAATAACTTCGTCAACATAATTCCGTTTGTTGTTAGGTTTCTACTCGATTACGTGAAAATACGTATGCCTACTACGCAATGCTATGGACAGTAAGTCCGTTTTCTAACTGATATTTTTTTCTAAGTGGCAGAGATAGGCTAGATGGTAACAAACTATTAACAGTCTCAATGTGCTCTAAACCTCAACCAGAAAAGCAGCAACGCAATACATTCGAAACAGTGATGCTGCGCACCAAGGAGTGGACAATGAATAAGCCTCTTTCGACGACTTTAAAAGCACTTGCTATCGCAACACTTTGTGTTTCAGGTTCTGCCTTGGCAGACAAAGTGTTGTTAAAAACACCTATTGCGTTTGGTACGCACTTACCTGCATTGGGCACCCCGATTAAGTGGGTCTCTGAACGTATTCAACCTGTCACTGGAAACACCATCAAAATGAAAGTGTATGAGCCGGGCAAACTGGTTGCACCGCTTGAAATTCTTGATGCAGTTTCCAGTGGTAAAGTGAATTCTGGCTACGCGACCGCAGGATATTGGCAAGGCAAAATGCCGGCAGCAGCGCTGTTCTCGGCTGTGCCTTTTGGCCCTGAAGCGCCAGAATATATGGCATGGTTGTTTTACGGGAACGGAATGAAGCTTTATCAAGGCATGTATGATGAAGCGGGTTATAACGTGAAAGTGCTGCCTTGTGCCATTATCTCGCCAGAAACCTCTGGTTGGTTTAAAAAGCCAATCGAGAAGCCGGAAGATTTAAAAGGGCTGACCATGCGTTTCTTCGGCCTTGGCGGTCAGGTCATGGAAAAACTGGGTGTGGGTACGGTTCAGTTGCCTGGCGGTGAGATTTTCGGTGCGCTAGAGAAAGGGGCTATTGATGCCAGTGAGTTCTCCCAGCCAGCGATTGATCAACGTTTAGGTTTCCAAAAGATCGTCAAATATAACTACTTCCCGGGCTGGCACCAACAAGCCACGGTCTTTGAGCTTTTGATCAACAAAGACACATGGAACAAGATGGATGAAGATCAGCAGTCAGCACTGGAAACACTGTGTTTGGCATCAATGACCAACTCTATCGCAGAAGGCGAATCTATGCAGTTTGAAGCGATGCAGAAAGCGCAAGAGCAAGGCGTAGAGCTTCGTTACTGGAATGATGACATGCTGAACCTGTTCCAAACCACATGGCTTGACGTGGTGGAAGAACAAAAAGCAGATCCTTACTTCAACAAGGTATGGAAGGACATGTCTGACTTCCGTCAGAACTACCAAATTTGGGAATCAAAAGCTTTCCTTCCCCGCAATTAATACGTTTATGGCTCGGGCAGCAGGACGCTGCCCGATTATTCGTGGTTAACTTGGGTGAAGGAGCAAGTTATGACCCAGCCTTCTCACTCACTTCCTGCCTCACCGCTTGCAGACAGCATTGAACAAGTCGTTCGGATCGTCGGACGGACGTTTGCTTGGAGCTATCTGTTATTGATTGCGGTAATCATCACGCAGGTGGTGCTTCGTAAAGTTTTCAACAATGGCCAGATTGCATTGGAAGAGCTGCAATGGCATCTCTATGCCATTGGTGTCTTGTTCGGGTTGTCTTATGCCGAAATCACCGGCACTCATGTGAGAGTCGATATCTTCTATCACCGCTTTTCGGTAAGAAAGAAAGCGTGGATTGAAATCATCACCGTTCTGTTTTTTGTTTGGCCGTTTACGTACGTCATTTTCATTCATTCACTCGACTTTGTGTATGAAGCATGGCGAGTGAGCGAACGTTCCAATGCGCCCTCTGGTTTGCCATGGCGTTGGCTCATTAAATCGGCCATTCCATTTAGTATTGCACTGCTAGCGTTTGCCAGTTTGGCTCGACTACTTCGTGCTGTTGCGGTGTTGCGTCAGGGAGGCTCGCATGGAAGCGAATGAAATTCTGATTCTGGCGATGTTCGGCAGCTTTATCTTGCTACTTTTTGTCGGTATCCCTGTTGCTTGGGTGCTCGGTGGCGTAGGTGTTGCCTTTGCCATTATCGGTTATTACAGCGACCTGTATCTTGATACGTGGACAGGGTTAGATTTCACCACAATAGGCTTGGTCGTTAACCGTCTATTCAAAATCATGGACAACTGGATCTTGGTGGCGCTTCCCATGTTTATTTTCATGGGTAACATGCTGGACAGATCTGGCGTCGCTGACCGGCTAATGCAAGCGATGCAGGCATTGTTTGGCCGTGTTCGCGGGGGGCTGGCAATCACTGTGATGGCGATTGGTATCATACTCGCCGCTTCAACGGGGATCATTGGTGCGTCAGTGGTTTTGTTGGCAACCATGTCCTTACCCGCAATGATGAAGCAAGGCTACAGTTTACCTTTGGCGCTGGGTACCGTGGCTTCTGCTGGCACACTAGGGATCTTGCTGCCGCCTTCCATCATGCTTGTGATCATGGCCGATCAACTGGGTTTGTCTGTGGGTGACTTGTTCATGGGGGCAATGTTCCCCGGCCTGATGCTTGGTGCAATTTACATTGTTTATCTGCTCCTGATCGGTGTTTTTAAGCCGCAAGCAGCACCGCTACCAGAAAACGCAAAGCCTGCTGATTGGGGCGTCATCAAGGACGTCGCCAAAGCGATTGTACCGACATTTGCACTGATCATTGCGGTGTTGGGTTCGATTTTCGCCGGTATTGCGACGCCGACAGAGGCCTCCGGCGTGGGGGCATTTGGGGCGATTTTGCTTGCGGTCTATTACAAGCGTTTCTCTTTGGCCGTCTTGAAAGACGTATTGCTCGATAGCTACAAAACCACGGCGTATATTTTCGCGATATTTATCGGCGCAACGTGTTTTGCATTGGTGCTTCGTGAATTGGGTGGGGATGAGTTCATTGAGCAAGCGTTTGAAGCCTTGCCCTTTGGCCCATATGGTATTGTTGCTTTTATTCTGCTGGTCATCTTCCTACTGGGTTTCTTTCTCGATTGGATTGAGATCACCTTGATTGTGTTGCCATTGCTGGCGCCAGTTGTAATGGGACTTGATTTGGATATTGGCACGTATCCAGGGTTGGACAATGCCGAGTTGGTTTGGTTTGTGATGCTGGTGGCAATGGCACTGCAAACAAGCTTTTTGACACCGCCTGTTGGGTTCGCCTTGTTCTACTTAAAAGGGGTATGTCCGCCAGAAGTGAGGCTGATAGACATTTATAAAGGCGTTGTGCCGTTTATTATCCTTCAGCTTATTGCCTTAGTGGTTCTGGTGGTGTGGCCAAACCTAATTCTATGGTTGCCATCCATCGCTTATGGGTAATCTTCTTATGGGTCATCTGCTGATGGGGGATAGCCTTATCATCACCCACTGAAAAATTCAGTAGGCCATTAAGAAATCAATAAGCAGCAAAAAAAGAAGAGGCCGACATCATGTCGGCCTCTGTTTTGTTTAGTGTTTAGTTATTTTAAGGGCAGCGTTGATTAGTCTTCGCTTCGCAGTGCTTCGAGTTGTTTGTACGCTTCGTGGAGCACGGTGCCTGACTTGAACTTACCTTTTAATTCTAACTTGCCTGCTGGCATTCCCGTGAACAATTCGATGGCTTCACTCACATGGTCGATGGCATAGATATGGAACTTACCTTTTTCGACCGCATGGATAATGTCTTTGCGCAGCATTAAGTTGTGCACGTTTGAACGCGGTATGATCACGCCTTGCGTCGCTTTCGGGCCTTTGATGGTACACACATCAAAAAAACCTTCGATCTTCTCGTTCACGCCACCAATGGGCTGTGATTGGCCAAACTGGTTCATGGAGCCTGTAATGGCCAAATCCTGTCGCAATGGTACGCCAGAAATGGCCGAAATCACCGCGCAGAACTCCGCCATGGATGCACTGTCACCATCAACGCCACCGTACGATTGCTCAAAGGTGATGCGTGTGGTCAGCGGGATCTTTGCGGTTTTACCTAATAGTGATGAAAGGTAAGCCGTGAGGATCATGACCCCTTTTGAGTGAAGGTTGCCACCAAGCTTAACGCTTCTCTCAATGTCTAATACATCTCCTTCACCAAACGACGTTGTGGCGGTAATTCGGTTTGGTGCGCCAAAGCTAAAATCGTTGGTGGAAAGCACGGAAAGGGCGTTGACTTGGCCGACTTTGGTGCCTTTCGTGTCTATCAGCGTTGTGCCTGTTGAGAAGCCTTCCATCACATAGTCGCGTAAACGGCTGACACGCATATCACGACTCGCCAGTGCTTTTTCGACATGCGAAGCACGGATCAGGTTTGAGTTGCCACTGCGTGCTTGATAGTTAGATTCGCGCAGTAAATTGGCGATGTCTGAGGAGTGCAGAGACAGTTTGTCTTGATCGCCGGATTGTCGTGAACTGTGCTCAATAATTCGACCAATCGCCCCTTGATCGCAGTGTAACAAGCTGTTGTCATGGCAAATGCTGGAAATAAACTTGGCGTATTTCAATTCGCTGTCATCGTTTCGCTGCATATCATCTTCAAAGTCTGCCGTGACACGAAACAGTTCACTGAACTCGGGGTCGTATTGCTGCAGTAGTGCGTACGTTTTGTAGTCACCGAACAGGATGATTTTGACATTCAAAGGAACAGGCTCTGGTTCAAGCGAGATAGTTCCGCTCAAGGTCACTTCTCGTTCCAATGAACTCATGCTGGCTTTGCGTGAACTGAGGGCGCGCTTTAAACCATCCCAAACATAAGGGCGCTCCAGCACTTTTACTGCATCGATAAGCAATACACCGCCATTCGCGCGGTGGATGCTTCCTGGGCGGATCAGAGAGAAGTCGGTGAATACCGTACCTTTGTAGGTGGCATTTTCTACGTACCCGAAAATATTGTGATAAGTCGGGCTGTCTTCAACAATGACAGGTGGCACGTCTTCATCCTGTGCGACCAATACATTAACCTGATAACGACGAGGGAGCTTTTTGTCCAATGCTGCGTAGGCGAGTGCAGCCTGTTCTTCACTTTCTTGTAAGAAAATATCGAGGTTGTCGACGATATCGCTTTGCATTGCCTTGAGGTATTTCTTTACCTGTGGCAAATCTTGATAGGTTTCACTTATTTTCTTGAATACATGAGAGACCACGTCCGTGGCAACTTCTTCATCCAGTTTTAGTTGTTTCTCGGCGAACTGTTCTTCCCATTCGGTCAGCTTACGCACTAACCCGCGAAGCTGTACTTCCAGTTCTCGGATAACGGTATCAAACTGTGCTTGCTCTTTTTCTGGCAATGCATCAAAGGTTTCTTCTGTGTGCGGTTCTTCGCCATTTAGCGCAATGAACTGATAATCACCGGTGGTCGTGATCGAAAGGCTGACGTTTTGCGCTTTCGCACCTTCACTTAACTCTTCAAGCGCACCTTCTTGCTGTTCAGCTAAACGGTTTTTGAGAATGTCGGCTCGGGAGTAATACATTTCGTTGTCGAAGGCCATGGGCAGAGAATTGCTCAGTCGAGCCATCAACTTCTCAATGTCTTTCTTGAGCTTTAGCCCTCTGCCTGCAGGTAATTGCAGCACACTTGGCATGCGCGAATCCTGAAAATTAGCGACATAACACCAATCGTAAACAGGGTGGCTATATTGCCAATGACGTCCTAAATAACGCATGACCATGGTGCGTTTGCCAAGACCATTTTGGCCTACGGCATAGATGTTGTAGCCCTTTTCTTGAATTGACATCGCGAACTCAACGGCTTGACGTGCTCGATCTTGGCCGACGATTTCGTCTAAAGGCTCAAGATGCTTAGTTGAAGAAACGTTGAGTCTGTTGAGCTGTGAAGTGCGATAGAGCTTGTCACTGGTTAATGGTGAGTGTGTCATAGCGCTCTCCTTACACTGATTTCTTGGTATAGAACCAGTGTAGCGCTGTTAACTTACTGATTTTGAGATAAAGAAGCGGGGAAGTGTTGGCAATGTGGGCTGGCGCACTTTATTCAACTGTATTAGGTGAACAAGTGCGCGAAAAGTGTTCAGGTCAAGGGTGTTGAAGGGGATCTGTTGGACACTTTGGGTATAGAAAGTTAGTGAGCTGTCCAGCCGCCATCGATCGCAATGGCTTGTGCTGTGATGTTCTTAGCGCTTGGTGAGCTGAGAAACAAGGCTGTATCGGCCAACTCACTGAGCGCGATAAAGGCCTTTTTAGGCATAGGCTTAAGCATGACGGTGTTAATGACTTCTTCTTCGCTGATTTGATGATTTTTAGCCTGTGCAAGAATTTGGTTTTCAACCAATGGCGTTTTGACATAGGAAGGGCACAGCGTATTGATGGTGACGTCATGATCTGCACTTTCAAGGGCGATCGTTTTCGAAAAACCGAGCAAGCCGTGTTTGGCCGACACATATGCCGATTTGTAGGGGGAGGCGACCAGGCTGTGAATCGAGCCTACGTTGATAATCCGGCCAAAGTTTTGTTGATACATTTGCGGTAAAAAAGCCTTGGTTAACATCGCTGGACCAGTGAGCAAAATGTCGATAATCAGTCGCCACTTATCTTCCGGAAACGACTCCAATGCTGATACAAACTGAATGCCTGCGTTGTTAATTAGTATGTCGACAGGCTCCCCGGCGCGATCTGGTGCACTCGCAATCTGCTCTGAATTGGTTACATCAAGCGTTATACCGTGCACGGGCACATCAAATTGACGCTTGAGCGCATCAACCGCTTCGTTTAGTGCGTCAGTGTTGATATCAGAAAGAGTGACGCGGTAACCCGCCTGTGCAAATCCTTGTGCCATGCCAAAACCAATGCCACTTGCACCACCTGTGATAAAAACGTGTTTAGTCGTCATCCGTGTTCTCCATAACCTAGGTCTCTATTTAAACTAAGCGCGAGTCACGAAAGCGTCAATCCGCAGTAGTACGCAATAGCGGCAGTAATCATAGGGGTGATTGCAACTAATGTGCTTTATTGGGTCTAAGTTTATTAAATAGTGACACAATGCCAACAACAATCACGCCAGCAATAACCCCAATAAGGCCATGCAGTAAGGTCGGAAGCACGGCAGAAATGATGTTCCCTAATGACGGGATTAACGCGGTTTCGCGCGCAGCATCGCTGATCCACTCAGACAGAAGATGCACACCATGCGTTAGAATGCCGCCACCGACCAAAAACATAGCAACGGTGCCCACGATGGAGAGGGCCTTCATTAAGATGGGCGCGAACCCTAACAAGCCGCGACCTATCGCTTGGATAATTACGCCGCTTTTTTTGCTCAGGTATAAGCCTGCGTCGTCGATTTTGACGATGATTGCCACCAAGCCATACACACCAAAGGTGATGATGAAGGCGACCCCAAACAGTGTGATGACTTGGGTGAGAAAGGTACTTTCTGATACAACGCCCAGAGTGATGACGATAATTTCGGCCGATAAAATGAAATCGGTGCGAATGGCACCTTTCACCTTTTGCGCTTCATACTCGGCGGCGTTTAATGTAGCGGTGTTGAAATCTGTATTATCCTCTTGCTGTTGGGCTTTTCCCGCGTCCCCATCTTTCTGATGGAAAAATGTGTGGATGATTTTTTCTGCACCTTCAAAGCAAAGAAATAGACCACCTATCATCAACAGCGGTGTGATAAGCCATGGAGCAACGGCACTGATTGCGAGAGCGGCAGGCACTAAAATGAGCTTATTGAGGAGGGAGCCCTTGGCAACCGCCCAAACCACAGGCAGTTCTCGGTCTGCTTTCACACCGGAGACTTGCTCGGCATTCAAAGCCAAATCGTCACCCAATACGCCAGCAGTTTTCTTGGCGGCCATCTTGCTCATGAGTGCGACGTCATCAAGGATGGTTGCAATGTCATCGAGCAAAGTAAGCAGGCTAGCTCCAGCCATGGGGTCTCCTCATTACATATGATTAGAGGCGGGAAACCGCCTCTATTTGTTGTCACTGGTTTGGGTATACGTTGTTATCGCATCGAGCGCGTTACAATTGCTGCTCGATGGCTGATAGCAGTTTGTCGATATCTGCCTTTGTTACGTCTTTGTGAGTCACAAAACGCATCGCTTTATGCGCTGGCGACACAAGAATACCGTGTTCTTTCAGTTGGCTCGCAATGGCATGAATATCAATGTGAGACGCAACATCAGCATAGACAATGTTCGTCTGCACGGGATAAATAAAGGTATTGAAACCTTGGATAGCCCCTAAATTTTCCGACAGGTATCGTGCGTTGTCATGGTCATCTTTGAGACGTTCAACGTTTTCAGTCAAAGCAATCATGCCCGCCGCAGCAAGAATGCCCGCTTGGCGCATACCGCCACCGACCATTTTGCGCAGACGGCGCGCGCGCTGAATGTAATCTGCATCACCCAACAAAAGGGAACCGATTGGTGCACCGAGTCCTTTAGATAGGCAGATGGTCATAGAATCGAAATGTTGACTGATTTCTTTGATGTCGACTTCAAGAGCAACAGAGGCGTTATAAACGCGAGCACCGTCCAAATGCAGTTTAAGGCTGTGCGTGTTGGCAAACTCACGTGCTTGTGCCAAATAGCTTATCGGAAGCACTTTTCCGCCGATGGTGTTTTCAAGGCTGAGCAATTTGGTTCGTGCGAAGTGAACGTCGTCAGGCTTAACGGCGGCGGCCAGTTTTTCAAAGCAAAGTGTCCCATCTTTGTTGTTTTCGATAGGCTGAGGCTGCACAGAGCCCAGCACTGCTGCGCCACCTGCTTCATATTTGTAATTGTGTGCTTGTTGCCCACACAGATATTCGTCACCACGATCACAGTGTGCGAGAATACCGAGCAAGTTGGCTTGTGTGCCAGAAGACGTAAAAACCGCAGATTCGAAACCATGTCGTTCTGCTGCCCAACGTTCTAATTCGTTGACCGTCGGGTCATCACCATAAACGTCGTCACCCACTGGTGCATTTGCCATGGCATCACGCATTTTTTGGTCCGGTTGGGTTACTGTATCTGAGCGAAAATCAATCATTCCAAACTATCCTGATTACAACTATGATCGAACGAACAGACTACTCCTGATCATTCAAAAAGTAATTACAAAACATAGCGAATTTCGCCCACGTCTATATGTTGAGCCATCCAACATTTGATGATGAAAGGCGCAATGGAAGGCACTAAAAGGAACAAATATGGAGATGTCGTGGCTATTTATCTCGCTTGCGTGTTTGGTAACAGGTTTCTCTAAATTCTCCATTGGAGGACTAGGGCTGATTATTCTTCCCCTCATGATGCTGGCTTTTCCTGGGCCGGAAGCGCTCGGTGTGATTGTTCCGCTCTACCTGCTCACGGACTTAGTCGCTGTGATGACCTATCGACAGAATGTGAATTGGAGCGTATTGGCAAAGCTGGTGCCGTTTGGTGCATTGGGTGTCCTTGTCGGGACCATTGTGCTGGGTAGCATTGATTCGAGCACCTTCATGACCATGCTTGGCGTGCTTATTTTTTCCTTGCTTGGTCTGTCACTTTGGCTTGATTACCATCCGTTACCGATATTCTCCCATCGATATGCCGCAGGTGTTGCTGGTGGCCTTTGTGGATTTGTCGGTGTGCTTGCCAATGCAGCTGGACCATTGATGGGGTTGTTTTTGCTTGAGCAGAAAATGGAAAAACACGCTTACGTTGCCACCCGTGTTTGGGCGTTTTTGACGCTGAATATACTCAAGATGGCGGGTTTGGTCAGCCTTGGCTTGGTGAACATGGAAACCTTGGAAGCCAGTGCGGTTGGTTTGCCTGCTTTGTTTGTCGGTATGTTCATTGGGTACAAAGTCTTTGCGAAGATTTCAGCAGATCAGTTAAAAGTCATTGTTCGATGTGCTATCTCATTGAGCGCGGCGCATCTGCTTTTCTTCAAGTCTCGATAAGTCTTTAATTACCCAATCCAAATAGACAAAAACCGCAGTTTTATCTGCGGTTTTTGGTCAACATTACGAATGCTGTGTCACTAGCTTTTCAGTTGTTGCCAGTAGCGGTTGTAAATTTGAACCGCGTCACCAACGTCATTGGTGAACTCACCTTTTTCAACATCGATATCAAGCGGGAAAATCACATTGTTTTCTGTGTATTCTGCAGAGAGTTTTTCTTTGGCTCGTTTACTTGGGGCAGGGTAGCCAAGCTCTTCGACCATAGCCGCTTGGTTTTCAGGGCGGTAAAGGAAGTCGATGAACTGATGAGCCAGATCGATCTTCTCCGCACCTTTTGGAATGATGAAATTGTCCATCCACAAAATTGAGCCTTCTGCGGGATAAATGAATTCAATGTTATCCATCTCGGCTTGTGCCAAATAGGCGTTACCATTCCACTGCTGACCAATGCCTACCTCACCCGTTACAAATGGAACGTGTGGCGCATCAGAGTTGTAAACCACAACATTTGGGCGAAGCGCTTTCAGCATTTCGTAAGCTTCTTTGATTTCCGCTTCGTTGGTGGTGTTGATGCTGTAGCCTTTGGCTTTTAGCGCCATACCAAATACGTCACGCACGTCATCAAGTAACATAATTTGGCCAGCAAACTCTGGTTTCCACAAATCTGACCATTGGGTCACTTTACTGCCGTCAACGATATCACCGTTGTAGCTGATGCCGGTTACGCCCCAAATGTAGGGCAGCGAATAGTCATTGTTCTTGTCAAACGGTTGGCTCATTAGGCCAGGGATAATGTCTTTAACATGTGGGATTTTCGATTTATCGATTTTCGCCAACATGCCTTCATTGCTCATACGTTCAATAAAGTACGTCGATGCGAATGCAAGATCGTAGCCTTTACCGTCAAGCAATTTCAGCTTGGTATACATGGATTCGTTATTTTCAAACGTTGAGTAGTTAACCCTAACACTGTATTCCTTTTCGAAAGCCGCGATGACTTCCATGGGCATGTATTCCGCCCAGTTGTAAATGTTAAGTACTTCATTGTTTGCAGAAACGCCGAAAGAAACCGTTGCGGTAAGTGCGATGCTCGCCGCTTTCACCCCTTTAAGATTTAGGTTCATTGTGTTTATCCTTGTGTGGCTATACCAAGCCGAAATTTGAACGGGCATCATCAAAACTATTGTTATCTGTGTCAATGAAAAATCAGATTAAAAAGTAACAATTTCTGATTGTTACTGATGGGACTAAATATCCTTGCTAGTGATGGGGAGTAGTGCGATTATTCGCCGTCTTTTTTTCGACTCAGGCAGGATTTAGTCACAAGATGGCGACAGAAAACGGGTATATCGACAGCTACTACCAAGCGACGGCAAATGTATTGCCAGAACAGCCGACATTAACCAACGACATTCAAGCGGATGTTTGCATTATTGGTGGTGGGCTGACAGGCACAAATGCGGCAATTGAACTTCGTAAGAAGGGAATGAGCGTCGTTGTGTTAGAAGGTCAACGCATTGCATTTGGTGGCTCTGGTCGCAATGGAGGGCAAGCGCTGGTGGGTTACTGCCTAGGTTTGCGAGAAGTTGATGAAACCTACGGCCCTGAATGGGGTAAGCAGCTGTGGGATCTGTCTGTTGAATCTATCGATATTATTCGTGAGCGTATCCAAGAATTCAATATCGATTGTGACTTTCAACAAGGCTATATCGAACTGGCGTTGAACAAAGGTCAAGAAGAAGAGCTGAAGTCGTGGCATGCGCTTAAGCAAGGTCGTTATAACTACCCTGTCGCACAGTGGTGGGATACGGACAAAATCGAGCAAGTGGCAAACACGCGTCGATATCTTGGTGGACTCTTTGACCCAAATAGTGGGCACGTTCATACGTTAAATTACACTCTTGGCCTTGCACAGGCAGCTATCTCTGCGGGCGCAGAAATTTATGAAAACAGCCCCGTCATCAAGATTGAAAAAGGGTCAGGCATTAATACGGTTAAAACCGCCACGGGTAGTGTAAAAGCCAAACAGGTTTTGCTTGCCTGCAATGCCTACCTCAATGGTTTGAATCGCAAAGCGCAATCTAAAGTCTTGCCAGTTGCTTCTTATATCGCTGTGACTGAACCGCTTGGCGATCGTCAACCTATCACCAACAAGATGGCAATGTCGGATCTGAATAACTGCCTCGACTACCTTCGCCCAACGGCTGATGGTCGTATTTTGTTTGGTGGTGTGAACCATCCATTTAATGGTGAATATCCTGACAGCCAAGAGCGTTTGCGCCAGCGCATGCTAAAAGTGTTCCCGCAATTGTCTGACGTGAAAATGGAATACCATTGGGGCGGCTTGTTCGCTGTGACGCGCAGCTACATGCCTGAAATCACACATCTGGGTAACGATATATATACTGCCCATGGTTACACTGGTCACGGTGTAGGTTTAACTAATATTGCTGGGCGTGTTGTTGCAGAAGCAATGGCGGGTCAAGCAGGGCGTTTTGATGTTTTCTCTCGCATCAAACAAGGCTGGATTCCGACGCCAGAAGTGCTGCGTAAGCCTGCGCTTGCGATGGCAATCTGGAAATCGAAACTGGAAGACGCGCTCGCGAAGTAATTTTCGGCTTGTGTTGAATTTTGTGATGTATATATGAAGGGAAGCGTTGCTTCCCTTTTTCAATGGGGTAAGACAGCTGGCTCAATTTGAGCGGCGGCCCATAAGACAATCGATAGGCTGCGTTGAAACGTTAGATTCGGCTTGGCTGTTGCGGTTTCTTTTCGCTACAGTACTGGGTCGCAGTAAGGTGAGCGATAGACGAAATGTATCAGAACTATCTATTTGAACAGACTGGTTGGATTTCATTGCCCGATGGCGCTCTATACTGGCAGCCTCGTTTCATCGAAGAACACGAAGCCAGTGCGCTGTTTGATGTATTAAGCCAAAAGTTGCCTTGGCAACAACTCCCAATAAAAATGTATGGGCGCGAAGTGCTGCAACCTCGGTTACAGGCGTGGTTTGGTGATTGTAGCTATACCTATTCGGGTCTTATTCTTTCTCCTGCGAGTTTGCCCCCGTTTCTCGAACAATTGAAATCCAGATGCGAACAGGTATCCGGTACTGTGTTTAACTCGGTATTGGCAAATCTCTATCGCAATGGTCAAGACTATATGGGATGGCATCAAGACAACGAGCCAGAGCTAGGGCCAACACCAAGTATTGCTTCGCTTACGTTTGGAGAAAGTCGCCGCTTTGTATTGAAACATATTCATACGGGAGAAAAGCGGGAGTTTGAATTAGGATCAGGCTCCTTGCTCATAATGGCAGGTAAAACTCAGAGTTATTGGCAGCATACGCTCCCGAAAACCGCGAAAATGAAAGGCCCTAGAATTAATCTCACCTTCCGCAATATTATTTAGTCGGCCAAATACAGCCCAATAAAGGCTCGAAATGGTTGATTTATGTCGCCTTTGCCGTGATTTTGAGCGAACGAACTTTTTTTTATCAAATAGTGTTGACTAGATCACGTGAATCCGTAGAATGCCCACCCATACCGCAGCGGGAAGAAATTTCCAGATGCGAATGGACAAAGGCGCGTTGGCAGAGTGGCTATGCAGCGGATTGCAAATCCGTGTACCTCGGTTCGACTCCGGGACGCGCCTCCATATTGAAACTTTCGAGTTATCGGGAGTTTGAAAAGTTCACATCGTACTTTGAACGATTAATCGGACGCGGGATGGAGCAGTCTGGTAGCTCGTCGGGCTCATAACCCGAAGGTCGTTGGTTCAAATCCAGCTCCCGCAACCACATTTCGTTATCCGGTTTTGGCCGTGTAACAATGCGACACTAGCTCAGCTGGTAGAGCGCAACCTTGCCAAGGTTGAGGTCACGAGTTCGAACCTCGTGTGTCGCTCCAAGTTCTTGTTAACGACTTTGTCGGTAACAAAAAAGTCCACACCGTACTTTGAACGGTCAATCGGACGCGGGATGGAGCAGTCTGGTAGCTCGTCGGGCTCATAACCCGAAGGTCGTTGGTTCAAATCCGGCTCCCGCAACCACATTTCGTTACTCGGTTTTTGCTGTGTAACAATGCGACACTAGCTCAGCTGGTAGAGCGCAACCTTGCCAAGGTTGAGGTCACGAGTTCGAACCTCGTGTGTCGCTCCAAATTTACACCTTTCGAGTCGTCGAAAGTGCAACACGCAAGGCACCTTGCCAAGGTTGAGGTCACGCCTAAGCCTTGAAGATCGGGAACCTCGTGTGTCGCTCCAAATTTTCATTGTCGATGTTATCGAGAGTGAAGCCATGTTAGACATGGCAAGTTGACATCGTACTTTGAACGATTAATCGGACGCGGGATGGAGCAGTCTGGTAGCTCGTCGGGCTCATAACCCGAAGGTCGTTGGTTCAAATCCAGCTCCCGCAACCACATTTAGTCAAACGTTGAAAAACGGTTGATATTGCGACACTAGCTCAGCTGGTAGAGCGCAACCTTGCCAAGGTTGAGGTCACGAGTTCGAACCTCGTGTGTCGCTCCAAATTCTTCTTTTGTGATGAAAGATGAAGCTCTCACGGAGAGCAAGCCTACATCGTGCTTTGAACGATTAATCGGACGCGGGATGGAGCAGTCTGGTAGCTCGTCGGGCTCATAACCCGAAGGTCGTTGGTTCAAATCCAGCTCCCGCAACCAAATTCAAGCTCGGAGGTTATAGCAAGTTTTTGTCATAACCCTCAGGCCGTTGCAAAGGGTTTGCCCGTTCAAATCCGGCTCCCGCAACCACATTTCGTTATTCGGTTTTGGCCGTGTAACAATGCGACACTAGCTCAGCTGGTAGAGCGCAACCTTGCCAAGGTTGAGGTCATCGGTTCGAACCCGATGTGTCGCTCCAAATTCTTCTTTTGTGATGAAAGATGAAGCTCTCACGGAGAGCAAGCCTACATCGTGCTTTGAACGGTTAATCGGACGCGGGATGGAGCAGTCTGGTAGCTCGTCGGGCTCATAACCCGAAGGTCGTTGGTTCAAATCCAGCTCCCGCAACCACATTTAATCAAACGTTGAAAAACGGTTGATACTGCGACACTAGCTCAGCTGGTAGAGCGCAACCTTGCCAAGGTTGAGGTCATCGGTTCGAACCCGATGTGTCGCTCCAAATTCTTCTTTTGTGATGAAAGATGAAGCTCTCACGGAGAGCAAGCCTACATCGTGCTTTGAACGATTAATCGGACGCGGGATGGAGCAGTCTGGTAGCTCGTCGGGCTCATAACCCGAAGGTCGTTGGTTCAAATCCAGCTCCCGCAACCACTTTCGAAAAGCCTGACTGCAAAGTCAGGTTTTTTTCGTTTATGGAAGTTATCATCATAACCCTCAGGCCGTTGCAAAGGGTTTGCCCGTTCAAATCGCACTCCTGTAACCAAATTCAAAAGCCCAGTCATTTGACTGGGCTTTTTTGCATTCTACACAAATGAAAAAACCGATGAAAATTAGCCAGAATATTTAGTGTTGAATTTATATTTGCTTTTTATACATATAAAGTCAGAAATCGCTTAGCGCTAAGTGTTCAAATATTGCACGGTTATCTTGTGGTTTGTATATTAATAGTAAGAATTTCAAAATCATCGCTTTATTTTCCGCACATTTAAGTTTGTAACCTCGTTAATATTCGGAAATGTTTTTTTCTACTTTAGATGTTTATTTTGAGATTTGCGTCTGAATAGCAATCGGAAACCAATGATCCTGATTAGCATTGTCTGTACTTGTTAAGTAGTACGAGGGCGTGCATTGCTTCAAAAATGCTTTTTTCTTTATTCGTTGCGAAATAAGAGTGAAAAGCTTGCTCAGGGATGAGTTAGATCTGAATTAAATTCAGAAGCAATTTCAAGGATGATATTTATGCAAAAATCACAATTATCGTGTATTTGCGGTTTGGTGGTCTTATCGACTTTTCCGTTTACTGCTTTTGCCGAGGCCCCTGAGGAATCAGCTTGGGGTGGAAGAGCGGTTGTTTACTATAGTCAAAATGGTTTTGATAAAGATGACTATCGCTCTGTTAGATCGCTAAATTGGAGCGCAACGGCGAATTATAAATTTTCTGAAAAGTACAGTGGTTATTTAACGACTGGCGGCTATCGCGCATACGAAGATGAAACAGGAGATTTTTTAACCGATACCGCCTTCGGCTTATCTCGATCTTCTCTTTTAGCGTTTGGTGAGACGGGTAAGGTTGGTGCAAGGCTCCAATTTACTCTCCCTACCTCGGAGTTTTCTCGTAAAGATAAACTTCAAACTGGTGTAAGAATTGACACACCAGTAAGTGCAAAAGTGGCGGGATTCGACCTCTATTTGTCACCCCGATACAGAAAAAATTTCCATGAATATAAAACAACAGTGAATGGAAAAGTGCTGACAGAGAATATTGTCTCTGTCGTCGGCAATGTTGGTTATGGCTTAGGTGATGCCTATTTTGAAGGCACGTTAATTGGCGGTACGTCCTGGACATATCAAGGCAACCGTCGTGATTGGACATATGTAGGAGAAATAAAGGCAAGTTATAGCCTGACAGATTATTTGTCTGCGGCATTATCGGCGTCAAACTCTGGTGCTTATTACGATGCAGAGCGAGGTACCCTCGGAAACATCGACCTCTTCGATGAAAAAGAAGCGACCTACACAGCTTCTCTTACATTCTCATTCTAAAAAGGACTTTGGTATGAAACTAAACAGACTATTTTTGTCTGCATCCATTGCTGCTGCTCTGGCAGGATGTGGGGCAGATGACCAAGCTTATGACACGCTGGCTAAACCGGAAAGTCTAACTTCAAAATCGGCGATCAAGACAGATCAGGTATACCTGTACATGCCATCTATGGCGAAGGCTCCTAAATACGCTGTATCAATGGCTCCATTTATGCAGGGTCAAGAGAAATTGGTCACTTTATCATTCGAGTACAGCGATCAAACCGATGAAAAGGGAGATCTGCAAGTTCGCATGCTCAGCCCTGATGTGATCAGTCAAGGCGAGATTGACCAAGGTGAACTGGGTCGATGGTTTGACACCCAGTCTTCAGAGCGTCCTGTTCTGGAAATACCGGTAAAGTTTGTAGACTATCAATGTAAAGAAGATAGTTATGGTGATTGCACTAACACTGAAGAAAAAGTTAACAATGACGAAGTGCCAATCGGAGATCGCCGCTTCATCGTTCCAGAATTCGAAAAAGTGGTTGTTCAAGAAAACACTTGGAATGAACTATTTTCTTTTGCCAGTGGGTGTTATACCAAAGTAGGTACCACTAAGCTCGCCACGGACAGTCAGAGTGATTGGAAAGGTTATGAAGTTACTGAGGACGGTGTGATCAACTTTGAAGTAGAAACAACCTTCAAAGTTGCCAATAACTGGCGCTGTATGATCAATGGGCTGGTTCAATCTGGCTTTGATATGAGCGATCTGTCATTTACGGTTTCGAACTTCTATTCTCTTGTCCCTCTTGACTTGGTTCGTTCAAAAACTTACGAACCAATCGTTTATATGAAGGGTGACGAAGATACATTTGGTTTCTTCGCTAGCGAAGTTGGGCGCCCGGACCCTTCATACGTAGGTGGTGAGTTTGACCAAGGGTTCGAATACCTACATCGCTTCAACCCTGATCTCGAATATGTTGACTATCACCTGTCTGACAGCTTTATCCAAAATGAAGAAACACTTTTCTTCAAACGCGTGACACAAGATGTTGTAGATCGTATCAATCCACAGCTTGAAAAAGTTGGCGCTCCACAGATTCGTTTACATGAGCCTTCTGGGAAGCAGTCTGGTGACCTTCGATACAATGTAGTCAACTTGATCGATGAACCTTTAGAAAATGGTCTGGCGGGCTATGGTCCTTCAGCAGTGAACCCTGTTACTGGTGAAATTGTCCATGCGCATGTGAACCAGTACTCTGGTGTGCTTCGCTCTATTTCTTACTGGCTTTGGGATCGTATCGTTGATGATTACAACGCTGGCAGAGTAGAGCAGGTTGTTGTGACTACTACTGGCCCAGTTCAAGCACCTGTGATCTCTTCCGCAAATCAGTCTGATGTTGCGGCTTCAATTGTCAGCGAAAAAAGCATTGATGCCGAAGAAATTAATCAATTTGACCTGACAAGCAACTACAAAGAGCCAGCATTAAAAACCGAGTCTTTCCAAGAACTAATCCTTGCTGTACAGGAAGAACTTTTGGTAGTTGAAGATGAAGCGACATATGAGGATATGGCGGCTCTGCAAGCGCTAGAAACACGCTTGTGGCAGGAAAATAATATGTACCCTGTGTCTTCGCTGCGTTCAGGAGCAACTTTCAAGGCTCTTCCGACAACGATTGGTGGCATGACCTTCAATTGGAAGTCTGACGAATTGTGGAACGGCACTGTTGGCGAAGCCGGTAACTTGAAAAAATGGTCAGAGCTTGATGAAGCAAAGCAAGAAGAGCTTAGCCTGTTCTTAGTGGGTGTTTTCTATGCTAAGACCCTTGTCCACGAATTTGGTCACAACTTTGGCCTGCGCCATAACTTCAAAGGCAGTAATGATGCGCCAAACTATTTCGATAGTTCGGAGTTAGCACAGCACGGCCTGAAGACGGTTCCTGGTTATTCATCGATCATGGATTACAATCCATCTTTGTTGAACGCGCTGCCAGTATTTGGACCGTATGATCTTGCAGCCCTTCGATTTGGCTATAAGCGAGAGGTAGAAGCCGAAAAAGTTTCAGTTGACAATGGTGTCCAAACTAGCGAAAGCGTATTCCTAAACACGTCATCTTACGACCGAGAGTTGCGCAATGCTGTCCTTGACCCATATACGCAGCCAGCTGACTTGGTTAGCGATGGTGTTATCAAAGGGATAGCAGCTGACAATCTATCAACACCATTACGTAGTTACGAGTATTGTACTGATGGCAATGTTAGTTTGAATGATAACTGTAACAGACACGATGAAGGTCGCAACCGTTCGGAAATCATGGACTTTAAACTCGAGAGCTATGATGACCGTTACTACGCACGTACCGTTCGTGGAATGTCAGATAACTTCTCTGAAAGTACTGCGATGTCATATGCACTTCGCCGTATTACACAGTTCAACGATTGGCGTAATTCGCTCCACATTTACGATTTGTACCAGAACAATGTATTTACCAACCCACTCTCTGATATCCAGATGTTAGGGTTGCCAGTTGCCAACACTGCGTTCTGTGCAAGTGACGCGAATGCGACTCAGTGGCCATTTGCGGTATTCTGTGGTGCGCCTTTAGCTGTTGATAAAGCGCGAGATAAGCTGGTTAATATTCTTCTGACTCCGGATCATACGTGTGAACTGGAAGATGCAACGGGGAATATTTCATATCGTAAGCTGGCGGATATCATCGGAAATTACTCTGACAGAATGAATTTCCCAGTGAACTACGTTCCTACGTCATGTTATGACGAGACTGTAACAACAACCTTGGGATCAGGCCTCACAGTTGTTGGTGAAGTTGGAAAATATCTCAACAGCGGCAAGGCACCTCGCCCTGCACCTGTAAATAATTACTCTAACTACATTGATTACATCGGTCATTGGCCAGACAAGCTGGCAGCAGCAGCGACTTTGACTAAACGAATTGGCGATCGTCGCTCCACAGATCGTTCAACGAAAATGCTGTTAGAACTACCAGAGACGACTGCTTTGGTTGATGGTTTCTTCCAATACTATCCGAAAGGCGACTTCCTGTTAGATTCTATTATCCTCGGCACTGAAACACTGTATGTGAACTTCAAAGACGAGAATGGTGCTCATCACAAAGCTAAAGGAGACTTCAAAGCATTTAGTTGGGATGAAACTCTTGAGCGTATGCCGCTTTACGGAAGCTTCTCTGTCCGTAAGTACTACGGTTTACCTCACTTTGAGGAAACGCCTCTTAACCGAGCGATCCTGAATGCGATGGTGATGAGAGCGGTAGTGGAAAATGTTGATGCAAGAGACACTGCTTTTGCTCGCTCAATTTCTATGCGAAGTGAGCGTCCAACAAGCGATGAGGTTCGTACCTTCGTAAGATCGAACGGGCTAACTTATTTTGCAGATGCTTCAAACACCTACGCTTGGAACATGATTCAGTTTACCAACGAGTTTAAAGCGATGCTTGCAGCTCAAAGTGCTGGAACAGATCTGGCGACGGTCGAAGTAACGACATTCACACTAGAAGATTTCAACGATCCAGAGACCTTTGCTGAATTGGGCCACCAATATCAGTACCAGCTGGCTTCTCTTGAAAATCTTCCTGTCTTCGACAGTGTTTGGGATTACTTAGTGAAGAACGCTATTAACTAAACCCAAGTTTCGTATACATTAATTCAAAAGCGTTGGGCGCTAAGTCCAACGCTTTTTTGCTTTTTAGTGTACTGTTCAAAGGTAGAAATAATTACAATGTCAAAACCGTAACTAAGCATTGAACAGGCGATTTATGTCAGGAAACTCTACTTCGATACTCGACCGCACAGACATCGAAATTCTCCGCATTCTTCAAGCTAATGGCCGTTTACCCGTTGTGGAACTGGCTAAGCGCGTCAACCTCACCACCACACCCTGCTCAGAGCGTGTTAAGAGATTAGAAAGGGAAGGGTATATTGCGGGCTATCATGCGGACATTTCCGCTGAGAAACTTGGCTTAGATGTTGTTGTCTTCATCCACATGCGCTTAGACCAAACCAACCTGTCTATCTTTGATAAATTCGCGAAATCGGCGTTGCTAATCCCAGAGATCGAAGAATGTTACTCCTTATCGGGAGACTTCGATGCCATGGTCAAAGTACGTGTTAAGAATATTAAGGCTTATCAGAAGTTTATGTCCAACCGCATCATTCAGCTCCCTGGTGTGATTCAAACGCGAAGTGAAATTGTGATTGCCGAGTACAAACGAAGCGCGGGGATTAATCCTGAACTAATTTCTTTGTCTTGAATGGGATACGTTAAGACAAAGTGACGGGCAATATCTGTGCCTCATGGTAATTATTCCTGTATTTTTTCATTATGGTAGGTAATTTCCCCGAAGCGGGTGGGAATTTTTGTCTCATTTAGGTAACTTCCCCGCGATTCCCTGACTAAAATAAACCTCATAACAATAATGTTAATAAAATGTTGAGGTGTTTTATGGTCGCACCCATTCTGAGAGATACGATCAACTCTCAAGCTCAAGCGGTTCACACAACCAACGCTGTTGTGATGGTGCCGCCAATTGATTTTAAATTTAATACAGAAACCAGTGCTGACAATGAATTCCAAAAGTCATTGGCGCTGTCTGACGCTCAGGTGCGTGGTAAAGCACTGCAGGAATTCAATCAAATGGTTGAGGTACTACGAGGTCATGGCGTTAACGTGACTGTGATGAACTATTCACCAAGCGAAGGTGAAACGCCCGATGCTGTTTTTCCAAATAATTGGTTTTCAACCCTACCAAATGGCGATCTGTATTTATTCCCAATGGCATGTGAAAACCGCCGTCGGGAAGTACGTCCTGAAACACTAACGGCAGCGCTTGAAGCTTCAGGATTTAAAACGCCATCAGTGCGCGAAATTGGCAATCTGAGCGCCCCCAGTAAGTTTCTTGAAAGCACTGGCGTGATGATCATGGATCACACAAACTCAACGGTTTACGCAGCCCTTTCGGTCCGATGCGATCGAACATTACTTCAAGAATACGCCGGTCGAGCGGGGTTTCGAGATGTGATTTTCTTTGATACCCAAATGTCATCAGGGGCACCTGTCTATCACACGAATGTGATGATGGCGGTGGGTGAGGGTTTTGCCGTGATCTGTGATGAAATTATTGAAGAGTTTGAACGTCGCCGTGTGCTTGGGTCGCTAAAAAAGACCAAAGATGTGGTCTCGATTACTGAAGAGCAAATGGGACATTTCTGCGGCAATATACTTCAGTTGCGAAGCGATAAAGGAGAGCGATTGATCGCGATGTCACTGTCAGCCTATAACGCATTTACATTAGAACAAAAGCGAGTTCTGCGTAAGCACGGAAAACTGGTGCCAATAGACGTGTCCACCATTGAAACCATAGGTGGCGGCAGCGTTAGGTGCATGCTCGCCGAGAATTTCCTTCCTCAATAGAGCCGCATTGCGGCTTTTTTCTTTTCGTTCAATCCTCTGCGTGACCGACATCCCGTTTGCAAGTTGCACAATTGGGTATTCGTCTTATTCTTAAGAGAGTGTGTAACAAACAACAATACGTTATTTAGCGCAAAAGGGGTTTTCCAAACCTCTTTAGAGGGAGCAATGTTATGTCCGAAAGACGATACCGTCTTATTACCCGAAGCGATTTCGACGGGTTAGTGTGTGCGGTGTTACTCAAACATATTGATCTGATCGACGAGATCAAGTTTGTACACCCAAAGGATATGCAAGACGGTGTAATAGAAATCAACGAGTACGATATCACGACTAATCTGCCTTACAACGCCAATGCTCACCTCTGTATCGATCATCATGCCTCAGAGCTCCTTCGCAATCATGACCTCAATGCAAACTACATCATCGACGCTGATGCGCCTTCTGCTGCTCGTGTTGTGTGGAAGCACTTTGGCGGTGAAAACACCTTCCCAAGCGAATGGGACGAGATGATGGAAGAGGTGGATAAGGGCGATTCCGCCCAATACACCAAAGACGAAGTGTTGTATCCCAAAGAGTGGGGTTTGTTGAACTTCATCATGGATGCACGAACGGGTTTGGGTCGTTTCCGAGAGTTTCGTATCTCAAACTACGAACTCATGATGGAATTGATCGATCATTGCCGAGATAAGTCAATCTCAGAGATCATGGAGCTTCCTGACGTTAAAGAACGCGTCGACGTCTATTTTAGCCACAGAGAAAAGTTTCAGGAGCAGCTTCGTCGCTGTGCCTCGGTATGTGGCAATCTAGTGATTCTTGATCTTCGTTACGAAGACCCGATTTGGGCGGGGAATCGCTTCGAGATTTATGCCGTGTTCCCACAGTGCAACATTTCAGTCCATGTTCTTTGGGGTTTGAAAAAGCAAAACACGGTATTTGCCTGTGGAAAGTCAATATTTGATCGCTCATCGACAACGAATATTGGTGAGCTGATGTTGAATTACAATGGCGGTGGGCATGAAAATGCTGGGACTTGCCAAGTGCCCAATGAGAATGCTGCGCGAGTACAAGACGAGCTGATTGTGAAAATTAATCAAGACGGATAAAAGCGACGGTTTTCTTTCAACCACACAGGCTCTTTTCAGAGTCTGTGTGGTATTCATCATCACGCCACTGAAAACTTAGGCGTTAGCGGTACTCGATCAAAAGAAACACCTTTCCAGCCAGTCACTAAAAAGTTACGAATATTCTGGTGATCGCTACCGCTAGGGTGACCGAGAACATCCTCTCTGTAATATCGACCGAAACATGCCAGCACTGATCGCTCATCAATCCCGTGCAACTTACCAAAAGCAAGAATCTTGCATGAACCAGAATTTTGCCCAGCTTTGTTAGTTAAGTTTCCATTAACAAATTGGCTTGGAGAGAAGTCATACAAGCCATCTATGACCGCCATTGTGTCTTCAAACTCGATGAGTTCAGGCGTGTTGGCGAGTTTGAGTAGAAAAGTGTTAAGCTGCATTTTTATCCTAATTATTATTAAGCATGACGTGTTTGTATACGCACTATTAAAGCCATAATTTGGCTTTGACATTGGTTCATTTGCGCGAAAAACTGTACTTGATATGTATATTATTATCACTTCTATCAGGATGAGAGTGCAAAAGGAAGGGCTGGCGCGAGGAATCCTTACAACTCGTCATTTCAGGTGCAGTAGGTTTGATGAGGTTTATTGATGACTTTCTATGTAGATAGTCATTGATTGATAAAACTTGCGGTTATAATCGCCAAATTGCTCTTAAAATCATCGAACGGGCAAAATGATAGAAAAATCAGTTTACAGCCGTGTGAGCGACCGTTAATATTCGCGCCAACAACGGAGAGATGGCTGAGTGGTTTAAAGCACCGGTCTTGAAAACCGGCGAGGGTTTATAGCCCTCCTAGGGTTCAAATCCCTATCTCTCCGCCAAATTTAGATTAAGCCCGCCTGCTCTGACAACAAAGAGTGAGCGGGCTTTTTCGTATTCCGAAATAGAAAAAACCGCTAGGTACTGCTTATTGCAATTTGGTCGTTGCATACCTGCTGTCAGTCGATAAATTTGTTGCCAATTGAAAGCAGTCAAAAACGTTACAGCGTTTGCACATATTGCTTTGGCGTCAATCCAAACACATCTTTGAAACGACTGGCAAAACGCACCTCAGATTGATACCCACAAGCGAGTGCGATATTGAGCTGAGTGCGTGATTTTTGCATCAAAGAAAGGGCATATACCATCCTGATGTTAGTGAGCACTTGCCTAAAGGAGGTCTCTTCAGAGGCAAGCTTACGTTTCAGTGTGGCAGGGCTCATGGAAAAGTGCGTAGCAACCGTATCTATGCTGTGCGGATCGCCAGGATTGAGGCTGAGATAACTTGCGAGTCGCTCTCTCACTGACCCTTCTTTACTTGGAAACAGAAGGTGCAGGGATCCTGCGGCTTTTAGCTCGGCATAGAATCCATGCATGAATTGACGCTGAGTCTCAATCGACAAGTTTTTCTCTGCCATCTCGTAGAGCGTCTCGAAACAGTAAGCGAGTTGTGGCGTCACGCTGACGCGTGGTTCGCTATTGACAGCGTTTGATGCTGAAGCTGCGCTGCTCGATACATCTTCTAGCCATTCAGAGGGCGGTGATTCTAGGAAGGTGAGGGTGCGGGAATAAAATGTGGTCTGTGCCGGTTCATTCACAAACGTGAGAGAATGACTGGCGGGCACAACCAGCCAGTCTTCTTGCGCGTAATGACGAGGATTATCCTGCCACCAGAGCTTTTTGTAGCCCCGGTTCACCCAGATAATAGTTGGCGCGTAAATCAACACATTGCGAAGCGGCTGCGAAGTCACACCGCGAAACTGCCCCGCCTGCACCAAAGTCTTCGTCATTCGCACTCCCCCTTTTTGCTTTTACTTATTCGCTTACATAGGTTGCAGTGAGTGTCGCTTTGTCCAGTGCCGATGCATTTAGCATGTAGCCAATCAGGGCATTGGACGGGTTATCTGGCAGTTCAAGCTTTTCAGTTGGTAGTGCCCAAACTGTAAACTGATACCGGTGCATGCCATGACCTTTTGGTGGGCAAGCGCCGCCAAAACCGATTGCGCCATAATCGTTCCCCATTTCTCGGCCGTCTTTCAGTTTACCCGATACGCCGCGTTCAACGCTTTGTTGCGATGATGGAATATCTAATGCGACCCAGTGCCACCATCCGCTGCCTGTCGGGGCGTCGGGATCATAGGCAGTAATGGCAAAGCTTTTTGTCCCTTTCGGTGCATCTTTCCAGCTCAGTTGTGGTGACAGGTTATCACCTGTGCAGCCAAACCCTTGAAAGGCGAAGGTATCGGCCATTCGCGCTCCTTCTTGGATATCATTGCTGGTTAATGTCAGTGCGTGGCTGCCAAATGATATGGCGGCAAGCAGTGGGATTAAAATTGTGGTCTTCATGGTGGCTCTCCTTTGCAATTTGTGAGAGCAAGAATACCAATAACGGCTAAGCAGTGATGTACACAAAAGCTCAAATGTAATCTAAGTTGCGTTATTTTGAGCTTTTGTGTTTTCGGTTGCCAATATATATTGCGATGGCAAACGTAGGGATGGGCTTTATTGGTTTGTCACTCAATGGCTTCAACTGCCAATCGATTCAATGGCGACGACTATTCAGGTTCTCACCTGACCCTCACAACCACCCTTTCTTTTTAAAGTACAGCAGTGGCGCGAAGCCTGACGCAACCATCAACCCGAGCGCGAAGGGATAGCCGTAATGCCAAGAGAGCAGAGGCATGTTTTCAAAGTTCATGCCATAGATGCTGGCGATCACGGTAGGGGGAAGGAAGACCACAGCGGCTATCGAGAAGATCTTGATGATCTGGTTTTGTTCAATGTTAATGAAGCCTTGCGTCGAGTCCA
Organism: Enterovibrio litoreus; assembly: GCF_045679545.1. Classification (NCBI taxonomy): domain Bacteria; kingdom Pseudomonadati; phylum Pseudomonadota; class Gammaproteobacteria; order Vibrionales; family Vibrionaceae; genus Enterovibrio; species Enterovibrio litoreus. The sequence goes on from NZ_CP166194.1 coordinate 1,287,383, forward strand.
TCAAGAAATTGATCTTGTCGAACAAAAAGGTGGTGTGAGAGAGCAGGGCGTCGATGTCTCGCACGATTTCATTCATATCTTCGCGGTGTTCGCCGCGTGATTGTAAATGACGAAGTAAAAAGGAAATGGCGCGTTGGGTGTCCATCAGACACAAGCGGACTTTCCCGTTGCTGTCTTCTTGTCTCGCCAATTGGCTAATGCACTCTTCCAAGTCTGAATCTTCCTCTTCCAGCACGGCATGGCTGATTTTTTCCAGTTCGCCGTGGAGGTCTTCCAGCATATCGGCGTGGTTTTCGACTTTCTGCTCCAGCATGGTTAGCAGCAAGGTTTCTATGTCTTTGCAGCGTATTTGCCCGCGTCGAGCACGAAGTCGCATTAAGCGAAAATCAGCGATATCACCATCTCGAATGGTGATCAAACGCTTGCTCTGCAAAATGCAGGCGACGGACACTGTGTTGTGCTTCCCTTCGCTTTTGGCCAGAAACAAAGAGTGAACATGCAGACCACGTCGGTCTACAAAAAAGCGGGCTGATGACTCAATCTCATCCACATCATCAGATTCTGGCAACTCAATTTTTAGCAATGAACTCACCACCTCCCTTTCATGTTCGGATGGGTCGTGAGCATCAATCCAAGCCGCCTTGGCGATGAGTTGGTTCATGTTTTCAAAGTCATAAGCATGAATTTCGGTGATCACACCTGATTCAATGGTAAAGAAACGCAGCATATCAACCCCTTATCTCATGCGAAAAACGCCGCCAATTTAGCGGTAAAGCCGCTATTCAAAAGAAAGCGTATTTTAATTAGTGTGTGTTCATAACGTTGAGAGTTTCAAGATAGACAGGTCTGCGCGGTATGACCGTCACAGCCAAAAGACAACAAAGTACAGCGCAACAATGCACAACAGGGCACGCTTCCAGTGCGTGGTATTTAACGCAGCGTGAAAGCGTGTTTTGCTGGAACCGCGATCACCTACTTCAGATCATTTTTCTGCATCAGTTCGTCTTGCACGCCTTTTAGCGTCATTTCATCCATGATGAAATTAATCGTATTCAGCATACGTTGTTCACCTTTAGGAATAAGATACCCGAACTGGCTGCGGGTGAATGGGTCGTCGCATCGTGAAGCGTCAAGGCGCTCATCAGTGACCTCGTAGAAAACGCCTTCTGGTGTTTCCGTGACCATCACATCCACATCGCCAGCGGCTACTGCCTTGGGAACGTCTAAGTTGTTTTTAAACTTGACGACGGTGGCGTTGGGCAGGTTGTCCTCGGCGAATTTTTCATTTGTGCCACCAATGTTGACCCCCACGCGAACAGCGGGCTTGTTGACCTCTTCCAAGCTGTCAAACTGCTCGACCTTCCCATCTGCGACCAAGAAGCACTTGCCAAAGACCATGTAGCCCTGAGTTTGCTCTGCCGCCAATTGGCGAGACATGCGACGCGTAATACCACCCATGGCGATGTCGTATTTGTCTTCTTGCAGGTTGCTTACCAACCCTTTCCACGTGGTGGGAACAATTTCAAGTTTCACCCCTAATTGGTCTGCCACATGTTGTGCTACATCGATGTCATAGCCAGAATAGGTGGTACCATCAAAGTACGAAAAGGGCTTGTAGTCGCCCGTCGTGCCAACGCGAATGACGCCCGCTTCTTGAATATCCTCCAATTGATCCGCTTGCGCGAACGCAGACAGTGCCATGGAGGCAATCAGTAACATTTTTTTCATTGCGTATCCCTTGCAGTGATTGGTGTCACTTTGAGCCTAACAGTAATCAATGCAGTCAAGGGTCAAACTATTGAGAGCACAGGTAAGTCGTAGCGGGAAAGGGGGAAATAACAGGGCTGTCGTATCAGTATGTGTGATGAGAGCAAATGGTCAATGCCGAAAAGTAACAAAATTAGTGACGCTGTCACGATCAGTTAACATTAGGTTCAACTGAGAAAGATGGCGTGTTCGCAAACGGTCTAGAGCCATGTACCTTCGACGATACTAGAAGCAATGGCTGAATTCGTTTTCATTTGCTTGCAGTGTCTGGGCTAACTAGACAAACTAACCTCGATACAGCAAATTCATAACCATAACCATAACCATAACCATAACCATAACGGGAAGGAATAGAGATGTTTAGTCATGTAATGATTGGCGCCAATGACATGGAAAAATCAAAAGCTTTCTATGATGCAACGATGGTTGTGTTGGGATATTCAGAAGGTGTGATTGACGAAAAAGGTCGCTGTTTTTACTTAAACCAAAATGGCGTGCTGGGCATTACTAAGCCGATCAATGGCGAGCCAGCAACCCACGGTAACGGTATGACCATTGGTTTTAAGGCTAGTAGCCCTGAGCAAGTGGATGCGTGGCATGCAGCAGGTATTGCACATGGTGGTGCGCTATGTGAAGAGCCTCCGGGTATTCGGTCTAACGGCGTGCGTAGCTTGTATTTGGCATATTTGCGCGATCCGTCAGGCAACAAAATTTGCGCGACTCATTTCGTTAATTGATTTGAAAGCGGGCACGATGATCTTGTTGGGCTGCCCCATCTCATGCGGCAGCCCAACGTGTTATTAGCGCGGGTGGCTTGCTCGCTCAGCGGTAATTTTGATCACCTCAACCACCACGTCACTGGCTGCTTTTAATGACGTTACCGGCAGATATTCGTATATAGAATGGAAGTTGTGTGCGCCAGTAAAAATGTTCGGGCACGGTAAGCCTTTTTGGGATAACACCGCGCCATCGTAGCCACCGCGCATAGGAATGGCGATCATGTTTATGTTATTTCGCGCGTACGCTTCTTTGGCGATATCAATGGGGAAGCTGGCGTCACCTTCTAAACTGTTGGCCACGTTTTCATAGCGATCTGCCAAGTGGATAGACACCGAAGCGTCGCCCCAAAGTGTCACGCAGTTATTTGTCAGTGTCTGCAAAAACGCCATGCGATCACGATAGCCTTGCTGAGTGAAATCACGAATATCTAGCTTCAACACCGTTTTCGCACTGTTGCCAGACATCTCTTTTACCCAGTAATAGCCTTCACGCCCTTCGGTATATTGCGGTGCTTCTCCAGCTGGCAACATGCTGATGAATTGATGAGCCATTAACAGTGAATTCTTGAGTTTGCCTTTGGCAGACATAGGGTGAGCAGATTGGCCGGTAAAGGTGACAATAGCATCACCCGCATTCCAGTTTTCATGCACGAATTCACCAATACCACAGCAATCTAAGGTGTAGCCGAAATCAGCGCCAAAGGTTTCCACATCAAATGCTTTTGCGCCACGCAAGCCTTGTTCTTCGTCAGGCAAAAAGGCGACTTTCACGTCACCATGCAAGATCTCTGTATTGCTTTGAAGTGTTTGAAGGGCATGCATGATGGCGGCAATCGCGGCTTTGTCGTCAGCGCCTAAAAGACTGGTTCCATCGGTCACTAAAATGTCGTCGCCAACGTAATTATTCAACTCCGGAAAATCTGATTGTTTCAACGCAATGCCGAGATCGGCGTTGAGGCAAATGTCGCCGCCGTGATAGGAAACCACTTGGGCGCGGGTGTCATTTTTTTGTTCAGCGCTGGTATCAAGATGCGCGAAGAAGGAAACCGTCGGAACGTGCTGATTGCCTGTCAAATTTGCCGGTATGTTTGATGGCAGCGTAGCGGTCAAAATGGCGGTATCACGAAGGACAATATCTTTCATGCCCAGCGCGTCAAGTTCATCGGCAAGCAGACGTGCCAAAACCATTTGCCCTTCTGACGAGGGCATAATACCAGCTGCGCCATTTTCTCTGTTCGTGGTGGTGTTAATGCGGGTGTACTGTAGGAAACGGTCAACTATTTTCATGGTTAACTCCGACTTGTGTCTGAAGATCTAGTAGAAATTGGCCGAGCGAATCGTCATGCATTAAAGACGAAGTCGCTCAGCCTAAATGGGGTTGTAGCGAATCCCTGCAGGGCTAAATACGGCGTGCTACACCAACAGTTGTGAGCAAATCAGAACAGTAATTAGGCCGCCAACCATTGGGATAATGGTTCGTTTCGCCAGCTCAATCGGTGACACGTTTGCTACGCCGGCACACGCGATCACAACGCCAGCAACCGGAGAGGCTGAACGCATCAAACCTGCGGCTAGCTGCATAGGTAGGGCGACATGCGCGACGGTCGTGCCCACCTGAGCCGCAACGTCTGGCGCAAGGTTTGAGAAGCTAAAGAAAGAGGCATTGCCTGAACCTGAAAGCATGGTGACAAGTACAATGATTGTTACAAGAACCAATACCATGGCGAGGTAACCCAAACCTAGGTTCGCAGCACTGCCTAATAGCATGTCTATAAAGCCAATAGCAGTGAGACCCACCACGAAAACCTGCGCAGAAATAATCAGGCTGACGACGCTTGAGAATACATTGCCCATGCCTTCCAAGTAGACTTTAAGTGATGCGGCGACTTGTTTGCCATCGCGGGTATAAATGAAATCGCACACCATGGCGACAAATAGCGAGATAAACATCGCAGTGACCACATCCATACGAATAGACGTAATGGCAAATTTACTGAATGTTAATAACAGCATAAGAGGCAAAACAGGAAGAATTGCAAACCATGCTGGCGCTTCACGTTGCTCTTTCGCTTCAAGGTTAAACTCGTGAGTGATGCCTTTTTCAGCATCTTTCTTATCGAAATAGCGCTGACTAAAGAAATGAAGTGCCGCAATCACCAGCATGGCAACCATGGCGACAGGGAATTGATAACTTGCGAAGTAAGTTGCCACATCAATACCTGATACTTCTGCTGCCTTGTTGGCTGCAGAAGATGCTGGGCCCAAGTCCAAACAGCCTGTTGTTGCCACCACAGCCGCTGCCGCAGCAGGGTTACAGCCGACCCCGACCAACACTGGATACATTGCGACCAGCAGCAATAGCGCGAGACCCGTTGCGCTAGGAATAAAGATATTGATTAACTGACCAATGATGTAAGCCAGTGCAAGCACCAAGTATGGATTCTTTATGTAAGACAGTGGCTTAGTTGCAATCTGAACCATGGCATTAGCGGCACCAATGTGGCCCATGTATTTTGAGAAACCACCCACGGCCATTATGATTAAGCCTAGCTTCGCGAGGGTTGACGACGAGATCACCTTAATCACTTCAAAGAAATCAACAACGATTGACCCTGTTGGCGTGCCACCTTTTGGTAGGAAATCGGTTGTGCCATTGAATACGCCCAAGGCAATCATTAGCAGACCAGCGAGAAATAGTACGGCCTGCGTGTTGTACTTTTTAATAATAAAGTACCCAACACCGAAAATTATCGGTAAGGCTAATAACGTAATCATTTAAAACCTCATTTCTTACAGAAAAACGTGAAACTCTTTGGAAAAGAGCGAAATATAAAAATGGAACGAAATTGGGGCGATATTCAGGCGAGAATGTTCACCTGGTTTTATACAATAAAAACAGTCGAATTATTTTAATTTTCAAGGTGAAAAGTTAATGCTATTTTTTTTGGCTAGTGGATTTTATCTGTTGGCACTGGATATAAACACCCGGAATTCTTCAAATAATTCATCCATACGTTTAAAACGATTATTCTTCTCCTGTTGGCAAGAGAGTCCCTTAATAAAGGCTTCTATCAATGCAAATCCCGCCGTGCGGTTATTGAAAAATCCGGTACTGGCGCTTTCAACGACAAACTGAATATCGCAATAAGCCACAATGGGATTGACCGCTTGGTCGGTAACGAAAATGACGCGACCCCCATGTTCGTGAAACCACTTCACAAGCTGAATCGTGGTGTTGGCAAAACGGTGGTAGGAGATCGCCAACAAGGTATCTTCTTCGGTCACATCAACCAATTGATGAGGTAGGGTGGCGATGTCGGCTTTCAACCAAACGACATCCTTACGTAAGTACCGTGCTAACAAATAGAAATAGTTGGCGAGTGCCTCCGATGATGCGCTGCCAATCACGTACAATTTACCCAATGGGTTTTGCATGTAATCAATGGCGACATTGAAATCAGGTTCAGACAGAGTCGAGACGCTTTTAGCCATATTTGACATCACTTCTTCGTAGTGTGATGCCAACAAAGCAGGGCTGGAGTCAGAAGGTTGCGCGCTTTCATAGCGCTCGACAGGCGTTGTTAGGGTGAGCGCAAGTTCATCAGAAACGTGTTTTTTGAATGCTAAATAGCCGCTGTATCCAAGTCGCTGAAGAAAACGCCCCAGCGTGGCTTTACCAATGCCAATTTGCTTACATAACTCGTCGATTTTTGCGAACGGCAGCATGGTGTAGTGCTTCATAAAATACTGCGCAATCCGGACCTCTGCCGGTGTTAGCGTACCCATGTTATTCACTGTGTCGATGAAGGTTTTTCTGTCCATGGGGATTTTTTCCCAAATCCTTAATCTATGGGACATATTTCCACTCGACCTAGGGGAATTCAAGGGAAAGGCCAATTCCCACACAAAAAATGTGATTAATGTGGGTTATTGTTCCAAGACAAGCGCTGATAACCAAGAATCACCCTAAAACATGATTTAAATCTATTAAGTAAGCATGATTTGGCGATATGTCTGACTCGGTCTGTTCTGTTTGGGATTATCTGCTGATTCTGTGAAAGGGTGTATTAAGCGGGTGTATCGAAAGAAAAGATGGCGTTCTAATTCGGTTTTTTTCGCGATTTTGTCATGTTCAATCTCGCCGTCCAGTGAAATAATGCGGCCGCCTTTCTCTTTCCTTTTTTGTTGGTGCTGAATGTTGCCCGAAAGACGTGCTTCTTTGATTTTGTTGTTTGCTACTGTGTTGGCTGCTTGGGGTTGGATCTTCTCGAAAGAAGCGATTCAAGGTATGCCGGCATTTGGTTTTATCGGTTTACGTTTTATTCTGGCATCGTTGTGTATCCTCCCATTTTGTTTTCAGAAACTAAAAGTGGTGGACAGGGGCGATCTAACGCGCGCCGCAGGTGTGGGTAGCGTGCTGGCGTGTGCAATTCTATTTTGGATTTTCGCCATGTCTGTCAGCACGTCGCTGGGGGAAGGGGCGTTTATTATGAGCCTTTCTATGCTGATTGTGCCGCCTGTCGCATGGCTACTATTTAAGCAAGCGCCGCCGCGAATCTTTTGGTTTTCTATGCCCATTGCCGTGGTGGGTTTGGCGTTGCTGTCACTGGGTGGCGTGGGTTGGCAGTTGTCGCCGAGTCAGGTTTGGTTCTTGCTTGCGGCGCTGTTTCTTGCGGTTCACTTTAATCTAAACAATCGCTATGCACAGCGCATTCCGACCTTGGTGCTGACGTGCGTTCAGCTGTTTTCAACGGGTGTGATTGCCACTATTGTTTCATTGCTAACTGAAACATGGCCAGAAACCATTGCCCCTTCAATTTGGGGCTGGTTTGCCTTGAGTGTGCTGGTGGCGACAAGCCTTCGTTACTTGATGCAAACCTTGGGGCAAAAGGGCGCGAGCGCTGCGAATGCTGCCATCATCATGATCCTAGAACCCGTGTGGACGGTGATCCTGAGCGTGGTGTGGTACCACGAATCAATGCCTGCGCATAAAATTGCAGGTTGTTCCCTGATTTTACTCTCGCTGTTGGTTTATCGCGGCACCAAACCGTTGCGGGATTTGCTGCGTAAAAGGCATTAATTGCAAGAGCAAGTAGCAGGCGAGAGCAATCTCGCCTTTTTGAACCGCAGCCAATATCCAAGCATTACGGCAAGAATCTCTTCCGTGTTCCATAAAGGAAATAGTCCGTTTGGGACGTGGTTACTTTGAAAATCGATAGCGACTGGTGCTTCGAAGCGAGGGGCGGGCGGTATAAGACCAGGCGACTATCCCCGCCGATCATGACGGACAGACCTTATGCAGTTAGAGTACGTTGGTTACATAGCTTTCTTGTGGTCCATGACAAAAATCAGTACGCCTACCCGAGGGGTAGGCGTATAACTATAAGGCGAAACCGGTTTGCTTCAGCGTAAGTTGATTTCAGGCGACGTGCTGATGTCAGCCCACCACATTACGCGATTTTGAATCGACTGATCAATTGGTTCAAATCTTCCACTTTGCCTTCCAAAGCCAAAATGCTCGACGCACTTTGTTTTGCTTGAGAAAGAGACTGAGTAGAAATGTCGCTGATTGACGTAATGTCAGAGGCGATTTCACGCGTTACGGCGGTTTGCTCTTCTGCCGCAGTGGCGATTGAGCTGATCATGCTCTGTACTCTGGCTGCACCTGACACAATGTCATCCAGTGCTTTCACCGCACCATCACTTTGAGAGACGCCTAATTCCACCAACTGATGGTTCTCTTGGGTACGAGATACCGCGTCTTGCGTTCCTGCTTGAATAGCCTGAACAATCTGCGCCACTTCATGCGTGGCTTTTGAGGTGCGCTCCGCCAGTGCACGAACTTCGTCAGCAACGACGGCAAAGCCTCGACCAAATTCACCAGCACGCGCTGCTTCAATCGCTGCATTAAGCGCCAGAAGATTCGTCTGCTCTGCGATGCTGCTGATCACCTTGATAACATGACCAATCTCTTCGCTATGCGAGCCTAATTGATGCATGGTGTTTGACATATCTTGCATCTGAATCGACACCTGCTGAATGCTGCCAACCATATCATTGATTACCTGACGGCCGTCAACGGCATGCAATTCGGATTTCTTTGCTTCATCAAATGTTAATGTACCTTGGTGAGCAACTTCAGAAATGGTGAGACTGAGTTCTTCGGCAGCGGTTGCAATCATCGCGGCTTTATCTGACTGACTTGACGCTCCAGATACCACGTTGTCGCCCAATGACGACAATTCAGCAGCCGATTGACGAACGTCATTAGACACACTTGATATCGCGCTAATGAGTTCTATCAGTGATTGTTGCATGGTATTGATGGATACCGCGAGGCTCGACAATTCGTCCCCCGTATTGTCTTCGATAGCATTGCTAGACAGCTCACCTTTTGCGATGCGATTAGCCGTTTCATCCAGTAAAGTCAGGCGGTTGGTAATAGAAGACGACAGCAAGTATGCAATCACACAAGAAAGTAAAATTGCGACACCCGAGATTGCGGCGTTCATGGTTTTGATGTCGTCAAAATTCTTCATCAATGAATCAAAGGATGCGTCCATTTGCGCACTTTCGATCGCTGCGCTTTTATCTAGAATATCCTCAATAGGCTGAAGATGTTCTTCATAGAGGTTATGAAGGGCGGGTATCAAGATTTCAATGTTGGGATTGTCAGTCAACTGAGACGCAATTTCGCGCTCAAATGCGCTTTGGAATGCGTGCATTTTCTCGCTAACACGCTCTAGTGTTTGGTAGTCCGAGCTGCCGCGATCCTCTGATTGCATAGCGCGGGACGCAATGTTTTGAAACTCGTTACCGTTACTCTCTAGAGACTCTTTCGCGCCTTGCACACCAGTGACAACGCCAATGCTATCTCTGTAAACGTCGCCAGCCTCATCGATCAATATGAGATAAGACAAAACCTCTGGGACATCATCGGTTCGGATTTCGGTCACTTCGTTCTTTAAACTGGTCACTTCAAACCAAACCAATAGAACCATGGCGACCATGAGGGCCACAATGCCTCCAAACCCCAAATACAACTTCTGTCGGACTGACAATTTCACAGGCATATGTTTTCCCTAATGCATTGAATAATAAACCGTACATCGTATCGGCTGGAATACCTGATAATTGAGTGATTTTTTTTGATTTTTTTAAATAGGTTGTGTGAAATTCTGCAATGGTTGCAAACAGCATTGAAAGATCATTTCCCGCAGCCAAAATAGTAGGCACCGGTGTGAGGCGGAGGAAATGTTATACCCACGCACCTTGAGGCTGTTTGGGTATTCAAACAGTAGAGCAGATTTCGTCAAGTTTGGTATATCTCGCTATAAGGGGATGAGAGATGCGATAAATCTCCGTGGCTATTTTGAATACGGTTTAACGAGTTTGAATTTGAATATTGGACAAGCGTGCCCGCTCGTTAAGCGTGCGGGCACGTTGGTTTGTGTTATGCGATGATTTCACAGCCTGTGACGAAATCAATGTAGTCACTCTTGAACTGACCACAGAAGTTTTGTAACTGAATCTCTGTGCCATCCGCAAAGTTCAGTGTCACGGTGTGTGACGTTTGCGTGATGTTGATTTGGCTTAGTGACGCCGCCAATGACGTGTCGATTTGGAGAGTGTCATGCCAGCCATTGAAGTCGGTGATAATGTCTTTGCCATCGCCTTGGCAGAAGTAGAAAACATCGTCGCCACAGTTGCCTTTAAGAATGTCATCACCTGCGCCACCAACGATATAATCGTTACCCCAGCCGCCATCGATGTTGTCGTTGCCACACCCGCCATCGAGATCGTCCTCACCACAACCGCCATCCAACTTGTCGTCCCCGCAATTGCCAAACAGTGCGTCGTTTTCACCATGGCCCCAAAGTTCATCGTTGCCTGCGCCACCGATAAGCTTATCGTTGCCCGCTTCACCAAACAGCTTGTCATTACCATCGCCGCCTAAAAGCAAGTCTTGACCCCAACCTCCCCACAGTGAATCGCTGTGATTGCCGCCACTTAGCAAGTCGTTGTCACTACCGCCGAACAACTCATCGCAACCGTCGCCGCCGTAAAGCTCGTCAGCACCGTAATAACCCACCAGTTTATCGTCACCAGCGTTACCTTCTAATACATCGTTGCCACAGCCGCCATCGACGTAATCATCGCCTTCGCCGCCAGACATTTGGTCGTAACCATCTCCGCCCCACATTGTGTCATTTCCTTCACCGCCGAGCATGGTGTCATTGCCCCAATGCCCATCCATGTGGTCGCTGCCTTCGCCACCATACATGGTGTCGTCACCGTGCCAGCCAACGAGCTTGTCATCACCACAACCACCAGAGAGGTAATCATTACCATCGCCGCCGTCGACATAATCGTTACCGTCGCCACCTTCAAGTTGATCATGACCTTGGCCACCCCAAAGATGATCGTTTCCAGAGCCGCCTGAAAGATAGTCGTTTCCTTGTTCGCCTTTTAGGGTGTCGTTACCATTACCGCCGTACAATTGGTCATTGTCGTGGCCGCCGTAAAGCGTGTCACATCCCCAGCCGCCATAAATGGTGTCACACCCAAAGCCACCATAAAGCTTATCGTTACCGTACCCACCATCAACCCAATCTTCGCCGTAACCCCCTTTGATATAGTCATGGTCGAAACTGCCGATGATTTTGTCATCACCATTTCCGCCATCAATTAGACACTCATTCCCGTACGCTTCTATGTAGTCATTGCCGTCTTTTCCGTATATCCAACCAACGTGATGGCTGCTGATGATGGTGTCGCCCAATGACGTTCCTGTAATTGTTGTCATTATCTTTTCCTTATAAAGGGTGTCTTGATGTTGTAGTGATGCTCAATGAGCCATCAGGACTATAGCGGCGTAAATCATTGATTCAGTGTTTCGGATTCAAGAATGATCTCATTGAAATACATCGAGTTTTTAAATTCTCAGCAATAAAATAGCAGGTGTTATGGATGGGTTTTGTTATCTAAAGATTCAGTCAAAATTTGCCGATGTAAGCCGTACGTTTAACGATAGCAAAAGACAAGTGGTTGGCATATTTAGAGTGCCTAAGAACATTGACATAGCAAAGCAAAGCTATGGTCACCTGCGATAAGGTGACCATGAATAAAAAGGAAGTGTTTGTTTGCAAAGGAGATGGCGACGAATCGGTATTAGAACTTACCACCATTGACCCATTCATGTTTTGGCGGTACGACTTCTTCATTGATCCATAGCTCGACAATTTTTCCGCTTTCCAATCGGAAGATGTCGAAACGCGCGGTTTCGATACCGCCTTTTATGACTCGGCTGTAGGTCACCACAACGTTGCCTTGCCCGATCAGTTTAAAGACTTGATCGTAACTGCCAATGCACTGTTCAAGTGATGCGACATCTGAGCCCTGGTGAGTCACTAAAGAAGCGGTGTCGACGAAGGCGTTCAGCTTGTCAGCCTGTCCCAATACCATGACGTCGCACATGAATTCGCGAACACGCGTTTTGTTGGCTTCTGTGGCGTCTTCATCTTCAATACCAATGTGACCATTGAGCTGATTAACATCGTCGGATTCGTTACCTTCATAGGCGGATATGACATCCCAATGCTCGATGATTTTGTCGTTGCTGTCGGTATCGAAAAGGTCCGTTGTTACCCACTTTGCTTCACCGTTATTGATGTCTTGGAACACCTGAGCAAAAACATATTGTCCGTCGACGACAGAGCGGATAACACGAATGTCTCTGACAGGGCAACGTAGAAGGAAAGATTCAAAAAATTCAACGAAACCTTCAATGCCATTTTTGACCCCCGTGCTGTGCTGAATGTAACGGTCGCCGGTGTATTGAGTGACGGCTTGGCGAGCATTGCCATCACGAATGCCTTCCATGTACAAATTTATCGCGTTTTGCAGTTTTTGGTTCATGTTGTATTCCTTCTTTGGAGCTACGCGCAACCAAAGGCGAAGCGCCGAGGTTATGGGGAGAACGAGAACAGTCAAATAGAGGGATTTGACTCTATCATTTGTGGCAACGCATTCGTTCTCAAATGATAGACGAGACATGAAGCAAATCGGTGGGGGCAGGAGGCGACCGGACCCTATGAGTCACCGCGCTCCTGTACGAATGGTGGTCAGCTCCAGCGGTCTTGGCGTTTAACTTCATCGCTGAAGTTCGAGGAGAAGGCTTTCATTTTTCCTTTGAGTAGCCTTTTTCTGCCATCCGGTGTGCGGGTATATATCAGTTCTGACAGGCTGACGTTCTTGCACCAAGATTTGTAGAAAATCATCGCGGTGTCTTTCTTGGCACCAAACCTAAGCGGAACCGCATGATAATCATCTCGCGTCATTCCGAGGAATTTCCCTTCTCGAATTACCAAATATCTTGGGTTATCAATCGGTGCGAGAATTTCGTGTAGGTAGTCTGCAAACAGGGAAGATTCATAGAAGGTGCAACCTGACAGCGACAAGAAGAAAGCGCCATCATGGGTTTTTATGACGTTGACTTTCATTTGCCGAATCGATGTTTCGACAAAGCCAGCCTGACAAAGTGCTTCGGCTAGCGCAACGCCAATTTGCTTTAGCGCACCGTCAACAGGCAAGTAACGGAGTACGACTTTAAGCGTAAAAATTGTTTTCGGCAGCTTGTAAATCATAGTACCAGCGATAACCAAGGCCAAAACCGGCAGTATCATTGAGGGGGAATGTTTCAAGGTGCTCATCGCAGCCAGTATCCCGCTAGTGATTGCACCAGCGAGTTGAATCGCCAAATAGCCGAAAGATCGCTTGAGTAGATAGCCACGAATGGCAGGCAGCTTGTTGGTTTTGACTGATGGAACCACTCGGGCGGTTTCTTCCAAAGAAAGCGCCTGATGCCAGCGCGTCGCAACAATCCCTATTTTGTGAAAACGACGCGTCATTTGGCGGTTATTGGCGGTAATCGGCGAAGCCATTTCGACATTCATAGGCGAATCAATGGCTGTTGCTTTCATGCGGTCAAAACCGCTTTCAATGGTCAGCGCTTTTTCGGAGAGTCCGACAAAGGTTTCAAAGCGTTGTTTGAGGCTGTAAAAATCGGACCAGCCAGCAAAAGATTTGGCATTGATGGCAGCCAAATGCCATATAGCGCTAATTTTGTCTTTGTTGGCGGGGTCAATGCGAATGGCGCGTCCACGCATTTGGTTGGTGAGTATGAATGAGCCCACTGAGCTTGCGAGGATCAGTGAATTTATGGCGGGGGCATCCCAACCTTCACCAAGCAGTGATCGTGTGCCAATCAGCACTTTGATGTCACCATTCATCAACAAGGCAGTAAAAGCCCCCGTTAATTGATTGAGTGGCGCAGAGACTTTTTGGTATTGCTGTTGGCTTCCCATTGGTTCAGTCTTGACGTTTTTGCTACTGATATGGGTGAGCAAAGCGGGTAGCAAGGCCGTTGGAATAATACTTAAACGGCCTGTTAATAGTGCAATTTGACCAGATACGGGAGATGACGTGGTGATGGCTTTGAATATTGGCCATGCCCCTAGGTTGACTTCGCCGGTGTCCATTCCTGATGCAAGGGCTTCGTCTCGGATGTAATCCGTTAAAATCACTTGGCGAAGGTCATTGCCGCGTTGTTTGAGCTCGAGCTGGTGGATCTCGCAACAACCTTCAATTTTTGAGGCGCTTAATGACAGAGATCGTTCAATTCGTCTTGAACGCTCTAACGAAAGTTCACGTTTGTTGAGCAACTCAGAGGTATTCAGTTGTTTCTTTAACTGCTCAACAAACTGTAGGCGTTCGTTTTCGTGCTGGTAGGTTTTTGAAAATAGCAGCGCCGCAATCAACACTTGCCAATTATGCCTCCCTAGTTCGGGAATGTCGTCATGCCTGAGGTCGAGCAACTGCATGAGTTTTTGATTATCAGGACGTTGTTTTGCTTTCATAAAGCTGAGGATCGCAATGGCGATCTCAGGCTCTTTGATCAACGCTTGTTCAATGTCGTCTTGGTGTAACCAAGGATGAGATAAAACCGCGCTTTCAAAAGCCTCACTCGCAATCAATGTATGGCAGAGTGTGGATACACGCTGGTCATATTCCTCAACTTGCTGCTGTTCTGATGACGTGGCATTACACGCCCACAGGTAATCTTGATGCGCGCATAACGTGCCCGCTTTGACGAGTTCGGGGACGGAAATTTCTTCATCAATTGGGCCGCAAAGCTTCTCATATCTCGCCCATTCATGGCCTTGCGAATCGTAAGGCGGGGTGGCGGTGAGTGACACCAATGTGATGTTGGGGAAATGTTCGCAGACTTTTTCTAATGCTCGCCACCATTCGTTTCTTAAATGGTGGGCTTCATCAAGGATAAGCAGTTCAATGTTGTGTTGCTCAAGCAGTTGAATGAAGCTGTTTAGTTCATCGTCTTTCAATCCGTTGTCATTTTCTAGTTGCTCGGCTTCGTCGTTCTCTTCGCCATTTAACGCATCTGCTCCCAGCGCGTCAGCAATGTTGACATGTAGCGCTTGATAGGTGATGGATGTAAGGGTTTTCGGATGGTGAATCGATCGACTCACCCAATCGAGGGATTGCGCATCATCAGTGGCGCAAAAATCTTTAAGTCTGTCTATCCATTGATCGCGAATGATGCGTGTTGGTGAAAGCACCAATGTTGGTTTTCTGAGGATGCGAAACACTTCGAGACCGAGCGTCGTTTTTCCTGCACCGGGAGCGGCGACGATATGCAGACGTTTGTCACTAAGGTGTTCATGTACCGCGTTAAGTACGCGGTGTTGATAGGGACGCCACGGATAGCAAAACGTCATGGTATCAAATGGCATGTATCATCCTTTTTTCTGCATCCTATCCTTCGCAAAGCGATGCTTTAGTAAAAGCCTCGTTTTCGTGAGTACCACGTTTTGATCTGTCGCATTCAGCCGAATGAGCTCAAAGCAGTGCGTGAAATGTTACCTGAATGCCGTTGATTTCTCAGCTTTCATCCTCTCAAAAGCTGCGTTCACTCTCTGGTAACTTGCACTGCCGCACAGTTAAGATCTGCCAGACAAAGAAAAGGCGACCGTGATATCGGCCGCCTTTGCGTGTTGGGAAAACATAAACCGTTGCGTTATCGCGCCGGTATTACATCTCCAGCTTGATATTTCTCACTCGGTAAATCACACCCGCTTGGGAAGCATCCCATTCCGCGAGTGTGGCGAAGGGTTTGTTCACTTTGGTGATGTCTAACGCGCCCGTATTGAGTTCCGACACTGGCACAGAGACTTGATGCCATTGACCTGTTGCTAGGTTGCCAATGGGGTAATCGTTACCCGAACCCGTAGGGGATTCCATTTTCACCACGACGGCGTCACTTTGTGTTTCACCGGGGCTCGCTGGCGAACCGTAACTTTCGATATAAATCTCGAAGGTCAGGTTGCCAGACGTGAAGTTAATCAAGTTCTGCGTTTTCCCCTGTACTAAGGCAACGCCTTTGAAAAACTCTGGGCTGGCAGCGTCATAAGTCACAGTGAATTCATGGGTGTCATCAGACGGGTCATTCCCCGTGAGAACAAGGTGATCTTCAATGTTGGCCCATGTATCTGTTCTGGCTTGCCATGTTACAAGGTTCGGCTCCCAGATCTCCCACACATCAACGGTGTCGCCTTGCAATGGTGGCAGTGTCGGCGCTTTAAGTGCATCGCAACTGATGGCATCGTCGGCAGGGTCCACACTGTGCGGCACATAGCGGATCTCACCGAGGTTAAATTCCACGGCTTCATCGGCGTAGATCAGGAATGACGTATTCAGAATAGAGAATGCCATGCCTTCGTCGGCGAAACACTGAAGCGGAATTTTGATTGTGGTCCACTGAGTTTCATCTTGCGCTGTTGGCGCAGGAAGCACTTTGTTGATTGCCACTTGCCCTAAACATGGCCATTCACAATGCGTTGCGAGCACCATGCTTTGCGGCGCTTGTGATTTCATGTCGATATCAAACTGCAAGGTCGCATCAGCATTGAGGTAACTTTGCTTATCGACAACCTGTTGCAGCGGTGTTTGCATATACACCTGCGCAGGCGCTTCACCCGTGAATTTCACATTGATCGCATCTTGTTGATGCAGATGATCAATCGGTGTTGTAGTGATCGAACCAATGCTGGTGGGTGTGCCATTGGAGATCGTGACACCGACCCAACCGTTTGACGAACCGGCAATGCGCGGCACAAATTCATCGGACGCGGAACGACCGTAAATTTCGAGGTTAGTGGTTGCCATACCGTCGTCTGGTGCATCAAGGCCACAGCCATATTCACGCGGGTCGAGCGGCAAGTTGTCGAGATCAGTCTTGAGTTTACTGCTCTTTTTCTTGTTGTAGGACAGGCCATAACCGTAAGCGAACAAGGGCGCATGTTCGCCTTCAATGTCTTGCTCCATCTCTGGTGTTTCATAATTCATCAGATTGGGCGCTTTACGGTTGATGGTGGTTGCGCATTTTGTATTCGGCCAGGAGAAAGAGAGACGACCGCGAAAATCCGATTTGTCTTCGCCAAATAACACATCTGTAATGCCGCCAGCTTCCGTACCCGGTAGCCAAGCGGCGACGAAGGCATCAGAGTGGTTGATCTCTTCGTTCACATATAAAGGGCGACCAGAATAGAACACGGAAACCACTTTGAAGCCTTTTTCTTTTAGCGATTTGATCAAACGAAGATCAGCGCCATAAGACGATTTCAAGGTGGCGTATTCGAGTGTTTTGGTGGGGTTGATGTCTCCAAACATTTCGGCATACGGGTCTTCACCCATAACCACCACGGCAATCGCGTTTTCAGGTGCGGCATTCGCGTCGGTATACACATTTTCCTGACCCACTTGTTGCTGCATCGCCATTAGCATGGTCGTTGCACCAGGGAAGTCATCTTCGAGGGTGTTTTCTGTGCCTTGCCACGTCAGTGACCAGCCGCCAGTTTGTTTCTGAATGTTGTGCGCGGCACTGCCCACCACCAAGTAAGGCTGGTTATCAGACAGTGGCAGAATCTTGCTGTTGTTTTTCAGTAATACCAAAGATTGGCTGACGGCTTTGCGCGCCAATTCGCGGTGCGCATCAGAGCCAAGAACATCTTGTTTACCTGCAAGACGACGAAGTGATGGCTGTGGTTTTTCCCACAAGTTAGCACGCATTTTGACGCGAAGAATACGGGTGACCGCATCGTCGATACGAGACATAGGAATGGTGCCATCGTTAACTTGTGCAATCACATTGCGGTAAAACGCTTGCCAGTCTTTGCGGGCGGTAACCATAAAAATGTCATTGCCCGCGAGAACAGCTTGTGGGCAGTTGCCGGCAGTACAGCCGTTGATTTCGCTGTGGCCGTTCCAGTCTGTCACCACTAAGCCATCAAAGCCCATTTTGTCTTTCAGGACGTCATTAACAATGTACTTACTGCCATGAAGCTTCTTGTTGTAGTTATCTGTACCCATCACGTCGTAGTTGGCATCATCGTTCCATGAGTTGAACGACGTCATCACCACTTGTGCGCCTGCATCAAGGCCTGAAAAGTAACCCGTTGCGTGAATATTTCGCAGGTATTCTTCGGTGTATTGGTTCTTGCCTCGGTCAACACCGTTGCTGGTGCCGCCATCGCCCAGCCAGTGCTTCACGTTAGAAATAACATGTGTTTCGCTTTTCAGGCCACTTGCGCCACCTTGTAAGCCTTCCACCATTTTTCCTGCGTACTGATAGATAATTTCAGGATCTTCAGAATAGCCTTCATACACACGTCCCCAGCGGTAATCTCGAGGGGCGGCAACGGTCGGGGCGAATGTCCAATCAAGACCTGTTGCGGCCACTTCTTGCGCTGTGGCTTGGCCAATTTGCTTAATAAGTTTGGGGTTGTTCGCTGCGCCAAGACCGATGTTATGGGGGAAAACAGTGGCTCTGAAGACGTTGTTATGACCGTGGACCGCATCGGTTGCCCACATAAATGGAATACGAAATCCGCGATCGGCATAGGCATCTTCGAGGGCGAGGTAATATTTGTCGGCTTCGTCTGCCCAGTCTTGTGCTGTGGCGTATTTGTTGCCATTAGGCCATGCGCCGCCGCCATTAAGAATCGAACCAATCTTGTATTCTTTAGCTTCCGAAGGCGTCACGCTGCGAAGGTCAGGCTGGATCATTTGGCCAACTTTTTCTTCTAGCGTCATTTGCGCAAGAATTTCCGAGACACGGCTTTCAATTTCCGGGTCTTTGGGAATCGCACTATTTATTTGTGGCCAGTCTGGGAAGTAAGGCACTTTTGATTCTAAAAAGCAGCCAGACAGAATGGCCAATGAAGTCATTCCTGACACGATGATTTTTCCTTTGAGCATATTGCCCCTCCGAGGGTTCTCATTTGTCTTTCGACTGTGTACTCAATACTCAAGCAGATAGGAAAGCGCTTTCTTATCTGGCTGAATATATCCCTCGAGTACGTCGTTTGTTCTGCAGTGCGTGTCAATGCGATGCGCCAGAACTCTGGACAAATGGTAGGGCAAATTCATACATTAAACAGAGTGAAAGTGCGAAACATCTTAGCGTATTTGCTCCGCGAAACACTTTCTCAATAAGGGGAATTCCAGTGTTAAGTAATGCATAAGAAATGAATAAGAAATGAATAAAAATTTATCATCAATGGAATGACTGGCGAAGTGAGATGCAAAAATAAGGAATAGAAAAATACAGAATGAAAAAAAGAAGCCCAACAGAATGTTGAAACTTCTTTGCTCTTAAGGTGTTAGTTAGCCTGTCAGTTAAAGGAGACTGGCAGGCAAGAAATATTGATCAGTTAAATGCGCGAGCAAACCTGCCGCTGCACGTCACCGCGTAATCACCCACGAACGCAGGAATAAACACAGATTCACCTTTTTGCAGTGTCACGGTTTCGCCATTGGCGTGAGAAACGGTCAATGGGGCGTCAATCGCGAACAAAATTTCTGCGCTGGTGGTCTGGAGCGTTTCGTCCTCGGTGTCTTGATAAACGCCGAAGTTAAAATCAGGCACTGGAATTGGGTAAAGCTGTGCTTTGCCGCTGATTTCTGGCGCAAGGAGAATGGTGTCTTTCGGCATTGGTACGCAGCGGGTGCAAGCAATCAACTCGGCCACGTCCATATGCTTTGGTGTTAAGCCAGCGCGCAACACGTTGTCTGAGTTCGCCATGATCTCCAGCCCTGTGCCTTTGATGTACGCATGAGGCGTACATGCATGCAGAAACATGGCTTCACCTGGCGCTAAGGTCAGGGTGTTCAGAATCAACGGTGAGAACAATCCAATGTCGCCTGGGTATTGCTCAGATAACATCAGGATCAAAGCAAACAATTCATCGGACTGATTTGCC
Organism: Enterovibrio litoreus; assembly: GCF_045679545.1. Classification (NCBI taxonomy): domain Bacteria; kingdom Pseudomonadati; phylum Pseudomonadota; class Gammaproteobacteria; order Vibrionales; family Vibrionaceae; genus Enterovibrio; species Enterovibrio litoreus. The sequence continues at coordinate 1,307,268 of NZ_CP166194.1, forward strand.
TCTGCGTAGGTCAGAAGTGCGTTTACGACCGCGTCTTTTTGTTCACCTTGCAATGACAGCAGCGCTTCGAAAAATGCACTTAGACCTTCTTCGTTTTGGTTGGCATTGAGTGTGTTAACTAACAGAGAAAGCTCATCAATATCCAGTTTGTGGAAGAAGGCTAAAATCTCCGCATAGTCACGGAAGCCATTCATTGCCGTGTATGACGTTAGCGCATAAACCAGTTCAGGCTTGTGGTTAGGATCTTTGTAGTTACGAATGCCAGCAGAAAGCGGGATCCCGGCGGCTTCTTCTTTGGCAAAGCCCGCTTCCGCTTGCGCTTTGCTTGGGTGAACTTGCACAGAGAGGGCTTTTTCTGCGCACAGAACTTTGAACAAATAAGGCAGTTCCCCAAATGTTTCAGCGGTTTTCGCGCCGATCACGGCTGACATGTCACGGTTAATGAAATCCGAAAGCAGAGTTTCTTTTCCATCAATCGTGATTTTTGAGCAGCCATTGGGATGCGCGCCCATCCAGATTTCTGCTTGTGGTTTGTTGTCTGGGTTAGCGATATCAAAAAGCGCATTCAGCGAGGTATAGCTGCCCCATGCGTAGTCCTGGATCACGTTGTTCAATGGGTAAAAATAAGCAGTCATTTTTCTTCTTCGAGCCTTAATTCAACTGGCGGAAAGTTTACCAGAAGTGAAACGAGGGGTTGATGTGCAAGCGCAAAAAAATCGCTCCCTACTTGAGAGGGAGCGAGAGGTTCTTTGATTATGCAGCAGTCACCGTCGTGCGGTCTTGTTGTGCTTTTGCTTGACGCATCTTCTTCAGTGAAACGGCAACCAGAGCAGTCACAATGGCACCTGCGGCCATACAGGCAAGGGCAAGTACCGGTTTGTTCATTGCACCCAGTAGGGCAACCACTGGACCACCGTGAGCAACACTGTTGGTAATGCCGAAGGAGAATGCCATCACTGCGGCAACCATTGAGCCGACTACGTTCGCTGGGATAACAGACATTGGGTCTTGCGCCGCGAATGGAATCGCACCTTCAGAGATACCCACCAGACCCATCGCACCAGAGGCTTTACCTGCTTCAATTTCAGAGTCTTCAAAGATGTTGAACTTACGACCAATCACGGTTGCGAGCGCCATACCGAGCGGTGCAACAGGGATAGCACAGGCCATCGCCCCCATAAATTGAGTTTGACCGCTGGCAATCATGCCGACTGAGAACAAGAAGGCCACTTTGTTGAATGGACCACCCATATCAAAGCCTGCCATGCCACCAAGAACGATACCAAGCAGGATCACGTTACCAGAACTCATGTTAGTCAGCATGGTGTTCAAGCCTTCCATCAAACCCGCAATTGGCGCGCCGATAACGAAGATGAACAAACTCGCAATGAACAAGCTGCCGGTAATTGGGGCGATCATGATAGGAACGAGAGGCTGAATGAACTTGTGATAGTTGCGTGTTGCCACCCATTTCACGAAGTAACCAACCAACAGACCTGCAACGATAGCACCGATAAAGCCTGTACCTGCTTCTGCACCGTAGAACGAACCGTTGTTGGCAATCCAGCCGCCAATCAAGCCCGGCGCCAAACCAGGACGGTCAGCAATGGCATACGCGATGTAACCGGACAAGATAGGGATCATCAAGGTGAAGGCCACGACACCCACATCAAGCACTTTGTTCCAAAGGCTGCCGGCGGGTATCGCCATGCCTGCTTCAGTGGGTTGACCGCCAATAGCCAGTGCAAGAGCAATCAATAGACCACCTGTCACAACGAATGGGATCATGTGAGACACGCCATTCATCAAGTAACGGTACAAATCAGAGCGGGCTTGAGCGGCTTTGCTTTCGCCTGAGTTCGCGCTGGTATCGTCAGCTGATGCCACATATTTTGGCGCTTCAAGTGCTTGGTTGATCAAGCCTTTGGCGTCTTTAATTGGTGCTTTAACGCCGGTTTTGATCAGGCGTTTACCCGCAAAGCGTGCCATGTCGACTTGCTTGTCGCAGCTGACAATAATCGCTTCAGCGCGAGCAATTTCTTCGGCGGTTGGACTGTTTTTTACGCCAATCGAGCCGTTGGTTTCGACCTTCATTTCATAACCCAGTGCTGCTGCGCCTTTTTCTAGCGCTTCGGCTGCAAGGTAGGTGTGCGCCACGCCAGCAGGGCAACCCGTGACGCCAATCAATAAACCTTTGTTCGCTTCAGGTGACTCTTCTTGGGCTTTTTTCTCTAGCAGCAAGGCAAGTGCTTGCTCTGGGTTTTTAGCTTGCATGAATTGGTCGATAAAACCGTCTTCAATCAGTTTCGAAGAGAGTTCAGCCAGCACTTCAATATGGTGATTTGCGCCGCCATCAGGTGATGCAATCATGAAAAAGAGTTTGGATGGCTGACCGTCTTCTGCGCCGTATTCAATGCCTTGGCGGCTGATACCGATGGCAACAGCAGGTTCAATCACAGCGGCACTTTTCGCGTGAGGAAGCGCAACGCCGTCTTCAAATCCGGTGTTACCCAGTTCTTCTCGTGCATAGATATCGGCAAGAAACTGCTGCTTGTCGTTGACTCTGCCTTGAGCATGAAGCAGTTCGATCATTTCGATAAACACTGCGTCTTTGGTTGTCGCACTCAGGTTCAGGCAAATCAGATTTTCATTGATTAGCTTAGTAATCATGAAGTCACCCCTAAATGAATTGTTCTGATGATGGCGTTAGCCGATGAGACTATTTTCTGATGAATACCCCTGTATCAGATAGAGGAGAGAAAAGGCATTTGCTGGATATTTGTAACATCGAATTCAAGCTGTGATCTTATTCTCATTAAGAGATGATGTGAATTATGTGAGTTATTTTTACATTAAATATGTAAATACAATAAGTTATTGATGGTTTTCAATGTCCGTATTAGTCAGTAAATTCCCGTGATGACTGATTTTGCTAGAAATAAGTAACGCTTGATCTAACGTGGTGACGCATTTTTTGTTGAGCTGGTTCACGCTATTGAGTCATTACTTAGGGAATGGTTAGCGGCACTGACAGTGAGGCAGCATAATCGCCGCGTTATTGGTGTGGGTACGAGAGGAAAAGATGAGCCAGGTTTTTCATCTGCTTTTGGAAAATGTGTTATCAGAGCGTGAGCACTTCAATCGAATTTGGTTTGCGAGTGATCAAGTCACGCCACCGCCATTCAGCTATCAGGTGAATTTTCCACGTTTGGAGTTGGTGATCAGCGGGGAGTATCTCAACCAACTTGAAAACCCAGACAAGACCATTGGGGAAGTGCAACTGTTGGCGGGTGATGCGTTATTTGTGCCACCCAATAGTTGGAACAAACCCAACTGGGACACTGATTGCTCGGTGTTAAGCTTGCTGTTTGGTCAGCGACAGCTTGGGTTTAGTCTTGTGAGCAAAGCCAAAAATCAGCCCGGCTTTTATGATGTGCAGAAATTCAGTATTCAAACCCGTACCGGGCACGCCATCGATCATATCCTCGGTGCGTTAAATACTCTGGCGACAGAACCTGTTCGCAAGCCAATGGATGAACACTTGCTGCATGCGCTTCTGAGTTATTGTCAGCAAATGCTGGCCACGCCGATGGCGGGAACACGCAACCGCGTGGAAGATCTCTATCAAGGTATTTGTATCTACATTCAGGAAAACTTTCACCGTCAGGTCACCCGAGAATCCATTGCGCAGCGCTTTAACATGACGCCAAACCATCTATCACGTTTGTTTCGTCAACAAGGGCATATGCGAATGGCGGATTACATTACGTGGGTGAGGATTGATCGCGCTAAATTTATGCTCAAGCGTTACGATTTTCGTTTGAACGAGGTGGCTACGCGTTGCGGTTTTCAGGATGTGAACTATTTTTATCGCGTCTTTAAATCGAAAACGGGCATGACGCCGTCAGAGTATCGTGGGGCGAATTAGTGATTCAATGGGCTAGCGAAACGGCACATTGAGTGCATTTAAAATCAAGAGTTCGAGAATATCTGCACTGTTGTTTTCGGTCAGATACGCGCAGAAATCTTCTTCAAGAAGTTGTTGAGAAAAGCCAGAAAACGCCACGATGTGCTCCCGAACGGGTGGCGTGGGGAGCATTAATCCAATCACACAAGAGACGTCGCCACGTTGTGATGCCCAGTTAAGCGGCGCGTCCGTGGTCGCTATCATCAAATGGGCGTGGTTTACCTCAGGGGTGATGACATGGGGCAAAGCAATGCCATATCCCATACAGGTCGAAGAAACACTTTCCCGTTTATATAAGGCATCAAACAACGTTTCCTGATCACAGCTCTCGTGCTTGGCGACCATCAAACTAAACTGAGCCAGCATGCCATGTTTGTCGAGTTCAGTGTTTAAGAGTCGATGGATCACGCAATCGAACGGCAGTGATTGATAGTCAGAAGCTGTGATGGGCGTGGAGGATTTTCCGCCAGAAACGAGCGCTGCGTTTTCATCAATGAAATCGGTCAGCACCATAGAGGCGAGCTCGGCGTCATTGCCTTCAATCTGTAGCTGACACAAATCTCCCGGCAAGGCACTAAGACTGAGAATATGCATGGGTTGTTCGGCGTTCGCGAAATTGCGCTGTGATAAGTTCACAAACACAGTGACTGAGCGAAAATGCCCCGCCAAGGTTTTTAAGCGGTTTAGCCTCCATGCTGGCAGTCCTTCTTCGCCAACAAAGAAGGTGATCCGTCGGGTGATCATAAACCTTTGCAACGCTCCAACACAGAAAGTGGGTCGGTTAAGACTTCTTCGATGGTCACACAGTGAATTTTGCAGCCAGAAAATCGAGCCCGATCTTCAATCTCGATATCTGACGCGATCAGCACCACGTCGGCGCGGGCAATATCTTGAATGCTCAGTGGGTTTTCGATGCCCATGGCACCTTGCGTTTCAACATTGATGGTGATGCCCGATTGCTGCGCGGCTTTTTTAAGCTCGGCGGCGGCCATGTATGTGTGGGCGATGCCTGTAGGACAGGCGGTAATGGCGACTATCTTCATGATGATGACTTCGGCGTTCTTTTAGTGAAAAGTAAAAAGTGACTAAAACAAAAGGGCACGAATTGTCGTCGAAGAAATCCTTTTCGTCAGTGACTTAGCCCACGTTGTTATAACGATCTTCATGGCGTATAGGCGATTCGGGCGATTTACCAAAAGGACAATGCCGGCATCCGTTGCCACAACATGTGCCTCTTTTTAAGTGGTACCACGCTGAAAACACCATAAAGCCATTTTCCATGGTGTAATCGAGCCCTTCGATGAGATTGGTATCACTGGCGTAAGGCTTGGCAAGACGGATCAGTTCGTTGGTGCTGTAGGTTTGATACACCTCGTCTAACTCCTTGTTTACCTTCTTCGCTAAACAAGCCGCACAAAGGCAAGACAGATCATTGCTGTCGCTCGTCGGAACGATGTTTGGAAACTGCATACACCAGCAGCTGCCGGAGTTAGCCGTGCAAGAAAGTGCGTCTCCGCACTCAGGACAAAAGCTCATGATTACTACGTGGTTTTGGAAAAGAGCGACATTGTAACGCAAGACGCCGCCATCATCTTGTCCCAGTTGCCGCATTTCTCTCTTCACCAATCCGCATGCTTTTCATGTTTCTAGGTTGGCGACTTTCCTTGATGTCACTGGCTTTACGTTAACGTTTGGTTAACAAAAAAGCGGTAATGAGTCAATATTGAGACAATGTGGTTTTTCGATTCAGGATATATCTATGCCCTGTTATGAAAGTTCCTGACATTAGTCCCTTAATTTGGTTAATTTTTAAGCTGATCTCACTTCTATATTGTGCAGTGAATGGAATATCACTCCATAGTGACTAATTATTCAAAGATCGCTAAATCAGCGCACGCTGATTTCCATTAAGCAAGACAAAAAGAAAGGGGTTTCATGACTGTAATTTATACATAGTCATGGAGGCAATATGGTAAACACAGCAACGGCAGGTGATGGAAAAATGAGCCTCACCGCCAAGGTTATTATCGGTTTGGTCGCCGGTATTATTCTTGGGTTAGCAATTAATATTCTTGGGTTGAATCCAGCTGGTGGGTTTGTAGACACTTATATTACAAACGGTTTGTTCCACATCGTGGGCAAAATGTTTGTTAATGCGTTAAAAATGATGGTTGTTCCGCTCGTCCTTTTCTCTTTGATTTGTGGCGTATGCGGGATTGGCGATATAAAAATGCTGGGGCGTGTGGGCAGTAAGTCTTTTGGACTTTACTTGTTAACAACGGCCCTTGCGATTGCCATAGCGATTACGGTTTCGTCACTGAGCGGGATCGGCGCAGGCATGAACATGGTCTCGGATGTGACTTTCACCGGCAAAGAAGCGCCGCCACTGTCACAAGTCTTGATTGATATCATTCCAAACAACCCTGTCAGTGCACTGTCTGAAGGTGAAATGCTTCAAATCATCTTCTTCGCCATTTTGATGGGCGTGTGTATTTTGATGGTCGGCAAGCCAGCCAAAAAGGTTGTTGAGCTGATTGAAGTTCTCAACGAAGTGATGATGAAGATGGTTACCGTCATCATGGAAATCGCGCCTTACGCAGTTTTCTGTTTGATTGCAAAAGCCATGGCAAGCCTAGGTTTGGCACTCTTTGCAGAATTGATCGGCTATGTGGTCGTGTTGATCGGCGTCTTGCTGCTTCACCTCTTTGTAGTTTTGCCGATGTTCCTCAAAGTGTTCACGGGTTTGAGTGTTGGAACTTTCATGAAGAAAGTGCGCAGCATGCAAGTATTCGCATTCAGTACTGCAAGCTCTAACGCCACTATCCCTGTAACACTGCGTACAGTGACAGAGCGTTTAGGTGTGAAGAACTCCGTCGGTTCATTTACTGTGCCTTTCGGTGCCACCATTAACATGGATGGTACGGCCATCATGCAAGGTGTCGCGACCGTGTTCATCGCGAACATTTATGGCGTTGACCTTGGTATTGGTGGCTACCTCACCGTGATCGTGATGGCTGTATTGGCCTCTATCGGTACTGCGGGTGTGCCTGGCGTTGGCTTGATCATGCTGTCTATGGTCTTTGCGCAAGTAGGCTTGCCACTGGAAGGCATCGGCTTGATCTTGGGCGTTGACCGCCTGCTGGACATGGTACGTACCGCCGTTAACGTAACGGGTGATGCGACCGTGAGCTGTATTGTCGCGAAAAGCGAAGGCAAGCTTGATGAATCAATCTTCAACGATCCTAATGCAGGTGCGATCTTGGACGTGGAAATCGACCACGATGCTGAGAAAGAACTGGCAGATGCGGCCAAAGGCTAACTAAAAAGGTTTTGGCTTAATCGTTGAAAAGGGCGCCATAAGGCGCTCTTTTTTTGTCTGTCACTCTAAGCACGGCATGTTTAGTCGTGAGGTTGACACCATCTTGGTGTAACAAACCCCAACCAAACCGCCAAAAGAGCCACAGTCATGGTGCTCGCAATGAGTATTTCGATGCTTGAATTTGATATCTGACTAACGAAATACAAACCCGCTGCCAGTGCTACCATACCTGCCAACGCCACCAAAAATCCTTTCCATCCCATGGGGGTGTTTGTCTGCCCTTTGAACTGTTGGTTTGTGATGGCCAGCGTGCCTGCGAACGTCAGCGAAAACGCGGCACAATAAAGAAATGTGGGTTGGATTTGGGTCAGTGCAAAGGGAACAATCAATGCCCCCAAGACTAACCAAAAACGTGTGGTGAGTATGCTAGCGGTTAACCTCTGCGCGCCAAGCACAGCCAGTGCTCCCAACACCGCTCCCGCCAATACGTCCGTGACGTAATGCACGCCAAGATAAACGCGGCTAAGTGCAACAAGCACGGCAGGGATCAACCAAACGGCCACTGTGACCTTCCTTGCATGATTTAGCCATGTGTAAATCAACCCCCAGATCGCAAAGGCGGTGGCTGTGTGTCCACTCGGAAAAGCAAAGCCAGATGCCGAAGCCAGTTGCAGTTCGGGAAAAAGATAGAAAGGACGCGGTACAGCAAAAAACAGTTTGCCGAACGCAACCACAACAGTGACTGCAACAGTCACGAACAACAGTTGTGCTAAGCGTTTTAATCCGCCCGTCGCCAAGGCAACAGGGATCAGCAAAAAGAACAATACGCCGCTACCAAGTGCCGATGCATAATCAAGAAAAACGCTCACCGTCTTAGCGAGTGAGCTAGGTAATGCGTCAATGGCTTGCTGAAAATCTCGATTGAGACTGGCATTCCACGTATTAAAAGGCGAGGAGAGTCTGCTGAAATCATCAAACAATTGTATGGGGCTAGGGGAGGCCAAAGGCACCAAAGCTGGAAACATCTCTACCTGTTCTGGAAAGCGAGCGTTATCGAGCATCTCTTGATTGGGCTTCATCAGATACACCGCGCGTACCTCCCGACCAAAATGTTCCGCTTGCCAAGCCGCCACCCGCGCTTTATCCGTGTCAGTTTTCAGTACAGGTATGGGGCTAGTTGCACGGCAGTCGAACAATATGGCGTTATTCATCCGTGCTAATTCACCAACGGCTTCAACAGGCACACCTGTTTCTTCCAGTGTTTCGCGAATGGCTGCATCAGCAGGGTTATCACTATCGACATAGCCCCCTGGGATAGAAATACGGTTATTGAGAATATCGCGAGTCACCAAAATTCTTCCTTGCTCATCCGACACAAGGCAAGCTGCCCCTTTTATCGTTTCATCCATGTTTTGGGCAAATGATGGAGTCTGCGTGATAAGAAAGAAAAAAAAGGCGAGAAAGTATCTTTGCATCTGATTGCTCAAGGATCGTTGTTGAGGCAACTATTGTAGCGGAGTGCAGGATTAGGACGTTGTTTTTTGACACTTATCGAGAAAAACTTGTTCGCTTTGCTGGCTTTTTGAGCGTTCAGTAAGTTTGTGACAGAAAAGGGGTTTACACACATTACGTTGGGAAGTAATATTCGCGCCAACAACGGAGAGATGGCTGAGTGGTTTAAAGCACCGGTCTTGAAAACCGGCGAGGGTTTATAGCCCTCCTAGGGTTCAAATCCCTATCTCTCCGCCAAATTCTAGAAGTTGGGTTTTAAAGCCGGATTTCATACAGAATTGGAGCGGTAGTTCAGTTGGTTAGAATACCGGCCTGTCACGCCGGGGGTCGCGGGTTCGAGTCCCGTCCGCTCCGCCAACACAACGAAGCCTCGCTAGAAATAGCGGGGCTTTTTTGTATGTGTTGAATTCGGGTGTGGGACTCTCACTAGCCTGCGGCTTGAGTCCCGCTGGTGCGCCAGCCCGGCCGTTCCGCCAACACAACGAAGCCTCGCTAGAAATAGCGGGGCTTTTTTGTATGTGTTGAATTCGGGTGTGGGACTCTCACTAGCCTGCGGCTTGAGTCCCGCTGGTGCGCCAGCCCGGCCGTTCCGCCAACACAACGAAGCCTCAGCAGAAATGCTGGGGCTTTTTTGTATACTAATCGGTAGCAAGATTGTCTTAGCTTAATTTTATATAAATTATCCGCGCCTGATAGCTTTGACGCAGTTACGTGTAGTGGTTCACGGCAAGCATCACTCAGTGCGCGACCTTGGCTTTCAGCCATTGGTTGAGCTAGGCGTTTTGTTTCCTCATCACTTAATCGTTTCAAAGTGAAACTTGTATTCACGCACACCCTCTATGTGAACACCTTTTTCTCTCAACTCAAGGTATTGCTGAATCTTAACGGTTCTGAAATCCATCGCTTTCAGCGCAAGGATAATCCGCAGTTCATCCATTGAACGTGACTTAGCTTCAGAGCTACACGTACCGCAGACAACATGAGACTTCTGTTTAAATCCAATCTGATTAAGCCAGTTCAGCTCTTTGGGTTCTTTACGGGCACCACAAAAATAGCAGCGATTGTCTTGTTGCAATGCAGCTTCTTCCCTTAGTGCTTTAGGGGTGGGGGATGGGGCAGTGTTTGTTTTCTTACTACCACTGAACATAGAGAACTGAACAACTTTGGACATTGGGATGACTCTTATTGATCAAGGGATAACGCATATAACTGAACATTATTGTCCAAAAGCGATTTAGGGCAAGCACTCAACAGCGTTTTTGTCCCAAAGAGCACCGAGAGCTTGAAGGAATGCTTCTGACTGTTGCTCTTCTTCTTATGGTTAAAAGGCTATCACGCATTTTTACCCAGCACAGTGACGCCAATGCCTGCCAGTAATAGCACACAGCCAAGTAACTGCTGGGGAGTGGGGATGACTTTCTGAAAAAATAGCGTCAGAACAATGCCGAACAAAGTAGAAAAACCCGCCGCCATGAGCACCAGTGAAACATACGGGAATTTTTGTGCGCCACTGCCGTAATAAACGGAAAAGCCGACACTGCCGATATACATAAATGGGATGGCGAGCAGGCAAATTTTCGCTGCCGACATCAAAACGTTTGATGCATCAAGGTAACGGACACTGATCATGTTAACCAGTTGGATACAAAGCGTGGCTACTGCGAGCGTGCCGCTAAGTTTAAGAATGTGCATGAAGTATTGCCTGTGCTTGTGTAAACGCAGACAGAAACGGTCTCCTGATGCACTGTCTGAAAGGTCAAGGTAAGTCATGTTACCTAAGAGCTGGCGATTCTATATGAATGGTTGATTTTTGGCCATATGAATCACGCGAGAAAGTGCGGATAAGCGATGTAAACGATATCAAACAGAGGGATTAAAAAAAGCACAAAGTCACTGTCACTTTGTGCTTTTTTGGTTCGAGTTTTGCTAAACGTTTAAAGACTCGGACTCTTAAACACCAGCATCTTGTCTCGTGTCATGTCATGCATGGAATATTGAATGCCACCTAAGCCCACACCCGAAGAATCTCGACCGCCGAAGGGCATCCAATCCACACGAAATGCCGTGTGGTCGTTCACCATGACGGCGGTTGCGTTAAGCCTTTGCGTGAGATAAAGCGCATTGTCTAAGTCATTGGTAAATACGGCGGCTTGGAATGCAAAGGGCAGGGAATTGGCGCGTCTTATGGCATCGTCTTTATTGCCATAGGAATATACACAAATGACGGGGCCGAAAATTTCCATTTGAGAAACGCGCACGTTTTCAGGTGGGTTGAGCAGCACGGTTGGTGCGTAGCAAGTATCTGAGATGCGCTTGCCCCCGCTTAACAGTTCTGCGCCAGCTTCAATGGCCTCCTGAACCCAATCGTCAACGCGATCGACCTCTCTAGGAAGTATCAACGGGCCGATTTCCGTATTAGGATTCAGCGGATCGCCCACTTTCATTTTCTCGCCCGCCTCAGCAATCTTGATGGCTAATTCTCGGCAAAACGATTGATGGGCATAGACACGTTGAACAGATACACACACTTGTCCGGCATGGTAAAAGCCTCCCTTTGCAAGGCTAGGAACCACTTCTTCTATATTGGCGCTGGTATCAACAATCACAGGCGCAGCGCCGCCGTGTTCAAGTGCGCAGCGCGTACCCGGGGCCAGTTGCGATCGCAGCGACCAACCGACCTTCGATGAGCCAATGAAAGACAAAAAGTTGATGCGCGGATCCGTCACCAGCTTACTTGCGGCTTCATTCTCACACACTATGGCCTGACACCACCCTTTGGGTAATCCTGCTTCGTGGAGTATTTCTACTAAACGAAGACAAGAAAGGGGCGTGGTGAGTGCCGGCTTGATAATCACCGGACAGCCCACTGCCAACGCGGGGATCACCTGATGCACAATCAAATTGAGCGGATGATTAAAAGCGCTGATAGAAGACACGACGCCAATCGGTTCGCGAATCGTAAAGGCAAGTCGATTCACCGATGCCGCCGTTTGGCCCATGGGGATCTGCTCGCCCTTGATCTGAGGAATGTGTTCAATGGCCAGTTTTACGCCGTTGATTGCCCGTAACACTTCAACTTTTGAATCGGTGTAGGGTTTTCCCCCTTCCTCTGCGGCAAGGCGAGTAAGTAACTCAACCTGAGATGAGATAATCTCAACCACTCGCTCGAGGATCTCAATACGCTGATGTGGCGCAAGCCATGCTTGTCTGTCTTCAAACAGGCCATGTGCGGTGGCAATGGCGGTTTCAACGTCATTGGTGCTTTGTAGAGGAATGGAACGGATCAGCCCACCATCAAATGGGCGATAAACATTGAGTTCTGCCATGGAAATCCCGTCTCCGTAGTTAACTGATCGAGCGACTTTCTTTGATCAACACATTCAATATCGAGTGGTTGAGTGAATAGTCGACCGGAAGATCAATCACATGAACGCCTTTCGAATTTAATGCCGTTTTGAGTATCGACTGAAACTCATCATGGCTATCAGGGCGATGCCCAATGGCCCCAAAGCTGTTGGCATATTTGACGAAATCAGGGTTACCAAAATCTAGCCCGTAGTTGTCAAAGTTCATGCCTTCTTGTTTCCATTTGATCATACCGTAGGCGCTGTCATTCAAGATGATAACGACCATGTCCAACCCCATACGCACGGCGGTTTCGATCTCTTGCGAGTTCATCATGAAGCCGCCATCCCCATTTACGGAGACCACTTTTTTGTCAGGATTAAGCTGTTTTGCCACCATCGCCGAAGGTAAGCCAGCACCCATGGTTGCCAGTGCATTATCGAGCAGCAAAGTGTTATTGGAATGGCATAGATAGTTGCGCGCAAACCAGATTTTATAGACGCCGTTATCCAGCGTAACAATGTCTTCATCATCTAACTGATCACGGATAACTTTGACCAGTCTCTGCGGCAACATCGGGAAGCGGCGGTCTTCAAAGTACTTGGTAGTGCGCTCGTCCACGTTTTGTTTTACGCGCCCGAAGAAGCCCATGTCTTGTTCGAGTTTGCCGACTTTCTCTGTCAGTCGATTCACAGAAGAACAGATGTCACCCACCACGTTGACTTGCGGGAAGTAGACTTCATCGGTACGTGCCGCAAAGAAATTCACATGAATGACTTTGGTGCCGCCTTTTTCCATAAAGAAAGGGGGCTTCTCAATCACGTCATGGCCGACGTTGATGATGAGGTCGGCTTTCTCGATAGCGCAGTGAAGAAAGTCATGGCTAGAAAGTGCAGCTGTGCCAATGAAGCGTTCATGACGTTCGTCGACAACACCCTTACCCATTTGGGTATTGAAGAAGTAGATACCTGTGTCGTCGATGAATTTTTTCAGTGCCAAGCTAGAGCGTTTACGATTTGCGCCCGCGCCGATCAGTAGCAAAGGCATTTTGGCTTTTTTGATCATTTCAGCGGCTTGATCAACACACTGATGATTTGCGTCTGGACGGCGGTGGTGGACGACATCAAAGATCGAAGCGCCAGACTCTTCTTCCGCGATATCCTCTGGCAATTCTAAATAGCCAGCGCCAGGGCGTTCCTCTGAACAAAGGCGGAATGCCTCACGCACCATGGCAGGCACGTTGTTTCCATCGACTATTTGTTCTGAATATTTGGTGATGGGCTTCATAAGATTGACGACATCGATAATCTGAAAACGGCCTTGCTTACTTTTCCTGATGGGTTTTTGCCCACCTAGCATCACCATTGGCATCGCGCCCAACTGCGCATACGCCGCCGACGTGACGAAGTTGGTTGCTCCTGGGCCAAGTGTCGAAAGACAAACGCCAGGTTTACCGGTTAAGCGCCCATAAGTGGCAGCCATGAACCCAGCAGCTTGCTCGTGCCGAGTTAGGACAAGTTTGATGTCGGAGGCTTTGAGTGAATTGAGGAAATCGAGGTTTTCTTCGCCGGGAATACCGTAGATATATTCCACACCTTCGTTTTCTAGCGCTTTAACAAACAGATCAGATGTTTTCATAAAAGGGTTCTCGTATCTCGTCTCGTTAGCATGGGGCCAGGTACGCGCAACAAGGTTGTCGGCAGATCCAAGAACAGCACTGCTAACAGCAGATGCGAGAACCGTCGTTCCTCGGTAAAACAAAAATGATTTACCTATCAATAGCGCATGGCTTTTTGATCAGTGTAGTCACATAGTTGAGAAACTGGTCAGTAAGCTGAAAGGAATGATTCGCACGAAGCGCTATTTGAGTAGCTAAATGACCAAGCACACCGTGAGATCACGATGAAATCGACTGTTTCGTTCAAAAAAGCCGCACTTGGACGAGTTGAAGCAGAAAAGGACTTTACAGAATTTCGTTTCGCCCTTAATATTCGCCCCGCTCACGGAGAGATGGCTGAGTGGTTTAAAGCACCGGTCTTGAAAACCGGCGAGGGTTTATAGCCCTCCTAGGGTTCAAATCCCTATTTCTCCGCCAAATTAGATTAAGCCCGCTCAGTGAGCGGGCTTTTTCGTATCTGGAATAAGCATTTATAAATAGGGATGCAGAATCCTAGGCTTGGGTTCAGCCGAGCGAAGCGAGACAACGTAGCCCCGACGAAGTCGGAAAGGCGACGGCCCGAAGGGCAAGGGAGCGCAGCGACCGAGTAAATTCCGCTATATCACGATCTGGCTCCGCCAAATTAGAAAAGGCCGCTGCTCTTGCGAAAGATACAGCGGCCTTTTTGCATTCAAGCGATGGTGAAGCTAACTCATTTCCTTACTGATCCATCGTTCGCAAGGGTACAAAAAAGAGCTTATCAGCCGACATTTTTAGGTCATCTATGCGTTTTATATGGGTAACAGCCCAAAGCAAGCATCCTTGAGGCAAGTTAAGTAGCGCACGGGTTTGAGTGAATAGAATACCGTCATCAAAAGCAGGCGTAATATTGGTTGCGTGTCCTTGCCATGCAGTGAGTACCGTCTCCATGTCCACGTCGGGCACGACCAAAGAAAGCCGCTCTGGTTCGACGTCTTTAATGACTTCCAAGTATATTTTGCAACCATCCTCCTGTTGCTCTACCCAAAACTTGTGAGGGATTGATTGGTCATTCCAACTCAATGGTTTGATTTGTGACATTTTTGCTCCTAAACAGGCAGTGAAGCAACGCAGCCTGATGATTGAGGGAAATTGATGACTCGCAATCTAACGATGACGAACAGTGATAACGTTAGGGGTTGGTAACTAGGAAACTTGGCTGGTGCTTTGTATGGCTTGTTGAGACGAATGCAGGCGATAAATCGTCAATATATTGGTGATGATAAAGGCGGATTCAACAATTGTTCCTCCAATTGAACCTAGCCAAAGATTGTGTGCGAGCCAGCATGAAGAGTTGAACAAGATCAGAGAGCGCAACACGATGCCACTCTGTGTGAACAATGCCCACGTCGCAACGGTTGACCCAACCACTGCCATCAATTCAAAAATGTGCGAAATATTGCTGACAGTCATCGCCCACATCAGAGCAATGAAAAACCACATGACGATGCGAGAGCGGGTTTTGGCGGAAGCAAAGCTGCGTACTCCGTTAATGGCGACACCCGTTGCGGCGACTGCTGCGCCCATGAGGGCAAAGTGAAGACTCATGACGAAACAAAATGCCATCATCTGATAGCGAAATCGTAAATCGTCTTTTTGCCAAAATGCCGAAATACCCACCAGACAGGCGACGCCGCCAACCCACTGCGTGAACCACATTTCCATGTTGTTTCTCCATCTTTCTGCAAAAAAACGGCCCTGATATCTAGGGCCGTTTAGTTCGCCGAATAGGCTCAGTTCACCAATGCCGCTGCTTCACGAGTTAGGCGAGCTAGCTCATCCCAGTTGCCTTCTTCGATCAGCTTTTTATCAACCATCCATGTACCGCCGCAGGCCACGACGCGAGGAATAGCGAGGTAGTCATTCACGTTGGCTGGGTTAATGCCACCTGTAGGCATCAGCTCTACGTTGGTGTAAGGCGCCAGCAGCGATTTCACCATGTTGATACCGCCTGATGCTTCTGCAGGGAAGAACTTGAGCAGGGTGAGACCCATTTCTAGTGCAGCTTCGACGGTGCTTGGGTTGTTCACGCCAGGGACGATATCGATACCAATTTCCTGGCAAGCTCTCACGGTATTTGGGTTAAATCCAGGGGAAACGACGAAGGTAGCACCGGCTTCTTTTGCCGCGATGGCTTGTTCGCGGTTCAACACAGTACCCGCGCCAATCAGCATGTCCGGTTGCGACGCACGTAGCAGGCGAATTGCTTCGACAGCGGCGTCGGAACGGAAGGTGATTTCAGCAGCAGGCAAGCCATTTTCTGCTAACACTTTACCCAAAGGAATAATGTCTTCAGCGTTGTCGATAGCGATAACAGGGATAACTTTCAGGGCTTTCAGTTGTTCTTTAATGCTAGGCATTGGTAATCCTTAAATGGGCTTGATAGCTAATTGAGTGAGTTCTTTTGCGATGATGGCGCCACGATGTTGAATGACGACACCCGCCATGGCGTTGCCGCGCTGGCAGGCCGATATAAGGTCGGTATCTGCTAGGTAGGCAGACAGAAATCCACCATTAAATGAGTCGCCTGCAGAAGTGGTATCAACAACTTCAGCGACGGGATGAGTTGGCACGGCCCGTGGAGCCGAAGCCGCGCCGGAATCTTTAATTAAGCAGCCATCTTCGCCTAGTTTGACGATGCACTTAGTGACACCAAGCGATGTGAGGCGCTCAATAGTCTGCTCAGGTGATGTGTCTCCCCAAAGGAGTTGTTCATCATCAAAAGTGACCAATGCAACATCCGTTAGTTGATACATCGATTGGTATGCATTCTTGACTGTGTGATTGTTATCTTGCGGCCACAACGCGGGGCGGAAGTTGCTATCAAAGGCAATTTCGACGCCTTGGGCTTTAAGTTCTGCCAACAAATGCAGCAAGGCAATGCGATCTTCGCTAGGCAAAATAGCTAGCGTAATCCCACTCAAAAACACCATATCAACGTCGATTAACGCGTGTTTGATCGTGTCAAATTTCGGATGTTGAAGCAGGTATCGCGCAGCAGATTGGCTGCGCCAGTACAAGAACGTTCGTTCACCTTGATCATCCAATTGGATCAGGTAAAGCCCCGGCGTACGTGTTTCGTCGTGAAGCACCAATTCAGTGGAGATACCTTCTTGTTGCCATCGGGTGAGCATTCCTTTGCTGATAGCGTCAGTGCCCAATGCCGTCACGTAAGAGACTTTGATGTCATCTGGATTGTTATTGGCGTCGCTGCCACGTCGTAAATACACAGCTGCATTGAGCGTGTCGCCGCCGAACGTTTGATGCATAGACCCGAAGGGTTTTCCATTCAGCTCAATCATGCACTCACCAATAATGGCGATGTGTTTCATCAGTTAAACCCTCTCTTCAAAATAACGTTTGGCGTTGCCAAAGCAGATGTTTTCAATCATAGGGCCAAGCAGTGACATATCATTTGGTGCTTCGCCATTCTCGACCCAGCGACCGACCATGTCACACAATATGCGGCGGAAATATTCGTGACGGGTGTATGACAAGAAACTGCGAGAGTCTGTCAACATGCCAACAAACTGGCTAAGAAGACCAAGTGAAGAAAGCTGTTCCATTTGACGCTGCATGCCGTCTTTTTGATCGTTGAACCACCAACCCGAGCCAAATTGAACTTTGCCTGCGATGCCACCACCTTGGAAGTTACCAATCATGGTGGCCATCATTTCGTTGTCTCGTGGGTTTAGGCAGTAAAGAATCGTGCGCGGCAGTTCGTTACTTTGGTCCATCTCGTCCAATAGGTGAGCTAACTCAAACGCGAAGGTTGCATCGCCAATCGAGTCAAAGCCGGCATCTGCACCCAAACGTTGGAACATGCGCGTGTTGTTATTACGTTGTGCACCGATATGAAGCTGCATGACCCAGCCCATTTTTCCGTAACGCTTGCCCAGCCATACTTGAACGGCGGTCGAAAACTGCGCGTATTCTTGTTCTGTTAGCACTTCACCGGCAAGACGACGTGTCAGAAGGGTATTTAAATCAGCTTCGCTCGGGATTGGCGCGTAGCGAACCACTTCGATCCCGTGGTCTGCTGCGCGACAACCGTGTGCGTCAAAGTGAGCCAAGCGCTTATCTAAGGCAATCAGTAGATCGTCGAAACAACGAATGTTTACATCAGCGACTTCGCCCAGTTTTTGCAGGTAATCAGCAAACGCATCCAGTTCGATTTTGAATGCTTTATCTGGACGCCAGCTTGGTAACACTTGAACATCAAACGTGGTGTCGGCTGAAATTGTTTTGTGGTGTTCTAAGGAATCAATAGGGTCGTCGGTTGTGCCCGCCATCACCACATTCATCTGCTTCATGATGCCGCGAGCAGAGAATTCAGGCGTTGATAACAGCGCATTGCAGTGATGCCATATTTGGTCAGCCGTGTTTGGGTCAAATAGCGTGCTTGTGATGCCAAACGGACGGCGAAGTTCGAGATGAGTCCAGTGGTATAGGGGATTGCCGACGGTCTGAGGGACAGTTTTTGCCCATGCCATAAATTTGTCTTTGTCGCTGGCATCACCAGTGATTAAGCGCTCATCAATCCCCGCCGAGCGCATACCACGCCACTTATAATGATCACCTTCAAGCCAAATTTTACTGATGTTTTCGAATTGGCGGTCTTTTGCAACTTCCGCCGGATTGAGATGGCAGTGAAAGTCATAAATTGGCTGATGGCTCGCGTGTTCGTGGTAAAGACGACGGGCGGTTTCGTTTGAAAGTAGGAAGTCATCACACAGGAAATTCTTCATAGCAAATGTCTCTTACAATGCTGCAACGGTAGCGCGAGCGCCATGATCAATCAGAGATTGATAAGCGGTGCTGACTGCGTCAACCACATATGGATTCTCGCCCAGTTCGGCAGGGAAGATCGCTTCGATGTTAAGCAAAGCGGGCACGACAGAAGGACTTTGACCGTGTTGGTCACAAATAGCGCGCAAGGTTTCAGCCATTGGGTCACGAACATCGATTTCGTTGCCTTGTTCATCCACGCCAGACACATAGCGCATCCAGCCGGCAATGGCCGTTGCTAGCCAAGAGAATGAAGAGCCTTGTGAAAGGTGGAACTGCAAGCTTCCCGCCATACGTTGCGGGATCTTCTGGCTACCATCCATCGCGATTTGCCACGTTTTGTGTTTCAAGCTTGGGTTGGTGAAACGGTTGATAAGTAGCGTGGCGTAGCCCTCTAAATCAGTGTCTTCCGGCATAGTCAAAGACGGTGCTTGAGCCTGCATCATCATGTTGAATGCTGCTTTTCGATAACCTTCGTCGGTCATGGTGTCAGAGATATGTGCATAACCACCGAGGTAACCCAAATAGGCTAAGAAAGAGTGGCTGCCATTGAGCATGCGCAGCTTCATTTCTTCATAAGGCACCACGTCTGCCACGAACTGAGCGCCAGCCATATTCCAATTTGGACGACCTGCAACAAAGTTGTCTTCAATGACCCATTGACGGAACGGTTCACAGGCAATGGCACAAGGGTCTTCACATCCAAGTAGTTCAGAGATTTCAGCCAGCGTTTCTTCAGTCGCGGCGGGAACGATGCGGTCAACCATGGTGCATGGGAACGTTACGTGAGTTTCAATCCAAGCCGCGAGCTCTGGGTCAAGCAATTGAGCGAACTCAAGAATGGCAGCCTTTGCAACATGCCCGTTCTCTTGCACGTTATCGCAAGACATAACAGTGAATGGAGACAAGCCACGCTCACGACGCAGTAGTAGCGCTTGAACGATGTAACCCAGTGCTGATTTTGGCTCAGTAGGGTTTGCAAGGTCGGCAACGACCAGTGGGTTGTTCTTGTCGAGTGTCCCTGTTGCTGGGTCTGCACAGTAGCCTTTCTCTGTGATAGTCATGGATACGATAGCGACTTGAGGCTCTGCCATCTTCTCTAAGACTGCTTGAATACCATCGAGGCTAGGGTGCAGTGATTCGGTTACTGAACCAATCACTTTTACAGTGGTTGAATCTGCCCCTTTTTCTGCCACGGTGTAAAGATGGTCTTGTGCGCGAAGTGATTCGATCAACGCTTCACCGCCAAATAAATTGACCTCACAAATGCCCCAGTCGCAACCGGTTCTATTGAGCATTTCGTTGGTGATTAACGCTTGGTGCGCTCGATGAAAAGCGCCAAAGCCTAAGTGAACAATACGGCTCTTCAGTACAGATCGGTCGTAGTCGGGGAGCTGCACATAGTCGTTGAGCATTGAGTTATAGATGGTTTTCATGATGGTGTCCTATATAACCGATCAGTGATTGTTATTGATTTTACTGAGCCATATTGATGCGAAAATCTGTATTGGTAGACCAATAATTGCGGTTTTATTGCTTCAATTTAGCATCATGTTTTCAAGATTAATCGGAGTATAAAACAGGGGTTTGGGCTTGATAGTGAGTATGATCACATTTGCTTTGGTTGACCAATATTGTGCTGTTATCTGTGATTTTGGTCAATCAATTGTAGTCATTCTGATATATGAGTCGAAAGCGACTGTCACTGTGCCTTTACGGATACGTAGCACTAATCGGTGAATGGAATGAAAGAGTATGTAAAAAACTTGTTGTAAAAAAGCAGGTTATGATGTGTTTCTCTTCTGAGTAGGCTAACGATATAGTCGATGAGTGAGAGTATGAATAGACAAAAATCCTAGGGTTTTCATGGCTTAGTGCGTATCTCCACCTCCTTCTAACACCCGTAATTACACGTCGATGTAATTGAAAAACCTCTCTTAATCTCAGATGTTCATCACAGAACAGATGTTGGCAAACCAAAATTAAATTTTATTGTAGGTTTGGTCAACCAATTGATCATTCTCAATTGCCTCAAGTCGATTGATTGATTAAAAACATTCCCATGTTGTCGATTTCAACAAACAAACGCTCCTAAAACGAGAAATAGAGGATTTTATGGAACAGACGTGGCGATGGTATGGGGACTCCGACCCAGTAGGCTTATCTGATATCAAACAAGCGGGCGCGACGGGCATTGTTACGGCGCTTCATCATATCCCTAACGGTCAGGTTTGGCCGGTGGCGGAAATATTGAAACGCAAAGAAACCATCGAAAAAATGGGCATGACTTGGTCTGTTGTTGAAAGCATCCCTGTGCATGAAGAAATTAAAACCCGCTCGGGTAACTACAACGAATGGATTGAGAATTACAAGCAAAGCATTATCAATCTAGCGGAATGTGGCATTGACACTGTGTGCTACAACTTCATGCCAGTATTAGATTGGACACGTACTGATCTTGAGTTTGAAATGAGTGATGGTTCTAAGGCTCTGCGCTTTGACCACATCGCTTTTGCCGCATTTGAACTCTTTATACTGAAACGTCCTGGTGCAGAAAAAGAATATAGCGAAGAAGAAATCGCACAAGCTAACCATTACTTCAACGCAATGTCTGAAGCAGATTTAAGCAAGCTTACTTCTAATATCATCGCGGGATTACCAGGGGCGGAAGAAGGCTACACGCTAGAAGACTTCCAGTGCCAACTTGACCGCTACCAAGACATTACCAAAGACATTTTGCGTGAAAATATGGCTGCTTTCTTGCGAGAGTTAGTGCCTGTTTGTGAGCAATATGGACTAAAACTGGCAGTGCACCCGGACGATCCACCGCGTCCAATTTTGGGCCTACCGCGAATTGTGTCAACCATTGAGGACATCGATTGGTTGACCGAAGCTGTGCCAAGCATGATGAACGGCATCACCATGTGTACCGGTTCTTACGGTGTTCGCGGCGATAATGATTTAGTGAATATGATCAATAAACATGGCGATCGTATTTACTTCACACACCTGCGGTCAACACAACGTGAAGAAAACCAATCAAGTTTTCATGAAGCGGCTCACCTAGAAGGTGACGTCGATATGTTCGAGGTTGTTAAAGCACTCATTACTCAGGAAGAGAAACGTATTGCTAAAGGCGATATGCGCTCTATTCCAATGAGACCCGATCATGGACATCAAATGATTGATGACCTGAAGAAAAAAACCAACCCAGGCTATTCCTGTATCGGTCGACTAAAAGGACTCGCAGAAGTCCGCGGCTTAGAACTAGGGATTAAACGCGCCTATTTTAATAAATAAACAGTAATAGAGCTTAATGATTAGGGTGGCTAAATGTCTTGGTCGCCCAGCCAAATTCAATAACATGGAAAAATAAAAATGAAGATGTTAACGCTACGAAATAAAGTGGGGTACATGTTTGGTGACATAGGTAACAATATGTCATTTGCTATGTCATCCACATTCTTACTCGCGTTTTATGTTGATGTTATTGGTATATCTGCCGCTGCAGTAGGTACTTTGTTTCTATTAGCCAGGATTTGGGACGGAATCAACGACCCAATGATGGGTACTATCGCTGAGCTGAGGTACGCTAAATTAAATAATCCTTCAGCGGATAAATTTAGACCATTTATAAAGTGGGGGTCGTTTACTTTAGCGGCTTCAGCAATACTCATGTTTATTGTTCCAGACTCATTATCAGATGGGCAAAAATTAGCTTGGGTTTACCTAACATATATTACATGGGGTATGTGTTATACGATCTGTAATATCAGTTACGGTTCTCTAGCCAGTTCAATGACGCAAGATGCAGCGGAACAAGCCAGCTTATCAACATTCAGAACGCTAGGCGCGATTGTTGGTTCAACCATGGTTAAGTTTGTAGTTCCAATCATGTTAACCCTATTTGCTGATGATATCGGTAAAGGCTATTTGTTTGCGATGGCGGTACTCGGTTTATTTGGTATTACCTGCCACATGATTGCTGTTTTCAATACTAAAGAAAACATCAAACCAGAACCAGCGCCTATGACGCCGTTCACACAGCAAATTAAATCTCTTGCTTCGAATCGTCCTTTAATTGCTGTGAGTTTAGCCGGACTTTGCTGCCTAACTGCGCTTTACGGTGTCGGTGCGACTCTTATCTTCTGGATTAAGAGCAACATGGACAATGCACTCGAAATCTTAGCGTATACGGGCATTATCGACCTTGGTGCAATGATTGTGATTCTGCTTGTTACGCCGAAATTAACTGCTCGTTTTGGTGTGCGTAACATCATCATGATGTGCTCATTGATGACAGTTTTGCTATGCGTGGTGGGTTACTTCTACGTTGAAACCCCAATGCAATATCTCGCTTTCTACACATCAGAAAAACTGTTCAGTATGTTTACTGTCGCGATTATGTGGTGCCTGGTTTCTGACTGTATCGAATACAACCAATATAAGTGTGGCAAGCGTGAAGCTGGCGTTATTTACGCGTCTTACTCCCTGTCTCGTAAAGTGGCTGGCGCGTTAGCGGGTGCGTTAGCAGGTGTGGGTATCGGTGTTATTGGCTATGACCCGTCACTTGCCACTCAGACCATGGAAACACAAAACGGCTTGCACGCGATGATCTTCCTACTGCCTGCCATCGCATCCATTGCCATGTTCTTAATCTTCAAATTTATGTGGAATATCACTCCTGAAAAACGTGAACAAATGGTTTTACACAACCAAGCAATGATGAAGCTTGGTGCTGACGCAAAATAATAAAAAACGTAACCCAAATGAAGTTGTTACTTATAAATATTCAAAACCATAACGTGAAACAGAAAGGTATCTTATGAAGTGCAAGAAATTCAATGTAGGGCTTTTAGTATCTGCTATTGCATTGGCGCTATCTGGTGGAGCGATGGCATCAGAAAGTCAATCAGGAGCCACTTCTGATGAACTAGAGCAAGATTTACGTGTTCGTTTGCGCAATGAGTTACGTATGGCAGATCGCCCAAGTGCTTGTGGCAGTGATCCTGATGCTCAAGATTGTAAGTACGGAAACGTAGAAGCTTGGGTTCAAGGTGTCATGGTTGACTATGAAACATCTAACCTAAGCAGTTGGTTTGATGTAGAAGCCTATTCCTACTCGATCCACAAACTCATGAGTGTGGCTGACGATGCAACATCGCGTGCATATCTAGATGCAAACGATGAATCATTCAATTTGCTTGGTGGCTCTGTCAATCTTAAACCTGTCGAAGGACTTGAAATTAAGTTAGGTCGCTGGGGAACCGATTACGCTTATGGTTCGATGGATCATATCGTGCCATTGTTGGAGTATTCATCAGTTCGAACCATGCCATCGATGAAAGAGGGTGGCTTAGTTCATTACGAAGCAACCGATACACTGGACTTTTATGGTGCAGTGACAACAAAAACAGCGGGTGGGTTTGATACCGCTTGGAAAGATGACGCAGTCAACGGAAAACATACACCGCGTTATCATATTGGTGTCGTGTATGACGCGCCAATGTATGCCGCATCATTTGGTGCCCGCTTTCAAGAAGATGACACTTATCAATTACAAAGCAACTTAGATTATGCGTTTGTCACTGATAGCGACTTATTTGTGAAGTTCGACGGTCGTATTTTCTATGGACAAACAATCGGTTACACAAAAGAAAACCAATTAAATGATGTAGAGAACACTTATGTCGCTTCGACGCAAATAACTATTGCCAAAGGTCAGGTTTTTGGTGTGGCTAGCTTTGGTCAAGTCGGTGACAAGATTACAGGATCTTCAATCGATACCGATATTGTATTTCCATTTGATATGTCAATTGCACGGAATGGACACAATACGACATCTTGGCAAGTTGGTGGCGGCTACAACTTCAATGAAAACTGGTCTTCAGGATTATTCATCGTTAAGACTGATGGTGATTTAGATTCATACGAAACAACCGTAGTAGATGGTATTGGTGCTAACTTGACAATTTCCCATAAATTTACTTCTGGCCAACTTAAAGGATTAAAGTCATCACTTGTTCTTAACAAGGCCGAAGAGGATCAAACAGGAGAAAAGGCAGGTCAGCTTGATTATTATGATATTAAGTTTTCTGCGCAATATGATTTTAACTTCTTTCAGTAGTCCCATGCTGATACTTGTTTGAATGCTTTTTAATCACTAATTTTTTTAATTTATTTTTTTATTAATAATGGTGATTTAGGTCACTAACCAAATTTTAAAATAAGTTATTTTAATCAAAAATTACTATATAAAAGGAATAAAAATGTCTGTATTCATGTACCCACTAGATAATGAAAAGCGCCGTGTAATTTCACTTGATGGTATTTGGAAATTTAAGTTTGATACCCAAGGTGTAGGTCGTAACGAAAATTGGAAAGATGGTCTTACCGACACCATCGAAATGGTTGTTCCAAGCTCTTACAACGACATTTTCACCGAAGCTGCAAAACGAGATTTCTGTGGTGATGTTTGGTATCAAACAGACTTTTATATTCCTTCTGAATTCGAAGCACTGGATACACTGATTCGATTTGGCTCAGCAACACATCGTGCCACGGTTTTTGTAAACGGTGTAGAGCTTGTGTCACATGAGGGCGGTTTCACGCCTTTTGGTGGCAACTTAAATGACGTCGCTAAGTTTGGTCAGAAAAACACGGTTGTTGTCGTTGTTAACAACGAACTATCTAAGGTAACAATCCCTGTTGGTTCAGTGAAGACACATGACAACGGCGTGAAAGAATGTACGCCTGCATTCGACTTCTTTAACTACGCAGGTATCCATTCGTCAGTTCGTTTGGTTGCAGTGCCTAAAACACGTGTTAATGACATCACTGTTGTCACCGGCTTCGAAGGGACAACCGGTACCGTGGAATATGCGATTGAGTCTGCACTTAATGCTGGTCAGGAGATCCGTGTATCTCTACTAAATGCAGAGAGTGAAGTTGTCGCTACCGCGAATGGTCAGCAAGGGTCGCTAACCATTGAGAATGTGATTCTTTGGCAACCGCGTAAAGGTTACCTGTACGACCTTGTCGCGACGATTGTTGAGGGTGAAGAACTTGTCGACATCTACACGCTACCTGTCGGTGTTCGTACGGTGAAAGTTGAAGGAACTAAATTCCTAATCAATAACGAACCATTTTACTTCAAAGGGTTTGGTCACCACATCGATGCACACACCATTGGCCGTGGTCACAGCGACATTATGAACCTACGCGATCTTGAGTGTTTAGACTGGATCCACGCTAACTCTTTGCGTACTTCGCATTACCCTTACCCAGAAGAGTTCATGCAACTTGCTGACCGTCGTGGCTTAGTAATCATCGACGAAGTCTCGCACGTTGGTGCTTGGAACATGACAGATGTTTCTCAAGCGGGTATGGGTGGTTCCAATGCCGTTCCTGTTAAGCACTTCGACCGTGAAGATGTGCAAACTGAAGGTATGGTCAATCACAAAGATGCGATTACTAAGCTAATCGCGCGTGATAAGAACCACCCTTGTGTTGTTATGTGGTCGCTCTCGAACGAACCTGATTCATCTCAAGAATCATCCGAAGCTTACTTCAAAGAAATCTTTGCGTTTGCTCGTGATGGCTTAGATGCACAAGACCGCCCGATGACAATGGTTAACTTTATGCTGGCTGCTTACGGCAACTGTAAAGCTTCTCAGTTTGCAGATGTTGTCTGTTTAAACCGCTACTACGGTTGGTACGTGACTAACGGTGCTGACTTGCCAAATGCGGGTGATCAATTCGCAAAAGAACTTGCTGGCTGGGCGACGGAAGGCAAACCAATCATCATCACTGAATTCGGTGCCGACACGGTTTCAGGCTTCCACGCTCTGCCATCGACAATGTTCACTGAAGAGTATTACAACGAGTACTTAGACCAGAACTTTGCGGCATTTGATAGCTGTGACGCAGTCGTTGGTGAGCACTGCTGGAATATGCATGACTTTAATACTGGCCAAGGCATTATTCGTGTTAACGGCAACAAGAAGGGTGCGTTTACTCGTGACCGTCAACCTAAGATGGCAGCACACCACTTGCGCGCTCGTTGGGGTGTAGTTAAAGACTTCAACCAAAAATAATTAAGCGATACGAATACAAAGAGCGGTCATATGGCCGCTCTTTTTGTATGACGAATTGAACAACTTCGTCTCCTGCTTCATGCATGTCGTTTTTTGGGTATAACCTCCATTTTTTAACTTGGAAAACTAACGTGAACGAAATATTTTCACATTCTCAGATTCTTGGTTATTTGGCATTATCTAGCGCGATAATAGCGATGCTACAAACAAATGATATCAAGTTGAAAGTTTGGATGACCATAGGTTATATATTGTTGGCATCTCACTACGTCATGTTAAGTTCGATGGTCACAGCAAGTACTCTCATGGTTGGGATTGTAAGAAATGTTGTCTCTATTAGGTATAGTTCTTTGTGGGTGGCATTGATATTCGCAGCAATCTATTCAATTGTTGGTATTTCACTCATGTCAAAACCCATTGATATGCTTCCTGTCATTGGGGCGGTTATCAATACAATGGCCATTGTTACTCTTAAAGGGATTAAGATGCGCATTGTGTTGATTTTTTCATGTTTCTTTGGGATTTCAAATGCAGTAATCATTGGGTCAATCGGCGGCATTGCTATCGAAAGCATTCTGTTGTTTTTAGGTGTAATTACTGCATATCGAATGATGAAATCAGAGCGCTTAGTATCATCTCCAAGCTAAGCTCGGGTGATCACGACCGCGAGTCACAATAAATCACGGGGTAGGAAAAGGCGCTAGTTGAGTAAAATTGGTTGATAGGAATGCATCGAGTCATTTTCATTTTGTGAGATTTAAATCAAATAAAAACAACACCTTAAGGTTTGCCGGTGGAATTGGGTTGACCAATTTTCATTGGTCGTTATGATGGTTCGAGAAAGCAAATGGATAAAGTACAAGTATTGTCATGAAACCTTTTGAACCCAAAAGACCTTACCAAGAGATAGGTCTAATACTAAGAAACGAACTTAGCGATGGCCAATATAAGGTCGGTGATAGGTTGCCTCCTGAGCGTGATATTGCAGAACGTCTCGATGTCAGTCGCACTGTAGTGCGTGAAGCTATCATCATGTTAGAGCTAGACAACTTAGTTGAAGTTAAGAAAGGCTCTGGCGTGTATATCCTGAATATTCCAAGTGCCTCTAACTTGCATGATAATCAGGTGAGTGATGAAGCGGGTCCGTTTGAAATGCTACAGGCTCGTCAATTGTTGGAAAGCAATATTGCCGAGTTTGCAGCCACTCAAGTCACTCCCAGTGATATTGTGAAGATGCGTGCTGCGCTCGAATTAGAGCGAAGTGAATTGTCTTGCGGTATCACGGGATACAGTGGTGATGAAGAGTTCCACATGTCTATCGCTGCTGCGACGCAAAACTCTGTGCTGGTGGATATGCTGAAGCAGTCTTGGGATCGACGTGAGCAAAGCCCTATGTGGAAAAAGCTTCATTCACGTATCAGCACTCAAGACTACCGCGATGAATGGTTAGACGATCACGCTCGGATTCTAGCAGCCATGCAGAGGAAAGACCCTATTGCTGCAAAGAGTGCTATGTGGCAACACCTTGAAAACGTGAAACAAAGGCTGATTGAACTGTCGGATATTGATGATCCTAACTTTGATGGCTATCTGTTTAGCTCCAACCCTGTCGTGATCATGGGTGGGGAGTAACACTCTTTAACTACCCAAAACAGTGAATAATGAAGCCGTGCAAACATCTTAATCTTTTCGATGTTTTCGCGGCTTCTTTGTTTTTGGCTGAAAAACGGCAGTGTTTTCTGTTCGCCCTTCTTACCTCTCCTTCCTATTTGTTATTCAATGCGTAGATGCTTCGATTTCGGCTTATAGAGAAATTGTGGATAGTTGCGTCATGCCCTAGGAATGAAGCACATTCACGTTGGTCTAGCCATCTATACTGCGTTGGTTATCAACGTATTGAGGGTTGGGTTTGAGCATTCTCAGGCAGTTTTGGCGTCGTTTGGTTTCAGTGTGGGTCTATATTCGACACATTCTCGTGGCGATGGTGGTTTTCACCAACGGCGCGATTATCTTCCTGTCGGTGTGGGGGGCATCTGCTAACGTTCTTGATGTTTTTAATATCAAAAGCTTCACGGGCATCAATTGGTCTGATGTGGCCAACGGGCCTTGGTTTTTGCTCGGCATATTCCTTATGCTTAATGCGTTCGGCTTGCTCTTTCGCGCGCGCATTGCGTGGGCGGTTAGCCTCATACTGCTATTGATTGTTCTCGCATTTACTTGGCACTTCTTCCCGCATATTGGTAAGCATTTCTATTGGAGTGCGGGTGCGCTTGTATTGCTGATGGTGTGCAGCAAAGACTTCAATCACTCCAGTGCCACCGCAGGTGGTATCGCCGCACTCATCAGCTTCATCGCTTTACTCTTTTATTCCACCTACGGTGCTTTGTATTTTGGTGGTGGTTATCACCCGCCAATCCACGACTTGATGACGGCCTTTTATTTCTCCATGGTTACCATGACCACGGTGGGGTATGGCGACATTATTCCCATGACAGAAAGCGCTCGGTTATTCACTGTTTCAGTCATCATTGCCGGGATCACGGTATTTGCCACTTCATTGACCACTGTGTTTGGCCCGCTTATCTGGGGCGGATTAAACAAGCTTGTAAAAGGGACTCCCAAGAAAATGAACAGAAAGAATCACTACATTGTTTGCGGCGTTTCGGTGTTGGCGCTGAGTACCATTTCTCAACTTAAACGGCGGAACTTTGATGTCACCGTGCTGACGGCGGAAGACGAAGAAAGATTTCCGCAAATCGAGCAACGGTTGGGCGGTAAGCTGGATATATTATCTGGCGATTGCACCGATAACACCTTGCTGAAAACGGCGGGTGTCGATCAATGTCATGCGGTGTTGGCGTTAACCGACGATGATGCCACCAACGCATTCATTGTGTTGTCTGTTAAAGAGTTAAACCCTGACACTCGCACTGTGGTCGCGGTGAATGATGCAAAGAACATGAGCAAGGTGAAACAAGTAAAAGCGGATGTATTGTTGTCGCCGCAGTTGTTTGGCAGTGAAGTGTTGGCAAGTATTTTGTCTGGTGAAGCGCTCGACAACGAAAAATTACTCAACATGCTACTGCGCTCAGGGCAAGGCTTGGTGAAAGACAAAGCGGACACCTCCAACAACGACGAAGCCAATGAAAGCGGTGGAAAGAACCCCGTTTCATAAGGTGCAACTAACGTGAGTCAGCCTCATCCCGAGTGCTTTTTTTGACTCCAAATGGTATGCGCTGCCAGTGTGACAACGATGATCCCTGCGCCGAGTGCTACCGCGGGGGCGGGTGCTTCGCCGAGGAAAAGCCAAACAAGCAAAGGGCCGAACAACACTTCGAGCAGTAGTATCAGGCTGGCTTCTGCGGCAGGCAAATAGCGCGGGCCAATGTTGATCAATAGGAATGAACACGGTAATACCACGCCGCAGAGCAACACGATATAAAGGTCTTTTATCGGAGGGAGTGAGAAAGGTTTCGCGCCAGCGAGAAAGGCAACCACTGCGGTGAATATCCCTGAGTAAATCAAGAATACCGTGGCATAGCGGGCGTGTGTTTTACGCAGCATGATCAGATACACCGACATTGAAATCGCCGTCACCATCGCCAAAGAGTCCCCTTCCAACTCGGCGGGGTTGGGCTGATAGCCAAACACCAGCCATATCCCTCCCACGGAAATGATAATGGCGATAATCGTCGATCGACTGAGCTTCTCTCCCAAAAAGAAAAAACCGAGCACGGCGGTGATCAAAGGCGCGGTATTGGTGATAACCAGCGTGCTGGTCACTTCGGTATGATCGAGTGAAAAAACAAAACAGATCGTGGATGCCGAAAATAACACTGAGGTCAGTAGGGTACTGATTTTCGGTCGAAATAGATGTTCTTTTAGAACCTGTTTATCCATTTTCCACTGTGCCAAAAAGAACACGATGGCGGGCAGCAGCCCTCGCCAGAAAATTAACGTCCATTCATCGCTGTCAATGAGGCGCACCAACAAGCTGTCGAAACTGAGAATCATTACCCCAAGCATGGTGAAAAGACGGCCTCTGCTTTCACCTTGGAAGCGATTGAATAGGCTTGAAATCAAAGTCATTGTTGCTCACTGTTTGAATTGTCAGGTTGTTGGTTGTCGATATCAGGTCTGCGCCAGCCAATAAGCAGACTAAAGAATGCTGCGGCTGCCAGCGTGAGACATTCTAACCAGAGCTTTTCAAGAATCATCTCGCCGATAAAGGTGGCAAATATCGCC
Source organism: Enterovibrio litoreus (assembly GCF_045679545.1). Classification (NCBI taxonomy): domain Bacteria; kingdom Pseudomonadati; phylum Pseudomonadota; class Gammaproteobacteria; order Vibrionales; family Vibrionaceae; genus Enterovibrio; species Enterovibrio litoreus. The sequence continues at coordinate 1,338,236 of NZ_CP166194.1, forward strand.
GTCATGAAAACAAACCCCAGGGCGATAATTAAGGGGTTGGCATGGCATTCTTTTCGTCTGCGCCAACACACGATAAAAACAGCGATATAGCAGGCCAGAAACGTTGCACTGGCGACGTTGGCAATGGAAGACAAATCGAAGAAATTGGTGAGCACAATGACAATGGCGATCAGGCTGTAAAAGCCTCGGGTTCCGCCAGCAAAAGAGTGGATACGAAATATCTGCGGCAAGATCCCGCTACTCCCCATTCGCTTAGAGACATTGAGCATGGAGAAGATGTTCGCGACGATAGAAGAAGCGGTAGCAAACAAAGCCGCGAGCGAAACTAAAATGAAGCCCCAATTACCTAAAATTGGCTCCGCAGCTTGTGCCACCGCCGTGTCGGTGTATTTCACCAAATCCTCAGGTGCAACATTCCCTAGTACCACCAATGCCAGCACGACATAGAGCGCCATGACAACGCCGACCGCGAGCATGAAAGCGCGTGGCATGGTTTTTTCAGGATCACTGACATCGGCCGCAGCGGTTGCCATCATGCCGAACCCTGAGTAAGCAAAAAACGCGAGCCCAATACTGGAAAACATCATCGAAGGGGCGACATTGTTATGCACTTCAAGCATGACGGGTTTGATGGTAACGGCGCCAACGACGATGAAAAGGGCGAGAATGCTGAGTTTTATCGCCACAAGGAACATTTCAATGCGTCCCACCGCTTTAGATCCCATGAGATTAACGATGGTGAGGAGGATCATAATGCCGGTGGCATAAACATTCACCCAGCCGCTGTGATCTGGCTGATGAACAACGCGCGCAGCATAGGCACCAAAGGCTTTCGCAACAAGTGCGAGGGTGAGTACAAGGGTAATGAGGTACAAGCAGGCTAATGCGCGTTCGATTCGTGGTGAACCCATACCGAGCGCGAAGAAATCTGTCACACCGCCGCGGGAGGGAAATTTAGCGCAAAGTCTGGCGTATGAGTAACCGGAGAAAAGCGCGGCGATGCCAGCTAACACAAACACAATCCACGTCTCTCCGCGCACATTAACAGCAATTTGACCGAGCAGTGCAAACACCCCCGCGCCAACCATAGAACCAATGCCCAACGCGACAACACCCCATAGACTGATGTGACGGTGGTGCGAAGAGGTGGGGTCTGCCATTAAAGCTCCCTACAGTTGGCGAGTGATACCAATTGGAATAAAAAAACACAAAGTAACTAGCACGATAGTTCACCGGAATAGGTGGCGTTGCCGCGTATGTGTGACAAAAGGAAGGAATTTGTTGGCGTCGAAAAGTAGCTCGAAGAGAGAGGATAGCGGATTCCGCCCACTATTGCCGTGGGCGGAACAACAGGGTCAGTTTCCTGTTAAGCCTATCGCCTCTTTAAGTACTTTGAGGTAACGACGACTGATCGGAATGGTGAAATCGCTGGTGGTGATGACTTCTGCCAACCCGTTTTCCAGCAACGTAATCTCGCGAATATGCTGAACATTGACCAAATACTGGCGATGACAACGCAGCAGCGGCGTTTTCTCTTCCAGCGTTTTTAATGTCAGTTGCGTGCTGGCGGTTTGTGTTGCCGAGCGCACATGCACGCCGCTGAGATCGGAATACACGCTTTCAACGTGATGGGTTGGAATAAGCAGGATGCGGTTATGGCCCACGCACGGAATTTGCGCTAAACATTCGCTGGCAATAGCGGATACATTTTGCTGAAGCGTATCCTTTTGTGCATTTCGCACCAGCTTCTGCAAGGTTTTGACCAAGCGCTGAGGTTCGACGGGTTTGAGCAGATAATCAAATGCGTTGTCTTCAAACGCCTGAATGGCGTATTGATCGTAAGCGGTGACAAAAACCACGTAAGGCATATTGTCAGGGTCGAGCATAGAAAGCAGATCTAGCCCTGTGACTTGTGGCATTTGAATATCCACAAATACCACATCGGGGCGCAGTTCATTGATTTTTTTCAGCCCAATAATGGCATTTGGTGCTTCCCCAACCACGGTAATATCACCGGATTCTTTGAGAAGTTCAGTCAATTCTTCTCGGGCGAATTGTTCGTCGTCAATAACGAGTGCCGTTAACATCCTATTTATGCACCTTTGTTCATTTCTGCGGCCGGAATGATAAACGTCATTCGGGTAAATTGGTCACGCTCGCAGTCGATTTTTAGCTGTGAGTCACGTCCGAACTGGTTTTCTAGCCTTTTTGTCACGATTTCTAGCCCCAATCCCTGATGATTGTTGGCGGGAGGCTGGTAACAGCCTGCATTGTCTTCTACCGTAATGGCAAAACCTAGCGGTGTGTTTTGGCTGTAAACCCGCACCTGTCCGCCTTCCAGTCGTGTTGAAATACCATGCTTGATGGCATTTTCAACCAGAGGTTGCAGAGTGAAACTGGGGATCTGAATATCCAGCAGGGCGTCATCAATCGAAATGTCGACATTGAGCCTGTCAGTGAAGCGCGCTTTCTCGATGCTGAGGTAAGCGTTAACGTGCTCCAATTCTTCGCGCAATGAGACCGTGTTGATGTTCTGTTTGAGGTTGCTTCGGAAAAACTGCGATAGATTCTGGATCAGCTCACGTGCTTTATCAGGGTCGCGGCGAATCACGGCGCTAATGGTATTGAGCGCATTAAACAAAAAATGTGGATTCACTTGGGCTTGTAGCAGCTTGATTTCAGCCTGCGTTAGCAATGACTTTTGCTGCAAGTAACCACTAAACAGAATTTGGCTTGAAAGCAGTTGGGCAATGCCTTCTGCCATCGACATATTGATGGTGGAAAACAGCTTATGCTTGCGCTCATAAAGCTTGATCGTGCCAACCACATCATCGCCAGAACGCAGTGGGATTATCAGGGCAGAGCCCAGTTTGCAATCTGGAGACAACGAGCATTGGTAAGGATGCTCTTTGCCATCGAGATAGATAATGACGTCTTTGCTCATGGCATCTAGGGTGCTTTGTGATGAAATCTTGGTGTCGGGCACATGGTGATCGTCACCCACGCCGACAAACGCGAGAATCTTTTCTTTGTCGGTAATCGCCACCGCGCCGACTTGGGTCTCTTCATAAATGATGCGGGCGATTTTGTTGGCGCTGTCTTGATTGAAGCCTTGGTGCAGAATGCCAACACTGCGTTTTGCAATGGTCAGTGCGCGGCGTGAGAAGGTAGCGGAATATTTCTCGAAGATGGTTTTCCTGTCTTGCAGGATGCTCATAAACAAGGCTGCACCTAACGAGTTGGCAATGATCATCGGGGCCGCAATGGCAGAAACTAGGGCGTAGGCTTGATCAAACGGTTTGGCAACAAGCAACAATATGGACATCTGGACAATTTCGGCCACAAAGGTAATGCCAAACACCACCGCAGGATTGAAAAGCAGACTGACACGATGACGCTTCACCAAATACACGTGGAGCATGCCGCCAATTAAGCCTTCTGCCGTCGTCGAAATAGCACAGGCCACATCGGTGAAACCACCAAGCGTATAGCGGTGAATGCCGCCGGTAAGGCCAACAAAAAAGCCCACCACAGGCCCGCCGAATAAGCCGCCCATCACTGCACCAATCGCGCGAGTATTGGCAATAGCATCGTCAATGTGAAGACCAAAGTAAGTGCCGAGAATACAAAAGCCAGAAAAGAGAACGTAACAAATAAGACGATGGCTTAAGCGAGAAGAAATGTTGAGCAAGGGCAGAATGATAGGGGTTTTGCTGAGCATGTACGCCAGCACCAAATACACACACATTTGCTGCAAGAGCGAAAGAACCAGTTCCATGGTGAGCCTTCTTATTTTGGTTTGTCTGTATTGTACTCAGGCTTGGCTTGCAAACAACAAGAGCCTGACAATGCAGGCTCTTGATTTAACGTTATTTCGGCAGTTCTGTTTAACCGCTTTACGCTGTTTTGGTGACGACTTCGGTCTCTTCTTCGTCAGCTAAGTCAATGTCGCCTTTACCTTTCGACTTCTTAATCACATAGCCCGTCACGAACAAGGTAAACACGATGCCTGCGGTCGTGGAGATGTTCATTGGTAAACCAAAGCCCAGTGCGTTGTTGTTGAGAATGAAAGTCGCACACACTGTGGTCATGAACATGGCTGGCACCGTCGCGATCCAATGCAGTTTGTTATGGCGAAGCAAGTAAGCAGAAGCTGTCCAAAGCATCATCACTGCCGTGGTTTGGTTAGCAAAGCCGAAGTAGCGCCAGATAATCCCGAAATCCACTTGTGTTAACACGCCACCAAGCACAAACAGAGGCAGCGCCATTAACAGACGATTGCGCAGTGTTTTCTGTTCCATGTTGAAGTATTCAGCCAAAATCAAGCGGCTAGAGCGGAACGCCGTGTCACCAGAAGTGATTGGCAAAATAACCACACCCAGGAAGGCAAGAATACCGCCAAACACACCCAGCAGACCAAAAGATGCACCGTAAACCACATTGCCAGGGCCACCGTTTGCTACCGCGTCTTGCAGTGATTCAAGTGAACCGAAGAACGACAAGGCAATTGCACACCAAATCAGCGCGATGATGCCTTCACCAATCATTGCCCCGTAGAACACAAAGCGGCCGTTCTTCTCATTTTCCATGCAGCGTGCCATCAATGGTGACTGGGTAGCATGGAAGCCAGAGATAGCGCCACAAGCGATGGTGATAAATAGCGCAGGCCAAAGCGGCATGTCATTCGGATTTAAATTGGAGAACATGTCTTTGACTTCAAAGCTGCCCATCACAGTGTGCTCGTCTGACAAGCCAATCGCTGTCATCAAACCCACGGACATGAAAATCAGCAGCGCACCAAAGAACGGATAGAAGCGACCGATGATTTTATCAACCGGCACAATCGTCGCAATGATGTAGTAAGCAAAGATAATAACAACCATGGTGGTCATGCTAACGGTCAGGCTAGTTTGGTCGTTGATCAGGTTTGTAATCATGCCCGCAGGCGCTGAAACAAAGACCACACCGACCAAAAGCAAAAGAACAATGGCAAAGATGTTCATAAAATGTTTTGCGCCATTGCCCAAGTAGCGGCCTGTGATGGTAGGAACAGATGCGCCGCCATTACGAACAGAAAGCATGCCTGAGAAATAATCGTGTACCGCACCTGCGAAGACACAACCCACCACAATCCACAACATGGCTGCGGGGCCATAAAGCGCACCCATGATAGGGCCGAAGATTGGCCCCACACCTGCGATATTTAAAAGCTGAACCAGATACACCTTAGGGGTAGACATTGGAACAAAGTCGACACCGTCGGTTTTGGTGTGAGCGGGGGTTTTACGCTGTTCGTTGATACCAAATACTTTTTCAACAAACGCACCGTAAATAAAGTAGCCACCGATTAACGCGGCAACGCAGGTGAGAAACCAAACCATGACAATCATCCTTATTGAATTAATTCACGCTGCCAACAATAGGCTTCGATGAGCAAGGATGCATTTGGTGAATGGGTGAGTGGTGTTATGGCGTGCTGAGTGGTCGATATGGCCAGTGAGTGGTTTGAGGCAAATTAAGAGGTCTAGTGGGATCAACGTGTTCAATGTGAAACATTCAGGGCAGTGTTAAACAATAAGGCTACACAACCAAGTGCGTAGCCTTATTACTTCAGAACGCTACATACTCATTCCCATTCCCGCATTGGCTTTTTTGCCCACTTTGTAGTACCAAATTGAAAGCGGGATAAAAATCAGGTTCATGATGGTGGTGAAATTCAGGCCGAAACCGTCTTGGATCAGCGGTCTGAGGGTTTCACTCGAAACCGCGACACCAAACCCGGAGAAAATGGCATCAATACACAACCCCGTAAATAAAATCGCTACAAAGAGCAGTCCCACCATCCATTTGGTGGGGCGAGTACCATAGTATTTTTGGTACACCCGCATCATGGGAATGGTCAGCACATCTGCCAAAATAAAACCGATAACCCCTCCGAATGAAATACCGCCATGCCAAAGCGCTGCCGCCAACAGCAAATTACCGACTGAGCAGACATACGCGATCATGGCGACGAAAATACCAATAATCACATCAAGGAAGGAATGCAGCCATGCAGGCATATTCACATCGCTGCTGATAAACAAAGCGCGCCAACCGTCAAGCGGCACAATGGCGATAAGCACTGAAGAGACCATCACACCAATTAAGATCTCCTTGCCAATCATCGCCAGATCCATGTGAAAGAATCCCGCGGACTTGCTGATTTTCGCCATGGTGGGAGATAACGGGGCTTTGGGCTGCATGGAATCCATATCCATGTGCTCGTGGCCTTCGTGCTTCATGTTAGACATATCCATGCCGCAGTCGCTTTCTTCATGTTTGTCAGCGGGCTTGTTCATGTCCATGTGTTCATGACCTTCGTGCTTCATGTTAGACATATCCATGCCGCAGTCGCTTTCTTCATGTTTGTCAGCGGGCTTGCCCATGTCCATGTGTTCATGACCTTCGTGCTTCATGGCCGACATATCCATGCCGCAGTCGCTTTCTTCATGTTTGTCAGCGGGCTTGTCCATGTCCATGTGTTCATGGCCTTCATGCTTCATGGCCGACATATCCATGCCGCAGTCGCTCATGGTTGCTGGTACTTCGCTGGATTTTGGTTTTTGGTCGGCCTCTAATTTCTGACGTAGCTCTGCTTCGACATCTTTTGGGAAAAAGCGTCCAAACAAGAAGGCGACGGTCATGATCAGAATTAACCCACCAATGATTTCCCCCCAAAAGAATGTCCAACCGAGCAAGGCAACCAAGACGATGAACATTTCCACGATAAGGTTGGTACTGGAGACAAGAAAAGCCATTGCATTGGCGATGGTGGATTTTTTAATCATCAAGGTGTGGGAAAGCGAAGCTGCGGCATAAGAGCAGGACGATGAAACAACACCAAGCAAGGTGGTGAAGGCGAGGCTTTTTACGCTAGTGCTACCCAAGTGCTTGGCGACGGTTTCCACTGGAAGCCAATTGCGAATAAAGGAAGAAAGAATTAAACCAAACGCCAGTGGCCAATATATTTGCCACACCATGTTGAAGAACACATCAATGAAATGAAAGATAACATTCGAATTTTCGCCGTTCATCAGTGCTTTCCGTCTATTTGCCAATTGGAATTAAGGGTAGTGGACGCCGTGACAACCACGTGTATCACAAAAGATTCTCTATCAACAAAAGTAACAGCCCGCTAATTACGCGGGCTGCTTTAACGACGTGAGCGAAGAAATTGGGCGGTTATTCGCCGTCTTCTTCTGGTCCCATGACAATGGTGACAGGGCCATAGTAGTGATGATGGTGGTGAGTCGTACGATGGTGGTGGTGAGTGCCTTTGTGGGTATCGACACCACCGTGAAGGTGATGACCATGGCTAGGCTCATGGTCACGATATTCCATATGGTCTTTATTGTGCTTGTGCTCTACGTCGTCACCATAGGCATGTTCCATGGTTTCATGCGTGGATACTTTTGTTTTTTGTTTTGCCATGGCTGTTCTCCTTCGAAGAAATTCACCAAGAAGTCTGGCATGCATCCGCCATTCTTGAAGGGTTAATCGCGTGTCAATGCTGAGATCAACACGAGGAAGGCGAGCTAACACGTCAGACAAATGGGATGTGCGTGATATGGCGTCAAACCATGAGTTTGCTTGATATGGCGTGAAACACGACACACTATTGGGTTAAATGGGATGAAATGGGTTTATACGCTGAGGTGAAGGTTTACACTTGGATTTAATCACCGAGGAGAGTGCCTTTTGACTAAACCGAGTAAAACCAAAACCAGTTTCTATCGCCGTTTATTGGTGTCACATCTTATTGACCAGGGGGTGAATACTGTGCCTGCCATCATCAAAGAAACGGGGATGCCAAGACGCACTGCACAAGATACGATTGACGCCCTAGAAGAACTCGACATTGATGTGCAATTTGTCGGTGCAAACAAAAACGGTGGTTATGAAATTAGAGATTGGGGCGCAGTAAACAAAGATTGGGTCGCCAAAAATGAAAGCAGAATCCGTGAAGCGTTGGATTACCCGCAGGCTGGTGAGTAGTTGTCATATCCTGTGCGTGCAGATGTGATTCGATGCGCCAAGAAGAACCTTAACGAAAAACGTGCCGACAAATGAAGGTTAGCGGCACGTTTTTCTGGTTGATAAGCTAAGTTGATTGATAAGCTAAGTTGGTTGATAAACGAAGCATGCCTATCAAGGCGCGAGTGCTTTCAACTTAGCTATATCAACAGGTTTGCTGTAGTCAACGGTCGACAAACCAAAACCATTTAGCTGCAAAAAATCATTTAGAACACCGTTATAATCGGAAATCTGTGTGAAATTCTCCGGCGTCATTTGTGCAAGCAGTGCGTCGACTTCTTCTTGCACATCTGGCTGAAGTTCCCAGTCATCCAATCGGATAAGTCCTTCACCGTCTCTGTCTGCTCGATCGTTCCATTTGCGATAGAACAGACGATCCATTTGCTCAATGCAGCCTTCGTGTAAGCCTTTGGCCTTCATCACTTTGTACAGTGCTAACAGATATGGGGTTAGCCCTGGAATAAACACGCTGGCCTTAGTGACAAGTGCCTTGCACACGGCGATGTCGGCTTGTCCATGGAGGGGGGAAAGCAGGGTGTCGATTTCATGTCGGGTCTGATGAAGATGCGTTTTCGCTAAACCCAGCGTACCTTTGTGGTAAATCGCATGGGTGTGTTCTGGGCCGATGTAGGAGTAGGCGACGGTGCGACCGTTTTCCGCCAACAAATCGTTCTGAGCAAGAAACTGCATCCAACTTAACCAGTCTTCACCGCCCATCACTTTTACGGTGTCGTTGATCTCTTGTTTGCTCGCGGGAGGGAGAGTGACGCTATTTAAGCTATTCTTTTCAAAATCAATAGAATAGCCCTCCACAGATTCGCCGACAGGTTTAATTGATGAGCGCCAAAAATCGCCCGTTTCTGGGTTGGGGCGTAAGCCAGCCGCCAATGAATAGACCACCAGATCAACCTTACCACCAAATTGGGTACGTATGGCGTCTGCTACCGTCTGGCGCGTGTTTTCTGAGAACGCATCACCAATAATATTTGACGTGGTTCGGCCCGCTTCGAGAGCGGCCTCTTTGACAAAAATATTGTTATACCATCCCGCGCTGCCAATGCCTTTGTCTGACATGCCGCGTTCGAACGACACGCCAATGGTTGAGGCATTCGCAGGGCCAAACGTTAGCGCAATGCGAGAAGCCAGCCCAAACCCAGATGACGCACCAAGGATCAGGACATTTTTGGGTAAATCTGTAGTGCGAGCTTTTTGTTGCTGAGCGTTAGAAATTTGTTCTTCAATGGCCGCTTTACACCCCATTGGATGGCAACTGCGCGCAACAACGCCCTGAATCTGAGGCTGGATAATCATAGTTAGATTCTTTCTGCTAAATAGGCTTCGTAGTCAGGAATTTCGACTTGTACTTCATCGGTCATCATTGGTGAAGAGATCAGATAACGAGCCGTGGCGCGGTTAATGGCGACGGGAATATTCCACACGGCGGCAATACGAAGTAATGCTTTGACATCAGGATCGTGTGGTACTGAGCTGAGTGGGTCCCAAAAGAACACCAACACATCAATTTTCTTTTCACAGATCATCGCACCAAGTTGCTGGTCACCGCCCATTGGGCCACTCATTAACGACGTGATATCAAGGCCAGTTTCGCGACTTAAAATAGTACCCGTGGTTCCTGTGGCATAAAGCTGATGCTTGGAAAGCGCATCTCTGTTTTCCTGCACCCAACGCAAAAGGTCTCCCTTGCAGTGGTCATGCGCAACCAGCGCGATTTGTTTACTTTTGCTGACAGTACGATTGGTTGACTTCATTGTGGTTTTCTTACTCACTGTTAGAGGGTGAAGGCTCATTTTGGTTACTTTGGCTGGTTTGAGCGACACGATAATCATCATTTCCAGACATTGATCGTCAAATGCAGGATATCGTTTCTTTCAAGTGGCTGATTGTGACATCTCTCGTTGGGTTAATCACTTGAATATGCTAACGCGATAAGAGTGGGCTACTCGTTGCGATAAGGTAAATACTTTTCCACGTCAGAAGCATGGGTTAACCAATGTATGACAAAGGAGGCAACCTCATCGGCATTGTTGAGGTCTAGCAACGTGATGTTTTCTTGAGTGAGCGATGGAAGCGCTTCATTGCTAGCGACGGCAATGATGTTGCTGTCATGGTGACATAGCATTGGTTTGCCGTGAGCTGGCCTGTGCACTTCCACTTTGGTCAGTACCGCATCGCGAAACCCCTCAACCAGAACAATATCGAGGCGAGAGTGATCTAACTGATGAAGGCATTCTTGCAAAGAGGGCTCCCTGTCTGCATTGTTGTGATACTCGAAAAAAAGCATGTGACGTTTTGACGTTGCCAAAAGCAATTGATCGCTGCCGGCATAGCGAAGGCGATAGCTGTCTTTGCGCGGCGAGTCTGGCTCGATGTCATGATGGCTATGTTTTAATAGCCCCACGCGCAGGCTGGCTGCTTTTAATTGTGGTATAACTGCTTCAAGTAATGTGGTTTTTCCCGAGCCGCTGAAACCAGCAAAGCCCAAAACAGGGGTGGCAGGAAAAGTCGGTTGGTTGCATTGCATGATGTTAGCGCCTACTTTCTAAAAAGTGATAAAGACTAAAATAATCCTGGTTACTTACTACATTATTACGTGCACAGTGACGTAGACACACTACAGTTAGCGTTGGCATTCCTGCCGTTGCATATTAAAGCTAAATTCGAAGAGAGTCTGGTCGGCAGCATCACGTGACGAGGCGCAGGGCAAAGCATGGATGAACCCGTTGCGCAGTCGCAGCCAAACCACATTCTTGAACTCTATCGAAAACACTAAATTATCACGGAGCGATAATATGTGGGTTACCCTCGATTTTGAAGCGTCTGGTTTAACAGAAGCTTCATACCCGATAGAAGTGGGCTACAGTTTGCCCGATGGCGCAAGCGTTAGCCTACTTATCAACCCAGCGTCTTCTCCTGAATCATGGCAGTATTGGGATGACTATGCGGAGATTGAAATACATGGCGTTAGCCGTGAGTATTTGAAAATACATGGCTTGTCTGTGTTTGATGTTTGTACACATTTGAACAACACCTTGTGCTATTTCGACGACGTGCTGTGTGATAGCCAATGGGATTTGTTCTGGCTTGGACGATTGTACAAAGCCGCTCACATGCGTCCGACATTTACGTTGACGGAAGTTGGGCATTGGCTACAACGTCATGATGGTATTGATAGACAAGATTTTTTGAGTGCATTGGCGTCGCTCGGGCCTGCGCCGCATCGGGCAGAAGCAGATGCTAAATACATTCGAGAAGCGTTATCTATGGTGTTGAATCGTCAAAGCTGTTCGTAAGTAAGTCGGAGTGCGTTACCCTTAGTCTTCTAAATGCTGAGATAAGATTAGAGTCAAATGGTAACGCCTCAACCCACGCTTCCCATACTTCGATTCGCGACATTTAATGTTGCGATGTCTGCCGATCAACCCGATCAAATGTTCAGTTCACTAAGACGTGCCGACAATGCGCGATTCAATCGGCTCGCTGCTATTATTCAGTGCTGCCAAGCGGATGTGTTGCTGCTCTGTGAGTTTGATCATCACGGGGAAGGCGGAGACGATGGCATGTTGGCGTACTTTCAAGCCAATTATTTGAATCAACCGCAATATGGGCAACGCCCCATCACCTATCCATATCACTACCTGCCTCCAACCAATACAGGTTTGCCGTTATTCGACGGCGAAGACATTGCTCATGCGCCTGAGCGTGCCCAAGGCTTTGGGCGACACCATGGCCAATATGGTTTCGTTTTACTGAGTAAATACCCGTTGGACATAGAAAACGCACGCACTTGGCAGTCCTTTCTGTGGCAGAACCTGCCCAACAACCGCATGCCGAAAGAGTATTTCGAAACCAGTGTGCGAGAAAGACTGCGTTTGTCCTCTAAAAATCATGTCGCGATCCCCGTGATTGTTGGTGAAGACACCATTCATGTTGTGGCTTGTCATCCCACGCCCCCTGTTTTTGATGGTGCTGAAAAGCGAAACCTCAAACGCAATGCTGATGAACTTCGCTTGCTACACGATATTCTCCGAAACAAATCCTATTTGGTTGATGACCAAGGCAAAGCGGGTGGTTTGGCAGAAGGTGTGTCTTTTGTAGTGATGGGGGATTTGAATGCCGATCCACGTAACGGAGAGGGTGACAAAAAAATGATTTCTCGGTTACTCGCCGATGCCAATGTTCAATCTGAACTTGTGCCCAAAAGTGAGGGTGCGGCGCATTTTGTTCGAGGGCGGCATATTCAAAACGTTAGCCAAGCCACCCATCAACGTGGCCTGCGTCTTGATTACGTTCTGCCGTCTAAGGACTTACGCGTAAAAGAAACCGGGGTGTTTTGGCCTGTACCTGATGCGCCTCTTATTTCTCTGCTGACGGATAGTGCGGGTAAGCTGCGTGCCTCTGTATCATCCGATCACCGTTTGGTGTGGGCTGATATTTGCCTGCGCTAACGTGTGTTATTGGCACATTTTCGGTCAAAAATTAAGGCGGTGTGTGAAAGCGTTCAAGATTCCATCGCTTTGCAGACGATAACATTCTGAGCATTGTGACTTGAATGTTAACGTGGAGGCGTATTTATGGATCTCTTCAATAGATGGATGGAGTAGCAAGGATGAAAACGATCACTACATTGGCAACGGCGATAACCTTGGGCCTGATGTCCGCATCAGCGTCAGCCGCGGCATTCAAACCTTCTGTGATTTTTGACATGGGTGGTAAGTTCGATAAGTCGTTCAACCAAGCCGCCTACACCGGCGCAGAAGCATTCAAAGCGGAAACAGGTGTTAGCTATGGTGAATTTGAGATCACCAACGAAGCACAGCGTGAGCAAGCCATGTTGCGTATGGCACAGCGTGGCTTTAGTCCCATTGTTGCGGTTGGTTTTCAGCAAGCACCTATTGTAGAAAAAGTGGCGAAGCAATTCCCTAAAACCCAATTTGTCATTATTGATGCAGTGGTTGATCTCCCCAACGTGCGTTCTGTTGTGTTTAAAGAACACGAAGGCTCGTTCCTTGTCGGCGCATTGGCTGTGATGAAAAGTGAAAGCGACAAAGTCGGTTTCATTGGCGGTATGGATATTCCACTGATCCGTAAGTTTGCTTGTGGTTATGAGCAAGGCGCGAAATTCCAAGCGGCAGATGCGGATGTTGTGCAAAACATGACGGGCTCAACCCCTGCGGCTTGGAATAACCCAACCAAAGGTGCTGAGCTAGCAAAATCGCAGTTCGATAAAGGCGTGGACGTGGTATACGCTGCAGCGGGCGGTACCGGTGTTGGTGTTTATCAAGCCGCAGTTGATGAAGGTAAATACGCTGTTGGCGTTGATTCCAACCAAAACTATCTGCACCCAGGTGTGATGCTGACCTCTATGGTTAAGCGCGTTGATGTGGCGGTTCAAGATGCGTTCAATGATGCGCAAAATGGCGAGTTCACACCTGGCCTGCAAGCACTTGGCCTGAAAGAAGGCGGTGTTGACTGGGCATTAGACGAGTACAACAAAGATCTGGTAACGCCTGAAATGGAAGCGCGTGTTAAGCAGATCCGTGACGATATCATTGCTGGCAAAATCGTGGTTCACGACTACTTCAGCACAGATTCTTGCGAGTATTAATTTAGCGACCTCATTCGCCCCCTGATCTCTTTATGTCTGTCAGGGGGCGTTTTGTATCGCTAGCCTTCGTTGTACCTTCTTATATCAATCGGATTAAGTTAGCGGTCATAAATTTGCTTAGGAAAAATCGTCAAGAGCAAGGAAGAGAGTGAAGTAAGTAGTTATTCTGCCGAGAAAATCTCTGACGCCGCCATTGACGTTTTTAACCAGCAAGAATGATTGAATACTTATTTTGGTCGGTATTAATTGCCAAGGAGCAGGCATGGCAAACCCCGCAATAGAACTGCGCGATATCAACAAACGCTTTGGCGCAGTCCACGCAAATAAAGACATCGACCTCAAAGTGATGCCCGGCACGATTCACGGCATTGTTGGGGAAAACGGTGCAGGGAAATCGACCCTGATGTCGATTCTTTACGGTTTCTATCAAGCCGATTCAGGCACCATCGAAGTGGATGGTTCTCTCGTTAATATCAAAGACTCCCAAGACGCGATCTCTCATGGCATCGGTATGGTGCATCAACATTTTATGTTGGTGGAAACCTTCTCTGTACTCGAAAACGTGATGCTTGGGGCTGAAGGCCACAGCCTTTTGAATGTGGCGTCAAGCAATGTGCGAAAGGCACTAAAGAAAATTGAAAGTGATTACGGCTTAACCGTCAACCCAGATGCCATTGTGGGTGAGTTAGCGGTAGGCATTCAGCAACGGGTTGAAATTTTAAAGGCGCTGTATCGCGGCGCGCGCATACTTATTCTGGATGAACCCACGGGTGTGCTGACACCGCAGGAAATTGAACAGTTCTTCGAGATCCTCAACACCCTAAAATCACAGGGTGTGACCATCATAATGATCACCCATAAGCTCAAAGAAATCATGGCTATCACCGACTCTGTGTCTGTCATGCGTCAAGGTGCCATGGTTGCACACCGTGCGACGTCAGAGACCAGTGTCGAAGAGTTGGCGGAGCTTATGGTGGGTCGAAAAGTCTTACTTCGCGTTGATAAAGGTGAAGCCACGCCGGGAGAAGAGCGTCTTCTGGTCAAAAACGTTTCCTGGAAAGACAACCGTGGCGTTAAGCGACTCAAACACCTTAATTTTAGCTTGCGAGCGGGTGAAATCCTTGGCGTCGCCGGCGTGTCGGGTAATGGTCAGTCAGAGTTGCTGGCCGTGTTGTCTGGCGTAACGACGCCGCAAGAAGGCACGATGACACTAAAAACAGGAAAGGGGGAGCAAACTTTCACCCCGAAAACCAAGCGAGATGCAGGCTTAATGCGTCAACTTAGCGTGGGGCACATTCCTGAAGACCGTATTCGCCAAGGCTTGGTCAAAGCCATGCCGGCATCAGAAAGTGCGATCTTGGGTTTTCAGCATGATTTGGCCTACGGCAAAGGGCTGCTCAATCCAACTGCGATTGATGCGGCAACGCGCGAAATGATGGAGAAATACGACGTTCGCCCCGCAGACCCTCATCTCAAATCTGCCAATTTCTCAGGTGGCAACCAACAGAAGTTGATTATTGCCCGTGAAATGCTCCGTGAACCGGATGTGCTGCTTGTCGGTCAGCCGACACGTGGCGTCGATATCGGAGCGATAGAATTTATTCATCGCAACTTGATTGCCGCGCGTGATGCAGGGGCCGCCATATTGTTGGTGTCGACAGAACTAGAGGAAATCATGTCCTTGTCTGATCGCATCATTGTATTGGCCGATGGGGAAATCACCGGTGACGTGATAGCGAAAGACACCGATGAACGTGAGCTTGGCATGTTAATGGCGAATGCCGCGCAAGAGGAGGGTGCAGCATGAGTATGCCTCAACAAAGTGCACCTGTGTGGGTGAAAATATTTCTCGTTCCAGCTTTACAACTGACCATGGCATTGGTGATTTCAAGCTTGGTGGTTTTGTTAGTGGGTGAAAGCCCAACCGCAGCGTTCAGTGTGATGATCCAAGGGGCAACCAACTTAGAGTACGGCGGCTTGAGTAACACCTTGTACTACGCGACCAACTTTGTGTTCACAGGCTTAGCTGTGGCTGTCGCGTTTCATGCGGGGTTGTTTAATATCGGTGGTGAAGGCCAAGCCTATATCGCAGGGTTAGGCATCGGTATTTTGATGCTGGTGCTGGATGATGTGTTATCCATGTGGCTGATGGCGCCGCTGGCCATCATTATCGCAGCAGCGTTTGGCGCATTGTGGGGCGCGATCCCAGGCTATCTTCAAGCCAAACGCGGTTCGCATATCGTCGTCACTACCATCATGTTTAACTTCATTGCATTCTCGGTGATGGGTTACGCGCTGGTGGAGCATATTGCTAAATATGGTGGTAACTCGACGGATTCGCGTTATTTCAACCCAGAAGCCGTGTTCCCAAAACTGTATGAACTCGCCGCAAGTTATGGTTTTGAGTTGCCGTTTTCACTGTTGAACCCCTCCATTTTGCTCGCGTTAGTCGTGGCGTACTTAGTGTGGTTATTGTTGTTTAGAACGCGATTGGGGTATGCCATCCGTGTGGTTGGGCACAATGCGGAAGCCGCAGAATATGCGGGTATTGATGCCAAGAAAATCATTATCATTGCGATGACGATTTCAGGCGCGTTGGCGGGTTTAATGGCGGTCAATGAAGTCTTTGGTGCGCAAAATAGACTGATACTGAATTTCACTGGCGGCTTTGGCTTTATCGGTATTGCCGTTGCGTTGATGGGGCGGAATCACCCGATTGGCATCTTGGTTGCTGCGTTATTGTTCGGCGCGCTATACCAAGGCGGCACGGAGTTGCAGTTCGAAATGCCAAGCTTGAACCCTGAGCTGATCATGGTGATTCAAGGGTTGGTGATTTTCTTTACAGGTGCGTTGGACAGGCTCATTCGTAAACCGGTTGAAGGCTTCTTTATGCGTCGTGCGTCTAGCCGAGAGGAGGCAGCCAATGGAACTGTTTAATTGGATTTTGTCCTCTGCGGACTCCACGCTTCGATTGGCCGTGCCGCTAATTTTCGCGGCCATGGCTGGTATTTTTTCCGAGCGCGCGGGCGTTGTGGATATTGGCCTTGAGGGCAAGATGCTGTTTTCAGCCTTTGTGGCGGCAGCGGTATCTTACGTGACGGGGAACCCGTGGTTAGGCCTGACGGCGGCTATATTGGCATCCATGATGCTGGCTCTGATCCACGGCTATGCGTCGATTACGCAAAAAGGTGATCAGATCATTTCTGGCCTTGCTGTGAACTTCTTTGCCTCGGGTATGACTATTACATTGGGCCACGCGTGGTTTGAGCGTGGCGGTCAAACGCCTTCGTTAGGCAGCGAACAACGCTTTTTGCCTGCTCAACTTCCCGGAGCTGAATGGCTTGGTGATGTCGTGCCCGTGCTTGGGCCGTTTTATCGTGATGTTGTATCAGGCCACAATGTGCTGGTGTATCTGGCGTTTGTTGCGGTAATCGTGACATGGTGGGTATTGTTCAGAACCCGTTTTGGGCTGCGTCTTCGTGCGGTGGGTGAAGAACCTAATGCCATTGATACTGCCGGTATTTCGGTGACCTGGCTGCGTTATCGCGCCGTATTGATTGCAGGCATTTTATGTGGCTTGGCCGGGGCTTATCTGTCGACGGCGCAAAATGCGGCATTCGGCAAAGAGATGACTGCGGGGCAGGGTTATATTGCGCTGGCGGCGGTTATTTTTGGTAAATGGCAACCACGAAACGCGCTATTGGCCTGCTTGTTGTTTGGCTTCTTGTCAGCGCTAGAAACGCGAATGCAAGGTGTGGATATTCCGTTTGTGGGTGTATTGCCAACACAAGTGTTCTCTGCGTTGCCCTATGTGTTAACCGTGGTATTGCTGGCAGGATTTATCGGCAAAGCCGTTGCGCCAAAATCTATCGGGCGCCCTTACGAGAAAGAGCGCTAACGTTTACTTAGCTTTATTTATATGGCTTTGGTTATTTTAGGTTTGGTTTAATTGGGTCGACTTAGGTCAAATTGAAGCAAAAACGCCACCGAAAGGGTGGCGTTTTGTTCAGACACCAGCAATAAAGCGGGTGCGACGACAAAGCGGACTTGCGTTATGCGTTGCCCGCAGTCGTTGGTAGAACGCGTTTAAGAATATCGGCCAGTGTCACGACACCCACCATTTTTCCATCCTTGCTGACTACCGCCAATTGGACACTGGCTTTGCGCATGCGAGCAAGTGCTTCATATATCGGCATTTTTGAGTCAAGCACATATGCGTTACGCGCAACCTCTCGAGCGGGTTTGTCTGTCGGTTCCAGCAACGTATCGCGCACATGAACCACCAGTGGTTTAAGGCCGCTTTTTCCAAACACCAGAATTCGTAGATGCCCTGATGCCATCGCAGCGGCACGCACATCTGCAACTGTGGCGTTTTTATCAACATGCGCCATCACCTGACCTTCCGTCACCAAGGTTTCAACAGGGATTGAGCTTAGATCAATAAGACCTGACAGCTGTCGCTGAATATTCGGTTTCAGCGTGCCTGTCTTGCCAGAATGCTCAACCAGTTGGCGAATGGTGTCCACGTCTTGCCCACCGACAGCCGCGCTTTCAACGGGTTCAACGCCAGACGCTTTTACCAGTCGGTTGGCAATGCTGTTTATCGCTTTCAGTAGTGGACGCAGTGGCCAAACGTAGGCTCTAGCAGCTATACCAATGGCAAGTACCGACTTTTCTGGGTGAGCAATGGACCAAGATTTCGGCGCCATTTCGCCTACCACCAAGTGCAGGAACGTGACAACAAACAGCGCAAAACCGAAGGCAGCGCCATCAGCTGCCCATGCGGGCAAGCCCATGGCTAGAAACACAGGGCCAACCCAATGATCGACCGCAGGCTTGGTCACTGCACCGAGCGCAAATGTACAGAAGGTAATACCGAGTTGAGCACCCGCCAACATTAGCGTCAGGTCGTTCATACCACGTAACGCGGCTCTCGCCGATGCACTCTCTACTGCCATTTCTTCAAGACGATGGCGACGTGCGCCCATCAAAGAAAACTCAATAATGACGAAAAAGCCACTCAACACAATTAGGGCAAGTGTCACGATAGTGACGATCAAGGGATCGGTCATTGTTGACTCTCCACGACGTGTTCTTCTACCAGTTTCACTCTCACCTCTGTGGGTACGTGTCGCTCGATACGCAACACCTCAATCTCAAGATGTCGCATGATCGGTTCACCAGAAGCGAGCTCTGAAGGGTCAATAGGAAGCGCAATATTCACCGTCTCTCCCTCGGCAGGAAGAGCACCTCGCTCAGCAATCAAGATGCCGGCGATGGTTTCTACATCTCCCCGTGGTAAGTCATAACCAATTGCACGTTCTACTTCGTCTACGTGAACATCACCTTCCATCAACCAGACATTGTCGCCTTTAGAAACCACAGCATCGGCGGTATCGGCGTCGTGCTCGTCGGTGATTTCGCCCACAATTTCCATGGCCAAATCTTCGATTGTTAACACGCCCGCAAAACCACCGTATTCGTCAATAACACACGCCAGTTGATTGGTAGAAGTCACAAGCTGGTCAAGTGCATTCGGCAGTCGCATCAGTGTTGGTAGCACAGTAGCAGGGCGCATCACGGATTCTACGGTGTCGTCAGCGTGGCCGGCTTCGATACGCGCCAGTACGTCAGGGAGATGAACCACACCTACAGGTGCGTCATCGTCGTTCACTACGGGATAGCGGGTATGTGCTTGCGCCATCAGCGAAACGAGTTCAGTCAATGTGGTTTCTGGTTCAACCCAATCCACTTGCGATCGGGGCACCATGGCGTGTTCCACGTCGCGCTCTGGGAAATCAAGAATGCGATCCATCATTAGTGACAGCTCCACGGGTAGATCACCACTATCGCGTGAATTGGCGATAATGTGGTGTAGATCCTCTTCTGAAGCGCTCATGTCGAGATCGTGCACTGGCTCAATGCGCACTGCGCGAAGCAGCAGGTTGGCAGATTTGTCGAAGAAGCTGATGAACCAACCAAACACTGACATGTAAATCAACGTGGATCGAGACATCATGCGGGACATTGGTTCAGCGTTCGCAATCGCAAGGTTTTTCGGATACAGCTCACCGAAAATCATTTGAACAACCATGGCAACAATCAGGGTGATAATTGTGCCGATAGCGATACCTGCTTCAAGCGACAAGCCAAATCCTTGCAATAAAATCCCCATAGATTTTCCCACAAGAGGTTCCGCAGCAAAGCCCAGAACCAAGCCTGTCACTGTGATGCCCAACTGTGCACCGGACAACATAAAACTGGTACGTTTTGTAATTTTCAAAGCGCGCTTTGCGGCTTGATCGCCAGTGGCTGCTAGGGTAGCGAGTCTCGCTCTATCAACAGCCATATAAGCAAATTCTTGTGCAACGAAATAACCGTTTGCCACAATAATGGCCAAAAGAAGTAAAATGCCGAAAAGTAGGGTAAGAAGGGGCTCAATCATGATTGTGTCCTCCCTTGGTAACATAAAGCCAGTAAGGGTGTACACAATCGACTAGAGTTGGGGTCCACAAAATGTTCCTAACGTAATAACAGGACGCGCAGTATATTTCCGAGACAATCATTTAGTCTAGCCAATAGTCATGCAATTACTTGCTAACAAAGTGAGACAGAGTGATCAAACGAGCGCTGCCACTTCAGAAAGTGCACCACTTTAGCGCCATATCGAATGCTTTCTGAGTGTTAGCAGGTCTAATCACGTTACCGTCTGTTACAAAATATCATTGCTAAAAGCATGGTTTAAGAGCACCACTAGCGCGATGACAATGCTAGATATCTGCGCAGCTCCCCGAAACGTGAATGGGCTACTTATCAATTTTCGCAGATGCTTTTTTTCCAACAAAATAGCCGACACAAAAAATCGCGAGAAAAACGATAATCGCGAGCACGTAAGCCAGGCTTTCAGGCGCGCCTAAGCCAAATGCAAACGCAAAGCTAATGCCAAAAAAGGCTTCTTTTAGCCATTCAGTTGCGGGTGAGTTGGTGCTTAAGCCGAGCATGGCAATGAAAAGTAGTAGGGCGAGGAGGCCGACTTTCAGGCCGATTAGAGTGGAACGTTGCATACAAGCTCCCGTTAGGAAAAACGGGCGCTAGTATACGCGATTTCAATCAGCACACGAAAGATGGCTTACTTTATTGCATGGGTAATAAATCGGCGAATGTCGTCGTTATCACTTGGCATCAAAAATGACGGTGTAACCAAATCGGGGGGAAGGAAAATTCCTTTCTCGACCAAGCGATTAATTTGTGGCAAATGCATGAGTGCCGTTTTTCCGCACAGCAAATTGAGAAAGTCTTTCTCTTGCTCGAAAGCGTTCAGCACTTCATGAAACCCTTTGAGATATAAACAGTCTTTGGTAAAACCGCCACCACGGAAAACACGCGCAGTTATCGTAAAGGCCATGTTTTTATCGACGTCATATTCTTCTTTTAGCATCGTGAAAGTATGGCGGAATGACTTATCTTTGATCATGGATTCAACAGCGAGCACGCGAAGCGCCAGTACTTTCAGACGTTTGATAGAGAGATGGCCCGCGAGATATTCACTGAGAATCGCCATGCCTTCTTGCGTCATAGTATTCACAGGGCAACCGAGTGAAAGGACTTTTAACGGCTGTTTACGGCCATTCAATGTTGTCACCAAATGCACGCCAAGCTCGTGATGCGCTAATGCATGCGCTTCAATTTCTGGCACATTCGCCGTGCTGTTTATTTTCACTGAGGTGCCAGAAACTAAGGCATTGGCAATCATATTGTCATCGATCACCAAGTTATATTCGTAACCTTCTTTCTGCGCGAAGTTTTCCATAATGGATTGAATGCCTTTGGCATCAATCATCTTCTCTTCGTCTTCTTCTGAGTCAGGTAAATGAAGGATAAACGTGGCATTGCGAATGTCTTTTTCTGTCGGCTCGCCAAAATAGCGTAGAGAATTGTAAAGAAAATCCTGACTCCCTATGGTTTGCAACTGATCAATTTTATCGACATAGGAAATAATCACATCTTCATAGATTTTTTGAAGGTCAGGATCTTCAATGTTCTCGATTGGAAGATTAAACAGTCGGCGTTTTAGCTGGAAGGAATTCCCCGCGCTTTCACGGTAAACAAACGAAGGCTCAACAGAATAGTGCCGCTTAAAAAACTCGGTTTTCTGCTGTTTGTAATTGAGAGGGCTGACGGCATTGAGTATTTCAATTCCACTGACCAAAGAAAACAGAGTCTCGTCTACTTTCTTTGCGAAGCGCAGAGTGTCTGCGTCGTTTTCTAGTGCGCGTCCTGTATCCAAATTCAATCCCTTATTTAACGAATGTGTTCAACTTTTATCATCAGGAAAAATGACCACACAAGCAGTATGCTTCTGTTTTCCAAATCCGACAATCTGATTTAGAGCGCTTTTTCCGACAGGGACAAATGCAGCGTTAACAGCATCTTCTGGGTGTTCAACCAGCGGGTCATGAAAATAGAAAAAGTGCTCATTCATACCACTGAGAACAATCCAATGCGGCTCTTTTAATCCGTTGAATCGATAGGTACTGATCAACAGCAATACACACGCTCGCTTTTCCAGCCAGCGCTCCATTTGTTCGACTGTCGGTGGGGATTCGCGAACGGTAATATTCGCCTCCTCTATCTGGCTCATGAAATCTTCATGCACAAGTTCAATCACGGATTTCTTAACGGGATCTCGTACCGATTGAATAAATGGAATGCCGCTGGAATGCGACCAAAGCTCGACATCAAATCCGCGTCTTTTGGCGGCAAGTGCTAACCCTTGTCCACTGCAACCGCCATGACCTGCGGCCATAAATATGGTGGTGGCCTCACGCCAAAGCTGCACTTCTTTTTTGCGTGTGGGTGGAATGGGGTGGCCAAGCGCTGCAAAACTCATCAGTAAACAGGCTGCGCCGCAGGTAAAAGGCAGTGTTTGAATGTACAAAGGCATAGGGAGTTTTTGACTTGGCCCAGGCGTGCCAAGTCTTTTTTGCATACGCAGCCCATCTGCTAAATCATCATAGTAATGAATAAGCGTTTTCAATGGCTTAAACCCATGTTTTTCATAGAGTTTAATTGCTGATAAATTATCTTCCCTAACTTCAAGTCTTAGCGTAATGTATCCGCGATCAACGGCGCTTTTTTCACAAAGCGTTAGGAGTTGATTGGCGATACCCTGACCACGGTAGTGTGATGAGACAGCAATGGAATATAGCCTAGCAAGTTGCGTGGCTTGGTTAAAAAGCAACAGCGAATAACCAGCGAGGCCATTGTCGTCTGATGCGACCAATAACAGGCTGTGTTCAGATTGAATAAACCGCTTCATTTGACGGCGACTGACTTTGTCGCTGCTAAACACTTGAGACTCTAGGTGGTGTAAATCATCGAGATCGGAAAGAAGAGCTTTGCGAAACAGCATTGAAGCCTCAAAAGTGGCGTTACTATTCGGGTATTAAAGAGTAAAAACGGATTAATCTCTACTGGAATTTGAGAAATGGCAAACATACTTATCGTGACAGATGAAACCCAAGATTGGAGACAGTATTTCCCATCTGAAAAGGTTGTAACGGTAAATGAATATCTGGCGCCCGGTGCATTTACCGACGCTAAAAATACGCAAGTGATCAATCTCTGTAAATCGTATGGTTACATGAGCAGTGGTTACTATTGCTCTTTGATGGCAGAAGCTCGTGGACATCGCGTTATCCCGCGTGTCATGACCATCAATGACCTGAATCAGCAGTACATGTTGAATTTGCGTCAATCTGACTTTGATCGCCATTTCAAAGATCAGGACAAAATAACGGCAAAAGTTTATTTTGGTCGGACTCCTATCGCTGGGCTTGAAAAAGTAGCGCATCAGGTGTTTGAGAAATTCATGATTCCAGTGCTAAATGCAGAATTTGTCCGAATGAGTGGCAAATGGCAGTTGGCAAAACTCGAAGCATGTCCATTCCAAACCTTGGATGATAAAGAACAAGACTTTTTTGCAGAGTCACTTGAGCTGTTCTCGCAGAAGGTTTGGCGTAGCAGCAAAAAAAATAAAAAATACCGCTATGACATCGCGATCTTGCTCGACCCTGAAGAAAAGATGCCACCCTCTGATCCCAAGGCCATTCGCCGTTTTCAACGTGCTGCGGTTCGACTTGGCATTAATATGGAAGTGATTGGGCCGCAGGATTTAGCCAGATTGGGCGAGTTTGATGGATTGTTCATTCGTGCAACCACAAACATTGCGAACTTCACGTATAAGTTTGCAAAGGCGGCTGAAAACCTTGGCCTTATTGTGATGGATGATCCTGAATCCATAATGAAATGCACCAACAAGGTCTTTCTTAACGAGCTGTTATCCCTGAATAAAGTGCCAACGCCGAAAAGCCTGATCTTAAGAAATGGTGTTGACACCTTGTTTGATGAAGCAATGGCAACGATTGGATTACCTATGGTACTGAAAGTACCTGATGGCGCGTTTTCAGTCGGCGTTGTTAAAGTGAAAACTCAGGAAGAGTTGATCGAGCAAAGCGCAAAGCTGTTTGAAAAAAGTGCGCTTATATTGGCTCAGGAGTTTTTACCGACCGATTTTGATTGGCGGATTGGTGTTCTCAACAGACAGCCTATTTTTGCTTGTAAGTACATGATGAGCCGTGGGCATTGGCAAATCTATCAGCATCACAACAGTGGCAGGGTGACCTCGGGTGGCTTTGAAACCGTCGATTTAAAACACGCGCCAAAGTGTGTGGTTGATGCGGCGGTTAAAGCGGCCAATTTGATCGGTTCTGGGATCTATGGTGTTGATGTCAAAGAAGTGAATGACCGAGCTTACGTGATTGAAGTGAACGACAACCCAAGTATCGACCATACGGTTGAAGATGGTTTTCTTGGTGACCTTCTCTATGACCGTATCGTGACCGAGTTCTTGCGACGCATTCAAATGCGAGGCATGTAGTTTTCGGGTAAAACTCATGCGTTAGATTGAACAAGGTAGGTGCAAACCTACCTTTTTACGTTCTGGTTTCGTGTTGGTGATTCCCGCGCTATAAGCACTGCGCCAGTTGTCCTTTCTTGGTAGCTGCCATCACGCATCCACGCTCACTGTCAGACGCTGATTTGCACTGACCCATGAGCTCACCGGCTGACGGGGCCATGGCTCCCAGCACTTTTTGCGCATGGCTAACCACGTTACTGCATTGGCTTTCTGGAACGGGATCGTAGTCTGAGCATGCGGTTAGACCGAACGCGAATAGGGCAATAAATGAGGTTTTTACAGCAAGTGTGGTCAATGACATGTGTCCTTCCTTTAGTCAGTATGCTTACAGCTAAGGGTAGGAGAGGAGTCTCATAAATGCGAAACCCTGAGTGTGTTCGATAAAAAACGGGTGCGAATAGCACCCGCTTCTCGCTTTCACTGAATGTTGTGTTTCAGTTATTCGCCAATAAATCCCCCGGTTTGGTGCTGCCAAAGCTGCGCATAAATACCGCCACGGGTAATCAACTCTTGGTGTGTCCCTTCTTCTGCAATTTCGCCTTTATCGAGCACGATTAATCTGTCCATCGCGGCGATAGTTGATAAGCGGTGTGCAATGGCAATCACGGTTTTGCCTTGCATCAGTTCATACAGGCTCTCCTGAATGGCCGACTCGACTTCTGAATCTAACGCAGAGGTGGCTTCGTCCAAGATCAGAACAGGTGCATCTTTTAGCAACACACGAGAAATCGCGACACGCTGACGTTGACCGCCCGACAGTTTCACACCACGCTCACCGACTTGAGAGTCATATCCGTGATTACCGTGTGTGTCGTTCAGTTGTTCGATGAAATCATGCGCATGCGCTTTTTTACTTGCGCTTAGCATGGCTTCTTCGTTGGCATCTGGGTTGCCGTATAAAATGTTGTCACGAATAGAGCGATGTAACAGCGAGGTGTCCTGTGTCACCATGCCAATGTTGGCGCGCAATGAGTCTTGAGTGACAGCCGAGATATTTTGTCCATCGATTCTGATCTCGCCTTTTTCTACGTCGTGAAAACGCATCAACAGGTTAACCATGGTGGATTTTCCTGCTCCAGAACGCCCTACCAGACCGACTTTTTCACCTGGTTTGATGGTGAGGTTTAATTTCTCAATCACGCCTTTGCTTTCACCGTAATGGAAGCTCACATCATTGAAAGTAATCTCGCCTTTCGGCACGGTAAGGACCGGGGCATTCGGCGCATCCGTCACGTCAACGGGCTTCGCTAGCGTGGCCATGCCATCAACGACTGTTCCTATATTTTCAAACAGCGCGCCGATTTCCCACATGATCCACTTGGACATGCCATTGATTCGCAGAGCAAGGCTGACAGCGATAGCTATGGCGCCCACGGTGATAGAGGAATCAAGCCACAACCAAATCGAAATGGCACTGATGGCAAACACCAATGCGTAGTTGATGATCTCAACCGCGATGTTAAAGCCCGTCGCCAAACGCATTTGACGATGAACCGTATCGAGGAAGGTCTCCATACCTTCTTCGGCGTAGGCGGTTTCTCTGTCTGTGTGAGAGAAGAGTTTGACGGTTGAAATGTTGGTGTAACTGTCGACAATGCGTCCCGTCATGAGGGAGCGCGCATCGGCCTGTTCGGTGGAGACGGCTTTGAGTCGTGGCACGAAATACATCTGAATGCCAATGTATGCGGCCAGCCAAATTAGTAGCGGGATCATTAAGCGGATGTCTGCCTGTCCCACCATGACCAGCATGGTGGTGAAGTAAACGGCGATATACACCGCGACATCGAGCAATTTCATCACGGTTTCGCGAATCGACAGGGCGGTTTGCATCACTTTAGTGGCAATGCGTCCAGCGAAATCGTTTTGGTAGAACCCGATGCTTTGCTTTAGCAAGTATCGGTGTGCCAGCCAGCGGATCGACATGGGGTAATTGCCAAGCAATGATTGGTGCAAAACGAGTGAATGCAAGGAGACCAGCAATGGCATGACAACAAGAACCAATATGCCCATCCAAATTAGCGTATTGCCTTCTTGTGCCAGAAAGGTGGTTTTGTCTTGGTGGGTCAGCCAATCAACCAATTGGCCCATAAAGCCAAACAAAGACACCTCTGCAATCGCAATCAGTGCCGTAAGCAATGACATGGCGACAAGCGGCCTTTCAAAACCTTTGGTGTAGTGACGGCAAAAGGCGAGCAACGTCTTCGGTGGCTGTTCGGGTTCTGATGGCGGAAAAGCCGTAGTTATACGCTCAAAGAGTTTGTAGATCATGAAACCTTCGGGAAACAAAAAATGGTCAGACGATAGGAAGTTATCGGCAGAAGTCCGCTATATGATACGACTGTGCGCCGAAGAATAGCACCCCAATTGTATGAATATTCGTTCAGTTTAAGATTCACCTCCCTTAACTAAGCGTTTAACGATACAAAGGAAAATGGTCGCGGTGTTGGGGTGAACGTTTAGCGAAGTGCTGCGAGGCAAAGAAAAAGCCGGCTAGAAGCAGCCGGCTTGGGTTAGTTTTTTATGTGGTTACATGGTCGTGTGGGTATTAACCACAAACTTTAGACCAGCTACCATCACTTCCCGGTGCTGATGCTGTCCACCAGTTGGCTTGGTAAACTTTACCGCCATTAACGACCTTGTCGCCAGCGGCAGCATGGCTTGGATTACCCTGCCAGTCAGTTTGTGGTAAATCAGGGTAAACAGTTAGCCCCGTTGTATCACAGTTGCCTGGCTCAGGGTTGGTTGGATCAGTCGGGCCAACAGGGCCTGATAGATCAGCCAGAGGCAGGTCGCTGTATTCAAAGGCAAACGCATAATCCACACCGTTGATGTTCACTGTGTAGTTAGCAGGGCCTGAGATTGGCAGGTAGTAAACCATGTCCAATTCATAGGTCGCGCCAGCAGGCAGTGCTTTCCATGCAGGTAGCGAGAAGGCGACGCGGTGCATAGTACCTTCCAGACCACCGATGTTGTTTGACTTAGTGTGACCAGACGAAATCACTTTCAAGCCGCCACCAGACTGATCTTTTGCGTTATCAGGGGCAGAAGTCGGAATGTCGAATTGGAATTCCGTGCCACCTGGAATATCAGTCCCCGTGTTGTTGGTGAAAGTGATCTTCGGATTGATTGGGTAGTTTTGGTCACCCACTTTAAAGCCACCTACGCTCACTGCGATATCGACCGCCTGGGTCGGCATCGCTGTCTCTGACAGCTTGTTGCCGTAAGGCGTGGCAGCTGCAAACTTGTCGTAGATTGCTTTGGTCATGGTGTTACCCATGTGGTATTCGCCGTTACCCGTCTTACAAGCGTTTTCGCTTGCATCAACAACCTCGGTACGGTTGCCGTTAGCATCTAGCTGGTAACACGCATAGTCACCTGCCAATTCCCAGAACATGATACCGCCGATACCTTTGTCGATAACGTAGTCAGATTTCACGCTGACAGACGCTTCGTCTTCCGTTGACAGGAATACACCTTTTTCTGCGTTCCACAACCACGGTGCAACTGCAACGGCGTCATAGTTACGCTCGTAGGTGCCTTTTAGCACGTCTTGTGGATCGTTGGCTGGGTCTAGCTTATAAGCAGAGGCGTATGAACCGAAGATACCGTTTTCGAGGTTTTTCGCGTGCCACATTGGGTTAGAGCCGGCACCCATTTCGTTGCCTTTTGGATCGGTGTCGTGCCACATGTTGTCGATACCAATCGCGCCGTGACCACAGTTGTTCTTCTCACCTTCACCAGTGCCTGGTTGACACTCAGCTTGGTTTGGAAGCGCAGCTTTACCCCACAGACCGTTTTCACCGCCAGTGACACCTTGCCAACCACGGGTGTAGTAAGGAACACCGATGTTGATACGACCTGCCGGCATTGAACCGCGGAAGTAGTGGTATGCCCAGTCAGTGTTCAGGTAACCGATACCGCCATACTGGCTGGTGCCGTAAACATTCCAAGCAGCAAGCTCGGAGTCTTTACCTGTGTCGAACAGTGCGGCATTGTGACCAACGTGGTCGTTCCATGCACCGTGTAGATCGTAAGTCATGATGTTGACGTAATCGAGGTACTTAGTGACATCAAAGGTTTCCATGCCGCGCAGTAAGTAGCCAGAAGATGGCGCTGCGATAGTTAGCATGTAATGTTGACCGTCTTGCGCAGAAGCGATATCGACTTTCTCACGAAGAACACGCATCAACTCTTGATAAGACGCCCACAGGTAAGCACGACGTGGTTCCATGAAGTCTTTGTCGTATGGGTTGCCTGCACCTGCCATAGAGGTTGGGTACTCATAGTCGATATCCAGACCATCGAACTTGTATTGACGCATCATCTCAACAGCAGAATCCGCAAACTTCTGGATGCCCGCATGGTTGATTGAACCATCCGCGTTGGTTGTCATGGTGTAGAAACCACCGTCAGCAACACGGTTGCCGTCGTTAGCGAAGTGACCGCCAGTTTCAGCCCAACCACCAATAGAAATCAGTGTCTTAACGTCATGTTTCTTCTTGTACGTTGCCAGAGCACCGAAGTGGCCTTTGAAGCCCAATGCAGGATCGATTTCAACGTCAGGCCATTCTCTGCCAACTGCGGCGTTGCTTGGATCGTTGACATCACCGACGTTCACTTTACCGTCCGCACCAATGCTCACGAACGCGTAGTTGATGTGGGTGAGCTCTTCCCAAGGGATGTCTTTAACCAGATATGCGGCTTGTGGGTCATCACCTGAACGCCAGCTGGTGAAGTAACCGATAATACGACGAGGGTGGTCGGCACCCATGTCTTCACGGCCTTCAGCGTCGTAAACGGTACAGTAAGGTACGTTCACACCTGGAGTTTGGTACATACCCTCTGGACGACAGTTAGACACGGTTGGCGTGCCTGTCACGTTGACGCTCACGAGAGCGGAGTCTGTTGATGCGCCTTTGTCATCGGTGGCTTTCGCGTAGATAGACACGTTTCCGACTTTGTCAGCAGTCCAATCAAATGTAAACGGAGCTGCGTTTTTAGAGCCAAGTAGCTGGCCGGCTGCATAGAAATCAACCTTCGCGACAGTGCCATCTGCATCGGCGGCATCCGCAGTGAGTGTGACTACGGCACCTTGGTCAACGGCTGTTGCAGAAGCGGCAACAGAGACGGTTGGTGCTTCATTGCCCGGTTCAACGGTACCCGCTTCCACGGTAACGCTAAGCGCAGTTGATACAGTGCTAGCACCTTTATCATCTGTAGCTTTAACCGTGATCGTGTGGGCGCCTTCAGCGGCAGTCCAATTCACTGAATAGGGAGAAGAAGTATCTGAACCGACTGATGCGCCATCAACAAAGAATTCGACTTTAGTCACAGAGCCATCAGCATCTGCTGCGGCAGCACTTAGTGCGACCACGTCGCCGCTGGTGATTTTATCGGTTGCAGTTGGAGAAACCAGCGATGCGCTTGGGGCTTGGTTTTCTGGTGGAGTGACTACGCCGCCAGTGTCGCACTGGTCGATCTTTTTCCACTCTTGATAAGCGCCAGATGAGGTGGCAGGGCTGTTACCCATTGTCCACCAGTTCGCTTTATAGACATGGTTATCTTGCTGAACGGTAGAGCCGCCGCCATAAGCGACATTGTCTTGCCATTTTTGAATATTGGAGCAATCGGTTGCTGCTTGCGCGTTGAAAGCAAACATACACGCGACGGCGACTGCCGACAGCGTGAAGCCCGTGCTCTTGCGTTTCACATCCATGGAATTACCTCGAAAAAGTTATCTAGTTATTGATCTATTTGTAATTAACGCGACTTAAATCGCGCAATAAATAAAGTAGTGGAGTTGCAATTGTGAGACACGGCTGTTTTCGTCAGATTTAGATCTTTAGTCAGTATCTGAATAAAAAAGCTTTTCGCTTCTGGCGGCGATTCACAGTTTCAACTGACATACATTCATCAAATTCATGAAATTTGTGCGGTGAATAAATGAACATAAATACCGTATGGTAGACCAATGTCTAATCAGGATTGTTGACAATCTGTGTTGATATATCGTCTTATAACGACTAAAAATTAACTTGTAGCGAAATTTTGTCGACAATGTGATGGGTTATGCGAGTGAGTATTAAAACGTAATGTCGACACCAAAGGAATTGCACGATGAAAGATGTCACCAAATCTGAAGGGATCACTGAATGGCTTATCGAGGCCATTGTCAGTGGAAAGTTTGCGTCGGGCAGCAAAATATCAGAACCCGAATTGTCGCGTGAGCTCGGGGTGAGTCGCGGTCCACTGCGAGAAGCCATGATGCGCTTGGAATCGATGGGCTTGGTTGAGCGCGTGCCTCATGTTGGTGCTCGTGTTGTGGCAATCAGCGCTGCACAGCTTTCAGATATTTATGCAGTACGCGAAGCCTTAGAGGGCATGGCGATTCGTCAAGCTTGCCAACACATTACAGCGCAAGAGATTGAGGCGTTAAAAAAGCTACTTCATCGTCACCAGCAGCATATCGATGATGTTGATGGCGCGACCTATTTTCATCAGCAGGGTGATTTTGATTTTCACTATCGCATTATCCAAGCCAGCCGAAACGACAAATTAATCAGCTTGCTGTGTGACGAACTCTATCATTTGGTTCGCATGTATCGCACGCAGTCAACGCGCACTCAGTCACGCCCAGAACGTGCATTGGATGAGCACGTTCAGATTCTAAATGCATTAGAAGAAAGAGATGCAGATCTGGCAGAAATGCTGATGCGAAGACACATAAAACGAAGCGGCGATCTGGCAGCGAAGCAACTTAATTCAGACAGGGAGAAAGCCTCATGAGCGCAGGGAAAAAATTCCGCGACGCAGTAGCAAATAGCAGGCCGTTACAAGTGATGGGCACCATTAACGCCTATACCGCGATGTTAGCGGAGCAAACGGGTCATCAGGCAATTTATCTGTCCGGTGGTGGCGTCGCAAACGCCTCGTTTGGTTTACCTGACTTGGGGATCACCACGCTTAACGATGTGTTGGAAGATGCGCGACGCATTACGGATGCATCAAGCCTGCCACTGCTGGTGGACATCGACACAGGTTTTGGTGGGGCATTTAGTATTGCCCGTACCGTTCGTGAAATGGAGCGGGCAGGTGTGGCGGCGGTGCATATTGAAGATCAGGTTTCACAAAAGCGCTGCGGGCATCGACCAAACAAAGCCATTGTGAGCCAAGCTGAGATGATTGATCGCGTTAAAGCGGCTGTCGATGCGAGAACTGACTCGAACTTCGTCATTATGGCACGTACTGATGCGCTAGCGGTTGAGGGGATAGACTCTGCTTTAGAGCGCGCGCAAGCCTGTGTTGAAGCGGGTGCAGACATGATTTTCCCAGAAGCGATTAATACGCTCGATCAATACAAGATTTTCACTCAAGCGTTGAATGTTCCCGTGCTGGCAAACATTACCGAATTTGGTCAAACACCGTTGTTTTCGGTCAGTGAATTGGACGAAGTCGGGGTTGATCTCGTGCTTTACCCGCTCTCAGCATTTCGTGCCATGAATCAGGCGGCACTTAACGTCTATCAGCAAGTGAAAACGGATGGTCATCAACGTAATGTTGTCGACACGATGCAGACTCGCGAAGAATTGTATCACTACCTCGGTTACCACAATTACGAGCAACAACTCGACAAGTTATTTGCCGAGAAAGAATGAGTTCATTTTGAAATAGAAACGCTGCAACAGAAAGCTTGAAGCACAAAGATAGACACAGAAGTTGAAGTAGAAAAAGCAGTAGGGAAACACATAAAAACAATAAATTAGTCAACGACAAGGAGCATATCATGGCGGACAAAAACAAACCGTTAAGTGGAGAGGGATTACGTGGTCAGAGTGCGGGCAGCACGGCCTTGTGTACCGTCGGAAAATCCGGCACGGGATTGACCTACCGAGGCTATGACATTACGGACCTTGCTAACCACGCGGAGTTTGAGGAAGTCGCGTATCTCTTATTAAAAGGCAAATTGCCGAATGCGCAAGAACTGAACGGTTACAAGCAAACTCTGATCGCCAAGAGGGGCTTGCCTTCCGCACTGTGTAGCGTGTTAGAAAACATTCCTGCTGATGCTCACCCAATGGATGTTATGCGCACAGGTTGCTCGATGCTGGGTAATCTGGATACAGAATTAGATTTCTCTGAGCAGTCAGATAAATCAGACACCATTCTCGCTCACCTTCCCGCCATTATTTGTTACTGGTATCGCTTCTCACATGATGGCGTGCGCATTGATACAGCGGCGAGCAATCAAGACAGCATTTCGGGCTATTTCCTCGATATGTTGTCTGACGAGGCGCCGTCTGAGCTGCATATCCGCGTCATGCATTGCTCGTTAGTTTTGTACGCTGAACATGAATTCAATGCGTCCACCTTTGCAGCGCGAGTCTGTGCTTCTACTTTATCGGATATTCACTCATGCGTTACCGCTGCCATAGGCACGTTGCGCGGGCCATTGCATGGCGGCGCAAACGAAGCGGCCATGGCGATGATTGAGAACTGGAGCACGCCTGATCAAGCTGAAGCGGCGTTGATGCAGATGCTCGCAAAAAAAGAAAAAATCATGGGATTTGGACACGCGATATACCGTGAATCCGACCCAAGAAACGCGCTGATCAAAGCATGGTCAAAGCAGTTGTCTGAGTCCTCTTCTGAAGCAGCATTGTACGACGTGTCTGAGCGCGTAGAACAGGTAATGAAGCGAGAAAAAGACTTGTTCCCCAATGCCGATTTTTTCCATGCATCGGCGTATCACTTCATGGGGATACCCACCAAGTTATTTACGCCTATTTTCGTGATGAGCCGCGTCACAGGCTGGTGCGCTCACGTGTTTGAGCAGCGCGAGAACAACCGAATTATTAGACCAAGTGCGGACTATGTTGGGCCAGAGCATCAAGACTGGTTGCCAATCGAAAAACGCCAATAACTGATTAAGGAAAGGAATCTAAACATGTCAATGAATGTCGATGTAAACCAGCGTCCAGCGCCTGATGAACTGCTACAAACTATTGCTGATTATGTGTGCGAAAAAGAGATCACTTCAGCAGAGGCCTACAACACGGCGCGTAACTGTTTGATGGACACATTAGGATGCGGCCTGTTGGCGTTACGTTTTCCAGAATGTACCAAACACATGGGGCCGCTCGTACCTGGAACAACCGTCAGAAATGGTGCACGCGTACCGGGCACTTCTCATGAGCTCGACCCCATCACAGCAGCATTCAATATTGGCTGCATGATTCGCTGGCTGGATTTTAATGACACTTGGCTGGCGGCAGAATGGGGACACCCATCCGATAACCTTGGCGGTATTCTTGCGACGGCAGATTATTTGAGCCGTATTGCGGTATCAGAAGGCAAGCCTGCTTTAACGATGCAAGACGTACTCACGGCGATGATTAAAGCCCATGAAATTCAAGGTGTGTTGGCACTGGAAAATAGCTACAACCGTGTCGGGCTTGATCACGTGTTATTGGTGCGTGTTGCGTCGACAGGAGTGGTCACACGTATGTTGGGTGGCAACCGCGATCAAGTCATTGATGCATTGTCACAAGCCTGGGTGGATGGTTGTTCGCTGCGTACTTATCGTCATGCGCCGAATGCTGGCTCACGTAAATCTTGGGCGGCAGGTGATGCAACGTCTCGCGCAGTTCGATTGGCGATGATCACCATGAAGGGGGAGATGGGATTGCCATCCGTGCTGACTGCTGAGAAATGGGGCTTCTATGATGTCTTGTTCAAAGGTGAATCATTCCAAGTGAATCAACCGTTTGATGCTTACGTGATGGAAAATGTGTTGTTCAAGATCTCTTTCCCGGCGGAGTTCCATGCGCAAACGGCGGTGGAATGTGCTGTGACATTGCACCCACAAGTAGCCAATCGCCTTGATGACATTGAGCGCATTGAAGTGACCACGCATGAGTCTGCCATTCGCATCATTTCAAAGGTAGGTGACTTAGCCAACCCTGCAGACCGTGACCACTGCTTGCAATACATGATTGCAGTGCCTTTGATTCACGGTGACTTGGTGGCCGAGCATTACGAAGACAGCTTCCATCGCGGTGATAGCCGTATTGATGCGCTGCGCGAGAAAATGACCATTATTGAAGACAAGCGCTATAGCGAAGATTACCTCGATGCCGACAAACGCTCGATTGCGAATGCGATTCAGATTTTCTTCAATGATGGAACGTCGACCGAAAGAGTTGAAGTTGAATACCCGATTGGTCATCGTCGTCGCCGAGAAGAAGGTATCCCAGTGTTAGAAGGTAAATTCAAGCGTAACCTTCTCACGCGTTTCCCTTCGGCACAGGCAGAGAAAATTTATGCGCTTTGTTTAGATCAAGACACCTTGATGAAAACGCCGGTAAATACCTTTATGGAGATGTTTACCATTAATTAGTGTTTCATCAACAAGCCAACATAAGGTTTGAGAAACAGCAGTTACTTGGCAGCAAGCAACGACATCTGTTTGCTGCCAAGCTTTTTACCTCGTTGAGCGCCATTGGTGCATCAAAATGTGGGTAGAAAAGCAAAACCTCAGCAAGAGGCAAGGAGCATGACAATGTCAGCCTATCAAAACGCCTATCAGCAATCCGTCGCCAGCCCAGATACCTTCTGGTTGCAACAAGCAAAGAATATTCAGTGGTTCACGCCACCTACGATTGCACTTGAAAGTGACGCCAATGGCATCGAACGTTGGTTTCCTGATGGACAACTCAACACCGCGTATTTGGCGCTAGACTATCACGTTGAAAATGGGAGAGGGGATCAAACAGCCCTGATTTACGATTCTCCTGTTACGGGAAAAAAAGCCCAATACAGCTATGAGGTGCTTCGTGACCAAGTGGCCAAATGTGCCGGTATGCTGGCTGAACTTGGAGTCACTAAAGGCGATCGTGTTGTTATCTACATGCCAATGATCCCACAGGCTGCCATTTCCATGTTGGCGTGTGCGCGATTGGGGGCGATCCACTCTGTTGTGTTTGGCGGTTTTGCGCCGAATGAACTCGCTGTTCGCTTGGAAGATGCCGAACCCAAAGTTTTGCTAACGGCCTCGTGCGGCATCGAAGTGTGTAAGGTGATCCCATACAAACCCATGGTTGATCAAGCGGTGATGGACAGCCGTTGGAAACCTGAAAAAGTGGTGGTGTATCAGCGACCGGAGCAGCCAGCATCGCTTGAGCATGAACGTGACGCCGATTGGGCGACTTTGTTTGAACGCGCAACACCGCATGACTGTGTGCCAGTATCCTCGACCGATCCGTTGTACATTCTCTATACCTCGGGCACGACAGGCAAGCCCAAGGGCGTAGTGCGCGACAATGGTGGTCATGCTGTGGCCATGAAGTACTCCATGTCGACCGTGTATAACGTTCAGCCGGGCGACGTATTTTGGGCCGCGTCAGACGTGGGCTGGGTGGTGGGGCACTCCTACATTGTTTATGCGCCGCTGATTCATGGCTGTACCACCATCATGTTTGAAGGAAAACCAGTACGAACGCCTGATCCGGCTGCGTTTTGGCGCGTGTGTGATGAATACCATGTCTCTGTGCTGTTTTCAGCCCCAACAGCCTTTCGCGCCATCAAAAAGGAAGATCCAGAAGGTAAGCTAATTGCCGATTATCCTATGGTATCGCTTCGCACCATATTCATGGCCGGCGAACGATTAGATCCGCCGACGCTAGAATGGGTAGAAATGCACACAGGCCGACCTGTGATTGACCATTGGTGGCAAACCGAAACAGGGTGGGCGATTTCTTGCAATCCTATTGGCTTGGAGAGTTTTATCACCAAACCGGGGTCGTCAACCAAGCCTACGCCTGGATTTAACGTGCAGATCCTCAATGAGCTTGGCGAACCTGCTCAGCCGAATCAACAAGGCTATATTGCCATCAAACGACCTTTGCCACCCAGTTGCTTGTCGACAGTATGGCGCAACCATGATCGCTTCGAATCGGGTTATTTACAGCAGTTCTCTGGCTACTACGTATCAGGGGATGGTGGTTATATGGACGAAGAAGGTTACCTGTTCGTCATGGGCCGTATTGATGACGTGATAAATGTTTCAGGTCACCGTCTATCCACGGGTGAAATGGAAGAAGTCGTGGGTGCGCACGAAGCGGTTGCAGAATGTGCCGTGGTGGGGATTTATGATGAAATCAAAGGTCAGTTACCGCTAGGGCTGGTGGTACTCAAAGACGGTTACTATTCGAATGATGGCGATATAGAAAAAGCCTTGGTGGCGAAAGTACGCAGCGAGATTGGCCCGGTTGCTTGTTTTAACCGCGCTATCATTGTTGATCGTTTACCCAAAACACGTTCAGGTAAAATTTTGCGTCGTATTATTCGCCAAATCGCGGATGGTGAGAGTTACGTTGTACCGTCTACGATTGATGATCCATCCAGTCTCGATGACATCAGCCAGCTCTTATCGGGGCACTAAACGATGAAAATGTCATTCTTGTAATGCAATGCGATACGCGTTTTCAGCGCGAGAAAAAATAAGGCCACCTGCTGGGTGGCCTTATTTCTATTGTGCGTTTATGTAGGCTTTAAATCGCGCTTTTGCTTCGGGACTTGCCTTCTGGAACCAGTAGTGGAGTTGATAGTCGATTTCGTCAATCGATTCACCACTCAACACCACTTTGGCACCACGTGATGCAGGTGTTGACGCCGTCGTTGAAGGCGTCGCCGTCAACTGCAATGAAGCTGGCTTATCGGTTTGGTTGAAGCGCGAAAGCTCCGCCAAATAATCGCGGCTTAACTGGAAGCCGTTTTTCATCAGCTTGTTTTGTTCAAACGCAATGGGCGAATTTGTGTCATCAACAAGTTGAAAGTTTGGATTCTCGTTAAACGCGCGAGCTTGACGTTTGTTTTTGTGTTTGGGGAAAGCAAAGTACACATCTTTGTCATTTGCATCAAATGTCACAATCAGCACATCAGACTTGATGAATGTGATGTCTTTTCCTTCCTCGAAGCTTTCCACATAGCGAAACGCAAGTTGTTGTGTTCCGTTATCTAACGTAATGGGTTCTTGCTTGCCAAACATGGAAGACTTATGCGATTGACCGTTGTAAGCCAAAAGCTCAACGTTGTTGTTAACGTGAAGTGTGACTTCCGCTGCCACTGACAGTGGAAGCAGCATCGAAAATAACGACGTGAGAAATAAATGTTTTCTCATTGTGATCCCTCAAAAATGAAAATGGGCCCACGCAAAAGTGGTGGGCCAAATGGTCATCGTTGCGCTTGGTAACAGAACAGGCCAGGCTATTTTACGTAACAGGCAAAGCCTTTCAGGTAGAAACCTTCTGGGTAAGCGCTATCCAGCGGGTGATCGGCCGCTTGTTCGAAACGCTCAATAAACTGAACTTGACGATGGGCATCAAGCGCGGCGTCAGCAATGATTTTTTGGAACAGGGCGTTGTCCATCAATCCTGAGCAAGAATAGGTGAGAAGCGTACCTCCCGGTTTCAGGATTTGTATGGCTAACATGTTGATATCTTTATAGCCACGACAAGCGCCATTGAGCTGTGATTTTGATTCGGCAAACTTAGGCGGATCCATGATAACCACGTCAAATAGCTCGCCACTGTCACGATATTCACGCAGCAGTTTAAACACGTCAGCATTCACAAACTGTGCTTTTGACAGATCATAGCCGTTCAATTCAGCATTGGCTTTTGCAATGTCCAAAGCTGGCTGGGAGACATCGACATTGATCACTTCTGATGCGCCGCCTTTCAGGGCATAAAGGCCAAAACCACCGGTGTAACAGAAACAGTTCAATACACGTTTTCCGTTGATGTATTTTACTGCCGCTTCGCGGCTATCACGCTGATCTAAGTAAAAGCCGGTTTTGTGACCGCCGACGATATCAACGCTGATTTTCACGCCGTTTTCTTCGATTACCAAAGAAGCGGGTGGCATGTCGCCATGCAGAACGCCTGTGCGCTCTTTCAGGCCCTCTTTCTTGCGCACGGATACATCTGAACGTTCGTAGACGCTGCACTCAGGGTAAAGCGCTACAAGCGCATCAATCAGGTTTTGTTTCTGTGCTTCTGCGCCAGCACTGAGTAGCTGGCAAACCATGAAGTTCTCATATCGGTCAATGGTGATGCCTGGTAAGCCGTCAGACTCAGCAGCAATCAAACGGTAGCCCGTTAGGCCATCTCGCGCAGCCAATGTGTCACGAAGACCTTGCGCTTCTTGAAGGCGTTTTTTAAAAAATTCGACGTTGATTTCTTCTTGTTCAAATGACCAGACGCGAACACGGATCTGAGAATTAGGAGAAAATGCACCACGCGCTAGCCATTGGCCTTGATGATCATAAACATCCACTGTTTGACCGAGTTCGGGTTTACCCTCTACGCGTTGAATGCCACGAGAGAAAATCCATGGGTGGCGACGGCGTAGTGACTTTTCACGGCCTTTCACCAGATAAACAGACGGATTCATTGGTTTTTCCTAAATTCAGATGTCTGACTCACTGCAACAGCATACAGCGGCCTATAAATTGGGTGTGTATTGTCAGAGAAGAAGGGCAAGAATGCAAACAGCCGCAGGCTTTGCGGCTGTTTTTTAGCAAAGTTATTCGGTACGCAAGCCGTCGACAAGTGATGTCAGGCTGGTTGATTGCTTTTTCAGATCGCTCACGTCTTTCGTCGTCTGTTGGATCATCTCGCTTACTTGCCATGCTTGTTGGCGCACGCGCTCAACGTCAGACGAAATAGTACCCGCTACGCTACCTTGTTGATTGGCTGCGGTGGCAATTTCAGTGCTTCGGTCAGTAATGCGCTGGCTGCGTTCAGAAATGCTGCCAATTTCTAGATCGATATTCTGCATCAGGGATTCACTTGCTGCGGCATTATCGACAGTGCCTTGCATGACACCTCGAAGGTGTGCAGTGTTGCTTTCAAGATCTTGAATCATGCGCTGGATTTCAACGGTCGCTTGTTGTGTTCGACCTGCCAGAGTGCGGACTT
Source organism: Enterovibrio litoreus (assembly GCF_045679545.1). Taxonomy (NCBI): domain Bacteria; kingdom Pseudomonadati; phylum Pseudomonadota; class Gammaproteobacteria; order Vibrionales; family Vibrionaceae; genus Enterovibrio; species Enterovibrio litoreus. The sequence continues at coordinate 1,377,894 of NZ_CP166194.1, forward strand.
CATCGGCGACAACGGCAAAACCACGGCCTTGTTCGCCAGCTCGAGCCGCTTCGATGGCAGCGTTCAACGCAAGTAGATTGGTCTGTTCAGAAATCGCGCTGATAGTCGCCACCATGCTGCCGATTTCATGGGAGTTTTGCTCCAATGAAGAAACCGCCTTCGATGCGGCTTCAATTTCTGCACTCAACGCTTGAATGGCATGTAGGGTTTGGTTGACTTGCTGACGGCTTTGCTTCGACGCTTGACCCGCTACCATCATCTCGCCTGACGTTTCTTCCGCGTGCGTAGCAACATCACGAATAGAACCAGCCATTTCTTCCGTCGCACTGGCTAATGAATCAAGGTAGGTGCGTTGTTCGGTAGAAAGGCTTTCACTCTCTGTGCTGCGTTTACCCAAATCGTTAGAAAGCTGGCTCATTAAGCTAGAGGCATTCTTAATTGCTTTCACTAGACTGTGCTCGCGATCAGCAACTTTGTCGACAGTGGTCGCGATGATGCTGAATTCATCTCTAACAGGGAAGAAATTCATGCGGCTGGTGAGGTCGCCATCCAGCATGCGCTGAAGCGAAGTATTCATGGTGTACATTGCGCCGCCGATAAAGCTTGATACATAGTGCAATGCCATCAACCCAAGAATGAACAACACCAACATAACGCCCAGCGAAGCTAGGCTGATGTGAGACCAAAAGCTATTGTCTCGCACGTTGTATATGGTTGAAGAGGATTCTCCCCATGCATTGCTAGACTGAGTCGCACTGATACCTGAAGAAGCGATGATTGAAGCCGCTTCATTGGCGCTGACATTGTAGTGAGACAGCACTGCATTGAGTGCTGCGCTATGTTTGTCTTGAGTGGTGGCAAGCTGTGATGTTGCCGCTGAATGAAATACAACACCGGTAGCAATGGTCAGCGAAAAAATAATGGCATAAAGGACAGCAAATTTTTCCTTTAGGCTAAGGCGAATGAGGTATTGGTCAATCCAACGGAAGGGCGTTTCTTTCATCTTGAATAATTCCTTGTCAATTGCACAAGTCTCAAAGTACTTGATAGAACCAAATCGCCTCAATCGTGAGGTTTCATCGCTTGCGCTGTTACTGATATTTTACACTGTTGCGTACTGTAATAACCAATAACAGGAGTGTGACATATGCCTCAAATATGCATCAAGGCGACGATCTCTGGTCGCGTTCAGGGCGTTGGGTTCAGGTATCACACCGCGCACGAGGGTTTGAAATTGTCTTTGACGGGTTTTGCACGTAATGAAGACGATGGCACTGTGACTGTGCTGATGTGCGGAGAAGAGAAAAATGTGAATGCGCTTTTGGCGTGGTTAGAGCATGGGCCCCAGACGGCCAATGTGACAGGAGTGACTCAATATTCTGTTGATTGGCAAGCCATAGATGGCTTTTCTATTCGGTAAACACCGGCTCGTCGCGCTTATGTTGGCTCGGTTTTCGTTCATTTGACGAGCTTAAAATGAAAAAGAGGCGCTGATTAGCGCCTCTTTTCTAAATGCATTTCACCGGTTTAGGAAGACCAGCAAGCTTGGTGGCTTGTTTTGCCGGCCCCTTAGGAAACAGCTTATAAAGGTAGCGGCTGTTGCCTTTTTCTGGGCCGTACTTCTTCTCCATGGATTTTACCAGCATGCGAACAGCAGGAGAGGTGTTGAACTCTTTATAAAACTCCTGCACAAAGTAAACCACTTCCCAGTGCGCTTCAGTCAGCGTGATGTTTTCTTGTTCAGCAAGAAGCGGTACTAGCGCTTCATCCCATTCAGAGAAATTCTTCAAATAGCCTTGGGCATCGGTTTCAATTTGTTTGCCGTTTAATTCCAACATGGATTACCTCGTGTTTCGAACGCGCAAAGCATATCGGCTTGTTCGAGCGGCTTCAAGTTGATGTGATATTCAAATTTCAATGAAAAGCACAATTCAAAGCCCTGCGAACGGCAAGTTCTTCACCGTTTACTTGGCCAGATTGGTGCTATTCATGAGGGGCCGAAAAGAAGTCAGGAAGAGCCGAAAAGAAGTAAGGAAGAGCAGAAAAGAAAAAAGCTCCCGAAGGAGCTTTTTAAGAATCATGTTAATACTGTTCGATTAATCGTCGCCGCCAAAAATGCCAAGCAGTTGCAGTAGGCTCAGGAACAGGTTGTAAATTGATACATACAAACCAACAGTAGCCGAGATGTAGTTTGTTTCACCACCACGAATGATTGACTGGGTGGTTAGCAAAATTACGCCTGTTGAAAACAGGACAAACACACCACTAAGCGCCACGGAAATCATCGGCATTTGCAGGAAGATGTTCGCTATCATGCCCACGATGATCACCACAAAACCTGCCATCAACATGCCGTTAAGGAACGACAGATCACGTTTGGTCGTCAGTGCGTAAGCAGAACACGCCATGAAGGTCAGCGCAGTGCCGCCCAATGCAGGAGCGATAGCCCAACCCAGGCCAGCACCTACATACATGTTAAGAATCGGACCTAATGTGTAACCCATGAATCCGGTTAACGCGAAAGTCAGCACGAGACCCATTGAGTTGTTTTTATTCTTTTCTGTTAGGAAAAGTAAGCCGTAAAAACCAACCAAAGTAATGATTATGCCAGGGTATGGCATGTTCATCGCCATTGAAACACCAGCGACAATCGCAGACCAGACTAAGGTCAGTGACAATAGGAAATAGGTGTTGCGTAACACCCTGTTGGTTGCTAACTGGCTCTCTTGCGAGTACTCGCGAGCAACAAAACGATCATTCATAGCTTTCTCCCGATGGGGTACAAACATATATTTCTATACGACAGTTATTGCGCCTTTGGCTCAAAATTTCAAGTCACAATTGTCGTATTGCTGATAATAAAACAGCTTAGCCGTTGAGAATACTAATATATCCCGCCAGCTAAGCCTGTTTGATCTTGTAACTGAATGTTAACAGGTGGTTAACCCGAAGAACTGCGCTCTTTTTTAGTGATGCAGGATCTGACTCAAGAACAACTGAGTTCGGTCAGATTGCGGATTATTGAAGAATTCCTCAGGAACATTTTCTTCAATGATTTCGCCAGCATCCATAAAGATAACGCGATCAGCAACTTCTTTTGCAAAGCCCATTTCATGCGTTACACATAACATGGTCATGCCTTCTTCCGCTAACTCTACCATTACATCCAATACTTCGCGCACCATTTCTGGGTCAAGTGCTGACGTCGGTTCATCGAAAAGCATCACATTTGGGTTCATGCACAACGAACGTGCAATGGCGACGCGCTGTTGCTGACCACCAGAAAGCTGGCCGGGGTACTTGTCGGCTTGCTCTGGGATCTTTACGCGTTCAAGGAACTTCATCGCGACTTTTTCCGCTTCGTCCTTGGGCATTTTCTTCACCCAAATTGGCGCTAGCGTGCAATTCTCTAACACTGTCAGGTGCGGGAAGAGGTTAAAGTGTTGAAAACACATGCCCACTTCCTTTCTCACCAATTCAATGTTTTTCAAATCGTCTGTTAGCTCGGTACCACCAACGATAATTGAGCCTTGCTGATGCTCTTCAAGGCGGTTTATACAGCGAATCATCGTTGATTTACCTGACCCAGAAGGGCCACAGATTACGATCTTTTCGCCTTTTGAAACCGAAAGATTTATGTTTTTCAGCACGTGAAACTGACCGTACCATTTGTTCACATCGGTCAGTTGGATAACAGGGGCGTCTTGTTGCGTCATAATACTATCCTTGTTCTCTATCGCTTGTGACCAGTGTGGAGTTTGTTTTCAAGATAAATACTGTAACGGGACATGCCGAAACAGAAAATCCAGAACACCAATGCCACAAACACATAGCTTTCCGTTGCGAAACCAAGCCAATTCGGGTCAGTATTCGCGGCCTGACCAATACCCAGCACGTCAAACATACCGATGATCAGTACGAGGCTGGTGTCTTTGAACAGACCAATAAATGTATTCACAATCGAAGGAATGGTGATTTTCAATGCCTGAGGCAGAATGATGAATCCCATTTTCTTCCAATAGCTGAGACCCAATGCATCAGCAGCTTCATACTGGCCTTTTGGAATGGCTTGCAAACCACCACGAACCACTTCTGCCATGTAGGCAGCCGAGAACATGACCACACCGATCAAGGCGCGAACGAGCTTGTTGGTTTCCGATTCGCCAGCCATGAACAATGGCAGCATGACCGATGCCATGAACAAAACCGTGATCAAAGGAACACCACGCCACACTTCGATATACACAGTACACAAACTGCGAATGATCGGCATGTCAGAGCGTCGACCTAATGCCAACATCACGCCAATAGGCAGTGAAACCACAATACCAACGATGGCAATGATCATGGTGATAAGCAGCCCACCCCACAGGTGAGTTTCCACCTTAGGCAAGCCCGCGACATCACCGAAAATCAAGAAAACAGCCATGAGCGGGAAAGCAACGATAAACAGCAGCAGAATCCAACCGCGTTTTGGCGTGCGTTCGTAGATCAACAGACCAGTAACAATAGCCAAAATCGCATAGAAAAGCTGAGGACGCCAAAGCTCTTCTTGTGGGTAGAAACCAAACATAAACTGGTCAAAACGCACGTTGATAAACACCCAACATGCGCCTTCGCGGGAACAATCGTCGCGCGATGTGCCGATCCAGTCTGCATTAATGAAAGCCCACTCAACAACGGCCCATAATCCCTTGATAGCAAGAATTGCCAAAATCACGGTCATGACTGAGTTGAGAGGCGATGAAAATAAGTTTTTGCGCATCCAGCCTACCGCGCCGACCGTATTAGGTGGCGGCGGCAAATCTGGTTGAAACTCATGTTTTGCCATGGGTTACCTCTCTACCAGTGCGACTTTAGCGTTGTAGATATTCATTAACAGTGAAGTCAACAAACTCAACGTAAGATAAACACCCATCGTCATTGCAATAATCTCAATGGCTTGCCCCGTTTGGTTGAGCGTTGTGCCAGCAAATACAGAGACCAAATCGGGATAGCCTATAGCCATCGCCAACGAAGAGTTCTTCGTCAGGTTTAGGTATTGACTGGTGAGTGGTGGAATGATGATTCGCATAGCTTGTGGGATGACAACCAAGCGAAGCGTTCTGTTGCGAGGCAGACCCAACGCCATCGCAGCTTCTGTTTGCCCATGACTGACGGCGTTTATACCCGAACGCACAATCTCTGCGATAAATGACGCCGTATATATAGACAGCGCGAGCGTGAGTGCCGCCAGTTCAGGGATAATTGAGAAGCCACCTCGGAAGTTGAACCCTTTCAGTTCAGGATATTCCAGTGATACCGGCATACCTGCAACAAAGAAAGCGAGCAGAGGTAAACCGATGATCGCAGCAATAGATATCAAAAATACTGGCGTTTGTTCGCCTGTTTTTTCTTGTTTCTTTTTCGCAAAACGCGCTAAGCCAAAACTGAATACTAAGGCGGAGACAAGCGCAATGAAAATCCACATCGAACCTTCTTCAAAAACGGGACGGGTAAAAAACAAACCACGAACGTTTAAAAAGACAGAATCGCCAAAACTTAAGCTTTGTCGCGGAGACGGCAGCGCTTGTAACACTGCGAAGTACCAGAAAAAGATTTGAAGCAGAAGGGGAATGTTTCGGAAGATTTCGATGTAAATCGCGGCAAAGCGATTCAACAACCAGTTTCTTGAAAGCCTCGCAATACCCACAAGAAAACCCAAAATGGTCGCGAATACTATGCCAAGAATGGAAACCAAGCCAGTATTCAATAAGCCGATGAAAAACGTACGGCCATAAGAGTACGTTTCATCGTACTCAATCAGTGTTAACCCGATACCAAACCCCGCCTCTTGGCTTAAAAAGCCAAACCCTGTTGCAATGCCGCGCGCGTCCAGGTTTGTCAGCGCATTGTTTACAATGTTGTAAACAAAAAGCACCAAAGCACCAATCGCGATCGCTTGAAAAACTACAGAGCGAAACGTTGGATTGTATATAAGGCTTTGCTTTTTCTCAGGGCGAGGGGCCGATGAGCTAAGCATATTATCTTTAGATGCCATACAACCGCACCTCTATCCTTATCACGTTGAAATAAGGGGCACAGATGCTGTGCCCCACAAGTGCTGAGTAGTGAACTACCTAATTAACGGATAGGTGGTGCGTAGAGGATACCGCCATCATTCCAAAGTGCGTTTACGCCACGTTGGATATTCAGTGGTGAGCCTGTGCCTACAGTGCGTTGGAAGCTTTCATCATAGTTACCAACTTGCTTGATCACTTGGTAACCCCAATCGTCATTCAGACCTAGACCCTGACCTTTAGGGCCATCTTGTCCAAGAATACGACGGATATTTGGATCTTTAGATTTCAGCATTTCATCGGCATTGGCAGAAGTGATACCAAACTCTTCAGCATTGATCATGGTGTTTAACGTCCACTTAGCAATGTTGAACCAGTTGTCATCACCTTGGCGTACAACTGGGCCCAGAGGCTCTTTAGAAATGATTTCTGGTAGTACAACCGCACTATCTGGATTTGCCAGTTTGATACGTGACGCATAAAGGCCAGATTGGTCAGTCGTCAAGGTGTCACAGCGGCCAGATTCAAAACCTTTAACCGTCGCGTCATACGTATCGTAAACAACAGGTTTGAACGAGATGCCGTTTGCACGGAAATAATCAGACAGGTTTAGTTCAGTTGTTGTACCCGATTGGACACAAACTGAAGCACCATCCAGTTCAAGCGCGCTGCTCAGGCCGAGGTCTTTTTTCACCATGAAACCTTGGCCGTCGTAGTAGTTAACGCCAACGAAGTTCAGACCTAGGGTACCGTCGCGTTGTAGTGTCCACGTTGTATTACGTGAAAGCACATCGATTTCGCCAGATTGCAGAGCAGTGAAACGCTCTTTCGCTGTTAACGGAACATATTTAACCTTGCTCTTGTCACCCAGAACGGCTGCCGCCATCGCCTGACAGAACTCAACATCAATACCTTCCCATTGTCCTTCAGCATTTGGGTTAGAAAAGCCTGGAAGACCAGTACTGACACCACAGCTCACAACGCCTGCTTTTTTTACTTTATCTAAGGTGCTTTCACCTTCGGCACTTGCGGTGCCAGAAAAAAGCAGTGCGGAGACAACTGCAAGTCCAAATGTCGACTTTTTAGAAACCATACCTATCAATCCTTTATTGGTTATAACGGGTTGTTACTCATGGACGAGGTTCATTTAAGGCAATCAGCCCAAAAGTGATGAGAATCTCGCAAAACCATTCTGAAACTTTTATTAACACAAAGTTAACAACCACAGTATAGGATCAGAAATCTTGGCTGCAAATTGAACAAGTAAGAGGTGTGACCCATGCAATGATCTTAGCTAAAATGCTGCGTTTTTTGATGAGAAATGTGAAGATGCGCTTTTTGTAACACGTTGTTTTTATGCGACTCATGCAGTATCTATGTTAATGAATATGCAACCTGCCGCTACATTGACTTCTTCTAATTGTTTCTGACTGTTTCTCAATGACCAGAATACTATGTCTATTTTGATTAGATGTTTATGCATATCAAAATTGAGCAAGCGAATAGATCATTGATAACTGGTCGAATGTGAATCACCCTTTGAACGTCATATGCGCATAGTGGCTTAAGTGTGCTCGTTTGAACAAAAATGCATAATTAGTGGGTTTACAAAGCGCGTTCCGAACATTAATATACGCACCAATCACGGAGAGATGGCTGAGTGGTTTAAAGCACCGGTCTTGAAAACCGGCGAGGGTTTATAGCCCTCCTAGGGTTCAAATCCCTATCTCTCCGCCAAATTTAGATTAAGCCCGCTCATTGAGCGGGCTTTTTCGTATTTGAAATAAGCCAGTGGAGATAGGGATGCTGAAGCCTTGGTATGGGGGGACGTCTAGTTCTCAGCCGAGCGAAGCGACCGAGTAAACCCCAATTTCGCCGCCAAATATAGAAAAAGCCGCTGAGTTAATCCTCAGCGGCTTCAATGTTTAAATTACAGCACCCAAATCAGTCGATAGACACTGGGCCTTGTAGCTCTTTCAGGATCATTTTCTGAATATCGATGCCAAGCGTCATCACGATCAGGCTCCAGTTCAGAAATGGCAACGAACCTTGTGAAATTCCGTGTGCAAAGTTAGTGGCATTCCAGTGAAAAACCTCTGATAGCTTTTCTGTGGTCAGCGCTTCGTAGTTGTCGTTATCGATCAGGTTGCTGAATTGCTCGCTGGTCGGACACACGAATTTATCATTCGGTCTGAAAGCAGTGGGTTTGAAGTAAGAAAGAACCTTTCTCACGTTAACTTCAATCACTTCACCATCGCTTTGGATGTTCGGTTTTCCAGCGAGTGCGCACAGGAAACACCAGCATGGGTAAGGAATGGATGACACATTGTCCGGTTCGTTTTTATAACGCGCCGTCCATGCATTCACATTCTTTTGCTGAATGCCTGTTACGCTAACCAATTGATTTGAATCGTAGCCGTTGTCTTTCAGTAGGTTAATCACCTCTGCAACTTCTGAAACAAAAGGCTTTGTCCATTTACTGTAAGGTGCGAGTGTTGTATCTCTGATCATGATTGATTATAAATCTTCTTTTTAAACAGCCGCTTAGGCTATTTTCTTGTAACGTTACCCGAGATCATACGTGTTCAGGTCGATAAGTCTACTGTTATCGGCGCGATGGACATCACCCAACACATCCCAATCAAACCAAGTGCCAATACTTCTACTGATACGCAAACACTTTCTTGGTGACGATCGTCAGTTGCACAAATTGCCTCGCCATTTCTCGATTGAGCCACAGATAGCCAAAATAGCTAATATCTCGACTGTCTCCCATCGGGTGTGCAATGGTGTCTGGGGAGAGGTTTAAAATGTGGATATCTTCGACCCTCATAGCGGTAACGTCTTTATTCTCTATCTGATGGGCGAGATCCTCGAAATGTTTGGTCAGCGCATACTGGGTTTCGATAAGCCCGTCCATTTCGCTGATTTCATCTTTACCTTGTTGGCCATCCCACTGGGTGCTGATCAGGGCTTCAAGTTCGGCGTAGAGTCGCTTTTCAATCAGCAATATGGAATTGAGAACGTTCTTGTTAATGCCGGATTCTTTGAGCGCGTGAGGCAGTATGCTTTGTTGTTGATCAACAAGCGCGTTGAGTTTGTCGGCATGCGCAGGTTCAAAAATGCCTTGTTTCGCGTCTTCGATGTGTTGGATGTAGTACCGGTTAAACTCTTGCAGGAATTTTTCGAGTAAGAAAATGAATTGATCTGTGGCTCTTGAAGGAAAGATATACAAACTCACCAGAACAGCCACGACGCCAGCCCAGAGCACGTTCATGATCCGCCAGCCAGCGGCTTCAAAATCTGCAGGGCCACCACCTGCAACGATAACAATGGTAATGCCCGCCATTAATGCCGCGTAGGCGTAACGTTCTTGAGTGAAGTACATTGCGCCGATGAGCAAAGCGAAAAACACGAAATGATGTATCCAGTGATATTGCGGGGGGATAAGAAACAATGCGAGGCCAATCAGACCTCCAGCAATCGTGCCTAATACGCGTTGTCTGGCTTTGGAAAGTACACCACCCACAAAGGGAATTGTCCCCAATATTGTCACGGCGGTGATTAACGCCCAATAGCCGTAGGGCACATCGAAAACACGGACGACAAGTAAGATGAAGCTCATGACAATGGTGACTCTGACCATGTAGAGCAGACGGGCGTGTTGCAGGGCAAAAGTGGGGTATTGCGTCATCATAGCGCCAAGCTTGGTTTTTAATGCTTTAAGCATATCTAACGAGGCATGGCGAGTATGACGAAAAGTGCGACAAACAAAAAGCTAACAAGGATTACAGGTGAAATCGCCCGAAAGCCATGGAGAACTAGCCGCTCCCACGCTCAGTGACGGGGGAGAGGCGTCTTTTCGTTCTTTATTCAAGAATGATATGCGGCAAGTAACGTGACAAATCTTGAGTGATCAGCGAAGCATCTTCGCGTATCGAAATGCCAGCGGCTTTGTCGTCAACCAGCCAACTTCCGATCAATGTATAGTTGTCACCAAATTTTGGTAGCGGATGATAAGCCTGAACAATCATACCTTCCTCACCGTATGGGCCATCAACCGCCATGGTTTCTTTACCATCTCGGAAAATAGATATGTTTGCGCCTTCTCGGGAAAAGAGTGGCTTAACAACGAAGTTACTGAGGCTTTTACGAGCAGGGTCGTCAGCAAAGTAAGACGCGAGCAGGTTAGGGTGATTGGGGAATAACTTCCAAAGCATGGGAAGAAGCGCTTTGTTAGAAATCACGCTCTTCCACATCGGCTCCATCCAGTTGACTTTGGCCGTATCCAAGTGTTTTTCATATTCTTCGTCGAACATAAATTCCCAAGGATACAGCTTGAACATCCAGTCAATGACTCTGTCTTGGCTATCGGTAAATAGCCCATGGGCATCAACACCAATGTCTTCGACAAAAACGAAGGCTGACGACAGCCCCGCCTCTTTCGCGCAATCTTCCATATATTGCACGGTTCCTCGATCCTCTTCTGTGTCACGACAGCAAGAAAAATGCAGGGTTTTTCCGGGGAATTGACGTCCCAACTCTCTGAAGCGTGCAATCAAAAGGTCTTGTAGCAAGTTGAACTGATCGGCATCTCGGCGGATCTTGCCACTGTTGACCATTTCTTCTAACCAAACCCATTGCCAAAAACCTGTTTCGAATACCGAGGTTGGGGTGTCTGCATTGTTTTCATAAAGCTTGGCGTGGCCACTGCCGTTGTAGGCAAGATCAAGCCTTGAATAAAGTGAAGGCTCACGTGCCGTCCAAGAATCCAAGATCCCTTGCCAACGTGTTTGTGGGATCTGAAACCGTTTTAGCCAGTATTCGTCTTTGACAACATGATCGACGACGTCCAAACACATTTGGTGCAGTTCTTCTGTAGGCGCTTCAATGTCTTGTTCTATTTGTTTCAAGGTGAACTGGTAGTAGGCGGATTCATCCCAATACGGTTCGCCATACATGGTGTGAAAGCCAAACCCGTATTCATCTGCGAGCTTTTTCCAATTTGGGCGAGGGGTACTGCTAACTCTAAACATCAACGAGATCCATAAGTTGTTGGTGTTGGTTAATACGCGAGTTCGAGAACGCGAAAGAGAAAAGTAACGAGAGATAGAGTTGGGTAAAGTTCATACTAAGTCAGGTTAAGCGTTGCTCACCAGCGTAGGCATGACCAACAGCGTAGGCATGACCAACAGCGTAGGCATGACCAACAGTATCGCCGTGGCCAACAAACTCGCTTTGGCCACGGACCTAAAGAGTCGTGTTAACCGCCCCAACTTTTGCTGCTAGAGCGGCTCCAGCTAGATTTTGCCGCAACTTTAGAACCAAAGCCGCCACGAGAGATCGTTTTGGTGACGGCAGGTTTCTGTTTGAGGTGATCTTTGGGGACGTAGACCTTTGAGTATTTGCTTTTCTTACCGTAGGAGTAGCCGTCAGAAGAGACCCAGCCGCCATAGTATGGACTACCCGGGAAAGTTGAGCTGAACATAGGTTGTTGGTAATAAGGTCGGTTATTGATGGCTCGTCCAAACATGAATCCGGCCATTGCTGGCATGAACCAATTATTCTGTGGTGCACGGACACAATTCTCGTAGCCGAACTCGCTGGCACAGTCTTCCTGGGAATTGTATTTCGGTGCTGTGCTGGCGGCCTCATTCACGGCATCTTGATAGGCCGCGCGGCATTCGCTGCTGTATCCTGGGTTGTCGTTAACACAGTCATCAACATTGGCATAGATGTTCATTTCTTTGCCGTTATCACTGCACCCTGACACCAGCACAATGGCGGCGACAGTCACGCTGGGTACTGCGGGTCGCCAGCTTTTGCGCATACGTGGTTTTATGACCTGTTGGCTTCTTTTCATGTCAACATCTCCTAGTAGGTCATACAAGCGGCGTTAAGCAGGCCAATGGAGATGGACATCGAACCCATAACAATCCCAGCGGGGATCTCATTATTTTGGATACGTTCAACCAGTTTTGGCATGAAGCCGTATCTGACAATCAAAAAGGCAAGAATTTGGGCGACAAGTGCCACGACACCCCAAATGGCAAAGTCCAAGAGGTTAACCGAATTACTCGCAGCACTGGCGATGGCTAAGCTGTATCCGATAAAAGCACCTGACAGTGTAAGAGCGGCAGCGATATTATTTTCTTCTTTTAGTAACTGCCATTCGTCATAAGGTGTTATGCGGATGTAGACGAACTTGAAGATCATCAAAAATAAAATCGACAAGCCAAGATAGAGAGCAAATGAGCCTAGGCTTGCCAATGAAAGTGCGAATTGAGACATAAGAGTTCCTTTCTGAAAGTGATGAATGGCGGTGGGATTAGCCCGCCACGGTAAAGTCGGTAGGAGAGAGATGAATACCCGTGCTTATGACAACAGCATGTTCAGCACGCCCACCAGAAATGACTTCCTCGCCCGAGACGAGCAAGGATTCGAAGATATCTTCGCCGGCTTCGCGCTCATAAACCATGATGAATTGGTCGGTTGTGGATATGCTTCCATCTTCGGCCCACGTCTTTTCTGTCATCGCAACAGGCTTTGTGTTGTCCCAGACTTTCTCGTAAGTCATGCCATCGAGTTGCCAATGTGGTTGGACAATTTTATTGTTTATCCAATCATTCCACGCTGCGTCGGTATCGACAGGTTTAGATTCGTAAAAATAGAACAGTTTTACTTCGCTCACATCGGCGTCACTGGTGCCAGATTGCAATACCTGAAAGTACCCGTCGTCATCGGTATAGAACCTGACCAATCGAGTTTGAGCATCCAGTTTGACTTCACCGACGGCTTTGATTATTTGAGTGCGTGAAGCCTGCTCAATGGCTAGAACTGGTTCCATCAGTCGAAACTTCAGGTCGTCGAGTTCAATCGCGCCACCCAATCGTAACCCGAGCACTTCAGGGGCGCTGTCTTCTGGTGGGGGAGTTACTTTGTTCTTCTTCAACCAACTAAACATATACAGTTCCGATAGTCAGGGTACATAAATGGGTGAACGTATCACCCATTTAGCAATTGATTGCTACTACTCTGCAAAGCGAGGCTACTGATAGTCATCATTGTATGTAAGCCAAGAGGTGACTGAACGGCTTGGACAGTCACCGTCGCAAAGTAGCTAAAGAGGCATAGCCTTCCTTGGTGAGGGCTATTTCTTCCCTAAAATACGAGCAAGTTCGTCTTCTGCAGATGCACTTTGACTTCCCGTGATACCTGCTTCGGACAGTTTTTTATCAAGGCTACTGCCCGATTGTTCTTGTTCGAGTTCTGTCGCGGCTTCGAATTGTGCTTGGCGCTCTTGCTGGCGATTTTTGATTCGCTCCAGCGATTCAACCGCAGTGTGCATTTTTGCGTTCGCACCTAAGTTTGTGTTCGACACCGCGGCCTGGGCACGCTGAACTGATTCATTCGCCTTAACCACATCCACTTGTTGCTCGAGTTGACGCAATTTATCTTTGGCCTGAGCAATGTTGGTTTTTAGCGATTTTTCTGATTGCGTGAACTGTTGCAGATAGATGTTCTCGGCATCTTGTTCGTTACGAAGTGTGGCGACGCGAGTCGCGCATTCGAGCGCCAGATCTTGCTGGCCCTTTTCCATGGCGGCACGTGCGTGTCCTTCATATTCGGCAATGCTGCTTTCAAAGCCTGCGACTTTTTGAGCGGAGAGTTTGCGCTTAGCAATAATCCCTACCAGTGCATTGTCTGAGCGTCGCAACTCTTCTTTTGCATCACGGATTTCTTGATCCAAAATACGTAATGCTTGATTGTCAGCAACCGCTTCTGCTGCTTCGGTTGCGCCACCTTTAATCGCCGTAAATAGCTTTTTCCATACGCTCATCGTGGTGCTTCCTTATAGGTAATCTTGGTACAGTTCGAGAAAGGCTTCGACATTACGAAACAGTGTGGCCACTTCAATCACGACAGTCTCTGCTTTTGATTGTGATGACAGTGATCCAAATGCGGCGTAATAGCTGTGTCCGCCGATTTCGTTTATGCCGATAGTGCTAAGAGGAAACATTTTGTGGGTGCGCAGTATGGTGTCATTTAAACCTGAAACGTCTTTTACTGCGTCTTGCGGGAATAGCAGTGCTTCAACAAGAATTTGCTCTCCGGCAACGGCCATAAATGCTTCGATACCATCCTCATTGGTTAAACATAAGGACTCTCCAGCGTCAGCGACACGCCAACCATCATGTTCAGCTAGCAGTGTTTGCAGATCGTTGAGTTGCCAGGTCATAGTGTTCCCTCTAATTTGGCTCGACGCTGAGCGCCAAAATAATAAAGATGCAGTAACCCACTGTTTATTAGTAGGCCTTGTCTTTAGTCGTCATCCTGATTCACCTGAAAACGACGTTACCCATTGCTTTAGGTGGATTTTTAGTCAATGCGTGTGGCGGAATTCCGACATGACATCAATTAGTAACATGTAAGTGGCTAAGAATAAACCAAACTAGACCGCTAACAAAGATCAACTCAGGGTATGCATTCTTAGTTTCTCAGAAACTGAACGTGTAACATGTTGAATACACGATGAAAGCGATAAAACGCGAAGAATTGTTTTGTTTACTCGCTGAAAATCCTGATATTGGTAAGACTTGTGATGAAATCAGAGATGGCTACCGAAAGTTTCCACAAGGAAGCCATGTTATTTTCTATCAACAAATTGGTAGCCAAAATATCCAGATCATCAGAATTTTGCATAAGAGTATGGATGTAAATGTAGTCACTGGCGTGTGACTTCGTTTTTCGTTGGCTTAGATAACATTGTTAAGAAAATCACACTAGGCAGATACGCAAATCTGCACAATAAAAAAGTTTTTTAACTAAAGAACGGAAACCTGCATATCGTCTTAAAACACCGTGATTTCTCACCTCATAAACGCCTCGGTGCTTTAATTTCTTCAGTCTAATCATCACAAGCCACTATCCGCAACTAACCCCAATGCTATCGCAATCCGGTTCTAAGTTTCCGACAAGCAACATGAATTTGACGTGGCTATGAAAAGATGTGCAAAAAAGACACCTCGAAAGGGGGAAGGGAACAGCGGTGCATTACCGCTCTCCCAGGCAGGGAGAACGGTAACAAGCGAGTATTAGCCAATGATGCTCAATGTAGCTTGTAAGATAATCAGATTGACGATGTCGATGAAAAACGCGCCAACAATCGGTACGACCATAAAGGCTTGTGGTGAAGGACCAAAGCGATTCACTACCGAGCCCATGTTCATCACGGCGGTCGGGGTTGCGCCTAGGCCAAACCCACAGTGTCCGCTGGCTATCACGGCGGCGTCGTAGTTTCTTCCCATCACGTGAAACGTGACAAAGTATGCGAACACGGCCAATACACATGATTGCACCAGCAAGATGACCAAGAAAGGAATTGCAAGGTCAAGTATGTTCCAAAGCTTGAGGCTCATGAGCGTCATGGCTAGGAACAGGGCGAGTGACACGGTACCGAGGATATCAACAGTTTCCATATCTACTTTTTTGACTTTGGATACTTCCAGCAAGTTGGTGATCACCACGCCAATGAAGAGCGCATAGACAAAGTCTGGGATCATGAGCCAGCTGATCTCGAAGCCGCGCACCCACTGCTCAAGGTATTTCGCGCCTGTCACACAAATTAACAGCACGAAGAGGGTTTCAATAACCGTTTTGGCGGTAACTTTGTCCTGCTCGTTTTCGTCATATGTGACCAGTTCAGGGAACTGTTCATGCGTGTTGTGGGTATTTCCATATTCAGATTTCAGGCGATTTTTATCGATCAAGCGCTGTGCAACTGGGCTGCCAATAATACCGCCGACAATGAGACCAAAGGTTGCAGATGCCATCGCAATCTCTAGTACGTTCTCAATACCATACATCTCTTGGAAGGTTTGTGCCCATGCTGCGCCTGTACCGTGCCCCCCTGAAAGGGTAATCGAGCCGGCAATCAGCCCCATTAAGGGGTCAAGCCCTAGCGTGCTGGCTAACGACACACCAATGGTGTTTTGTACCACGATATATAAAGAGGCAACACCCAAAAAAATCGAGACTTTTACGCCACCTTTGATGAGTTGGGTGTAGTTTGCGGCAAGGCCGACAGTAGCAAAAAACAACAACATAAAGGTTTTTTTAAGCGGCAGGTCAAAACTGAGTGCAATGCCATTTAGGTGCAAGACAGTAATAACGGATGCGATAACTAACCCACCAACAATGGGCTCAGGGATGTTGAACTGCTTTAGAAAGGGAAGCCTAGCATTAATAAAATGGCCAAGAAACAGCACGAAAATGGCGATAAGAAAAGACTCAAGGACGCCGACTGAAATTAGTTGATTCATATAGCCTCTGTGACCTCATCATCCTCCTTAATGCATGAGATTCTTCTTCTAAAATGACTTGAGTTCGCTAAATATCCGGTGTGAGCGTTGGCCTCCAAGGCACGACAACAAACGGGATACACTCATTTTGGGGGCGACGTTATCTCATATTACGTGACCAAACGCAGCATTCAACTGAGAAAATATTCAATTTTGCAGGTGTTTTAACCACTTTTGGGCCGATGTCGCCGAAAAATCAACCAGCCGCTTCCCGTTGCCCAAAAAGCTTATTCAGGAGTTGAAGCGGCAATGACTGCGAAGACAGCAATGTGGAATTAGGCTTAGAATTCGCTGATTGCTGGCTTAATATTCTGGCAGTGGAATCGCGTAACACGGCACATCAAGTCATCCTTGTTACGCGAAATCAGACCGTCAGTGTTGGTGCGGAATCAATCCGGCAATCATAAAGGTATGTGTCGCTAGCGCCTGACATTTTCTAGACGCCGCGCAACTGTTGTCGGCAATGGCGGCTTGTTGGGTATAAATCACTTCCCCTTCTTTGATCGTCGACAGCACGGTAACATCTGCCAGTTCTAGCGGGTTAATCTCTAATGGATTGTCCGACAGCAAGACCAAGTCCGCGACTTTACCGGTTTCAATCGAACCTTTGGTGTTCTCTTCGAAATGCTGATACGCCGCCCAAATGGTTTGTGCTTTTAGCGCTGTCATCGACGAAACTCGTTGGTCTTTGCCCAAAATACGACCACTTCGCGTGATTCGATTGACCGTTGCAGAGTAAACGCGCATCGAATTAGGAAATGCTACTGGCGCATCGTGGTGAGAGGTGAATATCATGTCGCGATCCAATGCCCAGCCGGTGGGTGAAATATTTTCAGCTCGCTCATCGCCGAGTACAGATTGTGCATGCCAATCACCCCAATAGAAGGTGTGCATGGGGAAGAAAGAGGGCATCACGTTGAGTTCTTTAAACGACTGCACCTGATCTTCCCGGGCGGTTTGCGCGTGAATCGCAACAAAGCGTCGCTCGCCTTCACCATATTTCTTCGTCGCGTTTTTAACGGCGCGGATATATTGGTCGATGGCAGCATCACCGTTAGCGTGCGTGAGCAGTTGCCAGCCGTTTTCCATCGCCATGCCGACATATTTTTCCGCTTCTTCGTCTGACATGATCGGGTAGCCTTCATAACCCGCCTTCTGACCTTCAGGCGGGATAAGATAGGGTTTGGTCAGCCATGCGGTTTTGCCTTGTGGCGAACCATCTAGCGTCAGTTTGACGCCGCCCACACGGAAACCATTGTTGTAACTTTGGCTGAGGTAAGGCGGTTTCATGATCTCGGTGCCGAGCTGAATATCTGTGTAGGCCACCACGTCCAGCAGCAGTTTCTTTTTCTGCGCAATGTCGTACATGGTTTTGACGCTGTCCGTCATGGTGCGACCTTCTTGTGCCGTGGTGTAGCCATATTTGGCGTACAACTCCATGCCTGCCTGAAACAGCAATTCGTTCTCGTCGGGGCTGATTTGCGTGAAGAGTGGGATCAAGGCGCCAAAAAACGCAGATTCTTCTAGTACGCCATTCGGCACGTCGCTATCAGGCATTCGACGAATCACACCGCCGGGCGGGTTCTTGCTGCTGGCGGTGAATCCAAGCATATCGAGTGCTTTGCTGTTCAATACCGCGAGGTGTCCTGATTGATGAATGATCAGAATGGGAACGTCTTTTGATACGGCGTCTAAGTCATAGCGGGTCGGGTGGAGTTGTTCTTTGAGTTGCGAATCGTCATACCCGAAACCAATGATGAAATCTTGCGCCTTGTTGGTGGGAATTTCAGCCCATTGACGAAGTGCGTTTTGCAGGCTGGGAATATCAGTCACAGGGCCATCGGGCGGAGAAAGCAAATTAGCAGATACGGCCTGAAGACCTGTGTTCATGACATGACCATGTGCATCAATAAACCCCGGTATCATGGTGATACCTTTAAGATCGACGACTTTGGTGCGTTTATCTGCGAGTTTTAGCACCTCTTCGTTGTTACCAACGGCCAGAATTTTGCCGTCGAGGATGGCCACGGCACTTGCATCAGGCTGTTTATCGTTGACGGTGATGACCTGAGCGTTATGGTAAATCGTATCGGCAAAGGGCATTGATGGGCTTTCAGCAAGCGCGGAAAAAGAGGCGGCGAGTGCCGTCAGCGTAAACAACGAGGCTTTCATGGGAGCTCCTTGATAGGTGGAAAGCGGGTGATGCCCGCTTATCATCTCTAGTCTATGCCGTGAGCCACCCAAAAGTCGTCTAGATTTTGATGCAATGTCTGACGCGCATCTTTCTCCAAGAAAGCCGCGTTTATTGCATTTCGCGTCAGTTGTACCAATTGTGCTTTGCTGGGGGAAAGTGCTTGATTGAGGGCGAGAAAATTGTCATTCATGTAGCCGCCAAAAAACGCGGGATCGTCAGAATTCACCGTCACGCAAAGCCCTTTGTTCAGCAGGTCGAGAATGTTGTGATCTTCCATGCGGTCAAACACGCGCAATTTGATATTTGATAGCGGACACACAGTAAGCGGCATTTGGGTGTCAGCCAGTTCTTTGACCAACTCAGGGTCTTGCACACATTGCACACCGTGATCGACACGGCTGACATGAAGCAAAGATATGGCATCACGAATATTACTGGCCGGGCCTTCTTCGCCTGCGTGTGCGACGGTTTTCAGCCCCAATGCTCTCGCTTCATTGAATACGCGGGTAAATTTGGCCGGCGGGTGGCCTAGTTCTGAGGAATCGAGTCCAATCCCTTTTAAGCGATGGAGGTGTGGCTTTGCATGCTCCAATGTGTCAAAGGCGGCTTCTTCAGAAAGGTGGCGTAAAAAGCACATAATGAGTTGGCTGCTAATACCGAGTTCTTTTTCACCTTGCCGCAACGCATGGTAAATACCGTTGATCACGGTATCAAAATCGATGCCACGGGCGGTATGCGTTTGCGGGTCAAAAAAGATTTCCGTGTGCATCACGTTGTCGGCTTTGCAACGCAGTAAATATGACCAGGTGAGATCAAAGAAGTCGCGCTCCGTGATTAACACATTGGCGCCTTGATAGTAGATATCGAGAAAAGACTGCAAATTGTGAAAGTGGTAAGCATCGCGTGCGTCTTCAATCGACGCATAAGGCAGTGTGATGCCGTTTCGTTCTGCCAATTCGAACATGAGGTCTGGCTCGAGTGTGCCTTCAATATGCAGGTGCAGTTCAACCTTGGGTAAGCGACGAATAAAGTCTTCCATAGTTCTCTCCCTCTCATGAAGCAAATTCATACCAATCCGTTTGCCATACAGTATAGTCGTTGTTGGATTTTCTGACTGATAGGTCAATTTTTTCAATAATGAAATCATTAATTTGATTGTGAAGAGCTCTTTGGTTACTTCACGGGTTGCTCCGTCACGGCTGACACCAATTGGTGTTGAAATTGCCTCGGTGCTTGCCCGACATGGCGGGTAAAAAATCGAGAGAAATAGCCAGGGTCTTTAAAGCCTAAGGTATAGCCAATCTCCTTCGCAGACAGTTGGGTAAACAATAATAATCGTTTGGCTTCGTCGATCAGCCGTTCATGAACAATGGCCAGTGCCTGCTGATCCGCGCTGCGCTGGCAGATTCGATTAAGCTGCCCTTGGCTCAAACCCAACTGATCGGCATAGCGTTTGACGCTCCAATGTTCGTTGTAATGGCTATCAACTAAAGCAACAAAGCGCTCAAAAATCGCGGTTTTGGTATCGGTAACTTGTCGCTGTTCATGGTTAACAACGGAACGGCTGAGCAAGATGAATAAGATCTTGAGGTATGCCCCAATCATCGACGATTGTCCCATCGCGCTACCTTGATATTCCCCTAGTAATCGCTCTCCAAGCGTTTTGATCTCGATAGCCTCTCGTGCGCATGTTGCAGAAATAGTCTGAGGTTCACGAAACAGTGTCGAGAGTGCTTGGCGCTCAGAATCATTGAACAAGCTCAACATAAAAGGCTGAGAAATCGACAGAATAAAACCCGTCACGCCCGGCTGGTGGACGAAACCATGCACTTCTTTGGCGGGAATAGAAAGTACGCAGCTTCCTTGATATTCAGCGCTGGCATCGCGAATTTGTGCATGCATGGAACCGGAGTCGAGCAACATCAATTGGTGCAGATTGTCATGACGATGAGGGTGGATTTCCCAGTTGTGTTTAGGCAGTGATTGCTCAAGCCGCGCGATATGCATGTAGTCCGGCGCATTGTCGGGCAACGCTTCGCCATACAGGAAATAGTGGGGGATGTTCGACATCACACTCGTGCCTCACAAGACAGTAATGTTAAAAATGTACAACAAAATGTAAAGAAGTTGAATTTATTGCGATCAGGTTCGCGTCTATTCTGTGTGCTCACCCAATGCAAAGGATAGTGAGTGATGCAGTCAATCCCTTACATGCAAATTCGAGGCGGCAGTTCAAAAGGACTTTATTTCCTTGCCAGCGATCTGCCCAGTGATAAAGCTAAGCGTAGCCAAGTCATCCTTGATGCAGTGGGACGTGACACGAGGCAAATTGATGGCTTAGGTGGCGCGCATCCTTTAACAAGCAAGGTCGCGATTGTGTCACCGTCGCAGCATGCAGACTGCGATGTGGATTATCTCTTCATGCAGGTTGTGGTGGGTGAAGACCGTGTCGATACCTCGCCAAATTGCGGCAACATTTTAGCGGGCGTCGGTGCGTTTGCGATTGAATCTGGCTTGATTGAAGCAAAGACCGAGGTCACGACGGTGCGAGTGCATATGCTCAACAGTGGCAATCGCTGTGACCTTGATATTCAAACCCCAGAAGGACGCGTGCTATACGAAGGTGATGCCGTTATTGATGGCGTACCCGGCACTGCCGCCCCCGTTATCTGCAACTACCAAGATATTGCAGGCTCAATCACTGGAGCGCTGCTTCCCACCGGCCGAGTTCGAGATACCTTTGCAGGCGTTGAGGTCACATGCATCGACAATGGCATGCCCGTGGTGGTGCTTCGCGCGCAAGATCTGGGTATCAGCGGCTATGAATCGGTTGATGCACTTAACGCGCACGAGACATTAAAAGCCAAGCTTGAGGTGATTCGTCTTGCCGCAGGCAGTGCGATGAATCTGGGCGATGTGACTGACAAAGTCGTGCCAAAAATGTGCCTGATCGCACCGCCACAACATGACGGCCATGTCTCTACACGCACCTTTATTCCCCAAGTGTGTCACTCGTCAATCGGCGTATTGGGCGCAGTATCCGTTGCCACGGCGTGTGCTTTGGCAGGCAGCATGGGTAACGACATCGCCTCTATTCCTGATGGGCAAATCAAACGCCTTTCCGTCGAACACCCATCCGGCGAATTTTCCATGACGCTGACCTTTGATGAGCATGGCAACGTCACCAAAGCCGGATTGCTAAGAACAGCCAGATTACTTGCCAAAGGCGAGTTGTATGTGCCCGAACTTACCCCGACAGCACGAGGAGTCATGGAATGACTAAACCCAGTTGTATGCCACCGGATAACAACACGCGCACACCGCGATTTGTCGCCCCGCCCAATGCCTGCGATGCCCATTGCCATGTGTTTGGCCCACATGCGCAATTCCCATACGCCGAAACGGCGACGTATTGGCCGCCTGATGCGGGCAAAGATGCGCTAAAGCGTGTTCATGACACGCTGGGTATTTCCCGTGCTGTGTTGGTGCAAGCAAGCTGCCACGGGCGAGATAACCGCGCCATGATGGACGCGATTGCGACCAGTAACGGCGCTTATCGTGGCGTGTGCATGGCTGACGACACGTTTACCGACAATGATTTTCAGGATCTTCATGAAGGGGGCGTTCGCGGTATTCGCTTCAATTTCGTGACCCACCTTGGTGGCGCACCCAACCTAGAAATGATGGAAAGGGTATTGAAGCGTGTGAAGCCGTTTGGTTGGCATTTGGTGATTCACGTCAACGCAGAAGACATTATTCGCTACGAAGCATTCTTCAACCGCTTCGACATGGACATCGTGGTTGATCACATGGGGCGCGTGCCAACCTCTGAAAGTGTCGGTCAAAAGGCGTATCAAATTCTTCTTGATTTTATGCAGCGTGATAACTGGTGGGTCAAAGTGTGCGGCTCTGAGCGCATCGCGATTGCGCCACCTTTTTATGATGCTGTGCCATATGCACAAGGGCTAGTGGAAGTCGCCCCTGATCGCATTCTATGGGGCACGGATTACCCGCATCCAAACATCAAAAAGCACATGCCAAATGATGCGGATTTGTTGGATCTCGTGCCATTGATTGCGCGTGACGAAGCCACGCAGAAGAAGATTTTGGTGGATAACCCAGCACGTCTCTACGGTTTTGACGAGTAAGGAAAGCAGTATGTCTATGAGAACAATCCAAGGCGTCGCCGTTCGACACATTGAACGAGCTGACAAGGCGGTATTGGAAGGGCTCGCCGAATGCGGAAGCGCGACTGTGCATGAAGCCCAAGCGCGCACAGGCAACCTTAACCCTAACCTGCGTCCTATTTATTCTGGTGCGCAAATCGCGGGCAGTGCCGTGACGGTGTTGGCACAACCTGGCGACAACTGGATGGTGCACGTGGCGATTGAGTTGTGTCAGCCCGGCGATGTGCTGGTGATCGCAACCACCTCACCGTGTACAGACGGCTATTTCGGTGATTTGTTAGCAACCTCTGCCCAAGCGCGTGGCGTGCAAGGGCTGATCATCGACGCGGGTGTGCGTGACACCAAAGATCTAACAGAAATGAAATTCCCCGTGTGGTCAAAAGCCGTGTCTATCAAAGGTACAGTGAAAGCGACATTGGGGTCGGTGAACGTGCCCGTGGTTTGTGGCAATCAACCGATTTATGCCGGCGATGTGATTGTGGCAGATGACGATGGCGTGTGTGTGGTGCCGAGAGACCATGCAGGAACGGTTTTAGCCGCCGCAAAAGCACGTGTGGCGTTAGAAGAAGAAAAACGACAAATGCTTGAGAGCGGCATTTTGGGGTTAGACATGTACAACATGCGGCCTAAGTTGGAACAAGCCGGCTTTCGCTATGTAGATGGTTTGGAGGATTTGGAATGAGCAAGGATACGCTGATTATTGATTGTCATGGTCACTACACCACAGCACCGAATGCGCTGGGTGAATACCGTGATCAACAGAAAGCTGAACTGGCAACCGATCCTCTGTTCGATCACGTCAAAGGCGTGGTGAGCATTTCTGATGACCAAATCCGAGACAGCCTTGAAGGTGCGCAACTGAAACTGCAAAACGAGCGCGGCACGGACGTGACCATTTTCTCGCCGCGTGCAAGTTGGATGGGGCATCACATTGGCAATCAGACCACCAGTAAATATTGGACTGAGCATTGTAATGAGCTGATTTATCGCATCACAGAACTGTATCCACAGAATTTCATTGGCGCAGCGCAATTACCGCAATCGCCCGAGGCCGACTTAACTGCGAGTGCAGCAGAACTTGAGCGATGCGTGAAAGAGTTTGGGTTTGTCGGCTGTAATTTAAGCCCTGACCCTTCAGGGGGCTACTGGACCGCACCGCCGCTGGATGATGAGTTCTACTACCCCATTTACGAAAAAATGTGCGAGCTAGATGTGCCTGCCATGATTCATGTGAGTGGCTGTTGTCACCCGTGTTTCCACACCACGGGCTCTCATTATCTCGGCTCAGACACCACGGCATTCCAACAGCTGATGATGTCAAAAACCTTGTTTGAAGACTTCCCTGAATTGAAGTTTATCGTGCCCCATGGTGGCGGCGCTGTGCCATATCATTGGGGACGTTTCCGTGGTCTGTGCGACATGTTCGGCTTGCCAGCACTAAATGACATCATGGAAAAAAATATCTTCTTTGATACTTGTGTCTACCACCAAGAAGGTATCGATTTGCTGCTTGAAGTCGTGCCAACGGAAAACATTCTGTTTGCCTCTGAGATGATTGGCGCGGTGCGTGGGATAGACTCGCAAACGGGTCACTTCTTTGACGACACCAAACGCTATATCGATGGTTCTAAACTTAGCGATGAAGATAAAGCGAAGATTTTCAATGGAAATACGCGTCGAGTATTCTCTCGATTAGATGCCAGACTGAAAGAAGTCGGTTTGATTTAATGTGCGATATTTGAGCGTTATTTGAGCGTTATTTAAGGAGTGAATAATGCGTGAAAAAAGAGATTACGACGACATTCCCGGCACCTACGTGTTTGATGGTCAAAAATCGCGCCAAGGGTATCACCTCAACATGTTTTGCATGTCGCTAAACAAAGCTGAAAATCGTGATGTGTTTCGTGAGAACGAAGCAGATTATCTCGACAAGTACCCCATGACAGAGGCACAGCGCACGGCTGTGTTAGCGCGAGATTGGCTGGGTATGCTGCGGTTGGGGGGGAACATCTATTACACCTTTAAGCTCGCCATTTTTGATGGTTTGACTATGCAAGATGCAGGTGCAGGCATGTCGGGCAATGGCATGACAGTGGATGATTTTCGTCAAATGATGCTGTCGGGTGGCCGTTCAATCGAAGGAAATCGCAGCAAAGCGGAATGGGCGGAATATTACGCGCGTCCGGAAAACAAGGATGAAGCAAATGGCTAAAGTGGTTGCAGGGATTGGCACATCGCATATTCCATTGATTGGCGCGGCAATGGATAGCGGCAATATGCATGGCGAGTATTGGCAGCGCTTCGTGAACGGCATTCAGGTCGCCCGCGATTGGATGGAAACGGTCAAACCCGATGTGTGTTTGATTGTATTTAATGACCATGCATCTGCCTTTTCGCTTGAGTCTGTCGCGACATTTTCAATTGGTGTCGCCCCAGAGTTTCACCCTGCTGATGAAGGGTACGGCCCGCGTCAAGTGCCTTCCTGCATAGGACACAGTGAATTTGCATGGCACATTGCGGAATCGTTGATCCTTGATGAGTTCGACATGACCATCGTCAATCAGATGGATGTGGATCATGGCCTCACCGTGCCCCTGTCTGTGATGTATGGGCAGCCGAGTGAGTGGCCGTGTAAAGTCATCCCGCTGGCGGTCAACGTGGTGCAATATCCTCAACCCACGGGCAACCGTTGTTTCAATCTGGGCAAAGCGATTCGTAAAGCGGTGGAATCCTTTCCTGACGATATCACTGTCGCCATTTTTGGGACGGGCGGGTTATCACATCAGCTGCAAGGCGAACGCGCGGGGCTGATTAATACCGAATATGACTGCAACTGGCTCGACAAAATGGTCGAAGACCCAATGGCAGTGAAAGACATTTCCCACACCGAATATATTCGTGAAGCCGGATCAGAAGGTATCGAGGCCATCATGTGGCTTGTTATGCGCGGCGCGATGGATGAAAAGGTTGATGAAGTCTATCGATTTACTCACGCCCCAGTGTCGAACTCCCATTATGGTTTGACATTGTTAGAAAATAAGTGTGACAGGGTCACATCTGATGTGCTCGCATTCAAGGAGTGAAGAATGAAAATAGTCATGGTGGGTGAGGGCGCATTTGGACACAAGCACCTCGATGCGTTGAAAAATATTGATGATGTGGAAGTGGTCTCAATTGCGGGTGGGGTGGAAGAAAGCACCCGCGAGACCGCAGAAAAATACGGCATACCGCATTGGACGCTAGACCTTCAAGAAGCCTTGTCGCAAGCGGGTGTTGAAGCGGCCATTATCACATCGCCTACCCCGATTCACGCCGCGCAGGCCATTGATGTGATGGAAGCAGGCATGCATGTGATGATCGAAATCCCGATGGCTGATTCTTTGGCTGATGCCGAATCGATTTGCACGGTGCAACGTGCCACCGGGTTGGTCGCGATGGCAGGGCACACTCGCCGTTTCAATCCGAGCCATCAATACTTGAACAAGAAATTTCGCGCAGGTGAACTGACGATTCAGCAAATGGATGTGCAGACTTATTTCTTTCGACGCCAGAATCTCAATGCCTTAGGACAACCACGCAGTTGGACGGATCATCTGTTGTGGCACCATGCGTGTCATACGGTGGATTTATTTGCCTATCAAACGGGCGAAGAGATTGTGCAAGTGCAAGCCATGGAAGGGCCAAAGCACCCAGAGCTAGGTATTGCGATGGACATGAGCATAGGGTTGAAAACGGCGTCTGGTGCTTTGTGTACGCTGTCTTTGTCGTTCAACAACGATGGCCCTCTCGGCACGTTCTTTCGTTATATTTGCGATAACGGCACCTACATGGCGCGATATGACGATTTGGTTGATGGACGCGAGAATCCGATTGATGTCAGCACCGTTGATGTGTCGATGAATGGCATTGAGTTGCAGGACAGAGAGTTCATTGCCGCCATTCGTGAAGGGCGCGAACCTAATGCCAGTGTGCACCAAGCGTTGGCAGCAATGAAAGTGCTGGATAGAATTGAACAAGTGCTGGGACACTAGCTTGCAACGGGTCAATAATATTAATTCAGTAACCAGCATTTGATTTATTAAATCGCCACTGACGTTAAATTGCTATTGACGCTTAATCACAGCGAAGGGGAATGACATTACATGGAAAAGCGCAGCATTGGTTCGCTAAGCGTGTCAACGATTGGGTTGGGCTGTATGAGCATGTCTCATGGCTATGGCCCAAGCGATGAAAAAACGTCGATTCAGTTACTTAATGAAGCGCTCGATGTGGGCTATGACTTCCTCGATACCGCCACCATGTACGGGGGCGGTAGAAACGAAGAACTGTTGGCAAAAGCGTTAAAAACACGCCGTCAGGAATACGTACTGGCGAGTAAATGTGCCTTGTTTTCCAAAGATGGCAAGCCGACGATTGACGGCAGGGCAGAGACTATCAAAGCGCAGTGTGAAGCCAGCCTGCAACGGTTAAAAACGGAAGTCATTGATCTTTACTACTTGCATCGACTCGACCCAAAAGTGCCGATTGAAGAAAGCGTGGGCGCCTTAGCGAATTTGGTCCGCGAAGGGAAAATCCGTGAAATTGGGTTGTCTGAAGTCTCCGCAGATACTTTGCGTCGCGCGCACGACATTCATCCCATTGCGGCGGTGCAATCTGAATATTCCCTATGGACACGTCTACCAGAAATTAAAATGCTCGATGTGTGTGAAAGCTTAGGAACCACCTTTGTGCCATTTTCGCCCCTTGGTCGTCAATTTTTGACGGGTAAAGCCCAAGAAGCGTCGTGTTTAACAGAGGGAGATATTCGCACCAGCAATGCGCGTCCGCGGTTTGAAGCAGACGCGTTTGCCCAAAACAGTAAACTGCTCGAACCGCTTAGAGAAGTGGCGCAAGAATTCAACTGCTCGTTGGCACAGCTGGCGTTAGCGTGGATTATTGCGTTACCAAACCGAGCAGGTAAGCAAACGCTCATACCGATTCCTGGCACCAAACATATTGCGTACATGCGTGAAAATATCGCGGCAATGAATGTGAACTTACCGCTTGATGTGGCTGAATATGTGTCGAGCTTGATTGACGATGATAAGGTCATAGGCACGCGTTACAACGACAGGCAAATGAAAGTCATGGATTCTGAGCGAGACAGAAACTAAGGCGTGATGTGTTGGCAGTGGCAGTGCTACAAAAGATTTGAACCTAAAAGCCGTCTGAATGCAGACGGCTTTGTCGTTTTGGTAAGCTTGATGACTGAACTTGAAGAGCAACTTGTCAATCTATCAACCTGCTTGCCCATCAGCCGATAAATTTACCAACAAAGTTCGTAATATTGCTAAAGCTTGCGCCAGCCATCACCACCACAATCAGTGCGCCCATGACCGACAAATACATAGGGTGTTTATAGTCACCCACAATGTCTTTACGGCGTGTTGCAGCAAGAACGAATCCCAATACCACAGGCAGGATAATGCTGTTGACCAAACCGGCCAGCATCAGCAGTAAGATAGGCATGTTCATCAATACCGTGCCCACACTGGTAATGATAATGAAACCGATGCACCAGATTTTCTCGTTACGCGCGACAACGGGGAAAAGGGTTTTAATCAGTGAAATCGCCATGTAGGAATTACCCACCACAGAAGTGATAGAGGCAACAAACAGCACCAGACCGAAGATGAAGTAGCCGACGTCCCCAGCACCTTGACGGAAGGCATCAGCAGCAGGGTTTGAAGTATCCAGTACCGCGCCCGCAGCAATCACACCAAACACCGCGAAGAACAGCAGAATACGAATCACCACCGCAATCGAAATACCTGCCCATGCGGCGGTTTTAATCGCGGCTGCGTTTTCTTTACCTTGCAGGCCGATGTCGACCAAGCGCTGTGCGCCAGTGTAGTAACCGCCAACTGCACCACCGACGATGGTCAGGGTTGGCAGTAGTAAGCTTCCGATGTCACTTGGCATGACAGCAGCGGCGAGGGTTTCGCCGATTGGTGGCAGACTGGTCATGGCGACGTAAGCGATCAACACAATCATGAACAGGCCCAGATAACGCGCCATCTGGTCCATGCGCTTCGAGGCGTTATGAACCACAAACAACAAACAACCGACCACGCCCGTGAACAACGCGCCCCATGTTGTGTCTACGCCAGTGAGGACATTGATGCCCAATGCCGCGCCGCTGACATTACCAAAGTTAAACGCCACGGCGCCAAGCGCGAGCAAAATGCCGATGAAGTAACCTGCACCCGGTGCAATTTTGTTGGCGATATCTTGAATACGCAGACCAGACACACCCACGATGCGCCAAAGGTTCATCACAATACCGAAGGTGATAAACATCGATGCGAATACAGGAAACGCCATGTCGATTTTATAGATATTGGTAAAAACAGCGGTTTGGGTTAGAAAGCCGGGGCCAACAGACGTTGTCGCCATCAAAAATGCGACGCTAAGAATAGCTTTGTTTTGCCAGGATTGAGTGTTTGAAGCGTGTGTTTGAGTGGTCATGCCGAGTCCCGTTTTTTGTTGTCTCTCTCTTTATAAAAATAGAAAGACAACTGACCGAGAT
The DNA here is from genome assembly GCF_045679545.1 of Enterovibrio litoreus. NCBI lineage: Bacteria > Pseudomonadati > Pseudomonadota > Gammaproteobacteria > Vibrionales > Vibrionaceae > Enterovibrio > Enterovibrio litoreus. The sequence continues at coordinate 1,407,263 of NZ_CP166194.1, forward strand.
CAGCTGATATGAGGCGACTAAGCCTCTGAAAAGACAGCCCGCAGCGGGACTTCTCTTGCTGGGCGCGGATACTAGAGATTCGCGATTCTCAAGTCAATCTTTAAATCACTTATTCGTTGTAGGCTTAATCTGAGTGGCGGTTTTTTGTGCAATCAGTGGGGTGAGGGAAACATTCATGAAGCAGTGCTCAAATGTTTCGCTATTGTAGGCGTGGTGGTGGTAAAGCGTGGTTTTGGTAACGACGGGTTTTGATAAAGGATAGTTTTGGTGACGAGTCGTTTTGGTAACTGGTAACGAATAGCAATAATGTGACGTTTGAAAGAGTGAGGCGAGTACACACTCTAATGATGTCGATTGAAACAGAGGAGTGTTAATTATCAACGCATATAACATACTAAAACCACTGGCCGTTTTGCTCGCCGCTGTGGTTTCATTCTCCGCGAATGCCGAATCAAATCTGTCAGCTAACAGTTGCGACATTGATGTCGCTGATTTGAATATGCGGTATGACAACCGCATGGATTATCAGAACAAAAATACCCCCACGGATTTTTTCTTGCTGATGTTTTCAAACTCGCCAAGTTTTTGTCAAAACATGAAACGCAAAGGTAGCGAAAGTAGCGTGCCGTTTCAGTGTGATTCTTCTAATCAATTCGGTTGGGTCGTTCATGGGCTTTGGGGCGAATCAGAACAGGCTTACAGAAAGGGCGATAACCGTGGTCATCCGCGCTTCTGCAAAGGAGATCTCAAACCTTTACCGCTAGCGACCATTAAGCCTTATTTGTGCATGAGCCCCGGCACTAAGTTACTACAGGGGCAATGGGAGAAGCACGGCGCGTGTGATTTTGAAACCCCAGAAGCTTATTTTGATAAAACCTTGGAGTTGGCGGAACAGTTCACCTTGCCGCCTGCATCACTGAATCCCAAAAAAGCCATTCGTTGGATGAGAGACAATAACCCAGCGTTGAAACATGTTTGGCTGCATCAGACACGTCATGAGTTTGGAATCTGCTTTAACAAGGATTTCAACGTCATGTCTTGCCCCAAAAAACGCTAGGTTTTCGCAGGATCTTGTTTGAGGTTGTCATCGTGCGCTTTGTTGATAGAAGCAATCAGCGCGTTGATTTCCTCAGCTTCTTCCGCCGTGGAACCCTCTAACAAGCTTTCAAGCACCAAGTTGTTTATCCGCGCCTTGCGAAGCATGAACAAATCATGCAGTGAATAGGCGATTTCCAAACGGCGTTTCGGGAATTGGGCGATCAAGTGTCGGATCATCTCGCCGGAACGTTTGGGGTAAGCGAGTACCATGTTCTTCGCCACGTCGTTAGCGTTCAACTCTGAGCCTTGCAACGCAAGTTTGATCAGTAGCCCTGGGTCTGTGGGGTTTTGCCCCAAGGCCGCCAGCAGGAGTTTCAGCTCTGGGTTAGTGGTGTTGGTGTCTTTAAAGTCCAGCATGGGGTCAAAATCTGTCGAAGCAATCGGTTGGACACTGACTTTGAACTGGTTGGTAGAGGGCATTTTTTCAGTGCGGACATAAAGCTTCCTGATCATCAGGAATGCAAACACAAAAACATGAACCGTGATGATGTAGTAATAGAGCCAAACCACACTAAACTCGCTCATCAAAGAACTGGCGATAATCGGCCCGATAACACCGCCGGCCCCCAACAATATTTGCATAGTGCTGGTAACGGGCATCGCTTCTTTTGGGTCGATGTGGTCAAACACTTGCGTGACGGCTAACGGAAACAATGCCACACCAGAACCACCGGAAATCCAGAAAAGGACGGCTAATACCTCTATGGGATAGGGATGGAAATTGTCGAGCACGATCAAGCTGTTGCTTATCACTCCCATCACCATCAGCCCTGATGCGATGACGCGTTTGTCATACCTGTCCGCTAACCATCCTGTGGGAAACTGCGTAAGCAACCCGCCCATTTGATACGAACCCAAAATAAGCGACAACCAAATGCCGGAAATTCCTTTGCTATAAGCGTATAGCGAAATGAGCGATACGCTTGACGCGTTAATTAAACCCGCACAAAAACACGAAAGTGTGCCCGAGGGGGAGTAATTCCAGAGTTTCTTTAAGGTAATCGGTGTGCTTCTCGCCGGTAATTCAGGCGCGGGTAGTCGGCTCATGGACATAATGATGAGCGAGAAACACAGAAAAACAGAGATTAAGCCAAACAAACGCGGATCTTGTTCGTTGAACATTCCGAATAGGAAAGGCGCTGTGCCAAAACCGATCGCAAAACAGATCTGATATGTGCCGTAAACGCGCCCTCGATTGCTTCGGTCACTTAAAACGTTGAGCCAGCTTTCCAGCGTGATGAATGAAGTCACATAGCAAAAACCGGCGATCATCCGAAGTGCGCCAGTGAGCCAAATGTCCGTTGTGTAACTGTGGATCACTGACACGATCGACAGCATCGCCGCCATGGATGCAAATGCGCGAATATGTCCCGCCCGCAGCACAGCACGTGAACCAAAGAGCCCAGCACAAATCGCGCCCACCGCAAACATACTCATGGCGAGACCAATGTTTGAGGTTTCGTAGCCACTTTCTTTCATGCGAATAGGCAGCATGATGAAGAAAAGGTTGTGGCTGATGGCAAAGCCAAAAATGGTAAAAAGTATCGGCCGAATGCGCCAAAATATATTTTTTTTCATATCCGTATGTCGTTTGATTCTTCCAAATTAAGCGTAGGTTGTATTTCTCGATACAACTGTCAATTAGACACAGTGAGAGGCGTGCATTCCGTGCGTTTGAATCGTTACTGATTGGGCGGATGTATCGTTTGAAATACTAACATTAGATGTCGCTGGCCCTTAGCCTCGCTGGGGGGCAATGCCTTGAACTCTTGTCTTTCTGACAGCATTCTTATTAATGGAATGACAATAACTTAGGTGGCAATAGTTTTGCTTTCTCGGCCTAGAGTTTAATTTTAGCTTATGAGTGATTATTAGCGTTTTTCGGATGGTTTTTTGTTTTTTAACTTGGTAGGGTCAATTTTGAGTTATCTTGATTAAATCCAAACGCGTTTGATTGATTTGGTGTGTCCGTTAAATAAGGCGAATTGATGGTTAACATAGAAAAACTAATACCAGAACATAAAAGCCAAGTACGTAAGATTTCACTTAGTGAAGAACAAGCGAAATATACCGCACTGCCGAAAGAATTTCTTGCTGATGACAGCGAAAACACCGAACGTTTTGTCGTTATGCTTGATGGTTGTGTTGTAGGGTATTTTAAAATTGAGCGGGCATTTCCCACTCAACTCGATGCATGTGAAGATAATGCTATTGGGCTTAGAAAATTTGCAATTGATGTAAATCAGCAAGGGAAAGGATTGGGGAAAGCAGCGGTCTTATTACTGGGGAAGACGGCCAAGGAACATTTCCCAGAATCAGACTGGTTGTACTTGACAGTGAACTGTAAAAATACAGTTGCATATCAGTGTTATCTGAAAGGGGGCTTTGAAGACACACATGAGCGATATCTTGGTGGGCCCAATGGCCCTCAGCACATTATGAGACTTGGGATCTAACACCAGAAAACACGTAAAGTGAATGTCTATTCAGTCTTATGTTTATATTTTCTGTTGATCATTTCTCTTGGCTGGTTAACATGGCTTTGTTGGTTAACATACATTTACTGGTTGAAATTAATTTCTTGTATTAATAAATATTCTGATTTTAAAGTCCTCTCATTCTCTTTCATTATCTTACATTGGATATTTCGAATTGAGATATCGTCTCTTTAATGAAGCATCTAATTCCATTTGACACTGATTATCTTTCCTTTAATAAACTGTGATCCTGTTTCCGTTAGCAAATATTTACATTTACATTGTGTGGAAGAATATAGCCCTGAGTGTTTGACTGAAATTGTCAAATAAAAAGGACGACATCTATGAAGACATTCAATGTTAGTGGTAAAAGTCTGTTGGTCGTGGCAATGAGTGCCGCATTGCTGACGGGTTTTGCTGGCTGTGAAGACCCACGCTGGGTTGCAAACAAAGTCAGTAAGTCAATCAAGGAAAAAAATCTGGTTGATCATCTTGAGGCCATGGAAGCGGCAGCCGTTCCAACGCCTGACGGCGGTTCAACAACGCGTGCGGCTGGGACTGAGGGTTACGCCAATTCCGCCGAATACATCAAAGCCACGCTGGAAGCGAATGGCTACGACGTGACATTCCAACCCTTCGATTTTCGAAGCTGGTCGGAACAAGATGGCACAACCCTGAGTGTAAATGGGCAAGCGCTGGTTCATGTTCGTGATGCAACGGATGATATTCCGGCTGATTATGCTGCCATGTCTTATTCTGGTGGTTCTGACGGTGCATTGAGCGCCGACATTGCCTTTGTGACGCCCGATTTTGACTTTGAATCCCCAGATTATGATGACACTGATGGGTGTGAAGCCAGCGACTTTGATGGCGTTGATGTCACCGGAAAAGTGGCGGTTATCCAACGTGGTGGTTGTACCTTTGATGCGAAAGTCGTCAATGCTGAAAACGCGGGTGCGGTTGGTGTTATCGTGTTCAACCAAGGTAACAATGATGGGCGCAAAGCCGTGGTCAATGGCACTTTGGGCAGTGACAGTGAAGCGACGATACCTGCCTTTGGTGCGCGCTATGATCTCGGTAAAGCTTGGTATGACCTCGCGCAATCGGATACGGTCGCCGCGGCATTGAATATCGGCGTGGAAGACGAAGTGGTGGTCACGCAAAACCTGCTGGCTGAAACCCAAAAAGGGAACCCCGATCAGATCGTGATGTTGGGCGCACACTTAGATTCGGTGCCAGAAGGGCCGGGTATTAATGATAACGGCTCAGGCAGCGCGGGGATCTTGGAATATGCCATTCGCCTTCAGAAAAAAATGAAACAACTGCCTGTTAACCAAAAGAACAAGGTACGTTTCGCTTGGTGGGCGGCAGAAGAAGCAGGCTTAATTGGCTCTGAGTATTACACCAACGAAGTGTTAGGCGGTTATTACAACGATGCGCAAGCGCAAATCATGGAGGAAGTGGGGGTTACCGATCCCGCAGAGCTCACTGATGCACAGCGTGATTTGGTGGAGGCGCGGTATCTTGAAATCAACCCGATCAAGATGTACCTCAACTTCGACATGATCGGCTCACCTAACTACGTGTTTGGTGTGATGGATGGCGATTTGTCTGACACCAAAGACAGCCCAGACAATGCATACCCAGGTGACTTTGAGCCACCAGAAGGAACGTCGCACATCGAAGGTCTGTTCAACGAGTTCTTTACTGATAAAGATGAATCCACCGTGCCGCAGGCCTTGTCGAAACGCTCAGATTACTCGGGCTTCGCCGATTGGGGCGTCGCATTTGGTGGTCTGTTCACCGGTGCTGAGCAAATCAAGTCTGCAGAAGAAGCCGAGCAATTCGGCGGTGAGGTGGATGTGGCTTATGACAAGTGTTACCACCAAGCCTGTGATGACCTCAATAACGTGAGCAACAAGGCGTTAAGAGTGAACTCGAAAGCACTGGCCTATGTGGCAACCTTCTATGCAATGAGTGACGATCTTTATGCGGATGGACGCGAGGAAGAGCCTGAGCAGCGTACACTGCTACGTTCATTCTCGGTGCAAGAATCTAGCAACCAACATCGCATTGGCGAGAGAATCAAATCTGCCTCGCGTGAAGTGGCGGATCATGGTCACTTCCACGGCGATTTCGACCAAGATCGTGAATAGTCAGCAGATAGCCTGATTCGCGTTAGTTAATGCATTAGTTAATGCATTAGAGTGAATACAGTAAAGCCGATTAAGAAGTAAACCTAAAACCTAAAACCAAGGGAGCCAAATGGCTCCCTTTTCGATTTTCTATGTATTTGTCCCAAAACGAGATTATTTAGCCATTTCTCCTGCTTGCATGGCGAGGCGCATTTGGCTGTTGGCGGCACCGAACCCTTGGTATCCATTGCGTTGAACGATCTCGAAACAGAATCTGCCTGCAAACAAAGTGGTATAGAGTTGGTAGAAACTGCCGTTTTCATCTTCGTCATACAAGATATTAAAGCGCTTGAGCTTGGCAATAGTTTCATCCGACAGGGCGAATCGTGCCGCTAAATCGTCGTAGTAATTCACCGTTGCTGGCAAGGTCGCTGTTTGTTGGGCATCCATAAACGCGGCTGTCGCGAAAATATCTGGGGTGGACAGCGCAATATGGTTCACGCCCGTGCCTGCGTATTGGTCAAGAATCCGGCTCGACACGGTTCGCGAGGCTTGGCTGCTGTTTAAGGTAAAGCTCACACCGCGATCAGGCGTTTGTAGGGCTTGGCTTCGAATCAAACCACCAGGATCGGTGACATTCACGGTTGGCATGGTTCGCATGCTGAACATGGAACGAAACACCAACACGGAATGGAGCATTTCTTCATAACTCATCGACAGCGCAATGTGATCGACTTTGTTCAAAAATGCTTGTGGTTCTGCTTCACTGTGCCACTGAAACTCTCGCTCCCAATGGGCGGGTTTTTCTGAGCTATCCACCATGTAAAGTAAGCTTTCACCTGGGCCATAAATGGCAGGAATGCCGTGAGTGTCGGTATTGGGGTTGCCATAAACGGGGGTGAATTCGAGTTTTTGGGCGCGCTCCACCATGTCTTTCACGTTATCGCAGGTCATGCCGACTGCGCACACTGAAACACCGTGATGCTGGTGGAAGTTCTGTGCAAAGCTATCTGGCTCCATGTTCATCACCAGATTGATCTTGCCTTGGCGCCACAATTCAACGTGTTTCTTTTTATGGGTTGCAGCATGTCTGAAGCCGAGTTGAGAAAGTCGTTTAGTGAGGCGTTGTTTCTCTTTGTCGTTCAGTGCAAACTCAATGAATTCGATGTCGCTCGGTGGCGAAACTGCGGGAATAGACGTGGCACTCACGTCGGGTGTTTTTTCCGCTGCATGGTTGGCGAACACTAATGAACGATAACCATCACGCGCTGTTTTCTCTGCTGATCCCGCACGAAACTGGTCGTTGAATATTTCCAGCGAGAAAGGGCCGTCATAGCCGGTGGCATGCATGTTGGTAACGAACTTATCAAGTGGCAGATCGCCTTGGCCAGGGAAGCAGCGATAATGTCGGCTCCAGCTTAGGTGATCCATTGACAAACTTGGCGCGTCGGCAACTTGCACTAAGAATATTCTGTCACCGGGAATATTGAGCATGGTGTCAAGCTCAGTTTGTCGCGAGAAAATGTGGAAAGTATCTAAGCACAGGCCCACATTTTTGTGGTTGGCACGACGCACGATTTCCCACGAATCGCGATAGTCATAGACGTATTTCCCCCATGCCAGCGCTTCATAAGCAATCCGCATATTACGCTTTGCTGCGCGCTCGCCTAACTCATGAAAATCATCGGCTGCTCGTTGTATACCGCCCAAAGCATGCGGTGATGTATTGCTGCAGACCATTAACAGATCAGTACCCAACGCTTCCATTAGGTCAAATTTTCGCTCAGCGCGATCAAAGGCTTTTTGGCGATAAGGAGCAGGTAAGCCTTCAAAGTCTCGAAAGGGCTGATAGGTCACCACTTCTAAACCGTGATCGTCTAACATACGGCGGATTTCTTTCACAGAACCGTTGTGGGTGATCAGATCACTTTCAAAAATTTCGATGCCACGAAAGCCGGCTTTTGCGATCGCTTCAATACGCTCACGAAAAGTGCCGGATAAACACACGGTTGCAATGGAGTAGATCATGCCTCGTCCCCGTATGTCGCCATGAGTCCATCAATGGCCAGTGCATAACCTTTTACGCCAAACCCAACAACAATGCCTGCTGCAACGGGGGAAAGATAAGAATGATGACGAAATTCCTCACGGGCATGGACATTGGAAATATGAATTTCAATGACGGGGACTTGTGCGCCCTTAATAGCATCTTGTAAGGCCACTGATGTATGGGTGAACGCACCAGCATTAAACACCACGCCGATGATGTCACCGTTTGCGATTTTTCTTCCCGCATCATGCATAGCATCAATCAGAACGCCTTCATGGTTGCTTTGCATAAACTCAATCGCCACGCCGTGTTTTTGAGCGGCGTCGTGGCAGAGTGCTTCGACATCAGCGAGCGTTGTGTTGCCGTACAGGCCGGGTTCACGTTGGCCTAACAAGTTGAGATTGGGGCCATTCATTACCAGTATTGATTTCATCATTGACTTCCTTGTTCAATCGAAAATATTACCCAATATCATCGATATATACGGTTCTTCCTGTTTTTACGGCCTCTAAAACGGCTTCGGTGACACGAAGGTTCTGAAGTCCATCTCGTACTGTTACCAAGGGTTTTTCTTGCTTGCGTATCACTCGACAAAAATGATTAAGCTGCTCAACCAAAGGATCTTTGCGCTCAAGGGGAATGATGTCGCTAGTAAAGGGTTTCCACCAAGAACGATCAGCTTTTATCGGATAATATTTAAGGCGCATGGTAGGCACTGAAATAGAGCCGTCAGTGCCTGCAATGTGGTAACAATTTTCATCAGTGCTCGTGGCGTACGCTTTGTTTTCTTGCGAGGTTTGCTCCCAGCTAGAGCCAGAAGCTGCCGTGTCGGAGAGTAAAAATGTCCCCAATGCGCCATTGGCAAAGCTGAGGTTAATCGACACCGTGTCTTCCACATCAAAGTTGCGGCGACGGTTTGATGCCATGGCCTGCACAGCCACTATCTCGCCGCATAAATAGCGAAGGTTGCCAATTTCATGGATCAAATTAATCAGAATAGGGCCGCCGCCTTCTTTGGTGCGCCAGGGGGCGGCGTCAAAGTAATCATCGGGTTTACAGAACAGAGCGCAACCTTGTACGGCGACCAAAGCGCCCAGCACGTCGGAGTCAATCAGCTCTCGTGTCCGCTTGATGATGGGGCTGTGCATACGGTGGTGCCCAACTAATAGGGTGTCCCAAATACCGGGAGAGCGCATTGCAATGTTGAGTAATTCCGTCGCTTCTGCCACTGAATGTGCCACGGGCTTTTCAATCAAGACGGGAACCTTGTATTCCATGCACACTTTGGTTTGCTCGACATGCATGTTGTTAGGGGTGGCTAGGATGACGCCATCAATATGCAAAGCAGAAAGCATGTCGTTCAGATCAGAGAAGTGCGGTACGCCGCAATTTTTTGCGAGTTCAATGCTGGCTTCAAAAGGGTCAACAATGGCTGCAAGTTGACAGGCTTCGCTACTTTGGATGAGCTGAATGTGATTTTTCCCGATCAGACCCGCGCCAACAACAGCAAGGTTTAATGGTTCCATGTAGGGCAAATATCCTTCTTTGTTGATAGTGATTGGAGATTATTTTCAACACGCGATTTTGGCTTACGAGAGCTTTTAGCCTTGATCGTCAAACTCACGCAAGCGCTCAACAAACCCACCTAAGTGTGATTCCAATGCGTGAACACAGGCTGGAAGGTCACGATTTAGTGCGGCCTCTAATATCACCTGGTGTTCGTCAATAATATGTGTGCCTCGAAAGCCGTTAGTGCGCAGTTCCATCATCACAAACTGGCGAAACTGGTCATAAATTTGGCGATGGTAATGCATGTGAAGCTCAGAATTGCAGGCGCCAATCAATGCCGCATGGAACTCATAGTCACAGCGATGCCACATCATGAAGTTGTCTTCAATGTTGTTGCGCATTTTGCTCTCTACATGCTCAAGCTTGTGGTGGGCAGCAACAAGATTGCTTTCCCATTCCATGTCGCCATTGACAAAAGATTGCTCTGCGCCATTGGATTCAAGAAGAATGCGAAGCCGCGTGAGCTCTTCCATCTTTTTGGTTGAGAAGCTAGCGACATGAAACCCTTTTTGCCCTTCAGCCATCACCAAGCCATCACTGGCTAATCGCGTTAGGCATTCGCGTAATAAGTTCACACCGCTGCCATAGCGTGTTTTTAGCGACTCCATACGCAAACGGCTTCCGGGTTTATAGTCGCCTCTTAACAAATCTGTTCTTAACGTTTCATAGAGGTTCATTGCCTCTGGCCTCACACGTTGGATTAATCTACATCCACATTCTCGTCCTAATAAAACGAAGAATATGTCTCATTTTCATGAATTCACTATAAGTCAAAAAATATCCCTCAAAATGAAAAATAGGTGATGTTTTAACAAATGAGACACATTTGGGTAACAACGGATTAATCGGATCGTCTACGCTATGTTCATGTTAAACGGTGCGCTGATTTTTTGACCAAGGGGGTCATTAAGCAAACCAATGCTGGGTACTTGAATCACAAGTGCCTGTACAAAGGAGTGGTGTATGAAATTGTTGTCCAGATCCTCGGCTAACTGGCTGAGCAACGTCACGAAAGCAACAACATTGGCGATTGCGATGTTATCTGTAACGGCTGCTGGTGCTGCGGATATGAAGTTGCGCTTATCAGCGCCAAGTTCAGAAACTGACCAACGTGCGATTGCGTTGACGGAAGTGTTTGGGCCAGGCGTCGCGAGTTTCGCGGAGTTTGAACCGCATTGGAATGCTTCGTTGTTTAAGCAAGGGACTGAGCTGGAAGCGATTGCTCGTGGCAACCTTGATATGGCGATGGCGTCGGCGCAAGAATTGGCTGAATTCATTCCTGCTTTCTCGATTTTCACGGCGGGTTACATGCATCGTGACGCTGATCATCAGGTCGCGGTATTCAACTCAGAGGCGATGGACCCACTGAAAGAAGAAGTGGAAGACCTGCTGGGCGTGAAGCTACTTAGTGTGATTTACCTGGGCCGTCGTCAGTTGAATCTTCGTACTGAAGACGAAGTGCAAACACCGGCAGATCTGGCGGGCGTGAAACTGCGTATGCCGGGTTCTGATGCATGGCAGTTCCTGGGTAAAGCGTTGGGCGCAAACCCAACACCCATGGCTTTTACCGAAGTTTATACTGCGTTGCAAACTGGCGCGGTTGACGGTCAAGACAATCCATTACCAACAGACAAGGATGCCAAGTTCTATGAAGTGACCAAGCAGATTGTATTGACGAATCACTTGGTGGATTTGAACTACCTCGCGGTCTCGAAAAAAGTGTGGGATAGCTTAACGCCTGAGCAACAAACCCAAATGCAAAAAGCGGCCGATGATGCGGCGGCATATGGGCGCAAAAACCAATTGGCATTGGAAGCGGAGCTGGTGGATTTCTTCCGTGAGCAAGGTCTGAAAGTGTATGAGCCAAATTTAGAAGCCTTCCGTTCACACGTTCAAAAAGCGTACCTTGAGTCTGAGTTTTCTGAAAGCTGGCCGGAAGGCATGGTGGAAAACATCAACAACCTGTGAGGGTAACGCGTGAAAACTATTCTGCTTTGGTTTCAGCGAATAGCAGATGGGGTTGCGGTCACTATGTTGGCCGCAATGTTCCTGATTTTTTGTGCGCAAATATTCTCCCGATATGTCCTTAATGCTCCCATTGGCTGGTCTTCAGAGCTTCTTTTGACGCTTTGGCTGTGGGTGATTTTTTGGACGGGCGCATTTTGTTTGCGTAACAAGGATCATATTCGCTTTGATCTTCTCTTTTTAAGTGTTCCGGGAAAGGTACAACGTATTTTTCTTATCTTGTCTGCAATCGGCATCATCATCGGTTTCGGGATTAGCTTTCTGCCGACATGGGACTACATCACTTTCTATAAGATCAAAAAGAGCGCGATCTTAAAATGGCGCCTCGACTATGTATTCAGCATTTACGGGGTATTTCTGGGCGTCATTATTCTCCGCTACGGGATTGCACTGATTCAGTATTTGAATCCGAACTACAAGGTGCAAGACGATGACAAGGATGAGCAGGTGGAAGAATGAGTTTGGCGTTAACACTGTGCTTGGTCACTGTATTACTTTTGGCTGCATTCGGCACGCCGGTATCATTTTCAATGATCATTGGTGCCATCGTTTATCTCTTGGTGAGCGGTCAAGATTTAGCACTGGCTGGTGAGCAGATTATTCAAGGTTTCTACAACAGTTTTATTCTGTTAGCGGTTCCTTTGTTTATTGCCGCAGCAAATATCATGAATGCGGGCAGTATTACTGATCGATTGCTTCAATTTTGTGTGGCCATGGTGGGGCATTTTCGAGGTGGGCTGGGTCACGTCAACATCGTGTCTAGTTTGATTTTTTCAGGCATGTCGGGTTCTGCGGTTGCCGATGCGGCGGGAGTAGGGCGCGTTATCATTAACATGATGACCAAAGATGGGCGCTATCCGCCGGCTTATGCCGCAGCGGTGACAGCGGCTTCTGCTACCATTGGGCCCATTATCCCGCCGTCGATCCCGATGGTGATTTATGCCTTGGTATCGGACACTTCGATTGGTTATCTGTTTATTGCGGGCTTAGTTCCTGGGTTGCTGATGGGTGTGGTTTTGATGGGTATGAACACCTATATGGCCACCAAAATGAACATTGCTAGGGAGCCTAGAACACCGACAAAAGACATTCCAGGGATCACTTTTCGGGCGCTACCGACGCTATTAATGCCGGGCATTCTGTTGTTTGGTATTTATGGTGGCGTGACAACGCCAACAGAAGCGGCAGCAGTTGCAGCAGCGTATGCGTTGATTCTCGCTGCGGTTGTATATCGTTCTATTAGTTTAAAGCAGCTTTATGCCGCATTGAAAGAAAGTGCGTATTCATCTGCTTCTGTGGGCTTGGTGATTGGCTCAGCGCTGATCTTCAACTACATCATAGCGACAGAGAATGTCCCAACGGCGATTGCGGAACTGATTAGTCAGGCCAATTTGTCACCCCTCGAATTTTTGTTGTTGGTGAATTTTATCTATCTGCTGCTGGGCTTTTTGTTGGATGCCACGACAGTGATTCTGGTGATTGTGCCCTTGTTTATCCCCGCATGTCGGGAATTAGGAATTGATCTTGTTCACTTTGGTGTCGTGACCATTGTTAACCTTATGATTGGTCTAATCACGCCGCCTTATGGGGTATTGTTGTTTGTGATTAATGGCACAACCAAGATCCCTCTCGCGGGCATTATCAAGCAGGTGATTCCGTTTATCTGCGTGCTTCTGGTGGCCTTGCTTATCATGATATTGACGCCAGATCTGGTGCTGTGGATCCCGCGGATGATGGGCTACCAAGGTTAGTGTTAATGAGCTAGCGATAGTACGTGTCTTGCGAAGACACTGCACGGAAACATGAAAAGAAAATGCCAGTCAATTTCACTGACTGGCATTCTAGCTTCCTCGATAGGTTGAATAGCCATAGGGAGAAACAAGCAAGGGAACATGAAAGTGTTTTGTGGCATCTGAAATACCAAACCGAATCACGATTTCATCAAGAAAAGGGATAGTTTCAAGAGGGGTATTCGTTGAACGAAAGTATGCCGCAGTTGAAAACACGAGTTGATAGAGGCCGGAAGTGCAGGACTCATCGATTAGCAGAGGCGCATCTGTTCTGCCATCGGCATTGGTGATTGTGGTTGTCAGAGGTTCAAGACCATCGTCGCCGATTCGATAGAGTGAAACCTTAACGCCCTTCGCTGGCACACCTTTCGCGGTATCGAGAACATGTGTCGTTAGTTTTCCCATGTTTTATCACCTTCGTTTCTTACTTCGACCGAAATACCGAAACCATCTCAATACGTCTATCTCTATGTCAAAATTCCCTGAAACAGGTGCTGCACATTTGTTCGCACCTATTAAAAACTTAGCATTCCGTAAGGCATTTTTCTAACGTGTCACTGAATAAAATGTAAGCAAAAAAGAGCATAGCATGTTCGTTTTTGTGTTTTGTTTGTTGACGCACAGATTGGCAAGTCAGTTTATTACGGCAGCTAACTTTGTGGCATTAAGGATGGATTGTGCAGTGGAGAAGGAGTTGGCACAGACTAGGGCCAACCCCTAAAGAGATTACGCGGGTTGCAGTGAAGCGCGAACCAATGGTTTGTCATTGATTGGCAGATGAAGCAGCGCAGCGGCAATCGCTAGCACAACCGTTGCCCACCAAATTGGCGTATACGAACCGTAGTAGTCGTATATGCGTCCGCCCGCCCATGCACCTAAGAAGCTGCCGATTTGGTGCGTAAAGAACACTAAGCCGTATAGGGTCGACATATAGCGTGAGCCGAAGATTTGTCTGACTAGGCCAGAGGTTAACGGCACTGTGCCTAACCAGCAAAAACCGATAGCCGCGCCAAATACGATGGCGGTTTCAGTTGTCAGCGGCAGCATCACAAACAGGGACAGCACCACAGCACGCATCAAATACAGGCTCGTCATCACATAGCGCTTATTAAATCTGTCTCCCATCACACCCCAAAAATAGGAGCCGAAAATGTTAAAGATACCCACATAAGCCAAGGCCATCGCCGCGGTATTGCCCGGCAACCCTTTGTCCGCAATGTAGCTAGGCAAGTGGGTAGCGATAAACATCACCTGAAAACCGCACACAAAAAAGCCCGCATGGATAAACCAGTAACCCGGATGGCGAAACGCCTCTGCCAGCGCTTCACGTAAGGTTTGTGTGTCTGCGGTGGTTTGCACTTGTCCTTGTGTCGATGTGCTTTTCATGAAGGTCGAGAAAGCGATCATCACAGTACAAAGCACGGCGAACACTTGCATGGCGGTTTGCCAATCGTAGTTTGCCAGTAAGCTTTGTGCACCTGGGATCACGGCGAACATACCGAATGAACCCGCGGCTGTCGTCAAGCCGAAGGCTTTTGCGGTGTGTTCTGCGGGGACGACTTTCGCCACTGCACCTAATACGATCACATAGCTGGTTGCGCTCAAGCCAAGACCGACCAAGACACCAATAGACAAGAACAAAACGCCGGAGCTGGTGGCGATAGATGTGAGATACAAACCAAGTGCGTAGGCAACCCCACCTAAGGCGACAATGCGTTTAGCGCCGAAGCGATCTGCTGCCATTCCGATAAAGGGTTGGAACATGCCAAACATGAGGTTTTGTAAGGCAATGGCAAGGCTAAAAAATTCACGTCCTGATTGGAACGTGTCGCTGATTGGCATCATGAAAATGCCAAATGACTGCCTGATCCCTAGGCTGATAATCAAAATCCCTATCCCCAGCCATACCATTAGTGGGAACCGGAAAATACTCATAGGTGTACCTTAAAATTGAAAACAAAAAGAGGGTGTTATTAAAAGCGTTTGTTATTGAACGCAATTGCTCAGCTTACTCTGTCGATTCCATGTGGTGTCGTTGGTGACAGCCCCCATCCACGGCATAATCTGAGAGCGCACGTTGTAATGGGGCACAATGATGAACACCGATCAGGGTAATAATCAGCACGGCTAGCCAACGCGCTAACTGAGCGGAAAGTGATTGCGAGTTCATGATGTTCTCTAGTGATATAGATATCGAAAGGCGCGTAGGGTAGTTCTATCGAAACTATGAAGCAAATGAATTGAACGCAAAAAGGTCATGCGTTTTATGCATGGCGATCGAATGAATGGAATGAGGAATGGTGGAGCGTTCTGAAGATTGGCGCACACTGATTGCTCAGCCCTTGGGGTGTTGAAGTCAAGGTGCGTCGAAATCAACACGCTTATTCATAAGTGTTTGCCTGCAAGTGATAATCACGGTAATAAAACTGCGTTTTTTGTGAATGGTTATTTGCAGTGTCGCGTCGCAGCCAATGCTATCTTTGGTTGGCTTCAAAGAAAGCAGACCAGAAATAATTATTGCTATGTGATTGAATTAGCATGTCTTTGTGATTCTTGTCACAAATTTTCGGTGTTGATGTGTTCCCGAATCTCTCGATTCTCATTGATTGAATAGTGATTGATGTCACGAACCAAAACTCATTTTTGCAATGCTAGATTGCATTTTTGGGGGTTTAAAAAAATCGAAATCGGAGAAGAATACGCCACATCGAATAGAGCGATGTTTTCAAAGAACCTGTGTTTTCAAAGAACCTGTGTTTTCAAAGAACCTGTCTTTTCAATGAACCAGTGTTTTATAAGAACCCATGCTTCTAAGAAACCATGTTGTTGTCTAAACGATTTAATGAATATGCTTTTCTCTAAAAGGGCATATTCATTAGTGGATGTATTCGCATGATCTAAGACTTGTGTGAATATTGCTGTAGTAAGAGCACATTCGTTATTTCTGATTATCACCAATATCAAAATGCCGCCCTTAAATGTGTTCAAGTTAAATAAATAACGTTGAACACATACAGTCGCCATGGATCTGGCCGCCTGAAAGTAATCTATTAATCTGTCTCGTCTGAATTAAGGGTTTAAGTAATGTCTTCAGATGCCAATAGTAAAAAAATGGGATTGGTGGGTTTAACCGTTCTCGTTGCAGTAAATATGATGGGCTCGGGTATTATTATGTTGCCTGCGAGCTTGGCACAAGTCGGCACCATTTCTCTGCTTTCTTGGGTGATCACCGCCCTGGGTGCAATGTGTATTGCGTACACCTTTGCGAAATGTGGCGCGATTTGTAAGCGTTCTGGTGGTATGTCAGCGTATTCCGAAGAAGCGCACGGGAAATCGTCCTTCTTTATTGCTTCCTATACCTATTACGTTTGTCTTGTTATTAGCTGTGTCGCGATTGCAGTTTCAGCGGTTGGCTATATCAAACCCTTCATGCCATGGCTTGATACGCCAATGCACACCTTCTTTGGTGTGGTAGCCATTCTTATCGTGACCATGCTAGCGAACTTTGGTGGCCCTAAAATCACCGGACAGATTTCATCACTCACCGTGTGGGGCATTATCCTTCCTGTATTAGGGTTGTCAGTGCTTGGCTGGTGGTGGTTTGATCCACAAACCTTCATCTCTGCATGGAACCCACACCATGATACCACCATGCATTCCGTGTCCTCGGGTATCGCACTGACATTATGGGCATTTTTGGGTATTGAATCAGCGGGGGCGAACTCAGACGCAGTTGAAAACCCTGAGCGTAATGTGCCCCTTGCTGTTCTGTTTGGTACAGGCTTCGCGGCGGTGGTATACATCCTTTCCACTACGGTGATCCAAGGCATTATCCCTAACGCAGAGCTGGCAAATTCAACCGCACCGTTCGGTCTTGTGTTTAGCCATATGTTCAACCCAACCGTCGGTAATATCGTCACCATTGCAGCGGTTATTGCGTGTATTGGTTCACTACTTGGTTGGCAGTTCACCAATGCGCAGGTATCAAAATCTGCCGCTGAAGAAGGCCTGTTCCCTAAAATTTTCGCGAAAACCAACAAAGCGGGTGCGCCAATCTTGGGCATGCTCATTATGTTGGCGGCAGAGCTGTTACTTGCACTGATGACCATCTCTCCAAACTTGGTCAGTCAATTCAACGCATTGCTCAACCTTGCGGTGTTCGTGAACATGGTGCCTTACATCCTTTCCATGACGGGTCTGGAAGTGATGCTTCGCAAAAACAAGGTCACACCTGCCCAATACAAGCTGGGTGCGACAGTCGGTACGCTTGGCGTGATTTACAGCATCTATGGTGTGTATGCCTGTGGCGCGGAAGCCGTATTCGGCGGCACTATATTGACTCTGTTCGGTTATATTTTCTACGGCTTTATCGCAGCACGCGATGTTAATGATGAAGAGAGAAAATCCAACGTTATCGAAAAAGAAGTCAACGCGTAAAGAGAATAGTATTGTCAATTTGCATCAATGACTAAGTATTAAATAGTTGGCCTCATTTTCCCTCCAGTTATTGGGGCTGACTATTTCCATTTTTAAAGTAAACACCTCGAATTAATTTTCATTTATTGCTCCTAGAGTAAGTGAGTGAGAATTAATTACGGTAGGAAGAATATATTTGTGCTGGTCACACGATTAGCTTAACCCAGAATTAACGTTATCACTCTGCCTGACTTATATGTGTTTTATACACGAGCCATCCAAAGCGTGACGCTGAAATATACCTTGTAGAATAGGCAATTATTATGAGCAACTACGTCAGCAAAATGCGCACTCTGGTTGTAGAGCCGCAAAACATTGATCCAAGCAGTTACGCTGCACGCACCACCCAATCTTTGATTACAGAGCTGCATGAACGCACTGTCGAAATTGTCACAGCAAATTCTTATGAAGATGCAAAGGCTGTTATTCTTGCATCACACATCGATAGCCTTGTACTGACACTTGATAAATCAGAAGAGCAAATCCTTCATTCAAACGAAGAAATTGAACTGCTAAACACGCTCAAAGATCGTCAGTCAGAAGTGCCTGTCTTCTTGCTTGCAGAGCGTGCCCGTACTTCGATTCTTGCGAACCGCAAACTGATGGAACGTGTGGATGAGTGTTACTCCGTACTGGAAGACACCGCTGATTTCGTTGCAGGTCGTATTGTTGCTGCCATGAAGCGCTACCGTGAGCATGTATTGCCACCATTGATGAAAGCAATGATGCAATACAACGACATTCACGAATATTCATGGTCTGCGCCAGGTCACCAAGGTGGCATTGGTTTTACCAAAACTCCTGCGGGTAATCAGTTCTATCAATTCTACGGTGAGAACCTGTTCCGCTCAGACATGGGCATTGAACGCGCAGCGTTAGGTTCATTGTTGGACCACACTGGCGCATTTAAAGACAGCGAAGAAGAAGCATCAAAAATCTTCGGTGCGCACCAATCGTATTCAGGCATTGTGGGTACATCAGGTTCTAACCGCACCATCATGCAAGCATGTTTGAAAGACGATGACATTGCGATTATCGACCGCAATTGCCACAAATCTATCGAACAAGGCTTGATCCTGACAGGTGCTCGACCTGTGTACATGGCACCAAGCCGCAACTGCTACGGCATCATTGGCCCCATCAGCCAAGCGACCATGTCAGCAGCGTCTATCAAACAAAAAATTGAAGACGGCAAACTGACCAAAGAGTACGCGGGTAAATCACCACGCTACGCGGTTGTGACCAACTGTACCTATGACGGCCTTTGTTACAACTCAGAACGTGCAGAAGCATTGCTGTCTGAAAGCTCTCACCGTATTCATATGGACGAAGCGTGGTTTGGTTATGCTCGATTCAACCCTGTGTACAAAGGTCACTTTGCCATGCGTGGTAATGCCGACGAACACAAAGGCCCAACCGTGTTTGCAACCCATTCAACCCACAAACTGTTGAATGCCTTGTCTCAAGCGTCCTACATTCATGTGCGTAACGGCGAAGATGCTATCGACTTCGATCGCTTCAACCAAGCGTACATGATGCACACCTCCACATCACCGCTTTACGCGATCTGTGCGTCTAACGACGTGGCAGCAAACATGATGAAAGGGGAGAGCGGTTTATCGCTGACGAATGAAGTGATCCGCGAAGCGGTTATCTTCCGTCAAAGCGTGCGTAAACTGTTCAATGATTACACCACCGATGGTGATTGGTTCTTCAAGCCTTGGAATGCGGAAGTTGTTACGGACACCAACGGCGAGAAAGTGAA
The DNA here is from genome assembly GCF_045679545.1 of Enterovibrio litoreus. Lineage (NCBI taxonomy): Bacteria > Pseudomonadati > Pseudomonadota > Gammaproteobacteria > Vibrionales > Vibrionaceae > Enterovibrio > Enterovibrio litoreus. The sequence goes on from NZ_CP166194.1 coordinate 1,426,648, forward strand.
ATTTGAAGATGCATCGATCGAATCACTCACGACAGTGCAAGACAACTGGGTACTGCACCCAGAAGACAAATGGCATGGCTTCGATCACATGGACGACAACTGGTGCATGCTGGACCCAATCAAAGTGAGTTTGCTAACACCAGGCTTGGATGATGCAGGCCAGTTCCTTGAAAAAGGTGTACCAGCGGCATTGGTAAGCGCTTATCTTGGTCGTTTTGGTATTGTGCCAACCCGTACGACAGATTTCCAAGTGATGTTCCTGTTCTCAATGGGTATCACGAAAGGTAAACGCGATACGCTGATCAACACCTTGTTGTCGTTCAAACGTCACTACGATGCAAACGTGCCGTTGGAAACCATGCTGCCAGAGTTGGTAGAAAGTGCGCCAGAGATCTACAAAGGCTTGGGCTTGCGTGATTTGGGTGACCGCATGTTCCAATACCTTGTGCGTCATAATCCTGCGCAAGTATTGAACGAAGCCTATTCAACCTTGCCAGAAGTGGAACTGAAGCCACGCACGGCTTATCACCACATTGTGGCAAACGAAGTGGAATTGGTGCCTTCAGACAAACTGGAAGGTCGCGTTGCGGCGCACTCTGTGATCCCTTACCCACCAGGTATTCCAATGCTGATGGGGGGTGAGAATTTCGGCAATGAAAGCAGCCCGCAAATTCAGTACCTGAAAGCCTTAGAAGCATGGGATGACGAGTTCCCTGGTTTTGAACATGAAACCGAAGGGGCTGAAAAAGAACACGGTAAATACCATGTGCTTTGCATCAAATCTGACGCGCTGTAAGTGACATCAACAAAAACGCCTTCCCTTTGGGGAAGGCATTTTTTTGGGTCTATCTGCGTACCTGAAAGGGTTCAGAGTGCAGGACACCATGTATAAACCGTGTTGATATCGGTGGCTGGCATTTTCAGCACTTTGTTGCTGCCGCGTATCTCATTTTGTTTTAGCGCTGCATTAATGGTTTCGCTGGCAGGCAATTCAGCATGAGACAAGATTTGAGCGATGGTGTCCTGTGGCTGTTTGACGAAATCTTCATAGTGGATAGTGATCATGTCGATATCCAACTCTTGTGCTTCTTGCTTGGTGGTCTGCATTAACTTGTTCAATTGAAATGCCGTACCAGCAACAGCGTGATCGCGCAGCATGTCGTATTGCGCGAGTTCTTGAAGAGAGTAGGCACCACGCCACCAAAGCAAATGCCGACCTTGATATTCCCACTGTTCACTCGAGATCATGGAATGAACCGTGGATGCGGGGTCACGCATAACATTGACGAATTTGGCATCGGGGAAAATGCTGTGTAAAAAACACAATCTCGAAGGTCCGGTAAAACGCAGTGCGAGCTGTGCTTTTCGGGAAAGGATTAGGCGCTTTTCCAACACATCTTTTATGGTGCTGATTTCAAGGGGTGTAGCATGCTTTCCGCGCAGAAATCCACGATCAAAGTCTATGTCGTCTCGGGTTGCATCATCCCAAAATGAGATAGCTTCTGATGGAACCGGTGAACATTGCTTGGCCATCTCACTAAGAAGAGAAGAGCGGTTTACCGCAAGATTGCGCCATTCTGATGCATGCCGAAAAAGCCGATGTTGCCAATCAGATTTTGGGTGTTTCTCAAAGTTGTTATCGAGCCAACAAAGGTCATGGTGATGAAAAACAAGATCAGAGATTAAGGTCACCCCGGAGCGAGGTGGGCCGACAAAAATTAATGGCTGACTTAACACGGATGTAGTGTTGTTCATGCTTACGCTCCTTCAACGGGTTAAGTAAGAAGGAGCAATTTGGATGCCAGTGATCTAAATCAACACAATCAACGGCTTATTACTGAATGTTGTGCGGCATGGCAACTTGGGTTGCAAATTGAAAATGAGAAACCGCTTATTGCGTCTGGCGTTCAACGAACGTAAACATGAGATCAATGACATGATCGCGATCGCCGCCGCCATGTTCATGTATCGATTGAATGGCATTGTCGACGGTGTTGTCGCCGGCTTTTTCTCGTAGTCGCTCCACCAGTTGAATGAGAAAGTCGGGGGTGAATTCCGGATGGCACTGCATGGTGAGAATGTGATTGTGCTTTTTTGTTATCGCAATTGGACAAAATTCAGAGCCAGCAATAACATCAAATTCTGGAGCAGGAGCGTGCACCTGGTCTTGGTGACACGCGATCAGATTCAGCGCTGTAGGCAGTGTGCTATTGATGCCATTTTGCTCGAGGCGCATACGTTCGATGGGATACACGCCCATTCCCCAGCCTTTGTTGGACTTGTCAGCCATGCCGCCTAGGGCTTGGTGAATGAGCTGGTGGCCAAAGCAAACGCCGAGCAGAGGGCGTTTCATCTCATCACAGCGTTTTACAAACTCACTGACAGATTGAATCCACGGGTCTTCATCATAGACGCCCCATTTGCTGCCTGTGACTAGCCAAATATCGCAATCATCTAGGTTATTTGGATATTCTTGTTCAAAGCAACGATATGTGATGTAGCCGCTGATCGCGCTACCCTGAAAAAGGCGTTTGAACGCATCGTCGTAGTGGCCATATGTAGGAATGGACTCAGGGTAGTGATCGTCGCACAACAGAATACCTAGTTTCATAACCTAATCGGCGCTCCTTGCTCGTTAAGGTGTATTTAGAAGAGTTAAATGTAAGACAACGCTCATTTATGTCTTTTGAGCATAAAAGCGTGTACTGAATACTGGATATGCAAAGATTCACCAAAACAATGATTTTGCATTGTAACCATTTGTCATAGATGGTTTTTTTGTGTGCCAGGTTTTAGCAAGACCAATTTTAACGACTCCGCTGGTTAATTAGTGACTAATTGGCGCTAAAAACATGCTCTCTTACACATAATCAAAGTGTTCGGTCTTTTATTGTTAGGTTAAACTCAAGTAAGATGCAGCACATAGTCGAGCGTCATACTGACGCATGGCGAGCCAAAATCATAGTGGAGAAACAAGCTTGATTAGTGTTTTCCTTGTAGATGATCACGAACTGGTTCGCACAGGGATACGTCGTCTTCTCGAAGATGAACGTGGTGTAAAAGTGGTAGGGGAAGCCGAGAGCGGTGAGGAAGCAGTCAAGTGGTGTCGTAGCAATCATGCTGACATTATCTTGATGGACATGAACATGCCTGGTATTGGTGGTTTAGAAGCGACGCGGAAGCTCCTTCGTTATAACCCCGATGCTAAGATTATTGTTCTTACCATTCATACTGAAAACCCATTTCCGACCAAAGTCATGCAGGCTGGCGCCGCAGGCTACCTGACCAAAGGGGCAGGGGCGAATGAAATGGTGAACGCGATTCGCGCAGTGAACAGCGGTCAACGCTACATTTCGCCTGAAATCGCGCAACAGATGGCTTTGAGTCAATTTACACCTGATGCAGAAAACCCATTTAAGAATCTGTCTGAGCGAGAGCTTCAGATCATGATGATGATTACAAAAGGGCAGAAGGTGACGGATATTTCGGAGCAATTGAATCTTAGCCCTAAAACGGTGAATAGTTACCGATACCGCTTGTTTAGTAAGTTGGGTATTAATGGTGACGTTGAACTGACCCATTTGGCGATTCGCCATGGTATGCTTGACACAGAAGCTCTTTAACGAAAACTCTTCGCTGTGTTTGATGCCAAAAATTTCTTAAAAACCGTCTCAGACAAACCGGGCGTCTATCGAATGATGGACGTTTCTGGTGAGATCATTTATGTCGGTAAAGCGAAGTCGCTCAAAAAGCGACTTTCTAGCTATTTTCGCACCAATGTGGCGGGAGAAAAGACCCGTGCATTGGTGAAAAATATCGCCAATGTAGATGTGACGATTACCCACAGCGAAACCGAAGCGCTCATTCTTGAGCACAATCTCATTAAGCAGCACTTACCGCGATACAACGTGTTGCTGCGAGACGATAAGTCATATCCTTATATCTTCTTGTCCGCCAGTAAGCATCCTCGCTTGTCGATTCACCGTGGCGCGAAAAAGCGCAAAGGTGAGTATTTTGGCCCGTTTCCTGATGCTGGTGCTGTCAGACAAAGTCTTTATCTTCTGCAGAAAATCTTCCCCGTTCGTCAATGTGAAGACTCGGTATACGCCAACCGTTCGCGGCCGTGTTTGATGTATCAAATTGGTCGATGTGCCGGTCCTTGTGTCAGCGGCATTATTTCAGATGATGACTATGCGGAACTGGTGAATTTCACCCGCTTGTTTTTACTTGGTAAAGATAGGCAAGTGATCGCGTCGTTAGTGGAAAAAATGGAGGCCGCTAGCAAAGCACTCGCCTTTGAAAAAGCGGCGGAATATCGTGATCAAATTCAAGCACTTCGCCGTGTGCAAGAACAACAGTTCGTCTCGCAAAATAGTGAAGATGACTTGGATGCGATTGGTGTGTCGATTGAAAACGGCATTGCGTGTATTCACGTGCTGTTTTTGCGTCAAGGCAAGGTACTGGGTAGTCGAAGTTATTTTCCGAAGATGCCCGCGAACACGGATATCAATGAATTGGTATCGAGTTTTGTCAGTCAGTTTTACTTCAATCAGGCCGAAGGGCGCACCATTCCAACCAGTATTCTCGTGGGTCAGGACTTGGGTGATGAGCTGGACTCGCTGGCGACGGCGTTGTCAGAAATTGCTGGCCGGAAAGTGCACTTGCAAAGTAAGCCTCGTGGTGCGCGTGCTCGCTTCCTCAAGCTGGCACAAACCAATGCAGCCACGGCGTTAACCACCAAGATCAACCAGAAGATGACGATACATAATCGTTTTTCTGTGCTGGCGGATGCGTTAAACCTCGAGCCAATAAAGCGGATGGAGTGTTTTGATATCAGCCACACCATGGGTGAGCAAACCGTCGCGTCTTGCGTGGTGTTCAATCAAGATGGCCCTGTTAAGCAGGAATACCGACGTTACAACATAACAGGCATCACTGGCGGTGATGATTACGCGGCGATGGCACAGGTGCTTGAGCGTCGTTACAGTAAACAAACTGACCCTGATAAGATCCCTGATATTATTCTCATTGATGGTGGCAAAGGACAGCTAAATAAAGCCTGGGAGGTGGTTAAGCCGCTTTTAGACGAGTGGCCAAGGCATCCGCTCTTGTTGGGCGTTGCAAAAGGCACCACACGTCGCCCAGGGCTCGAGACGTTGATAAAGGTCAGCGGTGAAGAGTTTTCTATGCCGTCGGATTCTCCTGCGCTGCATCTGATTCAACATATTCGTGATGAAAGTCATAACCATGCGATTTCAGGTCACAGAGCCAGGCGCGCGAAAGTGCGAAAAAGCAGTGTGTTGCAAGAAATTGAAGGTGTTGGGCCCAAGCGAAGACAAGCTTTGCTCAAATACTTAGGCGGAATTCAGGAACTTAAGCGTGCATCTGTTGAAGAAATAGCCAAAGTGCCCGGAATTAGCCGTGTTTTGGCAGAGAAGATTCATTCGTCATTGCAACAGCAGTGACTTTCAAGCACCATAACGCCGACACTCACAAATCATTACAAGTATGCGACTGAATATCCCCATTATCCTGACTCTAATACGCATCGCATTAATTCCTGTTTTTGTAGTCGCGTTTTATTTACCTTACGAGTGGTCGGCGTTTGCCGCGGCGCTTATTTTTGTTATTGCAGGCTTCACAGATTGGCTTGATGGCTTTCTGGCGCGCACGTTAGATCAAACCACGCGTTTTGGTGCGTTTCTCGACCCTGTCGCGGATAAGGTGATGGTCGCGATTGCGCTGGTTCTCATCGCAGAACATTATCACTCGGTATGGGTGACGATACCTGCGGCGACCATGATTGCGCGAGAAGTGATTATTTCCGCATTGCGAGAATGGATGGCGGAGCTGGGTAAACGTGCCAGTGTTGCTGTTTCGTGGGTGGGTAAGTTTAAGACCGCTGCTCAGATGTTCGCGCTGACCATGCTGCTTTGGCATGACAACCAAATCATTACCTACATTGGTTATGCGGCGCTTTATGTCGCAACAGGTCTGACGTATTGGTCGATGTACCAGTATCTGCTGGCCGCGAAAGATGATTTGCTGAACGCAGATTAAGCGGCAGCTTAAAAACTCGTTGATAGAATACTTAAAAAGGCCGCATGTAGATGCGGCCTTTTTCGATATTACCCTAGGCACTTGTTAGCACTTGTTAGGCGCCGGCAGCCATATTTTAGGATCCCGAACGGAATCCCTATCCTTTTCTATCCATTATCGATGCTTTGGAAACGATAGAACAAACGCTGCACCTTCGAGCTCTGACGTATTGACGGTGATTGTCCCTTCATAACTTTGGACAATGTCATTGCACACCGCAAGACCAATGCCTGTACCCGGGTTCAACTGATCTGCACGCACGCCGCGCTGAAAAATGGAATCGCGATACGCATCAGAGACACCAGGGCCATCGTCTTCAATGATAAGCATGTCGTTGTTGGCGGTCTCCATGCTGCGAATCCGAACTTGGCTGATGCAATATCGGAACGCATTTTCGAGCAAGTTACCTAATAATTCCGTGAGATCGGCTTTGTTTAGCGGTAGAGACGGTATCCCTGAAAAATCGGTGGTGACAGTGACAGGTTTATCACCGTAAATCTTGGCAAACATGCCTGTCAGGCTATCGACTTGAGGCTGCAATAACGTGCTTTCTTTGATCAGTCCTTGTTGTCCTAACAGTGCTCGTTTAAGTTGATATTGCACCATGTCGTCCATTTGGCTGACTTGTTCGATGATGCGTTTGCTCATGGTGTCTCGGTTAAGCGTATTGTCATCGAGTAGCGCATTGGTGGCGGCGAGGCGACTTTTTAAGCTGTGTGCAAGGTCATCCATGGCGTGACGATAGCGAAGTGTCTGCTCTTTGCGTAGTGTGATCATTCGGTTTAGCGCTTCAGTCACATCTTCGAGCTCAGAAGGATAGTCCTGGTCGAGTTTTTCCCGTCTTGATTCGGCGATTTCATGCAGCTCGTCAGTCAGCTTGCGCAATGGTTTGAAACTCCAGTAAGACGCGGCATAGAGCAATCCTGTGGCGCCAAAAAATAGCAAAGCCACATAGAACCACGTTTTCTGCTTTAGTGCCGCGAGGCTACTCAGCTGAGCAGAAACTTCACGCAATATAAAGAAACGCTTGCTGTTGTTGTCAACGGAGTCTGAAATGAAGTGAACCACATAAGGCTGGTCGCGATAGGTGATAAGGCCGGACTCACTCATGTCACTCGGAATGTGGGTGCAGACATCATCCATGCCTTCCTGCTTCGCCTCGGACGACATCCAGAAAATGTGTTGGTCTTTCTCGCAGATAAAAGCGAGATAGTGTGACTGAACATTTTTTGCCGACGAAGCTTCCGATGGATGGTTCTTATCGAGCTCTAAAACTTTATCTCGTCGCAGCTCACTGAAAATGTTTGGCACTGCGGAGACCAAGTCGGCGGAATAGATGGCGATGTAGCTATTGGTATAAAGCTGGTTGAGTAACAACCCAAACGCCACGGAAAATACCAGAATAATGGCGATAGATGTGGAGATGACCCGTTTGTGAATGGGGGGGGTTATTTTGGTGGTCATATTGCCAAATATTTTCACGGTTAGCCTATCTGCGCATCGAACATGTACCCTTGACCACGGATCGTCGAAATGGGGTTTTCTTGTCCAGCTTGTGTGAGCTTTTTACGTACACGGCTCATCATCACTTCAATGGTGTTGGGGTCGCCTACCTGATCTTGATAAAGCACGTCGAGCAGTCGCTGCTTAGAAACCACTTGGCGGTTGTGACGTACCATATATTCGAGTAAATCGTACTCGAAGGCCGTCAAATCGAGAGGCGTTTCGTCGACGGTCACTTTCTTTGCCAGTAAATCCATGACGATTTTATCTGCTTTGATTTCAGGTTTGATAAAACCCGCACTGCGACGCACGAGTGCGTTCAAACGCGCAACCAATTCTTCTTTCTGGAAGGGTTTGACGAGGTAATCGTCCCCGCCAGCGTCTAGCGCTGAAACTTTGTCTTGCCAGTTTGCGCGGCCAGTCAGTACAAGAATCGGCATGCGAATGCCCGCATGGCGGATGTCTTTGATCAAGCTGATGCCGTCACGGTCAGGTAATCCAAGATCAACAATAGCGATATCGTTTGGGAAATCTTTGGCCATGTAAAGGCCTTCGGTTGCCGTGGCGGCGCAGTGTGCTTGATTGCCAAGCGCTTGCAATTCCACTTTTAAGTGATGACTCAACAGGGGATCATCTTCAACAATCAGGATACGCATAATGAAATACCTTTTTTGTGTAGAGGCATGGCGAGTAAATGAAGTCGATAATGTGTATAAAAAGGGATTCTAAAGATTCAGCGAACAGTGTAACGCCGTTCGCTGAATCTTAGCTGACTCATTGGATGAGAATGCGAGCAGATTAGGTGAGGATAACGAGCAAGGTACCCGCAAAGGTCAATAGGACGTTGGCAATGGCATACGTACCTGCATAGCCCAGCGCCGGAATTGTACTGCGAGCGTGTTGGTTGATCATGTCCATGGCAGGGGCACAGGTTCGCGCACCAATGATGGCGCCAAACAGCAGAGCACGGTTCATTTTAAGGATATATGCGCCGACCAAATAGGCGAGGATCACCGGAATAACACTGACGGCGAATGCCCCAACCATAATCGTCAAACCCATTTGTTGGAGGTATTCCCAAAGGTTGCCACCTGCACTCAGACCCACCCCGACCATAAATGTCATCAGGCCAAGCTCTTTCACCATATTGATTGCACCTTGCGGCACGTAACCAAATGTTGGGTGGTTGGCGCGCAGGAAGCCCAACAAAATTCCCGCAATCAATAAGCCAGATGCGTTACCCAGCCCTAACGTCATTTGGCCGAAGGTCATGGTGACAAGGCCGAAAATCAACCCAAAGATGAAGAATGAGCAGAACGCCAACATGTCTGAGACTTGGCTGTGGATGGAGATAAAACCGATGCGTTCCGCAAGGCCCATCACACGGCGTTTTTCACCACTGACCTGCAACACATCGCCTTTTGCGAGCAAGATGTTGTGGTCCATTGGCATTTCAATTTGCGCACGCACGACACGGTTCAAGAAACAACCGTATTCTGACAGGTTCAGATCTGAGAGGCGTTTGCCGATAATGGCGTCGTTCTTCACCACAATTTCTTCTTCAACGACGCGAAGGTCGAGTAAATCGCGGTCGAATACTTCTTTACCGTTTCTGAAAGAAGGGTCAAGACGCGCATGGCTGTCTGGGTAACCCACGAGTGCGATTTCATCGCCTTCTTGCAAAATGGCATCGCCATCAGGGTTCGCCAGTATGCCATTGCGTCGAATGCGCTCGATGTAACAACCTGTTTGTCGGTATATACCGAGTTCACGCAGATTGCGACCATCTACCCAGTTAATCAGTTCGGGGCCGACACGGTACGCACGAATAATGGGCAAATACACTTTACGTTGAGACGAACCACCCAAACCGCGTTCCATAGCAATTTGCTGCGCTGAATGCTCAAGGTTTTCTTTTTGTAATTTGGGCATGAGGTTGGCGAGCAGGATCAGGCTGACCAAACCAACAAGATAGGCGAGGGCATAGCCAACACTGAGGTTGTCGATCATAGAAGCAATTTCTTGCGGTGAATAGTTCACACCCGCAAGCCCCGCGTTTAGAGCGTCTTTTGCCCCTACTAATACGGGCGTTGCTGTCAGCGCGCCAGCCATCATGCCTGTCGCGATGCTGCTATCTAAGCCAAATTGATATCGCATTAATAGCGTAATGCCGATTGATGCACTCAGCACAGTCAGCGCGAGCACTAAATAGGATTTACCATCACGGAAAAAGATCCCAAAAAAGTTGGGGCCTGCTTCAATGCCCACGCAAAAGATAAACAGCATAAAGCCGATGTTTAATGCTTCAGGGCTAAAAGAGAATCCGGCATGCCCAAAGCTTAGTGCTGTGACCAGCACACCGATGGAATTGCCAAATTGAAAGCTGCCAATACGAATTTTTCCGATGGCAAGACCAATCGCCAGTACGACGAAGAGAAGAAGTATATCGTTTTGAACGAGCAGATTGTTGACGTCTATGTTCACTGAACCATTGTCCGCAGCGGGAAGAAGGGAAATTTCTTGGCGGGCATTATACGCATTTGCGACCAAATGTAATTTAAAGTTGTGAGAAAAATGGCATTTTATTTCAGGTGTTCGTGTTCATTTCAGTACAATCTAGTGAGATAGAGGGTTTTTGGCGTTATTTTATTGATTTAAAATAACAAAAAGCCAGCACTTGGCTGGCTTCTTGGCAGAGCAGAACGCTGTATTTTAGTCGTACAGGCCTAGGTTTGCTTTCGCGTAAGCTTCGAATTCAGTGAAACCGCCTACGTGATCTTGATCAACAAAGATTTGTGGTACCGTTTCTACAGGCTTGCCGACGGTTTGCTCTAGGTCAGCTTTGCTGATGCCTTCTGCGTGGATGTCTACATAGCGGTAGTTAAAGTCATCACGCTGTTCTTTTAGCTTGTCTGCGAGATCTTTTGCGCGCACACAGAATGGGCAACCAGGACGACCAAAAATAACGACGAACATAATCTACGATCCTATTGTTTATTAATTTTTAGTGATGGTGCCAAGCACATCCATGCGGCTTCATCATCTGACTTTTGCAAACTATGCCTGATGCGATTGTAAGATAAAAGAAGGTTTTAACTTTTAATCTCATCGGAAAAAGCTATCAATGCGTTTTTGACGGCCATATTAAGAGAAACGTGATACAACCGGATCAGAATGATATTTAGCCTTACTACAAGGAATGAGAGTATGAATGCTGTTGTACAGACGCTTTTAGCCCACCGCTCGATTCGTAAATTCGAGAGTACACCTATTTCAGATGAACAGCGTCGTACGATCATTGATTGTGCACGCGCTGCATCGACGTCGAGTTTCATTCAGTGCACCAGTATTATTCGCGTCCTAGATAAAGATAAGCGTCGCCTACTTGCGGAGTATGCGGGCAATCAACCTTATGTTGCTGAAGCGGCGGAGTTCTTTGTTTTTTGTGCGGATTACCACCGCCATTTGCAAATTAAGCCAGATGCAAAAGTCGGATTTACCGAGCAAACCTTGATTGGGGCGGTGGACACGGCACTAATGGCGCAAAATGCGCTGGTTGCTGCTGAATCGATGGGGTTAGGGGGCGTTTACATTGGCGGCCTTCGCAACAACCCAGAGAAGGTGAGCAATCTACTCAAACTCCCTGAACAGGTCGTGCCCTTGTTTGGGCTGTGTTTAGGCTATCCGGCGCAAGACCCCGAGGTTAAGCCGCGTTTACCGACTGAGTTGATTTTTCATGAAGATGAATATCAGCCGTTGAATAAAGCATGTTTAGCCGAATACGACGATGTTGTGCGTGAATACTACCTAACGCGTACAGGCGGTAACAAAACGATGAGCTGGAGTGAGCAGATTTCAGCCACGCTGGACAAAGAATCGCGACCATTTATGCGTGATTTTTTGCATAGTAAAGGCTTCAACATAAAGTAGTTTTTTTAACGCCACTTCTTGATAACTTTATGTGCGAATGGCGTTAACATGTGTCTGTATGTAACAAAATATTTCATCACTCTTTGCTTTAATTATAATGGCTTAGAGTGATTTCTCTTCTCCCTTCTAATGCAACTAGGTTACATTTATTGCTCGCTTTTTCATCGCGTACAAAACTTTTTTCGCGTTAAACAAAAGTAGATTTTGATCACGCTCTGAATCCCTGATAGACTCCGCGCGCTTTGGTCGTTCTCACTTGATTTGAGAAATACCAAAAATAATTTATGGAACTGAACCCGCATACTCTAGATCTCTCATCAGGTCACAAGATTCGGTTGGTTTGGTTGTTCTTGTAGGTGACGCAGCGAGGTCTTGGACTTTGGGTTTTTCCAGCGACACCTCTTACTCGTGATTTTATTGAGTCGTAACATGAAAAAACTGAACAAAGCTTCGGGCGTTCTTGCTGCCGGTTTCTTTATCAATATGTGTATCGGCATCCTGTATGCATGGTCTGTTTTCAAGCAGTCTTTGGTAGAGCAGGGCTGGTCAAACGCTGATGCATCAATGCCTTACACCGTCGCAACCATCTGTTTTGCTATTTCTTTGCTGGTGGCGGGTAACCTTCAAGACCGTATGGGTCCACGTAAAGTGTTGATCTTGGGTACGGTTATGGTGGGTATCGGTATGATCGTTTCTAGCTTTGCTACTACCCCGATGACACTGCTGTTGAGCTTTGGTGTTATCACGGGTTGTGGTATCGGTTTCGGTTACGCATGTCTTGCGCCAGCTGCAATGAAGTGGTTCCACCCGTCTAAGAAAGGGTTGGTTAACGGCCTTATCGCTGCAGGTTTCGGCTTGGCTGCGGTTTACCTAGCACCGCTTACGTCTATGCTGATCACCAACTATGGCGTGAACACCAGCTTCTTGATTTTGGGTGTTGGTATTTTGGTTCTTGCTGTGCCACTGGCTTGTACCATTAACAACCCACCTGCTGACTATGTACCTGAAGCACCTGTTGGCTATGTGGCTAAGAAAGGCGCTGGCGAGTCAGACATGAAATGGCGCGCAATGCTGAAAACACCTCAGTTTTACTCATTGTGGCTGATGTACGCACTGGCGTCTTCTGCGGGTCTAATGGTTATTGGTAACATTACCTCTATTGCTATTAACCAATCAGATTTGACGCAAGTTGCTTTCCTGGTCGTTGTTCTGTCTATCTTCAACTCGGGTGGCCGTGTAGCGGCTGGTATGCTGTCTGATAAGATTGGCGGCCTGAAAACGCTGATGTTGGCCTTCATCATGCAAGGCATCAACATGATGATGTTTGCAACTTACAACACCGAGTTCACGTTAATGATTGGCGCGGCGGTTGCGGGCGTAGGTTACGGTACTTTGCTAGCGGTATTCCCATCAATCACTGCTGATTACTACGGTCTGAAAAACTACGGTGGTAACTATGGCGTGCTTTACACCGCTTGGGGTGTGAGTGGCTTCATTGGTCCTGTTGTTGCTGCAACTGCGGTAGACATGACCGGTAACTACGTGATGGCTTACACTGTTTGTGCTGTCATGCTGGGTGTTGCGGTTGTTCTTTCTCTGGTGACTAAGCCAGTAAAAGCAATGGCAACTGACGCACAAAACATCACTGCTTAATCCTAAATATAAGCCCTTCTGAAGCCCGCATGATGCGGGCTTTTTGCATTTCTTTTGTCTCAAAATTGATACCAAATCTATGCGTTGAGTTTCATTGCAGGTTATTTTTTGAACGCATTTCCTGTTTTTTTTAACTTACTTTTATTTTTAGTGACGATGCCCATTACCGAGCAGTCTGGCGTTTACCCGGTTGTGCTTTCCGGCGTCAAAAAAAGTCCTTAAGGACTTTCGATATCTTTCTATTCTATGTATTCAGGAAGACACTATGAAAAAGCAAGTGCAAACCTTATTAGCAGCCAGTATTTCCCTTTCTTTTGCTCCCATCGTACTCGCGGAAACGCCAGTGACTATGTATGACTTCAAAGAGGCGACTTCGGCGTATGAAGACGCCTATATCGATGCGCAGTTCAATATGCGTGGCGGTAATCAGGATCAAACCAGTTACGACGGTTACTTGAACCTGGACTACGAGCAGGTCTTTGACTCGCCGGATCGCACTACCAAGGTCGATTTTGTTGGTACTGGATCGAGGGTTCGTGGCCCTAACACCGGAGACGAAAGTGTATCTAACTATCAGGCATTGGCAGCGTTAACCAATGACATGTATTTCCAACCCAATAGCAGCGGTTCTTTTTGGTATGGCAAAGGTGAGGTTGGGGCGCAAAAAGGTATGGTTGACCCCTTCAGTAAACTGACTGTTGGTTTTGGCTATGGTCGGGTGGTAAATGCAACGCCAATGGCGAAATCAATCCGATTAGTTGAAGCGCTGCAAGAGCGTGGCATTTTGGGCTCGATGGATAAAGATACCTACATTGCGGTTGCTGACGTAATTTCCCGTGAAGAGGAATACATTAGTCGGTATGGCCTAGATGACTATCTGGAGTACTGGATCCAGGATATTGATGCCATCTTAGGCAATGTGGGGGCCCGAGGGGCAATCCGCTCTTACGACGTGCTCGAGAATGAGCGAATCTCTACGCGTAAATATGGCTGGTTGGTCCGTGCGGGTGTAGGTGCAGTTATCTCTAACTATGATGGATCAGACAGTAAGCCTGTGCTTGAAGTGGGGGGAGAGTACCATCTACCTATCAATAACCTGCTTCAATTCTCTGACGAGGCCATTTTCACCGCTATTTTGGATGACAATGATAACGGCTATGTGTTTAACAACGATATGTCACTGACATATGAACTGTCAGACAATATCGATTGGGAAAACGGCTGGTTGCTTACCCACGCAGAATACGATCAAAGTAACGATATCACTACCAATACAGTCGCCTCGACGTTTCGTTACTACATTTCCAACTCTCTGAGTCTATCGCTGACGGGTTTATTGGAAGATACGGAAGACAATATCGACAACAATGGAAACGATGATATCGACCGCGCTTTGCTGTTCGGCCTGACTTTCCGCCTCAAGTAGTTCCATTTTTAGCCCTTCTCAAAGAAGGGCTTTTTTGCTCCCCAATGTCATCTATTGTTCCAATTTAGGCTCAGCATTGAGACGAAATGAGAATTCGTTTTTGCCTTGTTTAGGGGTGTAATAAAACGCTGTTCTAAATCTATGTTTCTAACCTCCTGATAAAAAACGCTGTTTTCTATGTGGGCATCTTTTGTTGCTTCAATTGCATGTCGTTTTGGTTTCAGCTTGATAGAAAACAGTGTTTGATTGTTGAACCCGCATTGGCTAGGTTGTGTTCACCACCGAATACCAGGAGGGTATTAACATGCATTCAGTGGATTCAACCTGTGTGAACAGTGAGCGTGAACAAATAGCCAAGATTCAGGCGGGGCATCCCTTAGCCCGCAACTACTTTGACCAACTGGTCGCTTGCTATTTGTCACCATTACATCGTCGATGCATGGCTTGGTTGGGGTGTCCTTATGATGCGGATGACGTATTGCAGGAAACCTTAGTGCGGAGTTACCGCTACATCCATGCCTATCGCGGCGAAGCAGCATTCAGAAGCTGGCTATATGCAATTGCAGACAACCAGTGCAGAAGCTATTTAAAAAAACGCGCTACTCATGCACAGCGCTTTGTCTCTGACGAGACACAAGAAGAAGCGGGTAGCGAAGAAAAGTGTCCGGTGACAACAGAAGATGGCATTTCACAGACAGTGAAATCGTTAGCGAAAACGGCGCAGGAAATTCTTGTACTGCGGTTTGAGCATGACTTGTCGTTGGAAGAAATCAGCAATGTGTTAGGGCTGGGGTTAAGTGCAACAAAAATGCGTTTATACCGAGCGATTGATGCGGCTGAGAAACATGTCGTTAGAGAAGAGGGGCTGCTCGCGATTGCATGAGAGTCGATTTATAGCCGAGTAACTTCAACATGCGGGTGATTCTGTATATCGAGGTCACTCGGGCATATAAAGCGAAAGACATGAAACGTTGACCATTAATAAAAGAAAACCGCCAAATTGGCGGTTTTCTTGTTTCAGTCTGCCTAGCGATGCACGCGTTGGCAGCTCTGAGCGCGTTAGCAAATCACTTTAATGGCTAGACCGCCTTGAGACGTTTCGCGGTATTTCGCGTTCATGTCTTTACCGGTTTCCAGCATGGTTTCGATAACCTTGTCCAATGAAACGCGCGGCTCAGACGAACGGCGAAGTGCCATACGCGTTGAGTTGATCGCTTTCATTGCCGCAATGCCGTTACGTTCGATACAAGGAACCTGTACCTGACCAGCAACTGGGTCGCACGTTAGGCCAAGGTTGTGTTCCATGCCGATTTCAGCCGCGATACACACTTGTTGTGCGCTACCGCCCATCAGTTCAGCCAGACCTGCAGCAGCCATAGAACAGGCAACACCCACTTCACCCTGACAGCCAACTTCTGCACCTGAAATAGACGCGTTTTGCTTGTAAAGGCCGCCAATCGCGCCAGTTACCGCAAAGTAACGGATGTATTCACGTGGGCCAACGTTTTGGATGAACTTGTCGTAGTACGCCAAAACCGCAGGAATGATACCGCAGGCGCCGTTTGTTGGTGCAGTGACGACACGGCCGCCGGCTGCGTTTTCTTCGTTAACCGCAAACGCAAACATGTTTACCCAGTCAACCACTGCCATTGGATCGTTTGAAAACTTCTCAGATGAGATAAGCTGCTGGCGCAGTGCTGCAGCACGACGAGGTACACGTAGAGGGCCCGGCAATACGCCTTCGTTGCTCATGCCGCGATCTAGACATTCACGCATAGTGCGCCAAATGTTGCCGAAATAGGTTTGGATTTCTTCTTCAGAATGCATGGCACGCATATTAGCCATGACAACCGCACTGATCGATAGACCTGTTTCTTTACAATGGTTCAGCAGCTCTTCTGCGCTGTTGAAATCGTAAGGAACTTTGATTTTGTTTTCGTCTTCTTTACCGAAGTTCTCTTCATCAACGATGAAACCACCGCCGATTGAGTAATACGTTTTGGTGTAGATTTTCTCTTCGCCGTTCCACGCATGAATTTGCATGCCGTTTTCGTGCATTGGCAAATTAGTGCGGTGGAAGTTCATGCCGCCTTCGCGCGGGAAATCCACGGTGTGGCAATGCATGCCAACAGGTAAACGTTCGGTTTCTTCAACGCGAGCGATAAAGCCAGGGATGCTGTCGATATCTACATGCTCAGGTGTGTTGCCCGCCAAACCCATGATGATTGCAACATCGGTGTGGTGGCCTTTACCTGTAAGAGAAAGTGAACCATAGACATCAACGGTAATTTTGGTTGTATCGCGAAGTTTTTCAATGCTGCGCAAATCGTCGATGAAAGATTTACCGGCTTTCATTGGGCCGACAGTGTGAGAGCTTGAAGGGCCTACACCGATTTTGAAGATGTCAAAAACGCTGATCATTAGTCATACCTCAGTCAATGTCCGCTTTTACTGATTGCGAACATTTGGATTTAGTTTTTCGTCTATCCATCCATGGAGGTGACATTCTGCTGAGCCGACAATGTATCCGTGGCTCAGGAAAGAAACGGAAAAAGAGCAAGATGCATGAGAAGCATCCTGCTCTTTCAATTCGCGCATTCTACACGATTTATTACGATACGAAACTGTACATAATCGCTGAAATCGCTACTAGACCCATGAAGGTCACGAAGATGTTGCTCGCCTTGCCACCGAACTTCTGCATGGCGGGTACTTTCTTGATTGCGTACATCGGCATGATGAACAGAATCGTTGCGATGATTGGGCCACCCAGTGACTCGATCATGCCTAGAATACTTGGGTTGACGGTCGCGACAATCCAGCTAGTGATGATAACGAATGCCACGGTGAACATGTCGATTTTCTTCAAGTTCACGGTCTTGTTACGTGAACGCAGTTGCTTGATGATAAGACCGTTCAGACCTTCACGAGCACCCATGTAGTGACCGAAGAAAGAAGACACGATAGCAACGAATGCAACGATTGGACCCAAGTAAGAAATGAATGGGCTGTCGTGCTTGTTCGCTAGGTAAGACAGAACCGCGAGGTTTTGCGCTTTAGCTTCTGCAAGGTCAGCAGGCGTTAGGCTAAGTACACAAGAGAACACGAATAGCATCACGAAGCCAAGCAGCATGCCTGACGTGCGAACCAGAATTTGTTTTGCTTTACGCTCTGCGTCATCACCGTAGTTACGTGTTTGCGCCATAGAGAAAGCTGAAATCGCTGGGCTGTGGTTAAACGCGAAGACCAATACAGGAATAGAAATCCAGATAGTCGTCATGAAGTCACCCGCTGAAGGCACTTGCTGCAGTGCAGACATGTTCCAATCAGGAATAAGGTAAACAGACATGAACAGTAGAATAGTCACTAGTGGGTAAACCAAGAACTGAGTGACTTTCAACATTAGTTTCTCACCTGCCAACATGACAGACATCATGCCAAGGATAAGAACGATAGAAAGCACGACACGTGGAATGGATTCCATGCCTAGCTGGTTAACCATGAAAGAGTCAACCGTGTTGGTAATACCAACGCCGTAAATCAGAACGATTGGGTAAATCGCAAAAAAGTAAAGGAGAGTGATAAGTTTACCCGCTGTCGCCCCGAAGTGTTCTTCAACCACTTCAGTGATGTCGCTACCTGGTTTTTTAGAAGACAGTACAAAACGTGCCAAACCACGGTGAGCCAGATAAGTCATTGGACCTACCAGAATCGCGAGTGCAACCAGCGGCCAGAATCCGTTTAAGCCTGCATTGATTGGAAGAAATAGGATACCTGCACCTACAGCTGTTCCGAACAGAGATAGCATCCAAGTTGTGTCTTGCGCTGACCACTTCATTTTGTCTGCGCTGGAAGTTACGGTGGATTGAGTTTGCATCATTTAATCACCAAAAAAATACGAAACGGATCTGAAACTGGCGCTTATTATTTACATTTTTGCAGTTCATAAAGTGATGAGGATCACTTTTTGTGGCAATAATAATTCGTGCAACGAATTTTATTGATCTCGACCCGTTTACATTTTTTATGGTTTAAAAAGACTGTTTAATACTCTAAAAAAAAGTTTATTTGATAAAAATTAGTTTAGAGAAAGTTGCTTGCTGAGTGCATGTAGGATTTGAGCGGTAACCCCCCAGATGAGGTGTTCTTGATAGCTCATGGCATAGATATCGTAGCTGTTGCCACGAACGAGGAAGGGTTGTTTGCGAATCGCATTCCGTCTCATAAATTGAGCGAGTGGCACTTCAAAGAGCGTGTCGACTTCGTTGATATCGATGATTGCATCGTAGTTTGGGTCCACAAACGCGATAACCGGAGTGACAAGATAGCCGCTGACTGTTGGCAACGGCGCAAGACAGCCGAGAAGGTCATTGCGATCCGTGCTGACGCCGATCTCTTCTTCCATTTCTCGAATCGCTGTTTCGACGATGTCGCTATCAAAATTTTCGACTTTTCCACCTGGGAAGCTAATTTGCCCAGGGTGATGCTTTAAATGTGTTGCGCGCTTGGTGAGCAGTACATGCAACTCTCCGTTTCTTTCTGCCAAAGCAATCATGACAGCGGCAGGACGCAATTTAGTTTTGGCTTGGCGTTTCATGGCATCGGTAGCGCGCTTTATCACGCGATCGTCATAGTGACAACCAGGGCTTAAACTAAAGCGCTGAACGAGCCAGTGGCGAGAAAAAGGACGCATGGGGTTTTGGCGAGTGCGTGACTCCAAAACGGCAGAGTGACTCAAGATGTTTGTGTTACGCGTCCTTACTGCTTTGTCCATGTGTCCCTTTCCAAGTATTTACGAAGCGAGCGTCGGTAATATTTTGCTTAGCTTGTCTAATGTTTCTTGGTATTCCGACGCGGCTTCACTGTCTGCAACAACGCCACCGCCTGCCCATGAATAGATGTGTTGTTTGTGGCAGACCAATGTTCGAATGGTGATGCTGGTATCCATCGTACCGCAACGGCTGATGTAGCCGATACTCCCACAATAAATACTACGACGATGCGGTTCCAATTCTTCAATGATTTCCATCGCACGCACTTTAGGCGCACCTGTGATAGAACCGCCGGGAAAACAGGCCCTGAGCAAATCTGTGGCATTTTTATCTGTCGAGAGCCTTCCTGTTACGGTACTGACCATGTGGTGAACGGCTGGAAATGTCTCAATATCAAAAAGTTTAGGCACATTTACTGAACCTGGCGAGGCGACGCGGCCAATATCATTGCGAAGCAGGTCAACGATCATCAGGTTTTCCGCGCGATCTTTCTCTGCATTCAGTAGGCATTGAATGTTTTCGGCGTCAATTTCCGAGTTGTCACTGCGCGGGCGTGTGCCTTTGATCGGCTTGGTTTCAATGTTCTGACCATGCAGTTGCAGGAAGCGTTCAGGCGACACAGACAAAATGGCGCAGTCTTCCATGCGGATAAACCCAGAAAACGGGGCGCCATTGATCTGTGCAAGACGTTGGTAGGCGTCCCACTCACTGCCGTGGTAGGGCGCTTCAAAGCGTTGCGCTAAATTTATCTGGTAGCAATCGCCCGATTGCAGATATGCCTGAACGCGATCGAACTTGCCAGCGTAAGTTTGAGGCGTCATGTTCGCTTCCCACTCACCGTCTAGTTCAAAAGGTGGTGTATTGGGCGCCTGTTGTTGGTAGAGCCATGTCAGGCGTTGTTCACCTTCGGGCTGTATGACAACGATCTTCTTTTCTTGGTGGTCAGCAATGATTGCCCAGTCATAAATGCCGATCGCCAAATCGGGAATATCAATATCACGAGTTGCAACTGTAGGAAGCGTTTCGATCTGACGACCTAAATCATAACTAAAGTAACCCAATGCTCCGCCTAAAAACGGCCATGGTGCGATGGGCGCCAACGTGGGGAGCAGAGATGCTTGTAACGCATGGAGTTCTTCAAAGGGGTCGGTTTCACTGGCTGAGGTACGCCCGTCACGATAGCGAATTTGGTTAATTCCATTTTCACTACAGAGGGTAGCAATGGGGTCGGCGACCAGTATATCAAATCGATTGTCGGGATGTGACTGCGCGGCAGACTGCAACAGCATGGACCACGGTAAGTGTTCGATTCGAGAAAAGAGTGACGTGAGCGCTGTCGGTGAGTACTCAAGAAACTGCAAAGCAATAGGCGTTCGTCTGGATTCAGTCATTTTCGTGTTTTTGTGATCGGCATTGATGCGTCAATTGGCGCTGATTGAGTCGTAAGAGTATCATATTCGCGGGGTTTATACTCACGTCGCCAACAGACCGATTGAGCATTAAGCGCCATGTGGAAAGCAGTACATATGTATATTTTTGGGCATGAAGCCCAAGTTAAGCGTGATTGATTTTAATGGATACAAGCAGGTTGCTGAACGAAAAGCAGCCTACGCTTTGATAATACGAACGCTCTACTGGAAGCACTGTTTAGTACGCAGCAATAAGCAAGCAAACAGCGCCAAGGAATCATAACAATTAAAGAGGCAACTATGACCGTCATTCGTAAGGAAGACGTTATCGACAGTGTCGCTGACGCCCTGCAGTACATTTCTTACTATCACCCAATTGATTTTGTTCAAGCCCTTGAAAAGGCCTACAACAAAGAGCAAAGCCAAGCAGCTAAAGACGCCATCGCGCAAATTCTTATTAACTCGCGCATGTCTGCAGAGGGTAAGCGTCCTATTTGTCAGGACACAGGGATCGTGACGTGTTTTGTGAACATTGGTATGAATGTTCAGTGGGAAGGCGACATGACCGTGCAGCAAATGGTCGATGAAGGCGTACGCCGTGCTTACAACAACCCGGATAACCCATTGCGTGCGTCTGTGGTTGCAGACCCTGCGGGCAAACGCGTGAACACCAAAGACAACACGCCAGCGGTTGTGCACATCAACATGGTGCCGGGCAACACGGTAGAAATTCAAATTGCAGCCAAAGGCGGCGGTTCAGAAAACAAAACGAAAATGGTGATGCTAAACCCTTCTGACGATGTGGCGGCGTGGGTTGAGAAGACCTTGCCAACCATGGGTGCAGGCTGGTGTCCACCGGGTATGCTGGGCATAGGTATTGGCGGTACCGCTGAGAAAGCGGCGGTACTGGCAAAAGAATCGTTGATGGAACACATTGATATTCAAGAGCTTATCGACCGTGGCCCGCAAAATGCCGAAGAGGAGCTACGTTTAGATATTTTCAACCGAGTAAACAAGCTTGGGATCGGCGCACAGGGCCTTGGTGGCTTGACCACTGTGGTTGATGTAAAGATCAAAACCGCGCCAACGCATGCTGCCTCTAAGCCAGTTTGTTTGATCCCGAACTGTGCGGCAACGCGCCACGTGCATTTCACGCTTGATGGCTCAGGCCCTGCGGAATTGGTGCCGCCAAAGTTGGAAGAGTGGCCAGAAGTGACGTGGGAAGTAGGCGAAAATGTGCGTCGTGTGAACCTAGACAATATCACTAAAGATGACATCCAAGAGTGGAAAACCGGCGAAACCGTGCTTCTGTCTGGCAAGATCTTAACCGGTCGTGATGCGGCGCATAAACGTATTCAAGAGATGTTGAACAACGGTGAAGGCCTGCCAGATGGGGTAGATTTCAACGGTCGCTTTATTTATTACGTCGGCCCTGTTGATGCTGTCGGTGACGAAGCGGTAGGCCCTGCAGGCCCAACAACGTCAACGCGCATGGATAAGTTCACCGAGATGATGTTAGGTGACACTGGTCTAATGGGCATGATCGGCAAAGCCGAGCGTGGCCCTGCGACGGTCGAATCTATTAAACAGCACAAAGCGGTGTATTTGATGGCTGTCGGTGGTGCGGCTTATTTGGTGGCAAAAGCCATTAAGAAGGCGCGCGTGGTGGCGTTTGAAGATTTGGGTATGGAAGCCATTTACGAGTTTGACGTGGAAGACATGCCAGTGACCGTAGCGGTTGATTCACGCGGTGACAACGCGCACCAAATTGGTCCAGACACGTGGAAAGTAAAAATTGCTGAAATGGATGGCTAATACCATCAATTTATAGTGTTAAAGCCGCAGCCCAGTGCTGCGGTTTTTATTTGCTGGGATAAAAGACCCACAAAACAGGGCCATTCGAAGTGTCTTTTCTTTTAGACGTGACCTGCAAAAAACACTTTCCTGCCCTCCATTTTGACTCACATGGCGATAACATTAATCTTCAATTTAAATGCCCAGTACTGAAGCGCTCTTTAGGGGCGGTAGCGTGGTTAACTGTGAGGCAATATTCGAGAAAGTGGGCTAGTCACACCTTGCGCACCATTTTGTAGGATATGCGTATAGATTTGTGTGGTTCGAACATCCGAGTGGCCTAGTTGGGCTTGGACAGTACGAATATCTGCCCCTGATTGCAGCAAGTGTGTCGCGAATGAATGCCTTAACGTGTGTGGCGAGACATGTTTTTTGATGTCAGCCAATTTGGTGGTTGATCTCACGGCGCGTTGAATTTGCTTTTCGTCAATATGATGGCGACGCACAAGGCCGCTTTCTGGGTCTTCACTGAGTTTTTGCGAAGGAAACAGATATTGCCACGGCAGTGATCGAGATTGAGTTTGGTATTTTTCCCTGAGTCGATGGGGCATCCAAACACCAGAGAAACTCGGATTTCTATTATCAATACTTAGTACGTAATCGACGTGTTGAATTTGGGCACGAAGGGCATTGAATAGCTCGGGCGCGAGTGTAACGACGCGGTTCTTGCCGCCTTTACCATCGATAACTTTGATGCAGCGAAAATCAAAATCGACATCTTTTACGCGCAGACGCACTGATTCCATTAGGCGTAACCCGCTACCATACATCAGTGAGCAGGCGAGGTGGTGCTTGGGCGGGCAGCAATCTAAAAAGCGTTGTATTTCGCTGTGTGTGAGCACTTCAGGAAGCTTTTGCTTTTTTTGGCTTGATACGAAATTCAGCTTCAGTGACAGCGGGCTATCAAGGATTTCTTTGTAAAGAAAGACCAACGCATTTAACGCCAACGCTTGTGTGTTTGCCGCGACATCTTTTTTGTTCACCAGATCATTGAGGAATTCCTCGACTTCTTTATCGCCCATTGTTGAAGGGTGACGCATTTGATGAAACCTGATGTAAGTTGAGATCCAATGAAGGTACGCTTGTATGGTCCGCTTCGCATAGCGTTGAACGTACATTTTCTCGCTGATCATTTGAAGAAATGGCGATGTCATTGTTGGTTAGCTGCCTTTTGGATACTGTGAATGCATCCAGTTTAGCCAATGTTGGTGCATAATATTCACCCACACCGTTTTGGGGTGATTTCACTTGGCAATTATGAGATGTGAACGATAAGATATTTGAAAACAATATGTTGCTCACTAAGAGAAAGTGGGCGTCCGTTATTATGGGACACATCGGGGTGTTTAAATGCACCACTTTGATGTCTATTAAAATGTTAGCTGCCTGTTCTTTCTTGATGTACTTAGTACGAAGTTTGGTAGCTAAACCTGCTTTTCATAGCAGGTGGTTTAAATGGGTCTGACTTTAGATTTCAAATCGTCTGTTGGTTAAAGTGTTTGTTTTATCGGTTGAAGCGCAGAATTCAAATCAAAGGGCTTTTTCTTGGTGGTTCATTCAAGTCATTTGGTTTGTGTTTAAGCCATTCTTCTTGTTCAAAAGGGTGGTTGGCGGCAAGCCGCGCAAAATCGAATCTTGCGCTAACAAGGCTATCAACAGGACGCAATTTCGGTTCGGTGTTTTTCAAAGCATCGTGAATACAATGGTTTAAGTGACATTTGGCGGTTTGATATGCGCCTGTTATCGCGACGTTATACGCTGTAATTTTACTTACATGTAAGCAGCGACTTTGAGCGCCAAACCACGGCGGTTTTCTCAACATAAAAGCGGTTCGCTGTTGGATCGCCGCTCACCATTGAAAGTGTTGCAAACAAGCCTTCGGTTACCAGACAAAATTGAACATTGCGCAGGCTGTTTGCAATGGTTCTGGTCGAGGTTAGGCTAGTCGGCAAAGTACGTCGTCATTACATAACAATGTCTTCAAGGTGGACGAAAAACGCACCCGCAATTTCTGTTAAATCAATTTATGGTGTTTAAGGTGGCTTTTTAGCATGAAACTAGCGTTTTTCGCCCCTTAAAACGACGTTATACGCTGTAATTTCACTTACACGTAAGCAGCGACTTTGAGCGCCAAACCACAGTGGTTTTCTCAACAAAAAAGCGGTTTGGTTTTGGATCGCCGCTCACCATTGAAAGTGTTGCAAACAAGCCATCAATGGCGAGAAAAGACCAAGCATCCCAAGGGCTGCTTGCAAAGGCGAGTAGCGAGGTTCGGCTATTCAAACAGATTGGGTGGCAGCTTTATAACAAAGGTTTTCAAGGCGGACGCAAAACATTCCCGCAAATTTTGTTAAATCAATTTATGGCATTTACGGTGGCTTTTTTGCATGAAGCTAATGTTTTTCGCCCCTTAAAACGACGTTAGCCGCCTGTTCTTTCTTGATGTACTTAGTAAGAAGTTTGGTAGCTAAACCTGCTTTTCATAGCAGGTGGTTTAAAAGGGTCTGACTCTAAATTTCAAATCGTCTGCTGGTTAAAGTGTTTGTTTTATCGGTTGAAGCGCAGAATTCAAATCAAAGGGCTTTTTCTTGGTGGTTCATTCAAGTCATTTGGTTTGTGTTTGAGCCATTCTTCTTGTTCAAAAGGGTGGTTGGCGGCAAGCCGCGCACAATCGAATCTTGCGCTAACAAGGCTATCAACAGGACGCAATTTCGGTTCGGTGTTTTTCAAAATATCGTGAATACAATGGTTTAAGCGGTATTTGGCGGTTTGATATGCGCCTGTTATCGCGACGTTAGCCGCCTGTTCTTTCTTGATGTACTTGGTATGAAGTTTGGTGGCTAAACCTGCTTTTCATAGCAGGTGGTTTAAATGGGTCTGACTTTACATTTCAAATCGCTTCTTGGTTAAAGTGTTTGTTTTATCGGTTGAAGTGAAGAATTCAAATCAAAGGGCTTTTTCTTGGTGGTTCGCTCAAGTCATTTGGTTTGTGTTTAAGTCATTCTTCTTGTTCAAAAGGGTGGTTGGCGGCAAGCCGCGCACAATCGAATCTTGCGCTAACAAGGCTATCAACAGGACGCAATTTCGGTTCGGTGTTTTTCAAAACATCGTGAATACAATGGTTTAAGTGGTATTGGGCGATTTGATATGCGCCTGTTATCGCGACGTTAGCTGCCTGTTCTTTCTTGATGTACTTAATACGAAGTTTGGTAGCTAAACCTGCTTTTCATAGCAGGTGGTTTAAATGGGTTTGACTTTAGATTTCAAATCGTCTGTTGGTTAAAGTGTATGTTTTATCGGTTGAAGCGCAGAATTTAAATCAAAGGGCTTTTTCTTGGTGGTTCGCTCAAGTCATTTGCTTGTGTTAAAGTCATTCTTCTTGTTTAAAAGGGTGGTTGGCGGCAAGCCGCGCACAATCGAATCTTGCGCTAACAAGGCTATCAACAGGACGCAATTTCGGTTCGGTGTTTTTCAAAACATCGTGAATACAATGGTTTAAGCGGTATTGGGCGGTTTGATATGCGCCTGTTATCGCGACGTTAAAACTCAAAGGTAGAATTCAGTGGAATTAATACTTAAATCAGGAACATCTATAGCAAGCTCACTAGCTAAGTCATTTGCTTCAAATGTTATAGAAAGATGGACTAAGCAGCGAGCAGAGAAGTTTTTTGAAGCATTTCAAGCAAAAATTATTGAATGTAGATTATTAGGTGACAATCAAATTGAAATAGCACAAGAAATAGATTCTATCATTTCCACTGAAATAGGAAGTGAAGTGGTATTTGATGCTTATCGAAGTGTTAGTTTATCAAAATCCAAGATTATAGGACCAAGAATCATTGGTTTGTTAACGGCGGAGATTTGTTTAGAGAAGCGACTTTCTGATGAATTTGAAGAATTGTATTTTGCTGTAGCTGAATCGTTAAGTGATGTCGAAATCATAAACGTTACAAGTGTTATAGAAAGTTGGCTCGAATTATCTCGTGCAGAAAAAAAGAAAGGTTATTTAACCCACACGGCATATGTAGAAAGAGATGAGTTAATTTATGTACTAGAACACCAAGAGTCTGATACAACATTCGGTGATTCAAATGAAATTGATTTAAATATTGGAAACCTTGATTTTGAGTTTTGTTCGGGATTGGAAAAATTTAAGAATTTAGGCTTGTTAACTCCTCGAGTAATACAATCATCATATAGCTTTAAAGAAGATAGTGAACGACATATTGATTATGATGGTACGATTCAAGCTACGATAAAGACAATAGTTTTCCCTTTAATGTATAGACGGATAATTAGCCTAATGTCAGAAATGTCCAGTGGTGTTGAGTTTTAACAAACGCTTCAAGAGGGACAGCCAACGCGTGGCATTTTTACTATGCGTTGGTTTTTGTGGTTACGGTGTTATGCAGAAAGTTAGTAGTAGCGTTGGCTGCCCCTTAAGCGGGCGTTAGCCGCCTGTTCTTTCTTGATGTACTTGGTATGAAGTTTGGTAGCTAAACCGGCTTTTCATAGCAGGTGGTTTAAATGGGTCTGGCTTTAGATTTTTAATCGGTTGTTGGTTAAAGTGTTTGTTTTATCGGTTGAAGCGCAGAATTTAAGTCAAAGGGCTTTTTCTTGGTTGTTCACTCAAGCTATTTGGCTTGGGTTTAAGTCATTCTTCTTGTTCAACAAGGGGGGATGGCGGCAAGCCGCGAACAATCGAATCTTGCGCTAACAAGGCTATCAACAGGACGCAATTTCGGTTCGGTGTTTTTCAAAACATCGTGAATACGATGGTTTAAGCGGTTTTGGACGGTTTGATATGCGCCTGTTATCGCGACGTTATGGCTAAGAGGTAATATGAAGAAGTCTATTGTCCCTGAGCAATTCAAACACTACTACGACGATTGGCACTTTTCACCGGCAATTGAAGCAGATGGAACGGTTTATCTATCCGGCGTTACTGCTGCTAGAAAAGATAAACCAATCAGCATTGATCCCCAAGAGCAGTTCCACGATGCGTTTTATAAACTAGGTGTATATCTCGATGCCGCAGGGCTAACTTACGATGACATTCTTGAAATGACCACATTCCACATTGACTTAAAGGCGCACATTGAGGTGTTTTCAAAAGTCAAAGACGAGTATGTGAAAGCTCCATATCCAGCGTGGTCTGCTATAGGAGTATCTGAGTTCATTCCAGAAAATGCCTTGGTAGAAATGCGTATTGTGGCAAAAAGATAATTTCGCCCGCCATAACAAGAGCATGAACGGGACGTTTACTCGTGGCGCATTTTATCAAAAGCGGTGATTTAACTGTTTCAATCAGTTTGGGCTAGTAAACGCCCGTTATGCTAACGTTATACGCTGTAATTTTGCTTACATGTAAGCAGCGACTTTGAGCGCCAAACCACGGCGGTTTTCTCAACATAAAAGCGGTTCGCTGTTGGATCGCCGCTCACCATTGAAAGTGTTGCAAACAAGCCATCAATGGCCAGAAAAGACCAAGCATCCCAAGGGCTGCTTGCAAAGGCGAGTAGCGAGGTGTGGCTATTCAAACAGATTGGGTGGCAGCTTTATAACAAAGGTTTTCAAGGCGGACGCAAAACATTCCCGCAAATTTTGTTATATCAATTTATGGCGTTTACGGTGGCTTTCTTGCGTGAAGCTAATGTTTTTCGCCCCTTAAAACGACGTTATGTACTGGTATTTGAACGTACACGTTAGTCAGTCATTTGAAGCGAAAACGGTCTTTGCTTGGTTAGCATTTTTGGGGTTCTTTGTCGGATCGCCTGTTGGCCATGAAGTCACGCAAACAAGCCTTCGGTTGTCAGCCCAAATTGAACATTGAGCAGGCTGTTTGCAAGGGTGCTTGTCGAGGTTGGGCTAGTCGGCAAAGTACGTCGTCATTACATAACAATGTCTTCAAGGTGGACGAAAAACGCACCCGCAATTTTTGTTAAATCAAATTATGGCGTTTAAGGTGGCTTTTTAGCATGAAACTAGCGTTTTTCGCCCCTTAAAACGAAGTTAGCTGCCTGTTCTTTCTTGATGTACTTGGTATGAAGTTTGGTAGCTAAACCGGCTTTTCATAGCAGTTGGTTTAAATGGGTCTGACTCTAAATTTCAAATCGTCTGCTGGTTAAAGTGTTTGTTTTATCGGTTGAAGTGCAGAATTCAAATCAAAGGGCTTTTTCTTGGTGCTTCACTCAAGTCATTTGGTTTGTGTTTAAGTCATTCTTCTTGTTCAAAAGGGTGGTTGGCGGCAAGCCGCGCACAATCGAATCTTGCGCTAACAAGGCTATCAACAGGACGCAATTTCGGTTCGGTGTTTTTAAAAACATCGTGAATACAATGGTTTAAGCGGTGTTGGGCGGTTTGATATGCGCCTGTTATCGCGACGTTAGCATTCAAAAAAGGAAACCATCTACCCAATATGAAACTAGAACAAATCACGAAACAAAATATATATAAAGTCATCAAGTTAAGCTTAAGTGAACAACAACAAAAATTCGTTTCAACGAACGCATTTTCAATGGCGGAATCGGCGGTAAACCCAGACTATCGACCTAGGGCAGCAGTGGTAGAAGGTGAAGTGGTTGGATTCGCAATGTATACGGAGTGGGTCAATGCAGTGTGGATGAAAGAGCAAAAACCTAATGAATATTATATACCTAGGATAATGATAGATAAGTCGTATCAAGGTAAAGGCTATGGACGATCACTAATGAACTTGCTCTTAGATGAAATAAAAGAGAAAAACCCTAGAGCTATTCATATCGTCTATTGCGCAAAAAACACTGCTGCAAAGAGTCTATACGATAGTTTAGGATTTGTTGAGTATGGTAAAGACGACTGCGGTGACATACTGGCGAGAATCCAACTTTGACGTGATCGGCTTCATGCTAACAAGCGAATGAACGAGGGACGTTTACTCGTGGCGCATTTTTTCAAAGAAACGCTGTGATTTAGGCATTTCAATAAGTTTGGGCTAGTAAACGCCCGTTATTCGAACGTTAGCTGCCTGTTCTTTCTTGATGTACTTGGTACGAAGTTTGGTAGCTAAACCTGCTTTTCATAGCAGGTGGTTTAAATGGGTCTGACTTTAGATTTCAAATTGTCTGTTGGTTACAGTGTTTGTTTTATCGGTTGAAGTGAAGAATTCAAATCAAAGGGCTTTTTCTTGGTGGTTCACTCAAGTCATTTGGTTTGTGTTTAAGTCATTCTTTTTGTTCAAAAGGGTGGTTGGCGGCAAGCCGCGAACAATCGAATCTTGCGCTAACAAGGCTATCAACAGGACGCAATTTCGGTTCGGTGTTTTTCAAAACATCGTGAATACAATGGTTTAAGCGATATTGGGCGATTTGATATGCGCCTGTTATCGCGACGTTAGGCGAATAGGTAAAGTTTTAGCTAGGGAGTGCAAATGTATAAAGGAAGCTGTTTGTGTGGCTCTATCCAACTGTCATTGAGTGGTGGAGTTACCGATATTATTCATTGCCATTGTTCCTTGTGTCGTAAGGCTAGCGGAAGTGCCTATGCCACCAATGGTTTCATTGACGCTGAAGATTTAAAGTTAATTGATAACGATAATACTCTTACTTTTTATGAAAGCAGTGAGGGTAAACGTAAGTACTTTTGTAAAACTTGCGGAAGTCCAATCTATAGTTCCAACTCTCAATCTCCGAAAAGGTTTCGCCTTCGTCTAGGCATCTTGGATTCCGATATATCGGAACGACCTATTTCTCATAACTTTGTTACTTCAAAGGCTAATTGGGACGACTTAGATGCTGAACTACCTCGTAGTGAAAAGCACGAAGTTGGGCGAAAGTAGGCGCTGTAAAAATCGCCTAACAAGCAATTTAAGCAGACTGTCAACGCTTGGCATTTTCAACTCGGTTTAGCTTCAGTGATTTAGGTGGTAAATTTGAGTGTATTGGTAGCGTTGTCAGCTACTTAATTGGGCGTTAGGTTTACGAAGAGAAAAGCGTAATTATTGGGGAAAAGATTTGGGGATTTCTCTCGCCATTTGTTTACGGATTTCAGCAAATCAGTTTGGTCTGTCCAAGTTATCAAGTTTCTTTAATTCTTTCCCATGTCAATGTTCGTGGGTTGCTTCATTGAGTTTTCGTGTTGGTCGGTTGAGAATTTCTCTGGCTCAAAGGCGCTTTGGTTTTCTCAATCGAATGAATAAGTTGCTTGTTTTAAGTTACTCGCATTTGGCTATTAAATTGAGTAAAAGGTTTGGGTTTCATTCATCACAATGCGGTAATCTAGTGATTCTTTGCCAAGCAAGTCAATGCGAAATAGTAATACCTAACAAAAAATTCAAGCCTGACTACCAACGCGTGGCTTCATCAGTTTCAATGAGTTTTGTGATTACGGTGCATTGCTGAAAATGGCATTGTGCGTTGGTAGCAGCTTAATTTGGCGTTAGGTTACTTCACGGAAAGGAGTAACTGATGTTTAAAGTTGAATACACTCTTGATGGTCAGAGTGATGATTTTGAATTGGCAGCTTTGAATGGCATTGATTCATTGGAGCTTGCTCATGGCCCAGAGCGGATATCTGACAATCTTGCTTATGAATTGTTGATGGGGGCGGTTTCACATCTGGAACTAAACTGTAACAGCGAAGAGTTCCGAGACACGCCTAAAGACCTTGCATTAAAACTTGGTTTCACAAAGTTACTGGGTTTCTTTGAAGATAAAGTGATATTTGTAATCAACGCATAAATATCATTCAAAAGGCGCTGTAATCAAATCTCAGCGTCTTTATTGGATTTTGGCTTGTTGGTTATAGCAAATCGTCTTGGGCTTCTCTGTGAGCCTAAATAGTTGCTTAAATTAGTTAGTTTCTGTTTGTTCACCGTATCAATGTATTTATTGTAATCAAATTCACGTTGCACTGTTCTAACTTGTTTCTCGACTGTGTATCTATCGAGTACCTTGTTAAGCAATTTCAAATCAAGTTCAGCATTCGTTAGAATTTGAATGTAACCGACAGTTCCGTATCTTCGCTGAAACTTTAATCTCAACACCCAAATCATGGTTATTTGTTCAAATGCAGCACTGACAGGTTTTTTAATCTTCTGCATTAAAACATTGAACTCAATGGCCTCATCAAAGTTGTTGAAGAAGATAGCGACCTGATGGGTTGGCTGGATAGTTTTGATGTGATTAATCAGCTTTCGTTTAGTCTTGTTGTTGGTTGATTCAGTCATGTATTACCCTATTGAGAATCACATCCCTCTATATCCTTATAACTACTAACCGAAATGTGACGTAATCGAAATAGTTTAATCTACATAACCCATTGATTTTATGCATCATACCGACAGTGATTTCACTTGCATAAAGTCTGTGAAAGAGAAAGAAACGGATAGTAGTGCGGTGGAAATCACGTTCAGATTAACTAATTGACCTAACAATGTAATCAATCGGACGCTTTGTCGGTGCGGCAGTTTTTTAACGTATTGTGAATACAAGGTTTAAGTTGTTTGGGTGGTTTGATAAGCGCCCATTATTACGACGTTATATGCTGGTAATTAAACGTACACGTTAGCCAGTAAATTGAAGTTAAAACCGCTTCTGTTTGTTCATGAAAATTGGGTTTCTTTGGCGGGTCGCCGTTTGGCTCAAAAGTCATGCAAACAAGCCATCAATTGCCAGTGTAAAATCAAAACATCGAGCAGGCTGTTCGCAATATTTCTATCCAGGTGCGGCTTGTCGGCAAGGGAAGTCGCCATCATCTAACAAGGCTATAAACAGGGACGCTTTGTCAATGCGGCAGCTTTTCAAAGTGTTGTGAATACAAAGGATTAAAGCAGTTTGGGCGGTTTGATAAGCGCCCGTTATTGCAACGTTAGCCACCTGTTCTTACTTAATGTACTTAGTTCGAGGTTTGGATAGCCAAATCTGCTTTCTATAGCCGCAGGTTGTTATCGAGTTTTCTCATCAAACAGCGCCAGTGAGTTCGGTTGTTTTTTATATTACGCGCACCGAAACATCCGTTGTTTGTGTCCATTGTCTAAACCTTCACTGCCCAATTTGAATTCACAGCCAAGCTGTTGTTTCTTGGTTATTTAAACGAGAAGTACTTTCGAAATTGAGTGCTGTAGTTTGGTTCTAGAGGGAGTTGGCGGCAAGCCGCGAAAGCGCGAATTTGGGGCTAACAAGGTCTTAAAGGTGGACGAACAACGCTCGGCAATTTTTTGTTAAATTAACTTATGGCGTTTAAGGTGGCATTTTTGCATGCAGTTAGCGTTTTTCGCCCCTTAAAACGGCGTTATACGCTGTAATTTTACTTACATGTAAGCAGCAAATTTGAACCACAAATCACGGTGGTTTTCTCAACAAAAAAGCGGTTTGGTTTTGGATCGCCGCTCACCATCGAAAGTGTTGCAAACAAGCCATTAATGGCCAGAAAAGACCAAGCATCCCAAGGGCTGCTTGCAAAGGCGAGTAGCGAGGTGTGGCTATTCAAACAGATTGGTTGGCAGCTTTATAACAAAGGTTTTCAAGGCGGACGCAAAACATCTCCGCAAATTTTGTTATATCAATTTATGGCGTTTACGGTGGCTTTCTTGCGTGAAGTGAATGTTTTACGCCGCTTAAAACGACGTTAGCCACCTGTTCTTACTTAATGTACTTAGTTCGAGGTTTGGATAGCCAAATCTGCTTTCTATAGCCGGTGGTTGTTATCGAGTTTGTTCATCAAACATCGTCAGTGAGTTCGGTTCTTTTTCACATTACGCGCACCGAAATATCCGTTGTTTGTGTCCAGTGTCCAAACCTTCATTGCCCAATTTGAATTCACAGCCAAGCTGTTGTTTCTTGGTTGCTGAAAATAGAAGTAATTTCAACGTCGAGTGCTGTGGTTCGGTTCTAGAGGGCGTTGGCGGCAAGCCGCGACAGTGCGAAGCTAGGGCTAACAAGGTCTTGAAGGTGGACGAAAAAACGCTCGGCAATTTTTGTTAAATGAATTTATGGTGTTTAAGGTGGCAATTTTGCATGAAGTTTGCGTTTTTCGCCCCTTAAAACGGCGTTATGTTTACAAGGAGTATGATGAAAAAGGACAAATTTGCTCGAAAGCTTACAAAACTAGATGATCGTGCATATATACGGAGATGTATGTGGCCTGATTTAGATGTAAGGATAGAAAAAGAGTTTAAGACCTTTCAGAAAGAGTCTCTAGCTGCTTTTGGTGACGTGTACCTGACTCAATTGAAACAACGAAAAAAATACAGAAATTCAAACTTATTAAGTAGTCAGTTCCATAATGCAACATACGTAAAATTCGGTAGTAGAAGTCTAGGTATAGCTAAAATTCCAAATGAAAATAAGGAACCTTTGGCGATATGTAGTGAACGAAATGCGCAACTTTATTACACTCAAGGCTCAATTGGAGATGTTTTAGTAGTGCTTTCTCCGTACACCTCAGAGATCTACTGTAGTGGTTTAATGATCCCGGACACCATTTAAGGTGGTAAAGTCACCACTAAAGAAAGAGGTGTTCCATGACAAGACAACGTCGTTCATTCTCCGCTGAATTTAAACTGGAAGCAGCCTGTTTGGTACTTGACCAAGGGTATTCAATTGCTGAGGCTAGCCGCTCATTAAACGTCGGTGAAACGGGACTCAGACGCTGGGTCACACAACTTGAACAAGAGCGCGGAGGTAGTACGCCAGTTTCCAAAGCCTTAACGCCAGAGCAGCAGAAAATCCAAGAGTTAGAGGCAAGGATCCATCGACTTGAACGAGAAAAATCCATTCTAAAAAAGGCTACTGCTCTCTTGATGTCGGACGAACTCGAACGTACGCGCTGATAGACCAATTGAGAGAGCAAGAACCGGTAGAATTGGTTTGTGCTGTGTTAGATATTGCTACGTCGACTTACTATGAGCATTGCCAACGGCGCCATGATATTGATGCTGAACGTTTGCATCTTCGTAGCGAGATCAACCGACTGTTTACGCTGAGCAGAAGCTCTGCGGGTAGTCGCACTCTGGTCGACATGATGACTGATCTCGGACATAAGATTGGCCGATTCAAGGTTCGCCGATTGATGAAAGAGGCACAACTCATCAGTAAGCAACCCGGCTCACATAACTATAAGCAAGCCTCGATTGAACGGCTTGATATTCCCAATCAGCTTGATCGTCAGTTCAGTGTCGCAGCCCCAGATCAAGTCTGGTGCGGTGATATTACCTATATATGGGCGGGTCAACGTTGGTGCTATCTTGCCGTTGTCATTGACCTGTATCGCAGACGGGTTGTCGGTTGGGCCATGTCTGACAGTCCTGATGCGGCATTGGTTACAAAAGCGTTGTCGATGGCGTATGAGCAACGAGGAAAACCAAGTGGCGTGATGTTCCATTCGGATCAGGGGTCTCAATACGGCAGCCGCCAGTTTCGACAACACCTGTGGCGGTATCGGATGACACAAAGCATGAGTCGCCGTGGCAACTGTTGGGACAACGCTCCGATGGAAAGGCTATTTAGAAGTCTAAAATCTGAATGGATACCAGCAACAGGCTATGCATCTTTCGCTGAGGCATCCAAAGATATCAGCCATTACCTGATGAGCTATTACAACTGGAAGAGACCGCATAGTTATAACGGTGGTCTTCCACCTGCAAAAGCTGAAAATCGGCCTAATTTACTGTCCGGAATGAGTTGACCACTACATACAATGTTCACGAAAAGAATATTGTCATTGCTAGATATAAACAACCTGTAGACATATCGCCTAGGTTGATTAATAAGCATCTAAAGGTTTTCAAAAAATATGCTTTGGCCTCGAGTCATGCCTCTACTGGGTTATTATCGCCATACCTTTTTAGGCGTTGGCTACAGTTAAAAGATTTCAGGTACAAAGACAACAATAGAGCAGAACTGATACTTGTTATTGAAAGGGTTATTTTGGTCTCGCTTGCTGCAATTAGTGCTTGGTTGGCAAAATAAACATAACAAGCAATTTAAGAGGGATTCACAACGCTTGGCATTTTTGCTTCTACATCAAATTTAGTGTTTATGGCACAATCTTTTAGGTTGGGTGGTAGCGTTGTTCACCCCTTAATTGGGCGTTAGCCACCTGTTCTTACTTAATGTACTTAGTTCGAGGTTTGGATAGCCAAATCTGCTTTCTATAGCCGGTGGTTGTTATCGAGTTTGTTCATCAAACATCGTCAGTGAGTTCGGTTCTTTTTCACATTACGCGCACCGAAATATCCGTTGTTTGTGTCCAGTGTCCAAACCTTCATTGCCCAATTTGAATTCACAGCCAAGCTGTTGTTTCTTGGTTGCTGAAAATAGAAGTAATTTCAACGTCGAGTGCTGTGGTTCGGTTCTAGAGGGCGTTGGCGGCAAGCCGCGACAGTGCGAAGCTAGGGCTAACAAGGTCTTGAAGGTGGACGAAAAAACGCTCGGCAATTTTTGTTAAATGAATTTATGGTGTTTAAGGTGGCAATTTTGCATGAAGTTTGCGTTTTTCGCCCCTTAAAACGGCGTTATAGCGTGAGTATTCGAGATTCTGTGATATGGAAGTATATAGAAAAGTAAAACAAACTAAATTCAAGAAACCTAATCTACGCGGTCTCCTCACTCTGCATGACAATGGTACTGTTGCCGTAAGCCAAGATCATAAAGAGTTGTTTTGCGGCCTAGATTACATAGAAGTCGATAGTTACTATGAAATTCGCAAGCCAACGACCTCAGATATGACTTTAATCTGGGATCGGCTTTTTGAGGCCAAGCCATAACAAGGTCATGAACGGGACACCTTGCCAATCTCGAAGCGTTTAGAAAGTGGTGCGAATGCATGGGTTTGGTCAGGTTTAGTGCGGGCAAGTGCCCGTTATCACAGCGTTATCCGTCAATTCTTCACATTGTTTATTTTGCGATGTTTGGCAAGCTAGTTTCTCTCTTCGTCGCAGGCTGTTTAAATCCAAAAGCCTCATCAAAGCAATCCCAAACTCGATGCAAAATCATGTGGCTATCTTTGCTAAGTTGAATTCAACGCCTGTGGTTTTATCGAGCGATTTTATCTTTAAGGCGTCAGTTGAATTCACAAAACGGCGCGTTCGTTGGGTGTTGGCGGCAAAGCCGCGATAGTATGAAAAATCAGCGGCTAACAAGGTCATGAACGGGACACCTTGCCAATCTCGAAGCGGTTAGGAAGTGGTGTGAATACATTGGTTTGGTGAGGTTTAGTGCGGGCAAGTGCCCGTTATCACAACGTTAGCTGCCTGTTCTTTCTTGATGTACTTAGTACGAAGTTTGGTAGCTAAATCTGCTTTTCATAGCAGGTGGTTTAAATGGGTCTGACTCTAAATTTCAAATCGTCTGCTGGTTAAAGTGTTTGTTTTATCGGTTGAAGCGCAGAATTCAAATCAAAGGGCTTTTTCTTGGTGGTTCATTCAAGTCATTTGGTTTGTGTTTAAGTCATTCTTCTTGTTTAAAAGGGTGGTTGGCGGCAAGCCGCGCACAATCGAATCTTGCGCTAACAAGGCTATCAACAGGACGCAATTTCGGTTCGGTGTTTTTCAAAACATTGTGAATACAATGGTTTAAGCGGTTTTGGACGGTTTGATATGCGCCTGTTATCGCGACGTTAGCCGCCTATGCCAATTGAATGTACTCAGTCCGAGGTTTGGATAGCTACATCCGCTTTTCATAGCCGGTGGTTGTTATCGGGTTTGTTCATCAAACAAGTTCTGTGAATTTGGTTGTTTTTCACGTTACACGTATTGAAGCATCGGTTGTTTGTGTCCATTGCCCAAACCTTCGTTGCCAGATTTGAATTCTTAGCCAGGTTGTTGTTTCTTGGTTGTATAAACAAGCAGACGTGTCGAAATCCCGTGTGGTGGTTTGGTTCTAGAGCGGGGTGGCGGCAAGCCGCGAAAGGCCGGAGCCAACGGCTAACAAAAAGCTCAAGCGGACGCTTAAAACTCGCGCAATTTTTTCAAACAGGCTTTCGTGATTTCGGAAGCAAATTCTAGCTGGGTTAAGCGCCGCTTAGCTAGGCGTTATACGCTGTAATTTTGCTTACATGTAAGCAGCGATTTTGAGCGCCAAACCACAGTAGTTTTCTCAACAAAAAAGCGGTTTGGTTTTGGATCGCCGCCCACCATTGAAAGTGTTGCAAACAAGCCATCAATGGCCAGAAAAGACCAAGCATCCCAAGGGCTGCTTGCAAAGGCAAAAAGCGAGGTTCGGCTATTCAAACAGATTGGGTGGCAGCTTTATAACAAAGGTTTTCAAGGCGGACGCAAAACATTCCCGCAAATTTTGTTATATCAATTTATGGTGTTTACGGTGGCTTATTTGCGTGAAGCCAATGTTTTTCGCCCCTTAAAACGACGTTATACGCTGTAATTTTACTTACATGTAAGCAGCGACTTTTAGCGCCAAACCACTGCGGTTTTCTCAAAAAAAAAAGCGGTTTGGTTTTGGATCGCCGCTCACCATTGAAAGTGTTGCAAACAAGCCATCAATGGCCAGAAAAGACCAAGCATCCCAAGGGCTGCTTGCAAAGGCAAAAGGCGAGGTTCGGCTATTCAAAAAACTTGGGTGGCAGCTTTATAACAAAGGTTTTCAAGGCGGACGCAAAACATTCCCGCAAATTTTGTTATATCAATTTATGGCGTTTACGGTGGCTTTCTTGCGTGAAGTGAATGTTTTACGCCGCTTAAAACGACGTTATAACGCTTTATCTTTTTGCGTGTATTCAGTTCCAAGCTTGGCAAGCTAAACCAGTTTTCCATAGCAGGCGGTTTAAAATGGTTTGGCTTTGACTTGTCGCCAGGCAGTTTGGTTAAAGTGTCTAATTCTCAGGCTTCAGCATTGAGTTCAAACGAAAAGGCTTTTTCTTGGTGGTTTTGCGAAGCTGTTTCGTTTGGATTTAAGTCAAAATGTCTTGTTTGGAAAGTGGTTGGCGGCAAGCCGCGAACATACATATTGAGCGTATAACAAGGCAATAAACGTGGACGCTTTGTCACTGCGGCAGCTTTTCGAAGTGTTGTGAATACAAGGGATTAAAGCAGTTTTGGGTGGTTTGATAAGCGCCCGTTATTGCAACGTTAGCTGCCTGTTCTTTCTTGATGTACTTGGTACGAAGTTTGGTAGCTAAACCTGCTTTTCATAGCAGGTGGTTAAAATGGGTCTGACTTTACATTTCAAATCGTCTGTTGGTTAAAGTGTTTGTTTTATCGGTCGAAGCGCAGAATTCAAATCAAAGGGCTTTTTCTTGGTGGTTCACTCACGTCATTTGGTTTGTGTTTAAGTCATTCTTCTTGTTCAAAAGGGTGGTTGGCGGCAAGCCGCGCACAATCGAATCTTGCGCTAACAAGGCTATCAACAGGACGCAATTTCGGTTCGGTGTTTTTCAAAATATCGTGAATACAATGGCTTAAGTGATATTTGGTGGTTTGATATGCGCCTGTTATCGCGACGTTAGCCGCCTGTTCTTTCTTGATGTACTTGGTATGAAGTTTGGTAGCTAAACCGGCTTTTCATAGCAGGTGGTCTAAATGGGTCTGGCTTTAGATTTTTAATCGGTTGTTGGTTAAAGTGTTTGTTTTATCTGTTGAAGTGCAGAATTCAAATCAAAGGGCTTTTTCTTGGTGGTTCACTCAAGTCATTTGGTTTGTGTTTAAGTCATTCTTCTTGTTCAAAAGGGTGGTTGGCGGCAAGCCGCGCACAATCGAATCTTGCGCTAACAAGACTATCAACAGGACGCAATTTCGGTTCGGTGTTTTTTAAAACATCGTGAATACAATGGTTTAAGCGATTTTGGGTGGTTTGATATGCGCCTGTTATCGCGACGTTATACGCTGTAATTTTACTTACATGTAAGCAGCGACTTTTAGCGCCAAACCACTGCGGTTTTCTCAACAAAAAAAGCGGTTTGGTTTTGGATCGCCGCTCACCATTGAAAGTGTTGCAAACAAGCCATCAATGGCCAGAAAAGACCAAGCATCCCAAGGGCTGCTTGCAAAGGCAAAAGGCGAGGTTCGGCTATTCAAAAAACTTGGGTGGCAGCTTTATAACAAAGGTTTTCAAGGCGGACGCAAAACATTCCCGCAAATTTTGTTATATCAATTTATGGCGTTTACGGTGGCTTTCTTGCGTGAAGTGAATGTTTTACGCCGCTTAAAACGACGTTATACGCTGTAATTTTACTTACACGTAAGCTGTGACTTTGAGCGCCAAACCACTGCGGTTTTCTCAACAAAAAAGCGGTTTGGTTTTGGATCGCCGCTCACCATTGAAAGTGTTGCAAACAAGCCATCAATGGCCAGAAAAGACCAAGCATCCCAAGGGCTGCTTGCAAAGGCAAAAGGCGAGGTTCGGCTATTCAAAAAACTTGGGTGGCAGCTTTATAACAAAGGTTTTCAAGGCGGACGCAAAACATTCCCGCAAATTTTGTTATATCAATTTATGGCGTTTACGGTGGCTTTCTTGCGTGAAGTGAATGTTTTACGCCGCTTAAAACGACGTTATACGCTGTAATTCTACTTACACGTAAGCTGTGACTTTGAGCGCCAAACCACTGCGGTTTTCTCAACAAAAAAGCGGTTTGGTTTTGGATCGCCGCTCACCATTGAAAGTGTTGCAAACAAGCCATCAATGGCCAGAAAAGACCAAGCATCCCAAGGGCTGCTTGCAAAGGCAAAAGGCGAGGTTCGGCTATTCAAACAGATTGGGTGGCAGCTTTATAACAAAGGTTTTCAAGGCGGACGCAAAACATTCCCGCAAATTTTGTTAAATCAATTTTTGGCGTTTAAGGTGGCTTTCTTGCATGAAGCTAATGTTTTTCGCCGCTTAAAACGACGTTATACAAAAAAGGAGAGTGTATTGAGTTTGGTTGAATTAAATCTTGAGCATTTGCCTCTTCAAAAGAAACTTGTTGAGTCAGTGTGCTCTGCATTTTATCCGGAGCGAGATGTGGTCGCAGCTGTCCTACTAGGCTCATTGGCTTCGGGAGCTGGGGACCGAGTTTCCGATGCTGACATCCTTATTTTTACGAAAAGTGAATTCCACAAGTCTGCTTCTCTTAGCTTTTCTCGTTTTGAGTCGGGTAAGGATATCTTTTTCAGCTTCGGCGATTTTCATGACTCCAATGAAAATGGGTATTTTAAAAAGTATATATTCAACGATATGACTAGTGCAGAAATACACTGTTTAGATGTATCAGAGGACTTTGGTATTTCCCAACCATTTAAAATATTGTTCGATAAATCTGGCATTGTTGAGGGGAGGCTTACCGACGAACCACCACCCAGACATGAGGATTTCCCAGCTTACTATCGAGGAGACGCTGGTCTGATCTGGGAATTGTTTGATTGCATAAAGTGGCTTAGCAGAAACGACATAGAATTAGCTAAAAATCACATCAAGAAACTGTCTGCTGCGATGGAAGCTTTTGTATAACAGGGGCTTCAAGGGGACTAAAAACATAGGATCATTTTTTAGTCTTTTCAAATTTGGGTGCTTAAGGTGGTTGTTTAGCGTGAATCGTGTGTTTTTAACCCCTTAAGCCGACGTTAGCTGCCTGTTCTTTTTTTTGTACTTAGTACGAAGTTTGGTAGCTAAACCTGCTTTTCATAGCAGGTGGTTTAAATGGGTCTGACTTGAAATTTCAAATCGTCTGTTGGTTAAAGTGTTTGTTTTATCGGTTGAGGCGCAGAATTCAGGTCAAAGGGCTTTTTCTTGGTGGTTCACTCAAGTCATTTGGTTTGTGTTTAAGTCATTCTTTTTGTTCAAAAGGGTGGTTGGCGGCAAGCCGCGCACAATCGAATCTTGCGCTAACAAGGCTATCAACAGGACGCAATTTCGGTTCGGTGTTTTTCAAAATATCGTGAATACAATGGTTTAAGTGGTATTGGGCGGTTTGATATGCGCCTGTTATCGCGACGTTATGTACTGGTATTTGAACGTACACGTTAGTCAGTCATTTGAAGCGAAAACGGTCTTTGCTTGGTTAGCATTTTTGGGGTTCTTTGTCGGATCGCCTGTTGGCCATGAAGTCATGCAAACAAGCCTTCGGTTGTCAGCCCAAATTGAACATTGAGCAGGCTGTTTGCAAGGGTGCTTGTCGAGGTTGGGCTAGTCGGCAAAGTACGTCGTCATTACATAACAATGTCTTCAAGGTGGACGAAAAACGCACCCGCAATGTTTGTTAAATCAAATTATGGCGTTTAAGGTGGCTTTATGGCGTGAAGCTAGCGTTTTTCGCCCCTTAAAACGATGTTATGGCTCAAGGAGAAATATGTTAGTAGAACATGCTGTAGATTTGGGTGAGTTTGTAACCGAGCTCCAAAGTGAGACTGATCGTGGATTACCTTTGGTTGGCGCTGCTCTCATTGATGAAAAGCTGTCAAAAACATTGGAGTCATTTTTCGTTGGAGGGAAGTCGAGCAAAAATTTACTCTTTGGTGCTAATGCACCCATTGGGGACTTATCTTCTCGCGTTGAATTATGCCTTTCGCTCGGATTAATAGACCAATTTGAATATCAAGAGATTCAAATAATTCGCAAAATACGTAATCAATTTGCCCATCTTCGACATGGACTCACTTTTGACGATGAGAAAATAAAAGGTTTGTGTACTAGCCTAAAGTCTCCTTTACCTGATGGTATGCCGAATGAGCGGAAAACACCAAGGTTTCGGCTTATTAACGCGATTGTATGCATTGTTCTAAGGTTGTTTTATCGTCCAGAGTGGGTTGCTAAAGAACAAAGAGTCCCAAAAAAGTGGGTACCAGACTCTACTTGGTACAACACCAATGACACTCCGCCACCAGAGAATGCAGGTTTTGTTGGGTTAGTCAGCAAGTCGCTGTGAGTTGCGCCATAACAAACTGTTCAAGAGGGATTCGCAACGCGTGGCACTTTTACTATGCGGTGGTTTTAGTGTTTAAGGTGGAATGCAGCGGCTTCGGTATTGCGTTGCTCACGCCCTTAACAGGGCGTTATGTTTCACTATAAATTCAGTGGCTTAAAAGTCCTTTTAGCTATTCTTTGTCCCTCTAGCAGTCCGTTCCGAATAGACTCAGCAAATCGGTATTATCGCCTTAAATTCATGAATTTTTCAGCCCGTAAAACATACTAAAATTCGTGGGTTGCTTCATTGTCAGGTCGAGCCGGTTGGATTCAAGTTTCTCTGGCTTAAAGGCGCTTTGAGGTTCATTGCCAAGCCACATCCTACCTTGGCAGTAGTCTCGGCAATTAGCCATTATTCTGCGCTTTGGTTGGAAAGAGAGGGCGCTTGTTGGAGTTTTGTCGGGTTGCCCCATTGGGCAGGGAAGTGCTCATACTTGTTTTGTGTTGGTCGCACTTGGTGGTCAAGTTGGCTCTTGCCTTGTGTTTTAGTTCAGAAAACCAGTTGAAAATTGTAGTTCTTTCTCAAATAAATCATGCGTTTGTGGTAAAACATAACAAACAATTTAAGAGGGATTCCCCACGCTTGGCATTTTTGGTTTGGAT
The DNA here is from genome assembly GCF_045679545.1 of Enterovibrio litoreus. Classification (NCBI taxonomy): domain Bacteria; kingdom Pseudomonadati; phylum Pseudomonadota; class Gammaproteobacteria; order Vibrionales; family Vibrionaceae; genus Enterovibrio; species Enterovibrio litoreus. The sequence continues at coordinate 1,469,765 of NZ_CP166194.1, forward strand.
TTGGTTCAGTGTTTACGGTGTCCAAATTTAGTGTCGTGGTTGCGTGGCTCACCCCTTAATTGGGCGTTATATACTTTATTGGAATATTGAACTTTATGGATGATAGCTCAGCAACTTGGCGTCAATACTACGAAAAATCATTGTTACGCCCCCACAATTCGCGCACTGAAATCGCAATTGAGTTGAATCAGTCTGGACTGCAAACCGCTGTCGATTGCGGTTGTGGAACGGGAAGTGAGATAGCGTATCTAGAGCAGCAAGGTTATCAGGTGTATGGCTTTGATATTAACCCAGACTCTGTTGCGATATGTTCTGAAAGGTTTAGTTCAAAACCACTGGTTAAACTTTCAGAGTGTTCATTTGAGTCTTTCAAATATCCTTCTGCTGGTATAGTGATAGCAAACTCAAGTTTGTTCTTTGCTGACCCGCTAGAGTTTAAAAATACATGGCGTAAAATTGCCTCTTCTATTGCGGTTGGTGGTGTCTTTGTCGGCGATTTTATGGGGCCTAGAGATAGTTGGGCAACGAATTATCGTTTACCTACGGCGCCGTTGAGTAAAAAACAAGTTGAGCTCTTGTTTAAAGAGTTTGAAATAGTCAGTTTCAAAGAGCGTGATGAGCCTGGCGCAACAAGGATTGGATATCCTAAGCATTGGCATATCTTTTCAGTGATTGCCGTAAAACGTACATAACAAGGCGTTCAAGAGGGATTCATGCCGCGTGGCATTTTTAGTATGCGGTGAGTTTTGGTGGTGAAAGTGGTCTGCGGAAAGTTGGTTTATGCGGCATTCACCCCTTAACGCAGCGTTAGCTGCCTGTTCTTTCTTGATGTACTTAGTACGAAGTTTGGTAGCTAAACCTGCTTTTCATAGCAGGTGGTTTAAATGGGTCTGGCTTTAGATTTTTAATCGGTTGTTGGTTAAAGTGTTTGTTTTATCGGTTGAAGCGCAGAATTCAAATCAAAAGGCTTTTTCTTGGTGGTTCATTCAAGTCATTTGGTTTGTGTTTAAGCCATTCTTCTTGTTCAAAAGGGTGGTTGGCGGCAAGCCGCGAACAATCGAATCTTGCGCTAACAAGGCTATCAACAGGACGCAATTTCGGTTCGGTATTTTTCAAAATATCGTGAATACAATGGTTTAAGTGATGTTGGGCGGTTTGATATGCGCCTGTTATCGCGACGTTAGCCGCCTGTTCTTTCTTGATGTACTTAGTACGAAGTTTGGTGGCTAAACCTGCTTTTCATAGCAGGTGGTTTAAATGGGTCTGACTTTACATTTCAAATCGCTTCTTGGTTAAAGTGTTTGTTTTATCGGTTGAAGTGAAGAATTCAAATCAAAGGGCTTTTTCTTGGTGGTTAACTCAAGTCATTTGGTTTGTGTTTAATTCATTCTTTTTGTTCAAAAGGGTGGTTGGCGGCAAGCCGCGAACAATCGAATCTTGTGCTAACAAGGCTATCAACAGGACGCAATTTCGGTTCGGTGTTTTTACAATATCGTGAATACAATGGTTTAAGCGATATTAGGCGGTTTGATATGCGCCTGTTATCGCGACGTTATGTACTAAGGAGGCAGGATGCCAAAAACGTATTCCGGTTCATGTCACTGTGGTCTCATTAAATTCGAAGTTTTAGCCGATATTGACCATCTTCGAGAGTGTAATTGTTCCATCTGTATCCGTAGAGGTGCGCTAAATTTTAGAGTGCCAGAAGAGAATTTGACGGTTCTAACTTCCCTCGAAAATGCAGTTTTATACCAATGGGGCAGTGAGACCGCAGAAGACTACTTTTGCCCTAAATGCGGTATTCTGCCATTTCGTAAACCTAGCCAATTGACCAAAGCTGAAATCGAGGCTGGCAAAGTCCCATTTACTGGTTGGGCTGTAAATGCCCGTTGTCTTAGTGGGTTAAATATCAGTGAAATTCCGGTCGTAAAAATAGATGGAGCATCCCTTTGAGCACGTACATAACAAAGCGTTTAAGACGGATTCCCAACGCAAGGCGTTTTCGGCTTACTTTGAGTTAAGTGTTTATGTCACAATGCTTTAGGTAGGGTGGAAGCGTTGCTCACCACTTAACGCGGCGTTATGTTCTATTGGAGTTTTTATGCTGAGAGTCGAGCTAACAAGAGATAGTGTATGCATGGGAGATGACTGCGATGCTCCTCACTTCTTAAAACTAGAATTGCCGGAAACCTCAACTATTCAAAGCTTAGTTGATGCCATTGATGCTCGCTCTTATCTGGCGAAAGTGGGTGGTTTCGAACATCAATGGATACTCTTAGCTAACAATGAAGAAGCCGTTCGTTTGAAAGACAATGACCTTGAAAACCCAGTAAAAGGGGCGGTAAGTCTGCCTTCTCTTGCTTTAAACGGAGTGCTCAAGGTTCATTTCAAATATTTAAGCTCACGAACATAACAAGAACCTAAAGCTGGACGCTTAAACCTCCCGCAGTTTTTTCAAACGGCCTCTGTGATTCAGGTGGTTGATTTTTAGATAATTAAGCGCCGCTTAGGTTGGCGTTAGCCGCCTGTTCTTTCTTGATGTACTTAGTACGAAGTTTGGTAGCTAAACCGGCTTTTCATAGCAGGTGGTTTAAATGGGTCTGGCTTTAGATTTTTAATCGGTTGTTGGTTAAAGTGTTTGTTTTATCGGTTGGAGCGCAGAATTCAAATCAAAGGGCTTTTTCTTGGTGGTTCACTCAAGTCATTTGGTTTGTGTTTAAGCCATTCTTCTTGTTCAAAAGGGTGGTTGGCGGCAAGCCGCGCACAATCGAATCTTGCGCTAACAAGGCTATCAACAGGACGCAATTTCGGTTCGGTGTTTTTCAAAGCATCGTGAATACAATGGTTTAAGCGATATTGGGCGGTTTGATATGCGCCTGTTATCGCGACGTTAGCCGCCTGTTCTTTCTTGATGTACTTAGTAAGAAGTTTGGTAGCTAAACCTGCTTTTCATAGCAGGTGGTTTAAAAGGGTCTGACTCTAAATTTCAAATCGTCTGCTGGTTAAAGTGTTTGTTTTATCGGTTGAAGCGCAAAATTCAAATCAAAGGGCTTTTTCTTGGTGGTTAACTCAAGTCATTTGGTTTGTGTTTAAGTCATTCTTTTTGTTCAAAAGGGTGGTTGGCGGCAAGCCGCGAACAATCGAATCTTGCGCTAACAAGGCTATCAACAGGACGTAATTTCGGTTCGGTGTTTTTCAAAACATCGTGAATACAATGGTTTAAGCGGTATTGAGCGGTTTGATATGCGCCTGTTATCGCGACGTTAGCCGCCTGTTCTTTCTTGATGTACTTAGTAAGAAGTTTGGTAGCTAAACCTGCTTTTCATAGCAGGTGGTTTAAATGGGTCTGACTTCAAATTTCAAATCGTCTGCTGGTTAAAGTGTTTGTTTTATCGGTTGAAGCGCAAAATTCAAATCAAAGGGCTTTTTCTTGGTGCTTCACTCAAGTCATTTGGTTTGTGTTTAAGCCATTCTTCTTGTTCAAAAGGGTGGTTGGCGGCAAGCCGCGCACAATCGAATCTTGCGCTAACAAGGCTATCAACAGGACGCAATTTCGGTTCGGTGTTTTTCAAAATATCGTGAATACAATGGTTTAAGTGATATTTGGCGGTTTGATATGCGCCTGTTATCGCGACGTTATACGCTGTAATTTTACTTACATGTAAGCAGCGACTTTGAGCACCAAACCACAGTGGTTTTCTCAACAAAAAAGCGGTTTGGTTTTGGATCGCCGCTCACCATTGAAAGTGTTGCAAACAAGCCATCAATGGCCAGAAAAGACCAAGCATCCCAAGGGCTGCTTGCAAAGGCAAAAGGTGAGATTCGGCTATTCAAACAGATTGGGTGGCAGCTTTATAACAAAGGTTTTCAAGGCGGACGCAAAACATTCCCGCAAATTTTGTTATATCAACTTATGGCGTTTATGGTGGCTTTACTACGTGAAGCTAATGTTTTTCGCCGCTTAAAACGACGTTAGCCGCCTGTTCTTTCTTCATGTACTTGGTACGAAGTTTGGTAGCTAAACTGGCTTTTCATAGCAGGTGGTTTAAATGGGTCTGACTTTAGATTTCAAATCGTCTGTTGGTTAAAGTGTTTGTTTTATCGGTTGAAGCGCGGAATTCAAATCAAAGGGATTTTTCTTGGTTGTTCACTCAAGTCATTTGGTTTGTGTTTAAGTCATTCTTCTTGTTTAAAAGGGTGGTTTGGCGGCAAGCCGCGCACAATCGAATCTTGCGCTAACAAGGCTATCACACGACCATCGAGAGCGATAGAGGCGCGTAAAGTCATATAGCGAAGCTGCTCTCTCACATTAGACCAATCAACCAAAATCACAGGGCAAGGATTCGCGCGGGCAATAAGGTGGGCATGCCATTTATAGATATCGTCTTTTTCACGGTGCAACTGTGCATTGCCCAGCAATCGGTCGACACGCTTGATGGCATGTTTAGCGGTGGTCCTAACGTGGAGCGAGCGACCAAGTTTTGTGAGCGCAAGATCAGCGCCATCGAGAGAGGATTGAGTCGCAAGTAGCAGAGAATGAAGCCGTTTTTTATGAATAGTGGGACACTGATTAGTTAAAGTATCTTGTAGAATTTGAATATCGCGCATCGTCCATCCCTTTTGGTGGAATGTGGTTTTTGGTGAAATTCATTAGATCAAAAGGGTAGATGTGCGTCCTTCTCATTGTTTAGAAAAGAGATTTTGAGGGGATTCGCTAGATGCAGGCGTTAGCCGTCATGGAGCTTGCTATACTTAAAGTGATAGAATAGTATCACTTTAGTATTCCTTTGGAGCAGCTCTCATGAAAGTAGAACTAGTTACATCACTCAAACGCCAAGCAACAAAGATCCTTGCCGAACTCCACGACACTAAAGAACCAGTGTTAATTACCGAGCATGGTAAGCCATCGGCATATCTGGTTGATGTTGATGATTACGAGTTTATGCAAAATCGTTTGGCGATTCTGGAGGGGATTGCACGAGGTGAACGTGCATTAGCTGACGGTAAAGTGGTGAGTCACGATGAAGCCAAGGACAAAATGTCAAAATGGCTGAAATAATCTGGACTGAGCCAGCGCTATCCGACCTCAATGATATCGCTGAATACATCGCACTTGAAAATATCGTAGCTGCAAAACAGTGGGTTCAAGCGATCTTTTCTAAAGTCGAGCGCTTAGAGGCTTTCCCTGCATCGGGTCGCATTCCGCCTGAACTAGCACATCTAGGTTATCGTGAAGTTGTAGTTAATCCGTGCCGTTTTTTCTATAAACAAGACGGCGACAAAGTATTGATTCTGTTTGTTATGCGTGCTGAGAGAGACTTGCGTAAGTTCCTATTGAGCAAGCAATAACTTTTGGGAATGAGCGGCTAACAAACGACTATGGAGTCAATGATTGATTTTTGCATTGTTTTCATCCCACAAAACGCCATCCCTGAGCATAGAATTTAAGATAACAACCATCTTTCTCACACAGGCAATGATGGCGACTTTTTTGGGTTTTCCAGCCTCCAATACGCGCGTATAGGTCGCTTTGAAAACGGGATTGTCCATACAAATAAGAATAAAGTGTCGCGCAGCCGACACTTTATTCGGGTGTTGAACAAGCCCGACGCCTCTTTATTCAGTAAAATGCTCGGATGAGAAGAGGACGGATCTATGCCCGTCACTTTTTGTCAGGACGAGCGTAGCCATGAAGTTAATAGACAACCATTTACTTCAGTGATTTACGTTAACAGTGCGTGTGTTTCTCGGTTCGTCCTCCACTGAGCCATTGCCAGACAAAATGGAACATCAATTGGGCTGTTTACAATGGTACTTGCCGAGGTATGGCTAGTCGGCAAAGAGCCTTCTCATGACTGTTGGGGTGAAGGTGTAGATAGAACAAATGTTGAAAGAAATAGCGCAATAATTGTAATACTGAGCTTGTTACAGTTTTGGTAATAATGAGGTGACTTAGTCAATATGCGTAAAACCGATAAAAAAACAGATAAGCAGATTAGGGAAATGCTGACCAATGTGTGTAACACAGCACTTCAAGAATTGGCGGGATTTCAGTGGTTAACGCATTTGGTGGATTATTCAAATTTCCCTAAAAGCCTGAAGGTGATCTGTGTATTCGATACAAACAGTAGCCTAAATGAGTTTGAGCAGAGCAACCATTTTCAACGCTTCAATGCTCTGATTCAAAGTAGTCTGATTCGTGCTGGCATTAATCTTGATGTCCGCTCTATTTCATATGATACGGAAGAGAATTGCAGTAGAGATAACAACGGCAGATGGACAGATAGGCTCTGAATATTAGCCATTTGTTAGCTAGAAAAGGTTGCTTGCTGCTAGGAATTAAATAATATTATTTTTCATTAACTTATCTCCACTGATGCTGTTGATTGACGAATTTCGATATATAAGCTCGATTTTGGAGTATTATGCCGTAATTGAGTTGTACGAAGATGTCTATGACTATTCCTGTTAAAAACGTCGATCCCACTGAAGTATCCTGTTCAAACTGCAAAGCATGTTGCTGTCGCTTGGAGGTCATGATCATTACTGACACGGGCGTTCCGGAAAAACATATCGCTTATGATAAGTGGGGCGGTGAAACCATGTTGCGGTTAGATGATGGTTGGTGTTCTGCTCTAGACCGTGAAACCTTCATGTGCACGATTTATGAAAATCGCCCTTGGATCTGTCGAGAGTTTGAAATGGGTTCTTGGGAGTGCAGAGACGAAAGAGCGGACTTAGATTCCATTTAGTCGAATTCACCACTTCATGATTCATCGAAAAAATGGGCAGAACAATCTGCCCACTTTAATATATTTATTAGTCGTGATTTTAAGCGTAGTAATTAGCCAAACAAGCCTTGCATGACCAATTTAGGCGTGCGGTCTTCTTTGAACAATCCCCAGTGCTTCTCGGGCTCTTCTGGGTGTGCATCGCCTTTCCAAGGCTCATCGAACGCTTCAAACACGAAGGTCAAAATCTTCTCTTCGCGTGTCCACTCTAACAGTTGATCGTAATAAGCAGCTTGAAGTTCCTCTGATGCATTCCATGCATCAATACCACGGCCATTCGAGGCAGTCGCCCAACCTGCTTCAGTAATGATTACTGGCGTGTCAGGGTAGCGGTTTGCGACCGAAAAGTAGTTGTCTTTCGTGTACTCAAGTGCTTCATCGATGGTTTTGTATTCCCAAACCGGATAGGTGTGCAGGGAGATGAAATCCAACTCTGCGACCAGTTCATCCAGTTTGTATGTCCAAGGAACATAGTTCTCGCAGAAAGTAACAGGCTGTGAAATCGCGGATTTAACACGCTTTACGTGTTCAACCAGTTTCTCTACTGAAATCAAATGATCTGTCCACTCAACACTTGCTTCATTGCCCACTGATACGTAACCCACGGTATCGGGGTAGGCGTTAGCGAGATCGATCAATCGCTCAATCTCTTGCTTATTGGCTTCACGGTTTGCTTCCAGCGTTTCTTCGCTAAATTGTGCACCCCAAGGGCAATCGGGATTGTTCATTTCAGCGGCGACATCAGCGCCGAGCATGACTTTAAAATCCAGACCTTCATTTTGAATAACATCTAACACTAAGCGTGCATGTGTACTGCAGTCATAAAGGCGCAGGGCAGACCAGTGTTTTGAGAGAATTAACAAGTCTTCCTTCACTTGGTTATACGACGGGTAAATCCCTTCGCGCGGGTTTTGCCCTTCACGATATCCTGAGTAACAAATAGCGTTTCTGTATTCCATAGCATTTTACCTTTTTTCTTATTGCTTATAGTTAGATAGAACAAGACGATTCGGAGAATGCATTGATTAAGCGTTGTACTTAAAATTGCCGTCTTTGTCCCAAAGTCCCCAATAGGCACCGACCGCACCTTCGTCTTCTACTTTCCATGCTTCGTCAAAAGAGGAGAAATAGAACACTTCAATGTTTTCTTGCTCTGCCCAAGCAAAGGTGTCGATGAAGTATTTCAGGGCATTTGTTTCTGATGGGATAGCACCACGTTCGGCAACGCCTTCATTTGGCCAGCCCGTTTCAGAAACGATGACGCGTTTACCTTTACCGGCACGCATTGCGCGGTGATACATTTCTTTCATGTAAGGTACGGCAAATTCTTGCGGACAACCTTCCCAGAATGGGTAGCAGTTGGTCATCACCACCTGACACACGTCTGTAACACGTGGGTGGTTTTCAAACAGGAAGTAGGCGTCTACGTATCCCACTTCGACATCAGGCAGGGCTGCTTTTGCGCGTTCGATGTAGTCGATCAAATCGTCTTCGGACAAATCGCCACGTAACAGCACTTCGTTGCCGATCGCAAGAACATCAACATGCCCGGCTTTTGCCACTTCGATTGCGTTGGCAAATTCAATTTCATTCTTTTCTTTGTCGTGATCAATCCATACGCCGACCATGGTTTTTAGGCCATATTGCTTGGCGATTTTAGGAATGTTTTCGTGTCCTTCGGTGCAGGAGAATGAACGCACCCAATTCACATGGGGAACAATGATTTTCAATCGTTCGTGAATCTGCGCTTCGCTGATTTCAGATCCCGGTCCTTGCCCATCGATGTATGGACTGAATGAGATACCGTGAATTTTGTTATCCACGATCTGGCGCGTTTTCTTTTTCAACTCAGGTAACCCGTCGCCGCTGTGATACGAAAGGTTGGAGATTCTGCTGGACACTGTCTAACTCCCTTTGGATATTGCTATCCTGATGTCAATGCCACCTTATTTTTCAGCGGCTTATATGTTCTTGGATGCGTGATTTACTTCTTGATTGGAGTGCAACTGAGTGCATTCCCCATCAAAAAGAAAGCGCTTTCTTTTTGATTTTTGCCAGAAGATGCTCATAACACAACCAACAATATTGCGAATGTAAACATGGATCACATTTGTTGTTTTTGCTTTGCCGCCATTTCCCACTAAGTGCTTAGATGCATATGTCTATTCAACAATTGTTATAAAACAGGCAGTTAACGACACAGCGGCAATCATGGATGTCATGGAGAAGAGCGGGTTGAAAGTGATCTGAGACCAGAGAGTGTCGTTGCATAGTTAGCTGACCGAAATGATGAGGTGTCTATACAGAAGTGTGCATGGTGAAGGTAGACATTGTACGTATTTGCCCATCGTGTGGGAGAAGAGACAAGAGGTGCGATTTTCAGAAAGAAAATTCACGTAAGTTAGGACGGTCAAATAAAGAATTTTGGGAAAAGAGGGGGAACCTAGCGGGCATGTTTCCATGCCCGCTAGAGAGCTTACACCGTAAATTTATGAACCAATTCGTTCTGGCTAACGGCTTGCTTATCGAGCCTTTCGCTGGCAACAGCGACGTTTTGCATTGCGCTGTAACTGCTATCAGCGATAAAGCTGATGTGTTCAACGTTACGCGCGATATCGGCAGACGTGGTGCGCTGCTCAGTTGCTGCTTGCGCAATTTGGCTGCTCATGTCGCTAATCATCATGATGATGGCTTCAATTTCTTCCATCGCGGAGTTCGCATCAGACGCTTGTGTCACGCTGTGGCTCATTTCGTTCACACATTCCTGCATCACGGCGACGGCTTGGCTCGATTGGGTTTGGAGCTTGCTAATCATTTCTTCAATTTCCGAAGTGGAATCTGATGTGCGTTTGGCGAGTACACGAACTTCATCAGCAACAACAGCAAAACCGCGTCCTTGTTCGCCAGCACGTGCCGCCTCAATAGCAGCATTAAGGGCCAGCAAGTTAGTTTGGTCTGCAATGTTGCTTATCACATCCAAAATGGTTTCGATGTTGGCGGTCATTTCTTGCAAAGAAGAAACCACGTTCACCGAATCATCCAAGCGAGTTGAAAGCTGGTGTGTTGTACTGATACTACGCGTCATGATCTCTCGACCTTTCGCTGCAGCATCACTGACTTCCATCACCTTATCCATGGTTTGCTGAGCGCTGCTTGCTACATCCTGCACGGAATGTTCCATTTGTGTCATAGCGGCAGCAACCGCTGTGGTTTGCTGACGTTGTTCATTAAGCTGCGTTTTGGCGGTTTGGGTGGTGGATTGGTTTTCTGCGGCCACTTGTGCTTGATCTTCTGCAGCGTCTCGAAGCTGTTTGAGAATACCTTGAAGGTTTGCTGCCAAGGTGTTTATGTGGTCGGCAAGCTGTCCAAACTCATTGTGTTCTTTCACTTCAATGCGTTTTGTCATATCACCATCTGTAATGGCTTCCAGCACAGCCAAGGTGCTGCTGAGTGGCTTACGAACGCTACGGGCAATGTGCCAGCCAATAAAGAAGGTAATGGCTAGAATCAATACACCAATGAAGAGGGTTTGCCGCACACCATTTTGGAACGAGGTATTGGCGTGATCGATAGAGGCTAGCATCACGTCATCCGCTTGTTGACGGAACTGATCCAAGATCGACATGGCTTTATCCACTTCCAGCGCCAGATTACTGATGTTGTCGTAAAGCTCGTTGGTGGCGACTAGATATGCATAGTGTTGGTCTAACACGCCACCTTCACGGCTAACGTCATAGGTGAATGCATCGAGGTCTTTCTGAAACTTATCTTTTAAATCAGGAAGTTGAGATGTGAGTGATTTAAACGAATAGTTTAGTTGCTTCACACTGCGTGTATTGCCTGAAATCGCCTTAGTGACATCGTCTAGGCTGTTACTTGCAAGGGCATCTGAGGTATGAGTTTCAGTTTCTTGTAATTTCTTGAAGTACGTTTTTGAAATGATCTTGAGGGTGGTTGAGCCATTGTTTGCGACAAAATCTTGCATACCGAGGGCAAGGGCTGTGTTCATACGTTGGAATTGACGCGCGGCTTTGACCCCGTTCTCTTTCGCGGTTTGTTGACGATGGAAGTTGGCCATTGCCAGTGAAGCTTCAGAAAAATAGCGTTTTTCGATCTCACGCAACGCTTCGAGTTGGTCGCCCATTCCCTGTTGGCTCGAGGTTGCTTCATAGAGGTTGCTTATGGCGATATCGAATTTTTGTCGGGCGGCTTCGAATTTGTCGAGCACGTCTTGGTTTGAGTTTTGATTGCTGCGGGTCAAGTAGTCTTTAAAGACTTTGTCTGCAGCAAGCAAGCTGACGCTCGCTTCATTAGACATCGATACCAAGGGGAGGGCTTTGGAGGTAACAACCTCGAGTTGCTCGTGAATATTTTGAGAACTGTTGAGGTTTAATGTGTTGGTTGCAACTAAGCTGACGGCAAGCACAGCAAACCCTGTATACATTCGACGAATGACAGAACTCTGTCGTTTTTTAGCCATTTTTTTTCCTCCCACTAGCCACGGGCTAATGTCTCCCAGAAATGCAGCCCAAAATCACGGGCTACTAAAGTGTTGCAACAGAAGTGATTGATGCTCGCTAACCAAGCTTCCGTCATGACAAAAAGTCTATTGATGATTTCTAACACATCGGTTTTCTTATCATCCGCAAGTATTTCAAAAACTTTATGATTAAAGTCGCATGGCATTTCGAGTCTTTGAAGTGAGACGCAAATTTATTGAGAATGTGGTTAATAAGTAACTCATGATTGATAAGTGCAGGCAGATATGAACCCTCGAATCGGACTGCTTTGTAACGAAGAGTGAAAATCGTGACAAGAGACCTTATTGATTGGGATAAAAACACTGTTCATTATTGCTCAATGTGTTGGTCTCTAGCATACTTACACCTTCATGAAATCATTCATTTTGGAGCTGCCCGTGGCTGAAGAAACCATTTTCAGTAAAATTATCCGTAAGGAAATCCCAGCCGATATCGTTTATCAGGATGATCTCGTCACTGCTTTTCGAGACATTAATCCTCGCGCACCAACCCATATGCTTATCATCCCAAACAAGTTGATCCCCACTGTGAATGATATTGAAGCTGATGATGAAGCGGCAATGGGGCGCATGTTTACTGTGGCTCGCAAATTAGCAGAAGAAGAAGGCATTGCTGAAAACGGCTATCGCCTGATCATGAACTGTAATAATCACGGTGGTCAGGAGGTGTATCACATTCACATGCACCTGCTTGGTGGCCGTCCACTGGGGCCGTTGCTTCTCGGGTAATGACTCAGCGAATTTTCCAAGCCCTAGCTGAACGGTGTAGGGCTTTTACCTCTTTGAATAAAAAGAAGTTATTGGTCGGCCTACTCAGTGTTGGGATAGTTGGTTGTGCCAATTTGTCAGTCCAAGGCTTATTCAGTCATTACTCTGCGGCTTTGCAACAAACCCATTCGCTTGCTGCAAAGGGGGAGTTTGTACAAGCACTAGAAACCTTGCCTGAATCCGTTGATGGCGATCTATTAGATGGTATGGAGCGCGGTCGTCTGGCATTTCTCGCGGGAGATATTGCCCAAAGTGCTGCCGGGTTTGAGAAAGCGGATAGGGCAGCCAAAGAGCAGCAACAGCAGGCTGTTATTCAGGTATCAGAAGGTTTTAATCAGGCAGGGGCGCTGTTGACCAATGACAACATGTTGACTTATTTACCTGCTGATTATGAGCTTGGTTTCTTGCACCTGTATAGGATGCTCGGGTACTTGCAGCAGGGAGATTTAACCGCCGCGTTGGTGGAAGCTCGTCGAGCGAATCAAGTACAAGAAGAAGCCCGTAAGCTTAGAGAGTCAGAACTGAAAAATGCCACTGTCTCGGCGCAGAAAAATGGTATTTCTGACAACGTAGGGGCGGTACTCTCTCGTTATCCTGATGCAGGCGCTATGCTGGGCGCGGTGCAAAATGGTTATCTCTTCTATTTGTCTGCACTATTGTATGAGGCTGAAGGTAATCTTAATAGTGCCTTCATTGACTACAGCCGTGCACTGGCTGTCGCGCCAGACAACCAATTTGTTGCCAAAGGAGCTATGCGTGTTGCCTTCAAGCAGGGGCGTAAAAACGATCTCGACCTACTTGAACAACGTTTTGGGAAGTACCAGCGCCCATTGAATAGCCAAGCCCAGCTGGTGGTGATCAATGAGCAAGGGATAGTCAATGCGCGTCAGGCATGGCGTTTGCCGATTTGGTTCTACGACCGACACGGCAACCTAGAAAGCTATAGCTTGGCACTTCCGTATTACACTTCATTTAGTGCTAGGCCTCAGACGTCATTTCGTATCGATGGATCTGATGTTGTGCCGGAAGCGTTGGTTAACGTGAATGCCATGGCACAACAAGCGTTGAATGAAGCTATGCCCGCCATGAGCGTTCGGCAGATTTTGCGGGTTGTGGCGAAAAACGAAATGCGTAAGTCTTTGTCTGAAACAGACGAAAGTGGTGTTGGCAATGTGGTTGCTAACATTTTCAATGTGTTGAGTGAGCAACCGGATACGCGAAGTTGGCAAACCTTGCCAGAAAGCGTCGGTGTTTACAGCGAGATGCTTTCGGCAGGTCAGCATGTCATTACTGTTGATGGTCAATCCATCGAAGTGGCGCTCCAGCCGGGCAAAACGACCTTATTGTGGCAGTCCCGACAGGGTGGAAAAGTGATTCATTGGCAGGGAATTCTAGGAGGAATATGATGCGATATGCAGTAATACTGCTTTCGGCAGCGTTAGTTTTGTCAGGGTGTGCAGCGAATACATCTGGGATCAGCATAGACAGCAGTAACCAGAATGTGGTGCTGGGTAACGCTGTGCTGGGTAAATCATTGGAGTTTGGCAATGCCAAAACCAGTGAAGTGAATGAACGTTTATTGGCACAAGTTATCGTGACCAATAAGAGCGATGACGTCCAAAATCTTCAGTACCGCTTCAACTGGTACGATGCACAAGGTTTGGAAGTCGATAGCGGTAAATCGCCGTGGCGTCAGTTCACCCTCTACGGTGGTGATTCGGTCACACTGCAAGGTGTGGCGCTCAATCCAGAGGCGAAGAATTTTCGCGTATCACTGCGTAACGTGCAGTAATGCGTCCATTAATCAAATTGACAGGTAAGTAGAATGAATAAAAGCGTGATTGCGCTGATGGGTGTCGCACTCATCATGGGCGGGTGTTCACAAAAGGTGAGCTACGGTGATGCACAAGAAGTGGAAACAACCACCATTGAGTTTGGTTCGACGGATCTGCAAAAGATTGCCGTAGAAATGACAGACAGCATGTTAACGTCTGGTGCGGTTGCTGCGATTACGCGTGATAGCAGACCGATTGTGTTTGTTGAATCCATCAAAAATAAAACTGCTGAGCACATTGATACTGAGTCCATCACTGATTCCATCAGCACCCGTATGCTGAAGTCAGGCAAATTCCGCTTTGTTGACATGACCCGTGTTGAAGCCGTTCGCGAGCAGCTTGATTTCCAAAACAACGATGCGTTGGTGAATCCTGGTACGGCGATTCAGTTCGGTAAAATGGTCGGTGCCCAGTACATGCTGTATGGCAACCTATCAAGCATAAACAAGAACGCCGGCAGCGACCAAGATGTTTACTATAAGATGACCATGCGTTTGATGGATCTTGAGTCTGGCTTGATCGAATGGGCTGACGAAACTGAAATCCGCAAAAAGCAGTCAAAGTCTTTGATTGGGTGGTAGCCCTTGTCGCTTTGCGCTGAACATGAAAAGGCCGCAGTCATTGAAAGACTGCGGCCTGATTTTATTATTAAAGAGGCAGAATTCCTTGATGGCGGCCTCAGTAACCGTTGTATGAAACTTTCCGCATCAGATGGGCGGCAGTTTGTTTGGCGGCCAAACAGCCATGCCACCAAGGCATTTGGTTTGAGCCGTCAGGATGAGCATGATGCTTTGTTGATTGCATCCGCAAGTGGGCTTGCCGCATCGCCCGTCGCGCTGTATTCGGATGGTTTGCTTAATACGTGGGTAGAAGGCGAGGTGCTGGATAGCATTGATCTGGATTCAATCGCATTGTTGCAGGCAAAGGTGCATGATCTCCCGCTGCTAGCCAATCAATTCGACCCCTTTGCCAAAGCTCTTCACTACTTTAGTCGCCTTTCCTGCACGTCGATTTCAGACGACATAAAGACTATTCATAGCCACTTTCAGCGGCATGCATTCAAAAGTGACCTCTCCTTGACGACCTGTCATTTCGATTTGGGCTATTACAATTTGATTAAGTGCCCCGATGGTGAGTTAAACATTATTGATTGGGAATACGCGGCATTAGGCGATCCTGCTCTAGATTTAGTGATGACCTCACTCGCAAATGGTGTGGAACTTGAAACCTTGGTGAATCGGTATTGTCGAATACGACGTATAGATAACGTTGAACAGTGGCAAGAAACCTGTGCTCGATGGCTGCCCGTGGCGCACTACCTTGGTGCACTGTGGTTTTTATTGGGTTATCAATTGTATGGTGAACCCATTTATCTAGAGAGAGCGCTGCGGTTTACCTCTGTATTAAAAGAGAATTTGTCATAGTCAACGCGCACGAGAAGGAGATAGGTCGACATGAAGCACCTACGTCGTCAGATTAGAACGCTGTTTATGGCTGCTTTTGTTGTGTTTTCTCTTGCGGCTTGTACGAATCAATTTGCCTATAACACCTTGCCGTTTTGGATTGATTATTACCTATCCGACTATGTTGACATGACACCTTCTCAACAAGCACAACTCGAACGCGATCTTGACGCTTTTCATGAATGGCACCGCAAGACCGAACTGCCTCAAATTCAGGCCTTGTTGAATCAACTTGAACGCGATACAGCAAAGCCGTTGTCTTATTCTCAGCTAGGGGCTTACCACAAGCTTGTAAACGAGAGAATCAGGGGCTCTGTCGAAGGGCTAACCCCAGCATTGGTCAACCTTATCCGTTCACTGAATGATAAACAGGCTGCGCAGTGGATTGAGACGATGAACGAGAGGATTGACGAAGGCATCGAGAAAGCGAACAAGGGAACATTGGAAGACCAAAGAGAGCGTCGGCAAGGGCGGTTAATTGAACGTGCGGAGTTTTGGATTGATAAGGTCAATAACAAGCAGCAAGCGCAGTTACTCGAAATGGCGACGTATCAGATTGAAATGCGCCCTGTGTTTTACGGCATTCGCGACGAGCTGGTGGCCGAGTTAACGGGGATACTAAATAACCGCCAAGCGCCGGATTTGGCACAGCAAATCAATGCCTATTTCTCACGATTGATCAGTTTCCAAAGCGATGCCTATCACAACGACATGGCGATCTATCTTGCGAGGCGCTATGAATTGCTCCAGCGTCTCGATCGCCACCTTAGCAACAAACAGCGGAAAGCGTTAAGAACTAAACTGGCTTCCTACAGTGACGACATTACCAGCGTGACGGAGTAACGTTCGGAATTTTTGCCGCTGATCTGCATTTTTATTGACCCTCTCGAGGCTTTACTGCTTAACCTTAACTAATGTGTGTGATTACATGATAGATTGTGATATCACCATGTACAGACTAAGAAGAACTGGCGTTAGCCATACGAGTGTGAGAGGGAGTTTCAGTGATTATCTATCTTCATGGCTTTGATTCTACGAGCCCAGGAAACCACGAAAAGGTCATGCAGTTACAGTTTATCGACCCAGACGTTCGTTTCATTAGCTACAGCACACTTCATCCAAAACACGATATGCAGCACCTTCTCAAAGAAGTGAGCAAACACATCGAACTTTCTGACGACAAGCATCCATTGATATGCGGTGTGGGCCTTGGTGGCTATTGGTCTGAACGTATTGGTTTTCTCAGTGGTTTAAAGCAGGTTATGTTTAACCCGAATCTGTTCCCGCAAGAGAATATGGAAGGTCGAATTGATAGGCCGGAAGAGTACGCCGATATTGGCACAAAGTGCATTGAAGATTTCCGCGTTAAAAATGCGGGTCGGTGTTTAGTGGTCTTGTCGAAAAACGATGAACTCCTCGATAATTCGCGTTCAGCAGACATGCTGAGCCCGTATTATGAAGTGGTTTGGGATGACGTACAGGGACACAAATTCAAGAGCATTTCCCATCACCTTCAGGCGATGAAAGCGTTTAAAGAGCAGGCTTAACTCAAACGTTTGCTCATCCACCATACATGCAAAGGGCATTAGTTGTTAACACTGATGCCTTTTTTGTTTTTCTAGCGGTATCCAACCTCGATAATCCCGCCTCGATTGCGTGTTTTCGCTGCATTTGAGTTAGATTCGCACATATAAAAATTGATTGAGATCAAGTGACCTGTATAATGCATCGAGAAAATAGTTCGTGACGCTGAGCGCAAAAAATCAAAAACAAATAGCGCGAGTACAGAACCAAAATGAATGATAAATCTGTCACTCAGAACATCTCACGACCAACATTTTACCTCACCTCCTACATGCATCTTTTCTTTCATCACGCGTCCGTGACGCGGGGTGTAGCACAATTTTTTCGTATTAAAATCATGGTGAGGAAGTAATCGTGACCAAAATTATTGTAGTCGGTGGCGGTGCCGGGGGCCTGGAGTTGGCAACCAAACTAGGGCGCACACTTGGACGTAAGGGACGAGCCAAGGTCACTCTTGTCGATCGTAAATCGAGCCATCTGTGGAAGCCTTTGTTGCACGAAGTGGCGACAGGTTCTTTGGATGAAGGCGTGGATGCAATCAGCTATCGTGCACATGCTAGAAACCATTACTTTGACTTTCAGTTAGGTAGTTTGGCTAACATCGATCGTGAAAACAAAACCATTCAATTGGCGGCGTTACACGACGAGCAAGATGGCGAATTGCTGATGCCTGAGCGCGAACTGAGTTACGACATCCTTGTGATGGCGATTGGTTCTACGTCGAATGACTTCAACACAGAGGGCGTTCGTGATCATTGTATTTTCCTCGATAGCCCAGAACAAGCACGTCGTTTCCGTAACGAAATGAACAACGAGTTCCTTAAACTTCACGCTAAATCTGGCAACGGCACGGTTGATATCGCGATTGTTGGTGGTGGCGCGACAGGTGTTGAGCTGTCTGCTGAACTTCATAACGCAATCAAAGAGCTGCACAATTACGGCTTCCAAGATTTAGACAGTTCGAAGTTGAACGTCACTTTGGTGGAAGCGGGTGAGCGAATTCTTCCTGCTTTACCACCGCGTATTTCTGGCGCGGCGCAACAAGAGCTGATTAAACTGGGTGTCAATGTGCGTACCGCGACCATGGTTGTTAAAGCTGAAGAAGATGGCTTGACGACAAAAGATGGCGATAAGATCTCTGCGCAGATCATGGTTTGGGCTGCCGGAATTAAAGCGCCAGACTTCCTCAAAGACATCGCTGGGCTTGAAACCAATCGTGTTAATCAGTTGGTGGTCAAGCCAACACTGCAAACCACCCGTGACGACGATATCTTCGTGCTAGGTGACTGTGCTGCTTGTGAGCAACCAGATGGCACCATGGTGCCACCTCGCGCCCAGTCTGCGCACCAAATGGCGAGCCGTTGTTTCTCCAACATCGTCGCGAAGGTAACGGATCGTGAGCTAAAGCCATATGTCTATAAAGACCATGGCTCTTTGGTCTCACTCAGCCGCTTTTCTACTGTGGGTAGCTTGATGGGTAACTTGACGCGTGGCTCGATGATGGTTGAAGGCCGTTTGGCGCGTGTGGTATACATTTCGTTGTACCGAATGCACCAAATTGCGCTTCATGGGGTATTCAAAACCGGTTTGATGATGCTGGTAAGCCGCATTAACCGTGTGCTTCGTCCGTCATTGAAGCTGCATTAGCCTTTAAGGTTTAGTGCGCTCGTCGAAATCGAAAAAAGCTGCTAATGGCAGCTTTTTTTGATCAGAACAGAGTTGGAATGTCTTTGAACTAAAAATTCATATCAGATGGTATCAAGCTATAAACCAGCCCTTCTTTAGGCACACCGTCATACATATAGCGATTTCTCGCTTTGCATTCGTATGTGGCACCTAATTTCTCTGCTATTCGAATGCTCGCTTGGTTATTGGGATCCATCACGAGTTCTAATCGTGTTAGCAACAGGTGACTGAAGGCGAGGGTGGCGGCTATTTCTGAGGCTTCATTGGCGTAGCCTCGTCCTTGATAAGGCGTTGCAATCCAATAGCCCAGATTCGCCATGTTGGCGACATTGTCTATGCTCGAAATGTAAATGCAGCCGACGAGATCGCCGGTTTCTAATTCGAACGCCGCTAACTCAAAACTGCTGCCCGTTAACCAGCCTTGACGGCTTCTGTTTATCCACGCTTCTGCATCTAAGTCATCAAACCCTTCATGGCACCAATCAAGCCAATGGCCAACCGTATCCGCAGATTGGCTAATGGCATTGCGAAGCGCAATTACATCCATTCGATTGAGAGAGCGTAAAAGAAGGCGCTCAGTTTGAAATTCTAAGTTAGCTTGCATTGTGTTTATCGCAGTTATGTAGAATGAGTGGTTATACCAAGTAAAGCAGAGACGGGGCAGCATAGATTGATATGCTAAAACAACGCCCTCACAAGAGGGCGTTGTTAATAGGTTTACTCGGCGCGAGTGACTTGAATAATCAGCCCCATGAGCGGGTGATCGAGGTAGTGAATTTCTCCACTGCGCATTCTGCGTTTTTGTTCGAAGGCATAAGGCTTAAGGTACTTTTCAACCGCGTAAGTGCGCTCGAGTTTCTTTAAGCCGGCGAACGATTTTGTGTCACCCGTTTCGGTGATTTGTGTGCCATCAGCCATGATGTCGTCCAACTCGGTTTCAGTTTGGTTTGCTAACGGTGCAGTGACTTCGTTGACATCTTGAAGGACTTTTCGCTCGCCGGGTTCACGCAGCACAAGATCGGTTTCAATGAACAGATAGTGCTGAACGTAAACACGTATAAAGCCATCGAGCTCATACATAGAGCCGCTTTGCTTATCATTGGCCGCATAGCCTGACGCGTTGTTTAGCGGCGCATCTTTGGCCGTGCCATCGGTGTAGTAATCATCGCCATAGTTTTTGCCGGCGGTAAAACGTAATTTTGGCATGGCATTCTTGCTGCCGTCATTCTGACGCCAAGCGGCATGCAATAGGGGTTTAAAGCCTGCATGATTCGCTAAACGGTTATATTCCGCATTCAGCTTCCAATCACTCTTTGGTAGCAATCGTATCCCTTTCGATGACAGTGTGGCCGAATCGTACACAGAAATGGCATTGGAGAGATTGATATTCGGTTGCGAATCAGGCCAATTTTCCTGAACGTTATCAGGGCTCTGGTTGCGTTTAAATACAATCACCTCAACGTCAAACCAACGTTCTGCGAGTGATGGCCAGCTAATGGTGCACAGCAGCAGGAAAATTAGCTTTTTCAAAGCATTACTCCGTTAATTACATCTTGTCGCCTGTTCTCAGGCGACCAATAGGTTTTCAGCAAATTGATTCAGCAGCGTCTCGACAAACTCAACCCGCTCTCGGCGATCAGTTAGTGATTCGACAATTTTGAGCTTGGTTGGGCCATCGAATCGATATCGAGTTGGGTGCGATTGTAACAGACCCACCAGGAAGCCGGGATCAATTTGGGCGTTTTGGTTAAACTCGATCACACCACCTCGGTCGTGAGCATCGATCTTACGTACACCTAGTTTCGCTGCATCCAGTTTAATCTGTTGCACCTTGAGCAGATTCGACGCTGCATCGGGTAACAAGCCAAAACGGTCGATGAGCTCTACGCGCAACTCTTCAATTTCTTCCTGAGATTTGGTGCCCGCAATACGCTTATACAGTGAAAGTCGGGTATTGATATCAGGAATATAACTGTCAGGCAACAGGGCAGGTAAACGCAATTCAACATCGGTTTGCTGGTTGAGAAGGTCTTCCAAAGAAGGCTCTTTGCCTTCTTTCAGAGCTTCGACGGCCTGTTCCAGCATTTCCATATAGAGGGTGAAACCCACAGAGTGGATTTGTCCGCTTTGTTCTTCACCGAGCAATTCCCCTGCGCCGCGAATTTCTAAATCATGGGTTGCTAGTGTGAAACCTGCGCCCAGATCTTCCAATGACGCAATGGCTTCAAGGCGCTTAACGGCATCTTTGGTCATGCGTTTTGGATGTGGCGTAAGCAGGTAGGCATAAGCTTGATGATGCGAGCGGCCCACGCGTCCACGCAATTGGTGTAACTGCGCAAGGCCGAGACGGTCAGCGCGATCCATCAAAATGGTGTTAGCGGTTGGTACGTCAATACCCGTTTCAATAATGGTGGTACACACCAAGACATTGAAACGTTGATGGTAGAAGTCTGACATGATGCGTTCGAGTTCGCGTTCACGCATTTGCCCATGGGCAACGGTAATTCGTGCTTCGGGCACGAGTTCGGCTAACTCGTCAGCGGTTTTTTCTATGCTGTCGACATCGTTGTGAAGGAAGTAAACCTGACCGCCGCGCATAATTTCGCGCAAAATGGATTCTCTAATGGTTGCACTATCACGTTCACGAACAAAGGTTTTGATCGCCAGTCGGCGCGAAGGCGGTGTCGCGATGATCGACAGATCTCGCATGCCACTCATGGCCATATTCAGTGTGCGAGGGATCGGCGTTGCGGTGAGGGTTAAGATATCAACATCCGCGCGCATTGCTTTCACTTTTTCTTTTTGACGCACACCAAATCGGTGTTCTTCATCGACAATCAGCAAACCTAAATCGTGATATTTCACATCACTTTGCAGCAGTTTGTGTGTGCCGATTAGAATATCAACTTTGCCTTCTGCACAATCTGCCATGATCGCTTTTTGTTCTTTGGCCGATTTAAAGCGAGAAAGCACTTCAACGCGCACAGGCTGGTTGGCAAAGCGATCGCGGAAGTTCTCAAAATGCTGTTGAGCGAGCAGGGTGGTCGGCACGAGAATGGCGACTTGTTTGGCGTTATTGACGGCGAGGAAGGTGGCTCGCATTGCCACTTCGGTTTTACCAAAGCCCACATCACCGCAAACCAATCGATCCATGGCTAACGGTTGGCACATGTCGGATAGCACGGCATTGATGGCTTGCGCTTGGTCCTGTGTCTCTTCGAATGGGAAGCTTGAGCAAAAATCCAAATAGGCTTCACGGTCATGTTTAAATGCAAAACCGGGCTTGGTGGCTCGTTGTGCGTAAACGTCGAGCAATTCAGCTGCTACATCTCGGACTTTTTCAGCGGCTTTCTTGCGCGCTTTTTCCCATACGTCGCCACCAAGGCGATGCAATGGAGCGGTTTCTTCTGCGCCACCACTGTAGCGGCTAATTAAATGCAGTGACGCGACGGGGACATAGAGCTTCGCGCCTTGCTGATATTCCAGCGTGACATATTCAGTTTCAATACCGCCCGCTTCGAGTGTTTGTAACCCTAAGTAGCGCCCCACACCATGTTCAAGATGCACCACGGGCTGTCCGATCTGCAATTCAGCCAGGTTTCGGATCATGGTGTCGCTATTGGAACTGGCTTTCTTGTCGCCACGGCGGCGTTGTTGAATAA
Organism: Enterovibrio litoreus; assembly: GCF_045679545.1. NCBI lineage: Bacteria > Pseudomonadati > Pseudomonadota > Gammaproteobacteria > Vibrionales > Vibrionaceae > Enterovibrio > Enterovibrio litoreus. The sequence continues at coordinate 1,492,094 of NZ_CP166194.1, forward strand.
CGCGCTCACCCAACAGATTACTTTCACAAATCAATGCAAAGGCCGGGCTGTCAGCCACAAAGCCGATTTCGGCGGGCCCAACGATCATGGCGTGAGACGTTGGCGCATTGAGTGCATCGTCTAATGTGGAGCAGACCAGTGGGCGAATTTTGATCCGCGCCAGAAGGTCGAGCATGGCTTCACGACGTCCTTCCGTTTCCACTGAGAAAACAATCTTCCCTTTGAAATCTTCGGTGAACTTACGCAGCGCGCCCAGTGGCTCTTTGAGTTGCTGATTAACAGTCAATTCAGGCAGTAGTTGCACGGGGGCATTCAGTCGACCCGCTTTTTGCTCCGTCGTGCTGATTTCCAGCTTGATACGTGGGTAGGCTTTAAATGCACCAAACAGCTCATCAACGTTTTGCCAAAGCTCAATCGGCGGAAGCAATGGGCGCAAAGGGTCTACACGACGTTGATCGAAACGATACTCTGCATCACTTAGAAACTGCTTGGTTGCCGCTTCTATGTCACCTTTCGTCAGCAGCAAGGTCTCATCGGGTAGATAATTAAATAGGGTTTCAGTGTGGTCGAAAAAAAGCGGCTGCCAATATTCGATACCTGCCGGCCATGTTTTTTTACTGACTTGCTGATAAATCGATTCTGGCTCGCGTCGCGCTTCAAAACGCTCTCGCCAACGCACGCGAAATTGTTCAACCGCATCGTCGTCTGTTGGAAACTCATGTGCGGGTAAGAGATTAATGTGCTCAAGTTCTTGGGTGGAACGTTGGTTCTCGGGGTCGAATTCTCGAATCGTATCTATTTCATCATCAAAGAAATCGATGCGATAAGGTTGGGTAGAGCCCATCGGGAACAGATCAAGAATAGAGCCGCGACTTGCGTATTCGCCGTGCTGCATCACTTGGTCTACGTGACGATAGCCAGAAAGCTCCAGCTTGTAGCGCAATTTTTCCAGTGAAAGCACATCGCCTTTTTTCACCATGAGTGCGTGCTGAACCAAGAATGAACGTGGCATAACACGTTGTAACAGGGTGGAAACAGGAATGATCAATATGCCAGAAGTTTGCTGGGACAGTTGATACAGCCTAGCGATACGATCTGAGATGATGTCTTGATGCGGCGAGAAATTATCATATGGCAGCGTTTCCCAATCCGGGAACACGTGGCATGTTTGCTCAGTGAATTGCTGGATTTCTGGCTGTAGTCTGAGTGCCGTTTGATTATCTGGCACAACGAGCAGCATGAATCTGCGCTGTTTCTCAGCCAAATTGGCAATGGTTAAAGGCAGTGAAGCGCCAAGAAGGTTGGCAATAACACGTGTGTCACCTGCTTTGGTTGGTGCAGGTAAATCAAAGAGAGCGTTGTCTGTCATGAGTTTGGGGCTTAATTATCTCGTTCTAATGCGCGCTGTCGGAGGAGTTTCTGCTGCTGGTGCAGTGCAGCACGGATCAGCACATCTCTGTCTTCTTCTTGAAGGCGAATATATTTCATGCCCACGGCGTATTTACCATTTTTTTCTTTGCAACCATAGACGCTACCGTAGCAGTAAATGGCTGAGGGTGGGTTCTCAAGAAAGAGTTTCAAGCGAATATGTTGGCCTTTGTGAAAGGCTTTTTTGGCAATAAACGTTAGGCCGCTGGCACCGAAAGTTTCGGTTTGATAACGCACTTTAGGGTTATCTTGCTGAGCAAGCATAAAACCGAGTAGCAAATTGATTTTTTCATTCTGGGCGATAAGAAATTTACCCAACGCTTGACCATTATCTTGATGCAATGCGTGAATTTCTTTCTCTACACTACTGTCGATATCGCCACACTGGCTGGCGATGCGAAACGCAACGGGGATTTCACGACCAAACTCTACCTCAGAAGGCACCTGCTCCCCGTCACCTAATTCCTCAACATTGATTTTTAGGTGCGCGTGCACAGAAAAGTATTCGTCCTGACTCATCATGTATCCTAATGCGTTGTAATCTGTTGATTATACCCAAACTCACTCATTATGCATGTTTCTAAGTGAATAAGGTGCTTTCCTAGTTGAAGAGATAAAATCGGTTGTTTCGTATGATTTTTCTCGTTTGCAGCGCTCTCATAGTATGGCCATTTTGAGGCTGGAGGCACGTTGATGCCTCTTTCATACGAGCGGATAGCATAGAAGGTGTCAGAAGAATGGAACGATTTGTCTGAAAAAGCGCCTAACCGCGGGTTGAACGTCGGCGTTTCATGGCAATCCGCTGACCTAAAAGGTATTCTTGCTTCTTATTTACCGTTGAAATTGAACAGTCTGCTGAGCGTTTATGCGTGAGTATCCCCTAAGTAAGCAGACTGAATCACTCGTTGAGAATTCACTATATGTTTCACCCACTATCGGTGTTTATTGGCTTGCGTTATCTTCGCGGGCGTTCAGGTGACAAGTTTGGGCGGTTTGTGTCGTACATGTCGACCGCGGGCATCACCATTGGTGTGATGGCATTGATCACTGTGCTATCCGTGATGAATGGGTTTGAAGGGCAGTTAAAACACCGTATTTTGGGTGTGATTCCACAAGCGATCATTTCGGGCGACACGCAGTTAGCGCCGGATGTTAATACCATTTCGAACTGGGAAAGTGTCACCGACACAGCACCAATCGTTAGTACGGATGCTGTTGTTCAAAGCCCTGTTTCAATCGGAGCGGGGCGGTTGCTAGGTGTCGATCCTAATAGCCCCGAGCCTATTCGAGAGTTCATGGTGCGTGGGTCGTTCGATCAGCTACTTCCGGGCAGTTATCACTTGGTGCTGGGTCGCAAGATAGCACGAGACCTCAACGTGTCAGTCGGCGATAAAGTGCGAGTGATGATCACAAGTGCCAGTCAGTTTACGCCTGTGGGGCGCATACCCTCGCAACGTAATTTTACGGTTTCGGGCATCTACGATACAGCCACAGATGTTGATGGACAGTTGATGTTCGCTAACTTGAATGATGTGGCGAGATTGATGCGCCTTCCCCGCTCGCAACCTACTGATCTCCGTCTTTTCATCACAGACCCTTTTGACGTGCCGACTTTAAAGCAAGTGGCAGAAACCATGGGTTATGAATGGTCAGATTGGCGAGAGCTACGCGGCGAGCTATTTCAAGCGGTGAAGATGGAAAAAAACATGATGGGATTGATGCTTAGTCTGATCATCTTGGTGGCAGCATTCAACATCATTTCTGCGTTGATCATGGTGGTGATGGAAAAGCAATCTGAGGTCGCCATATTGAAAACACAGGGGATGACCCAGAAAAACATCGTGGCGCTTTTCGTGGTACAGGGCGCAAGCAGTGGCGTGATTGGCGCCATGCTCGGTGGTTTGTCCGGCACGCTGTTGGCCATCAACATCAATGAAATTATGCACCTTTTTAATGTTAGCTTGCTGGGTAACGGAATAGCACTGCCTGTTGTTGTGAAACCCGAACAGATTTTATCTGTTGTCTTGGGCGCGATTGTGCTCAGTCTTCTTGCTACTTTGTTTCCGTCATTTAAGGCGGCTTCTGTTCGTCCAGCTGAGGCGCTTCGCTATGAGTAATGCATTGTTAACCTGTTCAAACGTCGTTAAAACCTATCAAGAAGGCGAGTTGAATACGAAAGTATTGAAAGGCGTCTCTTTCTCGATTGATAAAGGCGAGTTGGTAGCGATCCTTGGCGCGTCTGGCTCGGGTAAAAGCACCTTGCTCCACATTCTGGGCGCATTAGATACCTTAACCGAAGGCACGGTACATTTTGAGGGGAAAGATCTGATCAAGATGCGTGCGTCTGATCAAGCCACTTTGCGTAATCGTCATATTGGTTTTATTTACCAATTCCACCATCTTCTCGCAGATTTTACCGCGCTGGAAAACGTTGCCATGCCGCTAATGATTGGTGGAGAAAAGCCTGCCGAAGCAAAGCGCCGCGCATTGGAAATTCTGGAAGCGGTGAGCATGGCACATCGCGCAGAGCACAGACCTTCTGAGCTATCTGGCGGTGAACGTCAACGCGTCGCCATCGCACGCGCCGTGGTCAATCGTCCTGCCTTGGTATTGGCGGATGAACCGACGGGTAACCTCGATCATAAAACGGCATTGGATATTTATGATTTGATGCGCCAGTTAAATCGTGAATTTAATACGGCATTCTTGGTGGTCACGCACGACAAAGAATTGGCAAGCAAGATGGACAGGCAGTTATCGATGTTGGATGGCCAGTTCGTTGAGCAACAAGCGTCAGAGGCCGTCGCACAATGATTGAACCGTTAGCGCTGTTTATTGGGCGTCGATTCAGCAAAGCGAAGCGTCGCAATAAGCTGGTGTCGTTTATTTCCGTCTCTTCCATGATGGGTATCTCGGTCGGGGTGATGGTCATTATTATTGGACTGTCAGCCATGAACGGCTTTGAGCGTGAGTTAAACAATCGCGTTTTATCCGTGATCCCACACGCGCAGCTTGAGGGCGTTGATACTCCGGTTAAGGCATGGAAAGAAATGCAAGATACGGCTGTCGCCAACCCTCGCGTCGTGGCTGGTGCGCCTTATGTCACTTTGACGGCATTGCTGGAAAAAGGGGCGAATCTTAAGCCAGTTCAACTTCGCGGCATAGACTCATCACAAGAGGCTAACGTCAGCAGTATTAAAGACTATGTGCTCGGTGATGGCTGGTCATCACTCACACCCGGCAGCAACTCTGTGGTGCTGGGCAAGGGCATTGCTGATGCCTTGGATGTCAAAGAGGGTGACTGGATAACCGCTTTGGTGCCTTCGCCTGATCCTGATCTCAAGCTGCGTGCGCCAAAACGCATTCGCCTTCAAGTTTCAGGGATTCTGAGTTTGGGTGGACAGGTCGATCATGGGTTGGCTTTGATCCCGATTCAAGATGCACAGGAGTATCTTGGTATGGGTGAAGCAGTGTCAGGCGTGGCATTGAAACTGAGCGACCCTTTGGATGCCAGAAGCATTGTGCGCGAAGTTGGCCAAACCCTGAAAGAGTATGTGTACCTCAAGAACTGGACCCAAGAATACGGTTTTTTATATCGCGATATTCAAATGGTACGGGTCATTATGTATCTTGTGATGGTGCTGGTGATTGGTGTGGCCTGTTTCAACATTGTCTCGACGCTTATGATGGCGGTGAAAGACCGCGCAGCAGACGTGGCTGTGTTGCGTACCATGGGCGCAAAAGATGGATTGATTCGCTCCATTTTCATTTGGCATGGTCTGCTTTCGGGTCTGTTTGGTAGCCTGATAGGCTCGGTGGCAGGGTGTTTGATTGCCCTGAATCTCACCACTATCGTGGGCGGCATCGAGCGCTTAACGGGGCAGGACTTTCTCTCCGGTGATATCTACTTTGTGGATTTTCTCCCGACCGAGCTTCACTTCAGCGATGTGTTGATGGTGTCTACGACGGCAGTCGTATTGAGCTTGTTGGCGACCTGGTATCCCGCTCAGCGCGCTTGCAAACTACAACCTGCATCTGTATTGAGTGCGCGGTAGCGTGAACGTCGTCGGTTGTGCACACATTCTCACTGATTACTTAGTCGATATCCCATTGATATATCATCTAGTTACAGTTAGCAGATGTCACAGCGTCTGATCTGTCGCAGCCAATGAATAATTAAAAAAATACCCCGCTAATGCGGGGTATTTTTGTCTGTAAAGCCGAATGACAACTGAGTAGTGCTTTTAGCACCTAATCGGAGAAGCTACTCGGGTATATCTCGATTCTTTCTCTTTAGTGCTTTGATTTTAGGCAAACGCAAACGGCGTTTTTGCCAGCTGCGAACCACGGAGTAACGCCAAAGTCCTTGGACACCAAAATAACCAATGATGGCAAAGAAGATACCACACACGAAACAACCGAGTAGGAATGGAGGGCCGATCTGATTCATTTGACTGAGCAGAAAATCCCACGTCAGTTCAAAATGAAAATGAAGCTCTGGGGTTCCCAGCAACCAAGCGCCAACCTTGTACGAACCGTAGAAAATCACAGGCATGGTGACGGGGTTAGTGATCCAAACCAATGCAATCGACAGAGGCAAGTTAACCCCAAACATGATGGCAAGACCTGCCGCCATGATCATTTGGCTGGGAAGGGGAACAAAAGCCATAAAAAGGCCTACGGCGAATGCACCGGATGCAGAGCGTCGATTCAAACACCAAAGGTTCGGGTCATAGAGCAGGTTGCCGAAGACCGCGAGCGCCTTTTGCTTGCGAATCACGTCGTGTCTGGGGAGAAACTTTTTAAATATTTTTCTTGGCATAGATCTTCATTTCACACGGAATCGACACCAGCATGAAAGTATTGCTTGGTATCGTGGTGGCTATAGTCACGCTCAAATGGTGGCCAGACATTCCAGAAATTAGCACCATGGTGGTTGCCTGTTTCATTGTTCTTGTCGTGTTGCTCGCCCTAAGAAAGCACGTTTCCGTGTTTTTCATTGGTCTCACCCTTGGCTGTCTAGTGGCATCCAGCTCTGCGGCACTGTTTAAATATAAAACCATTTCCGCTCTGACAGTGGCTCAGAATACTACCATAGCAGGAAAAGTTGGCAGTCTTTTTACCGCGGAAAAACAGCAAACAAGTGTAATCTTTGATGTCGACACGGTGAATGGACGCAAACTAACCAATTTTGAGACATTTCGGGTGCGACTCTATTGGCGAAGTGACGACCCATTGAAGCAAGGTCAACGCTGGGAGATAACAGCAAGATTGCGAGAGCCTTATGGACGGCTCAACGAAGCGGGCTTTGACGCTGAAACCTACTTTTTATCACGTCACATTCATGCGAAAGGCTCCGTACTTACCGCAAAGATCATAGACGATACTGCCTCATATCGGCAGCGACTATTTGAAAAAGTCCAGATTGAGCTAAGCGATTTGCCTTCTTCACGATATCTGGTGGCATTGGCTTTTGGTGAGCGCTCATTGCTCCAACGCGCTGATTGGACTCAGCTTCGTGATACTGGGCTTGCACATCTGTTGGCTATCTCTGGCCTTCATATTGGACTCGCTTTCTTTTTTGGTGACAGGGTCACAAGAATCATCCTTCCGCTTATCCATCGACATGACAAAGGGTTGTGGTTGCCCGCTTTGGTGGGGCTGCTGTGTGCATTAGGTTATGCCTGGATGGCCGGGTTTACCATGACGGCACAGCGCGCGTTGATTGCTTTGGCAACCTTTTCATTAATTCGTCAGACCGGGTTTAGTGTCAGTCCTTTTAACACCTTTTTGATTGTATTGTCGGTGGTGTTGGTCGCCGATCCGTTATCAATTTTCTCGGCAAGTTTTTGGCTCTCTTTTGGGGCAGTATTTGTGCTTTGTGTGATGTCCTTGATTGGCGAAAAAAGGGAAGATAGAGAAGAGATAGGCGACATTCATGAAGGAAACAACGACAGCGCGATTGAGGCGTTGTGGACATCGCTTACGCGCTACTTTCGTTTACTGTGGCGTATGCAGTGTTTTCTGACTCTCGGTATGTTGCCCTTTATGTGGGCATGGTTTGGCGGCGTGAGTGTTACTGCTATTATTTACAACCTCTTCGCCGTACCACTTATCAGTTTGGTCACTGTTCCGCTCATCTTGTTGGCTTTGCTGCTTTCGCCGTTTATGTCTGCGACTTGGCTTTGGGCGGCGGCTGATCTTTCTTTGTTTCCACTGTTATTCTCGTTAGAGACCTTTGCGTCGGGTTGGTTGGATATCGGCCGTATTTCTTGGCTATGGCTGGTGGTTTTTATTCTATTTGTGGTGCTTGCCGCGACGCTGAATGTAAAACGCTCCTCGCTGCTATTGTCCGTTGTCTTCATCGTCCTATTCACGTGGGGAAATGGCGCAAAGCAAAGCGCTGATTGGCGAGTCGAAGTGCTGGATGTGGGTCATGGGTTAGCCGTGCTAGTCGAGAAGGATGGTGAAGCGATCTTGTATGACACAGGTGCGGCATGGGAATCTGGCAGCATTGCAGAAAGTGTGGTTCATCCAGTACTGCAGTCGCGAGGAAGTGAATTGACGGGATTGATACTCAGCCATCGTGATAACGATCATGCAGGAGGATCCGAATGGGTGGTGACAGAGCTGGCACCCCAATGGGTGAGATCCAGTGAAAATAATCCTGCGTTTCTGTCTTGTCAGCGCGGAGAAAGATGGCGTTGGAAAGAACTCTATTTTGACGTGCTGTATCCGCGGATGCTGGCGGATGAAGCGAGAAATCCTGATTCCTGTGTTATTCGCGTCACCGATGGTGTCAATACGGTTTTACTGACGGGGGATTTGCCTGACGAAGGCGAGGCGTATTTGGTTGAGCAAAATGATGATTTGAATGCTCAAGTCCTGATTGTTCCACACCATGGCAGCAAAACGTCATCCTCTGCTTTGTTTATTGATCACGTTGACCCGAGCGTTGCTATTGCGTCTACGGGTCGATATACCCCCTGGAATTTGCCTAACCCTGAGGTTGTTGCGCGCTATAAAGAACGCAACATTGCGTGGTATGAAACGGGAAAGCATGGTCAGGTGAGCGTTTATTTTTCCAACAAGGGGTGGCGCGTTCTTAGCCATCGTCTTGATCTGGAGCCATATTGGTACCGCAAGATGTTTGGACGCCCTAAAAGAAAAGAGTAGAATGCCCGCTAATTGCAGAAATATAAGCAAATAAAATGTCAAATTACCAAGATAAATCCACTCGGGAAACCTTCAAAGCGCTGTGGCCCTACATTGCCAATTACAAACTAGGGTTGGTGGTTGCCATTATCGCGTTGGTGATCAACGCGGCCAGTGACACGCTCATGCTCTCAATGATAAAGCCACTATTGGATGAAGGCTTTACCTACGACAGCGTAGAGGGCGATTTCCTCAAAATGATGCCATTTTATCTTGTCGGTTTAATGCTCATTCGGGGCATGTCTAGCTTTGTGTCTGCCTATGGCCTCTCATGGGTATCCGGAAACGTCGTGATGGTGATGCGCCGCCGTATGTTTAACCATTTTATGCAGATGCCAGTAAGTTTTTTTGATAAAGAATCTTCCGGTGCCTTGCTGTCTCGCATTACCTATGATTCTGAACAAGTTGCTAACGCCACAAGTGGCGCATTGGTTAGCCTTGTTCGTGAAGGCGCATCCATCATCGGTCTGATGACCTTGATGTTCTACTATAGCTGGGAACTCTCCGCAATCTTGCTGATTATTGCCCCCGTGGTCGCCTGGGCGATTGGCTTCGTGTCAAAACGCTTCCGTAAAATTTCATCTAACATGCAAGACGCCATGGGGTCAGTGACGTCATCCGCAGAGCAAATGCTGAAAGGCCACAAAGTGGTATTGAGCTTTGGCGGTCAGGAAGTCGAAAAAGCACGCTTTGAAAACGTCAGCAACGGAATGCGCCAGCAAACCATGAAACTGGTCTCAGCGCAGGCGATTGCTAACCCTGTGATTCAGCTTATTGCCTCCTTTGCGTTGGTTGCGGTATTGATGCTGGCCAACACCGATGCCATTCGCTCAGAACTGACTGCGGGTACTTTTGCCGTTGTGTTTGGTGCCATGTTTGGCTTGATGCGACCTTTGAAAGCATTGACCAATGTGACGTCTCAGTTCCAACGCGGCATGGCTGCATGTAATAGTTTGTTTGAATTGATGGAAATGGAGACCGAAAAAGACAACGGTACCCATGAAGTGGATCGTGTGAAAGGTGACATCAAGGTCAAAGACGTGGTGTTTACCTACCCAACGAAAGACACCCCAGCATTGAATCACGTGAGTTTTGAACTCGCGGCCGGAAAAACGCTGGCACTGGTGGGGCGCTCCGGTTCAGGTAAAAGCACCATCGCCAATTTGCTGACCCGTTTTTATGACATTGATAGTGGTGAAATCACGATTGATGACGTGCGCATTGAAGATTACACCCTTAACAACCTCCGTCGGCAGGTTGCGATCGTTTCTCAGAATGTTCACCTGTTTAACGACACCATTGCCAATAACATCGCTTATGCAGCGGAAGAGGAATACACGCGCGAAGAGATTGAACGCGCAGCAGAGCTTGCTTACGCCAGTGACTTCATTAAAAACATGGAGCATGGTTTTGACACTGTCATTGGTGAAAATGGCGTGAGCTTATCTGGCGGTCAACGTCAGCGTATTGCGATTGCGCGCGCCTTGTTGCGTGATGCGCCTGTTCTGATTCTTGATGAGGCCACATCAGCGCTGGATACCGAATCAGAGCGAGCAATTCAAGCGGCATTGGATGAGTTGCAAAAAGATCGCACCGTATTGGTCATTGCACACCGTTTGTCGACGATTGAAAACGCAGACGAAATTTTGGTTGTCGATGAAGGCGAAATTGTCGAACGTGGCAACCACGCAGCACTGATGGAAAAAGACGGCGCGTATGCGCAGCTCTATCGTATCCAATTCGGAGAATAACGCTTGGCGGGTTTGGTCGAAAAAATTTGGTTTGAAAACCACCCGCTAGGATGGATTGGCGCCCCATTGCTGTGGCCGCTGAGCAAAGTGTTTGGTGTGATTGCTCGTCAGCGTCGCAAAGCATTCCTTGATGATAGCAATGGGGCATATAAAGCCCCTGTACCTGTGATCGTAGTGGGTAACATCACAGTCGGTGGCAATGGGAAAACCCCTGTTGTTATCTGGCTGGTGGAGCAACTCAAAGCGCTGGGAATGAACCCTGGTGTGGTGTCTCGTGGTTACGGCGGCAATGCCGAACATTATCCGCTTGTACTCAATGAGATGACGAGCACAGATACTGCAGGTGATGAGCCCGTGTTGATTTATCAACGCACTGGCGTACCGGTTGCTATTTCGCCTGTTCGCAGTGACGCCGTTAAAGCCCTATTGCCGCTCGGCGTGGATATTGTCATCACTGACGATGGGCTCCAACACTATAAGCTGGCAAGAGACATCGAATTCGTGGTTGTCGATGGCGAGCGCCGCTTCGGTAATGGCCACTATATGCCATTGGGTCCGTTGCGAGAGCAGCCCGATCGTTTAGACGCAGTGGATTTTGTGATTTGTAATGGCCAAAATGTTCATTTAGGTGAAATTGCTATGACGCTTGAGCCGAGCGAGTTGGTGAACCTGAAAACGGGTCAGCGGATTTTAGCCGGCAGCATCAATAATGCGGTGGCGATGGCAGGTATCGGTAATCCACAGCGATTTTTTAATACGCTCAATGAATTAGGCTTAACCCCCGTTCATTGTGAGCCGTTCGCCGACCACAAAGCTTTTGAGTTTGATCAACTCGCGGCGTTAGCGCAGAAAGGCGAGCATTTACTGATGACAGAAAAAGACGCTGTCAAATGCCGCGCAATGCTGCAACAGCACCCTGAAATTGAGAATTGGTGGTATTTACCCGTTGATGCGAGTTTCAATGCGGATGATACTGCCAACGTCATAAATACCATTAAGAAAGTGAAGGATGGATATGGATCACCGACTGCTTGAAATCGTAGCTTGCCCATCGTGCAAGGGAAAGCTTAACTACAACAAAGAAAAGAACGAGTTGGTTTGTAAGTTTGACCGTTTGGCGTATCCGATCCGCGATGGCATTCCTGTCATGCTGACGACAGAAGCGCGCGAGATGTCATCTGACGAGGTTAAGCAATGAAATTTACCGTGGTGATCCCTGCTCGGTATGCGTCCAGTCGTTTGCCTGCAAAACCGTTGGTAGATATTGGTGGCAAACCCATGATCCAATGGGTTTACGAGCAAGCCATGAAGTCGGGGGCAGACAAGGTCATTATCGCCACCGATGATCAGCGTATTGTGGATGCTGCAAATGCCTTCGGGGCAGAAGTATGCATGACACGCGAAGATCACCAATCGGGTACCGAGCGTCTTGCTGAAGTTATCGAAAAGTACAATCTTGATGCTAATGAAATCATTATCAATGTGCAGGGTGATGAGCCACTGATCCCGCCGAGTGTGATTCGTCAGGTGGCGGAGAACCTCGCGAAAAGCGAAGCGCCGATGGCTACGCTGGCCGTCAACATTGATCATGCTGATGAAGTGTTCAATCCTAATGCCGTGAAAGTGGTGACGGATAAAGACGGCTATGCCTTGTATTTCAGCCGTGCGACGATTCCATGGGATCGCGATAACTTCGCCAAAGCTCCGGCTGAAATTCACCATAATCTGAAGCGCCACATTGGAATTTATGGTTACCGTGCAGGGTTTATTAATACTTACATAAACTGGGCACCAAGCCCGATCGAGCACATTGAATGCCTAGAGCAACTACGTGTGCTTTGGTACGGTGAGAAAATCCATGTGGATGTCGCGATTGAAGTGCCGCCTGCAGGGGTGGATACACAGGAAGACCTTGAAGTTGTGCGACAGTTGGTTAGCAATTTATAAGTGAGTTTCACTGTGAGCCGTATAAAAAAAGCTGCCATCGGGCAGCTTTTTTTATACGTGCGTTGTCGACAAAATGCTTGCCAGAGCATCCATGGTTAAGTCGAAGGTACGATGTTATTCAGCTCAGCGTCTGAGACGGGTTCCACTGTCTCAATTGGCATTGGAGAGGTAACAGGGTCAGCTTGAAACACCGCTTCTTGCTGTGCCACTTTATCGCGAAGACGTTGCCAAAGTTGCCCTAAGCGCTCATGCCAGAAACGTTCAAACTGCTCAAGATACTGCGCGCGAGGGCTATATTTGATCCATGGTTGCTGAATCTCTTTTTGTGCCATGTAGTTCGTTGGTGCTGGAATAGGATTTAGTCCTGCACTTTGGAAATCATAAAGCGCGCGAGGCATATGACTTGCGGAAGTGACCAGCACGAGATTGCTCTTCCCTACCACAGATGCCGCCTGAAAAGCTTCTTCCCACGTATCCTTAGCGGTTTCCAGCAAAAGGATATTGTTCTTATTCACACCCATCGCCATCGCTACGCGAGCCAGCATACGAGCATGACTCACCTCATAACCGCCATCATAGCCAGATAAGATCAGTTTTGAGGTTGGGTACATAAAGTGAATACGAATACCTTCCACCAAGCGCATCAATGCCACACGTGACAATTCTGACGTGGGAGGAATCTCATCATCTACAACATGTCCGTGTCCCAGCACCATGACGTAATCGACAGGTTCTTTTGGGGGCAAAAATTGGGTGTATTGTCTTTCAAGCTTCATTAACAACGATGAAGATAACGGCTGAAAAGACACCACACCAATTAACAGCAGTGAAACGAAAACCAAGAACGAGCCAAACCCTTTACGCTGCGTGAACCAAATCAAAAAAAGGCCAAAAAATCCGATAAGCAGTAGTGCAGGCAAGGGCATCAGTAAAGTTGATACGAGTTTTTTTAGTTCAAACATGAAATGTCGCCCGAAATATAGTCAAACAGGGGCTAATAAGTACATCAAACCTTTATTAACGGCAGTCTTGTGCGAAAATAACCCCCTTACTGAATATGATAACGAAGGCGCTGTGACTGAGGATAGAAATTTCGACGACATTGCCCACAAATTTGTTAAAAACATTTACGGTTCCGGCAAGGGAGAAATCCGCCAAGCCGTTGTTTGGCAAGATCTCGAATCAATTTTAAGACGACTGGGTGAATCCAAACCACTGGACATTTTGGATGCCGGAGGCGGGTTGGCGCAGCTTTCGCAGCAAATTGCACATCGCGGCCACCACGTCACCTTGTGTGATCTTTCTTCACAGATGCTCGAGTTGGCGGAAAAAGATATCGATGCGGCAGGGCTTCTAACGCACTATCGCTTCGTTCATGCGCCCGTGCAGGAAATCGCACAGCATATGGATGAAAAAGCGGATCTGGTGCTTTTTCATGCTGTGATGGAATGGTTGGCTGACCCGCACGAAGCACTCAATGTCATACTTTCGCAAGTAAAGCCTGGTGGCATTGCGTCAGTGATGTTCTACAACCAAAATGGCCTACTGTTCAAAAATTTGATTTGCGGCAACCTCACCCACGTGGAGGAAGGAATGCCGCATAGAAAACGCTTCAAACTACAGCCTCAAAAAGGTCTTCCACCGGAAGATGTTTATCAATGGATAGAAGAAGCTGGCTTTAATATTTTGGGAAAAAGTGGTGTACGCACGTTCCATGACTATATGAAAGACACAAGAATGGGCGAATACACCTTTGAACAGGTTGTGGCGATGGAGCAAAAACTCTGCCGTCAGGAACCTTTTATATCGTTAGGTCGCTACATCCATGTTTGGGCGCAGAGACCTCTCGATAAATAATTAGAAAATAGACAACAAGGATTACGGATGAGCGAATTCTCTCAGACTGTTCCTGAGTTGGTCGGTTGGGTGAAACAGAATGACTTCTCTCTCAATCTGCCGCCGGAACGGCTGGCATTTCTCCTTGCCGTTGCTGTATTAAGCAGCGAGCGATATGAGGAGGAGCTAGGGGAAGGGGAACTTGTCGATGCATTCCGCATTGTGAGTGACCAATTCGATCAAGCTAGCGAAACGATTGCCTTTCGCGCGAACAATGCCATTAACGATTTGGTGCGTAGTCGCCTGATCAGTCGCTTTACCAGCGAACTGACAGACGGTGCGAGCATCTATCGTCTTACACCGCTTGCGCTGGGTATCAGCGATTATTATGCGCGTCATCGCGAATACAGCTCATTGAAGCTGTCTATTCAGCTTTCAATGGTTGCAGACGAGATCGACAAAGCCCTGTCGGCTGCATCAGAAGATGGCGATGCCGACTTTTGGCGTAAAAATGTTTATGGCGTACTCAAGTATTCTGTGGCCGAAATTTTCGACCGTATCGACTTGAATCAACGCATCATGGACGAACAGCAGCAGAAAGTGAAAAACGATATTGCTGAGCTGTTAAACCAAGACTGGCAAGCCGCCATTGCAAACTGTGAGCAATTGCTGAATGAAACCTCCAGCACCCTGCGTGAACTGCAAGACACCTTGCAATCTGCGGGTGACCAATTGCAAACCCAGCTTCTGAATATCCAGGAACAAGTGCTCGGTCGCGACGATCTCGATTTCGTTGATGCCATGCTCTACAACCTGCAAATGAAGCTAGACCGCATTATTAACTGGGGCCAGCAAGCGATTGACCTGTGGATCGGTTACGACCGCCACGTACACAAATTTATTCGTAATGCCATCGACATGGACAAGAACCGCGCGTTTAGCCAGCGTTTACGTCAGTCGGTGACAGAATACTTCGATAGCCCGTGGTTCCTGACCTATGCGGATGCTGAGCGCCTACGTGATATGCGTGATGAGGCGTTAGTGCTTCGTGATGACGAAGTGATGGGCGAAATGCCCGCAGAGGTCGAGTTTGAAGAACTCACTGTGGTTAGCGACCAATTGGGCGATCAAATCGGTGACATGTTATCTCGCCATCGTACGACAGGCGAAGGCATCGATTTGGGCGTTGTTTTGAAAAACTATCTGGCTCAACACCCACAAGCACGCCATTTTGATTTGGCTCGAATCGTGATTAATCAGGCCGTACGCCTGGGTTATTCACAATCTGATCTAAACGCGATCCAACCGGATTGGCAGGCAATTAACGAATATGGAGCCAAGGTACAAGCGAATGTCATCGATAAATATTGAAGAATTTATGCCAGAGGAACTGGCGAAAGCGATTGCCAATCCTTTGTTTCCTGCATTGGATAGCACGCTGCGTGCTGGCCGCCATATTGCCAGCGAAGATTTGGATAACCACGCTTACCTGATTGAGTTTGAAATACCGCTGCAGCATTTTTATCAGCGCTACAACGCTGAATTAGTGCGTGCGCCAGAAGGCTTTTTCTACCTGCGTCCTCGTTCTACTTCATTGATAGGTCGGAGTGTTCTGTCTGAGCTAGACATGCTGGTGGGTAAAGTATTGTGCTTCCTTTACCTGAGCCCTGAACGTTTGGCGCAGGAAGGTATTTTCACCACCCAAGAGTTGTTTGATGAGCTCCTCAGCTTGGCAGATGAGAAAAAACTGATGAAGTTGGTGACATTGCGCGCCAGCGGTTCAGACCTTGATCGTGACAAGTTGTATGACAAGGTGAAAACAGCACTGCGTCGTCTTCGTCGCCTCGGCATGATTGTGCCAATTGGTGAGAACGGAAAATTCCGCGTTAGTGAAGCCACATTCCGCTTTGGTGCAGACGTACGTTCTGGCGATGATGCTCGTGAAGCGCAATTGCGTTTGATTCGAGATGGTGAAGCCGTTGTTCACTTGCAAGAACATGCGCAGTCGAGCCTGCTCAATGATGAAGAGAACGATGAGTTTGAAGTCGACGAATCAACAATCGATGATCAGGAGGTTCAAGCATGATCCAGCGCGGTAAATTTCAATCGCTGACCATGGTCAACTGGAACGGCTTCTTTGCCCGCACCTTTGACATTGATAATCTGGTCACCACGCTGTCAGGGGGGAACGGTGCCGGTAAATCGACCACGATGGCCGCATTTATCACAGCCATGATCCCAGACCAAAGCCTGCTTCACTTCCGTAACACCACGGAAGCGGGCAGTTCAACGGCGTCTCGTGATAAAGGCTTACACGGCAAACTCAAACCGGGTGCCTGTTACGCAGCGCTTGATGTGGTGAACTCACGTAATCAACGCGTTCTGTTTGGTGTGCGTTTGCAGCAAGTAGCGGGTCGTGACAAAAAGGTCGACATCAAACCTTTCATCATTCAAGGCTTGCCTTCGCACGTTAAGCCAACCGATATTTTGATTGAGAACGTGTCTGCTAATCAGGTGCGTGTACGCCAGTTAAACGACGTTAAAGATTCGTTAGCAGAATACGAAACCGCGCACTACAAAGCGTTTGCGTCTGTGACCGATTACCACGCGCAAATGTTTGAGCTTGGCGCATTGCCGAAAAAGCTGCGTAATCAAACCGATCGTTCTAAGTTCTATCGCCTGATTGAAGCCTCGCTTTATGGTGGTATTTCAAGTGCGATCACCAAATCACTACGTGATTACCTGTTGCCGCAAAACGGTGGTGTGAAGAAAGCCTTCCAAGACATGGAAGTGGCGCTTCGCGAAAACCGCATGACGCTAGAAGCGATCAAGCTGACGCAACGTGACCGTGATTTGTTCAAGCACCTGATCACTGAATCGACCAACTATGTGGCGTCTGACTACATGCGTCATGCCAACGAGCGTCGTAAGAAACTCGAACTGGCATTGCAACGTCGTGGTGAGCTACTGGGCTCTCGTCGTCAGCTTAATGATTTTCAAGGCACGTTTGGTCGCATGACCGATGAACTTGATGTGTTAACAGACGGTCAAGCTCACCTAGAGCAAGATTATCAAGCGGCGTCTGATCACCTGCAATTGGTTCAGACAGCCGTTCGCCAACAAGAGAAAGTTGAGCGCTACCAAGAAGATTTGGAAGAGCTTGCGGTTCGTCTTGAAGAACAAATGATGGTGGTGGAAGAAGCCACTGAACAACTGACGATCGCCGAAGAGCAAGCCCATCTCAGCGAAGAAGAAGTTGATAGCCTAAAAACGCAACTGGCGGATTATCAACAAGCGCTGGATATGCAGCAAACCCGTGCGCTTCAGTATCAACAGGCCGTTAAAGCGCTCGAGAAAGCGCAAGATTTGACGGGCAATGATGCACTTGAACAGCACAATGCCGCTGAAATACTGGGTGCACTTAAAGCCGACGAAGAAACGCAAACCAGCGAACTTCTTAGCTTGAAGCACAAGCTGGATTTGTCATCGGCGGCAGCAAAACAATTTGAACGTGGTTTAGCACTGGTACGCAGCATAGCGGGTGATGTGTCACGTCAAAATGCGGGTACCAAAGCGCGTGAAGTGATCACAAAAGGCCGTGAGTTTGCAAACCTTGCTAACAATACCGATCAGTTGAGCGCACAGCATCGCGACCTTGAGCGTCAAATGCGTAGCTTCCAGCAGGCAAAAACACTATCTGAACAGTATCAGCGTCAGTTTAATACGGTAGTTGAGTCAGAAGAGTTGGCCGAGTTGGAAATGGCGCGTCAGCAAGCGCGTCTAGAGACAGCCGAAGAAGCGGTTGGCGAGCAAGCAGAAAAAGTACGTGAACTGCAACGAAACGAAAACGAAATTAACGTTAAAGTTGCTGATTTCGAAAAAGTCGCGCCTGCATGGATCGCAGCGCAAGAAGCATTAGAAAAGCTTGCGGATCAGTCTGGCGAAACCTTATAC
The DNA here is from genome assembly GCF_045679545.1 of Enterovibrio litoreus. Classification (NCBI taxonomy): domain Bacteria; kingdom Pseudomonadati; phylum Pseudomonadota; class Gammaproteobacteria; order Vibrionales; family Vibrionaceae; genus Enterovibrio; species Enterovibrio litoreus. The sequence continues at coordinate 1,510,225 of NZ_CP166194.1, forward strand.
GACAACCAAGCCGTTCTCGACACCATGCAAAAAGTGATGGTGAAAGAGCGTCAAACATTGGATACCCGCGACAAGCTGGCTGGTGAGAAACAAGCACTAGAAGCGGAAATTGAGCGTTTGGCACAACCGGGTGGCAGCGGCGATGCGCGTTTGCAATCACTGGCCGACACCTTGGGTGGTACGCTGCTTTCTGAGATTTACGATGACATCACGATGGAAGATGCGCCGTACTTTTCTGCGTTGTACGGCCCGGCGCGTCACGCCATTGTGGTTCCTGATCTGAAAGGCATTAAAGAAAAACTGGTCGATATCGATGATTGCCCAGATGATCTGTATGTAATTGAAGGTGAAGCCGATGGCTTCGACGATAACGTGTTTGATGCGGATGAGATGGAAGGCGCGGTTTGCGTTCATCTTAATGACCGCCAGCTTCGCTATTCTCGTTTCCCGAAAGTGCCTTTGTTTGGTCGCGCTGCGCGTGAACATCGCCTAGAGAATCTGCGCGAGAAGCGTGAAGAGTTGGTAGAAGACTACGCAAAAGCCTCGTTTGATGCGCAGAAGCTACAACGCTTGACCCAAAGTTTTAACCAGTTCGTTTCTCACCACATGAACGTGGCGTTTAACGAAGATCCAGAAGCCGCATTGAAGGCATTGCGCGAACAACGCAACAGCGTTCAGCGTCAATTAGGTCAACTGCGTGATAACGAACAACAGGTTCGTAGTCAGCTAACCGGTGCAAAAGACGCCATCGCGCTGCTGAACAAGCTTCAGCATGTGGTGAATGCACTGGAAGACGAAACGATTGAAGCGCGTCTTGAAGAAGTGGTTTTGCGTTTGTCGCAAGCGGACGAAGCGCGTCAATTTACGCGTGAACACGGTAAAGCGTTGGCTGAGCTAGAGCCGCTAGTGTCGGCACTGGACGCTGACCCAGAACAATTTGATGCACTGAATCAATCGTATTTGCAGGCTGATCAGGCGTTGCAACTTCTTAAGAAAAAGCTGTTTGCACTGTCTGATTTGGTCGAGCGTCGTCATCACTTCGGTTACCAAGATGCCGTCGCACTGCTTGATAAGAGCAGTGAGCTGAATGAACAGCTGAAAGCGAAATTGATTGATGCTGAACGTGCGCGTACCCGTTCACGTGAACACGTTAAACAGGTTCGCGATCAAGTTAACCAATACAACCAACTGCTAGCATCACTGAAAAGCTCGCACCAAGCCAAGCAAGAAACAGTGGCAGAATTCAAACGCGAATTGGTTGAGCTTGGTGTTCGCGCCGATGTTGAAGCAGAAGAGCGTGCCCGCATTCGTCGTGACGAATTGAACGCGCAACTGTCTCAGTCTCGTCAGCGTAAGAGTGAACTTGAAAAGGGTCTCACTTCTATTGAACTGGAAATGAGGTCGCTGCTCAAAACGCTGAAGAAAGTGAGTAAAGAGTATTCTGACTTGCGTACTTTCGTGGTTAACGCGAAAGCGGGTTGGGTGGAAGTGCTTAAAATTGCGCGTAGCAGCGGCGTTGAAAAGCAACTTAACCGCCGTGAAATGGCCTACATGTCAGCTGATGAACTGCGTTCATTGTCAGATAAATCACTCGGTGCGTTGCGTCTCGCCGTTTCTGACAATGAAACACTGCGTGATGCGTTGCGTGCGTCAGAAGACATGGCACGTCCTGAGCGAAAAGTGTTGTTCTACGTGGCGGTTTATCAGCATCTTCGTGAGCGCATTCGCCACGACATTATCCGAACAGACGATCCTGTCGAAGCGATCGAAGAAATGGAAGTGGAACTAGGTCGCCTTACTGAAGAACTGACACAACGTGAGAAACGCTTGGCGATCAGCTCTGAATCGGTGGCGAACATTATTCGTAAAACCATTCAGCGTGAACAGAACCGCATTCGTTTGTTGAACCAAGGTTTGTCGAACATTGGTTTTGGTCAGGTTAAGGGTGTACGTCTTAACGTTTCCATTCGTGATACTCACGCACAACTCCTTGCTGGATTGGCCGAAAATGCCGAGCAGCACCAAGACTTGTTCGGCAACAACCGTCTGACCTTCTCAGAGGCGATGGCGAAGTTGTTCCAACGTTTGAACCCACATATCGATATGGGTCAGCGTTCGCCGCAGATCTTGGGCGAAGAACTGTTGGATTACCGCAACTATCTGGAGCTAGGCATTGAAGTTAACCGTGGCACTGACGGTTGGTTACGTGCTGAATCCGGTGCGTTGTCGACCGGTGAAGCGATTGGTACGGGTCAGGCCATCTTGCTGATGGTTGTGCAGAGCTGGGAAGAAGAATCACGCCGCCTGCGCGGTAAAGATGTTATCCCATGTCGTTTGCTGTTCCTTGATGAAGCAGCACGTTTGGATGCGAAGTCTATCTCGACCTTGTTCGAGCTATGTCATCGTCTAGACATGCAATTACTAATTGCGGCACCTGAGAATATCAGCCCAGAGCAAGGCACAACCTACAAGCTAGTGCGTAAGATCTTTAATGATAAAGAACACGTGCATGTTGTTGGTCTGCGTGGTTTTGGTGAGGCCTCTAAGTTGAACTCGCCAATACAGGAAACCTTAGAAGCGGTTGAATAGACCGCGAAAAATCAAAAAGGCCAGCATTGATGCTGGCCTTTTTTTGTTTCGTTCGAACTAGGCAATTTTAAACATACCAATCTGCTCAGTCAGCTTGTGCGCCTGTTCGTTAATGCTATGCGCCGTGGTATCGGTGTCGTGAGTTCGGTCAGACACGGATTCTGCAGAGCGCGCGATATTGTTAACGTTCATTGTGATTTCTTCCGTGACCGTAGATTGCTCATTCGCTGCGGTAGCGATTTGTGTATTCATATCATTGATATCGGTCACCATGCTGGCAATTTGATCTAGCATTTCATTGTTCTTGTCACAGTTCTCAACACTGCTGGCAACAAACTGATTCGCGCCGCTGATGCCAGTCACCACCTTGCTGGTTTCTTTTTGTAGTGATTCGACTTTTGCGCGTATCTCTTCGGTTGATGTTTGGGTGCGAATAGCCAACGAACGTACCTCGTCCGCAACAACGGCGAAACCACGACCTTGTTCGCCAGCACGTGCAGCTTCAATAGCGGCATTCAATGCGAGTAGGTTAGTCTGCTCGGCAATTCCCTGAATAACATCGAGCACAGAGCCAATGGAGTCGCTTTCTGCCGACAGCTGCTGCATCGACGCTGTTGCGTCACCCATGCGGCTAGAAAGCTGTGAAATCGCATCCACTAACTGTTGTCCCACATCGGCACTTTGGCGAACAGACTGCACGACATTTTCTGACGACGCGGAAGCACTATTAGCGAAATTCGCGACTTCGGATATCGATGCGCTCATTTCTGTCGCGGCAGTGGCGACCTGATTAGAGTTAGCAGATTGATGATCGACTTCACTTCTCATGGCATCAATATTATTTTTGATGTTCTCTGACGCGGTGCCAAGTGCTTTAACGGTGGAATCTGCCCCCTTGATCACCCCGAGGAAATCTTCCAACATGTTATTCATTGAATGGGACAGTTGAGCAATCTCATCTTTCCCTTTGGCATTCAATCTAACGGTTAAATCGTGGGTTTCTGCAATATGTGAAATGCGAGAAGTGAGTTCGCTAATGGGTTTGCTGATGCTGTTGGCGACAAACCACGCGATGATGAATGACAACACGATTAATGCTGCACCAATGGCAAACGCCACTTGCTGTAAATACGCCCTCAAAGAAGTGACATCAGATAGTGCTTCTGCCGCTTCCATTTCTGCTACCAACGCCCACTGTTTTCCGAGAATAGAAACAGAACGATAAGCAGCAAACACGTTTTTTCCTGCATGGTTGATACCCATGACGAACCCTGTTTCACCATTCAGCGCTGCAGTAGTGTGTTCAGATTGAATGCGCTGTTGACCCGATGATGACTCGGTCAAATTAATACGTTCAACAATAGCGGAAGGGATACCTGTAGCGCGAAGCATGTCTAAATAGCCTTGCTTGTCTTCTACCAGCATGCGGGCTTGAGAGCGAATGAGATTATCAGGGCCAACAATAAAGGTCTCACCTGTGTTCCCCATGCCATCTTCAATCCATTCGCCCTTGTAGGTCATGATTGCATTGATGCTGTCTATCGGCATTTGGAAAATTAACACACCTAAGGTGGTGCCATTTTGTACCACGGGTGTGCCAATAAAGGATGCTGGGCTGTCATAAGAAGGGTAGTAGGGAGCAAAGTCGATAAAGCTGAATGCGCCTTTTTCTAACTCTTTTGCGCTGGTAAAGGCTTCGGCTAAACCTGTGTCACTGTATGGGCCATCAATCAGATTGGTTGCGTAATCGAGTTCTTTGAAAACGGAATAGACGACATTGCCTGAGTTATCTACCAAGAAAATATCGTAGTACCCAAAAGATTCGAGGAAAGTGCGGTAGTTGCCGTGATATACATCGTGCACGTCACTGTAGGTGGTGCCATCTGCCGCTTTATCAAGCAAGTGCTTATTGCCTAAAGGATGCTCATTGATGCCGATGTAGGCTTGTTGGAGCAATTGTCCGTTTAAGCCAATGCCTTCGAGTCTTTGAAGCGCATTTGCCGCTGCACCATTGGTTTCAGAAAAGGTGGCGCCGAATTCATCTACGTAATAGTTTTTTAGTTTTTCCGCTTGATTGGGGGTTAACAGCGCTTCAGTTGACACGCTTTGGAAGGTTTTCGAAAATTGATTTATCGCGTTTTCAGTCATCGTCGAATTAGCGAGATTTGTTAACTGTTTGGCAATGGTATCGAAGTAGCGCTCTATCTCGGTTTTTTTAACCTCGCGAGCAGACATCAATTGGTTTTTAACTTGGAATCTCAATGCATCGCTGGATGTTTGACTGGCTATCGTCGTAAGTAAAACTGCAGTTAATACAACGGCTGCCGCACTCATGGCGACAAAAGCGACTTTTATTTTGGTAGAGATCTTCATGTTGCACTGCTCCCAAAAAAAGAAACATATGATTCAAATATGACATCTCTAATTGTAGGGAATTTTCATCCTTATATTGTTGATTGATCGTTTTTTCTCACAATGTACATTTAACATTATGAATTTGCGGATAAATATTTATATCAGTAAGCGTGTTGTGATTGCAAAATTAGAATCAAAATGGGAAAACAGTGTGAAATGTCAGTTATTTAAGGCTTTTTGTCTGCTTTATTGGTGTCGGGTCGCGTGTCATACCCAAGTATATTGAGTGAGTTTCACAGGGAATGAGGCACGTTTGGGTGTACGTGCCTGAAATACCAAACCATCTTGAGGTTGTTTGGGTATGTATAAAACGGAAGAAATAATGAACATGAAGCGGAATGACATTATTGATGATGTGTTGATTTCTCTAATATTGCCACAGAGTAATATTGCTCGAACTTATAGCCAGCATCTGTTAACAATCCCACTTGCTTGAAGCCAAACTTCTCATGTAAGCGCAGAGAGGCAGGATTAGGGAGAGTAATGACCGAATAAGCGCGACGTATCGCCGATGCGTCCATCTTCGCAAGTAAGGCGGTCATGAGTTCAGATCCTAACCCTTTAGCGCGGTACTCGTGGTCGAGATAAATGGTAATTTCGCTGCTGATCTTATACGCCAGTTTCTCTCGGAACTCACCATTATAAGCAAACCCGATCACTTCGCCTTCAGGGCTTTCTTTGACCAATACGTGGTAATACCCATCGCTATTTGTCAGTTTCTCAAACCACAAAAATCGGCGTTCTGGTGTCCAAGTGTCGTAATCAAACGTAATGGCAGTTTCCAACACATAGTGGTTGTAAATCGCGTTGATTGCATCCAAATCGGAAATGGTCGCGTTTCTTATTGTCACCCTGTTACTCCCTTAACATTCTTCAAGCGCAAGTTTTACGGCCGCTGCTGCGTGTAACTCTGTTGTGTCATAAAGCGGCATTGAGGTGTGTTTTTGCTGCACTAACAAGCCAATTTCGGTGCAACCTAGAATGACTGCCTCTACACCGTGTGTTTTGAGGTCGTCAATGATAGATAAGTATTGCTTGCGAGAGTGTGCCGTTACCTTTCCTTGGCAAAGTTCTTGGTAGATGATCTCGTGAACAATGTCTTGGTGCCATTCTGGCGGCACAGTGACTTGAATCCCTTTCGCGATGAGTCGATCTTTATAAAAGGGCTGTGACATCGTAAATCGTGTGCCAAGCAGTCCGACGTGATTAATACCGTCGATTTTTAACCTGTCCGCGGTAGCGTCAGCAATGTGCAGTAAGGGAACAGTTATGGCTTCTTGCACGGCAGGCGCTACTTTGTGCATGGTGTTGGTGCCAATCATGACAAAATCTGCACCAGCGGTTTCCAGTTTCTGCGCTTCTTTCACCAAAATCTGAGCGGAAGCGTCCCAATCGCCAGCGCGTTGGAGTGCCTCAATTTCCGCGAAGTCGACACTGCTTAGTATTATTTTCGACGAATGATGGCCACCCAATGTCTCCTTGGTCATCTGATTTAGGAGTCGATAATAGGTTGCGGTCGACTCCCAACTCATGCCGCCTATCAAACCAATTGTTTTCATTTTGCGCGTCCCTATGTTCTGTTCTGGCGAACTCTTTCGATTCCTTGCTCGAGTGTGATTATGAAGCTCACACTTCGTAGTAAATACCATATAACTTACGAAAAGACACTGATAGTCTGCGAGACATGTCAGATGGCATTTTTCTCGACAATACGTATTTTTTTGGACCTAGACTTGTAGGTCAATGTAGGAGTGTTCAGTGTGGCGAAAATGGAAAGGGTAGTGATTGCACCAAATGGGCCAGAGTTTTCTGCGCTGGTTCAGGGTTACTGGCGTTTGGCTGAATGGAACATGTCAGCGCAAGAAAGACTCACGTTCATTAAGCAACACTTAGACATGGGCATTACCACTGTCGATCACGCTGATATCTATGGTGACTATCGTTGTGAGGCTTTGTTTGGGGAGGCGTTAAAACTGGAACCAAGTCTACGCGATAAGATGGAAATCGTGTCTAAGTGCGACATTCATTTGGTCAGCAAATCGGCGCCCGAGCGTAAGATTAATCACTATGACACCAGTGAATCCCACATTACCCAGTCTGTGAACAATAGCTTGTCACGTCTCGGTGTAGAAAGTCTCGACGTACTACTTATTCACCGTCCTGATTGTTTAATGGATGCCGATGAAGTGGCTGAAACGTTTGAAAAGCTACACCTTGCTGGCAAAGTGAAACACTTTGGTGTGTCTAATTTCACGCCAAGTCAATTCTCATTGCTTCAATCGCGCTTAGATAAACCTTTGGTCACGAACCAAGTTGAAATCAACCCTATCAACGTTGACGTCGCCCATGATGGCACTTTGGATTTAATGCAGCAGTTGCGGGTAAGGCCAATGGCATGGTCTTGTTTGGCAGGCGGGGATATTTTCCATTCCAATTCAGAGCAGGCCGTTCGCTTGAGAGAGACGTTGAGTGAGATAGCTCAAGAATTGGATGCCACGCTAGAGCAGGTGATCTATGCATTTGTTCATCGCTTACCTAGCAAGCCATTGCCAATCGTAGGGTCTGGTAAAATTGAGCGAGTGAAATCGGCGCTGGAAGCGATGTCTTTGGCGCCGAGTCGTGAACAGTGGTATCGGGTTTGGGTCGCCAGCAAAGGGTTTGGTGTGCCATAAACGCTGGAAGAGATTGCGCCGATATATTGCATTGATATATTGCATTGATAGATGGCGATGGATTGATTCGTGATTATGCGGAACAATCAGTGTTTAGCTTAAAGGGCTTAGCTGCTTGTTCCATTGGTCGCAAGAGTTGCTCCAACACCTTTTAACCAGCTGCTGTACCAGCTACCCAAGCTTTCAACGGGCTTGGGCCGACAAATCAAAAAGCCTTGTAGCAAAATGCCGGGGTATCTGGAATAGAGATAGTCCAGATCTTCAAAATGTTCTATACCTTCAGCGACCAAATCCACATCAAATGAATTAGTGATTTCTGCCAGTGATTGAACGATCACTTGACTGAATTGATCTTGATGGATGTGATTGATCAGTGTTCTATCAATTTTGACTTCCGTAAAAGGCAAACTGCGTAGCTGTTGAATATTGGTGAAGCCGGTGCCGAAATCATCCATCGACAATCCATAGCCTTTGATGCGAAGTCTATTGAGTGACTCCATCTGTTCGGACGTTTTGAGTGCGTATTCTTCTGTAATTTCCAGTACCACCCGTGTCTTATCTATCCCTCTTGCTTCAAAGAGATTTTCGAGGCGGTTGGGGATCTCTAAGTCGGCCAATTGCTGCGCAGACAAATTAATGCTGATTTTGACCTTGTCACCGAATATCTCTGACAGCTTTGACATATCTTTGGCGGTCGTTTCGGCCAATTGCATGGTCATTAAATCCATCAAATCATGTTTGATGGCGGTGGGAATGAAGCGACCAGGCAGCACGGCATCTGTTTCGCCTGGAAGTCGAATGCGTGCGAGGACTTCGAGGCTTTCGACGCGGTTATTTAGAGGGTTCAATTTAGGCTGATAGTAGGGTATGACTTGGTGGCGCATGATGCAGTTGAGCAACTCTTCTTTGCGCATTTTTTTAAATTTGGTAAATCGGCGTTCTTCGATTTGGTCCATTCTGTCAATAATCAGCTGCAAAGCTTCTACTTTTAACGGCTTGGACACGTTACCAAGCAGACAGATAAACTGTTGGCGAGCAACTTCCGCCGCGAGTTCAATAATCCGCACATCCAGATCAGAAATAATGCAAACGCCACCTTTGAAACTCATATTGCCGAGCTCTCGGATCACGCCCATTCCATCGATGTCTGGCATGTTTAGGTCGGTGAGCACAATGTCATATTTAGTGGGAAAATGCCGTAACTCATCAATCGCTTCGACCGACGATGAAAAGCGAGTGACATGTTTGTACCCAAGATCGTTCAACATGTTCTCCACCACCTCCAAGATGGCGAAAGAGTCGTCAACGACCAAAATACGTCTGTCTTTGTTCATCTCTTGTCCCACTAACAAATGTCTCAATATTAAAACTAGATGCTTCCTATCAATTTTCCATCTATTGCTGGTGTGAAAAACAAAACAGAGTGTGTTTGAATGCAGTTTCTTTCGATCTTTGATGCGGTTAGAGTGCTCACGATATTGGATAAGAATTCTAACCGCTGTGGATGTTTTTCTGATTTTTTTGAAATGGCCGATTTCGGCGAGAGATATTCGTTAGCGCGATTATTATGGTCATACGATATATACCCAAACAACCTTAAGATCAGGATACATCATGGAAATGAACCGTAAAGACGCTTTCGACTTAGTGCTACTAGCAGCACTTTGGGGTGGCTCCTTTATACTTATTCGCTACGCAGTGCCATCCTTTGGTCCCTTTGCGCTCATTTTGGTTCGGGTTGGCTTAGCGTCTTTACTCCTTTTGCCCTTTCTCATCCTCAAAGGCCAATTGGGAGTATTTAAACAGCATTGGTTTCATGCTTGCGCTGTTGGGCTATTTAGTTCAGCGGTTCCTTTCTTGCTTTTTGCTTACGCTATGATGAGCGTCTCTGGCAGTTTTGCATCGATTGTGAATGCGGGAACGCCGATATGGGGAGCAATTATTGCCTATTTTTGGCTAGGCGAATCCATGACAAAAAACCGTGTGCTTGGCCTATTAATGGGCGTAGTTGGTGTTGTGATCTTGGTGTGGGGTAAGCTCGATTTCAGTGCGCAAGGCTTAGGTTGGCCAGTTCTCGCAGTGCTGGGGGCAACGCTGATGTATGGTATCTCCGCAAGCTACACGAAACGCTTTTTGACGGGAGTTCCTCCTCTTGTCACCGCGACGGGCAGCCAACTGGGTTCGACCGTGGTGCTGTTGCCTTTAGGAATTCTGTTTTGGCCTGAAACCATGCCCAATACCGCGGGGTGGATTTCTGCGATGGTGTTGGGCTTTGCCTCAACAGGTTTTGCATACGTCCTGTTTTTCCGCTTAATCAGCCGCGTAGGCCCTGCGAATACCATTACAGTGACGTTTCTCATTCCATTGTTTGCTTCAATCTGGGGAGCAATGTTCCTTGATGAAACCATGACAGCAAGAATGCTGTTGGGTGCGTTGGCGATTTTCTCGGGTACGGCGCTTGCAACTGGGATGCTGAAAGGGAGAAAAACCGGGAAAAGTGTTTAGAGATGAAATGGTTGAAGTGATAACGGTGAGAAGCGGAAGCATGAACGGCTAGGCAGGAAAAACAGAACAGAAAAGCAGAAAAGCAGAAAAGCAAAGAGCCCATATAGTGGGCTCTTTTTTGCTTTTTTGTCCCTTAGATTACAGGAACTGCGCTTATTCGGACTTTTCTGACTCTGCCGTGGTGAGCGAAGACACTTCCAACAGAGGTGCAGCATCAATGCTGTCTGCGTTCATCATTGAAGAAATACGTTGTACCGAAGAAATCAGCAAGGACTGTTCCCACTCATCTAACGATTGAAAGTGAGAAATGAAGCTTTCTTGCAATGGCTTTGGTGCTTGTTCAAGCGCTTTTTCACCTTCAGGCGTGAGGTGGGCGTGCACTTTTCGCTTATCTAGATTGCTTCTGACGCGCACGATAAGGTTACGGCTGGCAAGACGATCGAGAATCGTTGTCGCGGTGGCTTGGCTCATATTGGTGTGATTCGACAATTGGCGAATGGTGACCTCATCCAAGTCATGAATTGCTCGCATCAGCACAAGTTGTGGGCCTGTCAATCCAGCGACTTTGTTGAGTTTCCGTGAATGCAGGTCGATGGCTCGAATAATTTGCCTAAGCGCAACCAGTACCTCTTCGTGCTTCTCCATCGAAGCGTCTCCTTAAAAACTGCAGCAGAGTGTGAAATTCCGCGAAATTATCTGTGTAAAAAGTAAATATTAAAAGGTTTTTTCAACAACATTACATGCAGCAAACCAAAGATGCGAAGTTGGGATGTCATTGAATCCACTTTGATGCCGAAATGATGAACACGAACCATTTTTGAACGTGTTAATTATCTGTTAATGCATATCCAAATGATATTTTTTCTCATTATCATTTGAATTCAATCATTGATGAGTGTAATAATCGCTCTCATTCGCAATAACTTGTTACATTTCAATTTATCAAGGATAGATCATGACACCGTCATCACGGGCATTTGCCTTTTCCGTATGTTCACTTTCATTTGCATCATTCAGTATCGCGGCGGCCACGCCTGAAAAAGTCGTTCAACATTATGCTGATATGGCGCATGCGGTTTACAGTGATTCCCACATAACCGCCATTCAGCTTGATGCTGCTATCGACGCGCTCATTGAACACCCCTCAGCTCAGACTCTAGCGACCACAAAATTGGCATGGCTTGCGGCACGTGTACCTTATCAGCAGTCTGAAGTGTTTCGTTTTGGCAATGCCATTGTGGATGAGTGGGAAGGGCAGCTAAATGCTTGGCCGTTGGATGAAGGGCTGATCGATTACGTTGCACAGGATTATCAGTATGAGCTAGGTAATGACGGTGCTGTGGCGAACATTGTGGCGAATGATTCACTTCGCATTGGCAATGACGTGCTGGATGTAAAACAGATAACGCCAGAACTCATTGGGTCATTGAATGAATTGGGTGGCTCTGAAGCCAATGTGGCGTCGGGTTATCACGCCATTGAGTTTTTACTGTGGGGACAAGATCTTAACGGCACAAAGAGCGGGGCAGGTGAGCGTGCTTATACGGATTTTGCCTACGGAGAGTCATGCACTAATGGTAACTGTGACCGTCGCAGAGCGTATTTGAAGGCGGCGTCACAATTGCTGATCACAGATTTGGCGTGGATGGAAAATCAGTGGGCGGAGGGGATTTCTAATAACTATCGTCAAACACTGCTGAGTGAGAGCAGTGAAAATGGACTTCGCAAAATGTTGTTTGGCATGGGTTCACTCTCATTAGGAGAATTGGCGGGTGAGCGCATGAAAGTCGCGTTAGAAGCGAATTCTACGGAAGACGAGCATGATTGTTTTTCTGATAACACCCACAACTCTCATTACTACAACGAGCAAGGCATTTATAACGTTTTCACGGGGACCTACTCTCGTGCTGACGGCTCAACCCTGAATGGCCCATCCTTGTTTGACATGATCAAGCAATCCCATCCTGATGAAGCGGCAGCTATTCACGCTGACTTCGATTTTGCCCGTCGCGCCGTGTTTAAGTTGGTGGAATCAGCAGAAGTGGACAATGTACATTTTGACCAACTGATAGCCGCTAATAACACGGCTGGGCATCAAATGATCAATGATGCGATTGCCGCGCTAGTGCAGCAAACCCGTGGTATTGAGTCCATCGCTGGCTTGCTAAAGATTAGCAATTTAAACCCAGACAGCGCTGATCATCAGTTTTAGTAAAGCCAATTAGGGCGTCGCCAACACAAAGTATCTGTTGTGTTGGCGGCGCGCTTATTTGTATGGATTGTAGTGATGAAATATTCGGTTTTACTTCTCGCTTTCGTGGCTTTTTCGGCATTCCCTTTTTTGTCCGATGCCAGTTCGATTAAAACGGGCGGCGATACCACAACAAACAAACAAGGCGCGAATGCGTTCTCTCAACCTGCTGCTAATTTACCAATCACTGAGCGCATTGATTTCAGCGTCGGTAACAGCTTTTTTCGTAATCCTTGGGTGAGTTCTCCTGCTTCCACAGATGCAAGAGATGGGCTAGGTCCTTTATTTAATACCAACGGATGCCAAAACTGCCATATCAAAGATGGTCGCGGACACCTGCCGCAACCAGGCGATCAGAATGCGGTTTCCTTATTGATTCGCTTGAGTATTCCGGCAATCACCGAGGCGCAGAAAAAACAGCTGATCTTGACCGGAAACATCCCGGAACCTGTTTATGGCGGTCAGCTTCAAGATTTCGCGCTTTCTGGGGAAAAGCCAGAAGGCCGTATTGAGGTTGACTACGAATACCACACCGAAACCTTTAAAGATGGTCATGTCGTCACATTGCGTAAGCCAATAATTCGTATTCAAGATTTAAACTTCGGCGACATGCACCCAGACACCGAAATGTCGGCTCGCATTGCACCGCCGATGATTGGCTTGGGCTTGCTGGAATCCATTCCCGATGCCACGCTGCTGGATATGGCTGCAGCGCAACAAAATGCCGGTGAAGGTGTGTCTGGCAGACCTAATTACGTTTGGGATGTGAAGCAAGCAAAGACGGTGATCGGACGTTTTGGTTGGAAAGCGGGTCAACCGTCTTTAATGCAACAAAATGCCGCTGCATTCAATGGTGATTTAGGGTTAACCAGTGCCATGTTTCCAAAAGAAAACTGCTCACCGTCGCAAGATCTTTGTGATCGGCTACCCAATGGTGGCGAGCCAGAAGTCAGTGAGAAAATCCTCAATTTCGTCGAGTTCTACTCCCAACACCTTGCCGTACCCATGCGCCGTAATATTGATGATCCGCGTGTCATTGAAGGAGGGGCGCTGTTTGAGCATGCAGGTTGCGCGAGCTGCCACCAATCTTCCTTAAAAACGGGCGATCGAAAAGACAGGCCAGCCCTGAGTCATCAGCTCATTCATCCTTACACCGATTTGTTGTTGCACGATATGGGAGAAGGCTTGGCAGATAATCGCGGAGAGTTCATCGCCAATGGTCGCGAATGGCGAACAGCGCCGCTTTGGGGTCTTGGTTATACCGCAGAAGTCAACGGTCATACCGAGTATTTGCACGATGGTCGAGCAAGAAATGAAATGGAAGCGATTCTTTGGCATGGCGGTGAAGCGCAATCTAGCAAGCAAGCGGTATTAGGGTTTAACGCACAACAGCGGGACGCCTTGATTGCGTTTCTCAAGTCGTTGTAGGAACAAATAATGAAGAACCTAATAGTAAACGGATGCAATGCTTTAGCCAGGCAAGGTTTGGTTCTAGTGACGCTGTCACTTGTTGCCGGCTGTGACGGCAATGAGAAAGCGGACGCATCGCCAAATTTGCTTTGGAATTTGCAGAAGCAGTCGGCATTGGCGTTTGCGTTGCATGCTAAGAAGCTCGAATCTGATGTCACAACCTTGTGTGTAGACATAACAGCAGAAGCGCTAACGACCAGTCAGATGCAATGGACGGAGACGATGAAAGCCTGGCAGCCGCTTGCGGGTTCCAATTTCGGTAACGAAGCCGCCATGTCGTTAAGCTGGAAAATCCAGTTCTATCCAGACAAGAAAAACACCACTGGACGGCAACTTACGCAGCTTCTTGATAACGCCAGTGATGTCACGCCTGAGAGTCTGGCGGATAGCAGTGTGGCTGTTCAGGGGCTGGGCGCGTTGGAGTGGTTGCTGTTCGATAAAGCGAATGTTTCTGCTTTGGCAGCCCGTTGCGGCGTGATTCAAGCGGTAGCGTCACGTTTGAAGCAATCGGCCATTGAAATGGAAGCGATTTGGCAAGCAAACCCTTGGGAGACAGCCTCTCAAGAGCAGCGTGATAAAGATAGTATCAACGTGTTGGCGGGGCAGTTAGACGCAACCATCAAGAGTCTGTCCCTCCCGATGGGTAAACCGGGGTTTCCAAAACCGTATCAAGCGCAGGCATGGCGATCTTCACAATCATTGGCTTTATTGAGGTCCAGCATTGAGGCACTGAATACACGTTATGTACTCACGCTCGAATCGGTACTTCGCAATAAGGGACACCATGAACTTGCTGATAGATTGACCAAGCATTGGCAGGTGGCACGTGATAGCGTGCCGGACGGTGATGGTATGAATCCCATTTTGAGCCGCCACGATGGCTATCGCCAGTTGATGACGCTAGCGAATAATTTGGAGTATCTCAAGATTGCGCTGGCGGATGAAGCGGCACCTGCACTGGGCATGGTGGTTGGCTTCAATGCAACCGATGGTGATTAATGTATGCCCTCAAATACTGAAAAATCCGCGAGAGTAAGCCAAAAACGTCGGAGGGTGATGCTGTCGGCGCTTGGCGTGATGGCAACGGGAAGCATAGCGGGCGGGCTTACTGTTCGTGGAACGTCAACAGCACAATCCTCGCCCGCGTATATTGGCTGTGCTCGGCAAAGCGATGGGCAATTCGCCGTCACAGCTGTTAATAATATGGGTGAGGTGTGTTACACCTCGCCGCTTCCAGAGCGAGGGCATGGGCTGGTGGTTGATCCTCTTACTCGGTTCGCTTTTGTGTTCGCTCGTCGACCTGGAGCCTTTATCCGTGTGCTATCTGCCGATACAGGGCAAGCTCGCTCAACGTATCACGCCGATCCCAATCGATATTTCTATGGTCATGGTGATGTGCTGGGCAATACTTTGTTTACCACGGAAGGCGTTTTGGGGTCGAGCGAAGGTGTTATTGGCGTCTATCAAATCCTGCCTGATGGTTCGCTCAAAAAAGAACGTGAAATAACAGGATTTGGAATCGGGCCACATGAAATCAAAGTGGTAAACGGGACGAAGCTTGCCGTTGCAGTTGGGGGAATTCGCACTGATAATCGAACCGCGACAAACCTTGATACCATGTCTCCATCGCTGGTGTTAATCGACATTTCAACGCAGCGTATTGTCGAAAAGCATCAACTGCCAGATAACCAACTTAGCATTCGTCATCTTGCTGTTAGTCCTGCTCAGGACGTGGTGATTGCGCAGCAATATCAAGGCGACCCTGACAACATTTCACCTTTATTGGCGATAAGACGAAATAACGGTGACTTTACCGCACTAAAAGCGGGTACTGAACACTGGACGCGTTTTCAGCAGTACATTGGCAGTGTGGCATGTACGGGGTCGCAGGTTATCGCCACTTCGCCTCGTGGAAATTGCTTTGGAATATGGGACTTAGAAACGGGTGAGCTTCAGGCGCTCTCTTCATTGATGGATGCCTCTGGTGCGTCAGCGCAACCGGAAGGCTTCGCGATCAGTGCGGGAACGGGAGGAGTGGTAATACAAAAACCGAGAAAAAGTATTACTTTTCAGACATCTGAGGTGGCTTGGGATAATCATTGGGTCATGCTTTAGAATGATATTTTTCTAACCCTTTGTTTTTCTAGAATCATAAAAAATCAGCTAACGAAAGCCGCGTCCTTTGCCATACTAAGATCTCAAATGAGAGGTAGCGCATGTTTTCAGCTAGTACGCTTTTAAAGACATTTTGTGCGACAGCATTGGTTCCTACATGCTTGTGGGCTTCGTCTTTATGGGCATCAGAATCTTCTGATATAAAACAAAGTCCGTCTTTGGCGGCAATCACTTGGGTAAAACAAGCAGAGTCAGATGTTGGACTGGTTTCTTACACCGATGAACTTGCGAATATCTACGAGTACTTTTCCTTTTCACCTATCTGGCATGACTATCGCGCAAAAGATGAGCTTGAAACACAGATCAATATCATCTCTCTTGCTGGCCTAAGTGAAGATTTCGAATGGCGTGCGGTTGCGCTGAGAGAGTTAAGAAACAGCGGTGATTGGCGTGCTTACGATGTGTTTGCAACGGACAGCCTGCTTGCATTGATTAGCTATATCGAAGCGATCCCAGAAAACGGTAAAAGCTGGTTCTTTGGCACTGACATCTCGGAGCCTCTTCCTTCGCCAACCTTGACGCAAACTAACAATATCATTGCCTCGGCGGGTCGAAATAAGCTTTATGATTTCGTTTTTGAGCTGCGCCCTAGTACCTCTCAGTACAAGCAAATGGCAAAGGCTATTGTCAAACTTCAGGATGATGAACAAACCTATTGGCCGAAGTTTATTCAGCGTGGGCTCATTCGTCCCGGTGACAAGCTGGATGATGCCGATAGTTTGATTACAAACCTTGAGCGTCAAGGTGTGTTGAGTGTTACTGACGCGCAACGCTTGAAAATCGAACAAGTCAGTTTTTATAACTCGGTCATGTCGGAAGCGGTGAAGCGCTTTCAAGCGCGCCATGGCTTAAAAGAAGATGGCGTGATTGGGGATAAAACCCGCCGTTGGATGAATAAATCTGTCAACAGTCGTATTCAAATCCTCGCGTTGAATATGGAACGCTTGCGCTTGTGGCCCACTGAGCGCCAAAAAATCATTCTGGTGAACATTCCAAATTATGAAATGGAACTGTGGATTGACAGCGAAATGATCCTCGAAAGCAAAGTGGTGGTCGGCCGACCGAGCCGACGTACTCCTTTGTTTGATTCTCGCTTAGACTCCGTCGTGTTTAACCCAAGCTGGAATGTTCCTGTCACTATTATGCGGAAAGACATTCTGCCTAAGGTCCGTCAAGACAATGAGTATTTGGCGAAGCACAGCTACACAGTGCTAAGCAGTTGGGTGAATGGTAGCGTGATCGCTCCCGAAGACATTGATTGGGAAAACGTCACAGAGAGAAACTTCCCTTATCGTTTGCAGCAGTCTCCCGGTAACTTCAATGCGCTTGGCCGTTACAAATTCAACACGCCCAATGGCAATGCGATTTATCTTCACGATACGCCAGCCAAAAGCTTGTTCAACAAAGAAAGCCGCGCATTTAGTTCGGGCTGTATTCGGGTTCAAAAAGCCGAGACATTAGCGCAAGTGCTATTGAATCGCTCAGGGCTTGAGTTTGGTGACTATGACTATTACCGTCGTATCCCTGAAACCAAGTGGGTATCACTGAGACAAAAAATTGCGGTGCATACAATTTATCAAACTGCATGGGTGAACGATGATGGTGAAGTGCAGTTCCGCAATGACGTTTATCACTATGATGCGCGTCCAAAACGCAACGCGCAGCCATCAGCATCATTGACCGCAAATAACCACTTACTTGGCCACTGATACAATCCCGTATAACGGCGTAGGTCAGTGAGACCTAGTGCACAATTACACATTTTTACACTTTGCTGACAAAGAGATAAATCGATTTTAAATCAGTATGAAGCGGTTGATTTTACAGCGATATGCTCATTTTAGAGACACTTGTCCGTTTGATTCCTTCTCTCTCTCCCGTTAGATTCCTGAATGTTTAAAGCGCTCTGAACTGCGAATTAAAGCAGAGAGCGACTCTTTTTGACGTTTTATTTCGGGAATAGTTGGTTTTTATGAACGGTTTGAATACCCAACGTCGCCGCTTCTTGCTGGGTGGTGCGGCGTGTGTTGTGGCGGCAGTGCTGCCTAAAACTGCAATCGCTCTGCCTTTTTCGTCTGGCGAAAAACGTACATTGGCAATGACAAGCATAAACACCGGTGAGTACTTAGATGTTTGTTACTTTAACGGCAAAAAGTATCTTGAAGACGAATTGAAAGAACTGAACAATTTATGTCGTGATCACCGTAGGAATGTCTCTACGGATATGGACAAAAAGCTATACGATCAACTGACCGCCATTTATAAGAAGGTTGGCGCGAAGAATCCGATCACCATGGTGTCTGGTTATCGCTCACCTGCGACCAATGAAATGTTGCGTAAAAGCGGTGGTGGTCAAGCGAAGAAAAGCTATCACATGACGGGTCAGGCTATCGATTTCTATATCGAAGGTGTGCCATTGGCTGACATACGCAATGCGGCGCGATCGCTTAAAGCGGGCGGCGTCGGGTATTACCCAAACAGTGGGTTTGTTCACATTGATACTGGTCCAGTAAGAACCTGGTAGTTCATGCTTGTGAAACAAGTCGGTTTGAGCATACATAGATAGAAAAGGCGCTACTTTCGAGTTAGCGCCTTTTTTTGAGCGTATTTTCACGGTGACTTTTTCAAATCGCGCACGCTTTGCAAAACAGCCAAAATCGAATGTAGAGAGGTACGAATAGCCGCTTTCTGATGACAGAAGTCGGCTGTTAGTCGTGCATAAGTGCCTAGTTAAGGGGCCGGTAATTGCGAGGCGAATACGACGAGAGCGTGAAAATACGCGGGTGAGCGTGGTATGCTTTGGGCGTTTTCGCATTTATACGGATTGTATTATGGCTTTGAAGTTCGAGATCGTCCCTGTTACTGCTTTTCAGCAAAACTGTTCAATTGTTTGGTGTGACAAAACCAACGAAGCTGCGTTGGTTGATCCGGGTGGTGATGTGGCTAAATTGATTGCCAAAGTTGATGAATTGGGCGTAAAAGTCACCAAGGTTTTGCTTACCCATGGTCATCTTGATCATGTCGGTGGAACTGTTGATATTGCAGACGCTTATAAAGTGCCAGTGATTGGCCCAGAAAAACAGGATGCGTTTTGGCTGCAGGGATTACCAAAGCAAAGTGAAATGTTTGGTTTTACGCGCACTGAGTCATTTGAACCTGATCAGTGGTTAAATGATGGTGACAGCGTGACCATTGGCGACAGCACATTGAATGTGATTCACACACCTGGACACACACCGGGTCATGTGGTGCTTGTGAGTGATGAAGATCGTTTGGCATGGGTTGGGGATGTGTTGTTCAACGGCAGTATTGGTCGGACGGATTTCCCGAAAGGCGATCACGCGACACTGATCAGTTCCATTAAAGACAAACTGTTCCCGCTGGGCAATGACATTCGTTTCATTCCGGGTCATGGTCCAACATCTACCTTTGGTGTTGAACGTCAGCAGAACCCTTACGTCGCAGACAATATGCCTATCTGGTAGAAAACGATGTTCTAAGAAAGCGGCGTTCTAAGAAATTAAAAAGGCAGGGGTTAGTTTTCTTTGTCTGTCGTATCTGCGGGTATTCTGCCCGCAGATGCCAAATACTGTCTTGTTAAACCCACAAAATCTTCCAATGGCCTGTCCAATAAATCTTCGCTCACGAAAACATCAAAACCCAGTAGTTCACGGGTATATTTCATTCTATTTGCCAGCATTGCTACCAAGCCTTTATAAACTTTTCCGCTCGCACCTACATAGGGCGTATCGTCAAACATCATGTCTTCAAGTTTTGTGTTGGGGGTTGATTCTGATCGCCGATAGGCCACCAACAACAAACTGCGCTGCTCCATAATAATGTGGCTAGCGAGTCGAAAGCTGATGCCATCAAGCAAGGGTTCGTAGCTTTTAAGCCGAATGCCAACCCAAGGCATAGGTTGATGCCAACCATCTTTTGAAATAGTGGGGATCCCGATTTCGCGAATATCGTGCCATCTGACGCTCCATCCACCTTTTGGCGTGTGATGTTGGAGATGCATGTCGGACAGAGAGAACGACAACCGTTGTTGGTCAATAATGTGCGAAATATAGATACCGAGGCCACCGATCATGCATAAGCCGAGTAAAGCAGGGACAAGATTCACCTGGGGGTTGAGGATCACCAACGTTAGCACGATCATTACCATCACGATGACTGCGATGGAAAAATAGCGACCAAGATGTTCATGGGGAGGATAAATCAGCAATTGTTTCTTCACCTTTTTGTGCTTCCTCCTATCGATACATTATCAAAGCATAGTGCGATCACATCACGTGCGATTCGTTAACATAACATGCGATTTATACAGGCATGTAGTCAAGATGCGTTGTGTGGAATTCAAACAAAAAGACAAAGACTTTCCGACACTTGGCTCAACTTTTGGTCTAAAACACGGTTAGCGCTATAAAACTCATCTGGATTTTGGTATAAAACGCGCTTTGTTTTTCACCCTGCTGAATTCAGGGGATGCTTAAAGCAGTGCATCGGAGTAGGACGATTTAATGAAAATCTCTCATAAGCGTAAAGTTCAAGGCAAACTTCAAAAACACATTAAAGCAGTGAAGTCTGCTTCAGTGGCGTCTTTGAAAAAAGATAAGCCAGTGAAAGTCGTCGCAGCGGCAAAGCCAGTCGTTAAACCAAAAACCGACGCCGCGCCAACAGTGGTTGCTAGCGCTTCGCTGACGCCAAAACAACAGCAAATTCTCGACATCGTTCGTCAGAATGCTGAGGGTATCAACCCTAAAGGCATTGGTTTGTCTGCGGGTCAGGAAGAAGCCAAGGCGGCATCTTGGGCGTCTGCGGGTCTTAAGAAGCTGGCCGAGGAAGGTGTGGTTGAACGCCTGCAAATGGGTAGCAAAGTGCTCTACAAAGCACTGTAATCCTCTCAGCATTTCGCGAGTTTTAGAGCCAGCCTTTGAGCTGGTTTTTTTGTAGTCAAAAATGACCAAAATTTAAACGCGTGTTACGGCTGTGTAGCCAATATTGATTGGAATCCTAGACACTGAAAATGAAAGCCTGATCTACGCCAAACTTCTAAAAAATTTGCGAGACCAATCTCGAAAACTGCATGCGGTGGGTGGTATTTTGAGTATTACTCAACTGATTTCACTCTTTTGAATATGCAGATCGTTGGGGGTATTCGGGGGCAATACGAAGCAGTAGGATTTGCGATGACAGGATATTTGGGCGGCACGGATAATCAAACCAACACGGTCGTTAACTTCGATTATACCCACTTCCTTTGTGAGTCTAGTCGAGAACACTGGACATTCTTTCAAGCCATGATGGTGCAAGTTGCGCGTTGGCGTCGCCGAAGCGCGAATGTGCTAAACGACGCCGATTATCGTTTTCCAAGTGAGGCATTCACGGTTGTGGTGAGTGATTCTCTGTCATCGCTTTATAGTGATGTTTCAAACCTGATCACTTTGATTGAAGAAGCTAAGATACAACATATTCGAGCACTGAATATCATGCTTCCGTATCCGCTTGATGAGAATGAACTGAACAAAATCCGCCAAAAAACACAGGTAGAGATCGTTCAGTTCCAAGAAGAGCGAGACATGCTGCAAGTTACACTATGAGTCGCTGCCACAAACAGAACCTTTTTCTGTCAATAGGCGCTATAACGTCACTCCCTTGACCAGCAGATATACAGCAACGCCGCCCGCTGCAATGACCAGTGCCAACAGAATCCTATTTCTTCCTTCAAAGGCGGCGCAGCCTGCTTCACGCTTCGCGTACATATAAAATGCGATGCCAGGAAGATACAAAAGAGCCGCCAGCAAGAGATGATGTAAGCCAGAAGCATAAAGTAACCACACGCCATAAACCGTCGCCAGTGTTGATATGATCCGCACTCTCGTGCTACTCAACTCCGAGTAAGACAGTTTTAACAAGTAGCTGCCAACCAGCAAATAGGGTACCAAGATCATTTCCGACGCGATGGTAAGCAAATCATCGTACCCGCCACCAATGAGATACATGAAGATTAAGCAAAATTGCACCACGGAGCTGGTTAACCAAAGTGAGCGGGTCGGTGCACCATTGCTGTTTGTTTCAGCAAAACATTTTGGGAACATGCCTTCTTTTGCCGCTGAATAAGGGGTTTCAGTGGCGAGTAAAGTCCAACTTAGATATGCACCACATACTGAGATTATCAATCCTGATCCAATAATCACAACGCCAACTTTACCCACCAATGCTTCAAGGATTTTTGCAGTAGAAGGGTTAGGATATTTGGCGAGTTCGGGCGTTGATACGACGCCCATGGCAAGCAGTGTAACCGAAACATATAAAAATAAGCAGGTGAGTAAACCCAAGATAGTTGCACGGCCTACATCCTTGCGGTTTTGAGCACGGCTGGACACCACAACCGCGCCTTCTACGCCGATAAATACCCACACGGTGATAAGCATGGTTTGTTTCACTTGGTCAAACAAACTGGGTTCATTGGCGATGAGCTTGCCACTGAAATCAAACGTAAATGTTTGCCACTTGAAAGCAATGAGCGCTGCGACAATGAATATCATGATGGGAATAAGTTTAGCGATGGTGGTGACATAATTGACGATGGCTGCGGTTTGCACGCCACGTAACACTAAAGTGTGAACCAGCCAGATGAGTATTGATGATAAACCGATAGAGAGCAGTGTGTTGCCATTGCCAAACAAGGTTAACGAACTGGTGTCGAAGAAAAGACCTAAGGTACTGAATACAATGACCAAATACGACACATTTGCCACAGCGGCGCTGAGCCAATAACCCCACGCCGAGAAGAAGCCACACAAATCGCCAAACCCGGCTTGGGCATAACCAAATACACCACCAGTAACTTCAGGCTTGTTCACGGTGAGTTCTTGAAACGTCAGCGCTAAGCAAACCATGCCAAAACCCGTGATCGCCCAGCCTAAGGTCACCGCTGCAGGGCTTGCAATGGCTGCCATATTCTGTGGCAAGCTAAATACACCTGCGCCAATCATTGAGCCAATCACTAGCGCCGTTAGCGCTTTTAAATCCAGTTTATTGCTCAAAATAATGCCCACAAAATCCACTTAAGAAGTGGGTCAGTATAGTTAAGAACGCATAGGGTATATTTGTTCAGAAATGGGATTAATGGTTGCTAAATTTCTTGGATGCGATTGAACAATCACAAGATGTATAGAAAAAGAACAGGTTTCGCGGCATTGAGTACGTTTAATGAACCAAATACCGCGAGGCAGAGATTTTTCGGTCAGTTCTTAGTGCAGGTGTTCAGACAATCCACTGATCACGAAACCTTGTGCAAACATAGTTTGCGTCGAATGATGCAGTGCTTCGGTATGCATTGAAGCTTGTTCAAAATCGTGAAGATCACCAAAGCCAATAACAGCAGCTGATGTGTCTGATTCCATCGCCTTATGCATGAGGGCAGCAGCATCATAAGTGGCTGTCGGTCTTGCGATACGAATTTGGGATGTTTGAATGCCAGCCTGTTGGAAAAGGGAGAAACAAAGGTTAGAAGGCGGTGCAATCAAGGTGATCCATTTATGGCTGGTGCTTAGTGTTTTCAGTAAGCGAAGCAGGTAAGCCAATTCACTCATATTGTTTTGATATACGCAAACTGACACGAGATTTCCCAACATCGTATTGTTGGACGACAGGGTGTTTGAGATGGCTTCATGGTAACTCCTGCTGCCGGCCGCAATACGTGCGTAATGTTGGCGAACCGCAGATCGAGAAAGGTCTGAATGAGATACTGAATGAGGCGTTGCATAGGATTGTTTCATCTCAAAGTCCTGTTTATATATCCAATACTGTATGTGTATACAGTAGTTATAAATTAGTCAAAAAACAATAGGAATAACGAAAACATCGAGACGCTGATCACGAATATTGACGATTTGGACATGATAAAAATGAGTTTATGTGGGTCGATGGCGTTGTTAAAATCGACACACAATCGAAATACATAATGAGATCTGAATATGGATCAGGAATTTTGGCATAGTCGCTGGGCAGAGAATCGCATCGGTTTTCACCTGACGGATACGAACCCTGTGTTAACCAAGTATTGGTCTGCGCTGAACCCAAAGCGTGAAGAAGCGGTATTTGTCCCTCTGTGCGGAAAATCGGTGGATCTTGGCTGGCTAGCAACCCAGCACAATGATGTTGTTGGTGTGGAGTTGAGTGAGATTGCCGTACGTGCATTTTTCTCCGAGCACCTCTACACGCCCCTTGTTACCGCGATCAGCCCAATCATGAAACTCTATCAGTTTGATGAGGTTTCCATATATAGCGGCGATTACTTCACCGCACCATTGGATACTTATCCGCTGATTTACGATCGTGCAGCATTGATTGCTATGCCTCAAAGTATGCGAAAGCGATATGTCGATAGGCTTATTTCGTTACTGCAACCGGGTGGCAGAATCTTGTTGGTGACCCTTGATTACCCACAAGATCAAATGGACGGCCCTCCTTTTAGCGTAACCGCAGAAGAAGTGATGTCACTGTTTGACGGCTATAAAATGACGAAGTTAGCACGAGACGAAAACACGGCTCGTCCACCGAAAGGGCAGCCGGCAACGCATTTTGTTGAAGAGGTGTGGTTGATCGAGTCGGTGTAAAATGGAAACACGTTTTCTGCACCCTCGTGCAACGCGTGTTCGTCTCCAAAAAAAGCAGCCACCCATTAGGTGGCTGCTTAGTTTTAATCATGCATATCTGAGCGATTTGCTCGTATGAGGCATTTAGAAATCAATCTTAATGGAAGACGCGGCAGTGATAGCTTTGTTTACCGCGACGTCTGTATCTGATCCTCTTGCCAGAGCCACGCCAAGGCGACGGCGGCCGTCGATGTCAGGCTTACCAAAAAGACGAACTTGCGTATCAGGGTAGCGAAGCGCTTCTGTGAGACCACTAAAACTGATATTGCTAGATGTGCCTTCACCCAACACCACAGCAGAAGCGGAAGGGCCATACAAGTTAATGGCATGAATAGGCAAACCCAAAAACGCACGCACATGAAGTGCAAACTCAGAAAGGTCTTGCGAAATCAGCGTCACCATACCGGTATCGTGTGGGCGAGGTGACACCTCACTGAACAGCACTTCATCTCCTTTTACAAAAAGCTCAACACCAAACAAGCCATAGCCGCCTAGCGCAGCCACGACTTTTTTCGCCAATGCTTCTGCAGCCTGACGTGCCTTATCACTCATGGCTTGTGGCTGCCATGATTCGCGGTAGTCGCCGTCTTCTTGGCGATGGCCAATGGGCGCACAGAAATGGATGCCGTCTGTGGCACTGATGGTCAGCAGGGTGATTTCATAATCAAAGTCGACAAAGCCTTCGACAATCACGCGTCCACGTCCTGCGCGACCGCCTTCTTGTGCATAGGCCCATGCTTTCTCAATGTCAGCCGCTGTTTTCACCACGCTCTGTCCTTTGCCGGATGAGCTCATGACAGGTTTTACGACACATGGCATACCAACCGATTCAATCGCAGCGTGAAATGCCTGTGACGTGTCAGCAAAGGCATAGGGAGAGGTGGCGACGCCAAGCTCTTCGGCGGCAAGGCGGCGAATGCCTTCACGGTTCATGGTGAGCTGAGTTGCGCGAGCGGTAGGGATGATGTTCACACCTGTTTTTTCAAGCTCAACGAGGCGATCAGTGGCAATCGCCTCGATTTCAGGCACCACGTAATCTGGTTTTTCTTGTGCAATGATGGCCGCGAGAGCATCACCATCGAGCATATCGACAACATGGCTACGATGTGCAACCTGCATGGCGGGTGCATCTGCGTAACGGTCGCACGCGATGACTTCAATGCCGAGACGTTGGCACTCAATAGCGACTTCTTTACCTAGCTCACCAGAGCCCAACAGCAGGACGCGTGTAGCGCCCGGACGAGTGGCTGTTCCAATCATGATTATCTTCCATCAATGCAATTAACTGCTGATGATTTTACCTTAAGCAAACGTTTGCGCAAGCGTTTGCCCTTGTGTTCTTAAAGGTTTTAGGAAGATTGAACCAAGTGAACGGTTGATGGGTGAGGAGCGATTGAGGGAGGTGACTTAGGCATACCGATTTGCAGTGAATTGGGCCGATAGAAGTTGAACCGCCACCGAAAAAGGCGGCGGTTCTTGAAACTAACTATTTCTGCCTTTTCGTGTTTCCCAATGGGTGATAAAGAACACAGCAGCGACGATGATGGCAGCGCCGAGCCACAGGCGACCCGGTGGCACCCAGCCAAAGACCAAAAAGCCAAACAACACATTCAAAGGCAGTTTGGCATTGTCAAAAGGCTGAACGAATGACGCATCCGCAGCGGCATACGCTTTGGCAATAGCCCATTGAGCAACAGCAGTCAGCAGGCCTGCACCAAGCAACATTAGCCACACCATTTCTCCTTTTGGCATTGTCCAATCTGGAATCGCTAGCAAGATGTTAAACGGCGTGATAAGCAATAGCAGGTAAACCACCATGGTGGTGGGTGAGTCGTTGTGGGAGAGTTTTTTTACCATCAAAGAGTATGTGGCCCAGAAGAAGGCAGCACCGACCGGTAGCATGGTTGCCCAGCTAAAATCGTCTGACCATGGCTCAAGAATGATCATTGCCCCTACAAAACCACTGAGTGTGGCAAGCCAACGGGCAGGGCCAACACGCTCACCTAAGAACAAGCCTGAACCAATTGTGGCAAACAGCGGGGAGGTCATCAGCAATGCAATGCCTTGCCAAATCGGCACGGGATAGGCGAGTGCCCAAAGCCAAAGTTGGATACCAATGACTGAGAAAAACACGCGCAAGCAGTGCATGCCGAGATGATCGGTTTTAAGTGCTTGGCGAATCCCCATGCTTCTGAGCCAAGGGATCATGACAATCAGTGCGATGAAGTACTGAACAAAGGCAACCGTGGTGGAAGGGAGTTGCATTTTGAAGCTGACGTATTGCGCTAGGCTGTTGATCATCGCAAAGCAAACGCCAGCGGTGAGCATCCAAGTGGCGCCAAGAATGGGATTGTGAGATTGGCTCATGCGTTTACAGAAATTAGGAAAAGTGACGTGATAGTAGCGAACTTTTTCAGCCGGGTATAACGAAAACGCCGGCGATACCCGGCGTTTTGCAATGTTATGACGATAAACACACCAACTGGGCGTTAAATGGCCAGATAACCCAAAGGGATGTCAGGATTTAGGGCTTCTAAAACCGCTTGGGTGTCTTGCAAGTGGCTGATCACCGCATTGGCTCTTTCTACTAAAACAACGTCTTGGATGTCTTTCAATGCGACATCGGCCAAGTTCATGGCAATGAGCGCAACTTGAAGCGGAGGAAGGCTAGGGTTGAATGCGGCATTTTCTGCGTACATGCCTGAGAATACGTTTCCATGAATGTCTCGAATCGCTGCACCGCTTAAATTGTGGGAATACGGGGCATGGCTGCGATTGGTTGCGCTAACAGCAGCCTGAATCAGTGCATCATCTTCTTCAGCTGTCAGGCCATGATTGACAGGCACCAGTAATGGTTGCTC
This sequence comes from Enterovibrio litoreus, assembly GCF_045679545.1. NCBI lineage: Bacteria > Pseudomonadati > Pseudomonadota > Gammaproteobacteria > Vibrionales > Vibrionaceae > Enterovibrio > Enterovibrio litoreus. The sequence goes on from NZ_CP166194.1 coordinate 1,537,829, forward strand.
GATACCGAGATCAATCGGGCCAAACGGCTCAGGCAGGTATTCATGCAATAACTTGGCGTCGCGATCGGGCAGTTGAATGTTTAGCGTATCTGCGCCATTGATTTCATTCATGAACTGGCGGCAGTGCCCGCAAGGACTGTAATTGATGGTGATGTCTTTAAGCGAAGATTCACCCTTCAACCAAGCATGGCTGATAGCGGATTGTTCGGCGTGAACGGATTGGTTTAATTGTACACCTTCAAATTCCATGTTCGCACCGAAGTAGAGACGACCTGAAGCGCCACGTGCTATTGCGCCAACATAGAATTTGGAAATTGGGGCAATTGAATAGGCCGCAGCAACAGGCAGCAAGGCAACCCGCAGATCTTTATCTGCCAGGCCTGACACTTCAAGCAAGTTTTCATATTCTTGTTCGCTGATCGTCGCATCAAACTCTGGAGAGGCACAGAGTTGTTCCATGGCCTCTTTTAGCGGTGAGGAAAGCGTGGCAATCGCCTCTTGAATGCTAACTCGCATGTTTGCTCCAAGTGTTGTTGTATGGGGACTCATTTTACGAGCAAACTCAGACCATTTAACGTGATCATTGTCACTTTAATGATGCAATTAACTTAGTTATTACATAATTATAAGTGACCTCACATGAATTCGATTTCATTTGATACAGGTCATCATTGAACTACAATTAACAAATAACTCAATGACATAGAACACGAAGGGGGCAAGAATCGTCGTCATGATCCCGCATATCACTAATGCCAGTGAACTTAAGGCCCCTTCTTGGTAGTGCGTTTCTGCCGCTTTTGCTGTGCCTATGGCATGAGAAACTGCGCCAATGGACAGGCCTCGTGCAAGAGAGGATTTAATTTTCATCATGTTAAGCAAGGGGTAGCCGATCAGCGCACCGAAAAGCCCTGCGACGACAACTAGGGCCGCAGTTACTGCTGGGATGCCACCGATGTGTTGTGCTGTGCTGAGTGCAAATGGCGTAGAGATGGATTTCGGCAAGACGGAAGCCGCAATCTGTAAATTCCCTCCTGCTAATAACGCAAAAGCCGACCCGAGTGTCATCGAGAGCAAACTCGCGGCAAGACATGCGAGCAATATAATTTTCCAATGACGTTTGATCACGTGCATCTGCTCATACAGTGGATACGCCAGTGCAATCACCGCAGGGCCAAGCATGAAATTGATGATTTTGTTCTGATCAAAATATTCTTTGTAGGTATTGCCTGAATAAATCACCATTGGCATCAGCACAAGCAAGCTGATCAGCAAGGGATTAAAAATAGGATGACGCAGCTTTAAGGCGATATGACGGGCGATGAAGTACACCACAATGGTTGCTAAAAGCCACATTAGTTCTCATCTCCATGATACGTATCGAGAGTCTTAGCTACGATAATAAGCACAACGACCGAGCTCAATATTGTGGCGCCTAATAACGGCATTGAATCGCTGATCAATAAGTGAAAATGATCCATTAGCCCCATGCTGGCAGGGATAAAAAACAAGGGCATGATGGTGATAAGCACTGTGCAAGCATCTTTGACCCAGCGACCAGGTATGATGCCGGTTGTCAGGCTCACAAAAAGCAGCAGCATGCTAATGACACTGCTGGGTATGGGAAGATGTAGCAGTTGGGTCAATAAATTACCCACTAGGGTATAGAGCGCAATGAGTGCGAAGCCGAGAAGATATTTCACGTCGAAGCCCCTGAAAGAAAGTCGTGAGACTATTCTAGTCTGAGCGCTGCATGAAAATCTTGTTCAAAACGCAGTAATTGCCGTCATTGCACACTAGTTAGGCAAGATGGACGGTGTTACATCAGATAGACAATCGTAGCAGCCGCCCCAAGCACTGATAAAATCACCCCAGTCACGATGGGCATCAGATTACGCTTTGCCTGCACTTCTTGAACGGGCTCATCAATGTGGATGTCGAGAGGGTCAGGCTCTGAAGGATTTGGAACCGTTTCAGCTTGTCGTTGATACGTTTTTTGCGGTAAAGCGACGCGATAACCGTGATCGCCTACCACATCGAGCGGAAGCACCTTTTCACCATGGCGATAAGACTTGGCAAGCAGCGAACAAAGGCTATTTTGGTGCTGAGAAAATGAAGAATCTGGCAACGATGTTGATGCATAGAGAACGCGTGCAGAAAGCACCTCGCCCGCATGGTAACAAAGCATTTCCAGCAAACGACACTCTTCATAGGTGAGCATGCTTACTGTCCGGTCTTGCCAATACAAGGAACGGCTTTCTGGCTCGAAATCGACATCAGAAAAGCGGTAGCACCGACTGTTTACCTTCGTGACCATTGTGTCATCCACCTCACTATCTCTTATAAGAAAAGTGTGGACTCAAATCACAAAATTTCAAATGTAACACCCCTGTTTCTTTAGGGGTGTATAGCGCACGTCACACGGTATTGATGAAAGGGTCGCGAGAAACACTAAGATACAAGCGATTCGACATAGTGATAAACGGATTTCAAAACCGCTAATTTTTTTGTGTCGCTCTGATGTTCCTCCACCAGATCTTCTAATCTTGCCATGTATTCAGGCAAATGCGTTTCGAAATAGTCGCGGCGATGAAGGTGCCATTTCTTTTGTTCGGTGTCAGTCAGTGTCCAAGAAAAATTTCGTGCACGGTAACGAAACAGCAGCGGATGAATTCGCTTGTCGGCGACGTTGATTTCAAGAGCAGCAAGATTTTCAGGTTTGGTTTGACGAATGATATCCATGGTGGAGCGATCAGACGGTGAGAAGAAGCCATCATAGAGCGCAGCATCGATGTTGTTACTATCCCCGTACTCTCGCTTTTCAGCGTAAAGCTCGATCAGTTTTTCTCTTATTTGAGGTTGCGCCTGAAGTTTCTTTAGGTTGTCCAAACAAGACTGACGATCAATGCCAAGCCTAGCGGCATCTTCTGGGCGCAAGGTTTTTGCCTCAGCCAGCACCGGGCATTTGTTAATATGGATGAGTTTGATGGGAGCCGGTAACTCATCAGGTGCCAGATCAGCACGTTTTGTATAGAGGCGCTCACGAAGTGCGTCAGCGTCTAAATCAAACAATGGCGAGGGATCGAGCGCCAGATCAATGGCAATAACGGCGTTTTTGTTATCAGGGTGCCACGCAACAGGAACAACCCAACTTGTATTGCCACGTTCAGTGCCAAACATGCCCGAAACATGCACCAGCGGTTTCATGGCAACGATGTCGATCAGTGCGGTTAGTTTGTTTTTATTGCGATGTGCATAAAGGTAGTCAAACAAGCGTGGCTGGGCGTGCTTGAACTTCTTCGCCATTTCGATGGTGGCAATGACATCGGCCATTGCATCGTGTGCATTGGCATGTTCAATGCCATTGGCGACGGAAAGGTGCTCTAACTTAAAGCTGGTGAAACCCTCGGCGTTGACTGGCCACTCTATGCCATCAGGGCGAAGTGCAAACGCGGCGCGCATGGCATCCAATAAATCCCAACGTGAGTTACCGTTTTGCCAACTCCATCCGTAAGGGTCAAAGAAGTTACGGTAAAGCGTGTAGCGTGAGACTTCATCATCAAATCGAATATTGTTATAGCCGACAGAGCACGTTCCCGGCAGGGAGAGTTGCTCATGGATTTTGGCGATGAATTCTGGCTCAGGAAGACCTCGGCTGACAGCGACTTGAGGCGTAATGCCGGTGATCAAGCACGCCTCTGGCTGAGGCAAATAGTCATTGGGTGGCTGACAATAAATCACCAACGGTTCACCAATGATATTGAAGTCTTTATCTGTTCGTACGCCTGCAAACTGACAAGGTCGATCGAGAGCAGGGCTAATGCCAAAGGTTTCGTAATCAAAGAAGAAAAAAGTCGGTTCGTTGGTGTGTGCCACGTTGGTATCCAAGGGTTTGAAAGACGTGGGGATGTTACCGCAAAATTGGTGAGAAATCTTGCAATGGGAAAGAAAAGGGCCGGATGCGCAGGCCCTGAATGACGTTCATCTGACTGTTCGTCTTTGATTTGGTCAGCATCACCGTATGGCTCATAACGCGGTAACATCGATGAATGGAAAGCGGTTGTTGTCCGTTCTACTGGAAATATAGCGATAAATATCGAATTCAACATTAAGGGAAGAAAATGAAAATCACGCCGCTGTCTGAGCATATTGGCGCCAGCATTGATGATGTAAGTCTGGCCAATTGTAGTGAGAATGAGTTTGCGCAAATCTATCAGGCATTCTTAACTCACAAAGTGATCTTTTTTCGCAAACAGTACCTTTCACCGCAGCAACAGCTTGAGCTAGCAGCGCGTTTTGGCGAATTGGAAGCACCACACCCATTCTTCCCTCATGTCGAGGGCTTCCCTCAAGTCAGCGTTATCGAAACCACACGCGGAAATCCGTCTTTCTGAGCTTCGCTTAGCGAGACGTGAGCACTTTGATCTGGTCAATGATGTTTGGACGGTACCGCCAGAACTGAGCAAGATGGGGAACACCATTCGCAGGCCAATCCCGAAAGACATCAAGCCGATGCTCGAACGCCTGATGCACATCTATGATGATTACCTTTTCCCAGGTGCCTCACTCAATAAACCCATCACCATTTCAGCTGCGAACCGATACATTCGCCGTTTGCGCGATGCTTTACCCCTTTACCATTGGCGAACGCATGATTTCAGACGCAGCATTTCTACTGTGTGTTCGGAACTTGGCACCATGCCACACGTGACGGAGAAAATGTTGGGGCATGAATTGGGCGGAATTATGACTGTGTACAACAAACACGACTGGTCGAAAGAACAGAAAGAAGCGTATGAGCTATATTCTGATGCACTGTTGGAGCAGGTTAGGAAGGAGTTAGAACATGCCATTGAAAGAAAGGATTAATTTCAATGGTATCTAAGTATTTGGTTGCAATAGAAGTTTTGATATGGAAAAGCTATCAATGTCATTTTGGGGTAAGAGAGACAAGAACGCTTTGGTGCCAAAGCATAACCTAGGATCACTAACCTATTGACTTATATCGACTAAAGTAATCGTTGTTGGTAAACTTCGGCCAACATATCTAATTGCTGGAGAACACATGAAAGATTATATGAATCAGCTCGATAAAGAGACGCGGAAGGTAGATTTTGATTCATTTGATATCTCTGTTAAAGAATTGATTTCTATGGCAAATGAATCAATCATTAACATTGCTCCAGAATACCAACGACAGTTTCGCTGGCCTGAAGACAACCAGTCTAAACTTGTAGAATCAGTATTGTTGGGGATACCTATCCCAAACCTTTTTATGGCTGCAAACAGAGATGGTTCTTGGGAGTTGATAGATGGAGTTCAGCGGCTAAATTCCTTAATTCATTTTTGTGGTACCGTTGAACAAATTGAACGCTTCGGGCTCGACAAACCACTCAAGTTGAAAGGTTTAGATATCCTTACTGAGTTTAATGGAACGACGTTTAATGATCTTCCTCATTCTCTCCGCCTGAAGTTCAATTTACGGCCTCTAAAAGTTACAACGCTTAGTGATAAAAGTGACCTCAAAGTACGCTTTGACCTTTTTGAAAGGCTGAATACTGGTGGAATTAAGCTAACACCACAAGAAATTCGAGCTTGTGTATTTAGGGGACAGTTTAATGATTTTGTAGTCGAGCTCGCTAAGAACGAAGATTTCAATAAAGTTGTTAATGTTTCGTCGACAAAATCAAAAGATGGGACGAAAGAAGAGCTTGTTCTAAAGTTTTTAGCCTACAAAACCAGACGAGATGAATTTAAGCATAGCGTAGAGACTTTTTTGAATGATTTTATGGCTGAGTCTTCAGCGCATTTTAACTATAAAAAGTACAGAGAGTTGTTTGAAAAGACATTTGAATCGCTACGCGAAGTCTTACCTGACGGTATTAAACGGGGGAATAAAGGCAGCACGCCTCAAGTCCTTTTTGAAGCGATTGCAGTCGGTGCGGCAGATGCAATTGAAGAAGGGATAGACATTACCAATGCAAATGTTGCCGACTGGATTGATGATGACGAGTTACGTCGATTAACGACAGGAGCGACAAACTCAGGTCCTCGATTGCGCGAAAGAATACAATATTGCTACGTTAGGTTCGTAGGCAATGTTTGAAGATATTGATTCTGGCGTTATGAGTCGCTTGAGACAATTCGACTCAATAATTGAGTATTTGGCAGATGATTCTCATTCAGAAGATACAAAGAACTCTGATTTTTACCGAGCACAGAAAGGCTTATTGTTCGTCGTAATATATGCTGCCGTTGAGTATTCAATTACACAGTCTGTGACGAGAACTTTAGAAATTGTTGGTCAACAAAGAGCACCAGCCAGTCGTTTCAAGAGTTCTTTGCTGTGCTCATTATTCGATTCGCATTTTAAAGCGATTAGAGAATGTGGTTCTGCCAAAGAGTGGGAAAACCGACACAAACTTGTTCTTGCGGTAACTGGGGATAATGAAGTGACTAATGTAGATACTTCGGTTTTTCCATCAGGGGGTTCTATGAATATATCTATCAAACAGCTAGAGAATGTTTGGATGTTCTTTCAGCTAGTAGGTAATCCCCTCCCTGATGGAGTTCAACATTTTGTACTGGCGGAAGTTAAAGAACACCGCAATGCAATAGCTCACGGAAGAGAGACAGCAATAACGATAGGTCGAAGATATAACGTTACGCAGTTAAGAGAGAAAGCAGAGAGCATAAAGCTCTTGTGCCTTCACATCACGTCCACGTTTGCGTCGTATTGTGATGGGCAAGGCTATTTTATGGCTGATACCGTGGCATAAGGGATTGAATTGCAATAGTGTGAGGTTAAGCAAAGGTAGTATGTCTGACAAAGTGAAGCCGATATACTGCCATTGATTTCAAATGCTCGGCTTTGCAGTTACATTCTACCCCTTGTCCTTAATTATAAGCTCAGAAGCAAGGTGATAGGAGTTCTAACATTTAAACCCACCTTCATACTGAACCCACTCCATTACTGCTTCTCTTAACCAACGCAATGGCGACTTGCTGATCGGCTCTGGAAAGTTGAGGTTCTTGCGGCAGGCGATGATGGTCGTTCTCTTCTTACTAAAAAATTCCAACACCTCTTGGTGGCACATGATCGCGTTTGAAGATTCAGGGTACTTAGCAGCATCGTAAATCTTCTTCTCGTCTTGCTTTGGGGCAAGAAAGGAAGGTGGGATATATGAGAACTGGTAGCTGCTGGTTAACCTGTTTCACACCTGTCTCGACTGAAATTAGATCCTCACTTTCCTTATTTAGATCAATTTTCTACGTCAATTCTCAAATAAATCCAAGCGGATGATAGTAAGTCATGCAAAATCACGCCCAAATCACACCCATCGACCCGCGATTGGCTCAAATCGCACGTCTATTGCCTCATCAGATCAACGCGGTGAGGCTCAGCAAAACGCAACTGAAAGTGCTCAATGCAATTCGATGTGGCGAGCACGTGACACCGGAACAAATCTCGAACCGTTGCGATCTTTCCCAATCGTTCTCGAGCACATTGTTGAAGCGTCTATTTGATAAAGACTATTTGAAGCGGGATCAATACGCCATTCAAGGCGGTGGTGTGGGGTATCACTACCGAAAGAGCGGCAGTGTATACAGCTAGGTCATCAGAGGTTGCGTGTTGATGTTGGGGTGATTGCGCCTGAGAGCGCTGTCATTGCCTGAACTATCATTGGCTCAGTTCTTCCCGTGCATTTATCCCGCGAGGGTAAATAGGTTCTTCTGGAACGTTTTCACCAGCAAACGAGGGCGACCCTCGGGTTATAAAAATTTTTGGGGTCGCCTAGTCATCACCAACAGCTTGAAATTCTTCGAAGAAAGCTACCGCTAACTCTGATAGCGTTATGCGTAACGTAATGTTTTAAAATAGGAACCAGATGAAGACAGGTACTACGCTTGCGTATCGAGATGATGAGCTAAGTAATTTGCTTCGGAGAGCAGAAGCATTAGTTGAAAATGGTAATATCGAAGGGCTTCGCGATCTGCAGCGAATTGTTTGGAGGCAACTGCAGAGTAAGTTCATGTTGCAACCTTACTTAGTTAGTGATCATTCCTCTTGGGACTCCATCAATCATCATGACTTCCAATTCGTTTGCTTGGAGACATCTATCAGCGATTTGCTCATGCGTGTCGATTTCGCTTTTGTTGACCTAAGCTCTGACCCTGTGATCACTAGTCCGTGGCATCCACAAAGAATCACACGCAATTTGGGGATGATCGGTGATGGTATGCCTTGTGGCCCGTTTGAAGAATCTTCCAATCACTCAGTAAATTATTATTGGCCTTTAAATGTGGCTTTAGTGACGGGAGGAAATCATTCGATTGCTCAAGGAATTCTGCGCGGGCAAGGAAGAATAAAGGTGGAAGATTGCTTCGATTTAACGCCAATCATCGAACAAGTTTACTTTAATGGTGTTGAGTGGGTTGTGTTTTGCTCAGGTCAACAACTGGGGCAACCTAGGTTCAAAGAGATTGGTTGGGCCTGGGAGTTAGGAAGAATCTTAATGAAACACTCCACTCTAGAACTACGGCAAACAGGATAACTATTTGTAAGACGAGTTGCGTCTAAATTGCGTCTCTTTTTCTTTCATTGTTTCGTAAAGTAATTTTATATCAGATACTTAAATTGCAACTTTCGTAATCAAAGAAGAAAAAAGTCGGTTCGTTGGTGTGTGCCACGTTGGTATCCAAGGGTTTGAAAGACGTGGGGATGTTACCGCAAAATTGGTGAGAAATCTTGCAATGGGAAAGAAAAGGGCCGGATGCGCAGGCCCTAAATGACGTTCATCTGACCGTTCGTCTTTGATTTGGTCAGCATCAGCGTATGGGTCATAACGCGGTATCATCGATGAATGGAAAGCGGTTGTTGTCCGTTCTACTGGAAATATAGCGATAAATATCGAAATCAACATTAAGGGAAGAAAATGAAAATCACGCCGCTGTCTGAGCATATTGGCGCCAGCATTGATGATGTCAGTCTGGCCAATTGTAGTGAGAATGAGTTTGCGCAAATCTATCAGGCTTTCTTAACTCACAAAGTGATCTTTTTTCGCAAACAGTACCTTTCACCGCAGCAACAGCTTGAGCTAGCAGCGCGTTTTGGCGAATTGGAAGCACCACACCCATTCTTCCCTCATGTCGAGGGCTTCCCTCAAGTCAGCGTTATCGAAACCACACGCGGAAATCCGCCTGGTAAGAGCTACTGGCACACAGACATGACGTGGCAAAAAGCGCCACCCAAATGCTCTGTACTTAGTGCGCAACATCTTCCTGATATTGGAGGGGACACCATTTGGCTTTCCATGGAGGCCGTCTACCAATCACTTCCTGATGTGTTGAAACAATCATTACAAGGTAAAACAGCCACGCATGCTGTTCATGGTTTTGCGGGTAGCCGGTTTGATGAAGTGAGTTCGCAGGGTGTGAGCAAAGTAGACAGCATTTCGAGTGAGATCAGAGATGTACACCATCCATTGGTCACAACGCATCCGGAAACCGGACATCCCTGTCTTTACATCAATGAGCAATTTTGCCAACGCATCGACGATGAAGACTTAGAAAAGGGTGAAGCATTATTGTCGTCTCTATTTTCATACAGTCACGCTGAAGAATTTCAGGTACGTTTCCGTTGGCAAACAGGAAGTATCGCCATTTGGGATAATCGCTGTACTCAACATTTCGCTGTTACTGATTATGGTGACGAACCAAGAAAATTGCATCGTGTTGTCGTAAAGGGCGACGAGCCTCAGGCTTTCTGCCCTTTGTGAACACATTGAACCAATAAGCGCACTCATGGAGCATGTTTTGTCTTATTGACCCTTGGAAAAATAGCGTAAATCTTGGGCTATAGTTAATCAAAAAATACCCGAAGTTTGTTGGCGACGTTCACTATTTTTTTGGTTAGCAAGGACAAACAAATGGCTTGGTTAGACAACGCTAGGATCCTCGCGATTCTGGCAGTCGTGATGCTGCATGTCGCAGCTGACTTTGTATTTGATGCGCAATTGGGTAGTACGTTGTGGTGGATAGGAAATGTGTATGACAGTGCTGTTAGGTGGTGTGTCCCCGTCTTTGTCATGATAAGTGGCGCATTACTGCTTGATCCTTCCAAAACTGAGTCACTTCAAGAATTCTACAAGAAACGCGTTTCCAGGCTGTTAGTACCACTTGTTTTTTGGACGGCGGTATATCTCGGCTGGCAGCTTGTAAAAGGTGTGATCAAAAATCAGCCTGAGTCTTTATCGACACTGCTCCTCAGTGTATTGAACGGCACACCCTACTATCACATGTGGTTTCTCTACATGATCGTTGGTCTGTATCTGTTTACGCCTTTCTTTCGTATGGTCGTTATGCAGGCATCTGAAAATGCCCTGTGGGTGTTAGTGGTTGCGGGAATGTCGTTGGCGGCCATCAACGCTGGCGTGGAAAAGCTGAATGGGCAAGAAGCGGGCTTATTTATCAATTGGTTTTTGTTGTATGTACCGTATTTCTTTTTAGGGTATTTATTACGACAAACAGAGCGTTATCCGTCGTTTCGCCTGATCATTGGGGTGTTTTTTGCCGCATTTGTTATGACAGCGTTAGGCTTTTACTTTTTGGCGTGGGTTTCAAGCGTAAAAATTGGGCTCTATTTCTACGATTACTTGAGTATTTCGGTTATTCCGATGTCAGTCAGTATGATGTTTATCTTCAAGCGAAAAAGCCAACCGCTTTGGAATCCACATGTCACCAAGGTGCTCGCATCGTTGACGCTTGGTGTGTACCTCATCCACCCCATGGTGCTTGAAATTCTCAATTTTGTTGGGGTGGGGGCGATGTCTTTCTCTCCATTGATTTCAATTCCTATTGTCACTTTTGTTGTCTATCTCCTCGCTTTGTTTGCGGCGTGGGTGATGTCTCAATTGCCTCTATTCCGACGTTGTATTTGATGGGCTACTGATATTGCCTTGTTAGAAAGCACTTTGAGGTGCTCGGGCAAAACACCTCGATTTCTTAGTTAGATATTCTGATCGTTAGCTTATTTCTAGTGGTTGGTTCTTAATGATGACGAGGTGTAGCTTCTGGTTGTTCATGTTTCTATTCATAGCGAGTTATTTTCCTCAAGTAGCCAGTATCTAGCTTCAATCCGATATTTCCCTTTTGACTTATATGGTTAATTTTGTCAATTGAAGTATTGAAGGCATTCACGAGCTTAGAGGTTTGGGGTAAATATGCGAGTGCGATGAGAGAATATGCATTTTGACTTGATTTTTCAAAATGTAACCAACTGAATCATAAGTATAAATAATGTTAAAAGTGTTGAAATGCGACTGGACCAAGCATTTCGGCTATTTATTTTACCTGCCTGTATGAATAGCAAACAATCCACTGTCGACTTTGTATAAAACATATGTTTAACATTGCAAGCATATGCGCAATTTTCAACTGCATTTAGTTTTGGGGCTAATAAAACCCGCTTTATTGCGCATGATTCTTGGGTAATGGAATTGCCCCAGCAGCATACAAAGGAACTGATAACATGAAAAAAACAATCCTCGCGTTGGCGATGGCTGCGCCACTCGCGCTTTCGGCTGCATCAGCAAGTGCTGAAACCTTGAAGATCGGCATGTCTCAATACCCTGAAGGCTTGCACCCTATACTCGTATCAAATGTTGCGGCTTCTTACATACTAAGTACTGCGCATCGTGGCACGGTAATCTATGGTAAAGACTGGTTGTTACAATGTAACGCCTGTGTCGAAGTACCAAGCTTTGAAAATGGACTCGCAGAGCGCATTGAGTTAGATGATGGTGGTGAAGGTATTAAAATGACCGTCACTATTCCTGACGATCTATTCTGGGGTGACGGGGTGCCTGTCACCACGAAAGACATCAAGCTAGGTTACGACATTGAAACCGATGAGCGTGTTGGCAACCCCGGTTTGCAAGAAGCAAAAACCATGGAAAAACTGGTTTTGCTTGATGATAAAAACTTCGAAGTTTATCTGAACAAAATCACCTTCAAATATAACACCTTCATTCCAACGCCGATGCCAGCTCATGTGGAAGGCGACTTGTATAGCAAAGATCCAAATAGCTACTCAAAAACCACCAAATATGCAACAGAGCCAACTAACCCAGGGCTTTACTACGGTCCGTTTGTTATTTCGAAAGTAAACGCAGGCAGCTTTATTACGGCTGAAAAGAACCCGCATTGGAAAGGAAAAGCGCCAGCGATCGACGAAATTATCTTTAAAGCGGTAGAAAACACCTCTGCGCTTGAAGCGCACCTTCTGTCTGGCTCAGTGGATTACTTGCCGGGAGAGCTAGGATTATCGCTTGACCAAGTGCTTCAACTTGAAAAGCGCCACGGCGATAAGTTCAATGTTCACTATGAGCCGGGCCTGCTTTACGAACACCTAGATACCACCATGGATAATCCACACCTGGCCAAGAAAGAAGTACGCCAAGCTCTTCTTTATGGTGCGAACCGTCAACAGCTAGTTGATAAATTGTTTGCGGGCAAACAGCCTGTTGCCGATACCAACGTGAGCCCTCGTGACACGACCTTTTTTGCAGACGTTAAACGCTACGAATACAACCCTGAAAAAGCCAAGCAGTTGTTGAAAGAAGCGGGTTACACCATGAAAAAAGGTGTCATGGTTGATGGCGATGGGAATGAACTCCAAATCGAATTGATGACAACGGCAGGTAACAAAACACGTGAGTTAGTCCAGCAAGTGCTGCAATCACAGTGGAAACAGATTGGTGTGAAGGTCAACATCAACAACCAGCCAGCACGCGTGTACTTTGGTGAAACGCTGAACAAGCGTAAACACAAAGGTCTAGCAATGTTTGCATGGTACTCCTCACCAGAGAGCCCGCCGCGTACGACGCTGCTTTCAACCAATGTTCCAACCGAAGAGAATGGTTGGTCTGGCCAAAACTACATTGGCTATAAGAACCCAGCAATGGATGAGTTACTGAATAAAGTCGAAGCGGAACTGGATACCGAAAAGCGTAAGAAGATTTTCCATGAAATTCAGAACATTTACGCGGAAGATTTGCCAGCGCTGCCATTGTATTTCCGAGCAGATAGCTTTGTGATGCCGAAATGGCTAGAAGGTGTGACGCCGACGGGTCATATGTTCCCATCAACCAACTGGGTTGAAGAGTGGTACACCACTAAGAAGTAGGAGCCGTGAATGGAACAGACGATACTCGATGTTCGTCGTCTGCGGGTAGCCTTTAAAGGCTACCCTGCGGTTAACGATATCAGCTTTCATATTAAAAAAGGCGAGATTCTTGGTGTTGTGGGTGAATCAGGCTGTGGCAAAAGCCTTGCTGCGCTGACACTCATGGGGCTTCAACCCAATGTCATGAAGGCCAGTGGTGAAGTGGTCTTTCGCGGTGAAAATCTGCTAAGCAACAGTGATGCGGATTGGCGAAAAGTACGCGGTGAAGGCATCGCGATGATCTTTCAAGAGCCCATGACTGCGCTAAACCCCGTCGTGACAGTCGGAAACCAAATTGCGGAAATGTTCCAGCTTCACCGTGGTAGCAATAAAGCCGAGTCAAAAGAACGTGCGATAGAGATGTTGGAAAGGGTACACATTCCCGATCCGGTTCGACGTGCAAACGCCTACCCACATGAACTCTCCGGTGGGATGCGACAGCGCGTAATGATTGCCATGGCACTGGCATGTGAACCGGAACTCATTATTGCCGACGAACCGACAACGGCTTTGGATGTAACGGTTCAGGCGCAGGTTCTCGATCTTCTTGAAGAGCTTCGAGATACCACGGGCACAGCGGTTCAATTCATCAGTCATAATTTGGGCGTTGTCTCTCAGCTCGCTGAGCGGGTCATCGTGATGTATGCGGGCCGCATTGTCGAGCAAGCAACGGCGGAAGAGTTGTTTGCCAACCCTCAACACCCGTATACCCAAGGATTGTTAGCCACATTGCCAAAAATTGGCGGCGCACGTGACGTGTTACCTGCGATCCCTGGGGCAGTCCCGCCCCTCGATCTGCGTGGCAATGGATGCCCGTTTGCAGATCGTTGCGGAAAAGCAACGCCAACGTGTGTCTCCACCATGCCTGAAACGGTTGAACTAAACGCCGTACACACAGTGGCGTGTCATCATATCTAAGGACGGACTCATGACATTATTAAAACTAGACAATGTCTGTCAGCGTTACCCCATTGGACAAAAGGGGTGGTTAGGGAAACCAGCGCAAGAATTGAAAGCAGTGAATAACATCTCCCTCTCTCTAGAGGAAGGGGAAACCATTGCGATTGTTGGCGAATCGGGCTGTGGAAAATCCACACTTGGGCGCATGGTTGCGCTACTCGAACACCCCGTCGAAGGGACGGTTGAACTAGCAGGTGTTAAAACGGCGGGTCTGAGAGGCGAGGAGTTAAAAGCCCTTCGTCGTAAGCTGGGCCTCGTATTTCAAGACCCTTATTCGGCACTCAACCCGCGAATGCCAGTTTCTGAACTGGTCGGTGAGCCGCTTGAGGTTTACAACGTGGGCGATAAAGCCTCACGCAAAGCGAAAGTGATTGATGCACTGATTGCCGTCGGTTTGAGTGAAGATGCACTCGACCGATATCCTCATGAGTTTTCTGGTGGGCAGCGTCAGCGTATCTGTATTGCTCGCGCTTTGGTGCTTGAGCCTTCGTTGATCATTGCCGATGAGCCGCTTTCAGCACTCGATGTGTCTGTGCAAAGCCAAGTTTTAAACTTGTTTGCTGAGTTGCAGCGTGAACGTCAATTGTCTTTCTTCTTCATCAGTCACGATATGGCAGTGGTAGATTACCTCGCCGATACCATTGTGGTGATGTACCTGGGACAAATTGTTGAGCAAGCACCGCGCGATGCATTCTTTGCCAATCCTGCGCACCCATACAGTCAAGCGTTGCTGGCTGCTGTGCCAGAAGTCGGAAGAGGGAAGCGTCGGAAAGGGTTGTCACTGCAAGGTGATGTGCCAAGCCCAATCAGTCCACCGAGTGGTTGCGCATTTCACCCTCGCTGTGCGAAAGCGACAGACAAGTGCAAAACAGAAGCACCTATCGCGTCGCTATACGGCGGAGACAGCAAACACATTGTTGCGTGTCACTTTCCCAGTGAAGTGATTGACGCGAAAAAGTTTGATTGCAAGGAGGCCACGGCATGATGCAGTTCGTTATTGGCCGGGCATTACAAAGCGTATTTGTTCTGTTTTTGGTCTCATTTGTTTCTTACGCACTTATTGGTCTGATGCCCGGAGACCCGATTGATTTAATGGCAACGTCTGATCCGAATATGACAGCGGAAGATGTTGCCATGCTAAAAGCCCTTCAAGGCTTGGATCAGCCGTTGGTTCAACGATATTGGAACTGGCTGGTTGCCGCGCTGCAGGGGGATTTTGGGTACTCTCGTCTGTATTATCAACCCGCGGAAGATGTGTTGATCCCAGCGGTGTGGAATACCGTCAAATTGGTTGGCATTGCGACAGCTTTGTCTTTGCTTATCGCTATTCCTGTTGGCGTTATAGCGGCACTAAAACACCGCACATGGGTTGACTATGTGATTAGTTTTGGCGCGTTTGTGGGTTTCTCAACTCCTGCATTTTGGTTGGCGCTAATGCTGATCCTTGTCTTTTCCGTCACACTTGGATGGCTACCTGCTGGTGGCACGGGTGAGGCAGAAGGCGGTGGTTTTTGGGTGGAACTGCAACACCTTATCCTTCCCGTTATCTCGTTGACCGTGTTGAATGTGGCGAGCCATTCTCGTTATGTTCGCGGCACCATGCTTGAAGTGATGCGTCAGGACTACATTCGGACTGCGATTGCAAAAGGGGCATCTAAAACGCGCGTTATTTTTCACCACGCACTGCGTAATGCGATGATCCCGCTTGTCACCATTATTGCGTTGGATATTGGCTTCCTGTTGTCTGGCGCGTTGATTACTGAAACCGTGTTTGCGTGGCCGGGCATGGGTAAGCTTATCTTCGACGCTATCATGGGCAATGACTACAATCTGGCGTTGCTTGGATTGATGGTGATTACCTTTACAGCGCTATTGGGCAATTTGCTTGCAGATATCGCTTACGCGAAATTGGACCCTCGGATCAGTCTGACAAAAGGAGCGTCAGCATGACACAAGACATGACAAATGCTGCTCCTGTAGCAGTAACAAAACGACAAGCATCCTCGCCATGGATGTTGGTATGGCATCGTTTCTGTAAACACAAAGCGGGGTTGGTAAGCGGCGTGTTTATCATCTTGCTGGCCATTCTTTGTTTTAGTGCGCCACTGCTTGCAAGCTGGTTCGGGCATGATCCCTTTGAAGTAGACTTCTTTGCGCGCTTTGAACCCGCGAGTGATACCCACTGGTTGGGCGCTGATGAGTTGGGCCGAGATGTATTCCTTCGCCTGCTTTATGGTGGTCAAGTCTCGCTATCCGTTGGTGCGGTTGCGGCTTTGATGACAGCCGTATTGGGTACCTTGGTGGGCGTGTTTGCCGGTTACTTCGGCGGCAAGTTGGACGCCGTGTTAATGCGAATTGCTGACTTTACGTTGTCGCTTCCAACATTGCCTCTGATGATCGTGATGGCTGCCGTTGACCTGAGTAAGTTGGGCTTACCTGAAAGCTGGGCGCAAGGCGAGAATGCGAGCTTCATTCGTATTATTGTGATTGTCGCTTTGTTCGGTTGGCCAACCACCGCACGTTTGGTGCGTTCTGGAACGCTATCCCTTCGTGAGCGTGATTATGTGAAAGCGGCCGTAGGCTATGGCGCTTCACCTTGGCGAATCATTCGCCGTCACGTTCTGCCAAACGTACTATCGCCGGTGATCATCGCGACTACCATGGCATTGGGTGGGGTGATTTTGCTGGAAAGTGCGCTGTCATTTTTAGGCTTAGGCATTCAACCGCCGATGCCTTCATGGGGCAACATGCTGCAAAATGCACAAGAAGTGATCTGGCAATCTCCTGGGTTGGCCATTTACCCTGGGATCGCCATCTTGGTGACGGTAATGGCTTTCAACTTTTTAGGTGATGCGCTCCAAGATGCGCTTGATCCAAAGTCGGGTAACTAAATTACGTCAGGGATTCGATTCACCTACCTATAAAAAAACCAGCTATTGCTGGTTTTTTTATTTATTTTCAATGAATTAATAGTAATTCAATTGTCCAAAATCACTTCATGGCTTCGTCTTATTCTCTTGCTATCTTACGCACGCAAAGAGTCTTCTTTTCAATTTAACTTAAACATGTAAAAATTATGCATGTTTAAGTTGAATTGTCAGGCAGGTCTAACTCATGATGCTCAATATCGTCGATAAGCAAAAAGAAGAACGCATTCCTCCCGTTCTTCGTTTAGGTTTCCGGCCCTTTTTTCTTTTAGCAGGGATCTACGCCGTACTAACTATTTCAGTGTGGGTGTGGTTATTCACAACGGGAAGCGCTTCGCCGCTGAATGTTCCCGCCATGTGGTGGCATGCCCATGAAATGCTGTTTGGTTTTGCCATGGCAATTGTTGTCGGTTTTCTGCTAACCGCGGTACAAACGTGGACGGGCGTAAAAGGCACGTCGGGAGTCAAGCTCGCGTTTATTGTCATGCTGTGGTTAGCAGCGAGAATCCTGTTTTGGACTGATACGCCTTTGTCAGTGATAGCGATTGTGGATACCGCATTCCTTGCAATGACGGGCTGGGAGGTGGGTTATCGTGTGGTTATGACGAAACGCTGGCGTAACCTGTTCTTTATTCCCATGCTGCTCGTTGCAGCCAGTGCAAACCTTGCAAGTTATGCCACTGTGAAAGGCATGCCGCCTTTTTCTGCCAATGCGCTTTGGCAAGCGATGCTATGGTGGTTCATGATTCTCATTTCCATTATGGGTGGGCGCGTGATTCCGTTTTTCACCGCTAAACGTTTCCAACTTGAAGCACCCAAGCCCATGTTATGGTTAGAGGTATTGGCGATTCTTCCTCTTGTCATGCTCGCTGTTATCTCTTTCTTCCCATTAGTGCCAGCTTGGTTCATCGCATCATTGCTATGGGTTAGCGGTGTAGCACAACTTGTCCGTTTATATCGCTGGCAGGGCATCAAAACACACAGTGAACCGCTGGTTTGGTCGTTGCATCTGTTTTATCTGGCTTTACCTATTGGCTTAATCGCGAAGGTCGTCTTTCTCGGCAATGCATGGGTTTCACACTCGTTAATACATATATTTGCGATGGGAACACTGGCGGGTGTTGTTCTCGCAATGATTGCTCGTGTGAGTATGGGCCATACAGGTCGTGCAATTTACAAAGGCCCATTGTTTACATTTGCCTATTTGGCGCTGGCATTGGCGACGTTAGTACGTGTTGTTGGGGCTGCGCTTTGGCCTGAATATTTTCAAATATGGGTTGTTATCGCCAGTATTGGTTGGTGCCTAGCATTTGGTGGCTTTGTTATTTGCTTTGGCCCCATGTTGATTAAGGTGAGGATTGACGGTCATCCAGGATAAAAACGATTGAAAAAACGGCGACACGCCAATGTTCTGTGGCACGTCGCACTGCAATTATCAGTAGTTACGTCATACTAACGATAACGTTATCAAGGAGTAGCTAGTGTGTGCAGATGGTTGGCGTATCAAGGGAAACCGTGTTTTTTAGATGAAATGCTGCATCAGCCGAATCATTCGCTGGTGATGCAGAGCATGGAAGCATCAAAAGCGGTGACGGCGGTTAACGCTGATGGCTTTGGCGCAGCGTGGTATGGCGAAAAACCGACGCCTGCTTTGTATCGAGAAGTATTGCCAGCATGGTCGGATGCGAATCTTCGTTCTCTTGCGCAGCACACCAAGTCTCATCGCTTTATGGCGCATGTTCGCGCCTCGACAGGGGCCAATACGTCACGCGAAAACTGCCATCCGTTTAACGTTAAGAACTGGTTGTTTATGCACAACGGCCAGATCCCCGATTTTGAATTAATGCGCTACAAGTTAGAGCGTCAATTGGATGAAGCTTGTTATTTGAAACGTAAAGGGACCACGGACAGTGAACTGATCTTTTTACTGCTAATGCAGTACGGTCTTGAACGATGCCCCAAGACGGCGCTGGTGCGAGTAATAAAAGACATTGAAGCGGAAATGCGGACAAAAGGCATTGACCAGCCATTCAAGGCTGCATTGTGTATCAGTGATGGAAAGCAATTTTGGGCGCTGCGATATGCCACCTTTGGCGCCCCACCTACCATGTTTTATAAAATGCTCGATAGTGGCGTGGTGCTTGCGTCAGAGCCTTTTGAGGTGGAAATGGAAGGGTGGAATGGTGTACCAGCACAAAGTTTTGTTGAGTTGGTTGGAGAGCAGGTTAGCGTGACTGAATTTTCCCTCGATAGAACTCAATAGCCATCATTTTTTTCGTTCATCGCGAGGGCGACATAGTCGCCCTTTAGGTTGATTAATTTGACTAAACGGCAAAACTTAGCGGTAAATACCGCTGCCATGCATTGTCATAAAGTGCCCGAGATTCCCTACGTAATTTTTCAATTTTTGCGACTTCATAATCGCTCATCGCTCGGTCATGCAGGTTAGCTTCTCGCTCGATTCTCTGAATCTGTTCGTAGTTAGTGTGCTCCTTCCCGTTCTTTACGGCGGAAATGGCTTTCAGATGCAGTTGAACTTCCGCGATCATTTGGCTTTCAGGCAGTGAAACCAGCACTTTTACGTCGCGATACCCTGAAGGACGAGGTGTCTGAAATCGGTTGACGACTTCCATTGTCTTCGTCGAAGCGGCAAGTTGAGCATAAGCGCTGTTGAGGTCTTCTAACGAATCTGTTTCAACCGTAATGCGCACGATATCAGTCAAGCGAGTAACATCGCCATTCAGTTCTTTCTCTACTTTTTCTTGAGCGCGTTCTTGTCCTTTCAAACCGGCTGACAACACACTGCCATTGGCTTTATGGGCAATGGTTTTGGCAAGATCTTCGAGTTCTAGTTGCGCCTTAGGCGCCGCTTCGTAAAGCTCAGCGAGGTGACTGTATGGCTGTTTGATTTCGCTGGAGCGGAATGAAGGGATAGAGAGCAGTTCGGTGAGTGGAGTGTCTTGACTTGCTTGTGGCTGCTGATAAGAAATGCTCTGGCTTGAAGGCGGGTTCTTTACCTCGAATTGCTCGGCGTAAGCCGGCACACGAATAACCAGAATTGGAACAATAATCAGCGCTTTAAACATTCTTCCCATCTAAATACCTCTTTTGGCTGTGAAGGCCATGTCCAGTAAGTGTCCACAACTTCATCATATCTGCGGAAATTGAATGTTAGCTGAATGAAAGGGTTGCGTGCGTGGCAGGGGTCTCAAACTGTGTTTTTACTACTGGGCTTAGATCAAATTACGTGAAGTATTATGCTGGTTAACTGGGGTAACGTGGCGTATTTGGCCGTATATGGCATTTATGGCAATTAAACACTCTGCAAAAAGTTGGCAAAAATGCTGCCATGATGTTAACTAAATGGGGTGACTGTTATTGCGCATTTCTTACCCAGAGACGCGTTATATTCAATCGAGATGGAGGACATACCATGTATCATCCTGATTATCTCATGCAGCTATGTCATATCAGCGACCAAGCGGTGAGAGAGCTAGAACCGACCTTTGATCATTTGCCAACTACCCCCTATGCAGACGGTCAATACAGGTTAAGACGCTATTCAATTGTGCAATGCCATGACGGCGCTGTGCGTCACATGCCACAACATACTTTTGTGCAAAGTAAGGCGATAAACCATCATCAAGGCGGTGTGGTACGCCGGTTTGAAGATTTATCCGCGAACGTACTTCATTCAGAAGGTTTCTTTGAATTATGTCGTTTATTCAAAGACAACAATGAGTTGGATGATCAGCAAGATATTGAAATACATCAGATGAGGGTGATCACCCTTAGTGACATGACACCGGTATCGCCAGAAGGCGTACATCAGGATGGTTTCGATCACATTGCCATTGCTGCGATTCATCGGCAAAACGTGCAAGGTGGGGAAATTCTTGTCTATAAAAATAGAACCGAACAACCTTTCTTTTCACTGGCGCTTAACGGTGGAGACGTAGCGCTGTTGGATGATCATGCGCTTTGGCACAATGCCAATCCGATCAGGCCAATTAACCCAGCTCAACGTGGGCATGTTGATTTGTTTGTGTTGACGGCGCGCGCCATTCACTAATTGTTGGGGCTTGGCGAGTGATTCGTTCAGTCTCATTTGCCAAGCCAATGCTAGTTACCCATATTCTTACCTTTAAAATCACACAGTTACTTAAGCTTGGGTTACACTCATTTCAATGTGAATCAACAAACCGCGCTTTTCATGTTTAATATGTCGAAATACCTCGTTCTCGCGACAGTTTTAGTCGCACCTTTTGGTTGGGCTGAGTCAGCAGATATTCAAGGCGATCACACCGTAGAAACAGAAACGGTGGGAACTGGCAGTGTTGAAGCATTGCGCCTTAAGCGCAGCGAAAACTGGGGCATTGCTGCCACGATACGGACGGGTAGCATCCCTTATGCCGATGCAGGTAGTGCCAATGTATCCAGTTTTGTGCCCATGATGTTTTATCAAGATGAAGCCTTTTTCATTAATGGCACCGAAGGTGGTATCCGTTTATGGGAAGAAGGCGATTGGCGCGCGAATGCCATTCTTCGTATGCGCTTTATTGATTTACCTACCGCAGTGCAGAACGACATTGGGGGCGATACGGGAGATTTTGGTTTCCAGCTAAAACGTCAACTTGGTGATGGTTGGTATGCCGATCTTGATGTGCTGTCAGACAAAGATTACCGTTTTCACGGTATTGCAACGCTGGGTAAGCAAGTTTTCACCGAGGATTTTGACCTCGATGCGACTATTTCAGCACGCTACAAAGATGCTGACTTTAATAGTTTCTATTACGGTTTGTCTGAATACCGAAATGACGGTGTGCGCATCGGAGCAGGTGTCGATTTAAAAGCAGGGGTTAGAGGGCGTTACCATGTCTATTCTAACCTTTATCTTGTCGGTGCGGCGTACGCCACTTATCTTGATGAAAATGTGCGCCATGCACCCACCATCGATGCGAATTGGCAGGGTGAGGTTTATGCAGGTTTTGGTTTCTTCAATGACAACAAGCGACATGGAGAGCGAGAGATCACCACTCGGCCATATTGGCGTTTAGCGTATGGTTGGGCAACGCCTTCAAACATTGGTGAGATCATTGCGGGTGATACGAAAAAAGATCCATATGGCAATACCCTAACGTCAGTCTTCTATGGTCACCCATTGGCTGATTCTTTGTTTGGTGTTCCGCTAGATATTTACCTGACACCAGGTTTTGTCTGGCATTGGAGTTCCGAGGTTCAGGCGTCTTCGCCAGAATTCGTCATGGCGATCAAAGCGTATTATACGGTTGATTGGCCAACGAAATGGCGTATTGGCTTCGCTGAGGGCCTTTCGTATGTAAACAACATTACTTATGTAGAAAGTACAGAACTCAACGAGAAAGGATATGAACCGAGTCAATTGCTTAACTACCTCGATCTCTCACTTGATGTGAATGTTGGCGATCTGATTGGTCAGAAGAATTTGAATAACATCTGGTTGGGCTATTCAATTCATCATCGCTCGGCAATCTTTGAAAAGGCGAGTCAGTTTGGTCGAATCAAGGGTGGCAGTAATTACAACACGATTTATCTGCAGATGGATTTCTAGGCATAGCAGCAAGCACCTTACTTAACGTGAATGTGAGCATAGGTGTTTAATGTGAATACAGCTGGGGAGCAATCTGACACAACAAAGAAGTGGGCGTTAGAGCCCGCTTCTTTCATATTTGGCGCTTAGGCTGTGTAAGGTAGGTAACCGGTGAAGCCCACAATTTTCCAACCTGATTCAGTTTGTTTGAGGTAATACAAGGTTTGCCACTTTAGTACCTCAGGCTCTTGTCCGACGACCTGAATCGTGCCATCAAACTGCTTGCGAGCAATGGCTTTGCCGTCTTTTACTTCGATTTGTTCGAGGGTAGTCAATGTATGAATAGCGTCTTGTAGAGGCTCGGCATACTCGGTATCTAGGCTTGCGCGCGCTGCTTCCAGCCATGAATCTCGGTAATCTTCAAAACGTGAAAATGCCAAATTCCAGTTACCAGGGTCTTGGTCGAACCCGGCGTTAACGGCAAAAAACTCGTGTTGCAGAAAATCGTTCTCGACCATTGACCAATCCGCTTGGGTATAAGCCAAAATGTCTTTGGCGACTAACATGTCCCAAATTTCTTCTCGGTCGGCATCTTTGCCCAAAAATGGATTGCTTTTAATCACTTGTGACTCCAACAGGATGATTGTGCTGAGGCCTCATGAAACGGGATTTGCTTGCAAAAGAAAATGCTGGACTGACAATGCTGAGAGGGAGATCGATTTTCACTTGATGAGAAAGGAAAAAAGAGGGCTTCGAAAAGCCCTAACATGAAAAAAACAAAACCAAGACGCTAGATTTGTCACTGTCTAACGTCTGACGTTTTGCTGTTGGCAATCGGTGTGGCTTTAAAAAGCCAATGTTAAAAAACCAATGTTAAAAAACGCGTGTCAA
The DNA here is from genome assembly GCF_045679545.1 of Enterovibrio litoreus. Classification (NCBI taxonomy): domain Bacteria; kingdom Pseudomonadati; phylum Pseudomonadota; class Gammaproteobacteria; order Vibrionales; family Vibrionaceae; genus Enterovibrio; species Enterovibrio litoreus. Next base: position 1,561,401 of record NZ_CP166194.1, read on the forward strand.
TCAACCAAAGCTGCTAAATCTTGAGCTGCTTTTTCAAGTGATGCTTTTGCTGGTGCTTCACCCATGGCAAGCGCTTCACTGTAAACAAATTCAATGTCTGAAATACCAATGAAGTTCAATATGGTCTTGATATGTCCAGTCACATGGTCATTCGGCGTACCTTTGTGAATCCCGCCACGTGTGGTGACAACAATGGCTTTCTTTCCGGTCAATAGCCCTTTAGGGCCTTGCTCCGTATACGCAAATGTCACACCGGCACGAGCAATCAAATCAAACCAATTTTTCAATTGAGTTGGAATGGAAAAGTTGTACATAGGCGCGGCAATCACCAAGGTGTCACTGGCTTTGATTTCATTAATAAGCTGATCAGAAAGTGCCAGAGCTTCTTGTTGACGAAGCGTTGGGTTTTCCGCACCGCGAAGACCTGTTGCGATTTCACCGTCTAATACAGGAAGTGGGTGTGCGGCTAAATCACGTTCGATAATGAAATTGTCGTGGCCTAATTGCTCAACCATGCCATCAATCAATTTTGTTGAAGACGAAAATTCACCAAGAATGCTCGATTTTAGAACCAGTACATTTGCCATTTCATACCCTATTAATAGTCGTGTTTGGTGTGTCTTATTGTTGTGAAGAACTATAGAGAAAGGGTAGCAGGCAAAAAAGCGGAAAAATCTGGGGGTAGTGTTCGAAAATATTGAATGAGATAACGCTTGCTGAATGTGAACCTATAAAAAAGGCTTCCTACAGGAAGCCTTTCTCGAGTAATTATGCGTTTAACCGCACTTAGAATCGCCGCAGTTTAGGCAAGTCTGGCAGCCGTCTTTTACAACTACTGCTTTATTGTGGCACTTGTAGCAAAGGGTCGCACTTGGCGGGAAGCCGGTGTTCACTTCTTCTGCCTTGGGTTCGGCTTTTGCGGTGTTCTCTGCGCGCTTGGCTTCTAGAAAGGCTTTTTGGTGCTCATCCATTTCTGGGTTGTGCAACATGCCAATTTCCATCAGGTGCTGTTCAATGACGTTGCCGATTTCTGCAATCAACGAAGGCACATATTTGCCTTTGTTCCAGTAACCGCCTTTTGGATCGAACACTGAACGAAGTTCTTCTACCAAGAACGTGCAATCGCCACCTTTACGGAACACCGCAGAGATAATGCGCGTTAACGCCACAATCCATTGGTAATGTTCAAGGCTTTTGCTATTGATGAAAATCTCGAACGGTTGACGCATTGCGTGATCCGTCCCTTCGTTTAACACCACATCGTTGATGGTGATAAACAGCGAGTGTTCAGAAACATGCTCAGGGGTTTTTAGCTTGTATGTGGTGCCAAGCAAAATTTCTGGGCGCGGCATTTCTTCATGCATGGTTTCGAGCGTTGGAGTCACTTCCTCCACCTGTTGGACAGGCGCTTCTTGAACGGCGTCTTTGCTTTTAACTTTGTAAGAAACAATTTTGCTTTCGATTTTACGTGTCATAACGAATTACTTCTTCATAGTGGATGGCCTGGTTGCAAGCCATCCCAACAGTTTGCGTACCTGAGTATGTTGTCTATTCAGGTATACGGATGGTTAAAACTTACCGTAGTAGCCTTCTTTCAGCGCATCGTAGAGGTTAGCCGCCGAGTGAATTTCACCGTCGTACTCAATCTTTTCGTTGCCCTTGGCTTCGAAAGTTGATCCGTCTTCTAGTGTAAATACATACGTGGTGTTTTCGAGATCTTCTTCTTTCACCAATACACCTTGGAACACTTCTGGGTTGAAGCGGAAGGTCGTACAGCCTTTCAGGCCTTTGTCGTAAGCATCCATGTAGATGTTTTTGAAGTCTTCAAACGGGAAATCAGTCGGGACGTTAGCTGTCTTCGAAATTGAAGAGTCAATCCAACGCTGCGCGGCAGCTTGAACTTCAACATGTTGACTTGGCGTAATGTCATCAGCAGTAATGAAGTACTCTGGCAATTGCTCGTCTTCTTTGGTGCTGTAAGGCATTGCTTTGGTGTTGATCAGTTCGCGATAAGCCAGCAGTTCGAAGCTGAATACATCAACACTTTCTTTTGATTTCTTGCCCGGTTTAATCACGTTACGCGTGTAGTGATGCGCAAAGCTTGGTTCGATACCGTTACTTGCGTTATTCGCAAGCGACAGTGAAATAGTGCCCGTTGGCGCAATAGAACTGTGGTGCGTAAAGCGACCGCCTTTCTCTGCCAGTTTCTTGATCAAATCTGGGCGAATATCGCCGATTTGCTGCATATAGCGGCTGTATTTCGCGTGAAGGACTTTGCCTTTTACCTTGTCGCCGATTTTGATGCCGTCTGCTGCCATTTCAGGGCGAAGACGCAGCATCTTAGCGGTAACAACGAACTCTTGGTCCATTACTGGCGCAACGCCTTTTTCTTCGGCAAGTGCAACAGCTTGTTCCCAACCGGTGATCGCCATTTCCTGAGAAACTTGCTCAGTAAACGCAATAGACGCCGCGCTGCCGTATTTGTGGCGAAGCATGGTCAGGGTAGAACCTAGACCGAGGAAGCCCATACCATGGCGGCGTTTGGTTTCGATCTCTTCACGCTGTTTGGCTAACGGCAATTGGTTAATCTCAACCACGTTATCAAGCATGCGAGTGAAAGTGGCTACGACCTTGCGATACATTTCCCAATCGAAACGTGCGTTTTCAGTGAATGGATCACGAACGAATTTGGTCAGGTTAACCGAGCCCAATAGACACGCGCCATACGGCGGGAGAGGTTGCTCGCCACAAGGGTTGGTGGCACGAATCTCTTCGCAGAACCAGTTGTTGTTCATCTGGTTTACTTTGTCGATCAGAATGAAGCCTGGCTCAGCATAATCGTAGGTTGACGTCATGATGACGTTCCAAAGATTACGCGCTGGCATGGTGCGGTAAATCTTGCACGCAATGCGGCCGAGTTCGTCTTCAACAAACCCTTCGCTGCTTGGCCAATCAGCCCAAACGATGCTGGCATCGTTATTCAGGTCAGTTTTGTCCTGGCGCGCTTCTTTTTCGGTAATAGGGAAGATCAACTGCCATTCGCCGTCGTTCTTCACTGCTTCAATGAATTCTTCGTTGATCAGGAGTGACAAGTTGAATTGGCGTAGACGGCCATTCTCACGCTTGGCACGGATGAACTCCATCACGTCAGGGTGACGAATGTCCATGGTACCCATTTGCGCACCACGACGACCGCCCGCAGAGGAAACGGTAAAGCACATCTTGTCGTAGATATCCATGAACGACAGTGGGCCAGAGGTGTATGCACCAGCGCCTGATACAAAGGCGCCACGAGGGCGTAGGGTAGAGAAGTCGTAGCCAATTCCACAACCCGCTTTTAGGGTTAGGCCTGCTTCATGAACTTTACCTAGGATGTCATCCATTGAATCTTCAATGGTGCCGCTAACCGTACAGTTGATGGTAGACGTTGCAGGCTTGTGCTCGAAAGCGCCAGCGTTAGACGTGATGCGTCCTGCTGGGATTGCGCCGTGACGCAGTGCCCACAAAAATTCTTGGTACCATTTGTCTTGTACCGATTTCTCTTCGAGATCGGCAAGTGCACGAGCAACACGTTTGAATGTGTCATCGAGTGTGACATCGATTGCTTCACCGTGTTTGCTTTTTAAGCGGTACTTGCTGTCCCAGATTTCCATAGACGTATCTTGGTATGGAATTGCGAGAACACCAGTAGGTTCGATTTCAGAAGCTGACTTGGTTTTGGCCATTATGAATTGCACCTCGAGAGTAATGCCGACTTGTTGAGCGAAGCTTGGCCAAAGACACTATATTGTGTCTCTGATTGGCAAGGGCGCAGATCAAACCACTATATCGTGTGATCTTCAAGTCTTGACAAGCAGAGTTTCTGGAACAAATTTTACTTCTCTTTACGGTATAGTGTGTTGTGTGTACAAACCGTTCTTGTCGTGAAACCAATTAAGGAGACAATGACCGAAATTTGGCCACATTCACCAATTTCAACACACGTCATGAAAGGCGCAAAACCTGTTAAAAGAAGGTTGCTAGTTGTCATGGTGTGCTAAATCACAGTGAACCATCAGTAAAAAACTCTCGAATTGTTCGCGATGTAGCCAAGCTGACAGTGAATGGTTTAAAACAGTTGGCATTGGATGATTTTTTGTCGTATTAAAGCGCAACCGTTTGTCTGTTCACAAGTTTTCAATACGCGGTGCACTGTGTTTGAGGAAGGTCTACTATCTCTAGATGCCGATAAATAATGTTGCCAATGGGTTGCCATTGTAAATACAATGTTGAGTTTCCTGTGTGAAAAATGCCAAGCGCGATATCAAATCAGCCTTGAGAACAGAGTAATGACAAGATTTGAGGAAAGGCGCGAATGAATCTCTTTATGTTAGATGTCGATGGTACGCTCATCGACAGTTATGATTTTGACTCCGATTGCTTTCGAGCAGCGGTTGAAGAAGTGTTAGGCCTGCAGTTGACGGATGACTGGGGCGCGTTCACCAATGTGACGGATGTGGGCGTTTTAGAAGAACTGATTGAACAACAGGGTATGCGTCATGAAAGAATGCGTATTCTACGTGAAGTGAAAAGCTTGTTCTTACAAAAGCTTCGCGCTTATATTGCGTCCAATCCAGATAAACTGGTGGCAACACCGGGTGCGATCAAGTTTGTGAATGACATGAAGTCTCATCCAAATGTGGTGCTGGCCATAGCAACGGGTGGCTGGGAAGAGTCTGCGCGGATGAAGCTAAAAGCGGCTGGGTTTGATGTGAGTGGCGTTAGCTTTGCCTCGTGTTCAGATGCAATGACGCGCAGCGAGATCATGGCATTGGCCGCGTTTCGTGCCAAGCAAGATACCGGCGCAGTGTTCAGCCGCCGAGTGTACTTTGGCGATGGCGAGTGGGACAAAATGGCCACCAATACATTAGGGTATGAATTTGTCGCCGTGGGCACAAAAGTGCAGCATCATACGAGAATCCCTAACTTCGTTCATTATGATGCTATCTTCGGTAAACTTGGTCTGATTAACATGTTAAATGCCAAATCAGCCTAATGTTTTTCATGTAAAGACAGATCTGAAGTGAAAACAGAAACAGCGCCGTTTAGCGCTGTTTTTTTGTGTTAACGTAAATGTTTACGGATCAGGTTTACGCACTAGCGTGGGCTGATTCGTCGCGTTTTGCCGTCAGTTTCCGTTTCAGGGAATCAAAGTAAGCGTTAGTTTCATCAGCGACGACATGCCGTAACAAGATCAACCCAATCAAGTTAGGCACTGCCATTAATCCGTTCACAATATCGGCGATTAACCAAATCATATCCAGCTTGATAAACGCGCCAGAAAGTACAAGGGCGACGAATACAATTTTGTATGCCAGTACCGCTCGTTGGCCGAACAAATACACCACACAGCGTTCACCGTAGTAGTTCCAGCCCAAAATGGTGGTGAAGGCAAAGAACATCAAGCCAATGGCAACCACCATTGGGCCAAACCCTTCATTTAGCCCCAATGAGAAGGCTTCCGTCGTCATTCGCGCACCTTCGATATCCATTGACCATACACCGGTTAGCACCAGAGCAAGTCCTGTCATTGAGCAGATGACGATGGTATCGAGGAAGGTACCAACCATTGATATCAGCCCCTGACGAACGCACGAGTTGGTTTGAGCCGATGCTGCTGCCATAGGCGCGCTACCTAGGCCAGATTCATTTGAAAACACGCCACGCGCCACACCTGATTGAATGGCCAGCATAATGGTTGCGCCAACGAACCCCCCGGTTGCAGCCGTTCCTGTGAACGCTGATTCAACGATCAAGCTAATCGCGGATGGAATCGCACTGGCGTGATTGAACAATATCGCCGCACAAGCCGTGACGTAAATAACGGTCATGGTCGGGATGATCTTGCTTGCCATGCCCGCGATGGATTTGATGCCCCCAATCGTAACCGCAGCAACCAAAAGGGTGAGCACAATGGCTGTGACTGCATGAGGAATGTTAAACGCGATTTGACTTGCATCGACAATGGCATTCACTTGCGGGAAGGTGCCGATACCGAAACAAGCGACACCAATCGTGAAGAATGCAAACAGGCGAGCGAGCCATTTTTTTCCTGCGCCTTTTTCAAGGTACAGCATTGGGCCACCGAGCATGTTGCCATTTGCATCTTGTTCCCGGTATTTCACGGCGAGCAGACATTCGGCGTATTTTGTCGCCATGCCGAACAAGGCTGCCATCCACATCCAGAATAGCGCGCCAGGACCACCAAGTTTGATGGCGGTGGCAACACCGACGATATTACCTGTTCCAATGGTGGCGGAAAGGGCGGTGCACAATGCGGCGAAACTGGATACATCGCCTTTGTCTTTTACATTCTTTTCTTTGGTGAAAAGGTAGGTAAGTGCCAAAGGGAGTTTGAAAAACTGAATGGCGCCAAGGCGGAAGGTGAAATACACACCTGTGCCAACAAGCAGCAGCAAGAGTGGTGGACCCCAAACGAGGTTATCAACGATTTCAAGTAGGTTGTGTAGTGAGTGGTTCATTTATCCCCCTTTAATATCTGATTATTCTTAGTAAACGTAAGAAAAATTAGACTTTGATTAAAAGGAGGAGAATAGCCGCAAAAAGCAGCAGTAAAGTGGGTACTTTATTGCGGTTATCTCCTCTGTCCTTTTGCCTGAGAGTTTCACTTGCAGTTATTCTTCATCACAATGAATGAACGTGAATACGCAAGTTTGCTCCTTCGGCGTCCGATTTAACGGATCTCTCCAGAGGCTCCTCCAACAACAGTCCATACCCAAGTGCAAATGCACATATTGGGTGCCTGAAAGATTTACTTCTTCGGCGGATGGCAAGGCCATCTCTCTCCTGCTGTCTTCAACGGAACGTCAAATTATCGAACGTATCATAGGTCACAAAAATATGAATGCAATGAGAAATGAGGGGTTGAATGAATTTTTATATCCAAATGCAATTAATGATGCTTTCTTGTTAAAAGAATGTGCGTGTTGTGGTGATTAAAAACGAGGGGTGGTACAAAACTTCAACAATTTGATGGGCAGGATCGCAGCGCAATCGCTATCTTGTTTATGAGAAAGAAAAGGCTGCTCTCATGTATGAAGGGATAAGGAACACCTTAAATACACTCAAGTTTTTTTTGATTCTGTCGATAAATAATCATATTAGAAATTAACCCATTAGTAATTACCCTATTAGAAATGACCACATTTAATGAACTCCTAGGCACCAAGCCGGGCGACACTGAGTCTGCCGTCAAGCAGAGATATAAATTGCTCTCTACTCGCGTGCACCCTGATAAAGGTGGCTCAAAAGCCTTGATGCAATTAGTGCGTCATTCCTACGACAATATTATCAAGGGGCGTGGCGAGAATTTGTTGTCGATACCTGCCTCTGCATCGGTTAGTCAAGGCGGAGCGTTGGAACGTGAATTGGTCAAGATAAAGAAAGAGCGAGATGAGCTCACTGCTTTGAATCAATTGCTTAAAGTTCAGCTCAACCAAGCGCAAAAAGGCAAGAGTATTGGTGCAAACGCAAACGCAAACGCAAACGCAAACGCAGCGGCGGGGGCTGATTTTTCGCGAAAAATTGCACAACTCGAAGGCGAGTTGGTGTTGATCAAAGAAGAACGTAACCGACTCATTAACCAAAAAGACAGTGCGATAGCTGAACAGCATAAGTTGGCAGGAGAACTTCGCCGTGCACTTTCCGACAACGAAGTCATGGAAACAGAACTGGACCGAAAATTAGGCGTGAAAATGCCGGGCTTGCTGGTTTGGGCGCAAAAATTTTGGTTGCCTGCAATGGCCATGTCATCACTCGTCGTTGTTCTTGCCTTAAGCGTGAAAATGCTGGATTGGTCTTTTGTCACTGAGTGGTTTTCTGATGCACCACCGGACGCAGCGCCACCGAAGGTTAGGGTCGTGCATGCTAAGCCTAGCCAGAAAGAAGTGTTGGTAGAAGAGCGTGAAGCGCCAGATACTCAAGGCTCTGATACGGCTAGTCGAAATCTGCCTTTTCTCAAGTTAACTCAGAGAACAGGAGTCTGGGCTCTGGCGTCTTATACCGAATCGGATAAACCCTATATTGCTATTCGAAGCGAGAACGGTTCCTATATCGTCAATGATTGCTCCGGCGATTTTCGGCTATATCTCAACGAGCCGCTTAAGCCACTTCGTGTTGCAGCAAACCTTATTTATCAACATCAAAACCAACATTTCCATGTTTATAAAATTCCTTATGGACAAGGTTCGTCACCGGAAAGCTGGCTCCAAAGTCGAAAACTCAAGATCAATGAGGAGTTTTTTACCAGTAAATCGTTCAAAACGAGCCGCGTTGCTTTAATTGGTCAATGTAACAACTTAATCAATGTCAAAAAATGACACTGTAATACGCAAGAATGAAGATTTGGATATAACATTATGAATATTAAATAGGAAAAAGGTTCATCGTGTCGAAAATCGAGGAAAATTTTCTACTTACTGCGATAAAGCCCGAAAGGCAGGATATACCCACAGGAGTTCTGACTAGGCAGCGTTTGGTCGTGAGCGACTCTGTCGGTATTCGAGGCATGGTCACAGGGATAGGCATCCCTGAATGGTCTGACGGAAATGAGCCAGCCAGACTTGATGCAAGTGTGGTTTCTGTATTAATGCACTCTGGTTGTCGACTCATCGGAAAAGCCCAAATGGATGATTTTGGTATCAGCATTAGTGGAGAAAATCCTTTCCTAGCGCGGCTAAAAAACCCTATCTCTCCCAATGCTCGTCTTGGCGGTTCATCATCGGGTGCTGCCGTCGCGGTGGCAAAAGGCGCTGCCACCATTGCTATTGGTAACGACTGTTGTGGGGGCGTTTTGATCCCTGCATCTTATTGCAATCTCTTTGGTTACCGCCCATCGCAAGGCATGGTTGATCTGAGAGGGGTAGCATCGCTATCGCCTTCGTTTGACGCTGTCGGTTTTATGTCCAGAAAGCTCCCAATACTGCAGCAGATTGCCGAGAAATGCTGGACGAAGCCAGCCAAAGCGGTTCGCTTTAAGACCATAAAGTATGCCTCGACCTTGTTTCGGGAGTTGTTACCTATACAGGCGATGCTGGAATGGGAAGTGGTATTCAACGATTCGAAAATTCGCTTTGAAGATGTGCCAAGCGTGGGCAAGCTTGCGCTCACCCAAGCACACAATATTCATGCTGTTATATTGGGCAGAGAAATCGATCTCCAATACGGTCAGTGGTTTGATGTTCATAATCCGAAACTGTCTGATGAAACCGCACAATTCTTGTCTAGAATCCGTGGGAACAGCTTCAAGGAATTCGTTGAAACAAAGAAAAAAAGAGAATTTTTTAGTGACAGTATTCAGGGTTTTTTTTCGAGCGGGGAGGTATTAATGATCCCAACTTCTCCAGGGGAAGCCCCCGACGACATGTTTGCTGACGATACGTTTCTTTTGAACCAACGTCGGCTTTATGCCATTGCTGAAGTGGCAGGGTTAGCTCAACTCACTGTTCCTTTTTTGACCGTTGATGGCACACCTATGGGAATCTCGCTGCTTGCCCACCCAGGAGAGGATCGTCTTCTGTTCGACGCAGCCGGCCGTTTCTTCATCTGATTGCAATTTCTCTTTCGATATTGCTTACCCTTCTTCTATCGCCGCTTTTAATCACTGAATCGCAGTTGTACATCCCGATGTTACGCTCTTGTAACACTGTGATGTGCTTACAGTTTATTTCCTCTTAATGCACCATTAATTTGCGTATTTTTTGATGGCAGAACAACTTCGTAATTTACCAACAGGTCAAGAAAAAATTATTTTTTCGATTTTATCTTCTTAACTGCATGTTTTTAAACATGAAACTCGGTTTTGTCCTATCGTGAACCTATCAACAGATTCTGTGGATAACTAAGTGAGTTATTTGGGGGGTTGATTCATAACGTGATGATATTAAATAAGTAAATATCTTGTTTTTAGTTTTACGCTCGGCGATGTAGGCTGTGAATGTTATCTGTTAAAAGTCGGCAGGCAAAGTGATCGGTAATTGTTTCAATTATCACTATATGTAGGGGTGTTTTCGTGCAGGATTGAGGAAAGAAACGCGATACCTAAGCAACCCCAAGATGCATGTTCAGCGAGAATTTGTGATGGCAATGGAAACCGTGCCAAAGCGGCCTTGCCTCGAATCATTTTCATCGATCTAGAACGCAGTATTAATGACATAGAAGGTGCAATCGAATTCGCCATAACTTGAACCAGATTCGACACTGCCCAAGCCGAACATGTTGTTGCCAGCCAGCACATCGACGGTGAAGTTCAAGCGGTAGTCGTTGTTGTTAAGGCCGTAGGTAGAGAAACGGATGGCTATCGACTCAGAAGGGTCAATGAAGCAGAAAGTGATGCTGTGCGCTTGGCCAGGTGAACAGAGAAGAGAGGCGCATAGGGTGCGCAGTGGCGTTAGGCGAATCTCTGAGCAGACGCCATCATTAGTCAATGTTGAGCAACCCCATACTTACTTATTTTCGCGGGATTTCCCGAGTTTCCCTTCTTTACGCTCGTCGCCTGTGTAGTGGACGTGTAGACTTCAGCATCATTTGATTTTATTGATTTGCCGAGGCGGAAATGAGCACTGACACCACCTACTTAAACACGTTAAAACAAGTTTTCGGATTTGAAGGCTTACGGGGTGGTCAGCAGCAAGTGGTTGAAAACGTCCTTTCGGGGCACTCTTCGGCCGCGATATTTCCGACCGGATCGGGTAAATCTTTGTGTTATCAGCTTCCCGCGCTTCATCTTCCTCATTTAACACTTGTGATTTCCCCTTTGCTTGCATTGATGAAAGATCAGCTCGATTTTCTCAAAAGCAAAGGTATACCCGCGGCGTCTCTTGATTCTACGTTAACCTATGATGAGTCACGAGAAGTGATGAGAGCGGTCAAAGCGGGTGAGACCAAGATCTTGATGATTTCTGTCGAGCGCCTTAAAAATGAACGATTCAGACAATTCATTTCATCCGTTTCTTTGTCTCTTCTCGTGGTTGATGAGGCCCACTGTATATCGGAGTGGGGGCATAATTTCCGTCCTGATTACCTGAAACTACCCGTCTACTGCAAGCAACTCAATATCCCCCAAGTGCTTTTGCTGACGGCTACTGCGACGCCTCAGGTCATTGCTGACATGGGCACCAAATTTAGCATTGCTGCAGAAAATATTGTGGTGACGGGTTTCTATCGTCAAAATTTAGACCTTAACGTTATCGCCTGCCCAGAGCAGGACAAAGCAGCTACCTTGCTTGCTCAGTTTAAAAAAACGCCGCAAGCACCGACCATTATTTATGTCACGCTACAAAACACAGCTGAAACCGTCGCTGGATTTTTGCGAAGTGAAGGCGTGCCTGCTCATGCGTATCACGCAGGTATGCCCAATGAAGAACGACAGAAGATCCAACACCGTTTTATGCAAGGTGAGATCAACTGCATTGTCGCGACGATTGCTTTTGGTATGGGTGTTGATAAGTCAGACATTCGTGCGGTGATACATTTCGATTTGCCGAAATCGATAGAAAACTACAGCCAGGAAATTGGTCGGGCAGGGCGTGATGGCCAAATGTCAACATGCAGCGTGCTTGCCAATCGAGAGTCGCTGAGTGTGCTTGAAAACTTTGTGTATGGTGATACGCCAGATCGCGTTGCGATTCACGCCGTGATTGAAGACATTGGCAAAACGCCCATAGGCGCATCATGGGAAGTGATGCTAAACCGCCTCTCTCGTGATAGCAATATTCGACAACTGCCTCTCAAAACCTTGCTGGTTTATCTGGAACTGGAAGGGGTGATTGAACCGCAATACAGCTATTTCGCCGACTATCGCTTCAAAGCCTTGGTGAGCATTGAGCACATCATCGGTCAATTTGAAGGGGAGCGTAAGCAGTTTGTTCAAGCTGTGTTTGCGGCATCGCCCAAATCTCGCACCTGGCATACGGTAGACTTCGAAGCGCTTTGGCAAGGTTTTCAGGCTGATCGCAAACGTGCGGTGACCGCGTTGGATTATTTTGCAGATAAGGGCTGGATTGAGCTTGAAAGCAAGCAAATGACGGATGTGTTTCGCGTTTGTAAGCCTCAGTTACTGACGGGGACTCACGCTGAAGCGCTGAGCGATAAAATACACAAGATGTTCCAAGCTAAAGAACACAGTGAGATCCAGCGTGTTCATGCCATGCTTGATTTGTTTGAAACGACGACATGTTTGAGCCACCGATTGGCGAGTTACTTTGCTGATGAACACGCACCAAAGCAATGTGGACATTGCTCCGTGTGTCGAGGCCACATTGCGACATTGCCGAGTGCGTCAGCGTTGTTACCATTGGAGTTGTCTGATCTCCAACGTGCAAGCCAACCATTGCTGAGTGCGGCAAGTAGTGACGTTGTTACACCAGAGGCCATGGCGCGATACCTATGTGGTATTGCGACGCCGCTAACGGGGCGACTTCGTTTAGGTAAAACGGCCGGGTTTGGTAAGTTTGGCCACTATCCGTTTGCCGAGGTTAAAACGCTTTGCGAGCAGATAATCGCTTAGTGCGTGAGGGCTACTGTTTTAAATATGCCTAGTTGCCTAGTTGCCTAGTTGCCTAGTTGCCTAGTTGCCCGGGACATTCTTGGTTCACTATCGGTAAGCAGGCAGCCTCTTACATTGATCGTTCAGGCGTTCTCTATCACTCACGCTGTCACTAGCTTGATGTGATGGCGATAGAGTGGGGAGGCGATAGGGTAGGGAGGCGAGATTCATCGCCTTATTGAGAAAGACAAAGAAGGCCAATAAGCTTAGTTCGGTATCTCTGACTTTGTGGCAGAAAACGAATCTTGAACCAGCCATGTTGTCAGTTTTCTGATGAGTAACTGCTTGGTGATCGGTTTGACGAGGTGATCGTCCATTGTCTCCTGAATCGCTATTTTGGCTTCTTCGCTGTATTCGCCGGAAAGCGCCACAACAGGAATGTCATGTCGCAATCGTCGGATTTTCCTTGTGGCTTCAATACCGCTCATACCTGGCATATGAATATCCATCACGATAAGATCTAATGGCTCTGTTTCTACACATTTGATGGCTTCTTCGCCAGACGCCGCCTGAACCACAGTCACGCCCTCGCTGGCGAGATAGGCTTGAACCAATAGACGGTTCACCTGCATATCGTCGACCACGAGAACCCTCTTCCCAATCAAACTGCCGAGTTTCACCATACGACCATCATCAATGAGTGATGCCAGTGAGCGATAAAATGTCGGTCTGTGGTTAATGCCGTCTAATTGTCCCTGAATGAGATTTGACGAATAGAGGCTGCTTTGACGCTCAGACGCTTCATTCTCTGAGCAAGTGTAAAGAAGAATGGGTGTCACTTGTGCTTGATGGCCCAGATCGCCGGTTCGCAGTGCTTTAACAAGGTCTATGTCCGTTTTAAACAGCGAGCTATCCATCACGATGAAATCGACATTTTGTTGTCCGATGTCACTGAAACCAGATTTGGCGTTCGCAGCGATGACAACCTCTGCGCCGAGTGTCTTTAACTCAGAGGCCAACCAATCACCAGACGCGTTTGAAGCAACAACAATGCAAGCTTTCCCCTTCAAATAAGCCTTCAGCATACATGCGGTTTCATCATCGATCTGCTGTGCGACCGAAGGGAAAGAGAGTATGAATTCGGTGAACTTCCCGGGAAGCGAGCGGCAACTGATGTCACCTCCGAACGATTTCATTACCCGCTTACAGTAAGAGAGCCCCAGCCCATTGCCTTGTTCTTTCCCTTGCGTGTAGAACTCGTCAAAGATATGTGCTTGATGCTCTGCTGAAATGCCCGGCCCTGTGTCAATAACATGGACTTCGTTATTACCATTAACCTTTTTAAAGTGAATGTTCACCCGACTGTTTGGAAATGCATCAAAGTAATGTATGGCATTTTTAAGGAGGTTAAACAGAACAAAGCTATAGAGCGTATCGCTGCCATGAAACAGGAAATCATCTTGGGTGTTGATGCTAATCCTATTTTTGTGTTTATCACTGTAAAAACTAAAATCACTGATAGCCTGCTTGGTCAGCTCGGCCGCCGAATACGGTTCAAACAGCTCAGTGCTAATGCCTTCTCCGCGCAGTTCATCAAGAATGGCGTCGATAAATCGCGTGCCAAGTTGAACGGCTTTTTTCCCTTCCGCCAGTTCCTGATAGATCTTTTTCATATCTTGCGAAGCAAAGGGGCTCAGAGACGCGTTTTCCACGCCAAACATGTCGGCATCAATACGTTCAAAGTGATATTTGATTTTTGTTAATGGATTGCGAATTTCATGGGCAATGGAGCCCGCCAGCACTTGCGATTTGCGTATTTTTTCTTCGGTGACAATAAAGCGATTTGCTTCATCAAACAGACGCTGCAAGCCCATGATTTCTTCGCTAGAGAAAAGCTCGTTCTCGTTTTGTTTGGATACCATGTAAAGATGGGTGACTTCATTTTTTTCATTGGTAATCGGCAACACTAGCGATGTACCCGCGTTGACCATTTCTCGTGCAACTGAGCGAAGGCATTCAGGGTTTTCCGGTTTGTGGTGCTTGAGTTGGTATTCGACCTCTTGTTTAACCAATACCGATCGATCGCCTTCGAAGCAGGACAAAAACACATTGGCATTTGGGTTGTTACCCACTTTTTGGATGCGTCCTGATTTGGCATTGAGCACCTGATTGAGCTTGACGACGGCGTCTTCCGTTGAGTAACGAAACTCACCAATCAAGTTGCAAATGCTTTCTACTGGATTGCCATTTTCCTTATAAAGAAGCCGGTTTGCTCCTCGGCGAAGAATGGCATGGCTGCTATTCCAGAAAACACCTGTGATTAAAATCCATAGCGCCAACAGCCAAGATCCGTGCGGCGATTCCTGAAAGCTAATTAAAGCAATGGGCGTGATATACAGCGCGGCATTGGCTAAGAAGCTGAAACTGAGTAATGCAATGTAGCGACTGCTATAGAAACGATTGTGTAGCAGGGCATAGCCAACGAAGACCGCCTCAATGATTGAAAGCGCAGGAGGTAACCAAGCTTTGGAGAAATCGTTGAATAGCAGAGGTATTAAAAAATGCGCCAGGAAGGTTGAGAGAATAAACCCAACCATCCCCATGACCATGTAGTTGGCTTTTACTTGCTTCAATCTAATCGCGCTTCTACTCGATCGAATGAAGTTAACCAGTGTTAGTACAACGAGAAGTAACAGAATGCCAAAAAACGCACCACTGGCGGGACCAAAGTGTATGACAAAGTTGCCAATGCCCGAGACATCGACGGTTTTAACATTCATTCCGGGAGCGACATTGGTGATCAATATGATCATACAGGTCAGGCCAAATAACCCCCATTGCCATGCTTTTAGTTTCAATCCTTGGTGCTCTGATACCAAGCGACATGAAAAGAGAAAAGCGAATGCAAAAGCTAGCCCAGAAAACACATTGGCCAACAATGCCATGACAGTGGCTGCGCTGCTTCCTAGGCTGACTAAGAGATCAGACTGAAAATAGGCGTTAGACAGAATCCATAACGAGATGAATACGGTGTAAAGCGTATAAGGGAAGTAAATCGGTCGGGGTAAACCCGACCGATTCTTCGATAGTGCTCTGGCAAAATGCGTAGCCCAAAGCATAACGACAACCGCAATAGCAACGAGAAAAATCGCAATGAAGTTGTCAGACATCGTATTGATGAAACTAGGCATTTTCCGCCGTTCTCGCCTGTTTTCGCATCTTTATGATTCTCTTGTTGTAGTCTCTGAAGCTGCACTGTTCAAAGGCTTGGCTCATTGGCCCTGTAAAAACAATCCCTTGATAGGTTGTAAGGCCTGTTCCCGCGACCTGCTGCTGACACAACGAGACGTAGGGTAATGCCCCGTTACTGTCGTTGTTAATCGACCCATAGAAGGCCAATATCGACGGCTGCTCGACAATGGTATAAGCCGCTTCTAAGCCGATGTCAGCTAACTTAACTGTCAGATATTTAAGTGTTAAATAGAGAATGTGGTTCAACTTTTCCTTTGGTCCACCGATTGCCATTCTAATGATTTCGCACACTGCATCTTTTCGTGTGATGGCTCGCAATAACGAAAAATCAAAATTCGCCACAGAACTAAGGTTTAATATGTTTTTCAGTGGGTTATGAAAAATTCCGGATTTTTCCAATGTTTGGATTTTCTCATTAGATGCGATCAGTGTCCAACTTTCTGTTTGGAAAAAAGGCTCGAAGGTTAACCAGTTGTCTCGCTGCTTCCATCGCTGGATAAGTGCTGACGACAGTAGCAGTGGCGGTTGATTTGCATTTTCCTGATACAGAATGAAGTGCTCACCAAATGAGGACACATTGAGGTAGTAAAGCATTTCATACCAATGTTGTTGCTTAACAAAGGTCTCTAGGTTTATCAGCACATTTGCTAACGAAAGCTTCATCGGTACATTGGAATAGCTGGTCATGAACATGCGCTGCTCATCGCGAATATCTGTAACAATTTCGTAGCGAAACTGGTCATTCTCGGTCGCTGTTAAAGATGACCAGCCCTGCATAGGGGTTTGGCTGATGAGGTGTTTTTTCGATTCTGAAACGATTTGGAATACCTTAAACGATGCCCAACAACTTAGAATATCGCCAAAAAATGCAATGGCAGTTTTCTCGATGGAGAGGAATATCTCGGGAAGGTGACGGAAAGGTGTGATACCTGAGATGGATTTTGCAGTATCACATGTTAGCGTGGTGAATAGATTTCCTCTGGGTTGATTGCTTGGCAGTGCTTTGGCTATTTCATTCGTTCGATAGGAAACGATTTTCTCGAACAGGTCGAACTGATTGGTCGAAAACATGTAGGCGTTAATCAATTCTAAGAAGATGTGCTTCCGTGTCTCTGAAGGCGAAAGCATTGCCAATTTGTCAAATTGGCGTTGAGTGGGTGCGTGCGAAGTGGTTTGGGATTGTGTAGATAGTGTGTCGTACATACTGAATTCCTCGACATAGATCGTTAGAGTCCAGATAAGTGTACGTTTTATGTATAGTTGCTATTGATAGATGTGAGCTCGTGACGCGCTTTTGAGAACGCTGTTTGGGTAACATGAAAATTCAACTAGCTTTATATACGAATGGTTAGCAACCTCTGACATAGTTCATCGGTCTAGCCTAAAATCTTTACGTCAGATGTTGCTGCAACTGATGAATCTATTTTTTTGCGTATTCCTTAAAGCACCAATGCGTCCACACTTTAACTGTTGAGCGTTTACGCGGCTTATAATTTGGCATAGTTCTCAACCGCTCAAATTCGATAGTGAAAGATGCCAACTGCTTTTCTTTGGACAATACCTGGCTATTCCATTGCTTGCATAGGTATCCGCCATAACCTGCGAGTACTTTCTTGTTGCGATTTGAATGCAACCTCCCAAAGTATTTACGCCAACGATAATTTTTAAATTCTGCAGATAGAAGTTCAGGTATCACTCGGCTTGGTGGCTCAAAGCTCATACTCCAAACATCTACCACGTCTTCACCTCGAGTTTTACCTTCGATGACGGGCATCAAAGAGAATTTAAGGGGTGAAGGAGCGAACATACCCCAGTGTTGATCAATTCGAAGTACTTTCGCGGGTATCGATACATGTTGCGGGCGTTTAATTTGAAACTGCTGAACACCGCTAACGTTGTAGTAAGTCACAATATAAAGTGCACCCAAGGCCACGCAATTCTCTACATAACCAGCACGGTCTTTTTGGTCGTTATAGGGCAGAAAGCGTTCAGTGATTCGCCCCATCATGTCTCGATTATCTGCTATCCAACGATAGAGTCTATTTCCAATCCCTAAGAGGGGTTTCCATCCCATCACAACGCCGATGGGCTTAAAAAGTAGCGACACTTTAAATAGGTATTGGACACCATTCCAGTGAGTGTGTAAGCCACCTTGATGGTCACGAAGTACCCAGCTATTTTCCTTTTCCATGATTGGATAAATGTCTGGATACTGCTGCGCAGGGTGTATCTTCACACTGTCGGGAAGAAGAAAATTTCGCAGTATTAGGCAGGTTTTCTTACAGAATCCACAGCCTTCATCATAGAAAATAACGATATCTCTCCGTTTAGGTTTGGCATTCAATTTGGCTAACCAGTCCCAACACACTCCCGGAATAAGTAAGCTCAGCGACATAAAATCGATAAATGGGAAAAGCACGATGTGTAGAGAAAGCAAGAAGGCACTGTGCATGACAATTAACAGTGCAAGTGTGAACAATCGTAATTGAACGTGGAAGATAGGAGAGAAAACCAGAAATATCGCAATGATTTCTAAATACCAAACAAAGTAAGTACCAAAGGTCAAAAGCTCTGGAAACCCTCTCATCCAAACGGCAAATACGGTGGCGAGTTGTTCGATATGAACGGCGTAGTATGCGGCATCCATGGTGACTTGCCAGTCATCTGACGTTTTCAATAATGCGGTGAAAAAATACAGATACATCACCTGAAGAAGAACGGCGATTGACACAACTGAAAAGTATCTGTGGTTCTCAGGCACTGCATTTTCGTCTGTTTTATATCGACGATTTAGCGAGCTATCTATCGAAAATCTTGCGCCAATAGGTAAAAGGATTGCCCAAAAACACATAACCACGAGCAGTACGTCACCGCCAGATACAATCACGCTGTTTCGATTTACGATAGAGAAAAGAAAAATCCAACTAATAAACGCCATGGTTCTGGATTTGTAACCAACGAGGAGCAGGAGGGCGACGAGCGCAGCAATCACAAACAGTAACGTGACGAACCATTCACTGCCATTCATCCAATAGAGAGAAAGTCGATACTCTGAGGAAATCGCCATGGATGCTGTG
This sequence comes from Enterovibrio litoreus, assembly GCF_045679545.1. Classification (NCBI taxonomy): domain Bacteria; kingdom Pseudomonadati; phylum Pseudomonadota; class Gammaproteobacteria; order Vibrionales; family Vibrionaceae; genus Enterovibrio; species Enterovibrio litoreus. Next base: position 1,580,274 of record NZ_CP166194.1, read on the forward strand.
CGGCTAAGCAGTCCGTCATCAGTATAAAATGCAGAGATATCACGAGCTCTGCTGACTAGATCCACCAAAATCATCAAGGCCAGACCGATACGGAACAATGCCAATGTACGTAAGTCGATACCGAATACAGTTTTAAAAGAAGTCATCAATATTACCAATGCTTACCAGTTATGCGTGCGCTGAGTAAATAGAAATAGGCATTTACCACACTATCACTCTTATATAATGATTTTTATTATAATTGTTGACGATTTGGTTTTATGTGGTTGATCTTATATTTGCTTGTGACACGGTGGCGTATTTTAAATATTCCAATTTTTAATACTTTAAATCTGCATTGATGATTTCATTGGAGAGAACGACCAAGGAAGCGCAATCAAGATATGCACTTTACAAAAGGTATGGATTTGTCAGTTTCATTGCCATGTTGAACTAGGAAAAAAGTGTTTGATGAAGATGGTTAGTAAGTCTTCGCTCAGAGCAATAATAGCCCAAGGAAGATGAAAGCCGACGCTTTCTACTTTGTTGAGAGGCGAGATTTGTACATACAATCATGAAAATTAATATGACATGTTTGACTTATTATCAAGGCAACCACCGCTTGGACTTTTCAGTACGCATTTAGGTTGTATGTGTAGGAGGTCGCCATCAGAGAATTAGAAATGGCAGTGTACTTTGGTTGAATAACGTGTACGTATTTCTCTGAACAGAGACACCAAGAATACAGCTTGTTATATGCTATATTTTTCAAGCTACTTTACTGGCACCCTACGATCTAGACTTCCAGCCGTTTGCCCAGAAGCCACCAGCGCATCATTCGTCTACGCTGGTGGTCATTTAATATTAGTCGTTCAAATAACGTTCAATCAGGTGCTGTTTGAAATACTCAGGATTCAGCGGTTCCCCCGTCGCTTGAATCACTAATTCCTCAGTCGAAAGGGTAGAGCCCTTCGACCAGATATTCTCTTCTAACCACGTACTAATTGGCGCGAAATCCAGTGCTTGAATACATGCATCAACATCTACCGTTTTACGCATTGCTGCCATAAATTGGGCGGCATACATAGCACCCAGCGTGTAGCTTGGGAAATAGCCAAATGAGCCGTCGGTCCAATGAATATCCTGCATGCAGCCGTTGGTGAAATCGCCTTCGGTGGAAATCCCTAGATACACTTGCATCTTTTCGTTCCAAAGTACGGGAATCTCATCAACTTCAATTTTGCCCTCCATCAGGTCTCGTTCGATTTCAAAACGGAGAATAACGTGGGCGGGGTAGGTGACTTCATCGGCGTCGACACGAATATGGCCGGGCTTTACCCGTTTGTAGACCGCGTTCATGTTGTTAAGGCTAAATGCGGCGTCACCTTGCTTACCGAATGCTTCGGCCGCCAATGTCGCTAGGTGTTCAACAAACAGCGGGTTTCGGCCTAGTTGCATTTCAAAGAACAGGCTTTGGCTTTCATGAATCCCCATCGAACGGGCTTCGCCGGCGGGAAAGCCTGCGTAGCTTTTTGGCAAGCCTTGTTCGTAACGGGCGTGTCCCGTTTCATGAATCACCCCCATGATTGCAGATGTGAAATCTTGCTCGTCGTAACGAGTGGTAATGCGGACATCTGAAGGCACGCCGCCGCAAAACGGGTGCGCACTCACATCAAGGCGACCATGATTAAAATCGAAGCCAAGAATTTGCATCATTTGTTTGCCGAGCGTTGCTTGTTTGTTGGTATCAAACGGGCCATTCGGTTCAGTAACCGGCGTCGATTTTTGCTTTTCGAGTACTTTCTGTATCAACTCCGGCAACCACGACTTTAGATCGCTAAACAGCACATCGAGTTTCTCGGTGGTCATGCCTGGTTCATAAAGATCGAGCATGGCGTCATAGGGGCGAACACCCGTTTGCGCGGCGCGGGTATTGGCTTCTTCTCGGGATGCTTCTACGACTTTTTTCAGATTCTCGGCGAAGCCTGCCCAATCATTATTGCCGCGTTGACTTCGCCATTCATGCTCGCATTTAGAGCCGAGTAAAGATTTTCTCTCGACAAGTTCTGACGGCAGTTGTGTGGCTTGAGTCCAAGCGCGTTTAATTTCACGAAGGTTGATTTGTTGTTCGTTAGTCAGTGAAGCATCAGCATCAGCAGCGGCGATCCACTCTCCCATACGCGAGTCTGTGAGTGTTTCGTGGCAAAGCACAGCAAGGTCGCCCATTGCTTTTGAGCGAGCGTCATTGCCGCCGTCTGGCATCATTGCTGCCTGATCCCAGCCACAAATAGCGGCCAGATGCTGGTAGCTGGCAAGTTTTTGAAATTGTTTTTCGATTTTTTCTATGGATTTCATATTTTTATTCCATCTCGTATCTCAAGCTTAACGCTGAATGATAACGTCCTGACCATTCCATCACGGCAAGCTCATTGTGCAAATGATAATGCGGATAGATAAAAATGTAGTCACCTTGTTTTGTATTATTTGATGACTGAAGTGAAATAGAACGAAGGAAGAGACTCTGTGAAGTGGGATGGGTGCTCTTTCTCAGCAATGCTCCTCAAGCAACCCCTTTTTTCTTTAGCTCACTGAGATATAGGTGGTTGACAGTAGCACGCCGTTGACGAATATTCTTAAGTAAACGGGTAAAACGAAAGTAGGTCTATGTACATCTTTGGCTATGGCAGTTTGATCAATGATGCCTCTCGTAAATTGACGGGCGATACTGGGTTGGCTGTTCCAGCAGTGGTTTCTGGCTTGCAGCGCCATTGGGGGAAAACGGGTTCACACGGCATGTCTCATCTTGTGGTTTGCGAAGGTGAGGGCGAGTGTAACGGTGTGCTAATTCATATCGATGATGCGGCGTTGGAAGTGTTTGATATTCGTGAAGCTGGGTATCAGCGTGTGCCTTTAGAGAGTTCTCGAATCACGCTTCTTAACCAAGATGTCAGCGTTGACGGCACAGTGTATGTCTATGTAACTGACGAAGTCATTTCACCGTGTTTTGTTCAGCCTATCGCGCAAAGCTACGTGGATACCGTGTTGGCGGGGTGTTTGCGCTACTCCGCCGATTTTGCGCAGTCATTTATTACAACGACCAATGGATGGCAATTTCCGCGTATTAACGATCGTTCTTCTCCAGTCTATCCGCGTGTTGCGGGCGTAATGGATGAAGATCGTGACACAATTGACAAGCTGCTACTCCATTGCTCACCAGCTTTTCAGCCATGATCAAAAAAGCCACGTCATCGACGTGGCTTTCAAATATTGGCGTGTCGCTACTGGGTGTGATTACTCTTCGTAAACAAACTCAGGTGATTCAATTTCAACGCGACGGTTTTGAGCACGGCCTTCAGCAGTGTCGTTAGACGCTACAGGGTCGTTCTCGCCAGCACCAACAACACTCAGGCGGTCAGCACTGATGCCGTTATTAATGAAGTAGTTTGCAACAGTTTGTGCACGCTCTTCAGACAGCTTTTGGTTAAACGCTTCTGAACCGACACTGTCAGTGTGACCGACAATGATAGCGGTAGAAGTTTCAAAATCTTGAAGGCGTTTCAGCATAGGGTTAAGTTGCTGTGCTGCATCTGACGACAAATCAGCTTTACCAAATGCAAACAGTTCAACTTCGTCTGCTTCAGAGAAGACATATTTTTTCGGTTCTGCCACAGTTTCAACAACAACCACTTCTTCAACCATCATCACAACAGGTTCTGGTGCTGAAGTACGACCGAAATGGAACGTTAGACCCGCACTGATAAGATGATTGTCTGCATTGAAGTAGCTTTCATCCATGTCATGAATGTATTGATATTCAAGGCGAACATTGACGAGATCGTTTGCACGGTGGTCAAGACCAACAGCACCTAACAAAGAAAGATCATCTTGGTTGCCAGCTTTGCTGTTCCAATCCCACCAAGCGGCACCGATTTTACCGTAAATGCTGGTTTGGTCTGTAATGCCAAAATCAAGTTTTGGAGCCAAAGTGAACGCAGTTAGGTCGCCACTGATAGCTCCAGGCGTTGGGCTATAGCTCGCATCGAAGTGACCTAGGTAGTCATAGGTAGATTCGATTGAGAAATTGTTGCCGAAATTGTAACCACCAATTAAGCCGCCGCCGACTTCTTGATCGTCACAACTGCCTAGCTGACATGCGTCAGAAAGGGTTGATGAACCTACACGTGCACCAAGGTAGAAATTTGCATCATCTTGAGCGTATACACTTGCCAAAGGACTTATGGCCACAATCAGTCCAAGGCTAATCACTGCTTTTTTCATTTGTTTTCTCCATTCCTTCTAGAGAGGGTTTGGTAAGAGAGACTTTAATACTGCTTAACAAGTCACTAACCATAAGTTTGCTTTTCGCAAATCTAGTCGACCACCGCTTTATGCGGTGATTTAAAGCTAGGCTAGGCGGGTGCAGCGCGCAATACAATAGACAGCAGTAAAATTCAGGCTTTTTTAATACAACACTGTTCAAAAAAGCACGAATTTCGTTGAGTTATTGTTAACTCATGGGCTTACATGGCGAAGAGAGAGGGTTGTGGCGGATTGGTGACGTTGTTGCACTGTCGGGAATGAATGAAAAAGCGCCTAATTGAGGCGCTTTGCTGCTTGTTTACCTGATACTGGGCGACTGACGGAAATTTGTTTTCCTTTTTTCATGCCTTTCTCATAGTCGTCAGTGATGCCCTTCATGGCATCTCTTAATTGTTGCTTAAAAGTTTCGCGGTCAATGTTTTTGAACTGACTGTCGATGTAGTCTTTGATCTTCTTGTCGGCATCGCCATCGGGCGCGATGTTGGGTAGTTTGGCTAATGCGCCATCTAGCCAACCAAAGGTAAAAGAAGCGATTCGGCGTGTGATTTCAGTTTGGGAGGTACCGGAGCCTTGGAAGCTATTGCGGAATTGACCGATATGCTCATTCATTTCTCGATAGACAATATCAAAGGCAAAAGCGGCGAAAATGGCGCGATCGGCATCGCCAATGAATTCAGCTTTTTTAAGGCCTTTGTGGTTCGTTAGCACGCACTCAACACCAAAGCGGGTATTGATGCCGCGAATTATTTTGAGAACAGCGTCGCTGATCGAGGTGGGGAGTAGGGTCGCTGATGTGGTTTTTCCCATACGGATGAAGTCAATATCGTCTTGATCCAACCCGTATTTCTTCATCAGGCTCTGCGCCATTTTTATCGCTGCCGCAGCTTCATTGATGTTGGATGAGTTACTCAGTTCCAGACATTTTGCAATTTTTTTAAGCGCTTTGCGTTTAGCGTCAGACATTCACTTCACCACTAAAAAACAGGAGCGGTATTTTACCTTCTAAGCGTGGATTTTCCAAACGACAATGTTGGGTGATTGGCAAATCTGCGTGGTTCTGTTTGTCGCTAAAGTTCAATGAATACGTAAATGAATCAGATTTTTATCAAACATATGAAAGATACGTGGATACTGCACGGTCAATATTGGCACGTATAGGTACAGTGAAAGAAACCATTTCGCAAACAGAGGCTTTTACTATCAAAAACATCATTATGGCGATTCTCGCGTTGGTTTTCTTCGCAGCAAATTCTGTTTTGTGCCGTTTGGCGTTGTCTGGTACTAACATTGATCCTGCGTCATTTACCTCGCTTCGACTCGTTTCTGGTGCGTTGATGTTGTTGTTGATTTCATCTTTAGTGGCAGCAAAACGCAAAACCTCAGAGGATAATTGCCAACTGCTCCATAGCCCGATTGAGCATTGGCTTGCGGCCGCCATGCTCTTTCTCTATGCAGCGACGTTTTCATTTGCCTACATGTATCTTGATACCGGAATGGGCGCGCTCATTTTGTTCGCGTTTGTTCAGCTCACTATGTTTGCTTATGGCCATTATAGAGAGGGCGGTGCAAGCGGCATGGAGTACCTTGGCGCACTAACGGCTATATGTGGTTTAGGGTATCTCGTTTCACCCGGAGTGAATTCCCCGAATATGTGGGGAGCAATACTCATGGCGATTTCTGGCATTGCGTGGGGCGCTTACAGCGTGCTGGGTAAAGAAATGAAAGTGCCTCAGCTCAAAGCGAACTGCATCAACTTTCGATTAAGCCTTTTCTTTGTTGTTCCGTTTTTCTTGCTCAATATTCCGATGAATACGCTTTCACAAGAAGGTGTTTGGCTTGCGGTGGCTTCGGGCGCGATAGCTTCTGCGATTGGTTATGCCATTTGGTATGGTGTTGTGCAGCACTTTAAAGCGACGCAGGCAGGTGTGATGCAGCTGACAGTGCCTGTCATTGCAGGCTTAGCTGGGTACGTTTTGATGTCTGAGCCATTGACTATGCGAATGTTGATATCCGCATCAGTGATATTGCTCGGTATCGCGGTGACGTTTGTTGGCAGAGATCGAAAACGGTCATCGACAGCCTGATTTACCGTCATCCTCTTTACCATTCGCGGAAAAATTGCGCATTTTCAGCACTCATTAACTTTGTCGGTATTAACACTTCCGTGTGACTTATTTGATTGTTGTTTAACCATTCTTCTGCGGTTTTTACGGCTTCATGGCTCATAACATCTGGAAACTGAGTGGCTGTTCCCAGCCATCCTTTTCGTTGTTGAAGCAATGCTTGTCGAGCGGCAGGGCTACCATCTACCGACATGATCAAAGCGTTAGAATTGGCCTGCGCGATAGCCTGCTCCGCACCAAGTGCGGTGGGATCGTTAATTGCAAACACGCCATCAATAGTTGAAAAGGCTTGTAGTGCATATGCCATATTCTCCAGTCCACCTTCAATGCTTGCGGTTCCGTTTAGTGTGTCACTGATAACAAGGATCTTTGGGAAACTTTCCAACGCTTGCTTGCAACCGTTTACGCGTTCAATGACGGACGAAACTTGCGGCCCATTAATGATAAGTACATGCCCTTTCCCGTGCAGTGATTCTGCCAGATGGTTGCATGCAACATAGCCAGCTTGCACGTTGTCCGTCGTAATGGTGGCGGTCGCTCCTTTAGCACGTACGTCAATAGCAAAAATGGGCGTTCCTTGATCGACAATACGTTTTACCGTGGGGCCAATTTTGTGTTCGTCGGACGCGACGAGAAAAATGAGATTGACGTTTTCAGCGACAAATTCGTCAAGCTGTCTCACTTGACGAGGGTGATCGTAGGCACTGGATCGCACAAGCAAGCGAACATCATCGCCAAAGGTTTTTTGAAGTTCATCGCGAAGGCTTCGTACCATGGTGACAAAGTATGGGTTAGTGAGATCAGACACGCTGACACCGGCCGTCACCGCTGCCTGAGACCAAGATGGAATCAGATAAGCGAGGCAGAATGTCAGCGCGATCAGTGGCTTCATATTGGTGATTATGCTGGTTCCGAGCTGCCAGGCTCCATCGCGCCGGTCATGATGGCTACCGCATCTGACATGCTGTGAGTTTTGGGCGAAATAATATCAACCCGTTGACCCAATCGGTGAATATGGACACGATCGGCCACTTCAAAAACATGGGGCATGTTGTGGCTGATCAAAACCACAGGCATGCCTCGGTTTCTCACTTCAAGGATCAAATCGAGAACTTTTCGAGACTCTTTCACACCAAGTGCTGCTGTGGGTTCATCCATGATGACAACTTTAGAGCCAAACAATGCAGAGCGGGCGACAGCCACCCCTTGGCGTTGACCACCAGAGAGGGTTTCAACCGCTTGTGTAATATCTTGAATGGTCATCAAGCCCAGCTCGGTGAGCTTCTCTTTTGCTTTTTCTCGCATCGCTTTTTTATCCAGCATGCGAAACCATTTCCCGCGCCAATCGCTGTGCCGGATTTCTCTACCCAGAAACATATTGTCCGCAATGTTAAGGGCCGGGGCGACAGCCAGGTTTTGATACACAGTTTCAATGCCGGCTTCTCGTGCTTGCATCGGGTTGGTGAAGTTCACGCGTTTCCCATCAAGGGTGATTTCACCTGCATCGGGGATCAACGCACCGGAAAGTGCTTTTATTAAGCTCGATTTACCCGCGCCGTTGTCTCCGATAACGGCGAGGATTTCACCCGGCATCAAATCGAAGTCTGCACCGTTCAGGGCAGTCACGCGTCCATAGCGTTTAACTAAACCTCGGGCTTGTAGAACGGGTATTTGATTCGACTCACTCATGAAGACACCCTCCGCAGCCATTGGTCAATACTGACAGCAACAATGATCAATACGCCAACCGTGAATTCTTGCCACAACACGTCTACACCCAAAAGAGCGAGACCGTTTCTAAATATCCCGACAATCAAGGCGCCGATAAGCGTGCCGAAAATGGAACCCCGCCCACCGAACAGGCTGGTTCCGCCTATTACTACCGCAGTAATGGAATCCAGATTGGCGGTATAACCGGCTTGTGGGCTTACCGAACCTATGCGGCCAATCAATACCCACGCTGCTAGCGCACAAACGACACCCGCAGTGATATACACCGACAAGAGAATCCGCTTAGTTCGAATACCCGCCAGACGCGCAGCGTCAGGATCATCGCCCGTGGCGTAAACATGGCGTCCCCAAGCCGTCCAATTGAGTGCATACCAAAATACAATGAACAGCAAGAACATAAACAGGGAACTGTAAGCGATACGAGCGCCAAACACCTCGATGGTATTACCAAGCCATTGCAGCAACGGCGCTTGCTGATCGATGACCTGGGAGCGAATGGTTTGGCTATTGGAATACCACAAATTGAGGGCAAAAAAGATGTTCCAGGTACCCAAGGTCGCAATGAAAGGGGGGAGTTTGACTTTTGCCACCAACAAGCCGTTTATTAATCCAGCCAGCGCACCCACAAGCAGCCCAGCAAAGAGCGCAACGGGGGCGGGCAGTCCAAAATCGATGGCAAATCGCCCCATGACAACAGAAGTCAGCACCATAATAGCGCCGACAGAAAGGTCAATGCCTGCCGTTAAAATAATCAGCGTTTGGGCAATACCAATCACGCCAATAATGGTGACTTGCTGAAGCACTAATGACAGGTTAAACGGGTGAAAAAACCTATCGCCCACCAAGGTGGAAAAGAAAGCCACCGCAAGAATGAGCACCAGACAAGGGACTGCAGTCGGGTGATTGTGAAGATAAAGCTGAATGCGCTGAACGAGACTAAAGGTTTCGTTCGAAAGCTGATCACCCGCGAGTCTGTTGCCGCTAGGTGAGGAATTTTGTGGTGATGACATTTACGCGCTCCTGAGTGCGTCCGTGCTCGCAAGAAAGTCAGAGAGAGCGCACTCTCTCTGACATTTTTATGGGGTTAGCCCCAGCACTTAGTTTTGCCTTGTTTCGAGGTGGATGAAGCTACGCCAATAGCGGGCTCGTCTGTGATCAATTCAACGCCAGTATCGAAGAAAGCTTTACCCGGCGTTGCGCCTGGTTTGACGCCAGATTTCGCGTACTCAACCACGGCTTCAACGCCCAGCGCGGCCATCTGCAAAGGGAACTGCATGGAGGTTGCGCCGATCACGCCTGCTTCCACATTTTCGACACCGGGGCAGCCGCCATCAACCGATACAATCATCACGTCATCTTGTCGGCCTAGTGCTTTTAACGCTTCATATGCGCCCGCCGCGGCCGGTTCGTTGATGGTATAAACAAGGTTGATGCTTGGATCTTTTTGCAGCAAGTTTTCCATGGCGCGACGGCCACCTTCTTCGGAGCCTTGTGTTACGTCGTTACCCACGATGCGAGGGTCATCTTCATCGCGATTGATATTTGGGTTTTTCGTGTCGATGCCGAAACCCGTCAGGAAGCCTTGATTACGAGCGACATCGACAGAGATATTGGCGGTGCTCAAATCAAGCAGTGCAATCTTGGCATTTTTGGCGTCATCACCCATTTGCGCTCTTGCCCATTCACCAATCAATTCACCGGCTTTGAAATTGTCCGTGGCAAAGGTCGCATCAGCCACATTAGGTGGAGTGAAAGGCGTATCTAATGCAATGACCAATACGCCAGCATCTCTCGCGCGTTGAACGGAAGGCGCGAGCGCTTGCGGGTCACTCGGCGTGATTAATATGCCTTTTGCGCCCGCCGCAACAAGGTTTTCAATGGCCTGAACTTGCGAATCCGTATCGCCATCAAATCGGCCGGCAAATGAGCTTACTTTTGCCCCGAGTTCTGTGGCTTTTTCTTGTGCGCCTTCCTTCATTTTCACGAAGAATGGGTTGGTGTTAGTTTTCGTTATCAAACCAATTAGCACTTCTTCTGCGGTTGCTTGAGCCATAGGGAGTGAAGCGATCATGGCGGCCAACAGTGATTTCTTTAAAAGCGATTTCCGTAAAAGCGAATTCATAGCGAATCTCCTTGTGAATTGTCTTCTACAGGCTGACAAACTAAAACGAATGGTTGGTTTCAAATACAGAGTTATTTCATTCACAATTGAAACAATCGCGCTAACGGATTGATATTACGCGAAGTAGCGCCGTTGACAGGGTGCTGCGAGTGACGGGTTTTGTGATCAAATCCCATTCTGAGTCATACTCAAACTGCTGGCTAAGCTGTTCTTTGGGCAAGCCAGACATCAAGATCACCGGAATGTTGGGTTGGATAATTTTTAGCGTGTTTTTGAGCCAGACGCCGGTTTCTTTGTCACCGAGATTGATATCGCTAATGACATAGTCGGGTTTTGTCGCGTCACTGATTTTGACGGCTTCTTTGGCGGAAGTTGCAAGCGTCACAACGGCACGCTGCGCTTCAAGGATCTGTTTGATCGGTAACGCGACATCGTTGTCGTCATCGACTAACAAAATGGAGACACCGTCCAGATTAAGGTCTTGTAATGGGCTGGTGGCGGTTACCGTCGCACTCGTTTGTACTGTAAAAGGGGTTGCATCAGTGGCCGCGGGTTCTGACGCATAACAGGGAAGGATCATGCTGATAGCGGTACCTTTGCCCAGTGTTGAGTCAATCACAATTTCGCCCTTGGATTGCTCCACAAACCCATACACCATGCTCAAACCCAAGCCACTGCCTTTGCCTTTTTCTTTGGTTGAGAAAAAGGGTTCCATGACTTTGTTTATGTTATCAGGGTGAATGCCAACACCTGTGTCTTCCACTTCAATCAAGATGGCGTCCTTTTTGTCTCGCAACAGGGAGCATTTTCGTGTTGTAACGGTGACATTACCTGCGTGTGTCATAGCCGCATTGGCATTTAAAAGTAGGTTCATCAGCGCGTTTTCAAGCCCACTTTTATCCGCGAAGATCAGCACTTCTTGTTGTGATTTGTGCAGGAGTAATCGACTTGACCCGTCTAATGAATATTCCATCAAATCGGATAGCTCATCCAAGGTTTGCTCAACGTTCACAAGCTCGGGGTGAAGGGGTTGGGTTCGGCTAAAAGCAAGAAGACGTTCGATTAACTGGCTACCTTTTTCAGTGACGGAAAGCGCACGTGTTAAATAGGTTCTGCTTGTATCATCGAGTTTGTTGGACATATCGAGCAATTCAAGATTTCCGCTTAATGCTGAGAGAAGGTTATTGAAATCGTGTGCGATCCCGCCAGTCAATTGCCCCAGTGTGTCCATTTTTTGGGCTTGCTTAAGTGCGAGATCTGTCTGACGCTTTTCTGTCAGGTCTCGATAAAGGGTGATAAAGCCACCTGAGGGAATGGGTTGGCTGCGATATTCGATAATCCGTCCGTCTTTGAACTGCCTTTCAAACAGTAATGGATGACGATGTCTCTGTTGGGCGTAGGAATCGTTTTGTTGTGCATGCTCGGAAGAAGTTTGAAGGCGAGGTGACAGCTTGTGCTGCACATCTTCTATGGTCATACCAAGCGTGAGCTGCGCTTCATCAATCCCGAGCATGGAAGCATATTTTGTGTTCCATGCGAGTAAACGGTTGTCAGCATCAAATGCACTGAGGCCATCCTGCATTTCATGGAAAATGGTTTCTAACAGCACATTTTGTTGGTAAAGATCCTGTGTCGCACGTTCTTTTTCAATGGCATTGCGTTGAAACGCTGAGAATGCGGTCGCCAGTTTTCCAATCTCATCTTGTCGTTTGAGTTTGATCGGCGATTGCTTGGTGTTGCCTTGAGCGAGATTGATCATCTCATCAGTCACGCTCAGCAGATCTTTGGCCATCTTGTCGTTGAACCGGTAGAGATAGAACACGCCCGCGACCAAAGAAAGCAGGATGAGGGCCATCAGCACCATGACCTTGTTGATGGCTGATTTAGCAAGGCGTTGCTGTTCTGTAACTTCTTGTTGGTGCATGGCCACGATTTCGCGCACATAGTCGGTCATGCGATCGGATTGCGCGCGGATGGATGCAAGCAAGAAGGCATTTTCAGCCCTCAAAACCTTTATCTGCGTGCTACTTCGGGTTAACGAAGCCAGAACGGGCATGACTTCTTGGGCTATGCGCGCATTCGAGCGTGTGTCGTCACTGAGTAATACCGTGATTTGATCTATCCAGCCTTGAGATATGTGGGTGGGATCTTGGGAAAACGCTTGGATAAAAGGCACGCCAAATACGTAGTTATCGAGCGCGTCCAGGGCAAATTGTTGCGCCATGAGATCCTCACGAATAAACAATTCTCGCTCAACATTCGACATCAGTTTTTGTAGCGTGGTTTCGACTTCACTAACACGCAGACTTAACTCTTCAGCGTAAGCTGGGCTTGTGAGCTTGTGTGCATCTTCGCTTAACGCAGTTGCTCTCGCTTGAAGTTGCTTCTTTTCGTTTTGAATTTGATGCGGCCTTGCGGATGCTGCGGTATAAGGCGCTAAAGCTGCAATCTGGGCGACGCCTTGGGAAAGGTTCAATGCGGTCTGGGTGTCAGAGAGAGTAGTTTGTGTGATTTTGTCGAGCAGGTACTGGTTTTGCCAAAGCGTAAACAGCGAAAATCCCGCCATTAGCGTAGTCAGCGCGAGCAGCACAGAAAGTGTTAGCATCAAATGGGGGCGTATACTGTTCCTGCGCACGAGCGTACTCAGTGCGCTTGTTGAACGAGTTTGCTGACGGTCGCATCAAAGCAATACCCCAGCCCTCGCGCAGTTTTGATCAGTGTTGGAATGCGCGGATTCGATTCAATTTTTCGACGAAGCCTCACCACTAGCACGTCGATGGTGCGGTCGAGCGAATCAGAGTCATAACCATGTGTTCGTTCCATCAAATGCTCCCGTGTAAGGACGCGCTGAGGCGAAGAGATAAAGGCTTCTAGCAACGAAAATTCGCCATAAGTCAGTTCAGGGGTGTGTCCGTTGGCGTGTTGGAGCAAACGTCGAGACAAATACAAGGTCCAGTCGCCAAATTGGTATACCGTTTCGTTCGTTTCAACGGGCAATCGTGTTGCGCTGCCGCTTTGGCTTCGCCTTAAAAGTGCGTTGATACGTGCCGTGAATTCGCGAAGGTTAAACGGTTTCATCATATAGTCATCAGCAGCCACTTCGAGACCGATAATTCGATCTGTTTCGTCGCCTTTGCCTGTCAGCATCATGATCGGCACGTCGCTGCTTGCTCTTAGCTGGCGCGCCAACTGGAGACCGTCTTCGTTGTTCAAGCGTAGGTCAATGACCGCAAGGTCGACATCGCCTGCCTCGTACATTTCTTTTCCTGTTGACGCCGGAGTGACGGTGTAACCTATTTGGCGAAGTGCGTCGGTAAGCACTGCCCTAACGTCATGTTCATCATCAACGACCACGATGTGAGAGACGCGACTATTCATAAATCCTCCTTGATTGTGTTAATCAGTCTAGCAATTGAGGGCTGAAAGGAAGGGTGAGCGGCTAAGAATGTGGCCTCGGCAACGCTTTGTCTGCGAAAGCAGGCCTAACGACCTATGCCCGAGTTTGGGTATACTGCCAGTGTTAACTTAACCTCTGAGGCCGCCTTGCAATATCAAGAAGGATTCATCATCAGTCGCCATGGCCGAGATATCGGCGAGGTCACCGAACTTGTTTTTTGGGTGCAGACAAATGCTGGCCCCGCGAAATTGGTGATAACAGGCGAAAAGCCAGTTTTCTTTGTTGCTAATGAGCTGGTGTCCGCAGCGCAACGAACTTTGACAGAGGCGGGAGTTCCTTTTCACAGCAAAGCGTTGACGCTGTGTGATTTTTCACATCGAGAGATGACCGGTTTCTATTTCACGACCATTTCTGGCGCAACACGGGCGAGTCGATTGTTGCAAGCCGAAGGGTTAGACCCTTATGAAGCCGATGTGCGATTGACGGATCGCTATTTGATGGAGCGATTCATTTGCGGTGGTTTGACCTTCACCGGCACGGCGAAGCAGAAAAAAGGTTTTGTTGAATACCGTAACGTGAAAACCAAAGCGTCTGATTACTCCACCACTTTGTCTCGCGTCTCGTTGGATATTGAATGCTCTGAAAAAGGTGTTTTGTATTCTATCGGTTTAGACGGAGAGATGGATAGCCGCGTCATCATGGTAGGACCAACACCGGATGATGCAGCAGGGATGCCTTGGATTGAATGGGTCGACAACGAACTTGAACTGCTAAAAGCGCTCAATGCGTGGTTCGTCCGCTTTGATCCCGATGTGGTCGTAGGGTGGAGTGTAGTTGATTTCGACTTTCGTTTGCTGATAAAGCGCGCAGCGTTCAATAACATTGATCTTCGCCTTGGACGAGGGGCAGAAAAAGCCCATTGGCGTGATTCGAATAACAGTCGACAAGGCTTTATTACCTTGCCGGGAAGGGTGGTGATTGACGGCATTGATGGTTTGAAAACGGCGACATACAGTTTTCGTTCTTGGTCGCTAGAATCCGTTTCACGCAACATGTTTGGCGAAGGGAAAGCGATTGATAATCCCTATGATCGTATGGATTCGATCAATCGGATGTTTAGAGACGATAAGCCCGCATTGGCGAAATACAACCTGCAAGACTGTGTGCTGGTTAATCGCATTTTTGCTGATACTCATTTATTGGAATTTCTGATCCAACGCACTCGCTTAACGGGCATTGAGCTTGATCGTATTGGCGGCTCGGTGGCGGCGTTTACCAACCTGTATATGCCGCGCTTGCACCGAGCGGGCTATGTCGCCCCCACACTGACCAGCGAAAACTGGATTGCCAGCCCTGGTGGCTATGTCATGGACAGTAAACCCGGTTTGTATGATTCCGTGTTGGTGCTCGATTTTAAATCGTTGTATCCGTCGATTATCCGCACGTTTTTGATTGACCCACTCGGTTTGATTGAGGGCCTAAAACAGGACGATTTGAGCCTGACTGTGCCGGGCTTTCGTGGTGGCGTTTTCCATCGCGAAAAGCACTTTCTTCCTGCCATGATTGAGAATCTCTGGAAAGCGCGTGACGAAGCCAAACGCCAAGGCGAAAAAGCGTTTTCGCAGGCGATTAAAATCATCATGAACTCATTTTATGGTGTCTTGGGGTCATCGGGATGTCGCTTTTTCGATCATCGTTTAGCCTCGTCAATCACGATGCGCGGCCACGAGATCATGAAGTTGACGCGTGATTTGATTGAAGCCAAAGGCTATGACGTGATCTATGGCGATACGGATTCGACCTTTGTGTCTTTGGGGCGCCAATACAGTAACCAAGAAGCCGACGAAGTCGGGAAAGCGCTGGTGACGCACATCAACCAGTGGTGGGATCAACATCTGCTGGATGAGTACGATATCCCCTCAGCGCTAGAAATTGAGTACGAAACCCATTATCAGAAGTTTTTGATGCCAACCATTCGCGGGCAGGATACGGGCAGTAAAAAACGCTATGCGGGCTTGGTCGACAAACAAGGCGAGCGTCATATTGTTTATAAAGGCCTAGAGACGGTAAGAACGGATTGGACACCTTTGGCGCAAGAATTTCAGCAGACCTTGTATCAACGGGTTTTTGATGGTGAAGACATTGATGACTATGTACGTACAACGGTTGAAGATACGTTACGCGGTCACAATAACGATAAATTGATCTACCGGAAAAGGCTGCGTCGAAAATTGTCTGACTACGAGAAAAATGTGCCGCCGCACGTGAAAGCCGCGCGAAAGGCTGACGCTGTGAATCAAAAGTTGGGGCGGTCGTTACAATATCAACACGGTGGTTGGATTGAATATGTCATCACACTCAATGGCCCTGAGCCACGAGAAGCGCAAGATAGCCAATTTGATTATCAACATTATGTCGATAAACAGCTAAAACCGATTGCTGATGGAATTTTACCGTTTGTTGGCAAGAGTTTTGATGCCTTGTCGATGCCTCAACTGGGTTTGTTCTAAGCGTTGTGCAGACACAAAAATGCCGGGTCACATACCCGGCATTTTTAGTGGGAAATTCGTTCGTGCTAGAAGAGATCAACGTTAGCAACATTAGAACGCAATGCGACTACTGGGTCGAAACAGACCGCGCCACGGTTTGGCGTGCAAACTTTAAATACATCACCACAATCAAAAATGGCGAGGACAACTTCATCGTCTGAACCAAAACAAGCCGGTAATGCCTGCCCGACCTTAGCAACCACTTCTTGACCTTCATGGTCCCATGTTAGGCCAGCGATACGTGTGTCGTTGATCGGTGCGTCAATATGCTTTGCGATTGCAGTATAGATAGATTCTGCGTGATCTTGGGACTCTGAAGATGGTACAAAAAACGACATAACTACTCCTTTAAAACGCGTTTCTTTTCGCCATTTATTCCAAATCATGGCGATAACCCAAAAGGTTATGTGGTAAAAGTAACAAATTTAGACCACTAAACGCAATGATATTTCACATCAGTAGGTGAATTCACCTATTATGCAACCGTGATAGCTAATGGCAGTTAGGTGAAGATAGGGGGCATGCTTTACCATTTCAACAAGTTTGCTTTTCGCTCAGAAACTCGCTTGAATGAAAAAGAATAACTTAATGCTAAGAGGTGCAACGTTGGAGCAACTTGATTTTTTTACAGTGCCCAGCCCTTGTATTGGTGTTTGTCAGGTGAACAACAAAGGGTATTGCAAAGGTTGCTTCCGCAGCAGGGATGAGCGTTTCCATTGGAATGACTTTAACAGTGAACAGCGACGCAATGTTGTGCGCTTGTGCAAGCAACGTCTGCGTATTGTTAAGGCGAGATTGGCAAAAGATGCCATACAAGCGGTTGAAGAGATTAACCCGCAGCAATCACTGTTTGGTGATGATGACTAAAACGAAGAGCTGAAAACTAAGCACTAAACACTAAACACTAAAAACTAAGCACTAAACACGAAGTGCAAGAAGAATAAAGAATAGAAAAAAGAGAAAAGAAAAGTCAGCTTGGCCAATATGACGAGCCACGCACAGCAAACGTAAAACGACAGATACAAAAAAGCGCCGATAATCGGCGCTTTCTTCGTCTCATTCACTTCTTCGTGAAGTGAAGATCCTTCAAGCTCAAACGCAATTAGATGCGGATGAAGTCCATGTGCATGACTTTAGGCTTGAACGGGTGACGTTGGATGTCTTGTGGCTTAACTTTAACTTCTGCGCCGTCGATTACTAGAGTAATCGCTTCGTAGAACTCAGGCTTGTCCATTTGAGTAATCACTTTAGAGTGCTCTAGAGAGATTGCAACTGGCGCTGCTTCGCCACCGTAAACTACAGCTGGGAAGTTGTCAGTCAAACGCAGGCGGCGGCTCGCACCCTTACCCTGCTCAGTACGTACTACTGCATTAAATTTCATAATAAATACTCTTTAAATATAGAGAGTTGAAAATAAGTACCCAGAATGCGACCAATCTAGATACCAAGTAAATCGAGCGCGGATACTACCACCCAGATAGTGGGATCACAAGCGAAACTAGGGTGTTACACGTTATTTAGTGGCTCAGTGAGCGAATACTGCGCGTTATGCATTTATGGCAATCAATTGCCAACGTTTTAGCTCACTTTAATCGCTTGGTATTATCAAGCCGCGCTATTGATGATGTCGCTAACTTCTTGCTGAGATGCAAACTGGTCGAGATCGAAAATCTTATCGCGGATCGCCCAGAAGCGGCCGTTCTTTCTTGCCACCACGAAGTCTGGTAGCCGCAAGCGATGTTCCGCTCTAACCACCTTAGAGGGAGCAGTGTCGGTAAATGGACGATGTCGGTCAACCAAATGCGGATTGATAAACTTCGCGAGGAAATCCTCTTTTTGTCGTTTAGTCGAAAGCGGCCAGACTTCATGTATTTCGGCGCCGTCGTGACCCACAAAGGTGACTTTAAGTTGTGGCTTGTCGAATTTGTTTTTTCCTGCTTCTAAGCGCATGTCGGCACAGGCCATGATCATGGCATCTTTTAGCTTGAGGGCATCCCGCAGCTTTTTGTCTGGATCGACAAGCGTATGATCGCACTGATGGCAACGACGAGCGGCGATATCATTATCGGCGCCACATTCGCTGCAATACTTGGCGCGAAAACGATAACCGCAGATTTCTCGTTCGCCTTCATCGTCTTCAAAAAAGCCCTGACAGCGACGTCCGTAATGCTCCATCAGGAAAGCATTGTCGTCCAGTTTGCCCCAGAAGTTGTTATTGAAACCGCATGCAGGGCAGGGAACGGTCACGATTTCACTGTCGCTGTCAGGTTTAGGGTCGCCAATTTCTGGTTGATACAAATCGTAAACGTTGCCAGCGTAATCCAGTATCAAGCAATCTTTCTTGCCTGGCGAAAGACGTAATCCGCGGCCAGCAATTTGTTGATACAAGCTAACGGATTCGGTGGGACGTAAAATCGCAATAAGATCAACATGCGGCGCATCAAATCCCGTGGTGAGTACCGACACGTTAACCAGATATTTAATTTCTCGTTTCTTAAAACGTTGGATGATGCTGTCTCGTTCATCCAGCGGTGTATCACCAATGACGAGAGCTGAATCAGCGGGTGGCAGTAGCCCCAAAATTTCCTGAGCGTGCCTCACCGTGGCGGCAAAAACCATCACGCCGTGACGGTCTTTGGCGTATTCCATGACCTGATCGACGATTTGTGGCGTAGCACGAGGTGCGTTTTCAATCACACGGTCAAGGTCTGCTTCTTTGTAGAAACCAGTTTGAGAGGCTTTCAGTTGCGAAAAGTCATAACTCAGCACCGGCGCATCCAACACTTTGGCCTCAGTGAGGAAGCCTTCATCGAGCAAGAACCGGATCGGGAGTTCAAAAATACAATCATGAAAGAAGCGCGGTTTTTCACTCCGCACGCGACCTGCTGTATGAAACTGATAAATCCACCCCATGCCAAGGCGATAGGGTGTTGCGGTTAGCCCCAGCACTTTAATACCCGGATTAACTTGTTGTAGATGAGAGATAACTTTGCGGTAACTGCTGTCTTCGTTGTCCGGCACTCGGTGACATTCGTCGATAACGAGCAGAGAAAACTGGTCTTTGAAAGCCTCTAGATTTCGCACAACAGATTGCACCGAGGCAAACACGACTTTATCACTGCTTTCTTTGCGGCCTAGTCCAGCAGAAAAAATGCCGCCTTTAAGGCCGTATCCTTCGTACTTCTCGTGGTTTTGTTCTACCAGCTCTTTTACATGCGCCAACACCAGCACTCTTCCTCGCGCAAGTTTAGCGAGCTCGGCAATGACCAAACTTTTACCTGCGCCAGTCGGCAAGACAACAACAGCAGGAGTAGAGTGACGACGGAAATAGTGGACAACGGCTTTGACCGTATCAGCTTGGTAAGGGCGAAGGGTATACATGCGATCAATAAGGCAGTCTGTTAAGGCCGCCCAGTGTAGCGAGGCGCATCAAGATTAGCTAGCGAGCTAATTGACTAGCAAACTAATCGTTTGGTCATCAAACAGTGCTGACGTCGTGGCATGTAGTCGAACTGCTCATAAAATTCCCGCGCGCCGCTGTTGCCAATATTCACTTCAAGGATCACGGCATGACAATCTCGCGCTTGCACATGGGACTCAATATTTGGCAGGACATAAGAACCCACACCTTGGCGCCGCCAATCCTTTGACAAGTAAATTTGGTCGATCACTGCGATACGGCCGCCGAGTTCAATACTAAAGCTATAGCAAAGCACGACAAAGCCGATCAACTCTTGGTCGCCGTCTTGGTCTAGCACGATCAAAAAGACATCGCCGTGTGCGGGATGCGCAATCAAGAAATTGAAGGCAGATGTCACATGCTCCACATCAAAAGAAAGCGCCTCGTGATCATGAAGTTGCTTTGAAAGCTCGAGGAGACGAGGCATTGACTCTACGGAAGGTGATTGCAGCGAAATGTTCATAAATACTTCCCTAATCAACATGTTAACCAGTGCGAGATTATAATCATAAATTGGAGGGTACGGGTTTAGACTGTAACGAAATTGTTAAGTTCGCCATCTCTTAGTTATAGACAGGCGCAGCAAGAGTGCAATTGCATTGCATCAATATGAGATTGATAAAACGTTTTTCACTGTACCTTTAACGCTAACTTCCTATAATGCGCCCTTCAAGAATATCACGGACAAAATACTATGATCAGGCTAGACAAATTTCTTTGTGAAACAGTAGGTGTTACTCGTACCCAAGCAACAAGACTACTCAAAGAAAAACGCGTGACAGTTAGCGGTGATATCGTTAAGAGCGGTGCATTGAAAATCGCAGAAGACGCCGATGTTGAATTTGATGGCGCGCCCCTGCGTTTGTCTGGCCCGCGTTACATCATGATGAACAAGCCCGAAGGCTATGTGTGCTCTCATGAAGATGGGCATAACCCAACGGTGTTTATCTTGTTGGACGAAGTCGGTGCAGACAAACTGCATATTGCCGGCCGCCTAGATTGCGATACGACGGGATTGTTGCTGTTAACAGATGACGGTCAATGGTCACACCGCGTGACGTCGCCGAAACACAAGTGCGACAAAGTATATCGTGTTGTGCTGGACGATCCGATTTCGGAAGAAACAGCAGATGTGTTCTCTGAAGGACTTCTGCTTCGTGGAGAAAAAACAGATACGCTACCCGCTCAGTTAGAGCAAGTCAGCGAGAAAGAAGCGCTACTGACGATTCATGAAGGTAAATACCATCAGGTGAAACGTATGTTTGCTGCCGTTGGAAACAAAGTGGTTGGCCTTCATCGTGAATCTGTGGGTGAATTAGTGCTTGATGAAGCACTTGCGCCGGGTGAATACCGACAGCTAACTCCGCAAGAAATTGCTCTTTTTCAACCGAAAAAATAAGTGATACACCGCTAGTTGTGCGGAAAAGCGAGACGAACACGGCGACATTAAAGGTCAATGTTGAATAAAACGCTGCAGACATTTGTTTGGCAGCGTTTTTTTATACTCATTTCCGAACAGCGAAGCATAAGCGCTTAACGTCTTTTAGCTGAAGTGCGAGATATTTTATGGTTACGATGAATGTTTCTACTTAAATATCTGTGGTTTAGTGGTGATTTGGTTTGTGTCTGAATAGAAAGTCATTATTTCCTCAAGGGAATTAATGATAGTGCTATTATGTGAGCCAGACACAGTTTTGGACTGTGCTTCCTTTTTCTTCACCTTTTTTTCTAAGGCGTACATGACAACGAAAGCCGTACATCAGCCAACTCAGCAGCTGACTTTTCTTTTGATCCTCGTCCTTGGCGCGATTGCTGCTTTGACGCCGTTAGCGATCGATATGTATTTACCCGCCATGCCTGATATCGCGAGAGAGCTAGGTGTCGCACCGGGGCTTGTTCAACGTACTCTCGCTGCGTATACCGCAGGTTTTGCGCTAGGGCAGTTGATTCATGGTCCAATCTCCGACAGTTATGGTCGTCGTCCTGTATTGATCGTCGGCGTTATCATGTTCTTGATTGGCGCAGTGGTAAGTGCAAATGCCACTGACATTGAAACCTTGACTTATATTCGTGCGGCGCAAGGCTTCTGCGGCGCTGCTGCCGCCGTGGTGATTCAAGCGCTGGTTCGTGACATGTTCGATAAAGAAGATTTCGCACGCACCATGTCATTCATTACCTTGGTGATGACAGTCGCACCGCTTGCTGCGCCCATGATGGGCGGCTATCTGGCGGTTTGGTTTGGTTGGCGTTCTATCTTTTGGGTACTCGCAGGTTTTGCTGCGTTGGTGATTGTGCTGGTGGTGACAATGATTCCAGAGACCTTAGCGCTTGATCGCCGTCCGCCGTTACGTATTGGTTCTACGCTACGTAACTACGCCAAGATTCTTCGTACCAAGAAATCTGTTGGCTATATCGTCGCGTCAGGCTTTTCGTTCGCGGGCATGTTCTCGTTTTTAACTGCGGGTTCCTTTGTTTACATCGATTACTACGGTGTGAGCACCCAAAACTTCGGCTACCTGTTTGGGCTCAATGTGGTGTGCTTGATTCTGTTTACCATGCTGAACGGCAAGTTTGTCCGCAAAGTGGGTAGCGAGAATATGCTGAAAATCGGTTTGATGATTCAGTTAGCGGCTGGTGTTGCGTTGATCGTCGGTCAGGTTTTCCATCTCGGTTTGTGGGGCACAGTGATTCCGGTCATGCTCTTTGTTGGAACGATTTCCATTGTTGGTAGTAACTCGATGGCCTGTGTGCTGAGTGCTTATCCTGAATTGGCAGGCACAGCTTCTTCGCTAGCAGGCACAATGAGGTTTGGTATCGGCACTGTTGTTGGTGGTATAGTCGCGGCCATTCCTGTGCATTCAGCATGGCCTATGACAGGTGCTATGGCTGCATGTGCGATTCTATCCGCCCTGTTTTACTGGGGTTTAGCCAAAAAATAAGAACATGAGTTACATAAAAGAAATTAAATCCGTTGTGGATTCAGCACTGAGCGAACTCAACGACGCGAAAGCGGCAGGAAAACTACAAAACAACCCAGTAAGTGAAGATGCATTTCTTTGCCGTTGGGTGGCACAGGCGATTAAGAAACAGCGTTTCGACAACATCGTACTGAAAGACCTAACCCGTTGGGTTCAACAAGGTCGCAGCATGGGCAAACACGCCAATCTTAAAGGTCAAATGTTGCATATTGCATCGGTATACCATCATCAATTTCCAGACGGCGATGAGCATGCAGTTGTCACGATTGGTCAGTTTGATGATTTGCTTACTGAGCTGGAAAACAATGATTGGATGGTGCATACCGATCAAGAAATTAGCCGGAAAATGCGGGTAATTTCTGATGGTCAGCATTCTTTCGTGGCAAATAGCGCGGCGCTCGAAAAGAGCTTCAACGAAGCGGGAGAGCTTGTGAAGCCTTTGAGTTTGTATATCCGAGGCCCTGAAGCGTGGTTTATCGAGGCGTTTTTGGCCAAAGGTTTACTTGCCACGAAAGTGACCGATTACAAATCGATCATTAAATATCACGGCGAATACAAGATCTGGCCTCGCAACCAAGCTGATTGTTTAGTGGTCCTGCCGGAAAGCTTAAAGCCTTAATCTTGTAGAAACGAGAAGTATTAGTTAGCGGCGTAAAGGTGTTGTTACCTTTGCGCCGCTTTTTTTTGCCAGTGCAAACGCCATCCCGCGAAAGATAAACAGGTGGGCAGGCATCATGGCGAACCAGTAAAGCAAGCCGCTGAATCCCGCAGGGTGCCACCATGCACGAATATCCAAAGTTCGATGTGTACCCTGTTCGACAATCGTAAATTCCAACCTGCCAAGCCCTGGTGCTTTCATGCCAAACAACAGTGATAAGTGACGATTCTCTTCGCACTTGATGACCTTCCAGCTGTCAATGTAGTCGCCAGTTTTTAGCGTTTCAGCATCAGGGCGTCGTTTTTTGAGGGCATCACCGCCAATTGCTGCATCCATGTAAGCGCGCAGTGTCCACAAGGCATCCCCAAAGAAATAGCCTTCATCGCCGCCTACATGACAGATTTTTTGCCATAAAGCGTGTGCAGATGCATCAGTGTCGACACTAAAGCCAGCTTGTTTTGGGTAATAACCATAGCCTTTGTGCCAGCGAGCAACAGCGTCAGGGTCAAATCCCCAAAGATCATTTTTCACCACATCACTCTCTTCAGCCAGTGCGGCTTCGACGGCGCGTTCGAAGCTAATTTGAGGGGACGGAATGATGGAAGATATGTCCTCGCCAGTTGGCACCAAGTCGTACTCTAAGCCTTGTATTAATGACTGGGCGATGGGTTTGGGAACCGTGGTGACGAGGCTTAACCAGTGAGTGGCGATGCGAGGCGTTAA
This sequence comes from Enterovibrio litoreus, assembly GCF_045679545.1. Taxonomy (NCBI): domain Bacteria; kingdom Pseudomonadati; phylum Pseudomonadota; class Gammaproteobacteria; order Vibrionales; family Vibrionaceae; genus Enterovibrio; species Enterovibrio litoreus. The sequence goes on from NZ_CP166194.1 coordinate 1,604,314, forward strand.
GAAAGGCACTTTGAAGATCGCGACGCGCTTATTAATGATGCGCGCGAATCTGCGCATTTGATCTTCATAGCTGATGGTTTCAGGCCCTCGCGCATCAAACGTTGGAGAGTCGTCAATTGGGATAGAGACCAGCTTCGTCAGATAACCAATCATGGTCTCAAGCGCGATGGGGCAAGACGCTGAACGAATGGAGACAGGGGCGGTAATGATAGGAAGGTGAGACACAATATCTCGCATCACTTCAAATGCCGCAGAGCCAGAGCCAATAATGATCCCTGCACGAAGCTCAACCACTTGTTTGCCTGAATCTCTAAGAATGTTGCCCGTCGCCTTGCGAGCAGCAAGGTGTGTGGAAGAAACGTTGTCTGGTTGGGTGGCGCCGAGATATACCACTCGATCAACGTTACTTTTACTGAGCGCATGTGACATGTGGTGCGCCATGTCTAACTCGTACTGATAGAAATCGGTGCCTGATGCCATGCCGTGAACCAAATAAAACACGGTAGATACGCCAGCTAATACAGCTGAAAGATCGCCGCCATCATAAAGGTCCACTCGTTGCAGTTCGACGCTTGGGTGTCCAGACCAAGGAAGGCTTTTCAAACTTGATAAATCGCGACTTGTTGCAACAACCGTATGTTGTTTAGTCAGCAACGCCGATACCAAATGGCGGCCAATGTACCCCGTTGCACCAACAACCAGAATTTTTCCAGTGACCGCTTGCATGCTACCCCTAGTCTTATTGTGAAAGAGTGGATGTACTTCTTGTTAAGACGAAAAGTGACGAATTGCCGTTGTCGCTCCGTATTGTCAGAACAGTGTCAGAGAAATCACCATAACATTCAATTGCCTTGCATACGAGACAGGGCGTAAGTTTCGCACCTGACCGTAGGTATTGAGCGGCATTGAAAGAATGTTGAATGAGATGGGTCTGATCGAGTGAGAGTTTGTTTGTCAAAGTGAGCACTTGATTCAAATAACTTTCTTGACGATTGATATTGGGGTAAATTGCTTGACCAATCGTTTGCGGGTCTCTCCCGTGTGTCGATAAATGGACATTGTTAGGGGTTTAGATGTTAGAGCTTTTTGGACTTTGCAAAGGATATCTTGATGGGGGAGAGTTCCATCCGGTTTTGCAAGGCGCTGAGTTGTCTTTAGCGAACAACGATCAAGTCGCGCTGATGGGTGAAAGTGGATCAGGGAAAAGTACCTTACTTAACCTGATTGGCGGCCTAGACAACCCTGATTCCGGCCAAGTATGGATTGATGAAACAGCTATTCACTCTTTATCAGAGAGCGAGCGTACGCGTTATCGTCGCCACTACATTGGCATGGTATTCCAGCAATATAACCTCCTTCCTACTTTGACGGTGGCGGATAACATTCGCTTTTGTCGTCAACTGAAAGGCTTGCACGAAGACGACAGCCTTTGGCGTCAAATCATTTCAGCACTCGATCTAATGCCTTTGCTGGGACGATACCCAGAAGAAATCTCCGGTGGACAGCAGCAACGTGCTGCTATCGCCCGCGCCTTGTACATGGAACCCAAAATCTTGCTGGCTGATGAACCGACGGGCAGCTTGGATGAGCGTAACGCAGATGCGGTGATGCGCCTTCTTACCACACTCACAAAAACACTGGATTGCACCTTACTGGTGGTCACCCACAGTGAAAAAGTGGCAGATTATTTAGGGCATCGTGTCACGCTGCAAGGGGGCGTGTTAAATGTACGTACCCGTAGCTAAGGCGCTCATAGGGCATTATCGCCGTCATCCGTTTCAGGTTTTATTGGTATGGCTCGGTCTCACCTTAGGTGTCGCGCTATTGGTGGGTGTGATGTCAATCAACCAGCATGCTCAGACCAGCTACAAAAAAGGCGCTAACCTTTTTACCAATCCTTTCCCTTATGTGTTGCATCACCGTGAGCGTGGAAAGCGCATTGATGAACCGCTTTATATCTCTATGCGAAGGGAAGGGTTCAACCAATGTGTGCCTGTCGATTTCCATCGTACGTCAACCGAAGACGGACAAGACATCCAGCTCATGGGCGTGGATACCATCGCCATGTTCGCTTTCAATGTGGCCAATCCAATGTCGACGTCAAACACGTTGCCACTTAGCGAAGGGTTTGGTACGCAATGGGTCAGTGCAGAACTGGCGAATCATTTTGGTTGGACAGAAGGCCAGAAGTTGGTCTTGCAAGAAGGCAAAGAGATTGGCCCCCTGAAATTGATGGACGGAGGCCAGATAGGTGCAGGCACGCGGCTTTTTGGCGATATCTCTGTGATCCGTCAGCTTTCAGAACATTCGGGATTTTCGCTGATCTATTGCGGCGAAATGGACAAAGCTAAACGTGATGAATTGCGACAATTTTTGCCGCCAACCATGACGCTCTCTCGCACAGAAACCGCCGAACTGGGCCCATTGACGCGGGCGTTCCACCTAAACTTATTCGCCATGGGTTTGTTGGCGTTCGTGGTTGGCTTATTCATCTTCTATCAAGCGATTTCCTTGTCGATGGCGCAGCGCCAGCCTTTGGTCGGTATCATGCGTGAGCTGGGCGTTGGCAGAAAATCACTCGCTTGGGCTGTTGCTGGGGAAATGCTGGTTTGGTTAATGCTGGGTTTGATCAGTGGTAATTTTGCCGGCTTGTTGCTTGCCCAGAAGTTGATCCCAACCGTTGCAACAACCTTGAGCGATCTTTACGGCGCGAACGTTGACCTCACGTTGAACTGGCAATGGGAATGGGGCTTCTATAGCTTCCTTCTCGGTGTTTGTGGGTTTGTTTTGGCTTCGGGTTGGCCCTTGTACCGATTACTGACCACGCCGCCTGCACGCCTTTCAAAACGCATGTCCTTGGTGCGTTTTTCCAATGCTGAGTTTCGTTGGCAGGCTATTGTTGCGGCTGTATTCATTGTTGTGGCTTTGGGTGTCTACAGTGCGCCTCAGAGTCAGGCGCAAGGCTTCACACTTATTGCGTTAATCCTCATCAGTGGTGGTTTGCTGCTGCCATTCTTGATGTGGAAAACCTTCGTGTTTATTTCTGAAAAAATTAAGGTTGCCCGACTTCGTTGGTTCTTATCTGATGCGTCAGCAAGCCTGACGTATCGGGGTATTGCCGCTATGGCATTTATGATGGCCATCGCGACCAATATTGGCATGGAAACCATGGTGGGCAGTTTTCGTAGTACAACCGAAGGGTGGCTACAGCAACGTTTAGCGGCAGATATTTATATCCGTCCTGACAAAGAAGTGGCGGAGCAGTTGTCCAATTGGCTCGAAGTCCAAGACGATGTTGAGCAAAGTATTGTTCAATGGCGACATGAAATTGATACCGCCCAAGGTGTGGTGGAAGTCTACTCCATCGGCACCAGTAAAGAAGAGCGTGAAGCACTGGCGTTAAAGGTGGCGATACCGGATTACTGGGCCCACCTGCATCAAAGTAAAAATATTTTGTTGAGTGAATCCCTAGCAATGAAATTTGATGTTCATCCTGGCGATAGCATTAACCTGCCCACACCATTTGGTGACGGATGGAAGGTGGCAGGGATTTATTTCGATTACGGCAACCCCTACAGTCAGGTGATGATTTCAAACCGATCATCACTCATGCCGTGGATGCAGAGAGAAGGTCGGGTTGGCGTTGCAGCATTACTCAAAGAAGGGGTGGAAGAAGCGCAATTGGTCGAACACGTGCGAAACCAATTCGGGTTGCAGGAAGCGCAGATAAGTAATCAGCGCGATATTTTGGCGCGCGCCATGCGTATTTTCGATCGGACATTCCTTGTCACTGACACCTTGTGTACTCTGACGTTGATCATCGCGATATGTGGTCTTTTCTTCTCCACACTCGCTACAGAACTCTCGCGACAGCGTCAATATTCGCTCTTGCGATATATGGGGATTTCAGGTCGAGAACTGGCGTTCTTAGGTGGCGGTCAATTGATGTTGATTGGCCTGTTCTCGGCGTTGTTTGCTTTGCCTCTCGGGCTGCTTATTGCGGAAGTCCTTATCAACATTGTTCTCAAGTACTCCTTTGGCTGGACAATGTCAGTGTCCTATTTCCCGTTTAGTTACATGACCACACTTGGTGGTGCCTTGCTAACACTCTTGGTCGCAGGGTGTTGGCCAGTTTGGAGACTGATTAAACGGTCTGCCATTCTCTCTTTCAGGGACTCACAGTAATGCGAAACGACGACAAACCCCAACCTTTTATGCTGGCTATCATTGGCTGGAGTTCGGTGGTTTTACTCTGTGCACTCGCATTGTTTGGCTCTGTGCTTTTAAGGGGGGATGCGCCGAACAGCTTGGCTGTGGATGCTCTGGTGGCGGGCGATAGTGATGGATTTGCGTCAGTTGAGCCTGGACACCCTCTTTCATTCCCAGAAGATTACGGCCTACATGACGATTTTCGCCAGGAATGGTGGTATGTCACTGCAAATCTTAGTGATGAGCAAGGCAACCAGTACGGTGTTCAATGGACATTGTTTCGTAGCGCACTCTCTGCTCAACAAGGTGAAAATTGGGATAACAAGCATGTTTTCATGGCGCATGCTGTACTCACCACTGAAACGGAGAAGTTCGCTGCTGAGCGATTTGCCCGCGGTGGTATCGGTCAGGCTGGGGTGACAAACAAGCCATTTAATGTCTGGCTGGACAACTGGCAGTGGCGAAGCAAAAGCGTCGCACCATTTCCCGCTGAACTTACCGCACAAGACGATGATTTCAGCTTCAACCTGAACATGGTTCAGAGCCAAAAAGAAATTCTGCAAGGCGATCAAGGTTATAGCCGAAAGCATAATACAAAAGAGGTTGCCTCATACTATTTCAGCGTACCTGCAGTGGCGATTGAGGGCACTGTGACGATAAGTGGCGAGGTCATTAATGTCAGTGGTAAAGGTTGGGTCGATCGTGAGTGGAGCACGCAAGCGCTGAGCAACGATCAGCGAGGGTGGGATTGGTTTTCACTCCAGCTTGATGATGGCCGCTCATTGATGGTGGTTCAGGTAAGAAGTGATCTTGGGCCGTATCGTTTTGGTTCGTTGACCGCAGCGGATGGCAGCTCGCGTACATTAGATCATGCTGACATCAACATGGTGCCTACCTCGTTTACAAAAATGCCCACCGGTCGCCATTTACCCACTGAATGGCAAATTCAGGTTGCAGACGAAGAGATGCTTTTAACCACATCACCAGTCAATGCCAACAACTGGCTGCCGTTCGCTTTTCCCTACTGGGAAGGGCCTATTAATATTAGTGGCACCTCGACAGGTGTCGGTTTTATGGAAGCGACAGGTTACTAAAAACAACTGTACCTTAAGCAGGGCGCAGTGGCGCTTCTCGTTTCACATCTGCTTCCCTCTATCTTTATCTCGCACCTAGCATCTAGCATCTAGCACCTAGCACCTAGCACCTAGCACCTAGCACCTAGCACCTAGCACCTCTCAGCTATCGCAATTCTTTGCCTCACGGTAACTCGTGTTTATTTGTTGTTTTAGACGGAGATTAGAATGAATCTGGCTTCGTATAATGGTTCTAAAGACAGACAAAGGCTATGTTTAATATGTAACTTAACAATAGTGCAACATGCCTTTCTCGCCCTCAGCAGCGAGAGTGAGCAGTGCAGGGAGTGGCAGAATGTTTCCCATTATTTTAGGTACAGCTAAATTTGGTACCTACACCAACAAAGACGACAGCTTTGCAGTGCTTGATGCTTTTCTAGATATGGGGGGGCGTCGTCTCGACACTGCCAATAACTACGCCTGTTGGCACCCGGATGGCATTGGGGGTGAAAGCGAAACCGTCATCGGTGAATGGCTGCAAGGCAAAGACCGAAAGCGGGTCGAAGTGATGACCAAAATCGGTGCACAATCGGTTGATGGATTCACCTATGACAAACTTGACGGTCTCTCTCCCGACAACATCAGGCGCTCAGTGGATGCCACGCTAACGCGACTGAATACAGACTACATTGACGTGTTGTACGCCCATGTAGACGATTTAAACACACCGCTACTTGATACCTGGAAAGCGCTGTCATTCTTGGTGGATGAAGGAATCGTCAGACAACTCGGTATTTCAAATTATAGAGAAGCGAGAGTGTTAGAGCTGGTTGATGTGATAGCACAACATCAGTTGCGTCCTTTTGACTATGCGCAATATCGATATTCTATTATTTCGCCAAATGCGGGAGCGGACTTTGGTCCTCAGGTGATTCTTAACGAACACCTTTTTGGTGCATTGAGATGTGTAGAGTCTAAGCCAGAGATCATTGGTTATAGCCCACTACTTGATGGATGCTACGAACTATCGGCAGACGAATTGCCAGACAGCTATGACAACTTATTAAACTGCGCCATGCATGACGATATTCAAGCGCAGGCTGAAGAAAACCGTACCACGCCATCCGCATTAGTATTGAAAATCATCGCTGATTACGGAGTAACCCCCGTCACCGCTGCATCAACACCTGAAAGGCTTAGATCAAACCTTCAGCTGTTTCTACCAAAGTAAAATTCTACTAAAGCAGCATCTTCATGTGGTTCGGGTAGATAATATTGTGAAGGGGATACATGCTTCAGTTAGGCTGTGCTAATGTATTGAATATGTTGTGATGTCGTCACGGCGGACAATAAAGAAAAGATGGAAATAGCCTAATGATTAAGCCAATTTTAACCTTAGGGTTTGTTTTATCGATTGCTGCTTGCTCATCGTCACCGGATCCGGTTGATGAACGTATTGAAGCGGCGATAAAGCTTTGCCATAGCGACAGCGCCAAAGCATTCTCACAAACAGCTGACGGTCTACGTGTTATGTGCCATAGCGGCAACTCCTACGTTATCCGTGGTGACATTTCTTTGGATGAAATAGTCGAAATGGATAGGGTGTATTGCTCAAGCATGGGCATTCGCGATTTCGTGTCGAGCCAAGCTGGTGAAGTCAAACTCTCTTGTAACGATGGTTCCAATTACGTTTTATAAAGCGAGAATAAAAAATGAAAAAGATATTGATGATGGCGGTCATTGCCGCTTCAGTGGCAGGCTGCTCTTCAATTGAAACGGCGGAATCCATGCCAAACCCTGATCAGCGTGTCGTTGATAGTCGATTGAACATTTCCACTGACTTAAATGCGACCTACTGTGAAGGCAAAGGCTTCGAGAAGTACATGGAGCGCGAAAAATACTACACCTTTACTTGCAAGGACGGTGCGTTCTTTAACATCGCCAAATAAATGATCGATAGCTACACAAGCTTTTGAAAGCGCTGACGAGAGTTGGCGCTTTTTTGTTTGGTTTAGCTGTTAATTTCAAAGGGGGCGAAAACGGTAACGCCCGAGAGGGGAGATTGTTTGTCTTGAAGGTTTGAACTCAGCGAGTCAAGTGAGTGAGAATCCAGCATGGTGTATAGATTCTCACAGCAAATGAAGGGGACGATTAGAAAGGCTTGTGTGCGTAGCCTGTCACTTCTGTAACGCCGATTTCTTTACCCAGAGCCGTCATAGGGTGAACCACCATTAAACCGCGCACAGATTTTTTCAATTTGCCCATGTCAGCTTGTTCAGTTTTAGATAAAACACGATGAAATTTCAACGCGACAATTTTTTGTGCTTTTGCACTCAATTGCGTTTTTTGCTGTTCTTTTGCTTGTGCGATGCTAAGCGTTAGTTCATTGATTTTAGCTGTCAGCTTCGCGATGTCTTCGTGGTTTTTCGTCAAGTTAGCAACGTCTAACTGACGGCGACAAAAATCAAGCTGCTTGTTGTCATCTTGTATTGTGGTTTTTAAATTCATGGCCCTGCCTTTTTGAACATGCCTATTTCAGGTGCCTTTATGATAAAGCCTGTTTTAGGATGTCGATCTGTCTTTTATTTAATGCGGGGAGTATACCAGCAAGTGTTTTGTCTTTTGCGATAAATGTGATCTTAAACGTCAATGATGTCGATTTCTCTAGCAATACAATTTGTTTAGCACGCCAAAAGTTGACGCAAGAAGCACCATTGGTGCTTCGATCAAGTGCTAGATTCACTATTTTGACGATATTAACTACGCCACTTCGGCTTTCTTGGTACCACTTCCACGCCTTGTTGATAGCGTCCTGCAATAGCATTAAGGGCGAGTTCCAACGCATGCTCACTGATCAGCTCAAACTGCTGCGGCAAAGATTGTACTTTCATCGGGATGAAATCGAGCATGCGGTTGTCACCAAAAGTGGCAAATTTCGTGTGGTTAGCCATGTCGGGGTGTACAAGAATCGCGTCGAGTACACCTTCAAATAAGGCATACGACGTGGTGACCACGGCATCTGGTAACAGGCTATTCTCGTACCAGCACAGCATCAACCGCTTGCCTTCTTCTTGGCTGAAATGGTCTCCGTGAATCACCTGTGTGGCAACACCAGCTTTATTTGCGGCAGAGAGAAACCCTTGTTCGCGCTCTTTTGATACGCCAAGTTCGGGCACTGCGCCGATCAATCCAATCGATTTTACGTTTTCTTGCAGCAACTTTTCAGTGAGGGCGAATGCACCTTCGAGATCTTCACTGATAACACAAGCGAAATGTTCATCATTCAATGCTCGGTCAATGGCGATAACAGGTGTGCCTGAAGCTTGAATAGCAGGGTAGAAGTCATTGTCAGCAGGCAGCGATGAAGCAACAATTAGCGCATCAATTTTTCGACTGAGCAGTGTGTTAGCCACTTGGACTTCGGTAGTGGGGTTATCGTCTGAGCAACTAATGATAAGTTGATAGCCCGCTTGCCTTGCATCTCGCTCAAGAAGCTTGGCAATTTTGGCGTAACTTGTGTTCTCTAAATCAGGGATCACTAGGCCAAACGAACGGCTTGTGCCTGCGCGCAGTGCGCTAGCCGCATGGTCGGGACGATAGTTGTGTTCATTCACCACGGCCATGACTTTTTTCTGCGTGCGCTCGCTAATACGGTACTTGGCCGATTTCCCATTGATCACATAACTTGCGGTGGTACGAGAAACGCCCGCCAACTTTGCAATTTCATCTAGCTTCATGGTTATTCACTTCCATAGTCGTGCACGCAATCAAAAAAGTTGTGGGCGTGATCAAAAAACGTAAATTGGATCATCAACATTCTTTGCATTATAGGCTGAAAGGATTCAGCATCAATAGCTGAAAGGTTTCAGCATGTTTAGAAATGTGCGCGAAACCTGTTTTTTGCCCTCAAAGCTGAAACGATTCAGCTTTAGATTGAAACGATGAACAAGGCATATAGAAGCCGGTGACCATGATTCACCTAACGGCAGAGGTAGGCAAAATGTTGGAACTGACACCAAACGATATTCTTCTAGGGAAGCACGCGATCAACAAGCACGAAGCGATCAAAGAGATTGCTAAGGACTTGGAGGTTAAAGGTCTCGTTGCTGAAGGGTACGAAGCAGGCATGCTTGCGAGAGAAACCCAAAATTCGACGTTTCTTGGCAATGGTATTGCTATTCCGCACGGCACCACGGACACGCGATCGTTGGTGAAAGAAACTGGCGTACAGATCCATCATTTTGCTAACGGTGTTGATTGGGGCGATGGCAACACGGTTTACCTTGCTATTGGCATTGCTGCTAAATCTGACGAGCACTTGGGCATTTTAAAACAACTGACTCGTGTGCTGTCAGCCGATGGTGTTGAAGAGGCGCTGAAAGGTGCTTCTTCTGCGGATGATGTGGTCGCGATACTGAAAGGTGATAACCAAAAAGGGCTTCTTTTTGATAGCACCGTAGTCACCCTAGATTTCCCAGCCTCTGATTTGATCTCATTACTCGCGGTGACTGCGGGTAAATTGAAAAATGCTGCCGTGGTCAATGACGCTTACATTGCGGATTTACTCGCAAAACCTGCCATGCATCTAGGGCAGGGGTTGTGGCTTGCTTCATCAGCAAAGGGCGTTAATCAACCTGCTTTGTCTTTCATATCGGTGCAAACCCCCTTTGTTGAAGAAGGCAAACCTGTAAAAGGGCTGATCACTGTTGCTGCCTCTGGTGCGGAACACATTGAAATCCTAAATAACCTCAGTGGACTCCTTTTTAATGGCAAAGTCAGCGATGTGTTTGCGAACTCTGCTGAAGAGGTGGTCAAAGTGCTGACTGAAGTTCGCCAAGCTGGCATTAGTCAGACGTTCACAATCAAAAATGCACACGGTTTACATGCGCGACCGGGTGCAATGCTGGTGAGTGTTGCTAAAAAATTCGGTTCACAAATTTGGGTTGCCAATGTCAGCGCTGGAGGCAAGCAGGTGAATGCCAAAAGTTTGATGAAAGTGATCGCGTTGGGCGTCAAGCACGGCCATGAACTGGAGTTTACGGCTGATGGCGACGATGCGCAGCAAGCCATAGACGCGATTGGCGAAGCGATTGCTAATGGTTTGGGTGAGGGCTAATAAATGAAAAATTACGGCGTGGTAACAGTAACGCTAAACCCTGCACTGGATATGACTGGCAGCATGGGAACACTCAACGCGGGATTCGTTAACTTAGTTAATTCGTCAAACCTCAACCCGGGTGGCAAAGGTGTGAATGTCGCTAAGGTACTTGCAGAGCTTGGTGCGAAGGTGACGGTGACGGGATTTCTAGGCGATGACAACCAAGACCCGTTTGCCCACCTGTTTGAGCAACTCGGCATTGAAGATAAATTTATTCGTGTGTCAGGTGCATCGCGTATCAACGTGAAGCTGGTGGAAGAAACCGGACGTGTCACTGACTTGAATTTCCCTGGTGTCACGGTTGATGCTGCCTCCTTGCAGGCATTCGAGAATACCTTATTCGAATTGGCTCAAACCAATGATCTCTTCGTGATTGCTGGCAGTCTTCCTGTTGGTGTTACACCCGCTCACTTACACGGTTGGATCGCGGCTCTTCGTGAGAAAGGCAAAAAGGTCTTCTTTGACAGTAGCAATGCGGCACTTGTTGAGGGTCTAAAAGCCTCTCCTTGGCTGGTAAAACCGAATGACGAAGAGCTTTCACAGTGGGCTGGTCGAGAGCTAATTGATGACAAATCCTTGATGGATGCCGGCTCTGCATTAGCGGCTACTGGGATTCAAAATGTCGTGATCTCTCGAGGTGCAGACGGCGTGTTGTGGTGTAGTGACGGCGAGTGGTTGGCCAGTAAGCCCCCTCGAATGGATGTTGTCAGCACCGTTGGCGCAGGGGATACATTGGTTGCAGGCATGTGTTGGGCCGAACTCAATCAATGGACAAAAGAGCAATCACTCAGTTTTGCGACGGCGCTTTCCGCGCTAGCCGTGACACAGATTAATGTCGGCGTATCGGATATTTCTCAGGTCGAATCGCTGCAAAACGAAATTAGTGTCAAACAGTTAAAAATACATCATGGAACAGGGGTAGAAAGATGAAAGCGGTCATTATTACATCGTGCCCAAGTGGTATTGCTAATACCATTATCGCGGCAGGTATGCTGGAGAAAGCGGCGGCAGCGCTGAAATGGCAAGCGGTTATTGAATGCCAAAACACTGTAAAGGCGATACAGAAAGTCTCTGTGTTGGACATTGAATCTGCAGACGTGATTATTGCCGTCGGCCCTGTTTCTGACATGGCTCGCTTCGAAGGCAAAAAGGTTTATCAGGCCGCGTTGGATGAATGCTACGGCAATGCGACGCAATTGATTGAAAGCGCAGCATCAAACGCGAAAATTTATGTTCACAAAGATATCGCGCCAGAGATTGAGGATGAAAAGCCTGATTTAGCGCAAAAACGTATCGTCGGCATTACCGCGTGCCCAACGGGTGTGGCACACACCTTTATGGCCGCGGAAGCGGTGGAAGATGAAGCCAAAGCGCAAGGCATGTGGGTAAAAATTGAAACTCGAGGCTCTGTTGGCGCCAAAAACCAACTGACGGCAGAAGAGATTGCGCAAGCGGATCTGGTGTTTTTAGCTGCAGACATCGAAGTGGATATGTCGCGCTTTGATGGCAAGCGTGTTTACCGCACCAGTACAGGTGCAGCACTTAAGAAAACCAAGCAAGAACTTAGCAATGCATTTGAACAAGCTGAAGTATACAAGCACGGGGGCGCGAAATCCGATAATACGAATAAGAATGAACGCTCAGGTGCTTACAAACACTTGATGACAGGTGTATCCCACATGCTGCCATTGGTTGTTGCTGGTGGCTTATGTATCGCGCTTTCTTTTGTGTTTGGTATCGAAGCATTTAAAGAGGAAGGCACCCTAGCAGCAGCGCTGATGGAAATCGGTGGCGCGAGTGCATTTGCACTCATGGTCCCAGTATTGGCAGGTTTCATTGCTTTCTCTATTGCCGACCGTCCGGGCTTAGCACCGGGTTTGATTGGCGGCATGTTGGCCAGTTCAACTGGCGCGGGTTTTCTTGGCGGTATCGTCGCGGGCTTCTTAGCGGGTTACACGGCAAAATTCATCGCTGACAAACTCGAACTACCTGACTCCATGGCGGCGTTGAAGCCGATACTGATTATTCCATTGGTCTCAAGCCTTATTACCGGCCTAGTGATGATCTTTGTTGTTGGTGGCCCAGTTGCTGGCATCATGAACAACCTAACCGAATTTTTGAACAGCATGGGTTCCACCAATGCCGTACTACTAGGTGTGATTCTTGGTGCGATGATGTGCTTTGACTTGGGTGGTCCAGTGAACAAAGCAGCATATACCTTTGGTGTGGGTCTGTTGGCTTCTCAAACGTATACGCCGATGGCGGCAGTTATGGCAGCAGGCATGGTGCCTGCAATGGGGATGGGTCTTGCCACGTGGTTGGCAAGAAGCAAATTCACATCGCAGGAGCGTGAAGCGGGCAAGGCATCATTTGTGCTTGGCATGTGCTTTATCTCTGAAGGTGCCATTCCGTTTGCAGCGCGTGATCCAATGCGTGTTATCCCAGCCTGTATGGCAGGTGGCGCGCTAACAGGGGCTTTGTCCATGTTGGTGGGTGCAAAACTGATGGCGCCTCACGGCGGTATTTTCGTCCTTTTCATTCCGAATGCGATCACCCCAGTGCTTTTATACTTAGGCGCAATCGCCGCAGGTACAGCGGTAACAGGCGTGCTGTATGCCGCGCTTAAACGCAGTGAAGAGACGCAGGCTATTGCGCAGCAAGCCTAAACTGATGTTTAGTGAGTGCAGAACAGAAACAGAATAAGTTTCAAAGCGAAAGAAAAGTAAAAGAGTCGGCTAAAGTGCCGACTCTTTGTGTTTGTATCGTCAGTAATCCCACCCCAAGCAACCTGATCCTGAGGCTGTTCAGATCACTGACTTAACGAAATGAACGGTGAGATTGATAGAGGTTGAGGCCGTTTTGCCCTTGCATGAAAGCGACATGAAGCTCAACAAGAAGCTCACTTTCCTTTACCCAAGCACTGTCTTGCTGCTGTTGGCAGAACTCCATCATCGCCACTATCAGCGTATCGAGTTTCTTCAAGCTCCAGCGTTTGACTTCCTTTTCTACCTCAGCATGTGAGGCCATACCTTGAAGTTTTGCATAGCAAAACTGCAGATAATTGTAGGCTTCGTCTATACGTCCTTCACTTTCATAGTGACGTTGTAACTTAATGCAGCCATCGACAAAATAGGCGATAGCATCGCTTTGCGCTTGATCGATAGGTGGTGCAAAAAGGCTTGCAGGCGAATTGGCGATGAGGTTTTCAAGCCCTTTGATACCGTTACTCATACCATCGCTATACCAAGCTTGAATCTGTTCAAACCAAATATTTTCGGCGTCCATGTCCTTGCTCCTTGGCCCGTTATGGAGCGGGCGGCAATTCTCGCCGCCATCAAATGACTCGGGTAATCATCAAATGCCGAGATCGTCCATCAGAGAATTTGTTTCTTGTTGGGGACTTTTCGAGGATTTCTTTTTGGATTCTTTGCTTTCGAGCTGCTTAGCGATTTCCGTTTCAAGGATATCATCAGGACTAAGCTCTTCTGCTTCTTCAAATTCTTCCAGCTGAATGAACTCTGTTCTTTCCATAGATAGCTCGAGATAGAAAATATTATTTTCTTCTGTGCTGAAGCTTACTCTGCGCGCCTGAGGGCGATCGATGTTGCTATCAACAGTGACATTGATGTTTTTGTTAATAGCCATCATTTTTGGTTGGTTTTGGGTGATGTTGGTTTGAAGTGAACGTTTCACTTTCCCCGTAAAATCACCCACGATTTGGTTCATTAGCTCGCCAAGTACATCTGCCACTTCATCAGATGTGTGGAGGGTGGCTAGCTCTTCCTCTGGAATACCCATGTGAGACATGTACTTCTTGTAGAGTTCAAGCGCTGCTTTTGCGTCAAAATTGATCACAACAAGGCCAGAAAAGCCGCCGTCAAACAATACAAAGCACCCAAAATCTGGTTTCAGGCTGGTTTTTGTGATTTTCTGCACCATTGCAGAGTAGTGAACCGGTGAATCCGTGGCTTTAGAGAGCACGGCAGTAACGGACTGACAGAGTTTAAGTAGAATATCTTCCGTCGTGACAATTTTTGTTTTTCTCATAAAAGACTCTCTCGTACGTTTTGTGGAATTATCTCGTCAAGTGTGGCACCAAATTGGTAAAAGTGCCGAATTCTCAAGCGTCAGGTGTACTGATATTTTCATGTTTGAGTTCATCTGCTAGTTCGTTGCGTTTAGATTCAACGGCAGAGATGGTTCCATCGAGTTGCTCACCTAAGGCCGAAATCAACGATTTTATTTCTTCACTTTTTGCTTCTGCTCTTTGTTCCAGAGAAACGCACAAGTCAGACAGATGAAAAGCGCCAATGCTCCGTGATGACGTTTTAAGTTTGTGCGCACTGGCTTTTATCTGATCAAAATCGTAAGGGGCTTGTGTCTTCGCCAAGTCACTCAACTCGGGCACACAGTGTTTTACGAATTCATCGAGAACATCTGCGTATGTCTCTTTGTCTCCCCAAAATAATTTTTGGAGCACGCTGGGTTCCAGTTCAATCCGCTGTAGTGGCGTATCTTTTATCTCGTTGTTGGCGTGAACGATTTGTGGTCTTGTGGTCTCTGATATCAAAGGATCAGAGACACTAAATACAGTGGGGCTTGGCAGTGTTATGTCTTCAAATGGTCGGCTTTTGCTGCACCATTTTCTCAGTACCTTTTGTATAACATCAATTTCTACTGGTTTAGCAATAAAATCATTCATACCCGTGTCGATGCATCGCTCAGCTTCGCCAACAAGTGCATTTGCTGTTAACGCAATGATGGGGACAAACTCATTGCGTTCTTTTTGGATGGCACGAATAGCATGAGTGAGCTCGTATCCATCCATATTTGGCATGTGGCAGTCGGTCAATACCAAAGTAAATGGCTGCTTGCGATAGGCGCGCAACGCTTCTAACCCATCAGCGGTCATGACGACTTTGTAACCGAGGTAGGTCAGCTGTTTATTGATCACGGTTTGGTTGGTGACATTGTCTTCTGCGACCAAAATAGTACCGTGCTCTTGGTCAGTGCGCTCAATGAATGCTTCCCTAGCGCGGGTATCAAGTGCGGGGTAATCAGGGCTTTCAAGTCCTACACAGATACGCAAGCCACTCAGTAACATTGACAATTTGAGTGGTGAGGCATAGATAGCAAACACATCAATGCCGCCATAGCGATGAACGGGAAGCTTCATATCGAGTTCGAGGTAACGAATGTCAATGTTCGACGGCAAAACCGGCGGCATTAACTGCTTGGTTTGCAAATAATCGCGGCATATCAACACGTACCTTACATCATCGCGCTCAAATTTCATCTGATGCAGTAGGTCGACTGATGTGCTGTGGCAGGAAATGTTTAACTGCTGCAAATAGTTATCGATACTGGTTTTTAGTGCACCATTTTCAAGTGTGTTGACGCAGATGATGCCGCTGAGGGTTTCAGCTGATTTACGCAGAAGGTCAATGTTGCAACTGACGGGGGTATTGATATTGTCGGCTAAAGAGAGTGCAAAGCTAACAGTAAATGTTGAACCTATGCCTTCTTCACTTTCTGCGACAATACGCCCGCCCATAAGCGACACGATATTTTGACTGATAGCGAGCCCTAGCCCTGAACCACCGTAGCGACGAGTTGTTGAATACTCAGCTTGTGTAAATGGTTTAAAAATAGCTTTGAGTTTGTCTTGGCTGATGCCAATGCCATTGTCTCGAATTTCGATGGATATGGATGAGCAGTTTTTTTCGTCTTGCTGATTTTTTATCCAAACCTGCACTTCACCTCGATGCGGTTGACCACCTGAGAATTTGATTCCGTTACCGATCAGGTTAAACAGTATTTGCCTTATGCGGGTAGGGTCACCACTCAGAGACGTTGGGACGGACGGGGAGACATACAGTGTTAAAGAAACGTTTTTCTCCGCAGCTTCTGTCGCTAAATTGTCCATAACTTGTTCTGCGATGTTTCGCAGTGACAGGGGAACTTCATCAATTCGCATTTTTCCCGCCTCGATACGAGAAAAGTCGAGAATATCGTTAATAATTGAAAGCAGTGAGAGGGCAGAATCACGCACTGTCGTTGCCACCCCCATTTGCGTCGCGTCCAATTTTGAACGACGAAGAATATCAATCATCCCGATAACGCCATTCATCGGTGTTCGTATCTCGTGGCTCATTGCAGCAAGAAATTGTGCTTTGGTTTTTGATGCTGACTCCGCCAATTCCTTTTGATAGAGCAGTTGTTCTCTGGCCTGATTCCGCGAAATGATGTGATCACGAAACGAACTGAGGGCGTGAGATATCTGGCCGACTTCGTCAGGTCTATCTTTGTAGAGAATCGGAATTTCGGTATTACCATCAGCCAGATTGCGCATGGTATCTGCCAACCTTGCGATGGGCTGCGTCACCTTTTTGTAGATGTAAACCGTCAATGCAATACTGACCAAGGACATGATTGCAAAGAGGCCAAAAAATGATATCTGATTGTTTTTTAGAACTTTATGTAGATTTGCCATAGAGTTGGCTGCACTAAAACTGGTCTCGCGTGAGAACTCAGTGAGAGATGTTTCAAGCGTTTTGTATTCGTTATTGTTGATGGTCTTAAGGGCATCTATCGCGTCATCTTTCTTCAGTGGGTCATACTCGTTGAAAATTCGTGTTGTTCGTGCAATGAGATCCTTGGTGAGCCTTTCAATATTATCGAGTTGAGATGCTGTTTGCTCACTTACCGATGCCTCTCTTAATTGGCTGAGATAGCGAGCAAAGAGACCCGCATTTTCGTTGAACTGTTCAACTTGGCTAACGTCACCGTTTAGGTAGAAGAACAAAGAAGAGATCATGTCTTCAATATCTTCACTCATTAGCCAAATAGTCCGACGACTTTCAATGCTTGTCGGTATTTCTTGACTGTCATCTATGGTCAGCAGCGCCGCAATCGCTCGATTAAGCTCAGGTGCGAGTGCCGTTTTCATTAACCGCTTCTCTTTTGTGGCCCACTTTTCTCTTTGTGGATCGTATTGACGGATTACTTCGTTATCAATTTTCGTTTCGAAAGCGTCGTAGTTGGTTTTAATTTGTTGAAGTTTACTGGTGTTAGCACCGTGAATTTTTTTCAATTCATTCAAGGAGACTTCAAATTTATTTTTGTTTTTGAAGTAGGTGTCGAGCGAGTCGACCTCACCCAGGGCATAGTTGAGCATGTTACGATTCATTTCACCGACAAAACGAAGCATGGAAACCGAGAGCAGAGCACTGGGGATCTCTAATTGGCTGGTGTTTGTTGTATCGGTGCTGGCACTGTCATGCATTACATAGGTAGAAACTGAGAGCAACATGGCGCAAAGCGTCATCATTGCCATGATGAAACCAACTTTTCCTACGATACTTTTTGAAAAAGGGAATTGATTCGCACGCTGGATTTGGTTCTCTGACATCATAAATCCTTGATGAATAGCACATTCTTGTCCATTAAGTGCAAGCCTAGGTTTATTGGTTCATGGCTTGGCTTTTTCTGAGCTAGTAGTGTTAACCAATTTCGATGAAAAGACGCGTCGCAATGAGGTAATGCGCCAATGAACTTATAATGTAGTAATGCCCGACTATGCCGTGAGCACTATGACTCAAATAAGTGACATATGGCTAATAATTTGGTTTCAATTTTCATGACAGGGCAATAAACTTGGTCGAATGAAGTCTTGCTTTGGAGTTAGTAATGGTTGTTGAGTCAGATGGCTATGCCGCATTAATTGAATATTTCGTTGAAAACTTAGCCACCTTTTTAGAGCCCGGCGATAGAGTTGGCTCTGAAACAATCGATGATCTCGTGCATGAACTTGTCGTTAGCCAAATCATGGCGGTTTGTGATCAAAACCAAGACATGCCTCAAACGCTGCGTTTTGCTGTTATGAGCGAAGCCGATAAAGTGGTTGCAGACTTAGAAGAGATTTTAAGTTCTGTTTGGAATCAAAAACCTACCTTCGCTCAAATTAATGTGATTGAAGAGTATATTGGTCTGGTTAAAAACTTGTTTGATGCCGCCGTTTCTGAGTGTGTTTGAACCTTTCTGTCATGATATCCAGCACTAAGCGGATTGTGTTTAGTCTCTTAGTGCTAACAAGTGGTTGCACTGCTTTCTTCTCCGATTAAAATGCGCCTTTATTCTTTTAGGGCGCACCCCATGAAACCTCACGCCATTCACACACTCTACGATCAGAGGCTTGCACAATCGACAAAGCCATTTCGTGCGCGAGGGGCCAGTGTTGTTCGTTGTATTCACTGTATGGTCGTTAAAAGACTGTGCATCTGTGAAGAAAGACAAACCTTGCAGACAAACTCAGGGTTTCTCCTTGTCATGTATGATGATGAGGTGCTTAAGCCAAGCAATACTGGGCGTTTGATCGCAGATATCGTTGAAGATACCTATGCGTATATTTGGTCCAGAAAGAGCCCCAATGAAGAGATGGTCGCGTTGGTTAATGACCCCATGTGGCAACCATTTGTGGTGTTCCCTGCACAGTATGCCAGTGAAGGTCGTGTTGTGACTCGGCCTGTGATAGAAAAAGGCAAACGTCCGCTATTTATCATGATTGACGGCACTTGGCAGGAAGCGAAAAAGATATTCCGCAAAAGTCCTTGGCTAGACGATGTGCCGGTTTTAAGTATTCAAGTTGATACGCAATCGCGATATCAGATGAGAGAAGCGAACGGTGAAGGCCAGCTTGCGACAGCAGAAGTTGCGGCACAAGTGCTTGCACTTGCAGGAGATATCAAAGCGTCCCATTGTTTGGATGCCTGGTTTGATGTGTTCCGAGAGCACTATTTGACAGGAAAGAAACAGCGTAACCTGCCAGATCCCAGAGCGCTTGATAAATATAGAGAAGTTCGTGTCCTCTGATTTGGCAAGGGTTTGCGATTCACTTCGCATAGTTGTAGCGCGGAAAAGGTGATACGAAGGGTTACTTTGTCTTTAGTCACATTAAGAAACGTTTGAAACAGGGATAATTCAAACAGATTAACGATTTTGCTATTAGGAACAACGGAGTAAAGGATGTATTACGGCTTTGATGTAGGCGGCACAAAAATTGAGTTCGGCGCATTTGATAGTGATTTGAAACGCCAAGCAACAGAGCGCGTGCCAACCCCAGGTGATAATTATGAGTTGCTGGTTGAGACACTCGCAGGCTTAGTGGCGAAGTATGACCAACAATTTGGCTGTGAAGGCACAGTAGGGCTTGGCATTCCCGGTATTGAAAAAGCCGAAGATGGCACAGTACTAACGGTGAATGTGCCAGCGGCGAAGGGCCGAACACTACGTGCTGATCTTGAAGCGAAAATTGGTCGTGCTGTCGCGCTCAACAATGATGCAAACTGTTTTGCGCTTTCAGAGGCGTGGGATGAAGAACTTCAAGGTGAAAAGGTTGTTCTTGGCTTGATTCTAGGAACGGGATTTGGCGGCGGGATCGTTTTGGATGGCAAAGTCGTTTCTGGGAAGAACAATGTTGCGGGTGAACTTGGCCACATGCGGATGCCCATTGATGCTTGGTTGCACCTAGGCAAGAATGCACCGATCTTTGAATGTGGTTGCGAGAAGAAAGGCTGTATCGATAATTACCTCTCAGGACGCGGATTTGAAATGCTATACACGCATTTTCATGACGTAGAGAAAAAAGCGGTCGATATTATTGCGGATTTTAAAGCAGGCGAAGTGCGTGATGTCGAATTCGTCGACATTTACATGGAAATGCTAGCTATGGTTTTTGCGGGTTTGTTTACCGGCATTGACCCAGATGTAGTGGTGCTAGGTGGTGGGCTATCGAATTTCGATACCATTTATGAAGAAATGCCTAAGCGTCTTCCTAAGCACCTACTTTCTATTGCCAACCCGCCAAAAATCATGAAAGCCAAACACGGTGACTCTGGCGGCGTGCGTGGCGCTGCATTTTTGAATATCCAACGCTAGGAAGGACGGCGTTTGGGGCGAATGGGCACCTGATTGGTCGGTGCCTTTTTTGATACAAAATAATGGAACGAATATTTGGCGTAATGGCAGGAATACTTCCCTAAGTTATCTGAGTTGTATCAATAGGAATTGGATAAGTTGATCAGGTGATTTTAAAACAGAACACTTCACGAACCCTTCTAGTACTCCTTGTGCTTCTATTCTTGTCTCTCGCCATCATTGTTTGGTTTTACGCTGGTGGTGCGCGCTCTACATACACGGTATCTCCAACAGAGTTCAACTTTAGATATATTGATGACACCCCGATGGGGGGAGATACTCAAGGCACGGTCACGCTCGATGAGAATGGGCATGTTGTTCTTAGCTGCAATTTGGGTTCAGGATACAAATGGCCTTTTTGTGAAGTGGCGGTCAGCTTAAGTGCGGATGCAGCGAAAGGCATTGATTTAACGCATTACCATTCGATGGTGATTAGCGCAGCTTACAAATCGCCAGAGCCAAATCAGCGCTTGCGTGTCTACTTGAGAAACTTCAATCCTGATTATTCTCGCATTGATGACCCCGTATCGCTCAAGTTTAATGGGCTTGAATACAATCCTAGTGTGTTGATGTCGGAATATGTGCTTCCACTAAAAGCATTTCAGGTGCTTTCTTGGTGGATTTCAGATCTTGATGTCCCCCTTGAACATGCAGGTCCTGAGCTGGATAACATCTCTTTGATAGAGATAGCAACAGGCAGTGCTGCTGTGTTAGGTGAGCATGAACTCGTTATAAAAAGCATCCGTTTTGACGGGGCGATGCTTTCCGAGTCCAAGCTTTTTCAAGGGATCACGTTTACTTGGCTATTTACGATCATGGTGCTTTTAACGGTTAAATACATGCAGAGTAGACGTATTTATAACCTAGAGCGGTCACGCGCGGATCGCTTAAGGGCGATCAATGTGGCCTTGAAGCAAAAAAGTGAAACCTTGTCCGTGCTTGCGACTACCGATGCACTTACTGGCTTACGGAATCGTTTAAACATCTATCAAGAACTCGAGATGCACATTACATCGAGGGAAGACAGAAGTTGCACGGTGTTGTGTTTGGACATCGACCATTTCAAACGTGTAAATGATACCTATGGTCATGACATGGGCGATAAATTGTTGGTAAACGCAGCGAAAATTATAAGGGAGCAGGCGAATTCTCGCGATGTGGTCGTGCGTTGGGGCGGCGAGGAGTTTATGATTTTTTGTCCCAAGCGAAACTTGGCTCAAGCCTCTTTCTTGGCTGAGAAAATTCGCGCGGCTTTTGAGTGCTCATCATGGGCTCATGGTGAACCCTTAACGTGCAGTATTGGCGTGTCTTCTATGCGAGAGGCCAGTATCGCTGCAATGATCGCGGACGCTGATGATGCATTGTACCGAGCTAAACAACAGGGCAGGAATCGCGTAGAAGTGTTTTCGGAAACACTGATAACTGTCTAACAAAAAAGCAGCGATGATAAGCTGCTTTTTTATTTCATTCTTATTTCTATGTGGTGCGCTGCTTACTGCTGTGTTTTTTCAGCGTTTGCTTTGCAGTGTTTAACCGCATTTTCTAGCAAGCCAAGAGCTGATGTTTCTGGCTCAGGAAGTACGGCATCCGACACCTTGATTGGCGAAGTGCGATCACCCCAACGTATCACACCTGCACCCCAAGTCAGACCTGCTCCAAATGCCGCCATTAATAGGGTGCTGTTTGGTTTGACTCGGCCTTCTTCAACCGCTTCACACAATGCGATAGGGATGGTCGCAGCCGACGTGTTGCCATACTTGTGAATATTAATAAACGCTTTGTCCAACGGGATTTTTGCGTGATCACAAAGCGCCTCGATAATGCGCTTATTGGCCTGATGAGGGATCACCAAATCAATATCATTGGCTGTCGCATTGGCGCGCCCAAGAACGGCACTGGCAGCAGCCCCCATCCCTTTTACGGCACGTCTGAAAATTTCACGGCCAACAAAGTTAAAACTGAAATATCCGCTGTCTTCTTCAAAGCGCTGCATTGCGGTGCCAAATGCAGGAATGGCGAGAACGTCTCTGCCTTCGGCATCACAGCCAAGCTGCGCTTCGAGTAAACCGACTTCTTTATCGGTTTTACTGATAACAACGGCGCCTGCGCCATCCCCAAACAGAACAGCAGTGTCGCGTTTGCTCCAATCGAGATACCAGCTTAAACGCTCAGCACCAATGATGACAGCATGTTGGTATGCACCCGCTTGAATCATTCGCGTCGCGGTTTCTAATGCATACAAAAAGCCAGTGCAAGCTGCATTGAGATCGAATGCGGCAGCTTTCTTTGCACCGATTTCAAGCTGAACCTTAGAGGCAATGTTGGGAATAAGTGTGTCGGGAGAGCAAGTGGCGACGATGATCAAATCAACGTCCGCGCCTTCAATACCTGCAGATGCTAAAGCATGTTTAGCGGCAACCGTTGCCATATCGGACGTATTCACATGGCTGATACGCCTTGCGCTGATACCCGTGCGAGAGGAGATCCATTCGTCTGAAGTGTCAATGATGGTGCTTATATCGTTGTTGGTGAGTTCTGCCTGAGGTAAGCATTTTCCCCAGCCAGTAATTTCGGCAAATGGCATGAGAGTCTCTTGTTGTGTGTTAACTGATGCCAGTGTACCGCTGTTATATGGCTGAAACAAATAGCGCACTCTGCGCTGTGAACAAGAGCGGCATTCCGACTTTGACACAAAAAGTGGCCCGAAGGCCACTATGCAGTAGATAAGTAATAAACAGGTAATGGGTAGGTTGCTGACCGTTTAGAACGAGCCTTTGTTACCAGAACAGCCAAGCAAAAATAGAGAGTACGATAATGGCAACGACGTTCAGGTAAATACCAGCGCGCATCATCTCTGATTGCTTGATGTGACCTGATGCAAAAACAATGGCATTTGGTGGCGTTGCAACAGGTAGCATGAATGCGCAAGAAGCTGCTACTGCAATCAATGCTGACAGAATCACTGGCGATACGCCTAGTGCTTCAGCAACTGTCGCGAATACGGGTACCAGAAGAGCCGCACTTGCTGTGTTACTTGCAAACTCAGTCAGGAATACGACAAATGCCACCACTGCCAACAGCGTAAAGAATATGCCTGCCGATGAAAGGAAACCACTCAATCCCTCCGCCAAGAACACACTGGTTCCTGTCACTTTTAGGATGTTGCTTAAACATAAGCCACCACCGAATAGAAGCAATACACCCCAATCCGTTGTTTTCTCGATATCTTTCCAATTGACGACACGTGATGCACCTAAAAGGATGATGGCAGAAATCGCGACCAATGAGTCAAAACTTTTCAGACCACCGAGCATTTGATTGATGGGTTTACTGAAAATCCAGCAAAACACAGTCACTGCAAAAATAACCAGTGTTAGACGACGCGCATTGGTCCACTCAATGGGTTTGTGATCCAATTCGAAGGTGTGGTTCAAGTTTGGTTTAGTGAGCATATAAAGCAAACCGATAGTGATCGGCAACAAGGTCAGAGAGATAGGCACACCAAGCTTCATCCACTCAACAAAGTTTAAGTTAACTTCTGCAGCAGCAATGGCATTTGGCGGGCTACCAACAATGGTCGCGATGCCACCAATACTGGCACAATATGCAATGCCCAGCAGCACGAACACGTAGGTTCCACGCTCAGATTTTGCGTTCACTTTGCTCAGTACGCCAAGTACCAGAGGCAGCATCATTGCCGTCGTTGCTGTGTTAGAAATCCACATTGATAGACCAGCGGTGACGCCAAATAGCATCATCACCGCCACGCTCATCTTTCCTTTAGCGAGTACGAGTACTTTATCAGCAATAGCCTGATCTAGTTTTTGGGTGTGAAGCGCGGCTGCAAGGGCAAAACCACCCAGAAACAGGAAAATAATGGGGTTTGAAAAGTTTGCCAAAGCGGCAGGGGTGTTAAATACGCCCAAAACAACCGCAAGCACAGGCACGAGTAGAGCGGTGATACTCACATGCAGTGCTTCTGTGAGCCAAAGTACGGCGATGAAAACGAGCAGGCTTAATCCGATAACAACATCCTTTTCATAAGGCAGGACGTTCATCAGAATGGCAAAAAGTGCAATGTTGGCTAAAAGAATCAGGCTATTTTTGTTAAACAGCCAATCTTTGAAAGCAAGGGTTAATGCTGTCATATCGACTTCCTCTAAGAATATGTAGGGTAGTTGTTATTGTTTGAATTGAATTCGACTGCATTATTGCCCAACAAAATGATTTCGTAGAGAGCGCCAAACCACATCATTAACAAGATGTTGCTTGAATGTTTAAAACTGCGAAGGCATGAATTTGAAATGGGTAGGTTTCCACCCACTTAATGGCGAGGATTGTGACAATATGTTACTCGGGGCTAGAAAGTGTTTCTGTGGGAATGGTTTCCTTAGGGCCGAGAAACTTAGGTTGCTCGTTCAAAATGTAGATATCCAGTACGGCTTTCACACGAGCCAGTATTTCACGTGCGCGTATTTTCAAACCAGCCAACCCTTTTGGACTAGGTACGGCCAGACAAATAGCATCTATTTCGTAAAAATCGGCGATGAATAATGCGCGCTCGCAGTGAAAAGCCTGTGTCACGAGCGTGAACTCGTCGGCATCAAAGACTTTCTTGGCGCGAACGATCGAATCAAGCGTTCTGAATCCCGCGTAGTCAAGAAAGATGCGATCATCGGGAATACCAGCTTTCAGCATGTCCCTTTTCATCGTCCAGGGCTCGTTATATGAGCGATGCGCATTGTCACCACTCAGTAATAGCACATCAACTTTATCATTGAGATATAGGCGTTGAGCCGCTTCTATCCGATAGGTATAGAATGGGTTTAGTGTCTTTCCGATGTACTTACTTGTGCCCAATACCAGCCCAATGTGGCGAGAAGGCGTGTCGTCGATAGATGCGTAAATGCGGTCTTTTGCTTGATAAGAGACCCAGAGATCCATCGCCGCAATACTGAGAAGCGAAATAATGAGAAGAATGAAGACAGCAATCGACGCTTTTCGAAATGACATCACAATCAGAAAGGCACAAAATCAGTGAGGAACCAGAAGGTTAAACCAAATAAAGCAAAATAACAAAAAGAACCGCCGTATCTCGACGGAAAACGGCGGTTCTTTTGCAGTTATTTAACGGCTTGGCGTTAGAAGGATGTACGTTTGTATTGGCGGTACTCAGGCTTCCAGAAGATAGCATCAATGCGTTCCTGCAACGCCTCTTCCGTCAATTCCAGAGCAACACCTTCTTCTATTGCTTTCTTTGCTACAGCAAGGGCAATGTATCGTGATACAGCTTGGATTTCTTCAAGTGGCGGCAGTAGTGGCCCACGACCGAATTTTGCGAGCGGTGAACACTCTGCCAATGCGCGGCTTGATTCCATTAGCATGCCATCAGTGACTCGTTTTGCGTCTGTCGCCAGAACACCCAGACCAATACCAGGGAAGATATAGCTGTTGTTGCATTGTGCAACGGTATAGGTTTTACCGCCGTCCAGAACAACAGGATCAAACGGGCTACCCGTTGCAACCAGCGCTTCACCATTGGTCCAACGTAGGATATCAAAAGGTGTAGCTTCAACACGGCTGGTCGGGTTAGACAGCGGGAAAACAATCGGGCGTTCGCAATGCACGTGCATGGCTTTTATCACGTCTTCACTGAACAGACCTGGCGCACCAGAAACACCAATCAAAACGGTTGGCTTAGCGTTCTTCACAACATCAAGCAGTGAAATGTTTTGGTCAGCTAACTCCCAATCTTTGATCGCTGATGATTTTTGCACCAGTCTTTGCTGGAAGTCTAACAGGTTTGGCATGGCGTCAATCAATAGACCCCAGCGGTCGACCATAAACACGCGTTGGCGTGCTTCTTCGTCACTGATCCCTTCAGATACCATTTGAGCAATGATCGCTTCTGCAATACCGCAGCCGGCAGAGCCTGCGCCAAGGAAAGTGATACGCTGGTCAGACAGTTTGTTGCCTGCAGCCTTACATGCCGCGATCAATGAACCAACAGTCACGGCGGCAGTGCCTTGAATGTCGTCGTTAAAACAGCAGACGCGGTCTTTGTAGCGCTCGAGGATTGGCATCGCATTCTTTTGCGCGAAATCTTCAAACTGGATCAGCGCATCAGGCCAGCGATGTTGAACCGCTTGGATAAATTCTTCGATGAAATCATCATATTCTTGACCGGTTATGCGCGTGTGTCGCCAGCCCATGTACATCGGGTCAGACAAGCGTTGTGGGTTATTGGTGCCGACGTCTAGCACGATAGGGAGCGTATACGCAGGGCTGATACCGCCACATGCGGTATAGAGCGAAAGCTTACCAATAGGAATGCCCATGCCGCCTATGCCTTGGTCACCCAGACCAAGAATACGCTCGCCATCGGTGACAACGATAACTTTTACGTTGTGACGGGAGGCGTTGTTGAGCATGTCATCTATGCGGTAGCGATTCGGGTAAGAGATAAATAAGCCGCGACCACGACGGTAAATTTCCGAAAAATTCTCACAGGCTGCACCCACGGTTGGGGTGTATATGATCGGCATCATTTCGCTGATGTGGCTATTGACCAAACGATAGAACAGGGTCTCGTTCGTATCTTGGATATTACGCAAGTAAATGTGCTTATCCATATCGTTTTCGAAACGCAGATATTGCTTATAAGCTCGCTCAGCCTGTTCTTCTATCGACTCAATAGCTTCGGGAAGTAGACCTTCCAGATTGAAGAACATCCGTTCTTCAACAGAAAACGCGCTACCTTTGTTTAACAGCGGCGTTTCTAGCAGCGCGGGCCCAGCGTAAGGAATGTAGAGAGGACGTTTTTGATTATGCATGAAGAAGACAACTCAATTCTTTCAGAAGACATGATTAAAATAGGGTAAGTGTTTAGAGAAAAGGGAATTCACTCCCCATCAATGCAGTGTAGTGGTGTTAACCTTGGACGTTCAAGATCATTTTAGACAAAGCGACCCCTCGTACTCTGAAACAGTGACCTGCCACAAATTAGCGGGGTGGATATCCACACATATACCCGTTTGGCGGTGTGTGTGAACCATTCTGAGGTACACTACCCGCATAGAAATTCAAACGCCTACATGACGAATTCATGAACAAATCGATCATTACACTGCCCATTGACACCATTCAACACGCCGTCGAACTCGCTTTATCCAGAAATAATGTGATTATTCAATCCGACACAGGGACGGGAAAATCGACGCGTTTACCTGTTTGGGCGTCGAAACTTGGCCGAGTGTTGGTCATAGAGCCTCGTCGAGTCGCTTGCACATCACTAGCGGGCTTTGTCGCGGAAAGCTTCGGGGCGCAAATAGGTGAAAAAGTTGGGTATGCGATCAAATTTGATTATCGCTTTAATGATCAATCTCAGATTGTGTTTGCGACCCCTGGCGTCGTGCTTCGTTGGTTCAGTGAGGATAAGCTTGCTCAGTTCGATGTGGTCATGATTGATGAATTCCACGAACGGCGTGCAGAAACCGATTTACTGGCAGCGTTACTCAATAAACTTAACAAGCACCGCTTGATCATCACGTCCGCCACGTTAGACAGTGACAAACTCAGCCAATATTTTCATGCAGAGATGCTTAAAGCGGATGCCAAGAGTTACGGTGTCACGATCTCCCATCATGCCTTAGACAGCCAAATGATGCCATCGGGCAAGCACATTGAGTCAAGAGTAAAAACCTTGGTGGAACGTGCTTTAGAACGCGGCGGTGATTTGCTGGTGTTTCTTCCGGGCAAAAAAGAAATCAATCTTTGCCGTTCGGCGCTGAGTGGACTCGGTGCTGATGTTATTCCACTTCATGCTTCTGTCTCCGACCTTGATCGAAAACACGCTCTGAACCAAAGCGACAATCAACGTATTGTGTTGGCGACCAATGTAGCGGAAACCTCACTAACCATTCCTGGCATTGTGACCGTCATCGATACGGGAATGGAAAGGCGCACCCATCAACGTAATGGTCGAACAGCGTTGGCGCTTCACTCAATTTCAAAAGCGAGCGCTAAACAGCGGGCAGGCCGAGCAGGGCGAATTGCGTCGGGCTATTGCGAGCGACTTTATGGCCAGCATGCGCCGTTAGAAGCGTTTACACCGCCAGAACTTGAACGCGAAGACTTGATTGAGACCATGTTAGCCGCCGCGTGTTGCGGATTCACGTTGAAGGAACTCTCGTTTCTGTCTCCTTTGCCCGAAAAATCACTCCTGTCTGCCACGACGAGACTGGTGGCAATGGGAGCAATTGATGACAAAGGTGTGGTGACAGAGCACGGTAAATTGCTTTATCCACTGCCAATTGATTCCTTATTTGCGCACTTAATCTCTGGTATGTCGTCGAAAGCGAATAGAGAAGCCATGTGTGATTTGGCCGCTATCTTGCAAACGCCTATGTCAGTGTGGAAGCGTCGATCTGGTGAGATAGCGTTGGAAAAAATCAAAGCATGGAACCCTCATCTATGTGACGTTGTCACATCCATAGCTGTGCTACGCGGTGAGCAGCCAGAAGACATTGATGTGGATCTGCTTGCACTTGATGAAGCAAGGCGTTTATCTGCGTCTTTGAGGGAGGCTATGGTGTTGCCGCAATGGGACGCTGCCAGTCGATTCCAGCGAGAAAGCTTCTTGCGCAATGTTATCGACATTGTACCCGCGCTAGCTTATGTAAGGCGAGAGAAGCGACAACAGGCGTTTGGAAATGGTGTCAATGAAGTGGTACTCAGCCGTGATAGTGATTTCCTCGCAGAACCGCAAGCGGCGCTAGTCTTTGATCAGTTCCACTTGGCTGGCCGAGGCGCAAAGCAAACCACATCGTACGCCACCTGCATGGCGCCAGTGCCTTTTTCATGGCTTGTGCACGCCGATTTGGGCGAGCTGGAAATCGCTGAGCAGATTGAAAAAACGGGCAAAGTGATTGATGTGGTTCAGCGAGTATATGCGGGGCGAATCATCCAAAAATGTGAACGTGAAGCCGAGGGCGCGAGTTTACTTCTCGCGATAGCTAAGCAGATTCTAGACGGTGAATTGATGAATGGTGTTGGCGAGCACATATCCCATCAGATCACTTACTGGAATTTGTTCCAAACATTGGTTGCTGAAAAACCCCAGCCAGTCGTTGATGTCTTGGTTTGGCTTGAGCAGACACTTTCTGAGCTTGGTATTGAAACGGTTGATGATATGGACTTGATCGACCCAAGCGATATTGAATTTGATGGTATTCCTGAATGGGAGTTTGACGATTTTGTTCGGACATACCCGTTACAGGTTACCTTGGCTGAGTTAAAACTCGACGTTGAATATTTTAGATCTAAACGCCTGGTGGTTGTTCACTATGTTCAGGGCGGTCGGAAGGATGGACCAAAACGTTGGGAGTTACCTTCGTGGAACGGATGGCGAGTTAAGTACAAAAAAGCGAGCCGTATTGTCGATGTTAAGTAGCCGCATCTGAGATTGAGTAGCCAAGCGGATGTGAAGCAATTTACTCTGATGTAATGTTTAAAAAGCGAACTCGTCAAATCGAATTCGCTTAATTTTAGGTGTTTGATTAACGCACGCGGCGATAGTGATTTTTCACCATGGCGTTCAACAACACTTCGCTTTTTACCAACGTATATTGTTGAGGTTGCTCAAGCAGACCAAACAGTGATGCGCCGCCACCGAGTAACGTAGGGATTTGAGTGACAATAAGTTCGTCAATCAGATCTTGTTCTACAAAACTCTGAACGGTTTTACCGCCGTCTATGTAAAGCGTTTTATAGCCTTGCTTGTTGAGATTGGTGACAATCTCTTTGATATCTCCAGATACAAGAAACACTTTGTCTTCGTAGGCTTTGGGAATGCACTTGAGGGTATGACTTATGACGAAAACGGGCTTGGAGTAGGGCCAGTCAATACCAAATCCACAGACTGTTTCGAAAGTATTTCTGCCCATCACCAATGCATCAACACTTTGCATGAACTCAGCCCACCCAAAATCCAAGCCCTCAGGATTAGGAATGCTGTGAAGCCATTCAATACTGCCGTTTTTGTCGGCAATGTAGCCATCCAAGCTTGTGGCAATATAAACGATGTTAGTCATTGGTTTTTTCCTAGAACAGGTTCAAAAAAACAAAAAAGCCATTCACTCGATTAGCAAATGGCTTCTCAATTCAGCAATAAATCAGGATTTGAATTAGTCGCGGAAATTGTCGAATTGGAAGGGTTGCCCCATATCCGCTTCGCGAACCAATTTCATCACAGCTTGCAGGTCATCACGGTTCTTGCCCGTCACGCGCAACTGATCGCCTTGGATTTGCGTTTGCACTTTGATCTTGGCTTCTTTAATCAGCTTAACCAGTTTCTTGGCAACTAAGGCTTCGATACCGTTTTTGAAATGCACATCGCTGAAAAAGCTTTTACCTGAGTGAATCATGTCTTTCGGTTCCATCGCGCGGGCGTCAACGCCGCGTTTCGCGAGGTTGCCGCGCAGAATGTCCATCATCTGATTGACCTGGAAATCGGATTCTGCTGAAACCTTTACGACTTCTTTGTTGAGTTCAAAACTCGCGTCCACGTTACGAAAGTCAAAGCGGGTAGCAAGTTCGCGTTTGGCATTATCGACGGCGTTTTTTAGCTCAACGTTGTCAATCTCCGATACGATATCAAAAGAAGGCATAGTGTAATCCTGATGTTTATTTAATTAATAAAAAGTGGCGATATAAAGCTGCTTAACTTAACCGTTGCGCTGTGCAACAGCATCTGACAGCATTTGTAGCATGGTTTCTGTATCACCCCAGCTCAAGCACGGATCGGTAATCGATTTACCATAAGTGAGGCTGTCAATTTTGTCTTTGTCGACGGCTT
Source organism: Enterovibrio litoreus (assembly GCF_045679545.1). NCBI lineage: Bacteria > Pseudomonadati > Pseudomonadota > Gammaproteobacteria > Vibrionales > Vibrionaceae > Enterovibrio > Enterovibrio litoreus. The sequence continues at coordinate 1,635,584 of NZ_CP166194.1, forward strand.
GATTGCCTTCTTCAATAAAGCTCTCCGCCATGATACCTGCAATGTGGTTATCGCCATCAGTGATTTGCTGACAAATGTCCGCAGCGACTTCCATTTGGCGTCTATGTTGTTTTTCACAGTTTGCATGGCTGAAGTCAACAACCAAGCGAGGCGTGAGATCGAAAGACTTAAGATCATCAGCCGCACTCGCAACATAATGATGCTGGTAATTGGGTTGATGACCACCACGTAAAATAACGTGACCATAAGGATTACCGCTGGTGCGATAAATGGTCATCACCCCTTGCTTGTCTGGCGAACAGAACAAGTGAGACGTTTGGCTTGAACGGATAGCATCAATGGCTATTTTGATATTGCCATCGGTTCCGTTTTTAAAGCCAACAGGGCAAGACAAGGCCGACGCCATTTCACGGTGGATTTGAGATTCCGTGGTGCGTGCACCAATCGCTCCCCAAGACACCAAATCAGCAATGTACTGACCGGTGATCATATCGAGAAACTCAGTCGCTGTTGGCATGCCAAGGGCATTCACATCCAGCAAGAATTTACGCGCTTTAAACAAGCCCTCACGGAGATGACAGCTGCCATCTAGGCGTGGGTCATTGATCATGCCTTTCCAGCCAACAACAGTGCGGGGCTTTTCAAAATAGGTGCGCATGATGATATGAAGCGTATCGCGATGGGTATCCGCAAACGCTTTCAGGCGTTTTGCGTAATCAAGCCCTGCTTCTGGGTCATGAATCGAGCATGGTCCTACAACAACCAGCAGGCGTTTGTCGCGTCCTGCCAGAATGTCTTCGGCTTGCTGACGCGCTTCGGCAATATGCAGTGCAACAGTATCAGAGAGTGGGGAAGCCGCTTCCACTTCTGCTGGCGTTGGCAAAGTGTCAACAGGTTGTGTTCTTAGTTCGTCGGTTTTAATCGGCATGGACACTGCCTTCCTTACTTCATCGTTGTTGCGAAGCCAGTAAGATATCAAAATTTCGTGCTCAGAAAAGCAAGGAGTTTATGTTTCAGCAATTTATTCGGTTTATTGCCGCAGATTTCACCCGTTCGAGAAGGTTTTGCAGGTAACTTGTTCCTCTCGTTTAGCAAATATGTAAAACAAAAAACAAATTTGTTTTTTCACTTGTAACGGCTCAGTAGTCTGGGTATGTTTTCATGCACAGCGACGAAAATCAGATGGTTGCAAAAAACTGTCACAGATTCGCTAACAATTTTATGCCGTCATGGCACGTTGATTTTTACAAGGCAGTATTGGTGCACTATGTCTCAAATGGATTTGACCTACACTTACGTTCTTAAATCGCCCGCGCAACTGGAGAATCCCGAGCAGAAAATTGGCCTAGTGGCATTGGGGCCACTTTATAACAATGCTGTCGGTGTTCATCCTGCATCGTTGGATGACAAATCCGAATCGATTGAAACACTGGTCGCACTGCTTGAAAGAACATATCAAAGCAACTCAGCGCGACCACTTAGAGTGATGCTGAATGAGCAAAGTGCACTTTCTTTGCGTGATCTGACAGGCGGTGAGTCTGAACCCAATGAAGCCAACCCAGCGATGGGTCTGCGCGGCGTTTCTCGCTTCGCCAGTGCAGTGGGTAAGCCTGGTTTTGTGTTGGAGTGCGATGTACTTAAAAGTGCTATTTGCGATAAGAACCTGCCAGTAGAAATTGTGGTTCCTTTTGTTCGTACCTCGAGTGAAGCTGCGACCATCATTGATTTGTTAGCAGAACAGGGGTTATGTCGTGGTGCAAAAGGGTTGAAGGTACTGCTGGCATGCCAACTTCCTTCAAACGCGGTTCTGGCTGAACCATTGCTCGCGTATTTTGATGGCATTGTGGTTGACGTTGACAACTTGGCGGCATTCACCTTAGGTGTGGATTTTGCAGATGATGCATTGCCGTATGCTTTCAATAAGAACAATGAAGCTGTGCGCAGTTTGATTCTAGATACCATCCGTAAAACGCAACTGGCAGAGAAACCGATTCAGGTTCTCACGCAGGCGACCGATACTTTTATCATTGAGCTAGCAGAAGCGGCCAATGTAGAGCTGGTTTACCAGTAATCGAAAGATCACTTTGTTGCTTATCGTCTTCGATTTGAATCAGCACGGTTTATACGATTGTCTAAACGCCACGCTAGCCGTGGCGTTTGTCGTTTTGGCGTAAGACAGCCGCGAAGTTGTCGGAAAACTGCCCAATAAAGAAACAATCAAGCATTCGCATTCAAATTACTACAACCGTCACTTGCATAAATCTCGTATACTGCGCGGTAGTTAAAATGAATGAGCAAAACCTCAATGATTAAAATTGGTCAGTTGAACACTCTTACTGTTGTAAAAGAAGTTGATTTCGGCGTGTTCGTCGATGGTGGTGAAGACTACGGCAATATTTTGCTGCCTAAGCGATATGTCCCGAAAGGCACCCGAATTGGCGATGACTTAGAGGTGTTCATTTATTTTGATTCACAAGATGAAATCATTGCGACGACTGAAAAGCCGTTGGCACAAGTTGGTCAGTTTGCAAAACTGAATTGCATCAGCACAACACCAGTGGGCGCTTTCCTTAACTGGGGGTTGCCAAAAGATTTGCTGGTGCCATTTAGCGAACAGCGTTTCAAAATGCAGGAAGGCCATTCGTACTTGGTGTATTTGTACTTAGATAAGGCATCTGGCCGCATTGTTGGTACCACCAAATTCAATAAGTTTCTCGATAAAACACCAGCGCGTTACGAGAAAGGCGAACAGGTTCATGTCACTATCGTGGAAGAAACTGAATTGGGTTACAAGTGCGCAATCAACGATGCCCATTCAGGTTTACTGTTTAAATCGGAAGTGTTTGGTAAATTGTTCGTCGGCAAAAATTTGCGAGCGTACGTAAAACAGATGCGTGAAGACGGCAAGATTGACCTGTCTCTGCAAAAGCTTGGTCGTGGCAAAATGGACGATCTGTCTGAAAAAGTGTTGCACACGCTCGAACTAAAAGGCGGCTTCTTGCCAGTTAACGATAAGAGCAGCCCTGACGTGATCTTTGAATTGTTCCGCACCAGTAAGGCAACATTTAAGAAAACCATTGGTAGCCTTTACAAAGAGCGTCGCATCCGCATTGAGCGTGATGGCATCCATCTCATCAAATGATTTTCCACTGATCATCACGCTATCAGATTGATTTATAGAAAAAGCTGCTTCGGTGGCTTTTTTTGTGTCTGTTAGTTTGTGACTTAATGCCGCAGGATAGATGTCAGGTAGGGGAGAAACGATAAGAAGTTTTAGATAAAAAGAGTCCGGAACGATTCCTGTTCCGGACTTAGGGGAATGGCTCGTTAGAGCCTTGCGCTAACTGGTTTATTAAATGGATATTAATAACACTTCAAAATTTAGTCTGCGCAAGGCGGGTGTGGTGTTTCATCATTAAGACTTTTGTATTCAACTAGTCGAGGAATAAATTCATGTCTCTAACTAGCTCTCTTGGAAGGCCATTTTTGATGCGGTTGCCTACCCATTTGCCAATACCAATTGGCTGATTTCGATAGCACACGATAATTTCGCCTTTACCTGCGCCGTCCGTTGGTCGTATATCTCGACCCATGTACCATTCTTTAGCATCTTGCGCTGACAGTTCAACACAGGATTTCTCTGTTCCCTTTGCCAACGCCATAATGGCTTCATGTTGCCAGCGGAATCCATTTTTATGTGACTCTGCCAGTTTCAATCCAATACGATCGAATTTTATCTCTGGCAGCAAGGCTTCGACGTGGGATGGGAATATCCATACTTCCTTGTCGCGAAGCCAAACATTGGAAGCGCCAGGTACATCTAGCCCCAACGTCTCTTTTAGTGCTAAGCAAACAGTTTCCGCGTCATTTGGCTTGGCCTTTTGAAATGGAAACTTGCGAGGGCGTTTTTTTATCATTTCGCTGCCAACACTCGCGGTCTTTTTCAAGCGAGCGACGAAGAAGCCTTCGCTGTCAAAAATCTGAGGGAAGACGTGCAAGAAGCCTTCTTCAGTGCAAGCTGCGGATGCGCCCTCGAACAGTGTGTTGAGTGGCTCAAACTCAACGGCATCGCCAAAGGTTTCTTTGAGGAAATAACAAACATGCTGGTTTTCCTCGTGGCTTAAGGTGCATGTAGAGTACACCATGGTGCCGCCGGGCTTCAGGGCATGAAACGCACTGACGATCAGATCTTTTTGTGTATTCGCAATGTCGTTTACCGCTTCAAGGCTCCAATTGGCAAACGCGTCTGCATCTTTACGAATCGTGCCTTCGCCTGAGCAAGGCGCATCCAGCAAAATGGCGTCGAAAGTCTCTGGTAGCCATTCACCGAACACACGGCCATCGTATTTGGTCAACGCCGCATTGTGCACACCGCAACGTAACAGGTTAGCGTGAAGGACCTTCACACGACTTGCGGAATACTCGTTGGCAACCAGTAATCCGGTGTTGTTTAGCGCCGCGGCAATCTGAGTGGTCTTAGAGCCTGGTGCCGCTGCCATATCGAGAACACGGTCAAGTTGGCTCTCATTTTCTAACAAGGCTGTCACAGGCAGCATTGAACTCGCTTCCTGAATATAGAACAGTCCTGCCATGTGCTCAGCTGTGTTGCCAAGTGGAACGTTATCGTTTTCATCCTGATCGATCCAGAAACCGGTGTTACACCAAGGAACGGGTGCGAGTGTCCAACCTTTCTCTGCCGCGCGTTGTTTAAAATCTTCGATCGACGTTTTGAGTGTGTTGACGCGAATGCTTCGGCGCAAAGGACGCTTACAGGCGTCAACAAAGTCAGTCATGGAAAGGTGGGAAGGCAGGATTTGTTCTATTTGCTCTAAGAACAATGCTGGCATGTCGATATTTGGGTGCACCGGCGCGGTCTCTGTTAAGAATTTCTGAACTGCGAAGTGTAAAAGGAAAGGGGCTCCGACGCCAGATCAAGCGCGAATAGGCAAAGAAAAAGGCGCAGTTCGATGAAGATCTGCGCATTAATTAATCAGTGACGGATGACTCTAGAAGTAGGGGATGGCGGTACGCCATGACTTCCATTCATCTTGCGGTTGCTTGTGAAGGAGGAAATGCTGATCGGATCTCGCAGGCGTCGCCAGTTTATTGCCTTCAGGTGTGGCGAACGAGATACCACCTTTGATAATACTTTCCAATGTACCGCTTCGAACATTGGCACCCGTTAGGCCAATGGAAACGTCGACACCGGATTGATTCCAGAACACCGTGTTGTTGCGAACAAGATGCTTATAGTCATCACTGATCTTCACTTCAATCAATACGCGGTCGGCAAAGCGGCCCAGACTCACATCGGTCACTGCGCCTACCTCAAAGTCACGAAATAGAATCGGGGTGCCGACAGTCACGGAATCACGGTTTTCACTCTCTAAAATGAGCGTTAATCCGCCCGCATACTCCGCGGCTTTATGAAGCTGGAATGACTGACGTTTCGCCCCTTTCCCGGGAACGACCGAAATGTATGCGCCGAACAAAGAATCGAGATTTTCTGTTTTGGTTAAACTAAGTGTTGGTTGAGCCACCCAAAAGTAGCTAGTTGCACGCGCTAATTGTTCAGAAAACTCGGGATAGATTGTGGCATTCACGACCACACCATCATCTTTAAACGCAGGCGAGAGCTTAGTGACTTCACCGACATCTACACCTTGGTAACGGATCTTACTTCCTGATGATAGCCCGCTTGCATTGTCTGCAGTGAAAGTCAGTTTTAGGCCATAGTTTTGAGCTGCGGTAAGGCTGTTATATAACTTCCAATATTCGCCAACTTTGTTATCAATACCTTGTATGTTCCCAAAAGATATGCCGCCAGCGATGATAGATTTCAACGAGCCCGTGTCAATTTCTACACCGGAAAGCCCTGCTTTGATGTCGACACCAGAATGATTCCAGAACACAGTGTGTGGTGTGATCAGGTGATGATAGCGGTTGTCGATTTGCAGCGTGACTTTCACTTGATCTTGCGCTAACTCAAATTGCTCAACCTTACCCACCGTGAAATTTTTATACATCGCAGGACTGCCTTCAGAAACGGAGGGGAGTTTGTTGGCCGTCAGTGTGATGCGTTTGAAACCTTTCAGTGCTTCTTTGGCATTGCGAGCAAGGATTTCAGATTTAAACAGAGCGTACTTCGTTTTCGCTTTGTCTTTACCTTCGCTGGTGAAACTAATGGTTTGACTGACCATTTGTGAAAATGTCGGAACACTAAATTCGATTCCTTCAGCGCTCACATTTCCGCTAATGCCACCTAACACAAAGAAGCGTGATTCACTTTTAACAAGATGCTTGTAGTCAGGATCAATGACGAGGGTGATTGATACATCATTAGGATTTAGTTTTGTGTCACTCACGAAGCCAACTTGAATGCCACGATAAATAACGTTAGTTCCTTTTTTGAGCCCCCATATATTATCTGCACTTAGCGTTAGGGTAAGTGCGCGAGGGTCGTCAACGAGCATAGTTTCGTTTGTCTTCGCAGCGAATTCATAACTTTTCTCACCGTCACCAGGTTGAAGTGACAGAGTGTTTCCTGTGACTAAATTAGCGAGATGTTTAACGCCATCAAGAGATAATTCGGGCTTATCAATGATGAACTCAGTGCCGGTTGTCAACGTCCACGCCATAGACGGGTTGATATTGGCTTGAGCCACAGTCCCTGAGAAGTTGTCATTAAATTGAATACCGTTGAGACGACCAATTTCTAAGCCTTGGTAAACAATAGGGGAATTTGGATTGGTAATCCCATGGTTTTCAGGGAGAACAATGGTGACAGGAAGTCCACGGTCAGTATCGTTAATCGAGGTGTACAATGTGAACACTTCCAGCGGTACAGCGTGCTCCGCATCTTGGGGAGAATCAAATGCGATGCCACCAGCCAGCACGGATGCTAGGTTCTCAACTTTAACATCAACGCCATTCAAGCCGATGTCTGCGCTAACACCACTGACATTCCAAAACTTAGAACTTTTCATCACCAACTTGGCGTATTCTTTCTTGATGCTAAGTGACAGCGTCACGCCCTGGTTGTCTGGTGTAAGGCGATAGTCGACCACTTCACCAACACGGATTTTCTTAAAGTAAATGCCAGAGCCAATACTCAATGAACCCAGGTCAGGGGCTTGCAGCTGGATATGAAGATTACCGTCACCAGAGGCACTAACAGGGGGCTCTTCGGCGGCAACAAAAGTGGTGCGCACTTCCCCTTTTCCAGGCTGAACCGCAATGTAGTTACCTGTTACCAGGGCATCTAATCCAGTAATTCCGGTGATAGACGCTTTTGGTCTCACCACCCAAAATACAGTGTTCTGTTTTAGTATTTTCGTGGCTTCGGGGTAGATGTCCGCTTCGGCAGAAATACTTTTTAGATCATCTGACAGCGTTACTTTTCGAACAATGCCGACCTCAAGGCCTTGATAGCGTATTGTGGTTCTTCCGGCTTCAATGCCTTGCGCATCAGTAAAGTAGATTTCAATCCGCTCACCTGCCTCGTTGACTGACTTGTACAACAGCCAACCGGCGAGTACGAAAGCGAGGGCGGTAAAAATCCAAAGCGGAGAAATGCCTTTGTCTTTTTTTATTTGTGGTTCAGTTACCTGAGAGTCTTCAACGTTGCTCATGCTTGTCCCAAATAAGTCGAGAATCGAGGCTGTCGGCTGAAATCATGGTTAATACCACGACCAACCCAAAGGCAATAGCGCCTGGCCCGGGAGTAAAATCAAGTAAGTTGCCACGGTCAATCAATGAAACCATGATGGCAATAACACAGAGATCCATCATTGACCATTTACCAATCCACTTAACGAAACGATAGATTTTCATGCGCTGTCCGCGACCCATTTCAACGTTTAGTTGAATACAAATCAAAATGTACAAAAGGCCAATGATCTTTGCGACAGGCACGATGATGCTGGCTGTGAAAATGATGATGGCTATCCCATACATCCCTTGTTTTATCAGGCCAGCAACGCCAGAAAAAATAGTGTCTTCAAATCGCTTACCGTTACTCAATAAAATTGAAATGGGGTAAAAGTTAGCGGGGAAGATAAAAACAATGGCGGCAAGAAGTGATGCCCATGTTTTTTGAAGGCTTTGAAAAACGCGAGGCTCCAATTTTGCACTGCATCGAAAACAGCAGTCATGGTTGCTCTTTTGCGTTAACCCACAATGCTGACAACGGATCAGTGTTTCAGTCTCCACTTTGTTCGTGCTGAAACCAGTGGTATTTAGTTCATTCGTACTTAATGCATTCGTAGCTTGAACGTTCGTTTTCGCGTCATCAATGTCAATGTCTTGTATGGCTTCATCGTTGACGCTGTAAACATCCCAGTAGCGCTTGGGGGAGATGCGAGACAACAAAAATGCCACTAGCACCTGCAACAAGACAAAACTGAGTAATGCAGGCCCCACAGATATCTCCGCAATCTCAATAACTTTGAAGCCTGCCACGGCCAAACTAACAAGAAACACATCGATCATGACCCAATGCTTGATGACTTTCAGACAATATGTGGCGAAATATAGGGATTTAGCATGATGAAAATGCAGAGCCAAGTTTGCTGCCAAAATTGAAACGAGAAAAAGCAGAGGGGCAATGGCGGTGCAAAAAACAACCAGCATGCCAACAAGCGGGAAGGTGTCGAGTAAGGTTAGCCCGCCACTTGTCACTGTGGTGGAGAGTGGAACCCCGACTAAATTAATCGACAGCAATGGAAATAATTGCGCAGGGACAAACAGCGCGAGAGCGGCAAACGTTATCGCCACTTCACCAGATCGGCTCAGTGAAGAATTCTTAATGACGCGAGAACCACACCCAGGGCAACACGCACTGAAACCCCGCTGTACAGGGATTTCTTGCAATAGCAGATCACAGGAAGTGCACTTAAGCACGCGCATGGCGAATTTTTCCCCTCAGGTCATTCGAATCACCCATCGATTGGGTATAGTTTAGAACCTAACACTACACATGCGGCAGTGTTGCTGTTGAGACCCTGTCCATGGGATGCTTCATGTTACTTTACAGGGCACCTAATAAGTCAGTGAGCCATTGGTAACAGGTAGGCGCTGCGAATGTGCATCTTAATCAATCTGTTAGTTAAGAACACGCAGTTTTTGCTAATACATCAATTTTCCATGGCGAAACGAGGAAAGAGTCTCGATATGCGGCGTGCACACAAGGCCATGGCTTGATCGTTTACATGTCATATTAATGCGTTAACGTTGAACACTCACTGAATAGCCACTATCTTAGCTAACTCGCTTCAAATGGATGTAGCAATAAATGGATAATAAAACTGAATTTTACGCGCTTCTTGCCCGCCAAGCTGTTTCCCTTATAGAAAATGAGCCTAACCTCATTGCCAACCTCGCCAATGTGAGTGCATTGCTGTTTCAATCGCTAGACGACATTAATTGGGCGGGATTCTATCTGGATGATGGCGAAGAATTAGTGCTTGGGCCATTTCAAGGCAAAACAGCGTGTGTGCGTATTCCTTATCAAAGAGGCGTTTGCGGAAGTGCGTTTCGTCACAAACGTGTAGAAAGAATAGCGGATGTGCATCTTTTTGAAGGTCATATCGCATGTGATGCAGATAGCCGCTCAGAAATTGTTTTACCTTTATACAGAGGAAAAAAATTGTTGGGTGTGCTGGATATAGATTCGCCAAAAAAAGCAAGATTTGATGACCATGATGAAACCGGACTCACTTTATTGGTCAATGAATTGCAAAAACACCTCTAAATTTAAGGTTCTCTGTGGTTTTTCAGTCACAGGTATCTATAATACGCAGCACTAAATTTGTTAACTCGTACACAATCTCTGTTGTCGCCATTGCGCAAAGAGACAGGAAGAAAAATGGAAAACACTGAAAAATTAGCTAACAGCAAGCAAGTCATTGCCTATATCGCTGAACGTTTCCCTGCATGTTTCACCCTAGAAGGTGAAGCTCGTCCACTGAAAATAGGCATATTCCAAGACTTGGCTGAACGTCTTGCTGATGATGCTAAAGTCAGTAAAACTCAACTTCGTGCGGCACTTCGCCAATATACCTCTTCCTGGCGTTATCTTTACGGCGTAAAAGCCGGCGCGATTCGTGTTGATCTTGACGGCAACGATTGTGGTGAGCTTGAGCAAGAGCATGTTGATCATGCGCAAACCGCTTTAGCAGAAAGCAAAGCGCGTGCAGCTGAACGTCGTAAAGAGCAAGCAGCGAAAAATGGCGATAAAAAAGCCAACGCGAAAGAGAAAAGAGCGCCAAAATCAAATAAATCAACAGCTAACCCAGCAAATTCTCGACCAGCTAAGGCAAAAAATACTAAGCTAGTTAAGAAGCCGGTTGAGCCACGTCGTGAACTCAAGGCTGAAGATATTGTCGTAGGTAAGGACGTAAACGTTAATATGGGTAATGGCAACATGCCCGCTACGATTGTAGAACTTAACAAGGACGAGGTTCGCGTCCGTTTGAGCAATGGTTTAACCATGCTAGTTAAAGCGGAGCACCTCAGTTCGTAAAGGAGATCCTTCGACGCATGATCTGTCGATTCCGCTTTTCCGTGATTGCTGCCAGCTTAATGCTGGTGGCATCCACTCAAGCCTTAGAGGCTAATTACGCCACCGCTGAGCTGCCAACATTGGTTTCTGAGCCTCAGCATAAAGCCGCCAGCGTGAGGATTACTCGCAACTTCGAAACGTCGCATTACAAACAGTTCGATTTGAATGACGACTTTTCTTCCAATGTTTTTGATCGCTATCTTGAAACGCTAGACTTCAACCGCCTCTTCCTAACACAGGTAGAAGTAGATGCGATGTCAAAGTGGCGCACAAGTATTGATGATCAATTGCGCTCAGGTGACACTTCAGCGGCTTACGACATTTTCAATACCTCATTGAAAAAGCGTTTTGAGCGATATCAATACGCGCTTTCTCTACTTGATAACGAAATAACGTTTGATGTAGAAGAAGAAATGCTGATTGATCGAAGCGAAGAGCCTTGGGCAAAGAGCACTGAAGAATTAAATGAGCTTTGGCGTAAACGAGTCAAAAACGACGCGCTGAACCTCAAGCTTGCAGGTAAGACATGGCCTGAAATTCAGGAAACCTTGTCAAAACGCTACAACAGTGCAATGAAGCGATTAATTCAAACCAAGAGTGAAGATGTTTTTCAGGTATACCTGAATGCTTTCTCTCGTGAAGTTGATCCGCATACCAGTTACCTTTCTCCTCGAAACGCAGAACAATTCCAGTCTGAGATGAATCTGTCCCTTGAAGGGATTGGCGCAGTGCTGCAAGTTGAAGATGATTTCACCGTCATTCGTTCGCTTGTTGCTGGTGGTCCTGCATCGAAATCTAAAAAGCTCTCTCCGGGTGATCGCATCATTGGTGTTGCACAGGATGATGAGCAGGTGGTTGATGTGATTGGTTGGCGATTGGATGATGTTGTTCAGCTTATTAAGGGGCCTAAAGGCAGCAAAGTTGAGTTGCAGATATTGCCTGAGGGCGCGAACGCAAAAAGTTACAACGTCACTCTTGTGCGAGACAAGATTCGCTTGGAAGATCGTGCTGTAAAATCAGAAGTGATTGAGCAGGGTAAATCTAAAGTTGGTGTTATCTCAGTACCGAGTTTTTACGTTGGTCTTGCGGAAGACACCAAAAAAGAAATCGCAAACCTGAAAAAAGAGAATGTCAGTGGCCTTGTCATTGACCTTCGTAACAATGGTGGCGGCGCGTTGAGTGAAGCATCGGCATTAACAGGTTTGTTTATTGAAGGTGGCCCTGTTGTGCAGGTTCGTGACAGTTATGGTCGCGTGAAAGTGAACAGTGATACCGACAGAGCGATTTACTATGATGGTCCAATGACGGTATTAATTAACCGTTACTCGGCTTCAGCATCAGAAATTTTTGCAGCGGCGCTTCAAGATTATGGACGTGCTGTAATTCTTGGTGAGCAATCCTTCGGTAAAGGCACTGTTCAACAACACAGGTCATTGCAAAAGATCTATGACTTGGGTGACAAGCCTCTCGGTCATGTTCAATACACAATTCAAAAATTCTACCGCATAGATGGTGGCAGTACTCAGCATTTAGGGGTTGTGCCTGACATTCCGTTTCCAACAGCCGTTGATCCGGCAGAAACCGGTGAGAGTGTAGAAGATAATGCTTTGCCATGGGATAGCATTAACCCGGCTGCTTACAAAAAAGTAGGTGAGCTAAACCCTTTGTTCAAGGGCTTGGATAAAGCGCACCAGGACCGAATCAAAACCGACACTGAGTTTGGTTATATTCTGAGTGACATAGAAGAATATAAGACGTTGAAAGACGACAATACGATTTCTCTCAGTGAAAAGGCGCGAATTGAAGAACAAGAAGAAGCAGACAAAAAGCGTCTTACTCGTTTGAATGAGCGTCAGGTAGCCTCAGGTAAATCACCATTCAAAACCTTGGATGATGTGCCCAGTGACTACGAGCAGCCAGATGCTTATCTGAATGAAGCTGCTTTCATCACGCTTGATTTGGCAAAAAAACTAAACAGTTAATGTGATTTTCATCGTCACTGAATAAAAAGCGGGCTTAGGTCCGCTTTTTCTTTTTTCAATAGAAGAAGTAACATAATTGGTCGGTAAACCAACGCGAAATAGTGATGTTTGTCTAAAATTAAAAAGATGATATCAAGCGAAGGGAAAGCCGATGACGAAGTTGATAAGCCTATTGATTGTAGTTCTCTCTATCTGCACACCAGTCAAAGCCCAAGATCTTACCCAGTTAGACTTCCCATTATTAATTGGAGATTGGTACTGGTTTAGCCCTGATCAGCAGAAAGGCACGGGTACTAGTCCAGACGTAAAATACAAAGCCATTAATATCTCATTCAGTTCAGATTACCGCTTTAATGTAAAACTACTCAATGCAGATGGCAGCGTTGAAGAAGCGAAAGGGGTTTACGATCTTGATGATTCCACATTAGTGCTCAACGACGAGTTCGGAGATTCACAGCATCATGAGTACAAACTCAATCACAACCAACTGATGTTGAAAGGCGCACGATTCACCAAAATTTTGTCTCACAATTTGTCGGGTGCTTGGTTTAGTGATGTCATCGAAGGGAAAGATGTTGATGAAGAAGTGAAGGAACTTGCGTTGATGCTGCGTCCCGATTTTTTGTTTTCATTCAGAGTGTCTGGTAAACAAGGGCAAGAGGTTACTCACCGTGGTGTTTACTTTCTAGAAGATGATCATCTTGTTCTGATTTATCGAGGTGGTCAGCAGGACTCACAATTCGAATTGGATGCGAACACGCTGACTTTGACCAATACCAAGTTTGGTATGGAAGCGATACTCAGACGTCAGTTAGAGTAGTTGGTAATCCGACGACATTAAAATGAATGAAAGGGCGCTTGAGTAGCGCCCTTGTTGCAATCATACAAATTCAAATGTTGAACGCTTTCTTCAATGCGTTGAGATAATTGCTGTCTCGACAAATTGACTTTCCAGGCTCGTCTGAAATTTTCGCCACGGGTTTTCCGTTGCAGGTAACAAGTTTAATCACGACGTTCAGAGTTTCAACATTCGGTAAGTGGCATGTTAGCTGCGTACCAATGCCAAACGATGTATTAATGCGTCCTGAAAAGTAGTGGTGAATATCGAGCGCTTTCTCTAGCGTCAGCCCATCGGAAAAAATCAGTGTCTTTTCCATTGGATCGATACCCAAACTCTCATAGTGTGCTATTGCTTTCTCGCCCCAATCAATTGGGTCGCCACTGTCGTGTCGTAGCCCAGAAAATTGTTGACTCAAATGCGGAGTGAAGTCTTTAAGGAAAGCGTCCATGTTGATGCAATCAGTGAGGGCTATCCCCAGTTTGTTGGGGTACTCCTGCAACCAACGGTTCAATGCAATCTGTTGAGAATCCGCCAAATCACCCGCGAGTTGTTGGTGAGCTTGGAACCATTCATGCGCCTGTGTTCCTACCGCGGGGATACCATGTTTTTTCGCCAGCCAAAGGTTTGATGTTCCAGCAAAGTGGATCGAATGATGAACCAGATGATCGACGATGACATGATGCACGGCTTTTGAAAAACGGCGGCGAGTACCAAAGTCGACAAACTGAAACGCTTTGTCTGCATTGGAAAGGGCACGATGAGTCGAAAGCACACCGAGTTTCATTTCCAGCAACGCCAAGGCATCTTCTGGTTGCAGCGCTGGATATCTTTCGTGACAACGTAACTCGCAAATTATAGCAAGTAATGGGACTTCCCATAGGATGATATCAAGCCATTTCCCTTCGATTCGAATAGCAAGTTGGCTATCTTCAATGGATACTGTGACATGATCTGCATTAAGTGAGAACGAAGATAAGAAGTTAAGATAATCAGTCTGATAGAGTCCTAGGGTAGAAAGGAAAGCAATTTCATCCTCAGAAAAAGACAGGTTGGCAAGAGCATGAATTTCCGATTCTAACTGTGATTTGAACTCAACAAGGCTTTCATCGCTACGGCAATGAAACTCGGCGGCGGCAACCACATCACCATAGTGATGAAAGATAGCCTGCTGCATATTTAACTTGTACGCATCCGTGTCTAATAATGACGAAATAATGGGCGTTTGCATGCCTGATTTTATACCTCGAATCGGGTGTCGACTGAACGTTGGCAGTTCTCGCCCAGTTGCGCCAGGCAGTTTATAGTTAAGGGTGCAAATTTAACGTCAAATTAGGCTGTGTAGTCAACCTATTGATAATACGATCTCGCTCTATTTATACTCATTCAGCAGCGCGTTTGGTTATTCGTTGCACAGTCAAGCTATAGCAATGCTCTGGCTTAGTGAGTATCTTAGTTGATTACTCCGATTTTATAACAGTGGGCTGGTCGAATCGACTAACCGACTGGCAATCGTTATGCAATAAAAGGAATCTGACATGACGCAACAACCTCAGGCCAAGTACCGCAAAGATTACAAGGCTCCTGATTTTACGATAACCCACATTGACTTGGATTTTGACCTTCAAAGTTCACATACCCAAGTTATTGCAAAAAGCCGAGTGAAGCAGCAGGTTATTGGTTCAGATTCTATGTCACTGGATGGTGATGCGCTGTCGCTTAAGCGTGTTGAGATCAACGGTGAATCATGGCCGCATTTTAAAGAGACCTCAGAAGGGTTGACGCTGACACAACTGCCAGCCGAATTTGAACTATTGATAGAAACGCATATTGATCCGGCGGCAAACAGTTCTTTGGAAGGTTTGTATTTGTCTGACGGTGCGTACTGCACGCAATGTGAAGCAGAAGGTTTCCGCCGAATCACTTACTACCTCGATCGTCCCGATGTACTGGCAAAGTTCACCACTAAAATCACCGCCGATAAAACTGCGTTTCCATTTCTACTAAGTAACGGCAACAAGGTAGGCTCAGGCGATTTAGATAGTGGCCGTCACTGGGTGCAGTGGGAAGATCCGTACGCAAAACCAAGCTACTTGTTTGCCTTGGTCGCGGGTGATTTTGATCTGTTATCAGACAGTTTCACCACACGAAGCGGCCGTGATGTTGCACTAGAGATTTTTGTCGATAAAGGAAACCTCGATCGTGCAACCCATGCGATGACATCTCTGAAGAACTCAATGAAGTGGGACGAAGATCGTTTCGATCTTGAGTACGATCTTGATATTTACATGATCGTCGCTGTCGATTTCTTCAATATGGGCGCGATGGAAAACAAGGGCTTAAACGTCTTTAACTCCAAATATGTTCTCGCCAATTCAGACACGGCCACAGATACGGATTACCTCGGTATTGAAGCGGTGATCGGGCACGAATATTTCCATAACTGGACAGGCAACCGCGTCACTTGCCGTGATTGGTTCCAGTTGAGCCTAAAAGAAGGCCTCACCGTTTTCCGTGACCAAGAGTTCTCTTCCGATCTCGGTTCGCGAGCGGTGAACCGTATCAGTAATGTACGCACCATGCGCGGTCCTCAGTTTGCAGAAGACCGCAGCCCGATGGCGCACCCGATTCGCCCAGACAAAGTGATTGAAATGAATAATTTCTACACGCTAACCGTGTACGAAAAGGGTAGCGAAGTCATCCGCATGATGCATACCTTGCTGGGCGAAGTGAATTTTCAGAAGGGCATGAAACTTTACTTTGAACGTCATGATGGCACAGCAGCAACCTGTGAAGATTTCGTCAAAGCGATGGAAGATGCATCGGGCGTCGATCTGGGGCAATTCCGCCTTTGGTATAGCCAATCCGGTACACCCGTGTTGGATGTCACAAGCCATTATGATGACGAAAACAAAACACTGACGCTCGACACAAAACAACATACGCCACCGACTGCGGATCAAAAAAATAAACAGCCACTTCTGATCCCATTCGATATCGAGCTTTACGCCGGTGATGGCAGTGTGATTGAGTTACAACGTCACGGAGTGACGATCGATAACGTCCTGCATGTGACAGCCTCAGAGCAAGCGTTTGTCTTTGACAATGTTGCTGAGAAGCCTGTGATCTCTATGCTGCGTGAATTCTCTGCGCCCGTCACGCTGAACTACGACTATCGTGACGAAGAGCTCGCGTTCTTGATGGTGCATGCTAGAAACGAATTTTCGCGCTGGGATGCTGGCCAAATGCTGTTAGCAAAACACATTAAGGTTAACGTTGCTCGTGCTCAGGAAGCTAAAGATATTCAACTGCCAGAAGAGGTCGTTGATGCATTCCGTGGTGTGCTGCTGAGTGAGGCGCTCGATGCAGCGCTGATTGCTGAAGTGATGCAACTGCCAAGCGAAAATGAAATTGGCGGCTGGTTTGATATTGTCGATGTAGATGCCATCAACAACGTTCGTGATGCGATAAAA
Source organism: Enterovibrio litoreus (assembly GCF_045679545.1). NCBI lineage: Bacteria > Pseudomonadati > Pseudomonadota > Gammaproteobacteria > Vibrionales > Vibrionaceae > Enterovibrio > Enterovibrio litoreus. The sequence goes on from NZ_CP166194.1 coordinate 1,652,438, forward strand.
CGTCACTTTGCAAACGAGTTAACCGATGAATTTAGTGCGCTTTACCATGCATTAAAGCAAACGGAATACAGCATTTCCCATGAAGCTATCGGAAAGCGCAGCCTACGCAATACCTGTTTGAGTTACCTGGCGCTGACTGACCAAGGTAATGACATTGTCTCCGCACATTATGCGGATTCAAACAACATGACAGACACAGCTGCAGCGCTAGCCGCAGCAAATCATGCGCAACTGCCATGTCGTGCTGCGTTGATGCAAGCATTCAGCGACAAATGGCAGCACGATGGTTTGGTGATGGACAAATGGTTCATGCTACAAGGGTGTAATCCAGCCAACGATGCATTGGTAAATGTCAAAGCGCAGATGTCACATCCGGCGTTTAGCCTGAAAAACCCGAACCGCACGCGTTCATTGGTGGGGGCATTCTGCAACAACAACCCGGTTAACTTTCATGCCAAAGATGGGTCAGGTTATCAGTTACTGTCTGACATTTTGATTCAACTAAATGAATCGAACCCTCAAGTTGCCTCAAGGCTGATAGATCCTTTACTCAAGTTCATGCGATTTGACCAAGATCGCCAGGCGCTAATGCGCGATCAACTTGAGCGTTTAGCCTTGCTCGATAATCTCGCGAAAGATCTTTACGAGAAAATCAACAAAGCACTCGAAGTGTAAACACGACACTTGCGAAATTTGTCGGAATAAGTAATTTAAAGCCGTCTAACAGGAGACGGCTTTTTTTTATGAAATCGAATGTGTACTTATTTACCCTTAATATCTCATATCACATTTTCCAGCAGCATTATGCGGGGGTAGCATCAACCGTTGTGGTCAAAACAGACAATGGGTTAACCCTGCAACTGCCTGCATCGCGTCTGCGTCCATATCTTAGTCAATTAGGGTTAAAAGGGCGTTTTCGGCTGACAGTAGATGACGCGAATCGCTTTAAATCCCTTGAGCAAATCGTTTAAACCGTACGGCAATCACATATCTAAAAACTCAGATTGAATTAACGCTTTTTGATGTAACGATTTTATTAACTAACCCGTAAACTACTCCATACGTCGCAAAGACTAATTAACTTCTATACTCATAGCGATTACATAAAAAATATATGGAGTAAACCATGACCGCGCGTGACCCTATTGTGCCGGTGTTGCTTGAGAAAGTTTATCACCTCATCGCTGAAAAACTGGACAAGAAACAACAACCACTTGTAGAAACTTTGGCAAAAAGGATTTTGGGTCCCATCTCAGATGATGATTTACAGGAAAGGAATGAATCCGACCTCTACGGGGCTGTTATTAGCCTGTGGCATCATCTAAACACCTTCGAACAAGACAAAATTTTTATTAAGGTCTTCAACCCTACACTGAGTGGCAATGGCTGGCAGTCTACGCACACGATTGTCGAAATCGTCACTCCTGATGCACCTTTCCTTGTCGATTCTGTTCGAATGGCGTTAAACCGTCTTGATATTGCATCGCACCTAATGCTCAACGGTCCGCTGCACGTCGTCAAAGATGCAAAAGGCAATGTCGTTGAAATTGGTGGTGAGAAGGGCGTGCGTCAAACCGTCTTCCATCTAGAAATCGACCGCATGAGCAGCAAGAAAGAGATGGCAGCACTTGAGAAAGAGCTGACAGAGACGCTGAATGATGTGGCGCTAATCGTGAATGATTGGCAGCCAATGCAGGAAAAAATGCAATCTCTGATTGATGCGCTCAAGAAAGAGAAGCCGCCGGTAGACAGTGAGCGTCAACAAGAAGCTGTCGAGTTTCTGCAGTGGATTGCTTCTCATAACTTCACATTCATGGGCTACAAATATTACGAGCTCAATGCCATAGAAGGTGACCATGAGCTCAAGGCATCGAAAGAAGAAGGCTTAGGCCTCGCGAAGAAGCTGGATCTGACGCGGCCGGGTATTAAATTGTCTGACATGCCTGAATCGGCGCGTGCTACTGCGTTGCGTAAAGAATTGTTGATTATCAACAAAGGCAGCAGTAAATCCCGCGTTCACCGTCCGGCCTATATGGATTACATCGGGATTAAGAGCTTCGACAAAAAAGGAAACGTGGTCGGCGAGCATCGCTTCCACGGTCTTTATGCGTCAGCGGCTTATAACCAAGCAACAAACACAATTCCGGTTCTTCGCAACAAAGTACAGCGGATCCTAGAGATCAGCGGTTACTACCAAGGATCCCATTCTTGGAAAGCGTTGGCGAACATCATTGAGAACTTCCCGCGTGACGAACTGTTCCAAGCCTCTGAGGCTGAGATGCTGGATATCGGCATGGGCATCGTTCAGGTGCAAGACCGCGATATGCTGCGTGTCTTCGTCCGACGTGACCCGTTTGGACGTTTCTTCTCGTGCATGGTTTATGTTGCCCGTGAGCGATACAACACCGAATTTCGTCGTGTGACCCAGCGTATATTGAAGAACTATTTTGGCTCTGATCAAGAAGTCGAGTTCAATACTTTCTTCTCCGAAAGCCCGTTGGCACGAACGCATTACATCGTGCGTGTTGAAAACAATAACTTTGATATTGATGTGAAGAAATTGGAGCAGAATCTGACTGAAGCAGCCTCGTCTTGGGATGATCGCCTGCAAGAATCCGTTATCGCGAACTTTGGTGAAAACAGCGGAACACCAATTGCTAAGCGTTATCTTCGTGCGTTTCCACGTTCGTACAAAGAGGCCACGCTGCCAGGTTCAGCGGTAGCTGATATTGAACGATTAGAAAACTTGGGTGATGACAAGAAGCTGGACATGCTTTTCTATCGTCCTCAGGAAGAGCCATCAACGTCACGCGCTGTGCGACTTAAGCTATTCCAGAAAGACGAGGCCATTCACCTTTCTGACGTCATGCCGATGCTTGAGAACTTAGGCTTGCGTGTGATCGGAGAGTCACCCTACAAAGTGCAGACAACCACGGGTGATGTTTTCTGGATCCTCGATTTCTCGATGCTCCACAGTGCCGGGAAAGGGTTTGATCTGTCTGAGGCGCGCGATCGTTTCCAAGAAGCTTTTGGTGCGATTTGGCATGGTAAGCTGGAAAGTGATGGTTTCAACCGATTGGTTCTGAATGCTGGGCTAACAGGGCGCGAAGTCACCATTCTACGCTCTTATGCGCGCTATATGCGTCAGGTTGCCTTCCCATTCAGCCAAGCGTATATCGAAGAGACATTGACGTCACATGCGGATTTGGCGCAATGTTTGGTCACGCTGTTCGTGAAACGTTTTGGTGGTTCGAAAAACAGCCAAAAAGATCAAACTCGCATTATTAGCCAGATCGAAGGCGAGCTTGAGAAAGTGGAAAGCCTCGATGACGATCGTATCATTCGTCGTTACATGGAAATGATCCTCGCCACGCTGCGTACGAACTATTTCCAAAAAGACAAAGAAACCGGCGAGTTCAAAGACTACCTGTCATTGAAACTGCAACCGTCTAAAATTCCTGAAATTCCAAAACCTGTTCCTTTCTTTGAAATCTTCGTTTACTCGCCAGATGTTGAAGGTGTTCACCTTCGTGGCGGTAAAGTGGCGCGTGGTGGCCTTCGTTGGTCAGATCGCCAAGAAGATTTCCGAACCGAAGTGCTTGGTTTGGTAAAAGCACAGCAGGTTAAGAACACGGTTATCGTCCCAGTAGGTGCGAAAGGTGGGTTCGTTTGTAAGAAGCAACACTCACTTAGTGGCCGTGATGAAATCTTTGCAGAAGGCCAGCGTTGCTATCGTATCTTCATTCGCGGCTTGCTCGACATCACCGACAACATTATTGAAGGTGAATTAACACCGCCAGTAAATGTCGTTCGCCATGATGAAGATGACCCGTATTTGGTTGTTGCTGCTGATAAAGGCACCGCGACCTTCTCTGACCTCGCTAACTCAGTATCAGAAGAATATAACTTCTGGTTAGGTGATGCTTTTGCCTCGGGTGGTTCGAACGGTTATGACCATAAAGCCATGGGTATCACAGCCAAAGGCGGTTGGGAGTCGGTGAAACGTCATTTCCGTGAAATTGGCATTGATTGCCAAGAAACGGATTTCACCTGTGTGGCTATTGGTGATATGGCGGGTGATGTATTCGGTAACGGCATGCTGTTATCGAAGCACATTCGGTTGGTCGCAGCGTTTAACCACATGCACATATTTATTGACCCAACCCCGGATTCAGCGAAATCATGGGTAGAACGTGATCGTTTGTTCAAACTGCCTCGGTCAAGCTGGGAAGACTACAACACTAAGCTGATTTCGAAGGGTGGCGGTATTTTCTCGCGCAAAGCGAAATCGATTGAACTGACCCCTGAGATTCAGAAGATGCTGGGCGTGCGTAAGCAAAGCATGGCACCTAACGAGTTGATCAAACAGATCTTAAAATCCAAGGTGGATCTGCTTTGGAACGGCGGTATCGGTACCTACGTGAAATCTGAGTCTGAAACGCATACCGATGTTGGTGATCGCGCGAACGATGGTCTTCGCCTCAATGGTAATGAGCTTGGCGCGAAGATTATTGGGGAGGGCGGTAACCTGGGTATGACGCAGTTGGGTCGTATCGAATTTGCCATGAATGGCGGTTTGGTTAACACCGACTTCATTGATAACGTGGGCGGCGTGGATTGTTCGGATAACGAAGTTAACATCAAGATCCTGCTTAATGGACTTGTTGCCGCAGGGGATCTGACTTACAAGCAGCGCAACGAACTTCTAGAACGCATGGAAGATGAAGTCGGCGAGATTGTTTTGGATGATGCTTATTGCCAGAGTGAATCCATTTCGGTAACCAATGAACAAAAAGCGTCATTGCTGAAAGAGCAAATCCGCTTCATCCATTACTTGGAAAAAGATGGCAAGCTTGATCGCCAATTAGAGTATTTACCGGATGATGAAACGCTTGCTGAGCGTCAACTTCACGGCAAAGGTCTAACAAGACCTGAGATTGCTGTGCTGGTGGCCTATGGCAAGATGGTTCTGAAAGAGCAACTTGTGGTGGAACAAATCACCCAAGATCCGCACTTTGGTAAACTACTACCACAGTATTTCCCACAGGAGTTACAGCGTAACTACCGCGAAGCAATGGAAACACACCCACTGCGTGCGGAAATCATTGCGACTTCCTTGGCAAATCAAATGTCTAACGTCATGGGTTTCAACTTTGTGACGCGAATGCAAGATGAGACCGGTGCGAGCGTCGGTGACATTGCAGCAGCGTACGCGATTGTGAATGAAGTCTTTGAATTTGATAAAACCTTTGAAGACATTCGCGCGTTAGATAACCAGATACCTGCGCAGATCCAATACGCTGTGATGTATCGCTGTCGTCGTATGCTACGTCGTGCATCGCGTTGGATTCTTCGTAATCCAATGAAAGGGAAAGGGATTGAAGAGCAAGTTGCGTTCTATAAACCTGCCGTTAAGAACCTGACAGATAACCTCGAAACCTACTTGGTGCCAGCTGAAATTGAAGAGCACGAAGAACAGGCGAGTGAGTTCATCGTCCTCGGTGTACCGAAAGAGATTGCAAATAAAGTGGCGCGTTTGAGCAGTTTGTTTGCGGGTCTCGATCTTGCCCAAGTGTCAGAGCAGATGAACAAGCCTTTCGACGTGGTTGCACGCTTGTACTTTGTGCTTGGCGATACGCTCTCTTTGCACTGGTTCCTCAAGCAAATCACCAACCAACCAGTGGAAAACCATTGGCAAGCATTGGCTCGTTCATCATTCCGAGAAGATTTGGATTGGCAGCAACGTGTCCTGACCGCTCATATCCTTGAGGGAATGAGAGAAGGTGAGTCTGCTGAGCTTGGCCTTGAGTCTTGGATGGTTGAACATGCAGTGAGTCTTGGCCGTTGGGAAAGCATTGTTGCTGAGTTCAAAGTGGGTACAGTGCATGAATTTGCGAAATTCTCTGTCGCATTGCGTGAACTGACGCTTTTAAATTTGAATTAAGCAGACAAAGTGTTGATAATACAGCCCCGTTTATTCGGGGCTTTTTTTTGGAGGTTACATGATGTACCGCCTCGCCAGATCGGCAATTTTTCAGCTAGACCCAGAGCATGCACATGATCTGGCAATCAAGAATCTTTCTCGCTTCACTGGTACTCCTCTTGACGTGTTTTATCGTCAAAATCTTCCTCCTCGTCCCGTTCAAGTCATGGGGCTGCATTTCAAAAACCCCGTTGGCTTAGCCGCAGGCTTGGATAAAAACGGCGAATGCATTGATGCATTTGGTGCAATGGGTTTTGGCTCTGTCGAAGTAGGAACGGTTACACCGCGCCCACAAGATGGTAACGACAAACCGCGTCTTTTCCGTGTTATTCCTGCAGAAGGCATTATCAATCGCATGGGGTTCAACAACCATGGCGTTGATGCGCTGGTGGAAAACGTCAAGAAAGCCAAATACGAAGGCGTGATTGGCATCAACATCGGTAAGAACAAAGACACACCGCTTGAGCATGGCAAAGATGATTACCTGATCTGTATGGATAAGGTGTATGACCATGCAGGTTACATCGCCGTGAACATTTCATCGCCAAACACCCCAGGGCTACGTTCACTGCAATATGGTGAAGCGTTGGATGATTTGCTTTCTTCATTGAAAGCGCGTCAAACCGAATTGGCGAAAAGTCGTGGTAAGTATGTACCCGTTGCGTTGAAAATCGCGCCGGATATGAGCGAAGAAGAATTAGTTCAAGTGGCTGATGCCCTCGTACGTTACAACATCGATGGTGTGATCGCGACAAACACAACCTTGGATCGCTCCTTGGTTGAAGGAATGCCGCATGCGCACGAAGCAGGTGGGTTAAGTGGTCGTCCGGTTCAAAACAAGAGTACGGAAGTGATTCGTCGTCTTCATCAAGAACTCAATGGCAAACTTCCGATCATTGGGGTGGGTGGTATTGATTCAGTGATGGCCGCGAAAGAGAAAATGATGGCAGGTGCAGAGCTTGTCCAAGTTTACTCTGGTTTCATTTATCACGGCCCACGCTTAGTGAAAGACATCGTACGAAATATTTAACCTGAAAAATTAAGAATCGGTAGAAAAGGGGAAGAATGACTTCCCCTTTTTTTTTATCTCAAGCCTATTACACTTCCTTCCAAGCATAACTTTTCAGTGGTCACGGACCGATTCTCTGCAAGCGCAGGAGCGAGCACGATGTTGAAACCTAATAACGCATGGAAATGGTACTTCGATCAAGAAGCACAAGCATTGATGCTGGATTTGGGTGAAAATATGGTTTTCCGTGTTGCCATTGATAGCAAACATCTCATCCCCGATGCGTTTATCGATACCCCATTTTCAGTCGATGACGCATCACTCTTTCAAGCATACTCAGATGCAGTGAGTGTACTTCCTTTATCTGGCCCACGCAGGGCTGAACTGGTTCTAAACGCAGTGGCAGCAAATCGCTTCCACAAACCGCTATTACCTAAAAGCTGGTTTTTCCATGAACAAGAAGGGCACTCAGCAGCTGCTGCGGGTTCTATTGTGACATTGAAGACCGAACATGGCAGCGAACCCTTCTTAGTGATTGAAAACGCGGGTATTGCATCGTTATGTATGCATGCTGGTGAATCACCATTGGCGCTGACCGAATCAAAACAAATGCGGTTCTGTGAAGCAATAAAAGTAATGAATGACCGGTTATCGACATACCAACAGCAATACGATAACGGCAGTGGTCATTATGCGTTAGTAGGCTGATAGAGCAGTTGTATCAGCCTCTTTTTTTCTCTTTCAATCCTCTCCCTTATCTATCAAGCACCACCACTCCCTAGTGCAATAGGCTAATCCGTGACATGTCACATGGCGTGTGGCAGTGCATCAAGCTTCTGAGCCTCTCGCTATTCCCCGATCGCTCCTTGAATAGGGCGATGTAAGACATGAAAGGCACTTCACTAGCACAACCAGGCCCAGAAGATATCGAGCTTAATGTGTTTAGCATGCGTCCATTTGCCAGATTTCTTCGACGGTTTCATCCGCCACGGTAATATTTTCGCTGTCTCATTTATATGCAATTATGAGAAACGCTACCTGATTTGATTAAAACCTTCCGCAAAACAAACGTGATCAAACTCACGCTATCCGTATTACTCTGATGCTTATCGGCTTATAAATATTGCCATAAATAGCGGATATTTAGCCATTCAAGGAAACGAAAGTGGAAAAATTTCCCTATTTCCTCCATGAAAACGCACTTAATAATCTTCTGGTATATACCAGATATTTGTCATTTCAATACTTTCCTATTTGGAATGGGTGATAGTGCACCTTATTTAATCTAGCCTTTATTAAACTGCTTCTGTGGATAAGTGTGCACTCACTATTTGTACTATATCAGTGTCTATTGGCTGAGATGTGATTGGTTTCATGCCCGTGATCCACGCCATTCTGGTGCGAATAATGCTGGTTTCCCTGAGGAAACAGTTTTCAGGGTGTGGATAACATGATCCAGGTGATGAATTTGTGATGGTTTTTAGGTGATTTAGCACGGCAAGTGACAAGGATGGTGGCTAAAGGATTGAGCGTCGTTTTCTCAACGACACCGCAATAGTTAGGAGGCACCCTGAAGGTGTTTGTTGTCTCAATGGGATGCAAAAGAAATGGCGGTCAATAGAGCGCTGCGTCACGAAATCAGGTATAATCGCGCGCAAAATCCCTCAGAATACATTTCCATGAATCAATATTTAGCTATTACCTCTCGCGGTCTAGAAAACCTGCTTGCAGAAGAACTCGAACAACTCGGCGCAAGCAGCGTTAAAGCGGTTAATGCCGGCGTACGTTTCCTTGCCGATGAGAAAACCCTCTACAAGTGCTGTTTATGGAGCCGCACAGCATCACGTTTTATTCTTGTGCTAAGTGAATTTGCCGTACGTGATGACATGGACCTGTATCTGGGTGCTAGCGCCATTAACTGGCCAGAATACTTCAGCGAGAAAAAGCGAATTGCTGTTGATTTCAATGGTACTAACCGTGAAATCCGTAACAGCCAATATGGCGCGCTTAAAGTAAAAGATGCGATTGTTGACCGCTTTATTAAGGCAGATCGTGAGCGTCCAAGCATTGACCGTGAGCAACCTGATCTACGTATTCATATGCGTCTGTCCCGTGAAGACGGCCTGCTCGGTATCGACATGGTTGGTAGCGGTTTGCATCAACGTGGCTATCGTACCGAAGCGGGTATGGCACCTTTGCGCGAAACCAATGCCGCAGCGTTGGTTATGAAAAGTGGCTGGACGCCAGACAAACCACTGCTAGACCCTATGTGTGGTTCAGGCACTTTGTTGATTGAAGCGGCGATGATGGCTGCGCAAGTTGCGCCTGGATTGAAACGTAAGCGCTGGGGTTTTGAATCGCTCAAATCTTTCAATCGCGAAGAGTGGATGGAAGTGCATGCAGAAGTGACCTTCCTGTCGAAGAAAGGCCCGGCTAAATGCGAGACGCGTTTCTTTGGTTTTGATAATGACCGTCGTGTGCTTGAAACGGCAAAAGCGAATGCTAACCGCGCAGGTGTGGGTAGCCTTATCCAATTCGAAGAGGCTGATGCAAGCACATTGCAAAACCCTGAAGGGTTTGGTGAAGGCCATATCATTTGTAACCCGCCATACGGCGAGCGTTTAGGCACAACTCCGGGTCTAATTGCGCTTTATACTCAACTGGGTGTTCAGCTCAAAACGCAATTCAAAGGCTCGGTCGCACACATCTACTCTGGTTCTAATGAACTGCTTAGCTGTATTCGCATGCGTGCTGAAAGCACCTACAAGCTGCGCAACGGTGCGCTTGATTGCGAGATGAAGACGTACCAAATCACGGCTCGTGGCGAGGTGACAACGTCACCTGACGGGTTGGTGCAAGTGCCAATGTCGGATGTTGCGCCTGAGTTTTCTAACCGCTTACGCAAAAATCTCAAGAAGCTAGAGAAGTGGGCGAAGCAGCAGGGCATTGAATGCTACCGCTTGTACGACGCTGATTTGCCAGATTACAACGTGGCGATTGACCGTTATAACGACAATATCGTTATTCAGGAATACGCGCCGCCAAAAACGATCCCTGAAGAGACGGCCCGTCGTCGTTTGATGGACACAGTGCGTGCAACCATCGCAGTGACAGGCGTGAACGCCAACAACGTTGTTTTGAAAACCCGTGAGAAGCAAAAAGGCACTAATCAGTATCAGAAACTGGGTGAAGCCAAGCGTTTTATGAAGGTTCACGAATACAACGTGACGCTGGAAGTCAATCTTCAAGATTACCTTGATACCGGTTTGTTCCTCGACCATCGCTATACCCGCAAGTTGCTGGGTGAAAAAGCGAAGGGTAAAGACTTCCTCAACTTGTTTGCATACACAGGTACCGCGACTGTTCATGCGGCAGTGGGGGGCGCAAAGTCGACCACAACGGTAGATATGTCTAAGACCTATCTCGCGTGGGCTGAGCGCAACATGGCGTTGAATGGCAAGGTTGGCAATCAGCATCAGTATATCCATGCGGATTGCCTCAAGTGGCTTGAGTCAGACCAAGGTCAATACGATCTCATTTTCATTGATCCACCAACGTTTTCTAACTCAAAACGTATGGACGACAATTTTGACGTGCAACGTGACCACATCAAACTGATGAAAGATCTCAAACGTCTGCTTCGTACGGGTGGCGAGATTGTATTCTCGAACAACAAACGTAACTTCAAGATGGATCTGGAAGCACTGAGTGAATTGGGTCTGTCTGCACAAAACATTACCCATCGTTCAATCCCGTTGGATTTTGAACGTAACAAGCAGATCCACAACTGCTGGATTATTACCCACAAGGAAGGTTAATGGCCTTAGTCCTCTACAGCACGGAAGGGTGTCACCTTTGTGAAGAGGCAATGGCTTTGTATCAAGCAGCGGGTTACACCGCTGCTTTGAACGTTATAGACATTGCATTTGATGACGCGTTGTTTGCTCGTTACGGCGTCACTATTCCTGTTATCTCATATCAAACTCAAGACGGCTCAGTGATCGAAGAACTGAGCTGGCCTTTCGATTCTTTCGCATTAACAACATGGTTAGTTAAACATGGCATTGATTAACATCACTAACGCCCAGCTCGCTTACGGCGACAACCCTTTACTCGATCACGCTGAGTTTGTTTTGCAACCTAATGAGCGTGTTTGTCTGGTCGGCCGTAATGGCGCAGGTAAATCGACTCTCATGAAGGTCATTCACGGCACCGTCCAGCTTGATGACGGCAGCATTAACCGTCAGCAAGATTTGAAAGTGTCTCGTTTAGAGCAAGATCCACCACGTGATGCCGAAGGAACGGTAGTCGACTACGTTTCTGAAGGTTTGGCAGAGGCAGGGGCGCTCCTTAAGCAGTACCACGAATTGCTCGGGCTGATGGAAACGGATCCTAGTGAGAAGAACATCAATCGATTGGCACGAGTTCAAGACCAACTGGATCACTCGGGTGCTTGGCATTTTGAAAATCAACTGACGATGGTGCTTGATGCGTTAAAGCTGGATGGTTCAAAGAAACTGTCTGAATTGTCTGGTGGTTGGCAGCGTAAAGCCGCACTGGCTCGTGCATTGGTGTGTGAGCCTGATGTATTACTTCTGGATGAGCCAACGAACCATTTGGACGTGGCGACGATCTTGTGGCTAGAAAACTTCCTAAAAGATTTCAAAGGCGCGATCATCTTCATCTCGCACGACCGTGCATTTATTCGCTCTATGGCAACACGCATCGTTGACTTGGATCGTGGTCAGCTATCGTCATGGCCGGGGGACTACGAAAAGTACCTTGATGGCAAAGAAGAAGCGCTGCGTGTTGAAGCTGAGCAAAATGCAGAGTTTGATAAGAAACTAGCCCAAGAAGAAACGTGGATTCGACAAGGGATTAAAGCCCGTCGTACGCGTAACGAAGGGCGAGTGCGCGCACTGAAACAACTTCGTCGAGAACGCTCAGAGCGTGTCGAAGTGTTGGGTAATGCCAATATCTTGGTTGATGAAGCGGTTAAGTCCGGCAAGATTGTGTTCGAAGCGAAAGACATTAGCTTTAAGTTTGATGGAAAGAACTTAATAGAGGACTTTAGCTTTAATGTGATGCGCGGTGATCGGATTGCATTAATCGGCCCTAATGGCTGTGGCAAAAGTACACTGCTGAAGCTGATGCTAGGAAAGCTGCAATCAGAGACGGGCAAATTCCATGTTGGTACTAAGCTCGAAGTGGCTTATTTTGACCAATACCGAGAGAAACTCGACCCAGAGAAAACCGTGGTCGATAACCTTGCTGAAGGTAAGATGGAAGTCGAAGTGGGTGGACGTAAGCGTCACGTGCTTGGCTATCTGCAAGATTTCTTGTTCCATCCACGCCGTGCGCGTACGCCAGTAAAAGCCTTGTCTGGCGGCGAGAAAAACCGCCTGCTGCTTGCTCGAATTTTCCTCAAGCCTTGTAACTTATTGGTTCTCGATGAACCAACCAACGATTTGGATATCGAAACGTTGGAACTTTTGGAAGAATTGCTTGCCAACTATCAGGGTACTTTGCTGTTAGTGAGCCACGATCGTCAGTTTGTCGATAATACCGTGACGCATAGCTGGGTGTTTGAAGGCGAAGGTGTTATTCACAAGTTTGTGGGCGGTTATCATGATGCCATGCAGCAACGTGACAACTATCGCCAAACGATTGGTGCTGATAAGCCACAAGAAGCAAAAGCTGCACCCAAAGCAGAAACGCCCAAGAAACCAGCAGAGAACAATAAGATCGTTAAAAAACTGTCTTATAAGTTGCAAAGAGAGCTAGAAGCGCTTCCACAGCTTCTTGAAAACTTAGAGAATGAAATCTCGCAGTTACAGGAATCGGTAAACGATCCTGCGTTCTTCCAGAAAAGCACCGAAGAAACACAGCCTGTTTTGCAGCGCCTGAGTGAAGTGGAAGCTGAGTTAGAAACGGCCTTTGAACGATGGGAAGAACTCGAAGAGATGCAGAAGGAATAGTAATGCAGTTCAACAAATTCAAACTTTCAGCTGTCGCGCTTGCGATGGCTGGTTTTCCAATCGTAGCCAATGCGGCATTGTATTCTGTCTCCAAAATAGATACTCCATCAGAATCCAACTCTGCAGCTGCTACGGCCATTTCTCCTAATGGCGATAAAATTGCGGTTGAGGTGTTAAGTGGCCCAGTGGGACTTAACTACTCTCAAGAGCTGCCTTACATGGTAGACGTAGAGCATTTCATTAATAGCTATAATGACTTGGATAGTTACTGTTTTAACTACCTTGGCTACAACACCTGCGATACGTGGGCGAATGAGCAATGGTATGGCATTAAAGCATCTGGTGAAGTGTGTGATAGTGAAGACTATGATGCCAATATTTGTACTGGCGGCTTGAACAAAGAAATTGATGCTTGGACGCAGGGCTTTACCGGTAATAGCGTTGCCAGTGTTGGTGGGGAAGTTAATCCTTTCAGCTCAGGCGTGACAGGGCCAAAACCTTCAGGTTCGCCAAACCCAAATTCAACTAACGTTGTTGTTAATGCAGTGACAGACACAGGTAAGGCGATTGGCGCTTCAAGCAGCCCTTACTATGATGCTGGCTCGTATAACGCACGAGCCTTCGCTCGTCGTGGATTTAACGAAGCGACTGAGCTACTTCCACCATCTGGTCTTGGTTCTGTCATTGAATCGATTGGTCAAACCAATGCAAATGGCGTGATCGATTACTCTGGCACTGCAATTGTGTTTGGTTCGGCCTCAACGCATAACATGGCAAACCCTGGCAACAAAGAAGCACCAGAGGATTCTGGGCTTTCCAATCTGAATAGTTGCTCATCGACTGTCGATTTTAGCAATCGTGCTTGTCAGTATTATCAGTTTGCTAATCAGGCATCTGTTTGGATTCCTAGTTACGACGCTAATGCTCGTGTGATTGCTGACTTCCCAAATGGGGCAACTGGCAACACTGATGATACGGCTCAAGCAAGCGTAAAAGCGGCTTCAGTGTTATCTGGTGCAACAGCTCCTACAATGGTGGGCTTTAGTACTTACAACGATAGTGGTTTTTATGCAAGAGCAGTGAAATATACGCCTATCGCAGATTTTTCAACGTGTTTAACACAATTAGAGACGGATACTACCAAGCGCTGCTGGACTATGTCGCTCATCCCTGGCATCGAAATCCGCCAAGGTGGCGATATCGTTTATAGCTATTCTGAAGCCAATGACATCAACGCTAACAATGTCGTAGTGGGTGTGGCTAAGAACTACAGGTTGAACAGCGGTGCATACGCAGAGATCGTGTTTGTTAACGAAGGGGCTTCTACCACGCTTCTAAGTACCTCTCAAAGTGCGTTGTTCTTTAGTGGCTACAACGCAACTGCTGCAGCGATTAATGACAATAATGAGCTGGTGGGCGCGGTAGATGTTGAATCCTCTCGTGATCGCGCGCGTCGTCAACGTGGCTATGTTTACCTGCATGGCACCGCACCCAACTTGGCGGATTTCGATAACACCCGTGGCTGGTTGCTGGACGATTTGACCAACGGTGCGCCAGGGGCGAATGCCTTCCGTATCGCAGAAGCGTTTGATATTGCGGAAAATGGTAACATTGCAGCCTCTGCTTTCTATTGTGCTGGTGGCTACAGTTCGACGGCCCATGATGCTACATGTAATGGTGAAGAAGAGCTGGTGGCGGTGAAACTCACGCGTCAGAGTGGCGACATTTCACCTCGTCCATACGAAACAAATACGATTACCCGAAGCGGTGGTGGTTTTGGCGTGCTAGGCCTTGCTCTACTTGGCTTTGGTGGACTGCTGAGACGTAGAAAGTAATGTTCATTTTTGGCTCGTCCTCACAAATATTTGTCGGATGAGCCAGTCGATGCTTGATTATTTATTAACCTTGCATGAATCTTAAACAGTGCACTTTGTAAACAGTACCCCTGTTGAATGCGCACCGCAAAGATACATTTGTTGAAGGATAAGAGGGCGGAAATATGAAAAGACAGAAGCGAGATCGTTTAGAGCGAGCACAAGCTAAAGGCTATCAAGCCGGCGTAAGCGGTCGATCCTCTGAGACATGTCCTTATCAAGCCACGGACGCACGCAGCCAATGGCTAGGCGGCTGGCGTGATGGCAGAGATACTAAAGCGTCGTCAATGAAGTAAGTTTTCTTCCAATCCATCCAAATAAGCCCCGGCATCGGGGCTTTTTTCTATTCGCTTAATGCACTATAACTAAATTTTTTTGAGGTGATTTAGTCGATACAGTCTTCGTGTTACGTAAAGGCTTATCGTTGAATCGCTCAAATACGTCAGATTAGGCTGGCATTAAGTTGGGCCATGAGAAAGAGAGAAAGATAGGCGAATGCCGTTCACTGGGCTCAATGTAACGAGAAAACTCATGCATGATTGGGCATAGGGAGGATTCGCAAAAAAAACCGCCACAGGGGCGGTTTCAATCAAACATTGGCGTGCGATTAGAATGAAGAGGTGTCTTGGAACAAACCTACTTTCAAATCTTTCGCAGCGTAGATTTCTTTGCCATCAACTAATACACGACCATCTGCAACGCCCATCACCAATTTGCGGTTAATAACGCGTTTCATTTGAATTTCGTAGGTTACTTTTTTCGCAGTAGGTAGGATCTGGCCAGTGAACTTCACTTCACCCACACCTAGAGCGCGTCCTTTACCTTCGCCGCCCATCCAACCCAAAAAGAATCCAACGAGCTGCCACATGGCATCCAGTCCAAGACAACCTGGCATCACTGGGTCACCTGGGAAGTGACAATCGAAAAACCAAAGGTCAGGAGTAATGTCGAGTTCTGCAACGATAAAACCTTTACCAAAATCACCACCTTCATCAGTGATGTTTGCAATGCGATCCATCATCAGCATATTTGGTGCTGGTAGCTGAGGACGACCTGGGCCGAAAAGCTCGCCTTGGCTTGAGGCGATTAAGTCATTGCGATCATAGGAATTACGTTTCATTAGTATTTTACTGCTCCTGCGA
This sequence comes from Enterovibrio litoreus, assembly GCF_045679545.1. Lineage (NCBI taxonomy): Bacteria > Pseudomonadati > Pseudomonadota > Gammaproteobacteria > Vibrionales > Vibrionaceae > Enterovibrio > Enterovibrio litoreus. Next base: position 1,668,424 of record NZ_CP166194.1, read on the forward strand.
AAAGATACTGGGATTTTAGCGTACACGTGTAAGCTAAACAACTCTGATCAGTGTCTATTCATCCAGTTTTTAAGCTTATTTATTAGTGATGTGTGACGATGCTCACCATGATGGAACAAAGCGATACGAAGTGCGATTTTATCTAGCAACGTTTCGGTTTCCTCATCGTCTTCCTCGCCACTAAATGGCACGCCAGTGATCAGCGGGAATGCTTCTTCCACGTTTTCAACCGCCCAGATATGGAATTTACCTTCGCGAATGGCTTCCGTGACGTCTTTGCTTAGACATAGCGCATTAAGGTTGGTCATCGGCAAAATCACACCTTGCGAGCCAGACAAGCCGCGGTGCTCACAGATATGATAGAAGCCTTCGATTTTCTCATTGATGCCGCCAACAGCCTGTACGCGACCGAATTGGTCAACAGCACCAGTGATGGCAATACTCTGGTTGATAGGTTGTTGAGATAGGGCGCTCACAAAGGCGCATAGCTCAGCCAGCGAAGCACTGTCACCGTCTACTTCACAGTAAGACTGTTCGAAAACGATCGATGCAGAGTACGGCAAGGGCTCATCCAAATCGAGCGCAGCACTGACGAATGCTTGCATGATCATCATGCCTTTGGCGTGAATGTTACCGCCAAGCTCTGCTTTACGTTCTACGTCAGCAATGTCGCCGTCACCGAAGTGCACTACACAAGAAATACGTGCTGGTTCGCCGTATGCCATCGGGTGTCCGGGCATTTCGATCACTGTCAGGCCATTAACCTGCCCAATGTGCTCACCTTCAGTATCAATAAATACTTGACCCTTGTGAATGTCATCTACGGCACGAAGAGGGAGATAAGACTCACGGAAGTATTTGGCTGAAATTGCCGCGTCTAGATCTGCGTCAGTAATCACATCAGTATCAGATTGATAATCCGCTTCGCGCAGAATGGTTTGAATCCACAGCGGGCAAAGCGGCATACGTTCTTGGTCTTCAGCATAACGCGCACCGGCCTGCATGAAGCGTTTAATCGCACCAGTGGTGAGGTTTTTCACACCAAATTGCTGTTGAAACCCTTTGATTACAGCAAGGTAGATTTCGATGTTTTCTTCTGAAATATGAATATCTTGTTCGTATTCACAATAGCTACTGATGCCATGAAGTTCAGGCTCGCCGGATTCAAAATCAGACATCAGGCTACGGTCGCCAATCACAATCACGCTAACAGAAACGTTTTCAGGCGCGGGCAAATCGCAATACGTGTTGGGTTTCGCACTTTTCCAGTTCAGAGTGTTGGTTGAAATGACGCTTTTTAAGCGATTCCAAATATTGGCCTGGTTAATAATGCTGGTCAGCGAAATAACAAGGACACCACCATTGGCTTTGTGCAGTAACCCTTCCACTTTTCGTGACGTTGTCACATCATCCTTGTTAGGATAAACTGCGCCAAACAGCTGAGTTTCATCAAAATTCTCAGCAAGAACAACAGGGATGTCTGGTTTGGGAAGGTGGTTAATCACCATCTTCTTCATCAGCGTAAAGTAGTCGTGAACATCGGGTGCAGTGACGAGCAACAGGCGAGGGAAGTAGGACTCATGGACAAGCCGTTGAATACTGTCTTTCAGTCGAGGTTGGAGAGCACTCGGCGCAATAGCGTCTAGCGAAGGGTAATTTTCGATGTGCTGCTCTACGTGAGTAAACTGAGGAACAACGGATTGCCAGGTAACTTCTTGCATACGTCTGGGTTTCTGCCTTTGGGGTATTTAGATGGAAGCATTATAAATGAATAACACCCCGCAAAGTAGCGAAGATAAGCGCTTGTGATGATTCGAAAAAATAAATGGATATTCAGACTCACTTTGTGAGCCAAGCAACGAAAATATCAATAAGATATAGCAAGTAAGTTTGATTAAAATTTAATCTGCTGTTACGCTGTCACTGTATTTGATATCACTTTCAGCTCTCACAACATAAAAACTAATAATATGAAATATCAACAACTTGAAAATCTCGAAGCCGGATGGAAATGGAGTTATCTGGTCAAGAAGCACAAGGAAGGCCTCAATGTATCTCGCTACGTCGATACCAGCGAAATTGATGCAGCGGTAAAATCCCTTCTTGCGCTTGAACACGAACCTACTCGCGTGATCGAGTGGATTGATGAACATATGTCCCCTGAGCTTGATGTCAAGCTCAAGCAAGCCATTCGTGCCAAGCGAAAACGTCACTTCAACGCGGAGCAAGAACACACGCGCAAGAAGTCTATTGACCTCGACTTTCGTGTGTGGGAAAAATTGTCTTTAAAGGCGCAAGAACTGGATGCGACATTGTCCGATACGATCGAGTACCTGCTCAGTGAGGCTAACCGTTCGCAGAATGCCAACAAAAAAGTTGATGCGCTTAAAAAAGATCTGAGTAGTTTGTTAGATATGTAAGGTGAATTCATGGAGTACTTTCTGGCGGGGAGTTTTATCGCGCTGTTTGTGTTTATCGCCATTGACCGTCCAATCCTTCTCATCAAATTTAAAGATGGTGAGATCGTAAAGACAAAAGGTAAAATCCCTCAGGGTTTTTTGCACGATTGCTCTGAAATTACCAAGCGCAACCCGCTTAACGGAACGGTGAAGGTTTATCGTAATCGATTTAAGCCAGCCAAATTGGTGATGTCCAAAAGCATCGACCCAAAAGCGCAGCAACGCATTCGCAACGTCTTTCCTTTTAAGTCCTTCAAATAATGCATGCCGTCACACCTGTAGCCTTTCGTTTAACGCGAGGGGCTGACCTCAAGCTGTCGATTTTCAACGCCGTCAAACATCACAAACTTCCAGCAGGGTGTGTGGCCTCCGTAGTAGGCTGTTTGTCGCACCTTGTGATCAGAACAGCGGACGGAAAATCGACGCTAAATATTCACGATGATGTTGAAATCGTCTCAGTATCAGGCACGCTCACACCCGATCATGTTCATTTGCATATCGCCGTTGCAAACAAGCAAGGTGATATGATTGGCGGCCATCTGATGGAAGGAAGTATTGTCAGCCACACTGCTGAAGTTTGCTTACTGTCATTTCCGCAGATGGCATTCACGCGAGAGTTTGATGAAGAGACAGGGTACACAGAGCTGGTTGTCAGCGAGAAGTAGAAATTAAAGCAGAACAAAGGCTTATTAATAACATTGAGCATAAATATGCTCACTGGTTAGAAATTTCTCGGGGAAAGACAAGTGAAAGTGAATGAAACATCACAATAAGTGACTAGCTGGATGGATTTGTAACCAAGTAATCCATTGCTTTCAATGCATTAGAATCCATCCAACAACTCATTCATCCGGAAATACAATTGTTTCGAATCTCAACTTATCGTGAGTAAAAGCCCTATATTTACATCCTTTAACGCACTATAACTTAAAGTGTTTAGCTTGCCATAATATTGCCACATTTGTTCTTTATTCATCCTCAATTTCTGCCCGAAACTGACAGATTCTCTTGATGTAATAAGCCAATCAAACAGACAAAGGACGTGGCAATGCTAACCCTGACATTCATTCGAACTCGCTTTCAAGGGCCAATATCTGATTGGCTGCTCACTGCATTACTTATTTTGCTTGTGCCAACTTTGGCTTTCGCTACTGAAGAAGAAGGAGGCTTATACATTCAGTCGACCAACAATGAATCCGCGATGTGGTCTGCTGCGCCTCAGTTATCAACCGATGCCAGCATGGTCATTAGTGGGCTGATAAATCGCGTGACGGTTCAGCAGGCGTTTTCCAATCCAACGGAAGACTGGGTAAATGCGCGATACCTTTTTCCGTTGCCACAAAATGCCGCAGTCGATCGGTTAAGAATTCGCGTTGGAGAGCGTGTTATTGAAGGCGAGATACAAGAAAAGCAAAAAGCGCGTCAAACGTTTGATCGAGCGGCAGCCGATGGAAAGAAAGCGTCATTGATTGAACAACACCGCTCAAACCTGTTTTCAACGCAGGTAGCCAACATCGCGCCGAACGAAACCATTATTGTCGAAATCGAATATCAAGAATCGCTCCACTATGAAGATGGAGAGTTCAGCCTACGTTTTCCAACCACTTTTACGCAGCGTTATATTCCAGGCTTGCCAATGTCTTCACCCACGGAAGAAACAATGAGGAATACCGATGAAGTATCAGTTGATGACGCCAGTGAAATAGCGAAGCCTGCACCGTCAGCGTTGGCACAATTACAAAATGGCTGGGCAGTCGCAACGGCACGCGTTCCTGATGCCAATGAAATCACTCCAGAAAATAGAGACCCGTTACTCGATGATTCTATAACGTTTAATCTCGATATCGATCTCAATATGGGGCTGCCTGTCGAGTTTATCGAAAGTGCCACTGGCACCATCAACGTTGAAGAAGTCACGGCAAATCGCTATGCCGTTACACTGAGTGAAATGGCGGTTGCAGATCGTGATTTCGAACTGTCATGGCGTCCGCTCGCGGGGTCTGAGCCTGTCGCTGCCATGTTTGTTCAACACGATGACAAAGAAAAATACGGCCTGCTAATGGCGATGCCGCCACAGTCTAAAACGACGAATCACATTCCACAAAACATCACCTTCGTGTTAGATACCTCTGGTTCTATGTATGGTGATGCCATGGAACAAGCCAAAGAATCGGTGATCTATGCCCTGAGCCGCTTAGACGCTGACGACTATTTCAATCTGATTGTATTTAACGACAAAGCCAAACGTTTGTCAGCCGATGCGCTACCCGCGACAAGTGACAACATCCAAAACGTAATTCGCGGCGTGCGACGTTTGCAAGCAGATGGCGGCACGGAAATGGTTGATGCCATCACGTTGGCTTACGATTCTGCCTCACTAGAAGGCTTCCTCAATCAAGTCGTGTTTATTACCGACGGGGCGATTGGCAACGAAGACGAACTCTATCGACTGATCGACCAAGGGCGAGGAGACCGACGCTTATTTACGGTCGGCATTGGCTCTGCCCCTAACAGTGCGTTTATGCAGCGCGCGGCTGTCAGTGGCAAAGGGACGTTTACGCACGTCAGCAGTTTGAGTGAGGTTAACGCCGTGATGAAGCCACTGTTTGATAAGCTATCAAGCCCCATCATGAAAGATATCAACGTGAAATGGCAAAACGGAAAGCTCCTTGATGCTTGGCCTTCGCCGATTTCCGATCTTTACCAAAGCCAACCGCTAACCTTGGCGTTTGTTATCCCCGACGATGCCGAGAAACTTACGTTAACGGGTCAACTGAATGATGAGAAATGGACGTATGAGATCAGTCTTGCTGATATCAACGCCGGAAAGGCCAATGGCATTGACGTGCTTTGGGCGCGTAACCAAATAGAAAGCATCTCGCTCAATCAATCTCTGACAGATGAAGTGAAAAAATCACGCATCACGCAACTGGGATTAGATCATCACATCGTCACCCAACACACTAGCCTTGTTGCCGTTGATAAAACCCCAATTCGACCAATGAGCGAGACGGTGAAGCCTCATCAAATCGCTCCGCATCAGCCTAAAAATTCTCAGCCATTGCTACAAAGTGGATTGGGAAGCACGGGTCTATTGCTACTCGGTTTGTGCATGATATTACTTAGTGTTATTGCATGGCCAATGATGGGAAATAGAAAGCTTCACATTTTCAGCGAGGAAGGGCGTGCATCATGAACCCACAAATATTGAAGAAGGGTATTCGCCGCTTTTTGCCACAAACACCGGCTCAGTGTTTACTGATAGCTGCCATTTTATGTGGAGTGACGCTGATGGCCAATGGACTCTATATCAAAGCCAAAGCGCAGTTTGCGCAATTGCTTATCAGCCATGCGTGGGAGCAACAAAAACTCACTGGCAATAACCACAAGCCTTGGCCATGGGCTGATACATATCCGATAGCGAGGTTGTCATTACAAGATCAAACGTCCAGTTGGGTGCTTTCTGGTGCGAATGCGCGAAACCTCGCGTTTGGACCGACGTTACAAACACACACTGCTGCACCAGGTAGAAAAGGGAACGTGGTGGTATTCGGCCATAACGACACCCATTTCTCGGGGCTGTCCTCGATAGCTCTAGGGGACGAACTCAACCTAGAAACGCGTGCTGGAACTAAGGTTTTCTATCAAGTGACGGATGTGGCTATCGTGCATGAATCGGAAACAGAATGGGCAGACAATACGCCAGATGATCGCATCACACTGATCACATGTTATCCGTTTGATTCATTAACATTTAACGGGCCAATGCGGTATATTGTCGTCGCCAAGCCGATTCAACCCGAAATCGACTTAGATGATTTCTCCCCAACGGAATTCTATACCCGTCATCACACTAATAAGTTGTGGCTTTAAAAACAACACGTATAATGCACTATAACTTAGATCTTAAAGGTAAATAATCCTACTTAAGATGCTGAAACCATGACAGATTATCAAATGACTTAATTTTGATAATTCTGGTAATTTAAGCCTATTAAACATACGGTTAGCGAGAGTAATAGATGAGAGGCATCTCTAGAAACGGATGACTCACTAATGAAACACCATGTATATGGATCGCATTTTTCAGGTCTATATCGCAGTATTTCTTTCAAAAGGGCGGCTATAGGCAAATCATATATTCAACAAAAAACATAATAAAAGAGTCTATTCTATGCGCCCAAATCTTATTGTTCTCGACGGTCCATCAGGGGCTGGAAAAACAACGCTCTCAAAAGCACTGCAACAAACATTGCTGCCTGATAATTGGTTGTACTTCTCAATCGATACTTTGCTTTATGCCATGCCGCCGTCTGTATTGGCGCGCTGCAATCAGGAGAATGATTGGCCATCTGTCGATATCAACGCTTTAATGACAGGCGCTTTTGCTTGTGTTGATGCTTTACTGAAAACAGGCAACAAGGTCATTTTCGATGCCGTGATCTCCACACCAACACGCGCGCTGCAAATGGATTTGGCCTTTGATCAGCACGAACGTTTTTACGTTGGTGTGAATTGCGAACTGGCCGAACTCGAACGCCGCACTCGTCAGCGTGAAGATCGCACATTGGAAGAAGTGAGGCACGGTTTTGCCACATCACCATTTCATCTTCAATACGATCTTGAAATCGACAGTACTTCGACGTCTGTGAAAGAACTAGCAACCATTGTTGCTGCCACTATGTATGAGCAAAAACACGACGTGTAATCGATGGCTTTCATTTTATCGCCTTGGTTTTGAATCTGGGCATTCCAACAGAGCGTCTCTTTTTATAACCAACATACTTTGTTAATGAGAAATACCTGGTTGGAAAACGATGACTTTTATTTATCACTCAGACAGACCTGAATTTCTGCCGCTTGTCGCCAAGTGGTACTTCAATGAATGGGGCGTAATCTCAAACGCGTCACTTGAAGATTTCACGAACAAGCTCAGTGACTACCTCAACACCGATAAAATCCCACTACTTGTTCTCGTCATGGACGGAGAAATTGCTGTCGGTGCAGCGCATTTGCGCTTCCATGAAATGAGTATCTATCCAGACAAAGAGCATTGGATAGGGGGCGTATATGTTGATCAAGCTTATCGCGGAAAACACATCGCATCTGCACTCGTCACTAAGATAGAAGAAATCGCATTAACGCATGGCGTTCAACATCTGCACCTACAAACCGAGCAACTCGACGGCGGCCTATACGCGAAATTAGGTTGGCAGGAGATCGAACAAGTTGAAAGTCGAGGAGTGAATGTGTCGGTTCGGGTTAAGTCGTTAACTTGACAGGATAAACAAGAGTGTTACCGTGTCACTTTTTAGAGGTAATTTTACCTCAATGAATCTAGAGAATCGATGAACCACACATAGCCGGCTTTTATTAGTCAATTTATCATGCGTCGGTATCCACGGTGCAGCTTTCATTCGTTGGCCGCTGCGGAGCGCTTCAATTGGTGCAGGCGGTTCTCACGAGCTTGCGTTCCGTAAATTCATTCGTGCTTTGAAGGTTACGATATGGGTTGCGCCATATCGGATCTTCATCAGTGCACTTATCAAAAATCTATTTGATTTGATAAACAGTTAATACTGTTAGCAATGGTTCAGAGAATAGTGAGTTCCAAGCGCGAGCCAGTGAAACCAGTGAAACCAGTGAAACCAGTTTACGAAAACTATCAATCGGTGAACACCAAAGAACATGACAACAAAGTTAGAACCAAAATCGCGATCAGCAAAAACAAAAAAGAAACTGCAACAAAACAACACCAACAAAGATGATACAGGCAAGGTTTAAGATCGCTGAAAGAATGAGCAATAGATCAGATCCAGGCCAAACCGTACTATATTATCTACCACACCACACTTCGCATTATGTATATTATGTTAAATAAGATATGCGTGAGATTGAAATGTTGTCCTCTCATGCCACCAAGTCCTCTCTTTTCTCATTAGATTCAGTCTATTGAACGTAATTGTCTATTTACCATAAAGTATATAATTACTAGCGTATTAAGAAGTTCATCTGGAAACTGGTTCCAACTGACTTCTTCATCGCCTAACAATTATAAGTAACAAGCAGCCAATATACCTGTTGGCTGCTTAGCTTTGGATTTCCTTCCTGTTTGGCCAACGATGTCGCCGGTGATTTCTACCGTCATCTTGAAAAGCATGCTGTATGCTTGATAGTGAAACACGTTCGACCAATCGTTTTTTCCGACGCTTTCTATACTCTTATCACTCCGTTCATCAGCCCAGAATTCGATTCGATATGTTTCCCTATGAGCGTGCCAGAGGCTTACTTTTTTCATTGGGCATGAGTTTGCCGATTTTATATGGCGCTCTCGCTCAAGATGATGTGCGAGCAGCCTTTATGACATTGGGCGCGCTTTTGGCGTTGCTGCTTGACCCTCGCAGCCAAGCGCTTAAACAGATCGCCGCTATCGTGACCGGCGTGCTCGCCGTTATTATTTCAGCCGCTTTGGGTTTGACTCTAGTTGGCCATCATCAGCTTGCGATTGCAGCACTTTTGATCTTTGGCTTCCTAGCCGGTCAACCCAAGCCCGAACATGCCTATTGGGGATTGCTCGGAAAATATCTCGCAACGGCATTGTTGTTAGCCCAGTTGGGGTTTCCGGCATCACCATCCATTGGCGTCGCGTATTTTTCTGGTGCCTTGTTAGCGTTAGTGCTCATTCTCTTGCAAGGCTGGCTGTATAAAACGGATGAAATTGCGCATTCACCCAACAATGAATTTTTCCAAATCATTAAGGGTGATACTAATGGGCCTTTGTACGGACTCACTTTGCCTCTAACAATATTGGCGGCGACCATAAGCGCTGATTGGCTGCATGTAACCCAACCGGGCTGGGTTGGCTTAACCATATTGTTCGTTATGCACATTAATGATCGGCTTTCATGGCACCATCTGTGGGATCGAATCGTGGGCACCCTTTTGGGTATTGTCATTGCTTACATTGCTGTTCGCTATATTGACCAAATCGGTTTGGCCATCGTCGTCGCGCTTTTTGCTTTTTGGATCCCTTACAGCCTTCGTAAAAGCTATTTACTCTTTAGTCTAGCCATTACGGTGACAGTCATGGTGGCAATTAACTTTGCCTTATTGCCCAAAGGTGATTTACAGCTAATGAGCTGGCGCTTTTTCGATACGGTCATTGGGTGTTTTTGGGTGGCGGTCGCGCTCATCATTACGCATGGCCTCCATGCGAGAAAAGCAAAACTCGATTAGTCTGTGTCCATGTTTAGGCACAACTCTCCTCGCCCCTTCAGCCATTCGAGCCATTGCTGGTAACCATCCGTTGTTGACGCTGCGATAACACTTCGCGGCAACAAGCTGCTTTCAAAAACAGCGTGACCATCAAAACTTGATGAACAACCGCCCGCTTCTCTTAATAGCAATTCGCCGGCGGCATAATCCCAAAGCATCTGGCTACCATGCAAATAGATCTGGCATCGGTTTGCGGCAATCCAGCACCAATCCAGCGCACTTGCGCCAAAACTTCGTTGTGACCGATACGGCGGATCTGTTGCCAGTTTTGATGCCAAATGACGAGGTAACCGTTTGAAATCTATTAAAGCGGTAGCAGTTTTTAAGGTATTGCTGTGCTTAACAGAATGCACAAAACTTTGCCCATTGATATGTGCGCCGCTGCCTTTAAATGCAAAAAACGATTCATCTCGGTTTGGGTCATGAACCAAACTCATCACCACTTGGCCTTCAAAGACTAAGGCCAATGATGTACAAAAGTAAGGTATACCTGCTGCAAAATTTCCCGTTCCATCTATCGGGTCCAACACCCATGCCGCATTGTCCAAGTGCGAAAAGACGGAGGCATGTTGTAATGCGGTTTGCTCCTCACCCAACACGGGAATATTGGGCCAATATGTTTCCAGCGTCTCGACCAATCGCTGCTGCATTTGTTTGTCTGCAAGCGTGACGAGCGAACCATCCACTTTTTGTGAAATCGCCTGGTGGTCATGGTTCAAAGCAAACTTGGGTAAAACGATGTCGTTGGCAGCTTGGCTGACCATGTCTCTCAATATCAGCCAAGCTGTGCCTATTGGCATGTTGAGTCGCTGCTCAACGTGATGTTTAATGAGTACAGCATTTTTCTGACGTTTCGTTCGGCAGCTCATTGCACCTCCATAACCTTACAATAACCAACAATATTTCAGTCAGTTAGCCAATTGTTTGTACGGTGGATTGCCTTCAAGTTCTTCGTCCATTTCAATGTGATATCGATGGATCCGCTCTACTTCTTCTTTTGCACCGAGCATGACGGGAATACGTTGATGAAGCTTATCTGGGCAAACGCCCATTACTCTTTCACGACCCGTTGATGAAGCACCGCCCGCTTGTTCAATGATAAAGCTCATCGGATTGGCTTCGTACAATAGGCGCAATCTTCCCTCGGTCACGTTCTCTCTATTGTCTCTCGGGTACATGAAAATCCCGCCGCGCATAAGAATGCGGTGAACTTCTGCCACCATAGATGCCACCCATCGCGTATTAAAATCTCGCCCTCGCGGACCATCAGTTCCTGCAACCACTTCATCAATGTAACGTTTGACCGCCGGTTCCCAATGGCGTTGATTAGACATATTGATCGCAAATTCACTGGTTGATGCTGGGATCTTCAGTTTTGGGTGCGTCAAAATGAACTCGCCGATGTCTTGATCGAGCGTGAATCCGTTAACGCCTTGGCCTGTCGTGAGCACCAAATTTGTTGCGGGGCCATAAAGCACATACCCTGCGCAGACTTGGCGAACGCCAGGTTGCAAAAAATGCTCTTCACGTGGTGCTGAAATGTTTTCCGGACAACGTAAAATCGAAAAGATGGTGCCAATCGACACATTGACCTCTGTGTTTGATGAGCCGTCAAGCGGATCAAAAACCAACAAGTATTTTCCTGTTGGATATTTCGAGGGGATGGGATATACCTCTTCCATCTCTTCCGATGCCATACCTGCAAGATGCCCAGACCATTCAAGTGCGCGCAACATGATGTCGTTAGAGATAATATCGAGTTTCTTTTGCGTTTCTCCCTGAACGTTTTCGGTTTCTGCGCTGCCAAGTACATTAATCAATTGGCCGCGATTCACATCATCTGAAATCTCTTTGCACGCGGTGACAATGGCACTGAGCAACAAGGTAAACTCCCCTGTTGATTCTGGAATTCGGCGCTGCTCTTCGATAATAAAGCGTGTAAATGTCATGCCCTTTCTCATGCTGAACTCCTTAAATCGCTGGCTCGCGTTTGGCGAATCTATCGTGGGTTGTTGCAACACTCACACGATTAGAGCCGTTCAAAACCAGCTCCTCAATCAATGGCTGAATGATGAGTTCCATTGCCAACCCCATTTTGCCGCCAGGGACGACAATGTTGTTGCGACGTGACATGAATGAACCATGAACCATGTTGAGCAGGTTGGAAAAATCCACGCCTGTTTTCTTGGGATCTCTAAAGCGGATCACCACCATGCTTTCATCCAGCGTAGGAATATCGCGAGCGATAAACGGGTTTGACGTATCCACCATAGGGACACGCTGAAAGTTAATGTCCGTTAGTGAAAATTGCGGCGTTATAAAATGCACGTAATCATGCATGCGACGAAGAATAGTGTCCGTCACGGCTTCTCGGCTGTAGCCGCGCACATGGGTATCGCGATGAATTTTCTGTATCCATTCTAAGTTCACAATGGGAACCACACCGATCAGCAAATCGACAAACCGCGCGACATTGCTTTTTTCAGTCACCACACCGCCATGCAAACCTTCATAAAACAACAGATCTGATCCTTCAGGAATAGGTGACCAAGGCGTAAACGTCCCCACTTTTTGGCTATGAAGTTGCGCTTCATCTTCGTTGTGAATGTAGTAACGACGAAGTGCCGAACCTGATTCTGAATAGGCTTTAAAGGTCTTTTCTAGTTGTTCGAAATCATTGCCATCGGAACCAAAATGACTAAGGTTTTTGCCTTTGTCATAAGCGCGTTTGAGTCGTTCACGCATTTCAACTCTGTCGTAGCGGTGATAGCTGTCTCCTTCAATGATGGCGGCATTAAAGTGGTTGCGACGGAATATTTGCTCCATGGCATTTTTCACTGTCGACGTTCCTGCTCCTGAGGATCCTGTCACGGCAACAATAGGATGTTTAACTGACATAACTGCACTCCTTGGCGTATTTCTTGTATTTATATTCTGATGTCTTGCTTCAACGAAAAGACGGCGTTAATTCGCCATTGGCATAACGAAGTGCCATCACCTCTAAATTCACGGGAGTGATTTTCGACGCCATACCCGCACAACCAAATGCTTCATAGCGTTCATGACAAAGTGTTTGCATCGCTTTGGTTGCCGCAATAAGAAATTTTCTTGGGTCAAAGTTGCTAGGGTTTTGTGCTAGAAAACGTCGAACCGCACCAGTGCTTGCCATGCGCAGATCGGTGTCAATGTTGACTTTACGCACACCATGTTTGATGCCTTCAACGATTTCGCTGACGGGAACGCCATAGGTTTCCCCCATTTCACCGCCATATTCGTTGATAATTTCGAGCCAATCTTGAGGAACCGAGGATGAACCGTGCATCACCAAATGGGTGTCAGGGATCATCGCATGTATCGCTTTGATGCGATCGATGGCGAGTATATCCCCCGTCGGTGGTCGGCTAAATTTGTATGCGCCATGACTGGTACCAATGGCAATCGCTAACGCATCGACCCCAGTTTGTTGAACAAACATGAGGGCTTCTTCTGGGTCAGTTAACAGTTGTTCATGACTCAGGACGCCCTCTGCGCCGGAGCCATCTTCTTCTCCAGCTGTCCCTGTTTCCAATGATCCCAAACAGCCCAACTCTCCTTCTACGGATACGCCACCAGCGTGAGACATCTCGACAACCCGACGGGTAATATCAGCGTTGTACTCATAACTCGCCGGTGTTTTCATGTCCTCTAGCAAGGAGCCATCCATCATGACAGACGTAAAACCTTGCTGAATGGATTGGAGACAAACTGCCAGTGAAGCCCCGTGATCTTGATGAACCACAATAGGAATAGAGGGCCATTGTTCAACGGCGGCTAACATGAGATGACGTAAAAAGCCTGCGCCCGCATAGGTTCTAGCCCCTGCCGATGCTTGCAAAATCACAGGACTGTCGCATGCTTCAGCAGCCTGCATGATCGCATGCACTTGCTCCATGTTATTAACGTTAAAGGCCGGAACTCCGTAACTGTGTTCGGCGGCGTGATCGAGTAATTGCCTTAAGCTGATCAATGCCATGATTCTCTCCTTGCTCGCTGTATTTGAAATATCTTGTCTACGAAAAATTAGGTTAATGCTGGCGTTTTTATTATTTATCGAATCACACGTACACAAACACATATGTATATAACTATGGTCTGTATAATTTGGTCGGTATAATGTGAAATTAATGCCGCACGCACCGTTAGTAAATCCACATTAAGGTTGTACCGTCACTCGCACCAATCAGGAATAACAGGAATAAAGATAAATAATACTTATATTAGATATATTAATGGTCATAAATCATTTATTTTCAGTGTGTTGTTGATTCGGTGCTAGCAGGGGAATTCACTTTTGCCTAATGTAAAGGAATAGATCTCATGCGTTTAAAATCAATAATGTAGATTCATTTTCTTATCAGATAATCACCTCGCCCCCACTTAAATATTATTATTTATCGTAGGTATAAGTAGACGCTATTTCACATCCATTTCGTTATCACTAAGAATTAAGTCAAGCCAACAATTGGATGGCGAAATAGTCACCTGAAAACAAATAAGGAAAATATTATGGCTAAAAGTTATCAAGCCGGCGTGAAGGAATATCGCGAAACATATTGGATGCCAGATTATATCCCTGCGGATACTGACCTGCTGGCGTGTTTCAAAATTGAACCCCAACCCGGCGTGCCACGCGAAGAAGCAGCCGCTGCAGTTGCGGCGGAATCCTCAACGGGGACATGGACGACGGTTTGGACTGATCTCTTGACCGATCTCGACTACTACAAAGGGCGCGCCTACGCGATTGAAGATGTACCGGGAGACGACACCGCTTTCTATGCGTTTGTTGCTTACCCTATCGATCTGTTTGAAGAAGGCTCAGTGGTGAATGTACTCACATCACTCGTGGGCAACGTATTTGGATTCAAAGCAATTCGCGGCCTGCGATTGGAAGATGTTCGCTTCCCGATTGCGTATGTCAAAACCTGCGGCGGGCCGCCTAATGGTATTCAAGTTGAGCGAGACAAACTGAACAAATACGGGCGTGCGCTCCTTGGCTGTACCATCAAACCAAAACTGGGCTTATCCGCGAAAAATTACGGTCGTGCTTGTTATGAAGGGCTTCGTGGAGGGCTGGATTTCACCAAGGATGACGAGAACGTCAATTCTCAACCCTTTATGCGCTGGCGTGATCGATTTGAATATGTTGCGGAAGCCATTCATCGCGCAGAACGCGAAACCGGCGAACGTAAAGGACATTACCTCAATGTTACCGCTGCCACGCCTGAAGAAATGTATCGCCGTGCTGAGTTCGCCAAAGAGCTCGATATGCCCATTATTATGCATGACTTTCTGACTGCGGGCTTTACCGCTAACACGGGTTTAGCTAACTGGTGTCGTGAGAATGGCATGTTGCTGCACATTCACCGCGCTATGCATGCCGTACTAGATAGAAACCCTCGCCACGGCATTCACTTTCGCGTGCTGTCGAAGTGTCTTCGTCTCTCTGGAGGGGATCATCTTCATTCGGGAACCGTGGTCGGTAAGCTCGAGGGCGACCGTGAAGCGACGCTTGGTTGGATTGACATCATGCGTGATCGTTTCATTAAAGAAGATCGCTCTCGTGGGATTTTCTTTGATCAGGATTTCGGCTCTATGCCTGGCGTATTGCCTGTGGCTTCAGGGGGTATCCATGTTTGGCATATGCCTGCGTTGGTTTCTATTTTCGGTGACGATGCCATCTTTCAATTTGGAGGAGGAACATTAGGACACCCTTGGGGGAATGCCGCTGGTGCGGCTGCAAACCGAGTCGCCTTAGAAGCGTGCACTCAGGCGAGAAACGAAGGCCGTGAGCTTGAACGTGAAGGGAAAGATATTCTTACCGCCGCAGCCAAACATAGCCCTGAATTGAAAGCGGCGATGGAAACATGGAAAGAGGTCAAATTTGAATTTGATACTGTCGATAAACTCGATGTGGTTCATGCCTGATCCCTAATATTCAGCAGAGAAGATGGATACAGCAGAGAAGATGGCGCATGACCACGCCAAGTTAGTTGATACGATTTAATGGAGTCATACCATGAGTGAAGTGATGGATTACCCGTCTCGATTGACGGACAAACACAGTCGAAAATTTGAAACCTTTTCCTATCTGCCGCGTATGACGGCCGAGCAAATTCGCCGCCAAGTGGAATACATCGTCAGAAAAGGCTGGAACCCTGCCGTTGAACACTCTGAGCCAGAGGAAGCGAGCGGTGCCTATTGGTATATGTGGAAGTTGCCAATGTTTGGTGAAACGAATGTGGACACCATTCTCAACGAAGCACAGCTTTGCCACAACCTGAATCCCAATCATCACGTGCGATTGGTGGGATACGACAACTTGGCGCAAAGTCAGGGGGCATCAATGGTGATTTACCGCGCGCCCGGCTTCGAATAAACCTCTATTTTCATGATTAGTCCTTTGACTGGGGCGGAAATCTCTATCCTACTCCCGTCCCGGTCTTTTTTTCGATTGCTTAGAGCATGTGACGTAAAAATATGGAGGCCAGCAATGACTCAGGCGATACCAGCGATGCCTTCGCATCATCAGTATATGATCGACAAAGAGCCCTATTATCAGGAAGCCGGTGATGAAATTACGCTTTATCAAGCTGCGTATCAGTCTCGAATCCCTATGATGCTAAAAGGGCCAACAGGTTGTGGTAAGACACGATTCATTGAACATATGGCTTGGCGCTTAGGCAGGCCGCTAATAACGATTTCATGCCATGAAGACATGACGGCATCGGATTTGATTGGTCGTTACTTGTTGGATGCCAACGGCACCTATTGGCAAGATGGCCCGCTAACGCTTGCTGCGCGTATTGGCGCGATTTGTTATCTCGATGAAGTCGTCGAAGCAAGGCAAGATACTACGGTCGCTATTCATTCACTGACGGACTACAGGCGCTCGCTGTCATTAGAAAAGAAAGGTGAACTGTTGTCTGCACATCCTGATTTTCAGTTGGTGATTTCTTATAACCCCGGGTATCAAACCCTGATGAAAGATCTGAAAACGTCGACCAAGCAGCGCTTTGCTGCGTTGGAATTTACCTATCCTGACGAAGAAACCGAAATGAAAATTGTGTGTCATGAGACCGGTATTGATCAAGATACGGCCCTCCGACTCATCCAAATTGCCACCCATGCAAGAAACCTTGTCGGGCACGGCCTCAATGAAGGCATATCTACTCGGCTTTTGGTTTACACAGCACAGTTAATCAAGCAAGGCATTCCCGCGATCTCGGCTTGCCATATGGCGCTTGTACGTCCACTAAGTGATGACCCTGATATTCGAGAAACATTGGATGCCACGGTATCAGGTTGTTTTTAACTATCTGTCAGTTAACTATCTGTCAGTGACAGCCATGGAGTAAACATCATGACCGACGAGACGTTTTATTCAATTGATCAAATCAAAGATGCTTTGCAGCTTGGCGAAATCAAGTATGAGGGCAGCAACGCGACCGATATCAGCGCTGCATTAGAAAACGCCAAATGTAGACTGAGTGATGATGAATTGAATGACTACGTCGGTGTGATTGAGAAATTTGTCAAACAGAAGAAAAACCACAGTATGATCGCCGCCTGGATAGTCTCTATTCCCTATGTGGATGATTTTAAATCAAAATTAAATCATGACAGTGTCACTAAATTAATCGGAGAAACGGTCTTTGAACTCAGTCATTCTCTGAGTAGCGAGCGACTATCACAGTTCTTGCTATCGCTACCAAAGATTGCAAAGCAACTTGATACGACAGATGCGTTTCAGTCCTACCTCTTGCTTATTGAGCAGCTAGCTCTGAAAGCCCCGCGGCACATGAAAACCATTATTGAAAACACGCCACATTTGCTCGAAACCGTGCCGATGTCTGGTTTGCGGTATTGGGCGTTGTTTGGCGCTAATGCACATGCTCACAATGACGATGCTTTGCACGCTTACTTTTCGCTGACCTCTGCGGAAAGCCAAACCGTTTTACAGCAACAACGTAAAGGCATGCTTTTCAGCCATATTCAAAGACAGCTTCAATTTTTCCTCCGCGCGATCTGGGGCGAAGACTTCTTTATGCGTCCTCTTTGTCTTCCTGTCATTGAGCTCAACATGAGTGATGCTAGCGAAGGGCAATGCAGCCCTCGCCTTTGCAAGCCTATTCCCACCATTGAAGATGGGGTTATCTTGCTGCCTGATGCCATTGATGGTTCGTCACTCATCAATGGTGAGCGCGAATCCAAGGCAAAAAACGCCACGGAGAAAAGACTTTATCGTGCCATGGCTACGCATTGCGCCTCGCACCTTAGATACAGTCGTCCTCGCTTGCGCGATCCATTCACTGAACTTGAACGAGTGTGCATAGAACTCTTTGAAGATGCGCGCGTTGAAGCCTATGCCATCAAGACCTTTCCTGGTATGAAAACCTTGTGGCGAAGTTTTCATGACATCGATGCTCACGGGAGTGTCGTGCAGAATAGATCGAATAATGCATTGTCTTTATTGAACAATATTGCCATTGCATTGCTTGACATGAAGGTAAGCGGCGCAAACGCTCACCCACTTGTTACGGCGTCACTCAATAAGTTCAGTGATAACACGTCAAGTGCCATTATTCCCAACGGAACAGCTTATCCTCTTGATGTATCAATCAATAAAGATGACGAACATGCAACCATTGAAAAACTAGGAACTTGGTTAGCCAGTGCACTAGAAGCTGACGAAGAGTTTACCGCATCAATTCCGGGTTTAATCAACACCCTTAGTATTAAACCATTGGTTATCTATCGCGACGACAACCAAACACTTTGGCGTCAACACGCGTCTGACATCATTCACTGGGAAATCCAACACCATCGTCAAGTAAAGCGTACCGTTTCCGTGACGGAAATGGTGAACGAGATTGACTGTGAATTGGCCGATGAAAATGCACAGGAAATTTGGATATTGGAATCCGAGTTTTTCCGCGATGGTGATCCAGAAAATGTCAGCATGAACGAACAAGAGGCAAAAGCCAAAATCTCGCCCCCTTTTGTTTACCACGAGTGGGATTACGCCGTGAATGCACATCGACCCGCTTGGGTGACGTTGACAGAGCGGCGTGTTCCTATGGGTAATCCAGATCTGATCGACAGCATCATTGCCAAACGGCAAACGATGGTAAAAAAGATCAAAGCTTTGGTTGAGGCCTTGCAACCACAAGGCCTCGTTCGATTGCGAAAACAATTCGAAGGAGACAGCTTAGACCTCGATGCTGCCATTGAAGCCATGAAAGAGCTTCGTCGAGGCGCACTGCCTGAAATGAATATTGATCAGCGCTTAAAAAGACAAGAAAGGGATCTCGCGGTGTTGGTGTTGCTCGATCTCTCCCAATCGACACTCGACGCTATCCCTAACGATATTGAAAACCGCTCTATTCTCAATGTTGCACAAGAAGCGACTGTGATGCTGGCGAGTGCGTTAGATGGTATTGGTGATGCTTTTGCCATACACGGATTCTCATCAAATGGGCGACATGATGTTCAATATCAGAGAGTTAAGGATTTCGACCACGCTTACGACGACGATGTCAAATCACGCCTAGCGGGTATACAAGGCGGACTGTCTACACGTATGGGCGCAGCGTTGCGTCATGCCAAAACATTTTTGGCTCAACAACCACAAAGGAAGAAACTACTGTTAGTGGTGAGTGACGGAGAACCCGCCGACATTGATGTGCGCGACCCTCTTTATCTTCAAGCGGATACGCGACGTGCTGTCGAGGAGCTTTGTCTCCAAGGCGTGATCCCCTATTGCCTGACCATTGACCCTGACGCCGACAACTATGTTTGTCAGGTATTTGGTCAAGGACACTACACGGTAGTCGATCGCGTTACCCAGTTGCCCGATGTGCTTCCAAGTCTCTTTGCCTCTCTGACCAAACGCGCAGGATAGTAAGCCAAGTTTGCGAAGGTGGAAAAGCGAGAAGATTTGCAAAGGTGAAAAAGATGGGTTGCAGCGATTCGTTGAATCGATCTGACATTCAGCACGGGTTGGAAGCGATTACACAGACAATATAACGCACGCGGATTAAGACAAGGACGTAGTATGCATCTGACCCTGCGACAGCTAAATATTTTTCAGGCCGTGGCAACACATTCCAGTTATACGCGCGCCGCCGAAGAACTACACCTCACCCAACCTGCTGTTTCTATGCAGATAAAACAACTCGAAGACAACATTGGATTGGCGCTTTTTGAGCAACTGGGTAAGTCGCTTTTTCTCACTGAAGCCGGTGAAGAGCTGCTCGGGTATTGCGAGCGGATCTCACAGCAATTGCGCGATGCCGAAGATGTCTTTGACAGCATGAAAACACTCACAAAAGGTAAACTGAGCATTACGGTGGCGAGCACGGCTAACTACTTTGCAGCGCGCCTTCTTGCGTCGTTCTCTCAACAGCACCCCGAGGTTAAGCTCAGCCTCAATGTCACGAATCGTGAAAACCTGCTGAAAGATCTTAAATGCAATGGTTGTGATTTGGCGATAATGGGAAAGCCGCCCGAAGAACTCGAATTGAATGCGACTGTATTTATGGAAAATCCGCTGGTAGTGATTGCACCGATTGATCACCCACTCTGCCATGAATCTAACATTCCATTAGCTCGCATCGCCAAAGAGCCAATGGTTGTGCGTGAACAAGGTTCAGGAACGCGGTTTTCTATCGAGCGTTTCTTCAATAATCATGGGCTGTCACTTATCGTTGCAGCAGAGATGAGTGCGAGCGAGGCGATCAAACAAGCCGTATCTGCGGGGCTGAGTTTGGGAATCGTATCAAGCCACACTATTGAGCTTGAACTTGAAGCGAACCGACTCAAGGTGCTGGATGTTGAGCACATGCCCATTATTCGGCATTGGTATTTAGTGCACAGAAAGGAAAAGAAACTGTCACCCATTGCGATAGCTTTTAGAGATTTTTTATTGCGGGTCGCGCCAGACCTTTAGGTCGGTGACGATGGAACGTTTAAATATGCGGCTTGACATCGTTACGTCTTCAAAAAACAAGCTTGAAGTGACGGTGTCACTTGGCGTAGTTTAACGTCGATTGGTTGTCTTCCTGCCATCAACGAGAATCTATCATGTCGTTGTGTGATTCGCGGTGTGACGCTGTAACGCCTGCTTGAGCACCACAGAACGTATCGGTTTAGTGACAAAGTCATCCATGCCAGCTTGCAGACACTTTTCTTTATCTTCATTCATTGCGTTTGCTGTCAATGCGATGATGGGCAAACCACACCCTTTCGCGCGAAGCTGTTTTGTGGCTTCAATGCCACAAAGTATTGGCATCGACATATCCATCAAAATAATGTCAAACTTGGTTTCTGCGGCGTCAATCAGTTCAATGGCTTCTTGACCATTGTTTGCCAGAATGACCTGATGACCTGCTTTTTCGAGCATCAGTTTGACAACCATTTGGTTGGCCTTACTGTCTTCGGCAACCAGTACATTGAGGGGTTTAATATGGTTATCTTCGACAATGTCCTTTTGCACGATGTCCTGCGCGGAAGGTTTTATCAAAGGCAGATCAATATAGAATGTCGTGCCTACACCAGGCTGACTATCAAAGTCGATAGAGCCTTTCATCATTGACACGAGCTTTTTACAAATAGAAAGGCCAAGCCCTGTGCCACCATATCTGCGCGTAATACTGCCATCAGCTTGAATAAAGGGCTGGAAGATATCTTTCTTTCTATCAGGGCTAATGCCTATGCCTGTGTCTTTGACTGCAAGCTTCAGGACGTCATCTTCGACACGCATAAAAATCTGAACTTTGCCTTTCTCTGTGAATTTCACAGCATTGCCAACGAGATTCAACAGAATTTGTGTAAAACGGTTGCCATCTTGATAGATGAGGTTGGGCACATTGTCTGACACGTCGACTTCCAACACGATGTCTTTGCCAGATGACACCTCTTTCAATTGATTGAACACAACCGTGAGGCTTTCTCGCGGATTGATGTTCTCAGGATGCAGAGCAAACCGATCCGATTCCACCCGCGATAGATCGAGCACGTCATTGATAATGGTCAACAGCAGCTGTGCCGATTTATCCATTTGCAGCACCCACGTTTTTTGCTCTTCATTGATAGGAGACTGTTGCAATGCATCCAGTAATCCCATCACAGAGTTAAGCGGTGTGCGGATCTCATGGCTCATCATCGCAAGAAACTGTGATTTTGCGGCGTTAGCTGATTCAGCTTGTTGTCTCGCTTGCTGCAATTCGTGTAAACGTTGCTTTCGCTTAGTGATGTCTTTGGCGGTTCCACGAAAACCCATGCAGTTTCCGCGTTTGTCGTAATAAGGACGACCAGAAAGACTTATCCACTGCTCCTCCCCTTGGTTGTAAACTTTCCACTCAACCTCTGAGAAAGGCTCTTCCACATGAATCAAATCAAGCAATTTTTGTTTCACGTCAGGCTGTCTGTTGAGCTGTCCCATTATTGCTTGTGGTTCAGCGGACAATGATTCATTGGTTGGTGATGAAAGGTACGTAAACTGAAGGTTATTGTTTATTTCCCAAAACCAATCACCCGCAGTTTTTGCGAAGTCTCTGAATCGCTGACGACTGGCCGTTAATTCTTGGGTCTTAACGGAGACCAAGCACTGCAAGCGTTCACGATAATCAATATCGATAATGGTCCGCTCAATAAGCGGTCGAAAACGCTCGATAACTTGCTGCGCTTTGATATCAAACCCGCCTTTGTGGGATGAAAAAAGCAAAAGAATAGATTCACTGGCGTTCACTGTCATGCCGGTGATGAGTGCTGAGCGGCACGATTCAAAATCAACAGGCTCTAATAAATCAAACTCTTGAACACGCTGAGGCGCGTACAAAATGACGGTTTGACCATTGACACAACGTGAAAATGTTCCCCCATCTCGCCAAAGAAATTTCTCTACTTCGTGAGAAGTGGAAACCAGGCAGGAGTATTTATCTTCCGTGTCTTTGTTGCGCGTAAGCACCAAAGCGTTATCGAACGCAATGTAACGCTCAATCACTTTAAGTAGCGTGTTAAAGACTTCAATTTTATTACTGGCACCAGACATCGCAGATATCGCCGAAAGGATGGCGCGATTTTCTTCTTTGAATTTGTGCTCACGTTCTTCGACGCGATTTAGTTCAAATAGCGTTTCCTGTAACTTCTCTGATACAGCGCCGGTCATAACTCATCCTTGTGAAACAAAACCGCAGAAATCATTAGGTTGCCATGAGCAATTTCCCCGCCCAAAAACTGCCCTTGCTCACCAAAGGTAAATGGGCAGATAAAAGGCGCCTGGTGCATGGACAAACTCATATTCGCCGCAACGTCATCCAATGAATCTATCACGTGCAACATACACCCTGCACAATAGATAGCAATGCCACCAATAGGATCACAGGTGTTTTTGTCATGATCATTGGCAGAGTCTACGACTCTACCCGCTCGTGAAACCAGCATCTCTGTGGTACCCGACATAAAATGCACAGTCTCACCTTCATTGAGATTACAAAACATTTGGATACCGCCTTCCGCTGAAACGGTGGCGGGATGCGACAGCGTGTAATAAGGCATGCCATGAATTTCGCCCGTTTGCCTGCCTAGAGGGAATAAGGTCGATTGCGAAAATAACGCATTATTGTCGATGGCCTTACCCGTCGCTTTTTGAAACCAATCCGCATAAACCTCTGCGGCGGGTTTTCCATCTAATTCAGCTAAGGTTCTTCCCTCCACCCGTGTTGCCACCGCACTATCGCCTAACGGTGCATACCCGCTATGGAAAGAATAACTGACCCTCGCGGATGGGAAAAATACGGCCATGGCGATACCATTGCTCGTGACACTGTCACCATTAAATAGTGACCAGTTACCACTCACCCCGTCATCAGCGGCGCTCCCCCCAATAATAGGTACACTTACGCCTAACTCGCTTGTGATAGCGCGCAGTATGGTTTCTTCATGCCCAGGGGTGGTGTGTAAGGTGATGAGCGCGGGGAGCTCTCCAGGGCGGCCGCTACTATCAATAGCGCGTTGGAGTACCTGTTTGGCTTCCGTGTACACATCGCCTTTCGACGATAAGTCGCAAAGCGCACTGCCATAGGTGCCTGATTCGTCTTGTACGGCCCAAGCAGCAATGTTGTGTCCACCCACATACCCTTTGTCTGTCATCGTACCTCGACAAGACGAGCATCCTACAATATCGGTATCAGGGAATTGTTTTTTGAATTCGTCCTTGATGCTCTCTACATCCTGCGTTTCGGTGTAGTAGACAAGCATTAGAGAGGGAGAAGAGATTTGGTTGCGAATCTCTTCCGCGATTGCCTGCACGGCACAAGCGGCATTTATGTCGGTAGACGATGATGTCGCAATTCTCATTGATTTAATTCTATTGTGTTGCGGCAATAAGATTAATAATAGCGTTCCCACTTCAGCAAAGACCAGCTTTTCGATTCATTCTTTTCGTTTAATCACTGAATTCTCTATTAATAGACGATAGAATTGTGACATTGTCAGCCAAAATATTTGCTCGCCATGGACAGCCAGCTATATCTCGTCATCAATTCAAAACAGCCTCTTGGACAGCGTATTAGCAAAAGATTGGCAGAGAAAGGAAACGTGGTCGTTTATCTGACAGATGACGATCATGAGGGCTATGCTATCGCTGCTGAAGAGCCCAGAGTTCGCTACCGCTGCTGCTCGCCTCAAGACAGAACAATGCTTGCTGAGGAAATTGAATGGACGCAACGCTGCCTATCACCGATTGATGGCGTGATTGTTATGGTGTCAGAACCTGAAATAGAAGACATTGAAATGCCACTCGATGAGCATTTTTTTGATTGCGTGAGATCTAGTGATACTCCGCAGATGCCCGAGAAAGAGTTCTGTATCACTTACGTCATTGTTGCTCAGAAACAACAGTCACCGGATTCACTAAAAGCACTTCATCTCGCGTTGTGCTCACGAGCCCATGATGATGTAAAACCGAATGGATTCAGGGTCAACTATGTTGTTGTGTCACTCAGCAACGATGCTGACGGTGAAAATCACGGTGTCCAGCCAGATATCGCACTAGATGCCTCAAATTTGATACGCTACCTTACCTCACGACAAGCTAATGCGGTTCATCATCAAGCTTTCTACTTTAAAAACTCTTCTGACTGACAGGCAGAAAAAAAGGAGCCTAGGGCTGCTTTTGTTTTAAATTAGCGCGATTCACGTAAAAACGTCGACTAATTGCCAAAATGTTAACCTTGGTCGCACAAATATTAACTTTATGTTAAAAGTTAATTTCTATTTGATCTTGATCAATGTCTAAAATGAATTTATGCGTTGGCCCATATTTAACACTGTCAGGTAAAGCATAAATATAAGCACGTTTATTACCCATTTCGATCACCTCTGGGGTAATCAGAATTGTATTATCTGAATCTAGATTTACGTGAAGTGACAACGTAGGCGTAGGTGAAATAATAGCCAGAGAATTGCTAGTATCTTCTTGTTTTTCAAGCTTAATACTTACCTCTTTTCCCTTCATTGGAACATGACAACTATTCGCAACCATTTCACACTGAAAAATGTTTTTCGGCACTGAATAGTCAAGCGTTCGCCAAACAAAAGCAGCAATAAGCACAGTCATAACGACTAGTATTTGTATTAAACGAGCAGTGGTCAGTTTTTCTGCAGCCATAAGATCTTTACTTTCCCGTGTTACAGAGCTCAAAGTTTTAATATAAATGTTACCTAAGGGTAAACCGTCTGTGGTTAGAAGCCTGTATTTAACTGATTAAGTGAAGTATTATCGACACCGAAAATGCCACTTTTACAATAAAATAGCAATGGAATGCATCAAGTGGGTATAAATCAATCACTATTCGCATTGCATTGCTTCTGGGTGGCATTGTGACGTAAAAGTCACGTTGTATTTACGTGAGTGTAGTAATCAAAAAGTGGAAGCATGCAATATGAGCCAAGATAAGCAGCTTGAACTGGAATACAACTACCGCGTTGTCCGTCAATTTACCCTAGTAACTATCTTGTGGGGCATTGTGGGCATGGGTATTGGTGTTCTCATTGCATCTCAGTTGGTTTGGCCCGCTCTAAACTTCGATATTCCTTACCTGACATACAGCCGACTAAGACCTCTGCATACCAATGCAGTTATCTTTGGTTTCGGTACCAGTGCCTTGTTCGCGACGTCTTACTACGTTGTTCAACGCACATGTCAGACGCGTCTATTCGGGGGCAAGCTGGCTGAATTTACCTTCTGGGGTTGGCAAGCAGTTATTCTTTCTGCAGCGATTTCTTTGCCGTTGGGTTATACCACCAGTAAAGAATATGCTGAGTTGGAATGGCCAATCGATATCGCAATCGCGATTGTATGGGTCGCATACGCCGTGGTTTTTTTCGGAACCATGATTAAGCGAAAAACCTCCCATATCTATGTCGCAAACTGGTTTTTCGGAGCCTTTATCCTAACCGTTGCCGTGTTACATATTGTCAACAGTATGGCGATCCCTGTTTCAGGCATGAAATCTTACTCGATATACGCGGGTGCCATAGATGCCATGATTCAGTGGTGGTATGGACACAACGCAGTAGGTTTTCTTTTGACCGCTGGCTTCTTGGGGATGATGTACTACTTCGTTCCAAAGCAAGCAGGTCGCCCCGTTTACTCCTACCGTTTATCGATTGTGCATTTCTGGGCGCTCGTATCGCTATACATTTGGGCGGGCCCTCACCACCTGCACTACACTGCACTCCCAGACTGGACTCAGTCATTGGGTATGGTGATGTCTATCATTTTGTTCGCGCCTTCATGGGGTGGCATGATCAACGGCATCATGACCCTTTCTGGTGCGTGGCATAAACTGCGTTATGACCCAATTCTTCGTTTCTTGATCGTATCTCTGTCGTTCTACGGCATGTCTACGTTCGAAGGCCCGATGATGGCAATCAAAACAGTTAACGCCCTATCCCATTACACAGACTGGACCATTGGTCACGTGCACTCAGGTGCATTAGGTTGGGTTGCGATGGTTTCGATTGGTGCGGTTTATCACTTGATTCCTAAGTTGTTCGGCCAAGAGCGCATGTACTCTCTACGCTTGATCAACGTTCACTTCTGGTTAGCGACAGTTGGTACGGTTTTGTACATCGTTGCGATGTGGATTTCTGGTGTGATGCAAGGTCTCATGTGGCGTGCGGTGAATACAGACGGCACATTGACTTACAGCTTTGTTGAGTCACTAGAAGCCTCTTATCCGTTCTACTTCGTTCGATTTATTGGTGGAGTTATCTTCCTATCAGGCATGATTTTGATGGCGTACAACGCCTACAAGACCATCTCTGCACCGGACGCTAGCTTGAAAGCCATTGAAGAACCAGCATAAGGAGATCAACGAATGAGTTCTAGTCGTCATGAAATTGTAGAGAAGAACGTTGGTCTTTTTGCAATCTTAACCATCATTGCGATCAGCCTTGGTGCGTTGGTGGAAATTACGCCGCTGCTTTACCAAAAGCAAACCACTGAGCCTGTCGACAATCTGCGTCCATACACAGCATTGGAAATGGAAGGACGTGACATCTACATCCGTGAAGGTTGTAACGTTTGTCACAGCCAAATGATCCGTCCTTTCCGTGCTGAAACTGAGCGTTATGGTCACTACTCTGTTGCCGGTGAAAGTGTGTGGGAGCATCCATTCCTATGGGGCTCTAAGCGTACTGGTCCAGATCTAGCCCGTGTTGGCGGTCGTTATTCTGATGAATGGCATCGTGTTCACTTGATAGATCCTCGCGCGGTTGTTCCAGAATCGAACATGCCTGGCTTCCCTTGGTTAGCCGAGAATGAGCTGACTGGCGACCTCACACAGAAAAAACTGACTGTTTTCCGAGATATGTTCGGTGTGCCATACACAGATGAACAAATCGCGAATGCGAAAGCTGACGTTGAAGGAAAAACAGAGATGGAAGCGCTGATTGCTTACCTGCAATCTCTCGGCCATGCGATGAAGTAAGGAACTGTTATGGAAATTGTATCGTTCCACAGTATCTGGACACTTGTGATTTTTGTGTGCTTCATTGTGATCACGCTTTGGGCCTACAGCAGCCGTCGCAAAACGGAATTTGACGAAGCTGCAAACCTTGTCTTCGCTGACGAGGAAAAAGGTCTTAAAAAGACAGGAGAAGATAACAAATGACAACATTTTGGAGTCTATTCATCACTGTCATTGTCGTCGCTACGCTAGTGGGTTGCGCTGCACTTATTATTTGGTGTGGTAAAGACCTTAAAGGAATTGCTGACGGTGAAGATATGGGTCACGAATACGATGGTATTCGTGAACTAAACAACCCGCTACCGAAATGGTGGTCCTACATGTTCTGGGCAACCATCGTATTTGGTGTGGTTTACTTGGCTCTATATCCGGGCTTGGGGAACTATAAAGGGTTGTTTGGTTGGCAGAGTTCTGCACAGGACGTCAATAACATCGAAGAATCTCGCGATCTATTGGCGAATAGCCAAGGGATTGATCAGTATGCGCGTGAGCTATCAGCTGCAAACGCCGTGTTTGGTGAAACGTTCCGTAAACTGGCTTACAAACCAGGTTCGGATGAGCTTCTCGAAATTACTGAAATTGCCAAGAACCCTGAAGCCGTTAAGGTTGGTCAACGTTTGTTCATTCAGAACTGCGCACAATGCCATGGTTCTGATGCTCGCGGTCAATCAGGCTTCCCTAACCTAACTGACAGTGCATGGCTGTATGGCGGCGAACCTGAAACCATTAAGGCTACCCTTCTGCACGGTCGTGTCGGCAACATGCCTGCATGGTTGGCTGCATTTGGTGAAGATGGCGTTTCTGAAGTTTCTGCTTATGCGCTGAGCCTTTCAGGTCGTAAGGTCAACGCTGAAGAAGCGGCGAAAGGTAAAGCACGTTTCGTTGTTTGTGCAGCTTGTCACGGCACTGACGGTAAAGGTAACCCAGCATTTGGTGCACCTGACCTGACTGATAACGTATGGTTGTTTGGTGGCTCACGTAAAGCCGTTGAAGAAACCATCCGATATGGTCGTCAAGGGGTAATGCCAGCATGGAAAGACATTTTGGACGAAGATAAGATCCAACTGCTTTCTGCTTATGTTTGGCAGCTAGGTAACCCACAAAATTAATAACATGTTGTTATTGTTAAGCCCTCGCTTGCGGGGGCTTTTTTACCCAAGAACATTGTAAAAACAGGAAAGCGATATGAACAAACCATGGTATAAGCAGTTTTGGCCTTGGTTCCTGATTGCCTTGCCCGGCAGCGTCGTCGTTGCTAGCTTATTCACGTTTACACTCTTCAGTAAAAATCAGGTTTCTCTCGTCGCAGAAGACTACTACAAAGAGGGAAAAGGGATTAACCAAGACCTCTCGCGTCTTCGTCAAGCAGATGCGTTATCGCTGTCTGCACTCCTAACACTTTCCGATGAAAACGCCATTGTTACCCTAAACAAAGGCGAATTGACTCAGTTCCCAACAATCAAAGTGACATTTCAACACCGCACTCTCGCAGACAAAGACATAGAGCAAATGGTAAATGCAGACCAAAATGGTCGTTATCGCCTCGCCCTTGTCGAGCCATTGGAAGGGCCTTGGTATGTTGAAATTAATGCATTTGATGGTAGCTGGGCACTGAATGGCCGCGCTAACTTCCCATCTTCCGACCCAGTTAAGTTGTATGGTCAGAGCAAGGAATGACAAAAGATTGTTATCACTGTGGAGAGCCAGTGCTTACTGGCGACTCTTATAACGTAGAGATTCAGGGCGTAAACCGTACAATGTGTTGCCCTGGCTGTGAAGCCGTTGCCAACACCATCGTCGCGAATGGCCTGACCTCTTACTACGAATATCGCACCGCTCCAGCAGAAAAAGCCAACCTGATTCCTGACGAACTTCAATCACTCAGCCTTTACGACAATGAAGACGTACAGCAAGAATTTGTCCGTCATGAAAACGGGATTGATGAGGTTGTACTTTCTGTCGATGGAGTCTCGTGTGCAGCATGTGCTTGGTTGATTGAAAAACAAATTAGCGCACAAGAAGGCGTTTCTCGCATTCAGGTCAATACAACCACGAATCGCGCCACGTTACGCTGGGATCCGTCCAAAGCAAAGTTAAGTACCCTTCTTATTAAAATTCATGCACTTGGTTATAAAGCAGCGCCGTTTGAAGCCGACAATCAAGAAGCACAATATCATCGCACCATGAAGCAATACCTCTACAAACTAGGTGTTGCAGGATTGGCAACCATGCAGGTGATGATGCTGGCGATTGCCATGTACTTTGAAGTATTTGGCGATATGGACGAGTCATTTCGTAACTATTTTCGCTGGGTTAGCCTCATTTTTGCCACGCCCGTTCTTCTCTATTCCGCCATGCCATTTTACATCAATGCTTGGCGCAATCTAAAAGCAAGAACGTTAGGCATGGATGTTCCTGTCTCCATCGCTTTGTTGTTCGCCTACTTTGCCAGTTTGTACGCGACAGTGACCGGCACTGGCGAAGTCTTTTTCGAGTCTATCGCCATGTTTACGTTCTTCCTGCTGATAGGGCGATTTCTGGAGATGCGTGCGCGCAGGACAGCGGCGGCCGCGAGTGCAAACCTACTTAAACTTATTCCGCGTCTGGCAACATTGGATTCTGGCGAACAAATCCCAGCAAAATCTCTCACCGTTGGCCATATCGTTCGTGTTCTCCCTGGTGAACCCTTCCCTGCTGATGGCATCATTGTTGAAGGTATTACAACCGTTGACGAGTCCATGCTGACTGGCGAATCCATGCCTGAGTCTCGAAAGGTCAATGAGAACGTGTTTGCTGGCACACTCAACATTGATGGCAATGTGAATGTTGAAGTCACGGCAGAGAAAAAAGATTCTCTGATTGCCCATATCGTTCAGCTACAAGATGCCGCGCAACTTGCTAAGCCTCGTGTTGCAGAAATCGCAGACATTGTTGCGCGCTACTTTGTCGCTGTCATTTTGATTATTTCGGCATTGACCTGGTGGTACTGGCAGAGTCATCGTCCTGAAGATGCTTTCTGGATTATGTTGTCTGTATTGGTTGCAACGTGCCCGTGTGCGCTTTCTCTCGCCACACCGACAGCATTAACCTGTTCTACTTCTACGTTTGGTAAACTCGGTATTTTGCTTCGTCGTGGTCATGTATTTGAAACGCTGACCAAGATCAATCGCGTGATCATCGACAAAACCGGGACGCTCACCGAGGGCAACGTGACACTCGCTGATACCGCCATTTATAACGGTATAGAAAAGAGCGAAGCACTAGCCATCGCAGCTGCCCTTGAATCCTATGCCAATCACCCTATCGCCGATGCCTTTAAACATATTGAACCGGCCGCAGGTGTAACACAGGTTGAAAATGTTATTGGTGAAGGCTTACGAGGTACTTATCAGGCACAAGAATGGCGGATTGGTAAGCCCGAATTTGCGCTGAATAATCTTAGTGATGCAGAAGCAAACAGCCATCAAGTATGGCTAGCTTGCGATGGCGACAAAGTTGCGTCATTCCAACTGGTCGACCCTATTCGCAAAAGCAGTCAAACCTTGATCAATAAGTTCCACGAAGCGGGTATCGCTGTCACCATGCTAACGGGCGACAATTCGATGACCGCAACGGCCGTTGCCAATAAACTGGGGATTGATGAGCTGGTTTCGGGAGTGTCTCCACAAGGGAAGCTTGATTACCTCAAATCACTGCCAGACGATCAGATCACCATCATGATTGGCGATGGTGTCAATGATGCCCCCGTGCTTGCAGGGGCGCACCTTTCCGTTGCGATGGGTGGTGGGACAGATGTGGCGAAAGCATCTGCGGATATGGTGCTTCTTGGTGACGATTTGACTAAGCTGCTTGATGCTCGTCATCTTGCCGCTTTTACTCAAAAAATCATTCGTCAGAATTTAGCTTGGGCGTTAGGCTACAACCTTGTCATTCTCCCCCTTGCTGTGATGGGATTTGTCGCACCCTATGTCGCAGTGGCGGGTATGTCAGGCAGTTCTGTTATTGTGGTAACGAATTCTTTGCGTCTGTTTAAGAAAGACCTCATCGAAAGATTCAAGGACAAGTAGCCATGGAAAGTCTTTATATCCTTATCCCCATTGCCATCATGCTTGTTTGTGTGGCGGTCGGTGTCTTCATTTGGGCAGTTAAATCCGAACAGTTTGAAGACCTTGAGCGTCAGGGCATGAATATTCTTCTTGATGATGACGAAAAACTGCCCCCTGAAGCCAAAACAAAGACTGAAACGACGGAGAGAAGTGAAGAGAAGTAATGCCAATCACTGATCTTATTGCGTCCTTCACGGTTGGGCTTTTGGGTGCGGGGCACTGTCTTGGAATGTGCGGCGGCGTGGCGGCCGCTGTTTCATTCGGAACGCCTTCCCATCAAAACAAGTTACCCTACTTGCTTTTCTACAATGGTGGCCGGCTTTTATCCTATGGCATTATTGGTGCTATTGGCGGTGGTATTGTTTCGGGTATCGTCGGTGTTAGTCAGGTTACCCAAAGCTTGATCTGGCTGCGACTGGCTGCTGCCATCATGATGATTTTGCTCGCGTTGTACATTGGCCAATTCTGGAATGGTTTGTCTTACATTGAGCGTTTAGGCAAAGGATTGTGGCGCCATATTTCCCCGCTAACATCAAAACTGCTTCCATTAAAATCGCCATTGGCGGCGTTACCGTTTGGCATGGTTTGGGGGTGGTTGCCCTGCGGACTTGTCTATTCAGCGCTCAGTTGGGCCGCCGTATCAGGAAATGCGTTTCATGGTTTATTGATAATGCTCGCATTTGGTTTGGGTACCCTGCCCGCAATGCTATTTGTTGGCACCTCTGCGGAGTCATTAAAGAAGTTACTTAACAACATGATTTTTCGAAGGTTCTCATCTCTAATACTGCTAATGTACGGAATAGTTACCGCTTATTCTGTATACAATCAGTTGTAGTAAGGGTCGATTTATCATGGGAAAGTGGTAAAATATTGACTCAAATCAATTTGGCTAAGCAGGCTCATGATTCAAGACAAGATTATCACTAAACGAGTTCAATCAGGCGGATGCGCTATCCACTGTCAGGACTGTAGTATCAGTCAACTTTGCATCCCTTTCACCTTGAATGAAAGTGAGCTAAATCAGCTTGACCAAATTATTGAACGTAAAAAGCCAATTCAGAAAGGTCAGCCTCTTTTTCAGGCCGGTGACCCTCTTCGCTCTCTGTATGCTATCCGTTCAGGCACGATCAAAAGTTACACCATTACTGAACAAGGGGACGAGCAAATCACGGCTTTCCATCTTGCCGGTGACCTTGTTGGTTTTGATGCCATTAACCATATGTCTCACCCAAGTTTTGCCCAAGCGCTTGAAACGTCAATGGTGTGCGAAATTCCATTTGAAATTCTTGATGACCTGTCGGGTAAAATGCCTAAGCTTCGCCAGCAAATCATGCGTTTGATGAGTAGCGAGATAAAAGGTGATCAGGAAATGATCCTGCTTTTATCTAAGAAAAATGCAGAAGAACGTTTGGCTGCATTCTTATATAGCTTGTCTACCCGCTTCTCTCAGCGGGGTTTCTCTGCGAAGGAGTTCCGTTTGACGATGACACGTGGCGATATCGGCAATTACCTTGGTCTAACTGTTGAAACGATCAGCCGTTTACTTGGCCGCTTCCAGAAAAGTGAAATGCTCAGTGTTAAAGGAAAGTACATTACTGTTCTTGATCATGACGAATTGAGCCGCCTTGCAGGCATCAGTAAGTAACTCATACTGACAAATTGACTGAATACCAAATGGCGCTATACGCGCCATTTCTCTTTTTTTACTTTTATCTCTCTGAATTTATCGCACCTTCCACCAAGATTGCGTTACATTAAAGTATCGCATCACTAAGTTGGAGGTTGTTATGAACAGGTATACCAACTTGCTCGTGGCTATCGATCCCGACCACGAAGAACAGCCCGCAATCTCGCGCGCGCTGGACATCGCAAGAAAATCTACAGCAGATGTATCCATCACTCTCTTTCTTGCCATATACGACTTTTCCTATGAAATGACGTCGATGCTCTCGTCAGAAGAGCGCCAGGCAATGCGAACTGGTGTGCTTCGCCAGCGCGAAGAGTGGGTTGCCTCATTGGTCGCTCAGCACAACACTGAGAACATCAACATTACCACTCATGTAGTTTGGCATAACCGCCCTTACGAAAGCATGATTGCGCAAGTTTTTGATAGCAACCATGACTTGCTGGTCAAAACAACTCACGAACACGACAAGCTAGGCTCTGTCATCTTCACGCCCACTGACTGGCACTTACTGCGCAAATGTCCTTGCCCCGTTTTGTTGGTGAAAGAGCATGGTTGGCCAGAGAATGGAAAAATCCTGACGGCAGTTAATGTGTCCTCTGAGAATGAAACTCACATTCCTCTGAACGACAAGTTAATCGATGAGGCCAAAGCCATGGCCAAGTTGCTCTCCGCTGAGGTGAATCTTGTTAACGCTTACCCAGCAACGCCTGTCAACGTGACGATTGAACTCCCTGAGTTCGACCCTGCGTCATATACTGATGCAGTGCGTGGGCATCATTTGCTTGAAATGAAGGCATTGCGCCAAAAGCACGCCATCGACGAAGCGCAAACCTTCTGTCAGGAAGGATTGCCGGAAGATGTCATCCCTGCAGTTGCCAAAGAATTAGATGCGGAGCTTGTCATTTTGGGTACCACGGGTCGTGTCGGATTGTCCGCCATCTTTATTGGAAATACCGCAGAGCACACGATTGATCAACTCAATTGCGACGTCCTCGCTATCAAACCTGATGGGTATGTCAGCCCATTAGCCCCAAACTTATCTGAGGCGTAACGCGTTACTCTGTTACTGACAAGCGCCTTCGGGCGCTTTCTTTTCTCATCATGCTGGCATCCTGTCCCGAAATCCGTATCATACGCGCCAAACCTTCGCATTGAACATTGACGAATTGGGCTTTTGCCCACGACTAGTTTCCATTCGCCTGTTCAATGGCGCAGAGAAATTTCAGAGGCACTCAGTAATTACCATGTCAAATCCAGAACTCACTAAATCACAAAAGTACAACCAGAATAAGCTAAACAAGCGTCTTCGCAGACATGTAGGTCAAGCCATTGCTGACTTCAATATGATCGAAGAAGGCGACCGTATTATGGTTTGTCTCAGTGGTGGCAAAGACAGCTACACCATGCTCGAAATCTTGCAGAACTTGCAAAGAAGCGCACCGGTATCATTTGAACTGATCGCTGTGAACCTTGATCAGAAACAACCGGGTTTCCCTGAGCATGTGTTGCCAGCCTATCTTGATAATCTGGGTGTGGAATACAAAATCGTAGAAGAAGATACCTACGCGATCGTGAAAGACAAAGTGCCTGAAGGTAAAACCACCTGCTCCCTTTGTTCTCGTCTTCGCCGTGGTATTTTGTATCGCACAGCTAAAGAGTTGGGCGCAACAAAGATCGCGCTTGGTCATCACCGTGATGACATTCTAGAAACATTGTTCTTGAACATGTTCTACGGCGGCAAGCTAAAAGGTATGCCACCAAAGCTGGTGTCAGATAATGGCGAACACGTGGTGATTCGTCCTTTGGCTTATTGCCGCGAAAAAGACATTGAGCGTTATGCGCAAACTGCCGAGTTCCCAATTATTCCGTGCAACTTGTGTGGTTCTCAGCCAAACATGCAACGTCAAGTCGTTAAAGAAATGCTGCGCGACTGGGATCGCCGCTTTCCTGGCCGTATCGAGACCATGTTTACTGCAATGCAGAACGTGGTTCCTTCACACCTTGCCGACTTTGAATTGTTTGATTTCAAAAATGTTGATCAGCATTCCGGTGTTATTAATGGCGGCGACACGGCATTTGATAAAGAGCAATTTACCGATGTTGCCCCATCGCAAGATGATGTGATTGAGGTTGATCCTGCTCTGGCACTCAACGTTGTTCAGGTCAGTTAATCCCTGAGCTTGCAAAACGTTTCATGTGTGCAAAGTGTGCAAACGATAAAATTAACAAAGCCCGCGAATGCGGGCTTTGTTTTTTCACTAGGTCGACTTGTCAAAAGCTAAGCCGCTAAACAAAACGATATTAGCTCTGTGGAATCCAAGGTGTGATTTTAATAGGCTGCTGGCTAAACAAGATACGCTCTCCCTCTTGTAAGTCGTTGAGGCGAACCACGGCCACTTTATCCTCAACATCAATCACTCGACCTTTGCTGGTCGATAGTGAAGATTGTGGTTGTGAAAAATGCACAGACACGCCCTGAACGTCAGGCATAAACCATGTCGAGAACATACCGCCCAAATCCTGCATCATTGCTGTCATTTGGGGCACAAGTACATTGACGTCCTTGTCTGACATCTCACGCACAAACGCATTTTTTGCCATCACTTGGAATGAAACATCACAAACTGCGTCCCCTTCTGTTTCAATAAACACATCAGGGTTTACTCTGCGCAGATTGCTATCAATAGGCAATGGAAGTTCTTGCGATGCGGGTATGACAAACTCCTCATAGTTCTTCTTCTTTGTCATCCACGCTTTTGTGATAGTGCAAACCTCGCCAGTTTGAGGTTTCACCATAAAATAACCCACTTTCACATCAGGGTGATCTTCACTGTTGTTATGTTTTAGCTGGGTAAATAACTTGCTGTAACTAAATTCAATCTGCGCTGCACCAACAGGCAGTGAAATTACAGCTGCCATCAGGGCAGCCGTAAATCCTTTGATCATCCTTGACTCCAAAATTCTTCGTTATAACGAATCATGCCTTGTACTTCTTGGACATATGCTTGACCGCGTTCTGAGTAACTTTCCAATCCATTTGCCAACTCAACACCTGTAATTGGCTGATTATTTTTTCTAAGGTCAGCACGAATATCACGTAAATCCGCATAAGCTCGATTGCGATTTACATTAAGAAAATAGGCACGTACGGATTGGAACGTATCTTTAAACACAGCCACTTCGTGTGTTTTGCCTTGGCTACGCGCACTTGGCACCATGCCGCAGCCAGAAGTGTAACACCACTGTCCGAAGTAATTATTCCCCTCACGAGCAAAGCGTGACGTACCCCACCCTGACTCTTTCGCTGCTTGGCTTAGCACCAGATCCGGGGGAAGAATATCAACACGTTTTAGCGCTTCATTGAACCACGCTTTGTCGGGGCCACCATCAGGGATAGGCAGTTTGAACAGATCGCCAACTTTGGTCAGAAACGCCATATCTTCTTGACTGATGTCTTTTGCATTAGACAAATGATTCAATCGCGTTCGGGCGTTTTCTATTAAGCCATTAATGTAGGTCACACCAGGCTTGAGGAATTCTACAAACGCCTTTTTCTTTTCTTCAACGATTTTGTAGTCATCAAAATCAGGCTTCTTCACCATTTCAGGTGGAGGGGAAGCCGGTTGGAGTTGATTTAAACTAGTGATATGGGTTTGGGGAGCGTCGCTACACGCAGAAATAAATAGAGCCGAAGCCAATACAGCATGAGAAAGCTTCATTTACGCGTTGAAAACCTCTTTATTACCGCCGTCAGAAGAATCATCGTCGCCTTCTTGTGACACGGTCACTTCAATACCAACACCGAACATTTCGCGATATAGCACCCCTTTCACGTTAAACATGAACGGCAGCGCAAACAGTAACGCGATCCCTCCTGTCGCATAAGAAAACACAAACAGAATGGCAATGACGATGTAAACCAAGGTCAATGGTATCAGTTTTTTCGTTATCGCTCTAAAGGAAACAATCATGGCTTCCAGCGGCCGAAGACGTTTTTCACAAATCAGAAGAATTGTCATTGAAAACGCGATGCCGAGAAAAATACCAAGCAAAGGAATAATCTGATTCCCCATACTCTGTAACGCAGAGATGAAGCACATCGCCATTGTGACCGCAAGTGCGTACCCCATGCCCTTGATGATATGGCGAGGTTTCGTTCGAAAGCCAATAGCATGGCTTAATCCCATTAAACTGACGCCCGCATACAATGGCGCACTTAGCACTGTTGTTGTGAAGAACGCGATGCGACCAGATGCCAGCAAGTTCTCTGTCATCGGAATTTTCCCCATCAGCGCATCGAACAATTCCGCTGGTGAGTTCAGCATGATCGACAGTGCGATGAAAAAAATCACGACATTTGCAGCAACAAGCATCAAGGTCGCAGGCATAAATCGCCAGAAATGTTTTTGTGTTAGCTTGAGTGCTTCCTGAACAACACTGGAAGCACTCAGCGTATAATTACCCGTTAGCGCGTTCTCTAAGGTGCCACCAACGTGAAGAGCATTGCTCAATTGTTGTTTATTCATAGCAAAGTAACTTTTGTCTTTAGCCTAAGAAATTTCCGTCTTTATAAAGTTATAGGTGATATTTTTTGAACTCGTCTCAAACTGATGTATTTTTAGGCACCGAATTAAAGCGCTATACTACTCAACGCTTACATCCTGGATTTCGAGATGCACGTCACACACTGTAAATTGGTCGATGTTTCCGCATATCTCGCCTAATACGCAATTATTGGTCAGGATTTTGCCAGTAAAATACAAAAAAACGCTTTAACTTCATGGTTTGCACGTCTATCATGCGCCGTCTACTTTTTAGGGGAATTTTTTCTAACTAATCGCCCGTGATGTAAGGAGAGAGAGTAGAATTGAACGCGACACAACCAATGAAAAAACCCGTTGTACAACTGAAGGGACTCTGTAAGAGTTTCGATGGTAAAGAGATCATTTCTAACTTTGATCTTGAGATAAACAACGGCGAGTTTTTGACAATCCTGGGTCCGTCCGGTTGTGGCAAGACCACAGTACTTCGTTTGATTGCTGGTCTTGAAGATGCAGACGATGGCCAAATTATCATTGACGGACAAGATGTGACTGCAATCCCCGCAGAACAACGTCACGTCAATACCGTCTTTCAGAGCTATGCGCTTTTCCCACACATGACTGTGTTCGAAAACGTCGCTTTCGGTCTGCGCATGCAGAAAGTTGCCGAAAGTGAAATCGAACCGCGCGTGATGGAAGCCTTGCGTATGGTTCAACTTGAGAAATTCGCTCCTCGCAATCCTCACCAGCTTTCTGGCGGCCAACAGCAACGCGTTGCGATTGCTCGTGCCGTTGTGAATAAGCCAAAAGTGCTGCTTCTTGACGAATCGCTCTCAGCGCTCGATTACAAACTGCGCAAGCAAATGCAAAACGAGCTTAAGCAGCTTCAGCGTAAACTAGGGATCACCTTCATTTTCGTCACACACGATCAAGAAGAAGCGCTCTCGATGTCGGACCGCATTATCGTCATGCAAACTGGCGATGTGGTTCAAGATGGCACCGCGCGTGAAATCTATGAAGAGCCTGCAAACTTGTTCGTTGCTCGCTTCATTGGCGAAATCAATGTCTTTGACGCTCACGTCCTCAATCGTCTTGATGAACAACGCATCACGGCCACTGTTGAAGGGCAAGAATGTCAAGTTTACTGCAAGCTTGAAGTGGTTGCGGGTGACAAAGTTAAAGTCCTACTCCGTCCTGAGGATCTTCGTATTGAAGAAATCAGTGCGACGGAATCTGGCAAAGGCATTGTGGGCTATGTTCGTGAACGTAACTACAAAGGCATGACATTGGATTCAGTTCTTGAACTCGAATCTGGTATGTCTGTCATGGTCAGTGAGTTCTTCAACGAAGATGATCCAGACGTCGACCACTCTTTGGATCAGAAAGTTGCGATCACCTGGGTTGAAAGCTGGGAAGTGGTACTGCCTGATGAAGAAGCTTAATCTCCAAAACGCCATTATTGGCGTCATTGTAGGTTGGTTACTGCTGTTCGTACTGATTCCGAACCTGATGATTATCGTCACCAGTTTCTTAACTCGTGATGATGCAAACCTAATAGAAATGACCTTCACCTTGAGCAACTATGCCAAGCTGATGGACCCTCTCTATGCCAAGGTGGTTTGGCACTCTTTCTACATGGCTGTGATTGCCACCATGTTGTGCCTGTTGATTGGTTATCCATTCGCCTACATCATCGCGCGTATGCCACAAAAGTTGCGTCCATTTATGCTGTTCATGGTCATCGTTCCTTTTTGGACGAATTCCCTGATCCGCACTTACGGTCTGAAAATCTTTTTGGGAACGCGTGGCTTGCTCAATGACGGTCTGCTAACACTGGGTTTAATAGAGAAACCACTTCGCATTATGTACACCGAATATGCGGTTATGATTGGTTTGGTTTATATCCTGCTACCTTTCATGATTTTGCCACTGTACTCAAGCATCGAAAAGCTGGATAACAGCTACTTAGAAGCAGCGAAAGACCTTGGCGCAAGCAAATTTCAAGCGTTTGTTAAAGT
Source organism: Enterovibrio litoreus (assembly GCF_045679545.1). NCBI lineage: Bacteria > Pseudomonadati > Pseudomonadota > Gammaproteobacteria > Vibrionales > Vibrionaceae > Enterovibrio > Enterovibrio litoreus. The sequence continues at coordinate 1,708,584 of NZ_CP166194.1, forward strand.
CATCTTGCCGCTGACAATGCCTGGCATTATCGCGGGCTGCCTACTTGTATTGCTGCCTGCACTTGGCATGTTCTATGTGTCAGATTTGCTTGGTGGCGCTAAGAATCTGTTAATTGGTAATGTCATCAAAAGCCAAATCTTGAATGTTCGTGATTGGCCGTTTGGTTCAGCCGCGAGTATTTCACTAACGGTGTTGATGGGATTGATGCTGCTTGCCTATTGGCGTGTAAGTAAGCTAATGAACAAGAAGGTGGAGTTGGAATGAGTCGTTTCTTCAAAACCGGCTTCATGTCGTTGGTTTACGCATTCTTATACATTCCTATCGTTATTCTTATCGTTAACTCGTTTAACGAAAGTAAGTTCGGTATCGAATGGAAAGGCTTTACCACCAAGTGGTACACACAACTGTTAAGCAATGACAGCTTGGTGCAGGCTGCTGGCAACTCACTAACCATTGCGGTGTTTTCTGCAACGGCCGCGGCTGTCATTGGCAGCCTGACAGCCGTCGCGCTTTACCGTTACCGTTTTCGTGGCAAGAAGTTTGTTAACGGCATGCTATTTGTGGTCATGATGTCGCCTGACATTGTTATGGCAATCTCACTGCTGGCGCTGTTTGTGTTGATTGGCGCGCAATTGGGCTTCCTTACCCTGCTGCTGTCACATATCACCTTCTGTTTGCCATTTGTGGTGGTGACTGTTTACAGCCGCTTGAATGGGTTTGATCTTCGAATGCTTGAGGCTGCGAAAGATTTGGCCGCAAGCGAGTGGGTTATTTTGACAAAAATCATCCTGCCTCTCGCCGCTCCAGCGGTAGCTGCGGGTTGGTTACTGAGCTTTACCCTTTCATTGGATGACGTGATTGTTAGTTCATTTGTCACTGGGCCAAGTTACGAAATTTTGCCATTAAAGATCTACTCAATGGTCAAAGTTGGCGTATCTCCTGAAGTGAATGCACTTGCAACGCTCATGCTAATCGTATCTCTCGTGCTGGTGATTTGCTCTCAGCTGCTTGCACGCGACAAAGTGCGATAAGCCACTTGAGGGCGAGTAACAAGATTTTCTCTTGTGCTCGCCCTTTCGACTTTCGCATTTTTCAGTCACGGGTGTCGACTTACACCCGTTATTCTAACTAACCAATACCAACGAAAAACACAGGAGTTGTCGATGAAACCCTGGTCTAAGTTTGTGCTGGGAAGCTCTCTAGCCTTCTCTCTTTTCTCAAACGCTGCTGTTTCGGCAGAAAAAGAACTCTATTTCTATAACTGGTCTGAGTATATTCCTACCGAAGTTATTGAAGAATTCACGCAAGAAACTGGTATCAAAGTCATTTACTCAACCTATGAGTCTAATGAAAGCATGTATGCCAAATTAAAAACGCACCCAGATGGCTATGATTTGGTTGTTCCTTCTACGTATTACGTGAAGAAAATGCGTGATGAAGGCATGTTGCAGCCTATCGACAAAACCAAGCTAAGCAACTTCGATGGTTTGGATCCAAACAATCTTAACAAGCCTTTTGACCCAAATAACGAATACTCGATCCCTTATATTTGGGGTGCGACGGGTATCGGTGTAAACACGGATTTCATTGAGAAAGACAGTGTCCACTCGTGGGCAGATCTTTGGAGTCCGGATTACAAAGGCCAGTTATTGATGATGGATGATGCGCGTGAATTCTTCCATATCGCACTGACTAAACTGGGTTTTTCAGCAAATACCACTGATCCAGAAGAAATCAAACAAGCGTACGAAGAACTGAAGAAAATCATGCCGAATGTGCTGGTTTTCAACTCAGACTTCCCCGCCAACCCTTATATGGCGGGTGAAGTTGCACTTGGCATGCTTTGGAATGGCTCCGCGTATATCGCGAGAAGTGAAGGTGCACCCGTAGATATCGTATGGCCCGAAGAAGGTGCGATTTTCTGGATGGATAACCTCGCAATCCCAGCGACAGCGAAAAATGCAGACTCGGCACATAAGATGATCGATTTCCTGCTTCGCCCAGAGATAGCCGCGCGTCTAGCGATTGAAATTGGCTACCCAACGCCAGTGAAAGCAGCTTACCCACTGCTTCCAAAAGCATTTAAAGATGACCCAAGCATTTACCCACCGCAAGATGTGATGGAAAAAGGCGAATGGCAAAGTTCCGTTGGTGAAGCAAACGTGCTTTACGAACAGTACTTCCAGAAACTTAAAGCGGGTCAGTAATAGCATCGTCATACGGTGAATTACCCCATTAATTTGAGGTGTTTTCACATAAAAAAGCGGCTGAAAAGCCGCTTTTTTTATGCGCTATGATCCGTCCTCAAAGGTTGCCACTTTGAGCTCTTGCTACGAATCTTGCAGCGCCAACAGTTCTTCAACCAACTGTGGTACAAGCACACTCGCCTTCCCGTAACGCTTTTCATCGAATTCGCTTTCAACAGCACTCGGTTCAAGATTGACTTCAATGGTCTTTGCCCCGCCAATCGATGCCTCATGAACAAAGCCTGCAGCGGGATAAACAGCACCTGACGTTCCGATAGAAAGAAAAAGATCAGCGCGCATTAGCGCATCATGGATTTTATCCATGGCGATGGGCATCTCACCAAACCAAACAACATGAGGACGCATGGGTGAAGGCATCTGACAGCAATGACAAACGTCATCGATCATAATGTCCCCAGTCCAATCTACCACCTGTTTTGAATAGCTACATCGAGCTTTGAGTAATTCGCCATGCATATGAATCACATGTTCACTGCCAGCTCGCTCATGCAAATTGTCGATGTTCTGAGTAACGATAGTGACATTGCCGTCCAGCTCACGCTCAAGCTTTGCTAGCGCGTCGTGTGCGGGGTTAGGCGCCACACCTGATTGAAGTTGTTTCCTGCGCTGGTTGTAGAAGGTTTGTACCAGCTCTGGGTTTCGAGCAAAGCCCTCTGGCGTTGCGACATCTTCAATATGATGCTCTTCCCACAATCCATCTTGCGCTCGGAATGTGCGAATGCCCGACTCAGCGGAGATCCCCGCGCCTGTCAGTATCACTATGTTTTTGTATGGGAATTGCATGGTGAGCATCCTTTCTCGGTTTGAACTTTAACCTTTATAACATTGTTGAAATAAGCAAAACAGGTTAAGCATGCTAGACCATGGTCGAATCTAAGATGATTTACTGAATTTACACATGAAATCTAATTTTTGTCTTATATTTAATCTGTGAATCATTTTTAATACAGAGATAGGTCATTGCGGCGCTTTAATCCCCTTATATTCGTTACACTTTTCGCATTGCCAGTGGCGCCTGCCGCTATGGCAAGCGAGCGTGTGACTTTCAGTGGGTTTGGTAATGCCAGTTTCATCAAGTCCGGAACAGAAGATTTTGGTTACAAGTACGACTTAAAAAAAGATGCGGAGTACGGCGGATGGTCGTTTGATTCCGGATCTGCATTTGGCCTTCAGATGAATGCAACCTTGACCGACAGCGTTGACTTCGTTGTACAAGGTGTATTGGAAGACCGCATTGAAAATGATTTAAATAAATCTATTTCTTGGGCATTTCTGCGTTATCGCGCTTCGCCCAATGTCACGGTGCGCGTAGGTCGAATCGCGACCCCACTATATATGTTGTCCGAGTACAGAGACGTTGGCTTCGCTTATCTTTGGACGAAACCCGTTGCCGATTTCTATGGTAACATTCCTATCAATACCATTGATGGTGGAGACATCGCGTACACCATTCCTTTAGGGGATGGGATGTTCGAGGCCCGTTTGTTTGGTGGGCAGTCTGAAATCACCATTGAAACTATCACACAAGCCTACGAAGTTGCACTGTCGCCTGTTGTTGGCTCCAAATTGTCCTATTCGATTGACGATTGGCTGTTCTCTGCCGTGGCTTCAACCACAAAAGTGTCTGAAGGTGAGCCATCTTCCGGTGTGATATCGCTGCTTCAACAAGACCCTTCTATTGGTTACATCTGGCCGGATTTGGGGCGTATCATCGATGATTTTAAGTTTGTCGATTCACGCTTCAATTATTATTCGCTAGGCGGTCACTACGAGACTGGCGAATGGAGCCTTCAATCTGAATTGAGCTACACCGACGCAGAATGGCCGTTCTTCCCTGATCTCGTTTCAGGATACATAAGCGGCTCTAAGACATTCAATAACCTCACCGCATACACTTTTTTGTCTAAGGCAAAATCCGTGGGCGATTTTTATGAATTGCCGCCGCCACTCGATCAAGCACTACAAATACCGGCGATCGGCGGCCTGTATGCATCGACAAAAGCACTCATTGATACCCGCGTTATCGACCAAGAGTCATTGGGTATCGGGCTTCGAATTGATCTGAGTTCACAAATCGCACTTAAGGGGCAAATAGAACGAACATGGCTTAATAACGGTCGCGTTGGAGCTTGGCTCACAACAGAGAGAGGCTTAACCGCCACACCTCCTTGCTACATCGACACTTACTCATTCAGCTTAACGTTTGTGTTCTGATATGAAAAGACTTGTATTGGCACTACTTACAACAGCTTGGCTAGCTTGGTCTCACGGAGTCCGTGCGGAGTTGGTAGTGGTTGTCAATGCAGAAAATCCAGTAACCGAACTTTCCTCCCGACAATTGATTGATCTATACATGGGGCGCTTCAACGCTTATCCAGACGGAACGGCGGTATTAACAACCGACTTGCCCGCCGATAACCCACTTCGCGAAGCGTTTTATCGACAATTGGTTGGCAAATCGGTTGCTCAAATTAATGCCTATTGGGCAAGATTACTCTTTACGGGTAAATCTGAACCTCCTTACACCATTTCATCGATTAACGGTGTCACGGACTATGTGAAGAAAAACAAAAATGCCATTGCTTACATCAACGAAGCAGAGCTCTCTACTGGCCTAAAAGTGGTATATCGTTTTGAAGATCCTAAGTAAAAATGTTCACATACGCGTCGCTTCTGGGGTTGCAGGTGGCGCGCTCATTTTCTCGATCATCGCGTCGATTGCATGGTTCTATATCTCTTACCACCAAGAAGTTGATCGCTCTCGCAATCAAATCAAGCAAATTATTATTACTGTCGAGCAAACGGCCTCCATCGCCATGTATTTGGGGAATAAGGAGTTAGCTGAGGAAGTATTGCGAGGGTTAGAAGCCAATGACATCATCTCTGCCGCACGATTAACCAGCCAAGATGGGCTATCGGCATCTTTCGAAGGTGAAGGAGATTTAAAACAAAGCGAAATTGCGGTGATATTCCCCATTCGATCCCCCTTCAATGCAGATGAAATCGTTGGTGATTTACTGATTTACCCTAACCAAACATACATTGAAGACAACGCCATTTCGTTAGCAAAAATTCAAGTCACCGTGCTGTTGCTCTATTCCGTGATTATTGCGTTTCTGACCCTCATTATCGTTAACCGTATCCTCACTGAACCTTTAAAAAACGTCGCCAATCGCTTTCACTTGATCACACCAGGTGACACAACCCGCATTGATGTCCCGATTGGTCACCAAGACAATGAAATCGGTGCGCTGGTTAGTGACATCAACCAATTGCTCGATGCCGTTAACAAACAAATAGACAATGAACGAGACTTGCGATCTCAAACCGAAAATTTATCTAAAAAGTTTCGATTCATTTTTGAGCGCGCGAGTGCTGGCATTGGCTTGATTGACGCCAGCAATCAACTTATCGTGGCGAATCCCGCACTTCTCCGATTACTGGGTCAAACATTCATTGTTGATACCGATCGTTTCTCAAAGACCGATTTTACGGAATTTTTTAACGACCATCAGGTAATTAGTGAATTCATTGAAGATTTTTGGGCTAAGCCGGGCAATCAATTTAGTGCTGTTGATATTCAACTTAAGCACAAGGTTCGGGCCGCCGATCGCTGGGTACATTGCCTGTTTTCAAAAGTGGAAGACATCAATAACCCCGATGACAGTTTGTTAGAAGTGGTGCTGTATGACATTACTGAACGCGCCGAACGTGAACAAAACATCATCTATGAAGCGGAACATGACGCCATCACACAGCTGCTTAATCGCCGAGCAGGTATGGCCAAATTAGAAACGTCTGTCGTTGAAGCCGAAAAGAAAGAGCGTAATTTTGCCATATTGATGATCGACCTAGATGGCTTTAAGTTTGTAAATGACACATATGGCCATGATGCGGGTGACAAGGTCATCATTGAGGTGGCACATCGTATCAAGCAATTTTTCCGAGGCTCAGATGTGGTGGCGCGTTGGGGCGGCGACGAATTCCTTATTGGCTTCTCTTACAACCCTAACTATCAAACCGCCGTGTCGGACATTGCCACAGACCTACAATTCCAAATTTCTCAGCCCATTGAGATTGGCCATGAGCAGACCGCAGGGGTTGGTTCAAGTATCGGGATCAGCCTCTACCCAGACGATGACGTATCTATCAGCGCTCTTATTGAGCAAGCTGATGAAGCCATGTATTACGTGAAAAACAATGGCAAGAATTTCTTTCACTTCTATCAAGCGGAAAAGTCCATCGCTCCTGCAACAAAATAGTCACTATACCTGACCTCCCCCAGTAGATTGAACTTGATCGATAAAACACGCTACTCTGGCCTATCCTTACGTCACTCATTGAATTCAAAGGAAACAGAATGCACCCACTGCGTGTTTCAGTCAGAGCTGTTTGCTATAGGGACAACGCCATTTTACTCGCCGAACATCGAGATGAACGCGGTCTTTGGTATATTTTGCCTGGCGGTGGGGTTCAGCATAACGAAACGCTCGATATAGCCTTTAATCGCGAATTGTTGGAAGAAACCGGCGGCGAAGCAGACATGGGTGACGTGCTGTTTGTGAGAGAGGTGATTGCTGACAAACTCGACACCACATTCTTACCTAAGCACTTGCATCAAATAGAGCTGTTTGTCGAAGCCACTAACTACCGCACGGTGGGATCGCCGTCTGAGCCTGACAAAGACCAAATTGGCGTGGTGTGGATGCCACTGGATAAACTCCCAGAACTGCTGTTCTTTCCAAAATCCATGGTTAAAGCGTTCCAAACACGCTGTTTCGATAAGATTTATCAAGGCCATATCATGTAGTGGATGTTTGCAGAATACTCAGTCACTATTAGCGCTATCAGTGACAGATGTTGTGCTGCAAACTGGCTAGACCATTCTAAGTCAATGACTCAGTTACAATACCAAACAAGATTAACAGTAGAAGCCCACCCTAACGCCCATGCAGTTAAATAATTACTTCAGCCAAAACGACGACCAACTCACTTTTTCTCGTCAACAAGCGAGCCATTTCGCCAAATTAGTCGCGGGAGACTTCAACCCGATTCATGATGAAGACTCAAAGCGATTTTGTGTTCCAGGCGACCTTCTCTTCTCCGTGTTGCTCGCAAAATCCGGGATCAGCCAAAAGATGGACGTGTCGTTTGCAGGAATGATCTCTGACAACATGTCGGTGACTTTCCAAGAAGACGCGCAAGGACATATGGAAGTGCTCGACGCTAACGGCAAGTGTTACCTCACAATGACGCGAGAAGGTGACAATGTTGTCGATGAAAAACTCGCTGCCTGTGTTGCGGAAAACTATGTGAAGTTTTCAGGTATGAACTTTCCACACATCATGGTTCCACTCATGGAAAAAAGCGGCATGATGATCAACCCCGATCGCCCTTTGGTTATCTATGAAAGTATGCAGCTCAATTTCCACCACCTAGACTTTTGCGCCCCTACTGTTGAACTCTCGGACTCTGCCATGGAAGTGAATGGAAAACGCGGGACTGTGACCTTGGCATTTTGCTTTAAAGAAAATGGCCAAGTTATCGGTGAAGGGAAAAAAACAATGGTGTGCAGTGGATTGCGCGAATTTGAACACTCTGCGGTTGATGCGCTTGTCGATAAATTTAACAGCCGTAAGGCTGAGTTCCTTTCAGCCCAGCGCGTTTAATGTAGTCACGTGGAATACGTGCACTTTTAGTTTACGACGAAATGCTTTTTTGGACCCCGAACTATTCGGGGTTTTTCATACCCGTCAATGTCTTACTTATAAATATTCATACCATACTTGCGACCATGTTCTATATTTAATTGACGGTCATAGTTTGGAGCTGAATATGTCAACAGCCAATTTACTTTCTCATATAGACAAACTCCCAAAGATTCCCAAAGTCGTTCAAGAGCTCATGAATCTCGTGAATAGCGACGGCTCTGACATGAATCAAATTTCCACCAAAATTGCACAGGATCAAGTGATAAGCGCCCGTGTTTTGCGATTATCTAATTCGTCACACTTTGGTCGTGGCCGAACCATAGCCTCGGTTGACGATGCCGTTATTCGGCTTGGACTCGGCCCGATCAGAACACTGGTTACTGCTTCTGCGTTAATGAGCTCATTTCCTAAAATTGAAGGGCTTGACCTCAACGCATTTTGGGGCACTACCTTTGAAGTGGCGACCTACTGCAAAGTCATCGCGAAGGAATTGAAAGCCGACCAAAATGAAGCTTTCACCGCTGGTATGTTACACAACATTGGTGACTTGTTGATTTACACCGTTTATCCAGATAAAGCTCAGAAAGCAGAGCTTCATATGGAAGCAGGTAAAACCAAGTGTGAAGCGCAGCAAATCGTGCTCGACACAAATGGCGCAGAGCTAGGCGGTATGCTGGCGAAGAACTGGAAGTTTGCTGACACGCTAGCCAATGCTATCGCTCATCAGTATTCAGCCGTCCAAGGCGATGAGTTCTCTCAACTTGCCGCCATCATCAACCTGTCACGAAAAATTGATGAAAAATGGGGTGAGCTGTCAGACGATGAAGCGAAACAAACTTGGCTCAACCATCAACTTGAATACAGTATGCTCGGGTTAAATCATGATTTGATTGAAATCATTGAGATTAACCGAGGCGTGGGTCGAGACTTAGCCAATTCTCTTGCCTAGATAATACATTTTCCAGCCCACCCCAAAAACCGCCACCTAGGCGGTTTTACTTTTTATTTTCTCTCCAATTTTTCGTTCATTTTCAATGCATCACCTTGGCTGAACGGCCTACAGCCAACAAATTTTCGCTTAAAAGCACATTGATATTTCTTGGGCATAAACTAGAAATAATGTGCCATGGCCAGATAACGTGTGCGAATGTGCTCAATTAGCAAACGTAGTTTCTTGGGAGGATGCCGCGTGTAAGGGTAGATTGCATAGATGCCAAGCTTCTTTGCGACTTGTCGTGGCAGTAAATCTATCAATGTGCCCGCTTGCAGATCGTGATACACCAAGCATTTAGGTACATACACGACACCATGACCGGCCAGCGCAGCCTTTCTTAATGCTCCGGCGTTGTTTGTGGAGAAGTTGCCGCTGACTTTGACTATGCGCTTGTCTTCGGTATTGGGTGCAAAAAATTCCCAATCCCCTTCCCCAGTGGTCTGATAGGTGTAGTGCAAACAATTGTGGTGTATCAGCGCATCCGGAGAAGCGGGTTTACCGTGTTGAGCCACATACTTGGGTGCGGCACACACCAGCCATTGTGAATCAATAATATGGCGCGCAATCAAGCTAGAATCTTCGAGGTACCCCGTACGAATCGCCAAATCGAACCCTTCATCAATCAGATCGACAAATCGGTTGCTCAGTTTGACGTCAATTCTTAAGCCTTGGTGCTGGCTAGCAAATTCAGCAATCGCCTCCGCCAAAAGCAAGTCACCGGATATAGTAGGAACAGAAACGCGCAAATGCCCTTTGATGTCGGAGGAGAGTTGAGTCACAGATTCAGCAACATCTTGATTCAGCTGCGCCATCTGTTTTGCTGTCGGCAACAAGGCTATTCCCGCTTCAGTCAGAGATAGCTTTCGGGTCGTTCGATGCAGCAATTGCACATTCAGATCGTGTTCAAGCCTCTGAATACGCTTGCTAACAACAGAATAAGCAAGACCAAGCCTGTCGGCGGCGAGTTTAAATGAACCCAGATCCGCTACCTGAGAAAACAATATCACATCGTCTGAACGCATCAATTATCCCTAAAATGGAAACAATCAATTTATTTAATGCCATTTATTCATATATGGCAATGGCATATTCTCAATGTCTAATAAATAGACGCACCATTTTAAGCATACTTAGCTAGCTTTATACATGGACTCTCTCTGTGAGGACGATTTATGCAACATGCTCGGATGTACCCCGCAAAGCCCGCCAAGGTCTATCTTTATGCAACCTGCCTGGTCGATATGTTTGACCCAGATACAGGCCTTGATGCCATTTCAGTTCTTGAGCAGCAGGGCATTGACGTCATCTTTGTAGAAAAGCAAACCTGCTGTGGGCAACCCGCATATAGCTCGGGGTATACAGAAGAATCGCGTGATGTTGCCAAACACCAAATGTCCTTATTCCCCGATTCCATTCCCGTGGTCATTCTTTCTGGTTCGTGCGGTGGAATGATGGTGCATCACTACCCCAAACTTTTTGCTAAACACCCTTTCGAGCAACAAGCCACGGCATTTTCCGAGCGTGTTTTTGAATTCACCGAATTTCTCACTAATGTGTGCCGCGTTAAACTCGAAGATAAAGGTGACCCCACCGCCGTGGTTGTCCATACATCCTGCGCTGCAAGGCGAGAAATGAACGTCCACAATTACTCTGCCCACCTGTTAGGCCAGTTGAAAAACGTCGACATTAAAAAAGCAGCCTATGAAGAAGAGTGTTGTGGGTTTGGCGGAACTTTCTCTGTGCGCCATCCCAATATCAGCGAAGCCATGGTCACGGATAAAACCCATAACCTGCTTAACAGCGGCGCAATTGAACTTGTGAGTGCAGATTGGGGGTGCATGTTAAACATCAACGGTGCATTGGAATACCAAGGTAAAACGATAAAAGGACAACATATCGCACGCTTTTTGGCAAAACGCACGCATGCGAATGGAGGTGAATAATGAGTCACAACACTCCCGAGCAATTTCACCAGCAAGCCAAAGAAGCCCTTGCCGACAAAGAGCTAAGACAAAACTTCCGTGGCGCGATGGACTATCTTCGCGGTAAACGACGCGATGCCTTTCCCGATGCCGCCGAAGAAAAAGCGGTGCGCGATCGTGCTGAGGCAATACGTCAGCGCTGTTTAAGCAAATTACCTGAACTGCTCGAAAAGCTCGAATCGCAGTGCCAACGAAATGGCATTCAAGTTCATTGGGCGCAAAACGCCGATGAAGCCAACGCGCTGTTTAGTTCGCTGGCGGCAAAGCACCACGCCAAACTGATGGTAAAAGGCAAATCCATGGTAAGTGAGGAAATCGGCCTCAATCATCACATGGAAAACCAAGGCGTCCGTTGCCTTGAAAGCGACATGGGTGAATACATCGTCCAGCTCGATGGTGATACGCCTTCACACATCATCATGCCGGCTATACACAAAAATAAGCAGCAAGTTTCGGATACCTTTGAGCACAACATCCGTAATTTCATACCCACCACGGATGTCGACACCTTGATCCAAACCGGCCGCAACATGCTCCGCCAAGCCTATCAAGATGCTGAAATAGGCATTTCAGGGGTCAATTTCCCTGTGGCGGAAACCGGCACGCTGTGTTTGGTAGAAAACGAAGGCAATGGCCGCATGTGTACTACGATTCCCGATGTACACATTGCGGTCACGGGCATTGAAAAAGTGGTGGAGTTTTTATCCGACATTCCTCCCCTTTATAGCGCCTTGACCCGCTCTGCGACCGGGCAAAATATCACAACCTATTTCAATATGATCAGCGGGCCTCGCAAAGACGGTGAATTGGATGGGCCAAAAGAAGTGCATCTTATTCTTTTGGATAACGGTCGCACTCAGGCCTATCAAGATGAAGAGCTTCGTAAAACCCTGCAATGTATTCGTTGCGGCGCTTGCATGAACCATTGCCCTGTTTACACCCGCATTGGGGGTCATGCCTATGGCACTGTTTATCCCGGCCCAATCGGGAAAATCATTTCTCCACACATGATGGGTTTGGAAAGCACAAAGTCTATCGTCACCGCGTCGAGCTTGTGTGGAGCCTGCGAGGAAGTGTGTCCAGTCCGAATCCCTATTCCTTCCTTGCTGCAACGGCTACGTCAAGAAGAGAAGCACAAAGCCAGTGAAGGACGAGAGCCGCTCAAAGGGCAAGGTGCTGACAACAGCCATATCGAAAAGATGGCAATAAAGGGATTTGCGTTTGCCGCCAGTCACCCGTCGCTTTATCACAACGCGCTCAACATCGCGCGCAAGATGAATGGTGTCATACCAGAACATTTGGGCAACTGGACGCAGTGTCGCGTGAAACCCAAATTGGCGACCACATCGCTAAAAGCACGTATTGCCCAGCGCAAAGGGAGTAAATCATGACAAATCAAAGCCAACAAGCCCGCGCTGCTATTTTTGCTAAATTGAAAGCCGCGCCAAGACAAACCGTGTCTGTCCCCCTTCCAGAGTGGCAGGCATGGCAAGATGGTGATGTAAACGTGCGAGCCGATCGCCTAGCCGCTTGCATGACCACCGCGCATACTGAAATCGTACGCGCTACATCTGACAATTTGCTCGAACAACTCGTGGCCTGCTTGCGAGAGAACGGCTTTAAAAATCTGTTACTGGGGAAAGATAACCCCTTTACTACCGATCTCAGCCACGCCGATCTGGAGTGTGAAATACGCACCTATGATCAGCCTATTGATGGCATCAAAGGGGATTTGTTCAATCACACGGATGCGAGCCTCTCCGTGATCCCTGCCGCGATTGCCGATACAGGCACGCTGGCATTGGTCACAGGCGAAAAAGAACCGAGAGCTTTGTCACTCGTTCCTCCAACACATATTGCCATACTGCGAGAATGTGACATTGTTTCTAACTTCAGTGACTTGATGACAAGCGCCTTGTGGCAACAAGCCGGATGGGATACCCGCCCGCCAACCAATTTGTTGCTCATTTCGGGGCCATCAAAAACTGCCGACATTCAACAAACGCTCGCTTACGGCGCACACGGGCCGAAACGATTGATTGTATTTATGGTTAAGGAGTAACCATGAGCCAACCGCTGGCAAACGACACTAAGGGTATGTTGCTGGAGCAACTTGGCCAACGCATCCCAATGGCACGCCTTATTACGGATAATACGCGCACCCTCGCCTATGGAACGGATGCCAGCTTCTATCGTTTAATTCCAGAGATCGTGGTGCAAGCCGACGATCTGGACGACATCATCTTCATCATCAAAAGCTGTGGCAAGATGAAAGTACCTTTCACCTTTCGCGCCGCGGGAACCAGCCTTTCAGGACAAGCAGTATCAGATTCGGTACTGATCACCTTGACGGACAATTGGCGCAGCCACGAAATTTTGAACGATGGCGAGAAAATACGCCTTCAACCCGGCGTGATCGGTGCAGATGCCAATCAATACCTCGCTCCGTTCAAACGAAAAATAGGGCCAGATCCGGCGTCAATAAACAGTTGTAAAATCGGTGGCATTGCGGCTAATAACGCCAGTGGCATGTGTTGTGGTACTGCGCAAAATACCTACAAAACCGTCGATTCAATGAAAATCGTTTTCCATGACGGTACCATACTGGATACCTCAAGCGCAGAATCTATCACGGCGTTTCGCGAAAGCCATGTTGAATTGGTCAACGGTATTCAATCCCTGTGTGACGACGTGGCGCAGAATCAGGCCTTAACTGCACGTATCGCCCATAAGTATCGACTCAAAAACACCACGGGTTATGCGCTCAATGCATTGATTGACTACACCGATCCTATCGACGTGTTAACACATTTGATGGTGGGCTCAGAAGGTACACTCGGGTTTATCGCCGAAATCACTTACAACACAGTGATTGAACATCCATATAAATCATCAGCGTTATTGGTGTTTGATGACATTGAAACCGCCTCTAACGCTGTGACTGCTCTGTCGAAAACCCCCGTCTCCGCGGTTGAAATGATGGATGGCAGAGCACTGCGCTCTGTTGCCGACAAACGTGGTATGCCGGACTTTATGCCAACCCTGACACTGGAACATTGTGCGCTGTTGGTGGAATCGCGTGCCAGCGATGAAGACACGCTCTATACCCAATGTAAAAGCATCATGGCTACCCTCGCCGCTTATGATATTCGTCATCAAGTTGCGTTTACGTCTAAGCCAAAAACCGTCAACACACTGTGGGGGATTCGAAAAGGCATGTTCCCTGCGGTTGGTGCAGTGAGGCAACCAGGAACCACGGTGATCATTGAAGATGTCGCTTTCCCTGTTGAAAAACTCGCGGCAGGCGTACGAGAACTCCAAACGCTATTCCACGAATATCACTACCACGAAGCCATCATTTTTGGCCACGCGCTTGAAGGGAACTTGCACTTCGTGTTCACCCAAGGCTTTGACAGTGAAGAAGAGGTTGAGCGCTATGGACACTTCATGGACGCAGTGACCCAGCTTGTTGCCGTCAAGTATCAAGGATCTCTCAAAGCTGAACATGGAACTGGACGCAATATGGCGCCGTATGTGGAGCTTGAATGGGGAGCAGATGCGTATCAAATCATGAAGCGGATCAAGGCGCTGTTTGACCCTGAAGGCCTGCTTAACCCTGGTGTGATTATCAATGACAACCCCAAAGCGCACATCACCCACCTGAAGCCAATGCCAAAGGCTGATGATTTGGTGGACAGATGCATTGAGTGTGGGTTTTGTGAAGCCGTCTGCCCGTCCAGAACCCTGTCTCTCTCTCCACGCCAGCGCATCGTTATCTATCGTGAGTTGCGCCGATTAGATGACGCCAACGAACCAAAAAGAAAAGCCGAATTGCAAAAGGCATTTAATTACCTCGGTATTGATACCTGCGCTGCAACCGGTTTGTGTGCCGATCGCTGCCCAGTGGGCATTAACACCGGCGACTTGATCAAGAAATTGCGTACAGAGAAGTACGAGCGTTTTACGCCCATTGCTCGCTGGACAGCTAACCACTTCACCACGGTGACGGCACTAACGCGTGTGGGGTTGTCAGCAAACGAATGGTTGCAAAAGACCATCGGAGAAAAAGCGCTGGGCTCAACGATAAATGGCTTACGTAGCCTGACCAACGGAATGACACCTGAATGGCAAAATCGCTTTCCTACCGCGAATCGCCACAAGCTCAAAACAAGCGCTGAACGTAGCCTAAAGAGAGTCGTATACTTCCCTTCTTGTGCCAGCCGAAACATGGGGAGTGAAATCGGCAGTGACGAGCAACGCTCTCTCACCGAGGTGACAATGTCACTTTTAGAGCGTGCAGGTTATCAAGTTATCATTCCCAAAAACCTGAGCAACCAATGCTGTGGCATGCCCTATGACAGCAAAGGCATGAACGCGATTAGCAAAGACAAAAGCTATCGCCTAGAAGCCACACTATGGCAATCCAGTGAGATGGGTAAACTTCCTATTTTAATGGACACCAGTCCCTGCGTAAAACTGAGCAAAGAACTGTTCTCTTTCCCTCTGAATGTGTTTGAGCCGTCCAGTTTCGTGCTCAAACACTTGGTGGATGAGCTGGATATCACGCCAGTTGATGAAACCATCATGCTCCACATTACCTGCAGCACGAGAAAGATGGGTCTAGCAGATTCATTGCTGAAAGTAGCAAAAGCCTGCGCGAAAGAAGTCATTGTGCCTGAGCAAATCGAATGCTGTGGGTTCGCAGGGGATAAGGGATTTTTCACACCAGAATTGAATGCAGCGGCCGTTGCACCCCTCAAAATGCAAATTCCAGAAGGTTGTTCAAGAGGATTCAGTAACAGTCGGACATGTGAAATTGGGCTCACCTATCACAGCGGTATTTCCTATCGTTCCATTTTGTACTTACTGAATGAAGTGTCGACTAAGCGCCAAGAAACAGCCACTGAACAAAAGTCTAATGCTACATCTAGGCCTAAACGAGCGAAGAAAAGCGAGGCTTGATCCCACGTCACCAGACGATGATGAATTTAGCCGAACCCTAGTTGAATAAGTAGCTGAATAAGCAGTTGAATAGATAAACCGTATAACAAGGTCTTCCGACTAGATTGGCAATCAAATTGGCGAGAGCAAGCTCTCGCCTTCGTCTAACTCAAACGTTAACGGCTCCGTAAACAAACTGCGCCCTTCTATCGTCGCTAGCAGTGACAAGGCCGCCTGCTCGCCGGTTTCGACATCCGGCGTCACAATGCTGGCCAGTCTTGGCATCATGGATTGGCCAATATCCAACGCATGAATACCCGCAATACCGACATCTTCTGGCACTCGTAAATCAAGCTGTTGGCATTCGAGCAACACGCCTGCCGCCAATTCATCATCGGTACAAAAAAATGCGTCAGTGTCCGAGTAGCGCTCCATCACTTTTCGCGCCATTTTCCTTGCGAGGGAAACTGAGGACTCGGATTTCGCGGTTAGGCTTCTCGCCTTAAAACCAGCTTGTTCCATGGCATTCACATAACCCTGCAGCTTACTCTGAGTTCGAATCCCCTTTTTGGCACTCAAACACACAATGTTCTGGTAGCCCCGCTCAATCATCAGCGACACCATCGACATTGCAGCAAGCTCATTATCGATACCCACAGACATTGTGTTGGCGCCGTCTTCCGTGCTCATCGTTTTGGCCGCCGCAAGCACTTCAATAAATGGAATACCCGCCGTGTCTATCATCTTCAATGTGCGGTCCGAGTGTTCATTGTCCGCCAGGATCAAACCATCCACGTTAAACGAAAGCAGCGATTGAATCCGCTGCTCTTCAATCTCAGCGGCGTAACCACCGTGCGCCACCATCACTTGATAGTTAGCCGCTTCCGTGACCTTTTCGATCCCCTTGATAACTTGCTGAAAAACTGGATGGCTGAGCGAAGGGAGAACCACACCAATCGTTCGACTGCTGCGATTAGAAAGAATGTCTGGCACACGGTTAGGAATATAACCCAAATGATCCAAAGCGCTTTGAATGCTCTCGCCTGTCGATTTCGCCACTTTGTCGGGGTACTTCAAGTAGCGACTCACTGTCATTTTGGTGACACCAACTATCTCGGCGACATCTTGCATCGTTGGCCGACGTTTTTTCTGCATAACCCACAATCCCTAACCGAACGACGAAATCAGTCGCTTTGTTAAATTTTTGAACAATTTCAGAAATTTGCCAGCGCACATATGCAAAGTGTGACTAAAGGTTTCCTTTTATCACCGACCACCCTCATTAGGCATGATTCAAAGCCTTACAGTACGCAGAACGTGTTGTTTGCGTCTTCCGCTATTGTTTTGAGCTATCAATACGCATATAGCGAGCAAATTTAGGGATGCCGTTTTTTGTAAAACCATTGTGACGGTAGGTAATCTTGGCGCCAATCTCAGGCGGATTTTCTCGTTGATTGTCTGAAAACCCTGTACCGATTTTGAACTCTTTTCCATCCGGCATTTTAACAAGCAACGCGCCAAGGCGGCCTTGGTGTTTTCCTTTTCCAGCGAGATGCCCAATCACTTGCGCTTCAGCATCATCCGCTACTTTCATTTTGATCACGTTGCCAGAACGTCCTGCTTCATAGGTGCCAGTGCGCTTTCGCAACATCAATCCCTCACCACCCGCACTGTTGACCTCGTTTAATACGCTCAACAATGCTGACTCACTTTCTACGGGATAATGCTCAACGTAACCAAGATGTGGAATCTTAAGCTCAAGCGCCATGTTTTTAAATTGTGTGTAACGTTCGTCAAAGTCATCAAGGCTAGCTGGCATATCAAACACCATAAAACGAATGTTTTTCCATTCCTCGTCATCAGGCTTGCTGTCCATTACTGCTGCCATGGTTGCTTCAAACTGATTGCGGCCAATCCAAAACTCTCCCTCTAACGGGATGTCAGGTAAATTTGCGATAAACCAATCAGGGGCATAAATCTGCTTTCCTTGGCGAGTAAAGAAAGCGTGACCGCTCCAATAGGCGCGAATGCCATCCAGTTTTTCGCTATATAAATATTGCTGCCATTCACCGATGGCTTTACGTTCATAGCTGACCGCCAATTGAGGCTTGTAAGGCAAGGAGTTCGTCGCGTGTGCTTGCGGAAGGGTTAATCCTAATGTGATGGCAAGCAGGAGTGGTGTGGGCTTCATGCATTCGTCCTTTTCAATAAGTGAGCGCCGCCAATATTGCGCGACGCATTCACTGATTCCAGTTGCGATGCATTTTCTTGGACGCCCCAAAAATTCGGGGCATCAACGTTGCACTGATAAGCAAAAAAAAGGCGTATTGATCAAAATACGCCGAACGAACACGTTTAAGTTATCAAGTCATCTATACCCAAACAACCTTAAGATGCTTAGGTATATTTACCCAAAGGCGTAAATGTAAGTCCCGTTTTTGATGGTGTTGATCACTTTCTTCGATAAATAGCTTGGCAACGCAGGACAGCCCCAACTTCTGCCAAGTTGGCCGGTTTTCGAAATAACTTTCGGATGGGCGTATGCCGCACCATGAATCACAATAGCCCGCTTACGCGCATTGTCATTTAAGCCTTTTGACAGTCCATCGAGGCGCAATGAATAGCCATGCTTTCCGTAATAGGTTTCCGCAGAGCGAAAAATACCTATCGAGGTTTGATGCGAGTTAATGCGGTTTGAAAAATCTTTAGCGTAAAGATTACCGCTGTTTTTTCCGTGCGAAACATAAGATGAAAACAGCGTTTTACGCTTCGCCGCATCAATCACCCAAAAGCGCTTTTGCGAAGATGGCTTACTATAATCAATCAAAGTGAAAATAGAGGTATCACCCTTATGCGTTCTGAAATGGTTATACGCTTTTTTAAACTTATCGTAAGAGACTTCATGAGATAGCTTTAGTTGGCTATACATGGCTCTCGCATCGGGGAGATGCGTGGCAAAAACATTTGTCGAAAAAACAAATAAAGTCAGCGCAAACAGCGCTTTTACTACCCTAAACATGTTATTCCCTATCAATCAGCACATCATTTACACCGAGTTCCCAAAAGCCATTGTTATGCTGGGAAGTGACAAATGAGTACCAAGATTCGTGCCAGTTCAAACATGACAACGAATAGTTATGGTCATTCAAAGAGTTAGAATTTGAGTGATATTCTGGCTTAGGTGTTTTTCACCATTCAAGCCTAATCAGGCTGATGTTAAGGGCATATGCTTGCCGCTTGTCAGCAATCTGTTGCGAAGATCTTGCCACAGCGGCAAAAAGTGAGAAAGCCAGCATAACGGCTGGCTTTCTGTTTTTAAGGTAAGGTGCATCTGATTTGAAACAGGGCTGTAAAGCGCCTATATGAGGCTGATCGCATTTTTAATGCGCTTATCAGAAATCGGGTAAGGCGTTCCTAATTGCTGAGCAAAATAGCTAACGCGTAACTCTTCAATCATCCAGCGGATCTCTTTCACCGCCTCTGGGATTTTCTGCCCTTTGGGTATTTTGTTGAGCAGCTCTTTGTACTCTCCCGTAATGGCTTCGATTTTCAACATGTGAAGACGGTCTTTGTTCGGATCAATCGGTAGCTTTTCTAAGCGTCGTTCAACGGCGTTCAGATAACGTTGAATATCTGGAAGTCGCTTCCAGCCGCACTCTGTCGCAAACCCTTTAAAGATAAGCCCATCGACCTGTGCTTTTATGTCGGACAATGCAAACGCCATTGTGAAATCGATCTTACCCTTCAGCTTTTTATTGATGTTGAAGGCTGTCGTTAGGATTTGTTCCACCTGTTTGGCGATATCCACCACAGTGTCACCTAACTCAGCGCGTACGTATTCTTTCAAAGCATCAAACGCTTCTGGCTCCCACTTGATGCCACCCTGCGCTTCAATCAATTTATCGACGCCACAGGCAATGCAATCATCAATCAAATCTAAAACGCGGCCATAAGGGTTAAAATACAGCCCTAACTTGGACTTGTTCGGCAAATTGTCATGCAAGTACTTAATCGGCGACGGCACGTTCAACAAAATCAAACGACGCTGGCCCTGTTGCATGAACTGACGTTGTTCTTCTTCCGTTTCGAACAGCTTAATCCCTACTGAGTCTTTGTTATCGACAATGGCTGGGAAGGCTTTGACTTCAAAGCCGCCGCGTTTTTGCTGGTACATCTGCGGCAGTTGACCAAAGCTCCACGTCGTCAGCCCTTGCTGCTCAATATCGTCGTCAGCGACTTGCGACAGGGTTTCTTGAACCTTTTCCTTCAAGCTCTCTTTCAGTGCGAAAAGGTCATGGTGCTCTTTGAGTTTTCGATTCTTATGGTCGACTGCCCTAAACGTAATTTTCAGGTGATCGGGCAATTGATCAAGCTGCCAATTGTCTCGTATGACCGTCACACCCGTCATTCGCTTCAGCTCTTTTTCAAGTGCATCAAGAAGCGGCGCTTCCATTGGTGTTACGCGCTGAAGGAAGGCGGATGCATAGTTTGGCGCAGGCACAAAGTTACGTCGTAACGTTTTAGGTAGCGATTTGATCAATGCCACCACGAGTTCATGACGAAGCCCCGGAATTTGCCAATCAAAGCCCTCTGGCTCGACCTGATTTAACACAGGCAACGGAATATGAACTGTTACACCATCATGATCTAAACCCGGCTCAAACTGATACGAAAGCTTGAGCTTCAAGTTACCTTGGTGCCAGAAGTTCGGGTAGTCCAACTCAGTAATGTGGCTGGCATCACCCGCGAGCAGCATGGCTTTTTCGAAGTTCAGCTTTTCCGGTTCGTCACGGCTAACTTTCTTCCACCACGAATCGAAATGACGGCCAGACACAATCGATGTTTCAATGCGCTGATCGTAGAACTCATAAAGGGTGTCATCGTCCACCAGAATGTCACGGCGACGTGATTTCTTTTCGAGCTCTTCCACTTCCGCCAGAAGCTTACGGTTCTGATGATAAAACTTATGTTTGGTTTCCCAATCCCCTTCCACCAGCGCTGAGCGAATGAAGATTTCACGACTAACGACAGGATCGATGTTGCCGTAATTCACTTTGCGCTTTGGCACAATTGGAATGCCATAAAGCATGACTTTTTCGTGGGCAAACACGGCGGCCTGCTTTTTCTCCCAGTGCGGTTCACTGTAGCTGCGCTTAATCAGGTGCTTGGCTAAGGGCTCAACCCACTCAGGCTGAATTTTCGCGGCAACGCGACCCCAAAGTTTTGACGTTTCCACCAGCTCAGCCACCATCACCCACTTTGGCTGCTTCTTGAAAATGCCAGAACCGGGGAAAATACCGAAACGCGCATTGCGGGCGCCTTGATACTCGTTCTTTTCCTGATCTTTCAAACCAATGTGAGAGAGCAACCCCGCGAGCAATGACATGTGGATGGCTTGGTAATCCGCAGGCTCTTGGTTGATTTTCAAACCAAGTTCATGCACCACCTGACGGATTTGGAAATGCACATCTTGCCATTCACGCACGCGCAAATAGTTAAGGTATTCTTTTTTGCACTGCTTGCGGAACTGATTGCCGGACAGAGCTTTTTGTTGCTCGGACAGGTAATCCCACATGTTCACAAACGACAGGAAATCCGATTCTTTGTCGCTGAAACGGCGATGCTGCTCATCAGAGGCTTGTTGCTTGTCTGAAGGACGCTCGCGCGGATCTTGAATTGATAGTGCAGCGGCGATCACCATGACTTCTTTCAGTGCGCCCATGCGTCCTGATTCCAACACCATACGCGCTAAACGCGGGTCGATAGGCAGTTTTGCCAATGCGCGCCCCGTTTCGGTCAGGTGTTTGTGATCATCATGGCTTTTACCTTCTTTCAGTGCGCCTAACTCTTCGAGCAAACGAACACCGTCTGAAATGTTGCGGCTATCTGGTGGCTGAACAAACGGGAAGGCAGCGATATCACCCAACCCAATCGCCGTCATTTGCAGAATAACGGACGCCAAGTTAGTGCGAAGGATCTCTGGATCGGTAAATTCAGGGCGAGATAGAAAATCGTCTTCCGAGAACAAACGAATACAAATACCGTCAGACACACGACCACATCGGCCTTTACGCTGATTGGCACTGGCTTGCGAAATTGCTTCAATCGGCAGGCGCTGAACCTTGGTGCGATAGCTATAGCGGGAAATACGTGCTGTACCTGGGTCGATCACATATTTAATGCCAGGTACTGTCAGTGAGGTTTCTGCCACGTTGGTCGCAAGCACAATTCGGCGGCCAGTATGGGTCTGGAATACACGGTTTTGTTCACCCGACGACAAACGCGCATATAACGGCAAGATCTCAGTACCACGCAGATTACGTTTTTCCAACGCATCTGCGGTATCACGGATTTCCCGTTCACCATTCATGAAAATCAGAATGTCGCCCGGCCCTTCATCATGCAGTTCATCAACAGCATCAAAAATAGCCTGCAGTTGATCGCGATCCGTATCTTCACTGTCTTCCACTAATGGACGATAACGAACTTCAACAGGATAAGTACGACCAGACACTTCAATGATCGGCGCACCACGAAAGTGATTCGAGAAACGTTCTGGATCAATGGTCGCGGAGGTGATGATAAGTTTGAGATCAGGGCGCTTTGGCAGTAACTGCTTCAAGTAGCCAAGAATAAAGTCGATATTCAGGCTGCGCTCGTGCGCTTCATCAATAATGATGCAGTCATATTGGTTCAGGTAGCGATCGTGCTGAATTTCAGCCAGCAAAATACCGTCTGTCATCAGTTTTACGCGTGACGCGTCTGAGACCTGATCGTTAAATCGAACTTTGTAGCCAACTGTTTGGCCAAGCTCTGATTCCAATTCTTCCGCAATACGTGTCGCTACCGTGCGCGCAGCCAGGCGACGCGGCTGAGTATGACCAATTACCCCAGATACACCCAGCCCCAATTCCATACAGATTTTTGGTAGCTGCGTGGTTTTACCTGAGCCGGTTTCACCCGCAACAATCACCACCTGATTGTTTGCGATGGCTTCTGCGATGTCGTTTTTCTTTTGACTAACTGGCAGTTGTTCTGGGTAAGTAATTTTTGGTGTGTTCACTTGGCGCTGGATGCGCACCTGCATTGATTTTGCGATGTCTAAGGCGATCTGATCGAATGCAGCCTGACGGTCAGCGTCTTTCTTAATGCGTTGTGCACCCTTGATGCGCTTGCTGAGACGAAACTTGTCTCGAAGCATGCAGTCGTCAAGCGCACCGAATAGTGTTTTCGCGTTATTTTGATGGATTGAAGCAGTCAAAACGGTATCCAAGAAATGCTGTTAGTGATGAAGATAAATACACGGTACGAACACACTGAACAAATGTGCACAATGCCGTTTTAAAAATTGCGACGATTCTAGCACAGTCGCTATCAAACACCCTCTCCTATCTCTTATAAGTAACGTGCACCTTTGCATTGACAAAGATGACGTAATTGAAGCACTTAGCAAAACGGCATATCGACGCGAGATTCTGTGCGTTATCCCTGAACTTTATCTCGGCTGGAAAGGCCTGTTTCGACCCTTTCAGATACTGTTGATTAACAGCGTTATCGCGCAACTATTGTGTACAGAGCGCGCAACAATCTTAGCGTTAATACGAGCGTATCAACCTCCTCTGTGACGGTGATAGTCAGCTTACTGAGACATCGGATGTCAGACAAATCTATACACTTTAACGTACGACATACCTAGCTGGACCACGATGGAGATAACAATGATAACAGTGTATGGAATTGACTTTGATTATGTCGCTCTAGGATCGGATGATGACGATACGCTCAGCGGCATGAATGGCAATGACTTTTTAAATGGGCTGGACGGAAATGACGGGATCATAGGCTTTGGTGGAGATGACGTTATCGTTGGGGATGACATTCCGTTCGATGAATATTTCGAGGCCGAAGCCGATGAGCTAGCAGACACTATAAGTGCACTGTATGAATCAGTGAGAGAGCAAGACTTCTCATGGGTCTCTCCGTCCGACGTCAGCATGGCGATGGCTAGCATTCAGTCATTTGTGGCAGAGAACCCCGAATTTCTTAACCATATAGCTTCCATCGGCGGCGATGATAGCCTAGTTGGCGGCAAAGGCAATGACATTATCTATGGTGGTGCGGGTGATGATTATCTTGCCGGCGGCAGTGGCGACGACATTCTGATTGGCCTGTCCGGTGACAATGATTTGTTGGGCGGGTTCGGTAGTGACGTATTGATTGGCGGGATTGGCGACGATCGACTTTTCGGCAATGACGGTACCGATTATCTGATCGGCAGCAGCGGTAATGATTTCTACATTGGCGGTGAAGGTGAAGATTATTTCGTGTTTACCCACCTTCTTGAAGGCGAACAAAGCCAAGATCGCATCGTCGATTTCGAACAAGACACTGACCGAGTGTTTCTACTCAATGTTGCAGAGCGCTTTGACGATCTTGATATCAATCAAGTGGGATCAACCGTGGTTTTGACTATGTCTGATAGCCACGCGATCACGTTTAACAACTCACAGTTATCCGACTTCTCATCTGATGACTTCCTCTTTTACAATGTGTAACGTCGACTGCAAAATCACAAGCTAACCCTCTGTAAAATAAAGGAAACGAAAGGCAAGTATTCAGCCTTTCGTTTCTGTGCAAATCTGCATCACACACTTTGCCAGATAAATACCCCTATAATTTATGCATATTTGTTAAGAACAACCTCGGCTACAATGCGCGCCATTGCCGCATCGTTATAAGAAAGGAATACTCGTGAGTCAGTTTGTTGTCTGCGCCCTGTATAAGTTTGTTGAACTAAAAGATTACCAAGATCTTCAAGCGCCCTTGACGGCCTTCATGGAAGAAAACCACATTCGCGGTACATTACTGCTCGCCCAGGAAGGGGTGAACGGAACGGTTTCAGGACCTCGCGAAAGCATTGATCGCTTGCTTGCGTACCTCAATGCAGACCCGCGCCTTACTGGTATCAATTACAAAGAATCATTCAGCGACGAACAGCCTTTCAACCGCACTAAGGTCAAACTCAAGAAAGAGATCGTCACCATGGGTGTTGAAGGCATTGATCCACGCCACGTGGTGGGCACTTACGTGAAACCGGCCGATTGGAACGCACTAATCGCCGATCCTGACGTCTTTGTCGTAGATACCCGCAACGATTATGAAATCGAGCTAGGTACTTTTGAAGGTGCCGTGAACCCGCATACGGAAACGTTTCGTGAATTCCCTGACTACGTCAAAGAAAACATGGACCCAACCAAGCACAAGAAAGTCGCCATGTTTTGCACAGGCGGTATTCGCTGCGAAAAATCCACGGCGTATATGAAAGAGCAAGGGTTCGATGAGGTCTATCACCTTGAAGGTGGTATTTTGAAATACCTCGAAGAAGTGCCCGAAGAAAACAGCCTTTGGAAAGGCGATTGCTACGTGTTTGATGGGCGTGTTGCGGTGAACCACCAACTAGAACAAAGCGACTATGCGCTTTGTAATGCCTGTCGTTTGCCGATAACGCAAGAAGACAAACAAAGCCCTCAGTTTGAGCAAGGCGTCAGTTGCCCTAAATGCTTTGGCAAACATAGCGAAGAGCAAATTGCAGGGTTTAGAGAGCGCGAAAAACAAGTTCAGCTTGCCAAGCAACGGGGTGAAACCCATGTTGGTGCTGACGCGATAAAACACAAACAACTTAAACGTGCGCAAAAGTTATCGCTAAAAGAAAAGCAACGCTCGCGCCGTAAGTAAATAGTACGATGAAAAACACTGGCCGACCCCCTCGGCCAGTTTTGCTCTATTACTCTTTTGAGAATCACGCCCTCTCAGTCTTCATCACATCAATTTTTACCGAACGGTATCATTTATACCATGCCTTGCTTGTCATAAATCACAGACACTCATCGCTATTCGCCCAGCAAGTCACACACCCCACACTTAAATCCCATACGAAATGTAATCGATTAACCTGCCAATCTCATTACTGAGAGATTAAAAGTGTAAAAAATATTTACACTCGATGTAGGTCAAGGAAATTACGTCATGAATCCACGTTTCTTTATTGTGCCTGTTGGGACAAGAGTTCTTCGTGTTCGGATAACACTTCTTTGCCTCTCTGTTGTTAACGTTAAACCTATGCAGTGTGTTTTGATTTCTGTCCGTCAAAAACCAAATATTTGCTGACAGGTAGTCGGCACTGCTTACGCTCGAGATCAATCACGTGACGTATCCACCAGCAATTAAAGGGATGAAACAATGAGTGATAACAAAATTGCGGAGCTCAGAGCACTAATTAATGCACCAAGCCCAGAGTCCGACAGCAGTACCAGCAATTTGACCCGGTCTGATCGATTTTTCAACAAACAGTGTTACGACGGCACAGATTTCGTACAAGGCGGCCCCGAAATCGGCTTGGGTGGCAATGAAAAACGGCTAGATCCTTACCCCATGGTTTCTCTGCCGCAATACGACACCATCACGCTCTCTGAGCGCCAGCAAGCCTTATTAAAGGCAAAGGAAGAACACTTCTTTGAATATGCTAAATTGCCGGGTGCCGTTATACATGGGAACGTGACTACCCTGGATGTGCAAGATGCCAATGAATGGCGATATCGTGGTGGACTGGAAGAAGCGGAATACAACTTTGGCGTCAATGATGCAGACCCTGACTTTGTCGGTGTTCGCTTGTTTGAGGGTACGATTGCCTATCTTGAAAAAAACTTTTTAACCATCGTACTTTCCCCTGATATTGCCCAAAAGTTCATTAATTTACTGACCGTTGTTTACAGCTCTTTGGCAGACAACAGACCCGGTCGTATCACGTTTGAAATTATGGATCCCATCCTGCTCACTTTCCCAAGCCGAAAGTGTAACAATCTGGATGAACTCGATTTCTATCCCGACTTTTGCACCACGCATCCGCAGTATGAGCAACGCATTAAGCAATGGCCTAAAGCGCCGTATGACAATGATTTCCGCTCAGATGATGTTGTAGGTTGGCTAGTCACTGCCGCGCCAACGCCGGTATTTAACTATTTGAAGCCTTATACCCAACACATGCAAAAATTTCCCGTCTCCAATAAACACTTTAAACGTGTTGCGGGCTTTGAGTCCGATGACATTGACCAAGCCATGGCAGAAGACCGACTCTTCATTCTTGATTTCAAAGACTTTCATGATGAAACCGTCGCGCCACGAAACTGGGATAACGCGGGCGCAAGGCTGCACGCCAGTATTGCCTTATTCGCGATTCCAGCAAATGGTGGTGCTTTGAAAACCATCGCGATTCAACCGACCCAAAAACCGATCGGCTATTCGTTTTGGGATAACTACAACTGGCTTTTTCTCAATGTTTTTGGCTACGGTGATCAGAAAAATCCCCCATCGCGCATCGTTACCCCTGCGGATAATTACTGGGCATGGCAGATGGCGAAAAACACTGTCACAACCATGACGTCCATGGCTGCAGTTGTGGACCATTTGTCAACTCACGTCTATCTTGGCCCTATTCCAGTCGCTTATTTCCGAAATATTCCCAATCATCACCCTTTACGTCCACTGCTGGACACACACTTGATGGCGTTGGTTACCAATAACCATACTGGGATCTTTGAAGAGGTGGGTGTTCAAGTTATTGGCGAGGCCGACCCTTATGGCAACCCTTATAACGGTCTGTTGACCGGGGCTATTCAGCGTCTGTCTGGTTTTAGTAGCACCACATTTTTAAACGCCACTGTGCGAAGGAAAAACCATTACCACTTTTTTGAGCACAGCACACCGTTTGATCGAATGGAAGATCCTGCGTTCTCTCAATTGGAGGACTATCCACAACATGATGACAATCGATTAATGCCAATCATCCATGAATGGGTCGATGGCTACCTTCGCTTGTATTATCACTCTGACCAAGATGTCCGTGATGACAATGAGGTTCAAGCTTTCCTTTATGAAACCACCCATGAAGGCAGAGTTCGCGGCTTCCCCGGCAATGCAGATTCAATCGAAGAACTTGTCGATATTGTCGCAAGGATTGTTTACTGGATGTCCGTCAACCATGGTTTCACCAGTCTTGCATCGTTCATGAAGTTAGGCGCACTCGGTTTTTATCGCGATCACCCTATAGAGCCGACTCACCCTTATTCAGAAAGAGATTGGCTCAACGTATGTCCACCGATGAATGTTGGCGCGGGGTTGTTCTTCTTTTCGCGGATCTTTACGGATCTGCCGGAAGACTGGCACCGCTCTTTGGGTAAATACCCCAAAGGCCAGTTCAAGCATGATTACAACGTCTATCCGTTACTCGATGTTTTCCAATCACAACTTCAGGATCTCGATGACGAAATACGTGCGAAGAACTCAGAACGCCGCTGGAGTTATGATTTGAGAATGCCTTCAACCATCACGGTCAGCCCTTGGAATTAATGACTTGGAACGACGGCTTTGACATTGAAGTTTTTGGAGACCCAATATGAAACAAATTGATTTAACACGAAGAGCAACCATGCGAACCCTTCTCATTGCAGGGGGATCTTGTCTGGCGCTGTCTCAAATCAACATTTGGAAGCAGCCAAAACGTGCATTAGCGTCAACGACAGACAATGCTAAATCGCTTGCTGCGGCGGAGGAACTCGAATTATCGTCCCCGGAGCAAGACGTGTTCGTCGCAATAAAGAAAAACCTGACGTACTCAAAAACAGTAAAAGATGAACAGATCGCGGAATTTGCAAAGCGCATTGTTGACACCAGCCCACCCAACACGGATTTCAAACATGCCTTTTCAAGTTTGCAGAAAGAGTTTCAATTGATGGAATACTTTATTCGCTACATTCATGCGTAGACATGCGAGGCGGAGTGCTCAAAAAGTAGATAGCGACAACGGTAACCAAGGCTAGGTAACCAATGTGACGTGATGAATAAGCGAGGCTAATACCGTTTAGCCTCGCTTTTTTGCGTTTTATCGCCTCGCAAAACAAACGGCAATAAGGGACAAGTATTACTGTGTATGGCATATATTTGTTTTTGCCAACCAATCCAGTCATATCTTTTCATTTCAGCACTAGGTTTGTGACTCACTCAGCCCAGATTTCCTGGGGTACGCCGCTACAGATAGTCTTATGGCATCCCAAGACAACTCAATTGTTCAAGTGACACTTAACATCAAATAGCACCTTTCTAGAACATGGAAAGCTCTTGCATTAACGATATGAAATCATGGAGGTCTAGATGTTAATGTCACATCATCACAAAGTGAGATTGAGCCAATCGGCAATATTCATCGCGGCGGCACTCAGCGCAGCGACTGCGAGTGCGGCCGGCTATCAAATTGCCTTCGACTCTGTCAGCGGGCTAGGACGCGCTTATGCAGGTGAAGCGGCCATTGGCGACAGTGCTTCAGCAATGGGACGAAACCCTGCCCTTATGGCGCTATTCAAGCAGGCTGAGGTGTCGGGTGCACTGATTTACTTTGACGCCGATATTAGCGTGACGGGCGACAGCCAAGCCTTATCGTCAGATGATACGGTTCCCAATCAGTTTGTCCCTTCGACGTATTACGTTCAACCCATCGACGAAAAGTTGGCTTTCGGGTTGGGGTTCTATTCCAACTATGGGCTGGGCACTGATTTAAAAGATGACTTCGCTGCGGGCGATATTGGCGGCGACACTGCGTTACTGTCCGTCAACCTAAACCCTTCTGTTTCTTATCGTATCAATCCTATGTTTAGTGTGGGGGCTGGCGTTAGCGTGATTTACGCCACGGGGGAAGTGAACCGCCGCTATGGCGCGGCAAATCCAACATCTCCATCAGGGAAAATACTAAGCTGGGAGGCTGATGACTGGGCGTTTGGATGGAATGTAGGTGCGCTGTTCGAACTGGACAATAACAACCGCTTTGGCCTCGCGTATCGCGCAGGTGTTGATCTGGAACTTGGCGGTGATTTCACGGACCATACACCCGGTTTGGTCGCGATCCCCAACGGTGGCGTCGCAGACAGCAACTCGAATGTCCCCTTGCCCGCGACAGCAGAGTTTTCTGGTTTCCATCAACTGACACCACTGTTCGCGGTTCACTACAGTGCGTTTTGGACTCAATGGAGCGATTACACCGAGTTCAAAGCCAGTGGTTCGGGCTGTTCTATCAACGGCGGAACGTGTTTCGTTAAGCCTGAAAAATATGATGACAGTTGGCGCTGGGCATTAGGGGCAACCTATCAGCTAAACCCAGCCATCAAACTCAGAGCAGGCATCGCATTAGACGAGAAAGCGGGGGCCACAACCTTGAGCATTCCAGACCAAGATGCATTGTGGTTCTCCACGGGTGTCAACTACCAGCACAGCTCAGAATGGTCATTTGATCTTGGTCTTGCTTATATGGACAGATCTAACGAAACCTACACCGAGACCAGCCTGTTTGTTGGAGAGCAAACCTATCGCGCAGAAGGCCATCTTGTGATCCTTGGCGCGCAAGCCAATTACCGTTTTTAGAAATGCCGAGACCGTGTTAGCTCACTACCTTGATGCTATATAATTGGATTCAATATGAATAACTTCCAATAGCCCACTTTGCTGGGCTATTTTTTTATTTTCGGTTGACACAAAGCGAGATCCCTCTGCCTATTCCCCTTCCACATCATCTTCAAACTTCATCGTTACCCCATTGACTTCACGCAACGTGCTTACACGCCCGCAAAGAAAAAAAGCCCTAACTGGCTCAAGTTAGGGCATATATCAACCCAAAAAGGCTCTTTGAGAGTCATTGGGTATAAAAACTGTTGGGATAGCAACAGTAAGAAATTTAGGTCATTGTGACTTCGGGTTATCTCTCAGCTCGCGCCGCAGAATTTTTCCCACCGCAGATTTCGGTAACTCTTTAACAATAAATATTTTTTTGGGAATTTTATAAGCGGTTAAGTTCTGGCGACAGAACTGTTTGACGTTATCTAGTTCAATACGCTCACTGGCGGTGATATAAGCATGCACAGCTTCACCTGTGTCGAGGTCTGACACACCAATCACCGCCACTTCTAACACATCAGGATGGGAAGACAACACTTGCTCCACCTCGCTTGGGTAAACATTAAACCCTGACACCAAAATCATGTCTTTCAGTCGATCCACAATCTGAATACAACCGTCCTCCAAGATCATTCCCATATCACCGGTTTTGAAGTAGCCCTCCGGTGTCAATACCTCGGCCGTTTCATCAGGATTGTTCCAATAGCCTTTCATGACTTGTGCGCCTTTAACCACAATTTGACCGACTTCACCCTGCGCCAACGGCGAATCATTCACATCCCATATCTCTATAGTGGTGCCTATCAGTGGTTGGCCCACCGTGCCGTAATGCTCATTACCTGGGTGATTGATGCTGATGACAGGTGATGTTTCAGACATGCCATAGCCTTCAGTGATGTTGCCCCCCGTCACGTCCTTCCAGGCAAGTCGCGCACTATCTATAAGTGCTGTTCCGCCAGACACCGTGATTTTGAGATGGGAGAAATCGAGGTCTCGAAAACCTTGATGCTGACAAAGGCCAACAAACAAGGTATTGATCCCAGCCATTCCGGTAAATTTGTGTGGTTTTATTTGCGCCACCATGCCATCTAAATCGCGCGGATTGGGGATCAAAATGTTGGCATTGCCTTGGGAAAAGAACAGGATCAAATTCACTGCAAAGGCGTAGATATGATAAAGCGGTAAGGGACACACAAAAATCTCTTTGCCCGGTTCAACAACACCAGAGAGACGTTCATCTAACTGTGCCATATTGCTCAGCACAGAATGGTGCGTTAAACACGCTCCTTTCGCCCGCCCTGTCGTGCCCCCGGTATATTGCAGCATGCACACGGCGTCAGTTGGCACTAAAACGGGTACTAAGCTCGCCCCTTCACAACTTTCTATCGCGTGATTCAAATCAGCCTGATTAATGTCTTTCTCGCAGTTAATCTGAGGTAACTCGCCACCAGAAGTACACACCACGACTTCAATGTCCGTTTCATCAATAATGTCTGACAGTTTATCTGCGAGCGGAGAAAAAATAACAATGGCCTTCGCGCCCGAATCAGAGCATTGATGGAGCATTTCTCTCGGCGTATACAGTGGATTGGTATTCACCAAAACGAGCCCTGCTCGCAGGGCCGCAAATGCAACAATCGGAAAATCCAAGATGTTAGGTAGCTGAATGGCGATGCGATCACCAGGTTGTAAAGCGGTATAACGTTGAAACCAAACCGCCAATGCACGTGATTTCTCCTCCACTTGTCGATAGGTTAATTGTGCAGGGCCGCAATAAAAAGCGGTCTTATCGCCATTGCTCTCGCAGGCTTTCACTATGAACTGCGCCAAATTTGTCGTGTTATTTTCCTGTTCACTTCCTAACATGTCACATTCTCCTTTTCTTCTCACCCAGCCAAGCAGCGCTCGCTAACTGCGCAT
The DNA here is from genome assembly GCF_045679545.1 of Enterovibrio litoreus. NCBI lineage: Bacteria > Pseudomonadati > Pseudomonadota > Gammaproteobacteria > Vibrionales > Vibrionaceae > Enterovibrio > Enterovibrio litoreus. The sequence continues at coordinate 1,740,896 of NZ_CP166194.1, forward strand.
TCTTCGTCATCCAATTGCGCGTCAAATGTTGCGTCATTGAACGAACGGTTAGCGAATAAAAAACCGATAGAACAATTGATGAACCCGCTTTCCGTAGGGAGGAAACAGCATGTCCGCGAAAAATAATTTGCCACGACTAAATACCGATTTAGCATGTGAGAAGGTTCGAAAACCTTCAACTCCGTGATAACTGCCTATTCCTGAATCACCAATACCACCAAACGGCAGATCATCGACCACCACATGAAAGGCGGCATCGTTGATACACACCCCACCGGCATGGGTGTTGTTTAGCACCGTATTTTGAAAGTGCTTGTCGAAGCTTTGAATGTAAAGACCCAGCGGACGCGGGTTAGCATTGATATCGTCAATAACGTCACTGAGATCGTCATAACCTATGATGGGTAAAATGGGGCCAAATATCTCTTCTTGCATCACTTTCATAGTGCGGTTACTGCCTATCACTAGCGTGAGCGGCATGTAACACTCTGCAGACTCAGTAGAAACGTCACCTAACGGGATCACTTCAACACCGTGTGATTTGGCATCCTCTATGTATTCATTTAAGCGCTGATATTGGCGACGGTTGATGATGCGGGTGCGCTCTGAAAACCCATCCGTTGAGGGGTACATGGCTTGATAACGCATGCGAAGCGCGGCAACCAACTCGGCCACACGGTGCGTGGGACAGTAAACATAATCTGGAGACACGCAAGTCTGCCCTGCATTCATGGTTTTGCCGTAGATAAAACGCTTTACCGCTTCATCGATTGAGATCTTGTCGTCAATGATGACGGGAGATTTTCCGCCTAACTCTAGCGTGACGGGCACAAGGTTTTCGGCAGCGGCTTTCATCACATAACGGCCGACTTCGGTCGAGCCTGTAAACAGAATATGATCGAACGTCAATGCTGAAAACGCCTGCGCTATATTCGTATCCCCCTGAATGACCGCAACTTTGTCGGGTTCAAAAATGTCAGACAACATGTTCTCAAGCACAGCATTGGTGTTAGGCGTGTACTCTGAGGCTTTGATCATGGCGCGGTTCCCCGCAGCCAAAGCCGCCACTAGCGGGCCTAACGTTAAAAATACGGGATAATTCCAAGGTGAAATAATGCCGACCACCCCTTTTGGCTGAAAGACAACTTGCGCATGAGCAGGCTGAAAGACAATACCCACCGCGCGTTTTTGCGGTTTCATCCAACCTTTCAAGTGTTTAAGGGTGTAATCAATCGACGAAATTGAAGAAAAGATGTCGCCTAATAAGCTCTCGTCATGGCTTCTATATTGGAAGTCCTTTTCTAGGGCATTCAGCAAATCCTGCTTTCGCTGCAAGACACTTTGCTTAAGACGCTTCAGAGCCAACACTCTTTCGTCATAGCTAGGAAAACGGTCGCGATCGAACGCATGTTTCTGTGCTTCAAACAATTGCCTCATTCGCTCATTCTCGGAAAAAGCCATTGGCTCCGCCATTGGGATGTCATGGACTTGCTCTACATTGCTCATTGAATAGAAACTCCTTGTATGACGACAAACATGATCCAAACGAATCACTGAGTACCGACGTGACCATGCTTCCAATATGGCGTAGATCGCGCGGGGTACGATTGTTAATTTGCGCCAAAGAGTTATCCCATAGCTTAGCTGCATAGGATCAGACGGAGAATAGTATTTAAGCAGAGATGAAAACGGCCCAATTTGGGCCAAAATATAGGGAAGCCAAATCAATAATGTCGGCATACGTGGTAAAGAAAAGCGATTCCCTACGCGTTAATAGCGATAAATATTAGCTATGCTCTCGCATGAATATGCTCAACCACGTTTGAAGAAAGGTAACTATGGCGATACTCACCGGGTGCACACCCTTCCCAACGACGAAAAGCGCGATTAAAGTTCGCCACGTTTGAAAAGCCCACCAAGTAACCAATTTCGCTAATACTCATGTGTGGCTGCTTAATGTAGTTCAGGGTTAACCGCTTGCGGGTGTTATCTAAGATATCTTTGTAGCAGGTGCCTTGCTCACTTAACTTTCGCTGCAAGTTTCGTAGGCTCAACCCAAGATGCTTCGCGATATCTGCCTGAGAAGGCGCACCTACAGGCAACTCCTCAAGGATTTTGCTTTCAATCAGGTATGTCAGATTAGTTTTGTCCACCCTGCTCATGAACTTATTGAGCACGTCAATATGCAGCTGATTAATCACAGGGTTATTGCCAAAGGCCCTTTCGTTCGCTTGTTGCAAGTTGAGCACAACAGCGTTGCGCTCAGAACCATATTCGACAGGACAATTGAGGAACTCAGATACGACGGGGCAATTTTCTTTTAAACGATCGAAGGTGCATTCTATTTTGATGGGATTCACGTCCCCGCCCACCAGATCTCGCGACACCTGAACCAATGTCGCCAAAAACGATTCGATTAAATCAGGCGAAAGTACAAGACGGCCACTATCGGCATACTTATATACCAGTAACTCAACAACAAGCTCACCATTAGATTCATAGGTCTGCATATTGCAGCAGTTCGAAACCACACGTTTGTATTGGCTGACTCGCTCTAATGCTTCTCTCAAGCTAAATGAAGATTGAACCGCATACCCAAGCGCATGCAGTGCTGAAGGGTGAAAACAACGTGCTACTTCAATGTTGAACGCCCGAGTACCAACTTGCTTGTTACAATAAGCAAATAGATTTCCGAGGCTTTCAACACAAATCCTTCCTTCAGGATCATTCACTTCGACAGGATCAATATCAAACATCTCCAGCGTTTCCACTGGATCAATACCTAGCGCCTTCATTGCTCGAGTGACCGGAATAATCCAACCACTCAACGTAGAATAATATGCGTTCATGTCACTGACTTCCTGATACAACCGTTTAATTGTTACCAGCTTGTTTCTGGTTGTAAAGCCTACGAGTTCTTGTTTGGTGGTCACTGATATTGTCAAATTGAAAAAAAATTGTGCAGCAACAATAAGTAGATGTCACTTCGGTGATTTTGAGGCCTCTCAACTTATCGCAATTTTTACAACAAATTCTCTAAATTGAGACAATAAAACTGCTTCGTTGCCACCTTTACGGACGTTGTCGCTTTGCTTTGGTATCAGGTTATCCTACGCGTCTGAAAAGCGGAGAAATGAGCTAAGAGCGAAGACAACACCAAGATCACTTTCTATTCATTATTTCCTTTGCGTGACTTAGCTCCCACATCTGTTATTTGTTAAATAAATCTGTATAATTCGCCGCCTATTCATTCGTGCTTTAATTTCAGTTGATTTGGCCACTCTCGCAAAGCGATTTGCCAATCTTATATACCTAGGAATACTTCATTGATTTCAACCGCTAACATCACCATGCAATTTGGCGCCGAGCCGCTATTCGAAAACATTTCTGCCAAGTTTGGTAACGGTAACCGTTACGGCTTAATTGGTGCCAACGGGTGTGGTAAATCAACCTTCATGAAGATTCTTAGCGGTGCGCTATCGCCTAGCTCTGGCAATGTGTCCATTACGCCGGGACACAAGCTTGGTGTGCTAAGCCAAGACCAGTTTGCATTTGAGCAATATAACGTGATTGACGTTGTCATCATGGGCGACAAAAAGCTTTGGGAAATCAAACAAGAGCGTGAGCGCATCTATTCACTTCCAGAGATGAGTGAAGACGATGGCATGAAGGTCGCTGAACTTGAAAGTGAATTCGCAGAAATGGACGGCTACACCGCTGAAAGTCGTGCTGGCGACATTTTGCTAAAAGCCGGTATTGAAGAAGAGTTTCACTTCGGCTTAATGCAACACGTTGCGCCAGGTTGGAAACTGCGTGTGCTTTTGGCGCAGGCGCTGTTTGCAAACCCAGATATTTTGTTGCTCGATGAACCCACAAACAACTTGGATATTCACACCATCAGTTGGTTGGAAGAAGAACTGAATCAGCGTAAATGCACCATGATCATCATCTCGCATGATCGCCACTTCCTAAACGCGGTTTGTACGCACATGGCAGACATCGATTACGGCGAACTGCGCATTTACCCTGGTAACTATGAGTACTTCTTGGAAGCTTCTGCATTGATCCGTGATCAACTGCTGTCTGGCAACGCCAAGAAAGCCGCTGAAATTAGCGAGCTTCAAGACTTTGTAAACCGCTTTGGCGCGAACGCGTCTAAGGCAAAACAAGCCAGTTCTCGCGCGAAGAAGATGGATAAAATCAAGCTTGATGAAGTTAAATCATCTAGCCGTATGAGCCCATCGATTGATTTTGGTGAAGGCAAAAAACTGCACCGCCAAGCACTCGAACTTCAAAATGTCGGCCATGCCTTTGATGATGAACTGTTGTTCGAAGGTGGTGACTTGCTGCTAGAAGCAGGTTCTCGTCTCGCCATCATTGGTGAAAACGGCGTGGGTAAAACCACCCTGCTACGTTGTTTGGTCAACGAACTGACACCTAATCATGGCGTCGTGAAATGGTCTGACAACGCTTCATTCGGTTATTGCCCGCAAGACAGCACGGCTGATTTCGACAACGACCTGAACATTTTTGATTGGATCTCTCAGTGGCGCACCACCAAACATGATGATTTGATGGTTCGCGGTATTCTGGGCCGTCTCTTGTTTACCGCAGATGATGTAAACAAGAAAGCAAGAAACTGCTCGGGTGGTGAAAAGAACCGTTTGTTGTTTGGTAAATTGATGATGCAAGACATCAACGTGCTGGTCATGGATGAACCAACCAACCACATGGACATGGAAGCCATTGAAGCGCTGAACAACGCCCTGAAATCTTACAAAGGTACGCTTATCTTCGTAAGCCATGACCGTGAATTTGTTTCGTCATTGGCAACGTCGATCATTGACGTTAAAGATAAGAAACTGGTTAACTTCCAAGGCACGTTTGATGAGTACCTGGCGCACCAACAGAAAATGTTGAACGTCGCTTAACACAGTATTTGGGCAGCTCGCATTTCCGCTAATGTCGAGTTGCCAATGAACAGAATTAACACGCGAGGCAGTTGACGGTTACTCATGAATAACCGAGAAACAGCAACTGCCTCGAAGGATGGAGATCCCTTCATGACAGAACAAGAGCGTATCGAACTGCAAAAAAACAACCCGCTTCATGGCCTGAAAATGGAAGATATGCTGCAACAGCTTGTCGATCATTATGGCTGGGTAATTCTCGATACCGCGATGCGACTAAACTGCTTCAATACTAATCCAAGCATCGCAAGCAGCGTTAAATATCTGAAGAAAACCGAATGGGCGAGAGAGAAAGTCGAAAACTTTTACCTTTACCGTTTTAAGCGCATGCCAAAAGCAACGGAAGCAGAATTTGAAATGCCAGCACGCTCGCGCACTTTCCAGCATGGATTAGCGCCTCGCGAGCCTATGGACCTGACTGTAGAGTCCATCTTGCTTTCTCAAGCCAAAGCGGCTTCAGCCCACAAAGAAAGAACCGGCCGTCGCCCTAGCCGACGTTAATATGGAAAAGCCAAACCTCAGGGTTTGGCTTTTTTGATCCGCGATGATCTATTATCGAGCATCATGCATAAGAAGCTATTGTGAATGAACCTCTGACGCTTTTGCTCGTCTGAAAGATAAGAAGCGTCAGCAAGTCGCTGACACATGGCTGAATTGTCCTTCATACTTACTTGCACATACTGACAGATTCGCATTGCGCACTCAGTCACTGTTTTTTATCAACCCCACTAGGTACTTTACATGTTTTCAAAACTGTCTTCGATTCTGAGAGAAGTCTTCACTGAAGAAGGTGGCAGTGCCGCTGCAAATGAAAATCGATATCAACGTGCCATGGCTGGCTTGTTGTGCGAAGTCGCGGGCGCGGACAACGATCTAGACGTACGAGAAGAAACGGCAAAAGTGCGAATGTTAGGTGTCCTGCTCGACATTGATGAAACGGATGCCAAGTCGCTTATTGAAGAGGCTCGGATTGATTCATCCAATTCAGTATCACTCTACGACTACACAGATAAACTGCGGCAGTTAGAACAATCTCAGCGGTTTGACTTGGTGAAAGCCATGTGGGAAGTCGCGTATGCGGATGGCAAACTCGACCCACTTGAAGAATCGGTGATCAGAAAAACCTCTGAGTTGTTATATTTGGACCACGCTCTCTTCATCAAGGCAAAACTTCAGGCACAAGAAGATGCTGTCTAGCGTACGCCTTCTATCTCGCTATCACTTGTGGCGATAGCGAGATATCTTGAATGGTTACGTGTTCAACATGAGCAGTTGACCGTCGATTTCTACTCGGCGCAAACGCGTTCCAAACACCTTTTCCAACATATCAACATGCATCACTTCCCTTGGCGTGCCTTGCGCGACAAGATGACCATTTTTTAATAGCATCACTCTATCGGCATCGCTCAAGGTTCTATTGATATCATGGTTAGACATCACCACTGCAATACCACGCTCTGCAATACGCCGAACCATCTTGTACATTACGCTTTGCTGTGCGATATCCAATGCCGTTGCCGGTTCATCCAGAATCAATAATTGACCGTCAGGATTAATGTCTGGCCAAATTTGCAAACACACGCCTGCCAATCTCACCCGCTGCCATTCACCACCAGAAAGCTGTTCAGTGTTGCGATTAAGTTTGTCTTCAATGCCTAAGGTCGTGCAAATTTCTTTGACGGCAGTATCCAACTCAGCAGGATGATACTTGCCCAGCGCAGAAAGACTTAAACTCAGGTATTGATAAACGCCAATGGCGAACGCAGGCTTCTGCTGCTGACTCAAATATGCACGCTGTCTTGCTAACGATTTACTGTCAATGGCGTTGAGAGAGACACCTGATAAAAACACATCACCTTGGCCTTCGGTTAAGCCTGACAACAGCTCAAGCAAGGTGCTTTTACCGCTGCCGTTCGCACCGAGAAGATGCACAATTTCGCCCTGTTCGACCGAAAAACTCAGTGGCAGGAGGCGTGTTCCTAAAGCAATATTTTTGGCTTCAATCATACGCGCCTCAGCAACATCCAAATAAACAAAGGCGCACCAAGTGACGTTGTCACAGCGCCAACTGGCAATTCCGCTTCTGCGATAGCCATACGGCCAATCGTGTCAGCCACCAACATGAGCGACGCACCTGTGAGCGCTGAAAGCGGCAGAAGGTATTTGTTCTCTGTCCCAAGCCATAGCCTCAGAAAGTGCGGGACGACCAAACCAACGAACCCGATCACCCCTGCCATGGCGACAGATGCGCCTACAAGCACGCTGACCATTAATATCAGCTGCCACCTGAGTGTTTGAATGTTTAGACCTAGCTGTGTCGCTGGTGCTTCTCCTAGCATCATGAGATCCAGGTTATGCCCTTGCGTACACAACCAAAGTACAGCGGGCACAACCACCAGAGCGAGCGTTAACTGTGTCCAATGCACCCCTGAGAGGCTTCCCATTAGCCAGTAAAGTAACTGACGAAGGTTAAGGTCTGAACTGAAATAAAACGCCCATGTGACAATCGCACCCGATAAGATACCAAGCGCTACCCCAATCAACAGCAACCGTGCTGTCGACATGGTGCGTTTCCGCGCCAACCAGACCAAGACACCTGTAAAAGAGAGAGCCCCAAGCATGGCAGCAGACATTAAACCATACTGTGTGGCTAGCGCAGGGAAGAAGAACATAACGAGCACGAGCGCAAGGCTTGCACCGCCGGAAATACCCAACACACCGGGTTCTGCGAGTGGATTACCTAGCAAGACCTGCAATACAGCACCGGATACCGCTAACGACGCACCAATAAGAATGGCAGCGATCACGCGAGGTACACGTAACTCCATCAAGAGTTGTTGTGCTAAAGGCGAATCCACATGGAATGGGAAAATCCAAATCTCGCCTGCCGATAGCGAAAGCAGCGCGCACACGATAAGAAGCACGAAAGCGGTCAGGAGAGCAATATGCCAGCGCCGAGTGTGACGCTGGACAAGTTGAAGTAAATGCATGGTTTTATGGTCTAAACATCAGTAGCCGCCAACCATACAGAGAACACCGAAAAATGAAAAGTGCTAACTGGTTGCATTTGGGCCCGGCTCGTTGCCTACATTGACGAAAAGCGCTTGCGATTCGTCCGGAACAAATGGCGTCACGAGTAGGCAAGCACGCTGTCCGACTGCGACATTGGCATTAGGAAACACAACCGCCTCCCCCCCCTGTTGCGCCACATAGACCGTGCCGTTTTCTTCAGCAAGCTGCTCGCCTTGGTTGAAATAGGTAAAGTTTGCCGCGTCATTACTGAATGCCAATGTGAAGGCGTCATCTGTTTTGGTGATGGTACGTGTCACCTTATAGATTGAAAGATCGGTCTTAGGCGTATTCCTGTCATCTTGACGCGCGCTTAACAGATCAATGAGCGCGCGTTTGAGAGGCTCGAACTCTGACATATTGTTTTGATATAACGGTGCGACACGGCCCATTTCAAAGGTCGCGGCCAGTGCGCCAAAAGTTTCTCCACTCCACCAACTGAAGGTTGAAGACGGTGTTCGACTCAGCAGCATGGCATCCATTTGAGCGGATTTGAGAAACCCAATAAGTGGACGAACATCTGTCGCCTTAGTGGAGGCCGGTACGACAGCAAACATGTAGTGTTTAGAGTCGCGAATGGCGCTGTGCATATCGAAATGCCACTTTTCATCGCTCTCGTTCGCATTAGCAAAGAACTGGCTAACGTGCCCTTGAAGACGATTCGCCAACTGGCATTCCGCATTTCGATCTGGGTTAACACCGGCAAATAAACGATTGAGATTTTCTTCAATAAAGCGCGTGTGAGCGTGAATAGCATCAGGGTGAGCAATGATAAAAAGCGTGCGCGAACAAGGTACCCAGACGCCATTCAGTATTTCACTCACCAAATCATCAACCAATTCAATCGGAGCGGTTTCATCGCCATGAATACCAGAAGAAACCACAATGGCACGATTGGCATTTTTGGGCGAAAACTCCAACACACCAATGTCGTGATGAATAACATCAAGCCCGTTTGGCAATTGGAATGAATAAGGTTTGAACGTTTCTGGTGGGTACAAGGTGTGCTTAAGAAAGCCGCCGGAGAGTTGACTATCCATTTTCAAAATTTCCCTAATTATTATTTTCGTATCTCGCGGCTCATTATACCCATAGTCATCTCAAGATGCAGAGTTCTGAGCGTCAGGGTTCATCGCTGTGTCATTGAATGGTGTGAGCATCAAGAGATTAAGGCGGGTTTATATTCGTGTTCGCGTGGTTTTCACCCAATAAAAAACCGCAGCAAAAGCTGCGGTCTTAGTCACCCTATCGGCTTGAAAGCGAGTTTATCAAAAGGTAATTGTCTTCGGAACCGACTCTCCTCTTAACATGCTCTTCGACAATTACTTGTCGATTTTTGCGTTTTCTACGCGTGCTTTCAGTTTTTGCCCCGGGCGGAACGTTACTACTCGTCGAGCAGTAATTGGAATATCTTCACCCGTTTTCGGGTTGCGGCCTGGACGTTCGTTCTTTTCGCGAAGATCAAAGTTTCCGAAACCAGACAGCTTAACTTGCTCGCCACCTTCGAGTGCTTTTCGAACTTCTTCGAAGAACGCTTCGACGGTGTCCTTGGCGTCCCGCTTGCTCATCCCGACATTTTCAAACAGGTTCTCAGCCAGATCGGCCTTAGTGAGCGCCATAGGTCATTCCCTCAAGAAATGTTAAACATAAATGAGATACATTGTATCTTCACTACCAATTGCACTGCATTGGAAATATTCACTTGCTCCACTGTCGGGCAGCATATTCCGCATCAGTAACTTACGAACAGTGTAAGCCAACTGGCTGATTTGCGCCAACTTTTTTCCATATCATTATTTAGAACAGTGCTCTGTTTATGAGGATTTCATTCTTGCGTCATGCATAAAAAATGAGACACGGACTCAAGGATTTTTCGTTTAGATGATGTTTTTATTCGAGTTTTAAACGCTTGCAAACCATGACATGTTAACGTTTTGATAAAACTTAGGTTTATCAAAACGATACGTGTTAGAACTTTTGGACATAAAAAAAGCAGCCCTAAGGCTGCTTTTTATTGATAGTTTTCGCATTAATCGCGGAGGTGAGCACCAAATTTTTCGCCAAGCGTCGCAACAACCGCTGCAACCGCCTCAGAAATATCACTTTCTTCTAACGTACGTTCGGTAGATTGAAGCGTCAGAGCGATAGCTAGACTCTTCTTGCCTTCTTCTACGCCCTTACCTTTATAAAGGTCGAACAGTTTAGAGCCGGTGATCAGTGCGTTTTCAGCCGTCAGGCACGCACGAACAACCGCTTCTGATTCTACGTCATCAGCCACAATCACCGCGATATCACGACGGTTTGCAGGGAACTTAGAAATCACAACCGCTTCAGGGATCACACGTTGATTGATAGCCGCCCACTCGATTTCAAACACGACAGTGCGACCATTCAGACCAAACTTACGCTCAAGTTCTGGGTGAACAGTACCGATGTAGCCAACAACTTTGCCGTCTACTTCAATCGCAGCGCTCTGACCTGGGTGCAGTGCTGGGTGCTTAGCCGCTTTGAATCTGTAGGCAAACTCGTTAGCTGTCAATTCAAGCACAGCTTCTAAGTCGCCTTTGAGGTCAAAGAAGTCGACTGTGTTAGCCGCAATGTCCCAATGCTCTTCAGAGCGAGAACCCGCAATCACACCCGCCAACATCATTTCCTGACGCATGCCATTTTCAGCAGATGCTTCAGGGATAAAACGCAGACCTGCTTCGAACAAACGCACACGTGGTTGCTGACGTTTTTGGTTGTAAGCAACCGTGTTCAACAGACCGGTCCACAAGCTCAGACGCATTGCTGACATGTCTGCAGAGATCGGGAATGGTAGAATCAATGGCTCAACATCTGGCACGATAAGCGCTTGTTGAGCAGGTTCAACGAAGCTATAGGTAATTGCTTCGTGGTAACCACGATCAACCAGCAAATCACGAACGCGCTTCAGAGGTTGGTTCGCCTCTTTGTATTCGTTCATGGTGAGGTGTGCTTCAGGAGCTTGGTTTGGAATATTGTCGTAACCGAAGATACGCCCTACTTCTTCAACCAAGTCTTCTTCGATAGCCAAATCAAAACGCCATGAAGGCGCTTTCGCTGTCCAACCTGAATCTGTGGTTTCAACGTCACAACCTAGACGGCTTAAGATTTCAACAACATCATCAGAAGAGATGCAGTGACCCAACAGACGATCTAGCTTTGCACGACGCAGAGAAATGGTCTTCGCTTTAGGGAGATTTTCTTCAGATTCTTGCCCAACGATCTCACCTGCTTCACCACCACAGATTTCAATCAGTAGTTGCGTTGCACGCTCCATCGCATGGAACTGAAGGTTTGAATCAACACCACGCTCAAAGCGGTGCGAAGAATCAGTGTGAAGGCCATAGCTACGGGCACGACCGCGGATTGCATCAGGTGCAAAGAATGCAGCTTCGAGCAATACGTCAGTCGTCTCAGTAGTCACACCAGAGAATTCACCACCAAAGATACCCGCAATCGCCAGCGCTTTGTTGTGGTCAGCAATAACAAGCGTGTTGTCATTGAGTTCTGCTTCGTTGCCGTCAAGAAGAACCAATTTCTCGCCTTGCTTCGCCATACGCGCAACGATGCCACCTTCGATCTTAGCCAGATCGAACGCGTGCATGGGTTGGCCCTGTTCTAGCATCACATAGTTTGTGATATCAACGATTGGGTCGATAGAGCGAATGCCGCTACGACGCAGTTTTTCTTGCATCCAAAGTGGTGATGCAGCTTTAACATTCACGTTGCGAACAACACGGCCCAAGTAACGTGGACAGGCAATCGGCGCTTCGATAGCAACAGAGATCTTGTCATCGATTGACGGTACAACATTTTCAAACGCAGGCTCAGTCACTTCAGCGCGGTTCAATACACCCACTTCACGCGCCATGCCTTTTAGGCTCAAGCAGTCAGCACGGTTCGCTGTTAAATCAACATCAATGGTGACATCGTTTAGCGACAGGTATTCACGGAAGTCAGTACCCAGAACGGCGTCTGCAGGTAGCTCCATGATGCCGTCAGATTCAACGTTAATGCCCAACTCGGTGAACGAGCAAAGCATACCGTGAGAAGGTTGACCACGCAGTTTCGCTTTCTTGATTTTAAAATCGCCAGGTAGAACCGCTCCAACGGTTGCCACTGCGACCTTAATACCCAAACGACAGTTTGATGCACCACAAACGATGTCTAGTAGCTCTTCGCCACCGACGTTTACTTTGGTCACACGCAGTTTGTCAGCATCAGGGTGTTGGCCGCACTCAACCACTTCACCAACAACCACGCCGGTGAACTCACCTGCAACAGCTTCAACGTCGTCTACTTCTAGACCCGCCATGGTGATTTGGTGTGCCAGTTCTTCGCTATTTACAGCAGGCTTAACCCACTCACGAAGCCAGGATTCACTGAATTTCATTTCTCAATTACCCCAATGCTTACTTGAATTGTTTCAGAAAACGCAAATCGTTCTCGAAGAACGCACGCAGGTCATTCACGCCGTAACGCAGCATGGTTAGACGCTCTACACCCATACCGAAGGCAAAGCCTGAGTATTTCTCTGGGTCAATGTTTACTGCGCGAAGTACGTTCGGATGAACCATACCGCAACCAAGGATTTCCAACCATTTGCCGTCTTTACGACGAACATCCACTTCCGCTGAAGGTTCAGTGAATGGGAAGTAAGAAGGACGGAAACGGACTTCAAGATCTTCTTCAAAGAAGTTACACAGGAAGTCATGAAGGATGCCTTTTAGCTGCGCAAAGTTAACATTTTCGTCAACCAGCATACCTTCAACTTGGTGGAACATTGGCGTGTGCGTTTGGTCGTAATCATTGCGGTAAACACGGCCAGGTGCGATGAAACGCAACGGTGGCTGGCTTTCTTCCATGGTGCGGATCTGAACGCCTGAAGTGTGCGTACGAAGCATCAGATCTGGGTTAAAGAAGAAGGTGTCATGGTCAGTACGTGCTGGATGATCTTCTGCAATGTTCAGCGCATCGAAGTTATGGAATGCATCTTCGATTTCAGGGCCAGTTTTTACATCAAAGCCCAAATCACCAAAGAAGCTTTCAATGCGTTCGATAGTGCGAGTAACCGGGTGAATACCGCCATTCTCAATACGACGACCAGGCAGGGTCACATCAATAGATTCCGCCGCAAGCTTCGCCTCTAGCTCAGCACTTTCTAGCGCATTCTTGCGCTCTGAAATTGCCTGCTGAACAGCTTGCTTCGCTTTGTTAATGCTTGCGCCCGCTTCACGGCGTTCTTCGTGTGGCAGTTTGCCTAGAGACTGAAGCTGCAATGTCAGCTCACCCTTCTTACCCAGGTACTTTACGCGTACCTCATCCAGAATCGCAACAGAGTCAGCCGCTTCAATGGCTGCTGTTGCGTTGGATAGAATCTCGTCTAGTTGTTGCATCGTTTCCTCATCCACCCAATGGGGGCAGTGTCCTAAGGGGAGTAAAAGATATACCAATTCTCGTAACAAAATGCGTTTCTTCAATGCAAATTAGCACCAATCGATTTTGCTCTGAGAATTGGTATAAACGTAACGGTACATAGTAAATAAACCGTGAACTAAAGCCAAACTGAAAGTGACCTCAAGTGCCTGTCATGCCTAATTCATCACCAGATTTAACGCCGAATTGCGTAAATCGCGAAGAGCATGGGCTTTTCTTGAAAAGAGAAGGCTAAATTATCAGTATCAGAGCGCGATAAATATCATCAAAGGAAGAGAGTAAGCAGCAAAAAGAAAATGAAGCTTGGCAAATTTCAGGCGTAAAAAAGGGGAGCCGAGGCTCCCCTTTCTTGCAAAATCTATTCTGTAAAATTACAGAGCAGCTTTCGCTTTCTCAACAAGTACAGAGAAAGTAGCTTTGTCGAATACTGCGATATCAGCAAGGATCTTACGATCGATTTCGATAGACGCTTTCTTCAGACCGTTGATGAAACGGCTGTAAGACATACCATTTTGACGAGCAGCAGCATTGATACGTGCAATCCACAGTTGACGGAATTGACGTTTCTTCTGACGACGGTCACGGTAAGCGTATTGACCAGCTTTGGTAACTGCTTGGAAAGCTACGCGGTAAACACGTGAACGTGCACCGTAGTAACCTTTAGCTTGTTTTAGAACTTTCTTGTGACGTGCACGAGCTTGTACACCACGTTTTACGCGAGCCATGGACTCTCTCCTAAACTAAATCGTTAATAAACTAAGAAAAATTATGCGTATGGAAGCATACGAACAACTGCAGCAACTTCGCACTTAGGCAGAATTGCATTTGGACGCAGTTGACGTTTGTTCTTAGTAGTACGCTTAGTCAGGATGTGACGTTTTGTCGCGTGCTTGAACTTGAAGCCGCCAGCAGTTTTCTTGAAACGCTTAGCTGCACCTTTGTTTGATTTCATCTTAGGCATGATGAATTAACTCCGCATTGTTGCGTTAATAACAATGTAATCCGGCGAACAAAGAGGCTATGCCCGAAGGCATAGCCTCTTACGTTACTTGTATGCCGAAATTACTTCTTTTTAGGGGCAAGAACCATGATCATTTGACGACCTTCGATTCGCGTTGGGAAGCTTTCTACCAAACAAATTTCAGCAGTGTCTTCTTTCAAGCGATTCAAAACGTCAACACCGATTTCTTGGTGCGCCATTTCGCGACCACGGAATCGGATTGTAACCTTGACCTTGTTACCCTCTTCAATAAAGCGAACCAGGTTGCGTAGTTTTACCTGATAGTCGCCAATATCGGTACCAGGACGGAATTTGATTTCCTTAACCTGAATAACCTTCTGTTTTTTCTTCTGCTCTTTCGTAGCCTTGCTCTTTTCGTAAATGAACTTACCGTAGTCCATCACGCGACAGACAGGTGGTTCGGCATTAGGGCTAATTTCGACCAGATCTACACCTGCATCTTGAGCAGCTGCTAGAGCATCCTCGATTGATACTACGCCAACGGCTTCGCCGTCTAGGCCTGTCAAACGAACTTCACTTACGCCGCGAATTTCGTCATTCAATCGATGAGCATTTTGTTTAACTGGGACTTTTCTTGTTGCGCCTTTAATACCTTATTCCTCCAAAATATTGAGCGTTCGGGTACGAACTTCGTTCTCGAGCAGAGAAATGAATTCGTCAATTTTATATTTACCCAAATCTTTACCTTTGCGTGTACGTACCGCGATTTCACCGGCTTCCATTTCTTGGTCACCGCAAACCAACATATAAGGTACGCGCTTCAAAGTGTGTTCACGGATTTTAAAACCAATCTTCTCGTTTCTCAAGTCCGCTGACGCTCTAAAACCTGCTTTTTGCAGTTTTTTCGCTACTTCCTGAACATAATCAGCCTGATTGTCAGTGATATTCATGACAACCGCTTGCTGAGGAGCCAGCCATACCGGGAAATGACCCGCGTATTCTTCAATCAAAATGCCAATGAAGCGTTCCAGAGAACCCAAAATCGCACGGTGAATCATGACTGGGGTATGGCGTTCGTTGTCTTCACCAACGTACGTTGCGCCCAAACGCTCAGGCAGAGCAAAATCGAGCTGAACAGTACCACACTGCCATGCGCGATCCAAACAATCATGCAAAGTAAATTCAATTTTAGGACCATAGAAAGCACCTTCGCCCTCTAAAATCTCAAATTTGATGTCCATTGACTCAAGTGCTTCAGCCAATGCCTTCTCTGCACGGTCCCACATTTCATCAGAACCAACGCGCTGTTCAGGACGTGTAGACAGTTTTACAACAATCTCATCAAAACCGAATGTTTTGTATGTGTCGTAAACCATCGAGATGCAAGACGTAACTTCTTCTTGAACTTGGTTTGGCGTACAGAAGATGTGTGCATCATCCTGAGTGAAGCCACGAACGCGCATCAGACCGTGCAATGCACCTGATGGCTCGTTACGGTGACAGCTACCAAACTCAGCCATACGCAGCGGCAAATCACGGTATGACTTAAGACCTTGGTTAAAGATCTGTACGTGACCTGGGCAGTTCATCGGCTTCAGTGCATATTCACGGCTTTCTGATTGCGTAGTGAACATGTAGTCAGCGTATTTGTCCCAGTGACCAGAGCGTTCCCAAAGAACGCGATCCATGATCAGCGGGCCTTTAACTTCTTGGTATTCATATTCGGTCAGTTTTTCACGAACGAACATTTCCAGTTCACGGAAAACAGTCCAACCATTGTGGTGCCAGAACACCATACCCGGCGCTTCTTGCTGCATGTGGTACAGATCAAGTTGCTTACCTAGTTTACGGTGGTCACGTTTTGCCGCTTCTTCAAGACGAACAAGGTGTGCTTTTAATTCTTTCTTGTCGTAAAACGCGGTGCCGTAGATACGTTGCAGCATCTTGTTGTCGCTGTTACCACGCCAGTAAGCACCAGCAACGTTCAAGATTTTGAAGTTTTGGCAGAAGCTCATGTTCGGCACGTGCGGACCGCGGCACATGTCGATGTATTCTTCATGGTGGTAAAGTCCCGGGCGATCGTCACGAGCAACGTTCTCGTCCAGAATTTCAATTTTGTAAGTCTCGCCGCGTGACTCAAACGTATCACGCGCTTCCTGCCAGCTCACATTCTTCTTAACGACCTGATATTTGGTTTTTGCCAACTCTTTCATGCGTTTTTCAATCGCATCAAGGTCTTCTTGGGTCAACGAGCGATCCAAGTCAAGGTCATAGTAGAAGCCGCTGTCGATGGTCGGACCGATCGCCATTTTTGCATCAGGGAAAAGTTGCTTGATCGCATGACCCAGCAAGTGTGCACAAGAGTGACGAATAATTTCGAGACCGTCTGCGTCTTTCGCTGTGATGATTTCTAGCTTAGCGTCGTGTTCAATCAAATCACACGCATCAACACGATTTCCGTCAACACGACCAGCGATACAAGCTTTAGCAAGACCAGGGCCGATGTCGAAAGCCACATCATAAGTAGAAACCGGGTTGTCAAAAGAACGTTGACTACCGTCAGGAAGAGTAATTACAGGCATTTGAATATCCTATTTACAGTGGTGTTACACACGAAGTAACACTTGTTTTAGTTATTGGCGTCTTAACTCGAGGAGTATTGAATAGACGTCTTAGAGAGTGCTTCATCCGGTGCCCATTTAAATACCAATCAAAACGGGCGCACCTGAAGCGAGACGCGATTGTAACCGCGCCCCTGCCCGTGATCAATTCGTATCAATACACAATTGTGTCAAATCAACAAATCACCACGGTTTTTCATTGTGTTGGATACACTGATGTTTCCGACTTATACCTAAGCAACGTCAATACGCAGGTATGTGATGTTATAGATGCCCAGAGAAGTTCGTGCCCTTAGCCATGCGGTCATAAAGGATGACATTGACGCAAGCGGCCAGGTTCATACAGCCATTCGTTGGAATGTAGATGGTTTCCGCACAAAACTCGGTGATCTCTTTCTTAAGCGAATTGTCTTCTGGGCCAAAGATGTAAAACGCACGAGCAGGATGCTTATAGGTTGGAAGCGGCTTAGCCCCTTCTACCAATTCAACGGCAATAGGAATGCAGCCAACTGGCACAACAGATTTAAGGTCATCAACGCCAATAAGCGGTGTATCTAACACTCTGTTTTTCGTATCGGTACAAAACTTTGCAGCCCTGTCATAACGGGTGCCGGTGTAAAACACGGAATTCACACCGTAACAGCCAGCAGCACGCATAACAGAACCGACATTTTCGGGAGATTTTGGGTTTACTAACCCGATACAGCTGTAACCTTGTTTCATTTTTCCAATAACGCCAAAATTTAAATTGGCGACATTCTACATGATTTGTACCTTGTCCTCGCTGCTAGCAAAACTTTTTCGGAAAAAACATTCTTGTTAACTGGAAGGTACACGTTCCATACCGATATTTTCAGATGGTCTTTTTCATGAAAAATCGCGGGTATTAAAAGGAAAATAAGCAATGAAACTGTCAGAAATTGATTCGCAGTGATTTGATATGGAGAGAAAAAATTCAGATCAAAGTGATCCAAAAGCCCAAATGGTGGCGTAAATAGGTTTGATGTTGCAATGCTGTAGTTCAGGCCTCATTGGTACTCGCCACGAGGCCTGCTTTTTATCAAAGATTCATGGATTCATGGATTCATGCAGTTTGCATAGAAGGTTGTCGTTGCTGGCCAGTCAGAGAACACACCTACCACCCCAACATCCTGCGCCAATACGTCGAGCAATGTCATGACATCACCGTCGTTATTGATCACGTCTTTCACTGATTGGTAATACCATCCGCCACCATTGCCAAGATGACCAGAACGCTCCAACGTCCAAGTAATAATGCCTAACCCTGCTGCTTTAGCATGTTTGGCGTAATCAGATGGCACTATATTTCCCTTGTTATCGACAGTGACCAGCGCATAAAGCGGTGGAGCAATATATTCCACGCCTCTGTCTTTCAGCGCAGCCATATCTTTTAAAGACGGTTTCCAGCTTTCATCATCATACATACGCGAATCTAAATAGACTGCCTGCTGACCAAACTCAGGCTCATTCGCCACCCAGTGCTTCACATCTTCCATGTTGAAAGATTGCGGGTAAACATCCGACGCTTTCACACCCGCCGCTTTGTATTCATCCACCATTTTTTGTGCATAGTCTTGCTGCGTAAACCCGTCATAAGGCATCGCTACCTTGGCTTCTTTCAATTCAGGCGTCATTTTTACACCTAATTCTTTTAGCAGCGCGATACTCTCAGCATGCGTCATCAAGGTGCCACGACTGGCATAAAGGTCTGTGCGAAAATCTGCCGTGCCTTTCATATACTCTTCTGGTGTTGTCGCCATCGGATTCGCACCATCCATTTTTCCTTTCAGCCGTTTAAATTCGGCGAGTGTGAAATCTGAGGTGCGGCATTCTGCTGTCGCTTTCTCACCGGTTTCAGGGTTTGCCGGCGTGAATGGTATGGTGCATTTTTCAGCGAGATCTGGATGAGTTAGAACGTCCGTCGTGGTATGCAGATCGTTTTGAGAATGACGACATACCAGCTGCTTGTCTTTAGTAAAAGTCACATCACACTCTATGATGCCCGCGCCCATTTGCGCTGCAGCAACATATGACTCTTTCGTATGCTCAGGAAACTGGAGAGATGCACCTCGATGGCCAATAGAGAATGCGGTTGTTTTTGGCGTCTTGTTCAAACAAGAAGAAAGTTTTTCCTTTAACGCGCCTTCATCCATGTCGGCAACCAAATAGGCAGGCCTTGGTCCAAGGGTAACTCCGCTTGCGGCCATGACGCCGCCCGCAGCGAATATCGAAAAAAGAACACCAAGCCTGATGATATTGTTCATGTTTTGCTCCGTTAAATGAAAGTGCGGTATCTCTATCTACCTGAGTAACAATAGTCGAATGACAATAACCGAACAGCATTCTGTACAAGCAATATGACTGAATAGAGACAATATTCTTAACGTTTAATGGCAATGACCATACTGTCTTCAAATCGCGACTGCATGGTTTAACATTGCTTCATCTCCCAATCCCAACGGTAAGCAGAGACCCCAACCTTGATTTTCACACACAAGTCATACACCATTATTTGTATATACGAATAGTCAGGGATTTTTATGGCCAAGTCGCCGCGCTTTAAGCAAATTCAAGCGTACCTTCAGAAGAAAATTGATTCCCGAGAGTGGCCTGTGGGTACGCGAATTCCAACAGAAGCCGAATTGTGCGAGCAGTTTTCAGTCAGTCGCATGACAGTGAACAAAGCGGTTAGAGATCTCGTGAACGAAGGTTGGCTTGAGCGAACCCCCAGACTAGGCACGTTTGTTTGTCAGAAAAAAGCCGAAAGCCCATTGATGGATATTCGTAACATTGCTGACGAAATTCGCGAACGCGGTCAACGCTACCACAGCGAAATTATCTCTCTGCAAGCCATTAACTCTCCTGAAGATGTGGCCATGCGCTTAGGGATGATGCTCGGTACCGAAGTCTTCAAAAGTGAAATCGTTCATTTCGCCGACGAGGTACCCGTTCAGATGGAAATTCGCTGGGTCAATCCGGTGCATGCACCGGATTATTTAAAACAAGATTTTTCAACCATTACACCCAATCAGTACCTGGTTACACGGTGTCCATTGAGCACTATCGAACACACAGTGGAAGCCATCCTACCGCCAGCCAATGTGGCTTCATTGCTAAAAATGCAAAGTGATCAGCCCTGTCTTTTGCTCCACCGCCGAACATGGAGCTCATCTCAACTGATTAGTGCTGCACTGCTCTATCACCCAGGCGATCGATACAAACTCAGTGCACGCGCCATGCTTGATTAATACCCACTTATTGAAAGCAATAACAAGCTGACAAATATCTCAAAACACAACCACTGGCCACTTAAATTTACACCTTTGATCACAATCGTGTAACACAGCATCTTGCACTTGGTAATTTAATTGTCTATACATTTGTATAGACATTTTAATCTCAGGTGCAGCATTCCATGAAAACCCTGTTTACTGACTGCCGCGTCGTCAGCATGCAAACCGATGTCACTGAGCAGTTCGGTTATCAAGTCCAAGAAAGCATGATGATGTCGGTAGAAGATGGCGTTATCACGGGTCTAGGTTCGTCACTCAACACAGACGGCTTCACCGTCGTGTCTCTCGAAAACCGTCTCGTCACGCCCGGTCTGATTGATTGTCACACTCATTTGGTTTTCGCTGGCAATCGCGCCAATGAATTTGAACAGCGCCTAAATGGCATTTCCTATCAGCAAATCGCTCAGCAAGGTGGTGGCATACTTGCGACCGTGCAAGCGACTCGTCAAGCCAGTCTTGAAACCCTCGTGCAACTCGCTCTGCCCCGTGCCAAAGCTCTAATTCGTGACGGTGTCACTACCGTTGAAATCAAGAGTGGCTATGGCCTCACGGTCAATGACGAACTCAAAATGCTTCGCGCTGCGAAAAGGGTAGGACGAGAAGCAAACATCCACGTTTCAACAACGCTACTGGGCGCACATGCCCTTCCACCTGAATTTGCAGGTAGAAGCGACGATTATGTCAGCCTTGTCTGTAATGAAATGATCCCCGCGGTCGTCGAAGAGAATCTCGCGGATGCCGTAGATGTTTTCTGTGAAGGGATTGCTTTTAACAAGCAGCAAATGGAACGCGTATTCGAGACAGCGCTCTCTCATGGTTTGAACATAAAAGGCCATACCGAGCAACTGTCAAATATTGGCGGTGGCGAGAGCGCAGCCCATATGGGTGCCCTTTCTGTTGACCATATTGAATTCATTGATTTACGTGGCGTGGAAGCCCTCGCGGCTAACAACACGGTGGCGACTTTGCTGCCCGGCGCTTTCTATTTTCTTAGAGAGACCCAAAAGCCACCGGTTGATCTGCTGCGAAAAAACCGAGTTCCTATGGCTATCGCCACTGATTTCAACCCCGGCACATCTCCGTTTTTGAGCTTGCCACTGATGATGAACATGGCGTCTACCCTCTTCGGCCTCACACCTAAGGAGACCTTGTATGGCGTGACTCGACATGCCGCTCAAGCGATGGGTTTGAAAAATAAAGGGCAACTTAGCGTCGGATTTGATGCCGATTTTGCTGTGTGGGATGTGTCTTCGCCTGCAGAGCTGAGCTATCAAATTGGGTTATCTCCACTTCACGCACGCTATTTGAATGGAGTCAAAGCCAATGACCATTGATATGTCGCTTTGGCAGGGGCGAATCGATCTCGAAGATGGCGAAGCCGGCGCACGCCTCCACCAAAAAATTCAATCGGCTGACAACGCAATAGAGCCGGGCGTTATGTTGGTGGGTTTTGCCTGCGACGAAGGCGTTTCACGCAATAAAGGCCGTGTCGGTGCATACGCAGCACCTGATGAAATACGCAAAATGCTAGCAAACATGCCATGGCATCATTCGCATCCAGTCTATGACAAGGGCAACACGTCGTGTGACGACCAAGATCTCGCTAAGTCGCAAAAACAGCTCGCCGCGCAAGTGAGTGATGCCTTAGAACACCATCACCTCCCTATCGTGTTAGGCGGTGGACATGAAGTGGCGTGGGGAACATACCAAGGTCTCGCTCAACACCTTACGTCAAAAGGTAAAGAAGCCGCACCACGTGTTGGCATCATCAATTTCGATGCGCATTTCGATCTGCGTGTTCCATCGGGTCAAAGTGCACAGGGCAGCTCAGGTACGCCGTTTTCACAAATCGCCGATTATTGCCAACACCAAGGCTGGCCATTTCATTACGCCTGCGTGGGTGTCAGCCGATCAAGTAACACCCAGGCTCTATTTGATAAAGCCTATGCCCTGTCCGTTCTCACCATTGAAGATACTGACATTAGCGCTGAGTCTCTGCCCCTTGTCAGAGAACAACTGCAAGGTTTTATGTCCAACGTAGATCTGCTTTATCTCACTATCGATATTGATGTTTTCCCTGCATCAACTGCACCCGGTGTAAGTGCACCTGCTGTGCATGGTGTGTCCTACGCACTGGTTGAAGCACTTATTCGCGACATTCTGGCGGCGAAGAACGCCGATGGAAAGACGAAGCTAACTGTCGCAGACGTTGCGGAACTGAATCCGCACTACGACATTGATAGCCATACCGCTCGCCTTGCTGCACGTCTGGTTTGGACGATAGCAAAAAGCCTTTCTGATTCAACCCATTCTCAAGGAGTGATGAAATGAACGACCCACGTCTGGATCTTTCTCGAACCATTAAAGCCCCCACAGGTTCAACCTTAACCGCCAAATCGTGGTTAACCGAAGCACCACTAAGAATGTTGATGAACAACCTTCATCCAGACGTTGCTGAACATCCCCATGCTTTAGTGGTTTACGGTGGTATTGGGCGCGCTGCGAGAAACTGGCAGTGCTACGACAAAATCGTTGAAGTACTGACGCGACTTGAAGACGACCAGACCTTGTTGGTGCAATCGGGTAAACCCGTCGGCGTGTTCCCTACTCACAAAGACGCTCCGCGTGTGTTGATTGCCAACTCCAATTTGGTTCCGCACTGGGCAAACTGGGAGCATTTCAATGAGCTCGATAAGCAAGGGTTGGCCATGTACGGCCAAATGACCGCGGGAAGCTGGATCTACATTGGCTCACAAGGCATTGTTCAAGGCACGTACGAAACTTTCGTCGCTGTGGCGAAAAAGCATTTTGGTGGTGAAGCAAAAAGTCGCTGGGTACTGACGGGCGGATTAGGTGGCATGGGTGGCGCACAACCTCTTGCCGCAACCATGGCCGGTTTTGCGATGATCGCGGTTGATTGCGATGAAAGCCGTATCGACTATCGCCTACGAACCGGATATGTCGACAAAAAAGCCATCAATCTTGATGATGCCTTAGCCCTACTTCAACAATCGCTCGACGACAACACACCAATCTCGATTGGTTTACTAGGCAATGCCGCTGACATCTTTGCGGAACTCGTAGAACGAGGAATTACACCGGATGTCGTCACCGACCAAACCTCAGCTCATGATCCTCTCAACGGCTACCTGCCGAAAGGCTGGACCATGGAATATGCCGCCGAACAGCGTAAAATCGATGAGGCAGGCGTGGTTGATGCCGCTAAATCTTCGATGGCTGAGCAAGTCAAAGCCATGCTGACATTGCAAGAACGCGGTGCAGCAACACTCGATTACGGTAACAATATCCGTCAGATGGCGCTGGAAAAAGGTGTAGAGAACGCGTTCGATTTCCCCGGATTTGTGCCTGCCTACATTCGCCCATTGTTCTGCCAAGGCATTGGCCCATTCCGCTGGGTCGCACTGTCTGGCGACCCCGAAGACATCTATAAGACCGATCAAAAAGTCAAAGAGTTGATCCCAGATAACCCACACCTTCATCAGTGGCTAGACATGGCACGAGAACGCATTCAGTTCCAAGGCTTGCCTGCTCGTATCTGCTGGGTTGGCTTAAAAGATCGCGCTCGTCTTGGTCTGGCTTTTAATGAAATGGTCAAAAATGGCGAGTTGAAAGCCCCCATCGTTATTGGTCGAGATCACCTTGATTCTGGCTCAGTCGCCAGTCCAAACCGCGAAACCGAAGGCATGTTAGATGGTTCAGACGCCGTGTCAGATTGGCCACTCCTGAACGCGCTTTTAAACACCGCCTCTGGCGCAACTTGGGTGTCACTTCATCACGGTGGTGGCGTGGGAATGGGATTCTCACAACACTCTGGTGTCGTCATTGTGTGTGACGGTACAGAGGACGCCGCAAAACGCGTTGGACGCGTGTTGCATAACGACCCCGCAACCGGCGTGATGCGCCATGCAGACGCAGGCTATGGCATTGCGATCAACTGCGCCAAAGAACAGCAACTGGATTTGCCATTGCTTGATGTCCCTAATGTGCCCGTGACGAAGTAAGGAATCACCATGTATCAACTAACACTAACCCCGGGCGAACTCACCCTAACGCAGCTTCGTGCGGTCAGCCGTCAAAACGTACAACTTTCTTTTGCAAAGGGCGTAAAAGAAGACATGCAACCGAGCATTGATACTGTTGCCAGTGTGCTGTCTGAAGGTCGTGTAGTTTACGGTATTAATACCGGTTTTGGCTTACTGGCCAACACACGCATTAATGCCGAAGATTTGGAAACTTTACAACGCTCTATCGTGCTTTCACACGCCGCTGGCATTGGCGCGTTTATGGATGACAACACTGTGCGACTCATGATGGTGTTGAAAATCAACAGCCTAGCTCGTGGTTTTTCGGGTATTCGCTTTTCTGTCGTAGAAGCACTGGCAACACTGATTAACGCTGATGTTTACCCGTGTATTCCCAAAAAAGGGTCGGTCGGTGCCTCTGGCGATCTCGCCCCACTGGCTCACATGAGCACGGTACTTCTGGGTGAAGGACAAGCAAGACACAAAGGCGAGTTCATTTCTGGCGCCGTAGCACTAAAAATAGCGGGGTTAGAGCCTATCACCCTTGGGCCAAAAGAAGGTCTGGCCCTGCTCAATGGCACGCAAGCCTCAACGGCATTTGCGCTTGAAGGTCTGTTTGCAGCAGAAGATCTGTATGCATCCGCCACAGCGTGTGGTGCGTTGTCAGTAGAAGCCGCGTTAGGTAGCCGCCGACCGTTTGATCCTCGCATTCATCGCGTACGCGGGCATCGCAGTCAAATTGACGCCGCCGCGGCTTATCGTCACCTATTAGAAAACGGCAGCGAAATTGGTGACAGCCACACGGGTTGTGAAAAAGTGCAAGACCCCTATTCTCTGCGTTGCCAGCCACAAGTGATGGGCGCTTGCTTACAGCAGATCCGCAACTCTGCCGACATACTAGAAATTGAAGCGAATTCAGTGTCAGATAACCCATTGGTGTTTAGCGACGATGGAGACATCATTTCGGGCGGCAATTTTCATGCAGAACCTGTTGCTATGGCGGCTGACAACCTTGCGTTAGCCATTGCAGAAATTGGCAGCTTATCTGAACGTCGTATGGCGCTACTGATAGACAGTGGTCTGAGTAAGCTTCCTCCATTTTTAGTCGACAATGGCGGCGTGAACAGCGGCTTCATGATCGCGCAAGTGACAGCAGCTGCATTGGCTAGCGAAAATAAAACACTGGCACATCCTGCATCAGTCGACAGTTTACCGACATCGGCAAACCAAGAAGATCACGTATCCATGGCAACGTTTGCTGGGCGTCGGCTTACAGAGATGGCAGAAAACACCCGCGGTATTCTGGCGGTGGAGTTACTCGCAGCTTGCCAAGGTTTGGATTTTCGCGCCCCGCTAAAAAGCACGTCGCGCCTTGAGCAAATCAAAGCAGAACTCAGAAGCCACGTCAGCTTCTATGATAAAGATCGCTATTTTGCCCCAGATATCGAAAGTGCCAATAATCACCTCAAAGATGCCAGTCACAACAAGTTCATGCCAGCACAGCTACTGCCCAGCATTCGCTGAATAGAAGGATTGATCTGAATCATCACCGAAGCTTTTACTCTCCAAGCTTCGGTGATTTTTTGCACAAAAACGGAATATCAGTCATAGAATGTCGAGTTTGCCACACTTCACTCTCGCCATATTGCGCTACTATTCTGTTATCAAACTAAATTTGCTTGCCTAACGCAGAGGTATTCCTATGTGGCATTCGCTTTCTGTTCAGCTTTCACTCGCCCTTGGGCAGCAGTTTGAAGTCGAAGAAAAAATGCCCATTGATGGCGGCGATATTAATGAGTGTTACGCCATCAGCAGTGGCGAAATTCGCTTCTTTGTTAAAATCAATTCCCGCGAAAACCTGTCAGTGTATGAAGCAGAGGCTGAGAGCCTGCGCCATCTGGCTAATAGTGGTGAAGTCTCTGTTCCACAAGTTGTCTACATTGGCGTGATCAAAGAAAAATCAGTATTGGTGCTCGATTACTTGCCCATGAAACCGCTGAATGACGAAAACGCTTATTTGCTTGGCAAAGATATGGCGCGATTACATCAATGGGGTGAGCAACTTGAATACGGCTTTGATATTGATAATTTCATTGGTACGACTGAACAAAGAAACAACTGGCATCGTAAATGGGCCAACTTCTTTGCCGATCACCGCATTGGATTACAACTCAAGTTGGCAGAAGAACGCGGCATGTTGTTCGGGGATGTTGAAACCATCGTTGAAGCAGTGAAAGAACGCCTTGCCGGGCATCAGCCAAAAGCGAGCCTGCTTCATGGTGATTTCTGGAAAGGCAATGCTTCAACAACGGTCAACGGACCTGTTGTATTTGACCCCGCTTGCTATTGGGGCGATCGCGAAGTCGATGTGGCCACTACTTATCTTTTTGGTGGTTTCCCGCAAGACTTCTACCGAGGTTACAACGAAGTTTTCCCACTTGATGAAGGCTTTGATCAGCGCAAAGACATCTACAACCTTTATCACATGATCAATCACTGTTTAATGTTTGGCGGACACTACCTCGAAGAAACAGAGGCATTAATCAATGAACTGGGGTTAAACTGATTTGCGAGTCGAATCAACTTGAATTAGATTGAGGGCGCACTGGTGCCCTTTTCTTTTTTGTGCGCCTTTTCTTTCGCCTGACAGATGATATTTCCTATGATTCAAGCAGCAATTTTTGATATGGATGGCCTGATCGTCAACTCAGAGCCATTTTGGCAAGACGCGCAATTAGCAATACTGCGTGATGAGCTTGGGATACAACTCACTCGACAAGACACGATCGACACGACGGGTATTCGCATCGACCAAATCGTTAAACACTATTTTGAAACACAAGGCTGGCAAGGCCCATCGTGTGAGCAAGTGTGTGACATGATTTTGGATAAAGTGATTGAGCTGGTCGCTATTCACAAGCCGATCATGCCAGGTGTCCTTCATGCCCTTGAGCTTTGCAAAGCTGCCAATCTGCGCATTGCACTCGCGTCATCCTCCCCACTTCGATTGATTCAGACCACACTTCGCGCATTGGAGCTGGAAGATTGGTTTGAACAATGTCATTCCGCTGAGTATTTGAAATACGGTAAACCTCATCCAGAGGTATATCTCAATGCTGCAGAAGGATTAGGGATCGCCCCTGAGCATTGCGTGGCGCTTGAAGATTCTTTCGCAGGTTTATTGGCTGCCAAGTCTGCACAAATGCGAGCCATTGTTGTGCCAGAGCATGCAGTTGCTGACCAAGCGCGCTGGGTTATCAGTGACGTCAAACTTGCGTCGCTTAACGAATTAACCGGCAAAATGTTGACGCCATAACGCAAAATAGGGCGTAATTTTCTTCAAAATTACGCCCTTGTTTCATCCATTCTCTGAATCCCGATCCCAATTCGACATACCCGCACACACCTAGCAACGTTTAGTTACGTAACCCATAGCAACCAGAAATTAATTTCGAACAAACACATTATGCAAATGAATGCTTTAGCGGAAATTCTGGTCTCGGGTCATAGTTTGACCTTATTTCACTGAGCAAAGATTCTTCATTTCTTAGAATGGGAACACATGAATGGTTCAGGAAACAGCTACCTTTTCACCATCATGTTGAAGAGCTCGCAGTTCAGATAGGGAGTTGGACATGCAAAATTATACTGAGAGAGGGATCGACTGTCCGCATTGTGGACATAAGATTCGCATTACATTAGATACAAGCGGCGGCGACCAAGAGTTTTACGACGATTGCCCAGCCTGCTGCAATGCTATCCACCTTAATCTGCAGATCGATACGCAGCATAAGACAATCAACTTATTTGTCGACGCGGATGACGAGCAAATTTTTTAAATTGGCCACTTAAAATACATTACGCAAAAAAGCCAGCACTCGCTGGCTTTTTAACGCTCAATACAAACTAAAATTAATCAGTGACAATGCTAGCCACGGGCAGCCAAAACTCGCTCTACCGTATCCACGACGGCCTGGGTTTGCGGGTCGACTTCGATGTTCACCTTGTCTCCCACCTTACGCCACCCCATATTCGTGCGAAGCATGGTTTCAGGGATTAAATTGACGCAGAAACGATGCTCTCTCACCTCTCCTACCGTCAAGCTAATACCATCAATGCCGATATAGCCTTTATCGAACACATACTTGGTAATGTGCTTAGGAAGATCGATCCAAACTTGTCGATTGTTCTCGGTATCTATCACTTCTGAAACCTGTGCCGTACACATGATGTGCCCCGACATGGAATGCCCGCCGATTTCATCGCCAAATTTCGCCGCTCTTTCTACATTAATCTTGTCACCTTCGGCCAAGGTACCGAGATTAGTCAGGTTTAACGTCGCCTGCATCAAATCAAACCACACCAAGTCGCCTTCGACTTTGGTGGCAGTCAGACAGCAACCGTTATGCGCGACCGAAGCGCCGAGCGACAACCCCTCCAATAGCGCTTCAGTAAAACGCAAAGCATGGCTTTGAAAGTCTTTCTTTTTTTCAATGTGAACCACTTCAACCGTAGCCTGAACGATGCCCGTAAACATTATTGTTCCCTTTTATCAGTAAAAACACGTCTCTATGTCTTTCAAAACGATAGTCAGTGCCAGCGTATCGGTATAGACGAGTATCAGAGATGATAAATATAAAATACTTTAAACAACAGCTTACGCTAATGTCACTGCCTTGAGTCAACATCATATCCAAATATGTAGTAGTTTTTCCGTAGTATCGATTGTCCCTAGCCGTTCCAGACGTATAATGCGCTGACTTTTTTCTGCCTCTTTTCTATTTCGGAGTTATGGGTGCAAAACTATCGCCTAGAAGCCAAATCCATCATTAAGTTGGGGATCCCTGTATTTATCGCGCAACTTGCGCAGACCTCAATGGGGTTCGTTGACACAGTAATGGCGGGTGGCGTAAGCGCCACTGACATGGCTGCGGTTGCCGTTGCATCCAGTATTTGGCTGCCCTCGATCCTCTTTGGCATTGGCATTTTACTCGCAATGGTGCCAATCATTGCGCAGCTTCATGGCTCTGGTCGTCAAAGTAAAATTCCGTTCCAAGTGCAGCAAGGCATCTACATGGCATTGATGATGTCTGTGCCAATTATCTTAGTGCTGATTAATGCGGGTCATATCGTTAACTATATGGACGTAGAACCGGCACTGGCTGAAAAAACCATTGGCTACCTGCATGCCATTAGTTGGGCTGTGCCTGCGTTCTTATTGTTTCAAGCACTACGCAACCTTGCTGAAGGTATGTCACTCACGGTTCCAGCAATGGTGATTGGCTTTATTGGCCTCGCTGCCAACGTTCCCCTTAATTGGATCTTTGTTTACGGCAAATTTGGCGCACCTGAAATGGGTGGTGTCGGCTGTGGTGTCGCCACGGCCATTGTGTACTGGCTTATGCTGGCCGCAATGCTTATCTACATCAAAATCAACAAGCGCCTCAACCGCGTTGAAGCGTTCAATGGATTTTCCAAGCCTGACGTTCCAGCGCTTTGGCGTATCTTCAAAATGGGCTTACCGGTTGCGGCTGCTATTTTCTTTGAAGTGACCTTGTTCGCTGTCGTCGCACTGCTGATTGCCCCTTTGGGTTCAACCGTGGTTGCCGCTCACCAAGTGGCCATTAACTTCTCTTCGATGGTGTTCATGTTGCCAATGAGCTTGGCAACAGCAGTGAGCATTCGTGTTAGCCATCAACTAGGCGAGCGCTCAATCGAGGGGGCAGCACGAGCCGCCAAACTGGGCATCTTGATTGGGTTTAGCACTGCTGTTATCACCGCTGCGCTGACTGTGTTGTTGCGCGAGCCTATTATTCATCTCTATACTAAGAATCCAGAGGTTGTCGCTATTGCAGCAAATCTGATGTTGTTAGCGGCAGTTTACCAATGCACTGATGCCATCCAAGTGGTCGCTGCAGGTGCATTACGAGGCTACAAAGACATGCGTGCCATCTTCGAGCGAACATTCATTGCCTACTGGATCCTTGGTGTTCCTATGGGCTACATCTTGGGTATGACAGACTGGATTGTTGAACCCATGGGTGCATACGGTTTTTGGATAGGCATTATCATTGGCTTAACGTCTGCCGCTATCATGCTGGGAATGCGCTTGCATTGGATTCGCAAGCAGCCTGAATCGTTCCAATTGGCGATGGCCGAGAAATAACCTCACGACCTATAGACCATTCAAATCCCGACGCTTAGTCGGGATTTTTCATTCTGCACCACGATTTTCGATCCCGCTTTTCATATACTTCGTAAACATTGATAGTGATTTGAAATATTGGACTTCTACTGGTTTGAAAATCTCACTCCTTTTAGTGAATACTTTGCTTGTTGCCACCTTGAGCGGTTGCTTTGGCACAGATCCGGCAGTGGAAAACTTCTCCGACTATCAACAACGACTCGCCAATGTACTCGATACTGAACCACTTCCTCTGCATGACGCCGTTGTGATTGCACTTCCCAGAAAACGAGAGCTTGCTCTACCCGTTGAAGATGTTCGAATGGGATTGCTCGATGCCTATGAACTAAGAGAATGCGGTTTGTTTCAACTTGTCGCAGACAGGAACTCGATTCTTGGCAAGGTGCAGGATGCGTTTCGCCAATTGGACTATGAAGTGAAACTGCTCAGTACGTTAGAACGTTGTTTGGATTTGATTGAAGACCCGACTCTCACTGTAACATTAAAAGACGTTCAGGCGCAGAAGCAACGTCAAATAAACACTGTCTATTGGAATACCTTTACAACCAGCGAGGCGTGGCGAAAACAACTCGCTCCGTCCGGTTCCGCAATGGTCTCCCCTGACGCACCACTTCCCCATAGTGATGCATTGCTAGCCATTGGGGCTTTCTCCAAGGTATTACACTCGCCCCCAGCGGATATCGATATCATTGCGATGCAAGAGCCCATCGAAAAACAGCGCTATCTCGGTGCGTTATTTTATTCTATGGATGAAAGCACACGATGGCTAAACACCATTACACAACAACTCGAGCGTGATGATGGCAGAGTGATCTGCGGAGAGAACCGCGACAAAACACGACTCAATTACCTTCGAAATGTTTTTGATAAATTTTTTGTTGGTGACGTGCAGCCCTATCTCGCAAAAATAAACGGACTTTATCTTGATGTTCAGCCTGCTCTTGAAGCGTTAAATAGACAACTGCCTGGCACTTCTGCGTTTTTGCCCTACGGCGAAGCTTATCTTGGTGGCGCTCATTATCAAGATTTTCAGCAATCCATCAAAAATCACGTCGGCTATTGGCAAAGCCTTTTCAAACGCTGTCAGCTAGAAGTGGGCAATACGTTGAAAAAATAGACTGAACCTTACTTCCCTGAAACCAATTACTTGAGCTTTCGTGCACACAGAGGCATCAATTTGTTCACCAAATCGTCAAACGAACGCAGAAGCACAAAAAAGTCAGGTTTTACGCTTGCGTGCGTTACTCCTACTCGCTAATATTCACCCCGCTTTCACGGAAAGCTTCGCTGAAGTTCAGCACGGTATGCGTCTATAGCTCAGTTGGTTAGAGTACTGCCTTGACATGGCAGGGGTCGGCAGTTCGAGTCTGCCTAGACGCACCAAGCTTTTCATAAGAAAAAGTAATGCGCCCGTAGCTCAGTTGGTTAGAGTATCGCCTTGACATGGCGGGGGTCGGCAGTTCGAGTCTGCCCGGGCGCACCATTCCTTCCCTAACCAGGATGGAATCAGAATTTGGGTCTATAGCTCAGTTGGTTAGAGTACTGCCTTGACATGGCAGGGGTCGGCAGTTCGAGTCTGCCTAGACCCACCAAATTCCAATAATCGCACTCTCTTTTAGAGAATCCCAATCGCGATTATTCGGGCGATTAGCTCAGTTGGGAGAGCACCTCCCTTACAAGGAGGGGGTCACTGGTTCGAGCCCGGTATCGCCCACCACTTTCGTAAGAAGTAAAAAAGCCTGCTCATTGAGCAGGCTTTTTTACTTCTTCCTCCCGCAATCAAGCCCTTCAAATTCAATTTCCTCTCGCTTTACAATTCAAAATCACGATGCAGTTGTCGTGCCGTAGCGATAAATCTCAAGGCCTGTTCTATGCTCATTAATGTGAGCGCATATGAGACGAACAACCCAAATGAGAGACGATTAAATGATCATTCCTCGTTCCATCAAGCACAAAATTTCACTGGCCATTGCCACAATCATCATTGTTGTTGCTGCCGTTCAGTTCCAGCGGCAAGATCAACAATTGACATCCTACACCCAGGATTCAGTCAATCAATACGTCGACTCTGTCGGTATTGCCAGCGCCAAGGGCATTCAAAACTGGATTCAACCTCGCCTAGACATCATTCAAAGTGCCAAGGAAACGGACTTAAATGTTAAAGATGGGCCTCTTTTTCCTTACCTGAATCAAGCACTTCTTTCCGGTGGCTTTCAGTCTGTCTATATCGGAACGGGCTCTGGTGAGATGATTCGTTTCAATGGCAAGCCCTCGAGTGAAGGCTACGACCCAAGGAAACGCCCTTGGTATATCGAAGCCAATTCAAGCCCTTCCCCAGTGATCACCGCCCCGTACAAAGATTCTGTAACAGGTGAACTGGTCGTGACTATTGCCCAGCAGTACTCTCGACGCTCTGGTGAAAACGCCGTTATTGCTGGCGACATAAAGATCAAACAGCTCATTGAATACATCAACAGTATTAGTAGCCAAAATACACAGGCATTACTCCTAGACAACAAAGCAACCTTACTTGCCAGTGCTGACCCTTCAATGTCGCTTAAGCCAGCAAGTGAACTGTCGTCTCAACTGACTTCTGAAGCCCTACCCGTTCTTGCTGCAAATCCAATTGTCAGCGAGCTAACACTGGGCAACATTCCCTATCTATTCAACATTACCGCTATTGAAGGTACGCCTTGGTATCTCGCAGTTGCTATCAACAAGGACCACGCTTTCCATACCGTCGTCGCCAATCGAACAGATTCATTCATTTTTTCGCTCATTCAAGTGTTATTGGTAACAGGAATAACCATTTTTCTTGTCAGCAAATTGCTTCAACCATTGTCCCAAATCATGCGTGCTATGAAGAAACTCGCCAATGGCGATCTCACCGCGCGTGTTGACGTAAACACTAAGGATGAAATCAGCGTTATCGCCAAAGGCATCAATGACGTTGCTCAGAACTTACAGGACATCGTTGGCGGCATTTCTGAAGCGACGTCTAAAATTTCTTCAGAAGTTAAAGAAGTAAAAACAAAAACCATGGAAAACCATGATGTTCTGTCCCACCACAGCGAAGTGACTCAGCTTGTTGTTTCTCGCGTTGAGAAAATGAGTACAACAGTCCATACCGTGGCAGAAAGCGCCTCTGACGCTTTG
Source organism: Enterovibrio litoreus (assembly GCF_045679545.1). Taxonomy (NCBI): domain Bacteria; kingdom Pseudomonadati; phylum Pseudomonadota; class Gammaproteobacteria; order Vibrionales; family Vibrionaceae; genus Enterovibrio; species Enterovibrio litoreus. The sequence goes on from NZ_CP166194.1 coordinate 1,774,695, forward strand.
AGCTGCACCCAAAAAACGCAACAACAAACCGCCGACTCCAAACAACAAGTCAGCCAATCCGTTACGGGGATTAATTCACTACTGAGTGAAATCACACTGATGGAAAGTGACATTCAAGCCATGAGTGAAAACTCAGAGAAAATCGCCTCTGTTTTAACCGTCATCGGCGAGATTGCCGACCAAACTAACTTACTCGCATTAAACGCAGCCATTGAAGCTGCTCGTGCAGGTGAGCAAGGACGAGGCTTTGCTGTGGTTGCAGATGAAGTTCGCGCACTTGCAAGTCGCACCCAACAAAGCACCTCTGAAATTAATGAAATGCTTCAAAAGTTGAATGAAGGGACGGTGAACGCCGTTCGCGCTATCGATAACACTAAGAAGAGTTGCTTACAAAATGTTGAGCAAACCAAAACGGTTGATGCCAATCTCGATATTATGAGCGCGTCAGTAGAAGAAATTAACATGTTGAACAGTAACATCACCGACGTAACACGCACTCAAAGCCAAGCATCAGAAGAAATTAGTGAGAGCATTCGAACCATTCGAGAAATGGTCGAGAAACTCAATGTAAGTGGTGAAGCCACTCTCAGCAATGTGCAGCAACTTTCTTCCTCAAATCAGCAACTCACCTCGGCTATTGCTAAGTTCAATATCTAGTGCGTGCTGCATTGCCAGCTCTTTACGGGCTGGCAGCCTATTTTCTGCCGCAAACACCCTATTCAAAAAAAACCATTTAGAGCCAACTCGTTGTATGTCCGCCAGTTTTACAAACAGGCGATAGAAACACTCTTTTAGCCACATATTCTTGTTTCCAATTGTCTTAAAAAGCACTATCATCGCGCCGTTTTGGGGAGTAGTCATTCCGTCGCGCTGTCGTCATCTCGTAGCATCTGCTACCGGCACGCGAGAACACAGGTATCTTGTGTTTTGACGAGACCAACGCCATTTATTCGCTTATTTTGCTTATAACTGCGCGGTTGGTTAGGTGCTCCCATCCCCTATTCCCTCCGCGCATCGGAGGTGTCATGTTACTCAGTGGACTTTTCTCAGGTTACGAAGGTCTGTTAGTTCTTACCGTGTTGATGCTTGGCATCGACTTATTGATCACACGTGGAAAAATCAGCTTTCGCAGCGCAGCAATGTGGAGCGTATTCTGGTTCTCTCTTGCGTTTGCTTTCGCTGGAGCTATTTATCTATTTTGGCCGCATATGGCGCCAACCAGTGAACTGACTAATGGTGAAGCCGCGACGTCGTTTATCACGGGCTATCTGCTGGAGAAATCTCTCAGCGTCGATAACTTGTTTGTCTTTGCCCTGATCTTTGCGCAATTCAAAGTGCCAGAAAATCACGTCCCTCGCATCTTGATGCTTGGTATTGTGGGGGCGTTGGTACTGCGTGGCATTATGATTTCATTGGGTGCGCCGCTTATCGCACAATTCCACGTTGTGCTGTACCTGTTCGGTTTCTTCTTGATCTGGACGGGCGTACAAATGTGGCGTCAGCATGGCGAAGAGAACGAGTCTTTTTCTGACAGCTTTGCGGTAAGACTGGTGAAGCGCTTCTTACGTGTAAGCCCTGATTATGACGGCAACAAGCTGTTTACTCGCGATGCACTCGGCATTTTGGCAACGCCAATGCTGGTGGTTGTTATGGTGATTGCGATGACAGACGTGATGTTCGCGCTTGATTCCATTCCGGCTATCTTTGCGGTAACGCAAGAGCCGTACTTGGTGCTAGCGGCTAACGTGTTTGCTTTGCTTGGCTTGCGCTCGCTCTATTTCGTGCTTGGCGGCATGCTGAACAAGTTCGCGTATCTACACCATACGTTGGCGTTTATGCTGTGCTTTATCGGTACAAAGATGCTGTTGATTGAAACGCCATTTGCTATCGCGACGCCTGTGTCACTGGGTGTGATTTTGGCGTCGTTGACAATCGGTATCGGTGCGTCAATTTGGAAGCAACGTCAGCTCGAGAAAGTCGCTCTCTAACCATTCTTAACCCACGTTGCCTTGATGTTCTCTCGGCAACGTCTGTTAAAAGAAATAAAATACGATTAAAAAAATGCGGGCTCAATACTGAGCCCGTTTTCTTTCCTTTTTGCCAAGTCTGAAACGCCCCTCTTTCACTTATCTCGACAAGGCCTGCAAACGTTGGCTTCTAAAATCGTTCTTATTCAATGGTTCGCCAAATTGATAATTCGACCAAATCATTACCGTTCTGCGTCCGTTAAGTTCATTCGTCATATCCAACTGCAACGGTCGCCAACGGCCATTATCAGGTAAAACATAGTCTGAGAGCAGTAACGTTTTTTCATGGACACCACGGCGATTATGGAAGATGACTTTTTGAGCTCGGTTGTGTTCCGTGTCCACCCAGATCACTCGCTTGCTGTATCCGGAGTTTTCATTCATTGGATAGCTTTCGATGACTTCGCAGCTCAGTGTGCTATCTGGGCATGGCTCTGTTCTCAGCCATTTGTAGGTATATTCATCCAATTCTTGTTTGGCGAGATCCTCATAGGAAAATTCCGAAGAAACAAACTTGCCAGAGACATTCGAACTGGAAATACGTTTGGTACGCGACGCGGCGGGCAAATAGAGCCACTGATGATCATCGTCAGGCTCAGTTCTGGCGTGGGTCAGCAATGCAATGCCTCGCATGTCGCCAGGTGACTCAAACACCAGGACATTATATTCGCTGGGCGTGTTACCCAGATCTTCAAGCGTTAGGCTACGAAACGACCGTTTAACCTCGCGATTACCGAGATATAAGATCATTTCGCCATCAGCACTTGAGGTGCCATAACCGCTATAGGACTGATCCATCTTCTCCGCTATTTCCCTTCCCTTCTCGGCATCATTGGCCAATAGATTGGGAGACATTAGGAGCAGCGTCACCGAAAGCATCAAGGGGGTAAACCTTCGCATATTAAACCTCCTGAACAGTGTGTTGTCGTAACATACGGTCTGCTGTGATCAGCAGTGCGGGAACAAACAGAAAATCGTATAGCAGCGCGGTGATCACCACACCCAATGCTAACAAGCCGAGATTGGCATTAATGGCAAAGCTAGACGTTGCCATCACCGCAAAACCCAATGCAATGACAAAGGTGGTAACAATAAGTGCCAGCCCTACGCCTGAATAAACATCGACGATAGCTTGTTCGACAGAGTTTCCCTGCCGTCGCGAGTCTTGATATTTGGTAAGGATATAGACGGTATCATCCACAACGATCCCCATGACCATCGCGCCAACAACAGAGACAGCGAGATTAATCTCACCCACAAAGTAACCCCAAATGCCAAACACAATAAGGATTGGGAGCAAGTTCGGCACTAGGCTAAACAGCCCCATTGTCCATGATCGCCAAGCAAGAGAAAGCAAGAGCGAAATGGTGATAATGGTGGTCAGGTTACCCAAAAGCATCGACACACTGTTTCGCTCTGACACATACGCAAAGGCCAGTGATAGGCCAGTACCCGCCTGACCCGAGAGGAGTGGCGCATTTCGTTGCATCCAATCCTCTGCCGCCTGCTCAATAGCGATAGTGTCAGCAGATGAAAGGTTGTCTGTCATGATCGACAATCTAGACGAGGCATAATCCGGCGTAACGCGATCACTCAGGCTATGCCCATAGGGTGCTGATATTTCGTAGGTTGTTAGAAGTTGAGAACTAAGATACGGGTCGTCTGGCAGCTCGGCTGACGGTGTATTGTTAAACGCCTGATGCAAGCGCGCAAGATGGTCTGGCAAGGCTATCACGGCATTCACATGTGGCTGTTCTCGAAGCCAATCAGCAAACGCGGCCACTTGTTTTAAGTAATCCGGATCAGCCACTGTTTTGCCTTCAGGCGCATCGAAGGAATATTCAATTAGCCCCATTCCGCCCCAATGATCCTGCACCAAGTCAGTCTGAACACGGAAACTGTTTCTGTCATCAAAGTACTTTACAAAATTGTCATTGAACGTGATGAGCTGCAAGCCCAGTAGCGCGGTCACCGCTAGGGTTGAAAACACAAACAAAATCCAGCTGGCATTGTTGCATACACGTTTGGCGACTTGCCCAAAATGGATCTTAGGCAGTGCTGGTAACGGTTTTTTGCGGCGACGTAGCCACGCAAGTAAAACGAGAGGTGTCAACGTCAGGTTGACCACGAGGCTCGTTAACACCCCGAGCGCGGCAATGGTGCCGAGTTCGCCAAACGGTTCGACATCTGAAAAGTTAAGGCTCATAAACCCAACGAACGTCGTCAGGTTAGTCAATGACAGTGGGACCACGTTGTAAGCCATAGCCGCAAGCACCACTTTGTGCGGTTCAACCTTGGGCATCACGTTTCGTAGTTGGTAGGTTTTGGCAATAATGTGGACAGCATTCGCGACCGCCAATACCAATATAATTAACGGTGCTGCGCCCGACGCGGTGTTTAACTGAAATCCCATCCATGCCACCGCACCCACAGCGCTAAGAATACTCAGCAGGATTACCATCAGCACAGTCAGTGAAGGTACTACCGCTCTAAACAATGCGCCGATGAGTATTAAAACCAGCAATATCATCGCGGGAACCAAGGAACCAGAATCCGCATCGCTTGCTTCATTCAGGGCATAGTCGAGCATGACCAGTCCGGTGAGGTAAATCTGGTAGTCAGGGTAGCGTTCTAGATACGCTGCCTGAAGCTCACGGGCATGAAGAGCCACGGTTTTCACGGCCTGTAAATCGTCACTCGACATGGCGACAGTCAGAAACACCGTTGCAGCATTGCCATCTTTGGCAATCAGATTTCCTACCACATCTGGGCGTTGTTCAAAAAATCGCGCCAGTGTTTGTTGTGCCTCGGGGCTTTGTTCTTCGCCCGATAAAATGAGGTCATCGACAATCATGCCGCCGCCATCAGCATCGGCGATGGGGTCGATAAAGTTCACCAGTGATGTAACTTTACGGGCGTAAGGTGCGAGCCAAAGTTCATCCGTCAGTTCACGTATCAATGTCAGTGTTTTTGCGCTGGTCGCAGACTCGCCCTCTGGCGGAACCAACACAAACATGACATTTTCATCTTTGGAGTAATTCGCCTCAAGCTCATCCAGTGCAACTTTTTCGGGTGAACCGACCGCGAGGAAAACCCGCGCGGAATTGTTAACCTCCAGTTTAGCGAGGCCTCCCGCTAGCAAAAATATTGCGCCCAACACCACAATCAAGGTGGTTTTGGTGTGAGAGAGTACGAAGGAAACCAAGCCAATTAGCCGCTTTTCAATGCCCAGCGGCTTACCTTTTAGCTCACTCATTAAACACCCGTCCTTTTTTCTCGTTATACAATGACATGAATTGCTTTTGGCATACCTGAATACTGGGTAGCAAGGCGTCAGCAAAAGGCACGCCATCTGCTTTCATGGCATTAATGGCGGAGCGATCGAACGTCCAATTCCGACTGGCTATTTCTAAGTTGGTGCGACAAAACGCATTGAAAGCACGAACACGCGGTGAAAGCCCTCGATAATCTAGCGAATCATTATCTGGAGCCCATTCCAATGTGTTGGGATGACCGATTTCGTCAAACAAAAGTGACCACAAATCTTTTGTGGTCGGTGCTTTAGATGAATCGGAAACCGCATTAATGATCTTGCCTTCAAACGGCTGGGAAAGGGCGTAACGCATGACAGAGATGAAGGCGTCCTGATGGACAAAGTTCATACGCGCATCAGGACAGGCTAGACGCATCAAATCGATATTCTTTGGCAGCAAACGCTTGGCGCCATCCCAAAGCTGATAGATGCCGTAGCGCTTCCCTGCATAAGCTCCCGTTCGACTATCGCCTATTACCACTGAGGGTCGGACGATGAGGTAATCTAACCCAGACTGTGCGACCAAGTGTTCAGCTTTGCGTTTTGTGCGGGTATACATGGTGGGGTCATCGCCTTCGTCACCATAAATCCGCTCTTCAATAAAGCCATCACTGACTGCGGGCGCAAAGGCGGTCGAAATGTATACATGCCTGCCTATGCCATGCGCTTTGGACTGCTCAAGTATCCAGCGCGTTAGTTCAACATTCACTGCGGTGAGGTTTTCTTCATTGAAGTATTCTACGGAGCCGATGCAATTTATCACGGTATCGACACCTTTGAGTTCTGGCGTGTCAAAGAGGTATTCGTTAAAGCAAACCGTGTCGATCAAGGCATCAAATTCATCATCACTCAAAGGCAATGTCATTCCTGATGCTTCAAGCGTTTCCTGCGCCAGTTTTACAATGTCGCCTTTCAGTTCATCAAACGTCCCTGTATCTCGCGAAGCAATCACGATTTGATGGCTAGCATCCATTAATATGGCTGCAGCCACCAACCTTCCTACATATCCATTCGCACCGAGCACGAGAATTCGCATTGGCATTCTTCCTTGTTCATGCCGGGTAAAACAGTCTGTTTCACCCGGCGGTCAACTTAGTGACAACAGCGGTTTCCGGAAATATCAGCTTTGTCTTTGGGTTGCCATTTTGATGAGTCATCATCCACCAGCGAGGAAAGAAACGGCGCAACGCGATTCGGATCTAACCCGATGCGATCGATTTTTTCCATGTAGGTATCAATGGCATCAATGCGCAATTGATCGAGATCTTGTTCAATAACACCCAACGAGACGGTGGAACACTTGATACTGAGTTGGTCGCACAAGCTAAAGCAGTTGTAATTCACCATGCTCATCATGGCTGGCATCACCGCCTTATGGGCCAATTCAAATGCGCGATGTACGTCTTCATCATCGTTATCGAGCATGCGATGTATTTCATCCACGCCATGCTGAAGGTGAGCCATTTCTTCGACGAGAATACTCGCCGCCAAGCTGCTGGTGTATTTATCCGTGTTGCGCTGCAGCGCGGTGTAAGCCACCGTGGCGAAGGTTTCAACCATGATGTCCTGCGCAATGATGCAAGAGGTTAAATCTCCAACACTGGCACGCTCTTTCACAAAGCGACCGATTTCTTTCCACTGCGGTTCCACCATGGTTCGCATGGTTGGAAAGTCAATGTGCTTGCCGAGCTTTGACAGTGCATTGATATGTCCCCCTTCGTCCCTCGCCTGCTTAACGACATGGATTTTTTCATCAACGTCATCAATCAGCGGCACCATGGTGGTGTAGTTATTAACCGCCATAATTTCGCCGGAAATGGTGTTGGATATGACATAAGCCAGCAAATCTTTGTACGCCTGACTTTCAAGGCGTTGCGTTTCATTCATAAGGTTTGACACGTCTTTTCTCCTTCATGTCCACTGGACGGTGACGTTGATAGGGAAAGCCGGTGATAAAGAAGCGGATACCGTGCAGTGCTTCTTAAAGTTCCGATCAATGGATGCCCGGTTCTGAGTGCTCAGACCGCCGCCATCGTTTGCCCTTATTGTCACGTTGATTTCACGGATGCGGGGATACCCTTCTTCGCCTTTGTGCACAGTAACTTGCGCGTCAGTGACGATACATCCTTCCTCGGTTTTTGCGCCATGAAAGCGCATATGTTCTAAAAGCGACGCAGACAGACAATGACCAACTGCGCTGCCGAGCAGCGCCGGTGTTGAAGGGCCACTGTTCGTTCCAACGGGATCCGGTTCGTCGCTCATGTAAGGCTCGCCCGCAGCGTTGCCATGCTCACTGGCGACATTCTTGAACAGGTAATCTTTTTGGTAGGTCAGTTGCACATCGAACAACCGGGTATCTTTCGATTTCAGTTCCATACACTTTCATTCCTTGTGGTGACGGGTTGGCGAGCAACAGCATCCGCGCTCTGTATTGCAGACGGCATGTGATTACACGCTTGTATTTCCGTGATAACGCCGCCTTTCATATCAACTCTGGCGGTGCAGGCTTCTAGGCAGCCATCAAGGCGGTGAGACGCCATTAATATCGTGGTGCCAGACTGTTGTCTCGCGAGGAGGAGTTGATTCACTTTCTGTGCATTGGCATCGTCTAACGCCGAAAGCGGCTCATCCATCAACAACAAATCAGGATCGCCGACCAACGCTCGGGCAATGGATACCCGCTGCTGCTGTCCGCCAGAAAGTTCTGTGGGAAATCGATTTGCAAACTGCGCAACATCCAACTCTTCCATCACTGATAGCGCTTTTTGTTGTTTATCGTGAAGCGTGCTTTTCTCTCGACATTCAAAGCCCATGCACACGTTTTCAATCGCTGTTAGCTGATCAAATAACGCAGGTGTCTGAAAAACCGTTCCGGTTCGGGTACCCGGGCAACACTCCCATTTTCTACACCAGCAATCGACTGGCACACCAAACTTGAGAGCCCGCCCACCACTGAGCGGCGTTAAGTTATTCAACACACTCAGCAGGGTCGATTTACCGCAACCACTGGGGCCGACCAACATGTACCACGCACCTGTCGGCACAGTCAGATTGACGCCATTGAGCACCGAAACCGCTTCTTGCGTTGTCGAGTTTGAAAACCAGTCACCAAAAAACCGTGGTGTCGCTGAAGACATCACACTAACCTTCGCTTCTTCAATGCATAGCGCTGGCTGAGATAAATTTGGCACGGGTATCGATTGACGTGAAAACATGCCTTTTCTCCTCATCTAACCTTGCGGCCAAACCTCAATGCGGTTCTCTAAAGGCATCGGTGTTTCACTGTCAGGCCCAAACCAACGGTTATAAATTGTCAGGTATTCTCCGCTTGATTCAATTTCCTGTAGGGCACGATTAACGGCATCACGCATTTTGCTGTCGTTCTCAATCACACCGAGACCATCCTGTTTCATACCAATGGCTTCTCCGCTCAATACAGTGAGTTCTGGATTAGGTTTGGCATAGCTAACAAGCACTTCTGCATCTTCTGCCCAGCCATCAATTTTCCCTGAAAGGACGGCATTCATGGCTATTTGCTTGTTTCCAAATTCAATGATGTCTTCTTCATTGACCGGATGACCATTTTTCTCCAGCCAATGTTTCCAGTTGCTAATCGAGTGACTACCTCGATTCATACCCACTTTTTTTCCCACCAAATCCTCAAGCGATTTTGCGCCATCAGTCCTCACCAAAAACGTCTGCGCTGACCAAAAATAGGTTTGCGAAAAATCCACAGCGTCATCACGTTTCCATGTATGGCTCATGGATGCTGCCGCCATGTCGATCTTCCCGTTTTGCAGATAGGTTATTCGCGTAATTTCATCAACGGGGACGCGCTTCATTTTTACGCCAAGCTTGTCGGCCACGGCACTGGCAATATCAACATCAAACCCCACCCAATCGCCTTTTTCGTTGATGAAAGAATGTGGCGGATTATCCTGACGGATCCCAACGGCGATCTCGCCCCGCGCTTTTACCCTATCGATGACAGAGCCATCTTCCTGAGCATGTGCAGGCATGAATAAAAGGGTTAGCAATGTACAGATAAAGAAAACAATTCTGGGGAACATAAACTCTCCTTAGTTGATGCTTCGAGTCATTCGATACGATGAGCGAAAAACCGAAAGACGCAGTCTTTCTCCGATAAGATTCAAGAACTGCACGTTGATAAAATAGAGCGCAGAACAAATGGCAAAAATGGTCAGCCAATCTGACAATTGATAGGCACGGCTCGCAAGCAGGTTGGTCAGCGCGCTCAGCTCAAGCAGTCCAATCAAAATCACAATGCTTGTGTCTTTGAACAGCGAGACAAAATGCGTATGAATTGCCGGAAAACTCTTTTTAAATACCCAGTGGGCTCTCAGACGCGCATACCGAGCAAGAAGTCCTAGTTTGAGCACGTTTTCGACTCGCTCTAGGTTTTCGGGGTACATATGAATGTACTTTGAAAAAATCGGCACAAGGTGCGACATGGAATAAAGTGTCAAGGCGAAGATGCCTTTCACAAACGTCTCAAGTGGCAAAAAAAAGTCGATGGTGAAAATGATCACCAGCGGAGGGATTGCTCTCAGTAAGGCGAAGCCTGTACCGGATACCACCATGAATCGATGACGTTTGTTACAAACACAAACCACCAAATATGAAAGCGGAATCGACAAACTTATCGTGGTAACAAATAGGCACCATGTCAGAACAAGACCACCAGGTTGCGCATGAGGCAGACCAAATAACATCTTCTGAGCTATGTCAAAGCTACCTTCCATACGCCAAAGCCTCTCACCCACTTTTTGAACTTCATTGAGCATCATGTTTAGATACCCATACAATCATTATATCTAGATATACCGATATATTGATATCAATTATAAGAACCATGAGAATGCCCCGTTGGTTCAATGGTTTGTGAAACTGTGTGTTTTTAGCACGAGCATGCTAGTATTCACTTAGCCACACGTCCGATGTGTTGATAACGCTAAGGTTTACAGCTTTCGTGAAAGTGGATGTAACTTGTGACGCCTGCTCACAGTCTGTTTATTTTTTACTGCAATGCCTATAACTATGAATTCAGAAGAATCAGCAAAAATATTCGCCGCGTTGGCTCAAGAAACAAGACTGGATGTATTCAGATTGTTGATTAAAGCTGGCGAGAAAGGCCTGTCTTCTGGAGAGGTAGCGGACAGTTTAAACATTCGACAAAATACCATGTCCACTAACCTTTCAATCCTTCACAATGCCAAGTTAGTTCGCCGAAAGCGTGAAGGACGGATGATCCGCTATTTCGTCAATATGGAAACGATCGGCGTGCTCCTCACCTTCTTGTTGGAACATTGCTGTGGCGGTGAAAGTGATATGGTGAGCGAACTCGTCACCAGCTTACAAAAAGGGTTTAACCAGTCAAACTAAGGCTGGGATCAACGTCAGACCGACGCCGTAGCCGCTTCGCGAACAAATTCCCTATAATGTGTACGCCGGAACCAAGCAGTACAAAAAGTATCGTCGCGAACACTAAGTAGGGGATCACCAGCGCCGTTTCAACTACGCCCGTTCTCATCGCTGCAAAAATACCGGTAATGGGAAACATGGAAATAAACGCTGTGTTGTGTAGATGATGGACGAGTCTGGCCGACACTGTTGGGACAAGCGCTGGCGCACACTCGATGAAAACCAATTTTATTTTCACCCATGTGCCGAGTTGAAGCGTCTCCATGTACTCAATGGTATCTTGCTTGATGGTTGAAATGGCAGCTTCGATAATTTTGGCTAAATGCCCTGAGCTCGAAAACGCAAGACCCACAATAATAAATATCGCGGCGACGCTGAACCCCCATGAAACGCCAGGTATGACCCCTTCCATATCCAACACTGAAAAATAGGGAGAAAGCCCCAAATTCCCCATCAAAAGAACAAACACAACAGTTGGGACACCTCGAGACACTTCTATCAACACACCTGACACAACACGAAGAAAGTGAAAATGGCTTCTCCCACAAAGTACGTATATCACTGCAAAAAATAGGCTCAGTGCAGCAGAGAAAACAAAGAAAAAGACAGTGGTCAGCGTGGGAACCACAAATGAAGCCAGAAACGCAGCCAGATCAAAGCCCATGAACTAGACACCCGCTACACCCACATTTGGTAGATGAGCCCCCATGCAAACGAACCAATAAGTGCAAAGCCGACATAAAATATCACCACTTGAATACGCGCCACGGCGACGACGGCAATCATGGCAGGAATGGATGTTATGCCCCCTGCTATCAAGAACGCCATGCCAGCGCCCGGCTGCATGCCTTTATTGATAAGCTCAGCAATGAGAGGCACAGCGACATAGCCGTTGATGTAAGCAGGTACGCCAATGATCGCCGCCCATAGGATTGGCGTTTGCGTGTCCCCACCAAATGAAGATGTAACCCATTCCGTCGGCACATACGCCACCAACAAACTTTCGAGCAAAAAGGCCAGCGCTAGCCATTTCAGCAGTAACATCATAATGTTCGTTGTCTTTTCAATGAATACCGCTTTGCGTGGCGCTTCTTCCCAGAATCGCCAAACTGGCTTTTCAACATAACTGAGGGTTGTTGCATCACCCGTCACGGAAGGTTTCAAAGGATTCACGAGATAACCTCCTTTTTGGGCAAAATACACAGACCAACCTGCCACTAATCCCAATACAATCGCCCCTAGCGCTTTCATCGTCGCAAACTCCCAACTCACAATGCCGGCAGTGAGAAGGTACATGACGGGATCGATAATTGGGCTAGCAATCCAAAAGGCCATCACAGGTGCGAGCGGCACGCCCATCGCAAGCATTGCGGCGATAAGAGGAATCACGCCACAAGAACAAAATGGCGACAATGCTCCAAACATTGCTGCGGTGAGGATCACCACACTTGGCCGCCCCTGAAGGGCATCTGCGATAAGGCTGTCTGCTTGAGTCGCCGTTACATAGGCATATATCAACGACGAAGCCAATATGAATGGAATGATCAATACAAAGGTATCGCCCATAAACAGCAGCGAGGCCGATAACTGCTGTGGATCAATCAACGCAATGGAAAGCAGCGCAAGCAGAAAGACTGTCCATACCGGCTCTAGAAAGGTGCGGTTATAACCAAAATTAATCAGCCCTGAGACAATACTGGACATACTTTCCTCTCCTGTGGGTTTCACTTTTCACGGCATACGGCTTATTATTCAATATATCAGGAATTATAGATATGTCAGGTGGCCTAGGATGGTTTTTACTCAATCGCTCAATATTGAGAAGCAAAGATTAGTGCGAGCAAACCACCTTATCTCGTTCTGTTTCATCTTTAGTTTTGCGCTGATCATCGGTGTGGCTTGGGCGCAACCACCAACAGGGGAACTATCATTTGGCTATCGGCACTTTTGGGAACCCAGTGATGGTTTACCTTCCAATCAAACAGAGATTGGCGTCATTCCCCGCTTTAGTTTTGATTTAACGGAAGACACGACTTTTATACTCGAGCCCGCACTGCGAACCCGAAACCACGACAATGACGATGTATTTGTTGATCCCTACAAAAGCCGATTCACTCAATACTTTGACCAATTACAAATTACCGCGGGATACGACGTTGTGTTTTGGGGGGCAAGTGAAGGGGCACAGATCCTGAATATCCTCAATCAGAAAGATCTCGGCACTGACTTTAGCGCAGACCAACCACTCGGTCAGCCAATGGTGAAATTTTCGGGCTATATCGGAGAAGGATTGGCAACATTTTACTATCTGCCTTATACACCCAAAAGACATTTTCGAGAGTATTCTGAGCGCCTTTCTGCTGGTTTTGATATTGATGGCGAGAACGTTCAATGGCGCGATAGTCAACACGCCTATTACCCAGGATTCGCTGCACGGTACGCGTATTCTTTTGACGACATGGATATCGCGTTATTGGGCTTCCATGGGATTAACCGAGAGCCCGCGTTTGTGGTGGAGGCGGGGGAATTTGCACCCATCTATACGGTAGGAACACAAATCGGAATGGAAGTGCAGCGGGTCATGGGCAATTTGCTGACGAAATTTGAAGTGCTAAATGTGTCTGATGCCCCTACTCTTCGCGGCGACTTTGATGAAACCACTCAGTATGTCATCGCTGGTGAATATAGCGTGTTTAGTGTCTTTGATAGCGGTGCAGATCTAAGGTGGGTCGCAGAGTACAGTGACAACACATTGGGCGAAGAACTGCTTTCTCTCTATCAACATGATGTATTGCTGGCGGTGCACACCTCGTTGAACGACGTGGATTCCACTGAAATTAGCCTTTCCCTTCTTCACGACCTCGATCATGGCAGCAATATTATCGAAGTCACGCTGACCCGTCGCCTCACTCAAAACATTGACCTAGAAGCGACATTTTTTGATCTATCCGCAATGTCAGCCAGCGATTTTTTTTATGGGCTAGAACCTGACAGCTACGGCGAAATCACGCTAACGTATTACTTCTGAACAACAGTGGCGGTTTATGCCTCCGCGAAGCCATGCGGCTAGAACTTGCTTAAGTACCCGCCGAGTAACCCACAACCTATGCCAAACAGTGCGCTGGCGAATGTTCCTAACATGACATATTCGGTGAACATTCGGCTTCCGTGATCTTTTAAATCGCCAAAACGAAATACCGATTTTGCCGCTAATACCAATGCTACACCTGGTAACTGCCCCCATAAAACAAAGGTCACGATAAGAATACGCTCAAAATAACCAATATATGCACCCGCATCTTTAAGTGGCTTATTGGTGCCACTCGACTCGGTGCTTGTGACTTCGTCGGTCCAGTTTTGCAAGAGCAACGCAATCGCTGCAGAGGACGGTTTCATTGCCAATAAGTACGCCGTTGCCCAGCAAAACAGCATCCACCAATCGGTTTTTTCAAGCGCGATTTTTGCGGCGACTCTGTCTTCGGCACCGACGACAAGCAACACAACGATAAGCAGCATAAGAAGATGTAACAGCTGTTTAACCACCAAATAGCGAAGTCCGGTTGGGCTCGCGCGGAACCAAACTGAAATGGCGACACTAGATAGCCCAATGAACAGCGCACCCAATAAAGACCAGAGCAAAGGAATATGAAGCAGATAAAAGGCGACTAGCGAAAGAACACTTTCAATGAGCACGGGAAGGTAAACGTGGCGCGCGCGTCGTGCCATGACAGGAAAGAGATAAAACTCAACACATACGTGAACAACAACCAATACCAGTAGCAATGTTAGTACCATGCTTACCTCTCCCTAGCACACTGATAACGTAAAAGCCTGTCAGCATACCATTTGCTGATTTCTTCAATACGCGCGTAGTGTGCTCGGTTTATGATTCTTGTGAATGCGCTTCGAGTTATACCGAGATCTTGTGCAAGAACCGAGTGCTGGGCTGTTGGGTTTTTCATCCAAACAGACAATGCGATTGCCATCTTAGTGGTCAGTTGCGTGATGTGGTCGTCAAGCAGGGAGACCACCAAATTCACGTCGCTGGCAAAATCAGTCTCATCAGCCGTGAATGCCAAGCGTTGGCTTTTCATGGTATCCAGGCGTCGGCCTGACAATATAAACGCGTCGGAATTATTGGCCATTCTGACCGGAAGTTCTCTTTGCGTTGCTTGCGCCACAGACAGTGACAACCTCGCGTCAGCAGAACCCTCAATGCTTTTTAGGGCAATGCGAATGGTCATCGCCATGCCAAACAAGCGTTCTGGGGTATTGGTGTAAAGCTGGAATGCATCACCGCGATATATTTCACCGACTGTTTCGCCGCTCACATCTCGCTCGCCAAAATCTTCAAAGCAGTGATTTAAAGCGGCCAAACAAGCCTGACGTGTGGACTCGCTCATGTCTGTCGAGCCCACAATGTCTCCCGTGATCACCCCTGCATAGTGCTTTTTCATCTCACCCTCGAGTTACACCATTAAGTAACATAATTAAATGTTACGCTATAATGTAACTTTGTCAAAGGTTACGTCAATCCATCACTTGAGATACCCGTTTGCTTATCAGCTTCGTAAACCAGATAACCTACTTCTACGGGTTATGACTCAAACGGCCGTTTCTTCAATTGTCGTTTTTTCAATGGGCGCTTCTAGCTTGGCGTATAACTCCGCGAAACTTTTTGACAACTTGTGCTGAGGTGCAAAATGAACCAGCGGTTTTTGATGATAATGGGATTCTTTCATTTTCACCGATTGCGGAATAAACGGCTCAAGTAATGGCAAACCCAGTTCACGCACGTTCTCGATGATTAAAGCCGGAAACTTAGCCTGTGCGTTGAACATATTGACCACGACCCCTTCAAGCGCCAGTTTACGATTGTGATCGTTACGAAGCTCTGCAAGGTTATCCATCAAGGTCAACAGTGCTTGATGCGAGAATGTGTCGCAATCAAATGGGATCAGTAAGTTGTGTGCCGCGATCAGGCCCGCTTTACTGTAGAAATTCAGGTTGGGCGGTGTATCGATATAAATCCTATCGTATTCACTTTCTAGCTCATCTAAGGCTTCACGCAGTTTGTATATTTTATAGCGACGTTCAAGCTCAGGCTCAAGTGCCGCAAGGCGTGGACTAGACGGAATAATATCGAGGTTTTCATACGCTGTAGGTTGAGGGAATTGTTTGATAGGCGTTGAAACCGAAAACCATGACACGGTTTGGTCAAACAAGTCGGCCACGCTTCTGTCATTTTTGCCGTTAATATCAATGCCCAGATAGTGACTGCTGTTTCCCTGAATATCTAAATCAATCAGCAGGGTTTTCTTGCCACTTGCAGCACTGAGGGCTGCTAGATTGACCGTAATACTTGATTTACCCACGCCACCTTTTTGGTTAAAAATAATTCGTCGCATCTTACTGCCTTCCATTGGTTTTGAAAAAGCACGACCGCGAACTGTGCATGGTTATGAAACATGGCTGCAATAACAATCATGTTTCATAAGGTTATCAGGCTATTGCACACAAAAAGTGAAGATGGCTCTCGATTAGACGCTTTGATTTGGAAAGAAAAATGACGATGCACCCGTGACGATGATGACAAAACGACACGGGCGCAGCAGCAAAGCAATCAACATGGGAGTACAACGTCGTGGGTAACGTGACTATTTACCCAGCATGCGTTTCAACGTCATGTCTTTATCAACAAGGTGGTGCTTAACCGCGCCTGCCACATGCAGCACAATCACAGCGATAAGGATAAACGCCAGTATTTCATGAGTTTCATGTCCAACGGCCTGCATCCATTCTGTTTTCTCCCCGCCAGCAATCAAACTCACACCGAATACATCTAGCCCGCGACCGCCACCCACCGACATCATGATCCCAGAAACAGGCATTAAAATTGTCGCCAGCAACAACAGGTGATGCGCCCCTTTTGCTGCTTTTTCCTGCCAGTTAGGTGAACCAGGAATCGGCGTAATTTGCCCTTCTTTCAAACGCCAAAGCACACGCAGTGAAGCGAGTATAAGCACGATGAATCCGATTGATTTATGAATACCGATTAGCTCACCCTTGTCAGGGCCTTTCGGCAGGTCAACCATATAAGAGCCAACGGCAAGCATGCCAATGATCACCACAGCAACTGCCCAATGCAGTGCGATGGTCGTTTTCGATAATGAAGACGTGTTACTCATCGATGAATCTCCTTATTCTAAGAAGGGTAATAAACGTGGCTATATTGCGTCCGAATTGATTGCCGATCAATCAGGTGAACGTAAATTTAAGTAAAGTAACAGGATATTTCTAAGACCAATATGCACCAGAGTCACTACACCGAACTTCCGAAGCGACACGAAGGTCACGCTCCTGCCACCAACCGTCCTGATTGTTCAATTGTGAGAGGGAGATTCAATGCCAGTCTCCATACAAAATGCCATACTTCTCACCTAATCGCCTTGAATCGATGGAGCCGTTTCAATGAACTTACGCGTCCCCCTTTCTGTTGCTGCAACGCTGTTCGTGATTCTTTTTGCATTCACACAACCTGTTTTCGCCAACACCGAAGCTGTCGCACCCACAGCGATAAGTCCAACATCTACTGACACACAGAAAGATGAGATCAGTAACCTACAAAAAGAACTTGCTACTCTCACTGCCATGCAGAAACAGGTCAGTGGTGAAGATAAGCTTGCCCTGCAACAACAAATGTTTCAGAAAAATGAGCAATTACGCACTTTGATTGCAGCCAGTGTCAAAGATAACCCTAGTGAAAAAGGCCATTTAATTGAACAAATAAAGCAGCAACAGGACTATGCAAGAGAAGGGATAAAATACCTTACGCAGCGCTCATCAGAACTATCTGAGACGCTCAACGCCGCAAATAACGAAGAGAAATTTCAAATACTGTCAGACTACGAAGAGTCTCGGAAATATCTCGATAGCATATATGAAGAACAAGCACAGAACATTGAATGGTTAAAAGCGCTAGGTGTACTAACGCCCAAACAAGAAAGCAACTTCAAACAGACAATCTTACAACGTACTGAGCAGTTAGCTGCCAACGTGAAATATCTTCGCCAACAGTTAAAAGCTGACGATGCACAACTTAAAGTCGCCCCGGAATCTGAAAAAGCAACACTCCAGCTAGCAAAACTCATCAATCAACGACGAATGGACATCTCGACAAACAGCCTCTCTGTCATTGTAAACATTGCGGATAAATTGGGAATTCCTACTGCTGAATACAAACGGTTATCCTTCGAAGTCACCGGTAGCGTTACCCAAGATCTGCTCAGCGTTGATGTGCTGATGTCCATATTAAAAACATGGTCTAGCTCATTTTGGAATTGGTTTGTCACAAATGCTCCCCAGATCATCTTCCAGCTTGTCGTGTTCTTGGTGATCCTGTTCATTGCTCGTCTGATTGCCAATGTCACTCGAAAAGTCGTCAAACGCGCTGTCGCGTCTAAAAATTTGAAGTTCTCCCAGTTGATGCAGGACTTCTTTATTTCCATGTCAGGAAAAGGCGTTTGGTTTATAGGTATCTTGATTGCCTTGTCTCAAATAGGTTTAAATCTCACACCAATACTGACGGGTTTCGGGATTGCGGGTGTGATCATCGGTTTCGCGTTGCAAGATACGCTATCCAACTTCGCGGCGGGTATGATGCTGTTGATCTATCGTCCGTTTGATGTGGGTGATTTTGTCGCGGCCGGTGGCGTTGAAGGTAAGGTGAGTCACATGAGCTTGGTGAATACCACGATCAAGACATTCGATAACCAAATCATCATTGTGCCGAACAGCAAAATCTGGGGGGATGTCATCAAGAACGTCACGCACGAAAGAGTCCGTCGTGTCGACATGGTGTTCGGTGTTAGCTACACAGACAACATCCCTCACGTTGAAAAAGTATTGCATGACATTGTCACTCAGCATCCTTCTGTCCTTCGCGCACCAGAGCCTGTAATCAAGCTGCATGTCCTTAACAGTTCTTCCGTTGATTTTATCGTTCGCCCTTGGGTGAAAACCGATGATTACTGGGATGTGTATTGGGACGTGACGCGCGAAGTAAAAATGCGGTTCGACAAAGAAGGGATTTCCATTCCGTTCCCACAACAAGATGTGCATCTTCATATGGCATCAGGACAA
The DNA here is from genome assembly GCF_045679545.1 of Enterovibrio litoreus. Classification (NCBI taxonomy): domain Bacteria; kingdom Pseudomonadati; phylum Pseudomonadota; class Gammaproteobacteria; order Vibrionales; family Vibrionaceae; genus Enterovibrio; species Enterovibrio litoreus. The sequence continues at coordinate 1,793,619 of NZ_CP166194.1, forward strand.
CTTCAGCCCCCAGCTAAAGACGCATAATCCTCGGCAACAGTGAGCAGCGAGGCTCCAGAAACAAAAAGGGTGCGATTTAATCGCACCCTTTTTGATCAAATAAATATTTACTCTGGCCTGTCCGCAGGGTGATTCACACCATCATTTGTCACTACGTCGCCCAAATCAAATGGGTTAACCCCTTCAAGGCAACCCACATTGAAACCATATTCAGTCGGATCAGAACGACGCTGGTGGTGCGTATAAATCCCGCATTCTGAGCAGAAGTAGTGCTTTGCGGTTTGGGTGTTGAACTGATAAAGCTTGAGCAAGGCTTCACCTTTCACGATACGAATGCCATCAAGTTTAACCGATGCAACAATTGCCCCTTTGCGTCGGCAAATTGAACAATCACAACGTCGCGGCTTATCAATGCCGTTAGGAAGAGAAAGCGCCAACTCTACGCCACCGCAATGACACGTGGCGCGGTGAACTTCTTGAATCACGGTGTTGCCAACACGTTTAATCACAAAGCAATCTCCTTGAAATATCCCTAAAAACAATCTGGAGGTTAACAATTAAACGCACATAGCGAACCAGCGCAAAAACTCTGCTTTAATTAATTGATTTATGGCGCAATTGTTAACGCTTGCTCATTAGACTGACTGATTAAAATCCGGCGCATTGTCAGGGTCAATCGGCTTCACTGGCGCAGGTGTTGTATCCGGTTCTTTATCATCCGGCGAGGTCAGCACTTCATCAGCTTTCTTTTCTGCTTCTTCTAGCAGTTCACCGCCCTTCTCTTTACTTTTATTCCATATTTCGCTGCTTTTCTCTTTGGTGCTATCCCAAATACTGCTGCTGCCTTCTTCGGCTTTATCCAGCAGTTCGCCGCCTTTTTCTTTGGTCGCATCCCACGCGCTTCCGCCCGCTTCTTTTGCTGAATCCCAGGCTTCTGCGGCAGATTCTTTTGCTTTATCCCAGCTACTTTCTTCGGCATTTACGGCCAAAGGAAGGGTCAACAGTGCTGATAAGACAAACCAATGGATTCGCTTCATCTTGATATCCTCTTTCATGCTTCGAAAACAGCAACCTTGCTGCCCTGAGTGTGTTCTTTCGGCTTAGTGCAATCAGGTCAAATCACACGGCAATGTCAAAAATTGTCACACATCCATGATGCTTAGACAATGACCGCTTATTCTTTGTCACGCAACGAACTCACAATAAAACACTGTACATAATCTATCAAATAAAAATGCCATCTAAGAGATGGCATTGTAGAGAAACGTATCGCTTAGCTATCGAAGTTAACCATCGTTACGATCGACTTGAACCTTAGTTTCCGCCGCCTTCGCGCCGACGCCCATTTTTTCAAGCACCACTCGAAGCAAAGGCAATACCAGCACAAAGATTGAAATACTGATGATGGTCAATGTCATTGGACGCTCCCAGAGGAAGCTCAGGCTACCATCAGAAATGGTAAGTGACCGACTGAGGTTGTTTTCCATGATCCCGCCCAGAATGAAACCGAGAAGCATGGGTGCCATCGGGAAATCCAACAGCCTAAGGAATATCGCGACAACCGTAATTAACACCATCATATTGATATCAAAGGTATTAAAGCTCACCAGATACACGCCAGTGATCGAGAAGAACAAAATCAACGGGATCAAGATAGGACGTGGAATAACCAGCAAACGTGAGATATACGGAATCAACGGCAAGTTCAAAATCAACAGTACCAAGTTGCCGAAATACATCGAAATAATCACTGACCAAAACACATCTGGGTTATCAATGAAAAGACGTGGCCCTGGCTGTATGCCATAGGCGATCAACGCACCCAGCATGATCGCTGTCGTGCCTGAACCCGGAATACCCAGCGTGAGCAAAGGAACAAATGAACCTGTAGATGCCGCATTGTTGGCTGACTCCGGCGCTGCTAATCCGCGCAATGCCCCTTTACCAAACTGCTCTTTCAAACGCTTCGGTGCAAGATTGCGTTCAAGGCCATAGGCAAGGAATGACGCAATGGTCGCCCCCGCGCCCGGCAAAACGCCAACAATAAAGCCGAAGATAGAAGAGCGCGCGATAGTCGGCGCGACTTCTTTCACTTCTTCTTTGCTGAGCTTCATGCTGCCCAAAGACGCCATGTCCATGTCCGGTTCTTCTTCTTTGTGCTGACCTTTAAGTACCGTCATCACCACTTCAGCAAGCGCAAACGTCGCCATGGCCAGCAAGAGGAAGCTGACGCCATCAACCAAATCGAGGTTGCCAAATGTAAAGCGAGGCGCGCCAGAGATAACATCCGTACCCACGGTGGCAATCATCAAACCGAATACGGTCATCGCCATCGCTTTCAATACCTGCCCTTTCCCTGCAAACGCTGAGACCGCCGTCAAACCGAGCACCATCAACGCAAAGTAATCCGCCGATTGGAAACTCAGTGACACAGTAGCTAGCGCAGGCGCAGCGAACAGAAGGATAATCGCACCAATCGTGCCGCCCGTGAATGAAGAATAGGCTGCCAACGCCAGTGCTTTACCTGCTTGACGTTTTTGCGCCATTGGGTAGCCATCAAACGCGGTAACAACAGTGCTTGAACAACCCGGCGCATTGATCAGAATCGACGAGGTTGAACCACCAAATACTGCACCGTAATAGACACCTGCCATCAAGATGATGCCAGATGCTGGGTCCAAGCTATAAGTAATAGGGATCATCAGCGCCACCGCTGAGATTGGGCCCAAACCTGGCAACATGCCAATGAACGTACCGGCAAAACAGCCCACCACCACCATCATGATGTTGAAAGGCATGATCGCGGTGCTTAACCCTGTTGTGATTCCGTCCCACATAATTATTGGCCTCCAAAGATCATCATGAACAAGCGACCCGGCGCGAGATAGATATCCAGCAGCTTGGCGAGAATAAACCAAATGCCGACGGCAAACGGCACGGAAGCAATGAAGAGTGTTTTAGGTCGTCGTTCACCTAAGATCCAGTAACCGACCACCAAAAAGAAGATGGTAGAAAGTGCGAAACCTACCCATTCAAGTGCGAATGCAAACGCAACGATGAGCAGAAGCAATTTAGAAACCAACAGAAAATCAAGACCTGCAAATGAAAGCTTACTGGCAGTATCATGCCTTGCGGTACCAAGCATTAACACCCCAAGCAAACCGCCCATATAGGACAGTACGATGGGAAGTGTTTGCGCGTTAAACGGTTCGTATTCATCGCCCGGTAACATAGGGATGTGGCGAGCGTAATAACCATAGGCCACTGAAAGACTGAGAAAAATGAGACCACCGATATGGTCTTTAGTGACAACCATGAGAAACTCCTTGGATGCAACAACAGACGGGCGAACCCGTCTCAAGCTTATAAAGCTGGGTCAACATTAATGACCCAGTCATTTTTTCTTATTGAAGGAAGCCCAGCTCACGCATCAGGTCGCCAACTTGTTGCTCTTGGCCTTCTAGGAAAGTAGTGAACTCTGCACGAGGCTTGAACACTTCGGTCCAACCATTGCGGTCACGAACGACTGCCCACTCATCCGTACTGTACATTTTTTCCAGTACCGCTGCGTACTCATCGGCTTTTTCATCAGACAGACCCGGTGAACCGAAGAAACCACGCCAGTTGATGAAGGTCGCGTCATAACCCAGCTCTTTCAAGGTTGGGACGTCTGCTGCTGCCGCTGAACGCTCATCGCCCGTCATGGCAAGAATGCGCACTTCACCCGCGTTTTTCAGCGCTAACGCTTCACTGAAGCCTGTTGAAAGCACGTGAGCTTCGCCAGACAGAATGCCAGCCATTGCTTTGCCGCCAGCATCGTAAGCCACGTATTTCACACGCTTTGGATCACCGCCAGCCGCTTTAAATGCCATGGCTGCGACCAAGTGGTCCATGCTGCCACGAGCCGAGCCGCCAGCAACTGCTACTGAACGTGGATTTTCTTTGTAATCATTAATCAGCTGTTGGAAGGTTTGATATTTTGAGTTGGTGGGAACCACAAATGCCGCGTAGTCACCCACTGTTGCAGCAATTGGCTTAAGATCACGGAACGACTGAGGGAACACTTTCGACAAAGAGCGGATAACAATAGGGGTCGAGTTCACCATCAGCGTGTTGTCAGCTTGGCCGTCAACTTCAATGAGGTGTGCGATCGCTTTACCGCCGCCACCGCCTGACATATTTTCGTATGAAACGGTTTCAACCAAACCTGATTTTGACAGTGCTTCGCCAGTACCGCGTGCTGTTCCATCCCAGCCACCACCTGCACCACCAGGGATCAAGAAGTGAATTTCTTCAACCGCCGCATTAGCCATGCCTGCACTTAGTGCAGACGTCAGCGCGAGGGCTGCGATGAAAGAGCGCTTTTTAGCGAACATTTGTGAAATCATAGGTATTTCCTCATGTCGTTCCGTCCTTTGGACGCGTTAATTATTTTTGTCCTACCCCTTCAACGTATTCGCTAGGCTGTCTATTGGAAACCTTGTGGATTTAATGTTTTTTTAAACTATTAAAAACATTTTGTTCATATTGTTCACTTGCGTGACAGACCACAAAGAATCATTATTTCAATAAGATAGATAATAGTGATTCGCGCCAAGCTAACACCACGCCACAAAGTTGTACGAAAGGACGCCATCAACCCATGCTTTCACTACGTTCGCTAAAACTCAAAACCCGCATGATGCTCATTCTCGGCATGATGGCTCTCCTCCAAACAGGCTTTATTGGCTTCTTTGCCCTGGTGTATTTAAGTCAATCGCTTGATGAACAGATTGGGCTGCGAGCGCTGCATGTTGCAAAAACCATCGCCACCATGCCTGACGTGGTTGAAGCAGTAGAAAGCCGAGACAGCGAATGGTTACAACCAATATCTATTGATCTGGCGTCAGTCAATGATGCGCGATTTGTGGTGATTGGAGACAGAAACGGCATTCGTCTTGCCCACCCATCCTGGAAGCGTGTCGGTAAGCCGATGTACGATGACGAAGGTGACCACAACGAACCCGCTCTGTTGTACGGCAAGCCTTATATTCAAAAAGCCACCGGCAGCCTTGGTGCTTCGGTGCGCGGTAAAGCCCCCATCTTTGACAGCAACAACGAAAACGTGGTGGGTATTATTTCCGTCGGCTTTATGCTTTCGTCGGTCGAAGACACGATCAACCGCTACCGCGACACCTTATATCTCGTGATCATTCTCAGTTTTGGGCTCAGTGTGCTCACTGGGCTTTGGTTCGCCTCTCATTTCAAAAAAGCCATATTCGGATTGGAGCCCGAGCAAATTGGCCAGCTTTTCCAAGAGCGAAACGCCACACTGGAATCGGTCCGAGAAGGTATTATTGCCGTAAATGGCAAAGGCAATATCACCACCTTCAACCGCGCCGCTGTCGATACACTCGGGCTAGACGCCAACACCAAACTGACCGGACGCCCTATTGAAGATGTGTTACCAGACAGTCGTTTAATGGAGGTATTACGCACAGGTAAACCTCAGATCGACAAGGACGTATGGCTACAAGACAGAAACCTCATCGTGAACCGACTCCCCCTGTTGCAAAACGGTCAGATCACCGGTGTTGTTTCAAGCTTTCGACGCAAAGATGAATTGGATGCGATCAGTAAGAAACTCAGCCAAATCGAGCAATATGCCGACACCCTTCGCAGTCAATCACACGAGTATTCAAACAAACTCCACACCATCGCTGGGCTCATTCAACTGGGTGCAACCGATGAAGCGTTAGCGCTGATTGGGCAAGAAACCCAAAGTCACCAAGCCTTGATTCAATTATTGGTGGACGCTGTGCCCGACCCTATCCTCGCGGGTTGTATGCTGGGTAAATACAATCGTGCCAAAGAACTGGGGTTGCACCTCGAAATTGACCCAGAAAGCAGCATGAAGGAGATTCCTGATCACATCCCGCGTGAAGAGTTAGTGAGCATCATTGGCAATCTGATAGACAATGCCCTTGAAGCCACACTGAAAAACCACCAATTCAATGTTCGATTATCCATGACCGACTTAGGGAACGACCTAATTTTCGAAATTGAAGACGAAGGTGCGGGTATTTCAGAAAATGACCAAGAACGCATCTTTCGTAAAGGCGTGACCAGCAAGGAAGGTGAAGGCCATGGCTTCGGACTTCACCTTGTTGAAAAGCTGTTGCAGAAACTCGGTGGCACAATTTTGCTCGAACCCGCAGATACTGTCGGCAGTCGATTCACTGTTTACATCCCAAAGGCTAACGCCAACTAGACTTAACGTACATTGGAATAAATAAAGTAAGACCAACAAGGAATGAGTTGTACCTATGGCCCAAAACATCCGCGTCGTTATCGCTGAAGACGATATTCAGATTGCAGAAATACAAAAACGCTTTCTAGACCGCATAGACGGTGTAGAACTGGTCGGTATCGCCCACACATTGGAAGACGCAGAAGACCTTGTAGACGTTTTCAAACCTGAATTACTGCTGCTTGATAACCACTTCCCAAGCGGTACAGGCCTAGATTTACTCCGGAAACTGCGAGCCAACAACAGCGCAACAGACGTGATTTTGATAACCGCAGCAAAAGAGGTCGATACGCTACGAGACGCGCTGCGTGGCGGCGTGTTTTACTACATACTCAAACCGTTAGTATTCGAACGCTTGCAAGAAGTGATCGGCCAATACGCCACACACCTCGAAAAGTTGCGCGCCATGGAGTCATTGGCACAAACGGATGTCGACACGCTTTTACCACAACGTATGGCATCCATGCCAACAGCAGACAGCTCAACCAACGCAAACACCCCGCGACTTCCAAAAGGCATTGATGTGATTACGCTGGATAAAATCCGAGCAGTGTTTGCGGATTCTGCAGAACCACTCAACGCCGAAGAAGTCGGTACCTTGATTGGCGCAAGCCGAACCACTGCCCGTCGTTATCTTGAATATATGGTGAGCACTTTAGAACTGGAAGCTCAGGTTAATTACGGCAGTGTTGGCCGGCCAGAGAGGCGTTATATTGCGGCACACTCCCCCTCCTGACTAGCCTAATCCTTTCATCACCTGTGACCTATACCGTATAAATGAAGATCAAAATATTCAGTTATAGTGCGTTAGGATGAATTATCTCGCCTTGTATCATTGCCCGGTTTAGGCTGTTTTCACCCTGCTCTAGGAGTTAATCTCATGACCACCACTCAATGCGTGACAACGTCACTACCAGATAACTTTAGACACAGTGATTTTCTTGCATTTCACAAGCGAGATAAAACCGAGCTTGCAGAAAAAGTGGAAGGTAACCTGATCCGAAAAGGCATGTTGATTGATGGAACTCCTTGCTGTCTTAGCCTCTCTTTGAACAAAGACACTGGGACTCTCCAAATAGATGCTGATAGCGCTACACACTCCCTAGCTCAAGAGACATTATCAGCGCTGCTTACCCATATGTTGGGGCTGAACCAAGACATCGACACCTTTGAAGCTCACTACCAAACCCACCCTCAGATTTCCCGTTTGCTAAAACACCATAGTGGTTTACGGATTCCGCAAACAACGACACCCTTTGAAGCCATTACATGGGCAATTACCGGACAGTTAATCAGCGTGGAAGCGGCCGTTTCTATTCGTCGTCGACTCATTGAATCAACGGGACAAGCTCATAGCAGCGGCATTTGGTGTTCACCCGATGCGAGGACACTTGCTAACACGGAAATTGAAACCTATCGCCGTTGTGGATTTTCCAACAGCAAAGCAACCACTATTCAGCGTGTTGCCCAAATGCTAGTGAACAGCGAACTAGATTTGTCGTTGACCGCCGATCCGCATACCGTCTCTCGAGATCTTCTCGCGATAAAAGGCGTTGGGCCATGGACCGTCAGCTATACCTTGTTGCGGGGATTCAGCTGGCTGGATGGCTCATTACATGGTGATGTGGCCGTACGGAGAAACCTCCAACGCTTGCTCAACAGCGAAGAAAAACCGTCGGAAAAGGAAACACAGGTTTGGCTTAACGCGTTTTCGCCCTGGCGTGCTTTGGTTGCGGCGCACCTTTGGGCAATGCAATCCGAGCAAGGATATTAGCGGTATTCCTCTGTAACCCTAGAGAAAGTTGGACGTAAATCGTATAAAACACTAACGATTTGACTGTGAAACAAGCAGTCAAACTGTTAGTTAGGTCACAGTTGCGGAAGGTGCGGCGTCAATGCGGTATCCTCCCCGCCCTTCATACCGTGACTTGAAAGATAACTATGCACTACAAAACTATGCTCGGGTATCGCTACCCTAAAGGCCCTTTCGCCATGATCAGCGTCTACAGCTTTACTGGCGCTGCCGTGGTCACTTCAACGGTATTTTCACTACTGCTTTTTCTGTCGATTGATGACAGCCCGATGATGAAAGCACTGTTCGGCACCTTGGCGATCATTTTTGAGGCTGGAAAATTCTACGCTTGGTACGAATTTGGTGAGCGTCGTGCCCATCGTAACTACATGGGTTCTTTCACCGCGTTGGTGTTTTACCTCGTATTGGCAGCCATTTCGATCGGCGGCAGTATTGGTGGCATTAATAGCGCCACCAACAAAGCGCAAAGCGTGATCGCGATTGAACAAGCCAAAGTCGATGCCTATAACCGCCAAATTGACGCCATCGAAAAACAAATCGATCTGAATAATCTGGCGGCAGAAAAATACATTCAAATGGAACGTATAGCCACTGGAGTAAGCCGCATTCAGGCGCAAAACAACACCCTTCGTGAAGAACAGATACGTTTAGCGGAAGAGCGTGATTCATTGCCGCCTGTCGCGCAAGGATCGGCAATTGGCTTGATTGATAGCCTCGCCGACGCCTTTCAAGTGTCGCAGCAAACTGCTCAGTTTGGCTTAGTGGTGTTCTTGTCTATCTTGCTTGATTTGTTCGCCGCATTTTTCGTTGGTGTAATTGGTGAAGAAACACGTTTCCGTCGTTTTTATCAGCACCATACTGAAATTGACATTACTCCAGAAACCATTAGTCAACCTGTGGGTTATCTAGAGCACAAGCCAGACATGGAGAGCGAGTTTGTCGCAAATGGCAATATCGATACGCAGCAAGATGAGTCTGATCTGACATTGGCTCAACGAGTAGAATTGGCCGTGAAAAACGGCGTGATCACTTGTTCAAAGAAAGCCGTGTGCAAACATTTCTTGCTACCGACTGATGATGTGGATGCGTTATTTGACACCATGATGAAAGACGGTGTGTTGGCAAAGAAAGCGAACCATCATTACTACCTCACAGCATAATGTCTGCTACTTAAGGCTTGATGTGTGACGATCAATTAATCTGCGCGTGATACCTGTTTATAATCAGTATTTGGATACAAAGAAAGCGCCATCATCGGCGCTTTCTTTTTTTAGCTTCTCGTGTTTTTTATCAAACTCTAGCGATAACTTATGTAGCGGCAACGTATAGAAGCAGACTCACGCTTTCGGTTGCTCTACAACGAGCGCTTCAGCATTAACGTCAGATGCGGAGGGTGGCTCACTCACCGGCGACGCGTTCACCTCTTTGGGTTTAATCGTGTCGATGACCATACGCAAATCATCAATCAAACTCTCATCAGACACCTTTTTTGCTTCCAATGTTGTCACTTGGGCAGACAAGGTTTCCTTGTCTTGCTCTGCTAATGACAGGTCAGTATTTACCGCGTCAAGTTTCGCCATTAGCTGCTTTAACTCGGGGTCGACATCAGGTTTGCTATTCAACGTCTGTACTAACGCCTCTGTTTTGCTGGCCAGCGCAGCCGTTTGCTGCTTGATCGGCTTATCTCGCAGATCGCCCTTCTCCAGCGCTTGGGCAATACGATGGAGTTGATTCTCAAGTTCCAAAATCAAAGGCTCGAATTTTCCGTCATCGATATTTCTAAATCGCTTTACTTCCAAACCAATATGTTTGAGGTGCTCAAGCTCGAACTTCACCGCATGTACTGCTTGATCAATTCCACTTGTGTCGCGTGGATCAACCGTCACCACTGCTTCGGCTTTTTCTAGCGTTGCCCCCGCTTTGGTGTAGCTAATGGGGGCGACAGATTTGAAGCCCTCTTTACGTAACAAGGCAAGTTGGTTTTTCAGTGGAACAACATTGATTTGTAATGCTACCGCCACTTCCAACTCCTTCGCCTTCTCCAAAAACTGCACTTGTTTGACTTGAGCATCATCCAAATCGTTGTCTGCCACATACTCAAATAAATTTCGATAGTCGCGCGCAATACGGTTATAGCGAGACCCGAACAACGCTTCTGCATTGATCGTATCCAGGTATGTCATTTCTGCAATGGCTTCAGCGAGCAAACTGTCAGCCGTTTCTTTAAGGGTTAACAGTTCAGCGTGCAACGTCGCGACCTTAACCATGCGCTTATCAAACGTTTCGGCGTAAGTCCCAGATGAAAACACTGAGTAGCTTTCTGTGGCTTTGGCAGGGTTTGAATCGAAGTCTTCATAAACATCGACCGCCTCTTCCCATGCTTCAAATAAATCTTCAACAATATCATTGCTGTAAAGTCGCAATGCTTGACTCTCTTCCATCTTAGCGAGCCAACGGGCGTAGTCCGATTTGGCTTGTTCATAGATTTGAAGTGTGTTTTGACTTCGTTGTGACACCCCATTGGTTTCGCTGGCTACCTGAGCAGGTTCCGATGTGGATTGGCACGCTGTGATGGCATTGACCAACACAAAAGCCAACACGAACAAACGCAAATTTCTCATAGATGTTCCCCTCACTGATCACCGCCACTCATGATTATATTTTTTATATTTAACAGACATTTAGACAGGCCCCATTGAGACCATGCTCTTATAACCCCATAAAAAGTGCAGGGCGTAAGTAACAATCTAGTTCAAAAAACAACTGCCATATTGCAAGTTTAAGTGATCTACATCACATCAGGATTTGTAAGTGATACACCACACAATTCGGTAATCTTTTTTTTAAAAAGATGCATAGTGTGAAAAACAAACAGCTCGACATAAGCAATTGAATTTATTGCATTTGGGTTCTAATTACTGATGTGAAATTGAGCATGATTGTGCAAAAAGCCGTCAAAGTAGAACAGTGAGAAACATTCGCGAAATAAGTAATGAAGAATTGTCGATGGTCGTCACGCAAAACAATTATCAAGCAACGTATATTCTTTTTAAATAATTAGGAAACATAAATATCATTAAAAGAAAGAACCACTGTAATTTTTAGGAGGAAATTTAAAAAACACACAGATAAATAACATCACTTTTAATATTACATTGCAAACAATTCAATAACAAAAATATCAGTGAACAATTACATTTGAACTGAAAGCATTCAAGTTCTGCTCAATTTATAACATATAACTTTTGGTTATACAGTTTGGTTTTATATGCACGCATGACTGCTCTATCATCGCTGCCATACAGTGCGCAGGGGCTATTCAGACTTGCATATCGTTAGAAACTAGACGCCACAGCAGCAAGATTTTTACTCACTGAGTATTTCTTTTTCACTACCGAATAAAGAACACGAAGAAAGCACGAATTTATTTTACATTTAGCCCGCTATTGAATTTAAGGATTAAAGAATGGCCTTAAGCGTTATATTGAACCTCGCGATATTCACCGCACTTATCTATTTCTTGTACACACTACAAGCTAAGCATGTTCCTTTTACCAAACGTGTTTTTGCTGGCCTGGGTTTGGGTGTCGTATTTGGTGGCTTATTACAGCTGTACTACGGCGCCGGCTCCGACATTATTAAAACCAGCATCGACTACTTCGACATTGTCGGTAAAGGCTACGTCAAGCTACTGCAAATGATCATTATCCCACTCGTGATGGTGTCTATCATTTCTGCCATCCTCAAGCTAAAAGGTGGTTCATCTGTTGGTAAGATCAGTGGCATGACTATTGGCGTACTTGTGGTAACCACCATGATTGCTGCGCTTGTGGGTATTGCTTGGTCACTCATGTTTGGTCTCACCGCTGAAGGCCTAACGGCTGGCGCAGCGGAAGTCGCTCGCGGTCAATCATTGGAAACCAATCTGGGTCGCGTAGAAAGCCTGTCTTTCGCCAATATGATCTTAGAATTCCTTCCTGCGAATCCGTTCTTGGATATGACAGGCTCGCGTAAAACGTCCACGATCGCAGTCGTTATCTTCTCTATCTTTATTGGCATCGCTGCTACAGGTATCGCGAAGAAGCAACCTGAGGTGTTTGCATCGTTTGAACATTTCGTTGGCGTGGCAAAAGCTATCGTCATGCGTATCGTGACGCTGGTACTGCGTTTAACGCCATACGGTGTTCTGGCGCTAATGACAAAAGTGATTTCAGGCTCTAACTACGCGGATATCGTTAACCTAGCAAGCTTTGTTATGGCTTCATACGGTGCGCTGTTTACCATGTTCGCGATTCACTTAGCGATCATCGCGATGCTCGGCTTAAACCCGATTCGTCACCTGAAGAAAATCATTCCTCTTCTAACGTTCGCTTTCACATCGCGAAGCAGTGCAGCATCGATTCCGATGAACGTTCAAACACAAGAAAAAGCTTTGGGCATTCCAAATGGTATCGCCAACTTTGCCGCTTCTTTCGGTTCGACCATTGGTCAAAACGGTTGTGCGGGTATCTACCCTGCCATGTTAGCCGTGATGATCGCGCCAACCATGGGCATCAACCCGTTGGATATTAGCTTTATCGTTACGCTGATTGCCATCATCACCATTAGCTCGTTCGGAGTAGCTGGTATTGGTGGCGGCGCAACCTTTGCAGCCCTGATTGTTCTGTCAGCGCTTGATTTCCCCGTCGCGCTCGCGGGTCTGTTGATTTCTATTGAGCCGTTGATTGATATGGGCCGTACCGCGCTTAACGTATCCGGTTCTGTCACCGCTGGCTCTGTGACCAGTAAGCTAATGGGTCAAACAGACATGGCGGTATTCAACGATGACAAACCGCTGAACCTTGATGGTGAAGACGCTACCGCGTAGTCATCTCGATAGGTACGGTACAAAAGTCATAACATAATACTTTGGGGGCGTTAGCTCCCATTTCCTGTTTTCAGGGCAATGTGCCCATGAGGAATCCAAAATGAAAATCATCATTATTGGCGGTGAAGCGGCAGGCATGAGCGCTGCTGCAAAAGCACGTCGCGTGAATCCAAGCTCGGAAATCATTGTTTATGAAGCCTCTGAAATCATCTCTTTCGGGGCCTGTGGTCTGCCCTATTACGTGGCGGATGAATTTAGCGACAGCGGCTACATGTCGGAATTTACCCCCGCGCAGTTCGCTGAGCGAGGTATCACGGTAAACACAGGGCATCGCGTCACAAAAGTCGATGCAGAAAACAAGAAGCTCGAAATCTCGCATAACGGCGACCTGTTCGTAACCCACTACGACAGATTGATGATCGCCACCGGTGCACGTGAAGTGTTGCCACCCGTTGAAGGCCTAGACAAAAAAGGCGTGCATACTTTGCGCGTGATGAACGACGGCATTTCACTCAAAGCAGCGGTTCAAGACGCTAGCTGCCAGCATGTCACCATCATTGGTTCGGGCTTTATCGGTTTGGAAGTGGCAGAAGCCATGCTCCATCAAGGCAAACAGGTTCGCTTGATTGAACGCGCAGATCGCTTGATCCCTGATGCCTTTGATGCAGAAATCAGTGTGCATATTCACACAGAATTGGAAAAAGCGGGCGTCGAGATCCTTACGTCTGAATCACTGGTGACCATCAAAGGTGAAACCGCAGTCTCTGGCGTGATCACCGACAAAGGCGAATACGCCACTGACCTGGTGGTGGTGTGTACAGGCGTCAAACCCAACACCGATTTCTTACAAGAAACGGGCATCGAAACTCTGCAAAACGGCGCCATCGTGGTAGACCGTGAAGGCAAAACCTCGTTACCGGATGTGTGGGCGGCAGGTGATTGTGCGGCGATATGGAATTCCATTTCTCAACGCAACCAATATGTTCCGCTGGCGACTGGCGCAAACAAACTAGGTCGCTTGGTCGGTGACAATATTGCACAGATCGATGGCGAACCTTTGCAGTTCCCTGGCTCACTCGGCACCAGTTGTGTGCGTGTGTTGGGGCTAGAAGCAGGCCGTACGGGTCTGTCGGAACGCGAAGCCATCGATGCGGGCTTCACAGTGAAAACCATCACCATCAAAGACAAATGCCACACCAATTACTGTGCAGGTCAGTCTGATATGCATATGAAGCTGGTCTATGAAGCAGAAACCAAACGTATTCTTGGCGCACAATTAATTGGCTACAAAGGCGCGGTTCACCGCATAGATGCCATGGCTGTCGCAATAACCATGGGTGTGACCACCAGCCAACTTGGCATGATGGATTTTGCCTATGCCCCACCGTTCGCCAGAACATGGGACATCATGAATGTGGCGGGTAACGTCGCTAAATAAGTCATTCGCAAGGCCAGCGACATCGCTGGCCTTCTTTGATAATTTCCCCACCATACTTTTCGAATGACTTACCCCCCGCTTTTCATCTGAATGCGCCCGTTCGTTCGATATATTTCACACTTCACAATATCTAAACCTTCTTATCTTGTTTTAGATTCAGGTACACACTGACTGTTGCACCAACAGTTAGACCCAGTTAGGCTAGAGTTCAAACGCCTCGGTTTAACAATGGAAGCCAATGATGGAACGGATAAAAAACCTCTCCCTGCTCTCTTCTCTGTGTGAAAACGTGAACAGTGCGATACCTGTCCATAATCCTGCTACGGGTGAAGTGTTGGGCTATGTCCCTTCTCACTCCCGCGAACACATCGAAAAGATGATTGAAAAAGCCGAGAGCGCGCAAAAATTGTGGGCCAAAACCACCGCGAAACAGCGTGCTGAAATCCTGTCTCGGTGGTATCAGTTGATCATGGATAACCAAGAAGACCTCGCCCGGATCATGACCCTTGAACAAGGTAAACCCTTGGCTGAATCTCGTGGAGAAGTGGCCTATGGCGCATCTTTTGTGCAATGGTTTGCTGAAGAAGGCAAACGCGCATACGGCGAAACCATCCCGACGCCATTGTCGGACCGACGCATCATGACCGTTCGTCAGCCTGTCGGTGTCGCCGCTGCTATCACGCCGTGGAATTTCCCCATTGCCATGATCACACGAAAAGCCGCGCCCGCCTTAGCCGCCGGATGCAGTTTTATTGGCAAGCCTGCCGCACAAACGCCATTGAGTGCCTATGCCGTGGCGGAGTTAGCACGACAAGCCGGCTTACCTTATGGTTTGTTGTCGATTGTCACCAGCAGCGATGCGCGGATGGTGGGTGAACTATTTTGCAGCAGCCCAAAGATTCAAAAAATATCCTTCACCGGCTCCACCAACGTTGGCCGGATCTTGATGCGCCAAAGTGCTGAAAGTGTCAAACGCGTCTCAATGGAATTAGGCGGAAATGCGCCGTTTATTGTGTTTGATGATGCAGACATTGATGCTGCTGTGAAAGGTGCTTTGGCGTCGAAATTCCGCAACGCAGGTCAAACCTGTGTGTGTGCTAACCGCTTTTACGTTCACGATTCAGTGTATGACGAGTTCGTGACCAAGTTTGCCGCAGAAGTTTCAACGCTGAGTGTCGGCAATGGTCTTGATGATGGCGTGAGCATTGGCCCATTGATTGACGACAACGCCAAGAAGAAAGTCCAGACGCTAGTCAACGAGGCGGTAGCACAAGGGGCAAATATCACCGTGGGTGGCGACGATCTCGGTGGCCAATTTTTCGCGCCAACCGTGCTAACCCATGTTGAACACACCATGAGCATTGTGCAGGAAGAGATTTTCGGCCCAATCGCGCCCGTTATTCGCTTTCACGATGATGCCTCGTTGATCAACATGGCGAATGACACTGAATACGGCCTAGCAAGCTACTTCTACAGCAAAGACATCAACCGAATCTTCGCAGTCGCGGAGGCGCTTGACTACGGCATGGTGGGGGTCAACGAAGGGGTAATTTCAACAGAAGTTGCGCCTTTTGGTGGCGTGAAACAATCTGGGATTGGCCGCGAAGGGGCTCGCCAAGGGCTGGATGAGTACCTCAACACCAAATACATCTGTATTGGCGGAATGTAACATCACTCTGGTCATGAAGCTCTAAATAGGAGGTATCGCTAAGAAAGCAATAAACGTTCACAGAGTGATAAACACTAAAAAGCAGAGTCGCCCTACTCTGCTTTTTTTAAGTCTCCGAACCGCTTTCGCCAGCGCTTATTCGTGCGAGACATTCACCACTAAAAACATGAGAAATGCCCCCATCACCAATTTTCAAAGATTTATACGCATATCAACACAATTAAAAAGACCATCACCCAAAGTCGGAAAACACGCATGGTTTTTTAGCGTACCATGATTGGTGAAACCTGACTTCTCTAACACCCTTACGCTTGCAATATGCCCAACGAATGGATTAGTTCTTACTTCATTTATACCCAAATTTCTTAAGTACTCCAGACCAGTACGACACAACTCAGTCGCAATTCCTCGATTGCTAAAATTGTTTGATATACCAAAATGAATCTCAGCATGTTGCTCGTGAAACACAAAAACAACCAAACCAAACACAAAGTCATCTCGGCTTTCTGCGACACCATAAACGCGTACTTTGGGATTACTTTCTGAATAGTCTTTTCGCCATTGTTTGATTTTCGAGAGAGTGGTTTCAACCGAATCGTGAGGTGCTGTCGAAATGAACTTTGCTGAAGTATTTAAACCAGAGTACAGATTAAATAGAGAGCTTGCATCGACATCGCGAAGCTCTCTGACTCTAAAGATTTCATTCTCGCTGTTCATTGCATCTCCATTCGCCTAACGCCAGATATAACGAGCATGTGCCAATTGAAATTCAAATGAACACACGCTCAAATGACACTAAAACCAACTCAGTAGAGTCATCGAAATCGAGGCCATAAGACGATTTACAGTCCTCGGTGAAAAAGTCATTGTGAGCCTTGTACCACCATTCATAAGTACCATCACCTTCCCCCTCTGACTCTGCAAATTCACGGCTAACGAGGCCAAACGGACAGAATGAAACGTTGGTGATTTTGACAATACAAACAGGATTTTTATCCCAATCAAGGACTATTTGGTGTTGTCCAACTTTAGGGAAGTCTACTCCTTCAATTTTGTAGGCTTCCTTGACGCTGCAAGTTGCCCGTTTTCTGCCTTCTACAACTAGGCTTGCACACTCGTTAGTATTAAATTCGTCATCACAAAAGTAAGTAGTTTCCACACCTCTAATTTTTGCCACTTCCGAATCAGGTAATGTATTGGTGTAGGACTGAAAGTAGTCCTTAAATCTTGCATCCATTTATGACTCTTCCAATAATTTCTAACTTCGTTTTTCGTCCACCTTGAAGACATTGTTATGCTCGTACTTCAACTCGATCGCCATGACTTGGCGGCGTTGATGTCACAACAAAATGCAAGTCTTCTGGGCCAAAGTTACTTAATTGATGAGCAGTGTTGCTAGGGACGTGAAAACCTTGGCTTTCTGTTAATTCATAAGTCTCGCCATTCACTTCTAGTGTGGCACTACCGGATAAAACAAAGAAGAACTGCTCTGACTTATGATGCAAATGACGTACTTCGCTACAACCAGCAGGAACTCGTTCTTGAATGACACTCAAACTCTCAGATTTGACTAGATGCCAGCCATCACATCGATTGCCCCACTGGTAATGTTCCGTGTTTTCCTTCGATACTACGACCAAATCTCCCCCTAGAGCATAACAACTTATTAGGCCCCAAAGTGAGTATGTAAACACCCCTGATTTGGCGGTTATCTAAACATCCAAAAACCACCAAACAAACCCATAAGACCATGTTTTAATGAGGGTATCACCAAAGGCACGTTGGCAAGGAGCGACAAAAATAGACAAGGTGGGATATTTCTACAGACATCACAGTTAACCCTTACAAAACCCATTGAAAGCGCTTTGGTTGAGATTAATCGCGTTTGTTTTCGCTAATGCATATTGGTTTTGGCTTTGATTGATTGAACCAAACTAATCCCGCTGAGTAATTCTGTGATTTTTGTAATAAAACGCTTTGTCGTGTTCACCTATTTCGCGCAACACCTTACACGGGTTTCCAACCGCGACCACATTGGGGGGAATGTCTTTCGTGACAACACTACCCGCCCCGATGACAGAGTTGTCTCCAATAGTGATGCCAGGTAACACAACGGAGTTTGCGCCAATCCAAACATTATTCCCGATTGTCACAGGTATATTGAACTGCGCCACTTTCTTTCTCAGTTCAGGATCGATGGGATGACCCGCCGTCGCGATGGTGACATTGGGGGCGATCATCACATGGTCACCAATGTATATATGCGTGTCATCAACCAAGGTGAGATTGAAGTTGGCATACACGTTTTTTCCGAAGTGGGTGTGTTTCCCCCAATTAGCGTGAAGCGGCGGCTCGATATAGCAGTTTTCCCCTACCTCAGCGAAAAGCTTGAGCATGATTTCTTGGCGCTTGCATTGTTCAGACGGCCTTGTGTGGTTGAAATCATAGAGAGTATCTAGACATTTCAATTGCTCGGCAGCTAGCGCCTCATCATCACAAAAGTAGACATCTTGACTGTGTAGTTTAGATTTACTGTCCATCAATGCTCTCTTAATCTTCGCTTCGTCATCTCGCCACTGATAATAACCAAAACAAGGGCGAAAACTCGTTTTAACGGCTGTAAACATACCTAAAATCGAGGCACTAAAACGAGAAACACTCGGCAAATAAGGCGAACCAATGTGTCCAAATTTTCTCACCTTCGGCCATGCACGCTGCGCGCAACCTTTGTGAAACTATCTTCATGCATTTTTTACCGCACGTTATTCACTCAAATTTAACGTAAGCCGCTTCTTATCAGTGTGTTAACATTCAAATCGCATAAAAATTCCACAAACGGGCTTCCAATGCTGTGCCTGTTTCCTTTAATGTGAAGCACGACAGTGTATTTTCGTGCCACAGTGCGACACTACGCCCAATCAATATGAACCCTAAGGTAAAAAGATGTCTGATGTACCTTCTACTGCCGTTGAGGTAGTAACTACAGCCCAAACTGTTGCTGAATCTTCCGGTCCTATCTGGCCATACGTGGTCGGTGGTATCGCTCTCGTTATCGCAGCAGGCTTTTGGGGCTACAAACTGATTAGCCGCCCATCTTTCATCATTAAGCAGATCCGTCGCCGCAATCTGAAAGCAATGAAGAAAGAAGGCGTTGAAAGCTCAGAAGCAACCGTTGACTTGGATAAGCTGTTGTCAGCGATTGAAGCTCACGCAATTGATAACAAAATGTCAGGCGCCGAAATGGTGAAACTGCTGGCGCCGCTGAACGATGCAAACCGCATGAAATCAGCGAAAGACATGTATTTGACCATGCAACATATCGCACGTGAAATTGGCGATACGCGTCTGGCAGGTGAATTTAAGTCTAAATCTACGGGTGTGAAATCTAACTCGAAGCTGATGGCTGGCCTGTTTAAACGCGCGGGTATCTAAATGCTTTTTGTTGGCACTGCCCTTGCGCAGTGCCAATTTCCTCTAGACCTCCCTTCGCACTCCATTTTTTCTGTCCTTTTTATTTACTTCAACGCTGCTTTGCCACCAATAATCTTGTAGGCTGGCGTGCCGCGAACCAATGTTTCTCGCGCAAACACAACACCACAGTTTGGACATGCACAAGGGCGGGTTGTGTAATCGACCACAATTCTCTCTTTAAAGCACTTCACCAATGCGCCTTTGCCGCCTTTCTTGTATTTGAACAGTCGTGTTTTGCACTTGCCGCATACTATGTCCACCGAACGCGTGGGAAGCTTTTTATTCGGCTTTGCCATTTTCAATTCCCTCTTTGCCAAGCCCTCATCATAAGTCAAAGCACAGCTCAGACTAAAGTCTTATGCATCAGTGATTTCTCATCAAAAACTGAGATGGCGCTAATGTTTACCGCATGCGATTAACAAAAAATTTACAACTTCAGCTATCCTTTCGGTGTTTATTTCTCAATCACTAAAACGATGCAATCACTGCATCGCACCAGATAACCCTGCAACACAAGGAACCTGCTTACTATGGAGAGTCGTATGAAAATCAAAGCATTGATTAAAACGCTTTCGCTATCTACTGCCATCATGTTGACCGGAATGAACGGTGCGGCAGCCGAAGACCGCGACTACATTCTGGCTACAGCATCAACTGGCGGTACCTATTACCCTGTTGGCGTAGCGTTGGCGACACTGAGCAAAGTAAAACTTGCCCCTAAATATGATTTTTCTCTCTCAGCGATTAGTTCAGCTGGATCGGGCGAGAATATTAAGTTGTTGCGCGAAAACGAAGCACAGTTTGCGATTCTTCAAGGCTTATATGGCGCTTGGGCGTGGAATGGCGAAGGTGCGCTGAAGCAATCAGGCCCTCAAAAGGAACTGCGTTCCGTGTCTATGCTATGGCAGAACGTTGAGCATTTCGTGGTACTGAGCGATTTGGCGAAAACAGGCACCATGGCTGACATGAAAGCGATGGATGGCAACAAGTTTTCAATCGGTAAGAAAAACTCAGGTACTGAAGGTTCAGGCTTACAGATCCTAAACGGCCTGGATATTAATACCGACAAAATGGACTTCGCTTACCTTGGCTATGGCGCAAGTGCGGATGCCATGCAAAATGGCACGGTTGATGGTATGAACACCCCTGCAGGCGTACCAGTGAGTGCTGTCACCCGAGCTTATGCGTCAATGGGCGACAAGATCACTATCTTGAATTTCACCGACGAAGAAATGAAAGAAGCCAATGGTGGCTACAACTTGTGGACCCGTTTCGTGATTGCACCAAACACCTACCCTGGCCAAACCAAAGCAGTGGAGACCATTGCGCAGCCTAACTTCCTTGCTGTACGCAGTGACCTCAGTGATGAAGACGTTTATCTGCTAACCAAAACGATTTATGAAAATCTGGCGTTTTTAAATGGTATTCACAAAGCAACCAAAGCCATGTCATTGGAAAAATCCATTGCTGGCTTGCCTGTGCCGCTTCACCCTGGCGCAGCGCGTTACTACAAAGAACAAGGCCTGACGATTCCTGAGCATTTAATTGCAAACTAAGTCTTATGCGCTGGCCTCACGGTCAGCGCAACTTGCACAATGTGTATTTACACCGCTTTGTTTAACAAAATTCCACTTCGAAGGACGTCGTGCACACCGCCTGCACGTTTGAGGGAACATGACTAACCATTCTTCCGACGCCAGCACTTCTTCAGAACTAGACAGTTCTCTCTCTCAATTTGAACTCACTCAGCGTACCGATTTCCCGCTACTCACGCGATGTGTCACCGTGCTGGGGATTGTGCTTTCACTGGTTCATATTTGGTTTAACACGCTCGCCACGCTGCCTGAGCTTTGGGTTTCTGCCGCACACTTTGCGGGCTTTTCTGCCATGTGTGCCCTCACCTATCCAGCCGCAGCGAAATGGCGCAAAAGCAAGTTCGCACTATCCATAGATATTGGAATCGCTGTCGCAGCAGTTGCGTGCCTTGTTTATATCATTCTTAGCGAAGACGCCTTATACGAGCGCGGTGTTACGTTTGTCACTTCGGATTGGGTATTCTCAATCATTGCGATTTTAATCGCTTTAGAACTGATTAGGCGAACGATGGGTTGGTTCATTCCATGCCTAATTGTGGTGGCTCTCACCTACGTGGTTTGGTGGGGAAGCTGGATTGATGGCATTTTTGCTTTCCCCGGCTTATCCGCTGAAACTGTTTTGTATCGCGCTTTCTATAGCTCAGAAGGAATGTTCGGACCCATCTCACGCATTTCATGGAGCTATGTCTTCATGTTCATTCTGTTTGGTGCGTTTTTGGTGAAATCTGGTGCGGGTGATTACATCATCAATGTTTCACGCGCAGCCGCAGGGAAAATCATTGGTGGGCCCGGTTTTGTCGCGGTGCTTGGCTCTGGCTTGATGGGGTCGGTATCCGGATCCAGCGTGGCAAATACAGTCTCGACCGGTGTGATTACCATCCCTCTGATGAAGAAAGCCGGTTTCCCGCCTAAGTTTGCTGCTGGGGTAGAAGCCGCCGCCTCAACCGGTGGGCAGCTTATGCCGCCAGTCATGGGTGCGGGCGCGTTTATCATGGCGTCGTACACGCAAATTCCCTATGTGGAAATCATTGCAGTGTCGTTCGCACCTGCGTTGATCTATTTTCTGTCAGTGGCGTTTTTTGTCCGCGTAGAAGCCAAGCGCTCAGGGGTACATCAGGTTGAAACTGAAACCCAATCTATACTTTCAGTTTTAGCATCTGGCTGGCACTATCTCATCCCGTTGGTGGTGTTGGTGACACTGCTGGTTCAAGATTTCACGCCCACTTATGCGGCAGGTATTTCCATTATCGCCGTGGTAGTTGCTTCTTGGCTTTCTCCTAACCGAATGGGGATTGCAGATATATTTGATGCCTTGGCTCAAGGGGCTCGCAACATGGCTACAACGGCAGTATTACTGACCGGCATTGGCTTGGTGGTGAACGTTATCAGCACAACAGGGATAGGCAATACCTTCTCCATCATGATTAATGAATGGGCCAACGGTAGCTTGTTTATGATGTTGGTATTGGTGGCACTTGCTTCACTGATACTCGGTATGGGTTTACCGGTGACGGCCTCGTATATTGTTCTTGGCACCCTTTCTGCACCGGCCATTTATGGTTTGATTGCGGAGCAACAATTAATGGAGCTTCTGACCACCGGTCAATTGCCGGAAGAAGCAAAAACCATTTTCATGCTGATAGCACCTGAACAGCTTGCTGCATTGGGTGCCCCCATGTCTTTCGAAGCGGCTATCGAGTTGCTGGGTAAAGTACCCGACGATTTCAAAGCGACGTTATTAGAGCAAGGTTTGGGCGCCGCAACGGTCGGCATGTCTTTGCTGGCGGCGCACCTGATTATTTTCTGGCTATCGCAAGACAGTAACGTGACACCACCTGTGTGTTTAACTGCTTTTGCGGCCGCTACCATCGCCAAAACACCGCCTATGGCGACAGGGTTTAAAGCATGGAAAATCGCTAAAGGGCTCTACTTGGTGCCACTCTTAATGGCCTACACCCCGCTCGTTTCTGGCGACCTTTCACAAGTGCTAGAAATCACGGTGTTTGCGGTGATTGGCACATGGGCATTGGTGGCCGGTTTGGAGGGATATTTAGAAGGGCCGATTAACTGGCCATTGCGTGCAGTTGCGTTAGCACTGGGTTGCTTAATGATGTGGCCAGGTATGGATATTGTGATTCGACTTGTCGGTACTGTCTTGTTTTTTGCGATGGTTTACTACACCTATCGTAAAACGCCGTTTCAAGCGGCAAACTAAAGGAATTCGCACTGAAAGCAGACATGCTACTCACATAAAGCTAAGAGCATAAAAACGAAAAAGCGCCTCTTTTATGGGCGCTTTTGTTTTGGTCTGTCATGTATTCCCAAAATTATTCTTTCAACACAAAGCTATCCATCAAACCAACCATACGGCCGATTTCAGGTTTAGTAATGGTGTCATTTGCACCAAGATCCATGGCTTTTTTGCGGTTATCATCACTCATCAGTGAAGAGAACATGACAATCGGCATAGCTTTGTACTCTTCGATTTCTCGAAGCATTTTAACGAGATACATACCATCCATTTTTGGCATTTCGACATCACTGACCACGCCATCGACAAACTCGGTAATGGGCAAGTTTTCTTCAGTACATAAGCGGACGAATTCGATCATCGAGTCTAGCGCTTCTTGTCCATCTTTTGCCGTGATGACGTTATAACCAGCTGAGCGAAGGGTATTTTCGATCAAGCGGCGGATAAATGCAGAATCATCAACCACCATGATGGTTTTAGCTTCTCGCTTGGCAATCATGGCGTCATCAATAACCACGCGTTTGTCTTGCGTAACATCGTATTTTTCCATGCTGAGTTCTGGGTTGATATCAGCAATGATTTTCTCAAAATCCAAGATCATGATGAGGTTGCTTTCCTGACGAACAACAGCAACCACACAGTCCTGATCGGAGGCTTCTAGGAATTGGCTTGGTGACTCCACCTCCTCCCACGAAATGCGGTGAATTCGGCTGACACTGTCGACAAGAAAGCCGTTAGACATTTTATTAAAGTCAGTCACGATGACAACTTTGGTGTCGATATTGTTGCTCGTGGGCACACCCAGCCACCCTGCTAGATCAACCAAAGGGATCAACTTACCACGCAGAGAAAAAACGCCAAGCACATTGGGCTGCGCATTGGGGTAATCCGTTGTATCGGGTACGCGGATTACCTCGCGTACTTTGGCAACGTTAATTCCGTAATAACACAGCTTTTTACTGCCATCAGGCTGCGTTTTTTCGAGCCGAAATTCGATGATTTCAAGCTCGTTAGTACCGCTTTCAGTCAGAATTGATGTTTTGTGTTCTGTGCTCATGCCAAATCTCGATGCATTTAGAGGCCAAATAGACAAGGTTCTCTATCAGCATAGTCTCAATATAAAAACAATCGACTCAATAGACGAAATTATTTGCAGCGATTTTAACGAATTGCACAGATGCTATTCCAATTTGAAAACTTGCTGCTCGTACAGTGCAGACAATATTTCACTGGTTTGCGCGCCAGATACGAGGTTGAGCCCTGAGCTGGATATATCCATGTTCTGCAAGACAATGTTCTGCGAGACAATGTTCTGCGTGTCAGTACCCGCAATAACGGAAAGATTGATCGTACCATCACTTTCAACCGTCGCTTGGTCAAAATACGGTAGCAAATCGTTACCGGTCGGTGATGCACCCAAATCAGGCAGCAATTGGCTGATATCGAGTTTATCTTCCCCCAAGGTCAAATCGGTTACTGTGTCTGTATTCACTGGCGAACTGAGTGAAGCTTCAAGCCAAACAAATATGTCATTTCCTTCTCCACCAGTGAGAATGTCATTCCCTTCTCCTGCTTGCAGGGTATCGTTGCCATTCATGCCAAACAGGCTTTCACCTGTTGATTGTGCGGACAAGCTATCGTCAGCAGCGGTACCAACGTTTTCCCCCAAATACAGGCTGCCTCGGTTGATGACGGCGGCGAGTAATTCTGATTGGGACAAGTTAGAGGAGATATCATTGACCAATGCATCCAAACTCACACCCGTAAACACGATTTCTTGAAAGATATTGCCGCTACTCAACACGTTTAACTGAGCGCTGCCTGCCACTTCAGTCAGCGACAGTTGTTGGGTTAAATCGTCAAAACTCTCGAGGTTAGTGACGCTCAATGCCGCGCTAAGATCGAGTACATCGGTAGAAGGATTAAAATCCCCTACAGTATCAACCGCGGGGTTGCCTGCCGAACCCAAATCGCCGCTAGACCATGTGAATCTGTCGAGGTTGCTGTCACTGCCCCCTTGTGATCCTCCCCAAAGGCTGTCATCACCCGCACCACCAATAAGAATGTCTTGGCCTAAACCACCGATCAAGGTGTCGTTATTTTCACCACCTTCCAGGGTTGCATCTTCATGGCCTGACACCACAACGTTCTCTACGCTGGTATCCTGCGCCGATATCGGGCCATCGGCTGGATTACTCACGTTGATCGCTAACGAAATGGGTGATGACTCCGCGCTTTCCCCTGTCGTTGTGGTTGATATTGTCACCACCTCTACCGACGTATTTACCGCGGCATTGCCTGTGACGTGAAGTTGCGCCAATTCAGCGGCAGTAAGGGTCAATACGCCGTCAGTTGGCCCTGTCCCAATAGGATTCCCTGTTGCATCGACAAACGTGAGCGACGCAGGAACATGACGAATTTCCACCAACAAGGTTTCGGATGGGTCAGTCAACACCGCCGCCAAACCAAGCAAAGGAATTACGGCTGATACGCTTCCTCCAACGGCGGCGGTCTGTGCCATATTCAACAACAACGTGGGTACATCAGGTTTGGGCGCGACATTAACCGTGATCGATTCACTATCAGTGAGCGCGCCACCCGTGCCCGTGTTGCCATTGTCATTGACCGTCACCGTGATGGTGTCTTGCCCTGAAAAGTTGGTAATACCTGTGTATGTGATACCCGTTGTGAGCAAGGTATTAATGGCGTCCAGATCTCCCGTCAGCTGCATACTGCTTGTTCCAGCGCCGCCAACCGTGACACCCGAAGGAATGGGAGAAGCATCAGAAACATTGATCACTCCATCCACCGCGCTCAAACGCACAGTGATCTCGCCACCACTGGCTTCTTTTGCGTCAATGTCTTTCACTTGAATGGATTCAATGACCAATGGCGTTTCTTCTTCCGCACTGAGAGAAGTGGCGGGCACAGTGAGTTCCGGTGCATCGTTCACGGCTGAAACCGTCACATCAATGATTTGATCCACCCAGAGTGAACTTGCCGCTTCTACGCCGTTATCTACCGCTCTAATAGACACATTGAGTTTTCCATCCCAATTCAGTTCATTGGCGTCACCGGGCGTGAAAATTAGCGAAGAAAGCGACGTTTGATCGGCAATCACCAGCCAACTTCCATCGCCCTGTTTTTCGACCGAACTGCTTGGCGACACACCAGCGGGCAAGCTAATCGACGAACTATCGGGAACATTGGTCAGTATGATTTTGATATTTTCTGGCGGGTTTTCGATGACTTCTAGCCCGCTACGGTCCAGAGTGTCGGTATTGTCAACGACATTAATATCGAGTGGCAGTGTGATGTTTTCATCTTCTGTGCCCGAAACAGACGTCACGATATCCGTATCCACCCTATCGCCAACAGGCGCCACATCAATTGTCACTGTGGTTGAATACTCCACAGGGTTCGTCAGTGCTTTCTCTTTGGCATAAACCACCAATACCACGGTCAATGAACCGCTGAAATTAGCAGGTGGCACAAAAGCAATGTCATCAAGGCTTATGGTGGCACTGCCCGCCGGAACACTGATACTCCAGTGACCGTCGCCACTGTTTTGTACTAGCTGACCGCCAGTTGATATCAGCTTAAAATCGCCCGGCACACCCGAAATTGTTGCAGAGACAATGGATTCTGAACCATCAGTATCTTTTAGAGACGCCGTCACCCCGGTCAGGGCGATATTTTCATCTTCCGCACCGATAATTGGTTGGGTGTTTCCGCCAAACAGTACAGGGTCATTCACGGGGAGCACATTAAATGACAGATCCGTTGAAATCGTATTTGTCGCGGTTGAGTTTGGCGCTCCAGTATCATTGTTCACCGCAGTATCGATGACTGTGGTGGCCATATCGAGTGTGACGAGCCCACTGAAATTTTCAGTGGGCTTGAAGAAAATACGATTGAGTTCCGCTTGACTCACAGTCATGCTGCTCACTGGATTCTCGCCATTAGCATCGACAAAAAATCCCATGTTACTGTCTACCGTTAATGCTACGGAGGTAATACTTTCCATACCGGACGTTGAATCAGTGTCAGTATCAATCAGCTTCTCACTGATATTGAGTTCAATAATGCCATCTTCCAACGCCCTGCTAGAAACAGGCACCCATTGCGCGCTGTCATCAACGGGCTGCTCGTCATCATTGAGTCCATTGGTTCCGACCACGGTGACCGTGGAGGTAATACCGTCGACAACGGGCGCTATCAAAACAGACAACGTGGTACCCAATTGCTTGGTGTCGCCGCTCAGTTTATCCGTTGTCACCAATTTCACAGGTAGCAGGAAATCCCCAGCGAAGTGTTCTGGCACATTAAGGATGATGGCAGACAGATCCACTGATCCGTCGGCGCTCACGTTGACTTTGGCAACATATTCACTGGTTTGATAGTTGAACTCCATCCCCGACACACTGGCGTTCGCCGCCGCCAGCGATGCACTGTCGATCACTAACGTCAGCTCATCTGACCCTGCGTTGGCGGGATCAATTTTGATTAGTGCATCTAACTGCGCGCCAAGATTCAGTGAGGTGTCCTCCACACCATTAATCGTTTGGCTCTCTACCGATAGGGTCGCCGCTTCCTGCGTATTGGTAATACTTCCGGTGAAATCAAGCTGCAAAATGATTGGCGTTTGTTGAACTTGGCTACTGGCATCCCCTTCACCGGCATCCCCTTCATCCTGCACCAGTGCATTAATTTGTATAAAAATAGGTTCGGTGATAGGAATATCGGTCGATATGGCAATGGAATCTAATGCCCTTTGAGGAACTGTCCAGCTTCCGTCACCATTATTGATTCCCCCCACGATATAAAACTGATCAAAGAACGCTTGTTCGGACTGCGTTAATGGTGTGCCATTCGCATCCTTCACAAAAGTGACAATGACCTGCGAGATCACCTCTTCACTGCTGCCGTCGGTATTGATGCCTTCCGGCGTGACAAAAGCGAGTCGTTGATCCGCAGACGCAAGTGTAATAATGCCGGTGCCATTATCCGACACAGTAGTGATTGATTGGTCGCTGCTATTTAGCAGTGCTATTTTCCCGTCATCTTCGACCGTCGCGATAATACGAACATCTAACGACCCCGTGATTTCTGCCGTATCAACATCGCCCGAATCAACATCCGTTTGTGTCACTGTCAGGGTGACGGAAAGGTCGATGTTTTCGTCTTTATCCGCATTTTCTGGCGCACGAAGTAAAAGATTCGCGCCGCTTAAAAGGGCGGCAACTTGAGTGGCTGTCAGCACCACATTGCCCCCCGTAAAACCGAGTGGCGAAGAATCTCCCGCAATGGTTAAGGTATACCCGTCGGCAATCGCTTCGGTAGACATGTGGAACGAAATATGGGTAATTTTTTCGTTGTTGTCTGTGTAACCCTGATCGGTATCAGGGCGCCAATTCACCACCACGTTCTGATCTTCAAACCCGCGGCTATTTAGGGTGTAATCTACCGCATCAATTTTGGGTTCAATATGAACAATGATGCTTTTGTTTTCGGCAACAGAATCCCCGTCATCTTCCGTGGCTATCACAGTCACCGTGAGCTCGATATCTTTGGTGCTGCCAGCAGCGGGGACTAATTTCACATCAGACAAACCGTCAATTTTAGCCTGATATTGAGCCTCGCCACTCGCATCCACGCCAGCGTAAACAAGATTGATGGCATTGTCGTTGGTATCAAGCAAGGTCACACCCGCGGGAATATTGGTGACCAATAAGGTTAAGGCTTCGGAATTGTCACCGGGTAATGCCGTTCCGGCCTCGCCGGAAGACACGGTAAATGACAAGGCCACCGAGCTGTCTTCTTCAATGGTGGTTTCAATGCCTGTATTGGCCCCGTTCTCAATAATCGGCTGCCACACATTGCCCAAATCTGCGCTGATAATGGGTACGTCCGCGACACCTTTAAGGGCGATAGGCAGTGTCTTAGGATCGGTTTCGAATATTTTGGTGACGGTGTTACTCACACCCTGAGCATTAGTGACGACGGCCGTGTCTTTCACCACACCCGTGATGGTCAGTGAGAAATCAACGTTGCTTTGCGGCGGGGGCTGTAATTGCAGCCCACTAATATCCGTGTAGGCCACTTCATACACTCGGCCAATTGAGACAACCTCACTGTTGTCAGCGAGCAGCAATTTAGCGCCGAGCGGCAAACCGCTGATCCGAACGAAAAGCGCTTCTGACCCATCTAAATCTGCTGTGTCAGTTAGGCTGATATGTGGCGCTAGGTTGATGAGTTGATCTTCCTCCCCAGTCGCTCTTGTCACTCTCAAGGAGGTCGTATCTGCCTCAGGATTGACGGCAACAGTCAATGTGCGTGTCACCGAGTCAGCCGTTTGTTGTCCTGCCACGAAATTGGCCGTTTCTTTACTTTGCGCCGTGACAGTTAAAGTAATGTCACCAGAGAAATTGGCATCAGGTTTCACCACCACATTGTTAATGTC
The DNA here is from genome assembly GCF_045679545.1 of Enterovibrio litoreus. Taxonomy (NCBI): domain Bacteria; kingdom Pseudomonadati; phylum Pseudomonadota; class Gammaproteobacteria; order Vibrionales; family Vibrionaceae; genus Enterovibrio; species Enterovibrio litoreus. The sequence goes on from NZ_CP166194.1 coordinate 1,823,475, forward strand.
TGCCGCTGACACCACAAATTGGCCATTCGTCGGCGTGAGTGTGGTCCCGTTCAACAGCAACGAGCCGCTGCCACTTTGAATGGCAAGAATATAACTCAATGTTTCAGAGCCATCGATGTCTTGCAGCTCCGCATTGAGCGCCAAGGCTGCACCATCACTGTCTTCATTGATGGCGTAATACAGCACGGTACCTTCATCCCACCGAGGGACATCAGCAATACCTTCCACCGTAACGGTAAATGTTTGGCTTGGCAGTTCGCGTTCTGAATGATCAGAGTTTGTCACAAAACCCGTCGCCGTAAACGTTGGAACACCTGACGATGCGGAGTCATCCTGATCTGGAACAAACGTGACGCCTTCCAGCGTCCAAAGTTGATTCTGAGCATTGGGTGAAAACAGCTCAGCTGGCAGCACGATTTGATTGTTCGCCACCGCTAACACTGTGCCGTTTGCGTAGAAAATCCCGTGAGCGATAGAAGGTAAAGCGATCACCACGCGAGAAACACGTTCGCCCTGATCGTTGTCCCCGATATCCACCGTCATCTCAATTGGAATGCCATCCGCAGGGTTCGAAATGAGATCATCGTCGGGGTCACCCTGTCGCCCTTGGTCTTCGATGCCTTCCGCGTTGCTCACAATGAGCTGGGGAACATCATCAACAATCACAATTTGTGTGCTGCCGACTACAATATCGCCATCGCCATCCAAAATCTCGTAGCTGAAAGTTTCAGTGATCCTATTGTTGGCCGAACCGCTGTGATCCACATTTTGAACAGCAGTAAATTGAATGTTGCCACTGCTTTGCACTAACAAGGAACCAAGAACCTGCCCTCCCACACCTTGCGTGACGGAAAAGTGGTTATTAACACCTTCTGTCAGCTCATGCTGTTCGCCATTGATGGTGACAGATTTGATCACAGCGTCATCCGCACCTCGATTGCGCGAAGGCAACACCGTAAGCCGCGATGAAGACTCGCCCTCCACCGTTGTGATGCTTCCGCCCCCCACACCGACACCATCGGTTTCGAGCGAGAACGGCACATCATCCAGTACATTCACGACAAGGTTGCTTGTTGCGGTGTCATTATCACTATCAGACACAATGATGGGGAAATTAATGCCTAGACTGTTTTTCTCATTGCCGAGGGGATGATCGAGTGCCCCCAATAAAGCGAAGGTATACGTACCATCAACAAGAAGAGTCAGTGTGAATACGGTTCGGCTTTCTGCAAAGCCAGTATAAATCTTGGTGCCGTTATTGTTGCTGGTGAGCGCCAGCGTGACGACATCGCCATGTGAACTTAACGGAATGTTATTGCCCACCGAGTTTTGACTATTGCTGCTATTTGCCGACGCAAAGGCGGACAAGTCAATCGAGACATCTTTGATCGCATCGCTGCCCGAATCGATGACGAGTTTACCCGTTGCTGTATCTTGGTCGCTCCCAAGGCCACCGGGTGTTGTTCCCGAGCGATTACTGTTCGGGCCGCTACCATTGGCATTGATGTCGCTTTCTTCAACGTTTAAAGAAGGTGCTTGCGTAATCGTGGGAGCTTGTCCGTCCTTGATTGCTAATTCGAACGTCACTACACCGGGAATCACATCGCCATCAGAATCCTCGGCTTGTAACTTCACATTGATCGAGATCGTATCGCCATCAAATGAAATCAAGGTGTTGTTTGATGCGCTGGTAAGATGATCAAGCGGCTGGTGCAAGGTCAATGTCGGCGTAATGTCTATGCCATAACCATCGGCACTCTGTACCGCCGATATCGACAACGTCATGACTAACTCACTACCCACCTTACCCGTGAGCGTCCCCGTTGTGTCATCGTAGGTAAATACAACGGGTTGACCACCACTGGTTAGCACAGCGTTGAGATCTGCCACGAGAGCAGGCACAACGGTACTCTCAATACGCACTTCTGATGGCAATAGCCTGTCGGTAGTCGCTTTGACAACGGCAGTACCTGATGATGATTCGGGATAACCTGTTTGGTTGCCTGTCGGCGTTAGATCCGGCTCAGTCAAAGATATCGTATCAACAACACCCACTGGCGAAGGCTCGCCATCATTGTCGTTAAGCGTGACGGTGAATTGACCTGTTACTTCGTCTCCGTCGGTATCCACGGCTTTCACCCCAATTGGCAAAATCAGCGGTGATGCTGGTTCGTCCAGGGCCGCAAACTGCGTCACAGTGTATGTTCCTGTCGGATTACCGTCCCCATTCACATCGAGCACAATGCTCAATACCTTTTCCCCATTCGCGGGTATTGATGAGGCTGATAGAGAGGGGTCATCCAGCACCAAGGTAATACTGCCTTCAAGAGAAGAAAGCGGATCAGGCTGATACGCGGTCTGATACCCGTTACTGGTGATGCCCGAAAGCACAGCTTGTAGCTCTGGTGATGCCGTGAACATAAGGGATTTCAGCGCATCTGAGCCTTGCATCAAACCTAAACTAAGGTTTTGCTGCTCACTTATTTGGCCATTGATAGGATCCACCAGATCCGCATCAACAGGATCAATACTCGGGGCCGACCCATCTCTGATAATCACATTGAAAGTGCTTGAGGTGCTGTCGCCATCAGAGTCTGTTACCTTTGCGCCCAGCGCAAGTGCGACGGTCTCACTGCCTGGCTGGTCAATCGCTTGTGACAGTGTCACTATGTATTCATTTAACGCAGGGTTTAGTGATATTGATAGTACAGTGATGGTGTCGCCACTTGCATCCGTGTATCCGACGTTAATGGGATTGTCCGTGCCATTAATATCATTGGGCTGAGAAAGCAATTTGAGCGAATTACCATCACTGGTTAGCGCCTCAACGCTAGCAAAAAATGCATCGGTCAAATCCCAATCCACTGATTGAATATCATCACTGCCCGTCTCAAGGCCCAAACTACCTATAGATTCACTGGCGGGAGCGTTGAATTCAGGATCGGTGATTTCTACATCCCTAACCTTGATGATGGGTGCAGACCCATCTTGCACCGTATAAGTGACAGGAATAGGCGCGTCCAGTAGATCATTGTCCGAGTCTCGGATCTGCAGCTCAACCGTGATAAGAAAGGATTCAACTGCATTCGATTGATCATTAAGTGTGCTGACCAGCTTCACCCATCGATTGGTCTCGAATTGAATCTGATTACTTTCATCAAGTGGCTGATAGAGTTCAAAATTTGAAGCAATATCAACCCCCGTTGCACCCGTGCCTGAGGCTGAAGTCGCGGTGAGTGTCAAACGAATAACCGGTGAACCATCGGAGGTGCTACCTAACAGTTCAACCACATTGGGCGCTGTGCCCGCCTGAACCGCAAAGCTAACGGGCTCACCATTGGAGGTCAGTTCATTAAGCTCAGTGATCAATCCCGCAACGCCGTTTTTATCTTCCAAGTTTGAGATGAATAAGGTGTCAGAAAGCAGCTTATCTGACGCAGCATTTAGTGTAATTTCACCATTTGCACTCTGCGTGTTGCCTTCAGAAGCCGGTTCAGTCACTTGATAGTCGCCTGAAATCGCTGCCGCATTGCCACTGGCATTATCACCGTCGACCAAACTCACGCTAAACTGACCGGTTATGGAATCGCCGTCTTGGTCAATCGCGACCACAGTGACAGGCACAATTTCAGTATCGGTAGCAGATTTTTGATCGATAGACACGTTTTGTGTCAACACATAGCCATACGCGCCTACCGCGCCCTCACCTTCAGGTTCTGTTGTACCGCCTGGTGGCGGCAATTCAACCAAATTAATAGCAAACACGGTGACGGAAGGATCGGACGCCAGAGACACCAAAATCTCGTTACCGCTAATCGAATAGACAGTGGCCGCACCGTTACTGGTAATGCTAGCTAGCTGTGCCACTAAAGCGGGCGTAGACACAAAGCGTACAGACTCCAATAAGTCACTGTTCACTCCGACATTGAGTGGGACAGGCTCGGAGACATAATCCAATATGTTTTCGTTGTGGGTAGTGTTTTGTGGGTTGATTGTCGGATTGGCACCATCAAGAATCGCGATATTAATGTCGACGGGACGAGTCAAGGGATTACCACTGGTATCCTTCCCCTGCACAGAAAATGCAATATCAATCGCTTCAGGGCTGACCGTCACCAAGCCAGTTGTGTCGCCTGATGTCTGATCTAATGGCCCATTCAACGTCACCGTGACCGTCAACTCAACACCGCGGCCTGATGCTTCGCCATTAATGGCGATAGTCAAAATGGTCTCGTCAGCGAGCCTTCCTATCATGACTTTTCCGTCATCAGACACGCTATAAATCAGCGCTTGGCCGCCACTTTTGGTATCAGCGGTCAATTCTCCCAATAAGGTGGCAAGCACTGTTGGATCAATAACGAAGCTATTGGGGTCTAGCGTTAATGAATTCGCAGAGATCAGCACCGAAGAAAATGTCGTCACCGGATAATTCATGTCACCCGCTTGGGGGGCCAAATCCCCCTCCTCTAACGTCAGACTTAGGCTTTCTCCGCCCGAAGGGGCAATGAGAACAACATCATCTTCTTGCTCTAGTCGTGGCGTTGGCGGTGTGTCAGTCGTGGTAAATCCAGCCTCAGGCAAAACACTGGTGTAATCATAACGAATGACTGCAAATCCAGATATTGATGAACCTAACCCAACCTCTCCCGCTGCCGTATCCTCAAACTCAGCGGTAGGATCAACACCTTGGGCAATTGCACGCTGAAGGGCCGCTAATTCATCTTCGAGGAAATCAATAGACTGTGTGCTTTGCAGCATATCGGCACTATTAACCAAACCAACCACTTCAATATCACCATCTTGAATCCGAATACAGGTTGGACAGGGTTCGTTGACGAGCACTGGTTCGCCGTTCACCATGATCACATACGAGGCTTTGGGGGCAGCGAAAATGAGGTCATCTTTTTCGGCAGTCAGGGAGAATGGGACAGGAATTGAGACACCATTTCGAACGACAAAAACCTGACCACCAGAAACAGAAAGTTGGGCATTTAGCGCATCTGAGCCAGCAATTACATTCTCTTTATTTTTTTCAGCCACGACCACACCTCTACACCATGAAATCCTTGCCTCTCGGTGTCACAAAACACGCAATTTACCCTTCAAGCATTGGGGCAATACAAAGGCAATACTAAAAAGCGAAAAAAAAGGCCCTCAATCAACACATCACCAGCTTTGATGCTGATTTTTGGCCTACTTCACGAAATTCGGCTATCCAAGTCATTTTGGTACTTAATTCCTTATCCCAACCTGTCTCATTTGCAATAGAAACGCGATAAAGCCGCACTTTGGGGGTCAATTATGGCTGAACATACCCTAGATTTAATCTTGCGCGAAAACATTGAATTTCTCGCTTTTGGTGATGGTGGAGACAGCCAATCGTTCCGAGCAATCGTGGTGCTCATAAACGCATGCATTGGATATCTGTGTTTTGGTAAATGCATTCACCGCGACATTTACCCATTGCCATTAATTTTTGGATTTATATAGACGGTCTACAACGCTTTGAGGGAGTATTCATGAAGCAACGCATCACCCGCAATAGACTGCGAATCTCTCGGTCACCTACTCCATCGATTGGAGTAAAAAATACGTGCCGATTTCTGTTGGTAGCAGTGTCCGCAATAAGCTTTTCTCAGTTGGCGCAGGCCCAATCGTTAGAACAAGCTGTTGCCGCAACACTTTCACAGAACCCTATTATTCGAGAAGCCTATAACGAATTTAAAAGCCGTGAAGCAGACATTGACGCTTCACAAGGTGGTTATCTTCCCTCTGTCGATGTAGATGCTGGTATTGGTTACGCCGATTACAACAGCGACAACACAAAAGGCACATTTAAACCTCGTGATGTTCGACTGAGTTTGCGTCAGCTGATCTGGGACGGCGCGATTACCTATAACGACATCAAACGCACTAAATCTGAAGCAGAAGCGCAACGATTCCAATTGCTCGCTGACGCACAAGACACGGCACTAAGTGTTACAGAGGCCTATTTGGAGGTGATCAGAACGGAAGCGATTCTTGATCTTTCACAACGCAATTTGAAAACCCATGAAAAGATTCACGCAGATATAAAACGCCGCACTGACTCTGGCATCAGTTCAACCGCTGACTTGTCTCAGGCAGAAGGTCGCTTAGCACAGGCGCACACCAATCTGCTCAATGCTCAAAGTAATCACGATGACAAAATCATTGAATTTGAACGCATTGTTGGTGAAAGCCCAAGCGCCTTGGTGACCCCCGAAGTCGATGCCCTTTATATGCCACCTTCGTTAGTCGACGCACTCACCATCGCTAAAGAGAATAACCCCGTGATTCAAGTCGCGCTCAATGATGTTGACGCAGCCAAGTACCAATATGAACAGGCAAAAGGCGATTTTTACCCAACATTTTCTATTGAAGCTTCTCAGGAATGGGGCGAAGAATTGGATGGCACACCGGGCGACACGGATGAGTTTCAAGCCATGCTGCGGATGCGCTATAACCTATTCAATGGCGGAACCGATGCGGCTGAGTCTCGAAGCGCGGCCTATCAGATAAACAAGGCGAAAAACATTCGCAACAACGCACACCGCTTGCTTGACGAAAGTACCCGCCTTGCATGGACCGCTAAAAATCTAGCCGAAAGTCAGACTAAATTTTTGGAGCAACATGTTGATGCGTCAGCGCAAACTCTCACCGCTTATGAGAAGCAATATCTCATTGGTCGTCGTACGTTGCTCGACTTACTCAACACAGAAAACGAGCTATTCGATGCACGCAAATCTTACATAGATGCCAAGTACGCAGGGATCTACGCCAAGTACCGTGTGTTGAATGCAACAGGCTTATTGCTTTCCGAATTGAGAGTGGATACGCCTCAGGAGTGGCAAACTTCCATTTACGGTAAGGACGGAGAAACAAAATGATGAACGTTGTATGGCCCAAGAGGGTCAGGTTCAGTGTTAAATTTTCACTATTTACTCTTTTAACAATGAGCAGCCTGTTGTCTGGCTGCTCATTATCAGCAGCTCAACCTCCCGTTGCAGAGCAGCGCGCTGATCTGCTAGATAACGATAATGACGGCGTAATTAATGCGCGTGATACATGTCCTGCGACCCCTAAAGATGCTGTGATTGATAACAATGGATGCCCCGAGTTACTTGAAGTCGTTGCCCGAGATGACCTGCACATCCTTTTCGCGAATAACTCCGTTAAAATTCCATCCAGTTTTCTCAGCGAAGTTGATGACCTTGCCAATTTTATGAAGACTTTCCCTCAAACCAAGGTCGAGCTTAAAGGCTATGCGAGCCCAGTTGGGAGCGTAGAGTTGAATCAAGCACTATCGCAGCTACGTGCAGAGGTGGTTAAAAAAGCGCTAGTGCGTAAAAGAATTGCACCAAGTCGAATTACAATTTTGGCATTGGGTGAATCAGAGCCTGTCGTCACTCCATCCAAAAAACAAACAGAAGTGCTCAGTCGACGTGTTACCGCGAGTGTGGTCAGTTCACAGACAAGCGTGATTCAGGAATGGACGATATATACATCATCTTGAAAAGCAGAAAAAATCATCTTGAAAAGCAGAAAAAATCGGCTTAGAAGAGAAATAGACAAACAAATAATAAAGGGCTGAATAGCCCTTTATTATTTGCCGCTAGGCTTCAAACCATGCACAGCGGAAAAGCGAAAATCAGAGAGAGCGGTTCGATCAACAATCCGACTGTCACTAATGTAAGGTTATTGGGTCAACCGTTCCTTGATTGGTTGGCAATGCAAGCAAGAGCCAAAAATCAATATCCGTTTCTGTACACCTTTCCGCTGATACACGGATCACACCTTTACAACGCTTTCCCCCAGGCTGCTCAAGCTCTGCACCAGGCAACCTAAGTGCTTCTGTTAAACATTCCTCGCCAACGACGAATTGCAAGCCATCGCTATCAACGATGCTGAACAATCTGTCATGCTGATAAAAATACACGCGTTGGTTGTCGATTTCTTCTCGGATGCCCGATATCCCTAGCAGGGCTTTTCTTACTGAATCTGAGATTTTTTTGTCACTCACCGTTTTCTCTCTTTTCACATTGTGCGAATCGCTAAACCAATAGTAGAGAAACCAAAGTCACAGTTAATCCTGTGGTGAGTACATTTAGTCGAAAACCGTAAAAAAGGCTGACACATTGGTTACATTCGGATTACAACCAAACTCATAATTATTCACATTGGCAGGGTAAAGGTAGCAATCACAAGTATTAAACCTAGTTTGTTGCCCTCACTTTCCATTATTCCTAGAACAAGCACTGTGGCTCCATAGCACTTTATCAGCGGGCTTTATCTCGGGGCTTTATGCAATCAAGTTGATCTCGCACACATTTCATTTCTTGCCGCGTTTGTTTTTGCCACGCTGCACTACGCTTTATTAATGAGACAGCTTTCTTACTGCTGAATGAGATTGTTGTCAATTTGCACTATCCCTACAAACGCTGCGTATCACTCTTTAGGAGGTGTATACCCAAGCAACGTCAAGATGCCGGATTCAGAGGCTCTCATCTTGTTCAATTTGAAGAGAAAAGCCGAAGGAACGGTGATCCCTTTAAAGGCTTTTCGACAACCGACAAACACGCCAAACTTGTTCGCGAACCATCATCGTTTTTAAGGAGAGACGACATGAAAGGGCTCATTTGGTTTAGACATGATTTAAGACTCGCAGACAACCCCGCATTGGTCGCACTCTCCCGGCGCTGTACTCATGCCCTCATGGTTTATGTCATCGACCCCGCTTGGCTTAAACCGACACGTCACCAATCTCGGCATTTAGGTCGATTCAGAGAAGAGTTTCTTTATCAATCACTGCGTGCATTAGAACGCGAGCTCAAAAAACGAAAGCAACGTCTGGTCGTAAAAGTGGGCAACCCTTTAGAGGTCATTCCTGACTTGTGCAAGCAACACCACATTGACTACGTAGCAGTGACTGAACACCCCGGCGTGTATGAACGCCAGCAAGTTGCATATCTCGAACGCGTTTTGCCTTGTGAAGTCAATGTAAGCGAAAGTTTTACCTTGTTTCTTCGCAACCAACTGCCCTTTGAGAAAGCAACATTTCCCCAAACCTTTTCGCAGTTCCGTAAACACCTCGAACAACAAAACACCCTGCCCTGCATTCCTATCAGCGCACCCGAGTCTTTACCTACGGTCATTCAGGAGCGTCGAGACATATGGGGGGGACAAGAGTTTGTTTATGATTTGACGCCTTATCACGGCGGCGAAGATTCCGCTTTGGTGCAACTCAATCAGTTTTTCTGGAAATCACAAGGGCTCAAGAATTACAACAAAACGCGCAATGGGTTGGATGGCTGGCAGTTTTCATCTCGCCTCTCTGCATGGCTTGCAAATGGTTCAATCTCTGCTCGCATGGTGGCAGCAGATCTCGATAATCACGAATATCGTCATGGCAAAAGCGAGTCCTCGCAGTCTATGTTTGCAGAGATTTTGTGGCGAGAATACTTCCAATGGATGATGCATTACCATGGTGCTAGCATGTTTGCATTTGATGGCATTAAGAAAAAGCGCCCGCTCACCGCTTTCTATTGCGAGAAATTCAAAGCATGGGAACAAGGCACCACAGAATACCCGATAGTGAATGCTTGCATGAGGCAGTTAAACCAAACTGGTTATATGTCGAATCGCGGCAGACAGATTGTGGCAAGCTGTTTAATCAATGAATTAGCGGTTGATTGGCGTTTCGGGGCGGCCTATTTTGAGCAACAGCTTATTGATTTTGATGTCGCGGCGAACTACGGAAACTGGCAGTACTTAGCGGGTGTAGGGGCAGACCCTCGCGGCCAACGTCATTTCAATTTAGAAAAACAAGCCGAAGTATATGACCCAGATGGCGCATTTGTGGCGAAATGGGCACAATCCTCGCCGTCAAAGAGTCTACTCAAATTCTGATGTAATCTCACATGATTGAGTATTGCTTACACAAAGCCAGAAACCCGCTTTGGTGAAGCCAAGCGGGTTAAGCTCATCCAGTCACCCCAAGATTTCAATCACCCTGTCACTCACCCTCTTAAACAGAATGAGCGTCGTGTGTGTGACGGGAAACACTTCATGACTTGTCATGCCTTCGATCTTGGTTTCCTCCAACAGGACAGTGCCGTCGGAAACTTTGTCATCAAGCAATAATGGCGCAATACCAATCGCCAAATTACCAGCAATGCTATAAAGCTCAGCCTGAGACGTCCAACACGGAGTCGTTTCTTTCGGCATCAAGTATTGAGTCGCACGTCGAAACATGGCGTCACCCACACCTATATTTTGAAAAAACTCGGCAACCTTTGACCCTTTATGTGGCGTACCCAAAGTAATCACTTTTTTGACATGCAGACTCATAGAAGAGCCAAATTCAAGGTAAGTTCTCGCCATCACACCCCCCATGGAGTGCGCGACGATGGCGGCATCTTCACCATCAATAAAGGCATCCATTGCCGCGAACATTTTTTCCAGATCGGGTTTAACTGTCTTGTAGCTTAAATTGAGTACCTGATGCCCGGCTTTGGTTAGCCGTTTCGCTAAAGGCTGCATGGTAACCCCATGCATATACAAACCATGTAACAGGATGATTTTCATTCAAATCCTTTTTTACTCATAGACCCACCAACATAAGTCACATAATAAACCATCTCTAAGTTGCGAAGATGAGACGCTGCCTTCAGTCATTCAATAAGTATTTTTAGAATGCGCTTATTTTTCCTCTAGCGCTTCCTATGGAGAACATTTAATGAAACGACATAATCTATTCGCGCTTTCCTCACTCACTATTGCGCTTTCATTTGGAGTCATGGCGGATGACACTGCAGGACAAAAAGCGGAAGTCGTTGAACAAGCGCGTGTGCAAGAAATTAAAGATCTCGCCGCGGGTGCTGAAGCGGAAGCCGTACTAATGCTGGATGAAGCGGAAAAGAAAATGGATAGCATGGAAAAATCAGCCAAGCAGCAAGCATCGGTTGATGAAAGTGAAGCAGTTAAAGTTTCGGAAGCGCAAACCGACGCAGCGAAGAAACAAATCGATGCAGATAAAAGCGCACTCGAAGCCCAAGTGAAAGAGAAGACAACCAACTAAATTATTGCCCAGATAACCATTGGTAAAAACGAAAAATCAAAAAAATTAAGCAAAAAAATAGCGACCACCAGGTCGCTATTTTTTATTCAGGCGTGAGCGTGTTTAGAACACCAGGTGCGCAACCCCTGCAATAACAGGCAGTGTTACCAAGGTACGCAGAATGAAGATCATCACCAATTCCCACACTTTGACTGGGATCTTGCTACCCAACAACAAGGCACCAACTTCTGACATGTAAATCAACTGAGTCACAGACAATGTTGCCACCACAAAACGTGTCATTTCATTGTCAATGTTCGCTGCAAGCACCGCTGGAATGAACATGTCTGCAATGCCTACTAGCATGGTTTCTGACGCTGCCACGGCTTCTGGAATTTGTAGAAGCTCAAGCAAAGGCACAAACGGCATGCCAAGAATGGTAAACACAGGTGTATATTCCGCGATGATCAGCGCTGAAGTACCAATGGCCATCACTACAGGCAGAACACCGAACACCATATCAGCCGCGTTTTCTAGGCCTTCCTTCAGCACATCAGTCAAAGAACGAATGTGTGAGGCGCGATTCACCGCAGACTTCACGCCATAAGAGAACAAGGTTTCACCTTCTGGCAGCGCTTCATGTTCAAGCACTTTTTCTTCGCCATTGATCAATGTGTTCTTTTTCCAACAGAGAGGTGGAAGACGTGGCACGACAACCGCGGCAACGAAACCAGCCAGACATACCGTGGCATAGAAAGGCACAAACATGTGCTCCAGACCTACCTGTGCGATAACCACCAAGCTAAAGCTGATAGACACCACAGAGAAGGTTGTGCCCACAACCGCCGCTTCACGCTCTGTGTAGTAACCCTGCTCATACTGTTTGCTCGACATCAAGATCGCGACGCTGCCGTCACCTAACCAAGAGCTTGCACAATCAACCGCTGAACGTCCCGGCAGACCAAACAATGGACGCATGATACGTGTCATGAATGTACCGATCAGTTCCAACAAACCGAAGTTAGTCAACAACGGCAGGAATAGCCCAGCAAACACAAAGACTGACAACAATGTTGGTAGCAGATCACCCAGTACAAACCCGCCTGTCGCACCGCCTGTGACGTGAACAGGACCTACGCCAAAGTACGCCATCAACACAAAGACCGCACCCAGCAAACGCACAACCAGCCAAACAGGAGAAGACAAAAAGAGGCCAGACAAGAATGTTGATTCAGTGACAAAACGTGGCTTTGTGGCCAACGCCAATACCGACCCGATTGCGCTAACAAGAATGATAGTGGTCACCACGATGGGTGCGCTTTGGCCCAGTAAACCAAGAAGTGATTTTGCCAATACCGCGATTGGAATGGTGAAACCACCATTGATCATTACCGGCGTCATAAACAAAAGTACGCCAAGCAGCGAAGGAATAAGGAACATCAACACATTCCGTGTCGACGATGATGTCTGTAAATCTTGAGTTTTCTGCATGGCAATACTTCCTGAGCGATGCGTTGAACGAAATATATATTCACAATATGTGACTAATTGAGCGCAAGATTAATTTAACTCCTCTCGCATGTAAACCATAAATAGTCACTTGTTTTGAATAATTTCAACAAAGCAAAGGGATTGACTGCCTGACCTGTCAATATTGTTTATTTTTGACCCAATAATTGTTAATTGCATGTGAATAACATCGTAAACATAGACGTTTTCACGGAAGGACATTTCAAACAGTTATGTAGGATCATGAGGGGCATGACGTGTGTGCCGCACACTCACGCAGTGAATAGTTATCCAATTTTTCGGTCAATACTGGCGTATTCTGACTGCACCCAGCCACCAAAGGCGTCCATTAAGGCGACGACAGCCCGTTTTTTCACAGGTTTTCGCTCAATCAGGTAGAAAAGACGCTCCATCTCGACTGATTTGTCCGGGTAATGCTTTAGGAATGATTCTGCGCAGTCTTTTAGATCTTGATCCCATCGCCCCTCTTTGTGAGCAACAAGACCAAATGCTGCCCTAATCAATCGCTTGGCGGCATCTTCAGCCGCATCTAACTGTGTGCCCCACTTAGTAGCGACCGCTATTTTCTGACGAAGCTCTCTCAATTTAACGCTAAGATCTCCATTCATAGCTTTGGATACTTCCCAGCTCACTTCAAAGTGACCAAAACTGTCCGCCAGATTGTCGCCACTCACACAAAGGGCACAGTGTTTAATGAAGAATCCCCAGTGAAAGATGTTGGCGAGCGTCGTCACGTCTTTCAGGGGGACAACGTCAAACTCGACGCGTTTAACTGCATCACTAGATTGCTCCAATCGCCAGCGAACCGTGTTGAGAGACGTGAACTCCTGCACGTTGAGTGACCGAAACGTTACCAGCGTCAGCTCTAGATCGGCTCTATCACCCGCACTGCGCTGCGCGACGTCACCTGAAATATAAAGGCTATGAATCGTATCACCCAAAACACCTCGGATTTGACGCACGGCGGCGGCAATGGGCTCGACATACTCCCTTTGCAGCGGTGCATTCCGATCTACTTCAGCCAATAATCCGCTGCGGGGTTTTGCCTTATACAAACCAGTACCTTTCCTTATTTATCTGAACGTTCACGACACACGTAAACGACAACTCGTAGCGGGTATTTTAAAGCGAGTTTGCGTGCCGCGCACCTTGAAACATAGCCAGTTTGAGTGCAAATTTCCTGCAAAAACGTCATGTTAGGTCACGAAATAGGCGATTTTGATCCTAGCTTCACAAGAAACTACATTTTGAACTCACTAAGGTATACCCAACAAGCTCAAGATGCTTGTTCAGCGAGAATTTGTTTAGGTATATAATGCTCTCTGTTTATATCAATCTGGAATCACTATGGAATCTTCCCTGCTTTCTATCGACGAAACGCTAGAAACTGCCTTTGAGATTTTCTACGAAATGGCTGAAGACAATTTGGATTATGACGACCTTCTCGCGTATCAAGCGCGTTTTGATGAAGATGGTGCCGCCATTGTTGTCGAAGCGAGTGATGATTGGGAAGAGCACGTCGGTTTCGACGTTGATCGCGATGTATTTGTCGAAGTACGTATCGGGTTAGCCAACACAGATGAACTGAACGATGTGCTGGTTCGCATGTTGGTCAGCCGTGACCAAGAGCAGAAATTCTGCCACCTGCTTTGGAAACGCGCGGCATAATAGAGGAACAACGACAGCTTCGCACTCGGTAAATTCCTGCGTTTTAAAAACACAAAGGCCAGCATGACTGCTGGCCTTTTTCGTTTTAACGCGTTGTCTTACCCTGATCAATTTGTATCAATTAATCAGTAGGATAGGCTATTAATCTGCTGATACCGAAAATTTGAACTCTTTGCCTGCATCATGGTTACGCGGTAACTTATGTGCAATCCCTTTGTGGCAATCAATACACGTTTGCCCTGCTTCTTCTGCTCGGTCATGAACCGACGCTGCCACTGATTTTTGGGCGCTAAAGTCCATAAATTCGAAGTTATGACAGTTTCGACATTCCTGAGAGTTATTGGCCTCCATGCGATTCCACTCTCGGGTTGCCATTTCCAAACGGTGATCTTCAAACTTTTGCGGTGTGGCGACAATCCCAAACGCTTTGGCGTACAGTTCTTTACTTGCCTGAATTTTGCGAACCATTTTTGGTCCCCATTCCTTCGGCACATGGCAATCAGGACACGTCGCCCTTACGCCACTTCGGTTACTGTAGTGAATAGTTCCCACGTATTCTTGGTACACATTGTCTTGCATTTCGTGGCAACCGATACAAAACTCTTCTCGGTTTGTCATTTCCATGCCAGTGTTAAAGCCACCCCAAAAAATGATGCCTGCAACAAAGCCCAATATCAGCACCGTACCAATAGCAAAGTGGCTTGGCGTTCGAAACCACGTCCACGCTTTTGTGATGAATCCTGGTAGTTTCATCCCCACCCCCTACTGACCAAATTTTCCAGCAGGAACAAATTCGTTCTCTACCAACACTTCGGTTTGCACCTGCGGTACATGACACTGAAGACAGAAGTAACGTCGTGCTGACACTTGCGTCAGCACTTTGTTATCGCGATCCATAAAGTGCGTTGGGCTAATTCGTGGCGCACCGGTTTTACGGTAAACGTCCACATCGTGGCATTGCAGACACGCATTGTTGGACTGGTTTATCTGATAACCTTCTACCGCGTGAGGCACCATAGGTGGTTGATTCACATAATTCAGGGCAAAGCGATCCTGATTTTTAGGAACGGTTTTAATGTTTGGCACTTCGTTATTCGCACCAATTTCTTGATCGCCCCTTAGGGAGGTGACCTGCGCGACCGCCATTGTGCTGATCAGCGCGGCGAGTAGCAGTGAAAACGTGATTTTCTTTTTCATGCTCGGAACCTTTCGGAATCAAATCATTTTATAATTGCGCGTTGCTTTGCTGGCTCCACAACGCGCACTGTTATTCAGTGTCTTGGACTCAATGCGAGATCAGACTTTGACGATCTTAACCGCGCATTTTTTGTAATCCGTTTCCTTGGAAAGCGGATCCGTTGCATCCAGCGTCAGTTTGTTCACCAACTGTCCTGCATCGAAAAATGGCATAAATACCAGCCCCTCTGGCACACGGTTACGTCCACGCGTTTCAACATGTGTGGCTACTTCACCACGACGTGAAATCACTTTCACCGCATCGCCTCGGCGCAAGCCGCGCTTCTTGGCATCTAACGGGTGCATGAAGACAACCGCATCAGGGAACGCCTTGTAAAGCTCTGGCACGCGTCGTGTCATGGTGCCCGTGTGCCAGTGCTCCAACACACGACCCGTGGACAGCCACAGGTCATAGTCAGCATCAGGCTCTTCAGCAGCAGGTTCATACGGCAAGGCAAATATCACCGCCTTTTTGTCCGGCTTACCATAAAACGAGAAACCTTCACCGGCTTTCACATACGGGTCATGTCCTTCTGCGTAGCGCCATAAGGTTTCTTTGCCATCAACCACAGGCCAGCGCAAACCGCGTTCCTTGTGGTAAACCTCAAACGGGGCAAGATCATGCGCTTTGCCACGGCCAAATCCGGCGTACTCTTCAAACAAGCCTTTCTGGATATAGAAACCTGCGTCGCGCGCATCATCATTCAGGCGGTCTGCTGGGATTTCATCCAAGCCAAACTGGTTAACCTGACCATTAGCGAACAAAATGTCGAACAAGGTTTTATCCTGAAAATCAGGTTGTTTGGCGATCAAATCAGCTGGCCATACGTCAGCGACCTTGATGCGCTTAGAAAGCTCAACCAATTGCCACAAATCCGATTTTGCTTCGCCTGGCGCTTTAACTTGTTGATACCAGAACTGGGTACGACGCTCGGCGTTACCGTAAGCCCCTTCTTTTTCCACCCACATGGCCGTTGGCAGGATCAAATCCGATGCCATGGCAGTCACGGTTGGGTAAGGATCAGATGTGATGATAAAGTTGCGCGGGTCGCGATAACCCGGCAAACGCTCTTCATTGATGTTTGGGCCGGCCTGCATGTTGTTGTTACACATCACCCAGTACACGTTGAGCTTGCCATCTTTCAGCATGCGATCTTGCAATACTGCGTGATAGCCGGGCTTCGGAGGAATGGTTCCCGCAGGAAGCTTCCATTTGGCTTCAGCAAATTCACGGTGTTTCGGATTGTTCACCACCATGTCCGCTGGCAGGCGGTGCGAAAACGTTCCCACTTCACGCGCCGTACCACATGCGGAAGGTTGGCCTGTCAACGAGAATGGACCACAGCCTGGTTTGGAAATTTTGCCTGTCAGTAGGTGAATGTTGTAGCAAAGGTTGTTCGCCCACACACCGCGAGTGTGCTGGTTAAAGCCCATTGTCCAGTAAGACACGACGTTCACTTTCGGATCAGCGTACAGTTCTGCTAACGCAATCAGTTGGTCTTCTGGCACACCTGACAGTTTGGACACAGATTCAACGTCGTAGTCTGCGACAAATTTGGCAAACGCATCGAAGTCGATCGGATCTGACGCGCCACTGCCGGCATTTTTTGCGTTCTGTTCAAGCGGATTGGTCGGGCGAAGACCATAACCAATATCTGTTGCACCTTGGCGGAAGTTAACGTGCTTCGCGATAAAGTCTTTATCGACTTTGTCGTTTTGAATGATGTAGTTGGCAATATAATTCAGAATAGCCAAGTCAGTTTGTGGCGTGAAAATCATGCCATTGTCAGCAAGCTCAAAACTGCGGTGTTCATAGGTGGAGAGTACGGCAACTTTGACATGATTCGCGGATAAACGACGATCAGCTAAGCGAGACCAAAGGATTGGGTGCATTTCCGCCATGTTCGACCCCCACAGCACAAACGCATCCGCTTGTTCTATGTCGTCATAACACCCCATTGGTTCATCCATACCGAATGTACGCATAAAGCCGACAACCGCCGATGCCATGCAGTGACGCGCATTCGGGTCGATGTTGTTAGTCAAGAAGCCCGCTTTCATCAGCTTCGCTGCCGCGTAGCCTTCCCATACTGTCCATTGACCTGAACCAAACATACCGACAGTTGTTGGGCCATTTGTCTGAATCGCTGTAGTGAATTTTTCCGCCATTAAATCCAGCGCTTCATCCCAGCTGACTGGGGTGAACTCACCTTCTTTGTCATAAACGCCGTTCTTTTTGCGTAATAGAGGTTGAGTGAGGCGATCTTTGCCGT
The DNA here is from genome assembly GCF_045679545.1 of Enterovibrio litoreus. Classification (NCBI taxonomy): domain Bacteria; kingdom Pseudomonadati; phylum Pseudomonadota; class Gammaproteobacteria; order Vibrionales; family Vibrionaceae; genus Enterovibrio; species Enterovibrio litoreus. The sequence goes on from NZ_CP166194.1 coordinate 1,841,259, forward strand.
ACATAATTTTCGGCAAGAAGTACCCTTTTACGCAGCTTAGACCGCGGTTTACTGGCGCTTCAGGGTCGCCTTGCGAGGCCACGATGCGGCCGTTTTGTGTCCCCAGAAGGATGCCACAGCCCGTACCACAGAAGCGGCATGGCGCTTTGTCCCATTTCACTTGTTCATCATTTCCCGCTGCGTTAGCAACAGAAACGGGAAGCGTTATACCCGCAGCACTGGCGGCGGCTGCAGCCGCGTTCGCTTTCAGAAATTTTCTGCGTGTCAGTTTCATTGTCCGACTCCTTCAACTTTGCTTTCAGGCGATTCGTTCTCGACCTGATGAAAAACCAGCGTTGCCGCTAGGACTCCTGGCAACGCTTTAATCTGTTCAAATATATCCAGTAACTCGCCGCGATTTTCGCCTTCAATCACCACAACCAATTTACCGGTAGCATTGGTGGCAGGCACTTCTGTGCCCGGCAGCATTTCAATCTTTGCTTTTACTTGTTCGGTTTGATCGGCTGCTGCATGCACAACAAGGCTGGAGACGTGATATTCATTCATGGGTGTTGCTCCATGGAGATGGCATTAACCGGACACGGTGCGATACACGCACCACACCCGTTACAATCGCTGATTTGGATCTGGGGTTGCGCGACACTTCCCAATTGATGTTGAAAGCGAATCGCTCGGGTATCGCACGCGTCGTTGCAGCTTCGACACTCAATGTTCTGCTTAGCAAGACAACTCTCTTTGATTGCGATAACTTGTTGCCAAGGCTGCTCGATTTCAGGAAGAAAGAGTGATTCAGGGCAATGCTGCGCACACGCATAGCAAAAGGTGCATTCACCTTTGTTGAAATCTATGGATGGATACCCACCATCGCCGGGCACAATGATGTTTTCTTCACAAGCACGCTGACACTCGCCACAACGCGTGCACTGATCGGTGAATGCCATACTGTCCTTTATCCAAGGAAGGGGCTGATTTTGCGTGCTCTGAGTGCTTCGTAAAAAGAAGCGACGACGTTGATCTACCATCTTTGACCTTCACAAGCGCTGATTGGCTTTGCTTTTCTTACTTTCACGATAAGGAGAATAAGGAAGGGCTTATATACCTCTAAGGGGGTATATGCGGGGGTATATTGCGCTGGATCAATTTATACATAAGGCAGGCGTCACATTATGCAAATATCGCCATCAAATCCACGAAGACTATGACTGACGAAAAAACAAACATTACGGTTAAACAATCGGTTACCACCATTGTGGCTCGATCACTGATAGCCATTTTATTGCTGGCCGTGATTATCACTGGGTTTTCGATCATCTCTCTTGCCTCGAGCCTCAATGATGCCTCCGCCATTAACACGTCTGGCTCGTTGCGCATGCAAAGCTATCGCATTGCGTACGACATTGTTCGGGACTCTCCTCGCCTTCCTGAGCACATCGAATCTTTCGAGCACTCCTTACTCTCTCCTGAACTGCAACTGTTAGACAACGGTGCCGTTCCACGGGAAATCCGCGAACGTTACAACGCGTTGATTTCAGGTTGGATGCTTCTTCGTCCAGAACTTCAAGGACCAGATCGGGCGTTCTACCTCGAGCAAGTGGGGTTATTCGTTAACGACATTGATCAGTTTGTGTATGCACTTCAAGAACACTCAGAGAATAAGCTTCAAGTTTTGGCAGTGACGGGTAGTGTGGGCCTTGGCCTGATTTTGGCCATCGTATTGTTTCTGATCCAATACACACAGCGTCGAATCGTACAACCTCTAGCCATGTTGGTTACCGCGAGTCAGCGTATTCAGAACAAAGATTTTGATATTGAATTACCGCCAACACGTAATAATGAGCTCGGTGTGCTATCAAACAGTTTTGCCATCATGGCGAGCGAGCTAAAAGGGCTTTATGTCAATCTAGAGTCCAGCATTGAGTCAAAAACCCGCAAACTGACTAAAGCAAACCGTTCGCTAAACGTGCTCTATGACTGCTCTACCCAACTGTCTTCTAGCCTTTTAACAAGGACAACTTTCGAGAACATACTCGATATATCCCTACAAGCTGATGGCATTACCGCCTTAAAACTGGATGTACAAAATCCCAATCAATCAGAATGGAATATCACGGCGGGCACACCCAATGAGCGAGGCTGGTATTCATTGCCCTTGCAACTGGATGGTGAAGCTCTTGGCACTTTCAGCTGGCAAGGTCAACTCGATATTGTCGACGATGCACTTATCAACAATATTGCATCGATACTCGCCCGCGGTGTGCATTACAATCATGCGCAGAAACAAGCTATGCATTTGGCCGTGATGGAAGAACGCGCCACGCTAGCTAGGGAACTGCATGATTCCATTGCGCAGTCTTTGTCCTACCTTAAAATCCAAACCAGCTTGCTCAAACGCCATTTACAACGTGTAGAAGCGAGTGATTGTGTATCCATTGCGGATGATATTAGCGAGCAGCTTCGCATCGCGTATGACCAGTTACGAGAGCTGCTGAATGCGTTTCGACTGTCGTTATCCCACAGTGATTTTGGTTTGGCACTCGACGAAATGGTAGCAACTTTACAAGCACAGACGAATGCAGAAATAACGGTATCAACGACACTGGATACGCTTTCTATGGACGTGCAACATCAAATGCATATTCTGCAAATTATCCGAGAAGCCTGTGTTAATGCCATCAAGCATGCTGATGCCAACACTATTTCTATAGCCTGTCACCAACACGAAAACCATGCGGTGGTAGAAGTCGCGGATGATGGCAAAGGGTTTTGTCCTGCCGACGAAAAACCCAACCATTACGGACTTAACATCATGCAAGAGCGCTCAAACATGTTAGGTGGTGAAATCCAAATCCTTTCGGCCCCCTCACAAGGGTGTCGTGTTGTACTGACCTTTAACTTCGCCTAGGAGGCTGTTTATGTGTGCATGGCATGTGCTGCTTGTTGATGATCACCCGCTGATGCGCAAAGGCATTTCTCAGCTCTTAAAATTTGAGCCTGAATTTGCATCTGTGTCTGAGGCAAGCAATGGCACTGATGCCATCGCAGAAGTTTCTCGGTCTGAACCCGATCTGATCATTCTCGACCTGAACATGAAAGGGTTGTCTGGGCTGGATACACTAAAAGCGTTAAGGCATGACGGTTGCACCGCCTTTATTGTGATTTTGACCGTATCGGACAGCCCGAATGATATTCACGCCATTGTACAAGCTGGGGCTGATGGCTATTTGCTCAAGGACAGTGAGCCAGAAGAATTAATTGAAAAACTTAAAATGGCGATGTCCGGCAAGAAAGCATTTAGTGAACAGGTTAATGCGCATCTTGCCAATAGTGAGCAAATGGCATCACCACTCAACGATCTCACAGATCGAGAATTGCAAATTCTGCAACAGGTCGCGAAAGGGTTTCGTAACAAGCAAATTGCTGAGAATCTGTTCATCTCTGAAGCAACAGTAAAGGTTCATTTGAAAAACCTACTGAAGAAACTCGGGGTCGATTCTCGTGTCGCGGCGACTGTGTTGTATTTGGAAAACGAAAACATGGATTGAAGGCATGTGTTGAAGGCATGAATTAAAGGCATGCATGGTTAGACGATCTGCACGGTATCGCGCGCGTCTTACTACTTTGCCTTGTACACAACAGCCTCTAGATGCTTGGGTATGTCAGTGCTGGAAATAAAAAAGGGAGGAACACGAATGTTCCTCCCTTTTGTCGTTTTACAGGCCTGCACGAAAGCAAAAGCCTTTTACGAACAGTTAGAAAATATCAGTACCGTTCAACGTGACGTTTTCTGCATCCGTCCATACAGTGATGGTGCGATCAGCAAAGTCATGGGTGAATACATACGCATTCAACTCACCCACTTGTGCGTTGCTCAGCCCAAGAAGGCTAATCATTTCAGCGGAAATCGGCGCATTCACCGTTCCATTTGCGTCATAGCTCCAAGGCGTACCATTTAGGTTGAAGCTGTCTTCGCCAGCACCAAGGTGCGCGATAAAGCCATCCCAATCGTCTGGTGTACCCAAGTCTTCACCAAATGGAGCGTCAGACTGAGACCAGATTTCATTTGGGTTGATAGTCACAACTTGATCACCTTCGTCACCAATCACGGCTTCAATTTGTGCCATTACGTTACCCGTGATCGACGAATCAGACTGGTAAGAAACACCGGTGAAATCGACGTTTGCATCGCCATTAACCAGCATTTGGTCAAAACCATTGTCCGCATTGTACATGGATTTGTTAACGACTCTGCCAGCAGAATTCGTGACACTCAGGCCAACAAAGTCATCTTCACCGAAGATAAAGACATCGTCACCCGCGCTACCGCGGTATTCATCAACACCTGTACCACCATCGATTTTCACATCGCTGCCAGGGCCGCCATCCAAATAGTCATCACCAGCACCACCATAAAGCTCATCTTTACCTGGACCACCAAAGATTTGGTCGTTACCTTCGCCACCTTCGATGATATCGTCACCATTTTGGCCGTAAAGGATATCGTCACCCACACCGCCCATGATGTGGTCATTGTCATCACCACCGTAAATGGTGTCGTTACCTTCTTCACCATAAATCGTATCGGCATCACTTTCTTCAACGACCTGGGTTGCGCTCACTTTCATCACAACGTCATTAAAGTCTTTGTCGCCAAGGCACCACAGATCTTCCCAGCATGAATTTTCACCAGAATTGATTTCATGATCTTGGCGGTCACCATTTTTACCGGTTTCAGACACATAACCACCAGCAGTCAGGCTACCTTGACCAAACACAGGGCTACCACTGGCAAAGCTCAGCGTAATTTCACCCTCGTTGAAGCCTTTTGTGTCGCCATCTGGAATGATGAATAGGCCGATTTTCGCCGCGCCGTCAACATCGATAACTGCTTGCGCCGCACTATCTAGCTTGGCATTGTCAGCCATCACGAATGCTTTTAACACATTGCCGTTTTCGTCCAGCACATAGTAACCAACACTGTTACTGTATGACGCGCTTGAGGTGATATTAGACAGATCTAACGTAACAGCGTCGCCGTTGCTCACATCCCAGTAACCATCGGCACCACGATCGAGATCAAGTGTTTGGCGACCAATCTGACCGCCATAGATGAGATCATCACCTGTGCCGCCATGAATTTCGTCATCGCCCCATTGACCGTAGATGGTGTCATTACCCGCACCACCGTCAATGTAATCTTCATCATTAGAAATCTGAGTGGTGTCTTCCGAGACAGTGGCGTAATCAATATCATTGATATTGCAGTACGAATTTGGCACCAAAGACAATTGGGTTGAGGCTGTAATTTCTGGCCCTTCCAATTGAAGCAACAAGTTGCCGTTTTCATTCAGATTGTTGTAGTGATGGCCATTACCATCAAGATCAACGTCGATAATCGCAAACTTGTAGACATTGCCTTCGCTATCACAATACTTCAGCGTGTAATCAAGGTTAACGGAATACGTATTGCCATCGATCGTCACTGTTTGCGTCTTGTCGTCGGAATATTCGTTACAGTAGTTGTCGCCGTTTAGCTTTCCATCATCGTCTTGGAAAGTCACTTTGGTTGAACCACCATCAAACGCGAGCTTAGTTGGGAAACAGGAGGTATGGAACTCACCACCAGAAGGCATAGTGAAATCATTCCCCATCTGGAATACGTTTACACATGGGTCAGCATTAAAGTTAGGAGAAGCTGTATTGCCGTAGATAGTATCGTCGCCGTCACCGCCAAACAGTTGATCCTGGCCGTTGTCGCCTTCGATGTAATCGTTACCGCCCTGTCCGTAGACAGTGTCATTTCCATCACCCGCAGTAATGACATCATCGCCACCCACACTTGGGTCTACTGCAGGGTCGGTGATTGATGCGTAATCTAAGCTACTGATGTTGTGATAAGAATTTGGAACCAGAGAAAGCTGAGTGCTACCTGTAATTTCAGGACCATCAAGTTGGATCAGGATTTTGCCGTTCTCACCCACATTGTTGTAGTGATTACCAGACCCGTCTGCATCAATATCAACCACGGCGAAGGTATAAATGTTGCCAGCGGCATCGCAATATTTCAGGCCGTAATCGACATTGACACCAAACTCTTGACCACCAATTTCAACAGTCTGAGATTTGTCGTCAGAATACTCGTTGCACGCGTCATCACCATTGAGTTTTGCATCATCATCGTTAAACGTTACTTGGGTGGCTGAACCAGCGAAATTGAGAGTTGGAGGGAAGTTCCAAGTGTGGAATTCGCCGCTTGTTGCACTAAAGTCATCACCCAAAATGAAAACCGAGCCCGTTGAGCCGTTGCCCGATGAAGAGCCGACATCGCCGTAAATCACATCATCCCCTGCACGACCTTCAATATAGTCATCACCGAGGGTGCCATTGAGTTGATCAACGCCGCCTGTACCTATGATATTCGCCATTATTTATTCCTCTTATTTGCTAGCAAGAGGCAGCACGGCCATCTCTTTCAACGTTAAATCAAAGAGATCCGAAACTTTCCGTCCCCGTCTCACAACAGGTTTGGCTTTTTTCTCCGAATAGGTGTCCTATTGATAGTTTCACGTATGTGAGTATTTAGGTGGGCGCCTACAACATCTCTACCACGACATTCTTAATGCACTTTCTGGATTACGCCTCAGTTACTTCCATGACAGATTGGTAGATCGACTAGTTCGGAGCAAGGCTGGAGGCCGCATTTAATGGGAATATCAGGCCAAGTATTGGCCTTAAATTAACCACCAAGCAGAAAAAGCTGAGACAGCATGAGAAAAGGACGAGCGGAATTTCAGTCTGATGACTGATTTGAGGATGAATGATCCAATATTTGTGACATTTCCCAGTATATGTATGGGAAGGAGGACAGATAGACCATCTAGCAATGACCTATCTGTTCAGCTTAAAGACTACGCGATCATGGCCGGTTTTTCTGTTAACGTTTTGTTTGTTTCTGTCATGGTTTCGTCAATTAGTGCTGACGTACCTTCCGCACCATGCATCCAATTAACAAGCTTGTTCGAGCACAGAATCAGTAACATGCCCGCCACGGCTGACGTGATCGCAATACCACTGAAAATGGCCAACGGACCTGCGTCGCCAACATGGCTTCCAACAAAACCTGCCACGTAGTTTGCCACGGCATTTGCACAGAACCATGTACCCATCATCACCGACATCAACCGCAATGGAGCTAACTTGGTGATCAAAGACAGTCCTATCGGCGACAAACACAGTTCACCAAGTGTATGGAAAAAGTAGGCTCCGACTAACCACCACATTGACGCTTTAATGGACATGTCAGTGCCCTGCTGAAGCGCTGCGCCTATCATGCAAACGAAGCCAAGCGACAAGAAACCCATTGCCATGGCAAATTTAATCGGAGAGCTCGGCTCATTCGCACCGAGTCTGCCCCAAAACATCGCCAATAATGGCGCAAAAACGATGATGAACATTGGATTAAGAGATTGGAACCAAGCGGCTGGCACTTCAAAATTCCCTAGTATTCGATTGGTGTAATCTTGAGAGTAGATGTTCATCAAACCACCGGCTTGCTCAAATCCCGCCCAGAAAATGATCACGAACAGGCTCATCACCACAATGACTTTTAGGCGATCACGTTCTATTTTGGTGAGCGGTTGTTTTTCAATTGAGCCCATCTTACGACGTTGTTCGACTGCCGCAGGCTCAATACCAATCTTACCCAATACGCGGTTAGCAAATAGTAATTGCACCACTAAAGACAGCAACATTCCGACACCAGCACAGAGGAAACCAGCTTTCCATCCATAATGAGTCGATGCCGTACCAGCAATAAGCCCTGCAAGCAGAGAACCCAAGTTGATGCCCATGTAGAAGATGGTGAACGCGCCGTCTCGACGGTTATCCCCCTCTTTATACAGTTGACCAACCATGGTTGAAATATTGGGTTTGAATAAGCCATTCCCCACAATCAAGAAACCCAAACCTACGTAGAAAGCTTGAAGTTCGAACGGGTCTATAACGCTATTTGGCAAGGCAAGTGTGAACTGCCCGATGGCCATCAATGCACCACCAATGATGATTGAACGACGCTGACCGAGAAAGTTATCCGCGAGCCATCCGCCCAATACAGGGGTGAGATAAACTAATCCGGTGTAAATACCGTAGAGATTGAGCGCGTCTTGTGTCGTCCATCCGAGACCGCCGTTGATGGTTTTATCAGTGAGGTAAAGCACCAGAATGGCGCGCATGGCGTAGAAAGAAAAACGTTCCCATAATTCTGTGCCGCACAGAAGGAACAAGCCGCGAGGATGACCAAGCCAATCTGACTGTCTGTTTGAATTCATTGAGTATTTACCGCCTATCTGTTTAACTCAGCGGGATTGAATATGGACCTCCTTTTCCTCTCAGACTCCGCTACAGGGCGTACAGACTGCCCGAATTTGATTTATCTCGCAATTATTTCATGCAAAAAAATCATTTACGTTTGTGTGGTTACTTTTACACAACATTTACGAAGGTCAAAAAAAGCAGGAATCCCATAGGGTGTTCCTGCTTTTTTTCTTGTTACAGACGGTGAAGTCGCTCTGCGAGAAACGCACTGCGTTACTCACGAATGCAGACACATGAACCTGCTGTCTAGGCGGCGAGCGGAAGATCGGGCACCATTTTCTGACGTCGACATAACAACAAGCCTAAGCCTGAGAGCACCGCCATTGTCAGCAAGATCGCACCCAACGAAAACTGGTCGTTGACGTTCATTTTAGCGGCAAGCAAGGTAAAGAAACCCGCGGCCATATTTTGCACGCCCCCTAATACAGCACCAGCGGTGCCCGCATGCCGCGGAAACGGCGACACAGCACCCGTGGTTGCCGCAGGGAACAAGATACCCGCCCCCATAAAGTAAACAAATGCTCCACCAATCAAGGTCTCAATCGTAATAAGACCTTTCAGGCCAGGCAGAAATACGACTAACGCACCAAGCATGAGTAAAACCGAGCCCACCACGAGAGACTTTGTTGCTGACCAACGGCTTTCAATGACACTAGAAAGCCAAGATCCCAGCATAAACCCCGGTAACGGAAGCACGAACAACAGACTCACTGTGGTGGCACTTAGCCCAAGTGTACTGCCAAGTAATACCCCAGCTGCCGCTTCAAAAACGGCAATGCCAGAAAACACCGCAATCAAACAAATCAGATAGCCCTGAAACTGACGGTTACTCATAACATGATGGTAGCTTTTCATCACCGAATCACGGCGACGAACCTCTGGTGGCAACGTTTCTTGGAAGTAGACCGACATGATGAGATACACCACTGCGGCCAGTACAAACAAGAATACATAACTCGCTTGCCACTGGAAGTGAACACTCAAGAAGCCACCCAGCACAGGGGCAATCAGTGGGGAGAAAATCAACCCGACACTGACCAAGCTATTTGCTCGATGTAAACGACTGCCTTCGAAGCAATCTCGGGTTAAGGTGCGCGCCATGGCTCCACCGCTGCCAATACCAGCCCCTTGAATCACACTACCCAGAAGGAAAAGTTCGAATGACGGCGCTGCAAGCGTCACTGCAGTACCAACGAGATAGATGCCAAGACCCGTCAATATAATCGGTTTACGACCAAAGCGATCAGACAATGGACCATAGATGAACTGAGACAGGCCATAAGGGATCAAATAGCACGCCATGACTGCTTGAAGCATTGCAGGCGACACTTGAAAGTCTTCCGCCATTAAAGCCATAGACGGAATGTACATGGTTTGTGTCATCTGACCGACCGCAGCCAGAATGATGATCATCAGTAAAACTTTTGAAATAGGCGTTGTCGCAGACATCACCAACACTCCCCAAAGCAAGCAAAATAAACAAGTTTCTTTTATGCGAAGCGGCGATTTAAGAAGAGACTATTTCACCCGAGTTAACCCAGATTTAAGAGAATACGGTTGCCGACGCTAATTTTGGCAGATAGTAGTGGCGGGAGCGGAATGAAACAACATAAAAAGCGAGTTTCACACACGATAAGAAATCATAGAAAGGATTAGTTTTACTAATGCTTTTATTTTGTCAGCGATGGGCAATATAGCGTTGGGCAGAATCTGACCAAACTCTGTGCAAAAAAAAGCAGCGCCATGCGCTGCTTATTCAAACAAATCCATATACCCGATATATCAATTCACTATTCGGTCATTGTCATTTTCATTAAGCTGCTTAATCAATGGACAGCTTGTGGTGACCGTGTGAAACCTTCGCTTTCAGGTATTTTTTATTGCCATCTTTCAAGTGAGCTTGCGTACCCACAACCGCTTCAAGAGTGATACCGTATTCTTGTATCTCTTTAATCTTTTTCGGGTTGTTGGTAATTAGGCGGACTGTTGTCGAGTCCAACGCCTTTAGCATATCCGCAGCGTCTTCAAAGCTTCTTAAATCATCCGGGAAACCAAGATGATTATTGGCTTGATATGTGTCCATGCCTTGGCTTTGCAGCTCATAGGCATCTAATTTATTGTAAAGCCCGATGCCACGACCTTCTTGGCGGAGATACAGCAAGATACCGCCCTGCTCACCCATTTTCTGGATGGTTTCTTCAAGTTGTTCGCCACAATCGCAGCGTGAAGAATGGAAGACATCGCCAGTAAGACACTCTGAGTGCATTCTGACCAGAGGCGCACTTTGCTGCCGATCAGCGCTATTGAAGATAATCGCGACGTGCTCTTGATCCGAGTTCAGTCCCTCAAATGACAGGATTTCAGCAGGGATATTGCTCCCAACACCAACATTCAAAAAGACTCTTGCTCTAATTTTTGCCATCGACTGTAATTCTCTGTTTTTGTTCGGTGTTAGCCGAATATGTACTGCCCTATACTGCATCACCATCATCCTAGAATTGTTATAATGTAACACTTCAAATGGTGAGGCGGGCAATCGTACCAGAACTCCTACTCACTGCCAACATCTCAGCGCAAGCGCCGAATTACGGCAGCTGGGTTACCAGCAACCACAGCAAAAGGTTCTATATCACCATCAACCACGGAACCTGCTTCAACCACAACACCCTCACCGATCGAAACACCCGCTTTGATGACACTGTTACCACCAATAACGACGTTATTACCAATGATTATAGGCAATGATATTTCATGCTCTCCGTTTTGCACATCAAGCGGCAGTAAGCTTTGGGTGATTGAGTAAATACCAACGCTTGGGCCAATCAGTACATTGTTTCCTATTTCAATATGACCGCTATCAATCAGTGTGCTGTTTGGGCCAATGGCAACATTGTTTCCGATATGAATGTTCATTCCATACGTGCAGGTAAATGGCGCTTCAACGACGAGGCCCTTACCTCGTTTCGCAAATAACTTGGTCACGACCATGTCTTGTGCATCGGTGTCGGCAGGATCAATGCTATTGAGTTGTTGGCAAAGCCTGCGAGAGGCATAACGAAACTGAGTGAGCTCAAGATCAGCTGGGCTATAGGGTTTACCCTGCTGCATTTTTTCAAATTCGGTCAACGTATCTTCCTTGATATCCGCATTACGGCTGATTTTGTTCCCTTTGTAACCTTAGCTTGTGACCGTGGAAACATCATTAAGGACTGACGCATACTCATCAATAAAACGGCGCCCTGCCACCAACCCATCTTGATAATCATGCTCTAGCTGAAATGGCTTGCTCAACAATGCACTGCTTGAAAGTGGTGCGCTCGGGTGGATCTGAATCAGTTCCGCGCGATGAGGCGGATTGGACATAAACTGAATGGCATCTTGATAGCTATGGAAATGCTTCGTCATCATTTCCAGCATATCGCTATTCACCTTTTGTCCGGACATGGCATGTAAACGATAGATCGCATCACCGCCGTAGAGCCATCTACCGCCGTTTTTGTACGCAGTTTTTGGCATCATTTCTTTGAGCTTCGCCCAGATAGGTTCATGTGAATTATCTTTATATCTTTGCTTCAATTCTTCCAAGCGTAAAGAAAGTTGCTGATGAAACTCCGATAAGCGCTCAAACCGGTCATCCATGCTAAGACGCGTGAGATACTCCGGCAGCCTTGTTTCTACCCGGCTACGAATATTTTCAATGAAAGTAGAGCTGATGTGCGTTTTGTCATGAGCAACGGGTTCTGTTCTTATCACGATAATGACATCTGCACCGCGGTTGAACGCTTCTCTCGCGGGAATGGCCCCACTAACACCGCCATCAACATAATATTGATCACTAATTTGCACACTAGACGGGTACAACATAGGAATGGCACAGGTGGCTTTCAATACGTCGATCCAATCATCTTCAAAAAGACGAAAGTAATCGGGTTCTAGCGTTTTCGTATTGGTGACGCAAGCATAGGCATGTCGGTTTGCTAACACAGCCTTCGCTCTCTCGAACGCTAAGCCACTGGGGTGTGTTGGCCCCATGATCTCAAGCGCCCAGTCTAGGTCCATAAACTGTTGTCTTCGGACATATTTGAGTAAGTTGAAAAAGCGATCTTGAGTGGTGTACTCGGTAATAAAGCGATGGCCAAAGCCACGCTGTCGAGTGAGATAAGAAGAGATGTTCAAAGCACCGGCAGAGGTACCGATATAGATTTCGAAGGGATCAAAGCCTGCATCTAGAAAGCTATCAAGGACACCTGCCGTGTAGATACCACGCTGACCACCACCCTGAGCAACAAGAGCAATACGTTTCTTGCGGCCAACTGTGGCCGTAGAGGGGGGACGAATTACATCCATCGAAGACGGAAAAGACGTCTGCAAATCAGTGTCTTTGGGGCTCTGCACAATAACCTCTACAAACAGGCTTAATCAGGTATACGTATTGTACCTACGGCCAATCACACAGAGCCAACTATTTATGGAACTAACCGCTATGAAAACACGATTGCTACAGTAGCAAAAGTGATAATACCGCTAAGTGCCACAAATGCAGTGACGAGTGCAATTTTCAGGTTTGTATCCATTTTACGGCTCCTTGCGAAATTAATCTGGCAACACATGCTTTACACATATTTAATGTAAGGAGTTTAACAGCGCAAGCCAGAATATTCACAACTCCATCTCTGATCGTCTTTCGTATAAGGCTTTCGTTTCATTTTGTGACACAAAGCAAAGCCCTTCACAGACGGGAATAATCAGCATTATCCGCTAACAACCGCCCCATTAAATGACACATTTTGAAATACTCACCCACCTGCATATTTACTTCATTCATGTGACTAAAATGGACTGTATCCTGTGTTAATCTTTGATAAAAACTCAATATAAATACCACCATTCAGATAACATTTCTTTAACTATTCACAATGGTTAATCTTGGAAAATGTATAGATTTTTATCGCTATTATTTAGATAGTTATAGAGTGAACAATATGGGCAAAAATCATTCAGCCACATCAATATCTCTTAAAAATCCCTAGTCTAACCTTGTCATTTGGCCAAAAACTTGCAATTTCGATCCAAACCTCAATTTTTGGTTAAATTTAAACCAATCAAATCACTTTACCAAATAACAACTTTCCACTAACACCAATCAACACAACAGTGTAATGAACTGCCAATGTCATGTTTATATCGTCAATCAACCTAACACACTCCACCTCATTGGAATGATCGGGAGCATATCAGCACAAACATAAAAGATATGCGCTATTGATTTACCTATTACCAATGCTTAGTCTGCCAATAACCTCACTAATAGATGATTATCTTGTCTTTGGTGGAGGGAACAGTTTACAAACACAAGATCGTTGAGACACACCTGCTTGTGGTGCCTTGGGATAATAAACAAGACAAACCATGCCACACCGGCAAGCAACACACCTCCGCATGCTGTCATTCAAAAAGCGATGCATGGGAGATAGGGAAAGGTGTTTTCAACAACAAGGAGATGTTATGAAAAGAGAACAATGGGGTTCACGCGCAGGCTTTATTCTTGCGGCAGTGGGCTCTGCAATCGGACTGGGAAACATTTGGCGTTTCCCGTATATGGCTTATGAAAACGGCGGCGGCGCATTCTTTGTTCCTTACCTTTTTGCGATGCTGACTGCTGGTATTCCCTTTATGATCATGGAGTTTGGTCTTGGCCATAAACTTCGCGGTTCTGCTCCTGTCGTATTTTCAAAGCTAAACACTAAGTTTGAATGGCTAGGCTGGTTTCAAGTCGGTATTGCCGCCACTATCGCGGTGTATTACGTGGCAGTTATCGGTTGGGCCATGTCTTACGTTGGCTTTGCATTCGACCAAAGCTGGGGCACGGATACCAATGCCTTCTTCTTTAGTGAGTACCTAAAACTGGGTGACAATTCGCCGAGTAGCCTAGGTGACTGGCAATTGCACATTGCCTTGCCAATGGCGCTGGCTTGGGCGATCACCTTTGCGGCTGTATTCACAGGCGTGAAAGGCGGTATCGAACGTGCTAGCAAGATCATGATGCCTTTGCTGTTCGTGATGGTTCTGTTACTGGTTCTGCGCGTTGCGTTCCTGCCAGGTGCGGTAGACGGCTTAAACTACTTGTTTACCCCAGACTTCAGCAAATTGACTGACACCAAAGTTTGGTCAGCGGCATACGGCCAGATCTTCTTCACACTGTCTGTTGGTTTCGCCATCATGTTGGCGTACTCAAGCTACCTGCCGAAGAAGTCTGACGTAACAAACAATGCGTTCATGACTGTTCTGATCAACTGTGGTTTCTCCATCCTTGCGGGTGTACTGATCTTCTCTATTCTTGGCTACATGGCGCTTGAACAAGGGAAAGCCGTGACCGAAGTCGTCAGCGGTGGTGTGGGTTTGGCGTTCGTGACATTGCCACAAGCGATTAACCTGTTACCGGCTCCTTACATTCTTGGCCCTGTGTTCTTCCTGGCGCTGGTTGTAGCGGGTCTTAGCTCGCACATCTCTATCATTGAAGCGGTGACCTCTGCCATCATTGATAAACTCAACGTTAGCCGTAAAGTCGCAGCCTCTGCGGTATGTGGTATCGGTGCGGTTATTTCCATGGCGTTTGCAACCAACGGCGGTCTGTTGCTGCTGGATCTGGTCGATTACTTCATGAATAACGTGGCGTTGTTGGCAAGTTGCTTGATTGAGCTGGTGATTATCGGCTGGTTGGTGAAAGTCTCCGACATCCGCGCTTACGTTAATAAGGTATCTGAGTTCTCTGTGGGCGCATGGCTAGAAGTGTGTGTTCGCTTTGTTAGCCCACTGATGCTGGCTTGGATCGTTGGTACAAACCTTGTGAACACGTTCAACGAAGGTTACGGCGGTTACGCACAAAGCGACCTACTGACGTTGGGTTGGGGATTAACGGCGGCACTGGTTGCTGTTGGTGTCATCATCAATATCGTTTCTTCGCCTGCTAAAAATTCAGCAGAAGCACAGGAGGCTAACGCATGACAACAGGTGCAATCATTATGATGCTGATAGGTTTTGGCATCACTTGGGGTGGCGCTGCATGGTGCATTCGTATCGCCATGAAAGCGGACAAGTAACCCCCTCTTAAAAACAAACCCCGGCAGCCTAGCCGGGGTTTTTATTTGTGTCACTATCTCGCTGAACACTTTATTGTTCAGCAGACATATCTAGAAGCTGTTAATGAGGATCTTATTCTCTTCCAGCATATTACTGATCACATCTTGTCCTGTTGAATTCACTGGCATGTCGAACGCATCAGCCAAATCAGCTACCGACAAATTGCTGAAAGTGATTTGTTGATCAACATCTTCACCGTTCGATGCGAGAGACAATGTTGCTTCGTTTTCCTCGTTATTTTCCAAGGCAACAAGGTAACTGCTGAGGTCTTCGCTTTCGATGGTATCGAGTAAGTCACTGAAATCGAGCAGGTCGAGAGACGGCGAATAATCCTTGATGACATCAACAGTCCCCTCACCCCCATCTTGTTTGAGGAAGACGAAGGTATCTGATCCTTCACCACCATACATGCTGTCAGATCCCGCCCCCCCCGAAATCAGGTCGTTGCCCAGGCCACCATCAATTATATCGTTACCTGCCAAACCATTAATCTCATTGTCATCGCTGTTACCCACCAGCAAGTTGCTGCCAGCAGTACCGTCGATGACGGCGTCAAATGCGAGGTCATTGAGGACATCGTCTGCGTCTTCTCCCGCCACGATATCGAAGGTCGCGTCTGTCATATCACCAATATCGTTTTCCAGTTTCAGATCGAAGTGCTCCAGCGCTTCTTCTGCTACGGCACTAGAATTGAGATGGTAGGCGTATTCACCTTCAATGTGACGAGGGTCGTCTTTACCAAACACAGTCAACTCACCATGCTCAGTTTGAATCACGACCGTTGAATCTGACACTTCATAAACGGTGCTATCAAGTTGTATGGATTTAATATGCCAGTGGCCAATCGTATTGTCTTCACTCAGCAGACTACCTGTTGCAAGGAAACTGCCGTCAAGCTGCGCGACAACAGCTTGCTCTTCAACTGCAAGCACACCGTCGACACTGAGCATTTCAGCAAAGTCTTCATCGCTGACAAACTCGATGTTACTTTCGGTGATGTCTTCCACATCGACGTTTTCCAGTCGAAGCGAATAATCACCAATGGTAAGCACGGTATCCGCCCCATCTTGAGCCAAGCCAAGCGCTGCAAGTGACAGCATGCCAATTGAACGAGGTATAACGATTTTGTCATCTCTCGCACTGAAATCGACAACCGTATCATTACCCTTGCCGTCATAGGCGACGACGTTATTGCCGCTGCCTAACTGGATGGCGTTGTTTCCTTCACCACCATAAGCGATATCACTGCCGCTACTGCCAGACAGAACGTCATTGCCGTCACCACCTAGCATCAAGTCGTCACCGCTACCGCCATTAATATCGTCATTACCGCGACCACCGACCAGTGTGTCATTGTCATTAGCGCCAGACAACTTATCGTTGCCATCACCGCCAAAAACAACATCGTCACCTTCACTGCCTGACAAGATATCATCACCTTTGCCACCTTTGACGATGTCGTTGCCAACACCACCGTAAGCAATGTCGTTACCATCTCCACCGGAGATATTGTCGCTTCCTTCCGCGCCGTAGAGCTTGTCATCACCAAGGCCGCCTTTCAGTGTATCGTTTCCTTCACCGCCTTGGAGTTCATCATTGCCACGCCCCCCTAACAAGACATCGTTACCTTCATCACCGTGAATAACGTCATTGCCTCTACCGCCATTTAACGTGTCATTGCCTTCGCCGCCGTCCAATTCATCTGCGCCTTTACCACCAAAAAGCATATCGTCGCCGGATTCGCCAATCAGCAGATCATTACCTAAACCGCCATAGAGGGCATCGTCGCCTGTACCACCTTTCAATTCATCGTTGCCACGGCCACCGTTTAACACATCATCACCAGCATCACCTTTCAGGTAATCACTGCCTTTACCTCCATAAATAGCATCATCGTCAGCACCACCAAAGATCCGGTCAGCGCCGAGGCCACCGTATAGCTGGTCATTGCCGCTACCGCCGTAAACCTCGTCGTTGCCCTGTCCTCCACGGGCAATGTCATCGCCGCTACCGCCTTGAAGCACATCTTTACCTTTGCCGCCATTCAATGTGTCTTTACCATCGCCGCCATAAAGTGCGTCAGCACCTAGGCCACCCTTGAGGAAGTCGTTGCCGAGGCCGCCTTGCAATTCGTCGTTACCACGACCACCGACAAGCAGATCATCCCCAATGCCACCATTCAGGTAATCCGCACCGCGACCGCCGTTTAAAGTGTCATTACCCGTTTCGCCGAAAATAAGGTCATTGCCATTACCACCACTGATAACATCCGCATTGCCAGTGAATTCATAAACAATGCCATCGACCTGGACGGTTTCGTATATTTCAGTAATCGAAATGCCGTCGATGAGAGCGCCGTAGCTGTCCGATTTACCTTCACCTTGCAGCGTAACGGTAATGTTCTCTGTGCCAACTGGCACAACAAATAAGGCGTCGTAAGACACAAAGCTCGCATTTGACTGCGTATTATCAAAATATTGGTTATAAATGACATTGCCACCTTGATCGGTGATCGTCACAGAGAAGGGACTGGTTTCGGTGTCGCCGCCTTTATAGCGATTGGCATAGTCAAAACTCAACTCAAGGGGGATTTCATCATTTTGAGCAATGGATTCAACATTGATTGTCTGCTGCACCGTTGCGTTCTTATTGGTATCTAACTCCATCACCGTGTTGGTGTTGTCATTAGATGGCCCGCCGCCGAAACCGCCTTGTTGCAGTTCCATTTTAACGTTATCTGGCGTACTCCAACCTGCAACGTCTCCATCATTGAACAAACCCCATTTGGCGCCTGCATTGTCACCCCACGCTTCAAAGTCACCATTGAATACTAGATTGTCTCCGCGGGTAGCGTTACCACTGCTGTCGCCATTGTCGCCATAAAGAACGTCATTACCTCTGCCACCGTTCAGCGTGTCGTTGCCGTCGCCACCTTTCATTTCATCTTTGCCATTACCACCGAACAACGCATCATCGCCAGCATCACCTTTGATGTAATCACTACCGTTTCCGCCTCTTACGGTGTCATTGTCGTCACCGCCAAACAGGCGATCTGCACCATTGCCACCATTCAGAATGTCGTCGCCTTGAGCGCCATAAATCTCATCTTGCCCTTTACCACCTGACAAGGTGTCATCGCCATTGCCGCCTTGAAGTAAATCGTTACCTCGACCGCCATTTAAGGTGTCATTACCGTCACCACCAAAAAGGCTATCCGCGCCACGTCCACCGAAGAGTTGATCGTCACCCGTGCCGCCTTGTAATTCGTCACTTCCCCGTCCGCCCTTGAGAACGTCATCACCTGAACCGCCGTTCAGGAGATCATCACCACGTTGTCCAAGCAGCGTATCATCGCCTTCTTCGCCATAAACAACGTCATCACCATCGCCAGCTTTTATGGTGTCGTTGTCCGTGCTAACAACCGCTTGGATAGCGGAAACATCAAACAGAACATCATCATAATCGCGGTCGCCTAAGCCCCATAAGTCTTCCCATCCCGATGTTTCACCATCAAATCGCTCGTGGTCTCCACCATCGCCATTAAGTTCTGAATTGGATACAAAGACATTGGCGCTAACGCCATCTTGAACAACTTGAGGGGGGCTAGAAACAAGATCGAGTTCGACCAATCCGTTGTCAAAGCCAAGGTTGTAGCCATTAGGGACGAGAAACATACCGACAGCATCAGCGTTTAAAGCAGGTGTGATTGTCACCGAAGCGCTTGATACTTCTTTGACATTATCAGCCAAAATTTGTGCTTCAAGTACGAGCCCATTTTCGTCGAGCACGTAGTAACCTATACTACTTTTGAAACCCGCCGAGCTTGCAATACTGCTTAACTCAAGCTTGATGGGCCCATCGCCTTGAATGCTGAATAGGCTGCTGTCATTCGCATGTGATAGCTGAACGTCAGCTGGGGAAGGCGCAGTGTCACTGCCGTTACCCATCACGACATCGTCACCACCACCAGCAGTGATCACGTCATCACCCAAGCCACCATAGATCTTATCGTTGAGCGCAGAGCCTGCAATCACGTCATCAGATTGCGTACCGTAAACAATCTCATCTGCCATTAAAATCACCTAGAGTCATTAACCTTTTTTCCTTGGTTAAAACTTAGACGTAATAGATCGATGCTCCAAATATGCAATATGAGTCTCATTTATGGAATGCGATAACATAAAGAGGCAACTGAAAGTAAGCGTTCTAATTGATTGAAATATTACAAGTAATTTTGAGCAATCTGATGTGTATTGCGAATAGGTCGAATATGACCAGAAATAAAAAATGTTAAAAATATTTTTACGTCGGTTAAAAAATGGGCAAAAGCTTATTTTTGCTAGGCAGCTAGCCATTAAATCTGCCCGTAAAGTCTGCGATTTTTCAGAGCCCATCACCGTTCAGTCATTCATCAAGCCTAATTTGTTTCGTCACTAACTCCTTAATTTGCGCGTTTCGCGCTAGCACTCCCCCTTATTCTCTAAGATAATACGTGGCTTACGCAGAAGAATAAGAGGTACACCTTCAATGGTTAATCAGAAGCGGATCCTAGTGGTGGATGACGATTTAGAAATCCGCGAACTGCTTCAGGAATACTTGTCCAAATCCGGTTATAGCGTCACAACGGCGCAAAACGGACAAGAAATGAAAGCCAAGCTTGCTGTGCAGTATCCCGACCTTATTCTTCTCGATGTCATGCTACCGGGTGACGACGGCTTTACGCTGTGTAAATACGTTCGACAGGATTCCAGTGTCCCGATCATTATGCTGACGGCGGTATCTGATGAAATGGATCAGATCATTGGGCTAGAGCTCGGGGCGGACGATTACATTGCCAAGCCGTTTAGTCCGAGGCAGCTTATCGCGCGAATTCGTGCCTTGCTTCGCCGCACACAGCAGCTACAAGAAACCACCATGTCGAAGCCAAAAGCAATTCGCTTTGCACAATGGCGACTTGACCCTGTCAGTCAACGTCTCAACCATCAAGTCACAGGGCAAGATGTGGAAATGACATCTGCCGATTTTGCACTGCTGATGCTGTTTATCGAAAACCCACACACCATGCTGGATCGCAATGCCATTTCTAATGCAACGCGAGGCCGAGAAGCGCAGCCGCAAGAGCGCGGGATTGATGTGCAAGTCAGTCGTCTTCGCCAACGTCTAAAAGACAACGGTCGTCAATCCACCATCATCAAAACGGTTCGCGGTAACGGCTACATTTTCGTTGCAGATATCACCTATGAATCTTAAACAGTATTTCTGGCCGCGTTCGCTACTCTCGCGAACGCTCATCTTAACGGTTCTGTCGGTGATACTCGCGCAGAGCATTGCCAGCTTCTATTGGTATACCCAGTCTAAACAGCGCGAAGTCGATGGTCTAAAAGCCGCGTCAGAAAGCATGGCGCAGATGTTTGCCTCCACCACCACATTTTTTCAGTCTCTGCCTGTCGAGTACCGTCATATCGCTCTCGATCAGCTCCGAAACATGGGAGGCGCGCGCTTCTTCGTATCGTTTAATACGGAAGAGATCCGCATTGAGCCCGTTGAGGAAAGCTTTGCTAAACGCGAAGCCGTCAAAACCATTGAAGATGTATTGCGAAAAGAACTACCAACGGTCGATGCGATTCATGTTGAATTCTCTCGCCCTGAAACGCTTCGCGTGCTGAATAACAGTTTGTTGCTCTCCGATCTCCCCAAATCGTGGGCACATCATACCTTGAGCATGGAGCCGCTTAATCCGCCGATTTTGGTGGTACAAATTGAGCTCACCAAAGATCAATGGGTGTACATCGCCGCCGTGTTACCTGCGCCGTATATCACGCTCGAAAATGACTTAGTCAACGCCGATCAAATCGTGTTTCTGTTTGCGATCACTACCCTACTGCTCGTGTTCACCTTTACGCTTATCCGCAATCAAACCCGCCCACTTAAACGCTTGGCACAAGCGGCAAACCGTCTGAGCACTGACATAGAACAACCAGAATTAGTAGAAGAAGGCGCAAGCGAAATCACAACTGTGACCCGCGCATTTAACTTGATGCAAAAACGCCTGCAACGTTATATGCATGACCGAGAAAAGTTATTCGGCGCAATTTCTCACGATTTAAAAACCCCAATCACACGGCTACGTCTGCGCGCAGAGTTGATTGATGATGAAGTGCAAGCGGCCAAAATCAACAAAGATTTGGATGAACTCGAAATCATGGTGAAAGGCGCACTACAAACGGTGAAAGACACTGACATCCATGAGAACGTTACCCAAATCGATGTATTGAAAATTATCACTAGCATTGCCGAAATCCACAATCAACAACGCCAACGTGTGATTATTCGTGGCGAACAGAAACAGCCCTTCAGTTGCAAACCGCTCGCGTTCAAGCGCTGTTTAACTAACCTTATCGACAACGGGGTGAAATATGGCGATGAAGTCGTTGTCTACGTTCATGACAGTGACAATTCACTCGACATCACCTTGCTCGACAACGGACCCGGCATTCCAGATGAATTTCTGAAAAAGGTATTTGACCCGTACTTCCGGTTGCATACCGACCTTCATGGCACAGGACTCGGCCTTGGCATTGCCAAAAATATCATTCGTGCACACGGCGGCGAGTTAATCTTGTCTAATCGCGCCAGTGGCGGACTTCAAATTGATATCGCGTTCCCGAAGGTAGACCAATGAAACTTGTGCTTTTCACACTCGCATTAAGTCTCGCTTTACCCGTTGCCGCAGAAAGCATTGGCGATCAACATCCCATCTTTGACGGCGCAAACCGTCCCGAAAACATCAATAAAACAGGTGACAGCAGCAACGAAGTGGAGGTCCTTCACTGGTGGACAAGTGGCGGTGAAGCGCTGTCAGTGAATGCGCTGAAAGAGATGATGGAAGAAAAAGGTCACAAATGGAAAGATTTTGCTGTGGCGGGACGTGCCGGTGAAAGCGCGATCAACACACTTCGAATTCGCGCGTTGTCGGGAAACCCTCCGGATGTGGCACAAATCAAAGGCCCAGAGATTCAAGAGTGGGGAACACTGGGCTTTCTTACCAACATAGATGATGTGGCTGAAGAGCAACGCTGGAGTGAACTCGTTCCCGCACGCGTATCTGATTACTTAAAAGTCGATGGTCACTACGTTGCTGCCCCGTTCAACATTCACCGCGTCAATTGGCTTTGGGCAAACCCTGAAGTATTTGCCAAAGCCGGTGCTAAGCTGCCCCAAACGCTGGACGATTTTTTTGTCGCCGCGGAAAAAATCAAAGCGGCAGGTTTCATTCCACTGGCGTTAGGCAGCGAAGCATGGCAAGAGACCACTTTGTTTGAATCCATTGCCTTAGCGGTGATGGGAACCGATGATTTTCGCAAGGCATTTACTGAGCACAACTCCGATCTACTTACTGGCGAAAAAATGCGAGAAACCCTGCTAACGCTCCGTCGCATGAAGCTTTACACCGACGCCGATAGCCCGGGAAGAAATTGGAGCGATACCACGTCACTGGTCATCGAAGGCAAAGCCGCCATGCAAATGATGGGGGACTGGGCGAAAGGTGAATTTCTCGCAGCCAAAAAGGTGTTCGGCAAAGATTATGTATGTATACCGGCTCCCGGCACTGCCAATCAATTTTCCTTTAATATCGACAGTTTTGTGTTTTTCAAAAACAGTGATCCACAGAAAACGGCATCACAGAAGGAGCTCGCAAAGCTGATTCTAGATCCTGGTTTTCAGCGAGAATTCAACCGAAGCAAAGGATCTATTCCTGTGCGTGTTGATATAGACATGACCAGCTTCGATCCCTGCGCACAAGATGCTATGCAAGCTTTTCTCCGTGCAGCCACAACCGACAACTTGGTCGCCAGTTTGTCGCACAATATGGCGATTGGCCGCGCTTCTCAAGTGGCGCTGTTTGATGTAATTTCACGCTACTACAATAACGATGAAGTCGATATCGATGAAACGATGCGTCATATTCGTGCAGCCGTATTAGCTGACAAACTGTAATGTTTTACGCGAACGTTTCAGACTACATCTAGCTCACACATACTCCGTCGTAAGCTCGCGAGGATATAAACAGATGACGACACACAATAAATGAGCTGTGTCAGCAAACCACAAGCCCTGCCAACGATTGAGCGAGCATTGAAATTTTCTCGATGAAACATGCACCTTGAGGAAATTTGGGTATACCATTACCATGACAACAATAAAAATAAGCCGTTCTTCAACGGCTATTACCTTCGATTAAAAAGGATTTGCGAAATGAGTCGTTCAGCCCTGCTTCTTTTAGCTACTCTTCTTCCTGGAATCGCTGTCGCCAAGGACATCAATCAAATCGATCCATTATGCGCCACTCAGAAATATCATAACTATGTGAACGCTTCGATTGCGTGGTATGAGAGCCTGGTTGATCTGACGATAGAAAAAGATCCTAAGCTAGATGATGTCGCAAATTGGTTCCTCGAAGGCCGTCGCAATCACTTCATGTTGAATGATGCAGCCTTTGATTATTATGTAGAAAATGACCCAAGCAAGCTCAACTTTGACGCGCCGGTAGAATCTTGGTTGAACCTCACCCAAGAAGACATCAAAACACTGAGTAATTCATCAGGTGTACTGGCAGACGCCGCGAAAAAAGTGTTCGAATTCCGCCAAGGACAAGCACACCAAGGTAACTATGACCTTCGTTCTGCATTGGCAGATTTGCTCAGCCATCCCAAAGAAATTGAAGTGCCACTGAATCGCTACAACAGCGAAATGACACAGTTAGCTCAGACTCATTGTGATAAGCAGTCTTAGTCACACCCGATTTTTTAAGGCAGTTCAACGCGAACTGCCTCTTTATGCCCCGCGACGTGAGCAATCCCCGAAACATTGTCTTATCGGAACGCTGTATTGCAGTGTTGCCATCTCGCTCAACGTCGTGTAAACCCGGTCAATCATTCTTCGAGTAAGCATTTCAGATGGTCACTGATACCAAGAAGGCGGAAGCGTCATTAGAAAGCCTTCACCGCATTTTTACTGTGCCAGAAGCACCCCATTCCACGTTAGGCACGATAGAGCAAGCGATCTCGCAGAACCTCAACCGTTTCTTGCAAGATCACATCATTGCTACTGACTACTCGCTCAGTGACATAGAAAAAGATTTCTGCGATGCCAGTGTGCCGGAGCAACCCTCGTTCGTTTCCGACCACACAGAATTTCTGCTAGAAAAGTTGGTCGCGCAGTCGGTGCACACCTCGTCACCTCGCTTTATTGGCCACATGACATCAGCACTCCCCTATTTCCTGATGCCATTGTCTAAGATCATGATTGCACTCAATCAAAACACGGTGAAAATTGAAACCTCCAAGGCATTTACTCCCCTAGAACGCCAAGTTCTAGGTATGCTGCATAACTTGATCTATCAAGGTGACGACGCTTTCTACAACAACTGGATGCACAGCGCTGAACACTCGTTAGGCGCATTTTGTTCTGGCGGAACGATTGCCAACATCACCGCGCTTTGGGTGGCCCGAAACGCCGCACTCAAAGCTCAAGGCGATTTCAAAGGTGTTGCGGAAGAAGGGCTTTTCCGTGCAATGAAGCATTATGGTTACAACGATCTGGCGATTATCGTGTCAGAACGTGGTCACTATTCACTGAAAAAATCAGCGGACGTTTTAGGCATTGGCCGCGAATCACTGATCGCTATCCCAACTGATGAAAACAACCGTATCCGGATCGATAAATTGGAAGAAACGGTTGCGGCGCTGAAAGCCAAAAACATCAAACCCTTTGCACTTGTGGGCGTGGCAGGAACAACAGAAACAGGCAATATCGACCCATTAGACGCTATGGCGGACATTGCTGAGCGTGAAGGCATGCATTTTCACGTTGATGCAGCATGGGGCGGTGCGAGCTTACTGTCGAACAATCAACGTCCAAAATTGAAAGGCATTGAGCGCGCGGATTCCGTCACCATAGACGCGCACAAGCAAATGTACGTGCCTATGGGCGCAGGCATGGTGATATTCAAAGACCCCTCGTTGGTGTCTGCCATTGAACACCATGCCGATTACATCTTACGCAAAGGCTCAAAAGACCTCGGCAGCCACACCTTAGAGGGCTCTCGCGGTGGCATGGCAATGCTGTTATTTGCTAGTTTGAATATTATTGGCCGCCAAGGCTATGAACTGCTGATCGACCAAAGCGTTGAAAAAGCGAGCTACTTCGCTAACTTGATCGCTGAGCAGCCCGATTTTGAAGTGATCAGCGAACCTGAGCTGTGTTTGCTCACCTACCGGTATGTCCCCCAAGACGTCCGCCGAGCTTTTGCTATGGCGACGCCCGCTCAAAAAGAAGCCATTCACGAACAACTTAACGATCTGACGGTTTTCATTCAAAAACGACAACGTGAAGCGGGACAGAATTTTGTGTCGCGTACCACTTTAAAACCGGATCACCTTGACCGACGCCCTACTCATGTATTTCGTGTGGTCTTGGCCAACCCGCTCACCACAAAAGCAATCTTACAAGACGTGCTTGATGAACAGCGCGAAATCGCCAAACAAAGCACCCTCGCCTACCCAGAACTCATCACGATGGTGGAGCGTATTCTTGGTTAATATTGTCGTCGTTTTCAGATACTGACACACTGCCAATTGAATCTAGCCGCCTTGCGCGGCTTTTTCATTTTTGCGATAGCTAACTCACTGAAAAAACACCTTGCTTTCGCCTTGATTGCTACGCTTATACCCAGAAGCACGACAAGGAATGAGTCACACAGGAGAAGTGAAGATGCAGCCACTGGGGTTTGATTTAAAGGCACTGGATGTATTTGTGACAACAGCCAAAAGCGGCAACATGACAGCGGCCGCATCACAGCTTAGCCTTTCACAATCAGCGGTATCACAAATACTGGCGAACCTTGAAACTAACCTTGGTATAAAGCTGCTTGATCGCAGTGTACGTCCGGTGGAACTCACGGTCGCGGGGCGCTACTTTTATGATCAATCGGTACACCTTTTAGAACAGGCGTACAAAACCCAGCATGAAGTCACCAAAGGCAGTTTTGATAGGCTGCATTTGGTCAGAATCGCCATGGTTGATTCACTCGCCGCCACGGTCGGACATCCTTTGATAGAAGTCATCAAAAAGCACACCGAGAACTGGACCATGATGACGGGCTATTCACATCTCCACCAGCAAGGGCTGCTGAGTCGCAGCATTGATATTATTATTTCTGATGATGTGCTTCAAAAACAAGATAACCTCAGACGCTGCCAAATCCTCAAAGAACCCTTCGTTCTAGTCATACCCCGTCATTTCCACGAAAGATTCCCAGACCTATGTACTTCATTGCCCGCCTTGAGCAAGCATTTAGACATGGTGCGATACAGCGAACAAAGCCTTATTAGTCAATCCATTGAGACCTATCTGCATCAGCAGGGGTTAGATGTGCCCGATCGTATGCAACTCGACAACACGTATGCGGTTTTGTCCGCTGTGGCGCAAGGCTTGGGCTGGGCACTCACCACCCCGCTGTGCTTGATGCAGGGTGAACTTTTCAAACAACAAATCTCCTGTTTGCCACTACCCGAAAAAGACACATTTTTCAGATATCTGACACTCATTGCACGTCGCAACGAATTGGGAAATCTGCCTGAAACATTAGCAGATGACAGCTGCAAAATACTTCGCCAACACTATTTGGCCAAAATTCGCCAAGATCACCCCTGGCTGGATGGAAGAATCCGCATTGGTCGTTACTCTTCCGTCTAACGATACCCCCTACTATTAACACTGCTTATAGTACTACCTTAACTAACGTGATTGTTGTGGCAGTTTCTTTGCATCCTCTCCTACCTTAATTTCATTAGTCCGTTACCGAACACCAGACTCTGAACGTAAAGCCTGTGCTTCTGAACGGCTCAACTATCGTTGATCAGTACACGTTTTTAATCAGTCGGCAGCTGCTCAATGAAACGGAGTGATTTATCGAAGAGATGCAGCGATTTATCGAGCTGTTCGGCAAGCATACGATTGAAAAAATAGGAGCGGGAATGGAAGCGCGCGAAGTAAAAACAATGGCGGATGCAAAACGCATTGTTGAAGAAAGAAAACTCACTCATGTCAAAGTGGGACTTTTTGATAACGATGGCGTCATGCGCGGCAAGTATATGTCTAAAGAAAAGTTTTTCTCTTCACTGGACGGCGGTTTCGCGTTTTGCGATGTGGTTTTAGGCTGGGATGTGAAAGACCAGCTTTATGACAACGTGAAATTTACAGGCTGGCACACAGGATACCCAGACGCGCCTGCGCGGATCTTGCCAGAGACCTGCCGTGAAGTGCTCGACGAAGATGGCATGGTGTTATTTATCGCCGAATTTTCGGGCGCGGCTGAAGCAGTGTGCCCTCGCGCGACCCTAAGACGCGTATTGGATAAAGCTGAAGAGATGGGCTTTGACGCTTACGCCGCACTCGAATACGAATTCTTTATCTTTGATGAAACCCCTCAGTCAGTACGAGAAAAAGGCTATCGAAACCTGAAAACCATCACGCCAGATTGGTTCGGCTATTCAATGATCCGTAACTCAACCTACTCAGGGTTGTATAAAGCCATTCTCGCCATGAGTGAATCCATGGATTTCCCCATTGAAGGCATTCACTCTGAAACGGGCCCCGGCGTGATTGAAGCGGCGTTAGCTTATGACTCTGCTCTGAATGCCGCCGACAAAGCAGCATTATTCAAAACTTACATGAAGGTGCTCGCGCAAAAGAACGACATGATGGCGACCTTCATGGCCAAATGGAGTAATGATTATCCCGGCCAAAGCGGACACATCCACATTTCACTGCGAGACAAGGCAAGCGGAAAAAACGCCTTTTATGCGCCAGATGCCGAACTCAACATGAGCGATATCCAGCGCCACTTTTTGGCAGGCCAGCAACGTCTCATGCCACAGTTTCTTTGTATGATTGCCCCCTCCGTTAACAGCTACTCACGCATGATCCCCGGATTTTGGGCACCAACAGATGCAACGTGGGGCGTCGAAAATCGCACCACTTCGCTTCGTGTTATTCCCGGTTCCGAAAAATCTCAACGTATTGAATATCGTTTGGGCGCAGCCGACGCCAACCCATACCTCGCCCTTGCTGCGGCGCTGGCTTCTGGTCTTTATGGTATTGAACACAAACTCGAACCGTATGATCGCATCATCGGCAATGCGTATGAAATGACACACCCACAGGAGCTTCAACTGCCGCGCACCCTGTGGGAAGCCGCACAATCTTTCAAGCAATCAGATGCCGCCAAAGCCATTTTAGGCGAGGCGTTTGTTGAACACTTTGCCGCATCACGTGAATGGGAAGAAAGAGAATTCCGCAAGCACGTGACGGATTGGGAATTAGACCGTTACTTCGAAATTATCTAGGTGCTGAACATGGAACGTTTTCATACAATTACACCCATTGATGGCAGTGTTTATGTCGAGCGTCCTTACGCGACACCTGCTCATATCAACGAGACCTTGGAAAAAGCGCAAACCACACAAAAGCACTGGCAATCGTTGCCGTTAGAAGCCCGACAAGCCATTTGTCATAAAGCCGTCCAATGCTTCGTGGCAAACCAAGATGCTATTGCAGAAGAAATTACTTGGATGATGGGTCGGCCCATTGCCTATACCAAAGGCGAAGTGGCTGGTTTTGAAGAACGCGCTATGCACATGATCAAGATTGCACCCGACGCGCTAGCGCCGATCATGCTCCCCGAAAAACAAGGGTTTCGTCGCTATATTCAACGTGTTCCTCTTGGCACTGTCTTCGTGATTGCGCCTTGGAATTACCCCTATCTCACCGCGGTGAATGCAATTGTGCCTGCGTTACTGGCGGGCAATACCGTTGTGCTCAAGCATTCAGCACAAACACCACTTTGCGCAGAGCGTATGGTCGCCGCTTTTATAGAAGCAGGCATTCCCGAGGGCGTGTTCCAATATTTGCACCTTTCACATGCTGATACCGAAACCGTCATGCAGCAAGAAAGCATTCGTCACATTGCATTTACTGGCTCAGTACCGGGCGGCAAAGTGGTCGAACGCGCAGTGGCGGGAAGGTTTATCAGTACAGGGCTTGAACTGGGTGGCAAAGATCCCGCTTATATTCGCCACGACGCCGATATCAAAAATGCGGTAGACACCGTAATTGATGGCGCTTTCTTTAATTCAGGCCAATCATGCTGTGGCATGGAGCGCTTGTACGTTCATGAAAGTGTTTTTGACGATGTGGTCAGCCAATCCATCGATCTGGTTAAACAGTATCAGCTTGGCCGCCCCGATAACCCAAAAACCAACCTAGGGCCACTTGTCAGAACAGCATCGGCAGATTTTGTGCGCGGACAAACAGCCGAAGCCATTGCCCAAGGTGCGAAAGGGCTAATTGACGCAGCGGGCTTCCCGGCTGACCAATTGGGTACCCCCTATCTTGCCCCTCAGCTGCTCATTAACGTTAATCATTCAATGCGTGTCATGACGGAAGAAACCTTTGGGCCATTGCTTGGCATACAAAAAGTCAAAAACGATGAAGATGCGATTCGCTTAATGAATGACAGTGAATTTGGCTTAACGGCTGCCATTTTTACCCAAGACGAAACGCGTGGTGAACAACTGGCAGATCACGTTGATGCTGGCACTGTATTCCTGAATCGCTGCGACTATCTTGACCCCGCACTTGCGTGGGTTGGCGTGAAAAACAGCGGTCGTGGCTGCACACTGTCGCAAATCGGCTTCGAGCAGCTGACGCGTCCCAAATCTTTCCACTTCAAACGCATTTAGGAGCACGCCATGAGCATTTCTTCTTGGAATTACCCCACAGCGATGGTGACGGGGGAAGGTGCCATCGCCCAATTGCCCGATGCTTGTCAAAATCTGGGGATTCGTCGGCCTTTATTGGTCACCGACCCCGGTATTGCAGCTTTGCCCATGACAAAACAGATCATCGAACTGTGCCAACAATCAGGCGTCGAGCCAACGCTGTTTAGCCATGTACAAGGCAACCCAACAGGTCAGAATGTTGAAGACGGTAATCACGCCTTTGTAGATGGTAAGCATGACGGTGTGATTGCTCTTGGTGGTGGTTCAGCCCTTGATTGTGCCAAAGCGATTGCCTTGTCGGCACAACAATCACGTTCCTTGTGGGATTTTGAGGACGTGGGCGACAACTGGACGCTTGCCAATGAAGACAAAATTGCCCCTGTGATTGCTATTCCTACCACTGCGGGTACGGGTTCAGAGGTGGGTCGCGCATCCGTGATCACCAATGAGCAAGAAAAGCGCAAAATTATCATCTTCCATCCGGCGATGGTGCCGCAAAAAGTCATCCTCGATCCTGCATTAACCGTTGGGCTTCCTGCCCACATCACGGCTGCCACTGGCATGGATGCCCTATCACACAACCTTGAAGCATTATGTTCGCCGTTTTATCACCCAATGGCGGAAGGGATTGCGATTGAAGGCATTCGATTAGTCAAAAACTATTTACCTATCGCGGTTGAGAACGGCGCAGACATCGAAGCGCGTACTCAAATGCTTGTTGCATCCAGCATGGGTGCAACCGCCTTTCAAAAAGGATTAGGCGCGATGCATGCTATCGCACATAGCCTTGGCGCGCTTTATAACAGCCACCATGGTTTGCTTAACGCCATTTTGATGCCCTATGTGCTTAATGCCAACCGTGACCAGATTGAAGAGAAAATGACGCGACTGGCTCACTACCTTGATCTCGACATCCAAGGTTCGGGCACAGATGCCGTCTTGAGTTGGGTATTGGCACTCAGAAAATCGGTCGGCATCCCGCATACCTTGAGTGAAATTGGCATCACTGAGTCCGATGCGGAATTAGTCGGCAACATGGCGCTGCATGACCCATCAGCAAGCGGCAACCCTATTTCATTTACCGCCGCGCAATACAGCCAGTTGTTCTCAGATGCTGTGAATGGAAAAGGCGTATAGCGAGGAATTATGCAGGTAGGCATTTTAGTTTGTGATGATGTAAAGGCCGAACTTCAGCCAGTACATAACAACTACCCGGACATGTTTGCCGCGATTTTACTACGCGCAGACCCCAGTCTTTCGCTGCAGTTTTATCGTGTTATTGATGGTGAATACCCAAACAACATTGATGACTGCGATGGCTACATCATCTCCGGTAGTCGTTATAGCGTTTATGACGACTTGCCGTGGATAAAGACCTTTGAAGCCTTTGTTCGTACCCTTTTTGCGCAAGGAAAGCCAACGGTGGGTATTTGTTTTGGTCATCAAATGATGGCCAGAGCATTAGGCGGAGAAGTCGCACGTTCTGATCGCGGTTGGGGCGTCGGTATTGCCACCAGCGAGCTAAAAACTAAACCAGACTGGATTGAAACCGACACCAAGGATTTTTCCTTGGTGGTCAGCCATCAAGATCAAGTTATCTCTTTGCCTGAACAAGGAAAGAACCTTGCAGGGAATGAATTTTGCCCAATCGGCATGTTCACGGTGGACAATCACTTTCTTGCCATTCAAGGCCACCCAGAATTCAGTCGTGCCTATTCTTTCGACCTCATGGAAGCAAGGCGAGACCGCATTCCCGAAGCTGTCATCGATAATGGTCAGGCGTCACTGACCCAGCTCCCCGACAGCGACAATGTCACCAAATGGCTACTGAACTTCTTGCGCCAAGCGGCGATCAATTAACCCAGTGGCTGATCACCCTCATAAGGACATGATTCATGGACTCTACACGCGAAGATTCCGATGACACGCTAGCGTATCTTCCTTCACCGTTAGCGAGCTATGTGAGATGGGTGGAATCGATCAACTACCACGTGGGTCGGTTCGCCATGTATCTGATTTTCCTGATGCTCGGTATTCTGGTCTATTCATCTGTCACCAAAACCTTTTTCTTCCCCTCCCTTTGGACACTTGAAATGGCGCAGTTTGTGATGGTGGCGTATTACATGCTGGGCGGCCCCTATTCCATGCAGTTAAACAGCCATGTACGGATGGATTTGCTCTATGGAAGCTGGTCACCTCGCACCAAAACACTGGTGGACTGTGTGACCGTTTTGTTTCTCCTCCTCTATCTCGGTATTTTGCTTTATGGCGGCATATCCAGCACAACCTACGCGTTGGAATATACCGAGCGCAGCTACTCCGCATGGCGGCCCTATATGTCCCCCATCAAGATCATCATGTGCGTGAGTATTTTCCTCATGATTCTTCAAGCAACCGCGGTGATGCTCAAAGACATTGCCAAACTGCGTGCCCCCCATAGGCCGCCAACAGATCCTAAGAAGGAGACGCACGATGAGCTATGAATTAATCGCATTGCTGATGTTTTCTTCCATGATGCTGATGCTGCTCACCGGTCAACGCGTGTTCGCGGCCATTGGGTCTGTCGCGGTTATCGCTGCGCTATTTCTTTGGGGCGATGGCGGCTCTGAAATCGCCTTTGGCGCCGCCATGAAGCTCATGAAGTGGTATCCGCTCCTCACGTTGCCACTGTTCATCTACATGGGCTACATGTTGTCAGAGTCCGGTATTGCTGAAGATCTCTATAAAATGTTTCACGTATGGATGGGGCCTATCCACGGCGGGCTGGCAATCGGCACTATTTTGTTGATGGTCGCTATTTCCGCCATGAATGGCCTCAGTGTGGCCGGTATGGCCATCGGTGCCAGTATCGCACTCCCTGAATTGTTGCGGCGGGGCTATGACAAAATCATGGTCACCGGCGTGATTCAAGCCGGCAGTTCACTCGGTATTCTTGTGCCGCCCAGTGTGGTGCTAGTGCTGTACGGCATGATTGCGAGGCAACCCGTTGGGCAGCTTTGGCTAGCAGGCGTTTTCCCGGGCTTACTCATGGCTGCCATGTTCGTGTTGTACATCGTAATCCGCTGCAAACTTCAGCCCCAACTTGGCCCTGCGCTTTCAGAAGAAGAACGCAACGTGCCGATGGCAGAAAAACTCAAGTTACTCCGGGCTGGCATATTGCCTTTGGCCATCTTTTTCTCTATGACGGGATTGTTCTTGATGGGCGTCACCAGTTTGGTAGAGAGCTCTGCAGTGGGGGCGCTGTCAGCCACTGTCGCCGCCATTATCAAGCGTCGAATGACGAAAGAAGTCATGGAAAACACGCTGCGTAAAACCCTCGCCATTAGCTGCATGTTTATGTGGATTATTCTCGCCGCGCTATGTTTTGGTGCCGTATTTGACGGCCTAGGCGCAGTGAAAGCCATTGAGGGTTTATTTGTTGAAAGGATGGGGCTGACACCGTGGGAAATTCTTATCCTGATGCAGCTTTCATATCTCATCATGGGCACGTTCCTTGATGACACCGCCATGCTGGTGATTGTCGCGCCGCTCTACGTGCCTCTGGTGAAACTACTCGGCTTCGATTTGATTTGGTATGGCGTGCTTTACACCATCACTTGTCAGATTGCCTACATGACGCCGCCATTTGGCTACAACCTCTTTTTAATGCGGGCAATGGCGCCTCCAGAGGTATCTCTAACCGATATATATCGTTCCATTGTTCCGTTTGTACTGATCATGATGTGCGCGTTAGTCATTGTGATGATTTTCCCGCAGGTGGCCTTGTGGCTGCCGGAATGGCATTACAGCCGGTAACAGAAACAAGTTCTAAACTCAAAAGTGAGACAAGCAATATGTCACCGAAAACTCAATAACATTTAACTTAGACGTGAAAAAGGACACCACTATGAGCAATAGACGCGATTTCCTAAAAAAAGCCGGGATTGTTGGTGCAGGTAGTGCCACAGCAATATTGGGTGCACCTGCGGTTGTTTCCGCCAAGGAGCCGATTCGTTGGCGCTTGCAAACCTATGCAGGACCAGCACTGGCTGAACACGTTATCAAACCCGCAGTGGATGCTTTTAACATTGCGGCCAATGGCGAAATGGTGATCGAGTTGTATTTCGCCGACCAGCTTGTCCCGACAGGCGAGTTGTTCCGCGCAATGCAAAAAGGAACCATCGACGCCGTTCAAAGTGACGATGACTCGATCGCCGCACCGGTCGACATAGCAGTATTTGGCGGCTATTTTCCTTTCGCTACCCGTTACAGCCTTGATGTGCCGGTATTGTTTGAAGAATATGGCTTGAAGGAAATTTGGAAAGAAGCCTACGACGAAGTCAAAGGCGTGACATGGCTGAGTGCAGGTTCTTGGGATCCGTGCCATTTTGCCACCGTTGAGCCAATCAATAGTCTCGCGGATCTCAAAGGCAAACGGATTTTCACCTTCCCAACAGCAGGCCGCTTCCTAGCACGATTTGGCGTCATTCCGGTCACCCTGCCTTGGGAGGATGTCGAGGTGGCGGTACAAACGGGCGAACTTGACGGCATTGCCTGGTCCGGCATTACCGAAGATTACACTGTAGGCTGGGCTGATGTGACCAACTACTTCTTAACCAACAACATTTCAGGTGCATGGTGTGGCTCGTTTTTCGCTAACTCCGAACGTTGGGATGCCCTGCCAGAACATTTGAAAATCCTGTTCAACATGATGATGGACACGTCCCACTACTATCGTCAGCACTGGTACTGGGGCGGCGAAGCTAAACTCCGCACCCAAGGCACCAAAATGCAGCTCACCACGATTCCAGACGAAGAGTGGCGACAAGTGGAACTTGAAGCTTATAAGTTCTGGGATGAAGTGGCAGAAACCAGCCCACGTAACAAACGCGTGGTCGAGATCTTCAAAGAGTATGCGGGTGTGATGGAGAAGGCTGGGAAGCCGTATCGCTATTCTTAATTTAAGGTATTGAGCAAAAAAGCGGCTGATGATTGCCGCTTTTTCTTTGCCTTCTGCGTCGATACGGAAAATCACAAACCGCAGAAATGAAAAAAACCAGCGTCAATAGGCCAATACCGACACTGGTTTTCCTCGAGTTTTTGCTGGCGGCTTTAGAGTTCCGCCCTCTCATTTATTTCCTTCAGTTTATAAAACCAAAACAGAACGAAATGAAAGTCTTTGTGGTTCAGAATCAGTCGATAAGTGGCGGCCTGCATTACTGACTGATTTTGAACACAGGGCTAATTTAGTACCTGATGAATAAGAAAACTGTGAGGTCAATAATAAAGTTCCCTTAACTATTAGAAGGATACACTAAAAATGCGACACACCTAAAAGGATGGGCACAATATCACACTTAAAAAGCGTTCCAGAACTATCCAGATGTCGCAAAATTGGTGGCACATTCCGCCTGCCCAAGCACATAAACCCGCCTTTCACGAATATCTCTTCGTGTTTCATTCCAGTTTTGAATAACGGCAGCACGATCCGCGCCTCGACCGACGTCGTTGAACATATATCGATCAACGGTGTGGTTGAATGCCTCAAGATCCATTTTTTCTTGGTACACCACACCCATGTATTCGAATGCGCGCGCTTTTTCTTTTGAACTGCCCACCACGGTAAATCGCTGCAAGATATCCAGCGCGGCTTCGTATTGGCAGTCAATGATTTGCTGCTCAGTGGACAAGAGCTTGCCATGTACGCCGTACGTCGGCACATATGTGCAGCCAACCATTATTAGTCCGCCCATCGCTAACAGACCTTTTGAAGCCCCGAATACCCATTTCATGCTAAGTCCTTTTGCTTATTCATCTTTCACCTGCGGCAATGATTTAAACTTTAGCAAATTCCGCGCCAGAAGCAGCCCGCATCTGCCCACTCAGATTGTCGCTAATTGACTGAAATCCCACTATCGAACATTGAAGAGATGACGTGGGTCAGCCATGGTTTCTAAAAGGCATATCGCGAATAGCAAAGAGAGAGTATTACCATGAAAGTGGCTGTTTTTAGTTCCAAATCATATGACAGGCAGTCATTCGATACATGGAACGAAAATTTTCATCATGAAATCAACTACTTTGATTTTAGGTTAACCACACAAACTGCCCAACTTCTCGCCGGATTTGATGCCATCTGCGCCTTTGTGAACGACGATTTAAATGCAGAAATATTGAAAGAACTGGTGAAGCACGGCGTAAAAGTCATCGCCATGCGTTGTGCGGGTTTTGACAAAGTCGACCTGACCGCTGCTAAATTGCTTGGCTTGCAAGTCGTCCGTGTGCCCGCCTATTCCCCTGAATCCATTGCTGAGCATACCGTAGG
Organism: Enterovibrio litoreus; assembly: GCF_045679545.1. Classification (NCBI taxonomy): domain Bacteria; kingdom Pseudomonadati; phylum Pseudomonadota; class Gammaproteobacteria; order Vibrionales; family Vibrionaceae; genus Enterovibrio; species Enterovibrio litoreus. Next base: position 1,877,916 of record NZ_CP166194.1, read on the forward strand.
CTTAATGTTGAGCCTTAACCGTCATATCCATCGCGCCTACCAACGCACACGAGATGCTAACTTTAATCTTGAAGGACTCACGGGCTTTAACTTTCATAACCGTACCGTTGGCGTGGTCGGCACCGGAAAAATCGGCATTGCTACGTTACGCATTCTCAAAGGGTTAGGGATGAAACTGCTAGTTCATGATCCGTTTGAAAACCCAGAAGCCATTGCGCTTGGCGCAACCTATGTGTCGTTAGATGACCTCTACCATGCGGCGGATGTTATTACCCTGCACTGCCCGTTAACAAAAGAAAACTTCCACATGCTGGACCATAAGGCGTTTGCGAAAATGCGTGATGGCGTGATGATCATCAATACCAGTCGCGGTGGCTTATTGAACTCAAAAGACGCCATTGAGGGACTGAAAAGCCGCAGAATTGGTTTTCTGGGCATAGATGTGTACGAAAATGAACAAGATCTGTTTTTCGAAGACAAATCAAATGACGTGATTCAGGATGATATATTCCGTCGCTTATCTGCCTGCCACAACGTCTTGTTCACAGGTCATCAAGCATTCCTAACCGAAGAAGCGTTGGGCAATATCGCGGAAACCACTTTGTCCAATCTGGCACATTTCGAACGAGGAGAGCGATCAGGCAATGAGATTATTGAGTATTAACCAAAGCGGCTAATCATATAATCGTCCATACCCAAACAACCTCAAGATGCTTGGGTATCATTATCAATCGGCGCATATGATTTAGCAGTCAGTGATTCGCCTTCGTAGAAACTAAAAAAGCAGAAGCATTACTGCTTCTGCTTTTTCACGCCATTCACTGACGCAGGCAACAAAGGCCACAGGTTGACGGAAACTAGGGTCTAGTGCCGAGTTTCGCCATACTATTTTGTTCAAACATCGCCACTTGCTTGTTCTTGCGACCGATCAGCAAAGGCTTGTCATCGTAGAACAGGAAGTTCTTCCAATATTTCTTAAACACGCTCCAGCGTGTTTCGATAACGTTATTTTTTTCGTAGCAGAAGTACACCACCACGTTATCTTCCCATGGAAAATGTGCAAGGAACGCATCAGGAAGGTCCGCTTCCTCTTCCCATGGCAGTTGCCAATTCACGGTGTTTTCCCACACACTCTGCGCCGTTGCCCAATCACCTTTTCCAAAATGGTCAGGAGTAGGACTTTCATTACTGACAAAATCACGCCACAACTGCGCGCCACGCGCTTCCGTCATGGGTTTTATTTCGGCGTAGTCTTCTTCCGCGACAGGCATTGACTGATGGGTGAAAATCCACTTACGTTTGTATTCTTCAAAGGGAATGTAATTCATAGCTCTCTCATATCGCAGAAGCGTTTATCGCCCAGCGAACATGTAACCTTCACCATGCACAGTGATAAACAACTGTGGCTTCTTGGGCTCTACTTCGATTTTGTTTCTTAAACGGCGAACCAACACATCAACGGTTCTGTCATTTGGCGCATCAACTCGGTGACTAATCAGGTTCAATATGCGCTCTCGGCTTAGCACTCGATTAGGGTTGGCGGTAAACGCCACCAGCATTTCATACTCAGCCTTGGTCAATTTTACCGCGCCATCTTCTTTGCTAAGTGCACGGCGATCGATGTCGAATGTCCAGCCGTTAAAGTTGACGATTTTATCATTTTCTAGCGGTAAACTCTCTTCGAGAATAGCGGTACGACAGCGAGATATCCGCCAAAGCAGATTTCTGACTCTCACGAGGAGCTCTCTTAGTTCCAGCGGCTTGGTGCAATAGTCATCAGCGCCCATTTCTAAACCCACGATGCGATCAATACTGTCGGTACGCGCCGTGACTAAAATGATACCCACGTCGGATTTGCTACGAAGATCTCGCGTAAGCATTAATCCATCTTCACCCGGTAAGTTGATGTCCAATAGAACAAGGTCAACATGCCGTTCATTCATAATCTTGTGCATTTCCCTGCCGTCAGTGGCCTGACTGACACTATATCCTTGTTTTTCGAAGTATCCGCCTACCATAGTGCGGGTAACCACTTCGTCATCTACGACCAGTATGTGATAACTCAATGCTGTCCTGTTCACAAATCGTCACGAAGGCGTGCACTCTAGCAGCAAAAATAACGCCAAAATTGATTTACCTCATGGTTTATGCATTTTTTTACAATCTCAATCCACCACCAATTCAACATGTTTGTTTTAAATTTTGCGAGTTACCTGTCATTTTCTGCATGTTTAGCACATTTAGAAGCACAGAGTCCCCACATTACTAAAACCAAACCCCTGCTGTTCACAATCTTTCACATCACGATCGAAGCTATTCATTTTGGTGCGTAACCATATTCACATCCAATCGTTACTATGCCCCACTCGAAATAACGCATCAAAAACACGTAGCTACAGTGCGCGGGTTTGCTTTCCCAACTCGGTTCAGGGAATGGCCCATCACTAACTACAAGAACATTATGGGTGTATCCATTTTTATGAAAAAGCTATTGCAGAAGCTGATGAAGCCAAGTCGCAAGTATCCAATCATTGCGCTGGTGCTGGTCGGTGCCGTCATTGCGGTCGCAGGTGTGGTCACGATGAACAAAACCTTTGAGGTGTTCTCGACCACGGAATTCTGTACGTCATGTCACACCATGCAGCAGAACTATGAAGAATATAAACAGTCGATCCACTTCAGCAATGCGAAGGGTATTCGTGCTGAATGCGTTGACTGTCACCAGCCGAAAGATTTCGCGGGTAAAGTCATGCGTAAAATGGGCGCAGTGACAGATCTATATCACCACTTTATCACTGGCAAAATCGATACCCCTGAACAGTTTGAAGAGCATCGCCTCGAACTTGCCCAGAAAGTCTGGGATCGCATGGCTGACGAGAACTACAAAACCTGTACGACTTGTCACTCTTACGACGCAATGGATCACAGCAAGCAATCGGTTAAAGCGATGAAAGAGATGATCCCTGCTGCAAAAGAAAACATGGCGTGTGTTGAGTGTCACAAGGGTATTGCCCATGAACTGCCAAACATGGCAGGCGGTTTCCGCAAAACATTCGAAACCCTCGCAGCGTCTGCTGTTGCCCCCGCTGGCGCGAAAAAACTTTACTCGCTGGAGGAGAAGAGCCTATTCGCTGGCGCAGATGCCAATGGCAAAGTGGAAGGCCAACTGCTGCCTGCTTCTGAAGTTGAAGTGATCGGTGAAGAAGGCGACATGCTGAAAGTGCGCATTCAAGGCTGGATTGAAACCAACGGTAAAGGCCGCGTGATGACCGAGTACATGGGCAAACGTGTGTTCAAAGCAACAGTACGTGGTGACGTAAAAGCCACTGAAACCGTGATTTCAGAAGAAGTTGATGCTGCAACCAATATTGCTTGGAAACAAGTTGCGGTAAATGCCTACATCACCAAAGACGGCATGCTAGAGAGCATTCAACCTGTTTGGGATTACGCTTCAGAAATGTACTCGTCTTCTTGTAACTCTTGTCACGCGGCACCGGCTCCAGGCCACTTCACAGCAAACGGCTGGATTTCAAGCCTGAAGGCGATGAGCGCTTATTACCGCTTGAGCAAAACCGAAGAGCGTACTCTGCTGAAATATCTGCAGAACCATGGTAGCGACACCGGCGGTGCTGGCGCGCACTAATCGGTAAGGACTGTCCACGAACAAGTCCGCAATCAAGAACAAATAATGGACAGGTGTTTCGGCACCTGTCCAACCAACTTTTAAAGAATAAGGATTCCTACATGGCGACTGAAAAACTACAAGGCATTACCCGCCGTCGTTTTCTCTCTGGCATGTTAACCGCCAGTGCAGGTGCTGTTATCGGCGGAAGCTTGCTGGCGCCGCGCTCAGCGATGGCCGCAACTGACGTAAAGACCACGTTCACTGGCGAGGTGATTCACGGTTCTCACTGGGGTGCTTTCCGCGCCAAAGTAGAAAACGGCATCTGGATTGACACCGTACCGTTTGAACACGACCCACACCCAACCGCAATGCTTAACGCGGTTCGCGAAGTGGTCTACAACCCTTCTCGCGTGAAGTACCCAATGGTACGTATCGATTGGCTGAAGCACGGCTGGAAATCTGACACGACACAACGCGGTGACAACCGTTTTGTTCGTGTGCCATGGTCTCAGGCTCTTGATTTCTTCCATCACGAGCTTGAGCGTGTTCAGAACACCTATGGCCCAAGTGCACTGTACGCAGGCAATACTGGCTGGCAATCAGTCGGTAAACTGAACGTTGCGGGCACCATGATGCACCGTGGTATTGGCTTGCATGGCACCTTCTTAGCGAAGATGGGTGACTACTCAACGGGTTCTGCGCAGGTTGTTCTGCCTTACGTAGCTGGCGCAATGGAAGTTTACGAGCAGCAAACATCGTGGCCTGTCGTTCTGGAAAACGCGAAAACTATCGTGATCTGGGGCAACGACCCGGTTAAGAACCTGCAAGTTGGCTGGCAGATCCCAGACCACAGCGTCTACGGTTACTACCAGCAACTGGCTGACAAAGTGAAAGCAGGCGAAATCAACGTTATTCACGTTGACCCTGTGAAAACCTCTTCTTACAAATTCTTCGGTGGCAAGCAGATTGCGGTTAACCCACAAACTGACGTGCCTTTGATGTTAGCGATAGCACACACCCTGTATACCGAGAAGCTGCACGATGAGCAGTTCTTGGCTGACTACACCACAGGTTTCGACAAGTTCCTGCCTTACCTATTGGGTGAGAAAGACGGCGTGGCGAAAACCCCAGAATGGGCAGAGAAAATCTGTGGCATTCAAGCTGATGAAATCCGCGAACTCGCACGTATCATGGCAAGTGGTCGTACACAGATCATGGCGGGTTGGTGTTTGCAGCGCATGCAGCACGGTGAGCAATATGCATGGATGATCGTCGTGGTGTCGGCAATGCTGGGACAAATTGGTCTACCTGGTGGTGGTTTCGGCTTCGGCTGGCACTATAATGATGCTGGTACTGTCACTTCCGCAGGCCCGCTGATGTCTGGCTTCAACTCAGTAACAGGCGTTGAACCTATCCACAACGGTAGCTACAACGGTTACTCTAATTTCATCCCGATTGCGCGCATTGTTGACTGCCTTGAAAACCCAGGCGAGACCATTGATTTCAATGGCCAAAAAGTCAAATTCCCGCACATCAAGATGGCCATTTCTTGTGGTAGTAACCTGTTCCACCAGCACCAAGATCGTAACCGAATGATCAAGGCATGGCGTAACTTGGAAACCTACGTGTCTATTGACCATCAGTGGACTGCGAGCTGCCGTTTTGCTGATATCGTTCTGCCTGCAACGACAACTTACGAGCGTAACGACATCGAGTCATTCGGTAACCACTCAAACAAAGGCATTATTGCGATGAAACAAATCGTAGAGCCAATGTTTGAAGCGAAAGACGATTTCGATATCTTCCGCGAGCTGTGCACCCGTTTTGATCGCGAAGAAGCCTTCACCGGTGGCAAAACCAAAATGGAATGGATCGAAGAGATCTATAACGGTGCACGCCTGCAAGGCCGTGGTATTGGCGTTCGCATGCCAAACTTCGTTAAATTCTGGGAAGAAGAACAGTTTATTGCCTTCCCTCAAGGTACCGAGTGGGTTCGTCACCAAGCATTCCGTAATGAACCTGATCTTGAGCCATTGGGCACAGCATCAGGTCTGATCGAGATTTACTGTAAGACAATCGCAGACATGGGTTACGACGACTGTCAGGGTCACCCTATGTGGTTCGAAAAAGTCGAGCGTAGCCATGGCGGTCCTAAGTCAAATAGCTACCCGCTACATATGCAAAGCTGTCACCCTAACTACCGTCTGCACTCACAATTGTGTTCGTCAGATTCGTTCCGTGACACTTACGCTGTCGCGGGTCGTGAGCCTTGCTACATCAACTCTGCTGACGCAAAAGCACGTGGCATTGTTTCTGGTGATGTGGTTCGTGTATTCAACGAACGTGGTCAGGTCCTTGCGGGCGCCGTCGTGACTGACGACTATAAAGCTGGCGTATGTCGTATTGAAGAAGGTGCTTGGTATGCGCCACTTGAAGGCGGCAAGCCGGGTACACTTTGTACTTACGGCGATCCAAACGTCCTGACTGTAGACATTGGTACTTCTAAGCTAGCGCAAGCAACCTCTGCGCATACCGCGCTGGTTGAAATTGAGAAGTACACGGGTGAAGCGCCAGCAGTAACAGGCTTCAGCGGCCCTATCGAAATTGACGATGTAAACCCACTGTTCCCGGCGATGGATATCGCATAAGAGACAGTGTGAAGAAAAAGGGCAGCTTAGCTGCCCTTTTTTACTCTATGTTAGATACACTTACTAACACGCTTCGTTTCTCTAACTATCGGGATGACAATGCAAGAATTTATTGCCATTAACGAACAACGCGCCGAATTTTACTGGTGGATGTCTTCTTTATTTGCTAACGAATTGACGCAAGAAGACCTCAATAATTATCACGGCGCAGACATGGGTAATTACTTTTCATCGTTAGCGATGACTCAAGAATTAAAAGCGCCGATCGCCGACTTTCGCAATGCACTCGCCGCGCTAAAACTTCGCGAAGATGCGCAGCTCGAGCTAGCGGCTGATTTCTGCGGTTTATTCCTCAGCACGCCCAAAACAGGCGCATTACCTTATGCGTCTATTTATATCGGTGAAACCGGTCTGTTGAACGATAAGCCCGCGCAAGAAATGGGTCAATGGATGGAAAAGTACGGCATTGCTCAACGTAAAGATTTCAATGAACCGTTTGACCATCTAGCGGTTGTGCTCGATTTCATGGGCAACCTCGTGATGTTAGCCAACAAGGAAACCGAGGAAGACCGACAAGAAGCTATGATGCAAGAACAACAAGCATTTTTGGAAACCATGGTGATGCCTTGGCTAGGCAACTTTCAAAAGGCGCTTAACCAATTCGATCAATTCGGTTTTTATAAAGCCGCTGGTGCATTGCTAACCGCATTTATGACATTGGATCTTTTATTCCTGAAAGGCGAATAAACCCGTTTCCCAAAGAGAACATGAAGCCGGGCAAGCCCGGTTTTTTCTTTTTTGAGCACGAAAACCGGAAAAAACCTGCTATTTCCCAAGCTTGATACGCTTCAAGCTTATGCGAGTCGCTTCAATTGATTAATTGCGGGCGCGGTCATGAGCCAGTAAACTGTGAACGCAAGCGATTGGCATTGAGACGTTTCTGTAATTTTGCAAACACCTAGTCAAAATGCCACGCACAGTAACCCCCCCTAACTACCACACTTGATGGAAAGCAAGTTGCTGGCAGTGTCGAGAAAGCATGACGACAAGGGGCTGAGAGTCAGTCTCTCCACCTTTTTAAAACGAATCCATTACGCCGCTTAGCATAGCGGCGTAAACATATTGAGCAGCCTCTATTTTTCAAGCTGCGAATGAAAACGATAAGAAGATTACCCAATGGCAACAATTAAAGATGTCGCACGCATGGCTGGTGTATCTACGACAACCGTTTCACACGTGATCAATAAAACACGTTTTGTCGCAGAAAACACAACCAAGAAAGTATGGGCCGCAGTCGACGACTTAAACTATGCGCCGAGTGCCGTTGCGCGCAGCTTGAAATGCAATTCAACACGCACTATCGGCATGCTGGTGACCAAATCTACCAACCCATTCTTTGCGGAAGTGGTTCATGGCGTTGAAGAATACTGCTATCGAGAAGGTTACACGCTGATCTTATGCAACACCGAAGGTAACCTTGCGAAACAACGCGACTACTTGCGCATGTTGGCAGAGAAGCGCGTTGATGGTCTTTTAGTGATGTGTTCAGACCTGAATGAAGAACTCTTGACGCTGTTGGAGAAAAAGAAAGATCTGCCAATGGTTGTGATGGACTGGGGCACTCAGCACGTGCATACAGACTGCATTCAAGACAATGCGGAAATGGGCGGCTACATTGCAACCAAACACTTCATTGATAACGGCCACACTAAAATTGGCTGTATTTCAGGCCAACTAGATAAGCTGACTTGCCAGACTCGACTAGAAGGCTTCAGAAAAGCGTTGTCAGAAGCAGGTCTTGAAGAGAATCCAAATTGGATTGTTGAAGCTGACTTCGAATGTGACTCTGCCGTTGAAGCTGCTAACATGATTTTGGCTCAGGAAGATCGACCAACGGCGGTGTTCTGTTTCAACGACATTATGGCACTGGCTGCCATCAGTACCTTTCGTCAGGCTGGCTTAGACATTCCTAATGATATATCCATCATTGGCTATGACAATATCGATTTAGCCGCATTTTTCTCTCCGCCACTCACCACCATCCACCAGCCGAAAAATCGACTGGGCAAGACGGCGATCAAATTACTGTTGGAGCGTTTAGCTAACAAAGAAAACCAACAACAAATCTTCGTGATGCAGCCGGAATTAATTGTTCGCAGTTCGGTGAAAAATCTGCGCTCAGAATAACATTTCTCTAAAATCCTCAACACTAAAAAGCTCGGAAATAACCATCTGGGCTTTTTCTTTTCTGGCAAGTTTTCCGACACTTTCAAACACATTTTTGCGACTAACCTCTTAAACACCAAATTGTCTAGTTTTCTAGTGCTACCCTTTATCCCAGTCGGAAAACGACCAATTTGGTCAAAAATGTTTCTATTACAAAGACAACCGAATATTTTCAACCACATCAATAGGATCCTATCTGAACCAAGATCACATTTTTTGAGACCAGCAATAACGACAAAATGATGCGATTCAGTTAATCTAAACGCCGTTAAGAAAAAGGCAAACCACCGCGAAAGCGTGGGACGCAAAGCTTCCGGCCTCTCAACACTGAATTCAATTTCGTGTTAGTGGTAGCGGAGCTACCGATGACGTTAGCATTTCCATATCGGATTCTTCCGGTTGGTTGACAATTCTCTGAATTAGCTTTGCTACGTTGCTCCTTGACCATTCATCCAGGAACGTATTGATTGAGAATAAGTCACATGGATAAACCTACACTAAAAAACACACTAAAATTCTTCGAATGTCTGGGCAAAATCAAATCTCGATCCATGTTTGGGGGGTTTGGCATATTTTGCGATGAGACAATGTTCGCACTGGTCGTCACCGATCAGCTTCACCTTCGTGCCGGTCAAGCGAATGAAGCTGAATTCAAGAAACTAACGATGACGCCTTACGTCTACAAAAAGCGCGGTTTCCCTGTCGTGACTAAGTACTATGCTGTGCCGGACAATTGGTGGGAGCAACCTGACGAGTTGATGGCTTATGCCACCACCGCCCTCGCCATCGCTAGAGACGATCAGCAAGAAAAGAAGACTGCGGCGCCAACGCGTATCAAAGATTTGCCGAACCTACGACTTGCCACAGAACGAATGCTAAAAAAAGCAGGTATCGATTCTGTAGAGCAGTTGCACACTGAAGGCGCCGTGAAAGCCTATCAAGCGTTGCAGAAGTCGCATCAAGACTCGCTAAGTCTTGAGTTACTTTGGGCGTTAGAGGGCGCAATTGAAGGCAAACATTGGTCGGTAATTACTCCTCAACGCCGTGATGAGCTTCTGCAGACGCTACGTCAGTAATTAAAACAAACACATTACCCAACGCTCAGTCGGTATTCGCTCTGTTTCCCCTAGATTTTCCGACTGGGCAGTTCTACAACTGCTATGCCCCTATCTCTTTTACCTTTTCGTTGTTATCTCTCTGATTAAGCACTAATCGCACTTCATACCGTATTCAGTATCAAAAATTCATATTGCCTTGAATGAAACCTTGCTTTTATACCGACTAAACCGAAAAGTACATCATGTTCCATTGCTTATTTGGTGCGGGACGAGTTGACTTTTGAGACAAAAATACACCTTTTTTGAGGTTTCTCTTTTAAACAGCCTCAAACCACTCACAAACCTCTTATTGTGACACTTGTCACATTAATGAGCCAAAATGCACTCAGTTGATTATCAGTTACCCCAAATCTGAGCTAAGCCAAAAAGAGAATATAGATGAATGGCAACAATGAGATGCATTACAGCAAGCCGTTTCCCGACCAAATAGACAGGATTTTTCGTGATCACTTTCGTAAGTGGCCACGCCGATTTAAGTGGGCAGTATTTTTCTGCTTCTTACTGCCGATCTCGTTTTACGCGGCCCTTGCAAAGGGTATGTTTGCCCCCTCTTTTCTCACCATTTTGGTGATCTTCTTCTTCAGTATTAACGCAACAGTGATTATCTGGGGCCTGAGGATGAACAGTGTCGCACAGCGTTATTGGCACCGTAACTACCACATCGGCGGAGCAACAACCCTCGCCATGGTTCCATTAGCGTTACTAGCCATTCAGTATTCCACCTATTGCCTTTAGCCCTTTAGCCCTTTAGCCCTTTAGCCCTTTAGCCCTTTAGCTTAAAAGCGTCCCCTCGATAACTTGGCTTTTCAGTGCCAGCCCCCCACTTCTTTAATATTATCAACGTGTTGAAATTCTTGAACGCTAGCGTTTAGACCCGGACAACTTCACGATGCGTATTCGACAAAATTCGTCCTATGTAGGCAGATCGAGTGCATTCATGTACCCAGTAAATCCATATTACTTATTGAGTTACCGTACACTGTGTTCTGTTCGCAAAGAGACAATACCGCTGTAACATCGAAAAAATTAATGATGCATGCAATTAAACCCATCGCATTCGGGTCTCTATCACCAAGAAAAATCATCAAGCAGCAAGAAGGTCGTTATCGATGAGTGCAAGAGCTATGCTCGGTCACAGAGTTGGGAAATAATTGCGTCATTTCATAAAGATAAAGCGTTCTTTTTGAATCCAGACGCAAACTTTTGCCATAGTTAACGTACGTAATCGCTGTGTTAAACAACGTTATTGAGAAAGGATTTCAGATGAACAAAAAGAAGTTGGGCATTATCTTCGTCATAGCAGCCATATTTGTGACTTGGTTTGCCTTTGATCTAGGTGCGCTATTCACACTCGAAAATGCCAAAGCACAGCATGAAGCACTGAAAGATACGATTTCACAAAACTTTCTTACGGCCAGTTTGGTTTACTTCTTGGTGTACATCACCATGACCGCCCTCTCACTGCCAGGCGCGGCAATCGCTACGTTACTTGGAGCCGCTTTATTTGGTTTTTGGTGGGCGCTACTGCTGGTCTCTTTCGCCAGTTCGATTGGCGCAACACTGGCGTTTTTAGTGAGCCGTTTCTTGTTGAAAGATTCTATTCAGAACAAGTTTGGCAGCAAGCTTTCAACCATTAACGAAGGCATCAAAAATGATGGTCCTTTCTACTTGCTGACACTTCGTTTAATTCCTGTTTTTCCATTTTTCATTATCAACCTGCTGATGGGGCTAACCCCTATCCGCACTCTGACATTTTATGTTGTCAGCCAAATCGGCATGTTGCCGGGCACAGCGGTTTACATCAACGCAGGTACACAGCTAGCCCAAATTGATTCATTGAGTGGCATTGTGTCCCCTGGTGTATTGCTGTCGTTAGTGCTGCTCGGTTTATTCCCAATTATTGCAAAGGTCATTATGAACTTTATTCAAAAACGCCGTGTGTACGCGAAATGGCAAAAGCCCGTCACCTTTGACCGCAACCTGATTGCCATTGGCGCGGGAGCTGGCGGTTTGGTCACGACCTATATCGGCGCAGCAGTTAAAGCCAAAGTTACCTTGATTGAAAAACACAAAATGGGCGGCGACTGCTTAAACACGGGTTGTGTTCCATCCAAAGCTTTGATTCGTGCAGGTCATTCGGTGCACGAGATCAAACGCGCAAATGAGTTTGGGGTGAATGCGGGTGAACCGACGGTCGATTTCAAGCAAGTGATGAGCCGCGTGCATCAAGTGATCGCTGATATCGAACCGCATGATTCTGTCGAGCGTTATTCCAAACTGGGCGTGGAATGTATTCAGGGCGAAGCAAAAATTCTTTCACCGTGGGAAGTTGAGGTAAACGGCGAACGCTTGACCACAAGAAACATTGTTATCGCAACGGGTGCTCGGCCTCTCGTTCCGGGCATCCCAGGCCTACAAGAGGTGAACTATTTGACCTCTGACAATGTGTGGGAGCTACAAGAACTGCCTAAGAAACTACTGGTACTCGGCGGTGGACCTATCGGTGCGGAGCTGGCACAAAGCTTCTCTCGCCTCGGCTCGAACGTCACCTTGGTAGAAATGGCTGATCAACTGCTTATTCGTGAAGACGCGGACGCTGCAGAGTTAGTGGTTAAAGGTCTAACGGAAGATGGTGTCAATATTCTTCTTGGGCACAAAGCGACCCGCTTTGAGAAAGATGGCGACAGGCAACGTGCTTATCTTGATAAGAACGGCGAAGAAGTGGTGGTTGAATTTGACCACGTCATGCTCGCGCTTGGCCGCGTTGCAAACACCAAAGGCTTTGGCCTTGAAGACATTGGCGTTGAACTTAGCGAGCGCGGTACCGTCAAGGTGAACGATTATCTGCAAACCAATTACCCCAACATTTTTGCAGTGGGTGATGTTGCAGGTCCATTCCAGCTAACTCACGCTGCGGGTCACCAAGCATGGTATGCCGCAGTGAATGCTCTGTTCGGTGACTTTAAGAAATTTAAAGCCGATTACTCGGTCATGCCTGCAGCCACCTACACCGCCCCCGAAGTGGCACGTGTTGGTATTAACGAAAAAGAAGCCATTGCCCAAGGGATTGATTATGAGATTGCCCACTACGGCATTGACGATTTGGATCGCGCCATTGCTGACGGTGAAGATCACGGTTTCATCAAGGTGATCACCCCGAAAGGCAAGGACAAAATTCTTGGCGCGACCATTGTCGGTTCACATGCTGGCGACTTGCTCGCAGAATTTACCCTTGCGATGCGACATGGTCTTGGTTTGAACAAGATCCTTGGTACGGTTCACCCTTACCCAACCATGAGTGAAGCCACCAAATACACGGCAGGCGTATGGAAACAAAACAATGCGCCACAAGGTTTGCTAGCATGGGTCGAAAAATTCCACGCTTGGATGCGTAATGAGCCTAAAAACAACCGCGCTGAACCAATGATTAAGGAAGATAAATAACCATGAACTACACATCAATCGTCACTGCATGTGCACTCGCATTTAGCTCGGCCAGCTTTGCCACTGACCCATCTAACTGGGAACAGATTGAGAAAGACGCTAAAGGACAAACGGTTTACTTCAACGCATGGGGCGGTAGCCAAGAGATTAATGCGTATTTGCGATGGGCAGGTGATGAGCTTGAGCAGCGTTACGGTGTCACACTTGAGCATGTTAAAGTGTCTGACATTGCTGAAACCGTCAATCGCTTAGTCGCAGAAAAAGCCGCAGGTAAAACCGAAGGCGGCAGTGTCGACATGGTTTGGATCAACGGTGAAAACTTCAAATCTATGAAGTCCAACGGTTTGTTGTTTGGCCCCTTTACTGAGCAACTCCCTAATTGGACGCTGGTCGACAAAACACTACCGGTAAAAGAAGATTTCACCGAACCGACAGAGGGCTTAGAAGCCCCTTGGGGTGTTGGGCAGCTCGTGTTTATCCATGATGAGAAAATGCTGGCGAATCCACCTACCTCATTTGTCGAAATGCTGAGTCTGGCAAAAGCCAACCCGGGGAAAGTCACCTATCCAAAACCACCTCAATTTCATGGTACAAGCTTTCTAAAAGCGGCCTTGCTTGAGCTGGCCACCGATAGCACCCCGCTGTATCAACCCGTTGATGAAAAGGGTTTTGACGCTATCACAGCGCCACTATGGGCCTACCTAGACGAACTTCACCCTGTTGCGTGGCGTAACGGAAAACAATTCCCTGCTGGCAGTGCAGAAACCATGCAGTTGCTGGATGATCGAGAATTACTGCTTGCTATCACCTTCAACCCAAATGCAGCAGAAACGGCGATTAAAAACGGTACCCTCGCCCCATCGGCAAAAACCTTTGCCTTTGATAGCGGTGCACTGTCAAACATTCACTTTATGGGTATCCCATGGAATGCCAATGCCAAGGAAGGTGCACTGGTTGCGATTAACTTCTTGATGAGTGAAGAAGCACAGTCTCGCAAAGCAAACAGTGACATCTGGGGCGATCCAGCGGTTGTTACGCTAACCAGTGTTGGCAGCAAGCCATTGTTCAAGTCCCAGCCTGAACCGCACCCAAGCTGGCAAGTCGCGCTAGAAAAAGCATGGCTTGAGCGTTACGGTCAGTAACGACAATGTGCCAAACATTATCAATTGCTAAGGGGTAAACATGTTACGTCTGCTGTATCTGATGACGCTGACAGTGTGTTGTTTACCCTTAATTCCAGGGCTAGGTGGCGTGTTGCTTTCTGCCACCAGCTATCTTCCCGTTTTAGGGTTAACCGAACCCAATCTTGATGGCTGGCATGCCATGATGGCTTGGCCGGGCAGCGGGAAAGCCCTGCAACTCACGTTATTTACTGGCGTGACCGCGACCTTGTTAGCGATACTCATTACCTTTCTGATTTTGCAGCGTTGCTGGGGGACATCAGGATGGGGCCGAATTGAAAAATGGCTATCGCCTCTACTTGCCATGCCCCACGTCGCTTTTGCCATTGGCTTTGCCCTCACCTTCGCCCCTTCTGGTTGGTTGTTTCGTTTCTTCGCACTGTTTACGCAAGAAACAACGCCCTACACATGGTCATTAGTGCAAGACAGCAATGGCATTGGTTTGATCATCGCACTCGCCATCAAAGAGGTTCCGTTTCTGCTATTGATGAGCCTGTCGGTACTACGCCAAATGCAGGTCGATCGCTTGCTCGCAGCGTCGCAAAGCTTAGGCTATAACCGAAGCGCAGCGTGGCTAAAAGTGGTATTGCCTCAATGGCTACCCAAAATGCGCTTCCCGATCTACGCCGTGTTGGCTTACGGCTTGTCGGTGGTTGATGTTGCTATGATCCTTGGCCCTTCTTCACCGTCTACGTTCGCTGTGTTGGTGTGGCAATGGTTCAATGACCCCGACCTACTAGAACTCCCCCGCGCAGCCGCAGGGGCGATTACGCTGTTTATATTGTGCTTTGGCACGTTGTCTATATATCGGCTGCTAGAGTTCATATTGATTTTCGGCTGGCAAAACTGGCAATTTAGCGGCAGCAAAACGTTTCATCTACCCGGTAAGCATTTTTTCAAGCTTGTCGCTGTGCTGCCCTTTTTGATGATCCCTATTTTGCTGGTGTGGTCTTTTGCATTGCGCTGGCGCTTTCCGGAAATTTGGCCGACACGTCTTAGCACGCGCTTTTGGGAACAAGAAGCGTCGAACTTATTCGCGCTCGCGGCAAACAGCCTGATCCTTGGTTTAATCTCTGCCACCGTCGCGCTCATCTTTACGGTTGGTTGCTTGGAGTATCGCGACAAATACCATAAATCATTACCACAGCTCGTCATTGCCATTCCCATGTTGATCCCTCAGTTGTCTATCTTGTTTGGTATTCAAATCGCGATCTACATGCTGCCGGGGCAATGGCATGTGCCTGCTACAATTTGGGCACACATTCTGTTTGCCTTCCCCTATGTGTACTTAGCGTTAGATGGTCCATGGCGGTCGTTCGATCAGCGATTAACCCAAACAGCCAGAAGCTTAGGTCACAGCCCAACCAGAGCGTGGTGGTCTGTCAAATTACCGATTGTATTACCAGCCATCTTGCTCGCATGGGCTGTGGGCTTAAGCGTCAGTTTCGCGCAATACTTACCTACACAACTTTTGGGTGCGGGACGTATCACCACCTTAACCACAGAGGCCGTTAGCCTCGCCAGTGGACAAGATCGCCGCATCAGTGCGGTTTATGGCTTAATTCAAGCTTTTCTGCCACTCGTATTTTTTGGCCTTGCACTCGCTGCCAGCCGATTCGCCGACCCTCGTCGTCGCCTTGCAAAGCAAGAACAAACAAGAGACACAATCAATGAGTTTGTCCGTACAAAACCTGACTATAAAATCTAAGCAATCCACATTGCTTCAAGCCATGTCTTTTGACGTCGAGAACGGCGACATTCTCTCGATCATGGGCCCAAGTGGGTGCGGTAAATCAACGTTACTCAGCGCCGTTGCAGGCCATCTTTCACCTGAATTCAGTTGTCAGGGCGATATTCGCGTTAACGACAAAAGCATTTTGGCTTTGCCCGCGGAAAAGCGCGCCGTCGGTATTCTGTTTCAAGATGACCTGCTTTTCCCGCACCTCAGCGTGTGGCAGAACTTGGCGTTTGGTTTACCTGATACCATGAGCGCCACAGAGAAAAAAGAACGCGCCCTCGCGACGCTAGAAGAAATCGAACTGGGAGATATCGCCTTCAAAGCGCCCGACCAGATTTCCGGCGGTCAACGCGCGCGAATCAGCCTAATGCGTACTCTGCTATCACACCCAAAAGTTATCCTGCTGGATGAGCCTTTCAGCAAACTCGACAAACCGCTTCGCAAATCGTTTCGCGCCTTCGTGTTTAAACAAATTAAGAATAGAAACATCGCGGCAGTGATGGTCACGCACGATGAAGATGATGTACCTATGGAAAGCACATTGCTGAATTGGCCCGTTGCGCCTGAAAACGCACCGTCTACATCATCCCATCGCGTTGGCTTCCTTCGACCGGAGCAAAAACATGCTTGATCGTTATGCCATTACCCTTATTCGCTGGCCTCTCAAACAAGCCGCCAAGCTGCCTGACAAGATTGGCCTAACCGCCAATCAAGTTACCGTATCCGGCTTTCTGATCGGCATGCTAGCACTCCCCGCTATTGCGATGGAGCACTATTGGTTAGGGCTTTTGTTTATTGTGCTAAACCGGATATTTGATGGGCTCGATGGTGCGCTAGCGCGTCGCAAAGGCATTACCGATGCAGGCGGGTTTCTTGATATCACGCTCGATTTTCTGTTTTATTCCATGATCCCGTTTGCATTCGCCTTGGCAAACCCTGAGCAAAACGCTGTCGCCGCTACTTTTCTTGTTTTTTCGTTTATGGGAACAGGTTCGAGCTTTCTGGCGTTTGCCATCATGGCGAGCAAGCGAAACATCGAAAACCCCGTTTATAAAAGCAAATCGCTTTATTACATTGGTGGGCTAACTGAAGGCACAGAAACCATTGCGTGCTTCGTTCTGTTTTGTCTTTTCCCGAGCTATTTTGCGGAAATTGCTTGGACGTTTGGTGCCCTCTGTTGGGTAACAACAGCGACCCGAATTTGGGCGGGTTACAACACGCTAAACGCGCGTGCTGATTAAGCAAAAAAATAGCTGTCTCAAAGAACACATCACTTTGGTGATCATGCTTTGACTAGCAGAAAAAATGACCAGCACAAAGGCTGGTCTATTAAATATTCAAAACAGAGAAAAAGATTACTCTTGGTCAGATTCCGCTTCCAGCCGACGCTCTTTTCGTAATCTCGCTTCTTCCATCACAGCATTAATTTCGGCCATCAAACCATCAACGTCGGCGTCCTCGCCATCGTCTTCATATACACCCGTTAACTCGGTATTTGGCGTGAGATCGCCAGCTTCATACAAAGCCCACATCTCTTTCGCGTATTGCGTACCGATAAGCTCAGGCGCATATTGGCCATAGTAGTTCGTCATGTTATTCACATCACGTTCTAGCATCCATTTCGCATTGTTGTTTGCTGATGCGTCAACTGCTTGTGGCAAGTCAATAATGACAGGCCCAATATGATCAACCAGCACATTAAATTCCGATAAATCACCATGAATAATGCCTTCACAAAGCATACGAACAACATCTTGGATCACGGTACCGTGATCCCTCAACGCTTGCTCTTTCGATAAGGTGACATCATTCAGGCGTGGTGCAACGCTGCCTTGGTCATCAGTGACCAGTTCCATCAATAGCACGCCGTCAATGCAACCGTACGGCGTAGGAACACGAACACCTGCTGCGGACAGTGCATACAGCGCATCCACTTCTGCGTTTTGCCATACTTTTTCTGCTTCTTCTCGGCCAAATTTAGAGCCTTTAGACATCGCCCTCTCACGGCGACTATCACGGACTTTGCGTCCTTCACGATACGCGGCGGCTTTCTTGAAGCTACGCTGATCGATCTCTTTATACACCTTGGCGCAGCAAATGTTTCCGTTGCTTGAAACAACAAAAACGTCAGCTTCTTTGCCACTCATTAGCTGAGAAATCACTTCATCAACCATGCCATCCTCAACCAATGGCAATAATCTTGTCGGTATCTTCATTCCACCTTCGTACGTGAATAACCCCGTAAACATGCTTTTCACTTGGGGCGACAGTGATTGAGGCACAATAGTGGGACAGACGAAAGAAGTAAAGAACCAACACCAATCAAGCGCAATTAGACGTTTAAAATACCCAATATACCCAAACATAAAAACACCATTCATCGATGACGCGTGCCATTTGCCCAATTAGCCAATCACATTCATCAAACCGTCGCATTGCGATGCATATCATGACTACACTGATCGTAAGGTGATCTTGTTAGGGATGGCAGACGTAGCCACTCTTAATCATGCAAGGAAAAAGTGTACCTATGTTTTCACTATTTAAAAAAGACCCAACAAAAAAACTACGTGTAAAGTACAACGCGACCTTAGAACGCGCCATGCAGGCCCAACGCAACGGAGACATGCATTCTTACGCATTTATTACGTCTGAAGCAGAAGCACTTTGGAAAGAAATTGAACGCATTGAAAGCGAAACCAAGTAGTTGTCGTTCATTTTATGCTGTGTCGTTTTAGGTCGCTTTCTACCCTGTTGAGGACTTAATGGTTTTCGCAGACATTTCAGGTTTATAAAACGCACGTAAAAACCGAGGTTTGTGTCGTACTCGGTTTTCCCTATTGTCTAACTGCTATTTCTGCTTCCACTCACTCGTTCTCAGAGCGGGCTGCGAATTAGATACCAACCAAAGACTTTTTGAGTGCTTCAATGTATTGAACGCCAAGGTTTGTGCTCACCCAACTAAACCCATCTTCTTCGAATCGAGGAAATATGTGCAAGTGATAATGCCCAAGATCGTTAAACACCCCATTATTCTGCATGAAGGTAATACCATCAGCTGAATACAAGTCCTCGATGCGTTGGTAGAAGTCTTATGCCACACGTTGAATTTCTTCGTTTACCTGTTCAGGTAATTCAATAAACGTTTGGTAAGGTAATAGCGGGGACATAGACGAATAGCGGGAACAGGCACTTTAAGAAAAGCACAATATTATCAATTCCATGTGATTAGCGCCTTCAAGCTCAAAGACACCGAGCAAAGATGAATGCTTGGTGTTAGATCGATACCCTTCTATGTCTCAGTGTCCCCATTAAGTCATTGGCTATTTTGTCTGATAATCTGAAATTACTCCTATTTACAGTGCTCTATGTCCTTACTGTTTGGATAGGCGTCACTGTGGGCAACACGTTGTTTAATGGGTTTGAGGCGGTATTGGCGGCATTTGGCACTGGACTTTTCGTTGGCTTTTGTTTGTATCAGCGAAAAGACCCACTCAAGTTTTACACCAAATCTGATGATGACAGGCACTTTTTTAGAAGACAAAAACCGCATTTGTACGCATGCCTATTCCTTCTTTTCATAGGATCGCTTTCTCTCTACACACCAACAAGTGAACCATTTGAAGTCATTGTCCCCATTGAAGATAAGCGCACGAGCGTATTCAGTAGAGGGCAATCGCACATATTGCACTTGAAGCATGAATCGTTTGGCACGCTCAGAATGGCAGTACCAAAACGAATATGGACAGCACAGGATCAAGGCGACTTGATGCTGATAGCATAAATTCAACTATCCACGTATCAAACGAACAATTGTCGACAGGTTTTAAATGCACGTTGCGGGACGTACCAAGAAACATCGTTTCGTTGCTTAGTGTTCACAAGGATGAATATTCGTGAAGAAGTACATTTCTCCAACCACTAATGAATCCTTAGTTCGGTTCTTGGTTCAACATCATCGAGCCGAAGAAGTAATCAGCACTTCGAACTGGATAGCCCCCAACAAGCGTATTGAACTCTTCCTCGATGACGAAGGGGCGCTTTTTTGTCCAATTCGACGATGATTCGTCGATATGTTCTCGTCTCACTCAACCGTTAACCATCATCAAACTGTAAAAACAAAGCCCGTACCTCTCTCACACAATGTTGCATAAGCGCCCTACTCACCATACGCCCCTTTTTTTACTTTATTTTGTGAACTTAAGTGGCGCTGACCCACGCTTGTCTAACAGATAGGACAGATTTCATCCCCTTCTTTGCTTCTAATACGCGCAGTGGCACACAACAAATATTAGCCACTTTTTCAGGGCCAATGTCCGCGTCGGTTACAAAAACGCATTCAAAACCATGCGGTAAACATTATTTGGAGAAAGGTATGGAAATCAACCAAGATCTATCTGAGCCAAATTCACTCTCACTGACGTTCGATGAGCAGCAGAACGACGTCATTAGCGCGGCCTCAACAACCCATGCTACTTCAGACATAATCGGCACTGACCAAAACGACATCCTGCATGGAGACGATAGCAACAACCGAATCTATGGGCTGGATTACAACGACACACTCTATGGCCATGGTGGCGATGACGAGCTTTATGGTGGTTCGCGCTCTGATACGCTGTACGGTGGTGATGGTAACGACAAACTCTACGGCATGACCGATACCGCCCCCACCAGCCCATACTATGGATTTAATCGTCTCTATGGCGAGAGCGGAAACGATGAGCTCTATGGCAGTTTAGGAATTGATCATCTCTACGGCGGCCTGCACAACGATGTGCTTTACGGCGACCAAGGCAATGACAGTTTGTATGGTGAACAAGGCCACGATACCTTGCATGGCGGAGACGGTGCAGATCGCTTATATGGCGACGGAGGCAATGACACGCTCCATGGTGAAGATGGCATTGACAAGCTTTATGGTGGCGCTGGCGACGATTTTCTTTCCGGCGGTGAAGGCAACGATGAGATCTCTGGCGATGCTGGAGACGACCAGCTTGAGGGGGATTCAGGTGATGACGAGCTCACTGGCGGCGCTGGCAATG
This sequence comes from Enterovibrio litoreus, assembly GCF_045679545.1. Lineage (NCBI taxonomy): Bacteria > Pseudomonadati > Pseudomonadota > Gammaproteobacteria > Vibrionales > Vibrionaceae > Enterovibrio > Enterovibrio litoreus. The sequence goes on from NZ_CP166194.1 coordinate 1,898,941, forward strand.
ACATCCTAAATGGCGGTGATGGCGATGATACCCTCCTTGCCAATGTAGGAAATGATACCCTATATGGTGGCGAAGGTAACGATAAGCTTTATGGTAACGAAGGCGACGACACGCTCAATGGTCAAAACGGTAATGACACGCTCTTCGGCGACCAAGGCGATGACACACTCTTCGGTGGGAATGGCAATAATTCGCTAGATGGTGGCTCTGGCTATGATCGCGCTTATGGCGCTTCCGGTGACGATACGATCATTGACAGCGAACTGGCCATCGGTGCCGGTGGCAAGGATATTATTTTCGCCAATGCACACACTGCCGATGTTGCCATTGGCGGCGCAGGCAATGATTGGGTTGAAGGCTTTGGCGGTGACCTGGTTAGTGGCGGAAGCGGTAATGATGTGCTGGTGAGCTTTGGTAAAAACGACACGTTGCAAGGTGGCACAGGCGATGACGTTTTACTTATCGAAGGCTCGACTGCAGACAGCACACGTCTTTTCGGCGGCGCGGGTGACGATTACTTGTCAGGAAATGGCAAAGACCAGCTTCTGATTGGCGGAAGCGGCGCAGATATATTTCATTTTGGGCATTCGATTTTACGCAGCGAAGATGTCATCCCTAATGAGACCCCTTCCATTGGTCATGACCGCATTGTTGATTTTGAAATAGGTGTCGATACCATCAGCATCGACACAAGCCTCGCTAACAGCATTGACGATCTGATCATCGAGCAGCATGGCATCACAACACGTATAACCCTGTCAGATGGCTCGACCATTATTCTAAACAAGGTCCAAGCGACCGATCTCAGTACTTCAGATTTTGCTTTTACGAGCGCAAACACCTACTCAGACAGACTTGGTGATTGGCAGAGTTATGCCGATAGCTACTGGCGCTTTTCTACTGCTTCGAACAACGACACCATCAACATAAAGAAAATCGGTAACAATACGAATAACGCTGAATACTTCGATGGCGGTGCGGGTGATGACACCCTAACGTCCAGGGGCGGTAACGACATATTGGCGGGTGGAGATGGTAATGACACTTTCGAACTACGACAAGAAATCCGTTTTTCTAGCACCGATACCTCTACTGATATTCAAACTGTGCAGATTGAAGATTTCACCGTTGGCACAGACACATTGACCATCTCCTTTAACTCTTACAATCTAAGCGGCTTTGATTTATCGATGATTACCGCGAAGCAAGTAGGCTCTGCAGCTGTATTAGAACTTAATGAATATTTCCAGGTTGTCCTGAAAAATTTCGACGCTACCTCGTTTGAAAGCGAGCAAGTTTCCTATGTCATTCGTGGCAACAATGGCAACGAAACGTTACTTGGCGATGATGCAAATAACACAATTTCAGGAGAAATAGGCAACGACATCATCGAAGGTAACGGCGGTGACGACACACTCGATGGCGGCGCAGGCAACGACGCAGTTTCTGGTGGAAACGGTAACGATAAACTCTGGGGAGGAGGAGGTAGTGACACGCTATTCGGTAACGAGGGTAACGATAAACTCTATGCCGAGGGCGGCAACGACCAACTAGACGGCGGCGCGGGTGATGATCTGCTCGTTGCAGAAATTGGCAACAATATACTCACGGGTGGTTCAGGTGAAGATACGTTTAAAGCCGGAGACTATGAAAAAAATGGCAGTCAAAATAGCCAATATCACAATACAGTGACTGACTTTGAAATAGATAAAGACAGTGTGGAAATCACTCATGCGCTAGATAGTTTGAGTCTTCATCACCTCGATGATGATGGGATCTATAGCGTGAGCGACTTCTTTTCACAAGTCGGCAGTGACGTGCTGATAGAAGGTTCTCGCCAAGCTTCAGTCACGCTAGAAAACATCAATCTCGCCGATCTCAATGGTGGCCAATTTCACTTCACGTTGATTGGTCGCAACAGCGCCGATCACATTGTGGGGGGCGATGGCAATGACACCCTTATTGGCCGAAAAGGCAATGACACACTAGAAGGTGGAGCTGGAAACGACTGGCTTGAAGGTGGCGTTGGCTTCGACACGCTGACAGGCGGTCAAGGCGCGGACACCTTTGTTGTTGATGATGATCAGGTTGATTTCAGCATCGTAGAAACGGATACGATTTCCGATTTCGAAGTTGGCATCGATAAGGTACTTTTCTCTCATTACAATGCCGATAAAATTGATTTTGATGATTTCATCGTCACACAGCAAGGCAGCGACACCCTAGTACAACTGATCCGTCCGTACTCGATTGACGAAAGAGAATACGTTGATGACTACGTGAATGTCTTGTTTAAAAACACCAATGTGTCTGATATCACTGCGGATGACTTTGTCTTTGTGTAAAGCGGGTCTTTAATTCACTCGGCGACTTAACGAAGCCCTCCGGCCATGTTGACTGCTGACGCTTCATCAAGCATCTAGGGTTAGAGTCTGCCGAATGAATTGATAGCTTCGCTCAAGTAGGGAAAGGAACAATGATTGGTACTGAGCCAACCATTAAAGCCGTCCTGACTTTGCTCGGGCGAAAGCTTCTGTGTAGATTTCGGGATACCTACATCTACGAGTAAGGCGCCACCAACCAGCCATTTATCAAAAACCACCTCTCCGGTGATTTATTCAACGATAAAAGTTTCCGCATACCCTAAATTTTCTTTTAGAAAGTCTACTGGTCCTTCAAACGTGACTAAATGTATGTTACCACCCTGCTTCTTACCTTGTATAACATAAGCGACTGATTTATGGGTGCCATTATTATAGTCTCCGTAAATTTGAAGACAGTGATATCCATTAATATCGATGCTCGCCCCTGCTATATTTTGCACACCTTGCGCCTCCCAATTACTCGCAATGGAATTTGTAGCTGATTCTAATGTGTGATTTTCATCTTGAAATATATTGATAGTGAATATTGAAGCGCCATCTGAATATTGGAAATCCTGAGCGATCCCTTCAGACACTGCATCGTGAAATTTCATGAACGTTTCCGGCAAATAAATATACCCTGCCTTTGAACCACCCACCTTTTTTGTCATTACAATATCCCTTTCACTTTTAATGATTGCATTGACTTTATCACCATTTCCAGCATTGCTCGACTCTTGCCCTACACACCCTGTCGCCGTTGTGAGAAAGACAAATAAAGCAAGCGAACTTAAATATCGACTTATGTTTTTAAAACATGTTTTAGAGAAACATGATTGTATTTTTCATACTAATGGACACCTTACTTAATAATCAATATCACTAGTTTAGAAGCATTCTTTTTGTTTCTAATTCAGCGATAATTCTTTCCTCTCTCTTATACTCCTTCGCTAAAGAGAGTGACAAATCTGCGGCAACAACGGGGACAGGCACTCTTAGAAAAGCACAATGTTATCAGTTGCATGTATTCAGTGCCCTCATGCTCAAAGACGCTTAGTAAAGATGAATGGTTGCCTTTTGAACGATATCCTTTTCATATTGTTTGATTGCCAACCATTTTGATTACTAATGACTAAACCCCGTTCATCTCTCATCAGTATCGACGCAACCCCTTACTACCTCTGTGTTTCACGTTGTGTTCGGCGATCATTTCTTTGTGGGTATGATGAACAAGCCCAGCAATCCCCTTAGCAACGTTTTCCAAGCAATGGCAGCTAGAATCTATAAACTGTGAATCACTCCGTATGCCTCTAATACAAAAGGCTAATTGGCACGAGATACTGTTACCATCACTTTAAATATTTATGTATCGGACGAACAATTGAAGGTAAGCCACACATGTATGGAAGCGAGAGTAAGAGGGCATTTTTTAATCAGTGCAAGAAACTGACCATACTCCAATACGCCACCTTCGGTAAAAATGCTATTCGTAGAAATGGGATATTGAATTGCTAAAACAATGGATAAAATTACTAAGCGCTTTCATATTAGGCGCAGCATTTTGCTTTACCATTGGATTGTATTACGTCAGTGATATCCTAGACCGTGACAAAGAACTTGTTTCAAGAATGGCTCAAGGCCAACTGGATTTATCCAGATACTCTTATAGTAATGAAGCAAATGAAATCATAAAAGTATCTAACGCCCTCGCCCTTGAATCGTCTTGTAATGTAGCACTTTCGTCAAATATACCCGAATCACTCTCTTTAACTAGCTTATTCCTGGGTACTATTACACACCAAACAACGAAGACGCATGAACAATCTATTGCCACTGCGCTCATCGTACAAAGTCACCTCAAGGATGGTGGAATGGCCGACGCCTCCGACTCACTTCTTGTCGCAATGAAAAGCTACTGTGAAGAAAACCTAAACATTTTCATGAGCTGTGAAAAAATAAATGAAAGCTTGCCTAGCTTTAAGCCCAGTTGTTGATAAAACGCAGCATTAACGATTGGTCGATATGCCTCTCGTCTTACTCAACCATTAACCATCATCAAACTAAAAAAACAAAGCTCGCTCCTCTCTCTCAATGTCGCTGAAGCGCCCTACTACCCATATGCCTCTTTTTTTACTTTATTTTGTGAACTTAAGTGGCGTAGACCGACGCTTGTCCAACAGATAGGACAGATTTCATCCCCTTCTTTGCTTCTAATACGCGCAGTGGCACACAACAAATATTAGCCACTTTTTCAGGGCCAATGTCCGCGTCGGTTACAAAAACGCATTCAAAACCATGCGGTAAACATTATTTGGAGAAAGGTATGGAAATCAACGATCAAGATCTATCTGAGCCAAATTCACTCTCACTGACGTTCGATGAGCAGCAGAACGACGTCATTAATGCGGCCTCAACAACCCGTGCTACTTCAGACATTATCGGCACTGACCAAAACGACATCCTGCATGGAGACGATAACAACAACCGAATCTATGGGCTGGATTACAACGACACACTCTATGGCCATGGTGGCGATGACGAGCTTTATGGTGGTTCGCGCTCTGATACGCTGTACGGTGGTGATGGTAACGACAAACTCTACGGCATGACCGATACCGCCCCTACTGGCCCTTACTATGGATTTAATCGTCTCTATGGCGAGAGCGGAAACGATGAACTCTATGGCAGTTTAGGGATTGATTACCTATACGGCGGCCTGGACAACGATGTCCTTTACGGCGATCAAGGAAATGATCGTCTGGATGGTGATCAAGGCCACGATATCTTGTATGGCGGAGAAGGCGCAGATAATCTGTATGGTGACGGTGGCGATGACACGCTCCATGGTGAAGAGGGAACTGACAAGCTTAATGGTGGCGCTGGCGACGATTTTCTTTCCGGCGGTGAAGGCGATGATAAGATCTCTGGCGATGCTGGAAACGACCAGCTTGAGGGGGATTCAGGTGATGACGAGCTCATTGGCGGCGCTGGCAATGACATACTCAATGGCGGTGATGGCGATGATACCCTCCTTGCCAATGAAGGCAACGACACCCTATATGGTGGCGAAGGTAACGATAAGCTTTATGGTAACGAAGGCGACGACACGCTCAATGGTCAAAACGGTAATGACACGCTCTTCGGCGACCAAGGCGATGACACACTCTTCGGTGGGAATGGCAATAATTTACTAGATGGTGGCTCTGGCTATGATCGCGCTTATGGCGCTTCCGGTGACGATACGATCATTGACAGCGAACTGGCCATCGGTGCCGGTGGCAAAGATATTATTTTCGCCAATGCACACACTGCCGATGTTGCCATTGGCGGCGCAGGCAATGATTGGGTTGAAGGCTTTGGCGGTGACCTAGTTAGTGGCGGAAGCGGTAATGATGTGCTGGTGAGCTTTGGTAAAAACGACACGTTGCAAGGTGGCACAGGCGATGACGTTTTACTTATCGAAGGCTCGACTGCAGACAGCACACGTCTTTTCGGCGGCGCGGGTGACGATTACTTATCAGGAAATGGCAAAGACCAGCTTCTGATTGGCGGAAGCGGCGCAGATATATTTCATTTTGGGCACTCGCTTTTACGCAGCGAAGATGTCACCCCCAATGAGACCCCTTCCATTGGTCACGACCGCATTGTTGATTTTGAAATAGGTGTCGACACCATCAGCATTGATCAGAACCTCGCCGACAGCATTGACGATCTGATCATCGAGCAGCATGGCATCACAACGCGTATAACCCTGTCAGATGGCGGTACCATCATTCTAAATAACGTCCAGGCGACAGAGCTCAGTGCATCAAATTTTGCTTTTACAAGCGCAAACACCTACTCAAACAGACTTGGCGATTGGCAGAGCTATGTCGATAGCTACTGGGGCTTTTCTACAAGAGCGCACCCTGACCAGTATTGGCATGACGACACCAACAACATCAAGAAGATCGGTAACAACGATAACAATGTATTGCAAGGCAGTTCGCGTACCGCAGAATACTACGATGGCGGTGCAGGTAATGACACCCTAACCTCTACCGGAGGTAACGATATTTTGGTTGGTGGAGAAGGGCGTGACTCCTTTGAATTGCAACAAGAATACCGTTACACCTACAACGTCACCTCTACGGATATACAAATTACCCAGATTGAAGATTTCACACTTGGTGAAGACAAATTAACCATCACCTTTAACTCTTACAATCTAAGCGGCTTTGACTTATCAGCACTTACTGCGAAGCAAGTAGGCTCAGCGGCCGTATTAGAACTTAATGAATACTTCCAGGTTATCCTGAAAAATTTCGACGCTTCCACGCTTGAAAGCGAACAAGTTTCCTATGTCATTCGTGGCAACAATGGCAATGAAACGTTAATTGGCGATGATGCAGATAACACAATCTCAGGAGCAAATGGCAACGACATCATGGAAGGTGATGGCGGTGACGACACACTCAATGGAGACGCAGGCAACGACACGGTTTCCGGAGGCAAGGGTAACGATCAACTCTGGGGAGGAGGAGGTAGTGACACGCTATTCGGTAACGAGGGTAACGATAAGCTCTATGCCGACGGTGGCAACGACCAACTAGACGGCGGCGCGGGTGATGATCTGCTCGTTGCATACATTGGCAACAATATACTCACGGGTGGTTCAGGTGAAGATACGTTTAAAGCCGGAAACTATGCAAGTTATAGCGTTCAAAATAGCCAATATCACAACACAGTGACTGACTTTGAAATAGATAACGACAGTGTGGAAATCACTCATCTGCTAGATAGTTTGAGTCTTCATCACCTCGACGATGATGGGATCTTTAGCGTAAGCGACTTCTTTTCACAAGTTGGCAGTGACGTGCTGATAGAAGGCTCTAGCCGAGCATCAGTCACCCTAGAAAACATGAATCTCGCCGATCTCAATGGTGGCCAATTTCACTTCACGTTGATTGGTCGCACCGGTGCCGATCACATTGTGGGGGGCGATGGCAATGACACGCTTATTGGCCGACAAGGCAATGACACACTAGAAGGTGGATCTGGAAACGACTGGCTGGAAGGTGGCGTTGGCTTCGACACGCTGACAGGCGGTCAAGGCGCTGACACCTTTGTTGTTGATGATGATCAGGTTGATTTCAGCATCGTAGAAACGGATACGATTTCCGATTTCGAAGTTGGCATCGATAAGGTACTTTTCTCTCATTACAATGCCGATAAAATTGATTTTGATGATTTCATCGTCACACAGCAAGGCAGCGACACCCTAGTACAACTGATCCGTCCGTACTCGGTTGGCGGGAGAGAATACGTTGATGACTATGTGAATGTTTTATTTAAAAACACCAATGTATCTGATATCACTGCAGATGACTTTGTCTTTGTGTAGAGCGGGTATTAAATCACACAGCAGCTTACCGAAGCCCTCCGACCAAGTTGACTGCTGACGCTGTAAATTAGCTTATCAATTCAACCTCCCTGCTTGAGGGAGGTTGAACTGCTTCCCAATAATGTGTGATTTCATTGTATGATGACAAAAGGTTTCCTTTTCTTTCGTTATGGATGCGCTCATGGGAGACGCTCTACACCAATTGCAATTCTCGGTATCTATCACCGGCCCTATCTGCTTAATGCTGATACTCGGGGTGGTGTTTAAACGCATCGGCCTTATCAACGACAACTTCATCGAAGTCGGTTCAAAGCTCGTTTTTCAGGTGACCCTTCCGACCATGCTGTTTTTAAGTATTGTCGTGTCTGAACATGATTTCTCTGCCGCAAGTGGGTTTGTAAATTACGGCATTATCGCCAGCATCCTGTTTTTTATCTTTGCCTATCTCTCGGTCAAATTGGTCTTCAAAGACTCCCCCCACCAAGGCGTGATTATTCAAGGCAGTTACCGTGCCAACACCGGTATCATCGGCATCGCTTTTGTGGCGAACGCGTATGGTTCGCAAGGCGTCGCATTGGCAGCCTTGTATGTGGCGGTGACGACGTTTATCTATAACGTGCAAGCGGTTATCTGCCTTTCACCTAAAGGGGCTGCGTCTGGCGCACAAACCGCGAAATTGATGTTTCGCACCCTGACCAAAAACCCGCTTATCATCTCAATTCTTTCTGGCATGGCGTTTTATATGCTTTCCATCCCTGTGCCCGACGTGGTGGTTGATGCCGGAAACTACTTGGCGAAAATGACGCTTCCTTTGGCACTGTTATGTACGGGTGCCTCGCTTAATTTTAGCTTGATGAAAAAAGAGAAAGGACCGTCGTGGTTTGCCAGTAGCTACAAGCTGATTGTTGCGCCGCTACTCATTACTTTAGGGGCTTATTTGGTTGGCTTTAGAGGTATTGAATTAGGCATTTTATTCTTTATGAATGCCTCTCCTGTCGCGGCAGCCAGCTATGTCATGGTGCGCTCAATGGGTGGGAATGCCGAACTGGCCGCTAACATGATTGCATTTACCACGGTGCTTTCTGCTGTGACATGTACTGTGGGTATTGTCGTTCTCAAGGCGCATGGATTGATATAGCGAGAGGATAGCGACGATAGCTGAGACAGAGACTTAAATATTCAGAGAAAATAATAACCGTATCAGTTCCACTATCCTGTTTTGTCTGGCTCAAAGACGTCACCTCAACATCCTGCATTAACGGTTGGTCGATATTTTTTTCGTAGCACTCAACCGTAAACCATCATCAAACGAAATGATAAAGCCCGCACATCTCATATCTGTATTGATGCAACGCCCAATCACAACACCACAAAAGCCCACATAAAAGACATGCTATTTTAGTGCATGGCATATCCTTAAATAGCCATTTCCTTTACAGGCGATTTGGGTGCCAATTTTTGCTCAAAAAACACAATCAGAACCGCACAGCGATCATAGATCGCCACAAAGGAGCCAAATGCTCCCTCAGTCTTCGCGCGCTGTTTCTTCTCAATCTATACATTCTCGCGCTATCACAACGACGCAGCGGCCAATCACCCAACACAGGGCAATGCCTTTGCTCTCCCCTTCCACTCCCGAAACATCAAGCATGTTCAGCGGTCGTCAATCGACATCAGACTATGAAAAAGAGGCTGACCACATTGCCGAGAACACGATGCGCATGTCACCGTCATTCAGCATGCCCCGCGATGAAGCGCCCGATCCATCTCGGCAAAACGGTCATCTGTCGTCGTTCACATCAGGAGGCGTTGCCATACCCAACACAACAAGGGATTTCTTTGAATCTCGTATGGGACGAGATTTGAGCAAAGTGAAAATTCATCAAAACAGCACCGCTGATTTGGCGACGCGCGCGATTGGCGCAAAAGCCTTTGCCATTGAAGATCATGTTTGGTTGAGTTCAAAAGTAGAAACTCAACCAAACATGACGCTCGCGCATGAACTGGCTCATGTTCTCCAATGGCAATCAGGCGCGCCATCGACCATTCGTGCTGACATTTTCGACAAGTCATTAACGCAGCAACTTTTGATGTCAGATTTTGAAGGTCTGGATGTGGAGACCGTCGAAAGGTTGCTTGAAGCCATGCTCGTTTATATCGAAAACTTTCCAGAGGGATCGATTGATCGCCAAGCATTACAAGAAAATCTCGACATGGCATCACAAGCGCTGGCAAGAATGACAACGTCAGAACCTGAACCTGAACCGACACCCGCAGAACGTCGAGCACGAAGACGACGCTTGGAAACACCAGATCCAGATACGATGCGTCGTGATATTCAACGCATCATGAATTTGGTTCAAGAAACGCACGTTAGCGACGGAGAAGAAGCGCAAATTCTCGTGATTATTGAACGCTACACCTCGTCACAATATCGCTTTGAGTTGTTCTTACGCGCTTTAGATAATCGCCATTACTATGCGGGTGCTTTTGGTGGATACAAATTCCGCAGTGGTGTTACCGCTGTTTCTCGTGAGCTCGAAGGACCGAGATGGCGTCGCTTTCGCCAACTACTTCGTACTCACAGCCGCAGTTATCGAGATTTTGAGCCTCCGGAGGAGCTCACATTCGGACAAAGCTTTTGGACGGATTTGTCCGAAGGCCAGATTAGAGACCAAATTTTCGCGTATTTTCATGGCATGGGACAAGCTGGCGTCGCCATGGCAACATCATTTATCGATATGGTAAGAGACCCCGTCGGCTTTATTCGCAGTATTGGGGAGCTACCCCAAACCATTTCTACCTTCTGGCGAAATAGACGCCAAATTCTGAACACCTTTATGTCCGCGTCACCGGAAGAGCAAGCACGCTACATTGGGCGGCTATTTGGCGAAGCTGAGATCTTTTTAGCGACAATGGGCTCGGGAACGACCACTGCCCCCGCTCGCGCAACGAGAGTGTTAGCACCGATTCCCGCTGAAGCGGTGGTTGCGTCAGGCCGAGGGGCTGCAGCGATGAGTGGCAGTGGTGGCATGGCATTAGATCTTGGTCGACTAGGGCCATTTGCTCAACAAGGCATGCAGATGACAGCCCATTCTGCACAACTTGGCAGCGGCAATGGTGCAGTGCAAGAAGTGGCAGAAGAAGCAGGATCGTCATCTGGGTCTTCTGGCTCAGGGTCTACTCGCACGAGACGCAGCCCTGAACCCGACGCTCCCCAAAACTTAACCCCTGATGAAGTAAGGCGTCTTGAGATTTTGGAAGAATTTGCCGATGCGCAATCGACTCATCGCAGACCAGATGTTGCCCCTGAAGGCACGCGAGCAACAGGCACAACCACAAGGCCTAGAACCCGATCTCTTTCTGATGCCGACGTGCTTGCAGCGAACCTTGAACGAACAGTGGCGACAAGGCCGCCCGGTCATCACGCGCATCACATGATCCCCAAAGGCATGCGAGAAGCAGGACCTGCAAGAGAGATTCTTGAACGGTTCAATATCGGCATTAACTCCGAAAGAAACGGCGTATGGCTAGCGTCGGAATATGGTGTTCCCAACGTCAGTACAGGCCAAATCCACTCTTCGATCCACACAAGACGATATGTTCGATGGCTCAATGAGCAACTCATCCAAGCCTCTCATGGCGGAAGAGCGGGTGTGTTAGACGCCCTCGCGAGCATAAGAAGCCAAATTCTCAACGGAAGCGTGCCATTGTGATCTTTGGCAACCGAAAAAACTCACGCACCAAACACCCTCAGCTTACAAGGCACTTTAATCAGCTCTGTCGTTGATTCTGTTTTACCTATCAGATCAAACACATTGGCGAGCATGGTTTCGACATCTTGTTCTACCATGCCGACGTTGCCAGGAAGAAATGAACCGAACGGGTCCCAGTCAAAACAGCCATAGCGAATCATTGCGCCACCGTCGGGCAAGCTACTTTGCCAACTGACCACACCTTCGAGCGAAATGGTTGAATTGACGAACAAGCCCGTCGCGCCTGTGGGTTGAAAGTTTGCCAACAGCTGTTCTGCTTTCTTGGCGGAATAGCCCTCTGCCATCACGTAGTCGTCTGGTACAGCAATACCGCGTTCGCGCTGCGCGGCGAGAAAACCTTCAAGACGCGCTGCCGTGTTGTGATCGGTAAGTCGCCCACCAACAAAACGTAGTGGCCCAACCCAACCAAGTTCTCTCTCACAGCGATCCAAAATCAACTGCGTCAGCTCAAACGCCCCTGCATAGTTATCAGAAATCACGGACGCCGTTTTGCTGCCGGGCAAATCCATATTGATGGATTGCACGCCAACGGCATGACAGAAATCTGAGATGCGATCGGGGTCTGTTGCGCCTGTGGAGATCAAGCATTCTACTTGATACGACACCAACTCTTTTGCACCATCGAATTCCAAATCAGGGTTTCGTTGCGTACAAGTCACAATGGGGACAAGACCACGAGAGCGCGCCATTGATTCAAATTTCTCTGCAATATCTCCGAAATAGCGGTTGTCATATTTGGGCACAATCATTCCAATGATATTTGAGCGTTCACGCCGCAGCAGGCTGGCTTGAGTATTCACCGTATACCCTTCTTCTTCGGCCAGTTTTAGCACGCGCTCAGCAAGTTTGGTGCTGATCCTTCTCTTTTTCCACGTACCGTTGAGCACGGCGCTGACCGAACTTGGTGAAGCGCCTATGCGGGTCGCTAAATCATAGATGGTTGTTCGTTTCGTCTCTTTTTTCATTCTGTTCTTATTCGTCACAGTAAGGTGAGAAAACGGCTCAACTCTGAGAAAAACAAACCATGAAGGTTAAATTTCACGCCTAGTTGTTAACGAGATGTTGACGCAGTTTAAACCATGGTGCAAAGATGCACAATCGATTGAGCAGCTTGTCAATGTCCGTTGAGAAGCCGTGCAATATCGACAGTGCAGAAGGTTTTGTACTTCGAAAACATCTTCTTTCTCGTTTAGTTGATCGCTTAGTTAAGGAATCGCTGGGCTAATTAATCGAATAAGAGGTTCCGAGTAGTTGGTGATTGTTTATGCAACCACCCTCAAAAAGCTCCTGCGCATATTCAGCATTACGGAGGATAAAATGACCAAGTTAAATAAGATAGCCGCACTTTCTAGTGTCGCAGCAACCCTGTTTACTTCTGCCGCCATCGCTCAAACTGTGGCTTTCCTAATGCCAGACCAAGCATCTACCCGATATGAAGAACACGATTGGCCAGGCTTTAAAACTGCCATGAACGAACTTTGTCCCGACTGTAAACTCATTTATCAAAACGGCAACGCCGATGTGGCACTGCAACAACAACAGTTCAACTCAGTGATTGCGCAAGGTGCTGAAGTGATCGTGCTCGATCCTGTCGATTCTTCTGCCGCTGCTGCGTTGGTGCAAATCGCCAAATCTCAGGGCGTCAAAGTTATCGCATACGACCGCCCTATCCCCGATTATCCGGCTGATTTCTACGTGTCATTTGACAACGAAGGCATCGGTTACGCTATTGCACAATCTTTGGTCGACCAACTCAAACAATCCGGCGTTCCTGATGGTGCTGGTGTGCTACAGATCAACGGTTCACCAACTGATGCTGCTGCGGGTTTAATCCGTGATGGCATCGACCGTGCGCTAGATGCATCGCCATACGTTACCCTGTCAGAATTTGATACGCCAGATTGGGCGCCACCAAAAGCGCAAGAATGGACTGCGGGTCAAATCACGCGATTTGGTGACAAAATCACGGGTATTGTCGCGGCTAACGACGGCACAGGGGGTGGCGCGATTGCTGCACTGAAAGCCGCGGGTGTGAACCCCCTTCCTCCTGTAACAGGTAACGATGCCACCATCGCAGCTCTGCAATTGATTATCGCGGGCGATCAATACAACACCATTTCAAAACCTTCTGAAATTGTTGCTGCCGCTGCTGCTGAAGTCGCTGTTACCTTGTTGAATGGTGACACGCCAAAAGCTGAAATGTCGCTCTACAACACCCCTTCGCAGCTGTTTGTCCCTGCTGTTGTGACACAAGCGAACATCAAAAAAGAAATCTTTGATGCGGGTATTCAATCGCCAAGTGATGTCTGTACAGCGGAATACGCTGCCGCCTGCGCGAAGCTTGGCATCACGCCTTAGCGTTTATCACACCATCGTTTTCATCATCACACATGCCGCCGCCAGAACGTTGGCGGCGCGCTCTCATTACTTAGGTGGAGAAGAGCATGGAGCAGTCACATTCAATCGCGAGTCGCGGAGAGTTACTCCTTAATCTTAGTGGCGTATGCAAGCAATTTGGCGCGGTTACTGCGCTGGAAAACATCGATCTTGATGTCCATGCTGGCGAAGTCGTCGCCTTGGTTGGCGATAATGGCGCGGGCAAATCTACACTGGTGAAAGTCTTGGCGGGCGTACACCAGCCCACTTCTGGCACCATCAAATATCTGGGTAAAGAAGTGTCATTAGATACCCCAGGAAAAGCCTTGGAGCTTGGCATTGCCACGGTTTTTCAGGACTTGGCGCTGTGTGAAAACCTCGATGTGGTTTCCAACCTTTTTCTCGGACACGAAGTGTCTCCGTGGTGCATGGACGAAGTGCAAATGGAAGTGCGTGCGTGGACGCTGTTGCAAGAGTTGGCGGCGCGTATTCCATCTGTTCGCGAACCCGTCGCCTCGTTGTCTGGCGGTCAACGACAAACCGTCGCCATTGCCCGTTCACTGTTGCTAGACCCTCAAATCATCATGTTGGATGAACCTACCGCCGCATTGGGCGTTGCACAGACTGCTGAAGTGTTAAACCTGATAGAACGTGTTCGCGACCGTGGACACGGCGTTATCTTGATTTCCCATAACATGGATGATGTTCGCGCCGTTGCCGATCGCATCGTCGTGTTAAGGCTTGGCAAAAACAATGGCGTTTTCACCGCAGAAACGTCTCATCAGGAACTCGTGGCGGCAATCACTGGGGCCAGTGAAAATTCCGTGTCCCGTCGTGAAGCCAAAATAGCGGCTGCTGAGGAGGACATCTCATGAGTAACAATGAACACTCTAATGCACCGCTACCCAAGTTTGACCGTGCAGATTCTCGTGTCCGCTATGACAGTGGCATCGCGGGTGCGTTTCGCGGGTTTATCGATCGTGTACGCTCTGGTGACTTAGGCATGCTGCCAGTTGTTATCGGCCTTGTGTTAATTTCGGCAGTGTTCACCACGCTGAATCCGGTCTTTATTGCCCCGAACAACTTGGTTAATTTGCTGTTTGATGCCGCCGCAGTGGGCTTGATTTCGTTGGGTGTAGTTTGCGTGCTGTTGCTGGGCGAAATCGACCTCTCGATTGGTTCGATGAGCGGATTATCCTCCGCGCTCATTGGCGTACTTTGGGTAAACGCGGGTTTTGCGTTGCCGATTGCCATCTTCGCCTCGCTGTTAACGGGCGCAGCCGTAGGCGCAATCTATAGTTTTCTGCGTAATCGTTTCGATATGCCGAGCTTTGTTGCCACCTTATCAGGCTTGCTCGCGCTGCTCGGTTTCCAGCTTTATATTCTTGGGCCAACAGGCTCGATCAACTTGCCCTTTACCTCGCCATTGGTGCGTTTTGGTCAAATCATGATCATGCCTGGTTGGTTTTCCTATTTGCTCGCATTAACACCGGGTCTGGTGATCATTGTTAGCGCGCTGCGCAACAACAAAAGCCGCGTCGCCGCCAATTTGTCATCGGCGGGCATGAGTGTTCCGCTGCTCAAAGCGGCAGTGCTGACAGTATGTTTGGTCTTTGCTGTGTTCTACCTCGAACTTGGCCGAGGCGTACCATGGATGTTTGGTGTGTTCGTGTTGTTTGTGGTGATCCTCGACTACGCGCTCACACGCACCAAGTGGGGACGCTCTATGTTTGCGGTGGGCGGAAACGCAGAAGCGGCAAGGCGCTCAGGCATCAAGGTGCAACAAATTCGCATGTCGGCGTTCATTGTCTGCTCAACCTTTGCGGCACTGGGTGGCGTTTTCGCGGCTTCTCGCCTCGCATCTGCCAGCCAACAAGCAGGCACTGGCGATGTCAATCTTAATGCCATTGCGGCGGCGGTCATCGGCGGTACATCGTTGTTTGGTGGTCGTGGTTCTGCTTGGTCAGCCTTGCTGGGCGTACTTGTTATCATGGCGATTTCAAACGGGTTAACCCTGCTCAATCTGAGTTCATCCCTACGTTACATGATCACGGGTGCGGTACTCGCCATTGCAGTTATCGTCGACTCACTCGCCCGTAAATCCCGTGCGAGCCACGGTCGCGCCTAAACGCCTAAACAGAGTCAGAAAAGGATTGAACATGAATAATCTTTTAGTCAACAAAACTGCTGCTATTACTGGCGCAGCCTCCGGAATTGGTCTGGCTTGCGCAACAATTTTAATTGAGCAAGGCGCGCGCGTTGTTCTGATTGATCGCGCAGAAAACAGGCTCAACGCGCTTTGTGAAGAGTTGGGTGAGAACGCAATACCGCTTGTGGTGGATTTATTTGATAGCGCTCAAGTGTCTGCACTGGGCGATCGCATTCACGCACTGGTTGGCGATCTCGATATTTTCCATGCTAATGCCGGCGCTTATGTCGGCGGAGCTGCTGCCGAAGGCGACCCAGATGAATGGGATCGCGTACTCAACCTCAATATCAATGCGGCATTTCGCAGCGTTCGTGCTGTTTTGCCTGCCATGATAGCGCGTAAATCTGGTGACATACTCTTTACCAGTTCTGTGGCTGGCGTTGTACCTGTTGTATGGGAGCCGATTTACACCGCCTCGAAATTTGCGGTTCAGGCGTTCGTGCATTCCACACGCCGTCAGGTGTCTGAACACGGCATTCGCATGGGCGCCGTGCTTCCGGGGCCAGTGGTCACCGCATTACTGGATGATTGGCCAAAAGAGAAGATGGAAGAAGCCTTAGCCAACGGCTCACTCATGCAACCACGAGAAGTCGCAGAGGCGGTTTTATTCATGTTGACGCGACCACCCGGCGTGGTGGTTCGAGACATGGTCATCTTGCCTAACAGCGTTGATTTGTAACGCGAGCGGAGGCTAATACCATGACCGAATCAACTCATACCCCGCAGTACGTTTTAGGTATTGATGTGGGCACAGGCAGCGCACGTGCCGGCATTTTTTCTACCGATGGGCACTTGATCGGCACAGATAAGTGCGATATCCAGATCTTCAAAGATGAAGGCAACATCGTCGAGCAATCCAGCAACGACATTTGGCAAGCCGTTGTCACCGCCGTGCGCGGCGCAATATCCACCTCGGGCATTGCTGCTGAACAGCTTGTTGGCATTGGCTTTGACGCGACGTGTTCGTTAGTGGTGCTCGGCAAAGACGGTGAACCTTTGCCTGTTGGCGACCCTTCCCTGCCTGAACGCAATATCATGGTGTGGATGGATCACCGCGCGCTGGAACAAGCAGATCGCATCAATGGCATTGGTCATCGCGTGCTTGATTATGTCGGCGGTCGAATTTCACCGGAAATGGAAACCCCTAAGCTGCTTTGGTTGAAAGAACAGCGCCCTGACGTGTTTGAAAAAGCATGGCAATTTATGGACTTAACCGATTTCTTAACGTGGCGAGCAACGGGCGATCTGGCACGCTCTGTCTGCACTTTAACCTGCAAATGGACTTACATGGCTCATGAGGATTCATGGGATAGAAGCTATTTCGACGCCATCGGGCTTAGTGCATTGTCTGATGAAGGGTTTAGACGCATTGGCACTCACGTGGTGTCAGCAGGAACGCCTTTAGGAAACGGACTCAGTAAAGAAGCAGCTAAAGCGCTTGGATTGTGTGAAGGAACGCCCGTCGCCGCGGGTTTGATCGACGCTCATGCAGGCGGAATCGGCTCGATTGGTGTTAAAGACGGTGGGGGCGCAACCGCAAACCTCGCTTATGTGTTTGGCACATCGTCTTGCACCATGACCTCTACCCAACAAGCTGTATTTGTTCCGGGCGTTTGGGGTCCCTACTATTCTGCGATGGTGCCTCAGCTTTGGCTTAACGAGGGCGGTCAATCTGCCGCCGGTGCCGCCATAGAGGCATTGTTGGCGTTTCACCCCTACAAAACCTCGGCAGAGAAACGCGCCGTACAATCTGGGCTATCTCTTGTCGAATGGCTTATTGAACAAGCCGAGCAACGATTAGGTGGTGAATCAAATTCAGCTGCACTCGCAAAGGGGCTGCATGTCGTTCCTGAGTTTCTCGGCAATCGCGCGCCCCTTGCCGACCCACACACCCGCGCCGTGATCTCAGGCTTAGGGTTAGAAAATGGACTCAATAGCTTGATTGCACTTTATGTCGCCGGTCTTTGTGGCATTGGTTATGGGCTTCGCCAAATCATCGAAGCACAAGATCAAGCAGGTGCGAAGATTGAACGTATTGTGATAAGCGGAGGAGCAGGAAGAAGCGATTTTGTCCGTCAACTGTTGGCCGATACCACAGGCCGTGAAGTGACCGCGCCAGCGACGGAAGAACCTGTTTTGCTCGGTTCTGCCATTCTCGGCAGCGTCGCCGCTGGCATTCACGCAGATATACCAGCTGCCATGGCAAGCATGTCGCACTTCACCGCGCACTTCACCCCTCAAAAAGGCGCGATTCAAACACTTCACTATCAACGGTTTGAAACGTTTAATGCACTTCAAGAAATAGCGCGTAAATCAGTGAGTTTCTGATTTCACACCTATTTAAAAGAAAACCCCATCACGCATCCGCTTTTCACAAAAAATTTAAATTGGCAGCTAGGCAGATTAAGTATATTCAATAAATCTCCTAGCCTTGCCTTCAATACTCCATTCTCACTTTAGAGGCCAAAAAATTTGAATGAAATTTTCATCTATTCAAAAGCATCTTCCCCGAAATTAACATGAAAATATTTCTCATTTAAAAACATGAGTTTGAATTTTTTTCTTACTTTTTTTCGCCTTCATTGAAATAAAACCCAAGCACCATAGGTCTTTTTTCAGGAACTCGAAATAGACTTCATTATTCTATTTAAAGAGATTCAGCATACGGTAAAACATAGGTGGCAGTACTCCTATTTAATTCATTTTAAAACACACTATTGCCTACCGACTCATACAAATATATTGGAGAAATACGCATGGATAAGATTCAAAAGAGCGCCACATTTGCTTCTGTTGCACTAGCATTGGCAATGAGCACCAGCGCATTTGCAGCTGAATCACCTGCCGGTAGCTCAGGCGCTGCAATTGGCGCGGGTGATAAAGTTCACTGCTATGGCGTTCACTCTTGCAAAGGTAACTCTGATTGTAAAACAGCAGAAAACGCGTGTAAGGGACAAAACAACTGTGCAGGCCACGGCTTCAAAGGCATGAAAGCAAAAGAATGCCTAGATGCTGGCGGCACCATCTCTGATATCAAATAATCGGTTGGAGAAGAGTTATGACTTCGAGCTTTGGTCTGGGACTACGCACTCAGCATTACAACGATTTTCTGACTGCACCTCAGCCGGTTGATTGGCTTGAAGTCATCTCTGACAACTACATGGTCAACGGCGGAAAGCCGTTGGCTATGCTTGACCGCATTCGTGCCAATTACCCCATGGCAATGCACGGCGTATCCATGTCCATTGGTTCAGTGAATGGTCTGGACAAAGAATACCTCAACAAACTTAAAACCCTTGAACAACGCATTGAACCCATGTGGGTGTCTGATCATCTGTGTTGGAGTGGCGTTCATGGGCGAAAACTACATGATTTGATGCCATTGCCCTTCACGCAAGAAGCATTAGATGTCGTCGTTCGGAACATTCATCACGCTCAGGACGTTTTGCAGCGCCCGCTCGTTTTAGAAAATGTGTCCAGCTACGTCGAATTCACCGCATCTGAAATGACTGAGTGGGAATTCCTTTCAGCAATAAGCCAAACCACCGGTTGCAAACTGTTGCTCGACATTAATAATATTTATGTCAGTGCATTTAATCACGGCTTCTCTTCAACTGATTTCATTAATGGCATTCCGGTTGGCAGTGTTCAACAATTTCATTTGGCCGGTCATTTAAACAATGAAGATCATTTAATTGACACTCATGACCATCCCGTTTGTGATGGCGTTTGGATGTTATATGAACAAGCCCTAAAACGCTTTGGCGAGACGCCAACGATGATCGAACGTGATGACAATATTCCGCCACTCGCAGAATTGATTGAAGAATTAAATATTGCCCGATCTATCGCGAATGACGTATTGAATAAAAAAGGTGTCGCATGACTCTGTTAGATATTCAAAACAGCTTTCAGCGCGTGGTCTTAGATGAGCAATGCGCTGATGCCAATTGGGTTAACCAAGCTGCACAGCGTTTACCCTCTAAAGAGCGCTTGGCGATTTATCACAACGCCTACCGCGTAAGGCTGATCGACGTACTGAGAGACACCTTCGGGCATACCGTCACCTATCTAGGTGATGAATGGTTTAATCAACTCGCTGCTCGTTATGTGCAAAACCATACCTCGATTTACAACAACATTGGATTGTACGGCGAAGAGTTTCCGCAATATTTGGCAGAGCAACTCGCTGCTGATTTGGAGGTAGCAGAGCTCGCCAACTTAGATTGGACATTACGCCGCGCCTTTGATGGCACAGACAGCGCAATAATGACATTGGAATACTTGCAGCATATTGCCAGTGACAATCCTGAAAACGGCAGTCTTCGCGCGGTGCCGACGCTCAGCATCATTACACTCCACTTCAATACGCTCGATATCTGGCATGCCATCGATCAAGACGGAACACCGCCGATGGTTGAACCGCTACCACAGTCTGTTGATGTTTTGATTTGGCGAAAAGGCCATTCACCGCACTTTAGAAGTCTCTCACCCATCGAGTCTGAGGCCATTGGTTATGTGCGCGCTGGCGAGACATTAAATGACATTGGTGCGAAATTGATAGACAACTTCCCAGATGAGGATGTTTCAACGCTGTTTGGACACATGCTTCTTCGCTGGATCAACGATGAAGTGTTGGCGATTCCTTCTTTCCTCGAGCCAACAACCGACTAAATCAATATGCAGAGCACTCCAAACAAAAAAGCCACCCGAATGGCTCGGATGGCTTTGTTTTTCTCAGGTCGCGACTTGTAGCTACCTGGCTTTATTCGACTATTTTCTCAACCAAACATCTTCTGGAATAAACGATTGTTTTTTGCGCTTCTTCTTGCCTGTACCTTCAGGCTTAGCCATCGGTTTTTCCACCGCCGCTAACGCTTCAATCGCAGCTTCATCGACTTCAAAGCCTTCCACTTGTTCTCGCTCTAAACGAATTTTGTTCTTCTTCTCGATGATATTGAAATGGTGATAATCGTCATAATCAATAAGCGAGATCGCCAAACCCACCTCACCGGCACGGCCACTTCGACCAATACGGTGCATGTAATCTGATGGGCTTCGTGGCAAATCAAAGTTAATCACCACTGGCAGCTTTTCAATATCAAGACCACGCGCGGCAATATCCGTCGCGATAAGCACGTCAATATCGCCAGATTTAAACCCTTCAAGTACGTTAGTACGTGCGCTTTGGCCTTTATCACCATGGAAGACTTCTGCGGTAATACCACGCTTAGCAAGTTTGTCCGCCAAGTGTTCACAAGCCTTCTTGGCATTGACGAAAATCAGCGCTTGTCGCCATTGATGCTCGTGAATCAAATGCGCTAAAACTGCCGTTTTTTCACCCTTGTTCACGGTAAACACACGCTGAACTAAGGTACTTGCATCGGCACTTTGTACTTGAATTTCAACAGGGTCGTTCAGTAACGCTTGCGTTAATGTCTGTACTTGCTCTGGGAACGTCGCTGAAAACAGCATGGTCTGCTTTTTCTTCGGCAACATCGCCAATAATGCTGATAGTTCCTCGGTAAAGCCAAGGCTTAACATGCGGTCTGCTTCATCAAGCACAAGGGTTTGAACCCTATCAAGCTTAATGGCATTGCTCGAAATCAAATCCAGCAAGCGACCTGGTGTTGCCACCAAAATATCTGTGCCACCGCGTAACGCGAGCATTTGGGTATTTGCAGAGACACCACCAAAAACAGCCACGGTTTTAATAGCACCGTTAAAATGCACTGCATAAGATTTGATGCTGTCAGCAACTTGCTTCGCCAATTCGCGAGTCGGTACCAAGATCAGCCCACTCACAAAGTTTCCTTTGCTGCTCGATGACTTGCCAGCACTTTGTTGCTCGAAAAGCTGCTGTAACATTGGCAAAGCAAACGTGGCAGTTTTACCCGAGCCAGTATTCGCACCTGCAATCAGGTCACGCCCCGCTAACACACTTGGAATAGCTTGCGCTTGAATCGGCGTCGGCTGCTGGTACTCCAGCTCCGTTAGTCGCGCTAACAAAGGTGAAATAAGGCCAAGATCTGCAAAGTTGGTAGGCGTTGTGACTGTAGTCATGAATAGAAACGGCTCAAGCTATGAAATAGCCCGCCATTTTACGGCATTTGTCCCCCACTCAGTTAGTGATATTGATCAAACTTTGCCTGAGGTGGCGATGACAAAAGCCAAGCGGGACAAACTTCTATCAGTAAGAGTGGGTAAATGAGGTTTTCAACAAGACAGAATTACTGGGAAATACGCCAGAAATGGGGCGTTTCGTTCCGGAAACCCCGTATAAAAATTACCGAGAAATCATTTTTGGGCACTACCGTATCATTTACAGCTTAAGCCACGAGATTCGAATTTTAACAATTAGGCATTGTCGTCAGATTTTAGGGGAAGATGATATTCAACCCACTGTTAAGTGAGTGTAATGAGCCTAATCTTCATTGTTAAAATTCCCTTCCAATCTATTCTAATACTCGCCTTTATCCCAATACGGAATACCATCAAATCGCTCGGCAAGAAAATCAATAAACGTTCTTACACGGCGCGATAAGTGGCGGGTCTGTGGGTACACCGCATAGGCGTTGATATTTCTGAACGCGCAACCCGGTAACACTGCGACCACAGTGCCATTGTTGATTTTCTCTTGTGCAACAAAGGTGGGGAGATGCGCAATGCCAAGACCATTTTCAACCGCCGTTATTAAGTATTCGCCGCTACTGGATTTCAATACCGGATTGATCTTCACTTTCTGCGATTTCCCGTCTGGCATCTCAATGTTCCAATGACCGACATCTTTGCTCAGGCTGTAAACTAGGCAGTGGTGATCAGACAGATCTGAAACGTTCGTCGGTGTGCCGTGCTGCTTTAAATAGTCTGGGCTGGCACACAGTACGTGTTTAATCGTGGCGAGTTTGCGCGCAAGTAAGGTTGAATCTGGCAGTTCGGCAATGCGAATAGCAAGGTCATAACCGTCTTCAATCAAGGAAACTTGGCGGTCATTGAAGTCGAGTTCAAACTCAACATTTGGGTGCAGTTTCAAAAAGTCATTGATGGCAGCGCCCATGTGCAACACCCCAAAGGTGGAGGGCATGGCGACTTTTAATGGCCCTTTCAGCACGCAATGTGCCTCTGATGTGGCATCTTCCGCTTCTCGAATATCTTCAAGAATTCGCAGGCAATGTTCATAAAAAGCCAAACCCGTTTCGGTCGGTCTCATGCTTCGCGTGGTACGATGGAAAAGCTGCGCATTGAGATGATTTTCCAACTCTTTTAGCCGACGACTTACCGCTGACTTTGCAAGATTCATGCGATCAGCAGCGCCACTGATGCTGCCTGCATCAACGACCCGCACGAAAGTTTCCATGTTCGCGAACTTATCCATCCTGCCCTACCGTTATATTCATCATTCTTTTGATTGTTCTCAATTAGAGAACACTAATTTACTCAAAGTAGCGTTTATTATCCACCCTAGCATTCATAGACTGAATGTGAATTTCAAGGAAGTAGTTAACGAGATAGGATCACATGATGAAAAAAACAATGATTGCGGCTTCAATTGCCGTGACAACCTCGCTCTCAAACTTTGCCGTCACCGCAAACGAACCTGTTTGGGACGCAAACAAAATCCAACTTATTGCAGAGAAACTGGATAACGGCGTTTACGCTTATTACCCTTCTGACGCCAAGGAACTCGAAGTACAAGGTTTGCCTGTTGCCACCAGTGGTGGGTTTATCGTGGGTGAAAAAGGCGTGCTGATTATCGACACCATGCTCAATGAGCGCTTGAACAAACAAGTTCAGGGAATGGTAAAGAAAGAGGCGGATAAGCCCATTATTTATGCGGTGAATACCAGTTTCCATGGTGATCACTCGTACGGGAATATGTATTTGCCGAAAGAGACGCGCATCATTCAACATGAAGTTGCGCAGAATTACATCCAAACGCATTTTGAACACGACACTCAGTTCATGATGCATAACTTCGGCAAAGGTCGCGGAATTGAAGAAGTGGTTCCGACCAAAGCTGACATTCTTGTGGGTAATGGCGGCAACATCGAGATCGATTTAGGCGGTAAGAAAGTCGAAATTATCGATTTCGGCTTTGCACAAACAGGCGGCGATCTGTTTGTTTGGGAGCCTGAATCAAAAACGCTATGGTCAGGTAACCCGATTATTACCGTGAAGCCTTCCCTACCATGGTTGCTTGATGGTCACTTGCTGGAAACGCTAGATTCTCTGAAGAAAGTCATGGCATTCCTGCCGGAAAACGCAACGGTTGTACCGGGTCATGGTTCGCCAATGAAGCGTGCCGATATTCAATGGCATGTCGATTATCTTCAAACCATTAAAGATCAGGTTCAAGCGGCAATTGATGAAGGTTTAACACTGAAAGAAACCGTTGCCAAAGTTCAGATGCCTGAGTTTAGCGGCTACGCTCTTTACGGCTGGGTTCACCCAAGCCTGAATGTGCCGGCAGCTTACAAAGATTTGACGGCGACTAAATAACGCCTTTCTTTTGTTTTCAGCCACTATTCGCGACCTAATGCAGCGAACAGTGGCTGATTGCTTAGTGCGTCTCAACAGAAAGTACTTTCATAGGCCTTTTATACCCAAACAACCTCAAGATGCTTAGGTATATTGACAAAGAAATCACTCCAACCACTCGCGATGGGCTTTCTCCGCATCACCGAGGTAATCTAAGATCCAATTCACGGCGGGATTTTCTTTGTCAGTTCGCCATGCAATACAGCACGGACTTTTTGCGGGTGGCTCGACCAGGGTCTTTTCTATTAATTCACCCGTTTCTAGATAGGGCTGCGCCATATGTGAAGGCATAGCACCAATACCTAAACCTGACCGGAAACATTGAATCGCACTGTGCCAATTAGGTACGGTGAGCCGTCGTTGGTTATCCAACAACCAAGTGGCCCGTTTAGGTAAAATTCGAGAAGTGTCTTCAAGACAAATG
This sequence comes from Enterovibrio litoreus, assembly GCF_045679545.1. Lineage (NCBI taxonomy): Bacteria > Pseudomonadati > Pseudomonadota > Gammaproteobacteria > Vibrionales > Vibrionaceae > Enterovibrio > Enterovibrio litoreus. The sequence goes on from NZ_CP166194.1 coordinate 1,924,010, forward strand.
GCCGGATAGCCACGCAGCTGTTCATTTCGTAGCGGTTCGCTTTCTCTGGCTAAAGGGTGGTCTTTGGATACCACAAACCGCCAAGTCAGGATCCCCATATCGCGATAACTGAGGTTTCCGCTAACCGGCACAGCCGCCGTCGCGCCGATGGCGATGTCTGCTCTGTCGTAGGCCAATGCATCCCACACGCCGTTAAACACTTCCATAGTAAGCAACAATTCCACGTCAGGGAACGCATCATAAAAATCACGCACCAATGAATCCACGCGATCTTCACGCACCACGTTATCTAACGCCAAGGAAACGCTTCGTGTCCAGCCATTGGCGACACGTTGTGTTTGATCGCGGATCTCGTCCATACGCTTCATCAAGTCACGCGCTTCAACAACGAAAAACTCGCCCGCTGGCGTTAAACGAACGGCACGGTGCAATCGCTCAAATAAATTCACAGCAAGTTTGTCTTCCATTTGTCGAATAGTGTAACTCACCGCACTTGGCACCTTGTGTAGCTCTTCAGCTGCAGCCGAGAAACTGCCGCGCCGAGCAACGGCATCGACCACCTGAAGATCTTGATAAGAAAACATATATTCTGCCTTTGAGCCTGACACTGTTGTTTATCGACCAATTCACTCGGCACTTCACATCAATTTTTTTGAAAGCACTGGCGAAATTTTAGCGTTTCACAGCGCTTTTCGCTACCGCTACACTTCGTAACCAAGTAAATCCGAGAATAATGAACGGACAAGTGAAATGAAAAATTCTGTTCCAATGACAACAATGATTTGGTTTGCGGCTTTGAGCATGCTCGGCTTCCTCGCGACCGACATGTACCTACCCGCTTTTGAAAATATCCGCCTTGAGATGGGTACATCACAATCTATGATCGGCCTGTCGCTGACCGTATTCCTACTGGGTATGGCGCTTGGGCAGATTGTTTATGGCCCAATGTCTGACCGTATTGGCCGAATTAAAGTGCTCGTTGGCGGTATGACACTGTTTAGTGTGGCAACCATCGCCTGCTTTATGGCAGACAGCATTGAAGTCTTCCTTGCTGCGCGTTTTGTGCAAGCACTGGGCGCATGTAGTGCGTCTGTGATTTGGCAAGCCGTGGTGATTGACCGCTACGATAGCAAAACATCACAACGTGTGTTCGCCACCATCATGCCATTGGTTGCTTTGTCTCCGGCACTTGCGCCTCTGCTAGGTGCAGGCCTTGAAGCACAGTTCGGCTGGCGCAGCATTTTCATCGTGTTGGTTGGCTTAGGTGCATTGTTGGTGTTCACTACGCTGCGCCAAGAAGAAAGCGCGCCAGTGGTAAACAGCGATGAAAAAATCACCACCAAGCTGATTGGCGACTACAAACACATCATCAGCTCGCGCAAGTTTATCGGTAACATGCTGGTATTTGCTGGCTGTTCGGCAGCATTCTTTGCATGGCTGACAGGCTCGCCGTTTGTAATGACTGAGATGGGTTACAGCGGTGCTGACATCGGCATGAGCTATGTACCACAAACTATCGCGTTTATCGTGGGTGGTTACAGCTGCCGTGCTCTACTGAATAAATTCGACGGGTCAGTACTTCTGCCTTGGTTTGTGGGTCTATTCATCGCCAGTGTTGCAGTTATCTTCGCGATATCTTGGCAGACAGACGTGACTAACATTTGGCCTGTGCTGATCCCGTTCTGCTTCTTGGCAGCGGCAAACGGCGCAATCTACCCTATCGTGGTAAACAAAGCGCTAGAAGAGTTCAAACATTGCAGTGCAACGGCAGCAGGTTTGTTGAACTTCCTGCAAACCATGATTTGTTTTGTCGCGAGCGGCATTGTGTCTGCATTGGCTGTGAGCGGATTGTTAACTGTGTCTGCCGTGATGATGGGTGCAGCAGCAAGTGTAGGTCTTGGTCTGGCTCTTAGCTGGAGTGGTAACCGCACAACGTTCGAAGACAACGCACAAGCGGCGTAATTGTTCTCAAGCTACCTTGACTATTCAAACCAGAAACCGCCTTTGAGGCGGTTTCTTCGTTTAATCGATGCGCTGTCCCACTGCCATCAATACTCGCATGTCGCCCATGCTGAATGGGTGAGAAGTAGAAACAAGGTTTAACCCTGCATGAGTGTAGGCTTCTTCAATCTCACTAGGCATAAAGCCTGCGCCCGAACTTTCACTCTTTTCCCAATCCCATTGTACTAACAATCCATTGTTCGCCAACAGCATCGCCAGCAGCGCTATGGTTTCTGGATAGTCAGGCACGAACGCCAACGCTGAAGATGCGACAATAAGATCAAAACGTTCACCCGACTGACGGCGCTCTCGAACAAAAACTTCATCGACTACCCCAACTATTGCATGAACGTTAGATAACCCTTTCTGCGCCAATACACCAACCATCTTGGGAGCAGGGTCAATCGCTGTAATCAACGCCGCATCAAGTGATAACTTCTCGGTCAGCAATCCCGTTCCACAACCAAAATCCAGAACAGTGAGCCCTTTTGTTTTAGTGACCTCACCCAAGGAAAGGAAAGCTTTTTCAGAATAGGCGATAACCGCTTCGTTGCTGTCCCACTCTGCCGCCATATTGTCCCAGCTGTCACTCATGCTCTATTCCCTAATGCGCTGTGAGTAGTGGGAAAATTCTAAGGTAATTCTGCTTTCCCCGCTACAAATGTGTATCGAGTTAGCGCTTTACTGAGCGTTTTGTCCACTCTCCTACCCGTGCTATTTCGCTAAGCACAAATACATCGGCATAAAAAAGCCAGAACACTAGGTTCTGGCTTTTTATATCGGATAGATTTTACACTATGCGCTCTGCCTTCATTGGGCCACCAAACTTAACAAGTGAAGGGAATACGGTATTCAGTGCACCGTTACTTAATCCCAGCCACTTCACCATATAAGCAGCATATTGTTCGTGAGCAATGGCGGGGATCAGCCTCCCATCGCCGTTGTCATCTTTACCGTTTCGTGTGAAGTCTGGATATGTACCGAAACACTGATTCCCTGCGGCGTTACCACCAAATATGAACTGCCCACCACCCCAACCATGATCTGAGCCTTTACGCGCGTTGTCGTGCATACTGCGGCCAAACTCTGACATGGTGAAAGTCATGACGTTGTCGGTCAACCCTTCGTCATCTAATGCTGTGTAGAAGCCAGCAATCGCCTCAGAAAATTCCTTCATCAACTCATCTTGTCGGCGCACTTGATTATCATGGGTATCAAATCCGCCAATAGAGACGTAAAACACCTGACGGTTATGTCCCAGCATTTGCGCCGCATCGATCATCTGCTTAATGGCGCGAAGCTGACTTCCCAGGTTTGATGCTGGAATACGTTGATCTTGCGGAATTGACTCGATTATTGGCTCCATTTGCTGCTGAGCGTCAACGGCCTGTTTAACCATATCTGCATACCCTGCCACTAGCGGCGAATCATAGTGTTGGGTTGCCATGGTTTCATAACTGGTGCGAATGACAGCACTGCTCAACGCTTGAAGCTCTTCAAAACCATTTTTATTCACAAACATTTTGTCGGAATTAAAGCTATCGAGCAGCGTATTTGGCCCCGTGTAAAAGCTGTTTGGAATACCAGACATGTCACGCATCAGGACGTCCATTGACATACCTAGCCAACCTTGCCCACTGTAACGATCCCCTTGCCAACTGTGTTGCCACACTTCTTGTTGCTTATTGTGCGCAAACAAATACGGTGGCAATTCAGCTTTCCCGCTTGCAATGTCTTCTTTTTGGGTGGGCTCAAGCAATGGTCCTACATTCATCGCTAGGCTCACTTTGCCCTTTTGGAACATAGGCATAAGCGGCTTTAGTGATTTATGCAGTCCAAACTCAACATCATTTTTGTCTTGAATATTGGTGGCGATAATGTCACGTCGTGAAACAGCGATTCCCTGACGCGATGAAGCGTACTTGTTGTAGTTGTTGCTATCCATTGGAAGCACTTGATGGAAAAAATCATTGCCCCCATTTAAGAACACACATACCAACGCTTTATAATCTTCCGCATCTTCGGCAATGGCGCTGAAACTCATCGGGACGGATGCCGTCGCGCCCACTGCGCCGACGGATTGGATAAAGTGGCGTCGAGTCAGTTTCATGCGCGATTCTCCTGAACGTGAAAATACGGGGAAGCCAAAGCGATAAATAGCAGACGTTGCACCCATTTGCCGGGGTGAAGATCGATCCCGTTATAGTGTTCTCTTAACACGTGCTTTAGCGGCTCAGGCATGCTCCCATTGAAAAATCGTTGAGAAACCTCTTGCGTAAAGCCATCAATATCTTTGTTTTGAATAAGTAACTTTAAACTTTCAACATTAATATAAAGCTGTTTTTTTAATGGCTTATTCGTATCTTGAAGATTCAGCCTTAAAATGCCATAAATGAAATTATGTACATAAATAACATGAGACCAATCAACTATTTGTAGCTCTGGCGCGACCAAATTGTTATCAGCAACCACACCTTTAGGGGCGTAGTCCGGCAAATAGAAATTAAATACAGATGGAGAGCCTAGCGGATACTGATTGCAGGTTTTCAGATAGATCAGATCAGATTCAACCAATCCACTACCGCCGCCAGGTTGTACATCGAGCGCGCGATAAATGTATACCAACGAGAGCCAAGGCTCTCTGACTTTACTCATTGACTGGGGTGGCGCTGTGTAAACCTCATTATCCGTTAAAATTGCCCATACAACGGCTTTCAAATCACCGGTTTCACCTTGGCCGTTGTCAACAAACACTTCTGCTACGCGCCGAACATAATCTGAAGTGGGATTAGAGGTCACCAGTTTTTGAATCAAATTCTTGCAGATATTCGGGGCAGTGGATGGGTGATGAAGCAGCAATTCCATCACTTGATCCATTTCTTGAGCGGCTGGTACGCCTTTCACAAAACGATGGCCAAGTATGTGTTTTTCTCCACGATCATGATCGCTTTCATTGGCGGTCATCTGTGTGATCAGATTCGAATCAGTATGATTCCACCCTGTGAACACACGGGCTAGCTCTTGAATATCTTTTTCGTCATAGCAAGGTTTGGGCGAACCATCGCTTCCCAAGATGAAACTGCCATCAATCGCGCGCTGATAAAGCCCAATAGAGAAGAGTTGAAGAATTTCTCTGGCATAGTTTTCGTCTGGGCGACGTCCTGTAGCAGGATCCCCCATTTGATTCCCTACCATGGTTAGGTATTGCCCCATGACAGGAGATAAAGAAACATCCTTGAGCAAATCTCGGTAGTTTCCAAACGCATGCTTGCAGAGTAAATCGTTATAGTTCGCAACAGCAGGTGTTTGGTTGATCAATGTCGCATCTTGATCTGATGCAACAAAAATCTGAGTCAGCGCATAAGCAACACGCTGTCTTAACTGATCATCGGCATAGAACGCGATGTCCAACCAAGCGCGAATACGGGTAGAACGCGACGGCATCTTTCCATAGCCTTGCGCCTTAAACTGTTTTTCACACTGTAACAAATGAGACGTTATTGGAAGGCTGACTTGTTCGTCAAACCAAGCTTTAGCCCGTTTATCAATCATCGCATGTGCTTCGCCGTTTTTAGGACCAAATGTCGTCAGATCCAGCCAACGCGAGGCATGCTGAAAAGAATCAAATTGCATATCAAATACCCTAAATTTGGTTGGGCATTCATGATGCTTAGTATTGTTACTAAGTATCACCTTTGAATCACCCGAATCGCAAACAAGAATATTCATACTTTAGACTCTTAAATACTGTTATGACTGAATTATTGGTCATTACTCTAAGTAATAGTTTCAGTCTCACTAATGGTTCGATGCATATATTGATTATTTACAGCAACTTATGATCGGAATATTTTTCACCCCATAAAAAAGACACTATGTGTAAATTTAATATGTATCTTTATGAATACAGTGAAAATAAATAATCATCGGTACTGTAAAGTTATTAATCACTTAGTCATGAAGACGGGTATTTTACGCGCTAACGGACTTTTTATCTTCAAGGAAACGTTAAAATCAAAATTTTAGCGACAGCGACACTTTTTCGTTTTGAGGTTGCTCGGCTATACCCAATCAAGCTCAAAATGCAGGATTCAGAGCCTCTCATCTTGTTCAACTTGAGGAGGGAAACAGAAGGAATGGCCATCCCTTTCAAGGCATTTCGACAATAAAGTGGATGAGATGAGAGGTTCCCAAAGGGCAAGTTTTGTTGAACAAGCATCTTGAGCTTGATTGGATATATACGGCTTAGGGAGGAGAAAATCTTACGAACTGGGGCTGAAAACGATTTGATAATGTGGCTGTGCCGGAAGTAGTGGCGTAGATATTTTCTCTACATAAGCATCGAAACCTGAGCGATAGAAAGGTGAAAGCGGATGGCCACTCTGCCCCCCTGGCAAGGTCAAAATGCCATTGATTTCATCTCCAGGCTGAACAATTAGGCGCTGTGACGCACCAAATGCTTTTCCTTGAACTGCAGGCATGTATCGATCTCCAAAGGCTTCAGCTTTGGGCATGTCTAGCAATTTGCTTAAGGTGGGAATTTGCAGACTAAATGGATGTTGAACATTGAGCGTGTTGATGTCTCCCCAGCGCAGGGCTTGAAGCGAGCCATCCACATGCCCTGTTGTTTGAACCATAAGTTCATCTCGCATGGTGACATACGTGTCGTTGAAAAATGCATTCCAATCTAGGCTTTCTGCAGGCAGCCAACTAGCCGGTTGTTCATTAACCAATTGCCACAATGCAGGTTCTAACTGCCTTTCTAGTAGCCCCAAACTAAGACCATTTTCAGCTAACTTCGTTTCTAACGGTGAAAACAGCCTGTCCATCAAAGCATCACGATATTTTCTTACTAACGTGTATCCGACTGAGTCGGCACAAGCACAGCGCTGCCAGTTTTCCACTGCCAGTATATCGTCTTGAAAACGATCAGAATTTTTCTGCAAAGCGGCAAGCAGAAAAGCGTGCCATCTATCCAAAAAGAAGGCTTCGTTATCTAACTGAATACGATAGAAGTCTTCGGGATAAAATTCATCTTTCTCGAACAAACGTTGTTTGATTTGCGCACTTCTCGCACCCAATGCATAACCGCCATTGCCAAACCGAGCGTCTTGTTTGGTGCTTACAACTCGGCTGTTCCCCGTCCAGATCATCGAAGGCTTAGGGTTGATAATAAATGGCACGTCTTGCGCTTGTTGACGCCATGCTTCGTCATATTCGGCGGTTGGTAACGGTGTTTGAGTAGGTTTTCGTCGATCTGGTATTGCACCTGTTGCTTGCCAACCTATATTGCCATGTTTGTCAGCAACCACCATATTTTGCACTGGAATGCCTGTTTCTTTGCTGACGTTCAATGCTGAATCTACCGTCTTTACAGTTTCCAGATTTAGGAGATTCAAATTCACAGCGTATTCTTGATGTGCGACCCATGAAAGTGCAAATTTTTTCCCATCAATCGATCTCACAGGGCCAAACTCGCTCATTTCAATCAAGTATTTATGCGCACCTTCTTTTGTGGGAATGCTTTCTGATATCAGAGCCGTTTTGTCATTTTCACCTAATTCGTACCAATCGGTGGTATCCAAATAACCATTTGTGAAACCCCATGCAATGTGTCCGTTTGAACCGACTACAATCGCTGGCGCACCAGGTAAGGTCACACCGGTGATTTGCTTGTCCTCACCGTTTTCTTTGTAGTTAAGCTGAGCGCGATACCAAATGATGGGCACGGTAATACCAAGGTGCATATCATCAGACAACATGGCGCGACCATCACGGGTTAATTCGCCCCCTACCGCCCAGTTGTTACTGCCGATGACCGCTGACTCATCAATGTCTTGCATCGCTGCCGTGATAACGGCGTCAGCCGAAAGTGAGGGTATGGGTTCGTTTTTGAGCGGGAAGCGACTGCCATCCAGTGCGGCTTGATACTGACTAGGTTGACTCAGAAAGCCCACCATATCAGCCCCGAAGTATTCTTCGACTGCGCCAATGGTGAGATCTCGATTAAGGCTTCGCCCTTGTAAATCAAGATACATGCTAAATATCGAAAGCAGTGAATCTTCCGGCAACCAAGGCTGACGTTCTGATTGTGTCAATACGTATTCAAACGATGGAAAGGTCATTTGTGCGAGGGCATCGTTGACACCTTGCGCATAGGCATCAAGCTGCTTTTTTTGCTCAGCAGGCAAGCGGCTCACTATGTCACGGCTGCGCTGGCGAAATTGGTGAAAGCGCGTGTTTTCATCTCGTAGCAATGCCGCTTCACCAAAAAGCTGCGCTAACTCGCCAGCTGCGTTCCGCCTGAGTAAATCCATTTGAAAGAAGCGATCTTGACCGTGAGCATAGCCTAATGCATAGGAAGCATCTGTGCGGTTTTCGGCAATGATAATGGCCGTGCCGAGTTCATCTCGCTGCAAGTAAGCCGTGGATGATACAGGGGCCGACTTGGAAACGCCGGACAACGCGGGCAGGCTCAATGCAAGTCCACCATAAACCAATGCGGTTACCAATAACGCGAATAGGATTGCAGTGATAAAAAGAAATTTGATTACTTTAAACATGCCCTTCCCTGGCTGTTTACGCCGTCATCAATACAAGGCCTCGGCATTGCGCATGTAGACGTCGAAATCTATCGCATAAAGTGATTTCCAATGTTATCGCGAGCCAATGATGTATTGTTCAAAAATCGAGCTTATTTGTAATGCAGATCGACAAAAGAAAGCGCACATTCCGCAACTGGTCTTGCCTCATTCGTGTTTACTAATGGCTATGAAGACCAATTCTGTTCCCCTCGCTATCTTCGATATGTGCATAGAGACCAAATTCACCAATGGACGTTTTCTGCGTCAAAATAGCGCTGCCGGAAACACGCGCTAACACTTCATCGATATTTTCAACGCTGAAGTAAATCAGCGTTGCTGATGCCCCAGGCTTGCATTCATCGCTGATTATAAGCGACCCTGTTGCGCCATAAGCACTGCCTTCTTCAACGGGAAACCACGCCATTTGAGTGCCGTCTATTTCCTGTCGATTTAGCTCAATACCCAAGGTTTTTTCGTAGAAGCTAATTGCTCGCTCCATGTTTGTCACTGCAATTTCAAACCATCCAACCGGATTCATATTGACCTCGACACTTTCTTCCCAACCTTCTATCAAACTAGCCGAAGAAACACGATCCTGAGCCGAAAACAAAAACGCCTCCAATAAATGAAGGCGTTTTAGCAAAGCTAAGACATTTGATGTTACAGGTGATCACCGCGACGCAGCGCATCGATACGCTTGTCGAGCGGAGGGTGAGTCATGAAAAATTCGCTCAACGATTTTTTACCGTTGATACCGAATGCCATCATAGATCCTTCCAAACGGCTCTCATGGCTGACTTTCAGTCTTTCTAGTGCAGCAATCATCTTCTCTTTACCGACCAGTTTCGCAGACCCTGCGTCGGCTTTAAATTCACGATGACGGCTAAACCACATGGTCAAGATACTCGCCAACATACCGAAGACAATTTCGAGCACTGAAGATACCAAGAAGTACACCATGAAGCTGCCGCCACCTTCGCCTTCTTCGTTATTGTTGTTCATACCACTAATGGCACCAGCAATTAAGCGAGAGATAAAGATAACAAAGGTGTTCACGACACCTTGCATCAGCGTCATGGTGATCATGTCACCATTAGCCACGTGGCTGATTTCATGGGCTAACACAGCTTCTGCTTCGTCACGCGTCATGTTTTGTAGCAGACCACTTGATACTGCCACCAATGACGCATCACGTTTTGCACCAGTCGCAAATGCGTTAATGTCATCTGAGTAGTAAATGGCCACGGTTGGCATGCCAATACCTACTTGTTGAGCCTGACGGCTCACGGTATTCATTAGCCAGTGCTCGGTTTCGTTGCGAGGGTGTTCAATCACTTGCCCACCCACTGAACGCAGCGCCATCGATTTCGACATGAATAGCGAAATCAGTGAACCACCAAAACCGAACAGTGCGGCCATAACTAGCAAGCCTGATAGGCTGCCAGGTTGCATGCCAGTCACGGCATATACGATATTTAAAACGATGCTGAATACAAACAGCACCGCGAGGTTGGTCAGCAAAAATAAAGCTATGCGTTTCATTACTAGTTTTGTCTCCGAAGGATTGAAGCGCTATTGGTGTGATAGTAGGGTCAAACTGTGGAAAAACAAGCCTATGTAGCAATTTGTAACGTAAATTATTGTAACTCGCAAATTGTGCTAATTTTAAACAGTATGATGAACGGTCTAGTTTGTAATACAGATTAGACTTTGGTCGAGTTGAAATGTAGGCGCATCAGGAATACTGTGTCGTAAAAGGTGAGCGTGTCATGAGGCACGTTTAGGTGCTCCAACGTGGAGTGCAGTTCTAAGGAGAGGGAACCATGGCTGACAAAGAAAATTATCGTGTTGCAATCGATATCCTTTGTTGTCACTTAGGTATGAGCTTTGATGAGGCATGTACTGAGTTAGGTCTCGCTGACGACGAGAATCAAAAACTGAAACAGGTATCAGATGTTCAGCAATCGCTGATGGGCCTGCTTCAAGACGACAAGTAAGTCACCAACGCAATTAATTTGTAAGATGCTGCCATTTATTGGCATATACGAACATTTAAAAAGCCAGCACAATGCTGGCTTTTTTCGGTTTGGCGTTTACAGATGACAGATTGTGGCGCTTACAACCCCAAAGGTGCAATGTCGATGTAGCCACTCAAATCACGAGATTTGATCGCTGGCATGTAAGGGATCTCGCCCAACTTCGGTACATTGAGATGATGCTCAAGCGTTTTAACAATATCCGCATAGTGCTCAGTGCCTGGGTTCACGCGATTAGCCACCCAACCTACGATCTCCAACCCATCGCGACGAACCGCTTCGGCCGTCAAGTATGCATGATTTAAACAGCCCAGCTTTATACCGACGACGAGGATAACCGGCAGCTTTTCCTGACTAACCCAATCGGCCAAGGTGCTGTCATAGCTCACAGGCACGCGCCAACCACCAGCACCTTCAACTAAGGTAAAATCCGCTTTGGCTTGAATATGTTTTAGGCCTTGGCTAAGCACGGCGAAATTCACACTCGTGTTTTCCAACTCAGCAGCGATATGAGGCGAACAAGCAGCATGAAGCAAGCACGGGTTAACTTCTGAGTAAGTCACATCAACCGTGGTGCACTCGCGCAGGCGAATGGCATCCGAATTCATAGGGCCTTGCTCTGTTTCTTTGCTACCTGCTGCAACAGGTTTGTAGCCTACCACGGTGTGGCCCGCTTTCGACACAGCTTGCATGATTGCCATCGAAGCAACCGTTTTGCCCACTTCTGTGTCTGTACCTGTCACGAAAAAGCTTTTAGTCATTATGTATCGCTCCGAAGCAAACTTGATATGTGGCGGGGACGAAACCATCTGACAACTGGAATTCACGATAGCGATTTTCCAATTGAACAAAAGCCCGTTTACCCACTAGCCCCGCTTCTCTCCCCTCTGATAGATGTGTTGCGCCAATACCTTTTAGATCTTTCATTAGCGCAAATGCAGAGGGGTATCTTTCTATTAACGTTTTGCATTCTATGCAGTGATTCACGCTGCCAGCTTGCGCGAGCGCAAGGTTTACCTGCTTTGGCGTGAGAAATGTGTTCACATGTTGACGTGAATCAACTTGACTCCACGCCTGTTTTAACTCGAACAATGAGCCGTCAAGCAAGGTTGAAAACAAGATTGTGCCACCTGGCTTTACTACGCGCTTCATTTCCCGCAATGGCACAGACAGATCTTTGCACCATTGCAGCGCCAAAGAGGTGAATACCACATCCACACTGTTGTCTGCGAGCGGCAGTGATTCGGCATCGCCTGACACATACTCCAAGGTATCACCGCAACGGACTCTTGCCTGTTCTAACATTTGTTCGGACAGATCCAGCGCGATAACTTGCGCGCCTTGCTTCGCGATTTGCTCACTGAAATATCCGGTCCCACAGCCTAGATCGATTACGGTCTTTTCTTGCCAATCCGGCAACTGTGACATCAATTCACGACCAACACGACGCTGAAACGCAGCACTTTGGTCATAGGTAGCAGCAGCGCGGCTGAATGCATCTTTTATTGCGTTTTTTTCCTCACACCGAGCGAGCGAGACGTCGAGATGTAACGATACAGCTTGGCTCATGCGCCCTCCTCAATACAGCGACGGAGTGAAGCGGCGAGATCGCTGACCTGCGCTTCTGATTGGTTAACTGATAGCGTAATGCGAAGACGGGCTGTATTTGCTGGCACGGTGGGCGGACGAATCGCTCCCGTCAAAAAGCCCTTCAGTTTCAGCCCCGAAGCGACGGTTTGCATCCGTTCAACCGAACCCAATACGACAGGTTTAATCGGTGTGACGGTATTGATCACTTCTGGATAATCAGCCAATGCTGAATGAAAACACGCTGACAACGCAGCAAGTTTATCCCTGCGCCATGACTGTGACTTCACCATAGAAAGGGTGTGATACAGGGCATAAGCCTGTGCAGGCGGCATTGCTGTGGAGTAAACATAGTGACGAGCAAACTGCGTAAGGTACTGATGAACAGACTTACTACACATGACCGCAGCCCCCATCATGCCAAACGCTTTACCAAAGGTGACAATCAAGATATCTGGCTTCACGTTAGCAATGTGTGCGCTTCCCTGCCCTTCCTCACCCAGCACACCAATGCCATGTGCATCGTCAACCATCAGCCATGCGTCGTTCGCTTCACAACGGGATTTGATATCAGCCAATGGCGACAGATCGCCGTCCATGCTGAAAACGCCTTCCGTTACCACAACACGCGCTGGTGCATTGGCATTCGAACGCAATAACGATTCCAGCTTTTCCATGCTGTTGTGGGTAAACCGCTGCATTTTCGCTTCTGACAACATGCCCGCCTCCATTAAGGATGCGTGGTTCAGTTTGTCTTGCAGCAATACATCGTTTTTCTCAAGCAACGAAAAGACCACGGCTTGATTGGCAGAGAAGCCGCTGTTGAAAAGAATTGCCTGATCAAACCCTAACCAGTCACAAAGCGCATGTTCAAGGTTTTGGTGAGCATGGGTAAACCCCGTCACCAAAGGCGAAGCAGTGCTTCCTGCGCCATATTTCGTCAACCCTTCCTGCCACGCCGCAATCACGCTAGGGTCTTGCGCCAACCCCAAGTAGTCATTGCCGGAAAAGTTGAGGTACGACAGATTGTCACCGTCAACGAGCTTTCCATCTTTATGATGGAAAGCATTGACCGTTCGCAAAAGATGTTGCTGTCGACGCGCATCGAGTTTTTGCTCAATACGACGTTGGAGCTGGCTAGATGGACGCTGACTTCTTTCAGGCCTTGATTCTACGGGCATGATTGAGACGCGCCTTAAACGTTAGCTTCGTAAAATAGATCGTCTTTACCCGGACGCGAAGCAACGCGCTCTGCCACTTGTGACAACAAGGTTTCTTCTTGAATTTCATCGGGTTTTTGAACGGCTTGCTCTCGGTTGATCCCCAGTTTCTTGAAAAGCTGCATATCGGCATCTTCGTCAGGATTTGGAGTCGTCAGCAATTTACAGCCATAAAAGATTGAATTTGCACCTGCCATAAAGCACAGCGTTTGCATCTGCTCATTCATGTTTTCACGACCCGCAGAGAGACGAACTGCCGATTGCGGCATGATGATACGAGCAACAGCGATAATGCGAACAAAATCAAACGGGTCTACATCTTCCACTTCTTCAAGCGGCGTACCCTTCACTTTAACCAGCATGTTAATCGGCACACTTTCTGGGTGGTGCGGTAAATTCGCTAACTCCACCAGCAAACCTGCACGGTCACGGGCATTTTCACCCAAACCAATGATGCCACCGGAACATACTTTCATGCCCGCATCACGCACATGGGAAAGAGTGTCTAAGCGATCTTGATAAGTACGCGTGGTAATCACGTTGCCATAGTATTCTGGCGAAGTATCAAGATTGTGGTTGTAATAATCTAACCCAGCACCCGCAAGTTCACCCGCTTGGTCTGGCGTCAACATGCCGAGCGTCATACAGGTTTCAAGTCCCATGCCCTTCACGCCTTGGATCATTTCTTTTAGATAAGGCATGTCACGGGCTTTGGGGTTTTTCCATGCCGCGCCCATGCAAAAACGTGTCGCGCCTGAATGCTTCGCTTTCTCGGCGGCTTCAAGAACACGTTCTACTTCCAATAAACGTTCTTTTTCAACGTCCGTACGATAATGCGCACTCTGCGGGCAGTATTTACAGTCTTCCGGACATGCGCCCGTTTTGATTGAAAGCAGCGTACTCACTTGTACATGGTTTGCCGTTTGGTACTGCCTGTGAACCTGCTGCGCTTCAAACATCAGATCCATAAAAGGTTTTTCAAAAAGGGCCTGCACTTCCTCGACAGTCCAGTTATGGCGTACTTCCACCTGTAATACCTCAAATTGATTAATCGAAAACTTGTTCAGTCTAAAGTCGACCTTTACAATGTCAACAGTGGTTAAAGCTCAAGGTTTACAAGTGAGCACTAATTGTACAACTGGATGTAACGATACATGGATATAATCTTTGACCGTGACCATATTTGGCACCCATACACCTCAACCCTAAACCCGCTAACTTGTTACCCCGTTTCCCGCGCGGAAGGCATGTACTTGTATTTAGATGACGGCACGCCACTTTTGGATGGCATGTCCTCATGGTGGGCTGCGATTCACGGCTACAACCATCCAGCACTCAATAAAGCAGTCACTGATCAACTGGGTAAAATGTCGCACGTGATGTTTGGCGGGATAACACATGATCCCGCGATCAATCTGTGCAAAAAATTGGTTGAAATGACCCCCGCACCACTCGAAAAAGTTTTCCTGTGCGATTCAGGCTCTATTTCAGTCGAAGTCGCACTCAAGATGGCGTTGCAATACTGGCACGCTAAAGGCCAACCAAAATCAACGTTTTTGACGCTACGCCATGGTTATCACGGTGACAGCTTCGCAGCCATGTCGGTGACTGATCCCGATAATTCGATGCATAAGCTTTATAAAGGCTTTCTTCCTGAACACATATTCGCCGACTCCCCTGAGTGCGGATTTTATGATGAGTGGAACGAAGCGGACATCAGCGATTTCAAACACAAGCTCGAGACCAATCTCGATTCCATTGCCGCGGTTATCTTAGAGCCTATCGTGCAAGGTGCTGGGGGAATGCGGATTTATCACCCCACTTACCTCAAGCGTGTGCGTGAATTGTGCGATGAGCACGACGTATTGTTGATCTGTGATGAAATCGCAACCGGCTTCGGGCGAACTGGAAAATTGTTTGCCGTCGAGCACGCCGGTATTTCGCCGGACATCATGTGTTTGGGCAAAGCGCTAACCGGGGGCTATATGACCATGGCGGCAACTATTGCCACTAAGCATGTCGCCGATACCGTGTGCAGCGGCGAAGCTGGGTGTTTTATGCATGGCCCAACATTTATGGGTAACCCTCTCGCTAGCGCTGCTGCCAACGCCAGTCTTCAACTGTTGATCGACACGCCGTGGCAGGAAAAGGTATTAGGAATAGAAAAGCACCTGTCACACATGCTCCCTGAACTCTGTGCGCTAGATTGTGTTAAAGATGTCCGTTGGTTAGGCGCGATCGGTGTGGTGGAAACGCACCAAAGTGTGAACGTCGAAACCATTCAAAAACACTTTGTTGAATCAGGGGTTTGGATTCGTCCGTTTGGCCGATTGGTGTACATCATGCCGCCATATGACATGAACGATGTTCAATTACGGCAACTTGTTGATGCGATTAAACATGCCCTAATGACACAAATGTAGATGAAGTCGGTGGCAGAGTGATCGGCAACGCTTATCACCCCGTAAATTTATCTATGATTTATGGAGGTACAAATGCAATTAGGTCTATTCCCACTGCCACTTTTTCTCTTGCCCGGAGGCGTCACTCAGTTACGCATATTCGAGCCGCGTTATGTCAGGCTTGTCAAAGAGTCGATGAAAGAAAATCGTGGCTTTGTGTTGGCGATGAAAGAAGGCGACGCCATTTGTACCTTCGGCACCCACGTCAATATCATTGATTTTGAAACCCTGCCCGATGGCTTGCTCGGTGTAACAATAAAAGGGACAGCGCGCGTCAAACTGTCCAACATTGTTCAGGAGAAAGACGGGCTGTGGCTTGGCGATGCAGAGCGACTGCCAGATTGGCGAAGCAGTGAAGAAGAGCCTGGCTTTCTGGGGGATGCATTGGCAGCACTTTTTGACGCCCATCCTGAACATGCCAACCAATATCGTGATGAACGTCACTTCGAAGATCTCAATTGGGTCTGTCAGCGCTGGCTAGAAGTTTTACCTCTAGCGAACAATCAAAGACAGTGGTTTATTGCCCAAAATGACCTCGAAGAAGCCAAGCAATTTATCGGTGTGCTTCTTAATGAAGAAATTTCGTCAGAATAGTGATCCATTCAATGACGCGAGTCGTTTCTTAAATAATGACTTTATTTGGCAATTTTAGGATTCAATCGTCATGGAATTGGTCGAAGACACTTATACTACGAAATCTTTAAAACGTCAGAGCAGTACAACAAGCATGTCAGCACTCTCTCCAGAAAATTTGGCTGAGCTACTTCACCGTGTCGCACACGACAGGGATCAAGCTGCATATGCAGTTTTATTCAAGCATTTTGCCCCAAAGGTTAAATCTTACGGCATGCGTCATTTAAGAGCCGATGGTCAAGCATTGGAACTGGTACAAGAAACAATGTTACTAGTTTGGCGTAAAGCTCACCTCTATAACGGTGATAAAGGTGCAGCGTCCACGTGGATTTTCACCATTATGCGTAATGTCAGTTTCGACATGTTGCGAAAAGTGAAAAGTAATCGCGAGGACTGCTTAAGTGGCGATATTTGGCCACTCATTGAAGGCGAATCTGGCGATCAAGAAGAGGATGCGCTTCACAATCAACTTCAAGCACAGCTCTTCTCATACATCGATCTCTTGCCTGACCTTCAAAAACAGGTCGTGCAAGGGGTATATATCAAACAATTGACGCACCAAGAGTTGGCCGATCAACTCAATGTGCCCCTAGGCACAATTAAGTCGCGTTTACGTTTAGGTTTACAAAAGCTGCGTACCCATTTGGAGGTGAATGATGATTAAGTATCATCCTGCAGACGATCTTCTATATGCTCACGCCGCTGGAAGTCTTCCTGCGTCCATGTCTATTGCCGTTGCTGCACACAGTGAAATGTGTGAGGCCTGCGCGAAAAAATTGGCCTTGTTTGAAAACCAAATTGCGGATGAAGCGTTTGGCCTTGCTGAGGCTTCTGAAACACCTTTAGATTCTGACAACTTGTTAACAGCGGCTGACAATGATGAATTTGCAGGCATGCTTACTGCAATAATGAATGATGAACAAATGCCAAGTACGCCTATCTCGCCGTCACCGAAATCTGACATTGATGTCGCTGGCGAGCGATATACCCTGCCAACAGCGCTACGCCGCTATCACCATCTTGGCTGGAGCAGCGTAGGAGCGTTAAGTCGTGCTCGTTTACCCTTGAATGAAGGTGACACACGGGCAAGTTTGCTTCACATCGGGATGAATGGTGGTGTGCCAAGTCACACGCACAAAGGCACTGAAGTCACCTTGTTGCTGAGTGGACACTTTGAAGACGAACATGATAGCTACGTTCCTGGTGACTTCATTATTCTAGACAGTAGTGATCACCACACCCCGCAAACCCATGATGGCTGTTTGTGTTACACAGTTGCTGATGCACCTCTTCACTTTACGAAAGGCGTCAGCCAGCTGCTGAACGCAGTAGGACACGTAATTTACTGATATATAAACAAAATGACATTGGGTTTGCGAACCTTGTCAACCATAATCAAGCCCAATACAAGGCGCCTCAATTGAGGCGCTTTTCTTTTGCATTTCACAATATATATACACTTTTTATACGATATTTTACATTGTTGATTATATTTTGTGCGCTATAAAATCAGGCAACTTAGATCTATGTGTATATTATGTGTTAATTATCACTTTACAGACCACTCATTCAGCTGATTTAATCCAACCGCTAACTAAGCGTTAACAGCTTTTACTCAATACGCCATCGCTAATTCAGCTTTGGGGCAGTTTGGGTTATACACACAGTGAAGTGAGATGAAATGAAACAAACAAAATCCCCACTGACAAGAGTCACCAACTCAAGTCTGGTCGTTCAGATCTTGATAGGTATTATCACAGGTGTTGCTCTAGCAAGCTTTTCGCCAGACAGTGCCAAGGCCGTTGGTTTTCTTGGTAGTCTTTTCGTCAGCGCACTGAAAGCTGTCGCTCCTATTTTGGTTTTTGTATTGGTTGCCGCATCAATTGCCAACCAGCGCAAAGGCCAGCACACGCATCTGCGTCCTATTGTTACCCTGTACCTCATTGGTACTTTTGTCGCCTCAATTACCGCGGTGACCATGAGTTTCTTGTTCCCAACGGTGCTAACGCTAACATCATCAGATGCCGCCATTGCACCACCTGAAGGTATTGCTCAAGTCATTACCACTCTGCTATTCAATGTGGTCGATAACCCTATCAATGCATTGATGACCGGTAACTTTATCGGCATCCTAGCTTGGGCTATCGGCTTGGGTATCGCTTTGCATCATGCCTCAGACACAACCAAAACCGTGTTTGGTGACGTGGCCGAAAGCGTGTCTTCTATCGTGCGTTTCATCATTAAACTGGCCCCTATCGGTATTTTTGGCTTGGTTGCCAATACCTTCGCAGAAACGGGTTTCGAAGCACTGATTGGCTATGCGCATCTGCTAGGCGTACTGTTGGGTAGCATGGCATTTATCGCCTTAGTGGTTAATCCGATCATTGTTTACGTAAAAACACGCACCAACCCTTACCCATTGGTGTTCCAATGCCTACGTGAAAGCGGTGTAACAGCATTCTTTACCCGCAGCTCAGCGGCAAATATTCCAGTCAACATGCAACTGTGTAACAAGCTAAAACTGGATGAAGACACATACTCTGTTTCTATCCCGCTGGGTGCGACGATCAACATGGGTGGTGCGGCGATTACGATTACCGTATTGACGCTGGCAGCCGTTCATACCTTAGGTATTCAAGTTGATCTGGCGACGGCGATTCTATTGAGCGTTGTTGCAGCTGTGTCGGCATGCGGGGCCTCTGGTGTTGCGGGCGGTTCACTACTTCTGATCCCACTGGCGTGTAACCTTTTCGGCATTCCAAACGACATTGCAATGCAAGTTGTCGCGGTTGGTTTCATCATCGGTGTGGTACAAGACTCCGCTGAAACGGCATTGAACAGCTCAACCGATGTGGTGTTCACCGCGGCGGCATGTCGCGCTGCTGAACGCGAAGCGATGCAAGAAAAAATCGCCAAATAAGTTATTCGTATGCTCAAGGACAAAGGCGCTTCGGCGCCTTTTTCGTTTTCTCGTTTCCTTCTATTTTCAAAAACCATCTTGAACATTCCCGCAATCCCATTTTTGATCGCACAAGCATTAACCGATCTGTCTATCATGGTTTACACAGCGTTGTAGACGTCTAGACTGATAGCTTTCTTTTAGTGAACGTTATCCTATATAATCCCGCCTCATTTTTGTGAACCTTCTCTACAAAAGCATTTAAATGTGTGCCGGGCTATCAATGTAGACATTCCGACACCAAGGGTTATCTATGAACTTTTCAGCGAAAACTGTCGTCATCATTGCGATTGGTGCGGCACTTTATGGTATTGGGGGCTTGCCCATGTTTGGTATTCCCGTGTTTGCCAATACAACGCTAAAACCAGCAATGGCTATACTCGCGCTCTTTTCTGTCCTTTTCGGCCCTGTCGTTGGTTTTTTCGTGGGCTTCATTGGCCACTGGGTCACTGACTTATTTGCGGGTTGGGGGGTGTGGCTAACGTGGGTGTTAGGCTCAGGGATAGTCGGTATGATGATCGGCTTTTTCCCAATTCTGACCAAAAAACGCCTAAAGTACGGACGATTTCCGACTTTTGATATCGTCCTATTCTCACTGCTCGCCTTGCTGGGCAATGTTGTGGGCTATGGCTGTTCCGCGTTTCTCGATACGGTATTGTACGCCGAACCTTTTACCAAGGTTTTCATTCAGCTATGCATTATCGCCGCAGGCAACGCCCTGCTGGTGACTGTTGTTGGTTATTTCATTCTGCAGTCCGTTGCCAAACGCAACAGCCAGTACCGTAATCTGACCGAGGCCTGATCCGCACCATGACCATTGAATTCAAAAACGTTAGCTTTCGTTATGATGCGCTGGTAAACCCGACGCTGAAAGGCATCAATCTCCGCATCGAAAAAGGCGAGAAAGTACTGATTATCGGGCCAAGTGGCAGCGGAAAATCTACGCTAGGCCAGTGTATTAATGGCTTGATCCCTCATGCTATTGAAGGCGAAATTTCAGGTTCGCTGAGCCTCAATGGCACTGAAATTCGCGACATGAAACTCACGCAATACAACGAGTTGGTTGGCACGGTATTGCAAGACACCGACAGCCAATTTGTCGGCTTAACCGTGGGTGAAGATATTGCTTTCGCGTTAGAAAACCAATGCGTATCCGTAGCTGACATGTACCCAGTGGTTAAGGCAACCGCCAAAATGGTGGATTTAGATGCCCTACTAAATCATGCGCCTCACGATCTCTCTGGGGGTCAAAAACAGCGTGTGTCTTTGGCGGGTATATTGGTTGATGACGTCGATGTGCTTCTGTTTGATGAACCGCTAGCGGCGCTGGACCCAAAAACGGGCAAACGTACCATTGAAATCATCGATCAATTGCACCGTGATACCGGTAAAACAATCATCATCATCGAGCATCGACTCGAAGATGTGCTGACCCATGCGGTTGACCGCGTGATCTTGATGGATAACGGGACTATCGTTGCCGATACCACGCCTAATGCGCTGATGATGTCTGGATTACTTGAACAACATGGCATTCGCCAACCTCTGTATTTCTCTGCGCTTAAACACGCAGGGTGCACATTGAGCGAAACAGACAGTCCTGCTTATCTCTCTACGCTGCCTGTTGAAAAATTCGCCTCTCAATTGCAGCTATGGGCTGGCGATTATGTGCCATCTACACCAGCTTCCGAAACCACACCGCTGTTGAGTATCGAAGGATTGACCTATTCGTACGATGGCGAGAAGAACGCGCTTGAAGATGTCACGTTTTCCGTTAATCGCGGCGAGATCGTCTCTGTTCTCGGTAAAAACGGATCGGGCAAGTCGACAATTACCAAGCTAGTGATGGGCGTACTCGAACCAGATGCTGGCATGATTCGTTTTGACGGTGAAGATTTCAGTGATCTGTCCATTTTTGAGCGCAGCAAGAAAGTCGGCGTGGTCATGCAAAACCCAAATCATATGATTTCTCACCATATGATCATGGAAGAAGTGACCTTTGGCCTCAGAAACCTCGGCCTTAGTGAAGCGGAAATCGAGAAACGTGCACTAGATGTTCTCGAACTTTGTGGCTTGAGCAAATACCGTCACTGGCCCGTTGATGCATTGAGCTATGGTCAGAAAAAACGCGTCACCATCGCTTCGATTTTGGTAATGGAACCGGAACTGCTGATCTTAGATGAGCCGACAGCAGGTCAAGATTACCGTAACTACAGCACCATGCTGTCTTTCATACAGCGCTTGAACAAAGAACGCGGCATCACCGTAATGATCATCTCTCACGATATGCATTTGGTGCTTGAATACACCTCTCGTTCTATCGTAATTGCTGACAGCAAGTTAATTGCTGACGCGCCAATGACATCGGTATTCAGCCAACCGCAGTTACTGGACCAGGCCAACCTCGCCACCACCAGCCTTTACCAACTTGCAGACCGCGTCGGTATTCGCGACATTGACGGATTTATGCAGCAATTTATTCAAACAGAGAGCAACGCCAAATGAAAGCCTCGAAGATGAAGTTTGGTATCAACTATATCGATACGAAATCCCCCCTTCACGCGCTGAATGGCATCACCAAGTTTGCTTTGTTCATGGCGTGGGTGACAGTTGTTCTCACCACTTTTGACCTGCGTATCATTGTTGGCATGGTGGCAATCGGATTGGCATTGCTGAAGATGACAGACGTGGCTTTCCGTGTCTATAAACCGCTGTTATTGGGCACCTTGAGTGTTCTAAGCATGAACGCAGTATTCATGTTTCTGGTCGCCCCACAGCAGGGGGCTGAGTGGATAGGCACAACGACTGAACTATTGAAGTTACCGGGTAACTATTCGCTAACACAAGAAACCCTCTTTTACTTGGTCACAGTGACACTGAAATATTTCAGCATGTTCCCTATCGCACTGGTGTTTGTGTTTACGACTCACCCAACAGAGTTTGCATCTAGCCTTAACCGCATTGGCGTGCCGTACAAAATTGCCTATGCCGTTAGCCTGACACTACGCTACCTGCCTGAAGTGAAAAATGACTTCGTGAATATCATGCATGCCCAACAAGCACGTGGTGTGGATTTTTCAAAGAATGCACCACTCATGGCGCGCTTTAAAGGTGTGGCGAAAATTTTGATCCCGCTTATTTTTTCTAGCCTTGACCGTGCTGATGAAATTTCCAACGCGATGACATTGCGTGGTTTTGGTCGCAACAAATCGCGCACTTGGTACAACTATCGCCCATTGACGAACAAAGACTGGCTCGCTCTGGCTGTGATTGCTGTGGTGGTGGGGCTGGCGATATACAAACGCTCCGTTGAAACAGCCACCATCTGGTATCCGTTCTAACGCTGGATTTAACACGCACGGTATTTGATACAAAACGTGTCGATACAAAAGTGATTAATACTAAAAAGGAGCGTCCACACGCTCCTTTTCTGCTTATAGTTCTGTTTATAGTTCTACTTATGGTTCTGTATTTATAGTCTATTTTCGCACATCTCAGCTTTAGCCTTCCAACACCTTCATCAGTAAGTAGCCGTCATACATGGCTCGCTTCACCAACGCAGCCCCTGGCATCGTTGCTTGCGTATAGAAATAACTCTCTTCTAGCATGAGATTTTCACAGTAATGTGGAAGTGACTGATTGAGTATTCTTTCCATGATGGCAGGATAGAGCACAGATTTTGCTCGATTGAATTCACCACCAATCAACACTCGCTGCGGATTAAACAGGTTCACCACAATCGCAATGGCTTGCCCAAGGTTATGACCCAAATCAGTGATCACGTTGACCGCCACACCATCGCCTGCCACCGCTGCATCGCAAATGCTATCAATGGTGAGAGGTTTATCTTGAAGAACACTCGGATGGCCCTGATCAAGCATTAATTGCGTGTCTTCCAACACGGCGTGTAAGCTTGCCACCGTTTCCAAGCACCCGTTATTGCCACAAAAACAGCGCTTACCAAACGGCTTGATTTGAATGTGGCCCAACTCGCCAATATTGCCTACCTGCCCTTCTAAAACGGTTCCGTCAATCATAATGCCCGCACCGACACCATGATGAATCGAAATAAGCACGGCATTGTCGACATCGCGAGCGTTGCCAAACAATTTCTCAGCCAATGCCCATGACCGTGTGTCATTGCCGATAAACACAGGCAAACCCGTAGCTCTGTGAATCGCTGCCCCCAATGGCATGTTGTGAACATCATAATGGGGCATTTGAATAACGATGCCTTGGGTGCTATTTACAAGACCCGGCAAAGTAACCGCAATCGAGGTGACACGATCGACAACGTTGGAATGTTTTGAGAAGAATTGATTAATGTGCTGCTGAATAAGCTCAATCAGCAAATCCTGATCAAGCACATGAATGTCATGGCGCTCTTCAACCAGAATCTCGCCGCCCAATTCGTGCAGGGCCAATGTCAGGTAGCCACGCCCAAGGCGTATGGAAAGAAATTGCCATCCTTCATTATCAAGCACCAATCCAATCGCGGGACGCCCGCGACTTGCTTGCTCGCCATACTCGGCTTCTTTGACTAAGTGAGCATCAATTAACTCACGCGTAATTTTCGTGATACTTGCAGGTGCTAACTGACTGCGTTTAGATAGCTCAATTCGGGAGATAGGCCCAAGTTGGTCGATCAGCTTATATACCGCTCCAGCATTGTTACGCTTAATGTGATCTATGTGTCCTGGCTGGGCGAGAATCATCCCAATTTCCCTTTAAAATTCATTAACAGTGAATTTTTTTACTTTGCGAAGTAATTGTGAAGCGCCATGGTTGGATGTCGTGATACACGTCACGACCTATTTGATTTATCGCAATGACAATTGCATCAGACGCCAAAAATCAAAGAGTTAAAGGTATTTCATTCTGTAACCTATGTTTCTGTCTATTTCTCCCCAAGACAGCTGGAAGCGAAACTGCCATAATCTCGCCCCTCACAAAACTCTGACTGTAAAAGCCGTATGTACAACGTCAACGAAATATTCGAAACCATTCAAGGAGAAGGCACGTTCACAGGCGTACCTTCGGTCTTTGTTCGCCTTCAAGGTTGCCCTGTGGGTTGCCCTTGGTGCGATACACGCCAAACATGGGATACCCTCCCAAACGATGAACGAGATTTCGGTGCTGTCATTGCTAAAACAGGCGACAGTCCAACATGGGCATCAGCCTCTTCCGAGGAAATCCTTGCGCATCTGACGAAGAATTATACGGCAAAGCACGTTGTGATTACTGGCGGTGAGCCTTGCATATTTGATCTATTTCCCCTAACAACGCGACTTGAATCAGCGGGTTACCGCTGTCAAATCGAGACCAGCGGGACATATGCGGTTAACGCGAGCTCAGACACTTGGGTAACAGTGTCGCCGAAAATTAACATGCGCGGTAAACTGCCCGTGTTAACTGAAGCACTGGAACGCGCCAATGAAATCAAGCATCCCGTAGGAACAGAATCAGACATCGAAAAGCTCGATGCACTGCTGACAGGGATTGATTTGGCAGGAAAAGAAGTCGCACTGCAACCAATCAGCCAAAAGCCAAGAGCAACAGCACTTTGCATTGAAACCTGTATTCGCCGCAACTGGCGCTTGTCTATTCAGACACACAAGTATCTCGATATTGCCTAGCTGACGACTAACCTGCTAAATCAAAACATAAAAAAAGGGCCATCAGGCCCTTTTTTCACGCAATGAAAAATTACTCACCCGTATAAATACAACCTGCTGTACAGGTCTCTTTGATCATCACTTTGCTCAAACAAGGCAATGACGGTTTAAGCTGATCCCAAATCCATTTCGCCAGCACTTCACTAGTAGGGTTTTCTAACCCTTCGATGTCATTCAAGTAATAGTGATCCAGACGGTCGTAAATAGGCTTAAAGGCTTCCTTAATTTCAGAAAAATCAATCACCCAGCCCGTATACGGATCCACTTCACCTGCAACATAGAGACGCACGAGGAAAGAGTGGCCATGCAAACGACCACATTTGTGACCTTCCGGCACGTGAGGTAGGTGGTGGGCGGCTTCAAACATGAATTCTTTAAACAGCTCGGTGTGCATTATGTGCGTTCCTGTGATCGAGAGTTGTATCTTGCGCGGCGATGCTACTCAATATTTGCGCCAAGCTCAAATTGAATCATCGTCAATTCGTTTCATGATGTTTGCGAGAAACAACAAAACAATTGTGTCGCAACAATCACACAATAACATTAAGGAAAAGACCTATTCACAATCCTGAAGCTAAACTATTGATAACTTTAACCACACGGATGTAATTCTTAACAATGCGCCTACCAATTGCTGCCAAATTGCTCATCGTCCTGCTGGTCATTTTTTCGGTTGTACTGGCTGTTTCTCTGGCTTATCAAAATCACCACCAAAAAGCGCTGGTGACTGAGATTGTGGGTGAACAAACACTCGATAAAGCCAGTAACTACTTTGACAGCTTAAACATGATGATGTTGACAGGGACGATTCATCAAAAAGATGCCCTCAAGCAGAAAGTGTTGGCACAAAACGGTATTGAAGACGCACGCGTGATTCGGGCAGAAGGCATCACCGCCATTTTTGGCCCAGGAAACCCCGATCAAGCAATTGAAGATCTGTTCGACCAACGCGCCATCAAGGGTGAAACCATTATAGAGACCGTTGAGCGTGACTATGGCACTGGCATTGTGGTCGCCCTTCCCATGAAAGCCAGCACCAGTTATCGCGGCACTAACTGTACTCAGTGTCACATTGTTCCAGAGGGGACGGTATTAGGTGTCGTTCGGCTTGAATATAACCTTTCCGATTTATATCAAACTATCAATAAAGACATGCTATTTACTGCTGTCATTATGTCGATCATCACCTTGGTAGGCTTTGCCCTGACATTTAGTTTTATCCGTATCAGCCTAGTCTCGCCACTCAAACGCATTTCCTTCTTCATGCGACAATGTAGTGATGAGAAAAACCTAAGCCAACGACTTGCCATTTCCCGTCATGATGAAATAGGCCAACTCGCTGCAAGTTGCGATAACTTGCTCGATAGCTTCTCGGACAGTCTCAACCAAGTGAAAAATACGGCATCAACATTGCTAAACGAAGCCACGGTGTTAACCAAGGTGTCGAGTGAAACGAACATCCTCGTTGCAAACCAACGCCAAGAAACCCAAGAGATGTCGATGGCCATTGATGAAGTGCAACGGCACCAACATATTGTCGAAGAGAAAACCACGGAGGCATCTGAACTGAGCCAAGGTCTAGCACAGAGCGCCCAGCAAGGAACTGGGATTGCCAATGTTGCCGCCGAACAAATCCAACAGCTAGTGCGTGAAATTGAACAAGTCCGACAACAGATCCTTTCCGTCAATCAACAGAGTAAGGACGTAAACAGTATTCTTGAAGTGATCCGAGCGATAGCAGAACAAACCAACCTGCTGGCATTAAACGCTGCCATAGAAGCCGCCCGAGCTGGTGAGCAAGGACGAGGGTTCGCAGTGGTCGCAGATGAAGTTCGAAGCCTTGCTAGTCGCACACATGATGCAACGGGCGATATTCAGCAGATTATTGAGCAACTGACTACGGATGCTGAGCGCTCTGCCACTGCCATTGAAAGCACTTGTGAAACAACCACTGAGCGTGCAGATACTGTTTTACAATTGTCGCAATCACTGGCGCAAATCGCAGACGAGATCCTTATCGTGAACAACAATGCCAAAGAAATCAGTGTCGATACGGTTCATCAAGCCGAGATGGCAGACGCGCTACGCGTGCAAGTAGTGACGATTCAAACTCATGCGGAAGAGACGTCCGTCAATGCCAACCAAACCCAGAGTATCAGCAGCAACTTACGACAACTCGCGGGAGAGCTTGAACATTTGATCGACCAGTTCCAACTTGAGGGCGGTCGCAAATATTAACAGGACACCGCTTACTGGTTCGCTCACAGTAAGCAAATCATCTGAATTTAAAGGGGCCGCGCACTTGAGATACAGCGAGCATATTCTCGAAAATGCTTAGTATCGGGCGTGGCGCTCCTCTTAATTAATTCAGCTCCCCTCATTTCGTACATTTCTTCGACACAAATCGTCAATAGAAACCTGTTTTTGCGTCTATTTTCCTTAAATCAATATTGATGAGACGCGATGAAGCCTACATCTTGAGGTCACTCGGGTATAGATGTAAACTTGCCGGCTAAAGTTCGAATTATCCTAGCCTGATGACCCGATTCCTCAGGCATTATTCAACGGAGTTAGATGCAAATTATGAACTATATGCCTGTAGCAGACGTCCTGCGCGGCAAAACGGCAGTAGACACAGAAGTCACTGTCCGTGGTTGGATCCGCACCCGTCGTGATTCAAAAGCCGGTATCTCTTTCCTCGCCATTTATGACGGCTCTTGTTTTGATCCAATTCAGGCAGTTGTTTCTAATGAGCTGAATAATTACAAAGAAGATGTACTGCGTCTTACCACAGGCTGCTCTGTCGAAGTTACTGGTAAAGTTGTTGAAAGCCCAGGACAAGGCCAAGCGTTTGAACTGCAAGCAACTGACGTCAAAGTGGTTGGTTGGGTTGAAGATGCAGAAACTTATCCAATGGCGAAAACTCGTCACTCTATTGAGTACTTGCGTGAAGTGGCTCACCTGCGTCCGCGTACGAACGTGATCGGTTCTGTTTCACGTGTACGTAACTGTCTGGCTCAAGCTATTCACCGCTTTTACCACGAGCAAGGTTACTTCTGGGTTTCAGCACCACTCATCACTGCGTCTGATGCAGAAGGTGCAGGTGAAATGTTCCGCGTGTCTACGCTGGACCTGGAAAACCTGCCACGCACAGACGAAGGCAAGGTTGATTTCAACGAAGATTTCTTCGGCAAAGAAACCTTCCTAACCGTTTCTGGTCAGTTGAATGCTGAAGCGTATGCTTGTGCCCTGAGCAAGGTTTACACCTTCGGCCCAACATTCCGCGCAGAAAACTCAAACACCAGCCGCCACCTAGCGGAGTTCTGGATGGTTGAGCCTGAAGTGGCTTTCGCTGATCTGGATGACGTGGCTAAACTGGCTGAAGACATGCTGAAGTATGTGTTCAAAGCTGTACTTGAAGAGCGTCGTGATGACCTTGAGTTCTTTGCTCAACGCATCGACAAGGAAGCAATCACTCGTCTTGAGAAGTTTGTCGATTCTGATTTCGCTCAGGTTGATTACACCGATGCAATCGAGATCTTGCTTCAATCAGGCCAAACGTTCGAAAACCCAGTTGAATGGGGCATCGACCTTGCTTCTGAGCACGAGCGTTTCCTTGCTGAGAAGCACTTCCAAGCACCTGTTATCGTGAAGAACTACCCGAAAGACATCAAAGCGTTCTACATGCGCTTGAATGATGACGGTAAGACGGTGGCTGCAATGGACGTTCTTGCACCTGGCATTGGTGAAATCATTGGCGGTGCACAGCGTGAAGAGCGTTTAGACGTTCTTGACGCACGTATGCGTGCAATGAACATCGACCCTGAGCACATGAGCTGGTATCGCGATCTGCGCCGCTACGGCACCGTACCACACGCTGGTTTCGGTCTAGGCTTTGAGCGTTTGGTGTCTTACGTGACAGGCATGGGTAACGTCCGTGACGTGATTCCATTCCCACGCACACCACGTAGCGCAAACTTCTAATTTCACCTCAAGGTGCAATTTGAACAAAATAGAAAAGGTCGCTTTGGCGGCCTTTTTTCTTGTCTATTTTCATCATGATGCGCAATGCTTTGCACTAACTTGAAAATCTGTTTCACCCAATTTCACAGTTAACACGGCGATCATTCCATTTTCTTTTCATACCCCGTCACCGCCGCAACCTTTGTCTGTTCCATATTCCCTGCTTGTGATCTTCCCTTTCCTCTTCAAAATAAAGTCAATGAAATAGGGCGTTAGCCGCAACGAAGGGACTTAACGGAAATTAAGTCAAGAAAATCACCAAATTTCCGTTTTATTACCACTATTCAAAATGGTATAAACAAGACAGTTTCCTTTAACAACGCCATGGATGAAGAAGATGTTTGAAAAAATTGCCGCAGCTCCCGCCGACCCTATTCTAGGACTTACTGAAGAATTCAAAGCAGATACTCGCGCCGAGAAAATTAACTTGGGCGTAGGCATTTACAAGAATGAAGCTGGCAACACGCCTGTTCTAGCAACCGTAAAGAAAGCCGAAGCGTTTCTACTTGAAAACGAAACCACCAAGTCTTACCTAAGCATTCCAGGTACGCCAGAATACGGTCTTGCTGTTCAAAAACTGCTGTTCGGCAACGATGCAACCATTATTGCAGACAAACGTGCTCAAACGGCTCAAGCGCCGGGTGGCACGGGTGCACTTCGTGTGGCTGCTGAATTTATCAAACGTCAACTTGGTGATGTCAAAGTATGGGTAAGCAACCCAACGTGGGCGAACCACAATGGCGTATTTGCGGCCGCTGGCTTGGAAGTGGCGTCATATGGCTACTACAACGCTGAAACCAAAGACATGGATTTTGCTGCCATGCTGGCCGATCTAAAAACAGCCAATGCTGGCGATATTGTTCTTCTGCACGGCTGCTGTCACAACCCAACGGGTATTGACCCAGATGCAGCACAATGGCAACAATTGGCAGCGCTTTGTAATGAGAAAAACCTTCTGCCAATGTTCGACTTTGCTTACCAAGGTTTCGCATCAGGCGTTGAAGAAGATGCTGCGGGCCTTCGCATTTTTGCTGACTCGTGTACTGAGTTGCTTGTTGCAAGTTCGTTCTCGAAGAACTTTGGCTTGTACAACGAACGTGTGGGCGCATTCACCATCGTTGGTAAAACTGCCGCCGAAACAGCAACTGCATTCAGCCAAGTGAAAAGCATTGCGCGCGTGATCTACTCTAACCCGCCAGCACATGGTGCCGCTGTTGTAACAGCAATTTTGAATGACGCAGCCTTGCGTGCTGAATGGGAACAAGAAGTGGCCGATATGCGTGTTCGTATTCAAGCAATGCGTGAGCTGTTTGTGACCACGCTGAAAGAAGAAGGCGTTGACCGTGACTTTAGCTTTATCGAACGTCAGAACGGCATGTTCTCGTTCTCCGGTCTCACCAAAGACCAGGTTGCTCGCTTGAAAGAAGAATTTGCGGTATACATCGTAGGTTCTGGCCGTATCAGCGTTGCTGGTATGACGCGCTCAAACATGGGCCCGCTGTGTAAAGCTATCGCTGCTGTGTTGAAGTAATCAACCACCTTTCGGCTAGTAATTTACAGCCAAAAAAAAAGCGCCTTTCGGCGCTTTTTTTGTAATTTTCGCTTTAACATCAGGCGTTAAACTCGCGCCCAGTGTCAATCAGGCCGGCTTACTGAATGCCGTGTAAGAACTCAGCGCGAGTGGCTGCATTCTGCTTGAAAATTCCGCCTAACGCCGTTGTCGTTGTCACGCTAGTCGCATCCATCACTCCGCGAGCTTTCACGCAGTAGTGAGTGGCATTCATATGCACGGCAACATTGTCTGTTTCCAGCAAGGTTTGCAACGCCACAAGAATCTGGCGGGTCAAACGCTCTTGAACTTGAGGACGCTGTGCAAAGAAGCGAACAATGCGGTTAATTTTTGAAAGCCCGATAATTTTACTCTTTGGCAAATAAGCCACAGTACACTTACCGTCAATCGTAACAAGATGATGCTCACAGGTACTCGTGAGTGTAATGTCTTTGACTCTGACCATTTCATCACAGCCCATCTTATTTTCAATCACTGTGATTTTTGGAAAGTTCGCGTAATCCAAGCCTGAAAACACCTCATCAACGTACATTTTTGCAATGCGCGCTGGTGTTTCTGTCAGACTGTCATCTTCGAGATCGAGATCGATAACAGACAAGATTTCACGCATGTGATATTCAATACGCTCTTTTTTCTCTTCCGCGGTCATCGAAGTGCCCGACTGCATTGGTGTCTCAATGCCGCGTGCTATAAGCGCTTCGCGGACGCGTTTGGCTGAATCGCTTAATGCTGTCATAGAAAATCCTTGGGTCGTTGCAATGTTGTTATCTTAGTTATTACCCGTCTTTTAAAGACAAGGATCATTTTGTCTCAGATTTTTGAAGCATAGCGTTTATAGTAAAACAATTACACCTCGAAATGCGTGTGGGCATTAGTTTCAATACTCAAAGTTTGCGATAATGCCCACCTTCATCTACGTATTGAGCATGTTTCGCTCAAAACTACTGAGAGTTCATTATGGGTTGCTGCGACACGCCTGGTTTAATGCCAGTTTCTACGGCTATCGACATTCTTCTGGAAAACACGACGCCACTAACACAAACCGATAATGTGTCACTGGTTGACGCTCAAAACCGCATTACGGCTGAAGACATTCGCTCCCCCATCAATGTACCGCCATTTGCTAACTCAGCAATGGATGGTTACGCCGTTCGCTGCGCCGACCTTAACAACAGCATGACGCTGCCGCTTGCGGGGAAATCCTTTGCCGGCATCCCTTTTGAAGGCGAATGGCCAATCGGCTCATGCATTCGCATCATGACCGGTGCTGAAGTCCCACAAGGTGCTGATGCGGTTATTATGCAGGAGCAAACTACGGTTGATGGCGACAATATTACCTTTACCCACACCGCGGAGCCGCAACAAAATATCCGCCCTATCGGTAATGATGTTGAAGCTGGTGATATCGTCATTCCCAAGGGCACTCTGCTCACGCCCCGTGAAGTCCCCATGCTTGCTACACTCGGCATTGCCACCGTGTCCGTCATGCGCAAACCTAAAGTAGCGTTCTTTTCTACCGGTGACGAGTTACGCCAAGTTGGCGAACCGCTCGGTAAAGGGGAAATTTACGACAGCAATCGCTATACCATTCGCGCCATGCTCGAAAAAATGCACTGTGAAGCCGTTGATCTAGGTGTCGTACCCGATTGTCCAGATCAGTTACGTGATGCCTTTTTGAAAGCCGCCAGCGAAGCTGACGTCATTGTCACTTCAGGGGGGGTTAGCGTGGGCGAAGCAGACTACACCAAAGACATTTTGGATCAGGAAGGTGACGTCGGATTTTGGAAGATTGCCATTAAACCCGGTAAGCCTTTTGCGTTTGGTAAAGTCAAAAACGCCTTATTCTGTGGCCTACCCGGCAACCCTGTTTCAGTGCTCGTTACCTTACATGTGTTAGTTCAACCGCTGCTTGCCAAACTTGCAGGCCACACACAATGGCAACCGACCATCACTTTAAGCGCTAAAGCTGAAACGCGATTCAGAAAATCGCCTGGTCGCACTGATTACCAACGCGCCGTTTATCGAATTAATGAGCAAGGCGAGTTGGTTGTCGCGACGACCGGTAATCAAGGTTCGGGCGCGTTTAGTTCGTTATCAGTGGCAAACTGTTTCGCGGTATTAGAACAAGATCGCGGACATATTGACGTGGGTGAAACGGTCACTGTCGAACCATTCAGCGCCGTTCTGAACTAGAACACAATTAATCGTCTCGAATACGTGTTCAACAGACATCATTTTTACAACGTAATTTCTAAAACATAGGCATAGCGTGGACATTCTCTCTCCGGAAGAAGAGCTCAGATATAACCGTCAAATTATACTGAGACAGTTTGATTTTGATGGTCAAGAAGCCTTAAAGCAAAGCCGTGTGCTGGTGCTTGGCGCTGGCGGTTTAGGATGTGCAGCCACTCAGTATCTCGCAGCTGCGGGTGTGGGTGCACTCACCTTGATTGATGACGACCGCGTAGAACTGTCCAACTTGCAACGTCAGGTGCTGCACAATGACAGCACCGTTGGCAAGTTAAAGGTCGAGTCGGCCGCCAAAGCACTGCGTCAACTCAACCCTCATGTGGTGGTTAAAACGGTCGCGAAACGCCTTGATGACGAAGCGTTGCAACTGCTCATTGAGCAGCACAGCATTGTTATTGATTGCTCAGACAACGTCGCAACACGAAACCAACTCAATCAACTGTGTTTCTGCACTAAAACACCACTGATCAGCGGTGCAGCCATTCGCTTAGAAGGACAAGTGGCAGTCTTCACTTACGGTGAAAGCGAGCCTTGCTATCGCTGCCTCAGTGCGCTGTTTGGCGAACAAGCACTAAGCTGCGTTGAAGCGGGCATCCTCTCCCCCGTCGTCGGTATCATTGGCGCCACACAAGCCCTTGAAGCGATAAAGGTTTTATCCAGTTTTTCTGCGGCACCGACGGGTAAAGTCATGCTATATGATGCGTTAAGCAGTGAATGGCGCACCTTCTCTTTGCCCAAGAGTCCAAATTGCAGTGTCTGCAATGCTTAACAGTCTGTCTTGAGTGAGTGACACCACTCTCATCTTCGCAATTTTCTACTACAATAAGGAAGGCCTTTGCTAATCGAGCGTCAAGCCATAGCAGAGTGAACTTCCTCATTCAGTGGGCACATTGCAGCTACGATGATAAAAACGCTTTCTATTGTCCTCGTGATCCTTGGCATGCTCGCCCTTATTTCGGCGTTGAGATCATCGATCTCCCTCTATCGCAGAGATAGACGACCCGCCACATTCAGCTTTGTGCCTGTCATGCTCGGTTTTGTGCTTGGCTATGTAAGCTACGCCGCGTTTATCGCCATGAAATCCGACATCATTCTGATCGAATTTATCGTCTCCGTGGTATTTTTTGGCGGGGGCATCTTTTGCGTCATGATATTTGGTGTAGTGTCTTCAAGCATGGAGCGCATTGCCTTTGCTGAATTTCAACAGCACCACAACGAATCCCATGACCCTCTGACCGGTCTGCCAAACCGTCGATTTCTTCTGAGCACCATTAATCAGCACATCTCCGACTATGAAGCCTCACAGCAACGATTTGCCATTTTAATTATTGATATCAATAATTTCAGTAACCTCAATGAAGTGTTTAGCCACCAGAAGGGCGAAATTTTATTGGCACAATTTTCTGCAAGACTTAAGGAATTCGTGGATGACGAGTTGTTTCTCGCCAGAACCAACGGAAACCGCTTCACTCTGGTGATGACAAACCCTGAATCCACCAACATTGCTGCTTATATTGAGCGTGTTCAGTCATACCTTGATCACCCGTTGACCATTAATGACCATGACATGAACCTGACCAACACCGTCGGTGTGGCCTTGTTCCCCGAACACGGTTCGAATGCGGAAGAGATATTAAAGCGGGCAGAAATTTCCATGTACAGTGCGAAGCGAATTCAGGCGCCTTATGCCATCTATGAGCCATCCGCTTCGACACATTTTTATGATCAATCAGAGTTGGCCGCTATGCTGCATAATGCGCTAGCAACCATGGACTTTGAACTCTACTTTCAGCCAGTCATGAACGTGCATAATCCGCATCAAACGACGTTTGAAGCACTCATTAGATGGACGTTAGGAGACGGATATTGCGTGCGTCCTGATGATTTCATTCCCATTGCGGAACAAACCAATGCCATCAAGCAAATTTCTCATTGGGTACTTGAAACCACGGTGGCTCAATTGGCTGTTTGGCAGCAGCAATCCATTACACCTCAAGTGCAAGTCAACTTGTCGGTCAAAGATTTGGAAGACGAAAACCTCGAACCCTATCTCGCTGGTTTGATAAAAAAATACAACATCAATCCAGCGCAATTGACCCTTGAACTCACAGAAACCAGCATGATGCAAAACCCAGCCAAAGCGAGAGTCGTGCTAGAGAAGATTAAGAAGCTAGGCGTCTACTTAAGCATCGATGATTTTGGTACTGGCTTCTCTTCACTGTCTATTCTGAGCAACATGCCCATTGATGAAATCAAGATTGACCGCAGTTTTGTGACAGACTTACTCTATAGCAGTAACCACGAAGCTATTGTGCGTTCTACCATATACCTTGCTCACAGTTTGGATTGCCGCGTCGTGGCTGAAGGGGTGGAAACCGAAGCGTTAGGACAATATCTGATGTCCATCGGCTGCGACAAAATTCAAGGTTACTGGTACGGTCGCCCAATGAACCTCGCTCAAACTGATGCATGGCTAAACGAATCAAGCATTATCCAGCCCAAGGTTTCCAGCCAAAACTGATATCGCTTCATCACGGTGTTTGTCTGCTCCATCACGGTGTTTAAAACCGCCTAACTGACTCGCTCACTCCCATGCCTGAACCCTGCCTTGCATCAATCGCTCACAAATCAATCTATTCAAAAGCAAAACACCTGCCTCGTAATTAATGCTTCAAATAAGTGAAACATCACTGTCATATAACTTTCTTAAAGTTGCCGCGTCGACACAAACTTCGTCTTAAAGAAAAGCAACGACTAAGGAAAGCTAGAATGAAATCAACCATTTTCACTGCATTGTGTGTCGCTGGCGCACTGATGGCTAACACGGCTTCTGCGCAAGACACGATTACAGTGTCAGGTTCTACCTCTGTGACCGAAGTGATGGAAGTACTGGCTGAAACGTATCAAGCGCAGAACAGCAACACCTTTATTGAAGTGCAAGGCACGGGTTCTTCGGCTGGGGTGAAAGCCGCAAAAAATGGCACTTCAATGTTTGGTATGGCATCACGCGCACTGAAAGATTCCGAGAAAGAACCATCCCTTAAAGAGACCGTGATTGCGCGTGATGGTATCGCCGTTGTGGTGAACAATTCGAATCCTCTTGTTGACCTCACAATTGAACAAATCGCAAAAATTTACCGCGGCGACGTAAAAAATTGGTCGGAAGTTGGCGGTGAAAACAAACCCATCGTTGTTGTCACTCGCGACACCGCATCAGGCACTCGCGGCGCGTTTGAAGACATCATGAGCTTGAAGCGCAATATCAACGGTATGAAGGTCTCCGCCATTTCCCAGCGAGCACAAGTGGGCAACGGTAACGGCGTCGTTAAAACCATTGTGGCTAACAATCCTTTCGCCATCGGCTATATCTCTCTGGGCTCAATTGATGCCTCATTGAAAGCCGTCAAAGTAAACGGCGTAGAAGCAACCTCAGAGGCCGTTGCTGCCGGACACTACAAAGTTGCCCGTCCCTTTCTGGTGTTGAGCAAAACAGGTGAGGCATCACCTGCAGCAGAAAACTTCCTCAAGTGGGTCGTATCTGCTGACGGCCAGAAAATCGTATCAAACCAGGGTTATGTAGCAGTTCAATAAATCATTCACTGTTTGCCTACCCCTAAATTTGAATAACGTCCTGTTGGCCTGACGCACTTGTCAGGCCTTATTAAAAATACTTCCTAACTGCCATTGTTGGCATCATGGAGTGAGCATGACCACCGCAAACCAACACGTTATCGACCTTCAACCCACCAGCATAAAAAATAACATGAGCAATGTTGGCAAACTGGGTAAACGTAAGAACCAAGACTGGCGCGAAGCGTTTTTCCGAGCATTGTTCTTAGCCGCCGCTATCTTGGGCGTGTTATCTCTCGCCACCATTGGTTACTTTATTTTTCGCGAAGGCATTCCAGCCATTCAACAAGCTGGCTTGACCAACATGGTGACAGGCGTTGAATGGCTACCTCCAGCGCTTTATGGCATTGCGCCAATGATTGTTGCGTCACTCGTCTCTACAGCAGGTGCTGTCGTTCTGGGTGTTCCCGTTGCCGTACTCACCGCCGTTTTCATTGCCGAAGTTGCACCAAAATGGCTGGCAAACATCATTCGACCTGCCGTGGAGTTACTCGCGGGCATCCCATCGGTGGTATACGGCTTCTTTGGCCTTGTCATTATCGTCCCTTTGATTCAAGACGTATTTAACGTTCCCGCGGGTAACACAGTGCTGGCCGGTATTATTGTGCTGGCAGTGATGATTTTACCTACGGTCATTGCGGTATCAGAAACCTCATTACGTGCCGTACCGAAAACTTACAAAGAGGGCTCGTTGGCGTTAGGTGCGTCTCCCATGTTCACCACGTTTACACTGCTTATTCCTGCAGCGCGGTCTGGGATCATGACAGGTGTCATTCTCGGCATCGCACGCGCACTGGGTGAGACCATGGCCATCATCATGGTGATGGGTAACGCTCCCGCTATGCCTGAAGGCATTTTGGAATCTGCTCGCACATTAACCGCCAATATCGCGTTGGAAATGTCTTATGCCTCAGGTATTCATGCCAGCGCTCTTTACGCCACAGGTATCGTGCTTCTGGTCTTTATCATGATGCTTAACGCAACGCTGCTTTTCCTTAATCGCGAAAAAGCGAGGTAATCGACATGCTTTCACGTCAACGAAAAGACAATATCTTGATGGTTACTGTTTGGCTGGCCGCAGGGATGACGGTCGGGTTTCTGTTCTGGATCATTTGGTACATCTTGAGTAATGGCCTGCAATACGTTGATTGGTCATTCATCACTGGCGATTACACACGTATTGGCGAACAATCAGGTATTTGGCCAATGATTGTCTCAACCATTTACATGGTCATCGCTTCTATTTCTATTGCTGCGCCTGTCGGCATTATGACGGCGATATACCTCACTGAGTACGCAAAGCTCGGCAGCAAACTGGTGAAGGTGATTCGTTTTTGCACCGAATCATTGGCGGGCATTCCTTCAATCATTTTTGGTCTGTTCGGCATGACGTTTTTTGTCGGCGTACTGGGTCTTGGCTTTTCGATACTTTCTGGCGCATTAACGCTAAGTATCTTGATTTTGCCAGTGATTATTCGTACCACGGAAGAAGCATTAATGGCCGTACCACAAACCTACCGTGAAGGCTCATATGGTTTGGGCGCGTCAAAAATCTATACCATTTGGAAACTGATTCTGCCGAGTGCGATGCCCGGCATTGTCACCTCCATCATTTTGAGTGTCGGCCGCGTCATTGGCGAATCTGCACCGGTTTTTCTTACTGCCGGTATGGTCGCACGCATTCCAGAAAGTGTGCTGGACTCGGGTCGCACGCTTACCGTCCATCTTTATAAGTTAACTCAGGAGCTCTACACGGTGCACGAGTGGAATCAAGCCTATGCCACTGCCACCGTACTGATTGTCGTCGTACTGCTTATGAACCTGCTGACAAAAGTTATCGCCAGCAAATTTAGCAAAGCTTCTTACTGAGTTTAAGAGAATAAATCATGAACAAATTCGATATTGAAAATCTGAACCTTTATTACAACAACGGTGCAAATCATGCACTGAAAAACATCAGCCTGCCAATCCCGCACAAGAAAGTGACGGCATTGATTGGCCCATCGGGTTGCGGTAAATCGACATTATTGCGCTGCTTAAATCGTATGAACGATCTGATTGAAGGCGTGAAGATAGACGGTCGTTTGGAAATGGATAGCGAGAATGTTTACGGTAACATTGATATTGCCAATCTTCGCATCAAAGTTGGCATGGTGTTCCAAAAAGCTAATCCATTCCCCATGAGCATCTACGAAAACGTGGCTTATGGCCTGCGCGCACAAGGGATGAAAGATAAGAAAAAACTCGATGCCGTGGTTGAAAAAAGCCTAAGAAGTGCCGCGCTTTGGGATGAAGTGAAAGACCGTTTGAAATCTCATGCATTTGGATTATCCGGTGGCCAGCAACAGCGCCTTTGTATTGCCCGCACCATCGCTATGGAGCCGGAAGTGATCCTGATGGACGAACCGACATCAGCACTCGACCCTATTGCGACGAAAAAAATTGAAGATTTGATGGAAGAGTTAAAGAAAAACTACACCATCGTTATTGTGACCCACTCCATGCAGCAAGCTCGCCGCATTTCAGATCGCACTGCATTCTTCTTGATGGGGGAATTGGTTGAGCATGATGACACGCAACAACTGTTTGCTCATCCTCGCGATGATCGTACTCGAGGCTACGTGAATGGCGACTTTGGCTAAAAGATTGCGCCACTAACATTGAATGGGTTAACAAATCACCCAATCATCTTAAAATCGAGCAACACAATGCGAATAGTCACCATAAAATTAAGGTTTTAACAGAGTTCTGACTTGATAAGCGGTACAGAAAGCGAATAATGAAGGGAGTCATACAGTAGAAAATGCATTGCATAAGAGGAAACTAAACCTCAACGACACTGTCTTTAACCCTGTATCGAACTCTAATTAACGCATTCAGTAATATTTCTGGAGTAACGAATGAAAAAGATGGCAATCGCAATGCTGGTTGCGCCAGCAATTTTGGCGGGTTGTGCAACAAGCACTTCTGATAAAACCGACGCATTAGACGTTTCTACCGTGAACATGCAGCACCACAACTGGGTACTGGAAAGTGTTGATGGTCAGCCATTGAACCTTCCTGAAGGTTTCGCCGCACCAAGCCTGGAAATTGGTGAGTCTTTCACTGCCAATGGTCACGCGGGTTGTAACCGCTATTTTGGACAAGGTGAGCTGAAGGGTGAACAATTCCGCATTGATAAAATGGCGAGCACCATGATGGCATGTCCAGAGCAAGCAATGGCTATCGAAGGCGTGATGACGAATGTGCTGGGTGATTGGAGCGACGTGACACTGACTAAACAAACGCTGCAACTGAAAAACGGTGAGCACGTTCTTTCATTTCAGCTTCGTGATTGGGTAAATTAATGACCTTTTTTACGAACACGCTTTGTCGCTTGATACGCTAACAAGCTACCATTTTCAGCCTCCAATTGGGGGCTGTTTGCTTTCTTGGGTATAAATCCAGCTACATTGATCTCGTCCAGCGTTAATCGCTTTGCCCAATGCAATCTCAGCATACGCAATCACTTTGGATGTATCGATTTCGTCAGAATTTAGCACCGAAACA
Organism: Enterovibrio litoreus; assembly: GCF_045679545.1. Taxonomy (NCBI): domain Bacteria; kingdom Pseudomonadati; phylum Pseudomonadota; class Gammaproteobacteria; order Vibrionales; family Vibrionaceae; genus Enterovibrio; species Enterovibrio litoreus. The sequence goes on from NZ_CP166194.1 coordinate 1,964,189, forward strand.
CCACCAATCGAAATCGTCATGATCTGAGTGCCTGCTTCTTTGTCGAACGGCAGTTTTAGCTTCTTAACCGCATCAATACACAACTGAGCGATGGGCTCACCGTCTTTTGTGTTAGGCAGCAATATTGCAAATGTTTCACCGCCATAACGCGCCAACAAGTCACCGGGACGCTTTAATGTGTCGGCTACAGCCTGCCCAATCAGTCGAATCGCTTTGTCACCAACAACACGGCCATGTTTTTCGTTGTAACGAGACATATTGTCTATTTCAATCACAATCAAACTGATCGCCAGATTATCGCGCTGGGTTCGCTTCACTTCCGCTTGAATGCATTCTTCAAAATAGTCACGGTTGCAATACCCGGTTAAACCATCGCTTTTCGACATTTTCTCCAGCTTTTTATTGGCTTCTCGCAGTTCGCGGGTTTTTGCATCAACACGTTTTTGGATCGTCAGCGCGCGATGTTGCAGCATATAAAGTAGGTATGCCAACAAGGTAAATATCAACACACCGATAAAGAAAATCAAATGCGGGTAGATGCTCATTCGGCTATTCACATAACTTGGCGATGGCGTACCTTTTAGCAACCACTCTCTGCCTGCAAAGTAAATGGGCGTTGAGGTATAGCTCAATGCGGCCACAGGCGGCTCGGATAAATCGACAACATTATGATAAATAACGTCATTTTGTGTATTCAGGCCAACATCTAATAATTCGAGATTGATGGATTCTTTTACCGTATTATTGATGGCCAGTTCAAAAATATCTTCCACATCAAACAAAGCGAGTAAAAAGCCACGAAGAGCAGATTGACGATCTGCATCTGTTTCTGGGTCACCATGAAATACGGGTAACAACATCATGAAACCGCTGTTGTCTTCGAACTCACGCTTCAACCTCATGGCAGGCGTTGCAATAGGTACACCGCGATACCAACTCATTTCTAGCGCATCTTTCATTGATTGTCGTGAGGCCAGATCAAAACCCAATATATGTTGATTCTCTTCGTAGGGCGTGATGTAACGAACGGGAAAATACCTATCTCGCGCTGCTGCCCCAACGAGGTCACCATTGGCGCTCAGCTCTATGATCTCAAAAAGCGCAAATTCGAGGGCTGCTTCTGATTCGTAGAGCTCACGGTCTTCACCGAGAACAAATTCCGCCCATTCCATTGCGCGAATAGTTGGGTGCCTATCCATGACACTGTCAGCCAATGTGGTAAAGCTCGATTCACTGATGTCCTGACTCGTGGCGAGTTGATTACGAAGTGCATAAAGCAATTCAATGCTTATATTGAGCTCTCTTCCTAAAGAAAGTGCTGCATTTTCAACATCTTTTTGAATTTCATGCGTAATCGCTTGTTTCTCTGATTGATGCAAAGACATGGCAGCGAGGAACGAGAAAAACAGCCCAACTAAGACTGTAATAATCGTTGAATACAAAACCTTCTTTGCCATCCTCAATACGCTCTCCAACAGATGTTAACTAATTGTTGGTCATATTTCGTGATCACGCCAACATTGAGCTGACTAACCGTTTGTATTCTTTGGTTCGTTAATTCATTGAGAGTGATATTTGGGGGTGCAAAGCCCTGACAGAACATTTCCTATCAGGGCTATTTTGCTATTTCTCGATTTGGCTATCTGACTAAACGATCATTAAGCCACATCTTTTCGTAACACTTTGGCTGCCTTTACCAAACTCGACAGCGCCGCTTCCACTTCATCCCAATTGCGGGTTTTCAATCCGCAATCTGGGTTTACCCACAAACGCTCGTCAGGAATGGTTTTGCGCGCTTTTTCAAGCAAAGCAACAATCCCTTCCACTTCAGGAATATTTGGTGAGTGAATGTCATAGACACCTGGGCCGACTTCATTTGGATACGCGAACGCTTCAAAGGCTTGCAGCAATTCCATGTCTGAACGCGAGGTTTCAATGGTAATCACATCTGCATCCAATGCGGCAACGGCGTCAATGATGTCATTGAATTCGCTGTAACACATATGCGTGTGGATCTGCGTGTCTGGTGTGGCACTGGCTGCAGAGATCTTAAAGGCATTGACGGCCCATTCCAGATACGTTTTCCATTGACTGGCTTTTAACGGTAACCCTTCGCGAATCGCAGGCTCATCAATTTGGATTACTTTGATACCAGCATCTTGCAAATCGGACACTTCATCACGCAGTGCCAACGCAATCTGCTCAGCAATTTGCTGACGAGAAATATCTTCTCGTGGGAACGTCCAGCCCAGAATCGTGACTGGGCCCGTCAACATGCCTTTCACAGGCTTACTGCTCAGACTTTGCGCATACGCTGTCCAATCAACAGAAATAGGTGCAGGGCGTGAAATGTCTCCGACGATCACGGCAGGTTTCACGCATCGCGAACCATAGCTTTGTACCCAACCAAAACGGGTCACCGCAAAGCCATCCAAGTGCTCTGCGAAGTATTCAACCATGTCATTGCGCTCTGGTTCACCGTGTACGAGCACATCCAGACCGAGCTTCTCTTGGCGATCGATAGCATCTTTAATGTGACCTTGAATCACTGTTGTGTACTCGGCCTCAGACAGTGCTCCCGTTTTGAACGCGCGACGTTGTTGACGTATCTCGCCGGTTTGTGGGAAAGAACCAATCGTCGTGGTCGGGAACAGTGGTAGTGACAATGACGCTTTCTGTGCTTCAGCACGTTGTTGATAAGGTAATGCGCGCTCCGCTAATGCTGCAGTGATGCCATTCACTCGTGCCTGAACCTCAGGCTTGTTAACACGAAGGCTCGTGGCACGGGCTTCAATCGCTTCGCTATATGCTTTAGCCTGCGCAATCGCTGCACTGTTTCCATTCAGCGCATTGGCCAGCAACACGACTTCGTCCACTTTTTGTTTAGCAAACGCAAGCCAGCTTTTCACTTCCGGCTCAAGGGCGGTTTCTTGCTCAACATCAATCGGAGAATGCAGCAAAGAACAACTGCTACCAATCCACAGTCTTTCGCCGAGTTTGTCTGCCGTTGGTTGCAGTGCAGTGAGCCACTTGTTGAGGTTCGCTTTCCAGATATTTCGACCATTAACCACACCAAGAGACACAACCCAATGATCTGGAATGGCATCAACAATGGTATCCACATGCTGCGGCGCGACGTTCGCATCGAGGTGCAGTCCATTGACGTTGAGCGATGAAATCACATCGAGCTGATGCTCAACTGATTCAAAATAGGTGGTGAGCAGCAGCTTCACATCGCCACCGATCACTTGATAGGCAAGCTTGAATGCATTGCGCCATTCAGTTGGTAATTCTAGGGTGAGAATAGGCTCGTCAATCTGAACCCATTCCACGCCTTGTGACTTCAATTTATTGAGAATTTGCTGATATACCGACAACAGGCGTGGCAGCAATTCAAGGCGGTTGAAATCTGCTTCTTTCTCTTTGCCCAAGAAAAGGTAAGAAATGGGTCCCAGAATCGCGGGCTTTACTTTGTATCCTGATTTCTGCGCTTCGCTAACTTCATCGAATAATTGATTCCAGCTCAGTGCAAACTCGTCGTCTTTAGTGAACTCAGGGACAATATAGTGATAGTTTGTATTAAACCACTTGGTCATGTCCGACGCGGCGCAACTGCAACCCGTTGGTGCTTTGCCTCGAGCGATACGAAACAGGGTGTCCAGATCAGGGTGACCATGACGATGACGCTTGGGAATGTGACCCAGCGTTAGGCTGGTTTGTAGCACTTGATCGTACCAAGCGAAATCGCCCACAGTGACATAAGACAGCCCTGCGTCTTTTTGTACCTGCCAGTTATGATGACGAATGGTTGCGCCAACATCCAACAGTCCTTGTTGATTGATTTCACCGTTCCAATATTGCTCCAATGCAAATTTCAGTTCTCGTTTGTTACCAATGCGCGGGTATCCCAGAATATGTGTCGTGGTCATGCTATCTCTCCTTTTTAGCCGTCCAGATGTTTACATGTCCACAATGATTCATTAGAGTGCATAAAACAAACTCAATTTACTCAAACGGATGTTGAGAATAATTCATGTTAGAAGTAAAGCACTTACGCACCCTCTCTGTATTACGCGACACAGGCTCGCTCACAGCGACAGCCACGCAGCTTTGTCTTACGCAATCTGCCCTTTCGCATCAGTTAAAAGATCTTGAACTTCGTATCGGTGCGCCTCTGTTTCTTCGAAAAACACGCCCTGTTAGATTCACCGCTGAAGGACAAGTGCTGCTCACACTGGCAGATGATGTATTGCCTCGCCTCTCGCGAGCAGAAACCGATCTAGCCGCATTAAAAGAAGATGCACAGGGACGACTGCACATGGCGATCGAATGCCACTCGTGTTTCCAATGGTTAATGCCAGCACTCAAGGAATATCGCATGAGCTGGCCGCTCGTAACGTTAGACTTCTCGTCAGGGTTTGGGTTTGAGCCTTTGCCAGCATTGGCGGGAGGAGAGCTAGACTTGGTGATCACGTCTGATATCAGCCCTCGCAGCGAAATTCACTACGAAGCACTGTTTGATTTTGAAATGCGTCTGGTATTGTCAGACACCCATCCTTTGGCTGCAAAGAAAGTCATTGAGCCCAAGGATTTGGCGGGAGAGACCCTGCTCACCTACCCTGTTCAGCGACAGCGCATGGACGTGATAAAACACTTTTTACACCCTGCGGGCATTGAACCAGCGCAGTTTAAATCCGCAGACAATACCTTAATGCTGATTCAAATGGTCACCGCAGGTTTGGGTGTGGCAGCGCTGCCAAATTGGGCAATCAGTGAGTTTTCAAGGCAGGGGCTGGTAGTTGATAGGCCACTCGGCAAAGGGCTTTGGCGTCGACTTTATGCCGCAGTAAGAAATCAGGAGGCGCAACGGCCCTATCTTCAAGCATTCTTCGCCACCGCTCGCAATCAATGCCATACCCATTTGGATGGTATTAAGAAGGTCTAATACCCATTGGCATCAATAGATTATCTACTTTTGGCGCAATTGATTGACCACGGGGTCGTAGTAACACCCCATTTCATCCAGTTTGTGTTGAAAGGATTGTTGATCCAATTCCAATTGCGACAAGAGATCGTCGAGGCTATCGCACTCTAAACGCAGCTTCTCATTCACGATGCTGTAAACCATTGCACCTTCAAGATGCGAAAGATTGTGAATTTCCATCACCACATACTCCTGTTGATAACACGCTTTCAATTATCTTAGAACACGATGCAATGTACGGAGAAGTAGAGGCAGTAAACAGCCACAAAAAAGGCACTTCACGTGCCTTATTATTGCGTTTGAGACGGAGAAGATCCCCGTTAACGAATCATAGCTAGGAAGTCAGTGGCTCAAGCTAGCGTGGACAAGGCCACACCTGATGCACCGACAATTGCCATTAGAGCGCAGCACAATTGCAGCAAATGCGGTGGCGTTTGACGCAGCAAATGAACCGCCCATACCATGACACCCAGCAATACCAAACCCAAACTGGTCAAGACTGACGTCACAAGCGCATTGGCCGATGCTTCAGGCAGTGAAGTGCTGGCCATTGCTATGATCACAGCCATCAACATCGCGGCGACAATGCCCGCCACAGGAAGAATGCGATGAAAGGCTTGTAAACGTGAACGCGCTCTAACCAGCAGGCAATGCGACGTGATTGCGCCAACCAATACAACTTGTGACAACATCAAGGTCCCAACAGACACACCTTGTTGCCAAGCTGCAAGCAATACTGCCAGTGCACCGAAGCCATTTGCCAAATGCAACACAGGGATTGGACCAGAAAGTCTTGTTTTCCCTGACTTGGAGCGCAATGAGAAAATGCCTAATGCGATAAATGGCAGCGTTGCAAATGGCGAGAATGGAATAACCAATGCCCAAGCGGCAACCAAATACCAAAATGCTTTGTGCAAGCGTCCGCGCTGACCCGGGCAAATATCACCTTTAAGTAGCACCAAAGTTAATACACATTGAGCACCTAACGCACCTGACATAACCACAGAACTTAAAACTTCGTACATTCTCTACTACCCGTAAAAATCAACGCGAAGATTATACCCGAGCAACATGAAGTTACCCAAGTGTTGCACCTAAATGCCCGAGATAGACCCTGAACGCCGAGTTTAAAGCAAATTGGTTATATCGGCTTAACAATGCAGATAACCTCACAATTGCTGATGATAACTTTGCATTCACTCGCATTCATATGTAACTGTATTAATATATAAGGGAATATTGTGAATGCACCTCAAAAAACAAAGTCATGTGGTCGCAATATCGCTGTACTTTGCGTCAAAAAATGCAATTAATTTTGGGGAAACATGGAGTTGTCCTACCGCCATTTTAAGCTCTCCCTTCAGGAACTCTGGAGTGCAAAGCGTCACGCTAGCAGTTTTAACACAACACGGGCTACCTATCTTCGCTCGCGTATTATTGCACTCAGCTATGTTTGGGCGGCGCTCACTCTCGTATGGATACCCGTTGATAGCCTGCTAATTGATAGCAAAAACTATTCACTCGCTATTCTTAGAATTTGTCTCATTGCAACACTCTTTGGCATTGCCCATATCGTTCGGTCTCGTCATTCACTTCGCGACTGTCGCATTGCTTTAAGTTCACTGATAATGAGCATGAATGTGTTCTATTTGCTGGCTAACCATGTGTTGGGTTATCCACACACAGTCAATACCTTCACATATTGCTACACACTGCTGCCGTTTCTGCATGTCATCATGCTGACAATATTTCCCTTATCCATTCGTGAGTCTTTCTCTCTGATCCTTGCTACGGCGCTGACACAGATCTATGTTGATTTTCAAAGTGGCTCTCTGCTTACCGTAGACACTTTTGCGATCTATTGGTTACAAACAGTCGTGGGCTTTCTCGTTATTTGGGCGCAAACATCCAAGCTTCACATGATGCTTCGCTTATACCGTCACGCCACGCTTGACCCGCTGACTGGGGTTTACAATCGCCGCATGCTGCTTACGCTTGCTAAGCGCGACATTGAAAACACTCGAACACGATCAAGGCCTTATTCTGTTCTGTTGATGGATCTTGATAGGTTTAAACGGATAAATGATAGATATGGCCACTTTGCGGGTGACATGGTGCTGCAAGCCTTCACCAAAGCCGTACAAGAGACACTGCGAAAATCAGATATCTTTGGCCGCTATGGTGGTGAGGAGTTTATCCTCTTCCTACCTCAGTGCAGCGCAGAGAACGCACAGCTAGTTGCCACGAGAATCATGGACAATGTTCGTGAGTTAAAAATTGAAGTAGAAGGATTGTCTGAGCCTATCCAACTCACCACATCGGTAGGAATTTGTACCAGTCTATCAACAAAAGATAGTCTTAATCAGCTACTTGAAAAAGCTGACCTTGCTTTGTATCACGCAAAGAACAATGGACGAGATTGCAGCCGCATGTTTGATCATTACTGCACTGATGTTCAGGACAAACATAAGCGCCCTTGGCTTGAGGCAGCCAACTAATACTTATCCTCTTGCTTCAATGACGGGCTCTTGCGTCGATCGCTTCTTTTCAAGAGAGCTCAATATCTGTATTAGCACCAGATTGAGTGCCGCCAACGATATTGCTCCCGCAGTGACGGCTAGCCATCCGCCATACTCCCAGCAGCCTATCAAATAGAAACCACCCAGGCTGCCACCCACATAGTAATGAACAAGATAGAGTGCCGTGGCAGTGGCTTTACCCTTCGTTGCATGTCGACTGACCCATCCATAAGCCAACGAGTGTGTGAAGAACGCGCCGCCACTCACAATCAGCAGGCCGATTATCACGGTTGCTTGTGTTTCAATACTGGCTATTAGCACGCCTAACAATGTCACCACTGTACCAAACGTCATCCCCGAAATTGGTGAATAGCGGTTCGCCCAGCGCCCACTTAGCCGAGAGGTCAGTGTGCCCGCGAGATAACAAATGAAAATGGCCGATGCGATGCCAACGGGAAGGTTAAACGGTGCTTCCAGCAGCCTAAACGTGGTCACCGAATAAATGTTAACGAAAAGGGCAAAGTTCACCCCTCCAATGATCATGGCCGCCCACAATACTGGCGTTTTAATGTGCTCACCAATCACTTTGGTTTGAGCGAGAAGTGAAGTGTGGGACGACACAAACCTGCTTTGCGCAGGGAGCAAATACCAGACCAATAGAATGCCAACAGCCGTGAATATCGCCATGGCCATCACGGCACCCTGCCATCCAAAAAAATCCGAGAACAAGCCGCCGGATAAACGACCGAAAATCCCGCCTAAGGAGTTGGCGCTGATATACCCGCCCACCGCAACGACGAGTGCAGTTGGGCTAAACTCATCCGCCATATACGCCACCGCCACTGCGGCATAGCCCGCCAAAGCGATGCCCATTAACGCTCGCAGCGCCACCAGCCCCCAAAATGCATCCACATGCAGTGACGCAAAACCCACGATTGGCATCAAAAATAGACTTGTCAGCATTACGGGACGACGGCCAATTTTCTCTGACAACAACGCCCATGGCAGCAAACTCATCGATAAACCCAAGGTGGACGAAGCGAGAAGCCAATTCGCTTTCGTGGCCGTAACGCCAAAAGCATCAGCAAACACAGGAAGCATTGGTTGAAACAAATAGAGGTTGCAGAACACCAAAAAGGAGCCAAAAGATAAGGCAAATGCGGCTTTACGATAAGCAGGTGTTTGTAATTCGATCATGCTCTACATTACTGATTTCACAACATAGTGAGAAATTAGCAACCTATCAGCAATATATAAAGTATATTAATTATATAGGAGTGAGATCATATATTAATACCTATTCCCACACAACTTTAAGGTGCTTGGGTATAGGCCATCTCTGACACTCACATCGACTATCAAAAGGCACAGAAAGCATGGATCTAAGACAGCTTCGATATTTTGTCAGTGTCGCCGAGCAAAAAAACTTCACCCGCGCCGCCAGAAAGCTGAATATTGCTCAACCTGCGTTGAGCATCTCGATCAAAAAATTAGAAGCCAGCCTTGGCCTGAATCTATTTGACCGCAACGAGCGTCAAGTGCACTTAACGCAAGAAGGCCAAGCGCTGCTGCCTCACGCATACCGTATTTTGAGAATGGTTGAAGATGCCAACACCGAAATGGCCGAACTTCGTGGCCTACAAAAAGGCGAAGTTCGCGTGGGCGTACCCGGTATGCTGGGATCTTACTTCTTCCCATCCATATTGATGGGCTTCAAGAGTAAGTATCCCGATTTAAAACTCAGCGTGGTAGAAGCGGGCACGCAATCTATTCGACAAATGCTGTTGGATGGTGAGCTGGATATTGGTGTTATTCACAGCCAAGATGTTCCTGCGGCATTGGACACCACCCATTTAATTTCTTCGCAAATGGTCGCCGTCACCAGTGTCGATCATCCGTTGGCAGCACAGACCTCCATGAGCTTTCAATCCTTCTTTAATGAAGAATTAGTCATGTTCAAAAAAGGCTATTTTCATCGGGAATTTATTGACCGAATTTGTGCTAGTCATAAAATCACCCCCAACCTTTCTTTTGAAACCAACTTGTTAGCGATGATCTTAAACATTGTTCGTCACGGTTTTGCCATCACCGCTTTGCTTGAGTTGGTGACACAGCACGAACCTGGGCTCGTTGCCATTCCATTCGAAGAACCCGTGACATTGGATATTGCCATGGCATGGCGGAAGCACGGTTACTTGTCTTTGGCAGACCGCGCATTTATCGATTTCGTACAACAAAACAAATAGCAGGATAAACAGCGTGTACTCTTTTTCTCTTGGGCCATCCAACCCTTCTATCAATGTCTACGTTGAAAAAGCACCACCTCTACACGATCTTTGGGGCGAGATGCCTCTTGAAGGAAGTCGCGCGCCCCTTAACAGCGGAGACATAACCGCCATTGGACAAGTGGGTGGAAACGGCTGGCGAAAAGTGTTTAATGTCTATGCAAAGTTAGTATTTGCGCTACCTGAGCATTCAACATTTCGGCCGCATGGCTTTGCTGCATGGCAGACATACCGAGATGATGAATTGCTCCAAGCCACCTCCAACGGTGCTTTGCTCTTCGGCAGGCACGATGTGAATGCGTTAGCCGCAAGACATGGCATTCACATCATTGCTGGAAAAAACCATGCACAAAAACTGGGTATCGCAGAACAATGCGTTTGGCTCGACAATGACTTCGCCAGACATCCAACACTGCCCATTATTATTTGCCCTTATTTTGACTATCGCCAACTGTCAAACCAGAAAATTGAAGTCTTAGTGAGATTAATAGAACAACTTTCATGATCGCTAACGACTGTTTTTCTCGTAGTCACTGAGGTAAACAAGTAAATTTAACGTAAAGATTTCAATCACTATTTTTGTCGCCATTGCCTTTGCTATGATGACAGACTCCTTACATCGTCAGAGCAAAGGATATTGCGCGCATGAATGTTAAACACCCTCTTTTAGCCACTCTCGTTTTGTTGCCCTTTGTTTCTCATGCAGGGTTAGCAGAAAGAGGCGGACTCAGCGGAGAGATTTCACTCATCGGTGGTGTGGTTTCTACCGACTCTAATCTCTCTACCAGTGGTAATGCCATAAAAAACACCCCGCTAAACAGCAGTGGGAATCGTGAAACGAACACCATTTTTGGGCCTCTCGGCAAGTTAGCCTTAACGTGGGGCGAAGGGCTCAATCAACAAATTTTCGTCGGTACGACCCGTGAAGATATTGCCGTCGGAACAATAGCGCTAGAAATTGGTTACAAACATGAGCTGGCATCCGGTACACAAATCACCGCAGCTTACTTGCCTACCGTATTGTCAGAAGAGGTTTGGTCAAACCCCTATCTCACCGACGCGACACGCAGTGAAACCGATAAATCTGGTGATGCATTCCGTCTGCAATTAAATCGTATTGCAGGGTCACCACTATCACTGGATGTTGCCTACGCCCAAACCGAGATCGACGATGAACAAAGCGGAAGCCCTGGATTTACGGTTGCAGAGCAAAACCAACTAAACCGTGCGGGTGACACACTCTACTCCAAGGTGAGTTATCGCCAGTTTCTAGGTCGCGGTTTGGGTGTCGCGCCCGCATTTGTTTACTTCAACCACGATGCAGAAGGCGATGCGATGTCTTATCAATCACTGGGTGGTGAGCTTTCCTATTTCAGCTTTGCTGGCCGAAATAAAATTGTACTAACGGGTAAATACCATGCTCGAGACTACGATGCGAATCATCCCGTTTTTGGTACCACACGTGCTGACAAAGAATACGGCGCCTTCCTCGCGTATGAATATGGCCAGCTCTTTGATATCCAGCCTTTGTCCTTCATTTCATTAGCCGGATACAAAAACATCGACTCCAATATCGCGTTCTACAATGCCAGTCAGTATCTATTTTCGCTGGGTGTAAGCTACAAATTCTGACACGATTGGGCTGCATTTTCGGGTAGTGCAGCCCAATCTCGCCAAAAACCCTGCAAAATTGCGGGTTTAAACCTTCTGGCTCTCCTCTCTACAAGCCGCTATAATTGCCGCCTTGCGAGAAAGAGGTCAAAAAATGCGCAATTCCGTCACTCCCATCTTTGAATACCCTAAATACTGGGCTGAGTGTTATGACACTTCACCTTTTCTGCCAACCAGCAGAGAAGAAATGGATCAGCTAGGTTGGGACAGCTGTGACATTATTATTGTTACAGGCGATGCCTATGTCGATCACCCAAGCTTTGGTATGGCTGTTATTGGCCGTACGTTAGAAGCTCAGGGTTTCCGCGTCGGCATCATTGCGCAGCCAGATTGGCAAGACAAAAAAGCGTTTATGGCGCTGGGTCAGCCAAACCTCTTCTTCGGTATCACCGCGGGCAACATGGATTCCATGATCAACCGCTATACCGCAGACAAAAAAATTCGTCACGACGATGCCTATACGCCAGATAACAAAGGCGGCATGCGTCCTGATCGCGCTGTGTTGATCTACACACAGCGCTGCAAAGAAGCCTATAAAGAGACGCCAATTGTTCTGGGTGGCATTGAAGCGAGTCTTCGCCGCTTGTCGCATTATGACTATTGGTCAGACAAAGTCCGTCGTTCTGTTCTGTGCGATGCGAAAGCTGACATCCTTCTGTTTGGTAACGCTGAACGCGCGTTGGTTGAAGTCGCCCATCGCTTTGCTAAAGGCGAAAGCGTCGCGAACATGAGCCGTATCGCCGGCACGGCAGTGATGTTGAAAAAAGCGCCTGAGGACATGACGGAAGTTGATAGCTCACGCATAGACAAGCCAGGTAAGACCATGGTCATGCCTAACCCGTATGCCACTGAAACGGCCTGCGAGACCAAAAAAGACGACGAAGCGAAGCCCATCATGGTTCGCCCACCCCGTCATGATGCTGAAAACAGTTATGTTCGTTTGCCTTCTTTCGAGAAATTGGTCAACGATAAAGTGCTTTATGCACACGCAAGCCGCGTGATGCACTTGGAAGCCAACCCTTATTCCGCACGCGCACTGATTCAAAAACATGGCGAGCGAGAGCTTTGGGTAAATACCCCCCCTATTCCACTCACCACGGAAGAAATGGACTACGTGTTCGGGTTACCTTTCGCACGTGTCCCTCACCCTAAATACGGCAACGCAAAAATTCCTGCGTATGAAATGATCAAGACCTCGGTCAACATCATGCGTGGCTGCTTTGGTGGGTGTTCATTCTGTTCGATCACAGAGCACGAAGGACGCATTATTCAAAACCGTTCGAAGGAATCTATCCTCAACGAGATTGAAGATATTCGCGAAAAAGTGCCTGGCTTTACTGGCGTGATTTCTGATCTGGGTGGCCCGACTGCGAACATGTATCGCCTTGGCTGTTCTGATCCTCGCGCAGAGCAAAACTGTCGTCGACCATCGTGTGTGTTCCCAAAAATCTGTGAAAAATTGAACACAGACCATAAACACACCGTTGACCTGTATCGCTCTGCTCGTGAATTGCCTGGCGTGAAGAAAGTGGTTATCGCATCAGGTGTGCGATATGACCTCGCGATTGAATCACCAGAATACGTGAAAGAATTGGTGACTCACCATGTAGGTGGTTATCTGAAGATTGCACCAGAGCATACCGAAAAAGGTACGCTGGATCTGATGATGAAACCGGGCATGGGCGCTTACGATCGCTTCAAAGAGCTGTTCGAGAAATATTCTAAAGAAGCGGGCAAAAAGCAGTATTTGATCCCGTACTTCATCGCCGCACACCCTGGCTGTACAGATGATGACATGTTGAACTTGGCGCTGTGGCTGAAAGAGAACGACTTCCAGTGCGATCAAGTACAGAATTTCTATCCATCGCCAATGTGTAACGCAACGTCAATGTATCACTCTGAGACCAACCCTCTGAAACGCGTGAAATACAAGAAGCGTGAAGAGCTGTTTGTTGCCAAAGGTGAAACTCAACGTCGCTTGCACAAAGCCCTGTTGCGCTATCACGATCCGGCTAACTGGCCAATCATTCGTGAAGCGCTGACCAGCATGGGCAAACGCCACCTAATTGGTGATCGTGAAGGTTGTTTGATCCCGCGTGAGGGAAGCGAAGCTGAAATGGCCGCCTTGCAGCGTCGTGGTTCAAACCGTCCAGGTGCGAAACGCTTTGCCACCAAGCACCCTAACCAGCCTGATATCCGTAAGCCTCAGGGTCAAGGCAAAGGAGCAAAAGGTAAGCCTGTTGGAAACGCTCAACGTCCGACCTCTGGAAAACCAAAGCTTCAAGGTACAGGCACGAACAAGCAACAAAATGGCGTTAGGCCAAACGGGTCTAAGCCTGGAGCCTCGAACAAACCGGCCGGCTCAAGACCTGCTGGAGGGAAAAATCGTCCATCCGGCAATAGAAACCGCTCGGCAGCCCGATAGATAGACACAAAAAAGCGAACCTTATGGTTCGCTTTTTGTTTCTACTCAGATGATATCTATCAGAATAAATCTCACCATCATCGTATCAGTTCAGAGATCACCAAACCTAGCGCAGCAAGCGCCACAAGAACACACAGACCTATTACTGCTTTTTTCTGCGAATCTTCATCAAGAAATTTGGCAGCCAATACGCCAACAATGATTAATCCACCAATAACCGCAATTTTAATCATTTTAATAGCCTCTTTATCCAACTCTCTGATTTTTCAACAATAACACATATACGATCCTACAGCGATGACTAGATCAACTGCTGCGACTTACACACTCTGGTCACTCACTTGTGACACAAGACCTTAGTGCTAAGTCATAAGTGCTTTTGGTGGGTGTCGAGACGCAAGTAGACAGCTTTCACTGCGCATTCAGAATAGTGTGCTAGGTTTAAATCACTTACTAGGTGCAAGCTCTAATACACTTTGTGATTAACATTCCGCCATTCCATAACATTGAGAGAAAAGAAGGTTGTGATATGTTGAAAAAACTTACAGCAGAGTTCATCGGTACATTCTGGTTAGTACTCGGGGGCTGCGGGAGCGCCGTATTTGCAGCAGCGTTTCCAGACCTCGGTATTGGCTTTTTGGGCGTAGCGCTCGCTTTCGGCTTAACCGTGGTTACCATGGCATATGCCATTGGCCACATCTCGGGATGTCATTTGAATCCTGCGGTTTCTGTTGGCTTGTGGGCCGGTGGTCGATTCCCCACCAGCGAACTCCTCCCTTACATTGTAGTTCAAGTCGCAGGCGGCATTGTGGGCGCGTTTACCGTATACATCATTGCCAGTGGTCAACCCGGTTTCGATCTCGCCGGTGGCTTAGCATCTAACGGCTATGGTGCACACTCTCCCGGTGGTTATGACCTGCTTTCAGGTTTCATTACTGAAGTGCTGATGACCTTTATGTTCCTAATTGTCATCATGGGCGCAACACACAAACTCGCTAACCCCGGCTTCGCTGGCTTGGCCATTGGTTTATCACTGACCCTTATTCACCTTATCAGTATCCCAGTGACCAATACGTCTGTTAACCCTGCTCGTAGCACAGGGCCTGCATTGATTGTGGGTGATTGGGCGCTTGAGCAACTTTGGCTATTCTGGGTCGCACCGTTGATTGGAGCGTTCATTGCTGGAGTGGTTTATCGTTGGCTTAGCCCTAACGAAGAACAAACCGTCAATTATTGATACCTACCTTTGATATAAAGATTTCAACTTGAGGTCAAAATAAAGCCCCAGCTGGACTGGGGCTTTTTTTATCTGTTATCTGCTATCTGTTAATCGCCATGGTGCGCGGATTAATCACTGTCACTTGAAGGGCAACTTAGCATCCAGCGAATACCGTATTTGTCGATAACAATGCCAAATCGCACATCCCAGAAGGTGTAGTCCAACGGCATAATGATCTGCCCCATGTCAGACAGCGACAGAAACACTTCACTTTGCCGCCGCTCATCATTTAGCGTGACATGAAACGATACGTCGCCGGAACCTTGTGCCAATGAATCGTCCAGTCCATCAGATGCAAAAAAGCGAATTTCCGGCGACACAAATTCAGCATGCATAATGCGAGTGAGAATGTGAGCTGGGAACTCAACGGGAGAGTCATCAAATGTAGTTAATCTGGTGATTTTTCCATTCCACGCATCCTCATAAAAAGACAATGCATGTCGGCAAACACCATGAAACGTGATGTGTGGCTGAAGCATACTCATAGCAACTCCTTTCCTAGATGAGGAAATCGTTACAGCTAAGACTACCAGTTAGCAGAATATGCCTCGCCCAACTATTAAGACGCACCCACTATTGTTCAAAAACACAGCCGAAAAAAAGGGAGCTTTGCGCTCCCTTTCTAAATCACCATGTGATTAAGCAGCCAGCTTAAACCAGCCTTAACAACACCTGCACGGGATGAAATAGCTTTTTATGTTCAAAGCGCTTCACTTGGCTGCGACAAGAGTAGCCTGTTGCCATACAGCGCGAGTGCGGCAATGAATCAAGACGAGGCTTCCAGCTTAAGTGATAAATGCCTTTGGAATTCTCCAGTTTATCTGACTCATGCCCATAAGTACCCGCCATGCCACAACAGCCCACTGGCACGGCTTCTAATTTGCCACCAAAGTGGGTAAAAATACGCCCCCACTCTGCTTCTGCATTCGGCAGTTTGGTTTTCTCGGTACAGTGCGCCAGCAAATACCAAGCATCTGTATCTGCATTTTCCTTTGCTGGTACATGGTCGATTTCGTTCAACAACCATTCATGGGCGGTGAGAACGGTGAAGTCACCACGTTTATCACCAAGGACTTCGTTGTATTCGTCCCGATAGCAAAGCACCAGAGCAGGATCGACACCTACCATTGGAATGGATAGCCCAGCCACTTGGTTAAGAAAATCAGACGTGTTGGTTGCCGTTTTGGCGAATTTCTTGAGGAAACCCTTAATGTGTTGCGCCTTACCGTTTGGTTTGAACGGCAATAGCATTGGCTTTTTGCCAAGCTTTTCAACCAAGCGGACCAAATCACGAATCACGTCTGCTTCGTAAAAGCTTGTGAATGGGTCTTGAACAATCAGCACGTAACGTGAACGCTCTTCGTCACTCAGCGCCTGCAACCATTGCAAATCAAACTTTGTAGAATGGTGTCCATCCAAAGATTCCATCAACGTCGGTACAGACAATGCCGGCGCATCGACATAACCCACCACTTTTTTGGTTACAGCCTGCGCCCATTTTGGTTGAGTAAAGGTGTTTACAATCACTGGCGCTTTCGCCATCCAAGGCAGCATAGATTCAATGTTTGCCACCAAGTAATCTTTGGCCGGACGTTGATAGCGGCTGTAATACAGATTGATAAAGCGAGAGCGGAAACTTGGCACATCCACTTTTATCGGACATTGCGTGGCACAGGCTTTACACGCCAAACACCCGTTCATGGCTTCCATCACTTCGTGAGAGAAGTCGTAATCGTCTTTTTTCGCTAGCCAGGTGTTTTTGAAACGCGCGACAATTTGTCGAACTGATGGTGTTTTTTCACTTAGCTCTTTTTCGAGCACGAGTGGGTCAACACCCTGCTCGGCCAGCAGTCTCAGCCATTCACGCACAATGCCTGCTCGGCCTTTTGGCGAGTGGCGACGGTCATAAGTGATTTTCATCGACGGACACATTGGTGAACTGGTGTCGTAGTTAAAACACAGGCCGTTACCGTTACATTCCATTGCTTGACGGAAGCTATCACGGGTTACCACCGGGATTTGGCGATCGAGCGCACCACGTTTCGGGCCTTCAACTTTGACCAAGGTGTCTGCGCTGTCAAATGGTGTACAGATCTTACCTGGGTTCATGCGATTGTCAGGATCGAACGCCGCTTTGACTTTACGCAGTTCGTTAAACAGATCGTCGCCGAAAAATTCAGGGCCATATTCTGAACGGAAACCTTTACCGTGTTCGCCCCACATCAAGCCGCCATATTTCGCCACCAGCGCGACGACTTGATCGGAAATCGTTTTCATCAAGCGTTCTTGTTCAGGGTCACACAAATCAAGTGCCGGACGGACATGTAATACCCCCGCATCAACGTGACCAAACATGCCGTAATCCAGATTGTAACTATCTAGCAGAGCACGGAACTCCACAATGTAATCAGCAAGGTTTTCAGGGGGCACGCAAGTATCTTCCGCGAATGCAACGGGCTTGGCAGCCCCTTTGGTTGCACCAAGCAGGCCGACCGCTTTTTTACGCATATTGTAGATACGGTTAATGGAAGCCAGATCGTCACAGACTTGATAACCAATCACGCCTTGTTCGCCCGTCTCAACAAACACATCTAAGCGTGCTGTTAACGCAGCAACTTGCGCAGCAATCTCTTCGGTATCATTGCCGGCAAACTCGACGATATTAATGCCTTGCATCACTTTGCCCGGCACATCCGTCAGCAGTTCTTTCACTGTGTTCCAGACAATATCTTCACGAGCAAGGTTCAAGACACGCGAATCAACGGTTTCGACCGATAAAGCATTGGCTTCAACCATCACAGGAGCGCTTCTCAGCGCCGAGTCGAAACTGTCGTACTTGACGTTAACCAGCGTACGGGCTTTTGGGATTGGCGTGATGTTTAGTTTGGCTTCCGCAATAAATGCCAGCGAGCCTTCAGCGCCACAAAGCACACGTGCAATATCGAACGTATCGTTTTCTGGCTCGTAGGCATTTTTGAGATCATACCCCGTCAGAAAGCGGTTAAGAGGGGGGAATTTGGCATCAATGTCAGCTCGTTTTGAGCGACAAATTTCAGCAACGGTTCGCAGTGCATGGCCAGCAAAATCTTGTCGCTCATTGGCCGCTATCTCATCACTTGATAGCCTGTTGGTATCTAACAAAGAGCCGTCAGCGAGGACTGCGGTGAGTCCAAGAACATGATCAGAGGTTTTGCCATAGCGCAGTGAGCCTTGACCAGAAGCATCTGTGTTCACCATGCCGCCGACTGTGGCACGATTACTGGTAGAAAGATCAGGAGAGAAAAAGAATCCGTGAGGGCGAAGCGCATCATTGAGCGCATCTTTTACAACACCCGCTTGAACCCGTACCCAGCCTTCTTCAGCATTGATTTCGAGGATTTTCCGCATGTGCCGAGACACATCTACGACAATGTGTTGCGTCAACGACTGACCATTCGTACCCGTACCGCCGCCACGCGCTGAAAAACGAATTTCATTAAATTCGTCGTCTTTGCACAGCGCGCCGATCAAGGATAAATCTTGAACAGACGTGGGAAAAACGACAGCTTGAGGCAGTAACTGATAAACAGAATTATCTGTCGCAACGGCAAGTCGGCTGGCATAGAAAGTTTCTACATCACCCTGAAATCCGTTATTTTTGAGCGCATCCAGATAGCGCCCAACGACAGGTTCGAGAATATGCTGGTGGGTAAGTGCTGGTAACATCATGCTCCCTGAGGCCAGTAGATACGCCGTGGTTCCTTACGGCTGCTGGCAGAATGCGTTGAATTCGATGCCCATCACTTTACCTCAGGTGTGAGGTGCATCAAAGTGGAAATGCAACCCTCACACGAGGAAAAGCGGCTGAAAACACACAACTTAGGGGCAAAGTCGGCCTGCCGTTTTCTACTGGTTTGTTTTTAAAACGCCCTTATCAAGCATTGTTCCGCCCTAGCAGTGGTGGTCAAGCGATAACCGCAGTCATTGCCGCATGATGTGACGAAACACCCTTGGCGTTACCACCAACACCCAAACAGCAATCGCCCATCCTGTGCCGCAGTTCAAAGCAACAATAATTTGATTGACCGCATATTTGGCCGTCAAAATATTATCCATCAACACCAAAACTAACACCCCTGCCGATGCCATGACAAAAAATGTCGCCTTGGCATGACGCCTAACCGCAGAGACGTAAATCGGATATATTTTGAGGCAAAGTAGTGAGCAGTATGTACCCAGACAAATCGCGGATATATAGATGATATGAGGTTTATGAATCCACAATCCCAAGACGGCCGCAAACACAAACGAGAACAGCCAAAATCTGGCAGAGGTCAGCACTCGGGTTCTGTTCGCGAATCGCCAATTTCTGAGTTGACGAAGTGCAAAGCTCGCGCCGAGACCAATGAAGCATCCAACCACCACATCAGAGGGATAGTGCTCCCCCTGCAATAACACCTTAGCACTCACCAGCAACACAGAAATCGTGCCAACCAGCGCTAACCGCCTTCTTCCTCGTGGGTACTTTTCTTTATCCCAAGACAGAACAAGCCAGCTAAACAAATAGGTGGTTAAAGCCACAATACTCGCGGGTAACGTATACCCTAATGTGTCGTGTTCACCAAAAACAGGATCGATAAAGTAAGGGCGTGGTACTTCGATAATCGTGGTCATGACCAAGGTAAACAGGGACACCAATAAAAGCCCTGCGCCATAAATTAATGTTGCACGATGACCATGGTAGGCTCGAATAAATGCCAAAGATAAAATAAAGAAAAGAGGTGTGATGAGGCTACCCGTGGCAATAATGGCATTTTTGGCACTCGCGAAAGAGCGACTTGCCGCTCTATATCCATGCAAAGACTGCAGTACACTCAACTGGTTGCGATAAAAGGGTGTGAGATCTTCAGACTCCCCTGGAGACAACACAAAATCACTCGGCGTGACTAACGGCACCCACTTGGGAAACATCCATTTATGTTCAGGGAATCGATAGTTTCTTCGAACCGTTGGCGTATCAGGCAATAGCAATACGCGCGTCACTTCTTTGCCAAAATGGGGCGCAGACCATGCCATCAGCACACGTCGCTCATTCTCATCAACAAAGTAAGGGGTGGACGTTTTTAATGTGCAGGCAAAAATAGCCGAATTATAAGTGCGAGCGATCAAATCTCCCGTCTCAACATGCAGCCCTGTCTCTTCAAACACTTCTCTTTTAGCGGCAACTTGTGGCGTTTCATCACCAATAATTGAACCACCCGGAATCGAGTATTTACCGCTGATCGCTTCATCAATCATCAAAATGTTACCTTGACGGTCCACAATCAAGCAATCTGCTGCTTTGATAGGCAATGTGCTGTTAATTGCATTGACCGATGCATCAGCGAATACGTCAAATGCCAAAAAGACGATGAATCCCATCAATAGACGTGAAATTTTCACGAACCCTTAACCCCTATAAAACAAAATGAAACGACATTCCATTGAAGACCGCCCTCATCGCCTGCCATAATCTGACGAGTCGAATCGAAACGAACATCCCTATATGCATCCACAATACACAGCCCCACCCGTTTTATCCGCTCACTACTATCTCGATAATTTCCACTCCATTATCAACATTGTGGCGACTCGCTATGACGATTTACTGACCAAAACGGAACAAGAATGGCTGCTGACTTTTTCTTCACTGTCGCTGGATGCAAAACTGCTCACCGTAAGACTACTATCACGCAAAGGCTGCTGGTTTCGTCGTGACAAGCTTCACTATGACGAAATCAATGATATTGACACTGCTATTCACGAACTCGTCAATCAGAGCTTTGTCTTTGTCACCCGCACGCCTTCGTTTGTTGTCGCCGCCGAGCTAATGACCAAGCCAGAACTGCTTGAGCATTTCTCAGCGATTCCACTCAAAGCTTCTGCGAAAAAAAGCGACATCATCTCTACAATTTCCCAATCGGTTACTGAAGAGGGCATCCCACCACTGGCGACAGACTGTTTATGTATGCCTCACGATGTACTGCCCATTTTTCTGTTGTTGTACTTTGGCAACTCTCGACAAGACCTCAGCCAATTTGTTTTAAGTGACTTAGGTATTTATCGATTCGAGAGGGTATCACTTCTTAATGAAGACAGACTGTTTAACTCAAGAGACCAAATAGAAGATTGGCTATTTTTTTCTACACTCAATGATAACTATTGGCAATACACTGAAATAAAGGACTCATCAGCGGCAATCGCGCTGATCGATTCACTACCCAAAAGACCAACTTGGACGCCTCTCGCTCGCAAATGGGACAAACTCGCCAATCGTCTGGCGCGAGATGCAGAACGCGCTAGCGATTTCGCAATCGCCACGCGTTTATTTACACAATCGTGTTTACCACCAGCTCGCGAACGTCTTGCACGCATAGCCATCAAACAGGAAGACTTTCATTCAGCCATCCAAGCTGTTAACGCCATGATTGAATATCCCATCAATGAAGATGAAAAGGACGTCGCGCAGCGTATTGGGCGACAACTTGCCAAAAAAGTCCCCCTTTCTACCCTACCCTTTTCTGTTTCGCGCGCACCCGCTGCGCAATTTGCGACCAACACCCTGCCACTCGCTTTTGAAGGTCGCGTTGAAAACGCCGCAGCCAGAACATATGAGAGCGACGGCTGGAAAGTCTGGTTTTGTGAAAATGCGGTACTTAATGGCCTATTTGGCTTGATGTTCTGGGACATCATATTTGCACCGATCAAAGGAGCGTTCTTAAACCCCTTTCAACGATCACCAAGGGATATGTACTCACCCGATTTTGCTACCAGTAGATTGGCACTCATCAATGAGAGGATCAGCGAATTTCAGCAAGGCAGTTTTTCAATCATGGACGTTTATGATGAAAAAGAAGGTATTACTAACGACTGGGTAAACTGGGCGCTCGTCGATAAGCCCTTAATTGAAGCGGTATGTTCAACACTGACAGGCGACCAGATCATTGCCTGTATGAAGCGAATCCTATTCGACACAAAGTCCAACCGCTCCGGACACCCTGATTTGTTCATGATAAAAGATGGGGGCTGTCAGTTTGTCGAAATTAAAGGCCCTGGCGACAAATTACAGCCGCATCAAATCCGTTGGCTTAACTTTCTCAATGCACACGACATACAAAGTACGGTGCTATACATCGAATCCCTCACTTAGCCACGACAGTCATGCAATTTTTCATTTTTAATACATACTTATAGAAAATGAGAATAGGTAACTAAGGTCGATAGATGCGTGAATTGTGGAGGTCGCAATGAGTGATACCTTAAAGCAGATTGTTTACATTAGCAGTGCAGAGCATCCGTTTACCGATGAAGAGTTTGCCAGCATGTTGGCATCTATTCGGAGAAACAATGAGCGACAAGGTGTTACGGGAATGCTTCTTTACAAAGATGGCGACTTCATTCAAGTGATTGAAGGCGAAGAATCAGTGCTTTATCCATTGTTCGAGGTTATCTGCAAAGATCACCGACACTATTCTGTGGTTGAGCTAATGCGAAAAACCATTCCTGAGCGTCAATTCAAAAACTGGAGCATGGGGTTTCATCACATCAATAGTGATGACCCAAGACTGGCGGGTTTTAATCGTTTTTTTGATGACAATTCGAACGATGAAATTGATGCTGGAGAAGCACTAAACCTCCTACTCGTTTTCAGAGAGTAGCGATTTAACCGTCAAAGACTGAGACCGGCCACAGCGCTTTCAAATAGTCGCTTTAGAAAAGGCACCACAAAAAAACAGAAAAGAGTGCAGCGTGCACTCTTTCTTCGTTACCCGATAACCGAACAACCTCAAGCAATCAGCTCGCTACTTTATCGCGATGCCTACGTCGAGCTCTTCGAACCAATCTAAGAATTTCCCCACATTCTCCCCCGTAAATATTCGTCCATGCTGTGGGCACATCATTTCAATATCTAACAATCGAACTCGTCGTATCCAATCATTTTTAGCTTCATTGGAAGGCATCCAGCGTTGGTGAAACCCGTGCATCTTTGGAATGTGCTCGTCAAAGTCTTCCACTTCTATTGGCGCGTCATCCGCTTCCAGTGCGGCGCCAACGTCACCACTCATCAAAATCTTCGCGACGGGATCATAAACGTGGTAATTGCCCGATGCGTGTAGATAGTGAGCAGGAATAAACCGCACTTCCACACCATTGATCACTAAGCGCCCACCTTCATCAGCAATAGGAACATACTCGATATTCTGCATGCCAAAATGACGAATAAACCCCTCCCACAGCCAAGGCGCATGGAGCTTAGTCTCCATTAATGCCGTGTCCCACAGGCCAAGTGAAGAAATGATATCGGGATCCTGATGTGATGCGAACAGATGATGAATTTGGGTGATTGGGACTTGTTTCACCACAGAAGCAAGCATGGCTGAAAAAATCTCCATACCACCAGGATCCATCAGCAAGGCACTTTTTGGCGTGCGTATCATGTACTGATTGGTATCAATGATTTTTTCTGGCTTAGAGGGATCTCTACCAAACATAAACCATTGGTGTGTTTCACCAGAATAGATTTCTTTTGTTATCATTTCAGCCTGTCTCCGAGACCTAAGTGCCATTGTTCATGGGTGTAAAATGTTTCTAGTAATAGTCGTCAGACAGTTCCCGACACAGCGACTGAGAGAGCATAATATGAACTTGGATACGTTCTGCTGCCTTGGATACATTGTCGGCAACCACATTCAGTCCCTCTTCAAATTTCTTACCCGACTGTGACGCTTCAACACGAGACATAGCTGAAAGAACAGACGCTGTTTTGATCTCTCGAGCGAGATTTTCAAGCAGCTCGGACAACTGAGCGACTTCTCTATGAAAAAGGCGGATCACTTTGGCATGTTCGGCTTTCATGTGTTCAATGGGGTCAATGATGCTTTGGACAAACTGAGCCTCTCGACTCACTACGGCGGCATCTTTAAAGCGATCAATGGTTCGCTCACTGCGCACAGCGACTGTTGCCAGTCGACTAATTGTTACCGCCTTGAGGTTGATAATGTCTGAAGTTTTAACCGTAGTTTCAGCGAGTTGGTCAATAAAATCGGTGATTGCTCGAAACCCCGCAGCACCTTGGCCCGCGCGCAAAGCAAGCGCTCGAGCATTGCTGGCGGTCAAGGATATATCGTTAGCAATCTCACGTGCTTTATACAATTCAGCGGCAACGACAGCAGCCGTCACAAAGTGGTTGTCAACATTTGGGTCAGTCATGGATATATCTGATTTATAGGGGACTACACTAAGTTTAGACAAGAGTTCATCATGCAATCAGAAATGAGACAGCTTTTATTAAATATTTGAATAAAAGCATGTTTTGTGCTTTTTCATCCGAACACTTCCTGATTTCATAAAAAAGCACCGTTGTCATACGGTGCTTTACGCTGTTACTGATTGCCGTTAACCTCCGCCCGGCCCCGTTTCTTTTTTAGGGTTCTTAAACACATATTTGGTGCCGTCGTAAATCAACGTTGAAAGTAATCGTCGACAGTTTGCTTTGCCGGGCTCATCAAACACCATTCCGTAAGTTTGCTTGCCACGCTTGGTTCGACCATTTTTAACACCGCCACTCAACGCGTAAGTGTCCCCATTCGCTTTGTTTACCACCTCAAGCACAATCTTTTGGTCTACGTCGAATTCAGGAGAAATCGCTTCGTAGCTAAACCCACAACCACCCGATGAAACATCAGTCAGGATCACACCCAATTTGCGGTTTGATAGCTGAATGTCACCGGGCAAACGCAGTTCATAGCGTATCTCGTTTCTCAACAACACAAGTTTTGCCTGTTGAGGAACGGGAAATACAAGCACTTGAATAGGACGAAAAACGACGTGGGCAATACGGGTTCTAAACCTCACCAACGCGCCTTCGCCTTGCTCAGAAATCCCCTCAATATCAACATTGAATCCTTCCATGAAAAATTCTTCATATTGCTTTTTGGTAAGTCTGGGCATGGTGAAAAAAATATGTTGCTGATCATCGAAGCCTATAAAATTAGCTTTAAAACCAAGGTGTTGCCCAAGTGGCGTGATGATTTCAAGTGACGCTTCAGTGCCATGCTGAATAAAATCCATGGCCTGAAGGCCCATGATAACGCGCTCTCGCGGTCGTGCCGGCGGTTTCTTCGCTGATGTTGAATTTGTATTCATTTATACCCCTCGCCGGAAATACACTTAGATGATGTGCAATGTGTCGCTATCGGCGTCATTAATGAAGAGCTAAAGACTCATTGTCAGAAAAATTTACACATCAATCAGACTTCGCAGCTCTAAAAATCACTTTTTCTCATACTTATGTATAGGCAAGGGATCGCGTAAATTCAATAAATAGGCTACTCAAAAAGAATAAAAAAATTCACTCTTTCACTTTGTAATTTAAAGACTTTGTTAATTTTCACGAAGGCAAGTACAGCTTAGCGAATGAACGTTTCATCGATTTTTGTGATTTGCTCCATAAGAGAAACTTTTCAATGGTATTGATACCTTTGTCATTCATTCAAATCATCCGTCTACACTTGTAGTGTGTGAAATGTGAAATATGCGTGGTGCGTATTGGCTAGCAAAGTATTAAATCGTCTCGATTTTCCGTGGCTCATGGCGGTTGGTCTTGTCTCCATTCTGTCCTTCCCTGTGTTTGGGATAAGTGCCGGTCAATTGCACTTTCCTGCGCCTGAAAGCATGAAACAGGTGCTTGAAGCTCTGGGATTTGAAGATCCTTGGACAGAAATGAATGAGGGAGAAAAGCTCACTATTCATAACGGAGAAATTTGGCTACGAGACGGTGATTACTTTGCTTTATTAGGCGTGAGTGACACGAACGAGAATACGATGCAATTGTCACTCATCAACAATCTGAGCATTTGCGCAAAGCTTGGTATGGCGGTGACAGGTCAGCCATCCAAGACCGTTTTCAACACCTTTGGCACATTGACAAAAGATGCGCTCATCAAGCCCGAGCAACAAATGCTGGCTGGCGATGCACCTTTTTATTTTCACGTTTTAGTGACAGAACTTCTAACAAATCAGACGCTGATGCAATGCGGCGTTAAGCGCTAAAAATACACATTGGAGCCTCACTCCATTCATTTAAAACCGAACAAGAGAAGGTGGACATGGCTGAAACCTCGTTTGTGCAGTCTCCAAAAAGAGCAACTGTCCATTACATCGTCGCGATTATTATCTTCACGGTTTATGGCTCGAAAGTCTGCCCATTCATCGATTCATTGCCGACGGCGGTGCTGCTTCTTCAATCCGCGACGGTATTCATGCTGCTCTACTTTGTGCGCTTGATACTTCGCGCCATATACCACGGCGAGGTTAGCCTAATCACAAACGTGGGGATTTTTGCACTCGCCGGTATTGGGTTCGCCATTTGGTATGCCACCTTGTATGGCTTCCCTTTAGACAGCAATCTCAAAGTGGTGTTTGGCATGGCAATATTGGGGGTTATGATAAGCCTTGATTTGGCCATTGATAACACTCGCTATCAAACCGCACATCCCAACACCCAGTTTGAAGCCCCACATAAGTTCACACCTTTGGCAGGACAAATTGGTTTGGGCGCAATGTTATTGGTTATCATGGTAACCGTGTTGCTTGGGTTGGTTGTTACCAAAGATTTACTGTGGCTGGTTGAGCACACTGAACACAAGACCACGATTGCCGACATTGATAGCATTCTCAAAGAGTTTTTCTTTGTGGGTCTGGTGGTTTTAGGTTACATCGCCGTGATTTCCAAAAACGGTGCCAATTTGATTCATCAACAACTGGAGCGACAAACCCACGCAATGGTGCTTGCGGCAGATGGGCAGTTAGAACAAAAGCTGCCCTCTAACCACACTGGGGAATTGGGCGTTATCGCTTACTACACCAACAAAATGCTCAATGATCTTCAAACCAGTTACGACGAGATCAATCGTACTCGCGACGCGACCATCATTGGCCTTTCTACTTTGGCAGAAGTGCGTGATAACGAAACTGGCGCGCATATTCTGCGCACTCAAAACTATGTTCGCGCACTGGCTTACACATTACGTAGGCAAAGCAAATATGCGGCCTACCTCAGTGACGACACCATTGATCTGCTCTACAAATCAGCGCCTCTTCATGATGTGGGCAAGGTCGGCATTCCGGACGCTATTTTGCTCAAGCCGGGCAAACTGACTGACGAAGAATTCGTCATAATGAAAACCCATGCCCAGCTCGGAGCCGACGCCCTGTCAATGACAGAGAAAAGCGTTGAAGGCATCGCTTTCTTACGCTTTGCTCAAGAGATTGCAGCCACGCATCACGAAAAATGGGATGGTTCAGGTTACCCTCTCGGGCTAGCGGGGAATAGAATTCCGCTGTCAGGGCGCTTAATGGCACTGGCCGATGTTTATGATGCTCTGATCTCAAAACGGGTTTACAAACCCGCGTTCAGCCATGAAAAAGCCAAGGAGATCATCTTGCAGGGCAAAGGAACGCACTTCGACCCAGCTGTTGTAGAAGCCTTTCTCGCGTGTGAACATCAGTTTGTCGAGATTGCCGCACAGTTTGCCGATGACGGCATGCTCGACGCCCGCGCGGGCTAATTGTTCTTGGCTTAGCTCATCTCTGCATGGCTTGGCTTGGCTTGGCGTTCATTCCGCCATGACTGACTGCTCAGTAGCTGGCTGAACATGCGCAGACTGAAGCGACTTTTTCGGTAGCTTTGAAATTACAGGATAATCGCCCTGCCAGAGTTCTTTAACGAACTCAGAAGGCTTCTCAGGGTGGCAGAAAATCCAGCACTCTTGTCGTGCGCGTGTCAACGCCACATAGAAAAGCCGACGCTCTTCCGCATGCGCCATTTCACCGTGCATAGACAACATCGCGACTTCTAACCCTTCGCTTTGTCCTTTTGCTGGGAACACGCCCTCGTTCACATCGAGTAGAAACGTAAAGTCTGCCTCTAATCCTTTGCTCGCATGCGCGGTGACATAAACAATATTGAGCGATGGCCAACGCGCTTGCCAAGACGAAAAACCTTCTGGTTTAGAGGCATGATTCCGTCCAATCATCATGAGTGTCGCATCACGTTCCCCCTGCGATGCGGCCAGCTTAATCAAGGTATCTTCAAGCATGTCAGAAGACACAAGGTGAACCGCTTTCTTCTTTTGGATTTTTACGCTATTCAACGGCTTGGCTAGCTGCTTTGGGTTAACCTGAATAAACGGGTTTGCCACTGCGCCAATTTGGGAGTGGAAGCGGTACGTCAGGTCCAAATATCCAATCACGCCAGCAGGGAATCGAGAAAGAAAATCCGTGGTCAGACTGACATCAGAACCAGCAAACCGGTATATCGCCTGCCAATCATCACCCACTGCGAACAACGAAGGCGCGCGGTCTCGCTTACCGCCACAAAGTGCTTCAAGCATTTCCATGCGTGCTGGGGAAATATCTTGGTACTCGTCCACCATAATATGGTCATATTGCACCGAAAACGTGGCGCTCTTTCGTGAAAGCAACTTGGTGGCTTCTTTAATCAAGCCATTAAAATCAACGTTGTTGGCTTGAGACACATGGGTTTGATAGCTGCGCATAATCGGCCAGACCAACGCGAACTCACTTTCAGCACGCGCATCACCGTTCACTTGCGAGCGCATCGCCGCTTGCGATTTATTCTGTTGGATCAGCAAATCTAGCTGACGCCACAACCATTTGTGTAAACGCGGCTCATGGGCTTGCTCGGCCAACGTTCTTTCTGCGTTCAAGCCGGGTAATTGCCACTGAGAAAGGTGTTTCA
Source organism: Enterovibrio litoreus (assembly GCF_045679545.1). NCBI lineage: Bacteria > Pseudomonadati > Pseudomonadota > Gammaproteobacteria > Vibrionales > Vibrionaceae > Enterovibrio > Enterovibrio litoreus. The sequence goes on from NZ_CP166194.1 coordinate 1,993,132, forward strand.
GCCAGCGCTTTTCAACAGCAGGTTGAGTGAGATTCTCAGCAAGCCATAACGTCATCCAACTGAGTTTAGCTTCTTCATCGGTCGCGAGCGCAGACAGCACAGGCGCGTTACCTGTGAGCGCCTTGATGACTTTAGTTGCAAAGCCATGGAAGGTAGACACTTCAACATTTCTCAGCCCCGCACTGGCTAGCCGTTGCACCATTTCTTCGCTGGCTTTCTTGCCAAATGCCAACATCACGATGCGTTCTGGTGTGGTTTGCTCGCTAGCCACCAAGTATTGGGTGCGCGCCATCAACACGCTGGTTTTGCCTGAGCCTGCGCCTGCCAAAAGCAGGTTGTGGTTGTCGTCCATCAACACGGCTCGACGCTGAGAAGGGTTGAGCGGAGAAGATTCAATGCCATCAAACCATGGCGACCAACGTTCTAACTCGGTTTCCCGCCACTTCGCGTTTCTCGTTTCCCGCATCGCGCTGCCATTTTGCAGCCAACCAAAGAACCCTTGATACAGCGCAGGGTTAGCAATAGCAGCAACTTGAGGGTGAACGCCAAATTCCGCCACCGCCGCGCTTGCTTTAAGAGTCCACTGTTGGAGATCAGCGTCGCGAAGATACCCTTTGTGCCCTTCAAGCTCATCTCGCAATGCCACCAACTCATGCTCAATCAGCATAAATTTGTTTTGCTGCTTTGCCAGCCAGCCTTGATAACTTGCGGTTAATTGATCGACGAATGAAGAGAGTTCACGCCAAGGAAGGCCATAGGCGGAAATGGAACGCGCGGGTTGATCGGCAGGGGAAACGATAAACGTCAGTTTTCCCCACAACAACCCCCGAGACAAGCGACATTGCCCGTCCCAGATGGCAAACGGGACAGTTTCTGTCAAATGTTTGGATTCAAACACAAGGTGATGTTCATCAAGTGCAATGCTGTAATGATCGCCTTGTACACACCATTGGGCCAGCTTACTGGCAGATAATTTCATGAAAAGCTCGGCAACTGAAATGACAACATGAAGGATAGCAATTTCTTACCTGTATCTCACGGTCTTAAGCGATTATCACTAAGGCGCACAGAAAAGCATAGGTGAATGAAAAATCAGCGAAAGGATCTTATGTAAGGGAAATAACCCTCGTTTTTGATCTCACCCCTTGGATGAAGGTTTCAATCTGCTATCTTACTGCCATGCTTCTTCTAGTTTCGTTCTCATGATATCTAAACGCACTTCGCTTACATTCCGTGAATACTGGGCAAATAGCCGCATTAATTACAGCGTCCGCGTGTTTATCGCGTTAGTCGGCGTGGCACTTCCTTGTTGGTGGTATGGCGCATCAGAAGCCATTACTCCTTTGGTATTGGGGATTATTGCTTCAGCACTGGCCGAAACGGACGACAATTTCTCAGGCCGACTTTCCGCACTTCTCACCACCCTATTTTGTTTTGCTATCACGACTTTTTCTGTCGAAATTCTTTTTGATTATCCCGTTTTGTTTGCGTTGGGAATGGTCGTTTCTACCTTCAGTTTTATCATGTTGGGCGCCATTGGCCCTCGCTACACGAGTATCGCTTTTGCTTCGGTACTGACCGCCATTTACACCATGCTGGGGGCGCAAGAATCGCCTTCGCTTTGGTTCCAGCCTACACTGCTTTTAGCAGGGGCTGCTTGGTATGGGTTGATTTCCCTTGTCTGGCTTTTACTCTGGCCGTTGCAACCTGTTCAACAAAGTATTGCCTTGGTGTTCAACACGCTGTCTCACTATCTCGATCAGAAATCGGAGATGTTTCATCCCAGTCGCAGTTTGAATCCGCAACCTTTGCGACTGCGTGATGCGAACGAAAACATCAAAGTCGTGAATGCGCTTAACGGTGCCAAGAACGCCTTGATGAACCGCATTCGTCGCGGTCGAGTTAACGACAACACGCGACAGCTATTGAAAATCTACTTTCTCGCCCAAGACATTCATGAACGTGCGAACTCATCCCATTATCGATATCAAGATCTGGCTGAAGTGTTCTTCCACAGCGACGTCATGTTTCGCTTACAGCACTTACTGCATTTGCAATCCAAAGCGTGTTTGGAGGTGTCTCACTGCCTCACGCTGTCACGTCCCTACATTCACGGCGAGCAAAGCGTTAAAGCATTAGATGAATTGCAAGAATCGCTAATCTATATCAAGGCGGAAAATAACCCTGAATGGAACCCTCTACTCAGTCAGTTAGACTACCTATTCAGTAACCTAGCCACGGTAGAACGCCAGCTTTCCAACATCAGCAACCCTGATGCCACCGTTAATGACGAAGACAAAGAAATCCCTGATTCAAACGCCCACAGCTTTCGTGAAAAATGTGCACGCGTTTGGGCACAGTTAACGCCAAAATCCTTACTGTTTCGTCATGCAGTGCGTTTGAGTGTGGCGCTAGGTGTCGGCTACGGCATTATTCAAGCATTTGATTTAACGCGCGGATACTGGATTTTGCTCACCATCTTGTTTGTGTGTCAGGTCAACTACTCAGCCACCCGCAGCAAACTCACCCAGCGGGTATCCGGCACCTTAATTGGCTTGTTGGTTGGTCTCCCCCTACTCACATTGTTCCCGGATTTAACAGGGCAATTGGTGCTGATGGTGTTGTTTGGCGTGCTATTCTTCGCGTTTCGCACCACCCACTACGCCGCAGCAACCGCGTTTATTACCCTGTTGGTGCTCATGTGTTTCAACCAGCTAGGGGAAGGCTATGCGGTGATGCTGCCTCGCCTTGGGGATACGTTGATTGGCTGTTTACTGTCTGTGGCAGCCGTTCGGTTTATCTTGCCTGATTGGCAAGCTCACCGTTTACGCGGGATCATGAAAGATTCAGTTGCCGCGAACCGCGATTATCTGGCGCAAATCATAGGCCAATATCGCATCGGTAAACGCGATACCATGGCCTATCGTGTCGCGCGACGAGAAGCGCACAATCATGATGCACAACTCACCACCGCCATCAGTAATATGCTGGCAGAGCCAGGCCGCTACCGCACCGCCATTGATGAGAGCTTCCGTTTTCTTTGTTTAAACCACGCCATGTTGAGTTATATCTCAACCCTTGGTGCGCACCGTATGCAAATGGATGATGACAGCATTCATGAACTGGTATCCAAAGCGCACCGTGGTATACACGAAGAGCTGGATTGTCTGATAGCCAAACTGGCCGGGGATGCGGTTGAAACGACACCTTGCTTAGATGACGCGCTCGGCAAGCATTTAGAGCGATGGCGCGAAGAAGAAAGCAGTTCAGCACGCATGGTGTTGCAGCAACTTCATTTGATTCATCGTATCTTGCCAGAAATGCACATGCTGACAGATGAACTTGCGAAGAAAGCGCTCAAGAGCTCAAAGTCGTAAGGGAACATGATGAAAGGCCTGATGCTGTTCATATTACTTTTTGCGTTCAACGCACACGCTGATAACAACCACAATGTGGAATCCCTCCCCCGCATTGTCTGGCTAGACCAACAAGGCGAGGTCGTTCCAGACGACGTGATTGATGCCATTGCCGACCAATGTGGCATTGACCAAGCCGCCCACCGTATCGCCAATATCAACGGCGGCGATATTGAATCAGCGATTGATGAGTACAAAGCCGCCGTCGCCTGCTTCGAAGAACACGGATTCACCAAGCAAATTGCGAAATAACGTTCCGCGATTATTGCTGGCGAGGTTTTGCCCTAAAGTTGTTTGGCCAGTGTTTTTAACGACTTCAAAAATCCACATCTTTCCATACAAAAACTAATCAGGAAAAGACTACGCCAGCAACGAGAAAAGAAAGGGCTGACGTTGACGAGAACATTACGCAATGCTGGGCATGACAGAATTCCTATCTGATTTGAACCTTTCGTATCTCTTTGTTGAGTCAGTATTTTCAAAGATATTAGTGGCAAAATTGGTTGAACCGTCTGTACTTGAAGGTATGGGCGCAATGCCAACCAAGAGAAAAGAGAAGGAATTGCACTAATGGCTGTCACCCTTAATATGCCCGCTCGCTGGCTTGATAATACAACACCTTCATTTTTCCCTAGGTTCCTAGAACAAGACGAGGCTACGTTGAAGGCGTTTGGTAGCCAAATATTTGACGAGGCTTTCGAAATCTACCGAACTGCACATTGGTCGAGGGGGGAAATAATACATTCCAAGCTCACGCGTATTGACGCACACATCAATGCTTACGCAAGAAAAATTCCTGAGAGTAAACTACCTCGAACGATCATCTCCAGAGAAGGGGCTCCCCCCTATGATTATACTCCTGGGCATTTCGCTGATTTTCCTTCAGCGATTATCAGTGAGCGATTTGCAGCGTGTTTGATGGAATTAGAACCGGGAAAACATCAACTTTCCCCTATGGTTGTTGTAGATGAAAGTGGGGGGGTGTAGGTCAGGCTTACTTTTGGCGGCCAATGGTGATTTTGGATGCGATTGACTTAAACTCGACACGGATCGTTTTTATGAAAAAAGGAGACCCGGAAAATTCTAATTTAATGTTGGAGCCTGGGGAAGGAAATTCCGTAAAAAAAGATGTGATAAGAGACAATCTTGCATGGGCTGATGCCAGATGTCCATCAAGCTTGTTTGTATCTGATGCTTTTCTTGAAATACTCTCCAGCCGACAAATTAATGATTTTTCGACAAGGTTTACTTTAAAAGAAGTATAGCCCTCTTACTAAGTTACAACCCTGTTGTGCTCGTTAATAGGGTTTCCCCAAAGCTAACTTACTGGGACAGCTAACTTACTGGGACAGTCACCGTTAGAGAAAGGCAACAACTGATTTTTCGATAACCTACTGTTATAAAGTTAGATATATCAGAAGGACACTCAATCTCCCCAAGTCACTAGGTCTCTCATCAAATCTCACTAAATCTGGGCACGGGAGACAGCATAAAAACAGGCGATTGCCTGTTGAACTTACTGAGACAGTCACCGCTAGAGAAAGGCAACAACTGATTTGTCGATAACCTACTGTTATAAAAATAGATTTGTCAGAAGGACACTCAATCTCCCCAAGTCACTAGGTCTCTCATCAAATCTCACTAAATCTGGGTACGGGAGACAGCATAAAAACAAAACAACTTACTGGGACAGTCACCGTTAGAGAAAGGCAACAACTGATTTGTCGATAACCTACTGTTATAAAGATAGATCTATCAGAAGGACACTCAATCTCCCCAAGTTACTAGGTCTCTCATCAAATCTCACTAAATCTGGGTACGGGAGACAGCATAAAAACAGGCGATTGCCTGTTAGTTGATGAAGTTGGGGTAAGGAAGGAGAAGGTTTAGCCGTCGGGCAGTCTAAGCCCTGATATTCGCTTTCGGTTTAGTTGAGGTAATGCAGCTTTGATTGCAACATCGCTGCCCACTAGCCTGCCCCGCTCTATTTGGGTGCAAGCTTGTAGCCAATCTGCGGGCTCAAAGCCGAGCCTTGAAAGAATAGGCGGTAAAGTGCTGTTGATATGCCCCCGTTTGTTGTCCCGCATTTGCCTTCCTGTCCAGTCGACAAGTTCCAGATAATCCATTAATCGAAAGGGAATACCATCGGGCCTGGGTTCGCGTGGATTGCCTGGGGGACTACCGGGACAGTCACCGTTGGGGACTACCGGGACAGTCACCGTTAGAGAAAGGCAACAACTGATTTTTCGATAACCTACTGTTATAAAAATAGATTTGTCAGAAGTACACTCAATCTCCCCAAGTCACTAGGTCTCTCATCAAATCTCACTAAATCTGGGTACGGGAGACAGCATAAAAACAGGCGATTGCCTGTTAGTTGATGAAGTTGGGGTAAGGAAGGAGAAGGTTTAGCCGTCGGGCAGTCTAAGCCCTGATATTCGCTTTCGGTTTAGTTGAGGTAATGCAGCTTTGATTGCAACATCGCTGCCCACTAGCCTGCCCCGCTCTATTTGGGTGCAAGCTTGTAGCCAATCTGCGGGCTCAAAGCCGAGCCTTGAAAGAATAGGCGGTAAAGTGCTGTTGATATGCCCCCGTTTGTTGTCCCGCATTTGCCTTCCTGTCCAGTCGACAAGTTCCAGATAATCCATTAATCGAAAGGGAATACCATCGGGCCTGGGTTCGCGTGGATTGCCAACAAAGGGGAAAAGGTAGCGGGCGGTGTGTTGCTCTTTTCTCAACGCTTCAATCCGTGCTTTGACGGAGGTAAAAGCGGATTGCTCAGGTGTATCGGCAATAGCCGCACGAACGGGGTTTAAATCCACATACGCCATGGCTGCTGCCAGTGCTTTTTCATCAAGCAGCGCTTGGCTTTTAAAACGACCTTCCCAAAAGTGACCCGTACATTGGTCTTCCCGATTCGCTTCCAAAGCTATGTGTTGATTGAGCAGCCGCATAAACCAACTGATGCTGGTCAGTCGCTCTCGCCAGACTTCGATAATTTCTTCACAACGTTCACGCTCAGCTTCGGAGAGTTTGTCGCCGCCCATAAAGCGGTTCACCAACACCGGGCCTGAATGCAGTGACAGCCAACGTTCAGCGACCTGCTCCAGGGATAATAATCCTGCTTCTTTGGTGTTAATGTGCAAAACGACGTGATAGTGATTGCTCATAATGGCGTAAGCGCAAACATCGATGCAGAATATATGTGCGAGCAGTAGCAGACGTTTCTCTATCCACTCTCGTCGGTGTTCAAAGCTCTTGTCTGCGTGTATGTCGTAGCCACAAAGAAATGAGCGGCGAACGCAGCGAGACACACAATGATAGTATGGCGTGGCTGATACATTGATCAGTGATGAGCGTGCTGTAGTCATAGAAGAAGCCGATAGTATGGTATGTCATAAAGCTACATGGGTTTCTATGTGTCGTCGCATCGGGTTCGTTGATTTATGGGGCTCTACTCATTGGAATGAAACTGACTGGTTTATCCTTTTCTTGAGGTGACTGTCCTTTCTTGAGGTGACTGTCCTCGTTTTCACTCACTCGTTTTCACTCATCGTTTTCACTTCCTAATCAAACTTGTGCACAATGCTGTTATGCGTTACCCTTTGTTTATGAATGCACAATGAGACAGTGCAGTTGTAATGGCATTAGAATTTAAAGATAAGTGGTTAGAGCAGTTTTATGAGGATGATAAACGACATCGTTTAATTCCAAGTAGCATAGAAAATGCTCTATTTCGGAAATTGGAAATCTTAGATGCAGCTCAAGCTGAGCGTGACTTAAGAATTCCACCGGGAAATCGTTTCGAACATCTTGAAGGTACTCTTAAAGGGTGGTGTTCAATTCGAGTGAATAAACAATATCGTTTGATTTTTCAGTGGGTTGATGGTGTTGCACTAAATACTTACTTAGACCCACATAAGTATTGAGGTAGCGACTATGCGTAAGACAAAACGTCGTCCAGTTAGCGTTGGGGAAATGTTAAAAGTAGAATTTCTTGAACCAATGGGCATCACATCAAAAGCGCTCGCAGAGGCAATGGGTGTACACAGAAATACGGTAAGTAACTTGATTAATGGCGGTGTGTTAACGGCTCCAGTGGCTATCAAGTTAGCTGCGGCATTAGGTAATACACCAGAGTTTTGGCTTAATATTCAACATGCAGTTGATCTTTGGGATACGAGAAATCGTTATCAAGAAGAGGCCAAATTTGTAAAGCCGTTGTTTGTTACGGTGGAACAAAGTGTACGTACATAACAAATAAGAATAAGTGTCGCTCAGCCGACACTTTATTCGGGTGTTGAACAAGCCCGACGCCTCTTTATTTAGCAAATTGCTCAGATGAGCAGAGGATGGATGTATGCCCGCCACTGATTAACAGGCGAGCGGCGCTATGAAATTATTAAACATTCCAAACTTCAATGGGTTGAATAGCCATCGACTCAGTAGACACATTTGAGTCTTGCTTTGCTCAAAACCAGATTATCCGAACTCATTGGTTTAGATCGCTAGCTCTAAGCCGTTTTTATCCAAAACAACGCCAGAAACACAAAGGCCGCCCCATTGGGCGACCTTCTACTTACGGAACATTGCTGGCGTTTTATCTTTACGGCTTAGCCGTTTTCACGCATGGCGCGGAGCATCCACGCGGTTTTTTCGTGCTCGCGCATGCGATCTGACACCAGTGATGCGGAGGATTCATCACCGGCTTGCTGTGCCAGTTTGAGCACTTCGCGGGCGGTGCGAACCACCTGCTCGTGGCCTTTGGTGAGTATGTCCACCATGTCATCAGCCGATGGAACCCCTTCCACTTCTTCAATCGCGCTCAGTTCCGCAAACGCTTTGTAGGTGCCCGGTGCGGCAACGCCGAGTGTGCGGATTCGCTCTGCGATTTCATCCACCGCCAGTGCTAGCGCGTTGTAGTGTTCTTCAAACATGACATGGAGTTCACGGAACTGTTTACCCGTAACATTCCAATGGAAGTTGTGCGTTTGCAGGTAGAGGGTGTATGAATCCGCTAACAAGCGTTTTAGCCCTTCTGCAATCACAATTCTGTCGTGTTCTTGAATACCGATATTGATGCTTGTCATAACCCCTTCCCCATTCTCTTTTGGCATTTTGTTTGGCCGTTGGCCTTTTTGTTTATGGGGAGAGTTTATGATGGGATAAGTGATAGGTACAATCGTTGAAAATTATAGATTCAATCTGCCATACCTATCACTTTTTTTGGGTCGGTGATTTAAGCGTTTCGATAGCGAGATGGGAAGGTATGCCCAACATCGGTGAATACGCCGTCAACCCCCCAGTTGAATAACTGGTTGGCGCGCATCAGGTCGTTGACCGTGTACACGTTTACTTCAAGCCCGTGCTCTTTCATTTCCTGCACTTTTTCTTTGGTGAGCCCTTCGTTAGCAACGTTAATGGTGTCTGCCTGACACGCCTGTAGGGTGGACAACCAATCTTCTGGCATCAATGGTTCAAAGAGGCAAGCTACAGCCACATTCGGGCAGCGGCGTTTGAATTCCGCCAGTGCCAGCGGATTAAAGCTAGAAACCAACACGTTGGCGTCTTGGTTGAGGTTTTTTAACCCTTCAATGACTCCGCTGATGAGCTTTTCGGTGTTTTCCCAGCCTGACGTGCAGGATTTGATTTCAACATTAACGTTGAGTTTGAGGATGTTCATCAAGGTAATGAACTGATCGAAGGTTGGGATTCGTTCGCCAATGAAGGCATCACCAAACCAACTTCCGGCATCAATATCGTCGAGATCTTCGATAGTTAGGTCATACAAACTGCCAGGTCTGTCGGTGCAGCGATCTAAGGTGTCATCATGGCTAACAACAACCGTTCCATCTGCCAAAATATCCACGTCGCACTCTACCCAGCTAAGGCCATATTCTGGCGTTAGCGAGAAAGCAGAAAGTGTGTTTTCAGGCGCAAGTGAGGACATTCCTCGGTGGGCAAAGAGTGTTTTCATGGTTCTACTTTTAACTCTAGGTTCGAAAGGTTATTTCAAGCAACTATACGCAAACTTTCTCAATATGCCTGTTTCAACGAGCATAAAAACAGTGATATGGCACACAAAAAAAAGCACTGCATCGCGCAGTGCTTTTGTTGGGTAACCGTTCTCATCTCAATCAGACGAATTTTCAAGAATCAGTCTTAATCCAATTTCAGCGCCTGCTGTTGGATCAATTGATTCAGAATGTCAGTTCCTGTCGCGCTCATGTCTAACCCAAGGTCTGGCAACCCAATATCTTGCAGCACAATGTCCTGCACTTCCATGCCACCTGCGGTTTGAGAGACATGAAGCGTTAAGCCATCGGCTGTGACTTCAGGGCGAATGTAATCGAGCAATTCACTAATGGTAGACCCACTGCCTACGGCATCCGGCAGAATCGCTGAGATGTCTAGCTTATCACCGGTAACCGTGTCGCCCACCGCGAAGTCTGTGATGGTATCAGTGGCTAGTGTACCTGTTGCTACATCAGACCCTGACCAAGCATACACGTCGTCACCGCCGCCGCCCGTCATGGTGTCATTTCCAGCGCCACCGACAAGGATGTCATTACCCAGTCCGCCTAGCAACGTATCATCGCCGTCTCCCGCGAACAGTTGCTCTCCGTCATCGCTGGCGGTCAAGGTGTCATCGGCTTCAGTACCAAACTGCGTTGAGTTTGGATCAAACACAACCAATTGACCTGTCATCAGCATCGACTCAAGAATTTCATCTTGCGTCAGGCCGGATGCATCCATCCCCAGCAAATCATTGAGCGTGAGGCCTTCAATCAGAATATTTTGAATCGGCGCACTGGTGTCATCAAACACCTGAATGCGCGTATCACCACCCACCGTTTGGATATCTAGGCGATTCGCTAAATCGGTAAAGGTAAATACCCCTGCGGTATCAAAGGCATCGGAAAGATCGATCACATCAATCCCGTTTTCAAAGTCTTTGATCACATCATTGGCAACGTTTGCTGCAGTACCAAAATCACCGGATTTCCACGTAAAGGTATCGGCGGCACTATCTCCCGTGCCATCGATATCACCGCCCCACATTTGGTCATCTCCCTCACCACCGGTGAGAATATCTGCACCCAAGCCACCGACGAGAATGTCATCGCCTGCACCGCCGTGAAGGCGTGCAGCTTGATTGCCATCAACCACCAAGTTATCACTGCTGTTATCCGAATCATTGAGATCAGGCGTTGTCGCGGTGTCTACCACGTTAACATTGATGGTGAGAGAGGCTTCTTTAGGATCGCCATCGCCCACATCAGACAGTGCTGTGACTGTAATGTCACCTGCGGGCTGCGAGGTGAAGCGGAGATTCAGATCCTCAAGCATGACGGAGGCTAATTCCGTTTGACTAAGTGTCCAATTCCCGCTGCCATCATTCGTGCCAACAGGGTTACCTGCGCTATCAATGAGTTCCCCTGATGTACCTAGGCCACTAAAAGTCAGCGTGAACTCGTTATCAATCGGGTCAACCAAACTCGCCATCAGCCCCAGCAAAGGAACAACAGCACCGACTGCCGCACGCATAGAAGCGAGCTGAGTCGCATAGCTAAGCTCTGGCAAGTCTGACTTCGGTGCAACAACGATGGAGACAGTATCGCGATCGAATTTTTGACCGCCCGCGCCGAAGTTTCCGCGATCGCGCGTTGTCATGGTTAAGGTGTCATCACCTGAGGTGTTTTCACCCGCAAATTCATAGTTAACGCCACCAGCAAGTAAGGCATTAATGGCGTCGATGTTACCGGTCAGCGTCAGCGTATTTGTCCCATCACCAGAGACTGAAATACCGGTGCTATCACCGACCAAATCCAGTGTACTGCCAGTGCCTACCGCCAATTGCACATTGACCACGCTGCTGCCGTCTCTTGCATCCACATCTTGGACTTGCAGGTCGGTAATCGTGAGCACAGTGTCTTCTTCTGCGGCGTAGCTATCCGCTAGAATATTCACGGGCTCGTCATTCACTGCTGATAGGTTGACGGTAATTTGTTTATTCACCACATCAGTAGACACCGCCCCGTTATCCACGGTCTGAATGGCAAGATCCAACACCAATTGGCCATTAACATCTTGAGGCGGAATAAACGTCAGATCGTCCAGACGAGAGCTATCGATAGTCACAACAATATCGCCGCCGTCAGACGTTTCCGGTGTGACGGTGCCAACCACACCATCAGGCAGAACAATTTTGCCGCCACTTGGCACACCTGAAATCGTAATGAGCAGTGTTTCAGGTGGGTTTTCAGTGACATCAACACCTGATGGCTGCCCTGTGTCGCTAACACTGTCGCGATTGTCTTTTGCGGTAATTTCCATTTCGAGATGAACGGCGGCGTCTTCCGTGCCGGATGCCGATGCGTTCACATTGGCGTTCGCCCCATCACCCACAGGATCGACAGTGAGTGAAACGACTTGGCTGTGGCCAACCGGTTCGCTCAAGTTGTCTTCTTGGGTAAACACGGTAACAGTAAAGTTAACCGTGCCACTGAAGTTGCCCGCTGGCTCCACCGTGATTTGCGACAGCGATGTGTTGTCTGTGATCGCGCTGGCAGGAATGATCCACTGCCCTTCGGATGCATTGACCGCTGGGGCTGACAAGGTAAATCCGTCTGGCACATTTTCCACGATAATAGACGCAAGGGATTCGGAGCCATCAATATCACTAAAGCTAAAGCCAAGATCGGCCAGTGAAGCGCCGCTCGTTGTATCTTCATCCACAGTGATCGCGGCGACGTCGGTGTCACCTAAGTCTGTGCCATTTTGGGTAAAGGTGACTTCGTCATTTACCGCCGTTACTTCAACGTTCATGGTGGTGTTCACCGTGCGGCTGTCAGTACCGGTTGTTGCTGTGTCTGTAATCGTGATGCTCGCAGAAACTTCAACTTCACCACTGAAATCAGGCGCAGGTTTGAACTTGATGGAATCAAGCTGGCTTGCATCAATAACCAAGGTGTCAGATTCGGAGCCATCCGCCAGCACAAACATCCCCATACCCGCAGGCACTGTGAGTGTTGCCGCTGTGATTGTTTCTTCACCGTTGGCCTGATCCGTGTCTGCAAACGATCCATTAAGACTGAGGATAATCAGGCCATCTTCAAGCGCCTGACCGGAAACAACCTGTTCTGTTTCACCCGTTTCGAGTGGTTGCTGATCCGCGTTCAAACCTTGCGTTTCTTTAATATCCAGAGAGAAAGAAAACTCTACTAGTGTGTTGTCACTTGGCTGCGCCGCTCCGTCTGGTGATGGCAAATCAACCAGCGGCTTAACATTCAGTTGAATATCAAACGAGATGGATTTTGTATCGCCACTGCGTGTGTCTACATTCACCAAGGTAATTGGAATAAATAGCTCTCCTGCATAATCATCTGGTGGGGTAACCGTCAGCCCTGTGAGATCCAATCCGTCAGGGTACGGGTTTCCATTGTCACGACGGCCCGGAACTTCAAACACATAGGTATCGTTATCAATATGGTAACGCGCTCCACCAATGACGGTACCCGCTGGAATTGCATCTCCAGCAATAACGACGGTCACTTGGTCAAACGGCGAGTCACCACCACCACCTGGAGGGAAACTCAGTGCATCGCCAACGGCTTCTAGCGAGAATGCGTTATCTTCAAACCCTTCGACAACCACAGTCTCTGCTGGCGGTGCCAATTGATACGCCTCGTGATTACTGTTACTGCCTACATAGTTCAATGTAATCAGAGAGCTTGATACCGGCGTTAAAGGGCTGCTGTCACCTTCACCCAAATCCCCTTCGTCTTCCACCAGGCCAGATATCGTGAATGTGGTTGAACCCGCCGGGACATTTGCGGGCGCTATGATGCTGAAGTCGTTCGGGTCGTTCAGCACCCAACCGCCCTGACCATCACTCACGCCATTTTCGACATAGAAACCTTCTTCTAGACCAGTAATCACGATGCGAGTGACAGTTTCGTTACTTGAATCGTCTGGATGCGCAAAGATGACGCCATCTAAAAATTCAATACGGCCATTGCTGTCTGTTGAAACCTCAGTGACCGATGTGCCAGCTTGTAGCAGTTGCAATTCGCCATCTTCCGTTTCCACGACTGCGTCAATATTGATATTGACGGTGCCACTGATCTCTTTTTCAGCCGATGTCTGGCCTTCGAAATCATCTTGTCGAATCGTGACAGACGTCGTGAGTGTTAAGTCTTCGTCACTGTGAGGCGCACGTTTCACTTGTAGTTGATAGCCATCAGCAATTTGTGCTTCTGTCAGGGTCACTTCACCAGAAACGGGGGTTAACGTGATAACGTCGCTACCTTTGACCAACTGCACACTGTCTGTATCCGCGAAACCGGAAATAGTCGCGCCGACAACAAACTCTTTCACGCCTTGCGCATCTGAATCAGGCACACCTGCAACGGTAAGATCAGGCTGCCAATCTATGTTCACCCATGCATCTTCGTTGCCTGTTGTCGTTGATGTTTCGTAAGTATCTGCCGCATCAATCACTGGCGGGCCGACAATTACTTCAATCGTGGTGCTGATCGCTTTGTCATCGCCATCGTTTTCTGTCGCGACCAGTTTGGTCTCAATGCGCAGATCTTCGGTCGTATTGGGTGGAAGCTTGAGATAAACATCACCAGATTCAAACGCATCCAGTGCAACAGAATACGTTGGGACGGACATACCGCTACCGTCGGTTGCCCAACCCGCGAATGCCAGTTCAACGTCGGTTAACGAGCCATCGGCATTTTTAACCACAAACGTCACGCCATCCGGCAAGTTCGACACGATCATGGTGAGTGATTCTGAGCTGTCAGTTGGCGCGAGTGCTTTCTCGCCGGAGGCAACAGTGAAATCAACCGCTACCAGTCCGTCGCCGTTAATACCATCTTCTGGTACGGTCGTTGTCACGACGCCAGTAGCAGCGTCGTATTGCCACTCGCCCGGATTCGTTCCTGGGTTTTCGACCTCAAATTCCGGCGTATCCGCTACACCCGCAATCAGTACATTCAGCGGTTGCGCTGGCAAGATGCGCTCGTCATCTGGCGAGTTCGTGGCAGAGTCAACAACAATGCTTTCAACCATCAGCGTGATGTTTTCATTGCTGTGAACTGGCGGAATAAGTTCTAGGTTCGCTAAGTCTGCAACCGCGATACGGTCAGTGTCGGTAATGGGTGTAATTGTACCGCCATCATTAAGTTGCAGTGTCGCACCCGCTGGTATGTCATAAATGCGCACGAACATGGCTTCTGACCCATCGGCATCACTGCCGAGTGTGGTCAACGAAATCGCGCTGGCGAGGGAAATTGTATTCCCTTCAGCGACATTGGGATCAGGATTGCCCGCATCTTCATTCCCTACGACGGTGCGTACTACCATTCTTGCCTCGTCGGCAACAGGTTCGACGCGCAAGATGATTGACGACGTTGTTTCGGCCGTTTCTGTGCTCGTTGGCGCAGATTCGGTGGATATTGCTTTAATGCCGAGCGCGATGTCTCCGCTGAATTCACTGTTTGGAATAAAGCGAACTTGGCTCAATCGCGATGGGTCATCCAGCTTCCAAACGCCGTTATCTTCATAGATAGCGCCACCTTGGAATCGCCCTTCGTTTGGCGACAGTGTGAATTCCAGCGCGAGTGTTTCTGATCCGTCAGTATCCTGCAGGCTCGCTGACAGCAGATCTGACAGTACGAACTGTGCAGGGTCATTAATCGACGTGCCGAATGGGTTGAAGTCTTCTTTGAGCTCGAATACTCCATCCGCTGCATCGCCAATCAATGTGATGGTTGGCGCATCGGCCACGCCGGAAACCGTCACTTCCATTGGAGAAGAAGTGAAAACAGGATCGTGACCGTTAAGCTCTAACTCAACATCAAACTGAATGAGGTCAGTGTCATCATACGAGGAGTAATCAGGATCAGGAATAAACGTCACACCTGACAGATCAAAGATAATCGGCGCCACTGTACCGGAAGCTTGAAACATGTTGCCCAAGAACACGATATTCCCATCGCCGTCTGGCAAGATTTCGGTGCCATTGAAGTAGAACTTTCCTCCTATGTCACCAGACGGATCTTTGCTCATCAGAGTGACTTCGCCGTCAAGCACCAAGGTCCCTGCGTCTTCGTAGGCTTCGCCTAAGTCATTGTCACCAATATTCAGTTGAACATTGATGGCTATGCCTGCAGAAGCATCAACCCCTGCTGCTTCAGTATCGGTATCGTTCTGCCCTTGGTCTTCAGTGCCTTCAATCACGCCGCTTGTTGCGGGCGCAATAGTAATAGTGGGCACTTGGTCGTTAAGTGTCAGCGCTATCGCACCTTCGGCTTTGTCACCGTCATTGTCGGTCACTTCATATCGAATCGATTGATTCAGCACAGCCGACGGGTTGTCTAAATTGGCGACGAATGTGAAGGCTATTTGACCCACAGGTTCATTGCGCGGATCAATACGCATGGTAGCGAGTTCAAGCGCCGGATCTGTGTCCGAATACAGCGTGATCGTAGATGGTCTTGTGGTCGACACATCAACCCACTCAACACCATTGTGAATGCGCGTTATCAAAGCACCATCTGCGCCTTGCAAGCCTTCAATATCTGAGGGTAATGATGGATCAGTGGCTTCAAAGACATCAACGGTCACCATGGTGTCATCGGTTGGTGAATCGTCTACCACCAATGGAATCGCACCTTGTGCGGTCGGAATGTCGTCTTGCACTTCAATCGGAACACGAATTCGCCCAGACTCATCACCGTCGGCGTCCACCGTGTACGCAGTCAGATCAAACGTGAGAGAATTTTGTCCATCACCCGTTTCGTGATCTAAGCCCGAGAGCAGTTCAAATTCAAAGGTGCCATCTTGTGCCAAGGTCAATTGGAACACATCACGATTGTCGCCCGACCCATCGTCTGCGACACCAAAATAGGTTTTAGGGTAAGTATCGGTGGCGGGTCTTTGCTCCAAACTCACCGGAAAATCACTGGCTAGAACGGGCTGCCCATCAGAATAGGTCAGATAGTCTGTTTCAAAGAAATAACCCGTTAGGTCATCACCGAGCGTTTTATCAACATCAAAGGTATTCGGATCGCCACTGTCATTCGTATTGTCGATATTCAGTGTGCCGCTCGACTTAGACCCCTGACTCACTCCCGTTGTCGAATCAATACTGCTTTCTTGAACAGTCAGTGTGTCGGTTGACGTTAAGCTTCCACTTGCTGTTTCATCATCTTCAACGATAAAGGTGACAAGACGCGCTAATTCACTGCTTGCATCGTTAGGGTCAACCAGTTTGTCACCGTCTGTGTCTTCGACTTGAATCGGTAATTTAATGTTAATACTGTCGCCATCGGCGCTGACATAGTTTTCATTGATTTGGTCGCCAGCCTCTTTCGGATGGATTAACGCTTGGTATTGCGTAAATGCCGCATCCACCTCTACGCCTAGACCGTCCGCGGCTTGTGTCGCGGTTAGCACAAACTGCAAAGCGGGTTCGCCATTAATGGAGGCCAAAATGGTTAAGACCGGATTACCCGCACCGTCGGTACTTGGTGTCATGGTCACGTCATCAACGAACTCACCAAGATTATTGGAAAGCAACTTGAGCTCGTTTATCAAGGTGGCATTGTTGTTACCATCATCAATCGAGATTGTATCTGGCACTAAACGGTCCGAAATCGCAGCAATGCTAATGGTGCCAGTTTGTGTGTTTTCGGATGCTGAGGCGTCATATTGATTGGGTGTGTTGCTTTCTTCTAACGCAATCACATCTACTGGCGCACCTGACGCATCCAAGCGCTCTCCACCCGACGCTGGCGTGCCATCAATAATGTTGAACGTGATGGACGACGAGTTACTTTCGTCACCATCAGCATCCGTCACGGTGTAAGGCAAGGTGAAAGTAGATTTTTCATCGTCAGCATCACCATCACTGGCTTGATGCTGGTCGATAGGTTGATATTGCGTGACAGAGAAAGTCGGCTCACCCGTCGTTCCCGATGGTTCAAAGGTGATTTCTAGCACTTTTTCAGGCGTACCGTTGTTGTCGGAATAGACAGTAATCACACCGTCCACTGACGTATCAACGGTGGTGGGCATACCATGACTGGTGATACCTGCGAACTCAGCCTCTGCCGCTGTGGTGTCAAACGTGATGTTGCTGATCTCATCACTGCCTAGATCAATGCCGCTTGTCGTTGAAGCGCTTTGTGTTCCACTCGGATCGGTTTGTGGCTCAACCAAATCAATGCTTGATGCGCTAGTCACAGGCGCTGCACCATCAGTGCTTTGCAGTGTTAGTTGCGCAGGGTTGTGCATCAAATCACCGCCTGTGTCAGTCACTTGCAATGGCACATTGACCGTGATTTTGCCGCCATCAATATTGACATAGGTACCTGTACCCGAGAGATGATCAAGCGGTGCGTTTTGCGTGAGTGTCGCAGAAACATTGAGGTCTTTGCCATCTTGAGTGGCCGTGACAACAAGCTCAATCACCACCACGCCGTTTACGGTTCCTGTCAGCGTCAATGTACCCACGCCGTTACTGTCCACAGTGGTTTGACGGGTAAAGATGACAGCTTCACCGTTTGACGTGATTTGAGCGAGTTCGCTTTCAAGCGCAGCGAGTTCGTCTGGCGCGATTTGTAGCGAATCAGGCTGCAGGCGTTCTGTACCCGCTTCTATCACAAAAGTCTGCGTATCAGGGGCGCTATACGTGGCGTTGTCCAAATCCCCTTCCACCACAGTAAGCGATGCTGTTTGCCCACCTTGCGCATCAATATCGATCGACAGCAAAATTTGACCCGATGCTTCATCACCATCATTGTCCGTGACTTCATAGCGAATGGTCTCGGTTGTGACGTCTTGCGGGTCAGTCAGGTTAGGGTTTAGCGTAAACGTGATTTCTCCCACGGGTTCATTGCGTGGGTCTATGCGTAAGGTAGCGATTTCAAGCGTTGGATCTGTCGTCGAATATAACGTCATTGTCGATGGGCGTGTGGTTGACACCTCTTCCCACTCTTTACCATTGTAGATTCGCGTAATAAACGCACCATCAGCACCTTGTAAACTTTCGATATCCGAAGGGACTGTTGACGGATCAATGATGGCAAACACATCAACGGTTGTTGTGTTCCCGCCCACCGAAGCGTCATCTAAAGACGCAGCGATGTCCCCCTGCGTTGTTGGAACGTCATCTTGCACGAAGATAGGCACACGAATGTTGCCTGACTTGTCCCCATCGGCATCTTCGGAATAGGCCAGCAGGTTGAAATTTAGCAAATTATTGCCATCACCGGGCTCATGATCTAACCCAGACAGCAATTCGAAACTAAAGGTGCCATCGGCTTCTAAGGTCACCTTGAACACATCACGGTTGTCACCCGACCCATCGTCAGCAACACCAAAATACGTTTTTGGATAAGCATCCGATGCAGGACGTTGTTCGAGAAAAACGGGATAGCCACTCGCAAGAACAGGATCCCCATTGGCATAAACAACATAGTCCGTATCGAAGAAGAAGTGGGAGAGATCATCGCCTACTACGCTATCTGCATCTAAGGTATTAGGGTCACCATCATCATTGGTGGTATCTATATTTAAATTACCGCTGGACTTAGAGCCCTCACTGATACCTGTGCCATCATCAATACTGCTCTCTTCGACGAAAATTGGCGCAGTGATGTTTAGACCAAAAGTTGTTGAATCATCATCAACCACGGTAAACGTGACCACACGCGCGGCATCGACGCTTGAATCGTTGGGGTCAACCAGTTTGTCACCGTCAGAATCTTCAACCTGAATCGGCAACTTAATCGCGATGACGAGGCCGTCAGCACTAACAAAGTTTTCAGATATTTGATCGGCAGGATCCGACGGGTGCATCAGTGCCTGATACTGCGTAAACGCAGCGTCGACATCCATGCCTAGACCATCTGCCGCTTGTGTGGCAGTCAGCACGATTTCAAGCGCTGGCTCACCATCTATAGATGCCAAAATGGTAAGGGTAGGATTGCCTGCAGCGTCGATTCCCTGCGTTATTGTTACGTCATCGACAGGCTTTCCAAGGTTATTCGAAAGAAGCTTCAGTTCACTGATGAGGGTGTCATTATTGTTGCCGTCATCAATAGAAATCGTGTCGGGAACCAAGCGATCTGACGTAGCCTCAAACTTTATCGTATTCGTATAGGTGTTTTTCTGCGCTGAGGGATCATATTGATTGGGTGTTAATGCTTCATCAAGGCTAAAGAAATCAGTAGGAACGCCTTGTGCATCAAGCCTCTCACCACCCAGCGCAGGTGTGCCGTCAGTGACAGTAAAGGTAACAGAAGATAGATTGCTGACATCGCCGTCAGCGTCGGTCACTGTGAACGGTAAGGTAAAGCTGGATGTTTCATCATCGGCGTCGCCATCGCTGGCTTGATGCTGATCGATCGGCTGATATTGAACCACTTTACATTCAGCGGGATCGCCTGGAACACTCGATGGCTCAAGCGTAATTTCCAGCACTTTCTCTGGTGTACCGTTGTTGTCTGCATAAATGGTAATCACACCATCTACCGACGTATCAATGGTTGTTGGCATGCCATGGCTGGTGATACCTGAAAACGCGGCTTCCGCTGCGGTCACGTCAAAGTCAGCGCTGGCGATCTGATCACTTCCCAAATCAATATCAACCGTTGTTGACACTTCTTTGGTTTCACTCGGATCAGTTTGCGGTTCTACAAGCTCAAGGCTAGCATCACCCACCACTGGCGCTTGGCCATCATTGCTAACCAAAGTTACGATGGCTGGGCTTTGCATCAAATCGCCACCCGCATCCGCGACTTGCAAAGGCAGATCAATCGATATGCTATCGCCAGTAATCGTCACGTATGTGCCCGTGCTGTCTAAATGATCGAGTGGCCCTGATTGCGTCAACGATGCAGAAACAGAGAGTCCGTTTCCATCTTGGGTGGCCGTTAAGGTTAAGGTGACGACGACCTCGCCATTCACCGTTCCTACCAGCGTAAAAGTGCCAACGCCATCACTATCCACACTCGTTTGACGAGTGAACAGTACGGGCTCGCCATTTGATGTCACACCCGCCAGATCAGCTTCGAACGCGGCTAAGTCGCTTGGCGCAATCTGAAGTGATCCGGGTAACAAACGATCTGTGCCACCTTCAATGCTAAACGTCTGAGTTTGAGGGACACCATAAGGATTGACGTCTAGGTCGCCTTCGGTCACTTCGAGCCTAACACTCTGTCCACCAGCAGCATCTATATCAACGGCAGCCGCCCGAGAAGAATCGGATAAATCACCACCAAGAAAGTCCTCGTCATCATTATTCGCACCTAACGGTCCTGCAGTGTCGAACCCTGCTTCTGTTAAGGAAGACGCGTAAAGATAATCGATGACCACAAAACCAGCATTTGATGAGCCTAAATTTTCGCCCGCCGCGGTTTCTTCGAACAATTCAGTGGGATCGACCCCCTCTAAAATCATTCTCTGCAAATCAGCGATGTCGAGATTCAAACCTTGGTTTACATCAAGCCCATCAGCATTAAAGCGAACACCAATACCGGTAGTGGCAAGTTGAGCATCGCCTTCAGAAATTGGAATAAGGCAGGAGGCACAACGGCTGTCAATATAGAACTCTTGACCGCCTTGGCTGGCGACAACGGCACCGTCATCATTGGTCAGCAACACTTGATTAGGCGCAATTTGCATACCGGGGCGCACAGGGACAATACCCGAGTCATTGGAAACTAAGAATGCTTGCCCTTTAACGCTGTCAACATTTAACTTCGTGTCAAACTCATGACCAATCATATTTGTACCCCAATCTCTATCGCAACTTCGGCGAGAATCCGTGTCCCTGAAGGTTATGTGCATAGTGTAACCAGCTGACATTACGCTGTCTTACCCCTAACAGAGCTAGTTTCAATCTGCACTCAACATTGAGACAGCATGAGACAAGATCCAAATCCCTTTCTGTCCAATGTTTAACTATCGAAACAAATGACACTTTTAAGATTAGGAAAATCAGCGCTATTCGCACCGAAATTTACATAGCAATGTCATTTGACGAACTCGAGTCCATACTTCCTCTGGGGATAAATATGACTAAGTACTTGAATATTCCCAATCAAGCCCTGATATTAGCCAGAAGAACAACAAAAGATGGGTGAGCAGGTCTACTGTTCGAATGCATCTACATGGAGTAAATATGGCCATTCACGTCGGTATAATTGACCAAGATCCAGTTCGATTGGTCACCGCCTTGCTGCACCGAAAATTCAAGGCCGAGAAAGTGATATTCATTGGTGTTGAATGTCAGCTTCAGCAGTTTGAACAGCTCAGTAAAGTATTAACGCCAAAGGGCATTATCACTGAGTTTTTCCAGATCCCTTCAGACATCAATATTCCTCTGATCAAAAGCAAAATCGTTGAACTCGCAGAGCGCCTGAAACAAGAAGGTGTAGAGGTGTGTTTCAATGCCAGCTGTGGGTTGCGTCACCGCCTTCTTACCGCATATGAAATCTTTCGCACCTATCACTGGCCCATTTATGTCATCGAACCTTTCAGTGATGAATTGTGCTGGCTGTATCCTTACGGCCTTGAACAACAGCAGGTTGAAGACCACATCAATATCAGCGACTACCTAACGATTTTCGGTGCACGATGTGAATTGCAAGATGAAGACATTCGAAGTGTATTAGACACAACCATTGAATCGCTTGGCCATAAGTGGGCAAGCAACGCTTATGAATTAGGCCCAGGCCTTGCTACGCTCAATTACTTGGCAACAACCTGCCGTAAAGAGCAGAAGCTTGATGTTGAACTAAGCGAGAAACAACAAGGCTATCGTGAGCTAAAAATGCTCATCGACGACCTCAATGACGCGCAACTCTCTACCTTTGAGAATGGCGTGCTGACATTCGCAAATGAAGCCGCTAGGCGATTTGCTAATGGTGAATGGCTTGAATGGTATGTTCACCATGTGGTTGAAGAGATTAAACACGACCTGCTAACCATCCAAGATTTGTCTCTTGGTGTGCAGGTTTACCGCAAAATTGGCGAGAAAGAAGTGCGCAACGAACTGGATGTTGCCACGGTAGTGAACAACAAGCTTCACATCATCGAATGTAAAACCAAAGGGATGTCGAGCGATGGCGATGACACGCTGTATAAGCTTGAATCGATTCGTGACCTTCTCGGCGGCTTACAAGCACGTGCAATGCTGGTCAGCTTCCGTCCGTTAAGGCATCACGATATCACACGTGCGACAGACCTTGGCTTAGCGCTAATCGGCCCCGATCAACTTGCCGATCTAAAAACGCATCTTCATGAATGGTTCTTGGCCGCAGGAGGCACAGAGAAAGCATCGTTCGCGTAATGGCTTCATCACGTTATCTCTGTGTCTTTGGGATAACGTGATTCGCTAAGCGACCTTTCGCTAACTCGCCTCATTCGCAAGCCAATCAACAAAAAACGCGAAATCACAAAAAGCAAAAAGCCGGCAGATGCCAGCTTTTTCATGTCTTTCATCGTGCTTGATTAAGCAGTCAGCATCTTTCGCGCAGATTCAACAACAACTTTAATTGAACGTGCCTCGGTCTCCGCCATGGTCGCCTGATCTGGAATTTCTTTCTGGGTGCGGTTAATGATAACACCTGCCACACAGCCTGCCTTAAGCCCTGAACTTGCACACATGGTCAGCAAGGTCGCTGATTCCATCTCAAAGTTCAACACTCCCATGTCTTGCCACTCTTTCATTGAACCTTGGAAACGCTTAACCACGCGACCACTGAAAGTGTCATAACGTTCTTGACCAGGGTAGAAAGTATCACTCGATGCAGTGACACCAGTATGAACCGCCGCACCAGACGCATCTGCTGCGGCTTTCATGGCTGTTGCCACATCAAAATCGGCAACGGCTGGGAACTCAAGCGGTGCAAAGTGGGTGCTCGCACCATCAAGACGAACAGAACCTGTGGTCACAATCATGTCACCAACATTGATGTTTGGCTGAATGGCACCTGTTGTACCAACACGCAGGAAGGTACGTACACCAAGCTGAGCCAACTCTTCTACTGCAATCGATGTTGAAGGGCCACCAATACCCGTAGAACAAACGACCACTGACTGACCTTCCAGCTTCGCCAAGTAAACGGTATATTCGCGATGACTCGCCAAGAATTTAGGCGAATCCATCAAAGCGGCAATTTTCTCAACTCGCGCTGGATCACCAGGAATGATTGCTAGTGTTGCGCCTTCGAGATCAGATGCGTTGACACCCAAATGGAATACGGTTTGCTCAGTCATGATTGTCTCCTCACAGTATCGTGCCCCTCAGCTTCATCTGAATAGAAAAGTGCTGAGTACGATTGCCACAGAAAATTAGGTGGCGATAAATTCAGTCACCACCTTAACGTTTGGAGTGAAAAATAAAGTGATGAAATTCAAATTTAATATATTTTCATTTCATTACATTGCATTTGTGAGTGACATTGATCACCAATAATAATGGGATTATCGATAAGCGCTTTCGCGCTCATCTTTTTGGTCGCGCAAAATTATCTAACAACCTTGCCGCTATCAACCGTACCGACACTCGGTCTCTCTATCGCTCGATATCGCAGCAAGCGTAAAGCATTCATCGTAACAATGGCGGTTGCTCCACTGTCTGCCAGTACTGCCACCCAAAGACCGGTAAAGCCCATTACCGTTGTAACAAGAAAGATAGCTTTTAAACCGATCGCTACCGCGACATTCTGACGCACATTTTCCATGGTTGCTCGGGCTAGGCCGATGATTTCAGGAATACTTTCAATACGATTGTGTCTGAGCGCAATGTCTGCCGTTTCAAGCGCCACGTCTGTACCGCTTCCCATCGCAATGCCAATTGTAGCCGCTTTCATTGCTGGCGCATCGTTTATCCCGTCACCGACCATGGCAACGCGTGAATGTGCCGCTAAGGTATTAATAGCGTCCACTTTACCTTCTGGCATCAAACCTGCTTTGTATTCCATGTTCAAAATGCCCGCCAAACCCGCGGCAGCCTTTGGGTTGTCACCCGTAAGCATAAGGGAGCGAATACCCGCACTTTTCAAGTTTTCGACCGTTTGAACGGCAGTTGGTCGAAGCTCATCACGCCATGCAATTGCTCCGTTTGCTGCATCGTCGATAAATACGATTGCAACGGTTTTTCCGCTATCCGCCAATTGCTGCGCGCTAAGCTGATGCTCAGGACTAACAATTTGCGTGTCGTTGAGTTTGTCCAACGCGACAATGGCTACCTGTTTGCCGTTTACATTACCCGACACGCCCTTGCCTGCTTCTGTACGTACATTGTCAGCGGAAAACAAGATTGCTTGCTCACGTTGCGCTTCCATGACAAGCGCTTTTGCCAGTGGATGATGTGAACCTTGCTCAACGGCTGCGGCAAGCGCGAGCATGTCGTGACCGTCTCCCTGCCAACAGAGCTTGTCTGTGACCACTGGCTTACCTTGCGTTAAGGTACCCGTCTTATCAAACGCTACCCATTCAACGCGACTTAACGCTTCTAGCGCAGCACCGCCTTTGATCAAAGCACCGTGCCTCGCAGCCGCTGCAAGCCCTGACGTCATTGCAGCAGGGGTAGAAATGACCAACGCACATGGGCAAGCAATTAACAACAACGCCAGCCCACGGTAAATCCAAACATCCCAGCTTTCGCCAAACATCAGTGGTGGAATCATGACAATAAGGGCCGCGATGATGATCATCGTCGGCGTGTACCAACGGCTAAATTGGTCAATGAATCGCTCGACAGGCGCGCGGCGAGATTCAGCGTCTTCTATCAAGGTTAATATACGGTCAATCGCACTTTCGCCCTGCTTGGAGACCACGTCCAATTGAACACGTTGATCGACAACCAAAGCGCCAGCAGGAATTGTATCTCCCGCACTTTTTTCAACGGGAATAGACTCGCCTGTCAGGGCACTTAGATCAAAACTCGCATTCTCAGCAATAAGCGAGGCATCCGCAGGGAGCCTTCCGCCCGGCGAAATTTCGATGATATCCCCCGGTTGAAGCGCGGAAACAGGGACCTCTTGTCGGCCACCCTCTTTTTCAATTCTGACCACATTTTCAGGGACTAATGCCATCAGTGATTTAATGCCAGCTCGGGCTTTCGCAGATGCGTAGCCTTCTAGTCGCTCACCAATTAAAAAGAGCACTAATACCATGGCGGCTTCAACGGTTTCACCGAGATATAGCGCCCCAATCGCGGCGATAGACATCAACATCTCTATCGAAAAGGGTGACCCGCTTCTCGCCAGCGCCACGGCTTTTTTAACAATGGGGATAAGGCCAATGACGGTAGCAAGGCTAAACAAGATGCGTGACAGATCTGGCAGCCAAAGTGACAGAATTCCGGCAATGGCCATGACGCCAATCAGAGAAAGCAGCACGCCTTCTTCTTTAATGCGTTGAAGTACATTCTTAGGTGATGATTTTGTAGAAGGAAGGGAGAGGTCTACAAGAGGAAATCCGGTTTTCTGAGCACGAAGGTTGATCTGCTCCAGTTGATTCTGAGTGGGTTCTCGCTCAAAACCAACCACCAGTTTTTCTGTCGCAAACCGAACATTCACTTGTGTCACCCCTTGAAGGCCCTTAATTGCCGTTTCGAGTTTTCCGGCGCAGCTTGGGCAATCCATGTTGGTCACACGCCATGCATAGCTGTTTGCAATAGGTGCTATTTCTTGCGGCTCTTCCAAATGCGAATGAGAGTGCCCTTCGTGAGCGTGCTCATGACGTGAGTGAGAATGATTTTCTTGATGGGCATCGAGGCTGCTGTGTTCATGTTCACAACAGCCTTGCACCGCCGGGTCGTCGGCATCCTCGGGTAAAGCATCACTGATGTCGTTCAACGATGCCGGAGCACTGACACTGCAGCAACTATTTGTAGGCACTGACACACCATGAGAATGGGCATGTTGGTGGCTTTTTTGTTTACAATGACCTGATTTACATGAATGGCACATAAGGCTATCTCCCTATTTGATGTTACCTTCAGTGTAAACCTTGGAGTTAACTCCAAGGTCAAGCAAACACGAACATGATTTTTAATTTCTCTGCCGCTATGCCTACTGGAGAAACGTTACTTCAGCCGATCCAAAATCACTTGTGTATCCAATACAGGCTGATAATCACGATAATCCAAGCCTGAATCAAACACGAAATGCGTGACCAGTTTCTTTGCTGCCTCTTGAAGGGCGCTTGCCTGCCAAGGCTTTTCAAAGTATCGCTCAATACGCGCACTATTGATCGCTTCTATCGTATCGGCATGCGTCGCCTGGCCTGTGAGCAATACTTTGCGTGTCGCACGAAAACGAGGATCCAAGGAGACTTCAGTTAGCAGTTCAACACCGGTTTTTTCTGGCATCACATGGTCAGAGATAATCAGCGCGACATGCTCTCCTTCTGCATCCAAATCATCCATTAGCGCTAGCGCTTCGTCTGCAGATTCACAATCTTCAATGTGAAACGCAACCGCAAGGGGAGCAAGATCTTTGAGCACGGCGTCTAACACTTCGCGCTGATCATCAACGCAAATAATGTTCACTTTTTCCATCTATTTCCCCTTTAAATGCCTACTGTATATGCGAATTTCTCATCGCGGATTGTTATACCAATCGCAATAAGTTTTCATTACTCGATGCTATAAGAAATTGACCAATCGAAGTACCCAAACCATCACAAAACTCAGCGTCACACCCACAATACCGAGTATCACACCAACCTTTGCCATTTGATTGCTGTTCACATGCCCAGTGGCATGCGCCAGTGCATTCGGTGGCGTACTGATCGGCAACGACATACCCAAGGATGCAGCAAAGGTCACAATCAGGATTAATGTGACTTCACCACCAAGCGATGACAGAGACGTCATGGACATACCCAGCGCGGCCATAATCGGCATCAACAAGTTAGCTGTTGCGGTGTGAGACATAAAGTTTGCCATCAGCAAACAAAGTGCTGCCGCGCCTAACAAAACAATCTCAGGTGCAAAGTTCTCAAATGGAATGCTGTGAACGATCAATCTCGCTAACCCAGTTTTATCCAACGCTAAGCCCAGTGCAAAACCGCCTGAGACCAACCAAAGCACATCCCAAGAGACCTTCTTTAAATCTTCTTTATTGATGATCCCTGTCATCGAAAACACGGCCACGGGGATAAGTGCAACGGTATATGAGTTCATACCATGGCTTGAACCCATCAACCAAAGCAAAACGGTTGCAGCAAACGTCACATACACTGTGATGGCTTTGGGCGTTTTAAGAAACTTGCCTTTAATGGTCAGAGAAATTGATTGTTCGTCTGACGGAAACAAATAGCTCAACAGTGCCCACGCCAATACCAACATGACCACCACAAACGGCACACCAAATGCCATCCATTCACCAAAGGTGATCAGATTCTCGCCCGTTAAATATTGCAGTGCGATCGCATTCGGTGGTGTACCAATTGGCGTGCCAATACCACCGATGTTAGCGGCGACAGGAATGGATAACGCAAAGGCAATCTTGCCAGGGTCGTTCGGTTTAAACACCATCAGAATGGGAGTAAGAATAGCCAGCATCATCGCGGTGGTAGCGGTGTTTGACATGAACATGGAGAACACAGCAGTAATCAACATTAACCCTGCCATCACCATCTGAGGTTTATGACCAAATGGCTTTAGCAATACACGGGCAAGGTTCACGTCTAAACGGTATTTCGTCGCTGCCATTGCGAGGAAAAATCCACCAAGAAATAGCATGATAATGGGGCTGGCAAACGTCGCCATGATGTCGCTGTAATGAAGTAACCCACCAAACTCTGGTGTTCCTGCATCGGCTCTAAACCAAATGAGCCCTTTGTCTGATAGAAAAAGCAGTTCAAGCACGATCACCACCACGGATGTGGCGTAGATTGGAATGGGTTCGAGCACCCAGCACAGTGCAGCGAGTAAAAACAATGCGATAGCACGCTGCTGCATCACTGTCAGGGTTTCAAATGGAAAAGCAGTCGCAGGCAGTAGCATAACCACCAGCGGAATAAGAATAGGAAGTATGTATTTCGCCTGAATGCGCATAATCGCTTGTAGTCCCTTAAAGCTAAATACCCACATTCCGTGGGCAACACACTTATTCTGCGCTACTTACCTTTAAGGAGTACTGAATTAGATCAATAAATTGGAGCCATTTCAGGGGGAAATTCTCGAGATCAAAAAGGGATTTCTCAGTAGAGAAACCCCAATATTGAAACCGTGAACGCTTAACGCCTCAGTGCTTGTTCTCGTTGCCGTCTTTTTTGTCTGTGTCTTTTGTGTCACTTTCAATCGCGCCTTCACTTTCTTCTGCCATGACAGTGCGATAGCTGCTAAACGCGGTAACAGGGACTGCAGGTTCAATTGCAACCACATCGTCTTCTTTCTGTTCGTGGTCACGGGCCAGTTGCACGATAAGCTTTTTAACCAAGATGTATCCTGCTATGCCAAAGAGCACAGAACCCACAGCTTGACCAATCAGCACCCCTTCCGCACCACCCAAATGGCCACCAACATACACAAAAGGCATCGTACCTAATGTCGCCTTTCCGACATTCAACAGGGTTGACCACGTTGGCCTATTCAGGTTGTTGAACGCTGCATTGGAGACAAACAAAGTGCCATTGAAAATGAACGTAATGGCAATGTAGGTGCAAAACAGTGTCACCATGGATGCGGCATCACCATCGAGGCTAAAGGCATCTATGATGAATCCTTGTGCGAGGAACAAAATCAGTGCCACAACCACACAATACGCTGTCACAAATTTCACCGAGTCACTCAAAGTCTGCTGAACCCTATCGAACTTTTGCGCCCCATAGTTCTGACCAAGAATCGGCCCTACTGCGCCTGACAGTGAAAAAATAAGAGCAAATGATACAGGTAACAGTCGCCCCATCACGGCATATCCTGCCACGTAGTCTGAGCCGAATTTTGCTATTTGAGCAGTCACGATAGCATTGCCTATCGGCGTAGCGGTATTGGTGACAATCGCAGGACCCGCGATATGGATGATGGCACTAAAATGATGAGAGAGGTCTGCGAAAGTTGGACGCGCCACCAAGTCATGCTTTCGATGCACAGCATGGAAAGCAACACCAAACAGCACAAAACGCGAGATCAAAGAAGCCGTCGCTGCCCCTTCTATCCCCATAGAAAGTCCAAAGATGAAAATAGGGTCAAGAATGGCATTCACTGCACCGCTAATCAGGGTTGCCGCCATTGATAGCTTGGCATCGCCCACGCCTCTTAGTGCCGCACCGGCTGACATGCCCATTGCCATTAAAGGCGCTCCGGGAAGGAGAATGACAAGGAAATCTTTTGCTTTTTGTGCTGCTTCACCTTGAGCGCCAATTGACGTTAGGATCGGATCGATAAAAAGCAAGATGACGCCCACGGTCAACACACTAACAATGGCGGCGAAAACCATAATGCTGCCTGTTAGCTTTCGGGCTTCTTCTCGCTTTCCAGAGCCCAAAGCACGACTGACTAAGGCCCCCATTGCGATTGACGTGCCGATAGACACGGATGTTGAGAAAAAAACGATGGTGCCAGCAAAGCCAATTGCTGCTGCTAATTCAACTTGACCAAGTAAGCTGATAAAAAACATATCGGCCAAGTCGACCAAAAACAAAGCCATCAGCCCTACCGCACCCGACGTCGACATGACGGTGATGTGACGCATGATAGAACCATTTACAAATTTGGCTTGTTGCTGATTGGGCATACTTATATCCGTATTGAAGAAGAGGTTGTCGGCCATCCTAGCGACATATCGAGAAAAAGAACTGAATCAAGATGGGCAGTGACGTTATTTAGCCGAGTAGTGGCATTATTTTGCTGGGTGGTATTGTGCCATTAAAAAAAGGTGCCTCAAGCACCTCTTTTGATACGACACATTCGAAAAAATTGAACAGCTATACGGGATGGTGGAAACAATCATCAATTTGCGTAGCAATGGCTTTCAAAATATCGCGTCTCGTGATGATGCCGACTAAGCGATCATCCTCGTCCACAACAGGGTAAAGCTTAGGTTTACCCGGCAGCATTTCTTCCGCCAACTTGATGATGCTTTCATCTGGCAACACAGAAGCGATCTCTTTATGCATACAATCATCGACTGTATTTGTGTCATGGCAGTAGTAGCCCATTTTCAGTAGCTTGTGGATCATGTCTTGCTCAGACAAAAAACCGACAACGCGATTATTGTCATCCAAAACTGGACCGCCAGACTGGTTAGCATTTAGCATTTTTTCTAGCGCGACAGACAGAGACATGGATGCCTTGAAGGTCACGGGTCGCTTGTTCATGTAATCTTTTACTTTAATCGATTCCATGCATCCCCCATTTATATTTAGCAAATATCAACACAGCGAAAACTCTCTGTTTATCTCACTATTAGTGTCGACCAAGCTGACAAAAATACTAGTCCTCTTCGCAGTATTTTTATGCTTTGTCACAAATGAAAGAGTGCTTTTTTATCAAAAATGCTGATTTACCCTTGTAAAAAGAAAAAACCAGCACTCATAAAGTGCTGGCATACTTGATTAAAACAATGCTTGGATACGGATGCATATCCCGCATGTATTGACGTTGTGGTTACATCAACATCATCATTAGCAAACCTAACGGTATTTTTTCGCCACTCGGGGAAACCGCTTGATCGCCTTCAATTTTCGCTGTCAGGGTTACGCCATTTTCAGCCTGAGAAATAAAGCCGTAAGGTTCTAGGTTCGACAATGAGGCCTCCACTTCAGGCACACCTTGCACGTATGCAGTAGGTACGTTGATGAAAAGGTTGCCCTTTAGCTTGGTCAGTAGTGCGCCAACGTTTTGCGTCACACTGCCAAGACCAGGCTCGACAGTTAAATCAAACTTCGCGTCGATGTGCCCTTCAGGGGTATCAAGTTCCAACGGAATGATTTCAAACGTCAGGCCTTTCTCGACCAAACCATCCAACGCCGTCACCATCTTCATCATTTCTTCATCAGTTGGCTCGGCACTCATCGAATCTGCCGTTGTCGCCAAAGCAATCATGGAGTTGTAATCCAACGCGTTGAAATTCACTCCCATCTTAAAGTTTTCTAACGCCAGCGTATCTGGCATATCAAACTTTTGGAATGAAATGACATTGGTGTTATCAAAACGCAAATCAGCGGGCGCAGCAGTTTTCACATCACCACCGATAGCAGTTAGTGCGTTCTTCACATCCACAGCAAGATTATCAATCGTCACCGTTGAACCTGAAACGTCGCTAAATGTACTGGTCGCAACATTCACTTTTTGCGAACCGACCCAGACCTCATCCACTAACTCGCCATTACCGCTGCCCGTGATATCTCTAAAGGCAAACTTCTCGCCATCTGGGCTTGATAACTCAATAAATGGCATTTCTAGCTGAAACACCATCACGCCACTCTTGTCAGCAGTTCCTGACACATTGGCCGGTGAACTTATGATTTTGACGTCTTCATTTCCGCCATTCATAGCACGAACGGTTACATCATACTGAGTGTCACCAAATAAAGAGGTCTCAGTGACGATCGTGACAGGCGATTCAACAGATTGCCAAAGTAGATCAGTGACCACTTTTATCTCAGGTGTCATCTCCAATGTAGATGTGGTGCTAACACCGAGGAATCCATGATTGACGTGACTCAATATTGAGTATGACGTTGGAAGCCCCTCATCTTCATACACTTCCTTCATCGACCCGATGACAGAAACTCGTGTGACAACCTCAGAGGAGAGATAACCTCGTTGGTAGGATGTATTTTCGACGGCGAGATAAGGCGACTGGATTTGCTTAATCTCATCATCATATAAAGACTGACCAATTTGACCTGTTGCAAATGGCCACAACACACCTACCGCGACGGCTCCAGCAATTGCCGTGTATTTTCCAAAAATCATTTTTGCTCCATTGGGTCCGGCATTAATTTTCAAAGAGTTTAAACCATCCCTATCTATAACCCCATGGTCACAAGAGGTTTTCTTTCAATATGTGCCAGTTTGCAGCGCTCTTCTCAGCTTAAAGACGTTGAAACCGATACACTCATAGAAAATAGTGACAATAGATAAATGTATGAATTCACAAGTCATCTTGTGTCTTGATGACGACCCCGGCATCTTGACAAAAATTGAATCCGAATTGTCAGCGTTTAGTGGGCTATTCGATATTATTTGTGCCGACAATGCGCACACTTTCGGACAAATCCTTGAGCAATTACAGGGTAATGAACAACGTGTCGCGTTATTCATTTGCGACCATACGCTGGGTGAAGATCAAGGCGTGAACCTTCTGATCAACATTGACAATCATCCGGCTTCTCATGGTGCGCGCACCATACTGCTAAACGATCAGCCAAATTTAGAAATCATCATGCAGGCAGTTAATGAAGGACGACTCAATTACTGTATGACAAAGCCTTGGGCGCCTCAGGTCATGGCTGACACGGTAAAGAGAGAGCTCACTCAGTACGTACTTCAGCACAACAGCGAGGAGCTGTTGAAGTATTGCAGTGTACTTGACCAAAAACGCCTGCTAGAAGCTCACATTGATAACAAACTCGCCTCCTACCGCAACGGGTTCATAGAATCGGCTCTGGGCATTAGTGACGAAGCATTGGCACAGGAGCTTATTCAAGGCTTACATGAGTACTTCGCTCAGAACAGCCAGCACAATGTCACTCGCTTCTATAGTGAAGATCATCTATTGACACACGAAGGCAAGCCCAACTCCTTTCTTTGGTTTGTTGAAGAAGGTGAAGTGGCCCTTTTAAAGCGTGACGAGACTGGTGCCTCTCATGAAGTGGCAAGGCTTGGGCAAGGCAGTTTGATTGGCGGGATGTCCTTTGTGACTGGCGATGTGTCATTTTCAACGGGCATTACCTTAGCGCCAACCAAAGTCATCAAGCTCAACCGCACGTTGTTCTCTCAAGTCATGCAAGCCAGGAACGAATTACTCCCTCTCTTTTCGAGCTACCTGCTTCGTCACTTCAATCGACGACTCAAACGCAGTATTTCTACCGAAGTAAAACTGCAGCAAACACTTCAATCTCTCGAATTGGCGCATAAGCAACTCATCGAAAAAGAGAAAATGGCCATGCTTGGGCAGCTCGTTGCAGGTGTAGCGCATGAATTGAATAATCCCGTATCAGCGATCCTCAGAAACAGTGACACGCTGAGAGACAATATTGGCCAACTAATCAATGTCAAACTGAGCGATGTTGCACGAGAAAAAGCAAACCAAATCATGGCAGATGCCTTGCTCTCCCGACCCATGTCGACAGCCGACGCGCGACAAAAAGCCAAAGCAATAGAATCTCTTGTGGGAAACCGTAATCTTGCGCGTAAGGCCGTTAACATGGGCCTAGATAAGCCTGAGCACATTCAAGATTGGCAGAAAAAGCTGGCAGCCGATTTCACGAATACGCTCTCGCAATGGGACATGTTCTATCAGGCAGGTAGTCTACTTCGCTCTACCAATGTCTGTGCCCAACGTATCGCTGACATGGTGAAGAGCTTGAAGACCTATGCGCGCCAAGATGACGAAACCATGCATGAAGTTGACATTCATGAAGGCATCGAAGACACATTGGTGATGTTTGAAAACCAACTAAAGCGTATCAAACTCGTGCGCGATTACGGCGAGCTGAGACCTATTCGCTGCATGCCCATTGCTCTGCAACAAGTATGGACCAACCTCATTTCCAATGCGCTTGATGCGGTAGGGAATGACGGTGAAATTCATGTCACAACACGAGAGACGGTATATCGAAGCCGCAAAGCCGTTAAAGTGACCATTCGTGACAATGGCATGGGTATTCCAGCGTCAATTAAGCATAAGATATTTGAGCTTAACTACACCACTAAGCGTGAAGGTCACTTCGGCTTAGGTATTGGTTTGTCGGTATGCCGTCAAATTGTTGAACACCATGGTGGGTTGATTGATGTTAGCTCGGCTGCTGGTGAGTTTACTGCCATGATCGTGACCCTGCCCTATTCACCTTTGCTCGCACCATCCAAGGAGGATTAAATGAGCCAATACCTTATATTGTGCGTTGATGATGAACGTGACGTACTCGACAGTGTGACCAATGACCTTGCTTCACTCGAAGAACACTTTGTTATCGAGGCGGCTGAATCGGTCGCTGAGGCCAAGGAAATTCTGGCTGATGCTGCGGCAGACAATCTTCAGCTAGCACTGATCCTCTGCGACCACATTATGCCAAAGGATCTTGGGGTCGACTTTCTCATCGAACTTAATCGTTTCGCATCCACCACAAAATCGAGAAAGCTACTGCTCACAGGGCAAGCTGGATTAGACGAGACCGTGCAAGCCGTCAATCATGGCAGTCTTGATTATTTCATTGCAAAGCCTTGGCAAGGTGAGACCCTTAAGCACATTGTCATCGATCAACTGACGACATTTATGATCGCTCATGACGAAAACCTCTTATCTTGGGTTAGGGTTTTGGATGCTGAAAGAATCATGGAAGCAATCTCTAACAATCGACTCAATTACTCTGACAACTAGCTAAGCGTCGTCAAAGATTTGTTTGAAACGAGGGACAATGCAGTGATGTCGTGCCTCTCTCGTTCCTTTTTTGCATTTTTTTGCTCAAAATTGACTCAGTAACGCTTTAAATACTCTCTATGCTGTTGTTTCGCAAAAGCGACTTCTATTAAACTACAACATAACTCCATTTTTCATCACGAGACCTTTCATGCGCAAAACCAAGATTGCTGCCATTTTAATCACTGCCGCTTCTTCTGCAGTATTTTCTTCCGCAAGTGCTGCAAACGATGGCACCATGAGCAACTTTAGCTACGACTACTTTGAAGCTCGTGTTGGTATTAGCCCAGTCACCTACGGCGTTGGTTTTAGCACATCCATTCACCCTAATGCCCACGTGCGCGCAGAAATTGATAGCGAGTTCGAATCTGATTTCGATGCGACTGCTGCCATTGGTTTCCATGCGCCAGTGAACAACTGGGCAGACGTTTACGGCGAATTGGGTCTTCGTTCTATGAAGCAACGTGGTCGCTTCAACCACGATACAGAGCTTGGCGTTGAAGTGAACTTAGGCGTTCGCCAATGGCTGGGTCCGCAATTGGAAGTGGGTGGTGAGATCGGCCACTTGTCTATTGACAGCGATGAAGATATTTTTGGTTCAGTATACGGCCGCTTCCATGCGACAGAGTTGTTTTCTCTTGGTGCTCAACTCCGCCTGAACGAAGCATATGGTGATCAGTTCATGTTCACCACTCGTTTCAAGTACTAAATCTTCACTATTGAAAAAGGCCTCTAAGAGGCCTTTTTTATTTGCATAGCATGTTTTTATCGGCATGGCATGATGGCAAATTTCGTTTCTTTTCTTCTATTGCTTGCCGGGATCTTCATTCCAGTCAACACTCACCTCGAGCAAATGCGCAATCGACATCCCAAGCAGCTCTATGACAATGGCCTGACCATATCTATCAAACAGCTTTTGCAATCCCGCAGCCGATTTTTCCCTTCCGCCAAAATCATCATTCACTGAGCTAAGTAGGTATTTCACACAGTGTACAAACGGAGAATGCTCTAGTGCTGCACGCCAACTTGTCTTAATCGTTTGGCGAGACGTCGCATCAATCAACCCAGTGATATATTGTAAAACTTGCCCTTGAAAAGCATCGGTCATGGACTCTTTGGTTGGCACGACACGTTGGATTCCACTACGGCTTAATCCGGTACGCTTAGCGATACTGCCATAAGTTACTGCATCCCAGCCTTGCGCCATGAAAATATCAATAATAGTTTGATATATCAGCGCCTCAGTTTGCTGGGCACCTTCCTTAGTGTTTTTTGCCATCAGTCTATCAAGTCCGCTTTAACATACTTCGTATCTTATATATTAATGAACAAAATATACAGAAAAGTCACAAAATCGCTAACTGTCAGGTTGAGACGCTTTCGATTTTCCGAGTTGATTCAGCAGCCACTGCTTAAACGCAATAATTTTTGCATTGTTTTGGTGCTCTTCACGATATACCAAATAAAAGCTATAGGGAGACATAACAGATTGAGTAATGGGCGTGACAAGACGGCCTGTGTTTAAATAGTCCTGAATGTACACCGTTCGGCCGATGGCAACGCCCATCCCATAGGTTGCTGCTTCTAATGCGAGATCAGCGCGGTCAAAACTGTGATTCGTCCCCGTCAGCTCAATACCATTGGTGTTGGCCCAGTAAAGCCATTCATCACTCAAACTGGCACTCGCCCAAGGAGCAGCATCATGAAGGAGCTGGCATTGTGCAAGTTTCTGAGGATTGTCAAAGAGGTTGTGAAGCTTTGCATAGTCCGGGCTGCATACAGGCACGATGAAGTCATCAAGCAAATGGTGACTCACTAACCCGCTATACCGCCCATGACCGAAATAAATCGCGCAATCAAAAGCTTCCGCTTTGAAATCCACCAAATCATTGCGCGTTCGTAGATGTAAAGTGACATCCGGAAACTCATCCGCGAATTGAGAAAGCCTAGGTACCAACCATTTTTGAGCAAACGTCGGCGGAGCAGAAATAATAAAGTCACCAAATGGTCTTGCTCGATTAAGCTCTAGCAGCTTCATACTAATTGCCGAAAATTGCTCAGTCACAACCAATTTCAACTGCTCCCCCTCATTGGTGAGCGAGAGCTGCCGAGGTCGTCGAAGGAAAAGTGAAACCTCCAAGCGCTGCTCGAGTTTTTTTATCCGGTGGCTAACCGCACTTTGCGTTAAATGGAGTTGCTCTGCCGCTCGAGTAAAACTCATTGTTTCGGCGACGATTGAAAAGCAATGGAGCCCGGCCAGCAATGAGGAAGATAGCTCAGGTAGTTTCATGACAAAGCCACTGTTTTTGATACTGATTGTGGTGACTGTAGCAACATTGTCTAAGTGCGTATAGAAGATGTCGTTCTGCGACGAAAAGACAAAAAGCTGCACAATGCAGCTTTTTTGGGGTGAGGATGGTGTGGGATCACACTGCGCGAAGAAGGTTTTGTTTTGTCTCTTCACTTAGCAAGGTGTAATGAACGCCCGTTTGAGCACCGGCAAACATCCACAGCAGCTTGATATCAACATCGTATCCGTGTGCTTCCTGCACTTTTCGGAACAATTCTTCAGGGCTCATTGAGAAGAAAGTATCAACATCTTCTATCCCTGCTTTTTTTAGCATTCTTTCAATGGTTAAACGCAGATTCGGTAAATCACGAAGTCGCTTGTTGAGCTTGGAATCGCGGTATTCTTTCTCTGCGACAGAGTTCACTACGGACTTTTTTACCATCTCGTCTAAACCTGTATCTTCCGCGTCATAGAGATCCGTGATGTCGTAGTAATTAACAATCGCGGTTGAGCTCTTTTTCACATGGACAAACTTTTTACACTCTTTCGCCAACAACGCATCTGTTAAATCTGCGCCGCCACGTAAGTAAATTCGCGCTTCCTTCACCAATGCAAACATTGCACCGCTCACAAAAAAACCGGTTCCGCCAAACATTGAACGTTTCTCTGTTTCGCCGAACTGAGATAAGTACTCTACAAAGCCACTTTTAACTTCAAGCACAGGTGCCTCCTTTCTCCCCAACAGCCAATTCCTCGGCCAACAATCTGTAATTTCTCAACGCGAAATAATGATGCCGCATAAAGGCATAGAAAACCATGCACCAGATCACTCACAAGCCCAAACTGTAGCAAAAATACAACACTGGTCACGGTTATGAGGTGTAATAATTATGTATACACAATGTTAAATGAGCCATAGAACTCGCAATTCAATGCAATTGATTGCATCCACCTTGGCTCACAAACGTTAATTCACTTCAAATTTTGTATTCGAGAAGTCCAGAAACTTGCGTTTTCGCCACTAATAATATTGTCAATTACCCCTTTGACAGTTTTTTTAGGCAGAGACCGCTCTTTTGGTGCCCTTGGTTCAATTTTGCGGACATATGTATTCCAATTAAAACATAAGGGAATTACTATTTACTTAGCGTTTTTTCGAGTCTAAAAAGATGGATCACCTATCGTTATTTTGGGTTACGCCCAACCGTGAAAAATACCTTAAAGCTATAGAAACTGATTTTTTCCAACGTGTTTACCGGTCATTAAAGGACGGAACACTTGAACTTCCTCCTATTCCCGATGTGGTTGTAAAGCTCCAACAGGTATGTAACTCATCCAATACCACAGTTAGAGATGTCTCTACCCTTCTCCTCGATGATGCCACGCTGACAGCCGCAGTGATCCGCTCAGCGAATTCAGCCGTGTTTAGCCCTAGAACCAATCGCCCTTGCCATGACATCAACATGGCAGTGTCTCGATTAGGCATTCAACGGGTTCTTGGTATCGCAACAGCACATGCCATTCAATCATTGAAAAATAACGCGCATTTCAGCGTTGAATGTAATGGACTGCTAAAGAAAAGTGCATTAGCGTCGCGAGAATTCGCCTCCACCATGGCGCTGCTATGCCAGAAAGTGAAAAGTTACGATGATGATGTCATTGCGCTTGAGGTTGAAAAGTCTCTGCTCATCGGGCTTCTCGCGGACATTGGCATCTATAGCGCCGTCAAGGCTTATGAGCAGTATTCCAATGAAGGCAATTACCTCGATTTTGATATTGCCAGCCATGTTTTCTATTCGGTGAGCAAAGAGGCAAGCCGCTTCATTCTTAAAAGCTGGGGCTTTGATTTAGATTTCATTGAAGTATCGCTAAATCGCAGAATTCGTCGTGCTAGTGACGACGTCACTTATTTGGATATCGCGAAAATGGCCAACCACTTACTTCTCTTCCGCGCGAACGATGAAGATATTGAAGATCATGATGTTGAAATAACCCTTTCTGGTGCTGAAGCCCTTTACGAACTATCCAACCTTAACGAAGCAGATTTTCGCAACCAACTGAACGGCATCATTAACAACTGCGGTTTTTAATCCACGCTTTGCCGGGACAAAGATTGACCTAATTAGAAAACCACTGATACTCTCATCGCGGTTTTCTTTTTTATCAATAAGGTCTTAACTCAATGCTGCCCGGCATGCTCTATATATTTCTTCCGCTCGTTGTTGGTTATTTAATCCCCATTAAAAGCGCCTCACTGCTTGATACCATCAATCGCTCAACGTCGCGATTGGTGTTTGTCATCCTCGGCCTGATGGGCCTTAGCCTTGCGGGTTTGGACAACCTCAGCAGCAATTTAAATCAAATCCTATTGCTGAGCGTCACCTTCTTTTTCTGTATTGGCATCGCTAATTTACTTGCCTTGCCCATTTTAGACCTCATCCTGAAAACAAAGACTGAGCAACACAAACAAACGATCCCGCTTTCACAAATGGTGATGGAATCTGTAAAGCTTGTGTTTGTTGTTGGCGGTGGATTAGTCCTTGGGCTCCTTCTCCCTATTCCCCTCGATTGGGTAGACCCTGCGAGTGAAGGAATCTTATTGATTCTGCTTTTCCTGATCGGTATTCAACTGCGTAATAGCGGTATGACACTCAAGCAAATCATTCTGAACAAAAAAGGGTTAAGTGTTGCTCTGGTTGTGATCGTCACTTCACTATTGGGTGGGCTTCTCGCCGCATGGCTGCTCGACCTTCCCTATAATCATGGGCTCGCGATGGCGTCAGGTTTTGGCTGGTATTCTTTAGCGGGTATTTTGATGGGGGATGCACTCGGCCCAGTTTACGGCGGAGCATCATTCTTACTTGAACTTACGCGGGAACTGGTTGCGATTATTCTTATTCCTATCTTTATTGGCCGATACCCATTAACTGCTATTGGCTATGGTGGCGCAACATCAATGGATTTTACACTTCCCATCATCCAAACCACGGGTGGCGTTCGCTGTGTTCCTATTGCCATCGTTAGCGGCTTTATTCTTAGCCTGCTTGTCCCAATACTCATGCTGTTCTTTGTTTCCTTGTAACAGGTATAGCGATAACGAAAGAAACAAAAAAAGAAGGAGAGCATATGCTCTCCTTCTTAACTATCAACCGTTGGGGGAGTAACGATTTGATATTAGTGGTTACGGATCCACTCATCCATGTCTGATTTCAAGTTGTCAGATTTTGTACCGAAGATAGCCTGAACACCACCACCAGCGATAACCACGCCTGCCGCACCCAATTTCTTCAATCGGTCTTGGTCAACAGCATCAACACTTGCTACAGCAACACGCAGGCGAGTAATACACGCATCTAGGTTGGTAATATTTTCTTTACCACCAAACGCCATCACCAATTCTTTTGCCATTTCAGATTCACCACCCTCAACCACTGCGGCTGCTGCTTCATCGTCTTCACGACCTGGAGTTTTCAAATCCAGCTTCACGATAGCAACACGGAATACCACGTAGTAGAACACGGCGTACATCATGCCCAGTAGCGGGAACAACCACATTTTCTGAGAGTTTGCAGATAGAACAACGAAGTCAATCAAACCGTGAGAGAAAGACGTACCGTGAACCATACCTAGCGTGTTGGTCAGTACATATGCTGTACCAGCAAGCACCGCGTGGATAACGTAAAGTACTGGTGCAACGAACAGGAATGCGAACTCGATTGGTTCAGTAATACCTGTTAGGAATGAGGTCAACGCAGCAGACACCATGATACCGCCCACTTTCGCACGATTTTCAGGCTTCGCTGTGTGCCACATTGCGATTGCAGCAGCAGGCAGACCGAACATTTTAAACATGAAGCCGCCAGCCAACTGACCAAAGCCGTTGCCTGCAGCACGTGTTGCTTCATCAGCAACCATGTAGCAAGTTAGGATACCGGTACGTGCTTCGCCTGCCGGTGTCACACATTGACCTGCTTCGTAGAAGAATGGAGCATTCCAGATGTGGTGCAAACCAAATGGGATTAGTGAACGCTCAACCAGACCGTAGATACCGAATGCCACTTGTGGATTCTGAACTGACGCCCAATCAGAGAAAGACGCAATCATCGCACCAATTGGTGGCCAGATGAAAGACAGGCCAATTGCCAAGAAGATGCTCAAAAAGCCAGTGATAATTGGCACAGAGCGCTTACCCGCAAAGAAGCCTAGGTAATCTGGAAGTTGAATACGGAAGAAGCGGTTGAAAGCCCAAGCGGCAACACCACCAGCAAGGATACCGCCCAGCACGCCAGTCTCAATCGCACCTACCCCGAACACTTCACCCATAACACCTAGCGTGTTAACCATGATGTAGTAACCAACGATAGCAGCAAGACCTGCCACACCATCGTTGTTAGTAAAACCCAGTGCAACACCTACTGCGAACAGAAGACCCATGTGACCGAAAACAGCGTCACCCGCACTCATCATGATGGTTGAAACGATACTTGGTAGCCAAGAGAAATCGGCAGCACCAACACCTAACAAAATACCGGCGACGGGCATAACTGATACTGGAAGCATCAGCGCCTTACCGACTTTTTGCATATTCGCAAAGAGGTTCTTAAACATATGTAGCTCCTGAAATATATAGGGTTGAGCTTGAACTCAGATCCGATTCTAGCTCTCGACAACCCGGAAACAATGTTATTCGCTGATTAATATAGGCCTGCTGTTACAGAGACTCTATGTAACATGACATGGGTATTCAGAAACCAAATATAGATCACATCAGACTCAGGGGTAATAGCACTTTTGATACTATTTAAACCATTGATAAATATTAAATTAAATGAGAATAGAGCACTTAACACTCAAATTATCTTATGCTGCGGAAACGAGGAAGGAACGTTATTTCATGTAACAAATTAACTGGTTATTTAGAAATGCCCGTTACAATAAGGACTTACATAAAATTCAACAGCTTACGCACTGCAACACCTTACGCCTAAACACGCCTAACCCCGCGAAAACAGCCCCATTTCATGCCCCATTTAGAAAAAGTGTCCCATTTCATGCCCCATTTATGCCCCAAAAAAAAGGCCCCAATCGGGACCTCATAGCTTACCTATCACACCTGTAAGCACTTGCGATATCCATACTCGCACATCTTCAGGAAGGTCCTCTTCCGCAGTCATTAAATCAATAACTACATCAAGTTCTAGAATTAGCGTTTCCATATCTCACCGAGACAAAAACAGATCGGGTATCTGATTGCATCAATTGCAGATTATCTTTGAAGGCGGACTATGATCTAGTTAAATCATCTGCACAATTCATAGTCAGAAAATGTGCCTATACTTAGAGAAAAGTAGCGAAAATAAGCCACTGGTGAAAAATGTATAGCGAACTAGTCATAGCACTCAAAGAACGCCGCATTCG
Source organism: Enterovibrio litoreus (assembly GCF_045679545.1). NCBI lineage: Bacteria > Pseudomonadati > Pseudomonadota > Gammaproteobacteria > Vibrionales > Vibrionaceae > Enterovibrio > Enterovibrio litoreus. The sequence continues at coordinate 2,035,884 of NZ_CP166194.1, forward strand.
CTCTGGGGTCACAATTAAAGCACTCTCTGCCAAGAGCGGCATTAATTACCGAGCATTACGCGATGTTGAGCAACTAAAACGGGATCTTAAGATGGGCGAGTATCGCGCCATTATTAGAGCGCTCGGAATCACTGATCTGGACGTGTCATTAGACATGATGGGTGTAAATGATATGGATGAAGGTGAAGTGGTGGCGATACTCAGGCTGCTGTCACCACAAGGTAGAAAGTTACTGATCGAGTTTATTGCCAGCGAATACAAAAAACCCGTCAACTGACGGGCTTTCTTTTTTGAAGCGCTTTTTGTGCATCCCTTGCGACTTTCGTTACCCAGACCTTCGTTCCGTCTGACAGTCTTTCGTTACTCATCAACACGCGTGCGACGGCAACCTTGTCTTTCAATTGCTGCAAGTGGAACTCCTCCGACCTCTATCCTACATGGAAATGAGCATTCAAATAACAGTCCTTATTGCCCAAGAACGAAAATAGACCACCATACGAACCAAAGTGACAAACTTGGTTCGATGAGTCCCTGCCATAACATGACAATGCCGTTTAGGATAATGGTTACCACATCAATAAATTAACGTCATGCATCCTACCGTTTCGCTGATCAGGAACACGCTGTCTTCTAGAAAGATAAGCTATAGCCAATTGGCTTGCAGTACAAACCTAGACCTGTCCATGCTTAAGCGCGTACTTTCTGGCCGTCAATCAATGACGCTCGAAGTGAGGGACACCATACTTTCCCACCTTGGCATTTCAGAACCCGAAAGAAACAGCACTGACCCGAGCGTAACGGAGATTGCTCACCTCCTAAAAGACGTACCGCGTCATATTCGGATAACAATTACCGCATTGATCTACGATATAAAAAACCACACCAAGTAGCTCAGCCCCTTCCTAACCACCACACCCTATACAACACTCACACTATCCACACCCTGCACACCATAAGGATAGTCATGAGTATCATCACCTTCTCCGGCACCAAAGGCGGAACAGGCAAAAGCAGTGGCGCGATCAATCTTGCTTACTATTGTCAGGTCATTCGTCAGTTAAAAACCGTGGTCGTCGATGCGGACGGACAAGGCAGCACAAGAAAGTTACTGCGTAACAAACGCGAAGGGCTCACCGACATTATTTGCTTTGCGGTCCAGGGCAATTGTCGATCGGATATAAAACGCCTCGCTGAAAGTCACGATGTTGTGATCGTCGATACAGGTGGCCACGCCAGTGACACACTTAACTTTGTGCTGTCCGTTGCCGATCTCTGCGCCATGCCATTCTCAATAGGCGCACTCGATACCGCAGAGGCAGAAACCATGAAAGGCGTGATTGATTTCGTCAGTGAATTTAATCCAGGCATAAAACCCATCAGCTATCTAAACCGCGTGCCGGTACTTCCTTCCATGGTGGGCTACGCCAACAACGCTGCAGATCGCTTGTCGTCTTCTTTCCCCGTCGCCCCTTGTCGTTTGGCCACAAGAGAAAAACCGTATTCTGAATTGGCAAACGGAAGAACGCTGTATGAACAAAGTGATCAGAGTGCGATAAAAGCACAAGAGGAATTCACGAATCTAGCGCAGCACTTACTTAACGAGGTAGGGTTATGAGTGAAGATAAAGACATAGCATCAGCACTGTCTCACTCCCCCATGAAAAGCAAGCGATTCAGTGACATACCTAAAGACGTCGTGAGTCGGTATCAGTTTTTGTTGTACCCCAAAGAGAACCAACTCATAGAAACCATTCGAGCCAGCGTGTCGCCTTCTGCGTCACGTTCTGAAGCAGTCAGAGCGGCAGTGAAAGCATTCAATAGGCTACCCAAAGAAGAACAACAGGCACTGATTAAACAGGAAATGAAACAGGAATAAGGGCGCAATGCGCCCTTATTCCCTAAGCCTTACCAACCAATTTGGTCATTCAGGTGTCGTAAATTCTTATTCACGTTTACCCCTTTTTGGTTCTGTTCGCTGTAGCGTCGGCGAGTCTTAATGGATTGGCGAATGTCTTTTGCATCAATCGCCACGCGAGGATTGGTGCGGTTAAATTTCCCAATTTGCTTTTGGGTTTCCAATAGTAACGCCGTGTCGCCTTGCTTCACCGCCAACCAATACGCGGTCATCAAGTCACGACGGCGATCAGTAATATGCTTTTCATACCCCTTAATGCCATTGTTGATTTCATACTGCTTCATCAACTCATGATCAGACAGGCCCATGCCCTGCGCCAGAAGTTGGTACCAAGCAAACTCATCCGCTTCCTTGTAGGCATCACCGCGATAATTTAATGCACCTTCATCGCCATAGCGCATAGCCTTGAGCGGGTCACGCGCAAACTTCGGCAAGATTTTCTCAATGCCACGTTGGTATTCACCCTGCGCAATATCTTGCGTGCCACGGATAGCGCCAACAACAACCCCGCCTAGCACTGGCCCCGCCACTTGTTGTGCGTAGTGGGTCCACAAATCTTGCCCTTCTAAGTCGCGGTTTGCGTCTCGGATCCAAAGCCCATCGAGTGAGATACGCGGCGACAGGCCAGCACCACCCGCGCCATAAAGCACCAGACTTGCCATGTCATCACCCATCGCATCTGCTAGGTAGCTCTTAAACTCCACCTCCGCATCATACGGCTCATCCTCATCACCAAAGGCAGATTGCAAGGCATTCGCGATAGCGTAAAGCGTACCAAGAGGAAGCGCACTTGCCCCGCCGAGCAACGCCGTCACGCCCATGGTACCCACGAGCTGCTTACGCGCTTCGGCTTTTTCTTCTTTCGACGCACCTTTAAACCCGATATAGAGGTTGCGCAACAAGTAATACGACATGTTCTGGGAATACTGCTTAAACTGCGTGATCACCTTCATGGTCGGGGATTGCATGTAACGAGCACGGTTCACGTTGGTGTAATCAAAGTGCGCGTCCCACGTAATATCCGCCGCCGCTTTTACTGCCGCCTCATGGCTCATGCCCTTTTCACGCGCAAGGCGATACCCCGCGATCACCGTGGTTTCACGGTTGAATACTTCGGCCTTATGGAACAAGGCGCTAACCATGTTCATGCCTTTTTCATAGGTTTCGTTGTACTGCCAGTTCTCCGCTTCTGCCATGCCCGCTAAGTCGTGCGCATTGGTAGAGTCCAACAAGCCCATATCATGCCACTGCTGATATGCATCCTTCTCGTCATAGTTGCGCAACTTAGATTGAATGCTGCCCTTACCCGCAATGAACTCCTTCATGGTACCGGTCAAGGCACTGGCCGCTTTCGTGGTACCGAACTTACTCGCCAGAATAGGCAAGGCAACCACAAAGTTTTGGGTGGTGTTGATCGCCGCCGCCGCAGGTGAAACGCCCAGCATCCACAAGAAACCAATAGAGGTAATGGTCTGTGCCGCCTTAGAGTGCGTTGGGTTCATTACCCACTCATGGCGCTTCATCAGTTCTTCCGCATAGCGGCCCGCCTGGTTATTGCCCGACACTTCCGCCGCTTTTTTCGCTTCGCTTGCCTGCTTGGTCAACTCGTCCGCATATTCCATACGCGCCAACTGATACGCGCCTTTCATCATGTTAGAGGCCATCGCTCGCAGCGCGTCATTACTCCAGCCTTTCACCTTCTTGCGGTGAATGAATTGCTTTCGCATCGAGCGAGAAGGCAGTGCTTGCAAGTACATCTGATAAATCGAGTCCTTGATCTCCTCTTTTTTCAAATCATTCAGCGTGGTGTCATCAATCTTGTGCATCAAGTCAGTGACAAAAGAAAGGCTGGCACCATTAATTGCAGGGTTACCCTCCATCTTATAACCCGTTGATACAGAAAAGCCCTGCTTACGCAAATGCTCGGCTGTCGCCTGCTGCTCTTTTTCCTTTTCGAACATCATGTATCGCTGCTCGCCGTTTTCGTCCACCGCAGACAGCCAGTAGTCACCGAAACGCGTCAACGGGAAGTAAGGCGCATTCACTTCTTGAAGTTCAAACAGGGTGCGTAATTCTGCAATACGCTTTTTCTTCACACGCCCGTCAATGTCAGCACTTTGGATCTGCTGCTCGAGTAACTGGCGATAGTCATCGTGACGACGCTTATAGTTGTCACGCATCGAACGGTAATAGACCTTCGCCTGCTCTGGCAACTTGTCATATTCCGCTTTCAGTTCAGCGTGTTTCGCTTTTCGTTGAGGCTCATTGATCAAGTCTTTGCGCAATTGGCGCATTTCATCCATCTGTGCCTTGGTTTTATGGCTCCCTTCGTTCACGTTCTCCAAGTATTCAATGCGGCGAGTAATCGCATCTTCCGCCGAGACGAACGCCTTATCAGGGTCCACGCCTTCTACCGTGGCATCGTGCGCCATCTCAAACACTTTATCGGCTGCGTCCTGATTTTTACCCGCCCACTTGCGCAGGTCTTGCGCAATCTCGGCAGACTCAAACGCCATCTGATTACGTCGCGTCAACATACGGTGCACCGTATCAACGTAGGTTTTCACCATTGGCAGAGTATCTTTCGATAAATCAGAAAGCTGGCGCAGCGATACCGCGCCCAAGCCCAACTTGCCACCTAACACCCCTTTCACCGCTAGGCTGGCCGCACTGAGCGCGGATTTAAACCGCGTTTGCGCCGTGTCTCCTTTGCCGACTTGTTGAATCGCCTGATCAAAGGTCATGTTTTGGGTTTTAGAAAACTTCGCCTTAGACAGCTTAGAGCGAGACAATTTAGAACCACCGCCAGGCGGCGTCGTTTCAGGGTCCCAATGGTTCACCGATTTCATGCGATCAACCAAGGTCTGAACAATGTTGTTCATTTCCGCACGTGTCATGTCGCTCGGTTTCATCAAGCCCACTCTACGCAGAGCATGGGCGATAGCCTCAACCACACGATCCCACCATTGTTGAATGGCATTACGCTCCATTTCCGCCGCGTGCGCCAAGACTTCTTCTACTTGCGTGACCGCATCTTGATCCGCGTAGCTCGACAACACCTGATCCCAAAGTGGTTTAAGGCTTTTCGATTGGCGCCCACTGAACACACGCTCAAGAATTTTTTGATACTCACTATCACCCACAACAGACTTCAAGCCGTGGTGAACAACCACTTCATGGCGCAGCTTCTGACGTAGCGCCTTCATGTCAGGAATATTGTCAGCCACCACAACCACTGACGCACTGCGCTCATGGTAGAACGCATGGATCGTCGCATCAGGGAAAGACTCACCCAGCATCTGCTCCGCTTCCGCTTGCGTCTTCACCACACGCACTTTCACGCCGCCGCCGCCCCGGTACTCTTTCAGCCACTGCTTAACACCAAGCTCGGCTTGTTTAAGCGGCATACCCTTCACGTTGTTTGCGCCTTGGGTGATCGCTTCGCGTGAGAACTTAATGCCCTCTTTGCTAAACCCTGCCACCGCCTTCCCCGACGAACGGGCAAAATCCTTCACCTGTTCATTGTTGCGTAGCCCGAGCGGGTTAATCGCGTCCATTGCCTTAATAAGCGTCAGGAGTTTGGATTGTGGTACCGACACATGCAAAAGTCCGCCGCCTTTCACCGCCTGCTCGCCAATCACCTTCTCTATTGCAGGGTTGCCCCAGTAGCGCTTACCTTTGGCAACAGACTTCGGCATCGAGATTTTGTAATCACCGTCGTATGAACGATAAACCTTCACGTCACCATCCGCAGTGGAAAGGCCCATGCTCGCATACGGACCATCTGTTTGTTGCAGCCAATCAACCATTTGCTTAGGCGTTGCGTCGGCTTTCTCCTTGATGTTTTCGTCCGCTTTAAAGTTCTGCGGCAACAACATGCCCTGAATCACGCGACCATCGCTGGTCGTAAACGGGACAATGCGCCCCTTCTTATCGGTACGCGTTTGCGCTTCAACCAAGTTACCCGTCATGATGTATCGCGTTTCTCGTCCTGGCTCTTTCGCCTTGCGGTCAAACAGCATCTTCATGCTGTGCGCGTTAGTCATGCTTCGCGTGAGTGCCCCTTCTTCTGCCTGCTTCAAGTTAAGAGGAATGGAGCGTGCGCGGTTAGCCACCACCACCTTGATCTTGAACTTGGAAGGGGAAAGCGGGTTGCCGTTGGAATGAGTGTGAGACACATCAGAGATCACACCACTTACCGTAGTGTCCGCATCAAGCTTCACATTTACAAACGCCCCATGCGCATACATGCCTCCGGGCTGGAATAAGGCCTTAACTTCATTCAATCGAGATTGATAACCACGAATGGCTTGATCGAGATTTCCAACCTCCTCAACCAATGCATCAACCTTCTTGCCGTCCTTGCGCTTACTTTCCAGATCGGCTTTCGTGCTGTCACGTCTCTTGGTCAGACCTTCGACATAACGCGTATCACGGCTAATTGCTGACGCCATCGCATCAAAACTCGCTTGGCTAGACGCACCAACAAGCTCTTGCGCCTCCGCCCAATCTGGCGCTTTGCCGTTCGCCTTCGCATCCACCTTGGTCAAATACACAGGCTCGCTAAACACACCGCGCTTTGGTTGCTTCTTAGAAAGCATTTTTTGCGCCAGTGGCTTCGCGTCCAGATCCAACTCCGTCATATTGAGTTCGTTTTGTCCGGTCGCATCTAGGTACTCAATCAAGTCGCGGTAGGCCGCTTCAAGGTCCTCAAGCACCGACTGCTGAATATCAACAGGCAATACCGCCAACTTGCCTAAGAAGTACGAGGCGCGATCATCAAAAGGGAGATCCGTGAGTTTCTTGCTGTAGCGGTTTAACATCTCAAAGTTAGCCGCCACATACTCGCCCACCACCTCATCACCGTACATGTTCAGCAAATCAATCGACTCAACGCTAGTTGCCGATTCCGTATTGCCTGACGTGTTTGCATTTAAGCCCGTCATCTTACGGGCCAGCACCGCCGCTGGGCGCTTTTCGCTTGGCAAGTCCAGCCACGCAATGTCATACGTCGGTTTATGAATTTGCCCGGTACGGTTAACGCGCCCCAGCATTTGCATGAAGGTGTCAATGTTTAGCGAAGGCTGCGCCACAATCATATGGCGAGGGTCCGTATTACCATAGTCAGCACGAGCGTGAAGCGACAAGCCCGTCGAACCAGCTTGGTTCAAGATCAACACATCCAACTCGCCATTGTTGAACTTGTCCACCGTGCCGCGTCGGTCGCTCACTTCTGCCGCGCTTCGGCTCACAATTCGCATTCCATCACCTTCATCAACCATCAGGCTACGTCCGGTAATTTCCGCCACGGTTTTACCCGCCTTTTCAATTTCATGGCGAATCGCATCTATTGGTGAAGCGGGAATGCCGTCTGCACCCAGCGAGTCGATAGCCTCTATCGCACGGTTGTAGTGATACTGCACCAAGGGATCAGTGATCTCATCAATCGACAAATACACTTTTTCAGATTTCTTTTCGCCAGGTTCTTTAATGCCGTAATACAACACACCATCAAGCACGTTCTTCAACAGCTCGCCATACGTTAGGCCATTCGCCTGATCGCCAACATGGAAACCGTTTCTATCCATAAAGCGTTCTAATGCCGCTTGCATGGTGTTTTCCAGCGCAATGACAGGGCGCTTACCTTCACCAATGGCTTTCAGTGCCAACGACGCGATCTCTTTCGCTTTTAAGCCCAGCGTCATCTGCGAAATATAGTTGTGCACCACAGAGCTAAACTCTGTCACTTTAGGTTTGCCGTCTGCTTTGTTACCGCGCACCACCACATCAAGGCCACGTTCTTCTTGAATTTCTTGCGCCATATCTTTTTCAATATAACGACGGAAGGCAGAAGACATATCTTGAATGGCGCGAAGCGCCTCGGCAGAGCGGTCGTAGGTTTCTTTGGTCCCGCCCGTCTTATCCGTAATGACATGGTTGTTGATCTTAATGCCATCAAAGGAGCGTTCACGGCGTAGCATCTGCCCCGCTTCCGCCAGCTTGCCCGCAATGTAAGTCTGCATCCCCAAGCCACCCTGCTCGACGGCAGAAATCAATTGGCTGCGGTTATCCGTTGCAAGGCCCAAGTCGGTACGCATATACAACGACATGTTTTCAGGGCGCTTCGCATACGTTGCAGACAAATACGCCACACCGTGTGCCACTTCTGAAATGTGTTGGAATGCTTTGCCTAACTTAGAATCAGAACCCGCCGCAGAGTGGGATTCATCCAGCACGAACACCGCATTTTTCGCCAGGTCGTCAAGCAAGCGTCGTTTATTGCCTGTGTTATCACTTGAGATTTGCGAGTAGGTCAGAAATAGTGCCGAGTGGCCATCAGGCAGTTCACCGCTGCTGAGCTCGTTAATTAAGCGACTTCGTTCTTTGTCGGAGTAGTTAAATAACTTCGCATTGCCTTTTTTCACAAACCCCTTGTCTTGGTTCATGATCAACGGCGTAAAGTCCTCAACACCAATGTCAGCCAAGTCGTCGTACATATCCGTGAACAGGTTAGGCTTTTGCGTCACAAAGACCGGGATCTTTCCTTTTTGCATGGCATAGCGGATCACGCCTGCCGCCTGACGGCCTTTACCCACACCCGTCTGATCACCAATCACAATCGCACGGCCATTTTCAATGGCATCAACAGCCAATGCTACCGCATCGGTTTGCAGGCCCATGAATGCACGGTGAAGGGATTCCGCATCCGAGTAACCTAATCGGTCCATCACGAAACTATCAACGCTACCATGGCGGCGTTGAATGTCAGCGAGTGCCGATTGGGTGTAAGACGCCATATTGGTCGGCGTGAGTACGCCTTCATTAAAGCCGTTTGAAGCGGTCTTGTAGTAAGACTGAAATTCATTTGCCCGTTCAACTTTTGCATCAATCTGAACGGGGCCAGCCTTGGTGGTGCGGGTCGGTTCGGCGCTTAACTCTCGAACAGGTTCAACGTCAGGGCGTCGGTTGCCTTTAGATTGGTCATCAGATCGTGAATTTTCAGATCCGGGTGCGTCACGGTTTCCTGTTTCGGCCAATCCAGCGTCTCTAACATCAGGCTGAGACCTGAAACCTGCGCCAGCGTCGTCGCCATTTCGTAGCTGTCTAACGTTGTCCCCAGCTGATCCGCCATCGCTGTCATTTCCTCGCCCGGCAGTTCGCTGATCTCGTCTTCCAGAAAGCTCACTAGGCTTTCCTTGGCGTGATACATCGTCGGCTTTTGGCTCTCTCTGAGCTTTAACATCAGAAACGCTTTGGCTGTATCGCTGATATTCTCGCCCTGTGGTATCCACCAAACCTTTTTCATTGAAGTCGTCATAGAGCTCATCCCAAGTTGATACACGCTTAACTTTACCTTTTACCGGGGCATGTTTGCCAGTCCCTGACGTTGCGCGACCATGCACAACAATCATTTGAATTGGCCATGCCGCACCCTGACCTTTGTATAGCTTACCGTCAATCTCAACGTGGTGAACAACATTGTGATTGCGATAGAGCCAGTTCAGGAACACTTTGTTATTGCCAGTGTAATCCCCCGCCTCTTTTGGCGCACCAAGAATCAAGGTTGCTTTACCGTCAACCTTCATCGCATCCAGCGCTTGCTTGGCGATCAGGTGATCAATTTCCCCAAACTTATAATCGTTACCGAGCGCATCCGTAAACACATGCTTAATAGGCTTGCGGTTCGCATCGCGTAACGTCCCAAAAGGCGGGTTGGTGATCACCGCGTCAACCGGCTCAGACACAATGCCTTCAAAGGCGTTGCGTGTAGCATCTTGTACCGTGGTTTCAAATCCGGTCCATGCCAATGCCTCAGCGCGTACAGGGTCCAGTTCATTTGCAAAGGTATTCGCTGGGTTGGCCAGCATCAACAATAAGCCGTTACCTGCAGTCGGCTCGTACACTATCGTGTTCTTGTCCACACCTGCCGCAAGGTTGGCAAGGTAAGACATAGGTGCAGGTGTGCTGTATGCCTGAAAGTCGCTCGATTTCGCAGTACGAACATCAAGGTTAGGCTGACGCTCGTAGTCATCCTTTAGTTGGCGGAACACCTCTTTCACCATCAACGGATTGTTTTGTTCAGCCAGTATCTTCGTAGCTTTGCTGCGTCGCTTCACCACCGCCACGGTCTCATACGCTTCTTGGACCTTCTTCAATAACAACGGGTCCACATCTTTGGCACTAGGCAGACCAAACAGGGTTTTCGCCAGATCTTTAAGCGAATTATTATTGCTAGGGTTATAGCCTGCTTTTACCCGTTTCTTGATCGCATTCAATAAACCGATTTGCGTTGTCACATCGCCGTCAGTGTCAGGCGTCGATTCATACGCCGTGGGTGCAGGCTCATTTGTTTCTACTGGTTCTGCGTTCGGCTTTTCCTCTTGCTGACCTTCCGCCTTCACCTCACGCTCAAAATCAGCAATGCCTTTATGCCCTTGCGCTTTCAGCGTCTCGTCCAGCTCCTTCGCAGTAAAGCCGCCTTGGGTTTTATAGGCAGCGCGTACCCCCGTCAGCTTTTTACCGCCGTTGGCTTTCAGTACATCGCGGATCACCGCCTTGGCCTTGTCCACCATATCTGCATCTTGTGTAGGTGCGGCATCATCCACACCCTGTGTAAGTTGTGCAGGTTCAGCATCAGCAACAGGCTCAACACCCTGCGCACCTTCCGCTTGTTGTGTGTTATCCGCTTGCTGCGCATCATCCACACCTTGCGTATCTTGCACATCTGGTGTCTTTGGCTGGAAACGTGGCGTGAAGTCTTTCAGCTTCTTGGTGCGGTTAGCCTTGGCTTCGTCCATCATCAAGCGAAGACGAGACTGTACAAAGTCTTGCGCCTTATTCAGATCAGCCCTTGCCGCCGCTTGCTCTTGCTTCGGCAAGCCAGAAATAATTTGCTCACCTCGCGCTCGCATGTCATCAACCACTTGCATGATCGCATTGCGCTCAAAGTCAGGGGCAATCGCCGCCTCATCAGTCTGCGGGGTAAACAGCGATTCCGCCTTAGCACGTCGCGCTTTGTTTTCAGGCAACGCGTCTTCATAGGCTTGGCGTCGCTGTGCTTCCGCTTCGAATGCCGCCAAACGCTCAGGGGCCGATCGCAGAGAATCAAGCAAGGCATCGGCCAATTGCGGGTTCGCTTTCACCATGCGTTGCTTCAAGCGCTTGCGCATGGTTTTGGTTTTCTTCACTGTGTCAGTAAAATCGCTGATTGGCTTGCGGCCTTGCTCGCGCATACGCATAGAGTTAGGACGGTCCGCAAACCCACCGCGAGATTGCTGGCTTTGCTCAACGTTACCTGTCACGTAATCACGCTGCGCTTCTTGCTCGGCTTTCTGCGTATCCGCCGCACGTCGTTCTTGCTCGCGCTGGTAGGTTCGGGTCACGCCGCCCGATTCGACATCAGCTTGCTTAGGCATCCCAGCTCGTTCAGAAGCTGCTTGTTGTTGCAAAGCGACTTCACGTGGGTCGGCCTCAATGCTTGTCGCTTTCTGTTCACGTGCCGCTCGCTCTGCATCAGACTCACGCTTGAGAATTTCAGCACGTGCCATGGCAGGGTCAAAAGATGGGCGAGATGGTTTCGCCGCTTCTTCCGCCTCCCACTGTGCAAGGCGTGGGTCTTTAGGCGATTGGTACGGCTTCTGCGTTAATGGTCCATTCTTCGCTTGATCAACGTTCTGGCGCCCTTGTTCCAATGCCTGAATGTAACGCTCAGTGTTTGACGCAATTTTATTCTGCTGCGCTTGTGCCCCTGCGTTACGTTTCGCAACAGCGTCATCAAAAAACTGCTGAACACCGGTATCGTCTAGCTCCATCTGGCTGGCTTGCTCGGCCAGTGCAAATACACCTTGCTCGGCACTTTCATCACCCTGCGCCATGCGATCAAGTAACGCATCCGTTTTCTCAGGGTCTAACGCATAGGCAAGTTTCAGCGTTTTAAGGTGGTGATCTTGCGGGTCACTCAGGGCCGACTTATCACGCAGTGTCTGACGTGACGCAGCAAGGCGTTGCTTGAGATCATCTTGAGGCGTAGTAGCTTGTTGAGGTGTAGTACCTTGTGATGCTTCTTCGGTCATGTCTGACACGACAGGTTCCACCGTCAAGTCTTCTGCCATGACTGCAGGTTCCGCCGTATTCGTGAGGGGGGCATCTTCTGCCGATACTGCGACGTCACCTTGCACGTCAGCTTGTGGCTCCGACTGCACACCTTCAACCGGGTCTGCTTGCGTTGCGTCATTGCTGCCACCACGTGCCCCGCCAACAGCACCCATGCCACTACCAATGGCACTGCCAAGCAAACCCTCATTCACCGCACCAAGTGCAACGCCGTCCATCGCATCCAGATCCGTGCCTGCATACTCGTTCGACACTTGGTTAGACACGTACTGCTGTGCTGCACCTTGTGCCGCTTCCGTTGGGCCTTCACGCACCGCACCAACAGCCGCACCCTTAACAATGCCCTTTCCGCTGCCTTTCACCAAGGCATTCGCCAAAGGAAGATCGCCCAACAAAGTCGCAGCAACACTTGAACCCAGCGTTAACGGGTCGGTCATCGTGGCACGTGACGCCGCATTTGCGGTACGGTTACGCGCTTCTTCAAGTTTTTCTATGTCACTTAAGTACGCGAATTCAGGGTCATCATCGAGGGCCAAGAATTCAGAACGGAACGTTTCACTGTTCATTAACTGGGCGAAGTCAGCACCCTGCACAGACTCTTTCGCTTGTTGGCCTTGCGAACCCACATCAGAACCCATCGCCACCGCTGCTGTCGGTGATTTGGCTAACGTGTTATAAGCAAGATTGCCCGCTTTCGCTGCGAAATCAGGTTTTGCGCCAGCACGCATCGCCATGTTAGTGAGTGATTGTATAGCCGACGTAGACGACATGCCGCCTGTCGCAATGGCAGAGGCAACTGTCGGGGCCATATAGCCCACACCTTGCGCTAGCTGCATACCCCACACCGCAGGATCAGTTGAAAACTTCCAATCCCCTTCTGGCGATTCAGACACTGGCATAGTGTTCATTGCCTGCTTGCCGTCATCAGTCAGCGTGTCGGTTAGCCAGTCTTTTACTTTACCGACTTGCTCACCTGCAAATGAAATATAGTTTGCCGCCAAACCTTGAGGCGTATAGTTCGCGGCTTCAATCAACGCATCAGGCACACCAAGATCACGTGCCTTATCACCAAGATAACTCTGTCCCTGTCTGATTGGTTCAGCGCCGCCCTCTACCGCGCCCATTGCGCCAATGGCAACAGACTTACCCACATCGCCTGCGGTCACCTCAAGGTCACGCGTCGGTGCATACGCATTCAGATCAAAGTCATCACCGAGTTCAAAACTCATGTCAGTTCGCGCATTTACCGTCGCGTCAGGGTTGTTACCAAGCAGTTTGTCTTGCATGTCGGCTCCGTAAAACAGGCATAAAAAAACCGCCACCCTTTCGGGTAGCGGCTTCTGGATAAGATTTTGGCACTATGGGGATAATTTACCCCGTTTCTCGGCAATTTACCAATTAACGACTCGCGTACTGCTTCGCCGCATCAACACGGATTTGCCCTGCCACTTGTTCAGCCTTGGCCGACTTCGCCTTGTTCACCTGGTCGGTATACGCACGCGCAACAGTTTGCTCATCAAACTGACTCAGATCCCCGTACTTACCTTCCAGCGCCGTAATAAATGCACGCTTATTCGCATCGTTACCCGCCCACTGGTTAAACGGTGTCGGCTTGGGTGCTGGCTCGCCGCCTTCTTGCGGGAAGTAAAGCGATTTCATCTTCGCTTGCTGCTCGTCAAACAGTGAATTGATCTCCGCTTGGCTTTCAGGTGTTGGGTTCATGAGGTTGGACAGCGCATCACTGCGTTTCTTCTCAATCTCCAGATACGCACCGCGATACTCTTTCTCTATCGCCTTGTTGTCCTTCTCACCATCTTTGGTTTGGAATACCGCTTTATAAGCAGGAGAAACCATGGCTTGTCGGCGTAACTTCAACTGACCGGTAATGTCCTGCATCGCTTGCTCAAGAGGAATGACCTTTACAGTATCATCCGCGTCCGCACTTCTGCGCGACGTAACAGGGCGAGGCACCCACTTATCGTCACCGTAATTCACCTCCGTGGTGATCACAATGCCCGGTTGGTCTCCGTCCATTTCGGGGTTAATGTCCTTGGCAAAGGTCATGCCGCCCCAGCGTGCATCTTTAATCACCTGACCTGTCTTTGGGTCCTTCTGACCAACAGAGGCATTCAGGTTGCTTTTGTAGAACGTGGTTAACGCGGTTTTCAATTCAGGGTCGTTAAAGTCCGCCTGCCCTTTAATCACCATCGGCATTTTGGCTTCAAGCACGTCTGCCGCTTTATTGAGTTCAGGGTCAAGGTAACGGCGAGGATCATACGCACTGCCCTTGATAAGCTCATTATCAAAGATCTCATCCGTCTCACCACCGTCAATAAAACGCTGCCACCCCGTTTGCAAAATGGGCGAATTCTCCGTGATAAACGCCGTCTTCTTTTGTTGCGTTAACTGGTACTCGTTTTGCTGGCGTGCCGATTCTGCTTGCGCAATTTGCGCATCACGCAACTTGCCTGAGTGTGCATACTCTTTTTCTTTCAGCGCTTGCGCCTGGCGTAATGCACCGCCCTGACCATCCTCACCATAATTAAAGGCGTGCGCATCAGTGCGTCGCTGTTCTTCCGCCATACGTAGCGACATTTCTTGTTCAGCACGCTGTTCAGACTTTGCCATTTGTTCAGCACGCAAAGCGCGATCTTCTTTGCGCTCGAAGTGACGGTCCGCAATGTCATAGGCACGCAAAGCGCCATCCATAAAGCCGCGTGTGTCTAATCCGCTCATTCTTGCTCCTTAAAACAATTCGCCCAACGCGAAGCCAGCCACCGCGCCAATTGCCGCGCCCCAAGGCCCACCCACAGAACCGTATTGAGCACCGACCATCGCACCCGTTGTTGCGCCCGCCATCGTGTTGTTCATCTTCTGCTGCTGCTCGGCTTGCTTCAATCGCTCGTTCGCCTGTTCACGTTCTTTCTCTCTTGCCGCCGCCTCGCGAAGACCATCTGTCGCCATGTCCTTTGTTTGCTGACTGGCGCTAACTAAACTGTACCCCATAACCAAGCCCTCCCTTATCGCGGCTGCGCGTAATCTTTAATGCCAAGTCCCGCACCTGACAGCACTTTCATAGAACGGTCACGCTCATGATCACGCAAGCCGTTTTTCGCCGCTGCCGTAGACAGTGCCAACTTCGCGTTCTGGTTTTCATCCGTACCAGAATCTACGCCATAACGTGCCATTTTATTCGCTTCTCCAAGGCTGGCCGCCTTCATAGAACTGGCCGCGTTTTCATCCACGCGTCCGAGCTGTTCATTCAACAACTCGCCAGATTGGGATTTTTCCATCAATTCTTTTTGCTTGGGATAAAAGCGGTTTTGCCAATCATCAAACATTTCTCGTGAGATCTGCGCGTAAGTATCTGCTGCAATGCCCATGATAATTCCTTAGCTCAAGGCGTAGCCATTCGGGTTAAAGTTCGGGTCGTAATACTTACTGCCAGACGTACTGGTACCATCGACCATTTTGGGCATTGACTGCTTGCTTGCCATTTCTGTATAGCTACGAAGGCCAACACCCGCCGCCGCGCCTGCAAACTGCATATTGCTAGAGCGTTTATTAAAATCCGTGTACGCATCTTGTTTGGCTTCATTCAGGCTCATATTTGCCACGTCACCCACTGCGCGTAACGAATCGGCTTGCTCACCCATGCCCATTGCCACCACATCAGATAAACCCGCAATGTACTTATCCTGCTCAGACGCCTGCGCTCGGTTAATGGTGTCTGATTGCGCCACACCTTGCTCGGTGGATAACTCCGACATCGCCGTTTTGAACTTCCCGCTTGTCGGGTCCACACCCGCAGAAGAAAGTCCTTGCGCTGTCGCCTCACGGCTTTCGCTAAATGCTTTGTTGTACCCCATATCTACAGACGCTTTCGCATCGTTCATGTTGGAATCAGAGTTAAAGTTATCCACGCGCTGAATAAAGGTGTCTTCAAATTGTTTGAGTTCGTCGTTGTACACGCCCCAATATTTGCCTGCCACCTCTGCCGCTGCACGTTCGTATTCCGTTTCTTGTACTTCGTTGCTGCCACCGCCGCCCATAAAGCCTCACAATACCTTTTGCCAATGTTGAATGCCGTCTTGTTCACCCGCCTTACTGTACCCCTGATCCAGCAAGATAGGGGAAAGTGCCGCCACCGCCGTAAACAACTCCACCCCACGCCCGCCAATTTGCCGCGTCATGGTTTCGATGTGCGACTGGTAACGACTAATCGCATCGCCACCCCAATTAAACGCAAACATCACCGTTACCCAGATCACCCCGTTGCGCGTCGTGGGCTTTAACACCATAAAGCCATCATCTGCGATGAACAGAAAGGCACTGCCGTTAGTCAGTGCGTCATCAACTTGCTGCGTGAAATCATGACTATTTCGTGTTGCGGTTTTCGCCATGATAGGTAATAGCTTGGATCGGCATTCACCCCACTCGACCTTCGATATTCCTTGCTTATTTGAAGTCACCCGTCACGCCTCCCAATATAAACAATACTGATGTATTTACTTCAGTCGCAGCAATGCCTGAGTTCACAGAATAGCCCGCTGCTAAAATTTGGACATGCCCACTTCCGGTTCCTACATCAACGCTTATTCCGCCAGCAGTCTGACCTTTTTCATGTCCACCCGTTACCGCTTGAACAACCCCTCCGTTCACCTTAATCTGAACCGAACCATTAACCGGAAAGTTGGGAATATTAATGCTTCTCCTCATACCTACAGCATTGGCGTTCCAATAAGTGGTGTGATAAACGCGGTAGGTGTAATCATTGGGGGTTTTTATATTCAAAGTCACTCCCTTCGCGCTAACCAGGTTCCCAATGATTTTGTTTGCTTTAACTGTCCCAGAAAAGTCACCATCAGCCCCAGAAAGCGTACCCTTAACAACGCAGTTTTTTTCAATCGTAACGTTATTAAATGAACCACCTGACGCAACAATATGGTCGGTATATATCACGCCTTTGTCAGTGATTCGCGTGTGATAGCTACTATAGGGCCCACCCGCACCAATGTTGATCTCCGCACCATTGATCACTGCCGAGGTCAGTGTCGGCGTACTGATCGAGATCCCCGCCTTCACCTCATCCGCCACAATGGTTTGTGCGTTTAAAATTTGGATAGTCGCGCTTTCAATCAGCGCTTTCGGGATGATCACATTGCCTTTATCAATCGCGAACAAAGGCTGAATGTCAGGGCTTTCCGTGTTCGGATCAAACACAAAGAATTGAGACGCAGAAACAGCCACTTGGCTTGTGCCGTCAGATTTGGCGAGAATACCAATACCCGCTTTAATGTCACCTGCTTGGGCTTTCTGGTTCCACATGGCTTGGTGCGCCACCGATCCATCTTCTTGAATTTCAGCAATGGTCTGGCTGTGACCTTGCACGGTAGAGCTCACGCCGTTCAGTGTTGACTGCGTGGTGTCGATGCGGTCAGACAGGGCTTGATTTGCGCTACTGGTCGATTGTTGTAACGATGACACACGACCTGACAACGCGTTGTCAGCGCTATTCATTGTTGACTCTACAGAAGTGATTTTTTGTGCCAGCGCCTTGTCTGCATCAACCAGCACGTTATTCGATTCCGAAATCTGCGTGGCCAGCACCCGGTCGCCTTCGGCTATGTCATCCTTTAGCCCTTGGATGAGCACCGACGATTCCATTTGATCGCCAATATCGTCAATAATATCGCTAATGTTCGGGCTCGTTACCACCTTCACGCCTGCCGCATCGTGGTATGGCCCCGCAATGTTATTCACGTTAACGTGACGCGCCCAGTAATAGAAAGCCGAACCGGGATTCACCACATCACCAAACACCGTCGCGGGCGTAGTCGCAATCATCACTGCCTTTGACAGCACATCCGTTGTACTTCTCCACACTTCGGTATAGGCGTGACCAGCGTATGTCGGGTTTTTCCATTCCAGAAGAATCGAACCAAACCCACCAAACCCTGAAAAGCCTTCCGGTGCGTGAGGCCGCTCTACTGGCTTATCATCTGGCAGCAATGGCGGAACAGGGCGAGGCACATACTGCCCATTCTGAGCGCGATGAACATTCACCATCCCCAAACTTTGCAGGTCACGAAGCGTTAGCGCTTTGTCTAGCCCGTTACCACGCTGCCCCGTTAGCTTTTCTACGTTCTCTTGAAGCGAGTCCTTACCGCGACCGCCAAACCCTGCACTCATTACGCCAGCTCCTGCATTGAACTCGCTACCATAATACGTTCAATCTCAGCGCTCCCTGCTACCTCCACCTGCCACTTGCTCGCACGCACAGGCGGCAACCGAAATGCGCGATCAGTCATCTCGCCTTCATTCAATGCCAGTACCGTTTCGCCATCCGCGATCACTTTCATCGACACTAATTCAGGGTGCGGTGATTGCAATCGAGCACAACTGAGCAAGCACCCTATCGGCATGGTGAACACCTTAGATCGCCAAACAAACGGCTTACTTTGCGCTGCTTGCTGCCATTCACTTGACTGCCTGCCTGATACTGTCACCATCACATCACGCTCAAGGTCCACATACGCCGTGTCCCATCTATCCGTAATGCGTGTAAACGCCTGCGAAAGCGGATCGTAAATAAAGCCACCCGCCTCACCTTGCGCCACGTACTGACCTTCTACGGCTACCGCATTTAGGGTGTACGGCTTAAATGCCTGCCAGTTATCACGGTCAATGATTGGGTCCGTGACCACATTCGCCCCATCAGCACTTACCACCACCAAGCCATCAGGCGAGGCATACATCGCCATGCCATTAAGCACCACCAGTGACGCACCACTCACACATGATTGCTCAACGCTTAACTTATGGCCCGTCATCGCATCCGGTGTAATGCCGCTAAACACATACGGATACCCCTTCGTTGCCACCACAAGCGAGGTACCAATCGGCACAATGCCAACAATCTCATGCTCCGTGGTACCGCGGTGGCCTTTTGGCCACGCATACGGCAAATAGGATTCAGAGAACATCACTTCATTCCCCGCGTACCCCGCACAAATGCCGTTCGCCATTTGGCAAATACCCTGCATGTTCTCGGGCGGCACCTCAAAGTCCCACGTTTCCAATATCGGGCCGTTCACGTCACGCACCGCATCCACATAATCAACCTGCGCGATCGGGATTTCCGCAACTAGCATGAATTCACCCACACCGGCACTCGTGGCTGAACGGTATAAGCGCGTGTGCGTGATATTGTGCGTATTCACGCCAGGCTGTGTTAAACGGACCGTCACTGTTGAGCCCGGCTTAGGAATGAGCGCAGATTTAGACGCATCACCTGGCGCACCTTCCTCACCAAAGCGCGTCACATAGGTTTGAATGTAAAGTCGGTCCTCATCATCAAAAATAGCCGCCTCACCTTCTGGCGGGTTTTCGCCTGTACTCTCATCCACTTTCGTTACCAATGGCGGCGACGCGGGACGCGGCACACCCAAGTCATACGACGCAGCAGGGCCGAAACCATTACCGCCAATCGCCATGTCTTGTGCCGTCAGCTTGGGCTTGCCGTCACCCGTAAAGTAAACACGCTGATATTCATCTTGTGCCATGGGGCTATCCGTGGCACACACCGCCGCATTAGACCAAAGCAGCCACTTATCACCGTACTTGTGCAACGCTCCAGGCGAAATGGGGAACACGCCACCCACCTTGCTTGCTTTCATTGGCGCAACAATGCCTCGCTCAAAGCGACAATCAACGGAACGTGTCGCGGCTTCATTAGGCAAAAGATGGTCTTTGAGGCGCGGCACTTCGCCGCGCATCATGGTGATGTCTATTAGCATTGTGGACTCTCAAGAAGTTACATAAGGGAAGGGCGACTAAAGCGGCAACACCATTGCCGCTTTCGGGTATTGTGCTTTCACCGCACTTTGCGCGTCTAACCACGTGCTTGTCCCGTTTTTCACGTCGTCGTGCATCATTTCAAATTGCTGATCGTTGGACTCATACCCCACCCGCCGCAACGCCGCATAGTTCGCAAACCGCCATGCGTCCCACGTCATCGCCTCATAGGGCACGGGTTCGGCCATCTCCCACGCGGCCACATCCAGCGCGTGTTGCTCGGGGGTCACCCCGCCCATCCACTGCTCATGGTCGGGGGTCTCGGGGTCATCGGGCTGGCCACTGGCCTCCGGGGCGACTGGGCGGGCCCCGAGCCACGCAACATAGGCATCATGAAAACGCCAGCGCTCGGCGTTTTGGTGCATGGCGAGAAACTGCCGCACAATGTCATCACGGTGACCGCGGTGGATTCTGACCACCACCCACAGCGCCGCCTCACTCTTTTGGTGGCCGCGAGGGGCTTCGACCACATACTCGACATCAACGAAAACAGGCACCGAGCGGGTGCCTGTTTGTTCGTCGCCGTTCTCGTCGGTGTACGTGAATGGCTCGGGCACGGTCACCGGGGTGCCGTCGTCGTTAAATTGCTGCTCTCGGCGTACGTCGAGCACGTAAAACGGCCGGATTTTCTCCGGCACGTCGTTCAATGTTAAAACCATAAAAACCTCTTTAAACAAAACCGACAGGAAACGCACTCACGTGACAGCCCACTTTAACGAGTGCGTTGTTTAAGTCGCGGTCGTACTGGTTGCCATCGACTAACGGGATCACACCATGGGGGTGGGAAAAATCCGTGCCCGGCACACTGTCACCCCATGGGTTGGCAGTGCCTTGCGTGTACGTCAATTCTGAAAAATGAAGCTGAAGGAAATACACGCCATTTGACGGGGTGAGCGTGTACAACGCTTTCACGGCGGCGGCATTTTCTTTTCCTCCATTTACGCCCAGCGGGGCATGGGTTGGGCTGTCTGATTCCGTGCTAGACCATGACAAACGGCCATTGATCACGCCGCGGTCATCGAGCACGGCCACACTACCAATCGGCACATTGTTCGCACTGGCCAGTGTCCCGACTTTCTGCGTCAAACTGGCGATCACTCGGTTGCCGAAATTCGGCAAGAATGACGCGCTATAAAACACTTTGCGGGCCGTCGATGAAACAAGCCCATTACTCGACGGCACAGTAAAAGGCGCAAGGGCGCTATAAAACAACAAGCTCACGACATGCTCCCCCACTGACGGGTGGGCGTGACGGATCGTGTTGTCAATATTTTCAGACGCGTTATCCCACGTTAACGTCGTCCATTGACCGCCGCCGTCTTGCGTTCTCAATCGGCCATGCCCTTTATCCCACTTACTCATGGCGGGCCAATCATTCGGAAAATCACCGCGTAAACTGGCGGGATTCCAGTGCCCGGCCACCCCGTTTCTAAATGTTGACGCCAGCGCCGTGATCGAACTAATGATGTCTACATAGGGCATGTCGTCGTGTTCTTCGGGCAAACAAAACGCGTCCAATACTTCACGGGCGCAAAAGCTTTGGACGGCGTCGGACACCGAGCCCACATACCCCATATCGCTTACGCTGTCGGAAAAATCGGCGGTGATCGGGACAAACAACACCGGATCGCCACTGATTGCGCTATTATCAACGGTGCTCTCCCATGCGCGGGCCGTAGGGTTCCACTTCACCACGGTGTGGTTGGCCGTGTTACGCACGATCACGCGGTAAAAATCGCCCGTGGACAAGTGAATAAACCCCCAACTCACGTTGGGCTGACTGCCAAAGCCTCTATCTGCGCACGTGCGCACCGTCGCTACGACGGGCCATGTCACATTCACTTCCCCATACGGTAAATAATTCGCCGTCAATTGTGGCAAAGTGCCACGGGCAATACAGGGTAATTTTCCCTTGCCACGCATCAGCGCGTTGGATGCCAGCACCATGCTATTTTCTGCCAGTCCATCGGCATCGATGCGCTGAATCGGCAAACGTAAATCTTGAAACGCCCCCGCCCGGATCGCGTCATAATACCCGTATTGATTTCGTGTCCCTGTGACGCCTGACACAATCGACCCCGTGTTACCCCCATGTCGTTGCTTGCGGGGGTCAAAACAGGCCGCTAGCGAAAACTGTTTCCACTTCGGTAACGCATCCCACAAGCCAGCGACCGCGCCATCATAGGGCTGTTTCGTGCCGAATGGGTTTGCGTCTTGAAAATGACTGCCCTGATTTGCACGCTGAATCAGCGCCACAGGCAAGGCAAAACAGCGGCCTTTGTACGCCGCGCTGTGCCCATCGCGAGCGGCAAAATACCCCGCGCCCAAGGGGGCGTTTTTATGGCTGTCCACACTGGCCGTGCGAACACTATCAAACACCCCGCCATCCGGTGACCCTAAGCCCGAGGACACATCAGACATGCCTTGCGGATTCACGATACTGTTATAGCGAAACCCACTGCGGTAACAGAGATAGCCGTCGCCCACATACTGCCATTGCGTCACGGAATCCCATTGATTACCAAAGCCTGCGAGCGTTTTGGCACGGCCCACTACTTGGACGGGCTGATCCTCATCAGACAAATACATGTTCATGTCGGGGTGACTGCATACCGCCCGCTTTTGCGCCAACGTTAACGTGGCCCACGGGATCACCATGCCCACGGTCTCCGTGTCCCAAGGGCCAAACGCGGAAAACCCTTGTTTCACATAATCGGTGACAGGCACCAAGGGCAAGCCGCCCCACGACGTGCCGCCATATTGCACCGAGGCATCGGGACACACAAAATCGACGACGGGCATATGCACGGCCTCAAAATAGGCGAAGTCTTTGCGGTTCACGAGCACCGACTCGGCCACGGGCATCACACTCACATTGTGCAACACCATGACCTGTTCAGGAGATGACGAGCTGGCCACAAATTCTACGGTGATATAAGGGCTGGCATTGTAATGAAGGTTAACCGTCACGCGCTCGGTGTCGCCTGCTTTTAATGTTACATAATGCGCGGTTTCCCCCGGCAAACTCCCGGTGGCGTGTCCCATTCGCATACGCACTTTCACATCTGTCACCGCCGTGAACGTGGCCTCGCAGCGGTATTTTTCACCCTCTGTAAGTGCCACGTTTTGAGATAGCCATGACACCAATGAGTTTGACTCTCCCGCGGGTTGACGCATTTCCACGCCATCCGCGTGAACAGTGGCTTTTTCACCTGCGTTCCAACCCGTTAACCCGTTGCGAAAATCGCCATTGGTGAGCAATCCCTCGAACGCGTCAGGGGCGCTATCATACTCGACCACTTCGCCTGTGACGTTGTTATATACCCGCGTACCCGCTTCGGCGGGGGGCAACAACCACGCGGCAGAATACAGGCGATTAAAGTTTTTATTCGTGATGTGACGAAGATGGAACACCACGCCGTTCAGCATAAACGCGGGATCGGCACTGTTTGCGCTCCCTGTTGCGTTGCTATCCGTGCGCCCCATCAAAAACAAGTTGGCGCTGTCTGCATCCGTAAAGCGGCACGTGATCCCCTGATTCACAATCTCAACATTTGAGGCATTGCTGTGCTTGCCCATGCTAATGACACCTCCGGGGGCTGTCATCATGCGCGCTCGATCTTGGGTGGCGGTGAGAAACGCAGCCTCTGAGGGTAAATAGCCGCGCAACCCGACAGAATCCGCCGACGCTTGGGCTTTTGTGGCTTCGGCTTCTGCGCGGTTGGCTTGGGTGGTGCTCTGTGACAGCTTATCCGCCGCCCCTTGCTCGTGCCCTTCTGCCTTGCCTGCCGCAGCAGTGGCTTGCTCGGCTTTCAGTGCGGCGGTGTCTTTGTGCTGCCCGGCCAATGCCGCATCGTCCGCAACGCCTTGTTCTGAATTCGCTGCATTGCTGGCCGATTGCGCAGCCTGCGTCGCCTTTTGGGAGGTTTGCTGCAATAGCGAGGCCGCATTGCTTTCATGCTGCTCTGCTTTCGAAGCCGCAGCCTCTGCGCCACCCCTTGCGGTGACAGCAAGTGCCTTTTCATTCGCAGCAGTTTGCGCGCTCGCGCTCGCGGCATTGGCTTTCAGTGTTGCCTTGCTTGCCTGTTCAGTCGCAATAACGGCTTGCCTACCTGACTCTTGGCGCTCTGAAGCAGACAACGCCGCTTGCTGCCCTGACAGCACGGCAGATTGCGAGGCGCTATCTCGGTGCGACATGGCTTGCTGTTCAAGCTGCGTAACGTCTACCTTGCTTCGCTCAACGTCAATATGCCATTGCTGTACATCAGCGTGTTTTAAGCGCACTTCGCCCAGGCTCTCGCGCACTTCAATCACCGACTCAGGAAGAAGCGGCGACGTTAGCGCCATCAGTTCTTCTAGTGTCATTTCGCCGGTTACGTCGTCATTGACCACACATGAGCCAATGTGTTCAACATCAGAACGACGGCTAACCTGAGCGAACACCTCATACTCGCCGCGTTTCAGGCTAAAGTCGTATTGTCCCGCGTCATCCGTTTTTACAGAAACCGTGGAATTGAAAAACGTTTCACCTGCGCTTCTTGATACGCGAAGCTCTAGCAATGCACACGAAAGCGGCGTTCCGCCTGCATCCGTCAACTGACCTATGATTTTAATCATGCGTTATCGCCTCCGCTCTGAACTTGCAATGCGCTGGCGCTCTGCGTTGTCCGTGCTGGTTTTTCCCGTTAGCGCCAGTTGGAATAACTGGAGGTGCTGATTAGATTTACCTAGCTCGCTGTCGTTCTGCCCGTCTTTTGAGTAGGCACGAAACATCATGAAATCAAACACCATGGATTCATAAATCGACGGCAACGGGAACTGCTCGCTTTCGCCGTTAACACGTATTTGGCGGGCGTAATCAAATTCAACGTTGACGGCATTCGTCGGTGCAGGGAACACGTAGAAACTGAGGTCATCATTCTCTTGACGCGTCCAGTTAGTCGGCTGCGGGTCCTTCATCATTCGCCATTGCGGATAATTTTGATTTAAGCGAAAAATATCAACAAACTGCAATGCGTAGCCGTTGACATGGTTGACACCAATCAGCTTGTAAGCATCAGGGGGAAGCTGCGCACGCATACTGTTAGCCGCTAACTCCACCTCTGCCGTCACTCGGCCAAGGTCGGGGCGTACCACCAAAATGGATGAAATAGCATCGTTCAAATTACGAAGATGGGTTTCCTTGGTCCATCGAACAAAGTTGGGATCAATTAATTCGTCACCTAGACGCTCAAATAACTCAAGCACTGCTGCCACTAGAAGAACTCCCGCTTACGGACTGGCGCTGACGGTGACATGGAAGGGCTGGTTTCCAGCCTCCATCGCATCGCCTGGCGCATGGTTTCAACAAATTCACGCTCATAATGTGCGTGCAGGTTTGGGTCTAGCGAATCTGGCATGGCGTAAAGCCTCGCTGCGGCCCCTGCGCAAATCCCAGACAACCAATCGTCATAGAGTTTTGCGGGCAATTCCTTCGCGCCGAGTACGGGCTCAACCGTGCAAGTGATGGTCACGTCTTGAGCGTCACGCAAAAAGAACACGTCATCGAGACTCAACGCGTGATAATCTCGATCGGGCTGTAACGCAACGCCATCCGAGGTGATCAGCGCAGAATCTGACGCCTTTAAAATGCCGTCAGCGCGTCGGTTAACCGCACTGTCCCTGACAATGTTAATCGTCTGCCCTTCATACACTTGGCAAAAGGTACGTGACGCCATGACCACGCCACTGCCACGACAAAAGCGAACCGCACTCGCCACAATCGCTTGCTCCAATTGCATCGGAAGCACCACGGACACTAACTGCCTTAGCGTTGGCATGAACTCACTAACAGGGACAGTGCGCATGATTAACCTTCCCCTTGGCCTTCGCTTTCCGCTTTAGCACGAAACGCGTCACGCACGCGTAGGCGGAAATCTTGCACCGACTCTTGTGCGCCTTTCGGATCAATGTTCAAGTCATGCGCTTCAACCAACGTGGCCAACTGCGGGCCGGTTAGTTTTGACACGTCAGTATCAACGCCGCCAATCACCACCAGAGTATCGGCTGCTTTGCGTAGCAGTTCCGCTTCGGCTTCCGCTTTTGCTTTTGCTTCAGCTTTCGCCTTTTCCGCATCTTCTGCCGATTTCTGTGCGTCTTTCAGCTTATCCGCTTCCACGAATACCTGACCGAATCGGAGCAAGACCGCCGCCACTTCGTCAGACACTTCAATCGGTTTCATGCGCGGGAACACCTGACGCGAACCGGTAATGGTGTCGCGCTTAATTTCCTTCGGGCCGATATAAGCGATTTTTTGCTTACCCATGTTCAATGCACCTTCACTCTGAGAAATAAAAAAAGGGCGCACGCGGCACCCTTCATTCAACTGGGCTTGAATTAGTAGCCAGTCGCCACGTATTCAGGGTTGATTTCCAACTTACCTGTTGCCGCTGCACCTTTGATGGTGGCCGTCAGTACCGCCTTTTCTTCGGTGTACGTGGTAGGAAGCGCAATAGACAGGCTTGCTGCCGCTGACACATCAACATTCGCTTCAAGCAAGGTTTCACCCAGCTTAATGTCCACTTTTGCGCCAGCGCCCAGACCGCTAGTGTTCACGCGAACACCGGTCACTGAAATACCAATCGGCACGTCCAGCATTTCGACGACAGTTGCTACGGCTGCGGCTTTCAGCGTCACTGCGGCAAAGGCCATAGACAGGTTGCCTTGCGCACCGACATACATACGGTTGTGCATAGAGGGGGCTTTAATCGTTGCCATGTTTTGTTTACTCCGTTCGGAATTAGTAAGGGAAAGAAAAGGGCCAGCGTCAGCCAGCCCGTTTTCTTAAATGCCCAGGGTGATAGCAGTATCGACCGCGATAACACCGTGGTCATTCACACGGCCCGACTTGTCCGCAAAGCGGATTTTCTTCAAGCCATTCATCCAGCCAATGGTCACTTCTTCACGGTTACCCGCGTCCACTTTCTCAGTGTGTAAACTGAACTGGCTACCGTTTTGGGTTTTACCCCACGCATCCGCTAGTGCCTGCGCACCAATCAGCATGGCGCGGTCAATGTTAGTTGCCGCCTCCACTTGCTTAACGGTTGCCGCCTTGTCGTTGTTAGACACATCAACCGTTGAGCCTGTGTTAAAGCGAATTGGCATACCCAGGTACTTACGGATCAAAATGTTTTCGTGCATCACGCAATCACCACGGAACACGTCATGACTAAAATCAGACTTGCGCTTCATGGCGTTCGCCGCCAGTTGCTGCCAATCTTTGTAGCCTGCCGTGCGCTTGAAGTCAGCCCACTGGCGCGGCGTCACGTTCAAGATGTAGAACGGCTCGCTGCCTGCTTTGTTTTCTTCCGCAAAACGGATCGGCTGAATCGGGTGTGCCATTTCTTCAATGAACAAAGACAGGTTATCCACCACTTCCATGCCAAACACGTCCGCTTGGTCCAATCCTTCAAACGTGGTTGCATCACCGCCGAAGAAATGACGGTCATACGTTGGCGGCATAATGTCATTCACCAACATTTCGGCAAACTCAGGGTCGTTCATCAACGGCACGATAATGTCATCCGCGAAGTGATCACCACGTGCACCCGCCATGTGAACGGTCGCCAGTTGGTCTTTCAAATCGTTGAAGTAAGTGCCCAGTAGCGTACGCGCCGTGGTCATCAGGTTGTGACCGGTACGCTGCTGGCTCATCTTGCCGCCTGCATCCACTTGGTGACGACCTTGGTTGATTGACAGCTCGAAGCTGGTGAAGTCCAGACCCTCACCACGACCTGCGATTTTACGATCGCCCATCGTTGGCTTTTTAGATAGCTTGTGCACGATCTGCATGTCTACCGTGTCTCCTGACGCTTTCTGCAAATCGGTCACACGCACAATCGGTGCGCCTGGGCCTGTTTGCTTGTTGCCCTTCTTGTCACTGATCGCCGCTTTCGGTGCGTTGTCAGTGAGCATGTTGGTCATGGAGCGGTTACGGTTCGCTGCGGTAAACAGCGCCGCTTCTTGCAGTTTGACTGCCTGTGCTTTTGAAATGGTTGTCATTTTCTCAATCCTTTAAACAAAAAAACCCGCCACAGTGGGCGGGTTCTCGATGCCGTCTACACGGCGTTAACTTGCGTTGGAAAGAAAGGCGTTGATTTCATCGTCACTCATGCCAGACATAAGCGCTTGCAGTTCCTCAGAACTCGCGTTCGCTGCTTTGTCCATGAGCGATGAATGGCGATTAGTCGAACCTAACTCGCTAGGAGAATTCGGCAGTGCATTTTGTTTCGCTGCGTCTTCTGCGGCTGCGGCCTTGTCTTTCACCTGCTGGTCAAAGTGGGCTTTCGTGCGTCGAGCGGCTTCATCAAAACGTTCTGCCATTGGCTTGTTAGCCCATTGCGGATCTGCGCGTAGTTGGTCATCGAGCTCAATGGCTTTATTCCACTGTTCGCCGCCGCTTTTACGCCATGCCGCCAAATCTTGGTTTGCGTTGATCGCATCCAAAACCGGATCAGCACTGGTATGGTTCGCTGTCGGTTGTTCAGTGTGAGTGTTGGCCGTAGAGGAACTGTCGTTAGTACCGCCTGCGCCTTTCGCGCTTTGAAACGCATTCACTTGCGCGGCTAATGCACGAATTGCACCACCAATCTCGGGGTAGTCTTCATCGAGCGCATCTAACTGTTCTTCTGTGAGCTTGACGTTTTCAGGCAGGTCTTGTGGCGCCACACCCAGCTTTTCGAGTTGCTTGTCGCGAATGCTCAGTAAACGTTGAGTTTGTTCGTACTCGTCGTTTTTCGCCTGCATCGCGTCAATTTGCTCTTTGAGCTGTCGGTTGGCTTCGCGCTCGCGTTCAAGTACGTCATAAGGAATAACGTGCTCGCCGTCTTTCGCTGCGATCCCTTTTGGTGTATCACCTTGCGTCTGATCATCAACGTTATCGCCCGCGACTGCCGAAGTCGCGCCAGTATCGGCACCATGCGCTTCTGTCTTTGTATCAGTGTTCTGAATGGATTCTACTGCTGGCAGTTCTCCGTCATCCGTCTGTTCGTCAACGACTTCAGCACTTTCAAACTTTGCCAATAGCGCTTCCATTTCTTCAACGCTTTCTTCACCTGTAAACTCGATTTCCACTTTTCGCATCTCCTGTGTAGACGTATCGCTGTCTTTGCGGCTAAGGGCTCTCAGTGAAAGCCCTTAACGACAGAGACAAAAAAACCGCCAATTGGCGGCTGTTATTTCTGAACAATGGCTAGCGGCTATTCCTCAGTCACTCTCATCATGTTGATGTAAATGAATCTAGCGTCAACGCCTTTCGAAATGACTAACCCCGACATAACATCAAACGCAGACAAGCCCTCAAAAACGACTGAGCCAGCAGGCGTTAAGCAAGCATCAAGCGACTTGACCTGCCCCCCTATCGCGTAATGTGCAACTCGTGAGTCATTGGCAGCCCTAGATGAAACGACTTCTACCCTGTAAGTTTTTAGCGGGTTTAGCGCCAACGCTGACATATCAACATTTATGTCATTCGCATCGCCGTAGATGAACGATAACAAGCCATCATGATTGCTTAAGCTAACACTATTATCGGTGTCGTCATTGACGTTCCCGCGCCCCGTATTCACAGAGCCTGCGTCACCAGAAACAGAAATCGCAGAGCCTGCAAGCGTCACGCCTTTTACACTTCGAATTCCTGTCGTGCGTCGCTGCGACGAAGACAGCTTGTTGTAACCGTCAGCGTAAATATCTAGCACACCGAAGTTAATCACTACATCATCGACCGTTAAGCCAAACTCAGCTTTCTTGCACTCTTTGGCAATAGCGGAAGCGATGTAGTTAATGTTAAGCAGCACACCCGTAGCTGACGGGTTAACTCCGTCAACCTCGTGCCACTCCTCCCACTGCGACGCAGTCATTGCATGAAGATCTAGCTCAATGTCTGCAAATTCCTTGATAATCGGCCTAATGACGGCCTGATTGTAAGGGGCTGACGGATTAGACGCAGGGGGAACGCGATAAGTGATTGACGACATGGCGAGAATGTAGCCTGCTTTCTTTATCTTTGAGGCAATCTCTCGCATGTTGCTTTGCATATCGGTTGCGCCACCGGGGTATGGCCCGAACTGCGACACGTCACTACTTGGCCCATGCAGGACAATAACCGTTTTTGATGCATCACTTTTGAATTCATCGATAACATGCTGAATTCCGTTTAGCATCATAGAAGACGTGTCACCGCTCGTTGCCCTTTCAAATGCCTTTACAGGGACACCATAGCTAGCAAACAAATCCTCCATCAGTCGCACTTCACTAATGTCGTCCAGTGTCTGCTCCATGATTGCGCCGCCAAACAGAACAACTTGTGTGATCTCGTGAGTAGGCGATTCCAATAACATGCCTACTTCATTGATTGGCAGAGGTCTCATCAGAACCTCTCAATAATGAGCTTCAACTCATCAAACCCTTCCAGCACTGCACCTTCGCTTGCTTTCGCATAAAGGGAGTCCGCTGATCCGCCCCATCGTGGCTTTTCATACGTTGGCGGGTTGAGTTTGGCTAGGTTAACTGTGCCAAACTGAATAGCTTCTTTCACGCCACCGAGCTCAACCAGCAATTCAATCGTCCCCGTCGCTTCCGTTGTTGGTTTTCCATCTTTCATGGGGATAAGAAACACACGACCATCAAACGCGAAGTCGCACCCAATGCTCTTGCCGCTTGTCAGTGCCGCAACACTAAGTTTCGCTACAAACTTCTTTCTGCCAGGTTCATAGAATCTGTTCATTTCACATCCTTGTTCTTTAAGCATGATAGTTCGCCAAGCGACTGGATCACATACCAATCATCAGCATCAATGTCACCAATGGACGGTACCCATACAGACACACACTCTTGCGCAGTTTTCAGCGCGTAGTAAGGCTTGTAAGGCACCATGTCATTCGGGAATTCGCCTTTGATAGCCTCCACCTGTGCAGGGTAAACGCCACCAGGTACGTAGTAGGCAAACATCCCTTTGCCATTCCAGCCACGACGTGCAACGCGACGGCCATCGCGCATCGCCGCTTGTGCTTGGTCAAACTTCATCGTCATCCCTTACAGGTAGTTACGCTGTTCCATGACTCCGTCGGCTCAAAGCCGTCACTGGTACTGCCCGTCACTTTCAGCAAGTAACCTTCCAGCTCCCACAGTTTGTTAACCGCTGCGGCCTTGCATCGTTCTTTCGCCCAATGCTCGCCCGTTTCTTGTTTGTACTCGTTTGGGTCCACACACGCTGATTCGCCGTATGCCACTTGGAAACCATTAGGCAAGAACGCCCAACAACCTGTTACGGTCGTGTCATCCACACGCGCAAACTTGAACGTTAGCGATTCCACTAACGCCGTAATGTGTGCGAATGCCACTTTGTTTTGTTTGGCCATATCCATTCCCTAAATAGCGCCCAATAAAAAAGCCCCACCCAAAAGGGCGAGGCTTCACACGATGGGGATAATTTACCTTAGATTTCGGCACGCTACAACTGCAACGCGTCAATCTGGCTCGTTAATAGCGCGTCGTAGTCGGCACGCACTCGATTCAGTTCTTCTGTCACTTGCTGCATCTCTGCGAGAATCTTGCCTGTCTCGGCTTGTTTCTTCGCATTGTCATAGCGTTTAGACTGCGCTTCTGCTTCATCACGCATCGCTGCGGATTGGAGTTTCGTTACCTTGGCTTCGAGTTCGCCCACCTTGGCGTTCATTTCACGCATGGCCAGTTCTTCTTGCGCCGCGGCTTTCTGCTGCTGCTGCGCGAATGCTTGTTGTTCTTCTGGCGTCATGTCTTCGGGGTCTTTCGGCAAGTTCAGCGCACCGCGTACACGCTCCATGAACTCTTGCTTATTCGGCACATCAGACAATTCACACACCAAGTCAAACACGGCCATCTGCACTTGTGGTGGCATGTTGGCAGTGATCAGCATCATGCGATCCGCCAACTGTGCTTTGTATGCCGTGGTTTGTTGAATAGGCGCAAGGGCAATGTGTGCACGCAAGCGGGTAATGTCGTTATTCAATCCCTGCTCGGTTTCTTCGTTCAAGATAACGGGCTTACGCTTTTGCTTATCATCACGGTTGATCACAATGCGCTTGTTCTTCTGCTTCGCCATGTCTTCAAGAATGTAGCCGAGCATTAACTCACCGAGCAACTGACAGCTAAGACGATAGTTATCATTCACCTCAGCAAGCGTGGTCGCGCCCTGTTCAACAAGGTTTGCAATCGCTACGCCAGAATCCGCGCCGCCTTCTTGGCCCAAGAAAGCCGAGTAAATACCCATAGTGTCTTGGATCAGCTTCATTGAGTCTTGCATCACCTGAAACTGCTGTGCGGCGATATTGAAATCGCTTTGCACCTGAAACGCTTCGCTAATGGTTTTCTTGTTGCGGCGATCAGGGTTAAGCGGAATGTAACCATCCGGCCTTTCGACTTGCTCCATGACCTGATCACGGCTCAGGTTCGTGGCGTCGTCATCGGCGATCACGCGCTTAGCCTGCAATAGCCAAGTCAGTTTAAGACGACGGAAGTTCACTTCGTCTTGCGCAGGGATAGCACGAGAAATCAGGCCATAGGGTTCACCACTCTTGTCTTTGCGATAACCAAAGAACGGCACAATAGGGAACATGCCATATGGTGCCTGGCACTTTCTTGCTCCTAGCTTATGAGGACCAGCAAACCACGTTTCGATAATGGTACTGGTTTGGCCTATTGTGACCTCAGCTCGCCCCATCGCAACGGCAGTGGCATGAGCAAGATTGTTCTTATCAAACTCAATCACGCGCCCGTCACTCAAATGGATCACAGGCTTACGCTCAATCACGCGACGATAAACAATCTGCAAACGAATGCGCTTGCGGTTTTGGCTTAGGTACTCAGATTCGGAACGGCTCCAGCCTTGGTATTCTTCCCATGCACTCACGAGATTAGCGTCAATGCCTTCAATGTGGCTAACATCCGCAAACCCGTCCCAATCTTTCACCGCATAATCCAGCACCTCGGCTTTGTGTGGCAGCATGGCTTTCAGCGTGTCCACTTCTTCCCAGCGCTGTCGCATCACCCATTGGCAATCCGACCAATCAGGTTCAACCGATAACCAATCCCAAAACACCTCATCGCGGGGGATGTTCTTTGCCTTGTACTTAGGTCCAAACGGATCAGGGTTTCGATACACTTCCACGAAACCAACGCCACACTTCACTTGCCCTGCATAGGCTTCCGAGCGTGCGCGGTCTAATCGGCTTAATCGACACGCATCAGAGAATTCAGCATTGACCGCCTCGGCCAACTTCTCCATTTCCTCATCAGGATCATCAGCAATCACCATCAAATCAGTTCGAGTCTTTGCTTCCATACCCAATACACCATCAATCGCAGGGGCGATAAGGTTGTGCATCGTCTCAGGTTGGCCGCGTTCTCTCAGTACCGCCACCACCTTTGGGTCCAGTTGATCGCCGTCGTAATACGCACAAGCTCGGTTCGCATTACTTCGCCAGCCCGGTTGACCGTCAATGTCGGACATAATGACCGTGAGTGCTTGCGTATCAATGCCAGTGTCTTTCAGTGCTGCTGTCATTATTTCGTCATCCAGTGAGTAGGTTTACGTGGGGTCTCAACTTTCTTCATGCGTTTAGGCATACGTGCACGCATTTCTTGGGCAATCATGTAACTCACAAGCTGATCATCAAAACAGCCGTCTTGTGCATTCATGCTGCCGCGTTTGTCATAGACGTAGGTGTGCATCTCAGACACGGTGCCGATCCAACGCGCCCCTGATATGTTGTTCTTGAGTAGGGTTTTCATGCCCTCAGTGAGAATGGGCTTGCTTTGTTTGGTCGTCAGCCAGCCGAGTTTTACGGTTTCGTCCTCGTCTTCGCGATCGATGTACTGCTCAGAGTAAATACGCGATGAAGGGTAAAGGTCCTTGAATGCCAAGATAAAGGCGTGACCATGGTTATTACGTTCTGGCCCCACATAGGCTTTGCAGTACCACTTACCCACATGAGCCACAAGCTGCGCGAACAACTCCACGTCCAAATGACCAAACCAATGCGCCACTTGTTCACCAGTGCTTTTCTTCACCACGTCGAAACTAGAACGGTCGCCATGCTCCAAGCCTTCCGCAATATCGACGCCAATGGCGTAGTCTTCGTCCTCGTCGGGCAACTCCCACACAAGAAGCATGTTCATCAAGCTGCGTTGGCCTTGTTCATCCATCTTCTCAGGCTTCTGCGCCTTGTGCTTACTGCCCGTTGTTGGGTCCATGTCATACACAATGAGCGGAGCCACGCATTCAGCCTCAGCATTCATCGTATGAATCGCATTGAAAACACGACGGCCAGAAACTAAAAACGCCTCGATAGGCGTTGAAGGGAATTCCTGTTTCATTTCGTCGCCCTGCTCGGACTCTTTGAGCACGTACCATTGCCGCTGTTCATCAGAAAGCGTGCAGTTCATGGCATTTTCCACGGCATCAAAGTATTCACGCTGAACCTTGCTCATCACAACACCGTTCTTCGGTACCGCGGCGCGATACTTCGGATCTTGCCACCAAGCAAAGAAGTGAAACTTCCAATCCAGCGACGTTAACTCGGCATTGGCTTTCGTGAGATCCATAGACTTCATCGTCATGCTATGAAAATCGCCGCCTACACCTTCTGCCGTGCTCTCAATGAATGCTACGCAACCAGGGTGAATGGCATTCAACGTACCGGTTCTCACCTCTTTGGCTTTTTGTGGGTACTTCGCACATATCTTGCCGTGCTCAGAAACATGTAATCGCTGCACGGTACCTGAGCGAAAAGAAGTCGCCACCTGAATACTTGAACCATGCTCGAAAAGAAGTCGCCCACCAGTTGCACCCGACGTGCGAG
This sequence comes from Enterovibrio litoreus, assembly GCF_045679545.1. Lineage (NCBI taxonomy): Bacteria > Pseudomonadati > Pseudomonadota > Gammaproteobacteria > Vibrionales > Vibrionaceae > Enterovibrio > Enterovibrio litoreus. The sequence goes on from NZ_CP166194.1 coordinate 2,070,644, forward strand.
ATTTGATTTTGAAACGTGTCTTTAGCCAGGCAGGAAGATTATCGAAGGGGATTTCAATCTTGGTACGGAAGATTTCGCCTGCTGCTGATTGGTCCTGCGCGATGATCCCGCACTTGAGGTTCTTATTGAATAGCGCCTCATCGAGCAGATAAATGTCAATCGCTGTAGAGAATCCAAGCTGTCGCGCTTTCAGAATGATGTTGAGCCAGTGCATCAACTCAAACAGCAATCGTTGAGCAGGACGCAAACGAAACGTAACTAACTCACCCTGCTCATTCTCAATCTTGTACAAGTTATCGAGACGCCACCACTTGTCGGACAGTCGCTTCTCAATCTCAGCAATCTCTTGCTCGTCGGTGATCTCATGAATGTCTGTCATTGCGGCTTACTCATCAAGCCGCCTGTCCCCATCGATTGCAAGTCTTCAAGCATTTGGCTAATTGGTGTGTCATCGCCTTTGCCTTCTTTCGATAACTTGTCCGCTTCCAGCGTCAGTTTTCGCGTAGCGCTGCGTATGCGCTTCGTATCTTCAACCACTTTCGCGCAATTCACGAGATCTAGACCGAGACTGCTCATTGTTCGAGTTATCGACTCAATACGCGCAGTGAGATTATCGAGCTGTCCATTCACACGAGTGAACGACTCATACAGAGAAATACGGTCCTCCACTGTCGTCGCACTTGCCATGTCTTCATGAATCTTGCCGAGGTATTCAATACCGCTTTGCAATCTCGCACGCGTCAGCATCAATTCATCATCTAACGTTGCCGTGTCCGCCGCATCAAACATATGCTGCTTTGCTTCTGGAAAGTAACGCGCATACAAACCGCCTTTCCTTGCCGCCTGATTGCCTTCAACAAAGGAATTGCTCGGCACATTCGTATTGCCCTGATTACCCACCGAAACAGAGTGCCCTGACTGGAAACGCCCTTTGCTATCCCTCTCGCCTTTGCCCTCTGAATCATCCAAGTGCCGTTTTTCGCGACCATCAGACTCAGAAGGGGGGACACAATTTGTTTCTTGCGATCTTTTTTTCGCGTCTTTCTTCTGCGCCTTTGGCTTTTGCGCAGTTTGCGCAGTTTTGGTCTGCGCATTACCTGACTGCGCAATTGTGCGCACTTTAATGTATCGACGTGCACTCGCGTAGTTCAGCCCTTTAGCGTCACACCACTCTTTCGCGCCAGTGCCATATTTGTCATGGTCATGTTCGAACTGCGCCTGTAACTTCTTCCAGTCCTGTTTAGCCATTACTTACTTACTTGCTCTCTACTGAACTCACCTTCAACCACCCAATCACCAATGCGAGGCTGGTATGAAACCTTTACTGTGACTCTTGAGCCATCGGAAAGCTGAACACGAGCGCTGACTCCATTCCAACGGATAACATTGGAAACACGCCCAGTCTTAGCTCTCTCTCCACTCATAGGGAAGTCAGGCTCTTTTGCGGCCACACACGGAGAATCGCAATCCCACCGACAAGCACCGCATTCAATAGCGCAAAGGCGAACGATGGCAATACAGGCTCAAAGTACACAAGCACCGCAACCGCAATATTCAGCAACGCAATGATCACCGCCGCTTTAAAACTCCATCGTTTCCACGCTTCCTTGAAACTCATCATGTCTTTTGCTCCCCTATGAACATAATCGGGCGCTCTCCATCAGAAGAACGCCCTGTTATGCGCATCAATTTGTCAGCCCTTCGGCTTTACCTTCACCTAACCGCCATCCTCAACCACCTTCCGCCATTTCAGGTACGCATCGACTTGCCCTGCGCATAGAGACAATGCCGATTTCAATTGAGGTATATCGGTTTCAACGACAGCCGGCCACGTTCCATTCACTTGCGGCTTTTTACACGGGACCACCGCAACAGGCGGTAACATGTATTCAACCTCATGCTGAATGATGTATTCAGTAGGGCTCGCGCAACCGCTCAGTGACAGTGACAGGCACATGACAGCTATCGCCGCTCCCTGCATCCGCCAGCTGCCTTTTAATCCATGCCATTTCTTCATTCAGTCGCACTCCTTCTTCCCGCTCACGCTGCAGTAACGCTCGATGCGCTTCCCCTGCTTCCCTTGCATTCGTTCTTACCGCCATTAGCGCCGCTTCATTCGCACTCGCCGCTTCACTCGCACTCGATAGCTGAACACTCAACGCGTCTACTCGCAGCGACAATGCCTCATTCTCTGCCTGCGCAAACTGAATTCTTGCGTACTGCACGCCTATCACACCCACAACAGCAACAACCGCCCATGCCTTCGGACTACGGAGCAATGCCAGCATTCATCGCCTCCAACACTTCCTTGTCTAGCGGCAACTGGCCTAATCGCGCCAGCGCGTCATTGATAGGTATTTGGCCCAGGCACAACTGCGACACAATCTCTCGTCGTGTCACGATGCCCGTGCAGTTCCACTGTGAGTCACGGCAATTGCGCAACTCCCCACCAATTCTCACGAACGTCCAGCGCGGCATTTCCATGCACGCTTGCGGATATTGCGCAGTGAGCAAATGTTGATACAGTGTCGAACGGCTAAACGCCCCGGTACCGATGTTGTACGCCATGTCCAGTGAGGCCAAGTGAACTTCTGGCGGCAATTGTTGAGGAATATCTTCAAGTGGCGTGTTGTGCTTTTGCAGCGATTTACCAAACATCGCGTCGCACTGCGCACGTGTGAACGTATCACCCTGCTCAATACCCAGCGTTTCGCCGTAACATGCCGTCCATACGCCGCCACTGTCTTGATAGGCGACGTGTCGAATCCCTTCGAACCCACCCGTTAACGCAATAGCGCCAGCAAGTAGTGACGCATGAAGTTTATTGAACCGCATGACTTCCCCCCCCTTACGCAGATATAACGCCTTTCGGGAACAGCCATCGCAGCAACGACACCACAATACCCGCCAATGTCAGCGCAGAGCCGACAAAAAAAGCCAGATCAGAGCCGTACAGCGTAAATGCGCCGTCGATAATCTGATCCCAACTCGAATTCAACATCGACTGAGTGTTTTGCACCGACTTAGCCGCCGTCACACTCATTGTCGTCCCGCTGCCTGCCGCAATAGCAATTGTCGGTTTATCAATCACGCCCCACTCCCCAAAATTCAGGCACAAAAAAACCCCGACCCTGTGAAGGGACGAGGTTTCGCACTATGTGTCTAATTTACCTTGGATCTCGGCAGGGTTCAACTAAAGCGAGACGCTGGCCCGCTTAGTAGAAACCAATTCCCCTTTAATTGTTGAAATTGAAATCGCCCTTGATGGTACCGATATTCACTTGCTTTACAGGCTGGGCCGCTTCATCACCAATGCGGCATAACTCGGCAATGTCTTCGCCCCACGTTTCTTTCAATGACGGAACGCTGCGGTCGTAGTTGTCTTTGACGTGGTTAACGGCGCACTGGTACACATCAGCCAAATTGCTTTCATGATCTTCAATGAAACCCGACTCAAACGCGCCGACCATGTTGTTTACGAATGTCATCACCGCCATGCCTTGCGCCGCTTTGATGATGTGGGCCACGTCGCTGACTTCTAAGCCAGCGTTTTCAACCATTTCAACTAACTTCTGATCCATTGAAAATTCCCCTTTAATTCAGATCAGGCCAAACAGTTGGCAATTCCAGTTCTGCGCCAGTGCATGCAGCCTCAAACGCTTGGCGTAATGACATACCGCTGCTGTCATCAATCCAGCCATCACAAACCGTCTCGCCTTCTTCGTTTCGCACATTCATGTACCAGTTTCCGAAACTGAAACCATCATCAGGATCACGTTCAAGGTTGAATTCGTGGTCAAGATAAAAACAACCAAGCTCGCGATCAGGCTCGTGGCCTAACACTTGAATTTCCATGATTAAAAAATTCCCCTTAGATTTAAAGGCCGCTAGCCTGCTGTTCAAATTCCAGCGGCATAAAGATTTCATGCACCCGCGGGTGCTCTAAAAAAGTATCTTTAACCACGATGCGAACACCTTTACCGAGCGTTCCAAACAGGCCATACGACTTCCAATCACAGTCTTTCGAGGCATCACACTCATAAGGGTCTGACGACACACCACCACATGAAGGGCAGCGAAATTGCTTGCTTGGTGCCGCTTCCGCAAACGCCTGCTTGGTGTCAAAAATCTTTACCCCATCCAATGACGGGAAATTTGATTGCTGATAGTAATTCACTGCGCTGTAAGTTCGCTTCGCCTCAATGGCATCTAGAACCTGCTGTTGGCTAATACCCAGCAATCCCGCATAGCTTGGTAAGAAACCGAGAATAAACGCCTCAGCATCTACAGCACGCTGCTCGCCTGTTTCACCAGACCAAGATTCACGACACAGTTGTTTGATTTTTTCTAGCGTTTCCATGGTCAAAATTCCCCTTAGATGTCCGAGTGCAAAAAGCCGTAAATGTCACGATTATTATCGGCGTCATACCACGCCACCAACTGCCCCCAGTTATCCGCGATGCGCTGCCAATTGTCGCCATACTCACGCATTTTACTGACATCGCTTTCAAACCCACACACGCGAACCATGCGGAGGCAGCGACCAAAATCCGCCGCATCACGCGGTGTCGGGCCGTCCTCAGCAGGACACCCGAGTTCCGCCAACACTGAAAGCATGTACTTAGAACTTTGGCCAGTGTCATCAGAGGCCAGCCACTCTTTCGGTGTCATTGGCTTATCAGCATAAACGCGCTCACGGGCGCATTCTTCACAAACCAAGTTTGCCGCCTCAATGACCTTGTTCATCAAGGCTACATCTACGCCACCGCTTGGTTTTTCGTCACCAAGAAATGACATGATTGCCGCCACTAGGCTTGGCTGGCTTGGTCTAAATGTTTGGTACATGGTCGTTACCTTAATTAATTGTTTACACGGTAAACATATTAACCTTGATTGTTTACCGTGTAAACGATTTAACCTATAATTTTGATTACACGGTAAACTGAATTACACTCGCGGAATGGTCAGCAATGGAAGTAAGCCCAGTGGCACAAGACAAAGAACAACGAAAGGCCAGCATTGCAGCGGCAAGAAAGGCTCACCACGCCTCACAGACAGCGAGTAAAAAGCGCGTTGATGCTTACGTGACAGAAGAAACCAAAGAAGGTTTGAAAGAAATCAAAGCGCTATCGCCAGACGTTCGCAACGAAGGACAAGCGATAGACCTTGCCGTTAAACTCGCCCTTGCTCAACTCAAAAAGCCATCTCAGCAATAGCGCCCATATCAACTGGGTCGCTATCCAAAAGCCTGTAAGTCGTCGATAAATCCTTATTCCCCAACATCAAATGAATTGTCGGCACGTCAACACCGTGCCGTTTCAATCTCACCGCAAACGTTCTACGCCCTGACAAGATTGACGGCCTTTCGATGCCACCATCGCTTAACAGCCTCTTAATGTGATTATTTAGCGCGTTACAGTGATAACTGTCGTTTCCCCTTGCCGTCGTTCGTCTTTTCACATTAAACGCGTCTCCGTTGCTCCTAGTGAAGAATTGCGCACACGGATCATGGCCTTGATAGTAGTCGGGGTGATCGCCGTCTTTCTTACGCTTTTCTGCGTGGCGCTTCACCAGTGCTTTTAAATCCGCGTTCGACAAATAGAAATCCCGCTCAACATCGCCACGAACAGCAAAGCATTTCGCCAGCTCGCCCGACTTGGTGATCACATCGCCGACCTGTACCCGGCACAGTTCGAGCGTGGTCATGCCTGAACCCAAAAAGAAACCGAGTAAACAGAGATTGAGATCAGCCTCTTTGCTGTGGGCCGTGACTTTAAACAACCACTTTCTTTGTGAGTCTTCGATTAATGCTGGTAGGGCCATGTGTGCAGATTCCTTTTAAACACGCGAATACATAAACACTAGCAAAGGAATTACAGGGAATTGATAACCCCGCTCAGATTAAGCGGGGCATTAGGGGAATTTTTCTACGCCGCTCGCTCGAGAACCAATTGTTTCTCCAACGCCGTCGCCGCTTCGTTGTGCAAAATATGCAACTGCTGAGAGATCACTTCAAACAACGGCTTTAACTCACGCGACCATATTGCATCGGACACACGCGCAATCCCAAGCTGGCGCAAATGCTGCCGCACATTGTCAGGTGTGACGGTCAGCGTTCCCGCCCCCTCACACGACGGGCACGCATCCACCACCTTCACCACCCCAGTGCCGCGGCAGCGCGGACAGGCGCAACTTTTCGCCGCTTGCGAGGCCGCATAGTCACTCAACCGCTGACGCTCCTTCGCGATCAGTCCCGTTTTCTTGTCAATGTCGCCCGCCAACGCCTGCGCACGAAACACGGTTGAGCCCGCAATTTGGCGCTCCAATACGTTGATCTGCGCTTGCCAGGTACGAATGAGGCGTTCAGAGCGACGCGCTTGCTCACTGTGATTTTTCCACAGCGAGGTTAACGTGCGCTGTTGACTGACCACCGGCTTATCCGCAAACACGGTCACAGCCAACGCCACGATCTGCGCACACAATTCAGGACGCGAAGCATGGCTCGGCACATAACGCGCCATCGCCGCTTCCAATCGCTGCTGCGCATTTGCATCATCCAGCCAACGCCACATAATCGCATCACTGCCGATCGGGTGATCGTGCTGCAACTTACCCAATACCGCGATAATCACATCGCCCGTTAACGTTTGGCGCCCACGCTGCTGATGGGTGCCCGTTTTCTCAATATGCATACGAATAAACAACTCAATACCTCGGTTCATGCCGCGCTCCCTTGCGATGACGGTCCCTCAATACGGTCCATCAAATAGTCCGTGATCAGATCTTTCATGTCTTGCGACGAATAACAAAACGCGTGCAAATAGCCCTGCTCGGTCAAGCGCACGGCCCACTTGCGCTGATCGTCACCAATCACACTGCTAAACGTCACAGGGGCTTTCGCTTCAATGCGCAACCCGTGGTACCCGCATCGCGCCACATCAAAAATGTAGTCAGGGTAGCCAGGCTGACCGCCCAAGCGGTAAAAATCCGATTTGGCTTTCTTGCCGCGCTTGCCCTCGTTCGGCACATGCACCAGGTAATCGCCCACCACCAAGCCGGCAATGCGCGTTTTACGCGCCCAGCGCACCATGTCTGCACACTCTTGGGTTTCTGGTTCACGGCGCACCTTCTTGATGCTGCCATTGTTGCCTTGCTTAATGCGACCGAGCTGACGCTCCAGTGAATAAACATTATCAAGCATACTTGCCTCCTTTCACGTCAATCACGCCATCACGAATACGACGCGACAAGGTAGTGTGTAGCGACTGCAACATGTATTGCTCCTTTTCGCCGGGCTCGAAGTGGTACCGCCCGCGGCCATCCATCACATCGTGGCAATGTGAACACGCATCGCCGCCCCAAAAATCATCTGATTTGTACGCCATGCCGTGTGTTTCACTAGGAAAATGCGCAAACACCACGGTCTCAGGGTTTTGGTTACACACGCCCACGATCTGCAGCGTGCAGGTTTGGCCGCGTGCCGCGTCCGTCAGTTTCTTACTGCGCAGTGCCGGTTGTTTAAATGCCATTGCTAAAACCCCATCAGTCGGTTGACGGCAGCGTCTAGCTCCGCCTGACTGTCAAAGTAAGCGAACAACGTATGGTTCCAAATCACGTTGACGCACGCTCGGTACAGTTCATCAAACTCGTTGTTGTCCATCTTGGCGAACGAAATGGACTTCGCTTCCTTGCGCACCGTCCCGTTCGGATAATGGGCCACGGTATAAAACCCCGCTTCCATCACCACCCACTTGCGGTAGGCTTCAAAACTCTTTTCCACTTCCAGATTGGCGCGTTTTTGCGCCATGCCATCGAGAAAGCCACTCGCCAAGTCTTGCAAGGTTTGATGTTCGCCGCCGTACTTCGCCAACTCCGCCGCAAAGCGAGACAGCAAATTGCGCTCATGCGGTGACACCGTGCCGCCCACTGGCGTCCAATAATCAAAACCCAGTTTCAGCAACACCATGAACTTACGGTGAAACTTACCGTTTCGCGTCTCACGGAAATCCGCCGTCAACACGGTACCAATGCGTTTTTTATCAATCAGCGCCTTGTCTTCATCCGTGTGCGGGATCAGAAAGCCGCCGTCAATTTTTACCAAGTTCAACTGCGCCATTACTGGTCATCCCAATGGTCACGGTCATCATGCTTGTACAGATCTGACGCCACCCACAGCACGTACACCACCAATGCACCGACAGCCCACGCGCCCAGCCCAAACTCTGACATACTCATGCCGCCTCCTTGATGTTTCTCATCGCCAGCCATGCCGACGGCACTAAGCGATACACATACACCACCTTGCCGTTATCACTGGTGTAATGGCGTCGCTGCTTCACTAAGCCCGAGTTCGACGGCGCCACTTCGCGCAGCCTGGCAGAAATGGCTGCTTGCGTATCGGGATCGCAGGGAAAGAAAAAAGCAATGTCCGCTTCAATCTGGCGCAGCGTCTTCCACGCAGGGCCCACCGTCATCTTGATCACACGCCCAAATTGCGTTTTCGTGTTCACCGTAAAATGGCCCGACTTAGTGAGCATCGCCATTGCCGCCTTGATCGCCATAAACTCCTTGATAGGCGTTTTGATAGGGTGCGGTTTTTTCATCATGGTCGTTACCTCAGACCCTGCCATCATCGGCAAGGTTATGGATAATGGCTGCATCACTTGACCGTTACCTCAAGTGCTGCAACACGTTTCGTTTTTTTCGGTTTGTTACCGACATACGCACTGCCGTTGGGTGTGATCACGGCGATACTGGTCAGTCGTCCGTGATCACCAAACCGTTTCGCTACCTCTCTCACCACAGGCATCATGCCTGCCGCGTCCAGCAGCGCCACCGTCTTCGCTCTGTCATGCTGCATACTTCTCCACTAACACACGGTCATCGCGGTCAATCCACGCCACACACACCGCATCGGTCGGGCGCAGCATATGCAAGCCGAAGTAAAAGCCGTGCGTTCGTGCCAACTCACACAACGCCTTCGCCGCATGTTCATTGGTGACGCCCGTTTTTTTCCACTTGCGCACCGTCACTTCCACCGCACCCGTTGCGCCTGAGATCATGCGCACTGCGTTAGAGTGACTGTTCTTGTAGCAAGCCGACAAATGGCGAAGGAAAGATTCAAAGCCATTCACCGCCAACGTTTTACGCATGGTGTCGATTTGTTCTTGAGAAGGTGTGTTTTTTTTCATTGGTCGTTACCTCGATTTAGTTTCAGCGCACGTGCGGCCACTCGCGCCATTGCAGAGTTTTTAGGGAATTGGCTAGGGTGTGGCAAACCATTTTGTTCACGGCGAACATCCGACGCCGACTTAGCGCTATGCGTCGTCAACATCACACGTTCTTCGGGTAGATCCCCTGCGGCCTCCCTTGCCTTCCACTTTGCCCAGCAACGTTTAAACGCGTCTTCCGCCTGCTGTGCTGGCAACTGACGAACAGAGAAGCCGCATTCACCACGTACCAAGCGTTCAAAATAATCACTGGCCTTCTTTCGCGAAATGAAGCGTTCATACGCAGGGCGCCACGTTTCATCATCCACACACCAGCCCACAAACTTTCCTGCGCTGGGGAAGAAGTCACTTTGCTGAGCGCGAGCCTTGGTTAAGCCACGCTGAATTTGTGTCATGCTGCTCACACCGCCTTCCATTATCGCCTTGCAATAGGTTTTCTTTGCCGATTCCAATTCCTCGGCAGTACGGAAAAAATTCTTCCATGCTGGGAAGGTCGATTTCAATTCATTGAACACCGCGTTGATCACCTCACCCGCAAACGAATCGGTTGAGCGCAGCGGCACAGAAGACAACACACTGGCGGATGGTCGTCCCGCTTGCTGCATGTTCGCGGCGAGTGCTGTTACAGATTTGGTCGTCATTGGTCGTTACCTCCGGGCTTACAGCCCTAAATCATTGGTCCAGTCAGTATTATTCCAGTCCGCCTCAGAAATGCCCGTTGAGACGGTTTTCGGCAACGCGTAAATCCCCTTCCACTCGGAGTCAATCGCGTTATCCACCAAACGTTGCTGCGCGGCGATATCTCCCCCAGATAATTTAATCAACGCTTTTGCTTTCGCTGTTTCGCCGCGAGACGTCTTGTAGGGAACCTTGATGTCGTCACGTTTGTAAGTCAGCCATTGCTCCCATGCCTCAACGTTCAGTTTTTCCAGTCCCACGCTTTCGAGGTTGGTCAGGTCAAGAAAGCTCAACGGCTTGGATTTCTTTTTCGAACGAGACGGTTTTTCAGAAACATATGTATTTAGATCTGTTGTTCGGATCTGTATCGGATCTGTTATAGATTGGGCGCTTTCGCCCAATCTATAGATTGGGCGATTCCGCCCATTGGATTGGGCGATTCCGCCCAAACGGTTGGGCGATTCCGCACAAACGGGCGTTAGCGCTTCAAGTAGTTGATCTAGTTCTATTTTGAAGTGCGTCGTCGGCGCGCCATCCGCTTTGATAAGTTTGGTGCTCACCACGCCTTCAAATTCAGTCTTAATCTTCTTGATTTCACGTTTTACCTGATCGCGAGACAGGCATAATTCGTCAGCAATCTCCGTTTGCGACTTATAAAACCATCCATCCTTGCGGCTCGATTTCCCAGACCAAAACACAAGCTGGCTCATCACTGCCGCCGTGTTGAACTGACCCTTGAAAAAACGCACAAGAATACGAGGCACAGACAGGTTTGCACCCTGCCCCATCAACTCAGTAAGAACGCGATGGTTCGCCATCAGTGAAGCCCCTGACATTCCGGTGTTAAGTTAACGTCAGCCCCTTTCATTGCAGGGTCTGACATGGCTTGCGTCATCAGCGACAACTTGACTTGATCGGGGCGCAAACCCCGACGCGCCGCCGCTTTATCGATCACCAACTGGCAAAAGTCAGCATCATTTTTTAGAGACTCCGCGGAGCTTTCGCCCCGCAGAAATTTCATCAGCGCTTCACTCACGGTTATTCCCCCTTCGCCATCTGCAAACGGGCAATGTCATCGACGCGTCTGGATTCCACACGTCGGCATTCGCCGTCAAAGAAGTCACGCGTTTCAGTCGCTCGCGCATTGATTTCAGAAAAGAAGTCCAACGTCGGGCGCTTATCTTCCGCCCATGCTTGCATCACTTCTTCACAGAGCTGGTCGTCACTGGCAAGAAGGTCAATGATGGCGTCCATCATCAGCACGTTCGAGATCACCGCCTTTGGCTGGCCCATCTTTTGGCTAACCAGGGTGAGCAAATCACTCTCGTTTTCCGTAAAGCGCACCTTCACTTGGGAATCTCGGATTTCATTCATAGACAGACCGGGTTTACCGATCAGGCGGTTTTGTTCAAGGCGTTCAAGCCGCGTTTTGATGAAGCTCTTGGTCATTGGTCGTTACCTCAAAGTTGGTCGTTAGGTTAACGGTGTTATTTAAGTCGAGCCCCAGCCCCTTCCAATCATTGCCATACACGCTAACATCGTAGGTGTAAGGTACTTTTGGGGAGAAGTGGCACTTAAAGGCGGCATGTTCCGGCACTCGATTTCGCCAATGCGTCACACGCTCAACCTTAAAAACCCTCGCAATCTCAGCTTCGGAGCCGTAAACGTCGAGGAGAATGTCATAAAGCGGGTCATTCATAGTCACCTCCAAAACACAATTGTAGATTTCCATACAATTTTAAGCAACACAAAGAAGAAAAACTAACGTAGAAAAACACTTAAAGAAACGTGGCATCCTTAGCAAAAACAATGATTGATGGAAAAATGACGATAGGCGAGCGTATAAAAATCAGAAGGCAGGAGCTGGGGTTCACACAAGAAGAACTCGCCAAAGCCATCGGCAAGCATGTCACGGATTCTCGATTTAACCGTGTCACCTTGTCTAACATCGAGCTTGGTGTGCAAAACAGCGTGAAAGATAAAGTCTTGCTGGCATTGACGAAAACACTGAAATGCAACCCCGAATGGCTGGTTTTTGGCAAAGAGCCAAAAGAGGCACAACAAGGCCATGCAGTAACCAACGTTTCGCCAGGTCCACCCGTGGAGCAAAAGTGCCCGTTAATTTCATGGGTACAAGCAGGCGCATTTTCCGCGATCAGCGAATACCCGCACGACGATTACGAATACTACCCTTGCCCGGTGCGTTGCGGTCCGCGCACCTTTATTCTCAGTGTTCGCGGCGATTCGATGACAGACCGCTTCCAAGAAGGGGATTTAATCTATGTAGACCCCGATCAGATAGAACCCCTCCACGGCAAGTTCGTGATCGCGCAATTGGAAGATTCCGCCGAAGCCACGTTTAAGCAACTGCAAATACTCGACGGCAAGAAACTACTTAAAGCACTGAACCCGAACTTCCCGCCCGAGTTGAAATACATCAAAATCAACGGCAACTGTCGGCTGGTCGGTACCGTTGTTGCCCATGTAAAACCGATATAGAAGGAATGGGCCATGCCAACCCGCTTTGTTATAGCCGCCGCCGTTGTTGGCTTATGCGCAACACTTGCGTTCCTTTCCTTGCGCGACGCCAGCTATGAAGAATGCGTGCTGTCTGAAATGAAAAAACAGCCCGATGTGAAAATGCTCAGTTTCGCCACCGCTGTTTGCCGCAAAAAATTTCCCCTGCTGTAAACCCGCACAAAAAAACACCCACCCAACCCGCCAACGTGCGGGTTTTTTTACGTCAGTGTGATGGGAGTCAAAAAAATACGCCGATTTGTAGAAAAACCTACAAACACCCCATTGACCGATTATGTAGAAAAACCTACACTTCAAATCAACCAGTCGAGACAGCAACATTGTCAGGGGCTGGGATGATGAACATTAACGATTAACGAAACTGCTCATCAGGTACAAACGACAATTCTGGCGACGGGGAAAGACCTGTGACAGCTCGGAGAGAACGGCAAACCGATACTAACCACTGCTTCGCCCTGTTACTCCATTCAGGGCGCTTTTTAAAGCCAATCGGTTTTAAAAAGCCAAAGGAGAAGATGATGGACGCAAAAATCATTATCGAAGTCACGCAAGCCGAGCTGGATAAAAAAGGCACTTGTGCAGCAGGGTTGGAATTTGATTTAGCCGTAGGCCTATTCAGGCACCTAGCACCGCAACAGCTTAACGTGGTTGTGGTACCAGAAACGAAAATGCCCCAGCAAAAGCCGGGGCATTTAAGGGAAGTGGTCAACGACCAAGAATCTCACTTCCAAGAGGCGGTTTGACGACCAGGTACAAACCACCGAGGTAACGACCAAGTAACCAGAAGTGACTTGGCGGGCACGTTCAACGACCAGTATCACGCACCACAAAAGGGATCATACCATGAAATTAGGATTTGATAACCACCTTGACGGCCAGATAGCCGCCAACACCAACGCACTCGACGCGCAAGACCAACGCGAAGCGGCACTGGCTGAGTTTAAAGAGTACGTGTGCGGAAACCTCGCTCGCGGCCACGACTGCGGCGGCTTGAAGTTTGATGACTTGTTCATCTACTACATTGCTGGCCATGCCAAAGGCGTAGCGGCCAAAATGCTATTTCGCTTTGCGCTTCGTGGTGAACACAATGACTTTGAGTTGAAAGTTGGCACGCCAACACTGCCGCAGGCGTTATTTATTTTGCTCGGCAACCTTGACCACCAACACAGCACAGCGCTCGAATGCGTACGCGACTTTGTTGAACTTCCAGAAAACCAAGCGGCGATTGAAAAAGCGTTCATCTTCATGCGTGAAGAAAATGCGATTTCAGCCGCGGCATAAGCAACCCAATAGAAATCGAGGTAACGACCAAATGACTCAACTAGCAACCACAAGCGGCTTTTCTCTTACGCCGCAATCTCTTGAAGAAGCCATGCGCATGGCTGAAATCATGGCAGGCTCTGAGATGGTGCCAAAGGACTACCAAGGCAAGCCGGGTAATGTTCTCGTTGCTGTCCAAATGGGCGCAGAGCTTGGACTGAAACCTGTCCAATCGCTGCAAAACATCGCCGTGGTAAACGGACGCCCATCTATCTGGGGTGACGGTCTCCGCGCTCTTATCATGTCTGCCCCAGACCTGGTAGACATCAAAGACGAGTTTTGCGCCAACACCATGACGGCCCGTTGCACCATTGTTCGCCAAATTAATGGCAACCATGTGTCGTTCACCGGCGAGTTCTCGCAAGTGGACGCTGAGAACGCGGGCCTTTGGGGGCGCAACACTTGGAAATCTTACCCCAAGAAAATGCTGGAATGGCGCGCGTTTGGTTTCGCGGCCCGTAAGGCATATGCGGATCGCCTTCGCGGTATCAGCTTGGCGGAAGAGTCACAGGATATTCCTGTCAACCGCACAGAGCGCGACGTGACACCAAGCCAGCCAAAGCCAGAATCGGAGTTACTGGAAAGTAAACCGGCTTACCCTGAAGACCAGTTTAAAACCAATTTCACCAAGTGGGCATCGGCGATTCAAAACGGCAAAAAAACCGCCGAGCAAATTATTGCCACCGTTGAAAGCAAAGGCTTGTTAAGCGACGCACAAAAATCAGCCATCTTTAACGTCACCGCAAATCAGGAGAATGCAGCATGAAAATTATTAACGTAACCCAAGGCTCACAAGAGTGGCACGATGTTCGTGCGCAGCACTTCACCGCATCAGAAGCGCCAGCAATGATGGGCGAAAGCAAATACCAAACTCGCGGTGAATTGTTGCGCCAAAAAGCAACGGGCGAATCAAAAGAAGTGAACTTAGCCCAGCAGCGCATCTTTGACAAAGGCCACGCAGCAGAAGACGCCGCACGTCCATTGGTAGAGGCCCTGATCGGTGACGAACTTTTCCCAACCACAGGCACGCTAACGGTAGACGGTATTCCCCTACTGGCGTCGTTCGATGGCATCACCATGATGGATGACGTAATTTTCGAGCACAAGCTGCTTAATCAATCACTCGTAGCAAGAGTGATTGCAGGTGACTTAGAGCCGCACTACTACTGGCAGTTAGAGCAACAGCTTCTGGTGTCAGGTGCAGAACACGCCGTTTTCGTGTGCAGTGACGGCACAGAAGATAACTTCCACCACTGTGAATACCGTTCGCAGCCAGAACGCCGCGCCGCATTGCTCACAGGCTGGCATCAATTTATGGTTGATCTGTCTGGGTACCATGCAGAGCCCGTAAAAGAGAAAGTAGAAGCCGAGCCAGTGCGTGATCTCCCTGCTATCAGCTACCGCATGGAAGGGCTGTCACTGCACTCTAATATCGACGTTTTCAAAGAAGCCGCGTTAGCCTTGGTCGAACAATCCAAAAAAACCATTGAAACGGATCAAGACTTCGCTAACGCAGAAGCCCAAGTCAAGGTTTTCAAAAGCGCAGAGACGAAAATCAAAGCCCTGTCAGAACAAGTGCTCGGTGAAGTGCAAGACATTGACACTTTCAGCAAAGACTTGGCATTTATCGGTGAGCAAATCCGCCAGGCGCGACTGGCCACTGACAAACAAGTAAAAGCGCGTAAAGAAGAAATCCGCAAGCAGATCCTTGATGCTGCAACCACGGAATTGCGCGAGTACCTAAACACGCTATCAACCGAGATTGGCGCAGTCATGCCAGCCCCTGCGGTATCAATCATCGACGCGATGAAAGGCAAGAAAACCGTCACCAGCTTGCAAGAAGCCGCCGACACTGCCGTCGCACAATCGAAAATTGAAGCAGAAGGCATTGCCAAAACAGTTCGACTGAACAAAGAAACGCGCAACACGCTTGCCACTAATCACTTGTTCTTGTTCAACGATTGGGCTCAGATCGCCTTTAAAGCCAATGATGACTTCACCGCACTGGTTAAATCGCGCATTGCCGATCACCAAGCCGCCGAAGAAGCACGCCTTGAAGCAGAGCGTGCACGTATTCGCGCCGAAGAAGAAGCCAAAGCGAAAGCAAAAGTAGAGGCAGAAGCAAAAGAAGCAGAGCGCGAACGACTCATTGCAGAGCAGCAGGCCAATGCGAAAGCAGAAGCCGATTCGCAGCCTCAACCAAAGGTAAGTGCTTACGAAGAACAACAAGTTCAACAAGCGCCTGTTACGAGCAATGCAGCAACAAAGACCACGTCTGCCCCGCAAATGCAACGCGCATCGCAGGTCGCCCCTAGCGTATCGCAGCAGCTGGACAACAGCATGATCTCAATCTCAATGAGAGAGTACCGCCAACTGCAAGCGCGAGACGCCAAGTTAGCCGCACTCGAAGCAGGTGGTGTGGATAACTGGTCCGGCTATGACGACGCCATGTCGCAACTTACCGACCAAGCCGCTTAAACAGTAAAACGTTAGCCCCTGACGTACAGGGGCATTGAAAAGCGCATTCACCGAGTGCCCTTCTCAATCTCGCTCTTTAACAATCAGGAAAAACCGTGGAATACGAAACGCAGACCGTGCCAAAGAATCAGGCGAAGGATCTGGTTGAAAAGTACCGTAAGCGGAATATCAAGATAGATGTGCACTACACAACAGACACAGCGCTCATCATCATTCACCAAACGCATATCCCAGCGCGATACACCAACCACTTATACCGCCGATTAAACTAAACCAAACCTACGAGGTAACGACCAAATGAAAACATGGTTAAAAAACGCAACACCCTATCGCATCACGCGAAACATTGACCTTGACCCTGTTCTGTTAGAGCAACGCCTTGAGGACTTTCGCTTCACTAAATGTGGCAGTCAGGATTTCAGAAAATTTGGATGGTCCACTGTCCTTGACAAACACGGCGACTTACTCACGCACGTGGTGAACGATGCCATTTTCATGGTGGCTCGTCAGGAAGAAAAAATCATTCCCGGTCCAGTAGTGAAAGAAGCCCTCGACAATAAAGTCGAGGCAATGGAAAAGACGGAAGGCCGACCGCTTAAGAAGAAAGAGAAAGACTGGCTGAAAGACGATTTGATGATCGACTTACTGCCGCGCGCCTTCTCTCGATTCACAAACACCATGATTCTGATTTTGCCTAAACAGAACCTCATTGTGGTGGACGCATCCAGCAGCAAAAAGGCAGAAGACGCACTCGCCTTGCTTCGTAAGTCAATCGGAAGCCTGCCAGTTGTGCCGCTTGATTGTAAGCGACCAGCAGAATTAGCAATGACCGAGTGGGTGAAAACAGGCATTGCTGCAATGGGTTTTACCATTGGTCAAAACGCCGAACTGAAAGACATTTTGGAGCAGGGCGGAATCATTCGCTGTAAAAACCAAGACCTATCGAGTGACGAAGTGCTCGCCCACCTTGATGCTAAAAAGGTGGTCACCAAGCTCGAGCTCGACTGGCAAGACCGATTACAATTCATGCTCACAGACAATTTGCAAATTAAGCAGATTAAGTTTGCAGAAGATCTACGCGACCAGAATGCCGACATAGACCGAGAAGATGTAGCGCAGCGCATAGATGCTGACTTCGCTTTGATGGCCGGAGAGCTCAGCGCATTCTTCAAAGGCATCATCGATTCGCTTGACGGCTTGGAAATGTGCGACGCCTCACTTTCCCCATTCTTAGGCGAAGGCAAAGATGATTACTATGATCAAGCTGTAAGTTGGGTTAAAGAGGAACGCCGGGCTTCAGTATCTGGTATCCAACGCAAGTTTAAGATTGGCTACAACCGAGCGGCCAGGCTCGTCGAAATGATGGAAGCACAAGGCGTAGTCTCCGCGCCTTCTAGCGACAGTACCCGCGAAGTGCTCATTGCTCCCGAGTAACACCATCAACACATTCACCACCACGGACCGCCCCTGCGGTCCGTTTCTTTTGAGGTAACGACCATGACCGAAGTAAAAACGCCTTGGAACCCCAGCAAAAAAGCGACCGCACGCGTCAAGAACCCACTTCCAGCCCCGACAGAATGCCGGTACTGCACTGGCGAGGTAAGCGCCGTGAAAAATAGCGCCATTTACGGACGCGAATACGGCGAGTGGCCTTGGCTGTACTTGTGCACAGGTTGCCGCGCTTACGTTGGTATGCACCCATTCACCAACATTCCACTCGGAACGCTGGCAAACCAAATGACACGCGACGCCAGAAAAGAGCATAAGCCTACGTTTGAGCGCCTTTTTGAATCGAATCTAATGACACGCAATGAAGCATACACGGCACTCGCAAGCAAGCTCGGGATCGAGAAGGAAGAATGTCACTTCGGATGGTTCGACGCCCCAATGTGCGAAGCAGCTGCACAAGCAAGCCGTGAAATCTACTTAGACCAAATGAGCAAAAGGTAACGACCATGCAAGACCAAACCCTGACCAGCGCCATCAGCAACCTAGTTAATTCCATGAACACCCAACTTGCCAACGTACAAGGCCTACTTGAACGCCAAGTGCCGGGCATTAACGCACTGCTAAACAAAGAAGCCGACGAACACGACGAACTGTGTGATCACCTAGAACTGCTCGACGAGCAAAAAGCCTCGCTTATGCTCCAAGTCGAATCACTCAAGTCACAGCTTGAAGCCGCCAACAACCAGCGCAAAGACGAAGTGTCCGCCATTCACGTCAAATTAACCAAAGCGGAAATGGAGCTATCCCAACTAAAAACCGTTCGCGCCGAATTGAACCGACTTAAAGAGCTCAACCCAGACGGGCTCAAAAAGAAAAACGTCGATCTCAAAAAGCAGGTGCAAGAGAAAACCAAGTCCATCAGCACCCTGAGCGTTGAAAACAAAACGCTCAAAAAAGGAACGTCCACACTCAAGTACCAAGTTACCGAGCTGTCTACGCTCATCAAAGACATGAACGTAGAATTGGAACACCTTCGCGAAGCACGCACGCACAACGACGGCACCGTCCAAAACAAAGCGTATGCAGGCAGCGAAGGCGTAGAGTTCTACATCTATCAATACGAGTGGGGGCTATCAACCAAGCTACACGGCCAACCTATCGAACTGCTCGGCGATCTAAACTGGCATATCGAAGTACGCAGCAATATCGGCGTCAATATTTTAGTCATGGTCACAGACTGGCTACATCCGTTCTATCCAAAATGCGACGAAATAGCGCAGCACTGGCCGGAAGATTTGAACGATGCACTAGCAGAGCTGATCCGCGCACGCTGCGAGAAGACGCACCCTGCCCTTGTTGAGAAAGTGGAATGGTCAATGTCGGTACCGCTGTCCGACGTTTACGGCATTAAAGAAAAGGACCTCGAAAAGCTCAATGCCGCAAACATTCACACGCTATACGAACTTTGCCGCATGGTCCCAGAAGCGACCGTGAAACACGTCAAAGGCATGGGCATCAAAACCGCCACCGCAGTACACCAAACCTGTATGCAGTATGTCGAAATCTGGGAAGAACAGACAACGGAGAAGGCAGCATGAGCCACTTCAAAAAAGGTCACGACAAAGGCTACAAAGCAGGGCTGACAAAGGGCATCGAGCTTGCCCTTTCTCAATTTGCTGGCGGCATCGAGTTTGCGGGCGTCATACGCAAAAAGCAGTACACCATACTCAGTGCAGAGATCAGCACAGCAAAGCAGTCAGTATTACCGCCACAAGTCACTTGCCAGTTCTCCCAAGCCTGGCAAGGCCAGTGCAAATGCACAGACATTTTAGACAACGGCCAGTGCAAAGCGCATCAGGAGCGATGTAGTTGCGGAAGTCTGGCAACGAACTCTTGTGCACACGCAGGGCAGTTCGTGTGCGGACGCCCACTTTGTGACGACTGCAAATGTAAGCATTAGGAGGAATAATGGCCGATTACACAGGTTCAAACACGCCCCCAGAACATAGAGACAAATGGCGCACACCAAGCGCCATTTTTAATGCACTCGACAAAGAGTTCAACTTCGCGATCGACGTGGCAGCAAGTGACGAAAACCACCTCTGCGAAAAGTACCACACCGAAGAAAATTGCGGACTCAGCAAAGCATGGGACGTGCCCACTCTTAGCTACGCATGGTGCAACCCGCCCTACTCCAATATCAAACCTTGGGTAGATCAGGCAAACCGGCAAGCCAAACGCGGCATAGGCTGCGTCATGCTAATACCGCAAGATCAAAGTGTCGGCTGGTTCAAAGAGTCACTGCGCAGTTGCGCAGAAGTACGGATCATCACCGGAGGGCGAATCGCCTTTATCAATGCCTCAACAGGCTTGCCCGTCAAAGGCAACAACAAAGGCAGTCAGTTCATTATCTGGCGACCATTTAACGACTACCCGGTGATTACTCGCTACATTGACCGCGACAAGCTCATCGCCATGGGAACACAACTGCAACAGGCCGCATAGCGGCCTTATCCCTTCTTAGAGGTAACGACCAGTGAAGCCTTACGAACAGAAATACATGACATGGGTTGTCATGAACGAAGATGGCAGCCACCCATTCAACCCGATTCTCGAAGCGAACGGAAAGCCAGCAAAGATCGTCAGCGCGTCCGTTTATAACGAAAACCATGTTTCACAGCGACTCACGCTGCTACTTAGGACCATCATTGAAGAAAACGACCATGTAGATGCCAAATTCCTCAATGAAATTGGTTTTTCGATGGAAGATGCGAATTATTTAGGCATTTTCATCACGGGCATTAAAAACATCAATGTACCGCCAAACTGGGAAGATGACCTTTAAATGAAGATCATCACCAACCTATTCGAAGGCTTTCTCGCCAACGAGCGCGAGCGTTCACGCGCTCGCAAACCGGAAACCAAACCAACGACCAACCGAAGAAGGAAACCACGCCGTGAGAAAAGGTAACGACCAACCCACGCCGTTCAACGCACATTCACGCCGCCGCGAGCGCAGTCAAAGCAAAAAGCCCACCGCGCAAGAAGCCGTAACACGAAGCCGTATCCGCGATGCTGAATGGCATCATATGATGAAAGAAATCAACGAAATGCACGCGCTTTAGGGGAATACGGATGATAGCAATATTGTTTATGACGCTATGCGTTATCGCCTTGGCGAGTGGCGACATATTGCCAGATACATTCTTGATTTGCGGTGCAATAGCACTGCATTGGACCCAAGGTAAGGTGCATAAGCCTGCAAGCCTGGAGAAGTGAGCTATGAGACAGATCAAGTTCCGCGGCCTTTGGGGTGAGCAATTTGTATACGGCCACTACTTTTCCCAAGTATTACCTGGCGGCGATTTGTATGAGGCGATAGTTTTAAAAGATGAGTTCGGAGATTACCGAAACCATCTCACCAAATCTGGAACAGTAGGGCAATTTACCGGACTAAAAGACAAAAACGGCGTTGAGATTTACGAGGGTGACATTATTGCACAGCACTTAGAATGGTCTGGTGGCTACATGAGTGATGAATGCGGTGAGATGGAGTTTATTGGTGTGGCCTCAATTACTGCGTCTAGCGGAGTAGTGCTCAATAAATGTAAATCCAGAGATATTATTGAGTGCGATACAGAATGGACAAGGCACAAGTCAACCATTAACGTTCGCGGATACAGATGCGAAGTTATCGGCAACATTCACCACAACCCTGGTCTGATTAAATAACCACAGCCCCTTCCTACCCAAACCCTGCAAGGCTACCTTCAAGCATGGAGGTAGCCGCCATGCACTGCACACGATGCCAAAAAGCCGACGCAATAACACATACAACCTTTGAGTCCTATTGCGAGCCATGCAGCCTAGACGTTGCACTGGCTCTGCTATCCGTTTGTCGCCTGTCTGATACCGCCATCACCGCACTGATAACAGCAGGCTGGGACATGCCCGTAAAAACCACCAAGCTACACACCGCCACCGACATAGCCAAAGAGCTAGGTGTATCAGCGCAAAAGGTAGGGAAAACCGCCAACGCACACGGCGTCAAGTGCGAGCAATACGGAGAATGGCGCCTCGACCAAGCCGCCAATTCCCGCAAACAAATACAAACCTTCCACTACAACGACCACGGCAAGCAACGCCTTGCCGAGCTAATAAGGTAACGACCAATGAAAGAACCCGCAGCTATTATTCAAGTAGAAGCCAGTAAATGGATCAAAGAATTATTGCTTATCGCCAAAACAGGCATGACCTCGCGTGAAATCGAAAACTACCGAAACCACGTATGGCGTGAAGGCATTGAATATCAACGCACGTCATCAAAAGGCAGTGGAAATGCAAGAAGCTATGTTTACAACCACGCTGAAATTGACCGCCGCTTTGACAACCAAAAGGCAGTAGCATAATGGCAATACCAGAAGGCGTAGAGGTTCGCGGTACGTCAATCCGCCTTTGGTTCATGTATCGCGGCCAGCGCTGCAAAGAAACCTTAAAAGGCTGGAGTCACACACCCAGCAACATCAAAAAAGCGGGCCGCCTTCGGGCGGTCATCGTGTCCGAGATCAGCAACGGTGTTTTTGATTACCTCGAACGCTTCCCCAACTCAAAGAAAGCCCGCCTGCTCAGTGGCAAAGATGGCGGCAAACAGATCACTACCGTCAGTGAGCTAATTGAACGCTGGCTAAAAATCAAAGAGGCCGAACTCAGCGCCGACACGCACAACGCCACCGCATCACAATGCAAAACCTGTGTGAATATTCTTGGCCCTGATCGCCTCGCACGTTCAATCACCTTGGAAGATGCCCTCACCCTTCGCAATAGTTTGCTCGACGGCACAACCAGTTACACCCACCGCGCCAACAAGAAAGGGCGATCCGCGTCCACGGTTAACAAATACCTATCCACCTTCTCGGAGATCTGGCGTTTTGCTGTGGCGTCAAACTACGTCATCGACAACCCATTCGCCGTGATCTCGCACGTCAAAAAGGAAGGCCGTGATCCCGACCCGCTAGAAATGGACGAGTTTGAACGTTTACTCACACATCCGTCTATCACCGAGCAAGAACGAAACCTATGGACCGTCGCCTGCTTCACCGGATTACGCCATGGGGAATTATGCGCCCTTGCCTGGGAAGACATTGATCTGGTCCGCGGCGAGTTGCGTGTTACGCGAAACATCGCAAAAGAAGGTTTCCGTTGTCCGAAAACAAAATCAGGAGAGCGAACCGTTACCCTACTTCAACCAGCAATCGACGCCCTCAAGCGTCAGCGCGAGATCACCTACCTAAGATCCGTAGAGAAAGTAGAAGTGCAAACACGCGAGCGCAACAAGGTGCGTGTCGATAGTTGTCGTTGGGTGTTCGTAGCAGGGCTAAAAAACAAAAGTGACAGTGCAACAAAACACTACAGGCCGAACGGCATATCAACCGCTTGGGACAGCTGCGTAAAACGGGCAGGCATACGCCGACGCAACCCATACCAAACGCGACACACCTTCGCGTGTTGGATGCTAACCGAAGATGCCAACCCAAGTTGGATAGCTGCACAAATGGGCCATAAGAACGCAAAGATGGTGTTAGAAGTGTACGGAAAGTTCATGCCATCACAATCAATGGTGCAAGCAGATCGCCTCAATAAGAAGTTTGGGCAGTGTCCCATCCATGCCCCATTTGCGAAAAGTGAAAAACGTTAATCGTTTAAGTTCATGCACTTAGGCGGTTAACGTGATTTCATGTAACGAAATAACGTGTAATTTAGTCAGTGACGTTACATATTATTGCATGGCTTTTAGGACGACACTGTCGCATTTTTAGGCATCGCTACTATTTACGTATGCTCGATTGTGTAACTTACTTTGAAAAGTTGATGTAAGAGTAAAACCCACCTGATGAAACGATTATTTGTATTGCTCCCCGTTTTTTTTATGACCGCATGTAACACAACGCTGCTTAACGACCCCATCGCGCCTGATACATCTTGGCAGCACACGACGCTAGACAACGGTTTGAACGTACATTTACAACAACAAAACGGTTCCCCTGTCTCCTTGCGCCTTCTCGTACACACGGGTTCAATCGACGAAGATGAGGACCAAAAAGGATACGCGCACTTTCTTGAGCACATGGCATTTAATGGCAGTGACAACTTTCCGAAAAACGATGTTATTCAACTGTTTGGTGATGCTGGGCTAAACTTCGGCCAGCACCTCAATGCCTACACCTATCATGATTGGACGTTCTACAAGCTAGATTTGCCCGATAACAGCCATTTACCGCGTGCGCTAGATTGGTTCAAAGACATTGCGTCCGGCTTAACGCTTTCACCGCAAGAGGTGAACGCAGAAAAAGGAGTGGTACTTGGCGAACTTCGTCGACAAGAGGCCACGGTAGGCTCCATCAATTTCAAAGCCCATATTGCATTAGCGGAAGACGCTTATGAAGGGAATGTTAATGTACTTGGCTCTCGCGAGTCGATAACCAATATTTCTACGGAAAGATTACAAGACTACTATCAGGCCAACTATACGCCTAACCGCACCGAGCTAGTCATTAGCGGTGATATTGATAAAGCCAACATAGAAACGCTTATTCGCTCAACATTTGGTAGCTGGGCTAATCAAGAGAACACCTATAGAAAAGATCAACTCGCCCAATTCAATACCGAACCACTCACTCTCAACGCTGCCGACAGTGAATTCCCATCTTTCACGCTCATTTTCAAACCAGAACAAAATGCGTTAACCGAGGGTGTTCACTTTGAACAATATGCCAATCAAGTGATGCTCGCTAACGCGATCAACACGCGCTTAAATGACAGAGCATTAGACACACAAGCCCCGGTTCAATCCGTTTCAAGTTCGACGGCGTATTGGCTTGGTTTACCCCAGCTAACGATTAGTGTGGCTTTTGAACCCAACAATCGCGACGCGGCGATGACATTTCTGGCCCGTGAACTCGCCACCCTCAGGGATCATGGCCTCAGCTCACTTGAAATCGATGCGCAAGAAACCGCTTTTGCCAATAGCGAGCAAAATATGAAGGAAAACTGGGCTGCGAGGGATTTTGCTGACGAGAAATTGAATAACTTAATAAACAGCACTCAAACGCTTTCTCAAGCTCAGCGTACTGAACTTTCTAAACGCTATGTCACTCTTGCGGACAAAGAATACTTCAACAAACAGTTGCGTCTTCTGCTAGGTAAAAAAGACGTCAAGCCCATTACGGGACTGGCGTTCAACCAAGCCCTAGATGGAAACACAAACAAGCAAGTTGCTGCGAATTTAAAAGCCTTTAACGACACCTTCCAAGCCAAAGGCCAACGACTGATACTCCCGGATGCCATTGACGCATTCCCTCAACCTGAGACAAAAGGCGATATTACCGCGATGGTATCCGTCGCGCCGGATACCACCAAGTTCACATTGAGCAACAATGTCACCGTGTACCTCAGACATATGCCTGATGCCGGAGACACCGTCTACCTCTATGCCGGATCTCAAGGCGGTATCGCTTCGCTACCCCAAACATTAAGGCCTGCCGCTTATATGTCACCCGGCGCTTATGCGCTGACAGGATTAGGTGGAATGTCATCCACTGACTTCAATCGGTTTATGGTCAAAAACAAAAGCTATTTAGAACCCATGATTGATGAAAATAGGCATGGTATTTACGGGGAAGCACCGCGAGAATCTTTGCCAGTGCTTTTAGCCGCTCTTCATCAAGCCTATCAGCATGCAACCGTGGATGCAGCAAAGTTTGAACAACACAAAGCGACGTTTGTGGCCAACCAAACACAGTTCCATAACTCTCTCGATGGGAAGTCGTTTTTTGCATTCAACAACAGCTTCTATACGCCATTGTCTCCGCGATATGGTTTCAAGCCAGAAGAGTATCAATCCGTTTCGGTAGAGCAAGTCAGAGATGCCTATCAACAGCTTTTTCAGGTTAACCGAGGGCTAACCATCGTGATAGCGGGCAACCTCTCAGAAGACGAGCTAATGCCATTAGCACGCACATATCTCGCAGGGATTAAGCTTGATGAAAAAGGCCTCAATCCGAAGTACGACCTAGACCTCAAAACATCGAAAACTGAGATCGTTTACGCGTTCGGCCCTCGTGGTAACAACGTCGAGTTTGTTACTGCTTTGGTCAATTCAGCCCCCGCTAAAACAACCCGCGATCGATTCATTGCCGATATGGCAGGCCGCATCATGACGCAAAGACTACTTGAAAATATTCGCGAAGATGCGAGTTTGGACTACTCGCCGTATTCCTTTGTAATGTGGCCTGATGGCGCAAAGCAGCAGATGTTTATGTTTGTATCGAATGTGTCATTACTCAAGCGCGAGCAGGCGAAAGAGCGCATTGGTCAGGTCGTTGACTCGTTAGGAGATGGCATTACTGAACAGGAGTTTTCAAGCACCGTCGCCCAGCTTTCTCAAGCACTGGAAGATGGGCTGCCTCTACCCAAAGAACAAGCCAGAATGATGTTCAACTACGTACTTTATGGCTCAGATCCTGTCGCTGTTACCAACCCTGACTCCATGCTGGAAGCCATTACTAAAGAAGAGTTAGAAAGCTATATGTCAGGTTTTGTGAGTAAAAATGCTATTCGGTATCAAATAACCAATTTACCATCAGCAAACTAACAAGAAGCCGGGCTGATATTGCCCGGCTTCTTTTTATCAATCTGTAAAAAACTACCGCGTATCTATCGCTTCGCTTGTGAGAACAATTTGAAGAAGTTCTCTGTGGTCACTTTCGCCACTTCCTCACCCGATACGCCTTTCAGCAAACCGACATAGTCAGCCACTTCTTTTACATAAGCAGGTTGGTTTTCTTTGCCGCGATACGGGATCGGCGCCAAGTACGGTGAGTCCGTTTCTACCAGCAGTTTTTCTAGAGGCAGTCGGCGAACCACGTCTTTCAGTTCGGATGCTTTGTTAAACGTCACAATGCCAGAGATTGAGATATAGAAACCTAGCTCAATCGCGGCTTCTGCCATCTCAAAACTTTCCGTAAAGCAGTGCAACACACCGCCCACTTTCTGAGCATTCTCTTCGCGCAAAATTTGCAGCGTGTCTTCACGCGCCATTCGAGTGTGAATGATCAACGGCTTGTTCAATTCAACGGCAAGGCGCACATGCTGACGAAATGCGTCCTTTTGTTTGTCGGCTAATTCTGGCTGATAGTGGTAATCCAACCCGGTCTCACCAATAGCCACAACGCGGTCATCAGACGCGAGTTGCTTTAACGTCTCGTAATCGAAGCCCTCTTCAATATCGAGCGGGTGAACACCACAAGACGCAAACACGTTATCAAACGGGCGAATCAACTCCATCATGTTTGGGAAGCTTTTTAGCGTCACACCGACAGACAGTAAATAATCCACACCACGCTCTTTGGCCTTTCCGACCACGTTGGCAACATCAGTGTGTAATTCGTCATAGTTAAGTTTGTCGAGGTGGCAATGCGAGTCGACTAGCACGTCACTTTCTCCGGTTAGAAAAATAATTGAAGCGCGGGATTATACGATAAGTAAGGGCGACATGGTTCATTTTGCCGCCTTAATTTGATTAATTGTGAAAACCAGACAGCCAGCGGCTAAGAAGAAGCTCACTGTTTAACCCTGTGTGTTTGACCAGTTCGGCTTTTAGTTTATTCAGTGCCATGAGCTGAGACGTGACCTTTGATGGGTTCACCGCTTTTCCAATGGCATGAAGCTGTTCAGTTGAATCGCAATGCACAATCGCTTCTTGGGATCCTTGCTGTGCTTTCATCACATCAAGCAGCAAGAAGCTTAACCAATTTAATCCGTCTCGCTGTGCTTTGGACAGCAAATCCGTCAGGGTAAATAAGCCTTGTCGTGTAGACACAAAACTTACAAAAGCACTCAGCAAGGCTTCGTGTTTACCAAGGTTGCCATTCTCAATAAAAGCCTTCGCCGCCAGCGGCGCACCACGGTTGATGCGAATAACCTGTAAAGGCACTGAGTCAAACAACCCACTTTCCACCCAACGTTTCACCACGATTTCTTCTGGCAGCTTGGGCTTCCACTTATTACAACGGCTCACCACTGTCGGTAACATGCTTTCCATGGATTCACATAGCAAGATAAAGTGACAGTGCGCAGGCGGCTCTTCGAGGGTTTTGAGTAACGCATTGGCCGCCGCTTCGCCCATACTATCTGCGTTTTGAACCAAAATGACACGTTCACCACCAAGCTGAGAGGTTTCCCATGCGTACTTGTTTCCCGCTCGAACCGCATCAACACCCAGTTGCTTGCCTTCCGCTTCTGGCTTTAACCAATGGAAATCGGGGTGGGTGTCGGCATCAAATAACTGGCAGCTATGGCAAACACCACAAGGTTCAGTGACCGCGTTTTTACACAGGATCGTTTTTGCCAACATGGCGGCGAGAGCGAGCTTTCCGCTCCCTTTAGGCGCACTCAGCAAAATGGCATGATGCATGCGTTCTTGCCCCAGCAACTGCTGCCAGTTTTGCCATAGCTCATGATGCCACGGGTATACGTTAGCCTGCATGGCTCAACCACGCTTCTAATGCGCTGCGAATGTCTTTCGTGACGTTTTCAATTGACTGTGATGCGTCGATGACCACAATGCTATCGTCGGCATCCGCCATTTCAAGGTAACGCTCACGAGTGCGATGGAAAAAATCGAGCTGCATTTTTTCAATGCGATCCAGCTCTCCACGGGCTTTAGCACGAGAAAGACCAATGGCGGGGTCAAGGTCCATATACAGCGTAAAGTCTGGACGAAAATCCCCAAGCACAGTATCACGCAGGTTTTGCATCAAGGCTTTGTCAAAGCCTCTACCGCCACCTTGATAGGCTTGAGAAGACATATCATGGCGGTCACCAACCACATACGCGCCACGCGATAGTGCTGGCTTGATGACATTATCGACCAGCTGAATACGAGCAGCATAAAGCAGCAACAGCTCCGCCATATCCGTCAAAGGCTCATCAGGATGGCCTTCTTTGACCAGTGCGCGCATTTGTTCCGCGAGTGGCGTACCACCAGGCTCACGCGTTGTTTCAACATCTGAAATCCCATTCGCTTTAAGGGTTTCAATCACGTTATGGATAGCGGTAGTTTTCCCCGCGCCTTCCAAACCTTCTACGACGATAAATTTTCCGTTATTCATTGGGCTCTTAATATCTTGAGATACTGTCTTACTGCACGGTTATGTTCCGCGAGCGTTTTAGAAAATGTGTGTCCGCCAAGACCATCGGCAACAAAATAAAAATAGGGGGTATCCGATGGATTAGCGGCAGCGATAATGGACGCTTTACCCGGCATCGCAATTGGCGTTGGGGGTAATCCGTTAATCGTGTACGTGTTGTAAGGCGTTGGCGTGCGCAAATCTTTCTTACGAATATTGCCATCATACTTGTCGCCCATGCCGTAAATAACCGTTGGGTCGGTCTGTAATCGCATGCCTTTATTTAATCGGTTAACGAATACAGAAGCCACTTTCCCGCGTTCCCGATCTACTGCCGTTTCTTTTTCAATAATCGACGCCAGCGTTAATAAATCGTACTCCGACTTAATAGGCAGGCCTTGTTCACGTGTTTCCCATGCTTGCTGAAGCGCACTCTGAAGCTGATTGGATGCACGCTTTAGAATCGCTATGTCACTCTCACCAGCCACATAGTGATAAGTTTCTGGCAGTAACATTCCTTCAAGTTTTTCGACTTTCACACCCAACGCATTGGCAATGTCAGCTTCTGTCATGTCCGCGGTATCATGGGTGATATGAGGCGTTTCTGCTAACTGCGCTCGCCATTCTTTAAACGTGCTACCTTCAACGAAGGTAATTGCGAACTGGTGCTCTTTACCTGAGCGCGCCACGACAAATACATCAGCCAATGTCATACCCGGCTGGATTTGATAAGTGCCTGCTTTCAGTTTGGTCAGTTCAGGGTGCGTTTTAGCCGCCCATCTCGCCCACTGAGCGTTGCCAATAATACCTTCCGATACTAGCTTACGGGTGAAAGAGTGGTAGTTAGCCCCCTCTGGTACGGTTATCAGCTGACTCTGTTCAATTTCGATGGGCTCATTTACATAGCTTTCAATCTGATCATGTACCCAATATGCGCCGGCCATTGCAGCGACAACAAAAAACAATAAAATCAGGGCGATTTTTTTTATCACGCACTCAACCTCAAGGAAATAGCTCTACACGCTTCAACGCTGCTATAAGATGTTTTTTCTATACAATTAACAGGCACTAAGCCCATTATTGCATTCGTTATAAATACTTCATCGGCATCAAAAAGTGCATCTGACTCAGCAGAAACAATACTCAGACCAAACCCTTCTTGTGACGCCGCATTGTTCACTTCCGCACGCATTGTACCTTCCACACCTGACAACGAAAGGTCAGGCGTAAATAGGGTATCGCCTTTTCGCCAAAACAAATTAGACGCTGTCGTTTCGATGAGCTTTCCATTTAAATCGCACACCACACCATCTTCGACAGTCAAAGCGTCCAATTCTTTCTTAAGCATCACTTGCTCAAGCCGATTAAGATGCTTCAACCCGGCAAGCGGCGACAAGCCAAGACGCTGCTGTAACATCGCCATACTGATACCTTTTTCACGCCATTGCTCATACTGTGCAGGGTAGGCATGGGAGGATACGACAACATTTGGGTTATAGCAGCCTTGAGGGCTATACCCTCGCCCGCCACTTCCGCGCGTGATCAACACTTTAACGATCGCTTTAGGCTCGTTTTTTTGAGACAACGAGACGAATTCAGACCATGTGGTCACCAAATCCCAATCTATACCTGTCACGCCAAGCGCTTTGGTATTCGATTTCAAGCGCGCCAAATGAAGCGGCCATGAGCGCAATGCGCCATGGTTTGACAACATGGTGGTATAACAACCATCACCGTATTGCAGCCCTCTGTCCGTCAACGGCAGGTGATCGGCAGGCTGCCCATTGAGCAGGATCATCGTTCATCCTTGAAAAGCAGATAAAAAAACGGCCCGATATCAAGTATCGAGCCGTCCTAGTCTATCAAAAAACTTACATTTTTTTGAAGATTAACGAGCCATTCGTGCCACCGAAGCCAAAAGAGTTACACAGCGCGTACTCCATGTTCACTTGGCGTGCTTCGTGAGGAACGTAATCTAGGTCACAACCTTCATCAAGGTTATCTAGGTTAATCGTTGGCGGTACAGCCTGATCAACCAGTGACATGATGGTGAAGATAGATTCAGCGGAACCTGCAGCGCCCAACAAGTGACCTGTCATCGACTTGGTCGATGACACCATGGTTTTGTCAGCCGCAGCACCCATTGCTAAACGAATACCTTTGGTTTCTGCCACATCACCTGCAGGGGTAGATGTGCCGTGCGCGTTAACGTAACCGATATCTTCTGGTGTGATACCTGCGTCGCGGATAGCCGCTTTCATTGCTAATGCACCACCAGAACCGTCAGCACTTGGCGAGGTCATGTGGTACGCGTCGCCACTCATACCGAAACCAACTAGCTCACAGTAGATTTTCGCGCCACGCGCTTTGGCGAATTCGTACTCTTCCAGAACGATAACACCCGCACCATCACCTAGAACAAAACCATCACGGTCTTTATCCCAAGGGCGTGATGCAGCTTGTGGGTCATCATTGCGGGTAGACAATGCTTTGGCTGCGGAAAAACCACCAATGCCTAGCTCTGTAGAGGCTTTTTCAGCACCACCAGCAACCATGGCGTCAGCATCGCCGTATGCAATCATACGTGCAGCGTGACCGATGTTGTGAAGTCCGGTTGTACAAGCCGTTGAAATCGCGATATTTGGACCGCGAAGTCCATAATTAATTGAAACGTGACCGGCGATCATATTTACGATGGTCGACGGTACAAAAAATGGGCTAATTTTGCGTGGGCCTTTTTCGACATACGCACGGTGGTTGGATTCAATCAGACCAAGGCCACCAATACCAGAGCCGATAGCAACACCTATACGCTCTGCATTCTCTTCTGTGACTTCCAGACCAGAATCTTCAAGTGCTTGCACACTTGCTGCGATGCCGTACTGGATAAACAAATCCATTTTTTTGGCATCTTTCTTAGAGATGTAATCTTCACAGTTGAAATCATTCACCATCCCAGCAAATTGGGTTGCGAAACCAGTGGTATCGAAATGTTGGATGGTTTGAATGCCACTTTGGCCTGCCAGCAAGGCTTTCCAAGAAGATTCAACGGTGTTACCTACAGGTGATAACATCCCCATGCCAGTGACAACAACACGACGCTTAGACACGATGATATTCTCCGGAGAAAAGATAGTATTTGAAATTTTCGGGGTCTTAGAAAAAACTCAGGCGGTCAAGGTGACCGCCTGGAAGGATCTTGTTCTGATTACTCAGACGCGCCTACAACGTAATCAATCGCTGCTTGGACGGTTGTGATCTTCTCTGCTTCTTCGTCTGGGATCTCTGTATCGAATTCTTCTTCCAGAGCCATTACCAACTCAACGGTGTCAAGTGAATCTGCACCCAGATCGTCAACGAAAGATGCTTCGTTTTTAACTTCAGCTTCGTCTACGCCCAGTTGCTCAATGATGATTTTTTTAACGCGTTCTTCGATGTTGCTCATATTAATACTATTCCTTACAAGATTCGCAGATGCGATATGTGCAGTAGTTTATTCAATAATGTGGACTTTGCAACACCCTATATGCTGGTCAAACCACGATATGCTCGATAAACAGCCGGAGTTTGACCTGTATCATTTAGTGTTGCAACTTTAATGTTTAAATCATGTACATGCCGCCGTTAACATGAAGTGTCTCACCTGTAATATATGCTGCATCCGCAGACGCAAGGAATGCGACTGTGGCAGCAATTTCACGTGGGTCACCCAATCGTCCAGCAGGTACTTGAGCAAGTGTTGCTGCACGCTGATCATCGTTCAGCGCTTTTGTCATATCGGTTTCGATGAAACCTGGAGCAACAGTATTTACGGTAATTCCGCGCGATGCAACTTCACGTGCAAGAGATTTGGTGAAGCCCACAACTCCAGCTTTTGCCGCTGCATAATTCGCTTGTCCTGCATTGCCCATTGTGCCAACAACAGAGCCCACGTTGATGATTCGGCCATTACGCTTTTTCATCATCGCACGCAGCACTGCTTTCGACATGCGGAAGATAGAAGTCAAGTTGGTGTCCAGAATGTCCTGCCACTCGTCATCTTTCATACGCATCAGAAGGTTATCTCGCGTGATACCTGCGTTATTTACCAGAATATCAATGTCGCCAAACTCTTCTTTAATCGCTTTCAACACAGCATCAACAGATTCTGCTGAGGTTACATTTAGTGCGAAACCTTTGCCATTTTCACCCAGATAATCACTGATTGCTGCGGCACCGCTCTCAGAAGTGGCAGTACCTACTACCGTCGCTCCACGTTCTACTAGAAGTTCGGCGATGGCTCGGCCAATACCACGGCTCGCGCCCGTTACCAGAGCAATTTTTCCATTCAGGTTCATGAGTTTTCGTTCCTTTATCACAGCAGCTGGCTTTCAACACCGGCCGCGATTCCCAGAATTTACTTCGCCGCTTCCAGCGATGCTGGATCATTTACCGCAGCTGCATTTATGTTGCGATCAATACGTTTTGCTAGACCCGTCAATACTTTGCCTGGTCCCATTTCCAATAACAGCTCAACGCCCTCGCCTGCCATTTTTTCAACACTTTCTGTCCAGCGAACTGGACCATAAAGCTGGCGAACCAATGCACTTTTAATCGCAGCAGGATCGGTTTCAGCTACCACATCGGCGTTATTAATGACGGGAATTGACGGAGTTGAAAATTCAATGCTCTCTAATTCAGCAGCCAATTTGTCAGCCGCAGGCTTCATCAGCGCACAATGGGAAGGCACAGACACTGGCAAAGGCAGTGCACGTTTTGCACCTGCTTCTTTACACAATACGTTTGCACGCTCTACCGCCTCTTTATTACCCGCGATAACAACTTGACCTGGCGAGTTAAAATTCACAGGAGAAACAACTTGCCCTTGTGCCGCTTCTTCACACGCTTTCGCAATCGCGTCGTTGTCCAAACCAATGATGGCTGACATCGCGCCAACACCCGCAGGTACAGCCTCTTGCATCAGTTGACCACGAAGCTCAACCAGCTTGACCGCTTCTTTAAAATCGATCACACCTGCACATACAAGTGCAGAGTATTCACCAAGGCTGTGTCCTGCCATCATTGATGGCTGCGCACCCCCTTCTTGTTGCCAAACACGCCAAATAGCCACTGACGCTGTCAATAGCGCCGGTTGGGTGCGGTGAGTTTGGTTAAGATCTGTGTCTGGACCATTTTGGACAAGTGCCCATAAGTCATAACCCAAAACGTCAGACGCTTCAGCAAATGTTTGTTTAACCACATCAAATTGTTCAGCCAGTTGAGCCAACATGCCCACAGTTTGTGAACCTTGGCCTGGAAAAACCACAGCAAAGTTAGACATAGAAATTTTCCTTATTAAAACTTAATCAGAGCAGAGCCCCAGGCGAAACCACCACCAAAGGCTTCAAGCAAAATCGTTTGGCCGCGTTGAATGCGTCCATCTCGCACTGCTTCATCAAGCGCAGTCGGGACGGAAGCGGCAGACGTATTGCCGTGTCTATCTAAGGTAATCACTACCTGATCCATCGACATTGCGAGTTTCTTGGCTGTCGCTTTGATGATGCGGAAGTTAGCTTGATGCGGCACTAACCAGTCTATCTCTGACTTATCCATATGGTTGGCATCAAGCGTTTCTGACACGATGTTAGCAAGTTGGGTTACAGCAACTTTAAACACATCGTTGCCCGCCATTTCTAGCCATGCATCTTGCGAGACAGGACTGTTAGCACCAGCACGTTCAGGAAATTTAAGTCTGAGCAACTCGCCAAACTTACCGTCAGCGCGAAGGTGCGTTGAAATAATTCCAGGCTCTTCGCTGGCACTGACGACTGCAGCACCTGCACCGTCACCAAACAGAATGATGGTCGAACGATCCTCAGGATCGCACTTATGCGAAAGGCGATCCGCGCCAATCACCAGCGCGTTACGCGCCATGCCTGATTTCACATACTGATCAGCGACGCTCAACGCGTAGACAAAACCAGAACAAGCGGCAGCAATATCAAATGCTGGGCAGCCGCTGATTTCCAGCATAGCTTGAACATCACAAGCTGCTGCTGGAAACGCATTTTCACCACTGGTCGTGGCAAAAATAATCAAATCAATGTCTTGCTTGTCTATGTTTGCCATTTCAATGGCACGACAAGCAGCGTGATAGCCCATGGTTGCCACTGATTCATCTTCAGCAGCGATACGGCGTTCTTTGATACCCGTTCGAGCAATAATCCACTCGTTACTGGTATCAACCATTTTTTCGAGATCCGCATTCGAACGGATTTGCTCAGGCAAATAACTGCCTGTGCCTAAAATCTTACTAAACATGACGACTAATATTGCCTCTCGAGTAGTACGGCTTCCAAACGGTCACATATTTTTTTAGGTAGTTGCCGTTCGACTTCGTGTACCGCTTCTCCGATAGCGTGTTGGAAAGCGGATATATCAGCACGTCCGTGGCTTTTCACTACAATGCCGCGCAATCCTAACAGACTTGCGCCATTGTACTGGTCGGGGTTCAGGTTATTTAATGCTTTAAACAGGCTACCAAATAACCACTTAGCCACCAGCTTCTTAAACGGACTCGCCAATATATGTATTTTTAGGCTTTCTAAAAATAATCTAGCGACACCTTCACTGGTTTTCAGGCTGACATTACCGACAAATCCATCGCAGACAATCACGTCAGCTTTGCCTGTATAAAGTTGATCACCCTCTACATAGCCGATGTAATTGACTGCCGAGCACTGTTGCAACATTTCTGAACAGCGCTTAACTAAGTCATTCCCTTTGATTTCTTCTTCACCAATGTTCAACAGCGCCACCGAAGGCTTGTATCCCAACTGTTCCTCGGCAAGTACTGAGCCCATCACAGCAAATTGAAACAGGGTATCGGCATCCACAGACACATTCGCTCCCAGATCGAGTAACCAGCTTTGATGGTTTCCAATCGTTGGGAGTTCAGAAACCAAAGCCGGCCTGTCTATACCAGGAAGGAGTTTCAATAGCATGCGGGAGAGTGCCATGAGGGCACCTGTGTTACCTGCACTAACGCAGGCATCTGCCTTGCCTTCAGCAACAAGTTCTAGAGCTACACGCATCGATGTGCCTTTGCTTGCACGAAGCGCTTGCGAAGGACGTGTATCATTGGCGATAGAAGATTCCGTATGCACAATTGAGATACGGGGGGCGTTATGTTGACCCAGCAATACAAGCTGGCGAGTGATCTCAGTACGATCACCGACGAGTACGACTTTTAGCGAAGGGAAATACAACAATGCCTGCACGGAGGCAGGCACTGTTATCTGGGGACCGAAATCCCCACCCATCGCATCAAGTGCAATGGTTAGACCAGACAAGGCTCAACCTTACTTGTTGATTACCTTGCGGCCACGGTAGAAACCGTCAGCAGTCACATTGTGACGCAGGTGAGTTTCACCAGAAGTTGCATCTACAGACAGTGCACTAGTAGTTAGCGCATCGTGTGAACGACGCATACCACGCATTGAACGTGATTTCTTGCTCTTTTGTACGGCCATGGACCCTACTCCTCGTTACTTTGCTTTAAGTTTTTCAAAACGGCAAATGGATTCGGACGCTCATCAGCAAGCGGGATTTCCCCGAAAACCATACCATCAGCGGTGACTTCGCAGTCAACCTCATCGTGCATGGCAACCTGTGGCAATGCCACCATCAACTCATCTTCGATGAGGTGAAGCAGGTTAATCTCGCCATTTTCGTCGACTAATGCCGGCTCATAAGCTTCCGGTAAATTGCCAACCTGATCTTCATTGAAAACCGGGCTGTAAATAAATTCGATATCACAGTGATGCGAGAAAGGCTTCCAACAACGCTGACATTCAAGAGTTACATCGACCTTGGCGTTACCGCTTACAATCTTCAGACCTTGAGCATCAATGTCAAACGAAAGCTTTACATTAGCATCACTAATCACACCTTCAGTTGCCTCAGCAAGACGCTCGAGTTGCTTTCCTGTGATGATGCCATCATAGTCCAGCCGCTTTTGCGCACTCTTAAACGGATCAACCGTCAGTGGTAGCTTTACCTTCTGCATAGGGCGCGAATTCTAGCCTCCAAAGTATCCCGAGTCAAAGAGATTTGTACCTTAACTTCCATATAGATGGCAAAAAAAGCCACAACAATTCAGGAAAGGTTAATTTCTGTGCAACAGGTACTTAGCGAATTAATACCAGAATGGACGCAAACAACGCATGTCCACTCGCCTACGCAAGTGTAAAACATTACACTGACCGCCGTATACGAATAATCTGACAAAGGTGCACCGTTAGATGAATAATCAAACAGTCGTGCTGGCATCTGGCTCTAAATATCGCCAGATGCTACTTGAAAAACTTGGCATTGCGTTCAAGTCCCATTCGCCTGACATCGATGAAGCTGCTTTCGCCGATGAATCTCCTGAAGAATTGGTTAAGCGTTTATCTTACGAAAAAGCCCTGGCATGTCGTGATGCATACCCCAATGCGTTGATCATAGGATCCGATCAGGTTTGCGTGATCGACGGAAGGATCCTAGGGAAGCCTCACACACATAAACGCGCGGTTGAACAGCTAAAAGCAGCTTCAGGTAAGCATGTCACCTTTTACACGGGTCTCACTTTACTCAATAGCAAAAGTGGAGACGCACAGACGGATGTTGAACCTTTTCATGTGTACTTTCGCTCGTTAACCGACAGTGAAATTGATAACTACGTAAGACGCGAGCAACCCCTCGACTGTGCAGGTAGTTTTAAATGTGAAAGCTTAGGTATTGCGTTGTTCAATAAGTTGGAGGGAAGAGATCCCAACACCTTGGTCGGCTTACCTTTAATTCGGCTTTGCGAAATGTTTCGAGCAGAAGGTTACGAGGTATTGAATTGATTCTAAGAGCAAAATGAGTTTAAACGAAAAGAGGGGCTAACCAGCGCCCCTCTTACGTTAATACGCCATTTTCAGGCTGCAATATAAAATGAACTACACCAAGGCATCCAGCGACGGAATGATCGCCACAGGAGAGTATTGAGACAATACCACCTCGTCATGAACGCCCCAGGTAACACCAATAGCATCCACCCCTGCGTTTTTCGCCAGAAGCATATCGTGCGAGGTGTCACCCACCATCACGGCTTCATGTGGCTGAACATTTAGTTCCTCTAATAAAGAGAGGACCATCAAAGGATCCGGCTTAGATGCGGTTTGATCCGCCGTTCGCGTTGACGTAAATAAATGCCCCGTGTCTGTTTCTAGCATGACACGATCTAAACCGATACGTGATTTTCCTGTGGCCACAGCAAGCACATAACCTTTATCTTTCAACGTTGTTAGAACGTCCACCACACCACCATAGAGCGCATGTGGTGTTGTATTCACTTCACGAAACTGCTCGCCGTAATGCTTCTTCCACTCATCGAACTTTTCAGGTGGCGCCTCGGGATAGAGGTAGCGATATCCTTTTTCTAAACTTAACCCAATCATTTGCTTGAGTTCATCAGAAGACAATTGAGGCAAACCACCCGTTAAACGGGCAGCCTCCGACAAACTCGACACGATTCGGGCTACAGAGTCCATGACAGTGCCATCCCAATCAAAGATCACTAACTTATAGTTAGTTAACACTTGGCAGTTTCCTTAAGCCTTCTAAAACTCTCTCTAACTGTTTATCCAGCGGGGCAGAGATATCCATCATCTCTTCAGTGCCTGGGTGCGTAAACTTGATGTTGGCCGCATGCAAGAACAAACGGTTTAAGCCAAATTTCTTGGTGTAAGCATCAAAACGCGGATCGCCATAACGGTCATCCCATGCAAGCGGATGGCCTGAATACTGAGCATGCACGCGAATTTGGTGTGTTCTACCCGTAATTGGGCTCGCTTGAACTAAAGTCGCCTGCTCAAATTGCTCCAGAATTTTAAACCGCGTTTCCGACGGTTTACCGTTAGGGTTTACACGCACAATACTGTTCACTTCGTTTTTCAATAAAGGGGCCGTTACCTTCTTCATGGAAGGCTTCCATTTACCCATTGCCAGTGCGAAATAATATTTCTGCACGGTTTTCTCACGAAACTGCGCTTGAAGATGGCGCAGTGCCGAACGTTTTTTAGCAATCAATAAGATACCTGAAGTATCTCGGTCTATACGATGCACTAATTCGAGGAAACGCGCGTCTGGTCGAAGTGCACGCATGGCCTCAATAGCACCAAAATGGAGCCCACTACCGCCATGAACGGCAGTTCCGGACGGTTTATTGAGAACAAGCATGTGATCATCTTCATAAATCACACATTTTTCTAGTTCAGCCACTCTATCAAGCTTGGTGCTGGGAGCCGCAACCTGCGTCACCTCTGGGATCTTGATAGGTGGGAGACGGATAACATCGCCCTCTTGGAGCTTATATTCCGGTTTTATGCGTTTTTTGTTAACTCGCACCTCTCCCTTGCGAAGAACGCGATAAATCATACTTTTAGGGACGTTTTTAAGCCTATTTCGGAGAAAATTATCGATCCGCTGGCCAGCAATGTCATCAGAAATGTCGATGAACTGCACTTGGGGTTTATCTGTATTCATAGGACATCGATTCTACATTGCATCAAAGTAGTTTGCTGCAAAAAAGTGTCCCTGCTATAGTTGCGCCGTAATGCAAGAAAGTTTGCAGCTTTTTTGCACGTCACGACTAAAAAGTCGACAAATAGAGTAAATCTTTACCGCTTTTTCCAAGGCATTGACCATTCACGGCACTATCTCTATGTAGTATATGATTCGCTGAGAGTTCAAGACGTCCTAATCATGCAGCAATTGGCGTAAGACATGAGGAATAAAGCACCCGTTAGTTTGTTGGCACGA
This sequence comes from Enterovibrio litoreus, assembly GCF_045679545.1. Classification (NCBI taxonomy): domain Bacteria; kingdom Pseudomonadati; phylum Pseudomonadota; class Gammaproteobacteria; order Vibrionales; family Vibrionaceae; genus Enterovibrio; species Enterovibrio litoreus. Next base: position 2,110,350 of record NZ_CP166194.1, read on the forward strand.
CGGGATAAATAACCAGTGTCAAAGAGACTATCGCCATTTGTGGCGAAGAGCCGACTGAATAAGGCGGAGTGATTTCTAATTTCCGCGTCAGTGGGTCGATGAGTAGTGCCCTAGAGCGTCCCTGATTTCCCAGCCGTGAGGTTGCATTAATATCAGACTTGGGACCTGGCAGCATTGCGTGTTTTGTCTCGTATCCGACAACTAATAACAACAAATAATCGAGAAAAAATTGATATGAAAAGAATGTTGATCAACGCAACTCAAAAAGAAGAGTTGCGCGTCGCATTGGTTGACGGTCAGCGCTTATACGATCTAGATATCGAAAGCTCTGGTCATGAATCGAAGAAAGCAAACATCTATAAAGGTCGCATTACCCGTATTGAACCAAGTCTTGAAGCAGCATTTGTAGACTACGGTTCAGAACGTCACGGCTTCCTTCCTCTAAAAGAAATTGCTCGCGAATACTTCCCAGACAACTACAGCTATCAAGGCCGCCCAAACATCAAAGAGGTGTTGAAGGAAGGCCAAGAAGTCATTGTTCAAGTCGACAAAGAAGAACGTGGTAACAAAGGCGCAGCCCTTACCACATTTATCTCTCTTGCCGGTAGCTATCTGGTTCTTATGCCAAACAACCCTCGTGCAGGCGGTATTTCTCGTCGTATCGAAGGTGAAGAGCGTAGCCAACTGAAAGAAGCAATGTCTGGTCTTACACTGCCTCAGGGCATGGGTTTGATCGTTCGTACTGCAGGCGTCGGTAAATCTGCTGAAGAACTTGAGTGGGATCTAAAATATCTGCTGAATAACTGGGAACGTATCCAGGGTGCAGCAGAAACCAAAGTCGCTCCGTTCCTGATCTATCAAGAAAGTGACGTCATTGCTCGTGCGTTTCGTGACTACCTCCGCCGTGACATTGGTGAAGTATTGATCGACAGCGAAACTGTTTATAATCAAGCGCGTGAGCGTATTCAGGCAACACGCCCTGACTTCCTTCAGCGTGTTAAGTACTACGAAGGCGAAGTTCCACTATTTAGCCACTATCAAATTGAGAGCCAGATTGAATCTGCGTTCCAACGCGAAGTTCGTTTGCCGTCTGGCGGTTCAATTGTTATTGACCCAACCGAAGCACTGACCTCTATCGACATCAACTCTGCACGTGCAACAAAGGGTTCTGATATCGAAGAAACCGCACTGCAAACTAACCTAGAAGCAGCGGATGAAATTGCACGTCAATTGCGCCTGCGTGACTTAGGTGGCTTAGTTGTTATCGACTTCATCGACATGACACCTGTGCGTAACCAGCGTGAAGTTGAAAACCGTCTGCGTGAAGCTGTCCGCATGGACCGCGCTCGCGTTCAGATTGGCCGTATTTCCCGCTTTGGTCTGTTAGAAATGTCTCGCCAACGCTTGAGCCCATCTCTTGCTGAAGCTAGCCACCACATTTGTCCTCGTTGTACGGGCACAGGTGTTGTGCGTGACAATGAATCATTGTCACTTTCTATCCTTCGCCTTATCGAAGAAGAAGCGTTAAAAGAAAACACTACACAAGTGATGGCAATCGTGCCCGTTGCTGTAGCTTCATACCTTCTGAATGAAAAACGTCGTTCTGTTCAACACGTTGAGAAGTACCACAACGTCCGTGTTGTGATTGCTCCAAACGCCGAGATGGACACGCCTCATTTTGAAGTCGTACGTGTGCGTGGTGGCGATGAAAACACAACACTTTCATACGATCTGCCACAACATCTTGAAGCAATTCGTGAAGCGGAAAGCAAAGATGATGCACCTGCAGAGCGCGTCGTTAAAAAACGCGAAGAGCCTGCACTAGCAACCTTCGCTGCGCCAGCATCGCCAACGCCTTCTCCGCAAGCTGCTCCAGCAGCACCTGCGAAGTCGAACGATGCCACTCCAGGATTACTATCTCGTGTTGTTTCCTTCATCTCTGGCCTGTTTGCAGGCAGTAAACCTGTAGAAGAAGATAAGCCACAAGAGCCTGTACGCGAAAACCGCAACCGTCGTGATCAAAAACGCTCACAAGACCGCACTCGTCGTGGATCTCGTGGTGTTCAACGTGATGAAAACGGCAGAAACAGCGAGCGTAGCGATGGCCGTAAACCGCGTCGCAACAACAGAGAGCGCCCAGAAAACACTGAGCGTAACATCGAGCGTCAAGAAAAGCCGACGAAGAAGCAAACTCGCAAGCCAGTTGAGAAGGTAGAAAGAACCGACCAACGTCAGCAAGTGAAAGTGGCTAAGCCAGCGAAAGAAGACGCACCTGTTGTTAAGCAAGAAGTTGCTAAACAAGAGAAAGTGGAAAAGACGGAGAAAGTGAAACAACGCCGTCAACGCCGCAACCTCAACAAGAAAGTCCGTGTTGCTGATTCAGCACAAGAAGCCGAAGCAGCAGTAAGTCCGCTGCTGGAGATGGGTCAAGCGGTTGCTACCGAAGCGAAAGCGGAAGTGCAAAACCACGAGTCAACCACACCTGTAGTAGATGCATCGGAAAACACGGAACAACGTGACGAGAAACGTCGTAATCGCCGCTCTCCACGTCACCTGCGTGCAAGTGGTCAGCGCCGTCGTCGCAACAACCGTGATGAAAACGACACCTCTTCAACTGAGCAAGCACTAGACCAATTGGACATGATGGAAACAGCAGTTTCTGTTGTAGAGAAACGTAATCAAGTGGTCTTGAAGTCTGGCGTTGCTTCTCCAGAAATGGCAATGGGTAAAGTTTGGCCGTCAAAAACTGCCATCAAAGCCCCTGTCGTTGCTGATGTTGTGACTGAAGAAGTGGCTGCTGCTGTTCCAACTGAACAAGTTGTTGTAGGAAAACCTTCTTTGGGTGGCGTTGCCTTCCCTGAAATGGCAATGGGTAAAGTATTCCCACGTCGTCCTGCACCAAGTGTGTTGGAAGAAAAAGCCAAAACAGAAGGTACTGAAGCACTAAGCGAAGAGCTACCTGTTACCATTAACGAGCCAGTAGAAGTGCTGCCACAAGTGGCCGTAGAAGAAACAGCGGCCGTTGAATCACTCGCGGCAGAGGCTTCTCAAGTAGAAGCTGACGTTAAAGGTGTTATGGAAGCAAGTGAAATTCCAGCCGTTGAAGTATCTAAAGCTGTTGAAGTAGCTAAGGCTGTTGAAGCGCCAGTGATTCGCTACCGCCAAGTTGCTGCGCCTATGGCCAAAGCACCAGCGCCTGAAAATAATGCAGCAGCGGTAGAAGTTGCTATTGCAGATTTCCGCCGCGAAGTGACACAAACCAAACAAGCAGGCAGCGATACCGCGACAAGTCGCGCAACAGCACCTGCGACTAAACCTAGCTTCTAAATAAACTAGGTTGAGCGAAAAGAGCCATGCTTGTCATGGCTCTTTTTTTATTTCTAGCATTTACAATGCCTGCACGAGATAAAGACAAGGACTTCGACATTACTTTCATGACAACATCCCCTTTGAGGTCTCATGAAGCTATCATTTATCCTTCACCTAGCACTCGCTAACTGACTGTTCAATCTGCAAAGTTTTCACTGTTATCATTTACAATATCGTTACCAACATTGAACAAAATCACACTTTTCGGTAGTATCCGCAGGCGTTAACACTTTGCGACATGTTGACTTCGCAGAGTCATACTTTTTTGCACTACCCTTTTAACCCAACATTTTAAGAAGTAATCCGACACGATGTTTGAATTTCCTAAATTTCCCCAACACTCTGTGAAAAACGACGTATTGTCGGGACTGACTGTTGCTCTGGCCTTGGTGCCGGAAGCCGTCGCTTTCGCCTTCGTTGCGGGCGTAGACCCAATGGTTGGTCTTTATGCGGCCTTTATTATGGGTCTGCTGACGTCCATTCTTGGTGGTCGACCTGGCATGATTTCCGGCGCAACAGGTGCAATGGCAGTTGTCATGGTCAGTCTGGTTGCTGAACACGGCGTTCAGTATCTCTTTGCCGCTGTCATGCTTGCTGGCCTCATTCAAGTGTCCGCCGGTGTGTTCAAGCTGGGTAAATTTATCCGTATGGTACCGCATCCGGTAATGATTGGTTTTGTAAACGGTCTAGCCATCGTCATCTTCCTCGCACAGCTAGGGCAGTTCAAAGCCCCGGACGCTTCAGGAGCGCTAGTTTGGCTGCAAGGCGAACAGCTTTACCTCATGTTAGGTCTAGTTGCGATTACGATGGCAATTATCCATTTCCTGCCAAAGCTGACGACTTCAGTGCCATCTTCGTTGGTTGCGATTGTTTCAGTGACTGCTGCAGTCGTATTTCTTGATCTGGATACCCGCAACGTTGTCGACTTCTTGCGCGCAATGAGTGGCGATGCGAATGCAACGCTCGCTGGCACGTTACCGACGTTCTCTGTTCCCTCGGTTCCCTTTAATCTTGAAACACTCTATATCATCTTGCCTTACGCGCTTATTCTTGCTGCCGTCGGCCTGATTGAGTCTTTACTGACCCTGACAGTTATTGATGAAATGACAGGTACTCGTGGTCGCGGTAACCGCGAATGTGTCGGTCAAGGCGTTGCAAACGTAACCTGTTCAGTGTTTGGCGCAATGGGTGGCTGTGCCATGATTGGGCAATCAATGATCAACGTTAACTCAGGTGGTCGCGGCCGCTTGTCAGGTATTGTTGCTGCCATCGCCCTGCTCTGCTTCATCTTGTTTACATCGTCACTGATTGAAATGATCCCGTTAGCCGCGCTGGTTGGTGTGATGTTCATGGTGGTCATTGGTACTTTTGAATGGGCAACGTTCAAGCTTGCACGTCGTGTGCCTAAGAAAGATTTCTTCGTGATCGTTCTTGTTACTGCCGTGACAGTCATGACCGATTTGGCAATCGCCGTTATCGTGGGTGTGATAGTGTCTGCTCTGATGTTTGCATGGGAACATGCTAAACACATCTTCGCGTCGAGCCATATTAACGAACAAGGTTCAAAAGTTTACGAAGTAAACGGTCCTTTGTTCTTTGGTTCAGTTGCGAATTTCCTTGAGTTGTTCGACACGCAGAACGATCCAGATGACGTCATTGTTGATTTCGGTAAGTCACGTGTTGTTGATCACTCTGCGATTGAAGCGATCGATACATTGGCAGACCGCTACAACAAAGCAGGTAAAACACTGCACCTTCGCCATTTATCGCATGACTGCCAAGCATTGCTAACTAAAGCGGGTAGCTTGGTTGAAATCAATCATATTGAAGATCCAAACTACAAAGTGGCAGATGACCTATTGGGTTAACGCCCAACGTCACGCATTAGCAATACACCTGTAAAAGAAACAAAAAAGCGAGCTATTTAGCTCGCTTTTTCTTCTTTTTTTATTAGTGTTTAACGCCGGTTTTGCCGCTAACTCACTGAGGAATAATCACATTATCGATAACATGAATGACGCCGTTTGATGCCACGATGTCCGTTGCAACCACATTAGCGTTATCCACTTTAACGCCATTCGAAGCGTCAACTTTGATCATGTTTCCTTGCACCGTCGGCGCTTCAGTCATAGCTACCACATCCGCAGCCATCACCTTGCCTGGTACCACGTGATAGGTCAAAATCGAAATCAATTTATCTTTATTTTCTGGCAGTAAGAGACTTTCAACTGTGCCAGCGGGAAGCTTAGCGAATGCGTCATTGGTAGGTGCAAACACCGTGAATGGCCCCTTCCCTTGCAACGTTTCAACTAAACCTGCCGCTTTAACGGCGGCAACGAGCGTACTAAAATCGGGGTTGCTTGCTGCAATCTCAACGATGTTCTTCTTCATTCCATGATCATCAGCTTGCACGCTAAATACACCAATCACTAATGCACACACTGATGCCAACAGGGTAGATTTTACTGACGAAAAAACCTTTGTAGAAATCATACGATCTCTCCTTCTTAAAAACGCTATTTGCGTGGGGATGAAGCCCCGTGAGTGCTGATCAGCAGAGATGAATACGAGGGTATCTGTGAATTAGATTACGAATACGGTTTGTTTTTTCATCGAAAGCCATCGATTCATCAATATATTCTGTCGATCACTCGATTCAATATCGCTAGTTCTCGCAGCAAAGAGACATGAAATGTTGGAAGTTTTTCGTCGCTGAAGTTTCAAAGCTCTCATCCAACACAGCAACGCTTTTAATTCGATCTAAACGAAAGTTTCGGTATTCATCGCGAAGTTCACACCAAGCCACGAGCGTCCATACTTTGCCCCAATACACTTGACCAAGTGGGTGGATGACCCGTTCGCTGGCCACCTTCTCACCCGTTTCGTATTCAATACGCACTTTGGTTTTTCCTGATGCTGCTGCGCGCAATACATCACCACGCTCCGCATGGTCACTTTCAACATGAAATGCCGGCACAGCAAGCGGCAACGCTTCAATTTGCGCTTTCAAATGTTCCGGTAAGATAGAGTGAATTTTACGAGAGGCGGATTCGGACGCTGATGCGAGGCGTTTATCAGACCATGCCTCAACCATCTTCATACCCAATTCTAAGGCAAGCATTTCTTCTTCGGTGAACATCAGTGGCGGTAAGTGGGAACCTTTGCCGAGCAAATAGCCAACCCCTGCTTCTCCTTCAATGGGCACGCCCGAAAGAAGCAGAGATTGAACATCGCGGTAAATCGTGCGCTCACTAACACCTAGCTCGACAGCCAATGCATTCGCCGTCACCGCGTAACGTTTAGAACGTAACAGCGTCAACAGTTCAAATAAGCGCTCCGATTTACTCATTCACCATTCCTGTTTGTTATTCTTTATAGAGAAGAACTGCAGATACTCATTTTGACGAAATCGGTGGCCATCACAAGCGATGCTTCATCGATATGAGAGACCATCTTCTGCGCCGATTCATTGCTCATAAAGTTATCAGAAGCCGCTTTCGCATTTTCCATCGTGTCCCAGTAAATAATATCGAGCCACTCTTGCGTTTCTTCATTCAAGCTTAGTGAACGATATTGAAAGCCAGCTCTTCCTTTCACAAAAGATGTTGTACCTTCAGCGTCAGCCAAAAAACTTTGCACGTCGGTGCCTTGATTCAATTTAAAGCGAACGGTTTCAACAACGTTTTCCATGGTGCTTTCTCCTTCTTTGTGGGTTGGAAGAAGCTTACTGCCAGCTACTGACAGAACCTGTCAGGAGTGTTTCTCTCTGCCTCAGGGATTTGTATAATCGCTGCCTCAACACCTTATAAAAGCAAAGAATATCGATGTCGTTAAGCCAAGAATTAGAAAAATTGCTCGAACCTGTTCGTGGATTTCTGCATTGCGAAACCCCTCAAGCATGGATTGATGAAGCGATAAAGCCTGAGAATGAAACCATTCTGTTACGCGATCACGCCAACTGCGAACTGAAAGCTAGCCAAACCGCCATGTGGCTGATTCGCAAATACGCCATCGATGAATCAAGCGGCGCGTTGCTTCTGGAATGGGCCAAACCCTACGAGGATTTTGTTTATCTTTGCAAAAAAGACGGTATTTTCCAATCCAAAAAAAATGGCCTAAGTGCGCCTCTCACGCCAAAAGCAAGCTTTGCACATAGCCAAGATCTGATTGATAAAATGGTTCGTCTTATCAAAGAAGAGTTTCATCATTTTGAGCAAGTTATCGAAATCATGGAAAAGCGCGACATGGCTTACTCATCACTGCCCGCCGGTGGTTATGCACGCGGTCTAATGAAAAGTGCGCGAACCCATGAACCAGCAACCCTTATAGACAAGCTGATCATTGGCGCATACATCGAAGCACGCTCATGCGAACGTTTTGCCAAAGTTGCTCCGCACTTGGATGAAGAACTTCGCAAATTCTATATCTCCCTGTTGCGCTCTGAAGCGCGTCACTATCAAGATTACCTCAAGCTGGCAGAAGCCATTGCGGGCGGCGACATCAGCGATCGTGTCCAAATCATCGGCGAGAAAGAAGCGGCATTGATTCAAGCACCCGATCACACGTTTCGTTTCCACAGTGGTATTCCTGCTCGGGCGGCATAACACACCCAACTCAAATACAACGCACTGAGAACGAAATGACTTCATAGCTTTTCATTAGAATTCAATCCATCACAGTTTTGTATCAAGGTTGCGCCTTGCACGAATCCCTCATGGCGTGTAAACAGTGATCATGGGTGTGAACAAGAAAAAGGATAAACATGTTCAAAAAACTCAAAGCGTCGTTAGGTATTGGCGCTACCACCGTAGACACACTTTTGCATCATGAATCTGTCTATCAAGGAGAAACACTCAGGGGCGTCGTTCGCATCAAAGGTGGAGACATTGAACAGCAAATTGATGCCATTTCACTAAAACTATGTACGGAAGTAAAAGTGGAGTCAGATTCCGGCGTGAGCTATCAAACGTTCGTTCTCGGCTCACTACAAGCCAGCGATCCCTTTGTTATCCAGCCAAATGAAGAGAAGGTCGTCCCTTTTGAACTGAACCTTCATCAAGAAACGCCCATCACTGCGGTTAATGCACGTTCAAACAAATGCCATGTGTGGGTAGAAACAACCCTCGACATTGATTTTGCCATCGACCCAAATGACCGTGATTATCTTGAGGTTCGCCCACTTCCCGCCGTACAGCGAGCGCTTAATGTGTTAGAGCGTGAAGGCTTCACCATGGTAAAAGCCGATGTAGAGAAAGGTCACCTTCGCGGCGATGGTTTTGCATCCCAATCCGGCTGTTATCAGGAACTTGAGTTCCAAAGTAGTGGCATGTTTAGCCGCAGAGAAATCGAACTCTCGTTCATTCTCGATGGTGGCGTTATTCATTGCTTGGCGGAAATAGATCGTGCTTTAGGGCGTGGCGACATGTTCCGTTCTTTCACTATTTCGCGTGATGCCTCAGAAGGTGAAGTGGAACAGGCATTGGCTTCGACGCTTCGAGCATAAGTTGCCAGTCCTGCTTTCTGTTAAGAACGATCAACAAAAAGGTCAGCCTCGGCTGACCTTTCCACTCTCATCGTTGCAAGTTGTCTTTTCGTCGCTAAGAGAATTGAGAATTTTTAACCAAAATAAATAGTTACTGAAATCCCCCTTGCTCTTAACCACTTCCCTGCGCAAATTTATGATCGCTGACTTAATCAGACGAGGATTACAGGCTTGGTCGCACGCTAAACGCTGTTGCCAACTTTCCATCCAATGCCAACTTACCTGCACCAGAAAAAGCGAGTGAGACCGCGGCAGCCATGAGTGCTAAACCAAACTCATAACCATTGTTCGCCATAAACAAGCCATTTCCAAGGTGTGTGGTAACAATCGCAACGAACATGGTAAATGCCAACACCACCGCGCTAGGGCGTGTCAAAAAACCGAGAAGAATAAACAGACCACCAAAAAATTCCCCACTACCTGCCATTAAAGCCATCAAGTAGCCTGGTGCAAGGCCAATCGACGCCATCCATTGACCCGTGCCTTCTAAACCATAGCCGCCAAACCAACCAAACAGTTTTTGTGCTCCGTGCGCCATGAAAATGATGCCTACCGGCACGCGTAGTGCTAGTGGTGCAAACCCTGCGTTTGAGCGCAAAACCTTATTGACTAAATCTTTACTCATTGCCTTTCCCTCAATTATTCTGAATATGTTTAACTAGCAGTTTTTGGCTTTCTTTATCAGCTCTGTATTGCTTGCGTAAAGATTAAGCAAAATAACCTCGCAGTAAAAACGGATTAATCCGAGATAGTTATTCAGTTTTTTTGAACAAGATGAGGTGGCATTTTAAAGCGCGATGAATCATACGGCGGAAGGTATTTTACTGGGTGCTCAGTTGGCCAATAACAGCGAAAAATAGGCACGTGGTTTCCACACTATCACACGAACGGACACGGGCTTTTCGCGTGAATGCGCTCACCACTAATAGGATGCTCAAAAAATAAATCACTGGCATGCAATTGCAGCCTATCAGCCATTTGTTCGCTGAACTGGCTTTTGTACAAATCACAGCCAAGGATGGGGTGCCCCATACTTTGGCTGTGGATTCGCAATTGGTGAGTGCGCCCGGTGATTGGCGTGAATTTCACTAGGGTGCGACATGGCTTATCTAGCCGCTGCAGCACCGTGTATTCAGTGGTTGCGGATTTGCCTGTTTCATGACAAATCTTCACACAAGGGAAAAGGCGTTTGTCTTTCGCTATTGGCGCGGTGACTTCGCCAATGTCATCCAAAACCCACCCTTCTAACATGGCGATATAACGTTTTTGAATGATGCGCGCTTGGAACTGCTTATTAAGCTGCTGACCTGATGCAGCATTAAGCCCCACCACCATGATCCCAGAGGTGCCAAAATCTAAGCGATGCGGAAGAATGGCAGAAGGAAAAGCGGGCGTACGCCCTTGTTGGCCATTGACTAAGCGGTAATGCACCGAATCCCAATTCAACGGATTTTTGCCAGATAAACTAAACAGACCGCTGGGTTTGTCGATCAGTAGAATATCGTCATCTTGATACAAAATGTCCACGAATCCCTCACACGCAGGGGCAACGAAGTTATCCACGATGGTGTAAGACGCGGGGGCGACATGTGACATTCAAGATATTCCTATTATCGATAGCGCATGCTTAAAGTATGCAACAAGAAGAAAGCGATAGTAACGGTTAGAAGCGCACTTCGCATCTGTTACATTTCGCATTATTCCCCTTCGCCTTCTCCCAATTCACTGGTTACAGCACTCTTCACTGGATAAGTGAGTAATAACGAATGAATTTGGGCTAAAAACAGCGAAAAGCCCAACACAAATTCAATGTGTTTGTTATAAATAAGGTAATTCACGCAGTAAGGATAACAACGATGAGCGCAAAACAACGGGACATTACATTACGCTTCCTCGCAGAACCGAGTGATGTCAATTTTGGCGGCAAGGTTCACGGTGGCGCAGCCATGAAATGGATTGACCTTGCGGCCTATGCCTGCGCCGCAGGGTGGAGCGGAAAGTACTGCATTACAGCCTACGCCGGTGGCATTCGTTTTGTTGCACCTATTCATGTTGGCAACTTGGTTGAGGTCAGTGCCAAAGTGATTTATACCGGCAACTCTTCCATGCACATCGCCATTGACGTACAAGCAAGTGACCCAAAAGAGTTGAAGAATCGACTCACCACGCACTGCATCGTTATCATGGTAGCGGTAGATGAAGACGGCAAGCCTACGTCTATTCCAAAATGGGTGCCTGAAAGCAATGAAGACAAAGAATTGGAGCAATCCGCGATTCGCTTAATGAACATGCGTAAACAAATCGGCGAAGAAATGGAAGCGCACGTTAAGCTTTTCAAGTAGCCGTCAGTCTGGTTAATAACGGAAAAGGCCGCATCTGCGGCTTTTGTCTTGTCTCGTCTTTATCTACCCCATAGTCGGCATCGTAAAGTGGCTGCTGTGTGTTTCGAGGCGAACACTGGTCGGCCAGCGTGTGGTAACCGTTTTCATGCGCGTGTAGAAGCGTACACCGTCGTTACCATGAACATTTAACGGGCCAAAGATGGAACGCTTCCAACCGCCAAAGCTGTAAAACGCCATTGGCACGGGAATAGGCACATTCACACCCACCATACCTGCCAACACATCTTCACTGAACTGACGTGCGGTTTCACCGTCGCGTGTAAAAATCGCTGATCCATTTCCGTATTCATGTTGATTGATAAGCTCAAGCGCGGTTTGATAATCCGGCACGCGAACCACCGACAATACTGGGCCGAAAATCTCTTCTTGGTAGATGCTCATGTCTGGCGTGACATCATCAAACAAGGTTGGTCCCACGTAGAAGCCTTTTTCATGGCCTTCAACTTGGCAGTTTCGACCGTCAACCACCAGCTTCGCACCTTGCGCTTCTCCGGCATGGATGTAACCAAGGATTTTCTCTTTGTGTTCCGCCGAAATCACCGGGCCCATGTCATTTTCTGGCCCATCAACAATGCCCGGCCCAACACGCATTTTCGCAATGCTGTCTGAGAGAGAGGCGATAAGCGTGTCTGCCGTCTCATCCCCAACAGCCACCACCACAGACAACGCCATACAGCGCTCCCCCGCTGCACCAAAGCCCGCGCCTAAAATCGCGCCACTGGCCATGTCCATGTCTGCATCTGGCATCAAAATACAGTGATTTTTTGCGCCGCCAAGTGCCTGACAACGCTTACCATGCGCCGATGCAGTCGCGTAGATATATTCCGCGATTGGCGTTGAGCCCACAAAACTCACCGCTTGCACCCGTGGGTCTGTTAGCAGTATATCGACCGCTTCTTTATCGCCATTGATCACGTTAAACACGCCATCAGGCAAACCCGCTTGTTTTAGCAATTCCGCCAGTACCAAACCCAGTGACGGGTCTTTTTCAGACGGCTTCAATATGAAGGTGTTACCGGTAGCAAGGGCGATAGGAAACATCCACATCGGCACCATCGCAGGGAAGTTGAACGGTGTTATACCCGCACAAACGCCAAGAGGCTGCATGATCGAATGACTGTCAACACCCGAACCTACATTGGCAGAACTCTCGCCTTTTTGCAGATGCGGAATACCACAAGCAAATTCCACCACTTCCAAACCGCGAGTTAGCTCGCCAACGGCGTCTGAATACACTTTTCCATGTTCGTTGCTGATCAGGCGAGCAAGTCGGTCCTGGTTCGCTTCTAGTAACGCTTTGAAATTGAACATGACACGCGCACGGCGAAGCGGTGGTGTTTTGGCCCATTTTGGAAAAGCGGCTTGCGCGGCGGCTATCGCCTGCACAACCTCTTGCGCTTTGCTCAACGCAACTTGGCGAGTCTGCTCGCCTGTTGCTGGGTTGAATACCACACCAAAGCGATCACTATTGCTTTCAACCATTTCGCCATTTATAAAATTATGAACTGTTTCCATGTCTTGGGTCTCCATGCTCTAAACCATCTCAATTCGGCATCACGTGCAAGCGTCACCAAATTGTTGTTAGCCTTAATTACGTTACTCCGATATTTATCGATAATCGCTTTTTACACCGGCTCAACGTTGACGCCATGTTTCAATAAGTTCGACATAGTTGGCTTTCACCGCGTCGATAAATTGCGCGTTATTGAGGTCACCGCCCATCCATTGTCGGCTTGGCTCGCCAAAAATGGTTCTTCCTACTGCAAAGCCTTTCACTGTTTGTGATTTGGCTGATGCGGTAAAGCCCGCTTTTAGTTCGTCAGCAGCGGCATCCAAGCCAAGAAGCAATACACCTCGGCAATGTTTGTCTCGTTCTAGGATTAACGTATCGACCTGCTGCCAGCCGTTTTCTGTCAGAGGCGGTAACTTCCACCAATCAGGTTTGATACCAAGGTTGTAAAGCCTTTCCATAACACGAAAATAAAGCGAATCAGACACCTCTGGCGATACCGCTTCACCGTCTCGCGGTAAGATCACCTCAACCAAGAGTTCATTGCCCGTTGCACAACACGCTTGATACACCTCGAGCAACGTTCGCTCTTGCTCCAACTGCAATTCACGCTGATCGTCTGGGTGGTAAAACATCAAGCACTTCACCACCTGTTCTTTCGGCCAACTGGCGAGTTGTGTACCAATGTTGCCATGCTCCAAACGCAGAGGGCGCGACCCCGGCAGTTCAATCGGGCGTCCGACCCAATAGCGTTCACTCACCGACTGACCGAAACCAGTCGCGGAATTGAGCACATCCATACCGAAGGTGGAATCACACAGAATGCCAGCCTTTCCTTGAAGCCCCATGCTTTCAGCCACTTCTTGCGCAGCACGCCAAATCAGCCTTTTTAAATACGGAATATGGTCGATATCAATGCCCGCTTTCTGCGCCATCTCGACAAATTGCGCGCGGTGATCAAAGGCCAGCACGCACAATTCTGGCCATGCTTTTTCTCGTGTGGTGACGCGATGCAAGTGATTGAGGTTGTCGTCCCTATCAGGGCGAGGAATGTCGTGCTCATGCGTTAAGTAATAATCAAGCTCTTCTTTGGTTGGCATGGCAGGTGAGCAGCCATGACGCGATACCACCAGTGCGCCACACGCATTGGCATAACGACAACATTGCTGCCAAGGCTCGTTGTTAATATAGCCACGAAGCAAGCCAGACATGAAGGCATCACCTGCGCCAAGGACATTTAGTACTTCGACACGCACCCCTTTGACTGTGATGCCATCATCCAAATGGTTACCGATATCATCAGTAAAGACGCTGCATCCGAGCGGGCCTCGCTTGCATACTAAGGTCGCATCGGTAAAACCGCGCACGGCTTTCAATGCGGTAATGGAATCCTCAGAGCCGCCTGCAATGTGAAACTCTTCTTCCGTGCCCACAATCAAATCAAACAAGCCGAGCACGTCTTGCAGTTGCTGGGTGACTTCTTCTGACGCGATAAACCGCGTTTCGCCATCCCCCAAAGAGGTTAGCCCCCAAAGTACAGGGCGAAAATCCACATCTAACGCCGTTCGAACGCCATGTTTGCGCGCATAGTTCAGCGCAGTGATCACCGCTTCACGTGAGCTAGGGTTGGATAAATGCGTCCCCGTGATCGCCAAGCACTTTGCCGAAGCAATGTATTCTTCGCTAATGTCGTCTGGTGTGATGGCTTTATCTGCACAGTTATCACGATAGAAAATCAACGGAAAGGTATCTTCATCTTTGATACCGAGTAACACCAACGCCGTCAGGCGCTCTTTGTCTGTAATAATATTGCTGGTATCCACGCCGACACGCTCTAATTCTTCACGAACAAAGCGCCCCATGTGCTCGTCACCAACTCTTGCCAACATGCCGGATTTAAGTCCCTGTCGCGCGGTTCCATGTGCCACATTTCCTGAAGATCCACCAAGGTATTTGGCAAAGGTACGCATGTCTTCCAACCTTGCTCCTACCTGCTCGCCATAAAGATCGACGGCGACCCGTCCAAGACAAATAACATCCAATGTTTTTTTCTGTGTTGTCATTTCCGGCTCCTATCCGACTGCATGTTTTCAAGCTTACAAACACAAAATGAAATATTTATTTCATTAAATGGTAATTGCGAAACGCTTAACACGCAACTAACGAAACAAACATTTCATCATCCAGCTCACGATTCTTTCGAGAATAATTGCTAGACGACTGGTCTAATCTTATGTAAGGTAGCCTCCATGAATACAGAATTACACTCAACTCGCCAGCACATCCTTGATGTGGGCTACCAGCTGATCGCAGAGAGAGGCTTCTCAAATGTAGGGCTTTCTCAACTGCTCAGTCAGGCTGGTGTGCCAAAAGGCTCCTTCTATCACTACTTCAAATCCAAAGAGCAATTTGGTGAAGCACTGATTGAAGACTACTTCTCCGGCTATCAAACTCGTCTTGATGTTCTGTTTAGCGACCCCTCGCTGAATGGATTCGACAAACTGATGACGTATTGGGGAAAATGGATCGAAGCCAGTGACAGCCTATGCGCGAACCAACGCTGCTTGGTGGTGAAACTCAGCGCCGAAGTGTCCGACTTGTCGGATTCCATGCGTGTCTCGCTGCTAAAAGGCGCGAATAACATCATCGCCATGATTGCAAACTGCGTTCAGCAAGGTATTGACGACGGATCCATTGAGGTCACTGACAGCAAAAAAGCGGCAGAGCAGCTTTACCATTTGTGGATTGGCGCAGGGCTAATGAGCAAGTTGAATCAGAATACTGAATGCTTAAAGCAAGCATTTGATACCACTGCACTTGTGCTAAAAGGCCGCGTTGCTTTTTGATTTGTATTTTTACCCAAATAATTTGGACGTACTCTCAGATACAATCAAACCCGAATTTGGAAATACCGCCATACTCAGTTGGCGGATTTTTTTACCTACACACTAGACGACTGGTCTAATTGATAAGGAAACGACAATGTCTGCATCCATGGAAAACACGAAAATCGTCTTAGCTTCTCGCCCTGTTGGCGCTCCTGTTACCGATAACTTCCGCTTAGAAAACGCTGACGTCACCGCTATCAAAGCTGGCGAAATGCTGCTTCGTACCATCTACTTGTCACTTGACCCTTACATGCGTGGCCGCATGAGCGATGCAAAATCTTACGCTGAACCTGTCGCTATCGATGATGTCATGGTGGGTGCAACCGTTTGTCAGGTAGAAGATTCACAACACCCTGATTTTGAGAAGGGCGAATGGGTGCTGGCCTACACAGGTTGGCAAAGTTACGCCGTTTCTGATGGCGAAGGCCTACTAAAACTGGGTAAAGCGCCTACTCACCCATCTTTTGCTTTAGGCATCATGGGCATGCCGGGCTTCACCGCTTACATGGGCTTGTTGGATATTGGTCAGCCTAAAAACGGTGACACCTTGGTTGTCGCTGCTGCTACAGGCCCGGTCGGCGCGACAGTGGGTCAAATTGGTAAGCTGAAAGGCTGCAAGGTTGTCGGCATTGCTGGCGGTGAAGAGAAATGTCGCTATGCCGTTGAAACCTTGGGTTTTGATGTGTGTATTGATCACAAAGCCGATGATTTTGCCGAGCAACTGGCTGCAGCGTGTGACAAAGGCATTGATGTCTATTACGAAAACGTCGGCGGCAAAGTGTTCGACGCGGTCATGCCTTTGCTCAACACGGGCGCTCGTATTCCTGTGTGCGGCATGATTTCTCAATATAACGCCACTGAACTGCCAGCTGGCCCAGATCGCATGGGTATGCTAATGGCGACGCTGCTTATCAAACGTATCAAGATGCAAGGCTTCATCATCTTTGACGACTACGGTCATCGCTACAACGAGTTCGCGGCTGACATGTCTAAGTGGCTTGCTGAAGGTAAAATGCAGTACAAAGAGCAAGTGATTGAAGGCTTAGACAAAGCACCAGAAGCCTTTATGGGCCTGCTTGAAGGTAAAAACTTCGGCAAATTGGTGATCAAAGTCGCTGACCCAATCTAAGCGCATATCTAATTTGTGAGAAGGCAACACAAAAGCCCACCTTGTGATTCGCAGGTGGGCTTTTTCCATTACACTTGACTCAAATCAACGTGTTATCGTTACTTTGAACAGTCTGTTTAGGATGGATACACAAACAGGAGTAAGCTTAATGAAAACCCGCCATGTTCTCTTATTGATGTTCTCTCATGTCTTTGCCATTTTTATCGGCTTTGCTGCGGGGATCTATGTCCTGCCTATTCTGATTGCCCCGCCCGGCCCAAGCATTGATGACGTGTCTGCGACAGCGGCGAGTTCCACCTACAACGGCGAGTTTCGAAAAGATCTGAAAGGCAGCGATACGTTTCACTGGGGTGAAGGCACTGTATCTATCGGGCCTACTATGGTTTCTTTTGCCGGTGAATTAGCGCCCGGGCCTGACTACAAACTCTATTTCTCACCCGAGTTTGTCGAAACAGAAGCCGACTTCAACCGACTCAAGCCCCAAATGGCACAAATTGGTGATGTTAAAACCTTCGATAACTTTATCGTCAATGTCCCTGCCAACATTGACCCATCGCAATACAACACCGTGGTTGTATGGTGTGAGAGCTTTGGTGAGTTTATTACGTCGGCAAGGTATAAATAACGATTAGCAGAACACAAAACAGCCGCTTCTCAGCGGCTGTTTAAATTAGCCTTTATTGCCAAATCGACGTATCAGCTACAAGTAAGCACTCCGTTCTGAGCACCCTCCACATTCGCTCACAAACATTAATTCAGCGATGTATCGACACTTCCCGTTTCTATTTTTATCTTGAAGTAATGCATTAGGTTTGCTCCATCTGGGTACACCAGATCTTTGTCGCTCGTATTTAGCATGGGGATCTCGACTTGGAACTTTGCATCTCCAGCCGCGTTTTTCCAGAGACGAACACGAGCAGGCATGATCACTAAAGTGGTTGGCAGCTTCATGGCTGGATTCCCTGCCGTTTTGTCGATTTCGTCGTAAAGATAATTCACCGACACACTGAGCATATTCATGTCAATCTCATCAAAATCCCGCGTAGTGAAAAAGTTCACCATGGACGAAAGGGTATAAATACCTCCAGCTGGAATCCTTCGACCTTTGAAATCCTGAGCAATAGTGCCGTAATACAGATTGTTCATTCTGTATTGCCCAGCAATACCCAACGCATCAGCAGACAGGCTAACTTCTTTGCCCGCACCGGGCAGTTTATTGTGCTTGGCTGAAAACGTGACTTTCCAACCAAATGGCAATTGCTTAGAAGCGGGCGTAATACCGTATGCCCAAGGGCGGAACAAGTACGAACGCAACCCAGAGAAAATGCCTTGAAGCTCAGTGACGCCACCGGGTAAGCCATGGATGTCTCCCGCCGAACGTTCATTTTCATCGTAAGATGTTAAGTGCAAATGGGCGATTGATGGAGGTCGCACGTCAACAAGTGAACCATACGAATCGGGACGAGGGTGACAATAATGGTTAGAACTGATCGCGCTATAGAGGTTGCTGTCGGCATAGTTAGGGTCTGGCGTTTCTTGCACCAGCCTTGCTTTACAGTAAGTTACCCGGCGTGAATCAGTGGGCGTACTGGTGATAACAATATCGTTCTGTCGCGCGTCCGCAGCAAACACAACAATGCTGTTCCAACGCAGCGGGTTCCAGTCGCTCTCTTCCTTTAGCGGCGAATCACCAAATGGATCAACGTTGTTTGCATCGAAATGGTCTTCCATACTGCCCGTTTGTATTGAATTCGATGACGAACCAAAATACATAGCTCCACCTCTGCTGCCATAGCTATCGAAGTTACCGAAGTCATTGGAAGATGCTGTGTATGTTACCTTGCGATGAACTTTGAGCTCACCCGCCGCGTTGGGCCAACCATTGTTATCATTGACATTTCGACTCCCAAGCACAGGTTCTGACGCATAGAGCGACCAACCGCCATTATTCACTGCCGCACAACTCACAAACGCATTGTGCATGTAATCTTCATACCCACCGGGAAAGAACCAACCATCGAGCCCATTCTCACGCGCCATCAAATTGGTGAGCGAGTTATACGCACCATCGATGCCCACAAAACCATTCCAAGGCATGCGTTCAACGACGATGTTCATAAATTCGTTGTAAGACGCACGCGCCGACGTGTAATACTCTCCAGGAAGGAAAGGCGTCATTTGAGACACCAAGGAATAGTGCGTCACCCAATTGTAAAACGAGACTTCTACCTTTGCCGTTTGCGCGGGTAAGCCACCCGGCACCACCACTGTCGTAGTGGTGTCATTGATACCGATCGGCTTGTTGTATACGCGTGTTTCCCCCGTTTTTTTAGGGTTACCCGTGGTTTGGCGGTCATCAGCATTGATACCGACTGTTCCACCGCCTAGTTTAGAACCAACATTTGCAAATCGCGCAATCTCAGTCCCGTTTGCAGCAAAAGCACGCACCCAACGTACCAGTGGCACATCCACCTTATCGTCCAATAACACCTCTTTTGAAGAGGTGTATGCGCCTCGCGCCGGCACAACTATTTCAGTATCACCCTCGCCATTATTAAGCTTAAAAGAGGTGAGACCCGGCCAAACCAATGGAAAAGTAAAACGCTTTTGCGGCAATTTGTTTGGTTGTCCGGCCCAATACTGCGTTGTATTCGGACGAGAGGAAGCAGCAATATTAGGTTGAGGCGGTGTATGGCCGAGTATCATGCCATTGCCACCATCACCCGCATCTTTCAGACAACCACTAACGGCAAAGTCTGCGACGAATGAAGAGCCACATTGGGTTAGCACACCATTGTTGTCGGTGCCCCCTATGGGACAGAGGGCAGTAGGATGTTTTGCGACACCTCGAAGTTCAGAACTCAACGATCGACGTCGAACATAAGAGCCTTGTCCGCGAAAAAATCCTGCCCCAACAGGAAGAACCAGATCACCTATGATTGGAAAATAACCTTTACCCATCACCACATTAAACGACAAAGATAGATCAGAATCAGGCACTCGATTTCCAAGCTCATCTCGCAACCCTAATGCTTGTTCAAGTTTTAGTTGGTTCTCTTCAGCTATCGATTTAACCGTTTCACGATCCGCTAACCATCTCGCTCGCGCTTGTTGAGATGAATCGCCAATCGACACAAGATTCAATGTCGAATCTCTTGGCGATGGTGGTGTTTGAATCAGAACAGAGGGTGCTGAAGTGAGCTCTGGCGGGAAAATCGCATTGATAATACGCTCAAAGAATACGATGATTTGGCGGAAAAAACTGCCAATCGCAGCCCAAATACTACTCACTCTTGTATTTAAATCATTCACGACAATGCTCCATGCATTCAATTAACTCAGCGCTTCTAACAGATGCGAAGACATTCCTTTGTCGATCCTACATACACCTTTCAATCAGTTTCTGATGTCGTCCAGCCACCAGCAAGTTCAAGAAAGATAACCCCATAGGATTTATCCATCTTCGTTAGCACTTTAGGAGAGAAAGAGAGCTTTATCTGTACAATATATGTGACAAAATGAAATAAACATGACCAGAATATTAAACATAAAATAATAATGGAGATACCAGAGAGACGATTGCGGTGCGTTTAGTCAGCAATATTCTTCGTCAAATTAAACGTGATATATACACACCACAAATCCTCCCCACCAATAAATATCAATAACTTATTAATATTTCAGTGTTTACCACATCGGTTGGTGCACCCAGCTTTATTGCAAATCATGCACATGCTCACACTTGTTAAACAAAAGTCCAGATACGCAAAAATAAGAAAGAACAAGTGCTGTATTAGACAGCGAATGCATACTAAATTGGATATTCAACTGACGTTCGAAACATGGAGAAATACGTGCGCACAAAAAAACTCAGCTACCTGATAGCAATCACCTTGTCACTTTCTTCCCTTTCTGCATTGGCAGCTGGGGGCGGTGGCGTGCTGTCTGACCCAGGCGCAGCAGAAGGGAAGCACTTTGATGCCAAAGGCAACTACCCTTCTGTTTTCACTAAAGAAATATGGCAACAAAACAAAGCGACATTGCCGTTCTCTGACACGCGAGATTTCGATGAGGCAAAACGCGGGTTTATTGCCGCCCCAGCTTACAAGCAGATCATGGCAGAGGCAGGAAATGTCGCATGGGACATGGGTAGCTATGAATGGCTGCTTCAAGATGGCAAAGAGTTCGACAGCATTCATCCGTCATTACAACGCCAAGCCATTCTGAACATGGCTTACGGCCTTTATGAAGTCATGCCCGACAAAATCTACCAAGTCCGTGGCTATGACCTTGCCAATATCACCTTTATCAAGGGTGATACTGGCTGGATTGTTTTTGACCCATTGACAGCAAAAGAAACGGCTCAAGCCGCGTTAGCATTTATCAACGAGCAGCTTGGTGAGAGACCAGTGGTTGCCGTGGTTTATTCTCACTCCCATGCTGATCACTATGGTGGCGTACGTGGTGTTGTTGATGAAGCCGATGTGAAATCCGGTAAAGTGAAAGTCATCGCACCATCTGGTTTTATGGAGCACGCCGTATCTGAAAATGTTTATGCTGGCAACGCCATGAACCGTCGTATGTTCTATCAATATGGGGTGCTGCTTCCAAGAAGCCCATTTGGACACGTTGACCAGTCTATTGGTAAAAACACGGCTGCAGGTAACCTTGGTCTGATCGCGCCAAATACCACCATTTCTGATGATTTCAAAGAAATGACCATTGATGGTGTGAGAATGGAATTCCAAAACACACCAGGAACAGAAGCCCCTTCAGAAATGAACACCTACTTCCCAGATCTGAAAGCATTCTGGGCGGCAGAAAACATCACGGGCACAGTGCACAACATTTATACCTTACGTGGTGCATTGGTGCGCGACGCATTGGAGTGGTCAAAGCAGATCAACAACGCTCTTTACCGTTATGGTCAAGACGCCACCGTGATGTTTGCTTCACACAGCTGGCCTCGCTGGGGGAACGACCGCATTCAAGAAATCATGCGATCTCAACGCGACATATACGCGAACTTGAACAATGAAGTACTTCATCTTGCCAACCAAGGTGTCACGGTGAACGAGGTTCATAACCAATATAAGCCGCCGAAGAGCCTGCAAGATCAATGGTCTGCACACAGCTATCACGGTTCAGAAGCGCACAATAGCCGTGCTGTGATTAACCGTTACCTCGGCTACTGGGACGGTAACCCAGCAACCTTGATCCCTCTGTCTCCGGGCGACTCAGCGCCGCTATACGTTGAAATGATGGGCGGGTCAGACAAGATCATCGCTAAGGGACAAGCACTGTACGACAAAGGCGAATATCGCTTGGCGCAAGAGATCTTAAACAAGCTCGTTTACGCCGAACCGAAAAACCAACAAGGTAAAGATCTACTGGCAGACACGTTCGAACAAATTGGTTATCAACAAGAAAGCCCAAGCGTTCGTAACAGCTTCTTAGCCGCAGCGTATGAATTACGAAATGGCATTCCAACAGGCGCAACGCCTAAATCTGCGGGTCCTGATACCACCAAAGCGATGGCGACTGAGTTATGGTTGGATTTCTTGGGCATACGCCTTGATAGTGACAAAGCAGCCGGAAAATCATCGGTAATCAACTTGGTGCTACCTGACATTGATGAGCAATTTGTGGTTGAGCTTAGCAATGCAACCCTCACTAATATCAAAGGCGTCCAAGCGGATAAGCCTGATCTCACTCTCACGATTAAGCGTGAAGATCTTGAGCCAGTGATGATGGGCGCGGCTACGTTCGAAGAGCAAATCAAAGCAGGGAAAGTGAAGTACAAGGGCGATTTGAAACACTTCACCCAGCTAAAATCGATGATGGTTAACTTCACGCCAACCTTCGAGATGATGCCGGGAACGGCTGTAGATGCACCAAAAACAAGCAAAGGTGAGGTGACATTTGCACAACCGGAAGTTGGTCGTTCAGACGGTGTTTAACGTCTAACCTTCAAGGAAATATACCGAGCATGGCGGAGTTAATCCGCCATGTTTTTATCCAGGCCCCACCTTCTTCCCTCTCTTTACCCTCTGTCATCCCTTTCCCCCTTTTATCTCCTTCTTGCCCTTTTTGCCTCCTTGCGCTTTTGCAAGACTCGCTTAACATTTTGTCAGCGGCTAGGAATAACAATTCGTGACTTTCAATAACCCATAGCTATCAGAACAATAGAAAGCAGCCATTTTTCTCTTTCGCACTCATTGCGTATGCTTTCGCGAGAAGGTGTTATTAAGAGTAAAGATCATGGCAGGACAACGAGCACTAGTCGTGGAAGGTGGCGCAATGCGTGGCATTTTTGCCAGCGGCGTGTTAGACGAATTCCTTGAAATGGGTTTCCGCCCGTTTGATTTTGCTATCGGTGTGTCTGCGGGGGCATCCAACCTTGTCAGTTATCTCGCTGAACAACCAAAGCGCAGCTACAACGTTGTCACTGAGTTGGCGACAAATACGATGTTTTTTAACCCTGCCCGTTTTGTCAAAGGCGGCAATTTAATTGATGTCGACTGGCTTTGGAAAACGGCACTAGAACGTTATCCACTCAATACCGAGACTCTGTTTGCCAATATTCCGTTGCTGGCCGCCGTCACAAACGTTGAAACTGCGTCTGCCGACTATTACTGGGTGAATGAAAGCAACCTGTCTAATGTGATTGAAGCAACCTCTGCGCTGCCCATTGCTTATCGCCAAACGCCCTGCTTTTCAGGAGGTTGCTACACAGACGGCGGTGTGGCGGATTCCATTCCCGTGATGGAAGCGTATCGACGCGGTGCACGTGATATTACGGTGATTTTGTCTCAGCCAGAATCTTACGAAATGACACCCATGCGCCTTCCTAGCTTGATGGATCATATCTTGAAAAAACACCCAAGTATTGCAGAAGCTATGCGCCAGCGCGCAGATCGATACAATGCTTCGTTGGCATTTATTCGCCGACCACCCGCTGATTGCAAAGTGCGTGTGATCGCGCCACCAGACGCTTTTCCTGTCGGTCGATTCACCATGAAGAAATCAAAGTTGGATCAAGGCTACGATATGGGTCGTCAAGCCGCACAGAACCATCTTTTCAGGATATTCAAATCGACGATGTTAAAAGAACAAAATTGGAATAGCACTGCCGCCTAACTGTTTGCATTGCATCACAATCAATCATTCCACCAAAATCAATCATTGCGCCAAGAGACCGTCTGCGTTAGGTTGTTTATTCATCACTTAGGATTCAACTTTCCATGATTTTATTCCTGCAATCACTCTGGCTCCTGCTTCTTATGCCCTTCAGTCGGTAGAGTGATTCATTTCCGGCTGTGAGTAACGCAGCCGGCTCCCGTTCTCACAGCCTTGATTTTAATAAGCAAATTCAAGGACGTAATTAATGAGCGACGCTTCTGTCAGTACACAACCCTCTTCAGACTATCGTCAAGGCATCATCTATGCGTTGATCGGTACTGTGCTATTTTCCATCAAACCTGTATTGATCAAACTCGCCTATAGCGCTGGCGGTGATGCAACGGCCATCATGAGCCTGCGTGCCGCCTCGTCACTCCCCCTCTACATCGCTATGCTGCTATGGCTATGCCGTGACCCAGATGAAAGAAGTAAACTGCGACAGTATGGCTGGCAGGCGGCGCTGGTTGGCGTGCTTGGGTATTACTTTGCCTCTTTGCTCGACATCCTTGCGCTTGAGTTCATTTCAGCCCAGCTAGAACGCTTGTTGATTTATTTGTTCCCCTCTTTTGTGGTAGCGATCAGTTGGATATTCCTGAAAGAGAAGCCCGCGAAAGGCACATTGCTCTCCATTCTGCTTGGTTACGTTGGCGTGACATTCATTGTGGCGCATGACTTGCAATCATTTGGTTCGCAAGTATGGATTGGCAGCATGATGGCTATTGCCTCTGCATTGGTCTTTGCAATCTATCTGGTACTCAGCAAGAAAGTGATTGGCCGCATGGGTGCGCAACTGTTTACCAGTGTGGGAATGGGAAGCGCGGGTGTCGTGATCATGATGCAGTATCAATTTAAGGATGCGGATTTTAGCACCATGCCCGACGATCTGATTTTGATGGGGATTGGCATCGGAATTTTCTGTACTGTGCTGCCCTCGTATTTCGTTGCAGCTGCTATGGCGCGCTTAACCCCATCAATATTAAGCCTTACTGGCAACATTGGCCCTGCGATCACGGCATTGTTTGCCATCACCTTGCTTGATGAAACCTTTACTATTTTGCACGGTATTGGTATGTGTTTGGTGGTGTATGCAGTGGTTAGGATGGGCAAGAAGAGTTAGCGAATTTAAAACAAGGACCAACAACAAAACAGGTGTTTACCCGCTTTTTTGTTGTTGGTTTATTGTTGTTGGTATATTTTTTTCGACATTTAATCGCACCCGATCAGATGCAAAGACTAGCGAGGGTAACCCCTACTTTCCAACATCCACACCATAGCGAAAACAGGTTTTTACATGATCATTGACCATGCCTGTTGCCTGCATATAGGCGTAACAAATGGTTGTACCGACAAATTTAAAGCCGAGTTTTTTGAGCGCTTTGCTCATGGCATCGGATTCAGGCGTCGAGGTAGGGACATCAGCAATTGATTCTCGATGATTCACGATCGGCATTCCACCGACAAATTGCCAAATATACTTGTCGAAGCTGCCATATTCTTTCTGAATAGCCAGCACCAAGTTGGCGTTGGTCACGGTGCCATTCACTTTCAGCCTGTTACGAACAATCGCAGGGTTTAGCAGTAGCTCCGCTATTTTGGCTTCGTCATAAGCGGCCACAGTTTTAATATCAAAGTGATCAAACGCAACACGGTACCCTTCACGCTTCTTCAATATTGTGGTCCAACTGAGTCCAGCTTGTGCACCTTCCAATATCAGCATTTCAAACAGTTCACGATCGTCATGAACTGGCACGCCCCATTCTTCATCGTGATAAGTTTGATCAATCGGGCTCACATTCGCCCAGCTGCAACGTTCCATGTTTTGTCCTTAACCGTAATGAGCAATGAACACCAAAAGATATATTTTCAACGTAGAGCGACTGTGTTTTCAAGGAAGAGCGACTATGTTTTCAAACCATCGCCGCGCCTGACAGCCAACAAACTCTCGCTGAACAAGCATCTTGAGGCTGCTTGGGAATACTGTGTATATAACCATGCTTATAAATTGGCCACAACAAAAAGAGGATGCAATGTTAAGACTGCATCCTCTTTCTATTCACAACACCGGACGTTATAGATTAACTGTCTGATGCGTCTCTAATGATTCAAGCGCGGCTTCGGCCAATTCCAGCGCCAGTTCGCCATCAATGCCTGAACATTGCGGTTCTGTTTTCCCTTCAAGCACATCAACAAAGTGCTGCCATTCGGCAATATAGGCTTCTTTGTAACGTTCAAGGAAGAAGTACTGCGGCTTTGCACTGCTGCAGTCATCCTCGCTCCAATGCTCCACCAAATGCTCACGCACGTTGCCCGCTTTCAGCATGCCTTTACTGCCATGAAGCTCAATACGCTGATCGTAACCATAACCAGAACGTCGGCTGTTGATAATATTTGCCATCGCGCCAGACGGGAAATACAGCACGATCACGGCGCTATCGATATCTCCTGCTTCACCAATCGCAGGGTCAACTAAACAAGCACCGTGGGCTGAAACGGAAATCGGATCTTCACCCATGATAAAGCGCGCCATGTCCAAATCATGGATCGACATATCGCGGAAAATGCCGCCCGATACTCGCACGTATTCCGCAGGTGGCGGTGATGGGTCACGCGAGGTGATCACCAAGGTTTCGGCTTTTCCGATTGCACCACTTTCGAAGAGATCTTTTAGTGTTCGGAACTGAGGGTCATAACGGCGGTTGAAACCCAGCAAAAACTTAACGTCAGAAGCCTCAACCACTTCTAAGCAGTCCTGCACACGAGCTAGGCTCAAATCAATGGGCTTTTCACAGAAGATCGCCTTGCCTGCTTTTGCCGCGAGCTCAATGAGATTTGCATGAGTATCCGTCGCAGAGCATATACATACCGCATGAATATCAGGATCGGCCAAGGCTTCTTCTGTCGTCATCACATCGGCATGATATTTCTCAGCCAATTGCGCCGCCCCTTCAGCGTAGGGGTCAATAACAGCGCGGATCTGCGTCATGGGATGAGCATCAATATTGACGGCGTGTACTTTACCAATACGTCCGCAACCAAACAGCGCAATATTAAACATAGCCTCTCCTTTTGCTTTGGCTTTTTTTAAAGATGGGCACGTACTTTCTTGCAGCCCGATGTTAAATAGGAATACTCAACCAGTGTGTTTATCGGCGTATTCTGATGTATTAATCCATGCATGATCGGCTTCCCAGCTAAATAACCATTTGCGAACTGGCCCAGCCATGACATTCAAGTAATAGCTGTCGTAGCCCGCCATTGTTGCCACAGGGTGATAGCCACGTGGGACTTGCACAACATCTCCATCGTAAGCTGCCATGCATTCATCCAACTCTCTGTCTTCGGTGTATACACGTTGAATGCAGAAGCCCTGTGGGGGATTCAACCTGTGGTAATAAGTTTCTTCTAACTGTGTTTCATCCGGTGGCGCATCGCGATCATGTTTATGGCTTGGATAAGAGCTGGTGCACCCTTCGTCAGTGTAGACTTCAACAACCAGCAAACTATCAGCGGCTTTATTATCTGGCAGAATATTGTGCACATAGCGCTGATTATTGCCGACGCCTCTCGCTTCTGCGTCAACATTTTCAGGAGCGATAAGACGAGACGGGAAGGTGCCTTTTCCAGGTGCACGACAAACAGCCAATTCAAGATCGGCGGTCGCAATTAATAACGCAGAGTCCCCCGCGCTGACATACAAAGAAAAGGGTTTCTTGCGTTCAAATGGCCCAGCTCTATCTCCAATTTCTCCCAGTGATTTTCCTGCCAATTCCGCCGTCGCTTTACCACCCACTAGCACGATACAAAGCTCTTCTTTGTCGTTGGCAGTTAATGTGAGTGTTTGTCCTATTGTGAGTTGGAAAGCGTCAAAACCCACATATTTCCAACCTGCCGATTCCGGCGTGATGTGTTGATATCGCCCTTCATCATTTGGCTTCTTCCGCTTTGAAAGCAGTTCAGACATAACATCTCCTTGTCTTTGTGACTGACTTCACCGTGTATTCGATAAACACAAATTCACTCGTCTGCCAATAATAGAACATATTTTTCAACTCTCAACACAATGAAATTTATATTTCATTTTTACTCATATTTGAAATAAACTGAATGCCATTGTGGGAGCGAGGAGAGGGAAGATGCATAGCAAACGACAAACCTTGTCAACATCGTTCTTTAAGCCATCAGATGTGTCACTTGATGACTTTCGAACATGTTGCGAGAAAGAAACACATCATGAATCTTACCCGTTAGCCACTGACGTGATCTCTAACGTGGTTGTTTATGATGGCGATGATCTTCGCCGCTCCAACGCCAATATGCGTCCGTTTCAAGATGAAATAGCCCGTGTACTGCTGGATGGGCCTGGCGTTTTTGCAATCAAGCGTTTCTTTAGCAAGCACGCAATCATTGATGAAATGAGTCAGGTTTTTGAAGCGGTTCTTGAGAAAGAACAGGGCTTTGGCGCCGGTGATCACTTTGGCAAAACGGGCCCGCAAGCTAACGGGCGAATTTGGAATGTGTTTCAAAAAAGCGCACAGGTCGCGCCAAAAACATTTGTTCACTATTACAAAAACCCATTGCTTCAGTGGGTTTCTGAGGCTTGGCTCGGCCCGCACTATCAAATGACAGCACAAGTGAATATTGTGCGCCCAGGTGGGGCGGCGCAAGTTTCACATCGTGATTACCACCTTGGCTTTCAACAACCCGACGAAACAGCCCGCTACCCGCTTCACATTCAACAAATGTCTGCGATGCTCACACTGCAAGGTGCGGTTGCGCATACAGACATGCCATTAGAAAGCGGACCAACAAAGCTACTGCCTTTTTCGCAACATTATCTGCTTGGTTATATGGCTTATCACGCGCAAGCGTTTCAAGAGTACTTTGAGCAGCACTATGTTCAGGTTGCATTAGAAAAAGGCGATGCGTTGTTTTTCAACCCGGCCCTGTTTCATGCTGCCGGTGAAAACCAAACGAATAACTTTCATCGCTGCGCCAATTTGCTTCAAGTGTCTTCGGTATTCGGTAAACCCATGGAAACCGTCGATTTGGCGCATATTAGCCGCCTTGTTTATCCCGTACTCGCGCCACTTTGGGCATCCAACGCTTTGTCTATGGAGGAAAAAATGACCATTGTGACCATGGTGACTGACGGTTATGCCTTCCCGACAAACCTTGATACTGATCCACCGATTGGCGGCTTGGCACCAGAATCAATGGAAACCTTATTGTGCAGAGCATTAGAGGAAGGAATGGAAGCTAACGACTACGACATTGCTTTGGCTCAACTTCGGGAAAAACAACGGGGGTAACGTGTTTCGCGCCGTTGACTGCCGATCGTGTTTTGCACGAGAGACTGTTTGACGTGTCATTGAAAAAAGCGCCCACGGTTTTAAAACAAAAAACCCGCTAATATAGCGGGTTTTGACTGGCTCGCAGAGTGTTAGAAAATATCATTACCGTCGTAAGTAACGTGTTCTGCATCAGTCCAGATTGTCACGCTAGCACCCGAATTTGTTTCAAACACATAAGCGTCAAGCTCATTCACTTGAGATTCTGTTAGCCCCATGAACGCAATCATGTCTGCAGACAGCTCAGCTTGTGGCTGCGCATCGGCATCATACGTCCAGAACTTGCCTGTTAGGTTGAAAGTATCATCACCCTCACCCAAGTAAGCCACAAAGCCGTCCCAATCACCTGGATCAACATTGGTTTGTGTTTGGAACTGGTCAGACTGTGCTTCAATCGCATAAGCATTGATCGTCACTTCCTGATCGCCACTGTCGCCCACTACCGCTTCAACCTGAGCAATGGCTTTACTGTTCACCACCACGCCAGCGGCATGGTGAGACTGACCGGTAAAGTCAATATTCGCATCACCATTGGCAATCAGCTTATCGAAGCCGCGGTCACCCACATACACATTGCCGCGAGAATTCAGCAAACCTGCATCTGAGAAGTCTTCATTGTCGAAGAACATGGTGTCGTTACCTTCGCTTCCGACGTAAATATCAACACCTTCTCCGCCATCCAACACGTAGTCGTCTTCATAGCCAGCTTGCAAATAGTCATTACCTGCGCCGCCGTATAGTGCATCGTCACCACTGCCACCGTAAAGCTTGTCATCGCCGTCGCCGCCGTAAAGAACATCATCACCAAAACCACCGTAAATAACGTCGTCACCTGCATCACCGTAAAGAACGTCGTTGCCGTTACCGCCGTTAAGGGTGTCGTTGCCGTTATCTCCGTGAATGACGTCTTGACCGTCGCCGCCGTGAATGAAGTCGTTACCATTGCCACCGTTGATGGTGTCGTTATCTGAGTACAGTTTTTGCTGTTCAACAGAGATCGTAAATGTTGTGTCATTGAAATCGCGATCACCGAGGTTCCACAGGTCTTCCCATTGAGAGGTGTTACCATCTACGTTCTCGTGATCTTGACCGTCGCCATTCTCTGCGGCGTTTGATACGTAAACCACTGAGCTTGAACCACCCTGTGTGATGGTTGAGCCAGTGCCCGCCAGGTTCAAGTTAACTGAACCTGTGTCAAAGCCTTTACGGTCACCATCAGGAATCAAGAACATGCCAAAGGAGTCACCACCCGATACATCAATATCCAACGACAATTCAGAAACACTTTTCACGTTATCCGCGATAACTTCTGCACGAACAACCACACCGTCCTTGATCACGTAGTAACCTAGGCTGTTGTTATATGCCGCACTGTGCGTGAATTCACTCACAGAAATCGTCACGGTGTCCTCACCCTGCAGGTTGTAAACCGTCGCGCCATCAATGTGATTTAATTCAAATGTTTTGCTGGATTCAACACCGCCGTAAATCGTATCGTCACCGTCTCCACCATCAATAGTATCGTCGCCATGCTCACCAAAAATGGTGTCGTCACCCGCTCCACCGAAAATGGTGTCATTGTCATCTTCAACGTTCACTTTTTGCTGAAGTGACACGTTGTCGATCAGTGCGCCGTAGCTATCAGAACGGCCTTCGCCTTCAAAGCGAATAGTAATAAAGTCATTGCCCTTTGGCAGAACAACGTCGGTTGTGAAAGATTCGTAGTGATCGTTCGCTTGCGTGTTATCAAAGTACTTGGAATAGATCACCGTACCCGCTTGATCAAAGACTTTTACTTCAAATTGACTTGTTGCATGGTCGCTACCACGGTAACGGTTTGCATAGTCAAACGACAACGCCAATACCGCATCACCGTCTGCTGCAAGGCCCGTCACGTCCACATCTTGCTGTACCCACGTATTTGTGTGGCTATCCAGCTCGAGAACCGTATTGGTCACGTCATTTTGTGGTGTGCCACCAAACGTACCTTGCTGTAATTCCATCCAGTTAGAGCCCGGCGTATACCACCCCGTCACTTGGTGATCTTGAAGCAGGCCCCAATGATTGCTGGTGTTATTGCCGTAATCTTCAAAATCACCATTGGTGAGCAACTCTCGTGTATCAGTGCCAAAACCTTTGTTGCCATAGATGGTATCGTTGCCTTCGCCGCCTTTGATGGTGTCATTACCTTCACCACCGTACAGCGTATCGTTACCCTGACCACCATCGATGTAGTCATTACCTTCAAAACCGTTAATGGTGTCGTCAAGGCTGCCTGACACGTTGTTAGTCAAAGCGACGTTGTCAATCAACGCACCGTAGCCGTCAGATTGGCCTTTAGCTTCGAAGCGCAACGTGACGCCTGTTGTGCCCTCAGGCACAGAAAAATCCACTTCAAAGTTGTGATAGCTTTCATTAGATTGGGTATTGTCGAAGTATTTGGAATACAGTAACTTGCCATCGTTATCAAAAACCTTCACTTCGAATTGACTGGTCGCGTGATTGTCACCTTTGTAACGGTTCGCATAATCAAATGACAGGGTCATTGATGCGTCTGACGATTCCGTCAAATTGGTCACATCAATGTCTTGTTGAACCCAGGTATTACCCGTGGAATCAAGTTCCATAACAGTATTGTCAGCGGCGTTAGCAGGTGTGCCACCAAAATCGCCCTGTTGCAGTTCGATTTTCATGGTTCCTGGCGTGTACCAGCCCGCAACTTGATGGTCGTCAAACAAGCCCCACTGATCATGGCTATCGTTGCCCCAGGCTTCGAAGTCCCCGTTCATCAGTAAGTTATCGCCTTTGTCTTCTGAACCGTAAAGAAAATCTGCGCCGCTTGTACCGTTAATGTCTGACATACCTTGTCCTCATTTTATAGTGTGACGCTGTATGAATGAGCAAGGAGCAAAAGAGCGGGGATAGCAAAGAAAGACCATCCCGGCTCAAGATTGTGTCACTAAGTAGATTTGGGCTCACATTAGAGACAACTAACATTCATTCAACGTTGTTTGTGACATCAGTTTTAATGACAAGACACACATGAACAACAGGTGAACACCATGTTCAGCGTAAAATCATGGCTTTGTTTGATCAGTAATAAGCCAAAATAATGATATTAAAATGATTAAATAATTAGAAAGGCATTAGTTGAGGATAGAAATGGCAATATTTAAGCGTATGCCAACCTATATAAGGTGTCCAAAGTGGGCGGTTTTACATACGCTTGTAGCATGCATGAAAACAAACACATGCCTAAATATTTACCATTTGCAGAAGCGAATATGACGTTACACCTTTGCCGTGTTGTGTTCAGTAAGGTTGTTGACCCATTTAGTACCAAAAACTCGTCGAATGGTCGGATAGAGTTTGACGATCTCTTCTGAAGTCATCAGTAAAAAGACATAAGGTAATGGAAGCTCAAACCACATTGCCGCCACTGCTGTCATCGGTATCGCCCAAATCCACTGACAGACAACATCCATATTCATACAGAATTTCGCATCTCCTCCAGCACGAAGCACACCAACGATAAGCGTTATGTTGATATTTCGTACTATGGTGCTCAGCGCAATAACAGGGAAACACAATGCCGCTAGTGAGATAACTTCCTCACTCACTTGCGTGTATAAGGACAAAATCGCACCTTGTGCTAGCAGCACGACAACCGCACACAGCACACCAACAGCAGCAGATGTGGCGAGCGCGTAACGTGCATAGCGTTCGCTCATCGCTAACTTATTCGCTCCAAGGGCATTGCCCACCACAATCGCAGTGGCGCTAGACAGACCGGATGCAACACACAAGGTCAACGCTTCCAGCGACGATACAATAGCCATTGTTGCCAGTTCGGCTTCTCCCATCCGTCCCATAATGACCTGATAGACAAAGATGCCACCACTCCACATCAAACTACCTGCAATGATCGGCATGGTGACTTTCATGTATCGGCGAAAAGTACGTTGAGTGAATGAAAAATCTGACCCTCGAAGCACCAAAACTGGGTTGAAAAAGTAGATGACAGCCACAGACATAATCACGCGTACCACACGCGCGATCACTGTGCCCAAACCTGCCCCCATTAACCCCATCTCTGGTAAGCCAAAGTAACCGAAAATGAGAAAATAACTCAGTAAGATATTGAGGCCAATTTCAATGATGGACATATTCATGGTGGTTTTGGTTTTACCCAGTGCTCGCAATGCTGCGTCCATTGAAATAGTTGGGCCTGCAACCAAAATCGCCACGCTGATAATTTTCAGATAGTCAGCCGCGAGTTGAGCGGTTTCTCCGCTCGCTTTAAACAGAGCCGGAACAACATGAGGGAAGAACCAACACAGTAAGAATAGAATGACGGACGCGGCAGTCGATATCACACTGCCTAAAGCAAAATTACGTCTCAGGCCTTTTTCATCTTCCGCTCCCCAGTATTGAGCGAGTAAAACGCCCATTCCGGTGCCCATTCCCCAAATAAAGATGCCTGTAAACCAAAATACTCGTGCACCAATACTGGACGCTGCCACTTCCTGTGTGCCTAGTTGGCTTACCATGAGGCTGTCTATAAAGCCTGCACTGCTAAATAACAAGCTTTGCAGCACGAGAGGAAAACCTAGCAGGGCAACCCGCCGCAAAAAATAACCATATGAATCTTCTGGCATCACTTTTTCCCTCACCTAGCCACTTTGGTTTTAATTATTTTTTTTGACTATAATCTTCGAGATATAATTTAGCTAAATGTAATGCCATGTAATACATGGTATTTTCTACGATTCACATCAAAATGTCTGGTTTAGTATCTCAAGACAAAAGCGCATTTATTTGGCGTGAGTTTTCCGTTTTCCTTCATCGCTTAACATGAAAAAATGAATAAGGAACTGGTTCACATTAATGACGTCATCGAAAAAATATTGGTTCTCGAGACCAGTACGGACAGAATACGTGAACTCGATGAATCTAGGGCTCTGCTAAAACAATATGGTGAAACGTTCGCCAGTATTGTCAAAGAATACGCTCAAAAACAGTGCGAACACCACGCAAGAAAAAACGCTCATTGAAACATTTAGCGCCGCACACGAAACCTACGTCTCCGCCCTTCGAAAAACGGCGGATATCATCAAATTAAGAAACGAAAAGATCGCGGGTTCGCCGTGGTGGCTGACGAAGTGCTCAGCCTTGCAACCAGCAACCAGCAAAGCACCGCAGTAGGCGCTGAGACCTTGTCTAAAGAAGCACAGGGACTGACGCAAATTACCGCAAATGTGAGTGACATCGTCAAAAAGTTCTCGCTTTAAATCGGCGATCCCCGCGTGAAGTCATCAGCACCTATACGCGCTCAAACGAGCGCGTTTTTTATGCGTTTTTAGACATTTCCAAGTGGATAAGATACAGCCGTGCATCGAATTCCAATTGATGGTAATCCGGCTCCATGTGGCAGCAAAGCTGATAAAACGCTTTGTTGTGTTCCTTCTCTTTTAAATGTGCCAATTCGTGAACCACCAGCATCCGAAGAAAAGGCTCAGGTGCTTCTTTAAACATGGAAGCGATGCGAATTTCATTTTTCGCTTTTAGCTTATTGCCATGAACCCGCGAGACAAAAGTATGTAGCCCCAGTGCGTTGTTAACCACATGGATTTTTCCGTCATACGCCACTTTGCTGATGGGTGAAGATTTTTTGAGGTATTGATTTTTAAAGCCCATCACATAGTCATACAACGCTTTCTCAGTGGTGATGGCATGTTTGCCTGGGTAACGCTGAGCTAGCCAAGCACCAAGCTTACCGCTTTCGACAAGGCGTTCTATTTGAGAGACCAAATGCTCGGGATAACCGTTTAAATATCGAAGAGATGGATTCATTGCCGTTTCATGTAGCGCCAGTCAAGGCGGCTATGCTATCAGCATTACCTCGTAAAGCCCTAACGAAGTAAGGCTCAGTAGCGAAAACATTCAGGTTATCAATGCTTCTTCGTTGAGCCTCGCACCACAGGCTCACAGGGCAAGGTGATCGACTGAGGCGATAAGTTCGGATTAGATATGTGTGCAAACAACACATCGATAGTGGATTGGATCATCTCGTCATTGGGTTGTCGAATGGTCGACAAATTATAGGAGCGACTCTTCGCAAGACGAATGTCATCCACCCCTAGCACCCCCACATCTTGAGGGACTTTCAGTGCCAGCTCGTAGCGCAGCGCATCCATTCCGCCACAGGCCATAATGTCATCGGCATAAAACATGGCATCGGGCCGCTCTGAACTTTTAAAGATGCGAAGCGTAGCATCGTAACCCGCGTCATAACTAAATTCGCCACCTTCCACGACCTGCCACTGGTGACAACCGCGTTCCATTAAGCGGCTAATAAAGCCACGCTGGCGATCCACAGTCGCAGACGTACCAATTGGCCCAGCCACAAATGCTGGGCGCACATAGCCCGCATCCAACAACATATCCGCGGCCATTCTGCCCGCCAACACATTGTCACAACTGACAACAGTAACGCTGTTATCACTCGAATCGCGACCAAAGATCACCACAGGCGTATTTTGAGATTTACACGCATCGACAAGTTGCTGAGGCAAGGACGCAGACGTGATAATCAAGCCATCGACGTTATATTCCATGACGAGCTCGACCGCTTCTTGAATATCCATATCCCCGTCGACATTAATCAGCAGAGTATGGCAGTCCCGTTTTTGGATTTCGGCGGTGAAACTGGAAAGAATCGGCAAATAGAAAGGGTTATTAAAATCCGTCATCAAAATGCCGACGAGACTTGAACGCGATTTTATACCACGCGCCATTCGGTTTGGTTTGTAGTTGAGGGAAGCGGCAGCTTTAAACACTTTCTCACGCAACGGGCGAGAAATACTGGCTTCGGGGTTGAATGCTCGGGACACGGCTGAGACTGACACCCCCGCCGCCTCCGCCACTTCCACAACAGTGACTTTGCGCTTCTTAGGTGGTGGGTTTTCAATCAATTGTGTCGGTTTACCCATGGTCATACGCTACCCTGCTTTGCTGTCCTGTTCGCCTTCAGATCATTTAATGGCGTAACGACATCATAATGAAATTGTTTTCATCTGAACACTGGAACGTACCGCAATTGCGTACAGCCTATCTTGGTGACGATCAAATCATCATAAAAAGCTTAGAAATATTGAAATAACAAAGAGACTCTGAGGGATAGAGAGTCCCTTTGCTGCTCAATAGAAGCGGAAAAGTTTAGCGATACTCGCCAGCCAACTTCTCTACCAACTCAACGTTATCTTTGGTCACAAAACCTGGGCCAGAGTTGATGTTGTTTGCAGGTACAACACCGTAGCGGTTAAACAGAGTCAGTACCATCACGGGTACGTAACCTTGAAGGAACGGTTGTTGGTCAATACCCCATTGGATGTTGCCATCTTTGATGCCTTGCGCGATTTCTCCACTCAAATCAAACGTACCAAAATAGATATTGCCTAACTGACGGTTTTTCTTCAGCGCACGAATGGTTGGGTGTGCAGAAGTAGGCCCCAGTGTTAGTACCGCTTCTGTTTCTGGGTTTGCACGCAAGTAAGCCATTACCTTTTTCTCGATGCCAGTTGGATCCTGACCCGTATCAATCATCTGGCTACCCAGTTCTACACCTAGCGCATCCGCAAAGCCCTGGCAGCGCTCGACCGACGCAGGGTTGGTGATGTAGTGGTTAACACAAACAAAGTTCTTTACGCCATCTGCTTTCGCACGTTTCCCCGCGCCATAGCCTGCATCATACTCTGGTTGACCGACGTGCAGAATCGCACCCAAATCTTCACTTTGTTGCGCCGTACCCGAGTTCATCGTCACAACGGGAATGCCTTTTTTACGTGCTTTTTCCAATGGGCCTTTGAGCACTTCATAATCCGCAATCGTAGTAATAATCCCTTGTGGGTTCGACGCTACCGCTTGCTCAATGATCCGCGCCATGTCCGCCAAGTCACCCGTCGGTGGATTGCGATACTCCACCTCAACGTTGAGCTGCTCGCCCGCTTCATTAATGGCATTTTTTATGGTGTTCCACCAAGAATCCGAGTCCGGTGCGTGACTAATCAGCACAAAGCGTTCGCCATCAGCGAGCGCTGTGCTGGGAAGCAAAGCTGCAAACGACGCAGCCATTGCTAACACAAGGACGGACGCTCTCTTTGCTACAGATTTAAGTAGGGTATTCATCCGGTGTTCTCCAATTTGCTTATTGTTGTATCCATCGGGTAAGGCAATACTTACCCCCTAGGTTACTGCTAAGGTTTAGGCAACAACTGCCCTTTACGTTTTCTCCACGAAAGCCTAATTCGCAACCGCACTATCTGTGCGCTGGAATTCAGCCAATTCTGCTTCAAGCGTTTCTAACTCCTGTCCGCCTGACATCATTTCGAGTATCTGTTCACGGGTCACATCTTTCTTTAGCCATGTTCCTAGGCTCTTACCCCGGTTAAGCAAAGTAAATCGGTCTGCAATAGGGAAGGCATGGTGGACGTTGTGGGTGATCAAGATCACCGCTAAGCCCTTTCCGCGCGCCCTTGCCACGACCTTGAGTACATTGGCAGATTGCTTCACACCCAAAGCTGCTGTCGGTTCATCAAGGATCAGCACTTTTGCCCCGAAATGAATCGCTCTTGCAATCGCCAAACATTGGCGTTCACCGCCTGACATCGTGCCAATGGGGTGTTCCGGGTCGCGAACATCTATCCCCATATCTTTCATACCGGCGGTCGCAATTTCATTGGCACGCTTGGTATCAAAGACCCTAATTGGGCCCCAGTTTTTGGTGATTTCACGACCCATAAAGAAGTTTCGTGTCACACTCATCAATGGAACCAAGGCTAAGTCTTGATACACGGTGGCAATACCTGCATCGAGCGCATCACGCGGTGACTTGAACTCCGTCGGTCGGCCGTTCATCAGAAACTCACCTTCGGACGGTTTGTGCACACCTGCTAGGGTTTTAATCAAGGTTGACTTACCTGCACCGTTATCTCCGAGCAAGCAATGCACCTCACCCATTTTCACTTCCATATCGATATCTTTAAGTGCAATCACTGATCCGAAGTAGCGGCTTACCTTCTTCAGTTCTAGGACAAATTCCGACATTTTTCTTCTCCTAAATTCCGTATCTGGACAACCACGATTAGCGAGCGCTGGTCACTTTCTTGCGGATGAAATTATTAAAGAGCACAGCAATGAGCAGCATCACGCCAAGGAAAACGCGGAACCAATCAGAATCAACACCGGTGAAGAATATCCCCATCTGAACCACACCGAAGATCAACGCCCCGAAGAAAGCACCAATGACCGAGCCGTAGCCGCCCGTTAGCAACGCCCCACCGATAACAGCAGCGATAATGGCTTCAAACTCCTTAAGCAAACCACGGTCTGCAGCAGCCGAACCAAATTCCAGCACCTGACATGCGGCAAATACGGTGGCGCAAAATGCGGTAAACATGAAAAGGGCAATTTTGACGCGGTCGGTAGGCACACCGACATTTTTAGCCGCATTGGCATCACCACCGGAGGCGAAGATCCAGTTACCAAAACGGGTACGCAGCAACACAAAAGAGCAAACCGCTGTCAACAGGAACCACCAAACAACCACCATCGGAATACCGGTGACGACAGGGGTGCCATCAGAATAGGTTTCAATCCAGCCAGCATTTCCAAGCCAGGTAAAGAACGCCGTTCCAACCTGCCCGCCAAAAATGGCACCTAACCAGTCACCTTCCGCGAGATTACCAACACCTGAAATAATGGTTTTGTTTGTGAGGGCAATAGAAAGTGCAATTGTTAAGCCGCGCAAAATGAACAAAAACGCGAGGGAAACAATAAAGGAAGGGAGCCCAGTTTTAACAACGATGTACCCATTGAGAAAACCAACAGCCATGGCACAAACAAACGCGAAAAGAATCGCAGCCCATACTGGCCAAGCCCAGTGAACAGCTGGAATG
Source organism: Enterovibrio litoreus (assembly GCF_045679545.1). NCBI lineage: Bacteria > Pseudomonadati > Pseudomonadota > Gammaproteobacteria > Vibrionales > Vibrionaceae > Enterovibrio > Enterovibrio litoreus. Next base: position 2,149,676 of record NZ_CP166194.1, read on the forward strand.
GCGATCATCATCCCGGCAAAACCAATCATGGAACCAATAGAAAGGTCAAACTCGCCAGCAATCATTAGCAAACATGCACCGACGGCGATAATACCCAGTTGAGCCGAAACCGTGGTCCAGTTGAGCACACCATCGGCATTGAACATGCCTGAGTCCCAAGCAACAAGTGCAAAGAAGACAAAGACTAAAATGGCGCCGGATACTGAACCTAGCTCTGGTCTCGATAGCAGCCGTTTAACGGAGGAAACCTTTCTGACTCGCTCATCACTGTCTCCAATCACCTGTTTTTCTGTCCCTGATGCGGTTTCTTTTACCGACATACTCGCCTCCTAATTTCCTAGCGTTTTATCTGGGCGCTAGCCCGAATCTCAAAACCGATTAATTGGTTTCAAACGATTGCTCAATGAAGAACCGTCTTTTCAATAAAAGCACGGCTTTGCTCTGCGTCTGTTCTCGCATCACTTTTGGCTGCAGGGTCTGTGTCTTGCTCAACGGTCACCCATCCACTGAAATCGATATCGATCAGTGTTTGTCGAACATCAGAAAAATCCACACATCCCTGCCCAAGTGGGCAAAAGATGTTGTTGCCAATTGCGGTGTAAAAATCCGTACTTGCCGCCACTGAGGCCGCCAATACGTCAGCATTGATATCTTTAAAATGAAGATATTTAACACGGTCTTTGTAGGTTCTTAATACTTCGCTAGGATCCATGCCGGCATAAACGCAGTGTCCGGTATCCACACACAGAGACATCAGGTCTGCGGGTAGGTCTCGCATCGCTCTATCCAATTCATCGCGGTATTCGATATAAGTGCCCGCATGCGCATGCAACGTAGGCGTCACATTGTATTGCTTACAAATTTCACCGACGCCGCGCAGAGTTTCCATCATGGCGTCCCACTGCTCATCACTGAGGCGGGTTGCCGTGTCAACCTGACCAGCCTGATCGGTTCGCGGTGACGAAACATGGTCAATAACCACAAGAAATTCCGCGCCCTGTGCGTTGAGGATTTGGCAGGTCGTGTGCGTTTTTGCAAAAATTGCGTCTCTTTCTTCCGCTTTGTGGAGGTGAACAAATAGCGTTCCAGCAACCAAACCAAGCGTTCGGTCTGCTAACGCAGAACGCAGGGCTTCAGGCTCTGTCGGTAAATAACCTAGTGGCCCAAGCTCTGTGGCGCCGTACCCTGCGCCGGCAATTTCATCTAGCACTGTCTGCCACGTTGGATTTGCTGGGTTATCCGCAAACTCAATTCCCCATGAACACGGTGCGTTGGCGATTTTTAGTTCCAAGGCAAAGCCTCCTACTCATTACAATCCATCTGATTTGTACGTCTGGCCTTCACTCCACCCACAAACCAATACATTCAACTTATCGTTAACACTTTATAAACAATTATGGTAATGATTTCATTTTGTCAACGAAATGGTCGTCTCATAATTGCGCATTAAACGCCTAGTCACTCTATTTGAATAAAAAACGTGCGCGAAGTCTGATTATTTCCACTTTCCCATTTGAAAACATTTTCATTACATGACTACTATTTCATCAGAGCAAGGATTTTGAATTTTGAGAGGGAGAAACGCAGATGGGAACAATAAGACTGACAACGGCACAAGCACTTGTCCGCTATCTGGCAGCGCAACAGATTGAAAATGATGGAAAAATCGAGTCGCTCTTTGGGTGTGCCTTTGCGATTTTCGGCCACGGAAATGTCACTTGCCTCGGTCAGCAACTGTTTGAAAATCAATCTGTTTTCCCAACATGGCGCGGACAAAACGAACAATCTATGGCGTTGGCTGCCACCGCATATGCACGCGCACATCAGCGTCGCCGCATTGGCATTGCGACCTCTTCTGTTGGCCCTGGCGCGGCAAACATGGTGACCGCTGCAGGCGTTGCACACACCAACCGTTTGCCATTGCTCTTGCTGGCGGGTGATACCTTCCAATCTCGTTTGCCCGATCCGGTATTGCAGCAAACCGAACACTTTTCTAATCCGTCGCTGACAGTGAACGACGCCTTCAAGGCTGTTACTCGCTTTTGGGATCGCATCACCAGCCCATCTCAACTCACCGTCGCATTGCCTCAAGCCATTGCCACCATGCTTGATCCCGCCGATTGCGGCCCCGCGATGATTGCTTTGCCACAAGATGTTCAAGGACAAGCCTGGGATTTCCCTGAAAGTTTCTTTGCGCCGAAAGTGCACCGCATTCGTCGCCCTCAGCCAGAAGCCATTGATTTAGCGCTGGCGGCTGACGCCATCAAAGCGTCAAAACGTCCGCTAATTATTGCTGGCGGCGGCGTGTTTTATTCCGGTGCGCGTGATGAACTCACACAATTTGCCGAAAGGCATCAAATCCCTGTGGTCGAAACCATCGCGGGTCGCACCCTGCTCAATGACAACCACCCGCTCAATTGCGGCCCCATCGGCGCAACAGGTTCTAACAGTGCCAACCACATGTGTTACGACGCGGATTTGGTGCTCGCCATTGGCACACGCTTACAAGACTTCACCACCGGATCGTGGACCTTGTTTCGCGACCCTGACATGAAGCTCATCAGCATCAATGCGGGGCGCTTTGATGCCAACAAACACATGGCGCAGTCGGTAATTGCGGATGCCAAAGCCGCAATCGTTCCTTTGTGCGAACGACTCGGCGCTTGGACAACTGACAGCAGTTGGACGAACAAAGCCAAAGCAGAAAAAGCCGCATGGGATGAGATCGTTAACAGCCGCACCGCAGCGACAGACACAACACTTCCGTCTTACGCACAAGTCGTCGGTAAAGTGAATACGCTGATGCAAGAAGGCGATCGCGTGATCACTGCCGCTGGTGGTCTACCGGCTGAAATCAACATGAACTGGCAAACCCGTCACCCTTATTCGCTCGATGTGGAATTTGGTTTTTCTTGCATGGGCTATGAAATCGCAGCGGGATGGGGCAATAAAATCGCCAGACCTGATCATGAATCTATCGTCATGGTGGGTGATGGCTCTTACCTGATGATGAATTCCGACATCTACAGTTCCGTGCTTACCGGACACAAGATGATTGTGTTTGTCTGCGACAACGGCGGGTTTGCGGTTATTCGCAAGCTACAAACCAATACGGGCAACGTGGCCTTCAATAACCAGTTAGAAGATTGCACCACGGAACGAGATTACGACCTGCCGCGCGTTGACTTCGTCAGCCATGCACGCGGGTTGGGTGCAAATGCAGAGAAACTGACCAATCTCAATGAACTCGAAGCCGCATATGCGCGAGCCAAAGCCTCAGATCGCACTTATGTCATCGTGGTAGATATCGACGACACGATCTGGTCATCGTGCGAAGCATGGTGGGAAGTGGGCCTTCCTGAGGTGACTGACAATGAAAATATTATCAAAGCACGCGACCAGTGGGAGCAAGGACGCCAGCACCAAAGACGTGGCGTGTAGTCGCCTAGTCATCGCTTAAACAAAAAGAATAACAACGCAAGCAATGCGTCATCACGATCAAGGAGAAAGCGCATCATGTTCAATGAAGAAATGCATTTGGATTCACCTATCCGTTGGGGAATGGTTGGCGGTGGTCGAGGCAGTGAAATCGGCTACTCTCACCGCGCAGCCGCGCAACGTGACCGCTTGTTTACCTTTGTCGCGGGTGCGCTGGACTTAAACCCCGAACGAGGGCGCGAATTTGGCGCCAATCTCGGCCTAGACCCGGAACGCTGCTACCCAGATTACAAAACCATGTTTGCTGAAGAAGCAAAGCGTGAAGACGGTATTCAGGCAGTCTCGATTGCGACGCCAAATTCGACCCACTATGAAATTGCAAAAGCTGCGCTTGAAGCGGGCTTGCACGTTGTATGTGAAAAGCCCGTTACCATTCATGTCGAAGAAGCCATAAAACTCAAAGCATTGGCGGAAAAGCAAAACAAAATGGTGGCCGTCATGTATGGCTACACGGGCTTCCCTATGGTTCAACAAGCCAAAGAGATGGTTCGCCGTGGCGACATTGGCGCCGTGCGTGTGGTGCAGATGTCTTTTGCTCATGGCTTTCACAATCTGGAAGTGGAAAAAGACAATCCCGGTGCCAAGTGGCGCATGAATCCAGAAGTGTCCGGCCCCAGCTTCATCATTGGCGATTGCGGCACTCACCCTTTCTACTTGGCAAGCCTGATCACGGGTTTGAAAGTGAAATCTCTATTGTGTTCACGCCAGAGCTTTATTGAATCTCGCGCACCGTTAGAAGACAACGCTCACGTCATGTTCAATTTTGAAGGTGGCGCTGTAGGCACCTTGTGGGCCAGTGCCATCAACTCAGGCTCGATGCACCAACAAAAAGTGCGCGTCGTGGGCGAAAAAGCCAGTATCGAGTGGTGGGACGAATACCCAAATCAACTGAGATATGAAGTGCAGGGAGAGCCTGTGCGTATTCTAGAACGTGGCATGGGCTATCTTTACAACGATGATCTCGGTGTTTCTTGCAACCGTCAAGGCGGCGGTCACGCGGAAGGTTTTTTTGAATCTTGGGCGAATCTTTATCACCGTTATGCGCTGGCCATTGACGCATTCGATCGCGGCGACACCGCATTCTTGGCGACCCATTGGTATCCAGACATTAACGGCGGAATTGACGGCGTGAAGATGGTGAATGCTTGCGTCAAGTCGGCAGATAATGGTGCAGTGTGGGTAGACTATGACTGAGTCTCATATTCATCTCTCTGGTTGGGAGAACAACGCTAAACGACCGATAGATGTCATCTGTCTGGGTCGAGCTGGGGTTGATTTCTATGGCAACACAGACGGCGCAGATTTCTGCGCTGAGTCCAGCTTCAAAAAATGTGTCGGCGGCTCACCCGCCAATGTCGCCATTGGCTTAGCCACTTTGGGCGCAAAAGCCGGTTTCATTGGTTGTCTATCTGATGATGCGCTAGGGCGTTATGTGCGCCAGTACATGCGAGGGAAAGGCATTGATTTATCAGGTGTCAAAACCTTAAGCGGTGAATACCGCACCAGCTTAGCGGTGGCTGAGTTGCGCCCTGAGCCTGAAGTCGTCATTTATCGCAACAACGCGGCAGACTTGGCACTAAACACGAAAGATATTAGTACCGAATATCTCGCGTCATCTCGTTGTTTGTTTGTCTCAGGTACAGCGCTGTCCACCAGCCCATCCCGTGAAGCCACACTTTCTGCCATGCAAACCGCACAACTCTCCGGCACCTTGGTGGTGCTGGATTTGGACTATCGTCCCTATTCTTGGGCATCGCCTGACGATCCGCCGCATTTCTATCGCTTAGCGGCGTCGTTAAGCGACGTGGTGATTGGTAATCGTGAGGAATTCGAGGTCATGGGTGTCCCGCATGATCATGAAGATAGCCACATTAATGCGGCATCGGAGCTATTGAGCGGCGGCACAGAATTGGTAGTGGTCAAAGCCGGCTCACAAGGCTGCGATCTGTTTGGTTTGGATGGTAATGGCAATTTACTCAAACGCTCACAAACAGTTTTTAGCGTGGAAGCGCGCAAACCCTATGGCGCAGGCGATGCCTTCGCCGCCGCACTTCTGTTCGCCTTGCTGTATCAATACAACTTGAAAGACGCCGTTGCCATGGGGGCCGCAAACGCCGCCATCAATGTCACGGGCGATACCTGTGCAGATGCGATGTCGAACTTACCCTCATTGACCGCATTTATGGAAAGCCGTGGACACACATTTACAGCGTTGCCAGAAGTGACAGGGCAACGTTAAGAAACGATTAAGGAGTAGATCATGGGAAAGCATATCCCGCCGTTTGATAACAGAAATGAACCCGTTGTTGGCGTCAATGATGACACCACTCCCCTTTGCTTTTTCAATCCTGTACGGCTTAAAAAGGGTGAAAGCCATAGCTACAAGCTGGACGATTACGAATCAGCAGTCGTGTTAGCTGGCGGCACCTGCGACATCACTGTCGATAGCGAAACGTTTAGCGGCATCGGCAAGCGCGCGTCAGTTTGGGATGGCGACCCTGCTGCGGTATACGCGCCAGTGGGCAGCGATGTCACTGTGACATGCGTGTCCAACGAAGCCGATGTGATGATTGCAGGTGGTCGTTACGAGCGAGAAGCAGGACACGCGCTTTCTGCCTTCGCCGTTCAACCCGAAGAGACGGATAAAATTCAATACGGCAGCGACGACACCAAAACCCACCGTAAGATTAAACATATCTTGGGTCAGAAGAATGCAGACAAACGCGGTCGTATGCTGGTTAGTGAGTTGTTTACTGTGGGCGCGGGCGGTTGGTCAGGTTTCCCACCGCACAAGCATGATGAAGATCGAGCACCGCAAGAAACTCGCTACGAAGAGGTCTACCAATTTAGGTTCAACCCCGACTTTGGTTTTGGCGCGCAGTTTCTTTACGAACATGAAGATGATTGCGGGCCGGTTTATCACGTTCGCACTGGCAGCGTGATTGCCATCGACAAGGGCTACCACCCTTCTGTCGCGGCACCTGGTTACGAGATGTATTACTTCACTATCATTGTAGGTGAAACAAGTAAATCCTTGGTGCAGCACTTCGACCCTCATCACGAGTATCAAGTGCATACTATTCCCGGTATCAAAGACATGGTTGCTAAATTTAAATAATTGGCAATCAAAAAAGGACGAATCGATGCTAGTAAACCTGAACGATTTACTCCCAAGCGCTGCTGTCTCTGATGGCGCAGTGGCATGCTGCAATGTCTTTGGTATTGAAGAAGCGAAAGCCATTATTGCCGCCGCTGAATCCCTTTCATTGCCCGTTATTCTTGCCGTCAACAAGGACATGGTGGACTTAGCAGGTGTTGAAGCCATGGGTGGTATGCTCGTGCCAATGGCCAAAGCCAGCTCCGTGCCTGTCTGCGTTCATTTAGACCATTGTTATGAAGAAACCATTGTATATCGCGCCATTCATTCGGGCTTTAGCTCTGTGATGTTTGATGGTTCACAACTGCCGCTTGAAGAAAACATCCGGCGAACACGCCAAGTGGTTGACGTAGCGCACGCGGTCGGTGTGACGGTTGAAGGCGAACTCGGCTCAGTCCCTTATGAAGAAGGCCGTGACCACATCAAATCCATGGCGACTAGCCCACAAGAAGCCACCCAATATGCAGGCGAAAGCGGCATTGATGCGCTGGCTGTGTCTGTCGGCAATGTTCATCGTAAAACCGAAGCGAATAGCCCAATTGATTTCGCTTTGTTAAAACAAATTGAAATGGCCACCACCTTGCCTTTAGTTATTCATGGCACAACGGGTATTGCAGAGGCGGATCTACTCAAGCTCAAGCAACAACGAGTGGCGAAATTCAACGTGGGCACCACCCTTCGTATGGCGTTTGGTCAGGCTATTCGTGAGTCTATGCGCCAAGAGCCGGAAAAATATGACAGCCAGTATTTTGCAGGAAAAGCCATGCCAGCGCTGCAATACGAAGCAGCCAGAGTGATCGCATTGTTGGCTTCCTCACGTCAACCACTATTCAAGTAGCGAACGCTAGCGGCGATACCCATTCAAAAGGACGTAAGAATGAGCAAGGCATATCAGAAGTTAGGAAGACGATTGAGATTAGGCGTGATCGGTGGCGGGCCTGACTCCTTTATCGGTTCGATTCACCGGTCAGCCGCCACCATGCATGAAGAATTTGACGTGGTTGCAGGCGTGTTTTCGTCAAACGCAGAACGCTCTATTGCCGCAGGAGAATCCATGGGTATCGCTCGCCCCTATGGCGACCCCGACGCTTTATTCGCGGGCGAAGCAAATACCGATGAGCCCATTGACGCTCTTGCCATCATGACCCCAAACAACAGCCACTATGAACTTTCCTGCCGTGCATTAGATGCAGGGTTTAACGTGTTCTGTGAAAAACCGCTCACCATGACAGAGGAAGAATCCGCTGATTTAGTCAAACGTGTTAAAGCGGCTGGTAAACGGTATTGTGTTGCCTACGGATACAGTGGTTACGCCATGGTCAGAGAGGCCAGAGAGCTGGTCGCTCAAGGTGTTATCGGCAACATCACCATGGTGCAAAGCAATTACATTCAAGGACATCTTGCCACACTCACCGAATCAGAGTTATCAGGTGCGAACTGGCACATGGAACCTGAACTCGCTGGACCATCCCTGATCCTTGGCGATATCGCGACCCACAGTTATCACCTTGCCAGCTATGTGATGGGTATGGAGGCGGCCTCGTTAAGTGCAGACGTCACCGCGCTGGTTGATGGCCGTGATGCCGATGACTACTGCGGAATTTTGCTTCGCTACCCAAACAAGGCTCGTGGCGTCTTTTGGGTCACACAAGCTGCCGCCGGTGGCGTACATGGTCTGAATCTCACCCTTTACGGCACCAAAGGCGGCTTGGAGTGGAATCAAGAACAACCTAACGAATTGCTGGTTCGCCCAATTGACAAGCCCGCCTATATTCTCACCAAAGGGGGCGTTGGACTCACTAAAGCTGGTGAACGGGTATCGCATGTGGCGATTGGTCATCCAGAAGGCTACCGAGAAGCCTTTGCCAATCTGTACTACGATTTCGCTTCCAACATCGTCGATGACATCATGGGTGAAACACCTGATCCGCTCAGTCTCACCAATCCCACCGTGGAGGAAGGCGCACAAGGGATGGCCTTTGTATATGCAGCTGTTCGTTCACGAGACAGTGACGGTAAATGGGAACCCGTGAAAGATCTCACCTAACCTTCTGGTTTATCGATTTACATGCTTGCGAGCAGGTAGCCCGTCGTCGGTCTGCTCGCCTTTTTCACCGCGCGTTGCTGCTTATTCACTCCGGTCTCTCTTTCCTCTCCCGCTCTCACATTCGCTTTTCCTTACTGTGATCCTCAAAAGAATTAATATTCAGGCTTATAACTCAGACAACCTCATCGTCGCCACCAGACTATATTCACAAGCAATAGTGAATGCTCAGGAGGAGCTATGTCAGACAAAAAAATCGCACTCTTTGGTTGGCACCCAGACGTGGTGAACTACGATAAATGGCCAGATATGAATGCAGAGAAACTGCGCGCCATGCTTGAGGCCGATCGGGATAAGCTGATTGCCTTAGGGTACGATGTCACCTTGCACTATATCCGAGATGGCGAAACGGCGTATCAAGCCGCAACAGAAGCGCTGCAGGGGCAACCCTATGATTGTGTGCTCATTGGTGCAGGTGTCCGTCGTGATGACAGTCATTTCCTCGTCTTTGAAAAGCTGGTCAACGCTGTTCATAAAGCCGCACCACAGGCCACAATCTGCTTCAATACCAACCCCACCGACACCGCCGATGCGGTTAAGCGCTGGACCTAATAGACACTAGAGGCGACCAAGGTCGCTTTTTGCCTTTAGCCTTTAGATATCCGAATCACTGTCACGGAGGACACCCGATGATCCAAGCTGCCACAACGGGCTACAACCCAGACTATGCAGAAGACAGCCCAACGATCGAAGAGGTTCAAGCGTTACAAGGTATTGCCATTATCGAGTTTGGCGCACCTTGGTGTGGATACTGCCAAGCGGCAGAGCCTGCGGTGAAGGAAGCCTTAGCAGGGCTTTCAACGACTCACATTAAAGTTTATGACGGCAAGGGAAAACGACTGGGACGATCCTTTAACGTTAAGCTGTGGCCTACTTTGATACTGCTTAACGACGGTATCGAAGTTGAGCGTGTCGTGCGCCCCATTCACCCTGATGAAATCGGAGATTTGCTCTCCGAAGTTGATACCTAACTCGCGTTTAAACGTTTGGCGACCCATCACCTATTTCGCAAACAATTGACCATCAATGTCTTTGAACGATTTAAATTCCAACGCATTGCCGGTCGGATCGAGAAAAAACATGGTGGCTTGTTCGCCCGGTTGACCAACGAAACGAATATAGGGCTCTATGACAAACTCAACCCCTTTTTCTTTTAACCTGTCAGCCAGTAATTGCCAATCTTCCATCTCAAGCACCACACCAATGTGAGGAACCGGAACGGCTTTGGCATCAACAGCATTGTGATGCAGATTCAGCGTGTTGTTGTCACCAATATTGGGGTCATGATGAATCACAAGCTGATGCCCATAAAGGTTGAAATCAACCCATTCGTCACTGCTTCGCCCTTCCCCACAATTCAACACGTCCGCATAAAAACGGCGTGACTCTTCTAGATTTCGTACCGGAATCGCGACGTGAAACGGTGTTAATGCCATGTTCTTCTCCCTAAAAACGCAATGATCGAATGTAAACCACAGAATCAAGAATAGTGTGTCTGCTCACCAAGAGGTTGATCGAATCATAAGATCGCGGCAAACAACAAAGGAGCGACAGATAATTAATGCGAAAAAAAGCAGCTTACGCTGCTTTTTTTGTCCGCTAAGAGAATTACTTCTTCTTGCGTTTGTCAGTGATTTCCCACTTGCCGTCGATGAACAAACCCGTCCAACCGGATGGCTTGCCGTCTTCTTCGGTGCGAACGTAGTTCTCTTTGCTCTTACGACTAAAGCGAACCACAGCTTTGCGTCCATCTGGGTCTTCAGCAGGTGCGTCAGCCAGATACTGGTACTTCTCTGGAATGCGATCCTTAAAACGAGCAAGCTCTTCAACCAAAGGCGCACGCGTTTCGCGCGATTTCGGGAAGTTACTCGCTGCGAAGAACAAACCTGATGCGCCATCACGAAGCACGAAGTAGGCATCTGAGTTTTCACATGGCAACTCAGGGAAATGCACCGGATCTTCTTTCGGTGGTGCGACTTCTCCGTTTTTCAAGATCTTACGGGTGTTCTTACAAGTTTCATTGGTACAACCCATGTACTTACCGAATCGGCCATTTTTCAGCACCATGTCGGAACCACACTTGTCACACTCAACCACTGGGCCTTCGTAGCCCTTAAGCTTGAACTCGCCTTTTTCGATCAAATACCCATCACAACTTGGGTTGTTACCGCAAACATGTAGCTTGCGTTCTTGGTCGATTAAGTAAGCGTCCATCGCAGTTTCGCACTTAGGACAACGCTTTTTAGCACGAAGTGCTGCCGTTTCGACGTCTTCTTCAAGAACGTTAACAATGCCTTCTTCATCCATCAGGTTGATGGTGGTTTTGCAACGCTCTTTCGGTGGCAACTGATAGCCTGAACAACCCAAGAATACGCCAGTAGACGCGGTACGAATACCCATCTTGCGGCCACAGGTTGGGCAATCGATGTCGGTCATGACGATGCTGTTCGGCTTCATTCCGCCTTCAGTTTCATCCAACTCAGCCTTCACTAAATCATCAGTAAACGCTTTAAAGAAGTTGTTCAGTACCTGTTTCCAATCTTCTTTACCCATAGCGATTTGGTCGAGATGTTCTTCCATACGCGCAGTAAAATCATAATCCATCAGATCAGCAAAGCTGTCATCAAGACGATCGGTAACAATCTCACCCATTTTTTCTGCGTAGAAGCGGCGCTGTTCAGTGCGCACATAACCACGATCTTGAATGGTTGAAATGATCGATGCATAAGTAGAAGGACGACCAATACCACGCTTCTCAAGCTCTTTAACCAATGCAGCTTCTGTAAAGCGTGCAGGCGGCTTGGTGAAGTGTTGCTTAGGGTCAACCTTATCTAGCGTCAAGATCTCGCCCACATCAACGTGTGGAAGCGTTGTATCTTCGTTTTTACCCATAGGGCGCTGTACACGCGTCCAACCATCAAAACGCAAGGTACGACCTTTCGCTTTCAGGGTAAATTCACCCGCTTGAACGCTAATGGTGCCCGAGTCGTATTTAGCTGGTGTCATTTGACACGCCACAAACTGTCGCCAGATCAGGTCATACAGACGATGAGCGTCAGGGTCCATGCCCTGCAAATCATCCGCTTTCACGTCAACACTTGAAGGACGAATTGCTTCGTGCGCCTCTTGTGCGTTGCCTTTTGAACCATATTTAATTGGCGCGCTTGGCAGATACTTATCACCAAATTCACTACCAATAAATTCACGTGCTGATTCCACCGCCTCCTGGCTAAGGTTGGTCGAGTCAGTACGCATGTAGGTGATGTAACCCCCTTCGTACAGACGCTGAGCCAGCATCATGGTCTTCTTAACACCAAAGCCCATGCGTGTACTCGCCGCTTGTTGCAACGTCGAGGTAATAAAAGGCGCAGACGGCTTACTCGTGGTTGGACGAACTTCGCGATCCGCCACTTTGTATGTCGCTTTCTGCAGCGCATCCGTTGCCGCCATCGCCTGTGCTTCGTTCAAAGGTTTGAACGCTTCATGGTTTTGTTGGGCAACAACTAGTCGCAATACGTTTTGACTGGCCGTCGTCGTATCGGCATGAATATCCCAATACTCTTGCGGCACAAACGCTTTGATTTCATGCTCACGCTCAACAAGAAGCTTAACCGCAACCGATTGAACTCGGCCCGCCGACAAGCCACGTGCAACCTTCTTCCAAAGAAGAGGCGACACCATAAAGCCCACAACGCGATCCAGGAAGCGGCGTGCTTGCTGTGCATTCACGCCATCCATGTTCAACTCACCAGGCGCTTGGAACGCTTGCTGGATAGCATTTTGAGTAATTTCGTTGAAGACAACGCGTTTAAAACGGCTTTCATCACCGCCGATAAGTTCCCGCAGGTGCCAAGCAATGGCTTCCCCTTCGCGGTCCAAATCCGTTGCGAGATAAATACAATCTGCTTTTTCTGCCAACGCTTGAAGTTCTGAAACGACTTTTTCCTTACCAGGAAGCACTTGATACTTGGCTTTCCAATCGCGGTAAGGGTCAACTCCCATTTTGTTGATCAACGAATTCTTTTCTTTCTCTTTCTTAATTCGTTCTTTTTCTTCCGGACTCAACCCTTTGGTTGAAGTAGGCGTCGCTTTCTTGCCGCCTTGTGCAGCACCGGTAGGCAAATCCCGAACATGACCAACACTCGATTTAACGATGAAGTCTTTGCCCAGGTATTTATTAATCGTTTTTGCCTTTGCCGGGGACTCCACGATAACGAGAGATTTACCCATAGTGACCAATACGCCCTCGCGTCAAAAATTCAATCTATCCATCCAAATCGCATGCAAACCTTGATGCCATGCTGACTGACTCTTTTTACAATACGAGCGAGTCGATCTGAATATCAACCAGTTTCTTTCTAAAACTCCCCGATTGGTTGCAGCTTCCGCAGTTGTTATCTACTTGTAAACAACAAACCTACTTTATCGGAGGATTAGCGCTGTCTCACATTTGCAAGCGCGCTAATCATTACCATTGACCGCAACCTATTTACCATTTCACTTCGAATTTTTCTGGCTTGGCTCACACTAAGCCTTCCCGAAACAACCAATTCGACGGATTCGCAACCATGTCCTCTTTTGAAGACACAAAGGCTATAATAGGCGCTCTTTTTCACTTTATTCGAGAAAAGTATGTCTGACAAAACACCGATCGGCAGTGACGACCTGCTCAACATGGCGAACAAAATCATCCGCGAACACGACGCATACATAGACGGCATGCACGTCAGTTCAGTGGAAGAAAAAGCAGGCGTGATGGTCTTTAAAGGCGAATACTTTTTGGACGACAACGGACTGCCAACCCCCAAAACCACTGCTGTTTTCAACATGTTCAAGTATCTTGCTCACCAACTGTCAAAACAGTACACCTTGCAATAAGCCAGCGCGTTTGAGCTTAAGCAGAAAAATGCCACCTTGCAGGTGGCATTTTTCTTTATGAGCGAAGAATTTACCCCTCAAACACTGCCGTATCTTTTTCTTTATCTTCTCGGACAGAATTACCGCCTTGACCGGAATTATTGTTGCCGCGACCTTTCGGATCAGGGCCAAATTGATTTGGACCCGGTGTGCCGTCAAGAATGCCCAATTCAACCAAGGCGAATATAGGACCAATCAAGGGTAAAAAAGTCACAACAAGCCACCACGGACTTTTGTTCCTGTCTTTCAAGCGTTTGATATTAAGCGCAATGGATGCATATATCGCGAATAGAGAGATCGCGATTGAGAGCACATCTAACACTGCGTTTCCGCCTTGATAAAAGAAAGTTGGCAATACCATGACCAGCACAGGCACGCTGTATAGCCAATAATCACGGCGTCTCATTCGTCCTTCAAACGAAAATAAGGCCCACTTTTGGTTGTTCATTTTAACTCCTAAACGATAGGTCGCTGACCACGACTGATCCACTTCAACAGCAGGCGATCTGCCGCTTCCGCGGATGCACCAGCCAATTTTTCAGCAAGCTTTTTACGCTGAACATAACGCACGTTCAAAACGTCTTTCTCTTTTACTGCAGACACCAGATAGTCATCACTGGTTCCGATGCTATCAATCAACCCCAATGGCAGCGCTTGGCTACCAAACCAATGCTCACCAGTCGCGACTTTTTCCAACGCCAAAGATGGACGATGATCTGCAATGAAATCTTTAAATAGTGAGTGGGTTTCTTCTAACTCACTCATGAACTTCTCACGCGCTTTATCTGTGTTTTCGCCAAACATGGTAAGGGTGCGCTTAAACTCACCCGCCGTCAGTTGCTCAAATTCAATATCATGTTTTTTAAGCAATTTATTGAAGTTTGGCAACTGTGCTATCACGCCTATTGAGCCAACAACAGCAAACGGTGCTGCGATGATTTTATCTGCGACACAGGCCATCATGTAACCACCGCTGGCCGCCACTTTATCAACTGATGCGGTCAAAGGAATACCTGCTTGTTTGATACGATCAAGCTGAGAAGAAGCCAAACCATAGGCATGCACCATACCGCCGCCACTCTCTAGACGAACCAGCACTTCATCGCCTTCTTTCGCAACAGACAGAACAGCAGTGACTTCTTCACGCAATGCGGTCACTTCACGGGCATCAATACTGCCTTTGAAGTCCAATACGAATACATGAGGCTTACGGTTTGATTCCAATGACGCCGCATCGGTCATTTTTTTGGCTTCTGCTTTGGCTTCTTCTGCTTTGGCTTCTTTTGCCTTGGCTTTTTCCGCTTTTTTCTCCGCTTTATCGCGAGCTTTCAGTGCAGTTTCGTCATAAAGATAAGACTCCATAGCGTGAACCAAATCTTTATGTTTTTCAGTCAGGTTTGTGATTTCTAACTCACCTTTTTGCCCCTGTTTTCCACCTGCACTTTTCACGATAACCAACACGACGATCACTGCGATGGCAAAGGTCAATATTTTTGCCAAGAACAGGCCATAATCAAGCAAGAATTCCAAACTGTATTCCTCATTTATTGTTATATGTGGTCATTCTACTAAACAACGACCAGCAAAGTGCAAGTGCCGTATCGTTTTCTTTGTATTCGCTAGTTGTTTAATTCAGGTTCAGCACCTTACAATGCCTACTAACCGCAGCGAAACGCATTCGCGAATCGAAAAGTGGGCATTGAGATTAACAGGCAGCGATGTCGAAGATAAAAGGAATATTGTAACGTGGAGTATCAAGTAGCAGCCAATGCATTAGACGGAAAGGTCATTCTGGTGACTGGTGCTGGAGATGGTATTGGACGACAAGCCGCCCTCAGTTACGCGCAACATGGTGCAACCGTTATTCTGCTAGGACGCACAGTAAAGAAGCTAGAGAGCGTCTACGACCAGATTGAAACGGCAGGCTTCCCTCAACCTGCGATTATCCCACTGGACATGCTAGGCGCCACACGTCAGCACTATCTGGATATGGTTGATACCATTGAGCAGCAATTTGGTCGCCTTGATGGCGTCTTGCACAATGCTGGCATGCTGGGAGTATTGAGTCCTTTCGATCAGATCGAAGAGAAGGCTTTTGATGAAGTCATGCAAGTGAACGTTAAAGCCACGTTTTTGATGACCCAAGCCGTGATGCCTTTACTGCAAAAATCAGACGACGCGCGCCTCGTGTTTACAACATCTACCGTGGGACACGCTGGGCGAGCATTCTGGGGCGCATACGCAATATCAAAATTTGCCACCGAAGGCATGATGCAGGTGCTGGCGGACGAATTGAGCAACACCAGCGTTAAAGTGAATGCTATCAACCCAGGCGGTACGCGCACAAAAATGCGTGCGTCAGCGTTTCCAGCGGAAGAAGCGAGTAAACTCAAATCGCCACTGGATATTATGCCTTTGTACCTTTACCTTATGGCGCCAGAAGGTGTTGACGTGAACGGTCAATGCATCGACGCGCAACCTAAGTAATCAGGCTCGACAATCCAGTCGCAAAAAAGCCAGCATTTCTGCTGGCTTTTTTATGTCGGTGCTATCTCGCTTAACGCCCTTGGCGCTTTCCGCCCTGAGGCTTCTGGCGAGAAGACGACTGACCGCCAAATTTCGGTCCTGCATTGCTACCCGGACGACCGTTACCGCGTTTACCTTGTGCGGGTTTACCGTGTCCTGGCTTACCTTGAGCAGGCTTACCCGACGCTGGTCGACCTTGTGCTGGCTTACTGCCTTGAGCTGGTTTGCCCTGCGCAGGTTTAGCTGGCTGACCGCCACGACGAGGTTTACGCGTTTCACTTGATTCAACACGCTCTTCGTGACGACGCACTGCACGACGGATCTTCTGACCACGTGCTTTACGCTTTTGCGCTTCTACTGTGATCATGGTTTCTTTTTCTGGGCGTAGATCTACCATTTCACGCAAGTAGTTAACGTTATCCAGTTCAAGTTCCATCCATCCACCGCGAGGTAGCTCTTTGTTCAAGTAGATGTCACCGTAGCGTACACGCTTCAGGCGGCTTACCGTCACACCTTGTGTTTCCCAAAGACGACGAACCTCACGGTTACGTCCTTCAGTGATCACAACATAGAATGTGTGGTTAGAACCTTCGCCACCCGCATATTGAATATCTTCAAAACGCGCTTCGCCATCTTCAAGCTGAACACCACGAACCAGATTTTTTACCATCTGCTCGTTCACGTCACCAAACACGCGAACCATGTATTCACGTTGAACTTGACGGCTTGGGTGCATCAAACGGTTAGCCAACTCACCATCTGTGGTGAACAGCATCAAACCTGATGTATTCGCATCCAAACGACCTACAGCAACCCAACGGGCACCATTAAGACGAGGGAGGCGATCAAAAACGGTACGTCGACCTTCAGGGTCGCTGCGTGTGCACAACTCACCTTCTGGTTTGTTGTATGCCATTACACGGCACACAAGCTCAGAAGGCGCAGCAACTTGTACACTGTGCCCGTCAACACGAATGTTAGCGTTGACATCTTCAAGACGATCACCAAGCTTGGCAACAACACCATTGACGCTGACACGACCATCTTGAATCAGGCTTTCGATCTCACGACGAGAACCGAGACCTGCGCGGGCTAACACCTTCTGTAATTTTTCACTCATTTACGTTTACCTTACTGTCGCCTTCACAGGCGTCGATGTCGGAAAGAAACGCCTCGAAAGAGAGGCAACGGCGTATTATGCCAAAATAGGTACAAATACACCATGCCATTTCGTTACTAGCCACCGACATCACTGGAAATTTAGCGTTGCAGTGTGGCCAATTAGCCATAACCGCTGACAAGTTTATTCAAACGGACTCGTGTCGCCTGTGCCATAACGAAGAATTTCAGGCTTATCGTCACTGAAATCAATCACTGTAGTCGGCTGCTCACCGACAAAACCACCATTTAAGATGCAATCAACTGCGTGCTCAAGCTGATCACGAATCGCTTCAGGATCAGATTCCGTAAAATCATTGCCGGGCAAGATAAGTGACGTGGACATTATTGGCTCGCCCATGGCTTCCAACAGATCCAACGCTATTTGATTGTCAGGCACACGAATACCGATAGTTTTGCGTTTCGGATTCATCAAACGACGTGGCACTTCTTTGGTTGCCTTCAAAATGAAGGTATACCGACCAGGCGTGTTATTTCGGATCAAGCGATACGCAGTGTTGTCGACTCGTGCATACAGCGAAAGCTCCGACAAATCACGACACAGTAACGTGAAGTTGTGCTTATCATCCAAGCGACGAATTCGGCAAATACGTTCCAGCGCCGTTTTGTTTTCCAGCTGACAGCCCAGTGCATAACCCGAATCTGTCGGATAAACAATAACGCCGCCATTACGAACAATAGCAACAGCCTGAGTGATCAAGCGTGCTTGTGGATTATCAGGGTGCACATAAAAAAATTGGCTCATACTTCCTCCTGTACGGGCAATACTTCCAACGTTGGCAGCGTCCAAGTTTCCCAGATTTCCGAACAACCTTTTGGTAAGTATAAGTTACGTCCGAGCTCTAGCCACGGAGAAGGGTAATGAAAATCAGAACCTTGGGAACCTGCCAGCCCAAATTGAATGGCATAATCACCCAAAAGGCGACGCTCATTTGGTGCTTGCTGCGGTTGCGCCACTTCCATGCCATCTCCACCTGCATCGGCAAAGGTTTGAAGTAGACGTTTCAACCATTTGGCCGTGAGGTTATACCGACCGGGGTGCGCAATCACGGCCTGTCCGCCCGATTTGTGAATAACATCAACCGCTTCATCAATCGTGCACCAATTTGGTGGCACATAGCCGGGGTTACCGCGAGTTAAGTATTTCTTGAACACGGCCTGCATGGTTTTTACGTGGCCTTGTTCGACCATCCAGCGGGCAAAATGAGCCCGTGTCAGTGGCACATCACCCGCCAGCGCTTTTGCACCTTCCAACGCACCGGGCATACCTTGCTTGTCCAGACGCTCAGCAATCAATTCGGCACGCGCTTCACGGCGAACCGCTTGCTCTTCAATAAGCTTTAGAAGTTCAGGCGCATCGGGATCAATATTCAACCCCACGATGTGAATATCTTTATTCTGCCAAACCGTCGAAATCTCAATACCATTCACGATATGCAAAGGAAGGTCGAGATCTGCCACGGCTTGCTTGGCTGGCGCGAGGCCGGCCGTGGTATCGTGATCGGTAATAGCGAGCACGTTGACACGAAAGTCAACTGCGCGTTTCACGAGATCTTCAGGACTGAAGCGTCCATCAGACGCTGTGGTGTGGCTGTGTAAATCAAATAGCATTAATTTTCTTCAATTCGTTGCTTGACTTTGCCGCCATACACTAGTTAACTAGTACACGATTACTAACTCAAATGGATTACGTCTTCATGGTACAGCATAACCTCATCCAACAAACAGCACTGATTAACTGGTGGTGGCACTCCCAATAACGGGCGGTGTGATGAGTGATAGCCAAAAGAAAGACGTCACCAAGCCCGCCTAACGCGGGTTTTTTTGTATCTCGATTTTACCGCCCAGCATGCATTGAACACAGAGTGAAAGGTGGCGGAAATGAAAAAGGATTTTAAGCATGATCATCGTATTGAAGCCTCAGGCCACTGAACAACAAGCAAAAGCCATTCTGGACAAGATCGAGCAAGCAGGTCTTAAGCCTCTGTATATGCCGGGCGTTGAACGCATTGTTCTAGGTGCATTAGGTGATGAACGCGTCTTGCAGAAACTGCATTTAGACAGTGACCCATTGGTAGAAGAAGTGAAGCCTATCCTCTCCAAGTACAAAATGGTGTCTCGCGAAGTTCAGGCTCACAACAGCGTGGTTCGTATCGGCAATGTGCCCGTCGGCGGTAACAAATTTGCGGTGATTGCGGGGCCCTGTTCGGTAGAATCTGAACAACAACTTATGTCGGTTGCCGATGTTGTCAAAGGGCACGGTGCAGTAGCCCTTCGCGGTGGTGCTTACAAGCCACGCACCAGCCCATATGATTTCCAAGGGATGGGCGTTGAAGGGTTGAAATTACTCAAGATGGCCAGTGAAGCGACAGGCATGCCAACCGTGTCAGAGGTCATGGAAGTGAGTCAGGTCGATTCACTGTGCGAATACATTGACTGCCTACAAATTGGCGCGCGGAATATGCAAAATTACGGATTGTTAAAAGCAGTTGGCGAAACTGGCAAACCGGTCTTGTTAAAACGCGGACTTTCCGCCACTATCGAGGAACTGTTGCTGGCCGCAGAATATATCTATGATGCTGGCAACCCGAACATTATTTTGTGTGAGCGCGGCATTCGCACGTTTGAAACGGCAACCCGCAACACGTTGGATTTGAATGCAGTCGCTTATATCAAGCAGCGCAGCCACCTTCCAGTGGTGGTCGACCCTAGCCACGGCACGGGGGTGCGCGAGCTTGTTATCCCACTATCTCGTGCGGCCGCAGCAGTTGGCGCCGACGGCATCATCGTTGAAAGCCACCTTAATCCAGCAGAAGCGCTGTCTGACGGACATCAAGCACTCACCGGAGACATGTTCGCGCAATTGATGCAGGAACTAAAACCTTTTGTAGAAGCAGCAGGGAGAACGCTGTGAAAAACCACGCTTTAGAACAAGGCGAACTCGACGTATTAAGCCTGGATGTGCCCTACGTCGCCGCTCCAACTGAATTATATGCAGCGGTCTGCCAAGATCGCCCACATAGCTTATTGCTCGAATCCGCCGAAGTAGACTCCAAGCAGGATCTCAAAAGCCTGATGCTGATCGATGCTGCCGTGCGCATAGTGTGCCGCGGTCGAACAGTTGAGCTAGAAGCCAAAACGAAAAATGGTCGAAATGTACTGAGTGCGGTTGAGGCAGAACTATCCAAGCAAGGCCTCGCCATCGATTCACAACGTACTGATGATTTGCTTTCGCTTCACTTTTCACAAGAAAACCGCACCTTGGATGAAGATGCGCGTTTACGTCAGCCATCACCTTTTGATGCGCTGCGTTTAATTCAACATGCCTTTAAACTCGATGGTCTTCCCGACGAAGCACTGATGATCGGGGGGCTTTTTGCCTACGATCTGGTTGCCCAGTTTGAGCCGTTGCCTGAAGTGGAAGCAGGTAACCGCTGTCCGGACTATCTGTTTTATGTGGCAGAGACCCTGATGGTGATAGATCACCAACGTCGCCATGCCACACTTCAAGGCACGCAGTTTGGTGGCGATGAAAACACCGAAACCTATTTTGATTTAAGCCGCCGCTTACAGGCGATAAAAGAAAGCTGCTTGAATCCATCACCAATGCCAAAAGCCGAGATACTGGAGACCTCGAATCTGACCGTATCTGTCAGCGATCAAAACTTTTGCGCAGCCGTTGACGAGCTCAAACAATACGTCGTCAAAGGGGATGTATTTCAAGTTGTGCCAAGCCGTCGCTTTACACTACCTTGCCCTTCCCCACTCAACGCGTATTTGAAGCTAAAACAAGGCAATCCAAGCCCATACATGTTCTACATGCACGACACAGATTTCACCTTGTTTGGCGCATCGCCTGAGAGTGCACTCAAATACAGCAAAGACACCAATCAAGTCGAGATTTACCCGATTGCGGGCACACGTCCTCGTGGCAAAAACAGTGATGGTTCGATCAACTTAGATTTAGACGGGCGCATTGAGCTAGAACTTCGCAGTGATGTGAAAGAAAACGCCGAGCACATGATGCTCGTTGATTTGGCACGTAACGACGTGGCACGTATCAGTAAGCCAGGCACACGCTATGTCGCTGATCTTCTGAAGGTTGATCGCTACAGCCACGTGATGCATCTGGTTTCTCGTGTCGTAGGTCAATTGCGCGGCGATTTGGATGCCCTACACGCCTATCAAGCTTGTATGAACATGGGCACGCTAACTGGCGCACCGAAAATCCGTGCCATGCAGCTTATTCGCCAATTCGAACAAAGTCGTCGTGGCAGTTATGGCGGCGCAGTAGGCTACATCACGGGTCATGGCGACATGGATACCTGTATCGTCATCCGTTCAGCCTATGTGGAAGATGGTATGGCGCAAGTTCAAGCTGGCGCAGGCGTGGTCTTTGACTCCATTCCACAAGCCGAAGCCGATGAAACACGCGGAAAAGCGCAAGCCGTTCTCACTGCCATTCAGGCAGCACATCAAGGAGAATCCGCATGAGTCAGGCTGTAAACGCAAACATTGTGCTGGTCGACAACTTCGACTCTTTTACTTACAACCTTGTGGATCAATTCCGCTCGCTCGGTTACCCGGTCACCATCTACCGTAACAGCCTGTCTGCTGATCAAATTGAGCAGGCCATGTCAGCGCTGACGAATCCTGTCTTGGTGCTTTCGCCAGGCCCAGGTGCGCCATCAGAAGCAGGCTGCATGCCTGAACTAATCAAAAAACTAAAAGGCCGCGTGCCTATGATTGGTATCTGTCTTGGACAACAAGCCATTACGGAAGCCTATGGCGGTGTCGTCGCGGGTGCGGGTGAAATTGTTCATGGCAAAGCCTCGCAAATGACTCACAATCAGCACCCCGTTTTTGGTTCGATTGAAAGTCCACTGACCATTGCCCGCTATCACTCGCTTGTTGCCACGAAAGTGCCTGACTCGCTGGATGTGATTGCTGACGTCGATGGGCTCGTGATGGCCGTGGTGAATGATGCTGATCGCGTTGTGGGTTTTCAATTCCACCCAGAATCAATTTTGACAACAAAAGGCGCAGACCTTCTGACAAATACAATCAACTGGGCGACACAGCCGCGCTGATGGACGACAAGACAAGGAGAGTAAACATGGACGCAATTATTAATAAGCTTTACGAACAAGAATCTCTGTCTCGTGAAGAAAGCCATCAGTTGTTCGACACCATCATCAAAGGTGAATTAGACCCGATCCTGTTGGCTGCAACATTGACATCACTAAAAATCAAAGGTGAAACACCAGACGAAATCGCGGGCGCGGCTTCTGCACTAACCGAAAATGCAAACCCATTTCCAAGCCCAGACTATGATTTCGCTGACATCGTGGGCACGGGTGGTGACGGTTCAAATTCTATCAACATTTCCACCACAGCCGCTTTTGTCGCGGCAGCTTGTGGGGTGAAAGTCGCCAAGCACGGTAACCGTGGTGTTTCGAGCAAATCCGGCTCTTCCGACTTGCTTGCTGCTTTTGGCATTGATTTAGCAATGAGCCCCGAGACGGCACGTGGCGCGTTAGACGAGTTGGGCGTGTGTTTCTTGTTCGCTCCGCAATACCATAGCGGTGTTCGTCACGCGATGCCTGTTCGTCAAACCATGAAAACACGCACCATCTTTAATTTGTTAGGCCCATTGATTAACCCTGCCAAACCAACGCTGGAATTGATGGGTGTCTATGACAAAGCCTTGGTAAGACCGATTGCAGAAACCATCAAAACCCTTGGTCTTAAACGTGCCGCAGTGGTTCATGGTAGCGGGCTTGATGAAGTCGCGATTCACGGTGAAACCACCGTGGCTGAGATTAAAGATGGCGTGATCACCGAATACACACTGACCCCGGAAGATTTTGGTGTGAGCACATATCCGCTTGAATCCATCAAAGGGGGCACGCCAGAAGAAAACCGAGAGATCATCACTCAAATCCTACAAGGCAAAGGCACCGATGCGCAGCAAAGTGCTGTTGCGATAAACGTGGCTCTGCTACTTCGCCTATTTGGACAAGAAGATCTCAAAGCTAATACGCAAAAAGCGCTCGACGTGATGAATAGTGGAAAGCCATACGAACTTGTTCAACAACTCGCATCACGGAGCAACTGATGGAAACGGTACTAGCAAAAATTGTTGCAGACAAAAAAGAATGGGTTGCCGCGCGCAAAGTGTCTCAGCCACTCGATAGCTTTATCGACGATGTGCAGCAGAGTGATCGCAGTTTCTACGACGCATTGTCAGGTAGCCCAGCCAAATTCATTCTCGAATGCAAAAAGGCCTCTCCTTCTAAAGGATTGATCCGTCAAGACTTCGATTTGAACTATATCGCCAGCGTGTATGGTAAGTATGCAGCCGCCATTTCCGTATTGACTGACGAAAAATACTTTCAGGGTAACTTCGATTTTCTTCCCGTCGTTCGCAGTCAGGTTCCTTGCCCCGTCTTGTGCAAAGACTTCATGATCGACACCTATCAGGTTTATCTGGCGCGTTTCTATCAAGCTGACGCGATTTTGCTCATGCTGTCAGTGCTCAATGACGACGAATACCGTGAACTTGCTGCCGTGGCACATAAGCTGAAACTTGGCGTATTGACCGAAGTCAGCAACGAAGAGGAGCTCGAGCGTGCTATTGCACTGAACGCAAAAGTGGTCGGCATCAACAACCGCAACCTGCGCGATCTGAGTATCGACTTAAACCGTACCAAAGAATTAGCGCCTCGCCTGCCAGACGATCGCATTGTCATTTCGGAATCCGGTATTTACACCCACCAGCAAGTGCGTGAACTCGCCCCGTTTGCCAACGGCTTTTTGATTGGCAGTTCGCTGATGAGTGAAGACGATGTTGAAAAAGCAGTTCGACGTGTACTTTTCGGCGATAACAAAGTCTGTGGCTTGACTCGACCAGAAGATGCTAAAGCGGCGTACGATGCTTTTGCCAACTATGGTGGCCTCATCTTCGCAGAAAAGTCGCCTCGCTATGTTGACCTTGAAGCAGCAAGAAAAGTGATGGAAGGCGCACCACTAGAATACGTGGGCGTTTTTCAAAACCATGAAGTCGACCATGTAGCCGATACAGCAAAAGCGCTACAACTTGCTGCGGTTCAACTACATGGTGAAGAAGACGCTGACTACATTGAAGCACTGCGCGAGAAG
Organism: Enterovibrio litoreus; assembly: GCF_045679545.1. Classification (NCBI taxonomy): domain Bacteria; kingdom Pseudomonadati; phylum Pseudomonadota; class Gammaproteobacteria; order Vibrionales; family Vibrionaceae; genus Enterovibrio; species Enterovibrio litoreus. Next base: position 2,174,218 of record NZ_CP166194.1, read on the forward strand.
CTTCCAACAGGCACACAGATTTGGAAAGCGCACGGTGTGAGCGACAAAGCGCCGCAATTAGCCACTGGTGCTGATCGCAACCTTTTGGATAGCCGAGTTGGCAATCAAAGTGGCGGCACAGGTAAACAATTTGATTGGTCGTTGATCCCACAAGATCAGCGAGAAACCCTGATGATTGCTGGCGGTCTGTCAGGAGAAAATGCCAAAGAAGCCGCAGCATTAGGCTGCGCAGGACTCGACTTCAACTCAGGCGTGGAAAGCGCGCCGGGTATTAAAGATCAACAGAAATTAGACGCTGCATTCTCAGCGCTTAGAGATTACTAAAGGACGGTTATGACTAAGTTGAATGCCTACTTCGGCGAATTTGGTGGTCAATACGTACCACAAATTCTGGTACCCGCGCTGGACCAGTTAGAACAAGCGTTTATCGACGCACAGAGCGACCCTGAATTTCAGGCAGAATTTATCGGACTTTTGCAAGAATACGCTGGCCGCCCAACGGCGCTAACCCTAACGCGTAACTTGACCAAAGGCACCAAGACCAAGCTTTACCTCAAGCGTGAAGACTTACTTCACGGTGGTGCGCACAAAACAAACCAGGTGCTTGGTCAGGCCTTACTGGCCAAGCGCATGGGCAAGAAAGAGATCATCGCTGAAACCGGTGCAGGTCAACACGGCGTTGCTACCGCACTAGCGTGTGCATTGCTTGATTTGAAATGTCGCGTATACATGGGTGCCAAAGACGTAGAACGTCAAAGCCCGAATGTGTTTCGCATGAAACTGATGGGCGCAGAAGTGATTCCCGTTCATTCAGGTTCATCAACACTAAAAGATGCCTGTAACGAAGCATTGCGTGATTGGTCTGCCAGCTATGAAGACGCGCATTATCTTCTCGGCACTGCAGCGGGCCCGCACCCTTTCCCGACCATTGTGCGTGAATTCCAAAAAATGATTGGTGAAGAAACCAAGCAGCAGATCCTAGAGCGAGAAGGTCGCCTGCCTGATCACCTGATCGCCTGTGTTGGTGGCGGCTCAAATGCCATCGGCATGTTCGCTGATTTTATCGAAGATACAGACGTCGGCCTTATTGGCGTTGAACCTGCAGGTTTGGGTCTTGATACCGACCAACACGGCGCACCGCTCAAGCACGGTAAGCTAGGTATCTTCTTTGGAATGAAATCCCCATTGATGCAAGATCGTAACGGTCAGGTTGAAGAGTCTTATTCCGTCTCTGCGGGTCTCGATTTCCCATCTGTTGGCCCTCAGCACGCACACTTAAATGCGATTGGTCGTGCAGAATACGTCGCTATCACAGATGACGAAGCGCTGGATGCTTTCCAAGAACTCGCTAGTCATGAAGGGATTATTCCAGCGTTGGAATCCGCGCACGCCTTAGCTTACGCGCTGAAAATGGCACGTGAAAACCCAGAAAAAGAACAGTTGCTCGTGGTTAACTTGTCAGGTCGTGGCGACAAGGACATCTTCACCGTGCACGATATTTTGAAAGAAAAAGGAGTGATGTAATGGCTGCCACCTTGTCTCACCGCTATGAAGCGATGTTTGAAAAACTTGATGCCAAAGGTGAAGGCGCCTTCGTTCCTTTCGTGACCATTGGCGATCCAAATCCTAATCAATCACTCAAGATTATTGAAACCTTAGTGGCAAATGGTGCGGATGCACTGGAGCTAGGGATTCCTTTTTCTGACCCACTGGCGGATGGCCCAACCATTCAAGGCGCAGCAATTCGCGCCCTTGATTCTGGCACCACGCCGGATAACTGCTTTGAGATTTTGACCCAAATTCGTCAGCGCCACCCTGATACCCCGATTGGCCTGTTGATGTATGCGAACTTGGTATTTGCTAATGGCATTGATAATTTCTACGCCAAATGTGCCGATGCAGGGGTAGATTCGGTGCTGATTGCCGACGTGCCAGCGGGTGAATCTGAAGAATTTCGTGTGTCTGCGGCTAAACACGGTGTGCATGCGATTTTCATTGCACCACCTAACGCCAACGAAGAAACGTTGAAAACCATTTCAGAGCTCGGCGGCGGCTACACTTACCTACTTTCTCGTGCTGGTGTCACTGGCGCAGAAACCAAAGCAGGTAAACCGATTGGACACCTTATTGATCAGCTATCAGCCTTTGGTGCGCCACGGCCTCTGCTTGGTTTCGGTATTTCCGAACCCGCACAAGTCAAAGAAGCGATTTCTAACGGCGCAGCAGGTGCAATTTCAGGCTCTGCGGTCGTGAAAATCATCGAACGCAATGTCAATGACCATGACAATATGCTCAAAGAGTTAGGCGAGTTTGTGGTCAGCATGAAAGCAGCGACAGCCAAATCTTAACGTCTTAACCGTCTATAAAAATGCTCAGCAACTGCTGAGCATTTTCTTGTCTATTTCGCCAGCGACGCGGGAAGCCAATTCACCATCCGTCTGTATTGGTCTGTCGCGACCTTATCTGTTGTCAAATCCATCGCCAAATCTCTAAGGCCGCATAACAAGGGATTAGTGATATTCGCCATACGCCCAATCATCCAAGACTGACGATTAATCATCGTGGTTCGCTTTTGCCTCTGCGCTTGATAAATAGAAAAATCAGGGGATGCGAGGTTATTTGCAATCACATCGGCAAGGCTGTACGCGCTTTCAATGGCCATTGCGGCCCCTTGACCCAAATTTGGTGTGGTTGGGTGAATCGCATCGCCAAGCAAAACCACACCGGCGTTGCTATACCACTGGCTTGCCGGCTTTCTGTCTAGTAATGGCGTTTCAATCATGGTGTCAGCAGCCTGCGCCTTCAGTAAACGTGACACAGGCCACCACCAATCTTTGAAATAGTGTTGTAGCTGTTCCAATATCGGCTGACATGGCGAAAATGCGTGTCCTTGCTTAGAGAAAGTGGCATACCAATAAAACTGCGATTGATTAACCTGTACAAAACCAAACCTTGAACCACTCCCCCACAATTCATAAAACTGAGAAGAAAGCTCGCCAAGGTTCTCTACCGTTACCAAACCTCGAAAGCACGCTTGATTCGCATCACGTAAAGGCGTTTGTCCAAAAACGCAGTCGCGAACTTTACTACGAATACCGTCTGCGCCCACCAAAATGTGATAATGCTGTTTGTGCCCATTATCAAACTCAGCCAAGCGCTCAAGCGGGTTCAGCGTATCAAGAGCGTGACCCAATTTTATGGCCGATGGGGTGATGGCAGAGGCCAAGATCTGATGAAGATAATGACGAGAAATCGCCACCGCAGGGAGACGACTGGTCTTGGTTACATAGAGTTGGTTAAAGGTTTTTCCTTTTTGCGATTTGATGCAATAGCGCTCAACGGCTTGGCCACACTCTCGAATTGCATCAGACAACCCTAGCGCCTCAAATATCTCAATCGCATTGGGCGGTAAAATTATCCCTGCTCCCACTGCGCGGATCTCTGATGCACGCTCAAAAAGCGAAACCGATATACCCCGTTGCTCCAAGGCATTCGCGAGCGTCAATCCCCCAATACCTGCACCGATGATTTGAACCTTATCTTGATCCAACGCTTATGCCATCCATGATAGATACACATAACCCGCGCCCAAAAACAGACACAGAGGCGAGTAAAGTCGGCTGTCCCAAACGGCAAAAGGACTGCCCTTAATTTTTTTACTGAACCCTACCAGCTTAAAATCACCCACCGCTCGAAGTAAAAATATGCCCGCGACGATAAAACCGATGATTTGCAGATAACTAGAAAGCCAAATGGGCAACGAAATAAGCCCCGCCAGCGACAAGGAAAGCAGCCCAAAGAAGGTGAGACCCGCTGCTACCAACAAGGTGACGAATGCACCCGGTGTAAACGCTCTCTCCCCTTCAACCATAGGAATCGCGTTTGCGACACCTCTGCGACCACCCAAAGCCCAATACACATGAATAAACGCTGCGAGGAGCAAAAAAAATGCCATCACAATCGCCAATAGTTTCATCCTTAAACCTCAATTAATTTACTGCATAACTATCTGTGCAAATTATACGAAAATCACTACAAAAACTTGTCGCAGTTTTTATACCCAACGGGCTTTCATGCCCAAGCCGCTTTCAATCAAAAGCGGCTTAAGCAAAGAGAAAGCACGTCGGCAGCGCCTTTTGACTACGCTTTCATTTTCTCTGCTGCTGCAATGCCAACGGAAATTTCACCGCGAACGCAAACCTGTTTCCCGTTCATCGCTTTCACTTTAAAGATATGGAGCGCCGAAGATGCCTGATCGAGCGTGACATTCATTGTCAAATTTGCCCCCGGAAGGACGGGTTTTGGGTATCGAACATTGGTACGAAGCAACACGTACATCCCCGGCTTTTCATGATTTCCTCGATTTTCCAATGCCATATAGGCGGCACAAGTTTGCGCTAGCGCTTCGGTTACCAGCACGCCAGGCATCACAGGAAAACCAGGAAAGTGCCCTCCAGCCCAGAATTCATCATCCTTAACATGTTTAAACGCTGTCAGAGACTGCCCCGGCAGATAGTCGCCAAGCCCGTCGAGGAGTAATATCGGCGCTCGATGCGGGATTAAACGAGTCACACAAATATCAGACACATCTTCAATAACTCTTACGCCAATCTGTTCTGGCTGCATCTTAGCGACCCTCCATCAACAGCATTGACACTTGACCACTTGCGTCAGTATCGACAATTGCGACAGTTCGCCGAGCAACGTCTAACTCATCTGTCCCGCTTGCCAGTGTTTCCTGTGCCATTGCGGTGAGTAACAACCCATTGGCGCACTCACCATCAAGATGGCTTTCTGAAAAAACCAACACGTGAGTGGTGAACCCACAATCGCTTAAGGCAGAAACTAACTTATCCTTACTGACCCAAGGACGACGAACAATCCAGATTTCATCGATGTCCGCGCCTTCTAAATATCGCGCCGATAATTGAGAAAGCTTCACCGCAACAGACTGAGTAATATCCTCGTTTGCCGTCCAAGTTGCAGGCGGATAAAAGACGACTGTATCCTCGTCTTGGCTTTTTCGAATGGCAGATGCCACAGCCACTTCCCTTGACGCCACAGCAAGCTTGGCGTGATAGGGTGAAGTCACCTCAACAGCCCCCACTATCGCGCTTTCAACGGCGCCGCTATCAATGTGCATGGTGGCCATATCTAGCGCCTGAAACACACCTAACTTGCCGGATGAAACCGTACAATTAGGGCCTTTAATACCAACAAAACGAGCAAAATGGCTGCCCACGGCATTCGCCAGAGTGTTGGGCGCTTTTAGAGGACTGACATAGTCAGGGCCATAATTTTTGGCACAGAGGTCAAACTCAAAATCGTCTTCAAGGTTGATGTTTTCACACGCAATATACACCCCGACGCGGTGCGGACGTGTCACCACCATTCTCTCGACATTTTCATGCGCTATCAGCTTCAGTGCGGTTGAACTCATCAAACGTGTTGCCGCGCTCAAATGGCGGCTTTTCCCTAAGGTTTTCTGCTTATCGTAGTTATCAAACGCTCCCTTCAGCGCGCTGCTTTTCACCGCTTCACTCAACGAAGCTGGGCTCTCACTGTGTGGTGCTTTAAACACCAAAGAATCAAAACTGTAGCTCATGATTGAGTCCCCTTATCCAATTGACTAAAGATCACTGAAGACACATTGCCCCCAAATGCAAAGGCATTGCTGAGGATATGGGTAACATCGGCCTGTCGCCCCTCACTAGGCACCACATCAAAAGCAACGGGGAAAGCCGGGTCAATATTGGAAGTATTGATCGTGGGAGGTAGCATCTGCCGCTCAATGGCCATGGCACAAACTGCAGCCTCAATGGCACTAGCAGCCCCCATGCAGTGACCTAACATGGATTTAATCGAACTGACCGGTGTTTGACTGAGAGAATCACCAAATACGGTATGAAGCGCGATGGCTTCCGACACATCATTTGCCGGTGTGCCCGTGCCGTGGGCACTGACGTAGTCAATATCGGAGGGCGTTAACGATGCCATCGACAAGGCTTCGTTCATCGCCATCACTGCACCTTCCCCTTCCGGGTGCGGAGCAGTAGCGTGGTGTGCATCACAGGTCAACGAATAGCCTTTTACTTCGGCATAAATATGCGCGCCCCGTGCAACGGCATGGTCATAATCTTCAAGTACTAACATCGCCGCCCCTTCGCCAACCACCATGCCGTCACGGTCTTTATCAAATGGCTGGCAACGCTCTGCGGTGGATGCGTTCAATCGATGAAAAATGGTGTAGCAAGTGCGGCTGAATGGGTCTGCACCGCCAGCAAGGATAACACTGTTTCTACCAGTGCGAATGCGGTCAAAAGCTAACCCTACGGAATAGTTGCCCGCTGCGCATGCATTAGCTAACGTCATTGAGCTGCCCTGAAAACCAAAACGTTTTGCGATTTCAGCACTCAGGATCGCTGGGGAGAAATAATCAAGTTCATCAGCAAGAATGGCATCCGCAGTGCTCTCTTCAGTCAAACTGTATTTGTCTATTACGCGCTCGACGATGTCTTGATTACCCATCGTCGTGCCGACAATAACGCCAAAATCATTAGAATTTTCAGGATTGTTTAACTGGGCATCTTCCAGCGCCATTCGACTCGCTGCGACGGTGTACGCCACCGCTTGCCCAAACGGTAACAGAGACTCATCCTGACTTTCTGGCAGTTGCTCCCAACCACTGACTTCCGCGGCCAGGGGACGAGGATAAAGCGTTGCATCTAGCTTTGTCAGCGTACCGATGCCAGATTCGCCGCGCATAAGGCGCTGCCAGAACATTTCCTTTTCGCACCCCAGTGGCGACACCACTGAGAGGCCAGTAATAACGACGCGTTTCATAGTTTTCTCCCTGTTTAAACGCTCATGCCACCGTCAACCACTAAGGTATGACCGGTGATGTAATCCGCGCCAGATGACAGCAGAAACAAAGCGCAGTTTGCGACTTCCTCCACCGTTCCCATACGGCGAGCAGGCACCAGACTCTTAATCCGTTTCTTTGCCGTTTCATCCATGCTCTGCACCATTTCGGTATCAATAAATCCCGGTGCAATTGCATTCACCTGAATGTTGAATCTCGCCATTTCGTGACTCAGTGTCCGCGTCAGCCCAATTAACGCGGCTTTCGACGCGCTATAGTTGGCTTGTCCAGGGCTGGCTTGAAGTCCACTGACAGATGACATCATGATGATTTTGCCTTCTCGGTGATGAATCATTTTCTGAAGGGCTGCTTGAGTGAGAAAAAACGCGCCATTCAGGTTCGTCGCCAAGACGTTTTCCCAGTCTTCCTGAGGCAGGGTAATGGCGGATTTGTCTGCCGTGATCCCAGCATTGTTAATCACCCCAAAAAGTGGGCCGTATAGGGATTCAATCGATTCCACCACCGACTCTGCTGCCGCCTTCTCGCGGATATCCGCTTTGAAGGCATGAACATGTAACCCCTGCGATTGGCAAGACTGCTCCACATCTCGTGCCTGACTATCGCTGCTGCTGTAGGTAAAAACCACTGTCGCCCCGCATTGCGCCAGTAATTGAACGAGCGCTTTTCCTATGCCTCTTGAGCCACCCGTGACTAAGAGCACCTTATCCGTAATGGTGTCCAACTGGTTCTTCATACTGTTTAACCTTTAAATAGCGTTGAATGGCGCTGAACATGACCTTCATGCTGCGCGTGTGAAGAAATGATGAAATGTAAGTAGCACTGTTTGGCGCCCAATCGTTAGTGAGCGCTGATGCCAGCGCATCCGGATCGCCTTCGTTGGCGACGAGTCTTCTGTAGCGGGTGATCAGCAGGTTCGCGGCAAGGTTAGAAGATTCGATGAATGTGCGCACTTCCGAGCCCATAACCACCCCGCCGTGGCCCGGGATCAATTGTTCCACGTCAAGACAACTCAGCCTGCTGACACTACTGAGATACTCCCCAACATCGTCGAACATCAACGGTCGCCAGTTCATGGACTCTACGTGCAGTTCACCAAGTGCATCCCCACAAAACAGACGCTTTTTGTCGGGATCGTAATAGGCAATCTGGTCCGGCGCATGCCCTGGCGTCGCGATGATGTCCATTCGACATTGAGTACCAAGCACAATGCGATCTGGACTGTTGACCACTTCGATCGGGATTTCGCTCAGTTTGGTAACGTCAATGCTCTGTGCGTGCAATTCTTGATTAAGTCGACGAATCACCGCATTGGCACTCTCACTTTGCCAATGTTCGGCAGTAGCACGGCTTGCCACGACTTTTACATTTGGCAACCTGGCATACAGTGCAGCAAGAACACCACAATGATCGAAATGAGAATGCGTGATCAACCACCAGTGAATGTCTGCTGGGTCAACGATTTCAGTTACACCCAACCAAACCTCATCGCTGTGGCGGGTGATCCCACCTTCAACCAAGGCCCAGCTTTGTTGGCCAACCTTCATCAAATACACTGGAACATCGTCATTACCCACCAGGTAGAGGTCACTTGCCACTTCCCCTTGATTTACACAGGTCAACATGGATTCACCGTTGCGGCACATCATAAAGTGCCGCCCCCCAGGTTGCGCCAGAACCATAGGTCAACATCAGGATCGTTTGTCCCGGTTTAAACGTGTTTTGGTAATAGGCATACGTCACGGGAAATGATGCCGACGCCATGTTGCCGAACTGATCAACGGTAACCAGCAACTTATGACCAGGAATACCAAGGTTTTCCCTCACCGCATCAAGAATACGCAGGTTCGGTTGATGACAAAGAACATGGTCAATGTCATTCAGTGTCAGCCCATGTTTAGCTAGCATTTCTCGCGCAATTCGTGTGAGTGTGTCGCTTGCATGATCAAACATGGGTTTACCGTTCATCCGAAAATGGGTATTGCCGCTTTCAATATCCTGCAGGGAAAGAAATGATTCACCGTTAGAGCCAGGACTTTGCGTCATGAGCAAATCAAAGTAGTGACCATCCGCACCCAAGGTGATATCCAGCATGCCTTCTTGCTTATTGTGCTGGCGAGACACAACCGCTGCGCCCGCGCCATCTCCAAGCAAAATTGCAAGATTCCGCCCTCGGTCACTGCAATCCATCCGTTTTGACAACACTTCACCGCAGATCACCAATACATGTTGATATTGACCAGACGCCAACAGCCCGCTTGCAAGCTGATAGCCGTACAGAAAACCGCTGCACTGCGCCCTAATGTCAAAGGCAGGAATGGAGGCTAAGTCCAATTGCTTCTGAATAAAGCAAGCCTGCGAGGGATCGTGATGATCCGGTGACAAGGTGTTGACGATCAAACAATCTATGTCTGACGGCTGCAGCCCTGCCTCCCGAATGGCATCGCGCCCAGCCTTAACCATTAATGCGCTTGCGCCTTCATTACCGGTGACATGGTAACGAGACAGCACCCCCGTTCGCTCGACAATGAAGCGTTCCGTGGTATTCATCATTTTCACAATATCGGCGTTCAGTACCTGCCTCTCAGGCAGTGCGTACCCCGCACCCGAAATATAGGAACCTGTCATGGCGACTCACTTAAAAATGTTATCCATTTTGCTGGCAAGATAGATATTGCCTTTCACCAGCAACTTACGCGTGAGGATCGCCGTCATCCCCTTGATTTCGTTGTTTACCAGACGCAGGTAAGTTTCGTCGTCGGTTTCAAAAGTAACGTTAGGTTTGTCCACTTCCCCCTGGATGATTTCGTACTCACCATCGTTAACGAAAACGCAGAAATCACGCCCTCTGTCTCCTTTGATTTTCCACTGATAACGGGAGACCACACCTTTGCTTTTTTCTGGTTGAAAACGTGTTTCCATTGAAGCGATAACATCATCGATGGAATTCAATTTGGTCGTCATAGCCCTTAACCTTCCTTGTTTGTCATTGAATCGAGTAAGTGCCCGAAGCCCTGCATCACCCAGATGTCGTGGTATTCGGGGTTATAAATGCCTGAAGATATGAAGTAGTGGATCAGTGGCTTCATCATTTCATCGTTTAGTTGTTGGCGATGCGGAGAACTGAGCACTGCATCAAGCAGCCTTTCTTTGTCTTGGAACGCTGGGTCGGCAAGATTTGCTCGGTCAAAACAGTCCACATTCGTGACGCCTTGGTCGATCAGTTGACGCACATAAACCGGTGTCAGTTGCTGCGCGTGGGACTTAAATTCGTCATCGGTATCAATCAGACTTTTAATCATCTGTTGGCCCCATTTAATATGACGCATCTCCTCACGCCAGTGAGCTTGAACCACCGCCTTTGCCATTGGATGAACATAGTCAGCATCGGCATCCAGACGTTGATACTCGTCAGCCGTCCATTCAATAACCATGGTGAGATACACCGCCATCAAGGGGTATTTCCCCGTCCCAGCGTTGTCATCGTAGAAGCTGCGAAGGAAGTCAGGCATTGGATAAATGTCTTTGCCGAAATAGTCGAGCGCTTTACCAAACACCAAGGTGTGAACCAATTCTTCCTTGATGAAATGCTTCATGTAGTCGCGAATAATCGGCAGATCATCAAACGCACCGCCGTTCAACTCCTTCATGTAATATTCCACCACCAGCGATTCGAGATGCACAAACGCTGACCACCAAGACACCATCTCTTCTTGGGACAATCGAATGCGTTCCTCTTCGGTGGTCTTTTCCCAATACTCAGTGCCATAGATCGAAATACGCTCGGTTTTACGCAAAATCGGGGCATCGCCCACCGGTATTTCCCATGGGTGGTCATGCAGGGTGCTCATTGAGCGTTTTTCGGACGAGCTAATCAGCCGCCCTGTAACTGAATTCAATCGATGAATGTTTTTATCCATGTCGACAATTGCTGTGTTCATATCATGCGTTCTCCATACATACGGTGTCGGTTGATATCCTTTTCTCTGACTCTCGACATTTCAACGTGGCAGCAGTGAAGCCAAGACAGATCGCCGGCTCGTAGCCAGCACCATTCATCCAGGTGCCCACAAACGTCAGTCCTTCGACAGGCGGCCTCTTCAAAAACCGCATGTTACGTCCAGGTAGTGGCTTGTAGCCGAAGGAGGATCCACCTTCTGAATTGGTAAATTTCTTGTTGGTGCGGGGAGTGGAAGCGTCAATAAAGGCAATGTGCGAAGCCAATTTCGGGAAATGCTTCTGAGCACGCGCCAGAATGGTTTGGGTAATGCGAGCTTTTTTGGCTTTGTACTCGTCACGCGGGAGGATCAACCAGTCATCCTGCTGATCAAGAATTTCCAGTTGCAGCACATGGCCATAGGCCGGATCCAACGCGTGGTAATTGGAAATGGACAAAGGCCATGTGGTGTAACGTTCCTCTCCATGACAAGCCACTTCTGCTTGCTCCAAATATTCAGGAGAAGCCAGTAAGTAATCCTGATCGACCAACCCAAGTTCAGACGGTGGGACATCCAAACCCAGATAGACGATAAAGGCACCTAGGCCAAAGGAAAGTTTGTCAAATTTGTTGCGGTAGCTGTCATCCATAACATGTTCAGGCAAGAGATTTATCACCTGATGCGGGCAGCCAGTAAAAACCAAGCTGTCACTCTTAATATGAAAACGACGGCTCTCAACACCAATCACTCGCCCATTTTTCACGTCAATGGCATTCACTTCTTCGCGTACCAGCAGCGTGCCACCTTTTTCCTCAAACGCATTCGCCAGTGCATCAGACAGTGCTTGAGACGAGCCTTTGATGAAGCGTTTTTCAGTGAATAAAAAGGTGTAGGCAAAATGAAGGAAATAAAGCGCATCCGCTTCTACTGCCTCCACACCCAGATTGATAGCGAGTGAACAAAACAGTGTGATGAGTTGTTTATCGGTAAATCGCTCCGTCAGATACTGATACGTCGAGATCTTACTGAGCTGCTTACTTTCAAAAAACAGATCCGCGTCAATCTCATACTCACCCAGTGCCATGCGAGCCAACATGTAGTTCTGATAGCCATGGGTTTGAATGTCATGGCACAACACATCAAGTGCGTCTTTCTGATCCGGAAAGCTATCTCGAAGACACGCCATAAAAGATTCGCCCTTCGCAGGCAAAGATATCGTCTTGTCTTCAAAGCGAAATGTGGTCAAATGAGTGTAAGGATGAAATTCGATTAGATCGAACAAGTTCGCCCGTTTCAACGCATCTTCCACATTACCGTTTTCACCAAAACCGGTGATTTTGTGCAAACTGCAATCAAACACAAATCGGCGCTTTCGTGAAAAATTAGTGGCATAGCCCCCAGGCTTGGTATGTTTTTCAATCAACACTACCCTCTTGCCACCGGACGCCATGACATTGGCGTAGACGAGGCCAGTCAAACCGGCCCCAACCACGACTTCATCCGCTGTTAAGATCTGTTTTTCCATCAGGATCCCCAGTCGCTTGCTTAACCTGCGGCTACCGCTTCTTTTTCTGCCAACAGCCCAGAGATGATTTCGGCGATCTTTTTCACCGTGGTCATATCTTCATAACGAGCTGGCGGAATCTTGATTTTGTATTGCTTTTCGATGTTTACCGCAATTTCCAAGCCCGCGAGCGAATCTAAACCCAGTTCAATTAAGTCTTCATCCGGCGCCAATTCCTCGACATCCAACTCGGCAGCATCAATAACGTATTCCGAAATCACAGCGTAAAGATTTTCCATTTTTCAGTTCCTTTTGTTTAACAGAGAGTGACTTTTCCCAGTTTCCAAACCTGAGCAGCAAACCCCCAGCCAGTAGCAGCGCCGGCCAGTACCACTTTTCCTCCTTCAGGAATTTTGTTTTCCTTCAGCGCGGTATAAAGCGTGTAAGGGATAGAGACAGAAACCATCACGCCAGTTTGCGACATGGTTCGGGTGTACTTTTCTTCGGGGCAATCGACACCAGAAGCCCATGCGTGCATGAGCACGGGCGACGGTTGGTGAAAGACAAAATGATCAATATCAGCAGACGTCAGCGACGCGGCTTTGAGCGCGCGGTTAACCGCAATGGGCACGTTATCCGGCACAAATTCCTGCATTTTGCTTTGCCCTTCTTCTTCCAATGTGAAGAGCAACTTTACGCGGTCACATTCATTATCGGTTTCGCTGAAACGCCATTGCGCGGTCGCGATGTCATAGTGATCGGCTTTACTGTGTTGTGTCGCACTGAGCAGATCGCTGTCATCGTCACTGCGCGTGACTAGCGCTCCCGCACAGCCATCGGCAAAAATCGTGGCGCTACGAGCGGTAAAATCGAGCATGTTGGAAACGTATTCGCTGCATAAAACAATGACATTTGTCGCCAGCCCTTGTTGAACAAAGCTGGCCGCAATACGCAAATTAAGCAGAAAACTGGCACACTCCATTTGAGTGTCCATGTGAAGGGCATTGTCGAGCCCCATTGAGGTTTTGAGCATAGTCGCGAGTCGCGGATAGAGCCTTGGCGTAGAATGAATACCGTTTCCATCGTCGGTCATGATCGGACAGGATGCTGAGCATAAGAGTAAGTCCACGTCTTGTGGGCCAAGTCCCTGACTGGTAAGCAATCTACTCACGACGGTTTGCGCCACCAGCAACTCGCTTTCACCGTTTTCAGGGCGAAAATATCCACGCTTTTCGATGCCCCAAAATCGCCACCAACGGCTTGAGGCTTCGGGTAACTCATCAAACACCTTGTCGTCGTTATAAAACGATTGCGACGGTAACTCGCACGTCAGTGACGCCAGTTTTACTTTATGCATGATGATTTTCTCCCGCGCGCTGAAGCGTGACGCTGTTGAGGCTCATCGAGAACAAATCTACGCTCACAAGATGAAATGTTTCACCATCAATTGGCTGATTGGCCAAACGGTAAGGGATCTCAAACGGACCCAGGCAGCATGACGAATCGGCGGAATGTCCGAGCCAAGATTCAACAAGTGATACAGAGGCACAAGATGTCGGGCTCGAAAGCAATTCATCCAAACTCCGATTTATTGCTTGATTCAGTTCAGCTTGAGGTATGAGTGAAAACGCACCTTTAACGCATTTTTCATTGCTGATGAATGGATTCAACGTGACCCGCAGCGGCGAGAAGTGCTTGCCAATAGGGAGCGAAGAAAACCGCTGCGAGGGGCAAGGCGTCAGTAGCATCGCCATCACACCATTGCTGATATCAAAACCAGATTGCAAACAAGCATCGAGATTGACGGTATTTTCAGCCCGTACAATCAACACCTTGGAATAGCCCTGAGAAAGCGCGAGCGTATTGACGATATGAAGGGTTTTCGCCAATGAGGCATCCATCGCATCAAACACGAAGGCATTGTCTGCATTTAGCGCCCGCTGGAGAGGATGGCCGATGCGCGGCCCCATCACATTGCATTTGCTCACGAGATGGTCGGGCGACAAAGACATACTGACAATCAAATCAATGTCTTTTGATGGCCACTCTGCACGATCGAGAATCGTTTCTACGCAAGGCAGTAAGGCATCAAGAAGTATTTCTCCTTGATTACCTTTTGTTCGAATAGCGCCATACAAGCCTTCATGGCATTGTGCATTAGAATCAAAAAGTTGACATGCAGCCGCAACTAATTGCATTGTGCGACCTCCTTAGTTTCAAGATGGAAGTCCTGAGCAAGCGTCACCAAACTACTGCGGTTCAGCTTTCCATTGGCGTTTCGAGGGATCTCGTCAAGAACCAGAATCACGCCCGGCGCCATATAAGACTCATGCTCATTACGGATAAAGTGCTTCACCGCCAGATCATCGATTTCACCAGAATGCGTGGTAAGAAAAAGGGTTGAACGCAAGGTATCTCGATCAAAAGCACTCGGTACCAATACGGCTTCTTTAATGTCAGAAAATGCTTCACAAACCGATGCTTCAATGACAGACGGCACAACCCAGCGCCCGTTAACTTTAAATAGGTCATCTTCACGACCAAGGTAGTGAAACGCCCCTCTATCATCGATTTCAAACAAGTCGCCGGTGCAATACCATCCGTTATCGAATTTCTGTCCTGTCATTTCATCCTGTTTTAGATAGCCATCACTAATACTCGGCCCACGAATAGACAAGGAACCAACTTGGTTTCGATTGATAACATCCAAGCCTTGTTTGTCCACGAGACGGTACTCATAGCCATCCAACACACCTGAAAGCGCTGAACCCTGATGCTTCTCATCGTGGCTGGCGAGGAAAATATGCCCAAGCTCTGTCGCACCAAACCCGTTCTTGATAAAAACACCGCGATCTGCCCAAAACTCAGTTTCTTCGCGGCTTAACACTGAGCCTGCCGAAACCACTTTGTTGATCACGCTCGCCACATCTTTGGCGCGTGGGCGCAGCATATTGAAAATGGCAGGACCACTGAAAAGCACCGTGGGCCGGCATTCGATAATGTTGCTTAAAATGGTGTTTAACGACGGCCATTCATTGTCTAGCACCGCAGAAGCGCCAGCAAAGAGTGGGAAGAACAGACTATTCCCCATCCCATAGCCAAAGAACATTTTAGGTACGGAGTAACACACATCCGAAGAGCTGAGACCAAGCCAGGAACACGCCACGGTGCGACAAAATGACAAGGTGGCTTTGCTTGAGTGCTTTACCGCTTTGGGTAGGCCCGTCGAGCCAGAAGTAAATTGCAGGTAACACGTTGCTGTGTCTGGCTTTCTCACAAAATCACGCCAGGCTCGATTGCCTCGCCCAAGCGAGAAATCAGAGATGGCCACTCGGTCATCGTCATCAGTGTGAATAACTTCGAAATCGCAACTGTGAGGAATGTAAGTGGCTTTCTCGATAGATGTAAAAATGAGTTTGGCGTCAGTTAAATCCAGTAAATGCTGAATGCCTTCTCTTTTTGTCATCGGGTTAACGACGGATGGGACACCACCACACGCAATGGTTGCAAGGAATGCACAAACCAACGACGGGCTATCATTCATGTAGATAATGACGGTGTCATTCGGTGCGATGTATCGATTCAAATGGCTGGCTAACTCGCTAACCGACTTAGCCATTTGTTTGCGGGTGATGATCTCGCCTTTGTAACTGTAAAGCGGCAAGCTCATCTCATGGCGGTTAAAAAGCAATTCTTCTGCGAGATTAATTTGATGCATACTCAGCCCCTCCCTCAAACGGTCGCAGCGTAAGTTTCGAGCACATCACAACACCATTGTGCAATACGTGGTTTGCTCTGCATGGACTGACTTTCTTCGTCAATAGCTAAGCCGACAAAATGCTTGCCATCGGGCGTTAGTGCTCGAGACTTTTCAAATTCATATCCATCAATTTTCCATTGACCGATCGGATGAACACCACGCGACACAAGAGAGTCATAGATAATCCCCATTGCGTCCAGATACCATTCTGGGTAACCGTACTGATCGCCAACACCAAACAGTGCAACGGTTTTCCCACCAAGATTCAGTCCCTCAAATTCCTCCCAGCGCTCTTCCCAATCTGACTGTAAATTTCCGTAGTCCCAGGTGGGACAACCAAAAATCAAAATGTCGTTCTTCTCAACATCATGGAAACCCACTTCTTCGATGTCGTATTTAACCGCAATATCTTCGCCTAACGTCTCTAATAGACACTCTGAAACTATTTCAGTGTTTCCTGATGTAGATGCGTAATAAATTCCAATTTTCACGGCAATTCTCCCTCTTTGGATGGGTGAAGAATAAGCCGAAAAGTTGAACAAAAAAAATCAATGAATAAAGCTATCACACCACGTTGAACCCACCATCCATTGCATCGATCAACATCCCACCATGAAATCTAACTTTTAATGCAAGCAGTAGTGATACACAGACATCCCTATGTAAATCATCATGCTATTCCACGCTACAAAAACCTGTTGGACTCCAACTATTAAATAAGTCATTGAGGTAAGCACTTACTCCACACTTAAGTGATCTTGGTTCAAAAAACTGGACAGTCCAGCCAATAATAATAATATTGATACAATTATCATGAATAATGAATTGAGATGACTCTGTCGCGGTAAAAAGCCCTCACAAATTGCACCGTAATTATAATTTAAATTGAATCCAAAAAAGAAATAGGAAAGTGTTTCCAAGCTTCATTCTTTAATATCAACAAGGTTAACCCTGCATTAAACCAGGCCGTTCAGGTTGACCAGTTTCAGCTCGGGGCACGAAACAAGTTACATACATGCGTCACAGTTATGAGACACCTCATACGTCTCACGCATGGCTTGATAAACATTCATATATCATGGACGAGTATGTATATAAAAAACCTGAATCATATAAATTCATTCCTGAATGTCGTTAAAACGGGATCCATTTCATCTGCATCGCGACTAATGCGAAAGTCGCAAACATCGGTAAGTAACAGCGTTGTAAGTTTGGAAATTGAGCTTGGGCTAGACTTATTAATTAGGGAAGGCCATAAAGCCAAGCCAACAGAAGAAGCTGAACGCCTTATTCCATATATGGAAAACCTTCTTGGATATCAAAGAATATTGTGCAGCATTGCCGATGAAATATTCTCTAATCGGCCACAACTTCACATTTCAATTGACAAAAGAATATCAAGTAATTTCCTACATCTTTTAAATTCAATCATCATTGAGCATGGCGACAAAACAATAAATGTCCACAGGGATTTGCATTACGATAACATGGAGAGCGGCGAACGCGGAGATATATATATCATCATCTCAATTAATGAAAACCTAATATTCCCAATGCTTACAAGAAAAACACTTGGAATACGAGAAGATGTAATTGTTTTTTCGTCTAAAAATAAAGGCTTGTCGTTGACGAAAAAAATGTGCTTTAGTGAAATTCTTAATTTGCGACAAGTGTATGTCCGAGAGAGTGTCTCTGACATTCAATGTAACCCGTTGAGCAGTAAAGTTTGTTATGTGGATTCGTATGATGATGCCATTCATTTTATAAAAAATGATTTTGGATGGGGGATCCTCCCTTACTACGTGATAAAAAATGAGCTCAAAGAGGGTTCCTTGATCGCTCTAGACGATGAAGAAAAGCATGATGCTCCCCTTCAGCATCATGTGTATTGTTACTTTTCGCCTTTGCTTAGAAATAGTGACGGATTCAAACGCTTCCTCGAAAAGTGTGCAACCATATTTATGTATCCTGCACGTCTTAAGTATAAACAGACTCAGTGCCCTTCGCGGTACAACAAACTGTAAACCAGATCTTGGTTTATTGAGGGGCTTGCGCCCCTTCTTTTCGCCCTGTTGCGCTTCAAATCATCATTCGCGTTTAATCTGGTGCTAGATTTCGGTAAACTCCATGGCCATATTGAAAGCGCCCCTTACGTTTGGCTGTGGGGGAGCAAACAAGGACACGAGTGTAAATGAAACAGCTCCTCGACTTTATTCCGCTGATCATCTTTTTTGCGCTGTACAAAATGTACGACATTTACACCGCTACCGGCGCGCTGATTATTGCCACAATTATCCAAGTCATTGTGACATGGGTACTTTATAAGAAAGTGGAGAAAATGCAGATCGTCACCGCAGCCTTAGTTGCCGTGTTTGGTGGTATGACGCTGTTTTTCCATGACGACAATTTCATCAAATGGAAAGTCACCATCGTCTACGTCATGTTTGCGGTTGGCCTGATGGTTTCCCACGCCATGGGAAAACCGCTGATCAAAGGAATGCTGGGTAAAGAAATCACCTTACCCGATACGGTATGGCGCAACATTAACACTGCTTGGGTTGCCTTTTTCGTGGTCCTCGCTGTGCTTAATGTATACGTTGCTTACACGATGCCATTGGACATATGGGTAAACTTCAAAGTGTTTGGCTTAATGGCAATCACTTTGGCTTATACACTGGCGACAGGTGTGTATATATACAAACACATCCCAAAAGAAACTGACTCTACCGATTCAGAATAATCAAACATAGAGGACATTCCCATCCTCTTCAGTACCTAGTACCCCATCTCGGAAGTAGTAAGATGTCGGAAACAAATAACTGCCCACGTGGCCAACTATTGCTAAGAACGTTGGCAATGCCCGCTGACACCAATGCCAATGGCGATATTTTTGGTGGCTGGATCATGTCTCAACTGGATTTAGCGGGTGCCATTTTGGCAAAAGAGGTCTCTCAGGGTCGCGTGGTCACGGTTTCTGTTGAAGAAATCGTATTCAAAACGCCCGTTTCAGTCGGTGATGTGGTGTGTTGCTATGGCGAATGTACTCGCATTGGGCGCACATCCATGAGTGTATCGCTTGAAGTGTGGGTAAAGCCTGTCGCCACTGACGGTGTCGGCGAACGCAATAAAGTCTGCGAAGCAACGTTTAATTATGTGGCGATTGATGGCGACGGTCGTCCAAGAGCGATAAATAAGTCATAAATCAGACAACGTCATCAGCATGTTTCTTTAGCCTTGCTTACAATAGGCCAAAGAGAAGAGAAAACGAATTAACACGGAGAGAAACACGGATGTGGTACGTCATTTTTTCACAAGATGTTGAAAACAGTTTGCCATTGCGCCTTCAGGTAAGAGAGCAACATCTAGCACGATTGCGCGATCTCGAATCCCAAGGACGCTTGCTGGTTGCAGGACCAAACCCTGCGATTGACAGCGAAGAACCTGGCGAAGCTGGATTTACGGGTTCAACCGTGATTGCAAAATTTGATAGCCTCGACGACGCAAAAGCGTGGGCCGATGCTGACCCTTACATCGACGCAGGCGTCTATCAAGACGTTGTCGTTAAGCCTTTTAAGAAAGTGCTACCTGCATAGTCGGTAGCCAGTAAACGCATAGGATTTCGTAATGCGAAAATTTTCAACCTTAGGACGAGTTGCCGTTGCTGGAGCATTGGCGTTGGTGTTATCGGCTTGTTCAAGTACTTCAGATCAGGAAATCGCGGAAACATTCGCAGATCAACGTGCAGACATGCTCAGCAAAATCGTCCCCGTTACCATGAATGGCTACAACTTGGTTCGCGCCAAAGCCATCGGTTCTCAAATTGAGTTGACCTTGCTGTATGCAGAAAGTGGTGATGTTGCACCCGCAGCGCTGACGGACAATCTGCTTAAAAAGTATTGCACCGATAACGAAATTTACTCGCTGTTGGAAAAGGGAGTAAGCTACAAATTGCTGTTCCGCGATGCTCGTGGACGCCCAGTGTTTGACCGCACTGTTTCCATCGCAGACTGTGGCGAATGAGTCCATCATCGACTGCTGACTGACATAAAAAATCCCGCATCGGCGGGATTTTTTTCGGGTTAGCTTTATACCAATCGAAATGAGTATTACTGCTGAAAGCCCAGAATGAACGACATCACTTTTTCACGAGGCATTTCGCAAGGCTTGAGTGACCATACATCATCAATCAAGTACAGATTACCACTGATAAAATCCTTACCTGACCGCGCTTCGGCGAACACTTTTATCGAGTGACCGTTGCTATAACGCTTGATGGTCAATCCCCAACGTTCATCGTGGTAAGTCACCTCATGATGACCTGACTCCAATGCGTCTATTCGTTGAAAGGCGTCCATGATATCGCTCCGTCAATTAGTCCTGACGTTTAAAGTGCATCACTTTCAGCGCGCTGTCTGTATCAATATCTTCAAATTCTGTCGGATTCTCAAGTCGAGACACAAACGTAAACTGTGGTGCAAACTCTGCCATTTGTTCTTGCAAGAAACTCGGCTTTACATCGGGCGCATTGACACAAGCAAGCACATCGCCCCCTTCAGACACCAATTCCGGTAAACGTCTTAGGATCTTGGCGTAATCTTTGGTGAGAACGAAACTGCCTTTTTGAAACGACGGTGGATCGATAATCACCAGATCATAAGGGCCATTTTTTTTCACTTTGCCCCATGATTTGAAAAGCTCATGACCAAGAAAGCTCACCTTGTTCACGTTATGTTGGTTTAACTGATGGTTCTCTCGCCCGCGAGCCAACGACGATCTGGCCATGTCCAGATTCACCACTTTGTCTGCGCCACCCTCAACCGCAGCCACAGAGAAGCCACACGTATAAGCAAAGAGGTTTAACACGTTCTTTTGGGCGGCGTGCGTTTGCACCCACTGACGACCAATGCGCATATCCAAAAATAAACCGTTGTTTTGGCGCTTACCCAAATCCAGTGTGTATTTGAGACCATTTTCAATCACATCGATTTGAACTGGCATTTCACCGACCAAAGTTTCGGTTTCTGCTCCTTCACGATCACGGTGTTGCAAAAACACCGTTTTACCACCAACCTTCTGCCACACTTCATCTTGGCAAAACTGCTCAACACCAGTACGAAGCGCATCATAGAATTCAGGTTCAGCTTCTTTGAATATCGCGATTTGCAGTACACCTTGCCCAAGCCAATCTGCAGTGATTTGTTCTAGCCCTTCGTAACAACGCCCACGACCATGAAATACGCGTCTAACTTCATCGCCGCTCGCGTGGATACGATCAGCAATAACGTGGAAAAAAGTGTTTAACGCATCAGGATTCATCATGGTTTATTTCCTTTTGTTCGTCGTTAGCGATGCTGGAAAGTTCTACGGGGGCTCCACTCATCTGAAGATTATAAAATTCGCAGTTACGGCGCGTGCGCGTGCGGGCCACTTTCTTTTTATGTTGTCGCCTAATGTTCGCAAGTGCCCAAAGACGAGACTGTTTCAAACTGCGGTTTCTGTTGCGGGCATGCTGCATGCTTATCTCCAACGCACTCCTTCCATGGAGATCAATGACCTGCCAATGACAGATCAATTCGATTATTTTTGATTCGGTAATTTTGGCCATGGTAGAGACGCTGGCTCAGCCCATTCATTGGGCAGTACCGGCCATTGGTCGCCAATTGATGGCGGGAGAAGAAACTGAAACGCTTCTCCTGAATGCGTAAACTGCAATCCATAGGCATGTAAATACCCACGGTCGGCGCTCGCACCGCCATAGGTGTCATCACCCAATATCGTCGCACCAATACTTTTCAACGCCACGCGTATTTGATGAGTTTTGCCTGTGTGTGGTTTGCATAAAAACAAACGACGCCCCTCTCCACCCGCAGTCGAAAAGAATTGGGTGACGGCAGGGTTATTTTTACTGATCAGCAGTTTCCACATTGAGCGACGACTTTTCATCATATCGCCAATAATGGTGCCTTGTTTTTTCGTTGGCTTTTTCGCTGACACTGCCACATAGAATTTTCGAACGGTTTTTTCCGCAAACATCAGAGAAAGTTCAGCGGCTGCTTTTTGATGACGACCAAGTAGCAAAAGGCCTGATGTCATTTTATCAAGGCGATGAATAAGATAGAGCTGCTTATCACCTGTCAATTTCGCCACTTCCGCGAGTAAGGGTTGTTCATTGTCGTCTTTGTGGACACTGACCCCTGGGTGCTTGTCGATGACAAGGAAGTCTTCATTATGAAAGACCAGACTAAACATGCCTAATCCTATAGTTGTAAGTCACAAGATGTTTGTGAGTGCTAAAAACAGCGCTGAGTGTAAACGGAATGGCGCTCAGGGAGAAGCAACCAAAGAGAGAAAGACAAAATCCCCAGCAAAGCTGGGGATTGTTCTCGTTTATTTAAGGAGTGGCCAGAAGAACACCAGCGCCATCAAAATAGGACATACAATGCGCACATAGGTAGGCCATACTTTCCAAAACAGGCTGTTTGCCAATTCAGGGTTGCCCTGGCTAAGTTCCTCTAGCACTTCATTTCGTTTCCACATCCAACCGGCAATCAGTGCCATAATCACACCCAAAATTGGCTGCATGTATTCAGTGGTAATGCTAATGACTGTGCCAAACATTGAGCCAAAATTGAAAATGATCAGCGCCGAGAACAGCGCGATTGCGCCACCGACCCACCAAGCAACATGCTTACGGTCTTTATTAAGCTCTTCTGACAGACAAGCCACCGGAACTTCCAACATGGAGATAGAAGAAGTCAGCGCTGCAATCACCATCAAAGCAAAAAAGGCCACGCCTACAATTAAGCCTGCACTACCCATGCTGTCGAACATTGCCGGAAGCACACTGAACACCAAGGTATCACCGTCTAGCAGCGTACCGCTCTTGCTATAGATTTGTACGCCATTTTTCTGCGCAACAAACATGGCAGGAAGGATCAGAAGACCCGCAACGAATGCAACACCCGTATCCAGCAGCGCAACTTGAGCGGCAGTCTTCGGCAAATTCGCATCTTTACGCAAATATGATCCGTACACCATCATGGTACAGACACCGATTGAGAGCGAGAAGAACGCTTGACCCATGGCACTCACCATCAGATCGGGTGAGAAATGAGAGGTATCTGGTACAAGATACATTTTCAAGCCTTCCATCGCGCCCGGTTGGAACAGGGTATAACCCACCATGGCGATAAACAGAATGAAAAGCACAGGCATTAAGCGGGTTGACCATTTTTCGATGCCATCAGCGACGCCGTTACGCACGACCAAAATGGTCAAGGTCATAAATACCGCCATCAGCACCAAATTACGTTCAATGCTAAAGCCTTCAAGCCATGCTGCCGCATCTTCAAATCCTGCCACGCTTAATAGCGGCCCAATCAGAAAGCCAAAGAACCAACCTGCAACAATCGCGTAGAAGCTCAAGATGCCACTCACACCCAACATGCCGGCGATACCAACCGCCGACCCCAGCGCTTTGTTCTTCGGTGCGACGGAAATGAGCGAACGAATAGGGTTCGACGCACCAAAGCGACCGATGGTCAGTTCAGCGACCAGCAGTGGGTAAGCCAATATGAAAACCATGATCAAATAAGTGATTAAAAAGACTGCACCACCATTGCTGGCAGCCTGTGTGGGAAAACCCCAAATATTACCAAGACCGACGGCAGACCCTGCCGCAGCCAAAATGAATCCTAATCGGGAGGAAAACTGGGCTCTATTACTGCTTGCCATACATACTCTCTACTACAAACGATGATATTGATGTCCATGCCCAGCGTCTTTTGCCATTCCATGGCATCTCCCTAGCTGGATTGTAAATTTAAATTTACAGGAGACGGGTGACCCGTTTTTAAAACAGGCATGGCAAGTAAACCAGTTTGAGAATAAAATTTGAAGCGTTAGCGCTATATTTTTCTTTTAGCCGACATATATCTCCAATTTTTCGCTCAAACTGATTACTTTGTAATCAACACCTCCCTACAAGACATTAACAAGTTGCCCACTCACCTTCCTGTTGGTTAGCAAAGCGTCACGTTTGCTAATACGAGACACTAAATACAGTGCATACTGTTCTCGTTCCCTCTATATTGGGAAACGTGTTGGGCTAAATAGATTGATATGGAACAGATTTATCAGATCCTTGTTTGGGCAAGTGTTTTCTTTTACTGGCTGCTAATAGCCGGTGTCACCATACGTGTTGTGTTAAAGCGACGAGCACTTGGTGTTTCTATCGCTTGGCTAATGATCATCTACATCATTCCTATTGTCGGCGTGATCCTTTATTTACTGTTTGGTGAACTCAACCTTGGCAGAAAACGCGCTGAACGAGCCAAAGCTATGTTTGCGCCCTATCTGAGTTGGCTTCATACGCTCAATGAATGCGAAGCACATCGCCCTCATCATCATAGTTTCCTTGCTAGACCCGTCCACGATCTGTGTTTGCGCAGAGCGGGTATCCCTGCCCTAGCCGGTAACCAACTAACATTGCTGAATGAAACCGCCGATATCCTCAAAAATATTGCCTTAGACGTTCGAACAGCGAAATCTTCGATCAATATGGTGTTTTATATCTGGCATCCCGGTGGCCATGCAGACGATGTGGCAAATGCGGTATGCGAAGCCGCAAGACGCGGCGTAACAGTGCGAATACTGCTTGATTCCGCTGGCAGCAAAGCGTTTTTCAAAAGCCACTGGCCGGACGTTATGCGTAAAGCGGGAGTAGAGTTGATCGAAGCCTTGGCTGTGAGTCCAGCCCGTATGTTCTTGCGCCGTCTAGATATTCGTCAACACCGTAAAGTTGTCATCATCGATAATAAGATTGGCTACACAGGTTCAATGAATCTGGTTGACCCGCGTTTTTTCAAGCAGGATGCCGGTGTCGGTCAATGGGTTGATATTATGGTGAGGGTAGATGGCCCTTCGGTTCCAATCCTGAACAGTATTTTTGCTTGGGATTGGGAGTTTGAAACAGGTCTGCGCTACCTACCTGATTTGCCAGAGTGTGCTCTGATTGAACAACACCAACACGCAAACCATTCGGTGCAAGTCGCACCCTCAGGCCCTGGCATGCCAGACGGGATCATTCAGCAAGTCCTCATGCTGACCATCCATCAAGCGAAAAAAAGCCTAACGATCACTACGCCATACCTCGTCCCAAGTGAAAGCTTGTTGAGCGCACTCCAAACGACAGCTCAGCGCGGTGTGACCGTTAACATCATTATTCCAGCGAAAAACGACAGCTTGATGGTGGATTGGGCAAGCCGATCTTTCTTCAATGACCTGCTTCGCACGGGGATCAATATCTATCGGTTCAATGGTGGGTTGCTGCATACAAAATCAGTCATGGTTGATGACAACTTTTGTCTCATGGGAACAGTGAATTTGGACATGCGAAGCCTATGGCTCAATTTTGAATTAACACTATGCATTGATGACCCTGATTTCTGTCAAGATATGCTGGCTTTACAGCAGTCATATATTGAAGACTCGACCGTTGTGAGCTTGGCTGAGTGGTCAAAGCGCTCTATTATCAATCGCCCTGTCGAGCAATTTTTCTACATGTTTAGCCCTTTGCTCTAGTCGAAATTTGATCCTCATTCAATATTTTGCACCTGTCCTCGCGTGAAAAATGCCATTTAAACGATAGCTAGATCAACTTTTTACATTTATTTACAACGTTTCAGGTTAAGCCATCACCGTCGAGATAGTTTACATTCGATTACCATTCATCCGGCATCGAAGCAAAAATAGACAAGGTTACTGACACTGCGTCTTATAAATGAAACATTATTTCGCGGGAAATAATTCAAATCCAATAAATTCATATGGTTATATTGCTGAAAACATAAATCCCTTGATTTGACCTTCTCAAACAAAGAGTGTCTAGCAGGTTAGACTTTTTTGAATTGACAGAGGTAATATGCGCGCTTCTTTCAACACATATAAAACAGTGATAATCGTGTATATTCAATCGGAACTCAGTTCTCTATGCCGACTTGTTGCTTTGAAATCCGAAAAGCGAGCGCAAGACTGGCTGGAAAACAAAGGCGTACATATTAGTTCTGAGCAAGCAATCACCATCATGGCTATCTCAAAACAAGAAGAATTCCACCAAGGTGATTTGATGGGCATGCCTTATCTTGCAAGCGAAAAATCGAAGGTCAGTCGCATTGTGCAAAGCCTTGTGATGGATGGTTACATCGTACGGCGAGATGATGCTAACGACCGCCGATCCAAAATCTTAGCCTTGACAGAAAAAGGCCAATCGATGTCTGAGTTGTTAATTCAAACCGAAGACATGAACAAAGAATTGCTGAGTGAGTTATTGTCACGAGAAGAAATGGACACGATTCAAGTATCGTTACAACGAATTGCAAACGCCATGTAATTGCCTTTGAGCCTGATTAACCATCAGGCTTTTTATTATAAACAAACAGTTAGTTTGATCCTCTATCGTTCACATTCCCTGCATCCCTTTCTCCACGGCTTAGTTCGGCCACAATTTAGACTCTTTTTAGCTTTACACTGCGTTTGAAATTACCGCATTAAGTACGTGAAAAAAGTTTTATTTACGCATCATAGTTTTGCCGTATTTATGACAAATTCTGACTATTTCGACCTGAACTTTATGCACCTTGTTGTCTACAATAAAATTGCAATTAGGGGATGACGCGCTGAGGGACAACATATGTTGGCAAGACATAGAAATTATCTTTTAAAAGACACCAAACAACTCCATGCAAATGTTCAAGTAATCCCAACAGGGACGATTGAAATAGAGATCATCGAAAAACATCAACGTCATGCTGCTGAATTTGAACACCTTCGCTTTGAACGAAGCGGAAGTTTGACAAAATTAGTCGGCAAACATACGTCAAATGGCAAACCCATTCATTGGCAGTTACCCCTTGCTAATGATGACGCGAAAGAACTAGAACATCTCATCGAAGAAGCGACCGAAGAGCTCGAGATCTTAATGAGAGACTTATAGCGCATTAATAAGCACTACATGAAATCCATAAGCACTAAATATGCCTTTCAGCGCTGCTCATGCAGCGTTTTTTTTGTCTATCCATCACACAAAGTTTGAAAACACCATATATACCCACGCATCTTGAGGTTGTTTGGGTATATTAATCATTTGTTGCACCTTGGCAGCCTAAGGGCCAATGTACATTTTGAGTGACTCTGGTAAAATGCGCGAAAATTCAAATGTGAGCATGACGAGAGCCAACTATGCCAATGTATGTAGTGGGACATAAGATCCCTGATTCAGATTCAATCTGTGGTGCCATCGCACTTGCGTACCTGAAAAATCAAATCGATGAGCCAGCAATCGCAGCACGTCTTGGTGAACTATCTCCAGAGACTGCGTTCATTTTGGAACGTTTCGGATTCGAAGCGCCTGAACTGAAGCTTAGCTACGCGGGTGAAGAAGTTTACATCGTTGACCACTCTGAGCTAACTCAAGCGCCGGATGACATCGCTGAAGCGACCATCGTGGGTATTGTTGACCACCACAAGCTAGGTGACTTGACGACATCTACGCCGCTGGAGTGCTGGATCCGTCCTGTCGGCTGTTCTAACACAGTCATCAAAATGATGTACGATTTCTACGGCGTTGCTATCCCGAAAGATATCGCGGGCATCATGCTTTGCGCTATTTTGAGCGACACCGTTATCTTCAAATCACCAACTTGCACCACAGCAGATATTCGTTGTGTTGAAGATTTGGCTGAAATTGCAGGTATCGAAGACATTCAAGCGCTGGGCATGGAAATGTTCAACGTAAAATCAGCCGTTGCTGGCACACCAGCACGTGATCTTGTTATGCGTGATTTCAAAGACTTCAACATGAACGGTAACCTAGTAGGTATTGGTCAATTGGAAGTTGTTGACCTGGCTGTTTTTGATGAAATCAAAGCCGAGCTTGAAGCGGATATTGCTGCGCTAAAAGAAGAAGGCCAACGTCACTCTGTGATGTTACTGCTGACTGATATCATGAAAGAAGGCTCTGAGCTGCTGGTTGTATCTGACGACATTTCAATTATTGAACGTGCTTATAACGCTCAAACAGAAAATGGCCGTGTATGGTTAGATGGCGTTCTTAGCCGCAAGAAACAAGTGGTACCGCCACTGCAAGACTGTTTCTAATCATCTTTACCACACAAAAAAAGGGCGATCATGTATCGCCCTTTTCTTTTCCCTCGGCTTCCCACTTTCACTCTCATCACCACACCTCTTAAGCAAAACAATACCTTATGGGTGACAGTAAAAAGCCCCACTATTCACGACAATTCCATGCTTAAACAATGCACAAATAACGACCAAAAAACAGCAAAACCACTATTGATGTGCGTCACAAAAAAATGCATACTCTGCGCAAATAATCACCAATAGGAGAACATCGTGTCAAATAAGATCATTGCTAAGCTCTCAAAATACGCCCCACTTTTCGTTCTCATGGGGGCAACCATCGCATTTACCATGTTCAATGCCATGTATTGGGGCGGCGCGCTCTGATACTCATGGGCCAGGCTGTCTGACTCAAAGCATTCAGGCGTTGGTGTGTTAACGTATTAATACCTGAACTCAAAACCCAAGCCTAAACGCTTGGGTTTTTGCTTTTTACAGAAGATTTAAATCGCATGTGATGTGCGCAAGAACATGCATCACGATGGCAAGTCGATAACGTGCAACGCATTCATTCCACGTTTTTTAGATAAGAAAAAAGACGCCCTAGGACGTCTCTAAACTTGAATGTGGCGGTGAGTGAGAGATTCGAACTCTCGATACGTTGCCGTATACACACTTTCCAGGCGTGCTCCTTCAGCCACTCGGACAACTCACCGTTTTTTTGTTGGACGTATTCGTCTCAACGGAGCGCTACTATAAATATTTACCCTTTCAGCGTCAATGCTTTGGGCTTTGTGAATCGTTCAAATGTTTAGGGTTTAAACGATTTATGCCTTCTATACCCAAACAACCTCAAGATGCATGGTTATAAACGAAGAAACCCGAGCATTTCTGCTCGGGTTTCGAATGTGGCGGTGAGTGAGAGATTCGAACTCTCGATACGTTGCCGTATACACACTTTCCAGGCGTGCTCCTTCAGCCACTCGGACAACTCACCGTATTTTGGTTGGACTTATCGTCTCAACGGGGCGCTACTATAGGGAAGCTGCTCAGTCAGGTCAACGATAAATAACAAAAACCGGTGCGAGTGTTTAAGTTTCCATCGGCTTGGTGCTGTTTTCACACCGAGTTACGCTTTTTACTCTCGAATTATCACTCAGACTGATAGAATATTGCCCTAAACAGGACCAGAGAATTACACATGACTATCTCGCTAGCGCAATTTATCAACGAAAATGGATTAGAGCCTTTTGTATTATCAGCGTCACAAACCGAAGGGTTTGTCACCGCAATGGCTGCTGCGCCTAATCTGATCGATCCAAGCGAGTGGCTTGCTTTTATGTGGGGCGGTGAAGAAGAAGCGCCGTTCAACAACCATGAACAACTTGAAGCATATGCCACTATCATTATTGACATGTGGAATAATCAACGTGAAGCGCTGCTGTCAAATGAATGGCATTGGCCTGAAGCGTGTGCATTGAGCGAAACAGAAATTGTTAATCAAGCGACGCGCGAATACTGCGAAGGTATGTTGCAAGGGTGGACACTAGCCCGTGATGATTGGGAAACACTCATGCCTGAGGACTCTCAAGAAAATGCCCTTCTTGGTGGCGTATTGCTTTCTATTAGTCTTCTTTTCGACCCAGAATCTGCTTTGGCGACAATGGATGAGTTAGGCGCGGCTGAACTGGCGCAATTTGAAGAGATTTTCAACGGTATGCCTGTCATGCTTTGTGGCCTGACGATGCGCGCACACCAAATGGTTGAGCAACAATAATACTGCGTAATCAACCCAAACGTACTGGCTAGCAGTATTGGGTGAATAGCAATCATAAAGCGGCCATGTGCCGCTTTATTTTTCGCGCAGTTTGCCAACATTCCTGCTATAGTCCTGCCCCTGTTTTCATCCGCCAATACCCTGGCTTCTAAATACTGGAATTTCCCTGTGACCACACAATCATTCTCTAACCTGCCGTTGAAAGCCGAATTGCTTTCCACACTTACTGATATTGGCTACACGGAAATGACGCCGATCCAAGCACAGAGCCTTCCAGCCATTCTTGAAGGTAAAGATGTGATTGGTCAGGGTAAAACAGGTTCGGGTAAAACGGCCGCCTTTGGTCTTGGTCTGCTGAACCGACTGAATGTAAAGCGCTTTCGTGTACAATCACTGGTTCTGTGTCCAACACGCGAACTGGCAGACCAAGTCGCGATTGAACTGCGTAAACTGGCACGCGGCATTCACAATATCAAAATCTTGACCCTTTGTGGCGGCGTTCCAATGGGCCCGCAAATCGGCTCTCTAGAACATGGCGCACACATTATTGTCGGTACGCCTGGCCGTATTCTTGATCACCTAGACAAAGGCCGTCTATCACTGGAAGAAGTGAACACCTTGGTGTTGGATGAAGCAGACAGAATGTTAGAAATGGGCTTCCAACCAGCGTTGGATGCGATTTTTCAAGACATGCCTGCGAACCGTCAAACGCTACTGTTCAGTGCAACGTTCCCAGCTCAGATCCAGAGTATCAGCCGCCAAATTATGACTGCACCAGTGATGGTGAAAGTCGAATCAAACCATGACAGCAGCAGTATTTCGCAGCACTTTTACCAGTGCAACAGCAATAAAGACCGCATGCATGCATTGCAACTGCTGCTACTAAAGCACCAGCCAGAAAGCGCGGTTGTATTCTGTAACACTAAACGCGATGTGAAAGACGTAGCCGCAGTGCTTGATAACGAAGGCTTCTCTGTCGTTGCTCTGCACGGCGACCTAGAGCAACGTGATCGTGACCAAATGCTGCTTAAATTTGCCAACAAGAGTGTCACCGTGATGGTGGCGACCGATGTAGCAGCACGCGGCTTAGACATCGAGGCGCTTGATGCCGTGATCAACTACGACATGGCATTTGACACCGAAATACATATTCACCGTATTGGCCGTACTGGTCGCGCGGGAAGCGAAGGCGCAGCATACACCTTCTTCAATCACGAAGATGGTTACAAAATTGCGTTACTTGAAGACTATCTAAAACGTGATATTAAAGGTGAAGCGCTGCCAGATGATTCGGCGATGACCAATATGCCACGCAAACCAATCATGACGACATTGCACATTGAAGCGGGTAAGAAAAACAAAGTCCGCCCTGGTGATATTGTTGGCGCGCTGACTGGCGAAAATGGTATTGCAGGCAGCGAAGTTGGCAAAATCAAAGTTACCGATTACCGCTCTTATGTAGCCGTTAATCGCAATGTTGCAAAACGCGCTTTGGACAAATTGTCATCAGGAAAAATCAAAGGCCGTACTTACCGCGTTTGGCAACTTCGCTAGATCACCTAATCTGTCGACCAATATAAATGCCGCTCATTGTGAACTGAGCGGCATTTTTGTTTGTGCTGTTCACTCCGCAGAGAAAGCTGAATGTCTCTCTTGTGTTACTTAACGGGCATGGGAAAAAGCCCTGCGGTAGCGCGCAATCAATAGCACCACAGGGATATTCATCAAAATCCCGTATAGCAGTGGTGTAAGCGCGAGTTCCGGTTGCTGAAGTTGCACAACGGCAACAAAAATCGCCGTGCCGGCATTTTGAATACCCACTTCAATCGAAAAGGTTTTGGTTAGCTTCGCATCATCGCCAAAGCCTTTTGCCACTATCGCACCCAATCCCATCCCCAGCAGACACAGTAACAATACGGCAAGCGACGCGACAGAAAACAACTGATAAAACACCTTGGTATTTGCGGCCAGAGTCATCGCAACAGTGAAGAATAAAGCCCAAAGTGCCGTTCGCCCTGCTGCATGGATGAACTTATCAAACCACGCCGATCTGATATATCGCTTGAGCAACATACCCAAAACAACCGGTACCAAAGTCACCGCCACCAATTGAAGAATGGCCGTTTTCACAGGAAGTGTGGCTGCAACGTCAGGCAGGACGATTGGCAGTAACAAGGGCAAACTAAAAGGGATAATCAGACTGCTGATCGCTGTCATGGTAATCGACAGTGCAGAATCTCCACCAGCCAAATGGCTAATGGCATTGGACGACGCACCACCGGGTGCCAATGCCAAGATCCAAAGCCCAACGGCAACAACAGGCGGCAAATTCAGCCATTGGATCAGGCAATAAGCGATAAGCGGCAAGCCAATAAGTTGGGCTGCTAGGCCTGCTGCTATCTTACCGGGAAATTGTAGGACACGCTTAAAATCGGCAACGGACAATGTCAAGCCAACGCAAAACATCATCCAAGCGAGCGCAATCGGAAGACCAATAGTTAGCATTGTTTGGCTCATGACCCCGCCTCAATAGAAAAGTAAAAATGGAAAACTCGGATCAAAAAAGGCGAACAGTTCGCTCGCCTTTGTACTCAAAACCCAACGTTGTGTTACGCGTTACCTTTAACTTGTAGTTGCAACTCTGCGGCAAAATCAAGCATACGGTTCAGCGGGATCAATGATTTAACACGAATCGATTCATCAACGAAGATCTCATGCTCTTCGCCGCCATCGCGCAAAGCGGTCTCAATGGCTTTTAAGCCATTCATTGCCATCCACGGGCAATGTGCGCAGCTTCGACATGTTGCACCGGCACCTGCAGTGGGCGCTTCGATCAGCTCTTTATCTGGCACGATTTGCTGCATCTTAAAGAAAATGCCCTTATCCGTCGCCACAATCAATTGCTGTTGCGGAAGCGCTTTTGCCGCTTTGATGAGCTGGCTGGTTGAGCCGACCGCATCGGCCAATTCCACCACACTTGCAGGCGATTCAGGATGCACGAGAATCGCTGCATCAGGGTAAACGGCTTTCATGTCACGCAGAGCTTTAGCAGAAAACTCATCGTGAACCACACATTCACCCTGCCATAGCAACATGTCAGCGCCTGTTTTATTCGCAATGTAAGAACCCAAATGGCGGTCTGGGCCCCAAATGATTTTCTTGCCTTGCTCGTCTAAGTGCTCAACAATTTCCAATGCAATGGATGATGTCACCACCCAATCAGCTCGCGCTTTTACCGCTGCTGATGTATTGGCATACACCACAACAGTGTGGTCAGGATGCGCGTCACAGAAAGCGGTAAAACGATCTTCAGGGCAGCCCAGATCCAAAGAGCACTCTGCTTCCAGTGTTGGCATCAACACGGTTTTTTCAGGTGTCAGGATCTTCGCACTCTCTCCCATAAAACGGACACCCGCGACCAATAACGTCTTGGCCGGATGCTTGTTACCAAACTTCGCCATCTCAAGCGAATCGCCAACAAAGCCACCTGTAGCTTCAGCCAGCGCTTGAATTTCAGGGTCGGTGTAATAGTGAGCAATCATGACTGCATCTTTTTCTTTCAAAAGTTGCTTGATGCTCGCGATGTAGTCTGCCTTTTGCAATTCAGACAAGACTTCCGGTTTCGGAGGGAATGGGTATACCGTCTCAGCTACGGTATTAATAATCTGGCTCATTGATTTACTCAGATTGACGTGCAATTCGGGCATTATACCCAGCTTAACGCCGAATTTTCACGCTTTATGATGCGAATATTAGGTTTTCTCACAGCTATTGATGCAAAAAAACCGGCCAAATAAGCCGGTTCTTAAATTTCAAAAACGAGAAAAGTCAGTTCAACTGTTTCTGGGCCTGTTTCGCCGTGGTGGTACCTGGGTACTCACTGACGACAGAATTGAACAAGCTTTTCGCTGTCGCGACATCGCCTTCTTTTTCAGCGATCATACCAAGTTTCAGCATAGCATCTGCGCGTTTGCTCGATTTCTTAGCCTCACTCACCGCAGTGAAGTGTAGTTTTGCCGCACCAAGGTCATTCTTTGAAAAATAGAGCTGACCTAACCAGTAATGGGCATTGGGCTTATAAATCGACTCAGGATACTTAACCAAAAACGCATTAAACGCTTCAGTAGCGCCTGCGTAATTCTTCTCTTTCAGAATGAGATTAACCGCAGCATCATACTCTGCATTCTCAGACTGATTCGAAGAGTAAGATTCTTTTGATTCAGACTCTTCAGGGTTGGCTTCCGCCGCAGCTGCTGGTTTCGCATTTCTCAGCGTATCGATCTCTCTGTAAAGATCGCGCTGGCGCTCCAACATCTGATTTAATTCGTAACTGTTTCTTTCTACTGTGCCACGCAATTGATCGAGTTCGCCGGCCATTTGGTCTAGCTGACGCTGCATATCCAATTGCATCTGATTACGGGCAGCCAGCATTCGCTCCAAGCGCTCTACAGAGCTACCACTACCTAACTCAGTCACCGGAGCAGGTGCAGCAGCCACAGGGGCTGCTGCACTCACCAGTAACGCCAGCGAAAGAGCACGCAAAGTGTTACTGTTCATAGGATTTACCTTTATTAGTAAACCAGAACCGCACGGCGGTTCTTCGCGTAAGCTTCTTCACCTTGGCCAAGAACCAAAGGCTTTTCTTCACCGTAGCTTACAAGTGAAATTTGTGATGCTGGAACACCCAGTGCTTGCAGGTACTTAGCCACTGCATTTGCACGGCGCTCACCCAACGCGATGTTGTATTCAGGTGTACCGCGCTCGTCAGCGTGACCTTCAACAACAACAGTGATTTCAGCATTTGCGCGCAGGAATTCTGCGTGTGCATCAAGCATATCTTCAAACTGAGGAAGCACTGAGTAATCATCAAAACCGAAGTAAACAGTTTGCGACTGACGCAGTTCGTTGTTTCGGATTTCTTGTTCAGTCAGGCTACCTTGACCGCCATCTACTGGTGTTACGATAGTGGTTTCTGTACCTTTGTTGGTTTCAGAGCCCGTGCTATCTGTAGAGCTGTCGCTTGAGCTACATGCTGCCAGTGTGAACATAGGCAGCGCAACAGCCAAACCCTTAAGTACTTTGTTAAGTTGCATCTTGTTTTCCTTTATATCAAATAAGCGCAAATATTATTGGTACGGAGACCATGCTGGGGCTCTCACCCTACCGTTAGTCGCAGGTAAACGTGCTTTAAATCGTCCATCAATGGAGACCAGTGAAAGTACGTTATTACGCCCATAAACCGAGCTGTAAATTACCATGCTGCCGTTTGGTGCTAGGCTCGGCGATTCATCCAACATTGTTTTTGTCAGAATTTCTACCGCCCCTGTTTGCAAATCTTGTTTTGCAATGTTGTAACCAGAGTCTGAGCGGTGAACCATGACAAGGTATCTACCATCCGGAGTAAGTTGACCACCGAGGTTCTGGCTGCCTTGCCAAGTTACTCGATTAGTAGAACCATCGGCTAAATTTACTCTATAAATCTGTGGTTTACCACCCCGGTCTGATGTAAAGATCAAAGACTTCCCGTCCGGATCCCAGAATGGTTCAGTGTTATTTGCTCGGCCTTTGGTGATTTGCTCTAACTCACGTGTTTTCAGATCCATCACATAAAGTTGCAAGCTCCCCGTCTTCGACAACACCAACGCCAGCTTGCTGCCGTCTGGAGAGAAGCGTGGCGAACCATTGTGGCGGGGGAATGACGAAATCATCTCACGCTCACCGGTATAGATGTTCATCAAGAAAATCTGCGCTTGCCCGTTTTCAAAACTGACATACGCCAATTGCTTGCCATCAGGAGACCATGCTGGTGACATCAAAGGTTGCTTTGAACGCAATACCAACAGCTCGTTGTACCCATCGTAATCAGCGATGCGAAGCTGATACGGGTGCTCTGCTTTGTCATCGATAACCACGTAAGCAATACGCGTCAGAAACGCCCCTTTTTCACCGGTCAGTTTTTCATAAACCAAATCAGAAATACGGTGAGCGTATTGGCGAAGTTGGTTGCCGGCAACCGTTTTACGGTTATTAAGAAGCAGATGATCTTTGGTTAAAACCAACTCACCCGTGGTGGACAGCCCCTTGCTTTGACCGCCAGTCAATTGACCACGGACCACATCAATCAGCTGATATTCGATCAAGTATTTGCCATCTGGTGTTGGGCTGATTTTACCGGTAACCAGAGCGTCGACACCCATTGCGGTCCAATCATTAAAATCCACATCCGCTTCACTATAAGGCGTTTGAGGCATTTTATCGGTCGGTACTGGGCTAAATTTTCCGCTGCGCTGCAAATCAGACGCAATCACTGACGACACGTTTGTTGGTAACTTGCCTTCGCCTTCCCATTTGAACGGGACAATAGCGATAGGACGTGCAGAATCGATTCCTTCGGTGATGAATAGCTCAAGTGCAGCATGGGCGAAGCCTGTGCTCATAATCCAGATGAATGCTACCGAAGCACTCCAACGTTTTAACATCCTGTATTCCTCTATTAACGCTCGAAATTGAGGTTCAAGTCTCTCAACTTAGCCACAACATCAGAATCTGCCGGCATGGGAAACTTGTTTATTTTAAACACGCTCGCTTTCGCAGAACGACAAAGTGCGTCATTACCCGATAGTGTTCGTACGTCAATCACGAGACCATCAGGTGCCAAACGAAGGTTCAAGCGACATTTCTGTCCATCCATACTGGAATCAACTCGCCAGTTTTGCTGGATAATTGACACATATCTGGAAGACCATTGACCCACTTCACTGGCAACTTGACGCCCTCGAGCCGAATCACGACTTTCTGATTCCGACTCGAGACCGCTAAAAAGCTCATTAAGTGCAGCCTCCTGCTCTGCTTGTTTGCGCTTGGCTTCTGCCGCTTTTCGCTCAGCTTCTACCCGCGCCGCTTCTGCTTTTCGGGCTGCTTCTTCGGCTTTTTTCTGCTCTGCTAATTTTTGCTGGCGGGCTTCTTCGGCCTTACGAGCCTCTTCTTCCGCCTGTTTTTTCTCTGCTAGCTTACGCTCACGTTCGGCTTCAGCTTGCTGACGTTCTTGCTC
This sequence comes from Enterovibrio litoreus, assembly GCF_045679545.1. Taxonomy (NCBI): domain Bacteria; kingdom Pseudomonadati; phylum Pseudomonadota; class Gammaproteobacteria; order Vibrionales; family Vibrionaceae; genus Enterovibrio; species Enterovibrio litoreus. The sequence continues at coordinate 2,211,266 of NZ_CP166194.1, forward strand.
TGCGCGCTGACGATCAGCCTCTGCTTTTTTAGCCGCTTCTTCTGCTTTACGTTGCTCAGTGACCTGACGCTGACGCTCCGCTTCTGCAGCCGCTGATTTTTCCTTTGCGATACGTGTCGCTTCTTCTGCTTTACGTTGTTCTTCTGCTTCTTTTTTACGCGCTTCGTCAATCCGTTTGCGCTCAGTTTCCGCTTCTCGCGCTTCTTTTTCAGCAGTCAGTTTTTCTGCTCTCAACTCACGCAGACGTTTTTCGTCCTGCTCGCGTTGTTTTTCAAGCAAATCCGCTTGTTGTTCTAAACGACGTAAACGATCGTCTTCCTGACGTTTCGCTTCATCACGCTGCTGGCGGATTTTACGGGCTTGTTCACTCACTACACTCGGGTCGATCACCACAGCCTCTATGTTCTGACCTACCGGTTGCTGTGACACCTTGGTCAGATCTGCGCCCCATAACAAACCGCCTAAAAGCGCCACGTGTAACAGCACGGATATGACCGTCGAGCCCGCGTATCCGCCATTTTCTTTATTCTTCATTCAGTATCTCATCTTACGAATCATACGGTTCGGTCATCAGCCCCACTGATGAGACGCCCGCTTGACTCAACGCATCCAATGTTAGAATGATTTCTGAATAAGGTACGCGTCCGTCACCTCCAACAAGCACAGGAGCTTTAGGATTGATTTCCAGTTCAGCTTTTACGCGCACCAATATATCTTGCAGCGAAAGTCCGTGTTCCATATCGCCATTGTTAACGCTCAAGCCAAGACCACCGTTCTGATCGACTTCAACAATGATGAAAGCACCACTATCCGCGTCAGCTGCTAGGTCAGCCGCTGTCTTCGCCGTTGATGTCTGTGGCAGTTCAACGTCTACACCCTGTGTCACGAACGGCGCTGTCACCATAAAGATAATCAGCAGCACCAACATAACATCAATGTAAGGCACGACGTTGATTTCAGCGGTCATCTTCCTTCGTTTAGGTTGATAAGCCATGGCTTACTCCTTGGGTGCCGCGAACGCCTGACGGTGCAAAATGCTGGAGAACTCTTCCATGAAATTCACATAGTTGTTCTCAAGTTTGCCGACTTTCGATGTCAAACGGTTGTATGCCATTACCGCCGGAATCGCAGCAAAAAGACCCATCGCTGTTGCCACCAATGCTTCGGCAATACCAGGTGCTACCATCGCCAAGGTCGCCTGTTTCACCGCACCGAGCGCGATAAATGCATGCATGATGCCCCAAACCGTACCAAACAAACCAATGTAAGGACTAATTGACCCCACAGTGGCCAAAAATGGTAGGTTGGTTTCCAGCGATTCCACTTCTTTTGACAATGAAACACGCATCGCTCGAGATGTGCCTTCCATGACCGCGTCTGGCACTTTGCCATTGCTGCGGTGTAAACGCGCAAACTCTTTGAACCCCGAATAGAAGATTTGCTCGCTACCTGTTAGTGAGTCCTTACGTGCTTGAACCTCCTGAAAGAGTTGCGATAAATCCATGCCCGACCAAAAGCGGTCTTCAAAGCGTTCGGCTTTGGATTCGGCTTGGGAAAGCACTTGAGAACGTTTGATGATCATCGCCCAAGACATAATAGACATGCCTAGCAGCACCAACATCACTGCTTTTACCAGCAGACTGGCCTGTAAGAACAGATCAAGAATTGACAGTTCAGCGCTCACTTAAAATCTCCGATTGAATCGATATAGGGATGGATTTTGGTTTCATTTTCTCAGGGTCGATACAGGCTACCTTAACGGTGGCCCGACACAACACGTCGCCATTTGAATTAACTAAATCCTGACAGAATGTCATGCTGACTCGACGTAGCTCTGACACCGTTGTTTGAACGGTAAGCGCTTCATCAAGTGTTGCGCCTTTGAAAAAATCCATATCAAGGTGGCGAACAACAAATGCCGTGCGCTCTTCAAACAGCGTCAGTTGGTTGACACCAATACTGCGCAATAGTTCGGTTCTGGCACGCTCGAAGTATTTGATATAGTTCGCATGATAGACCAGTCCACCCGTATCTGTGTCCTCGTAGTACACCCGAATTGGCCAGCAGAATGGAGTGTGATTGCTCATCCTGATAATTACCTGAAATCCATAAATAGGTTTAGCGAAATACTATAACTGACTTGCTCAAGGTATTGAAAGCACGATGCAACGAAGCAGGTCACGAATGGCGTAAATATACCCAAGCAACCACAATATGTTGCTTTCACCGCGACTAATCACGCTAATTTAAATTGATTGGATACAAAACAGCCCAGCGCTTTCGCAACCGGGCTGTTTTAGGATTGATCTGTTTTCAACTAGACAAAGGCACTGATCAGCATCACGACCATCACCAACCACGCCAGAGGCGGGAAGAAGACAATCTGCCAAAGCCAAAAACGCGGTTTGAACCCTATACCATGAATCATTCCGGTACAGGTTGCCCAAATTAGAGCGGGTGCATTGGCGACATTAAAACCGCCAATTTTGTCAGCAAGTGATTGCGGGTCCCAAATAACCAGCCCCGCACACGTACAAGCAAGCACTAAGGAAAACAACATCAAAACACGCTTATGAAGACGGTCATGAAGACCGTCTAACATAATCGTGCATTTAGTCTTCACTGTCGTGATCCATGGCTTCAGTGTGTTCTAACCAAAGCGCATTGATAATACCGAACGAGCACGCCAGCAATACACCTAGAATCCAAGCGAAATACCACATGGTTAACTCCTTCTCTTAATACAGTGAGGTTTTGTTGTCTTCGATGAACTTGTCATCAAGGCGACCAAACATTTTGTAGTAACACCAAATGGTGTAAGCCAGAATGATTGGCACCATCACGAAGGCAACAACCGTCATGATGTTCAGCGTCAACTCACTCGAGGTCGCATCCCACATGGTCAAGCTATGCGAAGGCACGAGGCTTGATGGCATCACAAACGGGAACATCGCAAAACCAGCAGTCAAAATAACACCTGCAATGGCTACGCTTGAGAACAAGAAGGCAAAGCCACCACGTTCTAAACGAGAGCACAAGGCAACCAGAAGCGGCATGAACACACCTAGAGCAGGTGCAGCCCATAGTGCAGGGTAGGTATCGAAGTTGTTGAACAACGCACCAGCCATTGTCACCACTTCTTTGTTCAGAGGGTTAGACGTGGCGTTTGTCACAATTTCACTGGTGATAACGAAGCCATCAATGCTCTGCGCCCAAAAACCCGCTAGCGCGAAACATACTGCCGTTAGAACGGCAGAGATTTGCGCCACATTACGCGAACGAGCATGTAATGCGTCCGTGGTTTTCATCTGCAAGTACGTCGCACCTTGCGTCACGATCATAAACAAGCTGACCAAACCACACAGAATGGCGAACGGATTGAGCAGACCGAAGAAACCGCCTTTGTAAGTTGGGACCAGGAATTCGCTCAATTCAAACGGTACACCTTGAAGCAAGTTACCGAACGCCACACCGAAAATGATTGGCGGAACAAAGCTACCAATGAAAATGCCCCAGTCCCAGGTTTTACGCCAGCGTGGATCTTCAATCTTAGAGCGGTAATCAAAACCGATAGGACGGAACCACAATGCCGCCAATGTCAGCATCATGGCGAGGTAAAAGCCAGAGAACGACACGGCATAAACCAGAGGCCATGCAGCAAACAATGCACCGCCTGCGGTGATCAACCAAACTTGGTTGCCATCCCAGTGTGGCGCGATTGAGTTAATCATGACACGGCGTTCGTTATCCGTTTTACCAATAACCGGCACAAGTGCACCTACACCCATGTCGAAACCATCAGTCACGGCGAAACCAATCAGCAGAACACCAATCAGTAACCACCAAATTAAACGTAGAATTTCGTATTCAAACATCGCTCAGCTTCCTTATGCTTCAAGTTGACGCGCAAGATCCGTTTCCGGCGACTTTTGCTGTTCAAAGTGATAACGGCCCGTTTTTAGGCTACTTGGACCCAGTCGAGCGAACTTAACCATCAGATACACTTCTGCAATCAGGAATACTGTGTACAGCAGAACAATCGCGACCAGTGAGGTAATGATTTCTGATGCTGGCAAATTTGAAGCCGCCATGTGTACAGGCAAGATTTCACCCACCGCCCAAGGTTGACGACCATATTCAGCCACAAACCAACCTGCTTCTGATGCGATCCACGGCAGTGGAATCGAGAGAAGTGCAGCTTTCAGTACCCATGGTTTTTGGTCAATTTTCTGACGGCAGGTTTGAATGAATGCCATACCGAACACGAACAGCATCGCGAAGCCACATGCCACCATGATACGGAAGCTCCAGAACAATGGTGCAACCTGCGGAATTGACTCTTTTGCAGCAAGTTTGATTTGCGCTTCAGTCGCATCAACAACACTGTCGGTGTGCTCTTTCAGCAACAAGCCATAGCCCAGATCTTTTTTCACGTCGTCGAACGCTGCGATATTTTCGGGCGTTTTCTCCCCTGCACGCAGTTTCTCTAGCAAACCATAAGCAATCATACCGTTGCGGATTCGTGCTTCATGCTCTGCGACAATGTCATGCAAACCGGTAACTTGCTTGTCAAAAGAACGCGTTGCGATGATACCCATCACGTAAGGAATCTTGATGGCGTAATCCGTGTGCATGGTTTCTTGATTCGGAAAACCAAACAGCGTGAACGCAGCAGGCGCTGGCTCTGTGTGCCATTCAGCTTCAATCGCCGCAAGTTTTACTTTCTGAACTTCACCCAGCTCATAGCCAGATTCATCACCAAGCACGATAGTAGACAGAATACCCGCCATACCGAAAGATGCCGCAATCGCAAATGAGCGACGAGCAAAAGCAAGATCACGCCCTTTCAGCAAGTAGTAAGCACTGATACCCAAAACAAACATGGCGCCTGTGGTATAGCCCGCAGCAACTGTGTGAACGAACTTCACCTGCGCAACAGGGTTTAGTACAACTTCTGCAAAGCTGACCATTTCCATACGCATGCTTTCAAAGTTGAACTCCGCACCGATTGGGTTTTGCATCCAACCGTTTGCAACCAGAATCCAAAGCGCGGAAAAGTTGGAGCCAATCGCCATTAGCCATGTGACAGTAAGGTGTTGGCGCTTTGTGAGGCGGTCCCAGCCGAAGAAGAACATACCGACAAGTGTGGACTCTAGGAAGAATGCCATTAGCGCTTCAATCGCTAGCGGTGCCCCGAAGATATCGCCAACATAGTGCGAGTAGTACGCCCAGTTGGTACCGAATTGGAACTCCATTGTCAGGCCAGTAGCGACACCCAACGCGAAGTTAATACCAAAAAGCTTACCCCAGAACTTGGTCATGTCCTTGTAGATTTGCTTGTCGGTCATGACATACAAAGACTCCATGATGGCAAGTAAGAACGCCATACCCAAAGTCAGTGGCACGAATAAAAAGTGATACATCGCGGTAAGTGCAAACTGGAACCGCGATAGCTCCACAATATCAGTTAACATGGTAACTCCTTCCTCGTCAGACTGACTGACGCGCAATACTTTCGTATTAATAAGTAAATGCTAAAACACACGCACGCCTTGAGGGACGTACTTAACCGAGCTTACTTACGGGAACCGAGTAAACGGCTCGCCTATTTTTTGTTGCATGTATGTTCTGCACTGGTTAGGATTTTGTTAAGCAACTCCTAATGTAGTGACAGCTAATACTAATCATTATGCGAGGCAGCTTCAAAGTATTTGGCCATCTAACACTTTGACTGCTGTCAAAGTAATCAATTATTGACCTACAAATTTGCCAATTGTTAGATCTTGATCATTTTCAGCCACCATTTCGCACCGTTGCCGCTCACTTCTAGCACGAAATTTATACATCAAAGAGAGTATGTGCCCGTTGTTCTAAAATAGAAAAGGCCAGCATTAATACTGGCCTCAGACTATCATTTTGATGACTTATTGCTTATTCAGGCATGTCAAAGCCAAAGTGCAGATAAGCACGTTGGCTTGCAATCCGCCCACGCGGTGTGCGCTGAAGGTAACCTTGCTGAATCAAATAAGGTTCAAGCACGTCTTCAATGGTGTCTTTCACTTCACCAATCGCAGCGGCAAGGTTATCAAGGCCAACAGGGCCACCATCAAACTTTTCGATAATCGCTTTGAGGAGTTTTCTGTCCATGTAATCAAAGCCCTGATTGTCGACATCCAACATATCAAGCGCCTTAGATGCCACCTCTGCATTGATTTCCCCGTCTGCTTTTACTTCCGCATAGTCACGAACACGCCTTAGCAAACGGTTTGCAATGCGAGGTGTTCCCCGCGCACGTTTCGCAATTTCTAACGCGCCTTCTTCATCGATAACGAGATTCAGGCAATTTGCACTGCGCAGCACAATACCTTTGAGATCGGCAACATTGTAATATTCAAGACGCTGAGTGATACCAAAGCGGTCACGCAACGGAGACGTTAACGATCCCGCACGCGTGGTGGCACCTACCAAGGTGAAAGGCGGTAAATCAATTTTGATGGAACGAGCAGCTGGCCCTTCACCAATCATGATATCCAATTGGTAGTCTTCCATCGCGGGGTATAATATTTCTTCCACCACGGGGCTTAGGCGGTGAATTTCATCAATGAACAACACGTCATGAGGTTCCAGATTAGTCAGCAATGCCGCCAAATCCCCTGCTTTTTCTAATACCGGCCCTGATGTCGTTCGAATGCTCACATCCATTTCATTGGCCACGATATTGGCTAACGTGGTTTTGCCGAGCCCCGGAGGACCAAAAATGAGCAGGTGATCTAGGGCTTCTTCACGCTTTCTTGCCGCATGGATAAAGATTTCCATTTGGCTACGAACATGATCTTGACCTTTATAGTCCTCCAGCATTTTGGGGCGAATGGCGCGGTCAATAACGTCGTCTTCTCGCATTGGAGGCACGACGCCTGTTAAGCGGTCTGCTTCAATCATTCAACAAGGCTCCATTAAATCATGCTCCACTAAACCATTGAGCGCAGCGCATCACGAATAATGGCCTCGCTCTTCATGCCGTCTTGCGCGACTTGTTTAACCACTTTCTCTGCTTGAGCCGCCTTGTAACCCAATGCAATGAGTGCGCTCATGGCTTCCTCTTTTGGATTACTCGACGAAGCTGACGTTGTATCCGCGCTATTTGCGCGACGTGCTGCGGCATCTGAATGCGGCGTTAATAAATCAAACGCATGCCAGTTCTTGAGGCGATCACGCATTTCGATGACTAGACGCTCTGCAGTTTTTTTACCCACACCCGGAATTTTCACCAGGGTCGACACATCTTCGCGTTCCACACTATCCACAAATTGCGTCGCCGTCATGCCGGATAAAATGGCCAAGCCAAGTTTAGGGCCAACGCCGTTAGCTTTGATCACTTCACGGAACAAGGCACGCTCAACCGTGGTATTAAAGCCGTAGAGCAATTGCGCATCTTCACGGACAACAAAATGCGTATAAATAATCGCTTCTTCGCCGATTTCAGGCAACTCATAGAAACAACTCATTGGCATGCTAACTTCATAGCCCACACCATTGATTTCAAGAAGAACTTCAGGAGGTTGCTTTTCAAGCAAGGTTCCGCGCAATCGGCCAATCACAATGCTATCTCGACTCTAATAATGACAATTGCGATAAGGATAATGAACAACTGGATAGATATCCAGTCTTAAAGGGTTCTAAGGCATGGAAATGGGGTTATGATCAGGCGAGGAATTCCCGCCTCAAGCATTGCCTGCAGCGTGAATAACCTTGTCATCCTGAGCCGACACAAGCTGCAGCGCGGCAAATTCACGATAGAGTGATGAAGTTTCCATCAGCTCTTTATGCGTGCCACTAGCGACCAGCTCGCCTTTGTCCAGTACCAAAATTCGATCCGCATTCACCACCGTTGCCAAGCGGTGTGCGATAACCAAAGAGGTTTTCCCTTTCATCAGGGTATCCAGTGCCTCTTTCACTTTATGTTCGCTAACCGCATCCAGTGCGCTCGTTGCTTCATCCAATAGCAAAATCGGCCTGTCGGCCAAAATAGCACGAGCAATTGAAATACGTTGCTTCTGCCCGCCCGACAATCTCACGCCACGCTCACCCAAATCGGTCTGATAACCCTGAGGCAATTCAGAAATAAACTCATGGGCTCGAGCGGCGATACACGCTTCGATGACCGCCGCTTCACTGGCCGTGGGATCGCCATAGCGCACATTTTCTATGACGGAGGTGGCAAAGATCACTGACTCTTGCGGCACTAACGCAAATTGCTTACGCAATGCATCTAAAGATATTGTGTCGATCGACACGCCATCCAATGTCACCTCGCCTGCTTGCACGTCAAAAAAGCGCTGTAAAATAGCAAATACCGTGCTTTTCCCCGCCCCACTAGGCCCCACGAGCGCCACCCGCTCACCGGGCTTTACACGCAATGATAGCGCCTTAAACACGGCAAGGTTATCGTCGCCCGGATAGGAAAAATCGACACGACTAAAGGTAATGTTGCCTGATACAGCCGATGACAGTGCAACGGGATTTTCGGGCTCAGCAATATCTGGTTTCATCTGTGACAATTCAATCAGTCGCTCCGTTGCTCCTGCTGCACGCTGTATATCACCAATAACCTCACTGACCGTCGCAACGCCGCCCCCCACCAGCAAGGCATAGAACATAAAGGCGGAAAGCTCTCCCGCCGAGAGCGAACCATCAAGTACATTCAGCGCACCTACCCAAGTCACCAAAATGATGGCAACGGTACTGAGCAACACGACAGAAGACATCAACATGGCGCGATAACGAATGCGTTCTTTGGCCGCACCCATCACAGACTCTACGCGGCAGGTAAAATGCTCCGCATCGACACGTTCATGGTTATACGACTGAACGGTGCGGATCTCGTGTAAGGTTTCATCCACATGAGAGCCAAGATCTGCCACTCTGTCCTGACTGACGCGCGCTAAACGACGCACTTTTCGCCCTAAAACACCGATGGGAACCAACACCACTGGCACGGCCAGCAACACCAAGGCTGTCAGAGTCAAACTGGTGATGGCCATCATGACTAATCCACCCAGCACGGATACAACAGAACGAAGCGCCATAGAAAGGCTGGAGCCCACCACGGTTTGTAGCAAAGTGGTATCCGCTGTGAAGCGGCTAATCACTTCGCCTGTTCGCGCTTTGGCGTAGAAAGAAGGAGAAAGAGTCAGCAGTTGGTTGTACACCTTGATGCGAATGTCTGCGCTAACGCGCTCGCCCAACCAACTCATCAAATAAAATCGACAAAAAACAGCAATACCGCTGACGAAGGTAATAGCGAGAATCAGTAATATCCATTTGTTCAGTTGCTCGGCGTTTCCAGTCAGAAAACCATCATCAACCAGCAGTTTGACGCCCTGCCCTAAGGCAAGCCAACTCAACGAACCAATAAACAAAAAGAAGATAGCGGCAAACGCTTGACGGCGATACGGAACGAGAAAAGCTCCAATCCATTGAAGTACATCTCGGGTACGAACATGCTTAACAGTGTTGGACGACACAGGTGATCCTTACTCAGTAATGCCTAACCCAACGTTATCAGATCATAGGTCTAGGCGCGAATAGAAGCACCCAGACCAAGCAAAGTGTTAGTCGACTTGTTCGCGGTCGCCTTTTCTTGTTTGATACAGCAAAAATGCCGCTGAAACCCAAACCAAGCACGCCATGACAAACAAGGTCCCGCCGTCGTTGCCGACCACTTCTCCCGCAGCATTAAACGCTGGTTGAGCAACACCAATTGGCGTGAAAAGGTGAAAGAAAATCGCGCCCGTCATGGTTCCGATGGCCAAAAGTGCACCCAGCGCATGAAACCGCGTAAACAACATTATTGATGCGATAAGCTCAACCGTGCCCACCATGTACGCACCGTATTTTCCAAACCAAGCCAATCCAGACCATTCGCCCAATGTGCCAAAGATAAAAGTAGTTTCCGGAGAGCCCGTAAACTTAAAGAACAGCGATTGAACAAACACAAACGCAATAAAAATACACAAACCCCATTTAAGGTATTTCATAGCAAACTCACTTCAAGAAAAAATTGTTCATAAATAACGATAGATTAGAACCGAAACTTAGCGCTTTAATTTCCGATCTGCACAATGAAACACCGATGGAACGCTCTTAGGAATGAGAAATGGCCGTATTTTTCGGCCAGTGAAGGTTTGATGAAAAGGTTTTGATGAAAAGGTTTTGATGAAAAAAAGCAGCCAATTGGCTGCTTTGAACAAATCGTGTATGCAGTTATCGATATCGCCCACGTCTTGCACTTGTCGCCTTGCCTGCCATCGCCACCAGCGTGTGGTTGGTGTGAGCATGACAAATGGCAACCGCCAATGCATCAGCGGCATCAGCTTGAGGCGTTGAAGACAATTTCAGCATGTGTACCACCATGTGCTGCACTTGCTTCTTGTCAGCGCCGCCATTGCCAACCACAGATTGCTTAATCAAGCGTGCAGCGTATTCGCTGACAGGTAATCCACCGTTTACTGCCGCGACAATCGCACTGCCTCGTGCTTGACCGAGCTTTAGCGCGGAGTCTGCATTTCGCGCCATAAACACCTGTTCAATAGCAAAGGTATCAGGCTGAAACTGAGTGATCACTTCGCTCACACCCGCATAAATTTGGCCCAAGCGCCCTGCCAAGTCTTCCGATTCTGTTCGGATACAACCACTACCAAGATATTCGAGGTTGCGGCCTTGTTGGCGGATCACGCCATAGCCTGTGATCCGCGAGCCCGGGTCAATCCCGAGAATAATAGCCACGTATGCTTATTCCAATGTTGCTGCGACTTCGTCAGAAATTTCACCGTTGTGGTAAACCTCTTGAACGTCGTCCAAATCTTCTAGCGCATCGATAAGACGAAGCAGTTTAGGTGCCGTCGTTTCGTCTAATTCCGCCTTTGTTGAAGGAACTAGGGTGACTTCAGCGTTTTGTGCTTCAAATCCTGCGGCATCGAGCGCATCTTTAACCGAGCCAAAATCAACAGGTGTGGTGAAAACGTCAATCGAGCCATCTTCATGGGTTTCAACATCATCAGCACCGCCTTCTAGTGCTGCTTCCATGACTTCATCTTCATCTAAGCCCGACGCATAAGAAATCACACCTTTTTTATCAAACAGATAATTCACGCTGCCGTCAGTGCCCAAATTGCCGCCTGACTTTGAAAACGCATGGCGAACACCAGAAACAGTACGGTTACGGTTGTCAGTCATACACTCAACCATCACGGCCGTGCCTGCTGGTCCGTAGCCTTCATAGATGACAGTTTCCATGCCTTCGTCGCCTTCACCGCCAGCCCCACGGGTTACAGCGCGGTTAACGGTGTCACGGGTCATGTTGTTGGACAGCGCTTTATCAATCGCGGCACGAAGACGCGGATTGTTTTCTGGCTCTGCGCCGCCTTCTTTCGCGGCGACGGTAATTTCACGGATGAGTTTGGTAAAGATTTTACCGCGCTTGGCATCTTGCGCAGCTTTGCGGTGTTTGATGTTGGCGAATTTACTGTGACCTGCCATTTCTCACTCCTTTTTCAGCGACATTTCGGCACTGATTTATTCATTTCGTGTTGGGTTTATAGCAAAACAGTGCGAGTAGGTTTGAGACAACACCCATATCTGATTGAATGCACCCAATTTATTTCGTGGTTTTAGAAACAAATAAGGCCAGAAAATCTGGCCTTATTGCTAGAAGATAGGGTCGACTTAAGCGTCGTTTTCTTCGTTTTTCTTCGCAGCGGCGGTGACTGCAATCGCCAGCTCAGCCAACGATGCAGGATTCGCGAGGCTTGGCGCATCTGTCAGCAAACACGCGGCTGCGGTGGTTTTCGGGAAAGCGATAACATCACGGATGTTCTCTGTACCACAAAGCAGCATCACCAAACGGTCCAGACCGAATGCCAAACCTGCATGTGGTGGCGTGCCGTACTTCAAGGCTTCAAGCAAGAAGCCGAATTTTTCTTGCTGCTCGCCTGATTCAATACCCAGAATATCAAACACAACAGTTTGCATATCAGAGTTATGAATACGCACAGAACCACCGCCTACTTCGTAGCCGTTAAGAACCATATCGTATGCGTTTGAGATAGCTGATGCTGGGTTTGCTTTCAGCTCTTCCGCCGTCATGTTCAAAGGAGACGTGAACGGGTGGTGCATCGCGTGCAGGTTACCTTCGTCATCTTCTTCAAACATAGGGAAATCAACCACCCACAGTGGTGCCCACTTGTTGGTGTCAGTCAGACCCAGGTCAGTACCCAGCTTCAGACGCAGTGCGCCCATCGCTTCGGTAACCACTTTCTTGCTATCAGCACCGAACAAGATGATGTCGCCAGATTCTGCGCCAGTGCGCTCAAGAATACCGTTAACCACTTCTTCGTTTAGGAACTTAGCCACTGGAGACTGAACGCCTTCTAGGCCAGCAGCAAGGTCGTTAACCTTCATCCATGCCAGACCTTTCGCGCCGTAAATACCCACGAACTTGGTGTAGTCGTCGATTTGTTTACGAGAAAGCGCAGCACCACCCGGTACACGGATAACCGCAACGCGACCTTTAGGATCGTTCGCAGGGCCCGAGAACACTTTGAAGTCCACGTCTTTTAGTATGTCAGCCACATCAACCATTTCTAGCGGGTTACGCAGGTCAGGTTTATCTGAACCGAAGCGACGTGCCGCTTCTTCGAACGTCATGATTGGGAACTCACCCAGTTCCACGTTGAGCAGTTCTTGCCACATGCCGCGAACCATATTCTCGGTCATTGCACGAACTTGATCAGCGCTCATGAACGAAGTTTCGATATCGATTTGGGTAAATTCAGGCTGACGATCAGCACGCAAGTCTTCATCACGGAAGCACTTAACGATTTGGTAGTAGCGATCGAAGCCAGACATCATCAGAAGTTGTTTGAACAGCTGAGGAGACTGTGGCAACGCATAAAAGCTGCCTTTGTGAACACGGCTTGGTACCAAGTAGTCACGCGCGCCTTCTGGGGTCGCTTTGGTCAATACTGGGGTTTCAATATCCAAGAAGCCGTTGTCATCCAAGAAACGACGAACAAAACTTGATGCTTTTGCACGTAGTTTGATGCGGTCGCTCATTTCAGGGCGACGCAGATCCAGATAACGGAACTTCAGGCGCTGTTCTTCAGAGTTGTTTTGGTTGAAATCCAGCGGCAGTGGCGCAGCACGGTTGATAATTTCCAAGCCTGTCGCCAGCACTTCTACTTCGCCCGTTGCCATGCCTTTGTTAACTTGGCTTTCTGGACGAGCACGCACTTCACCCGTGATCTTGATACAGAATTCGTTACGCAGCTGATTGGCAAGCTCGAATATATCTTTCATATCCGGGTCAACCACCACCTGAACCACGCCTTCACGATCACGCATATCAATGAAGATAAGACCGCCTAAATCACGGCGGCGGTTTACCCAGCCGCAAAGTTCTACAGTTTGCCCTACTAGGGCTTTGTTCAGGTGACCACAATATTGGGTGCGCATATGAATTTCCCGATCTGTTACTGACTGTCCTATTGCGCCAAAAGCGCAAAGCTACAAATATGGTTGTGCAGACAATTCTGCAGGCTCCCGCCTAAGTAAAAAAGCCAAGGTTAAAAAACAACGTTAGAAAACCTAGGTTAAACACTCAAGCCAAAGCCAAAATACCTCAAAATGACGCAGCATTATAAAGGAAAAAATGGCCTTGCGGGAATTCGAAATCTGTCGAACGGCAGAAATCGTCGCAATCGCGCAAAAAATCAGCAAGGATTGACGCTCACAGGGTGAGACACCCAGAATAGGCACTCGACGACATGAGGGATTATCCGTTGCCACCATCGATTTCCAAACTTGCTCTGCTTTCTGAACTTGCCACGCCGCCACTTCGTTTAGGCATGACCCAATGGTCACACAATGGATGGCAGCGAAAGTTTTACCCATCTGGGACAAAAAGCGGCGAACGCTTGGCACGCTACGCGCAAGTTTTTAATACAGTGGAAGGTAACACCACATTTTACGCAAGCCCCTCTCATGCCACGGTCGCCAATTGGAAAGCGGCCACCAGCGATGCGTTTCGGTTTACCTTTAAATTCCCTCAACCCATCACGCACCAAATGATGCTGCGCCATTCAGATGCTATGGTGTCCGAATTCATCACACTGATGCAGCCACTACACGAGCGCATTGGGCTTTGGAAAATTCAATTACCGGCAGCCTTTGGCCCGCAATCATTGCCGGATCTCAAGCGCTTTTTAACCGCAATGCCTACGTCTTATAACGTCGGTGTTGAAGTGCGCCACCCTGCTTTTTTTGCCAAGGGTGATGAAGAACGCGCGTTGAACAGCTTGCTGATAGAGCACGGTGCGAATCGTATCATCATGGACAGTCGCCCTGTTTTTGCCGTACCTGCAGACACTGACGCCCTACTCGATGCGCAGCAGAAAAAGCCGCGTGTGCCCGTTCATGCGATTGCAACGAGCGACACACCTATGGTGCGATTCATTGGCGACCCAACACTTGAGAGAAACGATGTATTTTTTGCGAATTGGCAGAAAAAGATCCCGCAGTGGATAGAGGAAGGGAAAACGCCTTACTTGATGATCCACACCGCCAACAACGATGATGCACCGCAGTTGGCTGAGCACTTTTATCATCAGTTACAAAAGAAAATACTATTGCCGCCACTCGCGCAATTGTCCCCTGAAGATACCTCTTCTCAAATCGCCTTACTGTAAGCTGGGTTAACTAAAGACAACCGTTCTAAAATTCTCTACAATACGCGCCCTCTCGGTGCGGGACGGAAATCCACACATAAAACGAATTCGATACAGCATGTGAGGACAATACAGACATGCTGTTAGCACTCTCAAGGCAGGTTCAGATGGCCAATCGCGATAATATTTTTGCTGCGCCAATTGAAAAACTGGGCGATTTCACGTTCGACGAAAACGTGGCTGAAGTTTTTCCCGATATGATCCAACGTTCTGTACCCGGTTACAGCAACATCATATCCGCCATTGGCATGCTCGCTGAACGCTACGCATCTGACGGATCAACCGTGTATGACCTTGGCTGCTCGCTAGGCGCGGCAACCCTCTCTATGCGTCGTCATATCAAAGCAGAAAATTGCAACATTGTGGCCGTTGATAACTCGCCAGCCATGGTGGAACGCTGCAAATTGCACGTGAATGCCTATCGCTCAGAGACCGACGTTGATGTGATTGAAGAAGATATTCGTCACGTCGATATTCAAAATGCATCGGTGGTTGTCCTCAACTTCACCCTGCAATTTTTGAATCCCGATGATCGTCTGACGCTGCTGAAAAAGATTTACGCTGGCCTGAAACCGGGTGGCATCTTAATTTTGTCAGAAAAATACAGTTTTGCTGACGAAACCGCCCATGAACTGCTCATCGATTTGCACCATGATTTCAAGCGTGCAAATGGGTATAGCGAGCTAGAAATCAGCCAAAAACGCAGTGCGCTAGAAAACGTGATGAAGCCAGACACCATTGATTGCCACAAACAACGTTTAAGCGACATTGGTTTTAGCAGCATCGCGGTATGGTTCCAATGCTTCAACTTCGGCTCGATGTTTGCGATTAAGTAAGCTGGATGCTTGATGCCTAGCTAAACGTTGTCGCGCCTTTCGCAACTAGAAAATACCCTTTAATAAATACTTAACTGACAGACTAATAAGCCATGTTCGATTTTTCTGATTTTTACCAATTGATCGCCAAGAACCGTCTGCAAAACTGGCTGAATGTCCTGCCAGCGCAACTTGCCGAGTGGCAAGACCAGCCGCACGGTGACATGCCAAAGTGGATGCGTGTGCTGAAAAAGATCCCAACCGATGCGCCATCAACGGTGGACCTGAAAAATTGCGTATCCATTGGAACTGACAGCGAACTACCAGAAGGACAACGCGCGAAACTCGAGAATTTGCTGCGTACCTTCCATCCGTGGCGTAAAGGCCCGTATGACGTGCACGGCATCCAGATTGATACCGAATGGCGTTCAGATTGGAAGTGGGATCGCGTGCTTCCCCATATTTCACCGTTGAAAGGCCGTTATGTTCTGGATGTAGGTTGCGGAAACGGTTACCACATGTGGCGTATGCTGGGCGAAGGCGCAGAGCTGACAGTTGGCATCGACCCATCCGAGCTTTTTTTGGTGCAGTTCGAAGCGATTCGTCGATTGATGGGCAACGATCAGCGTGCACACCTGCTGCCGCTTGGTATTGAACGTCTACCAGAACTCAAGGCCTTCGACACCGTATTTAGCATGGGCGTGTTATACCACCGCCGCTCCCCGCTTGATCACTTGATCCAGCTTAAAAACCAACTGGTGAAAAATGGCGAGTTGGTATTAGAAACACTGGTAATTGAGGGCGACGAAAATGCGGTGTTAGTGCCAATTGATCGCTACGCGCAAATGCGTAATGTCTATTTTTTCCCGTCAGCAAAAGCATTGAAGGTATGGTTAGAGAAAGTCGGTTTTGTTGATGTGCGCATTGTTGATGAGTGTGTGACCACCACTGATGAGCAACGCTCAACAGATTGGATGACGCATAATTCACTACCTGAATACTTGGATGTGAATGACCCGTCGAAAACAATAGAAGGCTACCCCGCGCCTAAGCGCGCGATTTTAGTAGCAAAAAATCCTGACTAACCCATGACAAAGGACGCTTCTCGCGTCCTTTTTTTCAAGGTAAACTAACCGCCATCTTTTTCACTCGTTAATTATCCAGCACGGAGCTCCCCATGCTAACTCGCAGCGGATTGCTGATTTTTCTCACTGCTGTTCTTTCTGGCTGCAGCCTGACATCCCAAAAACAACATCAGCAAACATTGGACGCCATTAACGCCATCGACACCAATATCCAGTCTGACATGACAACATTGAATCAAAATGTCGTTTCTCAGCAAGCTCAAATCGCAACTCTTGAACAACAGATACTCAGCCTGTCTGACACACTCAAAGTGCTAAGACAAACGCAAGCACGCGAAGCGGCAAACCGCCCTGAACCAAAGGTGGTGTACGTAGAGAAAGAAGTGCCCGTTTCTACCGCGCAAGACAAAACCATTTTAGGTGAAATGGAATGGGTATGGATTGATGCTGCAGGTTCAAACTTCAAAGCGCGCGTTGATACAGGCGCCACCACCTCATCCATGAATGCCACTGACATTCAAGAGTTTGAGCGTGATGGTAAAACCTGGGTACGTTTCAATTTGGCACATGCCAATGTTGATCAAAATGATGTAGAGCCAGCCGTCGAGATTGAAGCCCAAGTCAAACGCTGGGTGAAAATACGTCAAGCTTCTGCGGATGAATTAGAACGTCGCCCTGTGGTTGAATTGCGAGTCCGTCTCGGTAACTTGCACGAAAAAGCCCAATTTACGCTAGCAGATCGTTCCCAGATGGAGTTTCCGATCCTGTTAGGTCGAGAGTTTTTTAAAGATATTGCAGTGGTGGATGTGAGTCAGTCATACCTTCACCCAAAGTTTGTCGCTGAAAAAAAATAGTTCACTGACGTCATTTCGTCGGTTAAGCGTAAGAGGAAAAAATGACTTCACGCGTCCCGTTTTATCTGTTGGTCAGTCTGCTTGTTATAGTGGGGATCGGCATGAGTATGTACCGTCACGATGTCTATGGTGTGCCTTGGACTGCCGGGCAAAAACACCAAGTGTGGGAAGTGGAAGCCCGCGTTGAATTTGAAGCTAAAGGCGATCCCGTTAAAGTCTCCTTGGCGACACCGGATACACAAGACGGCTTTACCCTAATCAATGAAAACACCAGTTCGCCAGGCTATGGTTTTGCACTGGTTAACACCGAAAACGGCCGTCGTGCAGAATGGACAAAGCGTGAAGCCTCTGGCCAGCAAATCTTGTACTTCAAGAACCAAATGCTGGTAGATAATAATGCCAAGTTCCCCAATGAACCGCCGATTGGCGATGTCACCCCTATCGCGTTGGATGGCCCAGTCAAAACAGCGGCTGAAGCCATTCTAAACCAAGCCCGCCAACGCTCAGCAGATAACAGCACACTCACGCGAGAGCTGATTAAGCAATTCAACGACAGTGAAAGCCAAAACGCATCTTTGCTAACCAAAGAGATGAGCAAAGCCGATGCAATTGTCGCGATCCTGTCTCTCGAGAACATACACGCCCGCGTTGCTGGTGCGTTACAGCTGGAAGACGGTCGACGCCGCCAAAGTATCATCCCAATGGTTGAAATTTGGGACGGCGAAAACTGGCAACTGTTTAATCTTGAAACAGGCGCAAAAGATATCACCCAGAACTTGCTGCTTTGGAATGAAAAAGGCACGCCATTGCTTGAAGTGACGGGCGGTAGCAATAGTCAGGTGAGCTTCTCCATCATTTCTCAGGACATCAGCCCGAAACAAGCAACAGACGAAAAGATCCAAGCAGAAAGCCTGCTGAACTTTTCCATTCACAGTCTGCCGATTGAAGAACAGGCCATGTTCAAAACCATCATGCTCGTTCCTATTGGCGCGCTGATCGTGGTGTTGCTGCGGGTGCTCGTTGGCCTCAAAACGTCAGGGACATTCATGCCCGTTTTGATTGCCGTTGCGTTTGTGCAAACCCAATTGGTTCCCGGCATTGTTGGCTTCTTGCTTATCGTCGGTACGGGTTTGATCATACGAAGCTATTTATCGCGGCTTAATTTGCTCTTGGTGGCAAGAATATCTGCTGTGATTATCACCGTGATTCTGATCATCGCCGTGTTTACCGTCGTGGCCTTTAAGATTGGATTGGTCGAAGGCTTAAGCATCACTTTCTTCCCAATGATCATCTTGTCTTGGACCATCGAGCGCATGTCTATCATTTGGGAAGAAGAAGGCCCGAAAGAAGTGCTTGTACAAGGTGGAGGCTCTCTGCTGACTGCCGTGTTGGTTTACCTTGCAATGACCAATGACTTTGTTCGTCACATCACCTTTAACTTTATCGGTATCCAACTAGTGATTCTGGCGCTTATCTTGATGCTGGGTAACTACACCGGTTATCGCCTCAGCGAATTGAAGCGCTTTAAGCCGCTCGTGAAGGACTAAACACATGCTGGGATTGTTAAAGAAATACACCTCACCATTTAAGCTAAATCGCGCCGGTATTATGGGGATGAACCGACGTAACATCAGTTACATTGGTCGCTATAATCAGCGCAGGCTTTTCCCCTTGGTGGATAACAAACTCAAAACCAAGCATCTTGCCCAGCAATCTGGCGCGACCGTGCCTGAGTTGATTGGTGTCATCAACGAACAGCATAGCGTACCTTCCATTCATAAAATGGTCGAAAACTGGCCGGGCTTTGTTATCAAGCCTGCGCAAGGTTCAGGCGGTAAAGGGATTTTGGTGGTCACCTCAAACAAAGACGGTGTATACAAAAAACCGTCAGGTGCTGAAGTGAACAAAAGCGAAGTCGAGCGCCACATCACCAACACACTAGCGGGCTTGTTCTCGCTGGGTGGCAAGAACGACGTTGCCGTGGTGGAAAATCTCATCCAATTCGATGATGTGTTTGAAGGCTTCAGCTTTGAGGGTGTGCCAGATATTCGCGTAATAGTATTCAAAGGCTACCCCGTGATGGCCATGATGCGCCTCTCCACGTCAGCGTCTGACGGTAAAGCAAACCTTCACCAAGGCGCGGTAGGTGTGGGTATTGATATTGCCACTGGTGACGCCGTGCGCGCTGTGCAGTTTAATCGCCCGATTGAACGCCACCCTGACACTGGTAGACTGCTCAGTGAGCTTAAAGTGCCCCACTGGGAACAGCTGCTTGTGCTTGCAGCGAGTGCGTGGGAGATGACGGGACTTGGCTATATCGGCACCGACATGGTGCTCGATAAAGAAAAAGGCCCCATGGTGTTAGAGCTAAACGCCCGTCCCGGCCTCGCCATTCAAATTGCTAATGGTTGTGGCTTATTACCAAGGCTGCGCCACATTGAGCACCTTGGCACCTCTGCCACACCGCTCACGCCAGAACAGCGCGTCAATTATGCCAGAGCGCATTTTGGTGACACGCCGCAACACAAATAGAGAATCGGGCAAACGCCCGATTTTTTATTCCCAAGTCCCCGCACGATTCACCAAAGAACCGCCATATCCGCCGATATATTCACACATCAAGATCTTAAAACTGATTTCCCTTTACCCTACAAAGTCGCTTTCAGTACTCTAAACACACTGTTAAGACGTAAGGACGCGCAATGGAAGCTACAAAGCCTGTTTTTGATTTCGACAACGAACTCGACCGCACAGCCACCAGCAGCGACAAATGGGATAAATACAAAGATCAGGATATTCTTCCCATGTGGGTCGCTGACAGCGATTTCCAATCCCCACCTGCCGTACTAGAAGCCTTACATGCGCGTATTAACCATGGCGTTTTTGGCTATACACACGCGCCTGAACGCCTCACAGAAATTTTTGTTGCCCGCATGGCAGAACGCTATGACTGGCACATTCAGCCTGAATGGGTGGTGTATTTACCTGGTCTAGTTTGTGGATTGAACATTGCCGCGCGGGCGTTGACCGAGCAAGGGCAAACCATCATTAGCCCTAGCCCTATTTATCCTCCGTTTATTTCATCTGCCAAATTTGCAGAGCGCCCATTGGTCAAAGCGCCTGTGGTATTAAAAAACGGCAGATGGTTACCAGACCTGCAAGATGCAGGAAATCAGTTAGCCGACAACGGTGGTTTGCTGCAAATGTGTAACCCGCTTAATCCCGGCGGCACGGTTTATCGACGTGACGAGCTCGAAGCAACGCTGGCTTTCGCCGAAAAACATCACCTACTCGTCTGCTCTGATGAAATTCACTGCGACCTGATTTTGGACAACGAACACAAACACATGCCTTTCGCCAGCTTAAATGACAACGCAGCACAGCGCAGTGTGACATTAATGGCGCCAAGCAAAACCTTCAACATCGCCGGATTGGGGGCGTCTATCGCCATCATTCCTAACGCTGACATACGGGCGCGATTTAACAAAGTAAAACGCGGTATTGTACCGGGCGTAAGCCTTCTTGCTTTCACCGCCGCGGAAGCTGCTTATGAACATGGCGAGTCATGGTTGCAAGCACAACTGGCGTATTTGGCGGGGCATCGAGACTATCTGATGCGAGAAATCAATGCCCTACCCGGCTTAAAGCTAGAACACATTGAAGCCACCTATTTAGCGTGGATTGATTGCAGCAAATTACCTGTCGATAATCCTTTCCGTTTCTTTGAGCAAGCGGGAGTCGGTATGTCACCGGGACTGGATTTTGGTAACCGACAATTTGTGAGACTCAATTTCGGCTGCACACGAAAAACCTTGGAAGAAGCGGTACGCAGAATGAGAGCCGCGATTGCCACACTTGACCTTTAATTTTCTACTAAACAAACACCTACATTTGCATCCGAAACATTACGTTGCTCACCGCATAGGAGAGCAACGTAATGTTGTTGCAATACCAAGCAAACACTCCGCCGCATCGCTATCAACAATCATCAACATGAAAGATTTCAATGGAGATGAAAAACAAAACGGTTGACCAATTAAAAAAATGGAATAAACTGCCGGAAAAACAAGACATACATCACATAAATACCCTGATTGTTATCAACTGGCCTGTAGCGATTGACCATGCAAATATCTTCCAACGTGAATCGTTCTCTCCCCTATTCATTCGTTCGCGTGTTCATCTTATCGCTTCTTGTTGTGTCCATGGCGTTGCAACTTTTCAATATGCTCCATACACAAGGTCTGGTAAGACAGCTACAAACCAACTTTCATAGTATTTTTGAAACTATTCGCCGCTTTGGTTCTTACTACAACAACACACCCAGCTTAGTGATGAGCAAAGGCATTCATGAAAGCAATGGTGTCAGTTTATTGGTGCGGCAAGACGCTATGTCAGTAAAGGAACTTACTCCAGGGGTGCTGAAATTACGCGCGCAGGTTGAAGCACTTGCTCCCGATAGCGTCTGGACGATTGCCGTACTCGAACATCCGAGCCTGTACG
This sequence comes from Enterovibrio litoreus, assembly GCF_045679545.1. Taxonomy (NCBI): domain Bacteria; kingdom Pseudomonadati; phylum Pseudomonadota; class Gammaproteobacteria; order Vibrionales; family Vibrionaceae; genus Enterovibrio; species Enterovibrio litoreus. Next base: position 2,233,306 of record NZ_CP166194.1, read on the forward strand.
CACATTTCCTCCCTTTGCGAAATCAATACAGTGACGCCTTTGATCAATATCGCTTAAACGATGTTATAGAGCGTGTCGTTGTGCGTGAGCATCTAAATAATACGTACCAAGAATTCTATGGGTGCAATCTGCTCATGACCGAACCTTATGTTGAAGAAGGCACGAAGCAACGCATCAGAACTGTGTATTACCCCATTCACAATCGCCAAGCTTTGAATGCACTGGTCGCTGTCGATTTAAAAGAAAGCCACATTCAAGATCAGCTTGATGCCTACAACGCGCTACATCACACCACTCTTAACATTAATGGCGCGCACAATGTGTACACCACAACCGCGCATTTTCCATGTTCAAATGCCGCCACGTTTAGAATCGGATTCTCCTTCACAGATGTCATACTGAAAGCCCTGTGGCCCTCATTGGTGCTGGCGATTTTGTATCTATTCGGCTCACGTATCTTGCGCCAAAAAGGACGCTCGATTAAAACCGACAAAATGACCAACCTCTATCGTCGCGATTACTACGAGCCAAAACTAAAACGCATGACCAGCTTTTCGTTGCTCATTCTTGATATTGACTATTTCAAGAAAATTAACGACACCCATGGCCACGCAAAAGGCGATGAAGTGCTGTCGAAATGTGCTCAAATTATCTCATCTCAGATCCGAACTGGTGACGCCGCCATACGCTGGGGAGGAGAAGAGTTCATTATTATTTTCAAAAATATGCATCAAGGCGTCTTACTAGAAAAAGCGGATCAAATACGTCTAGCCATTGCCAATGAAAAAATAGCTGATCTCGACGTCACCGTTTCTATTGGTGGTGTTACCACAAGCCAGACAACGTTTGATAACGCTTATAAAATCGCCGATACCGCTTTATATGAATCTAAACGTCGTGGCAGAAACAGAGTGACCATCTTGTGAAATACTCTCTTCAAATTTCAGAGCGGTCACACATTGACTACGTTAAACATGTTCTACTCGCATTTCTGCTGGTTTTTATCAGCACGAAAGTATCTTGGTTTGCGAATCAGGATACCACCAACAACCTATTGCTCTCAGTCACCACTGGAGCCATGGTCGCTGTCACCTGCATTTATGGACGAAGTGGCGCATTAGGCGCCTTCTTAGCGCTTATCTCTTATTACCTATTTAACCCGATCCCTAGTGGCGTTGGGTTGCTCTATACCTTGGTAGTGACGATTGCGCTATCAGCATCCGTGCGCATTTTTGAGCAATACCGACACCATTCCTATGCAAACCGTATCGCTTTTTTCTACTACGTTTTTCTCACGCCGGGGTTGGGGGCATTGTCACTCGCCATATTTGCGCCCGACACATTTTGTCTCGAAAGTGCGCTCAATTTGTATCTCACCGATTCTATTGGCGTACTGATTACCGCTCCCGTCATCGTGCTCGCGCTTCACTGTGTTTATCATCCTGATTTTTTTCGTACATTTGCACGACCGCTCGTCAACATCTCTGCCACTAAATGGATGTATAAACTACTTTTGATAGTCTGTATTTTGCTGGTACTGAATGTTGAAAGTACCATTGATTACCATCGCTACCTGGCATATCTGCTGCTGGCCCCCCTTGTAATTCTCGCCGTATTTAACTTTTCTGAATTGACACTGGTTGCGCTGATGATCATTGGGTATAGCCTTCTTTTCCAAACGAAAGATCCCAATAATCTCGCTGCGCTAAATACCAAGCTGGCCATTTTTTCAATGTTCTGTGTGATCATATACATCATGCTGGAATACAAGCTGACCCTAAGAAAGCAGATAAAGAAAAACACGAGAAACCTATATACCGATGCACAAAGTCACTTTGGCACGTTCCAGAAACTCAATGCATTGACGTTAGACATGAACGACTTTCTCGTGTGCGCGCTTGATTTAAGGCCAGCGTTTAAATATCCAATTGAAAAACGCGACGAGATTTTGCGCCAGATTGCGTATTACTTTAAACACAACACCGACGTTTACGACTTGAGCTTTATGCTTTATGACGTTTCCTCTTTGGTGTTTATCATGGAAAACACACCCAGTGCGGTGAAACAGTTAGAGAGCATCCCGCAGTACTTGGACCAATACTTGCAGCGTCGAAGCATCAACTACCGACCAGATCGTATTTACTATTGTCGATGCCAAAAAGGCATTCGTATTAAACCCGCAGTCAATCGACTCAACGTAAACATGCGCTTGGCTGACAAACACATGGGCTCTTCGGTGATTAACTGCGATGAAACGGCGATGGATGACTACATCACCCTGCTGGACGAACTTAATTTCGACAATATACGCCTACTAAAACAGAACTACCTTAATCTCGAGCAACCGGATAAACAGAGCTTTGAGCTACTCAGTCAATTCACATTGGACGGAAGAATACTCAATACTGCTTCGGTATTTCAGTGCGCACAACGCTTAGGCTATCTTGATACGCTAGAAAACATGTTGCTGTATAAACAACTCGCGTTCCTTGGCTCGTTAAACGAAAGCACCTATGACACGGGATCAATTAACTTAACACCAGAGTTTCTCTCCGACACGCGATCAGTCGATTCACTCGTGCAGTGGGTTAAACAACATAAAATCAACACCCAAAAAGTCGTGATCGAAATTGTCGAATTCGGAGAAATAGAAAACCAGAATTTGCTTTTTGACAACCTTAATACATTGAAAAATAACGGGTTCAAGCTTGCCCTGGATGATTTCGGTGCTGGGCATGCCACTTATAATCAACTTTTGACCATGCCCGTAGATGCGGTAAAAATTGACGGGTCATTGATTCGAAATTGCATTCACGACCCCATAAAATGCAAAATCATTGAGAACCTGAAGTCAGTGGCAGATACGCTGAAAATCAATGTTGTTGCGGAGTGCGTTGAAACGGACGAAGAAGCCTCCTACTTGAAAGCTCTAGGCATTGATTACCTGCAAGGCTATTTGATTCACAAGCCTGCTGAGGTGGAATGGCTTCAATAACACGCCCCGCAGGGTTCGTTCATTAAGCCAAGGTAAAACAGCACCCAGGGTGCTGTTTTACACTGCATTGAGGTCGGGGTTCTGCCTTCTATCAACGCTTAGTTCGAAACCCACGATGACAATTTTTGCAGCTGCGTTCTGCATCTTTAAATGCTTTCTTCAACGCTTTTGCATCCTGCGCTTCAGCTGCTGAGGCCATGTCAGTGAATTGGGTGTTCAACGTTGAAAGATTTTGTTCAAACTTATCCCATTTGCTCCAAACCGCTGAACGGCTTCGGCTACCTATCTCACTTCCTTCAGGAAACAAAGCAGGCAGGGTTGCGACGGTTTCACTGTTCTTTAACGCCAACGATTTTATCTGTGCCCAATCTGAATCACTGCCATCTTCCAGTTTTTTCATACTTTTAAGGTTGTCAGCAAACGACAGAAAACCCTTTTGTCGCTCATCAATCTGTTGAGAAAAGTCGCTTGCCACTGCACTTGCCGCCATGAATATGCCGGCAACGATCGCCGAAAACAGTGCAACAGACTTGATTGATTTACGCATTTCTTTACATCCTTTTATTGCCATGATGGCGGGTTCAATCTGGAGCATTAATATACTCGATATCAGCAAAACTCTTGAGTCGTTTTTACTCAAAATTGTCGGGCGAGTATCAAAAGATTCAAAAAGTTACGACCGAATATTTGCCTCCGTTGTCATTGCCGAGTAAGTTTGCACCCATGCAAAATGATCGGACAAAAACACATGAAAATATGGGATCTACCTACCCGCCTTTACCATTGGCTACAAGCGCTGCTGTTCGCCCTTCTTGCCCTAAGCGGCTTTTTGGGCACAGGTCCGCATGAGTGGTTTGGCCTTGCACTGGCAACACTCGTGACATGGCGGGTTTTATGGGGATTTTTTGGCAGTGAAACCAGTCGCTTTCATCAATTTTTGCGCTCACCCAAAACCGTTATCAGTTACCTAAAAGGTGAACATTCGCATCATGGTGTCGGGCATAATCCGGCAGGCGGCTGGATGGTGATAACGTTACTTTCACTGATTCTCGCGCAGTGTTTTGTCGGCTTATCCATGGGTGGCTACCTTGACCCTTACGTCCACGATGACAGCCTGCTGTATGACATGGATTTGCTCATTTTTCTGCATGCCACCTTTGCATACCTACTTTTGGCTTGCGTGGTACTTCATCTCAGCGCGATTACCATCTACAACTTACGCGGCAAATCTTTGGTCAAAGCCATGTTTACCGGTAAGCAGCCAAAACTGGTCAGCACTGTGCGTGTCTTTTTCCGTTCGAATGCCCGAGCAGGCTTCCTGCTCGCCACTATCGGTGGGCTGGTAAGCGTTTTTCTTTATCCTTCATTCACATAGGCAATCCAAGAGACGCACGGCCACTTTGTTAACATCATCAGCGTGTTTGAATGAGAGAACAGGTTTGAGTGGCATATTGACGCACTGACGAAACCGAGCAATTAGTCTCTTTGCTGCGAAAATTCGTTGATAAGGATGGATAACGAAGGGCTCGACTAGCAGAAACTCCGTTCTCACCTGCTACACTGTAGCGAACGAAGTCTCACTCAACAGGAGTTAATATGTTAGGCGAAAAACACTCACTGCAAGATGATTTCCCAGAGCTTGAAGACCGCATCACCCAACTTATCGAGTCAGACGCAGAATTTGCTGCCGAAAATAAAAAATACAACGCATTAGACAAAGAAATCCGCACCCTTGAACTACAAGGCGCGCCAATTGGCGATTTGGCCATGCAGAAACTTAAACTTGAAAGATCGGCAATGAAAGATGCGCTCTATCAACGCGTGAGTCATTCAAACGGCTAATTCAACCGCTTGCGGGAATATTGGCCTCCATCGGGGTAATTTACGTGCCCATTTTGTCGCGAGAGGTCAATATTCCCGTGGTTCTTGTTGTTACTTTGTCGCCATATACTTTTTAAGTGCTTTCGCCGATTCATAAACAAATGTCGCTATACCACCCGCTGGGGTTGAATTCGCATAATCTTCTAAAGGCGCACAAAAGTTTGACTTAAATTTTCCAATGGCTTCTTCTGGAGAGTCGGCATAAATCACATCATCTTCAACTTCAAAGCCAATCTGTAAGAGCTGATCTTTTTCGCTGACAAAGGTGTCAGAGCCCATATCTATATAGGTAAACTCTTTACGGTCTGATTCTGGTTTACAAAAGAACTGGTACTTTGGCATTGTTTTTCCCTACCCATTATTATTCCCAAACACCAATAAACCATACCGACCTCACTCATAACACCCTGTTTCAAAAAGACTTCGGCATGGTTCACAGTCAAGATTGCGCTTATCAATCGTTGCAGGTGATGGGATTTACGAGTGTACCGTCGTTGAATGGATGAATGGCAGGGGTAATGGCAGGGGTAATGGCAGGGGTAATGGCAGGGCTGGCTGGATTACATTGGCTGGCGAATAATCGTATCGCGTAACGATAACAGTTGGATAAATTCATAAACGTGCTATTTCAACGATGTTCGAAAAATAGCACGCCTTACCTGAATTCAGCCTTAGCCAGCTTGTTCTAGGGGCGGATCATCTTGCACTGGCGGCGTTTCTTCATCTACAGGGGTATCTAAGAAGATAGCGGTGGGATCAAGGATCAAGCTATGAGATTGTTTGTGTTTGATCAGCCCGCGCATCAGTTTTTTGGTTTGCGGGTCCACGTCAAAGCCGACTTTCACCAGTTCTTCCAGTGGCTGTATATCGGTTTCAACCACTGACACATTATCTTCCACTTTATCGACAAGTAAACCAATGCTCGGATTCATTCCGTCTTTGGTGGTAAATACAATGATGGGTTTGTAATCGAGCGTGAGTTGTTCGCGAGCAGATTCAAACAAGCGGATCAGGCGCGCATACGTTGAGCGTTCTTCTCTTGTGTAGGCGTCTCTCGCTTCTTGTTGTTTGCCTGCTTTTAGCATGTCCAACACCTCATCGGCCAACTCATGGAGCTTGCGATGTGGATCATCGAATTTCGCCAAGATTTCAGCGAACTCTTCATTTTCTGGCTTATACGTATCATACCAGCGGCCAAATGCGCATTTGTGCGGGTCGCGAGCTTTGGTAAATGGCACGCCTTCATGAATAGTCAGTTGCAAATCACGCAGCCAATCTACATGGTCTTGTTCGCGAGCAGAAAGTAACGCAATCAGTTCGTTATTAGTGTCTTTGGTCGCCACGCGATTTAAGATCAAACCCAAATCAAAAATGGGCACAGGTTTACCCATGAAATCCTTGATACCTAAAAAACTCTCACGGTCATTGGGTAGCTGGGTGAGGTTCTCCTCATATTGCTCTGTGAGAAGAATATCCAAAATTTTGAGTGCGACAGTCTTTTGTCCCACTTTGAAATTAATAAAATCCATGTGCCTCGATACCTTAGCTGTCCATCTAAATAAGCATAGTCAAACACACACATAACGTTTTATTTATAAGACAAAAGTTTCCTGAATCGATCAGAAAAAAATACGCCCCCAAAGGCGCGTATTCATCAATTTCAACACTGAGCATGACCGCAGATTGCGATTATTCAGAAAGATCCAACTCGTTATGGATCAATACAACACATTGAGAGGCGAAGATCATCTTGGGCCCAAGGCTGATCTTCTCTGCACCAAGGCGTTTTAAGCTGTTGAAGCTTTTCTTCGGCATAGGCAGGTGATCGGTTAGCAAGAAGCAGCAGTTCGCAGGAAACGTTTGTTCACGAATAGGTGTGCCTTTTTTGTCCATCATGAACAATTGATACGCTTCTGATAGTTCTTGTACCAGCTTTTCAAAGCTGACAGTACGAACAGAGATACCTGGCTCAACGTCTCTTTCTTGTTCTTTACCCATGCCTTTCGAAGCATCTAACGCTCTGGCGACTTTGGCCAATAACGCTTGCTCATGAAATCCGCCAACGTTGGTCAGTTCATTCGCGTTAAAACGAATTGTTCGTGAGTAATCTTGCGTCTTTTCCAGCACCAGATACACGACCACATCTTCACGGTGAGATTGCGCCACAAAGATAGCGTTCATTAAGGTGTGAGCCAAAATCTCGGTATGAGCTTCCTGACCAACCGATGCCAACACTTGCTGACTATCCACAGAGGTAGATCGGGCTCGTAATACAAAAGCACGCATAGATGAAGTTCCTAATGAGTTAAACGGCGCACCTTCTTTGAAACGAACGGAGCGGCGATTCATGGTCATAGATTGAAGCGCGGCATTATCACAGTTTTACTTAGCTATGTAACTCTCTAATCACCGCTTGATTCGAGGCTGCTAGATGATTTGCTTTGCCAACGTTTGGTAGCCATTGAAAATCCGTGACCCCGTGGTAAACCAGCACATGGCGCCAAACACACAGGCAATTTCCACAAAATGTGCAGGGAACACACACATCAGCATAAAGCACAGAATAGTCTCAGTTCCTTCGGTTAATCCTGTCATGTAATAGAGCGATTTGTTTTTGTAGACGGGATCGTCGATGCCCTGTTTGTTCGCCATAATGGCAAACGCTAAGAAGCTACTTCCTGTGCCAATGAAGGAGAAAATCAAAAATGCGCCTGCGATGGCATTTTGATCGGGGTTGGCTAGCACAAAGCCAAACGGTACCAGCGAATAGAAGAGAAAATCGAGACTGATATCGAGAAAACCACCTGCGTCAGTCACCCCTTGAATGCGCGCTATTGCGCCATCTAATCCGTCCATCACACGGTTAATCAAGATAAACATCAAGGCAAGCGCGTAGTTTTCCAATGCTAAGGCTGGCAGCGCCATGGCGCCAATAGCAAAACCCGCGACTGTGGTTTGATTGGCGCTGATGTCCCACTTATCGGCCCACTCTGCGGCTCGCGATAACGGCCAACGCACCGCTTTAATTCCGATGCTATCAAGCATAAACGTGTTCCTCTTGCGCGGCATTCCAAGGCCAAGTGAGAAGCTGACTGCCCGGAGGAATGTCAGCCATATCGTGTGTCACCATCAATGCAGGAATGTTTGCGTCTTGTAGTTGTTCAACCACCCAATCACGAAATTGGGTACGCAGGTCTTTGTCGAGCTTGCTGAAAGGTTCATCCAGCAACGCTATTTTGGGTTTAGCCAACAACATACGCGTTAAGCTAATGCGTGCTCGCTGACCACCCGAGATCTGATCGGGAAATGAATCTGCTAATGCGGTGAGGGCGATATTTTTCAGTGCTTGCATCGCACGTTCTTTTCGCTCAGCGCCTTTAATGGCATCAGGCAATGCAAACGCTAGGTTTTCCCACACACTCAAGTGAGGGAACAACAAGTCATCTTGAAATAAAATACCCACGTCACGCTTATGCGCTGGCATGTTATCTAGTGCCACGCCGTCTAAGGTAATGGTGCCTGAGTAACGAAATTCCTCGGACAAATGCCCCGCAACCGCATCCAACAGGGTTGATTTACCACAACCACTGGGGCCCATCAGACAAAGGATATCCCCTTTTTCGACGCACATATTGAGCGACGAAAACAGCGTCTCGCCAGAGGCTTTACGAATGGCGAGGTTTTCGAGACAAATACTCATTCGGCAATAACCCTTTGATTGAAAGTCGACGATATTTGACCTGTAAGTGGCTGACAAATATCGCAAATGAAAAAAACAGCAGTGGCAACAACGCCTGCCAAATAGCATAGATCGCCGTAACACGTCGATCGAACCCGCTTGAGAGTGCCACTGCTTCTGTGGTCAAGGTGCTGATTCTACCCGCCCCGAGTACCAGTGTAGGGAGGTATTGCGCGAGACTGACGCTGATCCCAATCGCCCACGCGAACACAATCGCAGGAAGCAAAATCGGTAGCTTCACGTTTAGCCAAACACGCAGCGGCGATTTACCCAGACTCAAAGCAACACGCGTAAATCCTTCGTTGTAACTGCGCCACGGGCCATCTAACGACAAGTAAACATACGGGAAAGCGAAAAATACATGCGCCCAACACACCCACAATAAATGCGCGTCACCGCTGACATACAAGGTCGCAACCTGCATGCCAAACAAAATGGAAAGCTGAGGAATCAACATAGGAATAGCGACGATATAGCCCGGCACCTGCAAGCGGTAACGAAGACGATATTCGTGAGCAAGCAATGCCATCACCAAGGCGGTGGAGGCTGAAATCAACGCGATCAGCATACTCTGCTCAATGGTGCCAACAATGGACGCCCATTCGAATTCCCAAAAACGCAGGCTGTATCGGCTTGGCAATAAATCAGGGAAGCGCCAACGTTGGGCAACGCTCCACAACAACATCAGCGGCATCATAGACACAGACATGACGAGTAACCCCAAGAATACGGTTTTACCCGGCAGGGCAAATCCACGTCGCCCTGCGTATTGCCACGACCTCAACCCCTTAGTGATTGACCACTCGATGAAACGCGCAAGGCCGATCAATATCAGGGAAATCACAAACAGCACGACAGCACCGGCGGACGCTCGGGGGAGTAAAGTTAAATCCGGATCGTTAAACCATTGCCACACCAACACCGCAAAAGTGGGCGGATTGGTCGGCCCAATAATCAACGCCACATCAACCACAGACAGGCCATATGCCATGACCGCCAGCATTGGGAAACGCAGCTTGGTCAGCCATTGCGGCAGCACACACTTCCACCACGCTTGCGCGCGACTGTAGCCAAGGGATGCTGACACTTTTTCAATTTGGCTCACATTCACTTGCTGCAAAATCGAAATGCTCATCAACAATAAAAACGGCACTTCTTTCAACGCCAACATCAGGATCATGCCGAGCGCATGCGGGTCGTTGATCACCAGCGCGAGATCAGCCACGCCCTGCGCTGCGGAATCATAGGCAAACCATTCATGCAGTAAGCGCGTCCCCATCCCGGTTGGCGCGAACAAGAAAGCAAAACCAATCGCAAACGCCACATGAGGAACCGCAAGTAATGGCGATAACGAAACTTCAACTTTACGCCAAAACGCAGTGCCCCAACTGGCCTGCAAAACAGCAAAAGTGATCAAACAAGCAAGGTAGGTGCTCGCAACGGCGGAATACACCGTCATGCTGATGGAGCGCCACACACCTTGCCAATCAAACACCATGGCGAAGCCGTCCAACGACGGATGATGCATGGCCAGCGGCGGAATATAGCCGAGTGAAGACAAAGAGACTCCCACCAGCCCAAACACGGTCGGCAGAACGCAACAAATGACGATAACTAAATAGAGCGCGCGTAACATCAAATCTAGCTTCCGTAACGTGTCAGCCACTCTTTCTCGATGGCGCTTTGCCAACTCGGGTGGGTTTCAGCAATAGATTTAAATGGCGTGTTCTCTTTGGCAGAGCCAGACAGGTACTCCGTTCTCAATACTGAGGGATCGCCCCAGATCTCAATGTTCCCTTTGCGTGATTGCGCTTCAGGGCAAAGTAGAAAGTTAGTCACCACTAACGCGCCTGCTTTGGCATTCGCATTCCACGGAACAGCAAGGTAATGAATGTTCGACAAGGCGCCAGAATCAAACGCATAGGCGCGAGTCGACTCGGCCAAATTACCCGAGGCATGCGCAGCGTACACCGCATTTGGGTTGAAGGTGATGGCAAGATCGATTTGTCCATCATCCAGCAATTGGAAGGTTTCGGCTGTGCCTGTTGGGAACTGCTTGCCTCCGCGCCACGCGACTTGATGTAACGCGTCTAAGTACGTCCACAACGGTGTCGTGACCGACGCATAATCCGCCTCAGACACGGGTCGCTGCAAACGTTCATCGCTGTTGGTCAGTTCAATCAACAGGGATTTCAAAAAACTGGTGCCGTGAAACTCTGGTGGCCTTGGATACGTGATGCGGTTCGGGTGAGCTTGAGCGTAACTGAGCATTTCGGTGAATGAACGTGGCGGGTTAGCCAGTTCTTCTTCATCGTGAACAAACACTAACTGCCCCATACCCCAAGGCGCTTCTAATCCTTCGGTAGGCTCGGAGAAATCGACGGTCACAGGCAAAGACTGGTCAACGAACGTCCAACTCGGCAACTTGTCCACGAACGGGCCAAACAGTAATTGGCTATCTTTCAGTGATTTAAAGTTTTCGCCGTTAATCCACATCAGGTCGACACTGCCACCTTGGTTTTTTCCCGCCGCTTTTTCCGCGATCAAACGTGTGGTGGTTTCGGTAATGTCAGCCACTTTTACGTGATGCAATGTCACGCCATAACGGCGTTGCACTTCTTGCTTTGCCCAATGCAGGTAACGGTTTATTTCCTGATTTCCACCCCATGCGTGGAAATAGACGTGTTGACCAACAGCGTCTTCTTCAACCTGTTGCCAATTATCGAGATCAGTGGCGAAAGCGACACAAGAGGCAGTGAGTAATGCAATGGCAGAAATCAGTTTTTTCATCGAATTCGGTCTTATTTTCTTATTGGGCTTTCTGCATTTTATTGAAGGATATAAATGCAAAAATCGTCCCTTACGTGTAGCAAGGGACGACACAATATTCACTTCAGAAACTAGCGCAAGTTATTTCGCTAATTCTTCCATGTTGATACCTTTTTTCTTAGCAATGTATTTCGGGATAAGCGACATACCGAACAACACCAAACCTGCACCTGCGAACTTAACTAGCAACATGGCTGATACGCCGTTCGTTGCGATATCACCCGCCATGTAAGCGAAAATGAATGCGCCTGGCGCCATGGTGATCAGAGAAACCAGCGCGTAAGTGCCAAGGTTCAAACTGGTCAGGCCGTATGCGTAGTTTTGCAGGCTGAATGGGAACACAGGAACCAGACGCGTCAGGATCAGGAAGCTCGTCCCGTTTTGCGCCACACCTTGGTCGATTTTCTTGAAGATTGGGTTGTCACCAAACTTCTTCATGATGGTGTTACGCAGTAAGAAACGTGCAACCACGAATGCCACAACCGCACCTAGCGTTGCAGAGAACAGCGCCAATATGCCACCTTTGATTGGGCCAAAAACAATGCCCGCTACGATGGTAAATGCACTGCCCGGCAGCAAGAAAACACACGCAAACACGAATGCTGCAATGAACACAACGTAGCCCATCGCGCCGAAGCCTGCGATCCATGCTTGGAGGCTCTTGATGTCAGTGATAATTTCAAGAATACCTGTTTGCTTTGCCACGAAAATAATTGCAGCGATCGCCAAAGCGAACAAACCAATTTTTACAAATTTCATTATGTGTTACCCAATAAAAACGAATTCGACAGTGTCTTGCCAAAGAAGGCAAAACCTTGGCTAGATCAAGCTTCTCGCCAACATCATCAACACGCGGGGGAACGCAAAGTGATTGATGATGTTAACGCGCTAGACTGGCCAATGATTAACGTGACTGACAGTTACAGTGACACGCACTTGATCAGAGCCGCTTTGGACTTATAGCGGTTGAACCATGCTTTCACTGGGCTTGCCAATACGTTGACTGGTGCGGGTGAGTCTTTCATCACAACAGGGCCAAACATCAGATCCAGAATGTGCCATGAGTTTTGACCAACACCCATCATGGATGCACGGCATGCTGCGCAGTAAACCACAACGTGATCGCTTTGGAACTCATCAACACGGCGCTGAACAACGCGGTTCGCCACGCCTGGGTTAGCCGGAACCACCATGCCACCGAAACCACAGCAACGTGTGTTTTCGCGGGTGAATTCAGGTTCAACGGTTTTGTAGCCCAGCTCGTTCAGGATCCAACGGATACCGTCTTGAAGTTCGCTTTCGTAGCGGGTAGAGCAAGAGTCGTGAATGGTAAATACCACATCACTGTCTTTTGCTTTACCAACCAACTCTGGTGGAAGACCGATTTCAGGTAGCAGTTTCCATAGCGACAACGGCTTTTGCTTGCCACCCGATTTTTTGATCATGCCGTAGCAGCTTTGGCACGCCACGATAACTTGCTCGGCTTCAAGTTTGTCAAAATCAGCCTGTAGCTCGCCATAACGCTCTTTAAACTTGTCAGCCTGACCAATTGCCGCAGTTGGTTTACCGCAACATTTCTGCACGGCACCCATTTCCGGAAATACATTTTTTAGGTGCGCAGCAATCGCAGCAACGCCTTCTGGTGAGTAGGATGGCAGGCTGCATCCTGGCATAAATACTTTATTGGTCATTTTGTCGTTACCGCGCGTTTAGCCATAGTGAAGAATTTCGAGAAGCCCAGCTTCTGGTGCATGTTGATCGCCTTGTGCCCTTTCATTGGTGATTCGCCATTGTTCGCATTCACGAAATCAACACGCGCACCAAGGAAGATTTCCTTCATCGGGTAATCTTTCGGACAGACGATGGTGCACTGGTCACAAGCGTTACAAGAGTAAGCCAGCAGTGGGTCCATCTCTTTCTTGTTAACGAAGTCACCGAACAGCGTCTTCGGACAATCACCGAAGTCGTTCATCATCACGCACTCGCTCATACACAGCTTGCAACTACACTGCAGACAACGCGAAGACTCTTGCTTCACTTGCTCTTGGGTAAAGCCGAAATCAACTTGTGCGAAGTCGCGTTTGCGTTCTTGTGCATCGCGCAGTTCGCCGTGCAAACGTGGAACATCTACAGTGCCTTTTGGTAGTGGAACGTCCAGACGAGATGCGTAGCTGTACTCATCTTGGAAATCACGACCTTCTTCTAAAGGACGACCTGCGAATTGACGCTCAATACTCATTGCCGCTTTACGGCCCAGTGCCATCGCTTCAATCACGATGTTACCGCCAGAGGCATCACCCACCACGTAAACACCCGCCACTGAGGTTGCCATCGTATTCTTATCAACCACGTAACGACCGCCACGAGTTTGCTCAAGAGCGCCATCAGTGATGTCAGCAACAATTTGACCGGTTGCGAACAACACGGTGTCGACTTCAATAACACGGGTTTCGTCTGCATAGCTCGGTGCGAAGTTGCCGTTTGCATCGAGAATAGAAAGTACACGCTTCAGTGTGATAGAGAACACTTTGCCGTCTTTCTCTTCGATAGAGATTGGGCCCCAACCTGCGTTGAATGACACGCCTTCTTCCAGCGATTCTTCAATTTCAACGTGGCTTGCTGGCAGGTTTTCCATGCTTTCCAGTGAACACTGGTGCACTTCATCTGCGCCGATGCGCCATGAAGAACGTGCACAGTCCATCGCAACGTCGCCGCCACCAATAACCATTACACGCTTACCAGCACGAGGGAACGCACGGGTTTCAGAGACCTCTTTCAAGTATTCAACCGCTGAGAACACGCCTTCTGCTTTGTGACCCGGCAGAGGAATGATTGAACCAATGTGCGCGCCGTGCGCCAGAACTACTGCATCATGGGTATTGCGCAGTTCTTCGAAAGTGATGTCTTTGCCGATTTCAACACCGAACTTGGTTTCAATGCCCAGCATATCTAGGTAGCTGTATTCGAAATCGATAACGTTGCGTGGCAGACGGTACTCAGGAATACCGACGCGCATCATGCCGCCATACACATTCAGTTTTTCAAAAATGGTGACACTGTGACCTTTACGGCGAAGTTCAATCGCAGCCTGTGCACCCGCAGGGCCAGCACCGATGATTGCGATTTTCTTGCCCGTTGGGTTAAGAACAGCAAGATCCCAGTTTTCTTTGTTATCCATTTTCTCGGCAACAAAGCGTTTGATGCCAGCAACACTGATCGCTTGACCGTATTCAGTGTTACGACGACATGCCGCTTCACATGGGTGCGCACAAATGCGGCCCAGTGTTTGTGGCAGGAACAGTTTTCCGCGAATGGTATCGAGTGCTTCTTGATACTTACCTTCACCGGCCAGACGCACATACTGTTTAACATCAGTGTGCATTGGACATGCTGTTTGACATGCTGGATCTGCATCGCCCATACAGCCATCTACTACGCGTTGTGCCGCGTCATAGAGTTTTTGGCTAAAGATTACATTGCTCATTATTTTTATGCTTCCAGTAGAAGTTGAATTCTTTTTGTATCCGTCACATGACGCAGGGGTCAGCAACACACCGACCCACCGTCTTACTCATTCGCAATTAGCTTTTGCCGTTTTGTACCGGCACGTCAGCGCGTGATTGCTCGTAGTGGGCGTAGCTGTATTCGATCCAAGAACCGTCGTAGTTGTAGATACCATCTGCACCCAGCACTTCTTCGAGTACCATTTGAGTGTGTGCAGAACGAACACCAGACTGGCAATATGCGATTACCTTTTTGCCTTTGATCACATCGCCGTACAGCGCTGCTAGCTCTTCTGCTGATTTCAGCGTGCTGTCTTCGTTCAGGGCTTTGGTCCAGTTGATGTGAACACTGCCAGGAATCGTACCAGGGCCAAAAGCGCCCGATACGGTGGTAGAGCCATCGAATTCTTGAGTGCCGCGGGTATCAAGGATCACCCACTCATCAGACGACTGCGCGGCAAGAACCATCTCTAGTGTGGCCAGTGCGTCAGCTTCATATTGAGGTGCTGGCGCTTCGTAGTTGCTTGCCGTCACAGTCGGGTTAGCATTGCCTGTTGGGTAACCTTCGCCAATCCATGCATTCAAGCCACCGTCAAGATAGCGAACATCGTTATGACCTAGGTTTTTGATTTGCCAGAAAAGGCGAGCAGCATCGTGGTGAGAGTTCGCTGCGTAAACAATGATGGTTGATGAAGGGGTCGCACCGTATTGGCTCAGCAACGCTTCCATTTCTTCAACAGAATTGCGCATACCGTCAAACGCATAAACGCCGTCTGCCGCTGAGTAGTCGTTACGCCACATGGAGAATGAACCTTCGATTGGCGCATCAGGTTTCATTGGGTTGAGTGCACCAATGACCACAACATCCGCACCCGTGCCCATGATGCTTTTCAGATCTTGCGCCGAAATAAAAGCTTCAGGGTTTGCGTATTCGTTGAATTTCTCGTTCAGTACGTCTGCACTCACGGTAACGGCTTGCGCACCGAACATGGAAGTGTATCCAACATAGCCTGCTGCCATTGCAGCAACCAGCACACCCATTGCAACTGTCGATTTCTTCATCACATCATTCCAAGTATTATTTAAATTTTTTCGCTCATCACTGAGCAGATTGAAATCGGTGACATGAAGCTTTACTGGGAGGCTGAGTTATTGTTTTTTAGTGCCACACGTTGAAAAGCATCACGCTATAAATCATTTAGTTGGCCGCTAAGAGCCAGTAGCACGGATTGTGCGTTTTTGAAGGGCTGGCGGATATTGTGGTAAACCACAATAACGACACTAATTTGATCTAAAACAACATAAAGAAAGCGGTTATTTCAGGTATCATCCCCGCCAGTCGAGTTTGCCCTCTAGCGGTTCCCCTTTTGTCTGGATATTTATTGCGTCTGGTGCCCCTGTTTAGCATCAAGGCCGTTTTGCTTTTCGTTGTTAGTTTTAGCTGTTTTTGCGTCTGCCCAGTACGAGCCAGCGTGATCCAACATTACGATGTGGGCGTGCTTGCATTGCGCGGAGACGACCACGCCAAAACATCGTGGCTTCCGACGCTGGAATGGCTCGAATCGCAAATCCCAAATACAACATTTGATATCCACACATACGACTTTGACGAGTTGGATGATGCTTTCCGACACAACCAGCTCGACTTTCTGCTAACCAGCCCAGGACAAGCAACCAAGATTGCGCGTCAATACCAACTAAACTGGCTAGCGACGCAGAAAACCGCATACAGCAGCAATGCAACTCACTCCATCGCCTCAGTGGTGGTTGTGCACCATGACTCGCCTTATAAAACATTGAAAGATATTGAACATGCATCCGTCGCGGCGGTGTCCGAAAAAGCGTTCGGGGGATTCTTGGCGCTTCGATATGAACTGGATAAAAGTGGCATATTCGGTCGTTCTTTTTACAAAAACATCCTGTTTACGGGGCCACCAACAGACAAACTGCTACTTGACGTGCTGGACAAGACATTGGATGTGGCCATTGTGCCTGCCTGTACGTTGGAAAATATGGCCAAAGAAGGCTTACTCGAACGGCATCAACTGCGAGTGCTAGACCGCAAGCACCCGCATGATTCGGTTTGCGCCGTCACAACGGCGCTTTATCCAAACTGGACGCTGGCCAAAACGGAACGTGCATCGAACGAGATCGGTAAAAAAGTCACCCAGGCCTTATTGTCACTCCCTGAATATTCAAAAGCGGCAGCAGCAGCGGGCAATATCGGCTGGACCCTGCCCGCCAGCTCAATGCGCGTAGACAAAGTATTTCAGCATCTTGATATGCACCCGCTTCAAGAAAGCTGGCAACAAGGGCTCATCAAGTGGCTCACCAAGAACCACTATATTGCGTTCGGTATCTTGTTGTTTCTTATTGTGCTCAACGCTTATCACTTCTGGTTGGAATACCATTTCAACCGAAGCAAAAAAGACTTAGAGCGCACGCTGTTTGATTTAAAAGAAAAAAACACCATGCTGGAGCATGCCCAGCGCACCATGATTGTTGGCGAACTTGGCAACAGCATTGCGCACGAAATCAATCAGCCATTAAGTACCATCAAGAACTATTCCGAAGGTATTCAACGTCGGCTAGATCAAGGTATGACCGCGGAAGAACTCGCGCCATTTCTTGGCAAGATCCACCAGCAAGTGGGTGTGGCGAGCGACATTGTGCAGCGCTTAAGAAGCCTAATTAAACGCACCCCGAGCGAGCGCGTTATCTGCGACCCTGCGGCATTTATTAGAGAGTCGTTAGAGCTTATTGCGTTTGATTATCAGGCACTCAAAATTGGCCTTAATTTCACGGTTGAGGGCACGCCGCTAGAAGGTGAATTTGACTACATCGGCATGCAACAAGTGATGCTCAATTTGCTGCGAAATGCCAAAGAAGCGTGTCTCGCCAGCATGGATTGGGAGCAAGTATCCACCGTCAATGTCGAGCTTCTTTATGGCGAAAATGACATTGTGATTCGCGTTGAAGATAACGGCGCGGGCTTAGAAGCCAGTGAAGAAAAAGTGAAAGAGCCCTTCTTCACCACCAAGAAGGACGGCCTTGGTCTTGGATTGGCAATCTGCCGTGACGTTATTGAAGCGCACAACGGATATTTCATGATCCAACCTGCCCGCCCAAATGGCTGCGAAGCCACTGTGGTCATACCCATCAAAAGAGAACTAGCATGATCAATACCAATACTGGCCCCGTTTACGTGGTGGATGACGAAGACGCAGTACGTGAGTCACTGGTTTTTATGTTGGAAACCTACGGCTTAGCGATTCAAGATTTCGGCTCAGGGCAAGCCTTTCTCGAACACGTTGATATTCATCAGCCCGGTTGCATTGTGCTGGACAGCCGCATGCCTGAAATGCGTGGACAGGAGCTTCAAACCTTATTAAACGAGGCGCGAAGTCCGCTTTCTATCATCTTCTTAACCGGACATGGCGATGTACCCATGGCGGTGGATGCGCTTAAAGAGGGTGCGGTCGATTTCTTTCAAAAACCGGTAGATGGCGACAAACTGGCCAAAGCCATCGACAAGGCGCTGTCACACTCTTTTCAGCGCGAAAGCCACGTTAACGTTGAGAAGAAATACAACAGCCTGACCGAGCGCGAAAAAGAAGTGCTGAAAGAGGTGCTAAAAGGGCAAACCAACCAGCAAATGGCGAAGACACTGTGCGTTTCACTGCGCACCATTGAAGTTCACCGCGCCAACATGATGAAGAAATTCGAAGCCAGCAATGTGGCGGATTTGGTGCTCAAGCTGAGTACGCTTATTCAGCAGAATCGGTTGTAACGGTAAACGTCATTCATCGCTGAATCAGCAGACATAGCTATGCGTCTGCCTCTCCACTAAATGAGGAAAAGCAGACGAAAAAGCGAGGAATTGATGGTATTCGTGGCGCTATGACATCCACGGCGAAGCTTGAGTTTTGGTTGCGCGTGGCTTTCTTTTCTTTTCAACCGTCACGACGCACATAAAGTCTTCGTGGAATCTTGCATCGTCTAGCATGCGTTTGGGAACGAATAGCCTGATGCGAGAATTGGCCAACACAATTCCCTTGCTTTGGGAGGGCGCAGCGTCTGCGCCAATACAAGACAAATCGCCAGCCATCAGCTTCATGCCAGTATTAAGGACAACGCGACCATTTTGACTGACGCTTCTCACCAATGGGAATCCAAAGAGCGTCAGGCTTTGATTGGAAACGGAGATGGTTTCCTCAAAAGATGCTTCAACATAAACTTTATCTGAATGAATGATGGCAGAGAGCTCATCCACCTGCGTTTGTACCGAGGACGAAAACACCCACTGCCCTAACACAGGCTCCCACTTTCCACCCAGTTGCAAACAGCGCTTATACACAAACGTGTTTTTGCGCCCTGCAGATAGCATACATATTCCTATATCGCCCTGATCTTCAAACGCACAAGTCAATCGGAATACGGTTTCTTTGGTTTTATGTTGATAGCGATCCGTGATTTCTTCGACATGCAAATGGTGATCACCAAGCGGCAGGGTTTCACTCATCGCATCGACAACGATCCGGCAATAGCTTGTCCCTGTTTGGCACACATAGTATTGCTCTTTTTTTTCTAACACTTTGAATTCACGCATTTTTAACTCACAAAATCGGAAGCAGGAGACAAACCACTAATGACTTTCATTCCCCTCATCATCAATGAATTGGGCTTCCCTTTGCTTACGCAATGCATTTAATTGCTTCAACCGTTCGCCCAATGGGCCTTGTGGCGTGAGTCCATCCTCCACACATTTATCAATGATCTTATCGATTCTCGACCGCTCAGGGTTAGCCGACGCATCAACAATCCCGGCTTCCTGCTCATCCAGCAACTTGTCACGATCAAACAGCATCACTTCCTCAAACGCTTCGATATAAAGCGTTCTAAATTCGTAAGCGATATTGCGTTCAGACAAGGTTCTCAGCTTGGCCGATTTGCGGCTCTTGATGTACTTCTCAACGCGACTGGAAGGTTGCCCTATCGTTAAAATATTGGTGCGCGCTTCCAAGATTTCTTTGTCTGTAGGCGTTCTTGTTAGCGACTCAAAAACAGCAATTGACGGCGGCCACTCCTGCCCTTTGCGCAGTCGCTCTTCCAAGTTGTCTTTCAAACGGGTGTAACTATCCGCAGTTAACGACGCGGCAAAACGCATCAGGTGATTGTCAGGCTCATCACCAAACTCCTGGCGAATGCGTCCTCGACCAAAACACGCGGTCATGTCATACCAGAATTTGAGTATTTTCTTTTGCTCGTTACCCGAAAAACTTTCCATTTTCCCTAGAGTGTTAGCCGAGAAAATATTGGCGGGCATGGTGAATGGCGTGTTAGTGCCACTCGATTGACCTGCGCTAACACTTCTTCCTGACTCAACGCGCTTTGACGGCATAGAAGCTTGTTTAGCCTCCTGAGAAAGCGCTGCCGCTCTCGCATCGCCCGCGCGACGGAGATAGTCTTCAAAGGACTCTGTCATATTTTTCGGGGAACTCATGCTGCCACCTTATTCGCTGTCGTCATCTTTAAAGTTGAAGTTTGAAATTTTCTCTTCAAGCTCCTCAAGCGCAGAACGTCTAAGAGGTTGAGGCGCATAGGATCTTTTGGTGTTTTGCTTGTAGTTCTTTTCCGAATGAAGATGCGAGTGCAATCGACTCGTTAATTCATCAAGAGAAAACAGATGCTGAGACGGATTTTCACGAACGCGTTCAACAAACGAAGACCACACATTGGTTTGATTGGCAAAGCCGCTTTTGAACATAATAAGCTCTGCCCAGTTCTCAATCACATTAGGCGAAAGTTCAAGCACATTAATGACTTTCCCTGATGTGGACTTGTTCAAAGGATTGATCTGAGAACGGTGGAACGACGAAATACGCGAAGGGTTACCTGGCGCATTTTGCTGCGAATGATAAGGCATGTCTTGTGTCGCATTGTTGGTCGACACATGGTTGGTTGACGCAGGGTCGAGATAAGAATCGAAATTCAATCTGCCTTTGATTTTGCCATCACTGCGGTAAGACGAGGTGCGCTTGTTAGTACCGATGAGCGTTTGATCAACGCTAAGTTTACCAATCAAGTTATCAATGAGGCTTTCAGATGCACACATCATGGCCTTAAGCTCACTCATGCTTGTGATGAAAGCGCCATCCCGATCAGAAAGCTCGGCAAGTGCCACGAGCAACAACTTTTCTTCGGCTGTGACCGTTTTTCTGCACCATGCTTTTTCTATGTATTTCGATGACATTGATTTATACCATTTGCAGCCATTCGGATAGCGTTGTTACGCTAAAATCAAGCCTCAATTCTAGCAAATCTCACCAATGTTCACACTAGCAACTCGCCTGTTCGTGCTTAAACCCCTCAGAATAAAACCAAAGAAGTGATACAAGCGCAAAACAATCAACAAATGGCGAAAGTATGTTCATGCGAGACGTCTCACTCTGTACGGTGTTGTTTTCTGCGCACGCAGAGACTCATCACCACCACTAGCCCTGCCAAAGCCACGTTTATCGACACTGGCCACAGCACATGAAACGCAAGGGTTAACGCCAGCAATGCTGCTAATCCATACCCGACAGTATGCGCCATCGCAATGTACCCAGATATTACCCCTTGGCTGGTCGGTAATAGATTCATAGCACTCGCGGTGTAAGCGGGCACTAACATCGCACCGCCAATAGCGACCAGCACGCACGCTAGAGAAAACCCGCGCCAGTCTGGAATGAAAAACATGCTAAACCCCACCAGCATTAAATTTCCTCCCAGTAGATACATGTTCTCGACACGCACACGTTTCTTTTTCACTACGAAAATCTGTGTCAACAAGGTGACGGCGGCGCTTAGGGTCAACAAATACCCAACGCCCTGTGTTGCCATGTCAAGCGAGATGCCAGCTTGAAGAATTAACAACGGTGACAAGGTGTATTGCATTAAACCAATGGCCGCCGCGCCAAATGCGGCGGTAAGAAGGAAAAATAATAAGGAGACGGGAGGAAAGATCGCCACTTTGCGTGCCTCAGGATTATCCTGATGATGCGTTTTAAATTGTCGCTTAGGCTCTGCCAATTTGACGACAAATATCAACGCGATTAGCGGGAGTAACATTAAGACCATCAGGGGGGCAAGAGGATGAACAGAAAGCAACAACACCGCCAACAGTGGCCCACATAATCTGCCTGTACTCAGCCCTGCACTGATGGTTGTGATGGCTTCCAAACGCTGATTTTCACCCACACTCATCACCGCCCAATGTTGGGCAGCAGGCACCATGCCAGCCACAGTGACTCCGTATATCACCCTCGCAATGATTAGCCCAATCACCAACAGCAAGGGCGATAAAAGCGCACTGTCGTAAAAAGACACGAACAGAAACATCAAACCAAAACTCAACGAGAAACCCATCAGCGCTTGCAGCAAGATAGCCTTTGGGCCATGCATGTCACTTTGTCGCCCCCAATAGGGAGAGGCAGGCAAAAACAGCACACTCCCTACGGCAATGATCATGCTCCACGTTGGCAAACTCAGCCCAGTCGTGAGCACCAAGCCAGGCAATGACACCAACAACCCACCCTGCCCAAGCCCCATCAACGCTGCAATGGCGGCAATCACATTGAGTCGCGCAGAGGGATGTTCGGTATTTTTCTCGATCAATGATGATGTTTGCATAACAAAATTCGCACAAGCTGACGTGTTTCAATGACATCAGATTAAAATACAAATACAATGCGGATGCAAATCGTTATCATTCGAATTAATATTTAACAAATGGTTTATGCCCATGTTTTTATTAGACGGCGTGTCCTTTCAGCCAGAAAACAAACACATTCTTCACCCCACATCACTCGCCATCGCCAAGGGGAAAGTCACTACCTTGCTGGGCCACAATGGCAGCGGAAAATCGACCTTGCTCAAACTACTCAGCCGAAAAATCGCCCCGACACAGGGCAACATTTTGCTGACGAATACGGCGTTAGATCAATTCAGTGCCAAGGAATTTGCGTTTCGCGTGGGCTACCTGCCTCAGCACCCCCCCATCACTGAGGGGGTGACCGTTTACGAGTTAGTGCAATTTGGGCGCTACCCATGGAAAGGCGTGTTGGGGCGATACAACGATGACGACCACCGAATTGTTGGTGAGGCCATCTCCGATGTGGGCTTGACGAGCATGAGCGAGCGCTTTGTCAGCACCCTGTCTGGCGGCGAACGTCAACGCGCATGGGTGGCCATGCTGCTTGCCCAACAAAGCGAATGCATATTGCTCGATGAGCCGACGTCTGCTCTGGATGTTGCCCATCAATATGAATTGTTATCACTGATCCGCAACCTGAACACATCACGCGGTATCACCGTCATCATGGTGCTGCATGACATCAATATGGCTGCACGTTTCAGCGACACCCTCATTGCTTTGCATTCAGGTCGTGTGTTGGCGCAAGGCAGCCCTGACGATCTGATGACAGAAGCCACCCTCGCGTCAATTTACGGCATTCCACTTGGAAAATTCCAACACCCGCAAAGTGGACATACCATCACTTACGTTCTTTAACACAATCAGGGAGTTACATTGTGCGCGTTTTAGGTTTGTTATTGCTTTTTTTCACCCCATCCCTTTATGCTCTTACCGTTGAGCATGAATTGGGTTCGACCACGATTGCATCCCCACCTAAAAAGGTGGTGGCACTGGATTGGGTGTTAACAGAAACCTTACTGTCTTTAGATGTGAAACCAACAGCAATAGCTGATGTGAAAGGCTATCGCGATTGGGTCGTTGAACCGGCCCTACCCACTGCTATCGAGGATGCAGGTTCACGCCGAGAGCCAAACCTTGAATACCTTGCCCAGCTCAAACCCGACCTCATCTTGATCAGCGCCAATCTCGCTGCGGTCTATCCACAACTGACTCAGATCGCACCCACGCTGGCTTTCAATGTGTATACCGACCACAAAGCGCCACTGAACGCGCTCGAGCAACTCACGCGCACATTGGGCGCTGTTTTTAAAAAACAAGCCAAAGCGGAATCTGTCATTGCGCGGGTCAACCAGCAAATCTTGGCAAACGAACACGCGCTAAAAACGGCTGCTCGTCCTCAGCAACAAGATCGCCAACACCAAGTGCTTGTGGTGCGCTTTATCGGTGATTCTCACGTTCGCATACATGGCAAAGGCTCCCTAATTGACGACACACTCACTAAGATGCAGATCACCAACAGTTGGCAATCTGAAACCAACAATTGGGGCTTTTCCACTGTGGCTATTGAGCAACTCGCGAGTCATCAGAAAACAACCTTGCTTTACCTTGGCCCCATGAAAGAAGCCGATCAGACGGCGGTATTTAGCACACCTTTTTGGAAGGCCATGCAATTCACCCGTGATGATCAAGTGATCGCACTGCCGCCGATTTGGACCTTTGGCGGCTTGCTTGCCGCCGAACGCCTGAGCAACCAGATCACCCAACAATTGCTGATAAACGCACAACTATGACATCACATATTTTCCCCTCTGCTCCCTCAGTCAAACGCGCATCAAGGCCGATACTTGCACTGACGATCATTACATCATTGCTCAGTGTGTTGTTGTATCGCAGCCTCCCCTACGAACTCAGCTCTGTGCAATGGGTTGAATCGTTGTTTTCACCGGATGAAAACGACTACCGGCAGATCATTATTCACTACAGTTATTTACCACGTATCGCCATGGCGATGCTGTGCGGCGCAGGCCTCGCACTGGCGGGGGCTGTCATGCGATTTGTGCTCAGCAATCCGTTGGCCTCTCCCACCACACTCGGGGTGGCAGCCGGTGCTGAACTGGGCCTTGTTTTGGCTAGCCTCTTTTTGCCAGCCAGTTGGATGATATCACCCTACATACCGGCGTTTGCAGGCGGGATGCTTGCAACTGGATTGGTGTTTATGCTGGCCGCAAAGCGTGGCTACTCGCCGTTAGCCTTAATATTGGCTGGCATGGTCACCACGCTGTTTATTGGCGCTGTTACCATGATGTTAGTGCTGGTCCACGAGCAACAACTCACACAACTCTTTGTCTGGGGAGCCGGCGCCTTAGAGCAGCAAGATTGGCAAGGGATAAAACGGTTAGTGCCGATGATTTTCATCGCTTCCATCATGCTGTTTATCTTGGTTAGACCACTGACTGCGATGCAAATGGGTGAAGCCATCGCTTCATCTATTGGTGTCAATGTGGCGGCACTCAGACTGATCGCGATTGCACTGTCGGTCATGATAACCGCCGCCATTGTCAGTGAAGTCGGCATCATTGGCTTTGTCGGCTTGGTTGCCCCTGCCCTTGCAAAGATGCTGGGGGCACGCCGTTTACCCGCACAAATGGCCGTTTCGGCATTGCTCGGCGCTGCACTGCTGTTGGGTGCCGATCTGCTGATCCAACCACTGTCAGGGGTCGCGGCCAATTTGATCCCAACAGGCGCAGTCACCGCCGCCATTGGCGCGCCGTTTCTTTTATTTTTGCTTCAACGCAAAAATATTGGCGCGTCATTTCATCCTGACGATACGCCAGCACCTCACGTTCAAGCCATACGTTTTTCGTCGCTCACCGCCTTACTCGTCACAATACTGGTGACGGCTTGCGCCATGAGTTTGCTGGTCGGAAATTCACAATCAGGATGGCAATTCACACTCGACCCAATCTTGTTGGGGCTGCGCGTCCCGCGAGTGGCGGTCGCCATGCTGGCGGGATGCTGTCTTGCTATCGCAGGCACCATCATGCAACGCATTACCCAAAACCCCATGGCAAGCCCTGAAGTGATGGGGATCAGCGCTGGGTGTGCCCTTGCCTTAGTGATAGGTGCAGTATATGGCTTGTATTTATCACGGATGACTCAACTTTTGCTGGGCACTGCAGGTGCAATCGTGGTGGTTGTGCTCATTCTCCTTTTAGGAAAAAAACGGCAGTTTTCTCCCATTCACTTGATGCTAACGGGTATCGCGCTCAGTGCCGCCGCCGATGCAGCCATTCGCATTGTGATGGCATCGGGTGATGACAACGTAAAAGCGCTACTGAATTGGTTATCAGGGTCAATGTACCTGGCTGATAACTTGACCGCTTTCATGCTGATGAGCGTGACGCTAAGTGCAGGGCTAGCCGTGATACTTTGCGCCAGATGGTTAGATCTGTTTTCCTTGGGCAGCGAGAGTGCATCCAGTTTGGGGCTGAATCTTCCATCCGCCAGAAAATGGATGATCTTGGCAACAGGCGTGCTAACTGCCGCTGCCACCATCGCCATTGGCCCGCTGAGCTTTGTTGGCTTGCTCGCCCCTCATATGGCGAGGTCCTTGGCTCAATATGGCGCGAAACAACAGCTCATCACCGCCGCCTTACTCGGCGCCACACTCTTGGTACTTGCCGACTGGGTGGGGAGAAATCTTTGGTTTCCGTGGCAATTCCCTGCAGGTCTACTCGCTTCTTTGTTGGGCGGCGCTTACTTTCTTTATCTTCTGCAAAAATGAGCGAACTTGTAGCAAAAATATGGGACTTAGACGCTATTTACCCCTATCGTCGAGGATGATTTGGTTTAATGGGGCGCAACGCCCCCTCACGCTATATTCGATTCAAACACGCAAATAAAACCCAATTTATTGTACACACCACCCCCTTTCTCACATGACACACGAGCAAAAGCCACTCTCAAAACACACAAACAATAACAACAATCTCTCATTAAGAGAACTTGGTGCAATTTATGTGCAACAAATCCATTGCAATTGTTATTGAGAATTATTAGCATTCGCATAAAGAAATAATAGCGGATGCGTAATTATGACAAATCAACAAGATAACTATGGGTTTGAAGGGCATGATGTAGCAGTTACCTGTTTCCTCAATGCCTTCCTTCGAGAGTGCGCTTCAGTACACGTCGAGCATTTGGAGGATGGGCAATGCCAACTAACCATTCCCATGAGCCATGAAAAGCAGATTAGGTATCAGGTCAGTCGATATTCTCACTTAGGTTTACATGAATACCTCATGCCTGCCTTTTTGGTCAGTAAGGCAGGTTTTATCCCTTTAACTTTCCGTGACGTGGTCTCACACATTGTCTCTGAGCCAGCACTGGTTGGCATGTTAGGCAAGACGCAGAAACACACCTTTATCACGCGAGTGATTGAAAGCCACCAAAACACCCAGGATGCCATTAATCATCAGGGCGAGTTGGCGCGCTTATTTGAAGGTGCATTGCGCTTTGAAACCGCAGAACAAGGCTTGCTTGCTGGGCATTCCGTTCACCCTGCCCCAAAAAGCCGCGAACAATTCACCGCCGAAGACGCTAAACGTTATTCGCCCGAGTTTGGTGGACGCTTTCCTCTGCGCTGGTTTGCGGTTGCAGACTGGCTGACTCTGAATGGCAGTTCCGGCAATCGCTCTGCGTATACGCGAATCGACTCTTTGGTCGATGCAGACCTGTCGCTCTGCGCACTCAAACATCGATGCCCCAAAAGCTACGTGCTCCTTCCTGCTCACCCTTGGCAAGCCAACGTTTTACTGGCACACGAAGACATTCAAAACTATCTCAATAAAGGCTTGATGATTGATTTAGGAGAAGCTGGTCAAGATTGGTATTCCACTTCATCCACACGCTCGCTTTACAGTCCATCACTGCCTTACATGTTGAAATTCTCATTAAGCGTCAGGCTGACCAACTCGGTGCGTAACCTGTCGCTAAAAGAAGTGATCCGAGGGACGCGTCTTAACGAGGTGTATCAAGCCCATCCGTTCGCCAAAACAGACCCACTATTGGCCGGATTTACTGTGATGCAAGAGCCCGCTTTTATCGGTTTGCTTGATCGTCACGGCAAGGTGATTGATGAATCGTTAGTGGCGCTGCGCGAAAACGCCCTACAACACTCACCCGCACAAGAGGCGGTTGTGCTGGCGACTTTGAGCCAACAACACCCCGACGGGAAAGACAATTTGCTGGCATCGCGCATCAAACACTATGCAAGTGCAGAAACCATTTCTGTCGAGGCTGCGGCGAGAAAATGGTTCGATGCTTATTGTCAGCACGTGGTTGTGCCACTTTTTGCTTTGCAAGCGAACTACGGCATTGTGTTCCTTGCCCACCAGCAAAACATTGTACTGCGCATGCACAATGGCTTACCCACCGGCATGTACTATCGCGACTGTCAGGGAACAGGCTACACAGATCTGGCGTATCAATTATTCCCACGTGTGCTGGTCGACGACGCCCAAAGCGTCGAAAACTATTGGGACCAAGACAAAGTACGACGCTACTTTGCCTATTACCTGATCATCAACTCTTCTTACAACGTGGTGGCAGCCATTGCCTCAGGTTGCGGTTTGTCCGAACAGTCGTTACTGGCAACCTTACGTGAAAACCTCTGCGATTTACGCACCAAAGGCGTCAAGGACAGTGCTTGTCTCGACTACGTGTTAAACAGCCCAACACTCTGTTGCAAAGGCAATTTCTATTGCTATTTGCAAGACTTCAACGAAAACACCATTCCCGACCCCAAGGTGATCTATTTCGACCTGATCAATCCGCTCTCCGCACAGGCGGCGAACCCTAACAGCCACACGCTTTGCAACGATGAGGAAGCAAACCATGTCTGAGTGCCTAACACTTTCCCAACCGCCTTTGGTTCACGCCAAGACGATAGAAGAAACGATCACAGAGCTGGTACCCAACCCAGACTTGGCATCGCACGCAAAAAGCGACCCTTGTTTGATTGCAGGTGAGATTGACCGATTCTTTTCGCAACACCCAAATTGTCAGGCGCTGTTTCTACCCCGTTTGGAATGGCAAGCGCTACAAAGCGACGCGCCGTGGTTGAGCCTGTTTTTAGGGGATCGCCTGACACGATCTCAGTTTTACCAGTTGCCTGCCCTAGGGATCCGCCACACGCCATCAGATCGCTTTCCGCCGGAACTAATCCAAAGCGTCGACAGCG
The DNA here is from genome assembly GCF_045679545.1 of Enterovibrio litoreus. Taxonomy (NCBI): domain Bacteria; kingdom Pseudomonadati; phylum Pseudomonadota; class Gammaproteobacteria; order Vibrionales; family Vibrionaceae; genus Enterovibrio; species Enterovibrio litoreus. The sequence continues at coordinate 2,262,193 of NZ_CP166194.1, forward strand.
CAGGGCTTCACCCTAAACGTCCACCCACGCCGAAAGGCTATGTTTATGAGCGCTTTGATCCCGTGTCTGGCTTACACATTTCGTTTAGGGTTTTTGACCCTAAAACCGACATGGCGCGTTTCACCAAATGGATGAACACACCACGGGTCGCTCACTTTTGGGAGCAAGCATGGCCTGAAGAAAGGCTGCATGAGTTCATCCTTGAAAGGTTGGCAGACCCGCATATTTTGCCCCTGATTGGTGAGTTCGACGGCGAGCCGTTTGGCTATGTCGAAGCTTACTGGGCAAGTGAGGACAGGCTATCACCCTACTATGATGCCCAACCGTACGATCGCGGCATTCACCTGCTGGTCGGCGAGGAGTCGTATCGCGGTTCGCGACATTTCAACACTTGGATGCGCGCCATGACTCACTACCTGTTTCAAGATGATTGCCGCACTCAGCGCATTGTGCTCGAGCCTCGCCATGACAACGAGCGCTTGTTCAATCGCATTCAAGAGGTGGGATATACAAAGCAATTTGAGTTCAATTTCCCCCATAAACGCTCAGCGCTGCTGATGACAACCCGCTACGCCTTCTTTAGGGAGCAATGGTAATGGAACAGGCCGCACTGCATCGTTTCTGGCCACTAGCCAACCGAAAAATGGTGGCCAAGTTGCTCAGCGAACTCGAATATGAACAAGCCTTTACCTTGGTAGAACATGAGAAAGCCTTCATTGTGACATTGTTTTCCGGCATGCAATATCAGGTCGAGGGCTGGCGAAACTTATGGGGGCAATTGGTGATTGAGCCGTCAAGTATCGTCAGGCGCAATGCGCTCAATCTTGACGTTCCCGTCGAAGCCACTGGTTTCATTCAAGACGCGCGCGGGGAATTGGGTTTGAGTGACGAATCACTCGCTGAGCATTTGGAAGATCTCTATGCCACCTTGCTAGGCGATTGCAAACTAATGCAACGCAAAGCCGATCTGACCGCAGAAGACATTGCCGCCCTACCCTTAGACAAGCAGCAATGTCTGTTTGATGGTCATCCTAAGTTTGCCTTCAACAAAGGCAGGCGCGGTTGGGGACGCGATGACCTGCGCCAGTTCGCGCCCGAGTCCGAAGAAGCGTTTCAACTGTATTGGATTGCGGTCAGTGACACCCTAGTTAGCCACGCCATCTCGGATTCCGTCACATGGCAAACCTTGCTGGATTCGGCTCTCTCCTTGGACGAACAAGCGAATATCCGCGCCGATTTAACCGCACTCAAACTGAATGCGCACAACTACCGTTTGATCCCTGTCCATCCTTGGCAGTGGGAGAAAAAACTGTCACTCCTCTTCGTGGCGGAACTCGCTGCAAAAGAGATGGTTTTTCTGGGTGCGTATGGCGATGAATTCTTACCCCAACTGAGTCTGCGAACCCTCACCAATGTCTCGCGCCCCGGTGGTTACGACATTAAATTGCCACTGACTATTATGAACACCTCATGCTATCGCGGTATTCCTTCGCGCTACGTATTAGCGGGCCCAGATGCTTCCCATTGGCTGGCAGCGCAATTTGCGAAAGACCCAACGCTAGGTGCAACAGGCGCCAGCATTCTGAGTGAGCCCGCCAGCGCATCTGTGTCACATGCGGTGTACCAATCGCTGCCCAATGCGCCGTATCGCTACCATGAATTGTGCGGTGTGATCTGGCGCGAAGCGGCTCACACCAAGCTAAAAACAGATGAAGACGCGATATTAATGGCGGCCTTAATGGAAAGTGATGTTGAGGGCAATCCTCTCATTGGTGCCTATATTGCGGCCTCGGGATTGTCTGCCGACGAGTGGATATCGCGCATGTTTCAGGCGGTCGTGACCCCGCTTTATCACTTGCTGGTCAAATACGGCGTTTCTCTGATTGCACACGGTCAGAACATCACGCTTGTGTTGGAAAACCATGCGCCAAAACGGATTCTACTCAAAGATTTTCAAGGCGACATGCGACTGATTGATGCTGCCTTGCCAGAGCTAGAGAGCCTGCCCCTCTCGGTTAAATCCGTCACTGTACGCTTACCGCCAGAGCTCATCATCCACGATTTACAAACCGGACATTTTGTGACGGTGCTGCGATTTATCTCGCCATTAATGACGCAACTCGGCATGAGTGAATTTCGCTTTTATAGCCTGTTAGCGCAAACACTAAAGACCTACATGGCCGCTCACCCTGAGTTAGCAGAACGCTTTAAATCGCTGGATTTATTTACACCAAAGATGCTGCGTATTGGCTTGAATTTAGCCAAGTTTCGCCATGAAACCGACAATAGCGCCAACCGTATGCTGCCAGATATGGACGATGATCTGGATAACCCTCTTTATCTGGTCACGCACTGAAAAGGACACCAAGATGAATACTCAAATACACGCTCCGATTCTTGATCTCGCGGGGATTGGTGCAGGCCCATTTAACCTCAGTGTTGCCGCCTTACTGCAAGAAAAACCAGAATTGAACACCTGCTTTTTCGAGAGCCGCGAAGCCTTAAGTTGGCACCCCGGCTTGCTGCTGGATGGCACGCACATGCAAACCATGTTTCTTAAAGACCTGGTCACTGCGGTTTCGCCACAAAGTGATTATTCTTTTCTCGCCTATTTGGTGGAGAAAAAACGCTTTTACCGTTTTCTCTCTGCGGAAATGAATTGTATTTCTCGTCATGAGTTTTCGGATTACCTGAACTGGGCATCACGAAAGCTGCCCAATCTCCGTTTTTCAACCCGTGTAGAACGCATCGAATTTATTGATAACCTGTTCCACATCTACACCAATCAAGGTATTTGGCGTGCCAGAAATCTGTGTTTAGGCACTGGAAAATCGCCCTACATTCCACAATGCGCCCAACCATATATTGGCGATCGCGTGTTTCATGCTGCGGAAGTGGCACTGAGGCAACGCGATCTGACTGGAAAACGGGTCGCGATTATCGGAGGTGGGCAAAGTGGCGCAGACATTTTCCTCAATGCACTACGTGAACAGTGGGGGAAACCCGCGCAGCTTGATTGGATTTCGCGCCGCGCCAACTATCAGCCCCTAGACGAAGCCGCTTTCACCAATGAGTTCTTCACGCCAGATTATGTCAGCGCGTTTGTTTCACTATCGCCCGATGTGCGCGGTCGCGAAGTGGCGGCGCAAAAACTCACCTCAGACGGCATTACCCAACAGGCGCTGCTAGAAATTTATCGCGAGCTTTATCAGCGATTTGATGTGACAGGCGAGCGAAAATGGGTGCGTCTACTACCCCACCGTACGTTGGTGTCCATGCTGGAAGATAAAGGCGCGTACAAGCTCACCGCGACCAATAGCCTGACGCAAGCATCTGAAATATCGACCCCTGACATCGTGATCCTCGCAACCGGGTTTGAGAGCGCCATCCCCACGTGTATTGATGGCCTTCGCCACCAGCTTGACCTTGATGCACAAGGGCGCTTTAGCCTAAACAAACACTTCGAAATGAATTGGGCGCACGCCAGCACGCATAAGATATTCGCCGTGAATGCCGGCATCCACAGCCACGGTATTGCCGAGCCACAGTTGAGCCTGATGGCATGGCGCTCTGCCTGCATTATCAATCACCTATGCAATGAAAACGTGTTCGACACCGACTGCGACTGTGGCTTGATTGACTGGGCATCTCCAGTCAGCCGTGCCGAGGCGATGGCATGATTCGCGCCCCGTTTCAGTCGCTCCTTCCCATGCCACGTGACGCGTCTTTAATGACCAAAGTGACGCAGCTCGATGCGAAGTGGCAATGGGCGGATACACAGGAAGAAAACACGGTGAGTCTCGCGCAACTGTCCAATGACAGTGACTATTTGCATCAACGAATACAGGAATTTGCGCGTGCGTATCAAGCCCCCAGGGAAAAAGTCGCCGCCTCTTTGGTTCACAAACAACTGGTGGCCGCGATCCTTTCGCCCTTAATGGCGATTTACTTGCTAACGGACAATGATGTGCCGTGTAACGCTGAAGACGTGTTTTTCGCCAAAGATACGCAGCGCATCAGCTGGCATCAAAGCGATTGCACACCAAGCCAGCGAGTCAGCATGACTGAACGTATCGCGTTTTTGTCCCACGTTGACGAGCGTTTACATGCATTTTTTCGCAAAGAGTATGGCGTCAGTGCTCGCATTCTTTGGAGCAATTCGGCGTTGGCCTTTTCAGCCCCTTGGAATCGCCTTATTACGCACAAAGTGGACGGCACACAGATTCGCGCGCAACTGGCAGAACTGTTTACGCTGCTCCCTCCGCCATTGGCGACAAGCATCCACTGGCTTGTTATTCGTTGCTCGGCACACACCCTCTGTGTGCCGCGGCGAACAAGTTGTTGCCTGAAATACGCCCTACCTGACAGCCACAACGCACTGTGTGGCACCTGTCATCGACGATCAGAGCAGGCACAACGCAAGATGATAGAAGCGCGTTTTATAAATTAAAAATTGAATACGAATAATTACTAGACGCAAAAATAAGTGCGATAACAGATTTTTAGGACGCAGCGAAAAGCTGTATTGCGTTAACAACAAGAAGAGAAGAAGAAGTGAAAGCATCAAGGACGTTTATTGTAAAACCATTAGTTGTCGCCATCGCGACCGCCACATTGGGTTATTCCTCCTCCGTGTTGGCCGCCAAATCGGGTGATGCCTACAACCCTGACGACGTTGTCGTTATCACAGGGCGAAGCGAGAAAAGTATTTCGGACATTCCCGGCACCGTGTGGTTTGTGGATAGCGAGCAAATAGAACAAGCCTATCGCGGTGGGCAAAACCTTAGCGAAATCCTCGCGGCATCGGTTCCGGCTTTAGATGTGACAAGCCAAGGTCGAACCAACTTCGGGCAGAATATGCGCGGTCGTGCCATGTTGGTCATGATTGATGGCGTATCACTTAACTCGTCCCGCTCTGTCAGTCGCCAATTGGATTCCATCGACCCATTCAATATCGATCGCATCGAAGTGCTTTCAGGTGCGTCCTCGATTTACGGCGCAGGCGCAACGGGCGGCATCATCAATATCATCACCAAACGTGCAAACAGCGACGAACTGACATTTGAAAGCTACGTTGGCGGCACGAGCGGGTTCAATGGTAGCGAAGACATGGATTATAAGCTGGCGCAATCGGTCAGCGGCGGCAATGAATATGCGCAAGGTCGCGCATCGCTCGTTTATGGAAAAAATAAAGGCTACTACGATGCAGACGGTAACATCATTGTTCCTGACATCACCCAAGGATCACTTCAGTTTAATGAAGTGATCGATGCCCTTGGCACTTTGAGCATCACCCCAGATAACACCCAAACCATTCAACTTCTTGCGCAGTATTACAGCAGCAAACAAGACAGCCCTTATGGCATCTACTTTGGCGAAAATTTAGCAGGCGCACCGAACAACGTCACCGGCAACCCAGCAGACACCAGCTTGATCGAGACCCGAAGCGGATTTGAATCTGACCGCCAAGGCAGTACCGAGCGCATTATGCTCAATGCCAGTTACCACAACAGTGATGTGCTTGGGCATGAGTTATTGGTGCAAGGCGCATACCGCCAAGAAACCTTCACATTTATTCCGTTTATCTATGGCACTTACCTCGCCGCATCGGAGCAAAATACCGATGTGTTCAGCCTACGAGCTGCGATGATCAAGTCACTCGACAAGCTCACCCTCACCTATGGTATTGACAGTTATATCGACAAACTCGATGCCAATCAGGCGCTGTTCGATCAATCCACCAGCTACGCATCAGGCGGTTTAGTTAACCGAACCTCAGCCTCCATTGGGCGATACCCTGGAACCGAAGTCGCCTCGCTTGCTGGCTTTGTTCAAGCTAGCTATGCCCTCAGTGACGATTGGTCAGTGGAAGGCGGTTATCGTTACCAATACATGCAAAACACCATTGATGATTTCGTCGCGTCTAATATTCAGCGCAACATCGCCCAAGGAAAAGGCACCTCGGCCGATGCCGTTCCAGGTGGTGAAACCGACTACACCATCGGCTTGTTCAACCTTGGAACGGTTTATAACCTCTCACCTCAAACACAGATTTGGGCCAACTTCGCCCAAGGCTTTGATCTCGCTGACCCTGCTAAGTATTACGGACAAGGCAGTTATGCTAGCCAAGATGCCAACGGGCACTACGCGTTAACAGACAGTATCAACGTCGCCAATTCCAAGATGCAGGGCGTCAAAACCAACGGCTATGAAATCGGTATGCGACAAAGCCAAGGGGATCTGAGTTGGCAGGCGGCGGCTTACCTTTCAGAGTCGGACAAGACAGTTAAATACAACAAGAAAACCCTCAATATCGACATCAATGACGCAAAAAAACGCATCTATGGTGTTGAAGCACAAATGAGCTATTGGCTGAGCGACCAATGGCAAACCGGTGTCAGCGGGCATTGGGTAACATCCAAAGAACAGGATGCCGATGGCAACTGGGAAAAGATGTCCGTCAACTACGCAAGTGCGTCAAAAGCAGGGGCATGGATTGGCTGGTATGACGATATCTACGCGGTAAAACTGCAAAACCAAACCCTGTTTGACTTAAGTGATGATAGCGATAATCAGATTGATGGTTACAGTGTCTTTGATGTATTGGGGTCGGTTGACCTTCCTGTGGGAAGCCTCGGCTTTGGCATACAAAATCTACTCAACGAAGACTACAGCACCGTCTGGGGACAACGCGCAAAAGGCTGGTACAGCTATTATGGTCCTGAAAAAATGTTCGATTACAAAGGCCGCGGACGCACCTACACACTGAACTATCAACTGACTTACTGATCCGATATTTTCAGCACGGTTATCTAGTCCGGCAAGCTCACTCTTCGGAGTGGGCTTCTTTGCAGGTTATACCCAAGAAGCTGAAAGATGAGCAATTAATCATCATTTAAACCAAATTAAACAATGAGTTAACTATCATTTTTTAACCACTCCGCAGCACGCTAATCATCGTATTTTTGAAGCAATATCGACATTCCAAAAACAAACTCTGCACCAAGATCAATGAATTGCATATTCACCCATCATCATTATTGATAAATCAATCAGAATCCCGTCCGTAAACACATAATTCTAATGACATTATTTAGGGACAAATCATGAAACGAAAGCTGTTGCCGCTGCTCATCGGGAGCGCTCTTATCAGCCAACCCACCCTGGCTGACCCCAACACACTCACCGCACTGGGTGAACAAACCCGTGCATCGCTGCAACACATGCAGAAATTGGCGCAAGATGCATCCAACGTGATTGAAAGAGATGGTCGGCGCTTCTTACAATTTGAAGGCAAAGAGTACTGGCTAAACCACGAAAATTACCCAAAATTCCCGCTCAACGACAAAAACGGGGAATACAGTACGGCCTTCCCTTTTATTGACTCAGATTGGGAGTACGTCTCTTACAACGGTGGCTTCTACTTACTGCATCGCGAGCTGGGTGTGATGAATCCTGACGACTCTGGGTGCTTTGTCGAGTACATTCCCGCCGCGCGTGGCTCACAGCTTGATAACGGCAGCTATGTTTGGGAAACCAACTTAGTCCTACGTACCGTAATGTCAGATTGCGGCACACAGACCTTACCAGAAATTACCGAGCTTCAAGCCGCATCCCTGTCTGATGTGGGCGTTGAGTTGGCATGGAATTCTTCCGCTAACGACGCTGAATATAAAATAGCGCTCACCACACGTCCTGCAGGTGGATCTCCAATCACCTTCAACTACAACGCCACAGGTTCCAGTTTCTACATTGGCGATCTTGAGCCGGAAACCACCTACGAGGTGGAGCTGATAGCCTGCAATATGTTGAGCTGCGATGTTGAAACCGCAAGCTTTACGACGCTACCAACCCGCCTTAGCTACAACGACAGTCGTGACGCTGAAAACCATCTAGTTGGAAACCTTCGCGCTCATGTTAACTTCGCGCAAACCCACACCAGTGTGATGCCAAATGGTAACGAGGTGTTGGGTCACCCTAATCTTGTTATGTCACGTAACGCGCAGTTGTTAGTCACTCCCTCTCAGCGTGGTGTAAACCAACTATGGGTCGACGTTGAGCTTGATGGCGTCAGCATGGGCCGTTTCCCAATGCAGCCACCGAGCGCATTGGCGAAAACCGATCAACCTGACAATGGCCGCAGTGAAGTGGTGTTCTCTCACCATGCATGGAGTTTCCCTCTGAGTTGGGAATGGATGAAGCCGGGGCTGTCACTGCGCTTTAGCGACAATCGAGGCCGTGAAGGCGACCTGAACAGTGACATGCTGGTATTCGGCGGCGCACCAGAAATGGTGATTCAAAACATTGATATCGGCATGTTGGTTGAGCCGCGTGATCGCTACGACATGATTAAGAAAATGCCCAATTTGGCGACAGATTACTTTCAAAAAATCCCTGTCTCTAAGCTGGTCATGGCCGATTACACGCCGCTTCACCTGAAAAAAGTGACATTGCCTAACGGTAAGGTGTACACCAAGGCCAGTGAATTTGAAACGCCGGGATGGCACGGCGGCGACATGCGTGAATATATCGGCAAACGTCTGGTCTCTATCGGTATTAATAACGCCAACTTCGGCATTACCGACACCGCGGGTGGCAATGCCAGCTGGCCTCGCCCGTTTAGCCATATCACGGCACACAACAGCCGTGGCCGCTATCTCGCGAAAGACAAGAACACAGGTGTCGTTACGTCCAAAGTCGTAGTGCATGGCGGCAGCGGTGGTGGCGGCATCGTGACACTCGACGATACCCGTGGCAACGAGTGGTCACACGAACTGGGCCACAACTTTGGCCGTGGTCACCACCCACAAAACTCATCGATTCATGATATGGAATCGGGCTGGGGTTGGGATGCACGCTACAATCGCTTCATCGGCAATATCCATTGGTCTGCTGCGCCAGTGACCATGGAAAACTCTAGCAGTGGTGAAATTGTGCCGCCGTTTGCGGGTGAATTCCGCTTTCTTCGTGAAGCCATGGGCGGTGGGGAATATCCAAAAACGGGTCTTATCAGTCATTACACACTGGAGCACCCTATCCAATCTCGCATTACACAAGATTGGTTTAACCGTTCGAACAATTTGGACATGAATAGCACCACGGGCTTCTCGCAGTGGGATCACTTCGCACAGCAATATGTTGAAGCTGATTCAAACTATTCAAAACCAACATCGAAAGGCGTGCCAGTTATTACTGTGCTGGGTATTTACGACCCCTCAGAGAATAACCCAAGCCAGATTTATCCGTTGATTTACTCCAACTACGGCAACCTGTTTGAACTGCCTGAACCGAGTTACATTGAACCAGAGCGCGAAGGTTGGCAAAACGTGGATTCTCTCACGGGCTCTGACCGAGTTAACACCCAGTGGCAGACGATCAAAGAAAACAATGAATGGCTGCCGTTGTGTCAGTTCAGCTATACCAATGCGAATGGTGAACAAGCCAACTTCATTGGTTATGAAGACGCTGCAGACAATGTGTGTCGCACCGCATCAGACATGTATTGGGCCGTGAATGGCGAACGTGAAATGCCAATATCGGCGCCTATGGAATACCAACTGCTGGCAAGCAAAGGCGAACTGTTAGGCAAAGTGACCTATTCACCAACCGCGGCGCTGGGTGAACAAACGCTGTGTAGCTTAGATAAAAATGGCACATCACACGATGGCGCCGGCTTTCTTGCTAATGGAAAATGTACGCAAATTGAAGGCATAAAAAATAGCAGAGGCGTGAACTGGGCCTATGCGACACATCAAGGCGGGATCCTGCAGTACAGCCTGACTTCACAAAAGCAATGTGAGCTAGTTGTTGATGGCGAAGACGGTTCGGTGCAGCGCATTGCGCTGGCAGGTGGTCGTTACAACAATGGTGAAAGTAACAAGTTCCACATCAATTTGCCTGCAGATGTGCACCCTGAGCGAATCTCCCTGAGCTGTTCTATAGGCGCAGATTCTCACAGTGTTCTCGATTCGGTTGAAACGCCACGCAACCCTGCGGTTAACGATCTGATTGGCCCTGTCATCATTGGTCAAGAACACGGTTATGAGGCGCTCGATTCTGTGCTGCCATCAGGCTGGTTTAGCCACACCGAAAACTTCGACCCTGCGGCATTGCCTGAAAAAGAGCGTCAAAACCTTGCTACCCTGCGTCTAGGCAATGACTACCCGAACATCTGTCGCTTCCCAATGGCAGTCAACGGCGTAGAAAAGACCCTGCACGGCTACGTGGATAACCTTGGCAATGGTGATTTCCAATGCACCGGCGGCAGTGAAATCACAGTGCGTGACGCCGAAGGCGAACGCCCTGTTTTATCAGCGCTGAACCAATTTGAATGGCTGTCTTTAGTCAGTCGTGATGACATTGGTGAGCCTATCAAGGCCACAGAAAATAGTGATGCTAAGCTTTGTAGCTTAAATCGCAGCGCTGATTTTTACGGTGCGGGATTTGTAAACAGCAACGGTCAATGTACGCAAGCACCTGAAGTGTATTGGTCAAATGGTAAACATTGGACCTTCTCTGCAGGTTTTGGCGAATACACCTTTCGTTAATCACGGATGAGCTAACACCACGTATTTGATAAACCTTAATCCCTCTCGCTATCGCATTACTTTTTGAAGTGTATTGGCGGGAGGGTTTCTTATTTCTTATTTCTTATCTTTCATCGCCTCTGCTCTTCTCTGCTCACTTGTAACATCGCATTGCCGCCGCAACAGCAACAGCAACAGCAACAGCCAACATAACAAAAATTTATTCATTTAATAATGATTGATAATTTTACTGCCACACCCAACGTCCCTATTCTCATGCTCAACAAAGGCCAATGATTGAGCTGCGCACTCACGCGTATCGCCGCCATTAAGTGATCAAACGGGCCAAATAAGATTAGCGACTAAGAGGAAATCGACATGAAAGACGCATTATTCCAACCTATCCAAATGGGTTCGCTGACACTAAAAAACCGCATAGTGATGCCACCGATGACACGCTCTCGTGCGACACAGCCGGGCAATTGCGCTAACGATATGATGGCAACCTACTATGCGCAGCGCGCCAGTGCAGGCCTGATTGTGGCTGAAGGCACGCAAATCTCTGCATTAGGTCAAGGCTATGCGTGGACACCGGGTATCTACTCGCCAGAACAAATCGCTGGCTGGCGCAAAGTGACCGACGCCGTTCACGAAAAAGGCGGCGTGATTTTCGCACAACTTTGGCACGTGGGCCGCGTCACGCACACAGCAAACACAGGGGGTGAGCAACCTATTTCCTCGTCTGCATTAAAAGCAGAAAACGTGAAAGTGTTCATCGACAACGGCACTGATGAACCTGGATTTGTCGAGGTGGTCGAACCGCGTGAGATGACAAAAGAAGACATCAAAAACGTGGTGGCGGAATATCGTCAAGCGGCATTAAATGCCATTGAAGCGGGTTTCGACGGCGTTGAACTGCACGCTGCCAATGGCTATTTGGTGAACCAGTTCATCGATTCAGAAGCTAACAATCGTACCGACGAATACGGCGGATCTATCGAGAACCGTCTGCGCTTCCTTGGTGAAGTGGTTGAAGCGATGACAGACGCTATTGGCGCCGATCGTGTTGGCGTGCGCCTTGCACCATTCACCTCTTTGAATGGCACTGTGGATAAAACGCCGGTGGAAACTTACACCGCAGCGGCTGCACTGTTGAACACACTGAATGTGGTGTATCTGCACATTGCAGAAGTGGATTGGGACGATGCCCCAGAAACCCCTGCAATGTTCAAACATGCGATTTGTGAAGTGTACAAAGGCGTGATCATTTACGCAGGCAAATACGACGGCGACAAAGCAGAGCAAGCAGTGAAAGAGGGTATTGCAGACATGATTGGCTTTGGTCGTCCGTTCGTGGCGAACCCTGACCTACCAAACAGACTGCGCAACGGCTATCCGCTCGCGCAGCATGACCCAAACACCTTGTTTGGTGGCGGTGAAAAAGGGTTAACCGATTACCCTGAATACCAAGCTAACTAGGCAAGAAAGCTAGCCGAGTGTGCTTTGCAGCACGCTGATAAAAGCCTGCCCATGTCTTGTTTGATATGGGCGGGCTTTTTGTTTGCATGACATGAATGTCCCTCTCATTTGGGTGACGAGGTTCACGCGTCCACTAAACCCGCCCCATCGTGCACCTGACACACGTAGATCGATGCGTTCAAGCCAGTCTGCATTTCATAATTCGCTTCAACTGCCGCTTTCACATCTTCGACCAAGGCAGGAGGAACAAGGGCAACGATACAGCCACCAAAGCCACCGCCTGTCATACGAACGCCACCTTGGTCGCCAATCACTGCCTGTACGATCTCAACCAGTGCATTGACCTCTTTGACGGTGATTTCAAAATCATCACGCATTGAAGCGTGTGATTGCGCCATCAACTCGCCCATGCGTTTCATGTCACCGGCACGCAATGCCTCTGTGGCGGCAAGGGTACGATCATTTTCTGTGATGACATGGCGAGCGCGTTTGGCGACTAACTCTGAAAGATCGCTAACTCGGTCATTGAATTGCTCAATGGTCACATCACGCAACGCTTTCACGCCAAAGATACGCGCCGCTTCTTCGCACTGAACACGACGCGTGTTGTATTCGCTGTCGACCAAGCCGCGTTTTTTGTTGGAGTTGATGATCACCACCGCCATGTCTTTTGGCATGGATACCGCTTGGGTTTCCAAGCTGCGGCAATCGAGTAACATGGCATGGTTTGCGCGGCCTTCGGCTGAGATCATCTGATCCATGATGCCGCAGTTACAGCCGACGAATTCGTTCTCGGCTTGCTGACCGTTGAGGGCAATATCTGCTTGAGAGATATCAAGCTGATACAGTTCTTTGAAGGTTTGCCCTATCACCACTTCCAACGCGGCTGACGAGCTTAACCCCGCCCCCTGCGGCACGTTTCCGCTTACCGAAATATCTGCACCATTAAACGTCAAACCACGCTCAAGCAAGCATTTAACCACGCCACGAATGTAATTCGCCCACATCTTGTCGTGCTGAAAGGTAATGTCTTGTGTGATATCGAATTCATCAACGGCGTCGTCATAGTCAACCGACACCACGCGAACTATGTTGTCTTCTCGTCTCGCCGCCGCCACCATGGTTTGATAGTTAATGGCGCAGGGCAGCACAAAGCCATCATTGTAATCCGTGTGCTCACCAATCAAATTGACGCGTCCTGGCGCTTGCACAATGTGCGTTGGCAGATACTGAAAAACCTTCTTAAAAGACGCGTTCACATGTTGGATCAGATCAGACATATCTCTCGCTCATATCACGTTTTAAACTGGGTGAATGCTCGCCAAATCGAGGCAAACTCTCTGAATCATCGATTATTGCGGTTCTTTATAATGCACGTCGCTGACCTCACGAAGACGCTGCGCGGCTTGCTCTGCCGTTAGATCTCGCTGACTTTCTGCGAGCATCTCGTAGCCGACCATGAACTTGCGTACCGACGCACTCCTCAGCAAGGGCGGATAGAACAGCGCATGCAATTGCCAATGGTCAACCTCAGTGCCCTCATCAAAGAAAGGCGCGAAATGCCAGCCCATCGAATAAGGGAATGAACACTGGAACAAGTTGTCATAGCGACTGGTCAATTTTTTGATCGCTACCGCTAAATCATCACGCTGCTCATCACTCAATTCGTTCATGCGACGAACTGACGCTTTCGGTAACAACATGGTTTCAAACGGCCATGCTGCCCAATACGGCACCAGTGCGACCCAATGCTCGGTTTCCACCACCACGCGCGAACCATCTTTCAGCTCAGCGCGCACGTAATCCACCAGCAAGTTAGAACTGCGCTCTTGATAATAAGCTTTCAGATTATGTTCTTTGCGCTCAATCTCATTGGGCAAAAAGCTGTTGGCCCAGATTTGACCATGCGGGTGTGGCTGAGAACACCCCATGGTTTCGCCTTTGTTCTCGAACGCTTGCACCCACAGGTAGTCTTTACCAAGTTCTTCAATTTGATCGTTCCACGTATCAATCACGCGGCGAATACTTTCCAGCGGAAGCTCAGGCAGCGTTTTACTGTGATCAGGCGAGAAGCAAATCACGCGGCTCAACCCACGAGCGCCTTGGGTTTTAAATAGCGGGCTGTCAGATTCTGGCGCGTCCGGTGAGTCCACCATCAAGGCAGCAAAGTCATTATCAAAGACATACGTGCCCGTATAATTGGGGTTTTTATCACCTGATACGCGTCCGTTAGTTGGGCACAGGAAGCACGTTTTTTCATAGCTGGGTAGCGTGTCAGTCGACGGTTTTTCGTCTTGCCCACTCCATGGCCGTTTTGCGCGATGCGGCGACACAAGGATCCATTGCCCTGTCAGAGGGTTATAACGGCGGTGAGGGTGATCAACCGGGTTAAATGCTACGTTTGACATCTTAATTACTCATCCGTTTGTCGTTGTTTCACCCCTATCTGGCATGGCGATGACGAGGACACATCAAACCAATCTAGATACAGTGAATAACTTCCATCATGTAAACGTTTCCATAGGCTGAGTATAATACATCCAATCAGATTACGCAGACCTCGTCGTTCCGTCACATTGAAATTCTGTCACCTAGGTGATCACGCCTCTATTTGCGAGGACATGGCTCACCTGAATACCCTGTATGCTGTTACCTTACTGTTACTGTCAGTCCGAGAATGTTCCAGCAAAGAAAGCGAGAAGAACCTTACATATTAATGAATTGTTACCTGGCGATTCACATATTACTAGAGTGGTATTTATTGAATTGATACAATATGCAATGCGATTAATTACACATTCCTCACCTCGACTAGAAAGAGCATAAGCATGTCAGCGGCAGAAAAATCATCACGGAAATTAAGCTTCTATATTATCGGGGTCATTCTTGTCGTTTGGCTCTATAGCCTTTGGTCTGACCGCGTGACGCCAATGACAGGGAATGCGAGAGTGCACGCCTATTTAGTCAGAATTGCGCCTGAGGTGTCTGGCAATATCATCGACGTTAGCGTAAAAGACAATCAGGTTGTCGCGGCAGGCGACGTGCTGTTTAACATCGACCCGAGAAACTACGAGATTGCATTGCGCTCCGCGCAGGCAAATCTAGCTATCGCAGGCCAAAACATAGGGGCGAGCACCGCCGCCGTTGAAGTCGCACAAGCAAGAGTTGTCGAAGCGTTGGCTGCAAGAAATAACGCCAAGGAGCAGGCATCTCGCACCAATGAGTTAGCCAAAAAAGGCTTACTCAGTCAGTCCGATTTAGACAATGCCATTGAAGCGCAATCTCGCACGCAAGCAGCGTTTGAAGCCGCAGAAGCCGCTTTGGTACAAGCGAAGCAAAGCTTGGGTCCATTGGGTGAGAACAATCCGCAGATCCTAGCGGCCATGGCAAACCTCGAAAAAGCGCAGTTGGATCTGCAAAAAACACAAATACTCGCGCCGTCAGATGGCGTGGTCACCAACCTACAACTCACTGTGGGTCAAACCGCCAATGTTGGTTCACCTATGTTGACCTTTATCGATCCACGAGGTGTTTGGATTTCTGCATCAGTGCGAGAAAACTCCATGGAGCACATCCGCGAAGGCCAAACGGTAAAAGTGTTACTTGATGCATTGCCCGGCCGTGTCTTAACTGGCAAAGTTGACAGCATTGGTTGGGGCACAGGCGGCAGCAATAACATTGACCAATCAACGGGCTTTCTTACCGCTGATTCGGGCTCAATAGGTGCACAGCGCTATCCGGTCAATATCGTTTTTGAACACGGTAATGTGCCATCAAACATACGCTATGGATCACAAGCAACGGTAGCTGTTTACACAGAGCAAAGTGCGTTTGGTGAATGGCTTGCTGGGATTTGGATGCATATCTTGAGCGTGTGGACGTATGTTTCGTAGCCCTGTTAATCCAATTATTCGACTGGTTTTCGCGCCGTCTCTATTGCTTTTTTATTTGGTGTCCAACGGGGCGTTTATGCCCATGTTGGCACCCATATTCGTGGTGATATTTTTAACCCTCATGCCCTCTCGCCCACCGCTTGGCATGTTGCTAAAGCTGTTGGTCGCTCTGCTGCTTATCAGCTTTGGGGTGATATTGATTGGTGAGACATTAATCGACTCGCCGACGGGTTACGGGCTCTT
The DNA here is from genome assembly GCF_045679545.1 of Enterovibrio litoreus. Lineage (NCBI taxonomy): Bacteria > Pseudomonadati > Pseudomonadota > Gammaproteobacteria > Vibrionales > Vibrionaceae > Enterovibrio > Enterovibrio litoreus. The sequence goes on from NZ_CP166194.1 coordinate 2,278,334, forward strand.
TTGTTGGTCTTTGCTTTTTGGGTGTTTTTACCGCAGCCACCAAAACCCGAAAGACATACTTGCCACGCTGACAATGCTGGTTGTCATTATTATGGCTGTGATGAATCTCCAATTTGGTGTTTCTAGTATTGGCTTACCCTGGCTCATGTTTGAAGGCTTTGTTATCGCTTTAATTGTCACCTATATGAGCTTCTTACTCTTCCCCGGCGATGAAAAAGACATCTTGCCCGACGAAGAAGACACTGAAGGCGCGCAAGCCCACATTGGGCTAATCGTATTTAAAGCAACCGCCATGAGCTTGGTATTGGCGGCACTCATTATGTCAGGAAGTTCACAAGCAATACTGATCGCGATTACGATCAGCAGCATGATTAAAATACCCATTTCGCGGGATCACCGAATATTCAGCCAGCATCGATTGGTGACAACCGCCATTGGCATATTATTCACCATTCCTGTCATGCTCTCATCTAACATTGGGATGCCGATTTGGGCGCTCATGGGCGTCACTGTATTTTGCAGTATTCAACTCGCTTGCTATGCGATTCGACGCCAATGTAAGTTAAGCATTTATCAATTGCTGTTTACAAACTTCATCGTGCTGATCAGCCAAGTACTGACTTATCAAGGAGAAGATCCTTTTTCTTCTCACTTTACCCGTTTGGTCTCGATCGGGTTGGCGATTTTTATCGGTAGCTTAATGCTAAACCTCGTGCAAAAGCAGCCAAGTAAGTCCACTGCTACGGCCTGAACCCTCGGCTCAACAGACATTGAGTCATACTCAATGAAACAAAGGATGTCACATTGAAATTGGTACGTTTTCTTTTGTTACTAAGCTGCTTAGGTTTGTTGTCTTGCAGCAACGCTCCTGAAGATCAGAATATTGCAAAAGAAGCCAGCTACCGCTTGGGCTATCACGAAGACGGTAAATTGGCAGGTTACTTCGAGCATCTGCGTCCGCCAGAGGTCAGTGACCAGTTCACGGGCTTCCATTCACTAAGCAGTGGAGACGATGCCCTTCTCGCCAGAATCGCGCTGATAGAATCTGCTTCGCAAAGCCTCGATTTGCAGTACTACATCTTCAGTGATGATGAAACCAGCCAGATCATCACTTGGCGATTGTATGAAGCCGCTCAGCGCGGTGTCAGAGTCAGGGTTTTGTTAGACGATATGCAACATCGTGACGATAGCATCATGGCGCGCTTACATGCTCACCCCAATATTGAAATCCGATTATTCAACCCACACTTTGCGCGCACAACGAGATCACTTTCATTTCTGATGGACTTTTCTCGTTTAAACCACAGAATGCACAATAAATCGCTCACTGCGGATGGTGTCTCTTCCATCGTGGGTGGGCGCAACATCGGCAACGAGTACTTTTCATTCGCAAACAGTGTCGAGTTTGGCGATTTTGATCTTTTGCTATTTGGTCCCGTGGTCGCGCAAACAGCAGTGCAGTTTGACACCTATTGGAACAGTCAACATGCACTCCCCATTGATGCACTTGTCGACATGCCGCCAACAGAAGCCACATCGTCATTAACCGAACTTTTCGCCCAAGAACAGCTCGAAGCGCCATTTAAAGACGGGAAGTATGACATTACTCAGCTCGCGCTTTTTGAACAGCTCAAGCTTGGCACCTTGGACATGAATTGGGGTGAAGGCGAGCTCTGGTATGACTCACCTGATAAGGTCGAAACAAAAGCGAGTGCTCTGGCGGAGAAATTAGCCCAACGTTTGAAAAACGCTAAACACTCGGTACTGTTAGTTTCCCCCTATTTCGTACCTACGGAATCAGGCACAAAGGCGCTTACTGACGCAGCGGAACGCGGGATTAAGATTACCATCGTGACAAACAGCCTCGCCTCAAATGACGTGTTTGCAGTGCATGGTTGGTATGCAAAATACCGTGAAGCATTGCTAAAAAGTGGCATTGAACTTTGGGAGATGAAATCCAGTGCTGAAATCAAACGTCAGTGGAGCTTAATTGGCAGCACACGTTCTAGCCTTCACGCCAAAGTGATTCTGGTTGATGAACGGGATGTGATTGTCGGTTCGATGAACTGGGATCCTCGTTCTGCGGAACTTAACACTGAAATGGCCGTCGTGATCGAGCATGCCGATTACGCCAAACTGGCGTTAAACCAACTGCGAACCGGGTTGAGCACGGGTGCATTCAAAGTAGATCTGCAAAATGGTGCGGTGATCTGGCGAGACATGGTGACAGGCGATATTCACGACAATGAGCCAGAAGCCAGTATTTGGCGCAGGTTTGGCGCTTGGTTTTCTGGCATCTTGCCCATTGAAGGAATGTTGTAGTTGAGTGCGTTGGAGAGCTAACTCAACGCACTAATTAACTGCTAGCCTTTGTGTCCAAGCCTAAACAATCTCAAGAAATCTCGTCGCTTATCGCTTGATAAATAAAAAAGGATCGAGCTTCGCCTCGATCCCTTCTCCTTTGCGAATGCTGACTACTTCGACGAACTACTCGCCAACACTTCTTCTAATTTAAGCCCCGTCAAATCATGGATGGTACGCCACAGATAATAGAATATCGCCATCATCATGATGGTGGAGGGCAGCGCAATCATTGGGTAACTGTATAACGTCAGTTGGCCAAGTTGTTCATTAAACTCAGGGGTTCCAGCTGGGCTAGTGACAATCCATTTAGCGAGAACAAAATTCATGGTTGCCGAAAAAGCAAAAGAGCCCGCAACAAGGTAGGTCGCTTTCATCAATCGGCTCTCAAAGGCTTCCATGCTGTTACGCATTTGCAGGCGTTGATTAATCTTCTCAACATCCATCACCGTTGGGTTGAAAAGCAGTGCTTTGACGAGCGGGGAAGAGGTAAAAGTAGAGACCAAAACAGCAATGCCTATCACTGCGGGAATAGCGGCTTCTTTAATGGCCAACCACTTGGTGTCCAGCTCAAGTAAACCAATGCCGCCCGTGAGTAGAACGTTGGCGAGGCCCAACAAGGCAATGAAGTTGAATTTTCTGTATTTAATGAGCTCAAACAAGCCCCAACCGAGCGGGAAGCTCAAGGCGACAATCAAACCGCCGCTGGCACCTAGATCATTTTCACCACTTAATTTCATGAGAACAAAAGCAGGGATGACGATGCTGACCAAAAGGTCAATCATCGGGCGTGGTTTATGTGTCGGTACACTGGTCATAAATGTTGTTGTTCCAAACTAATTTCAATTCCTATCGCCAATACTAGCGAATGACAAAATCCTTGGATAGGTTTGTGTCTGCCCTATTTTGTTCGATTTAGTGTCTGACATGGCCTGCGAACGCATGCGGAGACACGAGCCAGTCTAGTTCAAAGGGATAAACGGCATAAACTCCAAGCTTCGCCTCTTGAGTGGCTTGCTTCACATTTTTAGCACACAGCAGCAACGCCTTCTCTGCTTCTTTGAGCGCCAAATAACCTGTCGTACGGTATACATGATTCACGCCCCACTCTTCTTCCAAACGCGCCACGCGCATACTAACCACAGAGTTTGTAACGCTATTCTTATCGGCGGCCTTGCTAAAACGGGATAATTCCACCACCTGAGACAGCAAAATCAGGTCATCTACACGCATAGCATTCATCCCATTTGGGAAATAATGTATTTCACTATTTCCATATATAAACAAAAAGGAAAGCATTACATTCACCGCCACGCAACAAGAAGCACACATTTACAATAGATACCCCACAGAGCTCAATACCTCAGCCGCGCCCTACAAACGCAGGTCACACCATCTTAAAGATGGGAGCTCAAGGACGAGGACGTACACCATGAATGATACCCTTCTCGCGTTAGTCGCCTTCTCACCCATCGTGGTGGCAGCGATACTGCTCGTTGGCCTCAATTGGCCGGCCAAAAAAGCCATGCCCGTCGCGTTCGGTTTAACCGTACTGATTGCCCTGACCTTCTGGGACATGTCCGGCAACCGTGTTCTTGCCTCTGTTTTGCAAGGTCTCGGCATTACCATCGCGGTACTTTGGATTGTGTTCGGCGCAATCTTCTTGCTCAATACGCTCAAGCATACTGGCGCCATCACCACCATTCGTAACGGTTTTACCAACATATCGTCTGATAGACGTGTGCAGGCGATTATCATTGCGTGGTGTTTTGGCTCATTCATCGAAGGGGCATCAGGGTTTGGCACGCCAGCCGCCATTGCTGCCCCTTTGCTTGTTGCCATTGGCTTCCCTGCCCTTGCCGCTGTGCTGATGGGCATGATGATCCAATCCACGCCTGTTTCCTTTGGCGCGGTCGGCACCCCCATCATTGTTGGGGTCAACAAGGGCCTCGATACCCATAAAATTGGCGAAGCGCTTCTGGCAAATGGCTCAAACTGGGACGCCTACTTGCAACAAATCACGGCCAGCGTTGCCATTATTCACGCCATCATTGGGACATTCATGCCTGTGTTGATGGCCATGATGCTGACCCGCTTTTTTGGCAAAAACAAAAGCTGGACGGAAGGTCTCGACATCCTGCCTTTCGCGCTGTTTGCTGGCGTCGCGTTTACTGTGCCTTACGCCCTGACGGGTATGCTTCTTGGCCCTGAATTCCCTTCATTAATTGGTGGGCTCTTTGGGCTTGCACTGGTCGTCACCGCCGCGAAGAAAGGCTTTTTGGTGCCAAAAACCGTGTGGGATTTTCGCCCTGAAAATGAGTGGCCAGCAGAATGGCTCGGCTCGTTGAAAATGGATCTAAAAGACGCGAAAGGAAAGCCGATGGGCTTGGTCATGGCGTGGGCGCCGTATGTGCTGCTGGCGGTCGTGTTGGTCGCGAGCCGCGTGAGTGCCGATTTCAAAGCCATGCTGCTGAGTGTCAATGTGTCGTTTAGCAACATACTAGGTGAAACAGGGATCAGTTCGGCCATCCAGCCACTTTACTTACCCGGCGGCATCCTGGTGTTTGTCGCACTGATCGCCACTATCGTACAAGCTCGCAGCGCCAAACCACTCTCTCAAGCATTTGGCGAATCAACAAAAACGTTGATAGGCGCAGGCTTCGTGCTGGTGTTTACCATTCCCATGGTACGCATTTTCATTAACTCTGGTGTGAATGGCGCGGATCTGGCGAGTATGCCAGTTACCACCGCTAACTTCGCATCCGGCTTGGTGGGCGATGCATTTCCTATGCTGAGCGCAGCAATTGGCGCGCTTGGGGCATTCATTGCGGGGTCGAATACGGTCTCTAACATGATGTTTAGCCAATTCCAATTTGAAGTGGCACAAACGTTGACCATTTCAAGCGTGGTGATCATTGCGCTGCAAGCGGTCGGTGCCGCGGCAGGTAACATGATAGCGATTCACAATGTGGTGGCGGCATCCGCCACGGTGGGCTTGCTGGGGCGTGAAGGTGCAACGCTGCGCAGAACCATTTTGCCCACAATCTACTACTTACTGTTTGCAGGAGCGATTGGCATGTTTGCCATCTACGGGCTGAAACTCACGGATGCCTTGATGATCCCACACTAAACCCAGAAAGAGCGGCTTGATGCCGCTCTTTTTTGTAAAGAAAAACATTAGAACAAACGGCGTTTCAATCCGGTTTTTTCCAAAATACGGGTAGTGATTTCTTCTACCGATAGCGCCGTCGTGTTGATGTAAGGAATGGCTTCACGACGAAACAGCGATTCAATCGTCGCGACTTCCTGCTCGCATTGCTCGCTGCTGGCGTATTCACTGCCAGACAAACGATTCTCGCGAATTTGGGTTAAGCGTTCAGGTTCAATGGTAAGGCCAAACAATTTGTGGCGATGAAACTCAAATTCGGGCAACAGCCTAAGCAGTTTTAAGTCTTCTGCAATAAAGGGGTAATTCACCACACGAAGACCAAACTGCATCGCCATGTACAAGCTGGTTGGGGTTTTGCCACTGCGCGACACGCCCAGCAAAATGATGTCGGCATGTTCGAGGTCTCTTAGCGACACACCGTCGTCGTGTGCCAATGTGTATTCAATGGCAGAGATACGGTCGAAATAGGTATCGGAATCTTTGCCCACGCTGCGCGAGCGCTGAAGTTTGGGCTTGGGCTCAAGATGAGTGTCTGCGGCAACACGCTGAACAATGCTTTCGAGCACATCGTAGAAAAAAGCAGGCGCTTGGAGCAGACGCTCACGCACCTCAGGGATGACCATAGAAAAGAACACCAAGGGCTTCACGCCGAGGCGCTCATAAGAGCTGTGAATTTGCTTCAACAGGTCATCTAATTTGTCGTCACTTTCAACAAAGGGGAAGGTTCTTTCGTTGGTCACGAAGCCAAATTGTCCCAACACAACATGGCCAAGCGTTTCACATGTGATGGCTGTCCCATCCGAGACATAGAAGACGTCTCGGGTTTGCATATCTGAGTGCATAGGCGGTTAAGTTACTCGCATTTTTTGATTAATATACGCACATAATAACGAAAATAATAACGCTTACCGTTACGCCCTCCACAGCTTAGTCACCCAAGGGAAACTAGGCGGAGCGTGAAGCAGTTGGCTATTTACTACAAACAATCCAATACCCAAGACAAAAACCGCAATGTTTCTGGAGAAAGACATGCAAAAGAACACCCTCTGGTTCGATTCCCTGTCCATGGAAGATGTCGACAAAGTCGGCGGAAAAAATGCCTCACTTGGTGAAATGGTGTCAAACCTCGCCAACGCCGGCGTGTCTGTGCCAAACGGGTTTGCGACCACCTCGTATGCGTTTAATCAGTTCCTCGATCATGAAGGGCTGGATGAGCGTATTCATCAGGTGCTCGACGAGCTAGATATCGAAGATATTGATGCCCTTCGTCATGCTGGTTCTACTATCCGCCAATGGGTGCTGGACGCCCCCTTCCCGGCAGATTTAGAACAGGATGTTCGAGATAATTACCACACCTTGGTTGATGGAAATTCGGAGCTTTCCGTCGCCGTGCGCTCTTCTGCAACCGCAGAAGATTTGCCAGATGCCTCGTTCGCCGGTCAGCAAGAAACCTTCCTCAATGTAAAAGGCATTGATGCAGTGCTTGAAGCCACCAAACACGTTTTCGCCTCACTGTTTAATGACCGTGCAATCTCTTACCGCGTTCACCAAGGTTTTGACCATCGCGGTATTGCCCTTTCTGCGGGTATTCAACGCATGGTGCGTTCAGATCAAGCGTCATCGGGCGTCATGTTCACACTCGACACCGAAACAGGCTTCGACAAAGTGGTCTTTATCACTTCGTCATGGGGCTTGGGTGAAATGGTGGTCCAAGGCGCTGTCAACCCTGATGAATTTTACGTTCACAAGCCACTGCTAGAAGCCGGCACCGCTGCTGTCATCAAACGCACCTTTGGCTCAAAACTCATCAAAATGATTTATGCCGACAGCCAAGTCATTGGCAAGCAGGTTGAAATCGTGGATACCTCAGAACAAGAGCGCAACCAATTCTCATTAACCGATGATGAAATCGCTGAACTCGCGAAACAAGCGATGATCATCGAAAAACACTATCAGCGTCCGATGGACATTGAGTGGGCGAAAGATGGCATCGACGGCAAGCTCTATATCGTTCAAGCTCGCCCAGAAACTGTGTGTTCTCAGAAAAACGCCAACGTGATTGAACGCTATGAACTGAGCCGCAAAGCCGATGTACTAGTAGAAGGCCGCGCCATTGGACAACGCATTGGCAACGGTAACGTTCGCGTGGTCGCCTCGCTGGATGAAATGTCACTGGTACAAGACGGCGATGTGCTGGTGACCGACATGACAGACCCCGATTGGGAACCTGTGATGAAAAAAGCGTCTGCCATTGTGACCAACCGTGGCGGTCGTACCTGTCACGCGGCGATCATCGCCCGTGAATTGGGCATTCCCGCTATCGTGGGTTGTGGGGATGCCACCAGCAAGCTACATGATGGCGCTGAAGTCACCATCTCCTGTGCGGAAGGCGAAACTGGCTATGTCTACGAAGGCAAAATCGAGTTTCAGATTAACCAATCCACCGTTGATGAACTGCCATTGTTGCCAACCAAGGTGATGATGAACGTGGGGAACCCCGATCGCGCATTCGACTTCGCGCAGATCCCAAATGAAGGTGTCGGCCTTGCGCGCCTGGAATTCATCATCAACAAGATGATTGGTATTCACCCTAAAGCCCTGCTGAACTTTGACGCCCAGAGCGATGAGCTTAAAGCGAAAATCAATGACCGCATTCGTGGCTACAAAGATCCGGTTGATTTCTACGTCAGCAAATTGACTGAAGGCATTGCTACCATTGGCGCGGCATTTTGGCCTAAGCGCGTCATCGTGCGTATGTCAGATTTCAAATCCAACGAATACAGCAACCTAATTGGCGGCAGCGAGTACGAACCACACGAAGAAAACCCAATGTTGGGCTTCCGCGGTGCGTCGCGCTACATCTCTCCGGTATTTGAAGATTGCTTCGAGCTGGAAACGCAGGCGATTAAACGCGTTCGCAACGAGATGAACCTGAAAAACGTCGAAATCATGATCCCGTTTGTTCGCACCACAGGTGAAGCGGCAGAAGTGAACGACTTGCTGGCGAAATTTGACCTTCGCCGCGGCGAGCAAGGGCTGAAAGTGATCATGATGTGTGAACTGCCGTCTAACGCTGTTCTTGCGGATGATTTCTTGAAGTACTTTGATGGCTTCTCGATTGGTTCAAACGACATGACCCAGTTAACACTCGGCTTAGACCGCGATTCAGGCGATGTGGCGCATTTGTTTGATGAACGTAACCCCGCGGTGAAAGCCATGCTGAAAATGGCGATTGATGCAGCAACCCGTGCAGGAAAATACGTGGGCATTTGCGGTCAAGGGCCATCCGATCACGATGATTTGGCGCAATGGTTAATGGAGCAAGGTATTAGCTCTGTCTCCCTGAATCCAGATACCGTCGTCGATACATGGATGAAGCTCGGCAAGGTTGTTAATCCTTCGTAGTGTTGTTTGTTTTCGCAGCTCGTTGTTAACAACGATCTATGCCGTGTGGATAGTGGCAAAAAAGGCTGCTGACTAACAAAAAGCCCGTTCGATCTCCATGAGAGATCTGGCGGGCTTATTTTTTGATGAGGATAGACGTGGAGATAGAGTTAGAGATAAAGAAAAGCTCAGTGCTCACTTGTGTTCAGAAGCCAAGAGTTTAGAAAAGGGATGATAGAGCACGCTGAATAGATGCCGACTTGATAGAGACATCTGGTTTAGACATGATGGCTCATCGAGAGGTGTTATGTTCAAGGAGAGCACTCATGATCAAGGAAATCACAAGGTCGGATTTTGAAACGTTCTGGCCAACGTTTTATGCCATTATTCAGGCTCAAGAAACCTATGCATTCGACCCCGATATGACATTGAAACAGGCATTCTCGCTATGGTGTGAAATGCCACTAAAAGCTTATGTTTTCATTGAAAACGATCTCGTTCTCGGCACCTACTACATTAAGCCAAATGCGATGGGTCCAAGTCGTCATATTTGCAATTGTGGGTACATGGTTTCAAGTGAGGCGAGAGGTAAAGGTATTGCTCGCCTTATGTGTGAACACTCACAGAAAACAGCCCTTGAGCTCGGTTTCGATGCGATGCAATTTAACAGTGTTGTCTCTACCAATGACGTCGCGATCAAGCTTTGGGAGAAGCTGGGTTTCACTATCATTGGCACTATCCCAAAAGCATATAAACATGCTCAGTTAGGGCTAGTTGATAGCTACATCATGTACAAATGGCTAAGAACATAACAGACGGCGATGGCGTCTTTGCGCGCTCAGATTCTCTGGTCAGCCGATTGCTAGAAAGTGAAGTGACGCCGATACTGCGCCGTTTACCCGGCATTCAATCTGTGGCGCTGTATGGCCCAAGCGCTTCCATTTATATCGATGTCGATCAAGACCGATTAAACGCCGCCGGACTTACGCTTGATTTTGCGAGGTCTAATTCAGCAAGCTGTGCGCTGCGACGATGTTATTTGATACCTAGAAAAAAAACCATCGAACCGTTAAATGGTTCGATGGTTTTTCAAACAACGCAGACAGTATCTACATACTATCTGTTGCCGTTACAGCGAAATAAACAGGCCGGCCAATGCAGCACTCATCAAGTTAGCCAAGGTCGCCGCGCCGACGGCCCGTAAACCGAGCGTTGCCACATCATGACGACGCTCTGGTGCCATTGCACCAATAGAACCCAACTGAATCGCTATCGAGCCAATGTTAGCAAAGCCACAAAGCGCAAAGGTCACTATTACTTGGCTGTGGTCAGAAAGCATCGATTTCACACTTTCAAAATCGAGGAAAGCCACAAATTCGTTCATGATAGTTTTCTGACCAATTAAGGAACCCACGGTCAGCACTTCACTCATCGGAATGCCAATAACCAGCGCCAACGGCGCAAACAAAACACCGAAGATGCGTTGCAATGTGATGCCTTGGTAACCAAACCACTCACCGACGATTTCAAAGCCAGCATTAAACATGGCGATCACACTGACAAAGGCCACCAACATCGCACCGACAGCAACCGCCACTTTCACGCCGTTCATCGCGCCAGATGCCAATGCATCGATTGCGTTGGCATCTTCGCTTTTTTCTAGCTCGAAGTTGGATTGATCCATCGTTTGTTGTCGCTCTGGCACCAACATTTTAGCCATAAGCAAGCCACCTGGAGCAGCCATGAAGCTGGCCGCAATCAAGTATTTCAGCTCGACACCCATCGCGGCATAGCCCCCCAATACCGAACCTGCCACCGATGCCATACCGCCAACCAACACAGCAAAAAGCTCTGAACGTGTCATCGATGATAGGAATGGGCGAACCACCAAAGACGCTTCACTCATGGACAGGAAAATGTTGCCTGTTGCTGCCACAGATTCAATTTTACTGGTGCCAAGAAGACGATGAATCGCACCACCCAATACTTTGATCAACCATTGCATAATGCCGAGGTAATAAAGCAATGAGACCAATGAAGAGATGAAGATGATGAGAGGAAGAACGCGAACAGCAAAGATGAAATCGCCGCTGGCTAGGTTACCGAAGACAAATCCAATGCCTTGGTCAGCAAAAGAAAGAATGGATGAAACACCGTTACTTAGTGCAACAAGGGCGGATTGCCCAAAAGGAATATAGAGAACGAGAGCAGCAAAACTGGCTTGAAGACCAAATGCACCCAAAACGGTGCGCCAATTGATATCGCGACGACTTTCTGACAATAAGTACGCGCACGCCAATAGAGCCAATATACCGGCCAAACTGAAGATGATTTGCATTGTATTACCTTGCTTTAGTATCTGGATTTAGGCGGGCGCTCTAATCCACACGCGAGCGAAGACAACACTATTGGCAGGAAATGCAAAGTGGTGTGCTTTACCATCACGGCGAATGAATAAGGCCCGTAAATGCTCACAGTTACGCTGGGCCCAGTTCCGTGGGGCAAGTATCCATTTAGCAGTCGATTGAAAGCTGGTTGAATCTACTTTTCGTTCATAAAAAGTAGCCTCTGTTACCGGTCGCGGAGTATATCCGCATCACATTTCCCCTGACAACCTGTTATTTGGGCATTGAAACGTAAAACAGCCAAAACAATGGGGAAAACACATCCTCAGAATAGTAAAGAAAGAGAAGCGCATGCCAATCGCACAGACAGAGTAAAACGGAAAATTACCACGTCATTTCGACCTTTGGGTGAAATACGAAAAAGCCCGCTCAATGAGCGGGCTTAATCTAATTTGGCGGAGAGATAGGGATTTACTCGGTCGCTGCGCTCCCTTGCCTTTCGGGCCGTCGCCTATTCCGACTTCGTCGGGGCAACGTTGTCTCGCTTTGCTCGGCTGAACCCTAGGCCAATAAGCTCTCGTCTCTGCGAACACATGTTGATCTGCGAACACAATTAGCACAGACAAGACTTGTATCCTATTTTTAATAAGTTAACTGTCAGTAAATCTTTCACCGTAAATTATATACGCCGCAAAACTTAAGCTGTCGGGAGTGTGGTCGATGAGTCAAGTCAAGTTACCAAGCAACGCAACTGTCTTGTACATCAGTGGTGTCGCTTCATTGAGTAAAGACAGTCATAAGACCCTGAGCGCTGGTGAGTATCTAAAAGCCGGTGACACATTAGACGTTGCTGAACCAGCACTCATTGAGTTTCTCGGAGAAGATGGTGGGATCTATTTTTATGTTGGCGGTGAAATAGATAGCCTTGCAGCAATTATCAACGACCCAAACCAACTTGACTCAGACAAAGCTAAGATTCAGGAAATTATCGATGCGATAAAGCAAGGGGTAGATCCTACCCAAAACGATGAATACGCCACTGAATCTGGCACTACATTGCAAGGATCTGGTTCAAATGGCTTTATTGTGCTCTCCCGATCAGCCAGTGAAACCATTGCCAGCGCAGGCTACAACACCGAGAACTATGCCACCTCAGGTGTTCCTCAAAATCCTGATGTTCGTGGAGACGTGGACAATCCATTTTCTTCAACCCCGACTATCAGTCTGAACGTTCAATCGCTAACCAACGACAACACGCCGACGATATCTGGCACCACTAACATGCTGCCAGGCTCTATTGTCAATCTCACCATCATCGACGCAACGGGAAAAGTGCAAACTCTAACCACCATTGTGCAGGTAGGCGGTTTCTTTTTCGTCGATATCGCAGATGCATTGGGTGAAGGATCATTCTCAGTCACAGCAACAGTCAGTGATAACCAAGGGAATAGTGCTTCAACCACTGCAACTGGTTTTGTCGATACCTTTGCGCCGGGACAGGGCTCCGGACCAGATGGTACGGATGAACTGCCTATTGTGGACATTCCCGAAGCCTCCGGCGGTATTGGTGAAGATGAGCTGACAGATGGCGTTGAAGTATTGGTCACGCCGCCGACAGGTACCGAACCCGGTGACACCATTACGGTGACTGTCACTCAACCGGATGGCTCAACCTCTAACATTACCACCACGGTGCCTGACGGTTGGACAGGCGGCACCAGTGTGCCTGTGACCGTCTCCCCCGAAGATTTGGGCGGCACAGGCGGTGGTTTGCCTGCCGAAGGTGAATACACCATCACAGCATCAGTGACAGATAGCGCCGGCAACACGTCTGCGCCCAGCACATCCACCACGGTGACGATTGATACCACGGCACCCGGTGAAGGCACCGGACCGGGCGGCACCGATGAACTGCCGCTTGTTGAGATCCCCGAAGCCTCCGGCGGCATTGGTGAAGATGAACTGGCGGATGGCGTTCAGGTACTGGTCACCCCACCGACCGGCACTGAGCCCGGTGACACCATTACGGTGACTGTCTCTCAACCCGATGGCTCAACCACCGATGTCACTGCCACGGTGCCTGACGGTTGGACAGGCGGCACCAGTGTGCCTGTGACCGTCTCCCCGGAAGATTTGGGCGGCACAGGGGGCGGTTTGCCTCCCGAGGGTGAATACGCCATCACGGCGTCGGTTACCGACAGTGCTGGGAATACGTCTGCGCCCAGCACATCCACCACTGTCACCATTGATACCACGGCACCCGGTGAAGGTACTGGACCGGGCGGCACCGACGAACTGCCTCTGGTTGAGATCCCGGAAGCGACCGGCGGTATTGGTGAAGAAGAACTGGCGGATGGCGTTCAGGTACTGGTCACCCCACCGACCGGCACTGAGCCCGGTGACACCATTACGGTGACCGTCACTCAGCCCGATGGCTCAACCACCGATGTCACTGCCACGGTGCCTGACGGTTGGACTGCCGGCAGCAGCGTTTCCGTGACCGTTTCGCCGGAAGATTTGGGTGGCACTGGCGGCGGCTTGCCTGCCGAAGGCGAATACACCATCACAGCATCAGTCACTGACAGCGCTGGCAATACATCTGCACCGAGCACATCGACCACTGTCACGATTGATACCACGGCACCCGGCGAAGGGACGGGTCCGGGCGGTACCGATGAACTGCCTCTGGTTGAGATCCCCGAAGCGACCGGCGGCATTGGTGAAGATGAGCTGACAGATGGCGTTGAAGTATTGGTCACGCCGCCGACAGGTACCGAACCCGGTGACACCATTACGGTGACTGTCACTCAACCGGATGGCTCAACCTCTAACATTACCACCACGGTGCCTGACGGTTGGACAGGCGGCACCAGTGTGCCTGTGACCGTCTCCCCCGAAGATTTAGGTGGTACCGGCGGCGGCTTGCCTGCCGAAGGCGAATACACCATCACAGCATCAGTCACTGACAGCGCTGGCAATACAACTGCACCGAGCACATCGACCACTGTCACGATTGATACCACGGCACCCGGCGAAGGGACGGGTCCGGGCGGTACCGATGAACTGCCTCTGGTTGAGATCCCCGAAGCCTCCGGCGGCATTGGTGAAGATGAGCTGACAGATGGCGTTGAAGTATTGGTCACGCCGCCGACAGGCACTGAGCCCGGTGACACCATTACGGTCACCGTCACTCAACCGGATGGCTCGACGACTGATGTCACCACCATGGTGCCTGACGGTTGGACTGACGGCAGCAGTGTGTCGGTTACTGTCTCCCCAGAAGATATGGGCGGTACCGGCGGCGGTTTGCCTGCCGAAGGTGAATACACCATCACAGCGTCGGTTACCGACAGTGCTGGGAATACGTCTGCGCCCAGCACATCGACCACGGTCACCATTGATACCACAGCACCCGGCGAGGGCACTGGTCCGGGCGGCACCGATGAACTGCCTCTGGTTGAGATCCCGGAAGCAACTGGCGGTATTGGTGAGGAAGAACTGGCGGATGGTGTTCAAGTATTGGTCACCCCACCTGCCAGCACTGAGCCCGGTGACACCATTACGGTGACTGTCACTCAACCCGATGGCTCGACGACTGATGTCACCACCACGGTGCCTGATAGTTGGACTGGCGGCAGTAGCGTTTCTGTGACTGTTTCGCCGGAAGATTTGGGCGGTACTGGTGGCGGTTTGCCTGCCGAAGGCAATTACACCATCACAGCAACAGTCACTGACAGTGCTGGAAACACCTCCGCATCAAGCAGCAATGTTGAATTTGTCGTCGATACCACCCCTCCTGATGCACCAACAATTGAAGAACTGGTAACCAACGATACGACACCTGTCATAACAGGCACTGCGACGCTGGGAGATGGTGAAACGTTAACGGTGACATTAAACGGCATCACTTATGAAAATGTGTCTGTGCAAGGTGACGGCACCTGGAGCATCGAAATCGCTGATGCCAACGCGCTTTCAGAAGGTTCTTTTGATATCACAGCGACCACTCAAGATTCAGCGGGTAACACCAGCTTTGAGACGACAGGCCAACTGGTCGTTGATCTCACCCCTCCTGATTCACCCGTTGTGTCTATCAATGACGATGTAAATAACGATGGGCTCGTTAACACTTCTGAACAGGGAGCCGACAACCTTCAACTCTCGGTTTCCGTTGACCACGCCGACTTAACACAGGGGGGGGTTGCCAGCGTCACTGTCAACAATGGCGGTGTATCAAACACCCTGAACTTCAAACTCAGCAATGGGACACTGACGTTTACAGACGACACCCCGGCTACAGGATACAGCTACAGTAACGGTGTGATTGCTTGGTCTGAAACCGTATCCTCCGGTGACACCATTTCTGTCAGTGCAACGCAAACCGACTTAGGTGGGAATGTTTCGGGCTCCAGCTCAGATTCAGCGGTTGTCACGATCGCGGCTGATGATACTTCTACCAGCCTTGAAGACACCACCAATAGTGGCAATGTTCTGACCAATGATTCGGGCAACACCAGCGTTGTGAGTTTCGTGGTAAATGGTGACACAACAACCTATAGCGCAGGCCAAACGGCTACCCTCAACGGCATTGGCACGCTGGTCTTGAGCGCTAACGGGGCTTACGTTTTCACCCCCAATGCAGATTGGAATGGCGCAGTCCCTGATATCACATACACCACCAACTCCGGTGACACAGCCACCCTGTCTATCACTGTTTCCAATGTTGACGATGCCGTTGATGCGATAAATGACAGCTACACCGTAGACGAAGACAGCTCCCTGCCGCTCAACCTTCTCAGCAATGACCAAGCGCCGGATGGCGGTCTCGAAGTCACCCACATTAATGGCGTAGCACTGATTGGCGGCGCCCAGTCTATCGCGGTGGATAACGGCACTGTTCTTGTTGCTGGCGATGGCAGTTTCACCTTCCAGCCAAACGCTGACTACTTCGGCGCAGTGAGCTTTGACTATCAAATCAAAGATGCTGACGGCGATGTCGATACGGCGACGGTCAGTATTACCGTCAACAGTGTGAACGACAATCCAGATGCCGTGGATGATACCGCTAAAACAATAGACGCTGGTGCGACCGCAACGGGTTACACCGGTGAGAGCATTGACGCCACTATTGTCGAAGGCTACGGGACGAACCGCGTCGACGATTCAGCCTACCTGACTACCACTCATGCAGATGGCAGTTACACGGTTGTCTGGCGAGGCTGGGATAGTACCTATCATGGCAACAATAAAGTCTTTCTTCAGAGCTTCAATGCAGATGGCTCTTTGAAGGGTGACGAAGTCATGCTTGGAACCCGGGACAAAATCGAATCACCACAAGTCACTCAACTCAATGATAGTGGTGACCTGCTTGTCACTTGGACCGGTTACAACAACACCGCCACACTAAACACCCACTCATATGCTCAAGTCGTTTATGCAAACCCTGATGACCATGGGGGCGCAACAACAGGGCCTCAGATTGATCTTGGTGCGTCGCACTTGAGGTCCGTGACGTCTGAAAATTCTGGAGATACCAGTGTCATTGTCTGGCAAGAGAACTTCAACGTTTACATGCAGGTACTGGATTCATCTGGCAATAAAGTGGGAGGCGAGCAGGTAGTAGGCTCGGTGTCTGCTAACTCAAATGGGTATCCGATTGTCTGTAGTCCTGAAGTCTCAGTCTTAGATAACGGTAACTACGTTATCTCTTGGAGCCAGGGCTCCACCGCTACCGCCACAAATACCGTAATGTATTCATCGGATGGCACCAAAATTGGTAGCCAGCAAACCCTGTCTATTGGCGGTACCAATGGTAATTCTGATCAAGAGACCAATATTGTCAGCATCAGCGGTGACAAATACGCGGTCGTTGGCTCCAGCGGCGGCACCGTTAAACTGACATTGATGGATGCTACGACAAACCAGCCAATCGCAGGCTCAACCCAAACATTGAGCTTGAATGGGACAACAGGGAACGACAATCCCTCTATCACAAATGTAGGTACCGACGGTGAATTTGTCGTTGTTTGGCGTGGTATCGAAGACGGACAGTGGCACACCTATATCCAACATTTCGATGCCAACGGTGTAGCAGACCAGCCAACAGACAAATTTATGGCTCCCGGCGGGCATGGTCCTGCCAGAGTAGTTGGCGTCGGCGAGGATGGTGACTATGTCATTGTCTGGGGCGCTATCAATGCAGACGGTAACTACGATGTCTTCACACAGAAATACAGTGCTGACGGCACCAAGATTGGAGAGCAGCTGACATTTACTGGTCAAAACCCAGACGTCAACGACCTGAATTTCGATATCACTCCAATTGGCACTGATGGGTCCTATGCCGTCTCCTTCGTTGGTACAGATTCAGCTGCAAATGGCGGTGAGTACAGCATCTACATCGCTAACGTCGACGCGAGCGGTAATAAAATCGTCGAATATCCAGACGGCAGCGTTGGTGATTTCAACATCACCACAGATGTCACCATTACCTCGGGCTTTTACACCGTCACCTACAGCACAGGTACCCTTTACGCGAACGGCGTGGCCTATCCAAGCGGCAGCCAAGTACCTGCCAGTGAATGGGTAGACGTGAAGTTAGTAGGGGCAACAGGTGCAGACTATGACTTAGTGGTCATCGCCCAAGAACAAATCACGACGACCGAAGACACGGCCGTCATCATCAACACATCAGATTTGCTGGCCAACGACACCGACCCAGATGGCAATCCGCTGACCATTACATCGGTTCAAGACCCACAAAACGGTACTGTTGTTTTGAATGGCGATGGAACGATTACCTTTACACCCGCAGCTGACTACAACGGTTCTGCCAGCTTTACCTACACCATCAGTGACGGACAAGGTGGAACCGACACTGCTACCGTCTATCTGAACGTCACTCCTGATGCCGTTAATGCGATGAATGACGAGTATACCTTGAACAATGGTGGCTCGGTCGCACTTGACCTTATCAGTAATGATACGACGACAGATAGCGGACTTAACATCACACAGATCAATGGGGTTGCATTGACTGGCAGCGCGCAAAGTATTGCTGTAGACAATGGCAGTGTCGTCATTGCCAGCGATGGCAGTATGAGCTTTGTCCCAGATACTAATTTCTATGGGCAAATAGCGTTTGACTATCAAGTCGAAAGTGCAGATGGGAACACTGACACAGCAACAGTCACCGTCGTTGGTGATGCAGACAAACCGACGCTTTCTATCACCAATACCAATACTAACAACGAGGTGTTGGAGTCAGAATTTGCCACTTTCACTATCTCACTGAGTGATCCTGTTGCTCAAGCCACAAAAGTGAAAGTCACCATCTCGACAGATTCAAACTACAACGAGGCCGATATTGGTGGTTACTCTTATTGGACCGGAACTGAGTGGACCAAGTTTAAAAGTGGTAGCCAGCTGACGTTTGACGCCAACCAAACCGAGTTACAGATTCGTGTAAGGTCTGTCAACGATAACAAAGTTGAAGGCAGTGAGACATTAACCATCACTGCCGAACCGATAGCAACAGAAACGCACATAGAAAGCAGTGTGGCCAGCGGCTCAGTTGATATTCTTGACTACGGCTTCAACGATACCAGCGGCAATCAGGCAGGTTTCATACATTGGCATATGGATGAAGACGGCGTTCAACACGTCGTTGGTAACGGATGGAAACCAAACGAAGAAGTCACCCTCATCGGCCCAGATGGCTCTAACAAAGTGGTGTACGCCGACAATGATGGTTTTATCCATGAAAGTGGCGTTGACTACTACACCTCAGCAGGCACGCTGACGGCTCAGGGCGAAACCGGCAATCCTGCTCGCAACTCAACTTCGGTCTCCCCCAATATTACCCCGATCATTCTCGATTTAGACGGGGATGGTATTGAAACCAGCGATGTCACCGAAAACCCGGTCGCCTTTGACTATGACGGTGATGGAAACACTGTCAACACCGGATGGGTTTCGGGTGGCGATGGCTTGTTGGTTCATGACATCAATAAAGATGGTCAAATCAACGATGGCTCCGAGCTCTTCGGTTCTAATACTTACCTTCAGGATGGAACAACCGCTGCTGATGGTTATGAAGCCTTAGCACAACATGACACCAATGCTGATGGCGTGATCGACCAGAATGACGCCATCTACTCCGAGCTAGGTGTTTGGGTTGATAAAGATATGGATGGCGAAACCGACGAGGGAGAACTCCTTAGTCTGGAAGATGCCGGCGTGGCCTCCATCAATCTGGATGCGCAAACCACCGATGATACCCAGAGCAATAACGTCATAGGAAAAACCTCCACCTACACCACCACCGACGGTGAAGAACGCGCGGCGGCGGATGTCTGGTTTGCCACCCAACAAGCCGAGGAGGGAGAAACCAATCTCGCAGGTTTGGTTGAAGAAAGCAGCATCAGCGGCCTCGACAGCAGTGAGTTGGTTTGGCACAGCAATGACGTTTCCACGCAGCCCTTATCAGATACGGTGACCGACTTTACCGTCGGACAATCCACCCTCGATCTCTCTGACCTCGTTATTGACAGCCAAGACAACCTGCTCAGTGAAGAGAATGTCGACATGTTCGAGCAGGACGGTTCGCTGGTGCTAAGGGTCGACACAGACGGCGACCACACATGGAATCAGGAAATCATTCTTCAGGATGTCTCTTTTAACGACATCGTCGATGAGAACGGCGTGATCAAAAGCGGTGTATTTGGCGACGACAACGTCAAAGAGTTGTTCCAGAAAGCAGCATCTACCGACTTTGTTGAAAACTCACAAACCCATTTAGACGATCCGAATATCGATCATTTCTAGGGTCTGTTGACCTTAGTAAGGTATTGAATTTGCAATTAGCAGACAATGTAAAACCTCAGTGGAGCATTCCAGGTTCAGTCCAAACCACTGAAGATCCTTTGCTGGAATGCTTGGTCATATTGACTGAGCACTACGGCACCCCATGCTCAGGAGAAGCTCTGGTCGCCAGCCTTCCCATGAAGGAGGCCCGTCTGACACCTGAGCTTTTCCCGCAAGCATCTTCCCGTGCCGGCCTCTTATCCCGCGTGGCAAGAAAACCACTGAACACCATTGGAGAGATGCTCACGCCCTGTGTCCTTTTGCTTGTCGACCAAAAAGCATGTTTGCTGCGGTCTATCGACGCTGAGGAAGGCACAGCCATCATCCAGCTGCCTGACACGGGAGGGGAAACAGAACTTACCCTTGAGGAACTGGAAGCGCAGTATATTGGCTATGCCATTCTGATCAAAAAGCAGTATCGCGGTGACCAGAGTGTTGATGTTCACTTGCACGGCAAAAAAGGCCATTGGCTGTTTTCGATGCTGTGGGAAGCTGCCCCAATCTATCGAGAAGCGCTGTTAGCCTCTGTTGTGATCAACATTTTTGCTCTTGTTTCCCCGCTGTTTATGATGAACGTTTACGACAAAATCTTGCCGAACCTGGCCTTTGAGTCGCTTTGGGTACTCGCCAGCGGTGCAACGCTGGCTTTCGTTTTTGACTACATCCTTCGCTATGTCAGAAGCATGATGATAGATACCGCGGGCAAGAAGATAGATATCGTGGTTTCTTCTCGTTTGTTCGCCAAATCTATTGGCATTCCACTCGAAAAACGGGGGCCGAGTGTGGGTGGCATGGCCAAACAACTCAGCGAGTTCGACAGCGTTCGGGAAATGCTCACCTCCACGACGGTTACCGCACTGGTAGATTTACCCTTTGCAATTCTTTTCCTTTTCATCATCTACATCTTCGCGGGTGATCTCGCTGTCGTCCCTCTTATTGCTGGCCTCATCATCATTGGCTACGCCTGCGCTATTCAGCCAAGGTTGCGAGCTGCCATCGAAGAAAGCAGCAAATTCGCCGGCTTGAAAAATGGTCACCTGATAGAAAGCCTTTCTGCCATGGAATCCATAAAATCTAACCTTGCAGAAGGCATCGTACAGAAAACGTGGCAACAGATGATAGCGCACTCCGCCGACTGGGGACTGAAAGTGAAAAAGATCTCCCAGTCAGTGTCTTACCTCGCCACCTTTGTTACCCAAATGACGGCAATTGGCGTGGTGATTTTTGGTGTGTATCGTGTTTCACAGGGCGACATCTCCATGGGTGGCATTATTGCTGCTGTGATGCTGTCGAGTCGTGTTGTGTCTCCCATGGCACAACTGGCAAACTTGCTGACTCGCTCTAATCAAACCATGAGTTCACTGCGTCAGCTAGATGGGTTGATGACGCAAGAAGATGAATATGAAGGCAAAGGCCATCTGATCAGTCGTCGACAATTGAAAGGACAAATCGAGTGTGCCGGGGTTTCCTTCACCTATTCTGGCACCGAAGAGCCAGTGCTTTACCCAAGCTCACTCAAAATCACTGAGGGCGAAAGTGTCGCTATCATTGGGAAAAACGGTTCAGGGAAAACCACGCTGCTCAAAATGCTCGCGGGGCTCTATCAACCCTCTCAAGGGAGCCTGAGATTTGATGGTATCGATTCCAAACAGATCCACCCTGCCGATCTACGGCGAAACATCGGCTACATGCCTCAAGATATCACCTTGTTCCATGGTTCCATCCGGGACAACATCCTGTTCGGAACCCGTCAGGTCACTGAACATCAGCTGATACGCGCGGTACAACTCTCTGGCGTTGGTCAGTTCACCTCTCTCGACTCGCAAGGGCTCGATAAGCAGGTGGGTGAAGGCGGCAACTCACTATCAAGAGGTCAACGACAGGCTGTCGCATTGGCTCGCGCTATCCTCAACGACCCTTCCGTGTTGTTGATGGATGAACCTACATCATCCATGGATGCATTTGCAGAAAAGCAATTTATCAGAGCCATGCATCAGGTCAGCAAAGACAGAACCCTCGTTCTCATCACCCACAAAATGTCCCTGTTGGACATAGTTGACCGCGTAATTGTTTTAGACCAAGGGCGAATCTTTCTGGATGGACCAAGAGAAATTGTCCTCAAGCAGCTTTCACAAGGCGCTGGCAATGACGGAGCAAAGAGGAAAGCCAACTATGAGTAAAATTAAAGACAGCAAAGATCTCGACATGGCTGACGATATCTATGGCGCCATGATCATGGATGTACCCAGCAAATATCGCATCGTGCTCTGGTTGTTGATCGTGATGGTCGCGTTGTTCATCGCATGGGCGTCACTTTCATCTCTCGATCAGGTGACTCGCGGGGAGGGAAAGGTGATTCCACCTTCACAAGTCCAACTCATTCAAAGCCTTGATGGCGGCATATTGCAGGAAATGTATGTCACAGAAGGAATGGTGGTGGAAAAAGGCATGCCCATCGCTCTCATTGATGACACTCGGTTTCGCTCTGATGTGGCCCAGCAAGAAGAGGAAGATGCCAGCCTGAATGCCAATATCATTCGCTTGCAGCAAGAACTGGATAGCATTCAACTGCAAAGCCTTGAAGTGACTTGGGAAGACCAGATTTCTATCAAGCCTGTTGATTTGGCCTTTCCAGAGGCACTCATTGCCCAAGAGCCAGAATTGGTGCGACGCCAAAAGATCGAGTCTCAGGGTCATTTAGATGATTTAACCAATAAAATAGAGATCCAGTCTCGGCAGGTTCTCCAGAAACAACAAGAGATTAAAGAGCTCAAAACCAAAATCAAAACACTGGAGAACAGTGCTAAATTGGTTGCCCGTGAATATGAGCTGACCAAACCACTCGCCCAAAAGAAAATCGTGCCTGAGATTGAGTTACTCAAGCTACAACGTCAGCTTAACGACATGCGGGGAGAAATAGCCGCTTTGCATCAACTTCAGCCCAAACTCAAAGCGGAACAAGATGAAGTGATCCTGAAACGCCGTGAAGCAGTTCTCTCCTTCAAAAACGATAACCTCACCCAGATCAGTGAGCTGGAAGCCAAGCTGTCCCGTTTGCAACAAGCGAAAGTCGGCTCACAAGACAAAGTGGACAAAGCCATCATCACCTCCCCTGTCAACGGCACCATCAAAACCATTCATATCAATACGCTAGGTGGTGTCGTCAGTCCAGGCGAGGACATCCTCGAAATCGTCCCTAACGAAGATCAGCTGCTTATCGAGGCCAAAATCCAGCCGAAGGATATCGCTTTTTTGCATGCGGGATTGCCGGCTGTCGTCAAAGTCACGGCTTACGATTTCACCCGTTATGGCGGTCTGCAGGGCAAACTTGAACACATCAGCGCTGACACCACACAGGATGACAAAGGCAACAGTTTCTATCTGGTGAGAGTGAGAACCCATGAGTCAAACCTGAAGGATAAGAACGGTCCTGACATGCCCATCATCCCTGGCATGTTAACCAGCGTGGACATCGTCACCGGTAAACGCACTGTGTTGGATTACATCCTAAACCCGATTTTACGTGCGCGGGAATCCGCCCTTCGCGAACGTTAATTGAGTACATGACCCAGGAGCTCGTCAATGATGCCAAATACAAGCTTTCAAAAGCGCTTCAAACGTCTTCTCATAGTGGCTCTTTCATGCGCTGTTTTGTTGCCAACAACCGTGTATTCCGACACGCTGGAGCAAGCCGTAGCCAAGGCGCTTTCCTCGAGCCCTGACGTAAGACGGGCATTTCACGCACACAAAGCACAACAAGAACAAATTGACCAAGCGTTCTCCGGCTACCTCCCTGTTGTCGATCTCACCGCCGGATATGGCTGGGAACAAACGAACAGTCCTTCAACACGGGCTGCCGGAAGAGAAGACGATGAACTCAACCCAGGTGAAGCAGGGATTAGTATCAGGCAAGCACTATTCAGCGGTTTCCAAACGCAAAACGAAGTCGACCGTTCGAGAGCAGCCGCAAACGCCAGTTATTGGAACCTCATTTCCGCGTCGGAAGACCAAGCCCTAGAAGCGGTGAGAGTCTACATCAAATACCTTCAAGCCAAACAGGTCGTCGAACTATCAGAAGAAAACCTGAAAAGTCATGAGACCATCTATGGTCAAATCAAAGAGAAAACCGATTCTGGCTTGGGCTCCTCAGCGGATTTGTCACAAATTACGGGGCGCTTGGCACGCGCAAAATCCAATCTAATCGCCGCCAGAAATAACCTGATGGATGCAAGAAGCAATTACATCAGAGTGGTCAATGTTCCGCCGGAAGGCCTGAATATACCACTTCCAGACGCCGCACTCATTCCAGCCGATTTAAATCAAACCATTGCCATCGCGGAGAAAGAACACCCCACCATCAAGGTATCTTTCTCGGATATCGATGCCGCCAATTTTCAGCGAGAGGCCGCGAAATCTTCTTACTATCCAGAAGTCAGCCTGGAACTGAACGGAAACTGGAATAACGACATTGGCGGAACACTGGGCCATGACAACGATCTGCAGGCCATGCTGCGTGTGCGTTACAACCTCTACAACGGCGGAAGGGATACGGCATTTGAAAAGGAAATGGCCTATCGCATTGGAGAGTCGAAAGAAGTTAACCAAAAAGCAGTGCGCGATGTGATTGAAGGTGCCACCTTGGCTTGGAATGCGCGAATCAGCCTTCAAGAACAAATGGGCTATTTGAGAGAACATGTTACCGCGTCGGTGGAAACCCAGAGCGCTTACACACTGCAGTTTGGTTTGGGCCAACGCACTCTGATTGACTTGCTGGATTCAGAAAACGAACTGTTCGAATCGAGGAAAGATTATCTCTCCGCAGAATACGACTACCTGATCGCGGAATACCGCATTCTCAATTCAACCGGAAGACTGCTCTCCTCTTTGAGAGTTCAGCCACCTGCAACAAAACAAACCGCGAGTGGAGGAGAATCACAATGAAGAAAGTCTTGATAGCGTTTTGCTTCTTCACTCTGGTTGGGTGCAGTACCAGCGACATTGAAAGCTTCCCGGAAAATGACGAACAGCCTGCTGACTTACGAGATTTAGACCTCGATGGCGTGATTGAAGCGAGAGAAAAGTGCAACAACACCATTAAGGGTGCCGTCGTTAATAACGACGGCTGTTCAGGCGTCAATGTAGTGAGCGAACGCATCACGCTGAATGTGCTATTTACTAACGGTTCCGCTTACGTCAACCCTAAGTATTATTCTGAAATCGCCAAAGTCGCTGAGTTTATGGCGGATTTTCCCTACGCAGAAGTCACCATTGAAGGGCATGCCAGCGCTGAGGGAGCGGCAGATGTGAACAAACGGCTGTCACTGCTACGCGCTAAGTCAATTGCCGCTCTCCTGGCCTCCATTCATCGTATCGATCGCAGCCACATTCAAGCCATAGGGTACGGGGAAGAACGCTTGCTTGATGATGCTGATACACCTGAAGCACACCAACGGAATCGACGCGTCGTTGCAGACATTCGGGGAAGTGATAAGCGCATACCTTTGAAATGGACGATATATACCGACTCTGAATATTGAGAAAGAGCATGATACAGGTCGCTTAACCGACCTGAAATTGCACACAATTCCAAATGGGATACAGCATGACAATAACCAACAAAATCACACTTGTTGTAGCTACCACACTCTTGTTTCTATGCGCAGCGATGGCCTATGCAGAATTCACTGTCAACCTTGCTTTCATCAAACAAGAAATGCAGTTTCAGACTAACAGTGCGATGCAAAACCTGAGTGCCGCTTTGGTGCCAATTCTGGAAACAGGCGATCTGGACAAAAGCGAGCGCTTTTTTGAAACCGTGATGAATGACAAAACCGCTCTCAGTCAGGTGACACTGCAGTGGTTGTTTAACGGTGATTTGCAAACTTGGAGTCAAGAGGTAACCGCTTCTCAACCTGCTCCGGAATGGTTTGTTGCTTTTGACCTCATTCAACCTATTTGGCTAACCAAGACCATCTCAAACGGTTGGGCTGATTTGGCTACCCTTTCAATTGTGATTGAGACCGATAACGCCTATTCGACATTATGGCAGCTGTTTCGATCGTTTCTCATTTCATCCATCATACTGATCACTGCAGCGACGCTCGTGGTTCGGTATACCATCGCCCGCATGCTCTCGCCGGTGAAAACCATCACCCTCGAGGCGAAACGCATTGCCAAATTGGACTTTTCCAATGCCGTACCTGCCCCAAAAACCAGTGACTTATCCGAGCTGACCACCGCCTTCAATGACATGTCATCACAGCTTCAGAATCTTTTCGAAACGCTTAATGAAGAGATAAGTAGCCTGCGTAAAAAATACCTTTATGACGAATCTTCAAGTTTACCAAACCGGAGTTTCCTTATCCGCCAGACCGAAAGCTGGTTGTTGGATGGGGACTGCGGCGTCTTGATGCTGATTAACCTGAAATGGCTTGAAAATACCGACCCAAAACAAGGCACCAAAAACTTCAACGAATGTATTCGTTCTATGGGCCAATCTATCGAACACATATTGGAGCAGACCAACGATTCTTTGGTAGCAAGAACAGCAAAGTATGAAATCGCAGTCCTGATCCCCAGCATTCACGAACAACAAGCCCGTGAGCATCTGAGAAAAATCATCAGAGCCATCAATTCAGAAATCATCAGTAATGGGTTACCCATCGCCAATGGCTTCGCCATCGGGGTTGCGGAACGAAACACAGACGATACTGTTTCATCCCTTCTTGAGCGCGCGAATATCGCCAAAAACCAAGCAGACATTGAAAGCACCGTCTTCGCTTTCTCCCAAACCTCACAGGAACATTCGCAAGAACAGCTCGATGAGAAATTGGTGGAGGCCTTACAGAATGAGACTTTTGAGTACATGTTGCAGCCCGTTTTTGCGACCGCTTCTCACGAGATACAACAATACGAAGTGTTTGCCAGACTTCAGATAGGTAACACCTTCATTTGTGCAAACAAGTGGGTATCTGATCTCTCCAGGCTCTCCATTGCACAAGGCTTCGACCGCTGCGTCGTAAAGAAACTGGTGACTGTTCTAAAATGTGACAAGGAAATCGCTCCCCTTTCGATCAATTTAACGTCAGACAGTATTAAAGATCCTGACTTCATCAAATGGCTTATCGACACCGTCATGGCGAACAAGCTCAAAAACCGCCTCTACTTTGAGTTTGCCGAAGCGATCGCCTGTAACCATCCAGAAGATTGCGAATTAGCCTGCCGGAGCTTTAATGAAGCAGGGATACGCTTTGGGATAGACAGGTTTGGACAACACTTGGCCTCTGTCTCTTTCCTCAAAGTGCTAGAGCCTCACTTTGTTAAGCTTGACCATTCTTTCATTCAAAACCGCGATGGTTCCAGCGACCACTTACTCCTACTGAAACCAATAATAAAAATGGCGTCCAGCCTTGGGATCGAAGTGATTGCGTCTTCGATTGAATATAAGCAGCAGCTCTCTAAGCTTCCGATATCAAACATCGACGCTTATTTCGGCTTTATCTCCCCGCCGTTCGCGTTGGAATCACTGAATGATGAAATGCAAAAATCAGCTTAGCAAACATTCGAGTGACACCAATCAACGATTGCGGCTCCCCTTGTCACGCAATGGGGTTCACCGTTCACTCCCGAAGGCAGCAAACAGGCTTTGCTTCATTTCGCGCGACAAGAAACGTCGTATGTGGAAGGCGACTTCGTCGGGACAAGGTTGTCTCGCCTCGCTCGGCTGAACCCCGCTAGGATTCTGCGCCCCTATCTAAATTGATGCGGATTCCAGAAACGAAAAAGCCCGCTCAATGAGCGGGCTTAATCTAATTTGGCGGAGAGATAGGGATTTACTCGGTCGCTGCGCTCCCTTGCCCTTCGGGCCGTCGCCTTTTCCGACTTCGTCGGGGCAACGTTGTCTCGCTTCGCTCGGCTGAACCCAAGCCTAGGATTCTGCATCCCTATCTATAAATGCTTATTCCAGAAACGAAAAAGCCCGCTCAATGAGCGGGCTTAATCTAATTTGGCGGAGAGATAGGGATTTGAACCCTAGGAGGGCTATAAACCCTCGCCGGTTTTCAAGACCGGTGCTTTAAACCACTCAGCCATCTCTCCGTTGTTGCGGCGAATATTACAAAGCTATCGTGACCTTGTAAAGCGCGAATTTACTCCATTGCTTTCGTTTGAACAGGGTTTAGACAGTTCGTGCAAAGGAACACCAGATCAAGGCCTAAAAAAGCGAACGTTACGTTCGCCTTGATAGCATTGTCTTCATTGACTGAAACCAAACACCTGGGTTTTACCCGAATCGTCCGCCAATATAGTCTCTAGTCAATTTGTGCTCAGGTTGCTCAAACACGTTGGCAGTTTCATTCACTTCAACCAAATCGCCTAAATGGAAGTAAGCAGTGCGATCGGAAACACGCTTCGCTTGTGACATGGAGTGCGTAACGATCACGATGCTGAAGTTTTCTTTAAGCTCTTCAATCAGATCTTCGATGATGCCCGTGGCTATCGGGTCAAGCGCTGAGCATGGCTCATCCATCAGGATCACTTCTGGCGCTATCGAAATCGTTCGCGCAATACACAAGCGCTGTTGTTGGCCGCCAGATAAACCCGTTGCAGGCTGATCCAAGCGTGATTTCACTTCTTCCCAAAGACCTGCGCGTCGCAAAGATTGCTCCACCACTTCATCAAGCTCATCTTTGCTATCCACCAAACCATGGATACGCGGCCCATACGCCACGTTGTCATAAATAGATTTGGGGAATGGATTCGCGCGTTGGAACACCATGCCAACTTGTGAACGTAGCTCGACAATTTCTTGCTCCTTGGCATAGATATCGTGACCATCCAACAAGATTTGTCCTGTCACTTCGCAACCAAAAACGGTGTCATTCATGCGGTTTAAGCAACGTAAAAATGTCGACTTTCCGCAGCCTGACGGGCCGATCATTGCCAACACTTGTTTCTCACCAATATCAAGATTGATATTGCGGATGGCCGATTTGGCACCGCTTTCATAACTCACGCCGACATTGCGTGCCGTCATACGCGGGGATTCAACAAATGGCATGCCGCAAGTTTCTTTGGGGGCCGCTGTATGTTCAGCAGAACGGATACTTTTGCTGATTGAAAAATCAGCCGAATTGGTAATTATGGTGGTCATTTCCCTTCTCCTACCATTTGCGCTCTAGGCGCTTGCGCATGATAACGGCGCACGCGTTCATAAATGCCAAGAAGGCCAGCAGCACCATGATTGCGCCAGAGGTATTCTCAACAAAGCCTTTTTCAGGGTTTTCAGCCCAGAGATAAATTTGTACTGGCAGTGCGGTGGCTGCATCAAGTGGCCCTGATGGAACATCGACAATGAAAGCGACCATGCCAATCATGAGCAGCGGCGCGGTCTCGCCCAGCGCTTGTGCCATGCCAATGATGGTGCCTGTAAGCATGCCCGGCATGGCCAATGGCAGCACATGGTGAATCACCATCTGCATTTTTGAAGCACCAACACCTAAAGCGGCGTCGCGCACGGATGGCGGCACGGCTTTTATCGCCGCTCGGCTAGAAATAATGATGGTTGGTAGGGTCATTAGCGTTAGCACCAAACCACCCACAACAGGCGCAGAACGAGGTAAGTCGGCCACGTTCAGGAACACGGCTAACCCGAGTAAACCGAACACAATTGACGGCACAGCAGCAAGGTTGTTGATGTTGATTTCAATCAGCTCTGTGGCACGGTTGCGCGGCGCAAACTCTTCAAGATAAATCGCGGCGGATATGCCAATCGGAAAACTCAATGCCAACGTGATCAGCAAGGTATAAAACGAGCCTACCGTTGCGCCCCAAATGC
The DNA here is from genome assembly GCF_045679545.1 of Enterovibrio litoreus. Classification (NCBI taxonomy): domain Bacteria; kingdom Pseudomonadati; phylum Pseudomonadota; class Gammaproteobacteria; order Vibrionales; family Vibrionaceae; genus Enterovibrio; species Enterovibrio litoreus. The sequence continues at coordinate 2,308,293 of NZ_CP166194.1, forward strand.
CCGCTAACTCTGCATCACGGCTGTCACCATTGGTGAAGAAGTTGGTGTTGAAGACAGTACGAACATTCCCTTCTTTTACCAGTTCGTCATACCACTGAATTTGAAGGTTTTTGAACTGTCGTCCATCTTCTGGCGTAGCTGACGTAATGTTGCCTTTGTTGTACTGATTGAAGTTGTCGCCTGCTTGCGCCCAAAACTCAATGCGTTGTCCGATTAGGGATGGGTCGGCCATTACCTTGTCACGCAAATCGTATTCCGCGCCGTTCGACAAAAATTTATAAAGCGCGCGTTTTTGCTCACGCCCATCAACGGGCACTTCGGCCAAAATTGCTTTGCGAATCACCTTACGAAAACTGGCACTCATCAAGGTCTGATGATTAATGTCACGACCGTTTAAGCCCAAGTTATCCTCTGACAGATCAACCGTCAGTTTGATTTCGGTGGTAAAGAACGCAGTGTAGCCATCAGAGACAATGGTGGTCATCAACACAATCAAGAACGCAAAGGCCATCGAGATAGACGCGATGCCGTAGAAGCGAAAACGCTTTTCTTTGGCGCGACGACGACCCACGCCTGCTTTCACTTTGTCTCGCTTGGTTTCAGCGATTTTTAATAATCTATCAGTCATATTGCTCTCGATATTTTTTCACGATTCGAAGGGCGACAAAGTTCAGTGCCAACGTCACGACAAACAAGGTCAAGCCCAATGCAAACGCTGCCAGTGTCTTCGGACTGTCGAATTCTTGATCCCCCACCAGCAAGGTCACGATTTGCACCGTGACTGTGGTCACTGAATCCAGCGGGTTTGCCGTCAACTTGGCGGACAAGCCTGCCGCCATCACCACAATCATGGTTTCACCAATCGCACGTGACACGGCCAGCAGTAAGCCGCCCACAATGCCGGGGAGTGCAGCGGGAATGACAACATTGATAATGGTTTCCGATTGAGTAGCACCTAGTCCAAGTGAGCCATCACGCAGCGATTGAGGCACCGCGGTGATCACGTCATCTGACAATGACGAAACAAAAGGAATGATCATCACACCCATCACCATGCCTGCCGCCAGCGCACTTTCTGAGGATGCACCTGAAACGCCAACCGCTTCGGCGACATCGCGAATAAAAGGGGCTGCGGTTAATGCCGCAAAGAAGCCATAAACCACGGTAGGGATACCTGCCAGCACTTCCAACACAGGTTTGACGATATTGCGAACCGTTGGCGAGGCGTATTCAGCGAGATAAATTGCGCTCATTAGGCCAATGGGCGCTGCAATACACATGGCAATCAATGAAATCATCAAGGTGCCGGTAAACAATGGAATCGCACCAAATGCACCAGTCGCGCCTTGTTGATCAGCACGAAGGGCTATCTGAGGTGACCATTGGGTGCCAAATAAGAAATCCGTGACGGGAATAATTTGGAAGAAGCGAATGGCTTCAAAAAGCACCGACAGGACAATACCCAGTGTGGTGAGAATGGCCAACGTCGAACAAAACATGAGAAAGAACTGAAGGGACTTTTCGACGTAATGACGGGCTTTTAGCTTGGGCCTCACTGCACGCCAACCGAACGAGAGCCCAACCAGCGACAAGGCAGCCACAGCAACAAAGCGAAGGGTTTGGCCAATGCTCTCAAGATGGTGATAGTAGGCCGCCGCTGCGATTAAAGCAGGCTCGTCAGTGTTAAGCACACCATTGGCAATGTGCACAATTTGGCCAAACAGCAGATGACTATTTTCGTTGGCATCAAGCATGCTCTGAGGCAATTGCGCCAACACCAGCGATTTCACCGTGCTCGGCTCGAATACCTGCCAGATGATAAGAAGAAGTACACTCGGCACTGCCGCGAGAATAGCCGCATACGAGCCATAATAAGCAGGTCGAGAGTGAAGTTTGTTCAGGCCACCTTCTACAGTAGCAATACTCCGGGAACGTTTTTTGGCAAGAAGGTACGCGCTCAACGTAAGTGCGAGTACTACCACCATCAATGTAGACGTTTGCATCCCTTTTCCTTAAATCCCTTTCACAACAAAGGTGGCGTGCTGTTTTCAGCACACCACCCCAGGGGTAACGCGTTACAGATTCGGCGTAAGGCCAACTGCATTGTTGCGAACCAGTTTCAAATCACGCGCTGACAGAGGAATCAATCCGCGGTCAGTCAGATAACCTTCATCACCGATTGCATCTTCAGACGTGAACGAGGCAACATACTGCTGCAGACCTGGAATCACGTCTGCGTGCGCTTTCTTCACATAAAAGTAAAGTGAGCGAGAGACAGGGTATGAACCGTCACCAATGGCATCAAACGTTGGCACTACACCGGCAATTTTTGCGCCTTGTACTTTGTCTGCGTTCTGCTCAAGGAAGCTATAACCGAAGATACCGAACGCTTTTGGATTTGCATCCAGCTTCTGAACGATCAGGTTGTCGTTCTCGCCCGCTTCGATAAATGCGCCGTCTTCACGAATGCCGTGACAAACTGCTTTATATTTGTTTTTGTCTGATTTTTTCAGCGCTTTCAGCTCTGGATATTGGTTACAACCGCCTTCCATCGCCAACTCGACGAACGCATCACGCGTGCCTGAAGTTGGTGGCGGGCCAAGTACTTCGATTTTGGTCGCAGGTAGAGCGGCGTTAACGTCTTTCCAAGTTTTGTTTGGGTTAGCAATCAGATTGCCGTTTGCATCCGGAACCACTTTCGCCAGCGCAGTGAAAATGTCTTTAAGCGAAAGGTCAAACTGCTGCGATTGTTTTGAGTTTGCGAATGCGATGCCGTCATAGCCGATTTTCACTTCAACGATATCTTTCACACCATTTTTCGCACACAACTCAACTTCTGAACGTTTGATTTTGCGCGAAGCATTGGTGATATCCGGTGTGTTTTCACCTACACCTGAACAGAATAATTTTAAGCCGCCGCCTGAACCGGTTGATTCAATTTTCGGTACCGCAAATTCTGACGTGCGACCGAAGCGTTCCGCGACAACAGTGGCAAAGGGATACACTGTGGATGAACCAACAATGCTAATGTAGTCACGTGACGCAGCAGCAACGTTACCCGCCGTAAAGGTAGACAGACATACTGTCGATGCCGCAATCAGAGTCTTAAGTTTCACATCAACCTCCAAGTCGATTGTTTGTTCGTTAAGCAGCCAGAAAAGCCTGTGCTGCTTTCTTATTTACTTCAAAACTGATGTAAAACTTAGAGGTCGTCTGTGACACTAACCTTAACTAAATGTGAACATTTAATTACAACCAGCTTAGGTTTCACGCTGAAACATTAATGAAATCAATATGTCACCCAGATGACATATTGCTTGTTTAGGTTATACCCAAGTCACCTCATCGACGTTTTTTCTCGTACGCATTGCGCGGCTATCGAATCGAGTAGTGGAGGCATGCAGAGGGTGAATCTCATGATCTGGGATCATCATTGATGAACAGCCAATGAGAAAGAGAACATGGTTCAACGCGGGAAAGCAGGCGAGAAAGAAAAATGCAAAAACGAGGTGTTATCGGTATTGGGAAATAACACGGAGACACCCTCATCAAACGGGCAAAAAGTGAAACCCAGCGTGTTGTTTCTTTGTGATGGTGCGCAGGGGTATTCGTTGGTGGCCCAATCTATTTTGAGCCACAAAGCCGATAGCTACTTCAAAGGGCTTTGTGCTTTCACCAGCGATATCTGCAATATTTCTTCGGCCTGCCAATCGCTTCGCCAATACAATATTGCCTGCCGTGATGATCATTTGCGGTCTATTGATGCCTATCAGGAGCAGAATGTGGACTATTTGATCGCGCTTTCTCCCTCTTCGGTGCAATCGGGAAAATCGCTGCCCCGTTATACCAAGTTCATTCCTTGGGATATCACACAAGGTGGTGAAACCAACGACAGGCAGGTGGCAATAAAATACCTCAATGACCAAATCAATTACTTTCTATCGATGTACCTTTACCGCTAGTCGATAGCGCGACAAAGAAGAAACGACACGCTCAAACCGGTAAAGATGTGATCGTAACCGGACGTTTAGACGCAGATACCGCGCAGTTCCGTCCTTTCGTTTTGGCTTCATTTAACGCGGTATGCGCCAAGTTAATCAGTTTATCGAGCGCTCTGGAGTAAGGGATTTTCTCTTCACTGTCACTACGAAACGCGCAGTAGCCGACGCTAATAGTGACTGGGGTTCCTTCTACTTCACAATGCGCAACATGCGCCGCCATTCGCTCGCACACTTTCACCACTTCTGATTGCAAGGTGTCGGGAAACCACACCAAGAATTGTTCGCCACTGTAGCGCGCAACGTAATCGTAGTTACGCACGGCTTGTCTCAATGAGTCCGCAACACCTTTAAGAATGCGATCACCTTCTTCATGACCATACTTTTCATTGAACATGTGGAAGAAATCGATATCCACCAGCGCTATCGCCCCTTCTCCGTCTCGACGGATCAGTTGGTTAATTTCGCGGTGAAGATAATCAAACAAGGCACCACGATTAGGTAAGTCGGTGAGCAAATCAATGTGCTGAATGTTTTGTAAACGCTCACTGAGTAATTGATAGGACGTACGCGCGCCAAACAATTCCTCGCGATACTCTTCATTTTCAAGTTTGAGTTCAAGTAGCCCTGCCATCAGCAAAAGCGCATTTTTATCATTGGCATTGCTCCCACCCAAATCGTCGGCACTAAAACTTAGGGTCCCCCACACCAAGCCGCCAAAATGAATGGCAACTCCCCAATAGGCAACAGGCATATTTTTCATATAGGGGTGCCCACTCAATTTTTCATGTGAGCGGATATCAGGTGCGAGTACGGGCTCTTTCATACCCGCGACGACGCTACTAAAAGAATTCGCCAATGGCATAACATCTGAAACAATAGCGTATGAAGCACTCACATTCTCGCCCGTGTTCGCCGAAAAGCGCTCCAGAACTTGGAGCTCTTTATCGCTGACTCTAGCGAGCTCTCCGACGCTGGCACCAAAATGATTCGCCCCTACTTTGAGTAGATCGACGACCCAATCAGAAAATGACTGACCGCGCCGACGGCTTAGCTTTTGCAAATCGCACATAAATTTATCAAGTGAAGGTTTGTTGTCAGACAAGGCAAGATTGGCGGTCATAGAAGGTTCCAACTTTGAGATCTTTGTATTAAAAGAAATAGCACAGGACGAGCCATAAGTGTTTTTCTCTGCCCTTTTCTTTTATCCAAATCGAATCGTTCTTGCTGATCAATGTGCCTGTTCTGTATGAACAATGCGTGATCGTTTGAGGCCATTTTAGTTCTCAACAACGAAATCAAACGGCTATGCTAAAAGCGTTAACAAAAAAGAGAGCTATATCTGAATACACATAAAGTGTTCACGTTAGAGGAGTTACGCCATGCCAAAAGTCACGTTCGGTCAAACAGGAAATACTGTGGAACTTTCCAGCGGTAGTTCGTTAATCGATTTGGAAGACACAGGAAGAAGCGAAGTGCCGTTTGGTTGTCGTTCGGCAGCATGCGGGACTTGCGCCATTGATGTGGTGGCAGGCATGAACAATCTAAGCCCAAAAAATGAAGAAGAGATCGATTTGCTCGATACCTTAGACATGGACGGTGACAAACGGCGTTTGGCTTGCCAATGCAGCGTGTATGGCGATATTACCATCATTCCTGTTAATTAAGGTTGTCGTGCTGTCTTGCTGCTGAGTTTGATACGGATTTCCGTTCGAGCATTTGATCTAAACCGCGTGATTTCTCGCGGTTTAATGTAAAATTCCTTCCCTGTTATTCGGTCTAACGCCGAGCATTTCCCTCCCACCCGCACAGACTAAAAGGTTGACGCGTGATATCCAAGCTTCCCAAATGGGTTGAATATGGGGCTTTTATTCTTGCCCTTACCGCAGGTTGCGTTAATGGCATTGGCTTATTAGGTTTTGAGCATCAGGCTATTTCTCACCTTTCTGGCACTGCGACACTTATCGGCACCGATCTGATCAAGAGTCACCCTGCGCAACTCATCCATTTGTCGAGTATTCTTGCGGGGTTCTTCGGCGGAGCATTGTTGTCCGGTTTTATCTTGAAAGATGGCACGCTATCACTCGGGCGACGTTATGATTTGCTGCTGTTGGTTGAAGCGGCACTGTTGCTTGGCGCGATATATCCAATGCAACACAATGCCATATATGGGTTGTATCTCGCCGCTGCGGCGTGTGGCATCCAAAATGGATTGGTAACAAGCTACAGTGGCGCGATTGTGCGCACCACGCACATCACAGGGATCATCACAGATTTAGGGTTGATGTTCGGCGCACTGCTGCGCGGACAACCACTGAACCGCCGTAAACTGGTGCTGTTTTTAGTCATTGCCGTTGGGTTTATTCTCGGCGGAACACTCAGCGCTATTATCTTCCCATTATTCGGCGCATATTCCTTCGCAGCGCCAGCTATGGTGTGTGTTGTGCTTGCGATGATTTACCGCATCTACATGAGGCAAATAAGCGTTCGTTTGCGCTAACGTTTTTTACCGCCAAACAATGACCCCATAATGCCGCGAATGATCTGCCTACCCAACTGGCTTCCCATGGCTCTGGCGGCACTTTTCGCGAGGGACGACGCGATATCCATTCCACTGGATGATGCACTTTCACGGGAACGACTTTGGCGCGAACGGGGGGCTTGAGCTTGCTGCTCCTCTTTTTGTTTCTGTTCACTCTGTGCTTGCTGCAATGCTTTCTCTTTCAATACTTCATAGGCGGAATGCCTATCGATAGCTTGATCGTATTTTGCTTTAAGCGGCGAACGAGAAAGCCGCTGGGTGCGTTCGTCTGCCGTTAAAGGGCCAATTCGAGATTGCGGTGGAGCAATAAGCACGTGCTCGACAACAGTGGGCGTGCCTTTTTCATTCAGCACGGAGACCAAGGCTTCGCCAATACCCAGCTCCGTCAGCACACTGGCGGTATCTAACGCGGGGTTTTCTCGGAAGTTTTCGGCAACGGTTTTAATCGCTTTTCTGTCTTTCGGGGTAAACGCCCGCAGTGCATGCTGGATTTTCAGCCCCAGTTGCCCCAGTACATCTTCTGGGATATCCATGGGGCTTTGGCTAATAAAATACACCCCAACGCCTTTAGAACGAATCAGCCGAACCACTTGCTCAAGCTTTTCCAATAGTGGCTTAGACGCGCTTTCAAATAACAGATGCGCTTCATCAAAGAAAAACACCATTTTGGGCACGTCAGCATCCCCTTGCTCGGGCAATTGCTCGAACAGTTCAGACAAAATCCACAACAAAAAGGCACTGTATAAACGCGGTGACTCTGCATACAGACGGGTCGCATCAAGCAAATTGATCACGCCTTTTCTAGAGTAGTCGACTTGCATCATATCGCTCAGTTCAAGTGCGGGCTCGCCAAAGAATTTGTCACCGCCCTGTTCATCAAGCACTAATAACCGTCGCTGAATCGCGCCAATACTTGCCGATGAAATATTGCCATAATCCAAGGAGAGTGATTTGGCGTTTTCACCCATCCAAACGAGCATGGCACGCAGATCTTTGAGATCTAACATCAACATGCCTTGCTCATCAGCAATTTTGAACGCGGCATAAAGCACGCCTTCTTGGGTATCGTTAAGCTCGAGTAAATTGGCCAGTAATAATGGCCCCATGTCAGAGATAGTGGTGCGCACGGGTAAACCGTTTTCGCCATACAAGTCCCAAAATGAAACCGGAAAGCCCTGTTGTTGATAATCAGGGAGTGGCATCTTGGCTAAGCGCGCGTCAATTTTAGGGTGTGGTTTACCCGGAACGGCAATCCCTGAAAGGTCGCCTTTGATGTCAGCAGCAAACACAGGGACTCCTAGCTGGCTGAATCCTTCTGCCAATACTTGCAGGGTAACGGTTTTACCCGTTCCCGTTGCGCCCGCAATCATACCGTGACGATTGCTCATTTTGCCTAACTGAACAATGGGGGTTTCGTTTGATGCACCAAGGGTAAATGTGTGTTTGCTCTGCATAGCCATTCCTTAGCCTAATGGGGATGATTAGAAAGATAGAGCAATAGACGCGAAAAAGATGACGAGCCAGTGAGACAACGTTGAATTAGGCCGTGGTGTTGATAATGGTTTGTACATCAAGAGTGATACCAGCATCTCGACGCGGAGAACAGGGGTGAAAAACATGAGCGGGGGCAACTTAACCACTGTCGCTTTCTGTCATATTACGCGTTCTGTGTTTGTTTCAAGGAAGAACGATGAAAGACGAAACGCTCTCTATCCATGCAGGTTATCAAACTGACCCAACAACCAAATCCGTTGCCACACCTATCTATCAAACCGTTGCTTATGAGTTTGACAGTGCCCAGCATGGTGCTGATTTGTTTAACCTTGCTGTGCCGGGAAACATTTATACCCGCATTATGAACCCAACCAATGACGTGCTGGAACAACGCATGGCCGCCTTGGAAGGGGGGATCGCTGGGCTGGTAGTCAGTGCAGGTAGCGCGGCGATTAACTATGCCATCCAAACACTTGCTGAAATCGGTGACAACATTGTGTCTACCCCTCAGTTGTACGGTGGCACTTATACTCTGTTCGCACACATGCTGCCAAAGCAAGGTATTGAAGTTCGATTTGCCAAAGACGACAAACCAGAAAGCCTTGCGGCATTGATCGATGAAAAAACTAAAGCTGTTTATTGCGAAAGTATTGGTAATCCCGCAGGTAACATCATTGATTTAGCTAAGGTTGCCGAATTGGCTCACGCACAAGGTGTGCCTGTCATCGTCGACAACACAGTCGCAACACCAGTGCTTTGCAAACCCATTGAACACGGCGCGGACATCGTTGTTCACTCGTTGACAAAATATGTGGGTGGTCATGGTACAACGCTTGGCGGCGTGATTGTCGATTCGGGCAAATTCCCTTGGGCGCAGCACAAAGCTCGCTTCCCTGTGTTTAACCAACCCGAAGCGGCTTACCATGGTGTGGTGTATACCGAAGCCTTTGGCGACGCAGCTTTTATTGGTCGTGCACGTACGGTTCCATTGCGTAACACTGGCGCAGCGCTCTCACCCATGAATGCGTTCATGTTGATGCAAGGACTAGAAACCTTGTCGCTACGTATGGAGCGTCATGTTGAGAATGCCGTTAAAGTGGCTGAGTATTTGAAAGCGCACGATAAAGTCAGTTGGGTCAGCTATGCGGGTCTGCCTGACTCTGAATTTTATGATCTGGCGAATAAATACATGAGCGGAAAGCCATCGGCGATTCTGTCCTTTGGAATGAAAGACGGTTATGACGCAGGCGTGCGCTTCTATGATGCATTGGGCTTGTTCAAACGTTTGGTGAACATTGGTGATGCAAAATCACTCGCTTGTCACCCAGCATCGACCACACACCGTCAATTGAGTGCAGAAGAACAAGCACAGGCGGGCGTCTCGCCGGAGATGATTCGACTGTCGGTAGGCATTGAACACATCGACGATATTATTGCCGATCTGGAGCAGGCACTTAACGCCTAACTGATATTTGCAATAGCACTCAGCAACATGTCTTGATGATAAAGCTCGCTTCGGCGGGCTTTATCTTTTCCGAACACACAGAATAACAACGTCTAACACACAGAAAAAACAGCAAAAATCATTAAAGGTTTTGGGTTTCACGTCGATAAACAGAAGGTATCCAGAAGAACTGCTGAGAATTATGCAAATCCACGCACTCGACAAAGCCCAACTTATTACTGATGTGCAGCTAGGTGATCACCTAAGTCATGCTGTGACTCAGGGCCGTCGCTCGGATTTTGCTTTGATGCTGGCACTTCTTTCTAGTGACGCTACAGAAACAACCCCTCTTAACCCGCCTTACCCTGAAAAAGCGACCGAAGCCGATCTTCGTCAAGCGCTGAACTTGCCCGAACCTACGCGCCTGATTGCTGAAGAAAAAGATTATGAATTGTGCGGAACGCAAGCAGATGCGTTCCACAAAGCCGGTATCGCCAGTGCACGATTAAATCACTGTGTCACACCGTCAGCTTTACATTTTCCTGCCATTGGAACGCACAATTTGGGCGAAGATGTTTATCATAATCTCTCTGGACACCAGAGAAGACAGCTTGCGGCTGAAAATACTAAAACTACCGCACTTGATCCGGTAAATCTATATCAGCAATTGGTGACAGCAAAACGCTATCAAGAGCTTAACGCTCAAGCCTAATGATTTGATTAACAAAGAATTATTTATATCAACTAACACAGCTAATTTATTACTTCAACTTCTTCCACCCCAAAAAACATAACTGTGATCACTTACTAAAAAAATCACTTTGCACACAGTTTGCACACACTTTTTTGAACAAATTCACATCGCTTTCTCAAATCATGGTCCAAGATTGTTATCCGCCCGTTGAAAAGCTGGGTATAAGTTGTTAGTTAGTGCCGTATAACAATGTAATAAGTCAGAGTAAATTGAGAAAGGTCAGACAATGGATATCGCAAAATCCGTCATTGTGATTACTGCAGCAGGCACACCAACCGGACGTGCAATGGCTGAATATTTTTGCAAGCTAAACGCACGTGTTGCCTTGGTAGATACTGAAAGACAAAAGCTGCAAACAACCTACGACTCGTGCATGAGATCAGGAGGTATTTGCTACTCCTTCTCTCTCGCCAGTCGAAGTGTTGAGAACATTTCCTTTCTGTTTGAGGAAATCAATCGCGAGATGGGTGCGGTAGACGTGTTGATTAACTATTGGCAAGCAAGTTGTTTACCTAGCCTGTTGGCGAGCAATGACACCGTGGACCAAACCATCGCTGATGTTGCCTCTAATCTCTATCTATTCGGACGCGGCGCTGCATTCAACATGCTTGATCGAGGCCGTAAAGGCGTCATCGTGAATATCCCTGGCTTACAAGCTGAGATGGGCCGTAACCAAAGCCTTGATAGTTCAAACGCGGTTATTCGCGGTTTAACTCGGAGCTGGGCGCAAGAATTAGAGCACGCCAATATTCGTGTAGGTGGGGTACTTCCCCGCAAACGTCATTATGATAATGGCAATGTCCATTATCACCCTGCGGTTAACTACGACATGATTGATGGTGCCGCATACATCGTTGAAAACGACAGTTTCACCGGCCGTATATTAGAAGCTGCAAGTTAGACGGTTGGTGAACTTTGCCGTAGCCGCTTCTGTACCCTTTTCCTTGAAATGACCTAAATTCCGACAATGGGTAACTGCCTATTGTCAGGGCTTATTCGCTTCAAAGGGTATTGACCACTGCCAATAAAAAAGCCCGCGAAAGCGGGCTTTTTCTATCAGGTCAGCGAATTACGCTTTTGCTGATTCTTTTTTTGCTTTTGCAGCAGGCTTAGCAGCTACATCACGGTCTTCTTTCTTCTTGATAACCGTTGTACCTTCGAAAGTTTCACCTTCAACAAAGGCTTTACCGTAGTAAGAAGAAACCAGCACTTCTTTCAGCTCAGTGATCAATGGGTAGCGTGGGTTTGCACCAGTACATTGGTCATCGAACGCTTCTACTGCTAGGCCTTCAAGCTTCGCGTGGAAATCAGCTTCAGACACACCAGCCGCTTGGATAGACAATGGAATGTCCAAGTTAACTTTCAGTTCTTCCAGCCACGTTAGCAGACGCTCAATTTTCTGAGCAGTGCGGTCGCCTGGCTGTGCCAGACCTAGATGCTCAGCAACTTCTGCGTAGCGACGACGTGCTTGTGGACGGTCGTACTGAGAGAATGCAGTTTGCTTCGTTGGGTTGTCGTTAGCGTTGTAACGAACCACGTTAGAAATCAATAGTGCGTTCGCCAAGCCGTGTGGCAGGTGGAACTCAGCACCGATTTTGTGCGCCATAGAGTGACATACACCTAGGAATGCGTTAGCAAACGCGATACCTGCGATAGTCGCTGCATTGTGCACTTTCTCACGAGCAATAGGGTCTGCCGCGCCGTTTGCGTAGCTCGATGGCAGGTATTCTTTCAGCATCTTCAGAGCTTGAAGCGCTTGGCCATCCGAGTATTCGTTCGCAAGAACAGACACGTAAGCTTCTAGTGCGTGAGTCACTGCATCGTAACCACCGAATGCGGTTAGCGACTTAGGCATGTTCATCACTAGGTTTGCGTCTACGATTGCCATTTGTGGTGTCAGTTCGTAGTCAGCCAGTGGGTATTTAGCGCCAGTCTTGTCGTCAGTTACAACCGCAAATGGTGTCACTTCTGAACCGGTACCTGAAGTGGTAGTGATACATACCAATTCTGCTTTTTTACCCATTTTAGGGAACTTGTAGATACGTTTACGGATGTCCATAAAGCGCATTGCCAGTTCTTCGAAATGCGTTTCTGGGTGCTCGTACATTACCCACATGATTTTCGCTGCATCCATCGGTGAACCGCCGCCAAGAGCGATGATTACGTCAGGTTGGAAGCTCTGCATTGCTGCAGCACCTTTCTCTACAACAGACAGTGTTGGGTCAGCTTCAACTTCGAAGAACGTCTGAACTTCCATGCCTTGTGCTTTCAGCAACGCAACGATTTCGTCAGAGTAACCGTTGTTAAACAGGAAGCGGTCAGTCACGATCATTGCGCGTTTCTTACCTTCCAAATCGCCAAGCGCGATTGGCAGGCTACCACGACGGAAGTAGATTGATTTAGGTAGTTTGTGCCACAGCATGTTCTCAGCTCGCTTCGCTACAGTCTTCTTGTTGATAAGGTGCTTAGGACCAACGTTCTCAGAAATTGAGTTACCGCCCCAAGAACCACAACCCAAGGTCAGTGATGGTGCAACATTAAAGTTGTACAGGTCACCGATACCACCGTGAGTGGTTGGGATGTTGATAAGAATACGTGCAGTTTTCATCTTGTCACCGAAGTAACGGATGCGATCTTGGTTTACATCTTGGTTAGTGTACAGACCAGAAGTGTGGCCGATACCGCCAATTTCAACCATGGTCACTGCTTGAGCAACAGCATCTTCGAAATCATCAGCACGGAACAGACCCAGTGTTGGAGACAGTTTCTCGTGAGCGAACTCGTCGTCGTAAGACACTTTACCTAGACCTTCACCGATAAGTACTTTGGTGTCTGCTGGTACAGTAACGTTTGCCATTTCAGCGATCTTAACCGCTGGTTGGCCAACGATTTTCGCGTTTAGTGCGCCGTCAATAAGAAGAACTTTACGCACTTTCGCTGCATCTTCTTTGCTCAGTACATGTGCTTTGTGAGAGGCAAAACGTGCTTTCACTTCGTCATACACTGAATCAACAACAATAGCGGCTTGCTCAGAAGCACACACTACGCCGTTATCGAAAGTCTTCGACATCAGGATAGAGGCAACTGCACGCTTAATGTCCGCTGTTTCGTCGATAACAACTGGAACGTTACCCGCGCCTACACCGATAGCTGGTTTACCAGAAGAGTAAGCCGCTTTAACCATGCCTGGACCGCCAGTTGCAAGGATAAGGTTGATGTCGTCGTGCTTCATTAGAAGGTTTGACAACTCAACTGATGGCTCATCAATCCAGCCGATGATGTCTTTCGGTGCACCCGCAGCAACAGCCGCGTCTAGAACCAGCTTCGCAGCGTCGTTCGTAGAGTTTTTAGCACGTGGGTGTGGCGAGAAGATAATACCGTTACGGGTCTTCAGAGAGATCAAAGATTTGAAGATAGCCGTTGAAGTTGGGTTGGTCGTAGGGACGATACCGCAGATGATGCCTACAGGTTCAGCGATAGTGAAAGTACCGAACTCGTCGTTCTCTTCCAAGATGCCGCAGGTTTTTTCATCTTTGTATTTGTTGTAGATAAATTCAGAAGCGAAGTGGTTCTTAATAACTTTGTCTTCGACAATACCCATGCCAGATTCTGCTACAGCCTGTTGGGCTAGTGGGATACGGGCATTGTTCGCCGCCAAAGAGGCCGCGCGGAAAATTTTGTCGACTTGCTCTTGCGAGAAAGTGGCGAACTCTTTCTGTGCGTTCTTTACACGCTCAACCATTGCATTGAGTTCGGCTACGTTAGTTACAGGCATAGTTGTCTCCTACATACCTAAAGTTTGAAAATCATTTAGTAACTACATGCTAATTTGATTAGTGGCCTAAGAAACTCACATTCCCCGTGAGCCTTGGCAAGCATTTAGTAAATAACTTTCAAAACTGATTATAGATTTTCAGAGAAGCAGAAAGTTGATCCGGATCATGTGTAGTAAACTTTCACAAAGTTTTTCATTCACCGCTCATTTTTCAATCAAAATGCTCTATAATCCACGTTTTGAAAGCATAAAATCACATTAAAACCACCAGAATGTAACACATGTGCACTGTGTCTCACACACTTGTACAACGACTTTTTGTTTTATAAAAATGACAAGACACTTGAATGTGATGCATGTCACATATGTTAATTTAGTCATCCATGCCTGCTTTACTTTCACTATCAAGAAACCTGATTACATTTAGGCCTCTCAGCGTTAGAACGCCTGTTTTTCAGCATTCTGAGCTTTCCTCGTAGCGCTGGTCATTGCGATGATATCTACTTATTGGCATTTAACTTTTCGTCGCTATACTACCGCTCGCGATTGTACTTTTGCGATCTCAGACATAGTGTCCACTTTTCACTGACGAGTGATTGGAAATGAATAGCATCGAGTTTGTAATATTTTTTCAGTTTTTTATTGGGTTGTTTGCTGCGGTAAACCCACTTGGCATTATGCCAATCTTTGTTTCACTCACTGCACATCTCGATCCGGCAGAGCGCAACAAAACGGCGTATACCGCGAGTATTGCAGTAGCGGCAATTCTGGTTGTGTCATTGCTCGCTGGGCAATTACTTCTAGATGTGTTTAGCATCTCGCTAGATTCGTTCCGTGTGGCGGGCGGCATGCTTCTCGTGAGCATTGCTTTCACCATGATGAACGGTAAGTTGGGCGAAGATAAACAGAACAAGCAAGAACAGTCTGAGTCGATCAGTCGCGAGCAGATCGGCGTCGTGCCATTGGCTATGCCACTTCTTGCTGGCCCTGGTGCGATAAGTTCGACCATAGTGTATTCAAGTCGCTATCCGAACTCCGTCGATACGATTGGCTTAATTATCACGATCTGTGTCTTCACAGCGGGTATTTGGGGCTTGTTCCGACTGGCGCCGGCTATTGTGAAATTTCTCGGTCAAACAGGCATCAACGTGATCACCCGTATCATGGGTCTGATTCTTGGTGCGTTGGGCATTGAGTTTATTGCCAACGGAATGAGAGCGTTGTTTCCCGGATTAGGCGGATAAACTAAACACCAAAAACATTAAACAAATAAGAAGAGAGGAGCCAAACGGCTCCTTTCTTCTTTAATGCGTATTAAGAAACAGCATGGCGTATTTAGAACATGTAACGCGCGCCAGCTTGAAGTTGATTATCACTAATTGGACCGTCTAAGCGGTTAGATTCTTAGCCTGTATAGCCACAAGTTCACTCGTAAATCACTACGGGGCTGAGCGAAAACTCACCGCTGCGCAAGATTCGGATGGCGTCTAGAAGTTGTAGCTCATACCCAGGCCACCCTGAGGCTGCCATTCCCAATCCTTTTCTTCGTCCCCCCACACCTGGTTGGAATACTTCACTCCAGCGAACACGTTTAGAGAAAGATCTTTGCTGACATTATAGGTGTAAGTCACCTCAGGCAAAGCAAACAAAACGTAAGTGTCTTTGTAGTTGCCGTTCATTACCGTTGGTGAATTCCACTCGTATATTTCATCCCCCATCAGGAAAGGACTCCACGCAGCACGACGGTTTGAGGTGATATACGGGTCAAGGCCACCGACAAAACTGAAGTCCAGACTGTCGTTTTCAGAGAATTTGTGCAGCGTTGACGAGTATTGCAACCACGCCATCAACATAAAGTAGTTGGCACTGTCATATTCCTGGTTTTGCTGACCAGAAAGCACAAAATTACCGCTGTACCACTCTTTAAACAGGTAACCGTTCAGTGTCAGGCTGAAGTTGGCCGGCAATTGAATGGTCGACAGTAAAGCGATTGCCGCGGTGTTGAACGAGCCGGACGGCCCATCGGTATTCCAGCCATGAACATAAGCTGGCTGAATGGCAAGCTCGCTGAGTGAAACCGCACCAGACTTGTCGAAATAGCTCGCCAAGTCTATCGATTGCTGCACCATTACGTACGAGGTCTTGGAGCCATCGAAAAAATTGTGATTTTGATAATTTAAAGAAGTCTCACCTGTGGCTTTGGTGCCAAACAGACTGTTTTGGCTGACAGACAAGGTCGCCTGCGGGTTGCTGTAGCTGTTATCGTATTGGTTATCCGCACCTGTATAGGTGTAAAGGTTCCATGCCCTATCCCACTCCAGCTCTAAGCTAACCAAAGGGGTTAGGTTGTAACTCAGATCGACATTGCTGTGTCCCCCTTCCGTTTGGTAGTCACCGGCATCGCCGTAAAACGTCTGCGTCACGCTCACTGATCCATTCGGAGAAAACTCCTCGGCTGTCACACCGGTGGCTAACGCCATAAATGGCACAAGGAACAAAATCCGCTTGTTTTCCATACTCACCTCTTACCAATAACTCATTGAAAATATTTTCCTTATCACTGAATGGCTTCGCTTAATGCATCTTGCGTCGACCGCCCCATCCTTTCAGTGATTGGCGTTTCTTTTGAGGTACTGACCACGACCTTTGAGGATGAAGCTTAGACAATTTCAGGCCATTCAGGCGGCAACACGTGGCGGATCAGCTGAGTTTATTAGATTGAATGTACGTGAGTATCGGATTCATGATGTTTGTCTTTTTATTGGAATGAGTTAGTGGGCAACAGGCATAAAAAAACGGAGCCTGAGCTCCGTTTGTAGTTTTCGTTTTTGCAGCTTGATGTTAGCGAGCTATCAAGGCGCTTACTTACGACGCCACGTTGTTCCACCAGCGCCATCTTCTAACACGATGTTCATCGCTGTTAGCGCATCACGAGCGATATCTGCCGCTGCCCAATCTTTGTTTGCGCGTGCATCATTACGTGCTTTGATCAGCGCTTCAATTTCAGCCACTTCATCGTCTCCGCCTTGCGCGTTACCTTGTAGGAAGGCTTCTGGGTCTTGGCCAAGTAGACCTAACACATCAGCGAGTTCACGCATACGAGCAGCCAACTTTGATGCTGCCACAAGGTCTTCCGATTTCAGGCGGTTGATTTCACGTACCATGTCAAACAGCACGGAGTAAGCTTCTGGGGTGTTGAAGTCATCATTCATTGACGCTTTAAAGCGCTCAACAAACTCTTCACCACCTTCCGCCTCAACAGATGCATCCAAACCGCGAAGCGACGTGTACAAACGCTCCATCGCTGAACGTGCTTGTTTGAGGTTTTCTTCGCTATAGTTCAGCTGGCTACGGTAATGGCCTGACATCAGGAAGTAGCGAACCGTTTCAGCATCGTAATGCGCAAGCACGTCACGAATGGTGAAAAAGTTATTCAACGATTTTGACATTTTTTCACGGTCAATCATCACCATGCCGCTATGCATCCACGTATTCACATACTGGGTATCATGGGCACAGCAAGACTGCGCAATTTCGTTTTCGTGGTGTGGGAAAGTCAAATCTGAGCCGCCACCATGAATGTCAAAGTGGTTACCCAAAATGGCAGAGTTCATGGCAGAACATTCGATGTGCCAACCCGGACGCCCTGGCCCCCAAGGTGATTCCCACGTCGGCTCACCCGGCTTAGACATTTTCCATAGGACAAAATCAAGCGGACTCTTTTTCGCTTCTTCAACGTCAACACGTGCGCCAGCTTGAAGTTGATCCAAATCTTGACGGGACAACTTGCCGTAATCGGCAAATTTCGCCACTTCAAACAGCACATCGCCATTCGACGCAACGTAAGCAAAACCGCGTTCGATCAGGCGCTCGACCAGTGCAATGATTTCAGGAATGAACTGAGTAGCACGAGGCTCAACATCGGGACGCTTCATGTTCAGCGCATCAAAGTCAGCGTACATTTCACCAATTAAGCGCTCAGTCAGCGAATCACAGCTTTCGCCGTTTTCCGCCGCACGTTTAATGATTTTGTCGTCAATATCCGTAATGTTGCGCACAAAGTTGAGGTCATACCCCAAGAAGCGCAGGTAACGCGAAACAACGTCAAAAGACACGAAAGTGCGACCGTGACCTATGTGACACAAATCGTAGATGGTAACCCCGCACACATACATACCAACCTTGCCCGGATGGATAGGTGTAAATTCTTCTTTTTTCTTCGTGAGGGAGTTGTAAATTTTCAACATAGCCGTCGGGTTACCCATTACAATAATTAACGTCATTTAATGACTGCATATTACACCTTTTCCTTTCGTCTAAGGCAAGGCTATATACCCGAGCAACTTGAAAGTACGGGAATTCGGATAGCGTGTGCCTCCACTTACCTGCACTCAGTCGTTTTTTCTGCGGCGATCGGTTGAATGTCACGCCCGTTGGGATAGAATCGGTCATCTAAAGCTAAATGCTCTTTTGAGGAACACAACATGGTTACGCTTCATACCAATTTTGGTGATATCAAAATCCAACTTAACGCTGACAAAGCGCCAGCAACTGCAGAAAACTTCCTGCAATACTGCCGTGACGGCTTCTACAATGGCACAATATTCCACCGTGTTATTGATGGTTTCATGGTCCAAGGCGGCGGCATGACCTCTGGCATGGAAGAGAAAGAGTCAAACGCACCAATTAAGAACGAAGCGAACAATGGTCTAAGCAACAAAATCGGCACCATTGCAATGGCTCGTACCATGGAACCGCATTCAGCGAGTTCACAGTTCTTCATTAACGTTGGCAACAACACTTTCCTAGACCACAAATCAGAATCTATGGACGGTTGGGGCTACTGTGTATTCGGCGAAGTCGTTGAAGGCATGGACGTGGTTAACAAGATCAAAAGCGTAGCAACTGGCAACTGGGGCTATGTTCACCAAGATGTGCCTGTTGAAGAAGTCATCATCAACAACGTAACCATCGAAGAATAAGGTGGCAATGGGTAGCGGTATGCGCCGCTGCCCTTTTATCTATGACCGTATTATTTATTGCAGACCTCCACCTCAGTCCATCTCATCCAGACATAACCGCTTGCTTCTTCCGATTTATGGAACAAGAAGCACCATCCGCCAGCGCGCTCTATGTGCTTGGGGATTTGTTTGAATCGTGGATCGGTGACGACGAAAATACACCGCTACAATGTGATGTCGCCAACGCCTTTAAATCATTGAATGAAAAAGGTGTGCCGATCTACTTCATTCACGGCAATCGCGATTTCATGATTGGAAAGCGCTTCGCGAAATCCGCGGGCATGACGCTACTTCCCGAACACCATGTTATCGACTTATTTGGCGAACCAACGCTCATCATGCATGGCGACACCCTGTGCATTCAAGACGAAGGTTATCAACGCTACCGCAAAAAAGTTCACAACAAATTCGCCCAGTGGTTGTTCCGTCGATTGCCATTATCTACAAGGCAAAAAATTGGTTTGAAGATCCGCTCTAGCAGCACGTCGAACAATCAAATAAAACCACAAGACATTATGGATGTAGATACGGATGAAGTTATCCGTGTGATGCAAGCCTATGGGGTAAAACAACTCATTCACGGGCACACGCATCGACCTAAGATCCACACTTTGTCGATCGCGAATGATCCTGCTCAACGAATTGTACTTGGTGATTGGTACACTCAAGGCTCCGTTCTAGCTTGCAACGCCGAGGGTTGCACCCTAGAAACGCGAAAATTCGAAAACTAACAATGTGCTTGCCACTGATCAACCTGACACTCCAGGATTAAGAAAGTATTATTCCCATAATTAATTTTCTACGCGAAATATCAGTCTTATTTGGCACTCTCGAACATGAGACGGCATATACACTTAGTTTTACATCCCTTAGCTTCTTGAAGGTACTTTGATTCTATATGAGTTCGAACTTTGCAAGACAAGCGATCTTTGACACTCAAAAGCGAGTAATCGCTTATGAGTTTTTGTTTCGTGATGGATTTCGAGACTCCTTTCCTTGTATCTCCTCTGACATAGCTACGCAGAGCATACTTAATGATCTCTTTATCCAAGGCAAAGTGACTCACAACGCTATTTCTGGTGGCTTACCATGCTTTGTTAACTTCTCTTACCAAAGTCTGGTTGATGGCACGGCTCTTCGCTATCCTCCAGAAAATCTCGTAGTCGAAGTGCTGGAAGATTGCCCTGCAGATTCAGTGCTATTTGATAAGTTGATAGATTTAAAAGAGAGAGGATACTGCATCGCGTTTGATGACTTTATTCCGTCAACGGATTGGATTCCTTTTCTAGGTCTTGCAGACATCATCAAAATTGATTTTCGCGCCCAGTCATTGGATGCGATAGCCGATTTCGTGCATGAATACCGCCAAAAGTTCAGCTTCCAATTATTGGCCGAAAAAATTGAAACCAAACAGGAATATCACTTCGCTCGTGAACTCGGCTTTGATCTCTTTCAAGGGTACCAATTGAGCAAACCAGAACGATTGCCCTACCCGTTTGTGGCATAACCACTCGTTTACATTGATTTTGCGTGATAAACAAGTGCTGGCAATAAACAGCAGACAAACAAAAAGGAGCTATTTAGCTCCTTTTTCTTTTCAATACATTGGCTTATTGACGGATTCCGCGCTTACTTCATTGTCGGCATGACAAAATCTGCATTGGCGCGAATGCCGGTTGGCCATCGAGCGGTAATGGCTTTGCGACGCGTATAAAAGCGCACGCCATCAGGCCCATGCATGTGGAGCGGGCCAAATAAAGAACGCTTCCAACCACCAAAGCTATGAAAGGCCATTGGCACAGGGATAGGCACGTTTACACCCACCATTCCCACTTGAATTTCATGACAGAACTGCCTGGCAGCATCACCATTTTGGGTGAAAATTGCCGTCCCGTTGCCGAACTCATGTTCATTGATGAGCTTCACGGCGGTGGCATAGTCAGGCACACGCACCACCGCCAACACAGGGCCAAAAATCTCGTCACGATAAATAGTCATGTCTTCAGTGACGTTATCAAAGAGACACCCGCCAAGGAAGAATCCGTCACCGCCTTCAGCGACAACGCCTCGCCCATCAACCACCAGCGTCGCCCCTTCAGCAACACCCGCGGCCACATAGCCTTCTACTTTCTTTAAATGTTCTGCGGTGACTAAAGGCCCCATTTCCATGCCTTCAATCACGCCATTGCCAACACGCAATTCTTTCACTTTTGGTGTGAGCTTTTCAATCAACGCATCAGCGACGTTGCCTACTGCGACAGCAACGGAGATCGCCATGCAACGCTCGCCTGCTGAGCCATATGCTGCGCCCATCAAGGCTGCAACCGCTTGGTCAAGATCCGCATCTGGCATCACCACCATGTGATTTTTCGCGCCGCCCAATGCCTGAACGCGCTTACCGTGTGCAGAAGCGGTACTATAAATGTATTCAGCAATTGGCGTTGAACCGACAAAACTCACGGCTTGTACATCGGGGTGAGTTAGCAATACATCAACGGCTTCTTTATCGCCGTTGACGACATTAAACACGCCATCTGGCAACCCTGCTTCTGTCAGAAGCTCGGCAATGCGCATTGTTGAGCTCGGATCTTTTTCCGATGGTTTCATGATGAAGGTATTGCCACACGCAATCGCAATCGGGAACATCCACATCGGGACCATGATCGGAAAGTTAAACGGCGAAATACCCGTCACTACGCCCAGTGGCTGGTTAAGCGACCACGCATCGATACCTGTTCCAATTTGCTCGGTCATTTCGCCTTTCAATAAGTGTGGAATGCCACAGGCAAATTCCACCACTTCTAAGCCACGGGTCAGCTCACCTTTGGCATCGTCGAGCACTTTGCCATGCTCTTTCGTGATCAGTGCGGCCAGCTCATCGATGTTTTCTTCTACTAAGGCTTTGAATTTAAACATCACGCGAGCACGGCGCAGCGGTGACATTTCGGACCACGCTGGAAATGCCGCTTTTGCCGCCGCAATGGCAGATTCGGTGTCAGACACCGACGCTAACGATACTTCACCACAGACCTTTCCAGTGGCAGGATTAAACAAGGATTGCTTTCTTTCGCTCTCAGCGGTGTATTTACCATCAATGTAATGTGTTACAGACATATCCGTATCTTCCTCAATTCACTCACAATGCGTTTTTGATGGCGCGCTCTAGCGTGCTGACCATCTGATCTATATGTTTGGATTCCAAAATCAAAGGCGGAGACATGGCAATAATATCGCCCGATGCACGTACTAACACGCCGTCATAGAAACATCGTGTAAACACGTCATAGCCGCGTTTTCCAATACATTTTTCGCTGGGCGCAAGCTGAATGCCTGCGATAATGCCGGTATTGCGAACATCTATCACGTTGGCGTGGCTGGCTAGCGAATGCACGGCATCTTGCCACTCAGTTTCCATTTCACGAGCGTGCTCAAACAGCTTTTCGTCTCGATAAATATTCAGTGAAGCCAGCGCTGCGGCAGCGGCAACAGGGTGACCCGAATAGGTATAGCCGTGGAAGAATTCAATGGTATCTTCCGGCGCATTCATACAGGTGTTGTAGATGCGCTCACTCACAATCACCGCACCCATTGGAATCGCGCCATTGGTTAAGGCTTTCGCAGTGGTGATCATATCTGGCGTCACATCCCAACGCTGTGCAGCAAATGCATCCCCTAGGCGTCCGAACCCTGTTATCACCTCATCAAATATCAACAAGATGTCATGTTTGAGCGTAATTTCACGCAATCGCTTCAAATAGCCTGCCGGTGGTAACACCACACCACCCGAGCCCGACATGGGCTCAACAATGACAGCAGCAATGTTTTCAGCGCCATGCAAGGCAATCAACTGTTCCAGCGCGTCGGCTTTTTCAATGCCGTGTTCCGGTAACCCTTTTGAAAACGCATTTTTCTGCATATCTAGGGTATGAGGAAGGTGCGCCACACTCGGTAAAAGCTGGCCATTAAAGGCTTTACGGTTGTTGACCATGCCACCAACTGAAATGCCACCAAATCCTGTGCCGTGATAGCCCAATTCGCGTCCAATCAACATAGTGCGATTGGCATGACCACGGGCGCGTTGATAAGCCAGCGCAATCTTCAGCGCGGTATCCGCTGACTCAGAGCCAGAGTTGGTGAAAAACACACGATTAAGATCGCCCGGTGCCATTTCTGCCAAACGTTCTGCCAACTCAAAAGGCAAAGGGTGTCCCATCTGGAACGTCGGTGCATAGTCAAGTTCCGAAATTTGACGGCTTACCGCCTCAGAAATCTCAGGTCGGCTATGTCCCGCATTACAACACCAAAGCCCCGCTGTCGCATCGAGCACGGAATTGCCTTCAACATCCTCGTAATACATGCCTTTCGCTTTTGCGAGCAAACGGGGCGTGGATTTATATTGGCGGTTTGCAGTGAAAGGCATCCAGAAATTATCCAGACTCGCTCCCTCGTTTTGTGGTTTTTGCACTGCCATAGTCAAGTATCCTTACATGCCGTCATTGTTGTTAATGAGTTGTTACTTGGTGAGCAATATTTGCAATACTATGTCAAATATAACGAACAGTAAATGGGTTGTGTTCAATATAAAAACAATTAATCGCACCATTTGTAAAATATTTTGAAATAGTGCACAGTGGCAAAATATCAGCATTTAACATGGACTAAGGGGCAGATATGACTTCTCGCACATCACGTGAAGATTGGGAATCACTCGCGGCAAGGCTAGAGATAAAGGGGCAAGCTTTCATCAATGGTGAACGTCAAGATGCCATTTCTGGTGATACCTTTGCATGTATCAGCCCCATTGATGGCCGCACACTGGTAAATGTTGCCAGTTGCGATTTAGATGATGCCAATCTGGCGGTCGCCAATGCCCGTGAAACATTCGAATCTGGCGTGTGGGCGCACCTGCCGCCAGCTGAAAGAAAAAAAGTCGTGATCCGCTTTGCTGAACTGATTGAAGAAAACGGTGACGAGCTGGCGCTTCTCGAAACCCTCGATATGGGGAAACCCATCCGTTATTCAAAAGCTGTTGATGTAAACGGCGCGGCACGCGCGATACGCTGGTCAGGCGAAGCGGTTGATAAGATCTACGACGAGCTCGCCCCTACGCCTCACAACGAAATCGGCATGGTCACCCGCGAGCCTATTGGTGTTGTCGCCGCCATTGTGCCGTGGAACTTCCCTATGCTGATGGCATGTTGGAAACTCGGCCCTGCCTTGGCTTCCGGCAACTCTGTCATATTGAAACCCTCAGAAAAATCACCACTGACTGCCATTCGATTAGGCGAATTAGCCCTAGAAGCAGGCATGCCAAAAGGCGTGCTGAACGTGCTTCCCGGTTATGGGCACACGGTGGGCAAAGCCCTCGCCTTGCACATGGATGTCGATACGCTGGTGTTCACGGGTTCGACCAAAATTGCCAAGCAACTGATGATCTACGCGGGCGAATCGAACATGAAACGTGTTTGGCTCGAAGCGGGCGGCAAAAGCCCGAACATTGTCTTTGCTGATGCACCAGACTTAGATGCCGCTGCGGCCTCTGCGGCCTCTGCGATTGCGTTTAACCAAGGTGAAGTATGTACTGCGGGCTCTCGCTTACTGGTTGAAGCTTCAATCAAAGATGTCTTTGTTGAAAAAGTCATTAAGCACCTAAAAGATTGGCAACCGGGTCACCCGCTTGACCCTGAAACACAAGTGGGTGCGGTGGTGGATCAACAGCAATTGGACACTGTGCTGAGCTACATCGAAAAAGGGACACAAGGCGGCGCGACCATGGTGTGCGGTGGGAATCGTGTTATGCCAGAAACCGGTGGACTATTCGTCCAACCCACGGTGTTTGATAATGTGAGCAATGAAATGCCCATCGCTCGCGAAGAAATCTTCGGTCCTGTCCTGTCTGTCATCACGTTTGAGACGCCAGAACAAGCCATCGCTATTGCCAATGACACCGACTATGGCCTTGCTGCTGCGGTTTGGACATCAGACATTTCCAAAGCCCACAAAACCGCCAAAGCACTGCGCACGGGTATGGTGTGGATTAATCATTACGATGGTGGTGACATGACCGCACCGTTTGGCGGCTATAAGCAATCCGGTAATGGACGTGATAAGTCACTACACGCCTTTGAAAAATACACCGAAGTCAAAGCGACTTGGATTGCGTTGTAGCATTAGCCTCACTCGAATAGAAAAAGGGCATTGATATTCAATGCCCTTTTTTTGAGATACGACTCTGAGTGTGGATTGGCAACAAGAAACGTCTATCTCTTATTGTTCGCTCTCGCACTGACTTGCTCTTACCTGCTCTTTCTCAACACTCGCAACTCGTCATCTTGCTCTTTATTCCGCTAACGCCGTCGTGATCACAATCTTGCTTTCCAAGGTTTTGTGTACCGGACATTTATCAGCGATTTCAAGCAAGCGCTGGCGTTCTTGTTCCGTCAGATCCCCCACCAGCTCAATGGTGCGCGACAAGACTTCCACTTTTGAATGATCATCATCGCAGTGCTCACAATCTTCACCATATTGACGACTGTGTGACAACGTGACTTTCACATCATCCAGCGGTAGCTTTTTACGATTGGCGTACATTCGAATGGTCATCGAGGTACACGCCCCCAGCCCCGCAAGCAAATGCTCATAAGGATCAGGACCCAAATTGTCACCGCCAAAATCTACGGGCTCATCCGCAAACCACTGATGATGATCAGTCTGAATAGTACGGGTAAACGCCTTATTGTGTTCGGTCACCAACACGTCGCCCCGCGCTACAGGCACACTTGCCGTTTTGATAGGCGATGCAACATCAATGTAGCGGTGTGACCAAGCCGCAATAAGCTCAGCCACATATTGGGCGTCGTCTTTGTTCGTGAGCAAGTGATCTGCGGTATCTAAAGTCACAAAGCTTTTAGGGTGCTTAGCACGGGAATATATTTTCTCCGCCTCTTTGATCAACACAATGCTGTCGATAGGGGAATGCATTACAAGCAAAGGAACACGCAGGTTTTCAATGTCATTGTTTTCGGCGCGAATATCGTCCAAGAACTGCTTCTTAATCGTAAACGGACGACCCGCCAGCATCAGTGCAGCCTCACCGTCTGCTTCAATGGTTTCAACGTGTGCAGCAAACTGCTTGGATACATGATCGGCATCTGCCGGCGCGCCAATGGTTGCCACTGCAGAGACCTCTGGAATGTGTTGAGCCGCAGACAATACTGCGCGTCCACCCAAGCTGTGGCCAATGAGCAACAAAGGCGCTTCATAGTTATCACGCAGGAAATCCGCAGCAGCAACCAGATCATTCACATTGGATGAGAAGTTGGTGTTGGCAAAATCGCCGTCACTGCCACCAAGACCTGTGAAATCAAACCGCAAAACGGCAAACCCAATATTCACCAGTGCACGAGAGATACGGGATGCCGCAGCAACGTCTTTACCACAGGTAAAACAGTGCGCAAAAAGCGCGTAGCCACGAGCAGCATGCTCCGGTGTTTCCAGCATACCCGCGAGCACATGATTGCCACTGACAAAGGTGACTTTACTTCGTTTTCCAGCCATTTAGCTCTCCTGATGAGTTCACAGATAGTATTCGCTATAACCTGCATCGCAACATACAAGGCTACCACTCACTCAATAGACCGGGATGACGAGAAAAGTATGACAACGTGCCTTTCATTTAAATGAGAGGCACGCTAAGACTGAAAAATTGCAGTGGCTTTATTGCAGGGCTTCTTTGATCTTGTGGTACGTCATGCCAATCGCCAGCAGTGGGGAGCGCAACAAAGGCCCGCCTGGAAACGTCATGTGCTTCACTTTGGCAAACACATCAAAGCGCTCTGCTGTGCCGGAGATGGCTTCGGCAACTACCTTGCCTGCCATATGCGTCGCGTTCACACCATGGCCTGAGTAAGCTTGTGCATAAAAGATATTAGGTGCATCGGGTAAACGGCCAATCTGCGGTAATCGATTCGCACCAATACCAATCATACCGCCCCACTCAAAGTCGATTTTCACACCATTGAGTTGTGGAAAAACGCGCTCTAAGTTTGGCAATAACGCGCCCGTGATGTCTTTCGGATCCTTGCCTGAATAGGTACACAACCCACCAAACAACAAACGGTTATCGCCAGAAAGGTGATAATAATCAAGCGCCATACTCAGGTCGGCAAAGGCCATATTCTTCGGGATCGTACTGCGAATTTGCTCATCGTTCAGGGGCTCAGTCGCGATAATATAACTCCCTGCAGGAAGCACCTTACCACCGACATATGATTCCAACTTGTGACCAATATACGCGTTGCCCGCCAACAACAGATACTGACACGTCACCTGTCCCTTGTCGGTTTTCACGACCGGCTTATCGCCTTTGATGATTTCAATCGCTGCGCTGTCTTCAAAAAACTGCACACCGAGGCTCGCCGCCGCTGCTGCTTCCCCGGTCACGAGATTGAGTGGATGCAGATGGCCACTGCCCATATCAAGCATGCCGCCAATATAGCGATCTGAACCAATCACCTCAGACAGCGACGCTTTATCCAGCATACGAATTTCATGGGCGTATCCGCTTTGCTTTAATCCATTGAAATCGTCTTCGAGCTCTTTCATGTGCGATGGCTTTAATGCCAGATCGCAATAGCCCATGGTGAGATCGCAATCAATGTTAAACGCACCAACGCGATCTTTAACGATCTCAACCGCTTCCACGCCCATCTGATTAATCGCTTCAACACCGTCTTTGCCAATCTGATTGGTAAATTGCTCAATGCCATGGCCAATACCGCGGATCAGTTCACCGCCGTTCCGTCCTGACGCGCCCCAACCGATTTTATTGGCTTCTAACACAACCACAGAATAGCCACGCAAGGCGAGCTCAATCGCACTGTTCACGCCACTGAATCCACCGCCGACAATACAGATATCGGCCGTTAACGACTCGGTGAGTTCAGGATATCGTTGCGGATACTTCGCAGTGGCTGCGTAGTAAGACTGTGTATGCGCTAGTTTTGACGACGTAGAACCCATGAAAAGCACCCAATGTAAAATATAATTAACAAAGACTAACGTATTCTCTATACCAAGGTGAAGTGGAAAATATACACATTGAGTATTTGAATGATAATCTTCTGGGCGAGATCACTGTGTGTGGTTTACCCACTAATCAGTTGACAAATCTTGCTGCTCTGATGAAGAACATCGCGCCTCAATACCCAACAGCTCACATATATGATGATGCATATTTTTTACATTATGCAGAGACCATCACAAAACACTTGATTCCCTCGGACTAAGAAGTAGGATCGCTCGTTCAAAATCTATTACATTAGTTAAAGAACCATTGAGTGTGAGGAGAGCGAGACATTGGATATTGGTGCAAACCTAAAAGCAGTAAGAAAAAGTCGTGGATTATCTCAGCGTGAATTGGCGAAACGCGCAGGTGTCACAAACAGCACTATCTCAATGATTGAAAAAAACAGCGTCAGCCCTTCTGTCAGTTCTCTCAAAAAAGTATTGTCCGGAATTCCTCTGTCCCTTGTGGAGTTTTTCTCTACCGATATCGGCCAAACTGAATCTGCCCCCGTGATCTATCGCCAAGAAGATTTGCTAGAGATCGGATCCAATGGTGTCTCAATGAAGGTGGTGGGCAAAGCCTTCCCGAATCGCGCGCTATCTGTCTTGTCCGAAATCTACCCGCCTGGAACTAACTCAGGCGACGACATGCTTCAGCATGAAGGTGAAGAAGCTGGACTGGTCATTGAGGGAAAATTGGAACTCACTGTTGGTGATGACATTTATGTGCTCGAGGTTGGCGATAGCTACTACTTCGACAGTAACCGCCCCCACCGTTTTGCCAATCCATTTGAAGAAACTTGCCGCCTATTTAGCGCAACCACGCCAGCAAATTTCTGATAAATCAACGACACCAAGACACACGAAACCAAAACATACACTTTGATAAAAAAGCGCCCTTTGTCACGGGCGCTTTTTGTTTCTAAAGCCATTTACGCGGGGCTAGCTGCGCCATCAAATCCCGAATTTGTCGCGCACCGTGTAATACCATGCGCCCAATGCTGAGAAAGGCACACTCAGCGCATGACCTCCGGGAAATGGCAGATGCGGCAAGCTCGCAAACGCATCATAGCGCTCTGCTTGCCCGCGCAACACTTCTGACATCAAGCGCCCCGCCAAATGGGTATAAGTGACACCATGACCACTGCAGCCCTGTGAGTAATAGATATTGCTGCCTATGCGTCCAACCTGCGGCAAACGCGACAAGGTCATCAAGAAATTCCCTGTCCAGCGATAGTCAATTTTCACATCACTTAACTGTGGGAACGTTTTGAGCATTTTAGGGATAATAATCGCGTCAATGTCGGCAGGATCGCGCGCACCATAAACCACGCCGCCACCGTAGATGAGTCGCTTGTCGCCAGATAACCGGAAGTAATCCAACAAATAATTACAATCTTCCACACAGTAATCTTGAGGCAATAAGCTTTTGGCTTGTTCGTCCGTTAGCGGTTCGGTCGTGATCACCTGTGTGCCACAAGGCATCGATTTTGCGCGTAGCTCAGGCATCAATCCGCCCAGATACGCATTGCCAGCCACAATCAGAAATGATGCGGTGACAGAGCCTTGCTCTGTGAACACTTTAACGGGCTCACCTCGATCAATGCGAATAGCGGCAGAATGCTCATAGATTTTTCCGCCCAAACTTTCGACAGCAGCCGCTTCGCCGAGTGCGAGGTTAAGCGGATGAATGTGTCCGCCAGACTTATCAAGCAAGCCGCCCACATAGCGCTCGGTATCAACCACACTGCGAATATCACTTTGATTGAGGATCTCGAGTTGATCGTTTCCATGACGCTCCCACAGCGCTTTTTGATGTTCAAGTTCGTGCATCTGTTTGGCATTCAGCGCCGCAAACACACCGCCGTTTTTCAAGTCGCATTCAATATTGTATTTCTCAACTCGCTCTCGAATGATTTTACCGCCCTCAAACGCCATCTCACCGAAAAGGCGGGCTTTCTCTTTACCCACCGTTTTCTCAATCACGTCGATATCACGGCTATAACTGTTAACAATCTGACCGCCATTGCGGCCGGATGCGCCCCAACCCACTCGCGCGGCTTCAAGGATAACCACATTGAAGCCTGCTTCGAGCAAATGCAGGGCTGATGACAATCCGGTGTAACCTGCGCCGATGATACACACATCGGCAGTCACATCGTCTTTCAGGGTTTCGTGCAACGGCGAAGGATTGGCAGACGCCGCATAATATGACGGCGCATGCTCTAACGCTGCATGTTGCGTACGTTGTTGCGCGCCCATTGAACTTGCTGGTTCCTGCATGATGACGTTCCTAATGTTGTTCAAGTTCTTGGCTGATGCGAAGCATTTCTTCCTTCGATTTACGCTCAGCACGGCGAGCGATATACCAAGAAATAAAGGCAAACAACGACACAACCAAAATGATTAAGGTAGCAAGGGCGTTGATTTTCGGTGACACACCAAGACGCACTGACGAGAACACCACCATAGGTAGCGTGGTTGAACCTGGGCCCGACACGAAACTTGCGATCACCAAATCATCGAGGGACAAGCTAAAACTCAGCAGCCAACCTGCCACCAGCGCAGGGGCAATCATAGGCACAGTGATCACGAAGAAGACTTTCAATGGGGTTGCCCCCAAATCCATGCCTGCTTCTTCAATTGAAAAGTCCAACTCTCGCAAGCGCGATGACACCACTACCGCGACATATGCAGCGCAAAACGTGGAGTGTGCAATCCACACTGTTGTCATCCCGCGTTCAGCAGGCCAGCCAAACAGCTCGCCCATTTGAACAAACAACAGCAACAAGGAAAGACCAATAATCACATCAGGCATAACCAGTGGTGCCGTGATCATGTTCGACAAGGTGAGCCGCCCCCATGAGCGCCTAAAACGCGTCATCACAAACGCCGCCAGCGTGCCGATGATCACGGCCATGGTAGAGCTGTAAAACGCGATGCGAAGACTGGTCCAAACGGCTTGTAGAATTTGCTCATCTTTAAACAGTTCCACATACCATTTGGTCGAAAAACCGCCCCACACCGTCACCAGTTTCGAGCCATTGAACGAGTAAATCACCAAGATCAACATGGGAAGGTAAAGAAACACTAACCCTACCCAAAGCATGACGGTTGAAAATTGCCAACGTTTCATCGGCTAGCCTCCATGTCTTTAGATTGATAATGGTGGAACAAGGTGATCGGGATAATCAACAACGCCAACATCACAATCGCCAATGCCGACGCAACAGGCCAATCGCGGTTATTGAAGAACTCTTGCCACAACACTTTACCTATCATCAGGGTTTCTGGGCCGCCTAGAAGTTCAGGGATCACCACTTCACCCACCACAGGAATAAACACCAACATGGAACCGGCAATCACGCCCCCTTTTGATAAAGGCAATGTGACTTTCCAGAAGGTATTGAAGTTACGTGATCCCAAATCCGCCGCAGCTTCAAGCAAACTGGTATCTAGCTTGACCAAGTTGGCATAAAGCGGCAACACCATGAATGGCAAGTAGGTATAGATAATGCCGATGTAGACAGCAGTATTGGTATTGAGGATCTGGATAGGATCTGAAATCACACCAAGCCAAAGTAAAGAACTATTGATGATCCCCGAGTTACTCAATAGACCCATCCATGCATACACTCGGATCAGGAACGACGTCCAAGATGGCAACATGATGAGCAGCAGCAAAACGGTTTGCATACGCGCAGGTGCACGAGCAATCGCATAGGCCATCGGATACCCCAGAAGGAGGCAACCTAGAGTGGAAAAGAACGCAATTTTGACTGAACTGAGATACGCGAGAACATACAGATCGTCTTCGAGGATCCGCAGATAGTTTTCGAGATTCAGCGTGATTTCAACCACGTCATCGACGTACTGCATAATCGCTTCATAAGGCGGTATGGCAATAGCGGCACTGGAGAGGCTGATTTTAAATACGATAGCAAAGGGCATGGCAAAAAAGAGCAACAGCCAAAGGTAGGGCATGCCCATGGTAATGTGTCGCCCTTTGGGAAACAGGACGCGTGATTTATGCGGTGCTTTCGCGTTGCTCCCGCTTTTCGCTGAAGAAGTTATTATCGTCATACTCGCAATACCACACCACTGGTGGCCTCCCAGCTGATGAACACTTCATCTTCCCACGTCGGCCGATCTTGGCGCCGAGAGATGTTCGCCATGCTACACATCACCACTTTGCCACTTGGCAAACGAACGTAATAGACAGATGTGCCGCCGAGATAAGCGATATCATCCACGATGCCTTTGGCCCAGTTATGCTCCGCTTCTGGGCGCTCTCTGCTGATCAGTGCCTTTTCAGGCCGAACGGCTAACCATACTTTTTTGTCTTCCACA
Source organism: Enterovibrio litoreus (assembly GCF_045679545.1). Lineage (NCBI taxonomy): Bacteria > Pseudomonadati > Pseudomonadota > Gammaproteobacteria > Vibrionales > Vibrionaceae > Enterovibrio > Enterovibrio litoreus. Next base: position 2,340,737 of record NZ_CP166194.1, read on the forward strand.
TTGGTGGCAACACCATGACCGACAAAAATAGGCTGAGGGATTTCATGCGACTCAATCACACAGTGGTCGGTTTCATCCACCACTATCTCGCCTTCAAACATGTTCACCGAACCAATGAATTCTGCAATCATGCGGCTATTGGGGCTTTCGTAAATATCTGTTGGTGAGCCGGTTTGGGCAATCCACCCTTCATGCATGATGGAGATACGCCCGGCCATGGTCATGGCTTCTTCTTGATCGTGCGTCACCATCACACAGGTCACGCCAACACGTTCAAGAATCTCCACAACTTCCAACTGCATTTGGGTGCGCAGTTTTTTATCCAGCGCCCCCATGGGCTCATCGAGCAACAAAAGTTTTGGTCGTTTTGCCAATGAGCGTGCCAACGCAACACGTTGACGTTGACCACCAGAGAGTTGATGCGGTTTTCGTTTGGCATACGCTTCCATTCGCACCAGACGAAGCATTTCGGCGACATGAAGCTCGATTTCGGCCTTCTTCATCTTGTCTTGCTTCAATCCGAAGGCAATGTTCTGCGCCACCGTCATGTGTGGGAACAGTGCATAGGATTGAAACATCATGTTAATTGGACGCTCGTACGGAGGCATATCAGTAATGTCTTCACCGTCGAGATATATTCTGCCGCTTGAAGGCTTTTCAAAGCCGGCGAGTATCCGCAGCAAGGTTGATTTTCCAGACCCAGATCCGCCCAATAATGAAAAGATCTCTCCTTTTTCAATCGTGAGGGACACATCATCCACGGCACGAACATCGCCAAACAATTTGCTGATGCGATCAATTTTTAGCAGTTCCTGTTTCTTCTGCTGATTTTCAATAGGTTGCGGTTTATGACTCACACACGGATCCTCCCTGTTACCACTCAGACGAACGCATATCCTGAACACAGCGAGAGAGCCGCATTGATTGCGGCTCTCTGGTTGGTAAGGTTATTGACCTGTTTTCATTCGGGTCCAGTTACGTGTTTTGATGCGGCTAATTTTGAGCGGTAAGACTTCTGATACGAACAGCTTTTCCATGACGTCTGGCGTCGGATAAATGGAGGGGTTGTTCAGCACATCCTGATCAATCAGGGTGTTAGAGGCGATATTAGGGTTAGCATACGCCACGTAATCGGTGATAGGTGCGATCACTTCAGGACGCAGAACGTAGTTGATAAAGGTGTGTGCGTTTTTGGCGTTTTTCGCATCCGCTGGGATTGCCATCATGTCGAACCAGATATTGGCACCGCCACTAGGAATGGCGTATTCAATCACCTGTCCATTGTCTGCTTCTTCCGCACGATACGCCGCTTGGAAAATATCACCGGAAAAACCAAAGGCCAAACAAATGTCGCCATTGGCTAAATCGGTTATGTAGCGCGACGAGTGGAAATAGGTAATGTGAGGGCGGATTTTAGCCAGTGCATCTGACGCCTTTTCATAATCCGCTTTATTGGTCGAGTTTGGATCCAAACCTAAATATTGCAGCACTTGCGGCAACACTTCATCGGCGGAATCTAGCATGGCAACGCCACACTCTTGCAACTTGGACACGTACTGCGGGTCCATCAGAAGGTCGAGCTTATTTTCAGGCAACTTATCGCCCAAAATAGCGGTGACTTTTTCAGCATTGTAACCAATGCCATTGGTGCCCCAAAGGTAAGGAATCGCGTATTTATTTCCAGGGTCGGCCATTTCCAAGCGTTTCATTAACGCCGGGTCCAAATTTTTCATATTGGTCAGCAGGCTTTTATCCAGTGGCTTAAACGCCCCCGCAGTGATCTGCTTAGCTAAGAAGTTGTTGGACGGCACAACGAGATCGTAGCCAGAATTGCCTGACAGCAGCTTAGCTTCAAGGACGTCGTTACTGTCGTACACGTCATAGGTGACTTTAATGCCTGTTTCTTTTTCGAAATTCTCTATCGTGTCTTCGGCGATATAATCGCTCCAATTGTAGATACGCAGAATTTCTTCCGCTTGAACGCTTGTTGAAATCATCAGTCCCGATGATGCCAATAGCCCCGCAAGGGTCATTGCCGTGGTCTTATTGCGAATTGCCATTTTCATGTGCTCTCCTTAGGGTCCTTTCAGAGTCGGAGATAGAGCGCGCTACCACATCCCTGTCTCCCAACCAGATGTTTCCAATCTGGCCAACTGGTTTGCGCGTATCGAAACACGCGCATTGCGATAATCCTTTTATATAACGCTACACTGCGCCGAGGTCTTGAAGATGCTCGAAGGTGAGATCCAAGGCCAAACGCGCTTTTTCAATCAGTTCATCGACTTCCAAATGAGAGATAACAAGCGGTGGGCTGATAATCATGGTGTCGCCGCACGCCCGCATGACCAGGCCATTTTCAACACTCAAATCACGACAGATCCCGCCAATACCTACTGATTCATCAAACCGTGTTCGTGTGGCTTTGTCTTTGACCAGTTCGATGGCTGCCACCAGCCCCAACCCTCGCGCTTCACCCACTAAAGGGTGATCCGCCAAGGTCTGCCACTGTTGTTGCAAATAAGGGCCAATATCTTCTTTGACGTACTGAACGAGATTCTTCTCTTTCATTACGCGAAGATTTTCCAATGCGACCGCCGCCGAGACAGGATGACCGGAATAGGTGTAACCGTGGTTAAAGTCACCGCCTTTTTCTTCAAACACCTTCGCCACGCGATCGCTAACAATCACGCCACCCATAGGGATGTATCCCGATGTCATGCCCTTGGCTATCGGCATAAAATCGGGCGTGATGCCAAAGTGCTGACTACCAAACCATTCACCGGTTCGGCCAAAGCCACAAATCACTTCGTCCGCGATCATTAAAATATCGTACTTCGCCAGAATGCGGTTGATTTCAGGCCAATAGGTCGACGGCGGGATCACCACACCGCCCGCGCCTTGGAAAGGTTCGGCAATAAATGCAGCGACCTTGTCTTCACCGATTTCAAGAATGGCTTTTTCCAGCTCTTGCGCCGTTTGGATGCCAAACTCTTCAGGCGTGAGATCACCGCCTTCGCCAAACCAATATGGCTGTGGAATATGATGAATACCCGGTATAGGCAGCCCACCTTGCTTATGCATGGCTTTCATACCGCCCAAGCTGGCACCTGCAACAGTCGAGCCGTGATAGCCATTGTGGCGTCCGATGATAGTGAATTTTTCAGGTTGCCCTTTCACCGTCCAATAGTGACGCACCATACGAAGCACGGTGTCGTTTGATTCCGAGCCTGAACCTGTGAAAAACACTTGGTTCATGTGCGCAGGTGCAAGATCGGCTATTTCTTTCGCCAGCTCCACAACAGGTGGATGAGCACACTGGAAGAAACTGTTGTAGTAAGGAAGCTCAAGCATTTGGCGATGCGCGGCGTCGGCCAATCTTTTCTCGCCGTAGCCGATGTTGGTGCACCAAAGACCTGCCATGCCATCCAAGATGCGGTTGCCATTGCTGTCCCAAATGTAAACACCCTCAGCGCGCACAATCATGCGCGCGCCCTTCTCTCTCAGCGTTTTTGAATCGCTGAATGGGTGCAAATAGTGTGCGTTATCGAGCGCTTGCAGTGTTTCGGTATTTAGGTGTTGCGCGACGTGTGCCATGGCGACCTCCACATCCTTGTCGTTTAAATCAATAGCAACCCAATAGGTTGTCTTCCATATTGCGTTGTTATTACACCGTCAGTAGCAAGAACTCACGTTCCCAAGAACTGATCACACGCTTGAAGTTTTCCTGCTCTTTTCGCTTCACCGCGATATAGCCCTTGGCGAACGCTTCTCCCAAGTAATCAGAAACTTCGTCGCAGTTTTCCATGCGCTCAAGCGCACTTTCTAAGGTATAAGGCAAGGTTGGACTTCTGATTTCGTAGCCACGGCCTTGCGCTGGCGGCGTCGGTTTTAGCTCTCTAACCATGCCGATGTAGCCACATAACAAACTGGCTGCAATCGCGAGATAGGAGTTGGCATCTGCGCCCGGCAAGCGGTTTTCAATGCGTCGATTTTGCGGCGAGCAGCTTGGTACACGTAATCCGCAGGTTCGGTTTTCCTCCCCCCATTCAACATTGACGGGGGCAGAGGTATCAGGCAGGAAGCGACGGAACGAATTCACGTTGGGCGCGAACATGGGCAGCATTTCAGGAATGAATTGTTGAAGACCTGCAATGTAGCCGTAGAAGAGTGATGAGCTGGTGCCATCTTCGTTGGTAAAAATGTTTTTACCCGTTTCAACATCCAAAATACTCTGATGTAAGTGCATCGCACTACCCGGTTCATCGGTGATTGGCTTAGACATAAAGGTCGCGACCACCTGATGCTTTAGTGCGGCTTCACGCAAGGTGCGTTTAAACAAAAACACCTGATCCGCCAACACCAATGGGTCACCATGGCTGAAGTTGATTTCCATCTGTGCCACCCCTTCTTCATGAATCAGGGTATCAATGGCAAGCCCTTGCTGTTCGCACCAATCGTACATGTCTTCAAACAGCGGATCGAATTCATTGGCGGCGTCAATGGAGAAAGATTGACGCCCCGTTTCCATGCGACCTGAACGTCCGATGGGCGGCTTGAGCGGTAGATCAGGGTCTTCACTACGCGCCGTCAGGTAAAATTCCATTTCCGGCGCAACAACCGGTTTCCAGTTTCGCTCTTCATAAAGCTTGAGGACTTTTTTGAGCACATTGCGCGGTGACAGCTCTATGGGATTGCCCATTTTGTCAAACGAGTCGTGAATGATCTGCGCGGTTTTTTCTATCGTCCACGGCAAGAGATATACGGCACTCTCGTCTGGTTTGCAGATAAAATCGATGTCTGCTTCGTCAAGCAGTGAATAGAAAATGTCATCATCGACATAATCCCCTGTCACGGTTTGCAGCAGAACACTCTCAGGTAAACGCATTTCACCTTCGTGGATAAATTTATCCACGGGTGCAATTTTGCCACGTGCTATGCCGGATAAGTCGCTAACGACACATTCGACTTCAGTGATTTCATTGTCCATTAACCATTTTTTAAGCTTACTCATATTCTTTCTCACGCGAATTCGCTCTTTGTCTGCAGGCATTTCCGAATACTTCGAAGATAGCTGAATAAAAAGGATTTTTTGTGACTTCCCACTCAGGATGCCACTGAACCCCTAAAGCGAAATTTTTTGCATCTATGACAGAGACAGCCTCTATCAACCCATCTGGCGCATACGCTTCTGGTCGCAAACCCTTGCCTAGTCGGTCAATCCCCTGTGTATGCACAGAATTAACGTCGGCAGAGGTGCGACCCCACGCCTCGTAGAGAAGGCCCCCAGGTTCGATGTTAATTGTGTGAGAAATGCCGTACTGATCACCTACTGGTGCAGTTTTGTCTTCGCGATGTTCAATAAAACCACCCACGTCATGAAGTCTTTGATGCAACGTCCCCCCCATCACCACGTTCATTTCCTGAAACCCACGACAAATCGCAAACACAGGCACGCCCATCTCAATCGCCATTTTCATTAGCGGTAAGGTCGTTGAATCGCGCTTGGGGTCATGGTCAGTACCAGGCTCGCTAGGTGTGCCTTGATAATGATGAGGTTCGATATTGGAAGGAGAGCCCGTAAACAGAATGCCGTCGAGCGATGCAAGCAGTTGTTTCATTGGCAACGTATTACCCAATGCAGGAATAATTAGCGGACAACAACCTGAACCATCAACAACACCTTTGACATATTTATCGCCAGCAATATGAAAAGGATGTAACCCCAACTGAGAACTACACCCTGTTACGCCGACCAATGGAGTTGTTGAACACTGCATACCGTCCTCTGCTCTATCATGCATTCCATGTAAATTATGATATGTAAAAAACAATATCACCACGTAATGCGTTCGTTTTTTCACACGCTACACGTTAAAAATAAATTACGCAAGTGACCAAACCAACAAAAACGATCGATTTATTTATCAATCCATTAACATTTACAAAGCATCGCTAATTGCCTGATTTATCCAATCTTATCGCATTGATTTACGGCTAAAAGCTGGATTTTGTGACACGCGACGCGGTTGACAATGTTGGCGGTTTACTATTCACTCAAGGGTATCCACTGGAGTGGCTAATATAATTTACACTTAGGCAGGTGTTTTATGCGATATCAAACAGACAGGGAAATGTTTACGGAAGCGGATGCGAATTCCGCGAGTGCCTCAGAGGCCGAGGAGTTTCTTCGTAAAAACCCTGATATAGAATACGTCGACTTACTCATTATCGACATGCATGGCATTGTGCGAGGTAAGCGCGTTGAAAAAGACAAGCTTAAAGCCGCGTATGAAACGGGCATCGGCCTGCCTCTGTCTATCTACGGCCTCGATATCACCGGAACATCCGTCGAAGAAACGGGGCTAGGATTAGATATTGGTGAATCTGACGCATACTGTTTTCCCGTTTCCGGCTCATTGACCACGCAACCGTGGCAAAAACGCCCTATCGCTCAACTTCTTTTAGAGATGTATGAAGACGAAGAAACGCCCTTTTTTGCCGACCCACGAAAAATTCTTCGTCGAATCGTACGAAAAATGAAGGAAAAAGGGCTAACTGCAGTTTCTGCTTTTGAGATTGAGTTTTACCTCATCGACAGTAAATCTGACGGCAAGGTTCCTCAACCACCTATCTCCCCTGTCACGGGCAAACGCCCAACCAACACACAAGTCTATTCGCTGGATGATCTCGACCATTACTCAGACATGCTCACGGGCATCATTGACACGGCACGCGAGCAAGGCTTGCCCGCTGACGCGATCGTGGCTGAATCTGCACCCGGTCAGTTTGAAATCAACCTAAACCATACCAATGACCCCTTGGCAGCGTGTGACCACGCAGTGCTACTTAAACGCGTCATTAAACAAACAGCGCATGCCCATAAGTTTGATACCACCTTCATGGCCAAACCTTACGCGGATCAAGCGGGCAATGGCATGCACGTTCATATCAGTGTGGTGGATGACAAGGGCGTCAACATATTCCAACCGGACGAAAACGGTGAATTTCCAGACATCATGCGCCACGCGGTCGGCGGCATGTTAGAGTTACTTCCGGAATACATGGCGATACTGTGTCCCAATATCAACTCATTCCGCCGTTTTGGTCCTGACTTTTATGTGCCTAATTCGTCGAGTTGGGGGTTCGAGAATCGAACCACGGCGCTTCGCATCCCCGATGACACTCTCGAAGCCACGCGCATTGAACACCGTGTTGCGGGCACTGACGCCAACCCGTATTTGATGATGAGCGCGCTGCTTGCAGCCATGATGTACGGTATTGAACATAAAGTAGAGCCACCTGAACCTGTCGTCGGCAATGCTTATGAACTGGATATCGAGCCGCTTCCTACCAACCTACGAGATGCCCTTCGTCTTCTCTCTAGCTCAGAAATGATGAAGCACTATTTAGGATCCGATTTCGTTGAAGTGTTTGTCACGTGCAAAGAGAAAGAGTTGGAGCAGTTCGAAAAACACATTACTGATATAGAATACGATTGGTATTTGCATTCATTTTGACGCCTTTACTGCGCGTTTTCATTGACTGCACTGCCCTAGACTTCGAAAATGAGCCGGATTATTTTAATTCGGTTCATTTTTCATGACTGCACAGCTTTCAACACCGTCGAAACCGACACTTTGCCCATGTGGCAGCCAACAAGCTTACAGCCACTGCTGCGAGCCTATTCATCAGCAACATAGCAACGCGGATCACCCAGAAAAGCTCATGCGAGCGCGTTACAGCGCCCACGTGGTTGGGTTAGTGGACTTTGTTGTTGCGACCTATCACGTCTCTTGCCACGCTGAAGAGCATCGCGAGGCCATTGCCAAATCGGTAAAAAGTAAATGGCAAATGCTGCAAGTGCTGTCGAGCTCTGTTGATGACGGTGGCAAGCAGGGCTTCGTCGAATTCAAAGCCCACTATGTAGAAGACGGTACACCTTACTGCTTGCACGAAAAATCCCGTTTTGTGACGGAAGAAAAAGACGGTGAGACCCTTTGGTTTTACATCGATGGCGAATACCCGAAAGCCGAGAAAGTGGGCAGGAACGACCCTTGTCCATGTGGAAGTGGCAAAAAGCACAAGAAGTGCTGCGGTTAGAAAACACTCAAGCTGATTGATTTTTGGTCGATATGTAGGGGGAGCAACTCATGAGGACATATGATGGCTTGGTTCCCCAACTTCTCAGACTATTCACCACAAAAAGTGAATAACGTCTCGAAGCAGAATAAGACAGAACAACAAAAGCAAAAGCTTGCTGACGAAGAAGAAGATCATGCTGACGCTCACATCGAGCAAGAACCCGCATCGAAAGACAAGAAAAACGACGGGTTGTTAGATGTTTATGTCTGATCGAACTAACCTTTGCCTTATTGTTGGACTTTCATTCTCTACCCCCTGTTCCGTCGCAAAGTAAACAAAAGAAAAGTGTCATAAAACCTTAGCGAAATCTGCCTTTATACACCCACGCTCTTACCCTTTTAAGCCATTGCGCTTTCTCTTAGTCGCTAAATCGTTAAACACACAAATTACTTGTTGCAATATTTAATGAGTTTGTTAGTGTTGAGCCCAAGCAAACGTTTACTCGTTTACATATTGAGAGAAGACAAAAATGCAAAAAACACTAATGACCATTCACCACCATCATCATCCTGAGTAGTCTTTCGGGTAGATTGGTTTCGACTGGAAGACAGGGATTTAGGTTCTTCCAACGGTCATTATAGTGAATACAAGATTCAGACCCCCGGAAGCGAACCTTCCGGGGGTTTTTTACATTTTAGGATTAAAAATTGTGCCAGCGTCTTCTAGAAGGAAGCGCTGAAACCAAAGATACAGGGATTAGATCATGCAAACAGAACGTCTAAGAATCGCAATACAGAAAAAAGGCCGTCTCGCCAAAGAGTGTTTTGAACTGCTAAAGCGCTGCGGTGTGAAAATCAACGTCTCTGGTGATCGTTTAGTCGCTCACGCAGAAAACATGCCCATCGACCTATTGCTGGTGCGCGATGATGATATCCCAGGCCTTATCATGGATGGTGTGGTTGATTTGGGTGTTATTGGTGAAAATGAACTGGAAGAAGTGCGTTTAGAGCGCGTCAAAATGGGCGAGCCAAGTGAGTACAACAAACTTCGTCGCTTGGATTTTGGTGGTTGCCGCTTATCGGTTGCGGTCGAAAAAGATCAAGATTATAAAGGCCCACAAGATCTAGCGGGTCAACGTATTGCGACCACCTACCCCAACATTCTCAAAGCCTACCTCGATCAGAAAGATGTGAAATTCAGCACTTGTATGCTCAATGGCTCAGTAGAAGTTGCGCCTCGCGCAGGTCTTGCCGACGCGATTTGCGATCTCGTTTCTACGGGTGCGACCCTTGAAGCCAATGGCCTAAAAGAAGTCGAGGTTATTTTCCGTTCCAAAGCCGTGCTGATTCAGCGCACAGGCGAGTTTGCTAGCGACAAATCCGAGCTTATCGAACGTCTTCTTACCCGTATTAACGGCGTTATCCAAGCCAAAGAATCCAAATACATCATGCTGCATGCACCTAGTGAAACACTGGAGAAAATTGTTGAGCTGCTGCCAGGTGCAGAAGACCCAACGATTTTGCCGTTGGCACATGACAAACAACGCGTTGCTGTTCATCTGGTAAGCACTGAAAATCTGTTCTGGGAAACCATGGAAAAACTGAAAGCACTAGGCGCAAGCTCTATTCTGGTGCTGCCAATTGAGAAGATGATGGAGTAAGCCATGAAAACAGTGGTTTGGAAATCGCTCAGTGACCAGCAGAAGGAAAGTTCATTAGAACGCCCTGCTATTTCAGACAGTGCGTCAATTACTGAAGCCGTTCAACGCGTGATCAGCGATGTCCGTCAAGGCGGAGACGCCGCACTAAAAACGCTGACCGAGAAGTTCGATAAAGTGGTTCCTGAAAACATTCGTGTTCAGCAGGAAGAAATCGATGCCGCTGAGACTCGGTTAGGTGATGAGATTAAAGTGGCGCTCAAGCAAGCCTATGACAACATTGCCTGTTTCCATCAAGCTCAAAAAGCGCAGCCACTGACTGTCGAAACCATGCCCGGCGTGGTCTGTGAATTGGTTACTCGTCCTATCAATCGTGTTGGGTTATATATTCCAGGCGGCAGCGCACCGCTACCGTCAACCGTGTTGATGCTTGGCGTACCGTCGCAAATCGCAGGGTGTCGTAAAGTGGTGCTTTGTTCGCCACCACCTATCGCGGATGAGATCCTATACGTCGCGAAACTGTGTGGCATTGATGAAATCTACAACCTTGGTGGCGCGCAAGCAGTTGCTGCCATGGCGTATGGTTCAGAAACGGTTAGCAAGGTGGATAAGATTTTTGGCCCAGGCAATGCCTTTGTTACCGAAGCCAAACGTCAGGTGAGCAACGATCACCAAGGCGCGGCCATTGATATGCCTGCTGGCCCTTCTGAAGTGTTAGTGATTGCCGACGAAGACGCCGATGCCGATTTCGTTGCCGCAGATCTGCTGAGCCAAGCGGAGCATGGCCCGGACTCACAAGTGGTATTGCTGACACCTTCTCCTGTCATGGCAGAAAAAGTGGCGGATGCCGTGCAGAAACAACTTAAGGTGCTTAGCCGTGCTGACATCGCCAGCCAAGCCTTGGGTTCGAGTATCATCATCATCGCTGATAGCCTGACGCAGTGTATTGCCATCTCGAACAATTACGGCCCTGAGCACTTGATTGTTCAGACCAAAAACCCGCGTGAACTTCTTCCGTTGCTCGATAACGCAGGTTCAATTTTCTTGGGCGCTTGGTCGCCAGAATCTGTTGGCGATTATGCCTCTGGCACCAACCACGTGCTGCCAACCTATGGCTATACGCGTACCTATTCAAGTCTCGGTTTGGCTGATTTCAGCAAGCGGATGACGGTTCAAGAGTTATCGGCCGATGGTCTGCAGGCACTTGCACCTACCGTGGTCGCCATGGCCAACGCTGAAGGTTTAGATGCGCACCGCAATGCGGTCACGATTCGCGTCAACAAGCTTAATAAATTGCAATAATTTTGGGGTGAGTGATGGATATTGAAAAATTAGCTCGTAAGGATGTTCAGGCGTTGACCCCTTACATGTCTGCCCGCCGCTTAGGTGGCCAAGGTGATGTTTGGCTCAATGCCAATGAATCACCGTTTAACAATGAGTACACCATCAACGGTGCTGGCCTTAATCGCTACAGCGAATGTCAGCCTGATGAACTTATCCGTGCCTATGCAGACTACGCAGGTGTGCGCCCAGAGCAAGTGCTCACCTCCCGCGGTGCCGATGAAAGTATTGAACTATTGGTTCGCACTTTCTGTGAAGCCGGCGAAGACAGTATTCTTTTCTGCCCGCCAACCTATGGCATGTATGCCATCAGTGCGGAAACCGCGGGTGTTGAGCGAAAAGTCGTTCCCCTGACTAACGAATGGCAGCTCGATCTGGCAGAGATTGAAAACAACCTTGATAACGTCAAACTGGTTTTCGTTTGTAGCCCAAACAACCCAACAGGCAACTTGGTTGATCGCAACGACATTGAAGCGCTACTAGAAATGACAGCAGGTCGTGCGTTGGTTGTGATGGACGAAGCCTATATTGATTTTTGCCCTGAAGCGTCAACCGTTGATCTGCTGGTTCGCTATCCAAACCTTGCGATTTTACGCACCCTGTCAAAAGCCTTTGCGCTCGCTGGCTTACGCTGTGGTTTTACCATCGCGAATCCGCAAGTTATTCAGTTGATGCAAAAAGTCATCGCGCCTTATCCGGTGCCAGTACCCGTGACAGAAATTGCTTGTCAGGCACTGTCTGAAGCAGGCCTTGCACGCATGAAATACCAAGTGTTGGATCTCAGTGCTAACCGCGCTTATCTTCAAGCCGGTCTTTCCATGTTACCGGGTGTTCAGGTGTTTGATGGCTATGCTAACTACCTGCTGGTGAAATTCGATGACGCGGAACTGCTGTTTACCGCCCTTTGGGACAACGGCATTATTCTTCGTCGCTCTCCGATTGAAGGCTGCATTCGTATCAGCATCGGCAACCGTGAAGAATGTGAAAAAACCCTGACCTTTATCCGCCAGCAACTGGCATAAAGAGCGAAACGAAAAGGAATTTGTAGTGAAAGAAAAAATCCTCTTTATTGACCGAGATGGCACACTGATTGTCGAGCCACCTGTTGATTTTCAAGTCGACCGCCTCGACAAACTCAAGTTAGAGCCTGATGTCATTCCTGCTCTGCTTTCGCTTCAGGATGCCGGTTACAAGCTGGTGATGGTCACCAACCAAGACGGTTTGGGTACCGACAGTTACCCACAAGCTGATTTCGATGCGCCACATAATATGATGATGGAGATTTTCGAATCTCAAGGCGTGAAGTTTGCTGACGTTTTGATTTGTCCGCACTTCGACCACGAAGGATGTAGCTGCCGCAAACCCAAGCTGGGCTTGGTGAAAGACTACCTTCAGCAAGGCCGTGTGGATTTCAAGACGTCTGCCGTGATTGGCGATCGTCAAACCGATCTGCAATTGGCTGAGAACATGGCGATCCGTGGTATTCAATACCACCCAGAAACCATGAACTGGAAACAAATCCTCAAAGATTTGACCACCTCCCCGCGCGTTGCTTCCGTGGTTCGTACCACCAAAGAAACCGATATTCGCATCACAGTGAACTTGGACGAAAGCGGCGGTAACAGTATCAGCACAGGCCTTGGCTTTTTTGATCACATGCTAGATCAAATCGCCACACACGGTGGTTTCCGCATGGAAGTTGCAGTAGAAGGTGACTTGCACATCGACGACCACCACACGGTGGAAGATACCGCGCTAGCGCTGGGGCAAGCACTAAAAGAAGCCCTTGGCAACAAACGCGGCATCGGCCGTTTTGGCTTTAGCCTGCCAATGGACGAATGCCTTGCACAATGCGCGTTAGATTTGTCGGGTCGCCCGTACCTGAAATTTGAAGCAACATTCTCGCAAGACAAAGTTGGCGATCTATCAACAGAAATGGTCGAACACTTCTTCCGCTCACTGACAGATACCATGGCTTGTACGCTTCACCTGTCTTCCAACGGTGATAACACGCACCACATCGTTGAAAGCCTGTTTAAGGCTTATGGCCGCACATTGCGCCAAGCAATCCGCGTTGAAGGCAACGAGCTGCCAAGCAGCAAAGGCGTACTCTAAGGAGAGATAGTATGAGCGACGCAAAGATTGTCATTATTGATACCGGATGCGCCAACGTCAGCTCTGTGCGTTTTGCCATAGAGCGCTTAGGTTACGACGTGACGATTAGTCGTGACCCTGCTGTGGTTCTCGCCGCTGACAAATTATTATTGCCCGGTGTCGGTACAGCAACAGAAGCGATGAAAAACCTTGAAGAACGCGACTTGATCTCGCTCGTTCGCGACGTCAAACAGCCATTACTTGGCATTTGTTTGGGCATGCAGCTTTTGGGCAAGTCATCACAAGAAGGCAAAGCAATCGTTAACTGCCTTGGCCATGTTGACGCTGACACCACACTGATGGAAACCGGTAATTTGCCGCTTCCTCACATGGGTTGGAATACGGTCACTCCCGTAAATAACCACCCCCTGTTCAAAGATATTCCTGAGAACAGCTACTTCTATTTCGTACATAGCTACGCCATGCCAGTGGGCGATTACACCATTGGCCAATGTGACTACGACAAGCCGTTTAGCGCTGCAGTACAAAACGGCAACTATTACGGCGTTCAGTTCCACCCAGAGCGTTCGAGCAAAGTTGGGGCGCAGCTGATCAAAAACTTTTTGGAGTTATAAGGATGATAATTCCTGCTTTAGATTTGATTGATGGACAAGTCGTCCGTCTTTATCAAGGCGATTACGGCCAAGTCACCGAATACAAAGTTGACCCTCGTGAGCAATTCGCGCTGTACCACAATGCAGGCGCAAACTGGCTACATTTGGTCGATTTGACCGGTGCAAAAGACACCACAGCGCGTCAGCTTTCTATTATCGAATCCTTGATTGAAAGCACCCCCGCGAATATTCAAATTGGCGGTGGCGTACGCAAAGAAAGCGACGTTGTCGAACTGCTGCGTGCTGGTGCTAAGCGTGTGGTCATTGGTTCAACAGCCGTAAGGCAACCTGAAATTGTAAAAGGCTGGATGACGAAATACGGCGCCGAACACATTGTGCTGGCACTGGACATCAATATCGATGAAAACGGCAATCGCATGGTCGCGGTATCAGGCTGGCAAGAAGATTCCGGCGTAACTATTGAAGCACTGCTGGAAGATTTCCTCACAGTGGGATTAAAGCATGTTTTGTGTACCGACATTTCCCGTGACGGCACATTGGCTGGTTCCAACGTTGAGCTCTACAAAGATCTTTGCGCGGCTTACCCGCAGGTTCAATTTCAATCTTCAGGTGGCATTGGTTCTCTGGCAGACATAGACGCGCTTAAAGGCACTGGCGTTGCGGGTGTTATCGTGGGTCGCGCCCTGCTAGACGGCAAATTCACCGCAGAGGAGGCATTCGCATGTTGGCAAGAAGAATAATTCCCTGCCTAGACGTTCGTGATGGTCAAGTTGTCAAAGGCGTTCAGTTTCGTAACCACGAAATCATTGGTGACATCGTCCCACTTGCTGCACGCTATGCGGCTGAAGGCGCTGACGAATTGGTGTTTTACGATATTACCGCATCAAGCGATGGTCGCGTCGTAGACAAAAGCTGGGTCGCACGTGTTGCCGAAGTGATTGATATTCCTTTCTGCGTGGCTGGTGGCATCAAAACCGCCGAAGATGCACAGCGCATACTGGAATTTGGTGCAGACAAGATTTCCATCAATTCCCCTGCCCTAGCGAACCCAGAACTTATCACTGAGCTTGCCGAAAAGTTCGGCGTGCAGTGCATTGTTGTCGGCATTGATTCTTACTACGACAAAGACACGGGTAAATACCAGGTTTACCAATTCACTGGCGACGAAGCACGTACCAAGGCCACCAAGTGGGAAACCCGCGATTGGGTGCAGGAAGTGCAAAAGCGCGGCGCAGGTGAAATCGTGTTAAACATGATGAACCAAGATGGCGTGCGCAATGGTTACGATCTTGAGCAGCTCAACATGGTGCGCGAAGTGTGCCACGTGCCTTTGATTGCATCGGGTGGTGCTGGTGAAATGGTGCACTTTGCCGAAGCATTCAACAAAACTAACGTTGATGGCGCACTGGCAGCCTCCGTATTCCACAAGCAAATCATCAACATTGGTGAGCTAAAACAATACTTAAAACAACAAGACGTGGAGATCCGCTTATGAGCCAGACAGATGGAACTGCCGCACTGGCTGAACGTATTGATTGGGAAAAGATCAACGGTCTCGTGCCTGCGGTTGTACAAAATGCAAAAAGCGGACAAGTGCTGATGCTGGGTTACATGAACCAAGATGCGCTAGCCAAAACCCTCGAAACCGAGCAAGTCACATTCTGGTCTCGCACCAAGGAGCGCCTTTGGACCAAGGGTGAAACCTCCGGTAACGTGCTGCAGCTTAAACACATTGACTTGGATTGCGACAAAGACACCTTGCTGGTGCAAGTCGATCCTATCGGCCCAACCTGCCACCTTGGCACCGAAAGCTGCTTTGGCGAAGATGATGCAAACAAGCCTGCTCTGGTGTTCCTTCATCAATTGGAGCAAGTGTTGGCATCCCGTCGAGGATCCGATCCTTCTACGTCTTACACCGCGTCCCTTTACGCTAAGGGTACCAAACGTATTTCGCAGAAAGTGGGCGAAGAAGGCGTCGAAGTCGCGCTTGCAGCGACGTCGGGCGATAAGGAGGAATTGATCAACGAATCCGCCGACCTGATGTACCACCTGATGGTATTGCTGCAAGATCAAGATTTCTGCTTGCAAGATGTGGCGAACAAACTGAAAGAGCGCCATAAGTCATCATAATCCCTGATAACGTCGGCACGATGAGGCAACTTCATGAGAAGTTGCCTTTTTTTTCGACACCTAATCACGCTGTAGGCATTTTTCCATCAATTGCATAGCCACACTAAGATAAAATACGTTTTGAAATATTAACTCACTTGCAAAGTTCACCTTTCAGTAATTTCTGCCCTAGTCGAAAATTCGGCATCAAACTTGCTGGTTATCCGGATGTGTTTTGCGTAAAAGATCGAGAACAGATGCATAGCTATAGTCGACAATCTATCAATCAAGCTGACATAGAGTCAGTGATTGCAGCATTACAATCTGAGTTTGTGACTCAAGGGCCTAGAGTTCTAGAATTTGAGAATGCGGTAAAAGTCATGGTTGGTGCTGAATTTGCTATTGCCGCCAACAGCGCGACCTCCAGCCTTCACCTTGCCTGTTTAGCGTTAGGCTTAAGCGCTGGTCAGCGCCTTTGGACATCGCCAAATACCTTTGTTGCCTCGGCGAACTGTGGGCTTTACTGTGGCGCAGAGGTCGACTTTGTCGATATCGACCCTGTCTCCTATAACCTTTGCCCTGAAAAGCTGGCAGAAAAACTTGCGCTAGCGGAACAAGAAAACACCTTGCCGCACATCTTGGTTGCCGTACACATGTGCGGCCAAAGCTGCGATATGGAAGCGATCCATCGCTTATCAAAGCAGTACGGTTTCAAGGTGATTGAAGATGCTTCCCATGCCATTGGTGGGCGCTATCAGGGGGGCTATATTGGTAGTTGTCGTTACAGCGACATCACGGTATTTAGTTTCCATCCCGTCAAAATCATCACCACCGCCGAAGGTGGCATGGCGCTTACCAATGACCCAGCACTTGCCAAAGCATTAGAAAGCCTGCGCAGTCATGGCGTGACTCGAGACCCCGCCGAGCTTGTCGATGCTGGGCAAGGCGCTTGGTATTACGAACAGCAAAGTCTGGGTTACAACTTCCGCATGACAGATCTTCAAGCGGCTCTAGGCGTATCTCAATTGACTCGTCTCGATGAGTTTGTCAAACGCCGAAATGCACTTGCACATCGCTACAACTGCTTACTCGAGAACCTACCACTGGCTACGCCGACACTACTCGAGTCGTGCGAATCGGCATGGCATTTGTATGTCATTCAGTTAGCGGAACCGGATTGCCGCCGCCACGTCTTCGATACGCTGCGGGCAAAAGGGATTGGCGTGCATGTTCACTATATTCCTGTGCACACACAGCCCTATTATCGGGAACTTGGTTTCGATTGGGGCCGATTCCCTGTTGCTGAAAATTATTACCACGCTGCGCTAAGTCTGCCGCTGTTTTTTGACATGACAGAAGACGAACAAGATCAGGTTGTGGCAGCACTTACTGAGGCGCTTAACGCCAATTAAAGGACACAATGAAAGTCTGTATTATCCCTGCCCGAGGCGGCAGCAAGCGCATTCCGGGTAAGAACCTTAAACCCTTCATTGGTCAGCCTATCATCGCGTATGCCATCAACGTGGCGAAGCAGTCAGGTCTATTTGATCGCATTATCGTGTCCACCGACAGCGAAGAAATCGCTGCCGTTGCCACAGAATATGGCGCAGATGTTCCCTTTATTCGTCCATCAGACATCGCCAACGATCACGCCACTACGCTGGATGTGATTAAGCACGCCATCGAATGGTTGCATGATCATGACCAAAACCTTATCGAGGCGGTCTGTTGCCTGTATGCCACCGTGCCATTTACACGCACTTCAGATCTCGAAGAAGGCCTTGCATTACTGCAAAGCGCGGGCACTCAATACACCTTCGCCAGCACGCGTTTTTCGTTTCCAATTCAGCGCAGCATCCGCATGACCGAAGAAGGTAATGTCGAAATGTTCTGGCCTGAGCACTTCTCCACGCGCTCCCAAGATTTAGAGCCTGCTTATCATGATGCAGGCATGTTCTACTGGGGTACGCCCACCGCTTTTGTATCGGGTTTGCCAATCTTTGCACCCCATTCAAAATCGGTACAAATTCCCCATTTTCGCGTGCAAGATATCGATGAACCCGATGACTGGCTACGTGCTGAAATGCTGTATGAAATTCTCTCAAAACGAGGCGAGTTGTGAACGTCGTCATTCGCGTGGACGCGTCGAGTCAAATAGGCACAGGACACGTAATGCGTTGCCTCGTTCTTGCCAAAAAGCTCATCGACCACGGACACCATGTGCGCATGCTCAGCCGAGAATTAACAGGGAATTTTCTTGAGTATTGCCGCCAACAAAGCATCCATATGCTTCCCCTACCTGCCATTGAAGAAACCTTTTTGCCGGATACTGGCGACTACGCGCACTGGTTAGGCGTAACGCAGCAAGAAGACGCGCATCAGTGTCTCGCGATGTTGGAGGGCATTACCCTCGACTGGGTTGTTTTTGATCATTATGCGATTGATGAAAAATGGCAATCGCTGATGAAAACATCCGGTGCCAAGGTGCTCGCCATTGATGATCTCGCCAATCGTAACCATAACTGCGATATCTTGCTTGATCACAATCCTTGGCCTAACGTTGAAAATCGCTACCACTCATGGGTGCCCACTGGATGCCAACAACTGCTCGGCCCTCGCTTTGCGTTGTTGCGCGACTCATTTTCAGCGCTTCGAGATCACGACCTGAGCGCAATAAAAAACCAAATTGTGGCCTTCTTCAGTGGCACAGACCCAACAGGTGAAACGCTCAAACTGCTTCACGCCTGTCAGCAATTTTCTACGCTGCCCTTTAATGTTGTCATTATCTATGGCATGGCAAATCCGAGAAAAGAAGTGCTGTTGACGGAAAGCGTGCCTAAGTTTATCGAATTAATTGAAAGCCTTCCTGACTTCGAAACCGAACTGGCTTGCTCGCGCTATGCATTTGGGGCTGCGGGTGTTAGCGCGATCGAACGTACCTGTTTACGCTTACCCAGCACCTTAGTGTCAGTTGCTGAAAATCAGCGTGACATGGCAGAGCACCTTGCCAAATCTGGACAGTATCGTTATCTCGGCTTGAGCGAAACCACAACCGCTTCTCGCTATGCACAAGAGCTTGCTTGGCTCGCCGAACACTGGGATGCTCTGCCGCTGCGTTTACCTGAATCAGACATTGACGGGCTAGGCGCAGAACGTGTCGTTCGTGCAATGGAGAATGGCCAATGAGCGAAATGACGCCCTGCGACAATCCCAAAACAACACTGCGCCCAATGACAGAAGCGGATTTAGATATGGTAAGAGAATGGCGCAATGCTCCCGCCGTTCGCGAGAAAATGTTCACCACACACGAAATCAATCCTGATGAACACAGGCGCTGGTTTCAGCAAGTAAAATCCGACAGTCGCAGCTGTTTCTATATCGCTCAGATTGATCAACACGACTACGCCATGGTGTCGTTTACGAATATTAACCGACAGCACCATACGGCCGAATGGGGTTTTTACAAAGCCCCTGCTGCGCCGGCTGGCGTGGGACTAAGGATGTTACATGCAGCACTGAATATCGCGTTCAATGCACTCCAGCTGCAAACAGTGACGAGCCGTGTTTTGACAATCAACGACAATGTTTTGCATTTGCATCGAAAGCTTGGCTTTGTGCAAGTAGGCCAACAGGCTTCACATTCAGTATCACTGACTGATGCCGTACCCTACATCAACTTCCAACTGACAAAAAAACATTGGCAGCATAGAGAATCCTGCATTCGTCAACAAATCCAACCGCTTCAAGGTAGAGCAGCATCATGACGAAATTGATTATCATTGATGGTCGCAAGATTGGCCCAGAGCATAAGCCCTACGTCATCGCAGAAATGTCGGCGAATCACAATGGTTCCCTAGAACGTGCTTTTCAGACCATCGAGATGGCCAAACGCGCAGGTGCTGACGCCGTCAAAATGCAGAGCTATACCGCCGATACCATCACCCTGAATTGTGATTCTGCAGAGTTTCAAATTAAGGGCGGCTTATGGGATGGTCGAACACTCTATGACCTATACCAAGAGGCTCATACGCCCTTTGATTGGCACAAACCGTTGTTTGATAAAGCGCACGATGTGGGTATCACGATTTTCAGTACCCCATTTGATTTTTCTGCCGTTGATTTACTCGAAGATCTCAACGCACCCGCGTATAAAATTGCCTCATTTGAAGCGATTGATTTGCCTCTGATCCGTTACGTTGCTCAAACAGGCAAGCCGATGATCATTTCTACCGGCATGGCTAACAACGACGAAATCGCAGAAGCGGTTGCGACGGCGCGAGACAACGGTTGTAACGAGCTGGTTTTGCTTCATTGCATCAGTGCTTATCCGGCGCCGGCATCACAAAGTCATCTGCGCACAATTTCCGATTTGTCTTCGCGTTTTCACACCATTGGCGGCCTGTCTGATCATACCCTCGGCACTACCGTGTCCATTGCAGCAGTGGCGCTTGGCGCGTCTGTGATTGAAAAGCACGTCACGCTAAATCGCAACGATCCAGGGCCAGATTCCACCTTTTCGCTCGAGCCTCATGAGCTTGAGGCGCTATGCCGTGACACAGACATCGCATGGCAAGCACTCGGCCAGGCAGGTTATCAACTCAAAGACGCAGAAAAAGCCAATGTTCAATTTCGTCGGTCTTTGTATATCAGTGACGATATCAAAGCAGGTGAAAAATTTACTGCGCAGAACGTTCGCAGCGTCAGGCCCGGGTTTGGCTTAGCACCAAAGCATTATGACGATGTGATAGGAAAGACGGCACGTGTAGACATTGCTTTTGGTAGCCCGCTTCAATGGGACATGATCGCACAGTCATAAACAACAAAAAGCCAGCGAAGATTCGCTGGCTTTTTCTACAATCAATCAGCACGCTGAATTACTACGCTTTTTGTTTATCCGTCGAGGGCTGCTTGCCTTCTTGTGCGGGTTGATTTTGCACTTCTTCCAACCACAGTTTGTGGTGTTGTTTAGCCCATGCTTCATCAACATAGCCTGTCGCCATGCCTTCAAATGCACCTTCTGTACCCGCAGTACCAATATAGATGTGACCAAACGCCGCAGCCAGCAAGCCCAAAGATGCAATACCGTGGATAACATTGGCGATCTGCATGTCTGCACGAGTTTGACCGAAGATCGGGAAATCCATCACTAAACCAGTAATACACACCACCACACCCACGGTTGCTAACAACCAGAACCAGATCTTTTCGCCACCGTTACAAAAGCCAGCATCAGGGTGTTTACCGTTTGGTAAAATACCGCCACCTTGTTTGAACCACTCAATGTCGACCTTGTTGATCATGTTGTTCTTAAACCACTTCACCAACATGCAAAGCAGGCCAAGAACGAACAACGGCCCTAAGTAGTTATGAGACAGTTTCGCGGCGTAGATAATGCTTCCCCACAAGGCTTCAGGAGCAACAGGTTTAATAAAGTGTCTGCCATACAGCAACACAACGCCTGAGAGCCCCAATATGAGGAAGTTTATCGCGGTAAACCAGTGCAGCGCGCGTTCAAATGGCGACCAGCGGTGCACCTTTTTCCCCGTGCGCTCATGGGTGAGTTTGATGCGACCAGCCCACAAATAGAAAAGCAGTAGGCTTGCCGCAGATGCGCCCATAAAGGCAAGTCCAAGTGGGCTAATCCATTGATTACGAACCTCACGCCATCGCTGCCCATCAACATTAATTAGCTGACCGGCTTCAGCGCCCGTGGCGACAGTGAATCCCTTTTCGCCGGATTTCACTTCACGCCAATACTCAGGCCCTGCCAATTGCACCATTTCTCTTTGCGGATCGGCTTTCTCGGCCTGTTCTGCAAAAGATGGCGACACAAAAAACGTGGCGACCATCATCAGCATGGTGAGCAATGTTCTAAACATATCTCCTCCTAATGCTGCTAGGACGAACCCAGCAGCTCTCCATGCTCATCAGCTTTTTGTGGCGTCATAGGCAAGATCATTACCGTTCGTCCAGCCAGCGCCCTTGGCACCGCGCTCTACCACGCGTTGACGGAAGACCGCAGAGATTTTCTCTGCATCACCCGCGAGCAGCGCTTTGGTTGAACACATCTCAGCGCAAAGTGGCAATTTGCCCTCGGCGATGCGGTTCGCGCCATAAAGCTCACGCTCTTTGGCAGAACCATCAGGCTCAGGACCGCCCGCACAGAAGGTACATTTATCCATCTTGCCACGTTCGCCAAACGCTGCCGTTTTCGGAAACTGCGGCGCACCAAACGGACACGCAAACAGGCAGTAACCACACCCTATGCAGGTTTCCTTATTGTGCAGCACAATGCCGTCTTCGGTACGATAGAAGCAATCTGCTGGGCAAACGGCCATGCACGGCGCATCGGCACAATGCATACAAGCCACGGAGATAGAATTCTCCCCCGCTTCACCGTCGTTTAATGTGACGACTCGGCGGCGTTGAATGCCCCAAGTAACCACTTCTGAGTTGGCGTTACTACACGCAGTGACACAACCATTGCACTCAATGCAGCGTTTGGTATCACACAAAAATTTCATATCGGCCATCGTGTATGCTCCCTACTACGCTGGAATGATCTTACAAAGGGTGACTTTAGTTTCCTGCATCACAGTAACCGGGTCATAACCATAAGTTGTCGCGGTATTGGCAGACTCACCAATCACGTACGGATCCGCACCTTCAGGATACCTATCAAGCAGGCTTTGTCCTTGGAAGACCCCGCCGAAGTGGAACGGCATAAATGCCAGCCCTGCGTACACACGCGGTGTGATCATGGCTTTCACTTTCACACGGCCTTTGTCTGCGCCTTCCACCCAAACATCTTGTCCATCGACAATGCCGAGGTTATTGGCATCAACAATGTTGATTTCGACAAACATCTCTTGCTGCAACACAGCAAGCCATGGGTTTGAGCGGGTTTCTTCACCGCCACCTTCATATTCCACCAAACGCCCCGATGTCAGAATGATGGGGTAATCCTTGGCAGCATCAATGTCTTGGATCGACTTGTAGAGGGTTGGAAGTCGGTAGATATCGGCTTTGTCATCCCAGGTCGCGTACTCTGGGAGCAGGTCACGACGTGGTGTATAAAGCGGTTCACGGTGAAGCGGTACACGGTCTGGGAATGTCCACACAATCGCGCGCGCTTTAGCATTGCCAAAAGGAATACAGCCGTGCTGGATAGCAACTCGCTGAATACCGCCCGACAGGTCGGTCTTCCAGTTTTTGCCTTCTGCGGCCGCTTTTTCTTCTGCGGTCAGATCATCCCACCAGCCAAGTTGCTTGAGCATCTTGTCGGTAAATTCGGGATAACCATCTTCCAGTTCACAGCCTTTTGAATAGCTGTCCACAGCCAACAGACTTTGACCTTCAAACTCCACCCCGAATCGCGCACGGAAGTTGCCGCCACCACGCGCAACTTCTTTGGATGTGTCATAAAGAATGTGGGTGCCGGGGTGCTTCATTTCTGGCGTTCCCCAACACGGCCAAGGCAGACCATAGGTTTCACCGTTTACAGGGCCGCCCTGCGCTTCGAGCGTCGTGGTATTGAAGGTGTGCCAGTTTTTCTGGTGCTCTTTAATACGCTCTGGGCTTTGGCCTGTGTAGCCGATGGTCCACATGCCGCGGTTAAATTCGCGGGTGATATCTTCAACCAAAGGCTCGTCATTTTTCACCGCTATGTTTTTGAACAGCTGGTCAGAAAAGCCCAGTTTTTTCGATAGCAGATACATGATGGTGTGATCGGGTTTCGAATCGAATAGCGGTTCAATCACCTTGTCACGCCACTGCAGCGAACGGTTTGACGCCGTGACTGAACCATAGGTTTCAAACTGCGTTGTGGTCGGTAGCAGGTACACGCCATTTTTGCGGTTGTTCATGACGGCAGCAACGGTCGGATACGGGTCAACGATGACCATCAAATCCAATTTTTCCATTGCTTTGCGCATTTCTGGCCCACGAGTTTGCGAGTTCACCGCATGGCCCCAGTAGAACATGGCGCGAATGTTTGATTTCTGCGCGATCTTGTCTTGGTCTTCTAAAACACCATCGATCCAGCGAGAAACCGGAATACCGTTGCTATTGATAGGTTTTGAACCGTTGTATTCGGCGGGATCAAAACGGTCTTGAATCCACTTTTGATCAACCTCCCACACTTTCGACCAATGTTTCCACGCACCGTCAGACAGGCCGTAGTAACCCGGTAGGGTGTGTGACAATACGCCTAAATCTGTTGCGCCTTGCACGTTATCATGACCACGGAAGATGTTTGCGCCACCACCGGATTTACCAATATTACCTAGTGCCAGCTCTAACACACAGTAAGCACGGGTGTTGTTGTTGCCTGTGGTGTGCTGGGTTCCCCCCATACACCAAACCACACAACCAGGACGGTTTTCTGCCAATATTTTCGCCGTGGTGTACATGTCATCGCGGCCAACGCCAGATACGCGCTCCACTTCTTCTGGTGTCCATCTCGCGACTTCTTCACGAATTTCTTCCAAACCGAAAACACGCTGATGGATGAATTCTTTATCTTCCCAGTTGTTATCGAAGATGTGCCATAACAAGCCCCAAATAAAGGCGATGTCAGTACCAGGACGCAAGGAAACAAAGTGGTCTCCTTTCGCCGCGGTACGGGTACGACGCGGATCGGCAACCACAATCTTACAACCGTTTTTCTCTTTGGCGATCAAGATGTGCTGCATAGCAACGGGGTGAGCTTCAGCAGGGTTCGAGCCAACAAAAAGGATCGACTTACAGTTATGCATGTCGTTAAAAGAGTTGGTCATGGCCCCATAACCCCACGTATTGGCGACGCCCGCTACCGTGGTGGAGTGACAGATACGTGCTTGGTGGTCAACGTTGTTGGTACCCCAAAGCGATGCCATTTTGCGGAACAGATACGCTTGTTCATTGCTGTGTTTGGCCGAGCCAAGGAAGTAAACCGCATCGGGGCCCGATTGTTCACGGATCTCAAGCACCTGATCGCCAATTTCATTCAGCGCGGTGTCCCAGCTAATTTTCTGCCATTTGCCGTCAACCAGCTTCATCGGATATTTCAGGCGACGTTCACCATGACCGTGCTCACGCAGAGCCGCACCTTTGGCGCAATGTCCGCCAAGGTTGAACGGGTGATCGAAAGCAGGCTCTTGACCTGTCCATACACCGTCTTGCACTTCCGCATACACGCCGCAGCCCACTGAGCAGTGTGAACAAATAGTGCGCTTTTGTTCAACAGGCTTATTGGGATCGGCGTCTTTCGCCGCCGCTTTTTTCATCATGCCAGGTGCAAACATACCTGCCGCCGCGATGCCCCCAGCTGTTGCAAGTGAGGTATTTCGCATGAACGTACGGCGAGACACACCCAGCTGTTTTTCGTCCTTGCTGACCGAATCAGAGCGTTTCGTTAGTTTCATTGTTAAACTCCATCTTCACGCTGGGTTATAGGGAATCGTAGTAATCACGAATGTGCTGCGTTTCGCGATAGCCCGACGCTTTTTTGTCCTCTGGCGTTTTCACCACGGTTTCAGCCTGAACGCTTCCTGTTGCAACCGTCGCGACAGCCCCTGCTGCAGCTGCCACTCCGAGGCCTGTCAAAAACTGGCGCCGATTTGGGTTTTGCATATCGGTATCTTTTTTGTTTTCAGACATTACTTGCTCCTTGTTCTTTTTATTCCACGTCAGGTTGAGGTTCATCACCAAGGACGTTGGGTAAATCGCGTTTTTTCTATGGTTAAAAATCGTTGGGCAAGCTCTGCAACGGCAGCATAAAACACTGCAGGTTCAGCCCGTTTCACGTCCTCACATAACCGTTCACACCAAGCGGCGATATGACGGTTAAAAAAGGCAGCTTGTTCAATATCACTTTCTTCGTCCACCAGCATGGCCATCACTTCCAGCAATGCGGCGATATGATCTTCTGGCTCTTTGGTGTCTTCTTGGCGTTCATAACCTAATCGACGCAGATCTTGACGAAGCAGTGCCAACGGCAACTCCATCAGTGACCCTGTTAAATACCAAGAACCAAATGGCACTACTTCACCACGGCCTACGCCAATAAACATCAGTTGGTATTCATCAGCCGCCTGCGAAGGCGAGGTTTTGCTGGCGGTTAATTTCAGCACCGACCACGCGGCTGCCATGCCCGCTGTTTGCTCGTCGCCTTCTGTTTCCAGCGTGGCAAGCCAAGCCAATGAGGCTTCATCAGGCGCTTGACGAAATAAATGCGCCAACAAGCTGTAAATGCTCTGGCGGATCTGGTTTTCTTCGTTTGTTACATCATCAATGGTGATTTCTTGCATTGCCATATCCGCCTCCTATACCTTCAACTGTTTGTCTGGGTTATCCATCATGTCGGAGACAATGTCGCGGACACGGCAGTCTTCGCACATCGACAAACGTTTGATGGCGTCATCTTGGAAATGGCTATGGCTGCTCAGTTTCTCGATCAGCATGTTGACCATGGAAACCGGCGCGAAAGGTTTACCGCAGCTAATGCATTCCGCGGCAGGCTCTTCATGAACAATGTCGCGTTGTTGGCGAGTGGCGGCGTCCCAGTTATAACGAGGCACCAAGCTGATAACAGATTCAGGGCACGCTTGTTCACACAGTCCACACTGCACGCAATCTTGTTCTCTAAATGTCATACCGGGGCTGCTACCTATGGATTGCAACGCATCGGTGGGACACACCGCGACACACCCCATGCAAAGGGTGCAATCCGACGTCGCCACATCAATGCGCCCATAAGGCGCACCGTCAGGCACGGTGCTGACGGTCGAAACCAACACGGCGTTTGACGCAAGAAGGTCGAGCGCTTGCGCCAATTTTTCGCGCTTGCTGCCTTCGAGTTTTTTGCTTTGGTCAATCAAGGCATTGCTGTAGAGATTTTGCGTGCTCAGCGATGTGACCGAAGAGAGCGCAATACGATCTGCACTGTGCCCGAGTGAAGAGAGAAACGACGATGCGACGGCAAGTTCTTGCTCGAGTACTTTGCGTGTTTTAACCGGCAGTGACGAAGAAGCCGCAAGCACAACCTGAGATGCACCGTAGGCTAGCGCACTGAACCAGCTATCAATCCCGACCGACGCGAGCTCTTCCAACCGCACGGGGATAACGCGACTAGGAAGCTGCGCTAACTGCTCAGCCAACTCCGTTTCAGAAGCTTCGGCATAAAACAGCACAATGGGTGATTGCCCCCCCTGTTCGCGATAATGCGCGAGCAGCTGAAACACAAAGTGTTGGGTATTGTCGGGATCGGGTAGCGCGTAGCTAATGGCTTCCGTTGGGCAAGCCGTCGCACAAGAACCCATACCCTGGCAAAGATAAGGGTTGATTGTGATAGCGCTGTCTACCGAACTCAGCGCGTCGGCTGGGCAGGCATCAATACAGCGGGTGCAGCCTTCAATACCGCGCGCCGAGTGGGCACAACTATTGGTATCGAGACGGAAAAATTTGGGTTTATCGAATGTGCCGGTCATATCAGATAACGCATCAAGCGCATCGTCTGTTGTAACGAGCGCTCGTCCCACTGCGTAATAACCCAGGGGCGGCAATTGTGCTTGATGAAATCCATCATCAGACAGGTCTATGATCACATCGAAGTGTTCTCGTCCATGCGTGATTTTCGCCAAATTTTGCTTAGTCAGGGTGTGCGTAATAAACACGTCAAACGCCCCAAGAAAACCATCAATTTGCAGGTCGCGCGCGAAAAAGAATGCCATGCCCTCAGGAAGTGGGATCGCGTTTGAGGTTTCGTCCGTACTCACCAAAACGGCTCGATCACGCAGCGATGCAGGGATCTGAGAAGCAAATGCAGCAACTGTTTCGCCACGTCCTACCACCAAGGCAAAGCCGCGGCTTTCAAACGTGACAGTTGGTGGTATCAAATTTCCAAGCGTTACCGTCGCTCGCAGCGCGTGTTGTCTTGCTTGTCCATTGACATCCGTGGTCTGTTCAACCAATTGATTAAGCGTTGTTATTTTATTTATTGTCGACATTGTCTTCTTTGCCATCGTCTCTGAAGCCATGGTATCCGGCCGTCCCGGCGGGTTACCTCGTGGACTGATTCCCTACATCGGCGCTAATATTCAATGCGTTCCCGAATAGCTCAAGGCCATTGCCAATGTAGTAAGGCGTTGTCAGACAAGGGTTTCACACATCCTTTGCCTGTGACCCTATTGATACAGCAAGTAGTGAACCAGTTTTGAAGGAAATAAAATGACGAATACGGAGTCAGGATCCGTCCGAATTATTGTCCACATTCATATCTGGGACATTTTGTCTCACACGGTAAGACAAATTGTCCCTTTTTTCTTCATGGGTACTTTTTGTCTCACTTTCTGGAGGTGTACTTTCGCCATCCGGCTCAACCGTTTGATCTAAAACGGTCTCATCGTCGGGAACATCCTGTGTTTGACACTCTTCTTGAGCATCTTCAATTTTCTCTTTGGTCCACTGGCGCAGGCTAGCCGCGACTTCAGCAGTTAGAGAGGCCTTGTTGGAGTAATCAAGATCGTAGTCATTCATACCATCCAGTACGTTGTAAGCATCGCTGTGAAACAGCTTCCTCAATGCCGCTTTTTTGATTTCCGCCGACACCCCTTTGGCAAGAAAAAACGCTGCAGAATCCCCTTGCTTCAAACGCGCCACATCCTCCATGTCTGGCGGAGGGGGAGCATCGGTGTGATCGATGGGTTCATCGACGGATTCATCCATTGATAGCGTCGGCGCGTGATGTTCAGCGTCGGCAAAAGTAAGGTCACCGCCGTCAGTCAGTTCGCCGCCATCGAGCGCCATCTCCTCAACGTGATCACGCGATTCATCGTCAGTCATCGCCTGCTTTCGCTTTGACCAGCGCGTTAAAAAAGAATCAGTTGCCACTCGCCCTCCCCGCGCCTTTACGCTTTTTCTTACGCACTTCCAATAGCTCTCCGTGGCGCCCAATAAAAGCTTCCATCCAGGCTTGAATAGGTAATGGCATCGGCTCAGATAACACCAGGTAGTCACCATCCATGAAGCTGGCGGCACAGGTTTGGGAAGCGGTCACTTTTAAAGGTTTAAGGGATTCGTCTTCATTAATTTCGAAGATAAAAAACAAGTGCGGATCACGAGAGCTGAGGTTGAACCTGTAGTCCGTTCGCTCGTCTTTGAATAGCTCGAGAGGTAGAGAAATCATACCGTCTTTGCGCTCACTGTCCTCACGAGGAAGATGAAGATTTGCCACGGACCAACGCTTGGTTTTCCAGCGACCAATATCGACATCGGTGGACTCAAGATCAAACTGCATCAGCCAGTATTGTGGATCTTTTATGGTTTCACTCACACATCACTCCTTGTCGTCTGCGCAGCCTATTCCATCGGCGTTAACTCGGCGAAAACACTCAAAACTGCGGTTTTATTCATCCAACGAAGCAAAACACATACCAGCCGTGAAGGGTTGGAACAGGATTTGCTACCTGCCCTGCAACATTCAGGCAAAAGGAACGCGGCTCGATGTCCCAACCCAAAATCATTACCACGCAAGCAGACATTCCTCAGACTATCGATGTCACCGTCCATGATGAGTACGGCGAAACCATGACCAAGCAGATCGCTTGTGAGCGGGCACTCACTGTTTATCTCAACTGGCGAGAGATCGTGACCTTGATGACACTGGGTGCGCGGCCGGACATGTTGGTACTGGGGTATTTGAAAAATCAGGGGTTGATTGAAGACGCTGATGCGCTTGATTCAGTCATCATAGATTGGCAAACCCAGTCAGCTGCGGTCGTCACAACTGAGCAAAACGCGGATATCGAACAAACCTTGTCGAAGAAAACCGTCACCTCTGGCTGCGGTCAGGGCACTATGTTTGGCAATGTGATGAAAAAACTCGAAAACCTGCAACTGCCTCGTCCGCACATTAAGCAATCTATGCTTTATGGCTTGCTAGAAGCCTTAACGCACCACAACGACACCTACAAAGCCGCTGGTGCCGTACATGGTTGTGCCGTGTGCAAAGGCACTGAGATTCTCTCTTTTGTTGAGGATATCGGTCGCCACAATGCTGTTGATACGCTAACAGGCGAAATGTGGCTGCAAGGCGAAACAGGCGACGATAAAGTGTTTTACACCACAGGCCGACTCACCTCCGAAATGGTCATTAAAGTCGCGCAAATGGGCATCCCCGTTTTACTGTCACGATCTGGCGTCACGCAGATGGGTCTCGACCTTGCCAAGCAGCTCGGCATTACCATGATCGCGCGGGCAAAAGGTCATCGCTTTCAAGTTTTTAACGGCGCAGAAAACATTGAGTTTGATGTAAAAGGCGGCCGCGATGAGTGAATTTCCGCAGTTTATGAACGCTCGTCAGGTTGCGGAATACCTCGATCTGAACGAAAAGAAAGTCTACAGCCTCGCCAATGATGGGGTGTTACCCGCCACCAAAGTGACAGGAAAGTGGCTGTTCCCGAAAAACCTGCTTGATCGCTGGTTGATTGAATCAAGCCACAATGGCGTATTTAACGATCGCCTGCTCATCGCTGGCTCTGATGACCCTTTGCTTCAACACATCGTGAGTAAAATGGCAGCGGCACTCGGCAGCACCGCCTTGGTGGGCTACACCGCGACAGGAACCAAACAAGGTCTAGCGATGCTAGAAAAAGGCCACGTAGATATTTGCGCCATTCATTGGGGAAACGCAGAAGAAGCTAAACTGCGTCATCCCGCCCTTATTCAACAATATTCAGGACACAGAAATTGGGTATTGCTCCATGCCTTTGAGCGCCAACAAGGCCTCATCGCTCGCCCTGAACTTGCTGAAAAACTGCAAGACCCACATCATTTTATTGATAAACGTTGGCGTTGGGCGGGTCGGCAAGATGGCGCGGGCAGTGCACGTGCCCTAGATGAATGGCTGTTTAGAAACGGAACAACCCGCGATCAACTCAATACGGTCGAAGCGTGTTTAAGCGAGCGGGAGCTAAGCTCTGCCATTGCGCGTGGCGCAGCTGACATCGGTTTTGGTAGCCAAAGCGGTGCGGGCGAATTTGGTCTGGCTTTTCACCCTATTGCCAATGAAGCGTTTGAGCTGGTGATCCCAAAGAACATCTATTTTCGCGCGCTGGTCCAGCAACTGGTTCACCATTTGGATGAGGAGTCGATTCTCAAACAAAGCGAGCAGTTTGGCGGCTATCATTTTGGTAATACGGGAAAACAAATGTGGGCGTCAGAGTAACCCTCCTATCAGGGGTTACTCAACAACACGAAATGAGGTTATTTCGTCATCCTGTTGGATTTTCTCTCGAAGATAAAGCGTAAAGACACTGCCTTCGCCCACATCGGATTCTACTTTTATTTCGCCACCTAGCCCACTTACAATCCCTTGCGTTACGGCAAGACCTAACCCTGTCCCCGTGTGACGAGTGGTGAAAAATGGGTCAAATATTTTGGTCAGATTTTCATTGGCAATGCCGCAGCCAAAATCTTGTACGGAGATTTTTGCACCTAACGTTGTCCCATTGCTGTCGACCCAATCGTCAGAACGCACTATCAACTTACCTTTGTCGTTCATGGCATGAATGCCATTCATTTGCAGGTTGACCAGCACTTGCAGCAATTGATGACGATTGATTTCAACACAGCATTTCGCGTTAAGTTCAATGACCACTTCCACGTCTTGTCTTTTGGTGCCAGAACGCACCAAGGTGACACTTTCTTCAATCACAGGGTTCACATGCTGCCACGTCACTGTATCTTGCACCCCGCCTTGTCGGCTGTATTGCAACAAGCTTCGTGTGATATTACGAATACGGTCAATTTGCGCCAAGACCGTGCTCATCTCCTCGGACACCAAGTCTGCATGTTGCCCCAACTCGTATTCCATGAGTTCGATGTTACCCAAAATAACGGCAGTGGGATTATTGATTTCGTGCGCAATACCAGCAGTGAGTTCGCCCAGTGCGGCCAACTTTTCACTCAGCAGGAGTTTGTTTCGGGTTTGCTCAAGCAAGGTAATGTTCTGTTTTAACTCTTCGGTTTTTTCATGCAGGCTCGCCGTGCGCTCTTTGACCTTGTCTTCTAATTCGAGCGCGTTTTGACGAATTTCCTCGTTCTGTTTTTTGAGCTGATCCAACATGCTGTCAAACTGACGAGCCAGAATCGCCAGTTCATGTTGCGGGTCTAAACCCAGCTTGCCGATCCGCGCATCCTGATCAAACCGAATTAAGTGCACAACACGGTGAATACGTTCAATAGGGCGAAACAAATCTTTGGCACCACGATAAACCAACAGTCCCGAGATCAATAGGGTCAGTAGCACCCCAATCCCCAACTCAATCAAATTGGTGAGGTAGCGACTGATCAGCGGCCATTCAAGGTAACCGGTATACAGCATGCCAATCACCTTGTTATTGAAATCTCGAATCGGCTTATACGCCGAGATATACCACGCGTCGTAAACATAAGCCCGATCGACCCATTCATCGCCCTCAATCAAGACAGTATCGCGAACTTCATCAGAAACACGCGTGCCTATCGCACGTCCAAATCTGTTTTCGCTGTCTAAAGGCACATTGGTACTGACGCGTACATCGTCCATAAACAGCGTCACTGTTCCAACACTGGATTCTGGAAGTTTGCCAACGGGAAATACCAGATCGCGAATTTTATCGACCAAATCTGTACTATTATTGAGCAAAATCCCGCCATCAATGATCCATTCCAGCTGACCATTTTCGTTATACAGCGGGAGCAAACTTCGGCTTATTAAGCCTCGAGATTCTTTGGTGTTTTCTTGCAGCAGCGGAATTTCAGCGTTGGCAGACAGATCCGGGGAAATAGACGCCAATTCAATGGCTGACATCACCTGAAAAAAGGTGCGCTCTTGCCCGTGCAGTAAAGGTTGCCGCAAGCTTAATGGCAACCGTTCGATGTCACTCACTGGATATACTGCTAGAAAATCAACGCCATACTTGTCAGCGCGAGATTGCGCCCAGCTAAGAATTTTCGCAGGATCGGCGGCGATCTGGGTTTGAAAGTCATAGGAGCCTGCAATCGCGTGGAGTTGGCTTCGTTGCTCGCGTTGCAGCACCTCCATACTGTTGCTGGCGACGGCAAGGTCTGCCTTCACACCCGACAAGGCATTTTTCCACGAATACGCCACCGTCCAGTAAAGCGTTAACGCAATCAACGCGAGCAAGGTAATGATAATAGGCACAGAGGTCAGCACCAGCAGGCGATAACGCACCATGGTACGAAAACGCTGTCGCCACTTCTTAAATACCCTCATCACCCACACTCCTTCGCAAGCGTTGTTTTCTGCATGTTGCAGGCTTTACTCATCAAGCCAGTCTTTGAATTTTCGCTCTAGTGTTTTTCTTGCCACACCGAGTTGTCTTGCCGCAGCAGACTTGTTGCCCTCGTGTACATCAACCACTTTCTCAATGTGAGCTCTTTCAACGTCTTTAAGCGGCCAGCAAAGTGGATAGCCAGTTTCTGAACCTTCGGGTGTCAAGCAAACATCATGCTCCACACTATCGCTGGCGGGCACAGAGTTACCCTGCCAATGGCGAAGGTCAGGTTTGCCTAGTAAAATCGCACGTTCAACCGTGTTTTTCAGCTCTCGAATGTTTCCCGGCCAGTCGTAGTGTTTCATGGCAGCAAGTTCTTCTTCCGACCACACCACAGGTTTTAAGCCCAGATCTCGGGCAAGCACATCAGAAAAATGATTGAGCAGTAACCCAATGTCTTCAACTCGCTCTCTCAGTGGCGGAAGCTCTACAGACAACACATTTAGGCGATAGAAAAGATCTTTGCGAAAGCGCCCTGCTTCCACTTCATCATGCAAGTTTCGGTTGGTCGCTGCGACGATACGAACATCAACACTCACTTCACGCTCAGCGCCCACGGGGCGTATGGTTTTCTGCTCCAAGGTCCGAAGCAAAGAAGCTTGCATCGACAGTGGCATCTCGCCAATCTCATCCAAAAACAAGGTGCCTTTGTCAGCCACACGAAACAGACCATCTTTGTTTTTTCGCGCCCCCGTGAACGCACCCGAGACATGGCCAAACAGTTCGCTTTCCAGCAATTCAGGGGCAATCGCACCGCAGTTAAGAGGAACGAAGGGGCCACTGCGACGACTCATGGCATGGAGTGCTCGCGCAACCAGCTCCTTGCCGGTTCCAGATTCCCCTTCAATCAACACGGCGGCAGGAGAAGGGGCAAGGCGTGATATGACTTCTCGCATCGCTAGGGTTTTAGGGGCTTCACCGATGATATCAACAGGAAAAGAGCGGGCAACATCGCGTTGAAGCGCCACATTCTGTCTTTCAATCATGCGTTTATCGAGGCAACGCTGAACAGATTGCAACATTTGTTCGAGATTAAAAGGCTTGAGAATAAAGTCAGATGCGCCCGCACGCAGCGCTTTGATTGCGGTTTCCAGCTCGGCATAGCCTGTCATGAAAATGATGTCGCTGCGCCGTTCATCGTCGTTAAATGCTTCGTGCCAATCAATGCCTGATCGCCCTGGCAAGTTGATATCCACAATCAGCAAATCGAAGTGATTTCGCTTTCGAAGGGCCTCCGCTTCTTCTAAAGAAGACGCTGTTTCAACTTGCGTTAGCTTCTTCGACAACGCTTTATTCAAGATCGCGCGCATGCCCGGCTCGTCATCGACCACCAAGGCGGAGAAACCAAATTGCTGCAGTGCATCCTTCATTGGGTGAAAGTCCATATTCTCTCAGTGGCTTACATCATACATGCGACATTTTGACTCAGTCCAATACAACCATGTACTTCTCATGCATACAATTCTGGTCACTATGTCTCAAAATAAAAAATTTTAGCCCATATTTTCAACAAATTAGGATAAATATTGCACGGAATATAAATTTGGCATTTTTGTTGCTTTGTCCACATTTATCCTCATCAGTTTGGTGAGGTTATTGCTATAACGATATTAAAAAAACATACCATGTCAGGAAGACACAATGAGCTTATTGAAAAAGACAAAAGCGTTCGCACTACTTTCAGTCCTTGTTTCACTCTCTGCCACTGTGAGTGCTGGAGAAATTGTTCGGTTGGCCACCACCACCAGTACCTACCACTCAGGCTTGTTAGATTTTATCCTGCCAGAATTCAAAAAAGACACAGGATATGACGTACAGGTACTTGCAGCCGGCACTGGCAAGGCATTGAAAATGGGCGAAAATGGCGATGTCGATTTGGTGATGACCCATGCGCCAAAAGCGGAAGCCAACTTTGTCGATAGCGGGTTTGGTGTACTGCCTCGCGGTTTGATGTATAACGATTTTGTTCTGGTTGGCCCGAAAAACGACCCAGCCAACATTGATGGCGGTAATGATGTCGCGGCTGCGCTAGCAAAAATTGCAAAAACAGATGCACATTTCGTTTCTCGTGGTGACGATTCTGGCACGCACAAAAAAGAACTGATCCTATGGCAAGATGCAGGGGTCACACCGGAGTTTTCTGCTTACAAAGCAGTCGGTCAAGGCATGGGACCAACACTCACCATGGCCAATGAATTGCAAGGCTATGCCCTCACCGACCGAGGTACTTGGTTGGCGTATCAAAGCAAATTGGATCTAAAAGTACTTGTAGAAGGTGACGATCGTTTGTTTAACCCTTATCAAGTAATCCTTATCAACCCAAGCCGTTACCCTGATCTGAATTACCAAGGCGCGAAAACACTGAGCGATTGGCTAGTGAATCCGAAAGCGCAGGCAATGATCAATGACTTCAAAGTGAACGGACAACAGTTGTTTGTGGCGGACGCTGGCTAATGGACATATTGGAAACTACCCAACAGGCCGTTGCCTTGCTGTTTAGCGGTGATACCACGCTATGGGGCATTGTTGGGGTATCGTTTTCTGTGTCGCTTGTCGCTATTGGGCTGGTGATTTTACCCGCCCTTCTGTTGAGTTTTGCTCTCGCCTACTGGGAAATTCCCGGTAAATGGATTGTGCTGTCATTGGTGAACACCCTTCAATCTGTGCCCACCGTGGTGATTGGCCTGCTTCTTTACATGCTGCTATCGCGCGCAGGCCCCATGGGGGATTGGAAAATGCTGTTCACGCAAAAAGCCATGATTATGGGGCAAGTACTCATTAGCTTACCCATTTTGGTGTCTATGATGCATGCGGCGTTTCAAAACAGTGACCGACGCGCATGGGAAACCGCTTACACCCTTGGGGCGTCGATCCCTCGCGCCATGGCCACGCTAATGTGGGAAATCAGATTTCCACTTCTGGCCGCCATTATTACCGCATTTAGCCGCATCATCACTGAAGTTGGCTGCTCCATGATGGTAGGTGGGAACATACTTAACTACACTCGAAACATCCCTACTGCCATTGCACTTGAAACATCAAAAGGTGCCTTTGCAGAAGGCGTGGCACTCGGCATGGTTCTGTTGGTGCTTGCATTAACGATGAATTTTTTCATCAGTTTTGCTCGCGGCAATGGCCATTTACGAACATAAGTAGGGGCAATGATGAGTCAGATTATACTGGAAGCCATTGACCTTTCTGTGAAATATAAACACAGGTTACTGTTTCACATCCCTTCACTAAAAGTCTGCCCAGGTGACGCTATTTATCTATCAGGGCAAAACGGCATCGGCAAAACAAGCTTATTGAAAGTGATGGCGGGTATTCAAAAACCCACCAAGGGCACATTGAACCTTCAACGTCCATCATGGTTACAACGTCTGGCCGGATTTGCAGGACAAAGCGGCGTCATTTATATGCACCAAACCCCGTATCTGTTCGATGGAACAGTTGCTGACAATGTTGCTTACGGCCTGAAGGGCAAGCATTTGTGTCAAAGAACTCGACGTCAGCTTACAATGCAGGCACTACGTAAGATTGGGCTGGAAAGCTTGAGTCATGAGCACATTTCGGTGTTGTCTGGCGGTGAAAAACAAAAAGTAGCCATGGCACGCGCTTGGGCACTTAATCCGTCCATACTTTTGATGGATGAGTCATGCGCCAACCTTGATGCAGACGCAATTGATGCACAGAAAAAGATGATTGATGATTTGCTCGACCGTGGTGCCAGTTTGGTCATCACTAGCCATCATCCGAACAAGCTCACCGAATGTTGCAACCAACATTGGCTGATTGAAAACCAACGCCTGATCCATAAACCCAAACTCAATATTATCGACAAGGACAACCATGCCTTCGCATCCTGACATTACTTGGGTCATTCTCGCCGGCGGACAAGCTCGACGCATGGGTGGCCAAGATAAGGGGCTTGTTACCCTGAATCAAAAACCCTTGATTGATTACGTACACCAGCGCCTTGAAGAGCAAGGCGCCAAGATTGCCGTCAACGCTAACCGCAATCAAGATACCTATCAACAATACGGCCCCGTTTTTGGCGATGTACTCGAAGGCTTTCCGGGCCCGCTCGGCGGCATTCATGCAGCCATGTCGCACCTCGACAGCGAGTGGCTGGGTTTTGTACCCTGTGATTGCCCTAACCTGCCACACAACTTGTTAGAAAAAATGGTACGAGCCATTGATGCTGAATCTGAAATCATCGTCGCCCATGATGGCGAATCCGTTCAGCCTGTCGTGACCATGATGAAGCGAGACATCTTCGAACGCCTCGACAACTTTCTTGCCAATGGCGATCGAAAGATCGTGATGCTTTACGACTTGTGTAGCACCCGATTCGTGGATTTCAGCGACGAACACGACGCATTTATTAACCTCAATACCCCTGATGAGTTGGAGAAGTTCGGAGCCCTTTCATGAGCCTGTCCAATTGCTCACTGCCAATATTGGGGTTTGCAGCGTTTAGTGGCACGGGAAAAACCACCTTATTAGAAATGCTGATCCCACAGTTGGTTGAAGCAGGTGTGCGAATTGCGATGGTGAAACACGCACACCATGAATTTGATGTCGATAAGCCCGGCAAAGACAGCTACCGCCTGCGCAAAGCGGGCGCGTCACAAATGCTCATCAGCTCTCGAAATCGTCATGCGTTGATGACAGAAACCCCCGAAGAAGAAACCAGTCTCAACCAGTTGCTTGGACGCCTTGATCAAACCCGTGCCGACCTCGTTTTGGTTGAAGGCTTTAAGCGCGAAGCGTTTCCTAAAATTGAGTTAAACCGTCAGGTGCTTGAGAAGCCTTGGCTTCATCCAGAAGACAAAAACATCATTGCTATTGCGTGTGACAGTGCGCTTGAAACCATGCTTCCTGTGTTGGATATCAATGATATTTCTGCGATCAGAGCGTTTATTCTTCGCTGGATGGAAGGACACAAAGCGCAAACCGCCACATGTGATTCCCTTTCCCCGACCATGCTCTCGGTCGACGCAGGGCGAGAAAAAATACTCAACGCGGTTTCTGAGCCGAGTGTCGCGCAATCCCTTAAGCTTGAATCGTTACATCACTGCGTACTTGCAGAGCCCATTATTGCACCCGTCAATGTTCCGTCATCCACCAACTCAGCGATGGATGGATACGCGATCCGAAGTGACGACACAGGCAGAGCCAACTATCAGTTAGTGGCTGAGGTGTTTGCCGGGCACGGATATGACAAACCGCTCAATGTGGGTGAATGTGTGCGGATTATGACAGGCGCACCCGTTCCCGAGCTGGCTGATACCGTGATCATGCGCGAGCAAGCGCAGGATAAAGAGGGCACCATTACTTTTGATACCCGTAAAGGCGCGATCAGACCCGGTCAAAATGTGCGTCACGCTGGCGAAGATCTACGCAAGGGTTCAGTGGTGTTTGATAAAGGCACTCGCATCGGCGCGGCTGAACTTGGCATGCTGGCATCGCTCGGGTTAGCCAAAGCCGAATGTTATCGCCCCCTACGCGTGGCTATCTTCTCAACTGGAGATGAAGTCCAAGCGCCCGGCTCTGCCCCCAATGCTCACTGCATTTATGATGCAAATCGCTATACGTTGCGTGCGATGCTAACCAAGTTAGGCTGCGAATTGCTAGACCTGGGAATTATTGAAGACAGCGAAGAAGCACTCACTTCCACGCTAACCAACGCCATTGAAAATGCAGACTTGGTGATCTCATCCGGTGGCGTTTCCGTGGGCGATGCGGATTACATCAAAACCGTATTAAGCCAAATGGGTGATATCAACTTTTGGCGCGTGAATATGCGTCCAGGCCGACCTCTCGCTTTTGGCAAATTGCGTGATGTGCCGTTCTTCGGCCTCCCCGGCAATCCGGTGGCTGTGATGGTGACCTTCTTGCAGTTTGTCGAACCTGCCATCCGCAAAATGCAGGGTGATAAGTTCTGGCAACCTGAACGTTTGAGCGCCATCAGCCAAGAGCGTATTCGTTCTCGTTTAGGTCGAAGCGAATATACACGTGGGATTTACAGCGTTGGCGCCAATGGGCAAATGGAAGTGCGTTCAACCGGCTCACAAGGCTCGGGGATTCTACGCTCAATGAGCGAGGCGAACTGCTTGATTGAAGTGTCACCCGACGTTGAATGTGCTGAAGTCGGAGACAGAGTTACCGTTATCCCCCTCGCCTCTCGGCTGTAAACCCGCACACGCTCGGTAGCAGAGTATTTCACCGAATAATAGTGGATAAGTCAGAAGGAAAAACAAAAAAGCGGCCTGATCATCAGCCGCTTTTTTTATGTTTCATATTTTTCTAAGAATACGCTATTTTCCAAGCGCTTCTTTGTAGTGTACTCGACATACCGACTCGTATCTGTCGTTGCCGCCAATCACAACCTGATCGCCATCTGCAATGGCATTGCCCTCGGCATCAGTTCGGATCACCATGTTGGCTTTACGTCCACAATGGCAAATCGTTTTCAGCTCAACCAATTTGTCTGCCCACGCCAATAAGTATTGCGCGCCTGCAAATAACTCACCACGAAAATCGGTACGAAGGCCATAGCAAAGCGCCGGGATATTCAACTTATCAACCACTTCGGTGATTTGATAAACCTGTTCTTTGGTCAAGAACTGGCATTCATCAACTAATAAACAGTCCACTTTGTTGTTAACGTTAATATCGCTAACGGCGGCAAAAATATCATCGTTTGGAGAATACAATTGCGCTTCCGCTTGAAGCCCAATACGAGAACTCACTTTGCCCACACCGTAACGATCATCAATTGCTGCCGTAAAGATCAGTGGGTTCATTCCACGCTCTTGGTAGTTAAACGACGATTGCAAAAGCGTTGTCGACTTACCCGCATTCATGGCGGAGTAATAGAAGTACAGCTGGGCCATTGGATTCTCCCGAGAAAAAGACGCAGGCATGCTACCGAAAAAAGCGAAAGGGTAAAAGCGTTGCAGGCCGCGAAATGGAATTAAAAAACCTCCCCGAAGGGAGGTTATTGAAAAATAGATTAAGCCATTTTACCTGGACGACGTGACAGCCAACCAAAGAACACACAAACCAAGGTAAATGAACAAAAGCCCGCCAACAGCGAAATCGACAGCGAATCCGTGAAGCCCAGCACCAAGTAAGATATGCCAGCCACTAGCGCCACAGCCAGCGCATACGGTAGCTGAGTAGAAACGTGATCAATGTGTCCACAACGCGCACCGGTTGCTGACAAGATGGTGGTATCTGAAATTGGCGAGCAGTGATCACCGAACACGGCACCAGCAAGCACAGCGGACAACATCGGTAGCATTAACGCAATATCAGTTGCGGCAGAAAGGTCGCCCGCAATTGGCAGCATGATGCCAAACGTACCCCATGAGGTACCGGTTGAAAACGCCATCGCAGCAGACAACAAGAACAGCAGCACAGGAAGAAGCTGAGGAGACAAGTTACCTTGGATGAGCGTCGACAGAAACTTACCCGTGGCCATGTCGCCAATCACGCTGCCGATTGTCCAAGCAAACAACAGGATCAAGATAGCGCCAAACATAGATTTGGCACCAATCCAAACGGTTTGACCAACTTCTGGTACTGGAATACGCTGTTTGAATACAGTGATCAATGCGGACAGTAGACCCATTGCACTACCATACAAAAGTGACATGCCCACATCGGTGTTTTCAAATGCACCCAGCACCGAGAATGCTTTACCGCTGGCTTCTAACGCTTGAGCGCCGGAATACACCATCCAAGACATGGTTGCCACGATAAGCACAACAATTGGCACCACCAGATCGGCGACGCTACCTTTCTCACTTTCTTCGATACCGAGCTCGTCATCTAATGATGGTCCGCTATTTTCATCATCACCTAAACGACTGCCCGTCGATGCTTCGTATTCAAAACGACGCATTGGGCCCACATCCATCTGGAACCAAGCAACCGCGAACACCATCAGCAAAGCAAAAATGGCATAGAAGTTCATTGGGATCATGTGCGCAAATGCACTCAGTGGGCTGTAATCAGTCACGCCATGGCTAACAAGAATGCCGCCGACCACCGTAATGATATATGCCCCCCAGCTTGAAGCAGGCATGATCACGCACATTGGCGCAGCGGTGGAATCGAGAATATAAGCCAGCTTCGCGCGCGACACATGGAAACGGTCAGTCACAGGACGGCTAATGGCACCAACCGCTAGGCTATTAAAATAGTCATCAACAAAAATGAATACGCCTAGAAATGCTGCCAGTAGTTTTGCCCCTCGCTTACTTTTAACGCGAGTTTGTGCCCATTCTGCAAATGCGCGTGTACCGCCAGAAAGAGTAATAAGCGCAGTGATGGAACCCAACAAGACGAGGAACGCAACAATGCTCATGTTCCAAGTATTTATGCTGCCATCGTCAATAAATAGGCCTTTTATCAGCCCAGAAAGATAATAGGTGGTCGACGACAAAGAAAAGTCATTGAGTAACAAAGCACCGGAGACAATACCCAGCCCTAATGATAACAAAACTCGACGGGTAACAATGGCGAGACCCAACGCGAGAATCGCGGGCAATACCGATAAAGATGACGCGGAAAAATCGACTAAGTTCATGATCTCTAAATCAACCTATAAGGTTGGAGATCTACTGCAGAAATGGAAACCAGTTAACAAATGACAATGGTTAAACGCATTCTTAAACCACAGTAGCGCTCCATAGTTAAATCCCAATACTATGGCAGTGTTGTGTCTGTTAGAGCACAACCCCAGCAGAATAGCTTGATGGGCAAGATTCTACTTCGGCGCTATTTCCTTTCTCACATTCTCAACGGCATCACCCTAAAATGTGTTACTGATAAATGGCGCACCTCTACGTGCATAAAGCTTGCGTATTGTATGTGACATCGAGGACATTGCAATAACCATCTAAATGATTTTACACATCAAGCGCTTCGCATTTACAAATCACTTACAATCACTATCCTCTTCTCTCACGACGCATGCAAAGTCAAACACGCATGACAGTTTTATTGTACACGCCACGGATAATCCATCCCTTTTTTTTCAAGAACAAGCCGGCAAGATTTATTTAAGTTTGCACTTTTCTTAAATTCGATATCTAATATTAAGGAATTTAATTACGCAAACATTGCAAAGAATTAATTATTCTTGCTACTCTTAGTGCGGTAATTAATTATTATAAACGAGAGAATAGGATAGACATAATGTCTGATGCACTGAAAGTATTGTTAAATCTGCGCAGCCTTCGTGCAGTGGCACGTGAACTTACTCTAGAACAACTTCAAGAAGCGCTAGAAAAACTGCAAGCTGTCGTGGCAGAACGTGAAGAGTCTGAAGCAGAAGCGCATGAAGCAGAAAAAGAGCGCTTAGAAAAACTTGAGAAATACCGTGAGATGCTGATCAAAGACGGTATTGACCCAGAAGAATTACTAGCAACCCTTGGTGGTGCTAAACCAAAATCTAAGCGTGCTGCTCGTCCAGCAAAATATAAGTACATTGACGTAGACGGTTCGGAAAAAACATGGACTGGTCAAGGTCGCACGCCAAAAACAATTAAAGAAGCTCTTGAAAACGGCAAGAAAATCGAAGATTTCCTGCTGTAATTAGGCACTAGCTGTAATCAGTCAGGGCTTAATTGTCTCAGGCTGAAACTAAAAAGGGGCTTTCGCCCCTTTTTTGTTTTTACCCAACGCGCTCAAAATTAGCAGCAATGGCCGATTAGTGTCGCTCGCTTTAGAGATATCGCAATCAAATCCCTCATATGAGCATCAATAAGAATACCATTAAAAACTGTGCGGTATTTAACTCGCTTCAATGAACATCCGATCGTTTAACCGGCCTTAATCCTATCTGCCAAGTGGCTTACTGCAATGGCAAAATAGTGCGAACGATTCCACTTCATCAAGCTTTGGTAATTTCCATACACCAAATAGCTTCGTCCATATTCATCATCAGGTTGAATCAACCAGGCGTTAATATCCACATTAGGTAAAGACGTATTATTCATACGACGAACACCTAGCGATTGCCATTCAGCCAATGTTTTGGCTTTATCTTGACCTAACCCTGACAACTCTTTGCCTATGCCATCAGGTACTTTCACCTGACGCCCCCAGGTGTATTCGCTATTCCAGCCTGCATTTTTTAAATAATTCGCAGACGATGCAAATACGTCAGGTTTTGACGTCCAAATATCTTTCTTTCCGTCGTTATTTCCATCGGCGGCAAATGAGATAAATGAGCTGGGCATAAACTGGCATTGCCCCATTGCTCCTGCCCACGAACCTTTCATATCGTCAGGCGCAATATGGCCTTCTTGCAGAATGGTTAGTGCTGCAAATACTTCTTTGCGAAAGAAAGCTTCTCGTCTGCCGTCATAAGCCAATGTCGTCAATGCTTCAACAACATTAAAGTTTCCGGTTAATGCACCGAAGTTACTTTCCACCCCCCAAAGTGCAACAAGAAAGCGTGGCTGTACGCCAAACTCTTCACCAATGCGTTGAAGGTCTGCATAATGCTCGTCATATAAACGACGCGCTTTTTTTACTTTCCAATCTGGCACCGCACGCGGAATATATTCATCCAACGTCAAACGTTTTTCGGGCTGATTACGATCGGCTTTAACCGCCCTTTCTCGATAACGAATGCCATCAAATGCCTGTTCAAGCAATTGTGGGTCGATACCCTTGGTTACGCCTTCTTCTTTTAAGCCAGCGACATAGTTGTCAAAGCTTGGCTTTTCTGCCATCACGGGCGCTGACAAAGACAACGCAGCCCCAATGAGGATCCCTATCAATCCCTTACGCATAGCGCTCCTTTATAACTTGGTATTGTTTACTCTAATGTGTTGCAGTACTGCATCCAATGGAGGTGGCAGTTGCAAATAAAAACCGTCGCGTTGCAAACTCTCTTTTACTTTATCGAGATCAGCTGTTGCCAGTTTTTCTCTTTTATCTAAGTTGACCATCATGACAAACTGAGGGTTCCCAAAAGTTTGTAACAATTGTTGAGGTACATCCCCAAGATCATCCTTACGGTTTACATAAAGATAGGTCGAATCTTTTTTACTGCTTTTATAGATTGCGCAATACACCTTGTACCTCACAGTGTTGCGATTTCCCAATAAAGAGAAATCGCTTAGAAAAATGTAACGAATTTGGCGATAAAAACGCCACAATCGGCGTTGGCGCTTGCCGCAAAGTATCCATGAATATACCATGCTCAACACTGTCTGATAATGCGCGTGAGCCTGATATTTCGTGG
Source organism: Enterovibrio litoreus (assembly GCF_045679545.1). Lineage (NCBI taxonomy): Bacteria > Pseudomonadati > Pseudomonadota > Gammaproteobacteria > Vibrionales > Vibrionaceae > Enterovibrio > Enterovibrio litoreus. The sequence goes on from NZ_CP166194.1 coordinate 2,385,242, forward strand.
GATGAAGTGGAAAATGTTTCCGCCTCTTTTACACAATGATGTTTCTGTCCCGCCAAACACTCTTGAATGACAAAATTCTATTCATGAGAAACGTTAAAGCGCGCACGTCGGATCAAACAACTGCCATCTGGACAACATCTCATGACAAAAAACGCTGAACTCAAAGGCAGTTCATTTACTCTTTCTGTGCTTCATCTTTTAGATGATGACTTGGACAGTGCATTGCAAGTACTGTCCGATAAGGTCACTCAGGCTCCGGCATTCTTTGACGGCGCACCTGTGGTGGTTGATATTTCAAGATTACATCAACAACCTGACTTCATCACACTAAAAGCCACCATTGAACAGACTGGTATGTTGGTGGTGGGTGTCACAGGGTGTAAACAAAATACCTCACGTGAAGCGGCAAAACTCGCGGGACTCGCGGTCATGAACCCCGCGAAGCAGACCCGTGTGAATGACCCCATTCAAACCCCAACGAAAATCGTCACAACACCTATTCGTTCGGGGCAGCAAATTTATGCAAAAAACGCCGACTTAGTCGTGCTTAATCACGTCAGCGCTGGTGCAGAGATCATCGCTGATGGCAGTATTCATATTTATGGCGTACTTCGTGGACGTGCTATTGCAGGTGCAAGTGGCCAAAAAGAAGCCAACATTTTCTGCCAAAACCTGCAATCAGAATTGCTTTCCATTGCGGGCACGTATTGGCTCAGCGAATCTATCCCGGAGCAATACAGTGCTCGCCCGGTGAAGGTTTCGCTGCAAGAAGACTCTTTAAACATTGAACACCTCGCACTCTAATTATCCAAAGGATTGAGGAATGACTCGAATTATCGTTATCACTTCTGGCAAAGGCGGCGTGGGGAAAACCACTTCAAGTGCTGCCATTGCTACGGGCCTTGCGCAAGCTGGAAAAAAAACCGCCGTTATCGATTTTGATATTGGTCTGCGTAACCTTGACCTCATCATGGGCTGTGAACGCCGCGTGGTGTATGACTTTGTTAATGTCATCAATGGTGAAGCCAACCTGCATCAAGCAATGATCAAAGATAAGCGCATTAATAATCTCTACGTGTTGCCTGCTTCTCAGACACGCGATAAAGATGCGCTAACAAAAGAAGGCGTGGGTCGCGTTTTAGATGACCTTAAAGCCATGGACTTTGATTTTATTATCTGTGATTCACCTGCTGGTATCGAAGCAGGCGCGCTGATGGCGCTATACTTTGCTGATGAGGCCATAGTCACGACAAACCCTGAAGTCTCTTCTGTACGAGATTCAGACCGCATTTTGGGCATTCTAGATTCCAAGTCTCGCCGTGCTGAGAATGGTGAAGAGCCTGTGAAGACGCACCTTCTGTTGACGCGCTACAACCCAGCCCGTGTAAATCGCGGTGAAATGCTGAGCGTATCTGATGTCGAAGAGATCTTGCGCATACCGTTGCTGAGCGTGATCCCTGAAAGCCCGTCGGTGTTGCATGCATCTAATAAAGGCGAACCTGTTATCTTGGATGAAGAATCTGATGCGGGTCAGGCGTACGCCGATGCGATAAGCCGCCTATTAGGCAATGAATGCCCATTCCGCTTCTTGGAAGAAGAGAAGAAAGGGTTCCTGAAACGCATTTTTGGAGGATAACACATGGCACTGTTGGAGTTTTTCCGTCCGAAAAAGAAAGCATCTGCATCAATGGCGAAAGAGCGTTTGCAGATCATTGTTGCTGAACGCCGACGAGCAGGGTGCTCTGAACCGACTTACTTGCCCCAGTTAAAACAAGACATTCTCGAGGTTATCCGAAAGTACGTGGATATCTCACCAGAACAAGTGTCTGTTGCGCTGGAGCAACGCGATGATGATTTGTCCGTTTTGGAATTGAATGTCACCTTGCCTGATGAAGACAAGTAAATCTCTTCAGAAACAAAAAACCGGCTTTCGCCGGTTTTTTTATGCTTATTTTAGCAAGGGTAGAATTTTAGCTTCCACGTAGGCTTTTCGCCAACCCGACAACAGATCAGGCATTTTTTCAGGGTTTCTAGCATTCACCCATGCCCATTTTAAGACCTGATGAATTTGCTTCTTTGACCCTACAAATTCGGGTACAACCCCTAACTGTTCCGCCACTGCATTGGTTTGATCTTTGATCTCTTTCACCATTTGCTTGTAACCCGGCATGTCTACTAACCGTACAATCGCTTCTGGGTAATTTTCTTCTGGCAATGAATCAAGATCTTCGACCATGCGAAGCAATCTGCTGCCATGTCGTTCGATTTCAAATCGATCAAAGCCTTCATCTGCCATTTTATCCAGTGAACGGATATCAAAACGCGCCATTTTCCAAAGGTGCAGCTCTTTGACAACAAAGTTCAATGCTAGATCGCGGCGTCGTGCTTCACGTAAACGCCAGCTTGCTAGTTTTTTCAACACAGCCAGTTGCTTAGGACGCAGTTGCCACGCATTTTTAATATCGAGGTATGCCTTTTCAGGATCGGGGGCCTTTCCACGTTTGCTGACCAACAAATCACACTCTTGAGTGACAGCTTCATTCCAACCAGTGTCAGCAACGCGTTCAGCTAACAAGTGATACAGCGGCCATAAGTAATAGACATCCGCAGCTGCATATTCAAGCTGCTTATCGGACAGTGGTCGTGCACACCAATCAGTGCGTGCTTCGCCTTTATCAAGTGAGACCTGCAAATACTCGTCGACCAGCGCAGCAAAGCCCGTTGAAAGTCCATGACCTAAAAATGCGGCCATGATTTGCGTATCCACCATAGGCTTCGGCATCACACCCGAATAATGGTGGAACACTTCCAAATCTTCACTGCACGCATGCAGAACTTTGATCACTGATTCATCAGAAAGTAATGCCCACAAAGGTGACATATCGTCCAATTTAATCGGGTCGATCAGTGATAACGTCTCACCATCATAAAGTTGGATAAGACCCAATCTTGGATAAAGGGTTCGCGTGCGAACAAACTCGGTATCCAGCATGACTGCCGGTACTTTTCTCGCCTGTTCACAGACTCGTTCGAGGTGAGATAGCTCAGTTACAATTTCAAAATTCACGCTGTCATCCGTATTTTGTTTGACGCCCACAGCCTTGCATTCGCTAAGGCCAGAAACGAACATGCTGGCCTTAGCCAGCATGTTTTCAAAAGCATATGCTTTATTGTACGCGCTTCAACTTCAAAGCGCACGGGCGCGTTATGCTTCCGCTTTATTTGCTTCCTGCTCTTCGCGCAGTGCACGACGCAAGATTTTACCCACATTGGTTTTCGGCAAATCGTCGCGAAACTCAACTATTTTAGGCACTTTGTAGCCAGTGAGATATTCGCGACAATGCGCCAACAACTCTTCTTTGGTCAGGCTTGGGTCGCGTTTAACCACACATATCTTAACGATTTCACCGGAGGTTTCATGAGGCTGACCAATGGCTGCCACTTCCAGCACTTTTCCATGTAGCGCCACTACATCTTCGATCTCGTTAGGGTACACGTTAAAGCCAGACACCAATATCATGTCTTTCTTACGATCAACAATGTGCAAGAAGCCATCATCGTCAAACTTCACCACATCACCCGTCGACAACCAGCCGTCTTCTGTCAGCACTTCTTTGGTCGCTTCTGGGCGCTGCCAGTAGCCCTGCATCACTTGCGGGCCTTTCACTTGTAGCTCACCAATTTGATCGTTGGCCACGACATTACCTTCGTCATCAACAATGCGGACATCAGTAGATGGCACAGGCAAACCAATCGAGCCGTTGTATTCTTTCAGATCATAAGGGTAAGCAGCCACCAGCGGTGAACACTCGGTCAGACCGTAACCTTCTAGCAAATGCTTGCCCGTCAGTTTCTTCCATTGCTCTGCTACCGCGCGCTGAACAGCCATGCCGCCGCCCACGGTCAGGCTCAATTTAGAGAAGTCCAGTTCATGGAAATCTTCATTATTGAGCATGGCATTAAACAGCGTATTCACCCCAGTAATGGCGGTAAATGGATGCTGTTTCAGCTCTTTTACAAACGCAGGAATATCACGCGGATTAGTAATAAGCAGGTTCTGTCCGCCCATTTCAATAAACAACAGGCAATTCACCGTTAAGGCAAACACGTGATAAAGCGGCAGTGCCGTGACCACCAACTCACGCCCTTCTACCAAGACGGGTGCATACATGGCTTTCGCTTGGTCAACGTTCGCCAGCATGTTTTTATGTGTTAATACCGCGCCTTTGGCCACACCTGTTGTACCACCGGTATATTGCAAAAAGGCAATATCATCACCGGTCATAAACGGCTTGACGTATTGCATGCGACGACCTTTCTTCAGCGCGAGGCGCATAGACGTTGCATGTGGAAGGCTATACTTCGGCACCATCTTCTTGATGTATTTCACCACGAAGTTCACCAAGGTCCCTTTTGCACGTGGCAATTGGTCACCAAGGCTAGTCAGAATAACGTGACGAACACTGGTGTTATCAACCACTTTTTCTAACGTGTGGGCAAAGTTCGACACGATAACAATAGCTGTCGCGCCGGAGTCATTCAGTTGGTGCTCGAGTTCACGTGGGGTATACAATGGGTTCACGTTCACCACCACACAGCCCGCACGTAAAATACCAAATAAAGCAATGGGATATTGCAGCAAGTTCGGCATCATCACGGCAACACGGTCGCCTTTTTTCAGACCCAGATCATTTTGTAGGTACGCCGCAAACGCTCGACTACGCTCTTCCAACTTACGGAATGTCATCACCTGCCCCATATTTATAAAGGCAGTTTGGTCGGCGTATCTTTGTACCGACTTTTCGAACATTTCTACCAAAGATGGGTACATGTTCGGTGAAATTTCCGCAGGTACATCTGATGGGTAGCGGTTATGCCAAACCTTTTCCACGTGATCTCTCCTATTTTGTATCGTGAGTCTTGGCCCACGTCAGAAGCAAAAATTCAAACGAGCGTTTTAACGCCCAATTAGACCATGAGTAACAATCAATTAACATCGTCACACGTTGTGAGATGTAGCTTGGTCACATAATCAATGATCAGTGCCGCTGTTTTCTGCTGACTTTGCAGATGACAGTGGTGTGTGCCTGCCACCATCTCGACGGTCAGGTTTTTAAACCACTCTTTGCGTTGTTCCGCGAGTGGGCTACGTAATTCTGGGTATCCGTCTTCGCCAATAATAGCGAGAACCGGACATTGTATGCCTCTGATCAAATGTTCAGCGTGGTGCGTCGACATACGATAAATCGAATCTGTTTTGAGCTTGGCGTCATGTCTCCAACGCCACTCATTCCCTACTTGCTGCATACCGCGTGTCACTAGCGGCGTAAGGTCTTCAATTGACACTTTGTTAATGCCGCGACGCAATTTCAGTGCGGCATCCAGCGATGGCAAATTTCGAGGCAGTTTCATCGTTTGACGACTTAACACGCCATGTCGAAGACGCTCTACCACCTTGTCATCACGCTCGGACATAGGGCCAAGTGCTTCGATCATCACTAACCCTTTCGCGCGTTCCGGAAACGCGGCACTCCAACAAGAGGCCACTAATGCCCCCAGCGAATGCCCGACCAGATAGATAGGTTTATCACCCAGTTGCAAGATCAACTGGTGAAGATCATCCACATAGTCGAAGAAAGGATAGAAGCTGTCTGCGCCTTTGTGATCAGATAAGCCATGACCCGGCCAATCTGGCATCACAAGGTCGACATGTTCGGTAAGAAGCGGTGCAAGAGGTTCAAAGCTACCACTGTTGTCCTGCCATCCGTGCAACATAAGCAAGATGGGCTTGGGGCTGTCGGTGAGACAGACCTGCGCGGCGAGATTACCAAACCTCACTGCAAATTGTTTTTCTTGTAATGCCATGATGAGCTGCTGAATGCCATGATTGCTTCGCACCTCTTTCAGAGGGCGCGAAGCCTATCACAGTCGGGGTTAATTAAGTGGTACGAGGAGTTGAGATTGACACAATGTCACACGAAAACATCCACACCAAACATGGCCATGATCTCTTCACGTCGCGCCTGATTTTTCACGTCCATGTAAGCAAGGAGTGCATGGCGACTTCGACCATCGGGAACATCATAGTGGATCTGTTGGTGCGCTTCTTGTGCAAGCTCTGGATGACGAATTCCCTGACTTACCGCTTTGGCAACCACTGACGGCTGAGAAATCTCAGCACTGTTGGCTGCCTTTTGTGACTTTTTGCGTCCCGTATTACCAGGACGTTGGATCGGTTGCGGTAATCCATGAATTGAAACCATCGCTGCTCTTCTCGGCTCGTTCTATCCTTTCTGCAAACGCAAATGCAGAATTATTCGCGACCTGGCAGCTTTTTCCACGCTACTGTGTCACGCAAATAGACAGGGCTTGCATGCTCGGCATCCACCGCTTCACCACGCTCAAATGCATGATGCGCAAGAATAAGCATGTCTTCCGCTTCGGGATACAAAACGCCACTGTCTGTTGTTTCTAAGTGTAGTTGGCTTGCCAGATCTGGGTATGCTTGCCACCCTGTTCCTGCCGTGAACCACTTATCTTCTGACAGTGTAGGTCTAAAATGTTCTGGCGGTAAAACCGCCTCTTCAACCACACGTTTCCAATCACCATTTTCTAAACGCTGATAGCCGCCCACATAGATTTCATTCATGCGTGCATCGATAGTGGCGAGAACGTGGTTCGCTTGATGTTGGCGATGCGCTTGCTGCGCCATCGCAGCCAACGTAGAAACACCCACCATCGGCAAATTCGCGCCAAATGCTAAACCTTGCGCAATACCAATACCGATACGCACACCCGTGAAGCTACCTGGGCCTCGGCCAAATGCCAATGCATCTAACTGATTGAGTTTCAAACCCGCCTCTGCAAGCACACTGTCGACCATAGGGAGAATCTTAATGGTGTGTTCACGCGGTGCGATTTCACAACGTGCAATCGTCTCATTACCTATTTTCAATGCTACTGAACAGTTTTCAGTCGCCGTATCGACGGCAAGAATTTTAAATGTCATTTACGCCTCGGGTGTCGCTGCAATACCAGCAACATCGTTGTTATTTCGTCTGTTATTAGCGAGCGCTGCTTTGAAACAGCGCCCTTATTCATTCGATTCAATGGCCGCGAGAAACTCGCCGACTTTTGCCAAATCCCGCGTTCTAGGAATGGGGGGTAAACTGCGCAAAAACGTCTCACCGTATTGTCTGCTTACCAAGCGGTTATCACAGATAATCAGCGCGCCGTGATCGCGTCTGTCTCGGATAAGTCGCCCTACCCCTTGCTTTAGCGTGATCACCGCATCTGGGATCTGAACCTGAGAAAACGGGTCACCGCCTTGCAATCGACAATCTTCAATTCGTGCTTTCAGCAACGGGTCATCCGGCGCTGTAAAAGGCAATTTGTCAATAATAACACAGCTCAGTGCCTGCCCTCTAACGTCAATGCCTTCCCAGAATGCGCCGGTTGCGACGAGCAGCGCATTCCCCATTTCCAAGAATTCCGCTAAGAGCTTTTGCTTCGACGTTTCCCCTTGCACCAATACAGGCAATGAAAGCTGTTCACGAAAACGCTCTGATAAATCACGCACCATTTGGTGCGAGGTACACAAGAAAAAACAGCGCCCTTCGTTTTGTTCGATAACAGGGAGCAGCATCTCCACCAGCTTATCGGCCAAGCCATAGCTATTGGGCTCAGGCAAGAAACGCGGCACACATAAAATGGCCTGTGTTTCATAATCAAACGGGCTCGGCAGCGTAAACTGCTCGGTGGGTTCAATGCCAAGGCGATGACTAAAGTGACTAAAATCGTCATTTACTGCCAGCGTGGCAGAAGTGAATATCCAGGCACCTTGCTGTTGTTGTATTTGTTCGCGGAATTTTTCCGCCACGGATAACGGCGTAATATTGAGGCTAAAATGATTGCGGCTGCATTCATACCAATAGGAATAGCCCGGAATGGTGGTATCGCTTAATCGTTCAAGTCTGGCTTTTAGCATCGTTGTGCGCTCAAACGCTGCATCGAGCAATTGGCTGCGACCTAAGGACAATTTAATTACGTCATATGCAAGCGTGAGGGCATCGGCTAATCTCACTAACTCACGCGCCACCGCTGGTGAAGCGCTTATCTCGCGCCAGTTTCCACGAAAGCCTGGCTCACCCAGCACAATACGAAGATCTGAGCCTGCATGAGATAACCTGTCCGCTACTTTATCGAGTTGCTTGGTATCACGAAGTTCGGTGCGATAAGCAATATGAATGTCTTTCGCCAATTCTTGAATTTGTCGGCTCGACAAACTTTGTCCAAAATACTGACTAGCTATATCGGGGATTTGGTGCGCTTCATCAAAAATAAACACTTCGGCTTCGGGAATTAATTCCCCAAAGCCCGTTTCTTTAATGGCCAGATCCGCAAGAAATAGATGGTGGTTTACCACCACCAAATCTGCATCCAAAGCACGTTTACGCGCCTTGACCACAAAGCAATCTTGGTAGCTTGGGCATTCTTTCCCCAAACAATTGTCGTTGGTTGACGTGATGGTAGGAATAATCGGGCTGTCTTCAGCAAGATCATCGCACTCGCCCAAATCACCGGTTTTGGTTTCTGATGACCAACCACGTACTTTGACCAATTGGGTGAGAAGCTTAGGATCGGAATGTCCATCGTGACTTTCAATCATTTGACGACTGAGTCTTTCTGGGCACAGGTAATTCGCCCGTCCTTTCAGTAGCGCCACACGACCCGTAAAGCCGAGCGTTTCCACCATTAATGGCAAGTCACGGTGAAACAATTGCTCTTGAAGGTTTTTGGAGCCCGTACTGACAATGGTTTTCTTACCGCTTAATAAGGCCGGCACCAAATACGCATAGGTTTTACCCGTACCTGTCCCCGCTTCAACGACCAATTGCGTGCCGTCTTTAATGGCACGTTCGACCGACAACGCCATGTCTGTCTGAGGCTGGCGCGGTTGAAAGCCTTTTATCGCGCGAGCAAGAGCGCCGTCTGTGGAGAAAACCTTCGAAATCATTGGTCATATATACAGTGGTTGAAAGCCCAGCATTATGCCAACAATCGCTCGTTTCTGCCATGGGGATAAGCCAAAGCGTGTGTTCAACCTTCCTTCACTTCAGTGCGATACATCAATACGGCACCCGCGAGGTTTTGACCTTGAATCAAAATCAGCGTAAAACGTGATGAACAGCAAAAGTCATTATTTCGCGAGATCCCCACTTCTATGGAAAGAAAAACTCTGCTGACGGATTGTCCCGACGCGCAAGGCCTTATCGCCAAAATCACTAATATTTGTTACAAACATCAGCTCAACATCATTCATAACAACGAATATGTTGACCACAGCACGGGGCAGTTTTTTATGCGCACCGAGCTAGAGGGCATCTTCAATGATGAAACCTTCTTGATGGATATCGATCAAGCGCTGCCAGCAGGCAGTCATCGCAGCTTGGTTGATAGCAAACGTCGCAAACGTATCGTTATATTGGTCACCAAAGAATCCCATTGTTTGGGTGATATTTTGATGAAAGCCTATGACGGCTCATTAGACGTGGAAATTTCCGCGGTTGTCGGTAACCACCAAACGTTGGCACCCCTGACAGAGAAATTCGATATTCCGTTCCATTTCGTCAGCCACGAAGGCATGGAACGAGAAGAACATGAAAGCAAAGTGATCGAGATCATCGACTCGTATACGCCAGATTACGTGGTGTTGGCGAAATTCATGCGTGTACTCACACCGAGTTTTGTTGCGCACTATCCGCGTCAAATCATCAATATTCACCATAGTTTCTTGCCTGCTTTCATTGGTGCTCGTCCTTACCATCAGGCCTATCAACGTGGTGTGAAGATCATCGGCGCAACCGCGCATTTCGTCACGAACGATTTGGATGAGGGACCGATCATTGAGCAGAATATCAAGCATGTTGACCATACCTTCAGCGCAGAAGACATGGTGAAAGCTGGCCGTGATGTAGAAAAAACCGTCCTCAGCACGGCACTAAGTCAAGTGCTTGAAGACAAGGTGTTTGTCTACGGCAACAAAACCGTGATTTTGTAGCGTCATTGCCAAAATCAAGAAAGATCAAGAAAGATCAAGAAAGGGGCATGATATGCCCCTTTCTTACACTTGCTGATAAATGCTATTTCATGAAACTAGCGTTCGCTTTCAATGACATGCTCAAGCGATACCGGATGCAGTTTCACACAAACACCATTGGCTTTAAATGCAACGGTCGGGTTTGCGATACGCTCACCTTCCCCTGATGGCGAGCTCAATTTCACGTTCACGCCCATTTCACTCAATTTTACCCAACGCGCTTTCAATGCAGGAAACAGACAAAATACATCATCCAGTAGCGCTTCAGGCGTGATCGCTTTCGACGGTATCACCCATTCCGCATGCTCCCAGCCTTCCTCTGGGTAGCTTTTCTCACTTGGATACGGTAGCTCAACGCAATGAGTCTGCCATGCGCCAAACGACAAGACGTCTTTCACTTTAATCACCACAATAGGGCGACCATTAATGGTGTTTACGGAGATTTCCTCTCCATGAGACAACCAGGCTTGATGCAGCCGCTTGGCAAGTTCAACATCGTTAACACGCAGCGCAATGTGATCAGCTTCGTAAGCAGCCAGATCGATACCCAGTTGCTCCAACAGCGTTTGTAGACGTAGGCCAAAAGAGTCAAGCGAGGAAAAAAGATGATCAACGGTAAGTGCCGACATGGAAATCTCTTTGTTAGTGATTGAATACAGGCAAAGTATCCCATCCCCACCAAACGATTACCAACGTGTTATGGAATGAGTGAAATTTCTCCAGAAATACTCTGCAAGGAAATGAACACTGCCCATCCGCGATGAATTGAGGCTATTTAACGGGATTTTGGTTTCAAAGCGTGCCTATTTGTGGGTATTATTACGCCTATCAATCTGCACCCGTTTTCGGTGTTGAACGCTCGGTATTAAAGCCGTCAACCATGCCTTGTAATGAACATTTCTCATTGGGTATTGTTGACGGATTTTTGCTTTAGTACCAAGGCAAGCAAGCCCTTCGTCGTGACCACATGTCATGGCTGTCCATCGGGTATCAAAATTAAGGTAAGCACGTGAATATTCAAGCCCTTCTCAATGAAAAAGTATCGGCCGCTATGGTTGCAGCCGGTGCACCAGAAGGCAGCCCAGCTGCAGTTCGTCAATCGGCGAAACCACAATTTGGTGACTATCAAGCAAACGGCATCATGGGCGTTGCTAAGAAACTTGGCGGCAACCCGCGCGATTTCGCACAAAAAGTGTTGGATGTTTTGGACCTTGACGGCATTGCATCAAAAACCGAAATCGCAGGCCCTGGCTTTATCAACATCTTCCTCAGCCCAGAATGGCTAAGCGAGCAAGCAGAGATTGCGCTGTCAGATAACCGCCTGGGCGTTGCTGAAGCTGACAAGCAGAACATTGTTGTCGATTATTCAGCACCAAACGTGGCGAAAGAAATGCACGTTGGCCACCTTCGTTCAACCATCATTGGTGACGCAGTCGTTCGTACGCTGGAGTTTTTGGGCCACAACGTCATTCGTGCCAATCACCTCGGTGACTGGGGTACGCAGTTTGGTATGTTGATCGCCAACCTTGAGCGTCACGAAGCGGCAGGAAGCGACATTTCGATGGATCTAAGCGATATCGAAGGTTTCTACCGTGAATCGAAAAAGCTTTACGATGAAGACGAGGAATTCGCGAAAACTGCACGTAACTATGTGGTTCGCTTGCAAAGCGGTGACGAATACTGCAAAGAAAAATGGCAGACGCTGGTTAAAATCACGCTTGAACAAAACCAACGCAACTACGATCGCCTGAATGTCTCTTTGACCAACAAAGACGTGATGGGTGAAAGCATGTACAACAGCATGCTGGCTGGCATCGTAGAAGATCTGAAAGAAAAAGGTCTGGCCGTTGAAAGCGATGGCGCTACCGTTGTTTTCTTGAATGAGTACAAGAACAAAGACGGCGAGCCTATGGGTGTCATCATCCAAAAGCGAGACGGCGGTTTCTTGTATACCACCACAGACATTGCCTGTGCCAAATACCGCTACGAAACGTTTAATGCAGATCGCGTGCTTTACTTCATCGATTCACGTCAACACCAACACCTGATGCAAGCGTGGACGATTGTGCGTAAAGCAGGCTACATTCCTGAGTCAATGAGCCTTGAGCACCACGCGTTTGGCATGATGCTGGGTAAAGATGGTCGTCCGTTTAAGACCCGTGCTGGCGGCACTGTTCGCCTCGCTGACCTGCTAGATGAAGCGGAAGTGCGTGCAGCTAAGCTGATTGAAGAGAAAAACCCCGAGCTACCCGCGGAAGAAAAAGCGAACATCGCTAACACCGTTGCCATGGCTGCTGTGAAATATTCTGATCTCTCTAAGCACCGCACCACGGATTACATCTTCGATTGGGACAACATGTTGGCTTTTGAAGGGAATACCGCGCCTTACATGCAGTATGCCTACACGCGTGTTGCTTCTATCTTCAACAAAGCAGGCATTGCTGCCGACTCTGTGCAAGGCAAGATCATCATTGCTGACGACAAAGAGAAAGCGCTCGTGTCTAAGTTACTGCAATTTGAAGAAGCCGTTCAATCTGTTGCGCGTGAAGGTCAGCCACATATCATGTGTAGCTATCTGTTTGAACTAGCAGGCACATTCTCAAGCTTCTATGAAGCCTGTCCGATCCTTAATGCCGAAGGTGACGCCAAACAAAGCCGCTTGAAACTTGCTGCACTCACGGCAAAAACCATCAAGCAAGGCCTTGATCTTCTTGGCATTAAAACGCTAGAACGCATGTAATCATTCTCGATTGATTGCGAGTAAAAAGTTTGAGCCCTATTCAAAAAGAATGGGGCTTTTTTTCATCTTAAATCAACAAATCCTTTGCACTTCTTGTATCATTAATGACACGAGTAGTACTAAGGGATAGCGCATGAGCGATTACGCTTTTTTCGAAGCAACAAAGATATTCAAGCGTGCCGTGCCGTTGATGGTGAAATACAAAGTACCCACCACGCCACACTACTTTTCGCTTTGGTACACCTACTGCGCAGGCACACATCCGCAGCTCAACCGCGCGGTTGATGACACCGTAGAACGTTTTGGTCAATGCTCAACAATGCACTGTGATACGCTGATCGAGTCCTACTTACTTGATGATGCAAAACGAGAAGTCGACAGCTTTCGTAAAAAATTGGAGAGTCTTGCTGCCGACTTAGGTCATTCCATTGATGATACGGTACAAGACACACAAGCGTTTCAGAACATTCTTAACTCCTCGGTGAGTCGACTTGAAGATGTTAAAAGCCAATCTGACATCAGCGGAGAGAGCCAGGTCGTTCTTCAAGACCTTCTCAAAGGGTCGCAGCATTTACTGCAAGCCACCTCTCAATATCAATTGCATGTGTCCACGCAAAAATCAGAAATTGACTCACTCAAGCAGCAGCTAAAAGAGTATCAAAAGCAGGCCACGCACGATGCGCTAACTGGCGCCTTCAATCGACGCGCCTTTGAGCAACAACTTGATGACTTATTGCGGCAAAAATCAGAAATGTGCTTAGTGATGGTCGATATCGACCACTTTAAGTCATTTAATGATGAATTCGGACATCAAATGGGCGACAAAGTCCTTAAAATAGTCGCGCAGAGATTGCAGCAGAGCATCGAAACTAACGGCATGGTATTTCGTTATGGTGGCGAGGAATTTTCGGTACTTATGCCTCAAATGTCCCTAAAAGGGGCCTATCAAATCGCGGAAAAAACGAGAAAATCGCTAGAGCGTCTTTCTGTTACGGACAAACGCTCAGGACAAAAGATAAACTCAATTACCGCTTCTTTTGGTGTCGCACAATTCCAGATCGGTGAGCAAGGCGCACAATTTGTCGCGCGCGCTGATGAAGCACTTTACGATGCAAAAAATCGCGGAAGAAATAGAGTTATGCCGTTAGTGCGTTAGCAGATGGAACGCACTACTGGCTGAGTTTTGCCCCCCCTTCTACCAACCAAAGAATCTCATTCTCCGTAGACAAGCGACCTAAAGATGCGTTCCGTTGGGGGAAGCGACCAAAACGTTGAATAATGTCAAAGTGGTTCCGCGCTTGCCGATAGAAGTTTTCATACATGCCCGCTTCTGATTGGTCGGCTGATTCACATAACTGACTAAATCTAAACAAGGCTTCCTCCTGATCTTCAACATGCTCAGAATGCTGAAGAGGCGCATAGAAAAATACGCGCTGTATCGGCAACAGTTGCTGATCTTGACCAATTGCTAACCCGCGCTTGCACAACGCTAGCGCAAACTCATCATAACGAAACGCAGCACTTAGCCCTCTATAGATACGTCGACTAAATTGATCCAGCAAAATAATATGTGCTAATGCACCCAGCGGCATTTCTAGCCACTGGGACAATTTACCCTCGCCCGCCATGCTAACATATGGCAAAAATCGCTCACGAATAACACCGTCTGTTGTCTCGTCACCATGCAACCACATCGCCTTGATGAGGTCGTTTGTTTGCGGTGCCTCGGCATCCTCAAACCAAAAGTCCAGCACTTCTACGTAGTCCATGCTCGCTCCCACGATGGTGGCCCTGATTGTTACTCTCTCTTTAGCCTAAACCCAAATCAAAAAAAGGGCGGGCTATTGGTCAAGATGTATTGGGTTTTGTGATTTTTCCATGACAATTGCGCAAACCGTTTTCATGCAATCATCTCAGAGTTTAAGCTCTGTCGTTGGTTTACATTTTTCTATTTTGCCAGTAGTTTTGAATGAGTTTTTGAAAAAGAGAAAATAAAATGGCGTTTGAGTTACATCCGCGTTTGGAATCAGACACAACTTGGTTGGGTGATTTACCACTGTGTCGTGTTTTGTTAAGCAAAGAAGATATTGGACCTTGGTTTATTTTGGTGCCAAAAGTGGTGGGAGTGACTGAGTTGCATCACCTTAGCGAGGCTGATCAGCAACAGTTTATGCGTGAGTCTTCTCTGCTGGCTGCAAAGCTTGAATTCCTAACCCGCCCAGACAAACTCAATATGGGCGCGCTAGGTAACATTGTGTCACAGCTGCATATTCATTACATTGCACGCTTTCAATCTGACATTGCTTGGCCAGGTCCTGTATGGGGGAATACCGCAGGTATCTTGAGGACCAAAGAAGATCAAGAGTCAATGGCATTTCAGTGGCGACAGCACCTAAGTGAAATCAGCGACTTCAGCGCCGCATAATCAATAGCGCCGAAATCAGCGAATACCTAGCATCACTTTAGGTAAATCACTCAAACTAAAAAAAGCGCGATGTTACTATCACCGCGCTTTTTTTGTATCTAGGTATCAGTGAATATACAGGTTGACCCACCCTAGCTCATCGTCTCTTACTGAATGACAGTCAGACCTATCTCTTTATCCGACACCCATTGGTAACGACGAACAACACCATTGTGAGAGTCTGAGATCGTCGTTTTGATCTGACCTTTTTTGATCCAGACACTCAACATTGCGTCAATCCCATCTTCTGACAACCCAAAGTTTGAAGCCAGCTCTGTCTGACTGCATTGAGGATTGTCGATAACATAGTCTCGCAGCTCAGTCAGTATCACAGTGCCACCGCATTCATTGCCGCATTGCGTTTTGCATGTCGATGAAGAAAATGAATCGCTGCAAGCATCAAGAGTACGCTGCCAACAATAGAGACAACACTTTGCATTGGTGTTTCGGTTAGCATGGCGGCTTGATAAACAATGGTTGCACACACCACAGCAAGGAGCATGGTCCAACTTGCAATAAAGACGGCAAACGGACGCCCAAATTCACGCACGTAAGCCCCCATAGCCGCAACACACGGTGTGTAGAGTAAGATAAACACCAAATAGGCAAATGCACTGGCAGCGGTAAAGTTCACGCTCAAGTTCGCGAAGATACTGAGATCAACCTCTTGGTCTTGCGCAATCGCATGCTGGTCGGGCAAATCACCCACGTCAATTCCAAGCGGATCAGCAAAATTCAATCCAAGCAAGTTTTCAGGAATGGTTTGCCACGCCTCTTTCAAACTGCCCAACAAATCATAGTCTGACGTGTCTGCTTCGCTTGGCGTCGAATAGAGATTGTTTAACGTGCCAACCACGGCTTCTTTCGCAAAAATCCCAGTGATAATGCCAACCGTTGCTGGCCAATTATCTTCTTGAATACCAATAGGCGCAAAAACAGGTGTGATAGTTTGCGCAACCTTTGATAATACTGAATGTTCAGAATCCTGATTGCCAAACGAGCCGTCGGTTCCCACAGAGTTCATAAAGCTCAGAACGGTAACCACCACCACAATCGTTTTACCCGCCCCCAAAACAAAACGCTTGAGTTTGTGCCACGTCTTTAACACCACATCTTTAATACGCGGCCATTCGTAGCGCGGCATCTCCATCATGAACGAGTCACTGTCTCCTGGATAAA
Source organism: Enterovibrio litoreus (assembly GCF_045679545.1). Classification (NCBI taxonomy): domain Bacteria; kingdom Pseudomonadati; phylum Pseudomonadota; class Gammaproteobacteria; order Vibrionales; family Vibrionaceae; genus Enterovibrio; species Enterovibrio litoreus. The sequence continues at coordinate 2,401,724 of NZ_CP166194.1, forward strand.
TGGTGTTTCGTAACACCACACCCGTAAACACGGCGATAGCAATACCCAGCAGATACAATAAGAACACGACATTTTGTCCATTTTCAGGAAAGAATGCGGCAGCAAAGAGTGCGTAAACAGGTAGCCGCGCGCCGCATGACATAAATGGTGCCATGGCGGCAGCAAGTCGGCGTTCTCGTTCTTGGTCAAGTGTACGAGTGGCCATGATCGCAGGCACATTGCAACCAAACCCGAGCACCAAAGGGACAAATGCCTTACCCGGCAAACCAATTTTCTGCATGGCTTTATCTAGTACAAACGCGGCGCGAGCCATATAGCCTGAGCTTTCAAGCAAAGACATAAAAAGATACAGGCAAGCTATAACGGGAATGAAGGTGGCAACGGTTTGAATACCTCCTCCTACCCCATCGGTCAGGATGGTGACAAGCCAAACAGGAAGATGATTATCGAGCAAGTAGTGCCCGCCATCCACCAAAATGGCGCCAGTACTGATATCAAAGAAATCGATAAATGCGCTACCTATGTTTATAGAAAACATAAACATCATATACATAATGAAGAAAAAGATAGGTAAGCCAAAGTAACGGCTCAACACCACATTATCGATAGCATCGGTAATTCGTGCTTTAAGAGGCACAATCTGTTTTTTACATTGACGACAAATCTGCGCCACGCGCGAATAACGCACATTGGCTATCACGAGATCTACATCAGTTTGCGCAAGCTGCTGATTGGAGACCCTATCAAGCAATGCCTTCGTCGGAGAAGAAAGCTGGTTCAATAAAATGCGATCGCCGGCGAGTAAACGGATTGCTTTTGCGCGCTCATACTGTGCGGATTCCTGTTCTAACCCTTGAGAGACCAAAGAAATAGCAGACTCAACGTCAATGCCATAATCAAGTGTCAGTGGCGAACTCGCAGATGGCACTTGGATACTTTCGGCCAACGAGTGCTTTAGTGCCTCAACCGACAGAGGGTTGGTTGCTGTCACCGTGAAAACATGACACCCCAACGATTTAGCAAGTTCGTCGGTATCGAGACGAAAGCCATGCTGTTCTACCACGTCCATTTTGTTGAGAACGACAACCATCGGTCGCCCCAACTCACGCAATTGAAGAGTCAGGTAAAGACTTCGCTCTAGGCAGCTCGCATCAAGCACATTGATGATGAGGTCGCTTGGCAATGAAAAAAGCGCAGTGATAGCGATCGACTCGTCTAGGCTATTCTCGCCATCCGCATTATCCAGAGTATAGATACCAGGAAGATCGGTGAGTGCGCAGCTTTCATCACCAAGCACAGTGGAGCCTGTTTTTTTGTCTACAGTGACACCGGCCCAGTTGCCAATTTCTTGTCGGCCACCTGTTAGTCGGTTAAAAAGCGTGGTTTTTCCGGAATTAGGGTTACCAACAGTCAGTAACTGCTTACTTGTCATGACCTATCACCTCAATTTGGCTGGCTAAACTCTTTCGAAGCGCAATATCACATCCACGAACACGGATCTGAATCGGGTCACCCATCGGCGCTAGGCGGATAACGTGAACATCAGTGTCTGGCAGTAATCCCATCGCCATCAATTTCTTTCGGGGAATAGAAGGTACGTTTGATAACGACACGACCTGCCCAGTAAAACCCGGCTTTAGCTCCGACAGTTTCATAATCACAACCTAAATGAGAATCATAAACGTTTGCGGTAAAGTATTGCAAAATGTTGCAAAAAGAAAGTTGTTTTTGATCAACAAAATTGACGCTTTAGCTGATGTCATACCCTAAGCATCACCTTCTCTCGTTAATTCCGTCAAAAAAACGTCAACTCCGTGAAATTTGAAACTGTCTTTGTCCTGCTTTCAATTTCATCCAACAAAATCTCTAAAACAAACCCACAGAAAAATCGTTAATTTCGTCAAAAACATATAAATATGGCGTTTTTCATAGCCGAAATTCTTCGACACAACGCAAAAAAAACATCGCTTTTTAATCGGAATGACATAATGGCGGGAAATTACTATGTGCTGAGGGGGGAGAACCGCTTTAATGAACTCAGTTAATTCCAGACGGTGTGAGGGACTCCCACACACCTCCGGCAGCAAGCGAAGGTGTCTTTGACGCCCGTGGTATAGTCAGTCGGCTATACCACGCTCTTTTTTTTCCTACACGTCCTCCCCTTCAAGTAACTCCCGAAACTGGGATGGTGTATAACCATATTTCGCCTTGAATGACTTGGTGAAGTAAGACGGTTCATTGAATCCACATGCTACGGCCACGTTCGTGATCTTATCGCCTTGAGATAACATGCGCTTAGCATTGCTCAATCTCGTACTGATCAGCGCCTCTTTAAAGGTGTATCCCAACTCAACCTTAAAACGTCGCTGTAAACTTCGCTCTGAGATAAAGAGCGATTTAGCCAGTACTGCAGGTGAATAATCAGGGTCGTGGAAATGCACCGCAATTTCTTTCAACACCCTGTCCCTCCATTCCTTGGCCTCTTCTTCTGCCTGTATGGTTTCATCTTGGATCAATTCTTCATTTGGGAGGTTGTCCAACACGGCTTTAATGGGGTGCTCAGCGGGGTGTTCAATCGTTCTTTGTTGAACAATACTAACTCCTGAGCGGTCGAGGTCCTTTGCAAGTGATTGACGCCGATCTATCTCTATTACTTTTTGGTGAACAGTGTGGCGAAGTTGAACATTATGGGCTTTAACAATGGTGGTTTTACGTCTGTAATACCCAATAGCAACCGCGCCAATCACCAGCGCAACCAACAACACATAACCCAATCGCTCATACCAGGGTGCCGCTACATCTAACAAAACTAGCGGTCGTTCCAACGTCTCCCCCCCTTGCAAGGGCTCCCTAATCATCAATGTATATCGACCCGAAACAAGGGCGCTAAAAAGAAGGCGCTGCTCATTAGTCGTATACCAATTACCGTCACTAGTGCCATCAAGTCGATACTCGATGCTTTCATGCTTGCCGAATGGCATTTTACCAATGTCGATCATGAGTGAAGATTTACTTGGCACAGAGATAGCGTCCAACTGGGTTGCACCAAGTCTCCAAGGCTTGCCATTGACGGATACCGATCCTATCGAATACTTACGTAGTGGCGCTTCAAACAATGCTTCTAACATCTCAGAAGATAGGGAAAATACTCCATATTCACCCGCAATTAACATCGCCTGATTCTCTAACCGACAAAAATGACGAAGAGAGGCCGATGACGTCGCCTGATCGCCGCCCTTGATGAAGTGCTTTTGGCTAGAAGCCAAATCAATGCGATAAATCCCTTTTGTGGTCACAATAAAAGCAGCATGATCAGACAATGCTAAACATTTTGCGCTCGCATCGATATCACTGCTGAATACTTGTTGAGGTGGCGCAGTGCCGTCCATTTTGTATTTGAATACACCGCGCCCCGTGAGCAACCATAGCGTATCGCCACTCCCTGCACTGATCGATTTAATGCTACCAATTGTTTCTCGCGTCAGCTTGGATTGGAACTGCCCATCAAAGTAAAAGAGTAACCCTTCGCTGGTTCCCAACCACGTTCCTCTTTCATCAAGATCTAACACTGCATTGAGTTGTGCGTTGGGAGGGACGGACCAATCCACCCCAAAGTCGATGAGTGTTTTGCTGGCTGGCCAATACCGAAAAACCAGCCCCCCAGACACAAGCCATAAAGAGTGAGTGTCCGCAATCACGTGGTCAATTGGTACATTATCCAACCCTGAGGGAGACATATTTTCTATCGGGAGCAAGGTGTCAGGGTCCAACGCCATTAATCCAGACGCTGAGGCTATCCATAGTGTGTCGCTTAGCGAGCTCATTCCTTCGATCACAAGATTGAGTTTCGTCGACTGTGTAGGGATAAGTTCTTTATCCAGCACCACAAGTTTGTTTTTGGCGCTTAAGTAGTGTTTATCACGCAAAGTCACCAGCGACGAGATACTTGCACTCTCCCAGTCAGGCATGAGACGGTGCAAAGGAAAACGATGGATACTTTGTGCCACCGGCGATCGATAATTGAGCGCGTTTTCCGTCGATAACCACATGTCACCAGATCGACTAGTCTCGATATCAAAGACTTGCTCCCCAGACAAGCTATATGCATCGTCAATTTCACCTTCAACGCGGTCAAATTGAATGTGGCTGTTATCCGTTTTAGTCCCCAGATAAAGACCGTTATCAGTGCCTACCCATACGCCTTCACTGGTCTGCGCAATAACATTCACCGAGACACTTTTGATGAAGTGAGACGTTTGCACGCCATCGGTAATGAGCACCAGCCCCTCTTGAGACCCAACCCATAATGTGTTGTCACTTTCGTAGGCGGCGTTCACTAATCTGTTCTCGGTCATCTCATAGATATTATTACCCGTACTGATATCAACAAATGCTGATTCACTCATACCGATAACCGAGTTTTGACCTTCAAACAGTCTCGCTAATGGCATATGTCCGAGATTTTCTGCTGGCGACGCCGCCAAGGGAATTCGAAACAAGTTTGATGTTGTGGATACCCACAAATAGTGTTGGTCAGAAACTATATCCGTCACTGACACGCCGTCCCCTAAGGAAATGATGTCTAGTGTATTCGATGCAATGTCATAGCGGAGCAACGCGCTATTGGCGATAAACCAAAGTGAGTTATCAAACGCTGAGATACGTGTGATCGGGTAAGAGGGAAGGGTTATAAATTCAGAAAGAGAGTGATAGTGAATACCATCGTAAAAGCTCACGTTCCCATCGCTATCGAGTAGCCATACCCCATGGTTAGGTATGTACTCCACATCAACCACGTTGCTAGATTGCTCTTTGCTACTATGAGGAAAGGCATAGAAAATGGCTGATGCAAACGCACTTATGGGCGATGTGATTAGCATCGCCAACACAATGAAGGTAACAAACGGTTTGGCTAGTAAGCCTAGATAGTGTGAGAACATCGTTTACTTATCGTTATTTTGATGTCGCCACATTTTGGCAGTTTTTGATGACATTTAAGTTGAACAAGGGCGCTGATGCGAGGCACATCACAGGCGAGTCAGGGCAAATCGTCAATACCCCAACACGCTGTATTCAAATAGGTATGCCGTTTTAGTTTCTTTGTCTTACTCAGAAAAACAGTCCGCGTAGCTCTTACCTAAGGCATTCAGAAAATCGACATAATGATTGTTGGATAACGACATATCTTGTGCCATCGGATCCAGTGTCACAACTTTGGCGCTAGTGCCTTTTACCACGCTATTCACCAAGCCTGGATTAAACTGGGGCTCTGTAAACACACACTGAGCTTGGTTATCCATTAAGGCACTTCGAATTGAAACCAACGTCCTAGCCCCCGGTTTTCGATCTGGGTTAATGGTCAAATGCCCTGTCGGCTTTAGACCAAATGCACTTTCAAAGTACCCATATGCATCGTGAAACAAGAAATAGCCTTTAGATTGACTCACATCTAGGTTTTTCGCTATGTCCGTTTGAGCCTGAGTAACATCCGTGACAAATTTTTCGTAGTTTGCCTGATAGTCAGCGGCATGAACGGGATCACGTTGCGACAACGCCAACTTGATCGCTCTCGCTATCACTTTACTTTGCTCAGGTCCTAGCCAAAGATGTCCATCAACCCCTTCATGGTTATGATCATGGCCATCATGATCTTCGTGACCACCTTCATCATAATATCGAACAGGCATACCATCATAGGTGGTTAACCTTAGGGTGTTAGGTTGTCCATTCAGCACCTTTTCCAAAAAAAGCTCGAGCTCAGGTCCAACCCAAACCACTGCATCTGCATTTCTTAGCTTTTTGATATCTGACGGTTTTAGTGCGTAATCATGAGGGGAAGCACTATCTGGTAGCAACACGTCAACATTCGCTAAATCGCCCGCGATATCGTGTGCAATTAACCCTAAAGGCTTAATGGTGGTGACGATATTGAGTGTTGATGCATTCGCTGCCATTGACGAGGTAAGCAAAAGCATCATGAAGATTGGAAAGTACCGAGCGATTGTCATGCGTGTTTTAGCCAATATTTTAATACGAGGAAAAATGTTATATTATAACATTTCAACTTAAACATCATGCCCAATTTATGTCCGCATCACTGGTTACGCTAAATAACGTTTCGGTCATCTTTGATGGTAGAAGCGTGCTCGATCGCATCTCATTATCTCTCTATCGAGATAAGATAACGACGCTCATTGGCCCTAATGGGGCTGGTAAATCCACATTGGTCAAAACCGTAATTGGACTCAATGCCCCCACAGAGGGAACGATCGAGCGCCTGCATCGACTGAAAATTGGCTACGTGCCGCAAAAGCTGCGACTGAATGAAAGCCTGCCATTGCGTGTTGACCGATTCCTCAAACTCTGCCCCAACGCAACGAAAGCCTCTCTTCAAGATGCTCTGAGTTTAGTGGGAGCAACAAAGCTACTTCACGCCAATATGCATACCCTCTCTGGTGGCGAAATGCAGCGCGTGCTTTTAGCAAGTGCAGTGTTGAAAAAACCCGATTTATTGGTACTCGACGAGCCAGTGCAAGGCGTTGATGTGGCAGGACAATTGGAGCTTTATAGCTTGATAGCAAAGCTCAAAGATACCCTTCATTGCGGTATTCTCATGGTATCTCATGACTTACATTTGGTGATGGCAAAAACGGACGAAGTCATCTGCCTGCAGCACCATATTTGCTGCTCAGGTGAGCCTGATGCGATTTCATCTCACCCTGAATATGTGGCGCTATTTGGTCGAAAAGAGAGCGAACAATTAGCGTTGTACCACCACCACCACAATCATGACCACGATTTGTCCGGCAACCCTGTCGGCCCTTGCAAGCACGGAGACCATTAAGATGTTGGAATTTCTTGCCATCCCTTTATTGGCGGGTATGTGCATTGCGGCAGCCGTTGGCCCCTTAGGCTCGTTCGTTGTCTGGCGAAAGATGGCGTATTTTGGTGACACTCTGGCTCATGCCTCTTTGTTTGGTCTTGCGCTTGGCTTTATGCTGCAAGTGAGCCTTAACCTTGCATTGATTGCCAGTTGCCTGACCATCGCTATCCTATTGGTTGCTTTACAAAGAAAGAGCAGTGTCTCTACTGATACCCTGCTGGGTATTATTGCGCATACCTCATTGTCTTTGGGTTTAGTCTCGATAAGCTTTGTCGACGACTTACGAGTGGACCTGATGTCTTACCTTTTCGGCGATTTACTCTCTGTCACAAGTGCTGATCTAGGGTTAATTGCGGGAGGCTGTGCCCTTGTTTCTATTGCGTTGTATACACTTTGGCGACCTTTGCTGACCATTACCGTGGATGAAGACATGGCACGCGTCGATGGCTATAACGTTGATCGCCTGAAGCTGATTTTGATGTTGATGGTGGGCCTAGTCATCGCTATCGCGATGAAATTTGTTGGAGCCCTGATTATTACATCTCTGATGATCATTCCTGCGGCGACAGCAAGACGCTTCGCTGTTAGCCCTGAACAAATGGCATTTCTTGCTAGTGTGATCGGTGTAATTGCCGTCATAGGTGGTATCACCCTTTCTTGGTTTGAAGACACACCAGCGGGACCCTCCGTTGTTGTGGTTGCGGGTCTGTTGTTTTTTATCAGTCAATTTCGTAAACAAGTCGAATAGCATTTTTCTGAATGAAACAACCGTAACCGACAAAATCCAAACGTAAAAAAGGCCGCTTTTAAAAGCGGCCTTTTAGATTCTCAGTTAGCTACAAGCTTACCAACCGGTCGCTTCGCGTAACGCTTTACCGATGTCAGCAAGGCTTTTAACGGTTTTGACACCTGCAGCTTCTAGCGCTGCAAATTTGTCTTCCGCGGTACCTTTACCACCAGAAATAATCGCACCGGCGTGGCCCATACGTTTACCCGGAGGTGCCGTGACACCTGCGATGTAAGAAACAACAGGCTTAGTCACGTTAGCTTTGATATAAGCTGCCGCTTCTTCTTCTGCTGTACCACCGATTTCACCGATCATCACAATCGCTTCAGTCGCTGGATCTTTCTCAAACATCTCAAGGATATCGATAAAGTTTGAACCTGGGATTGGGTCGCCACCAATACCTACACAAGTAGATTGGCCGAAACCTTCGTCAGTGGTTTGCTTAACCGCTTCATATGTCAGTGTGCCTGAACGTGAAACAATACCCACTTTACCTGGCTTATGAATATGACCCGGCATGATACCAATCTTACACTCACCTGGGGTGATAACACCTGGGCAGTTAGGACCGATCATGCGAACGCCAGCTTCGTCTAGCTTCACTTTCACTTCAAGCATATCCAGTGTAGGAATGCCTTCTGTGATGGTCACGATAAGCTCAACACCAGCATCAATCGCTTCAAGGATTGCATCTTTACAAAATGGTGCAGGTACGTAGATGACTGACGCTGTTGCGCCTGTTGCTTCTACTGCTTCTGCTACCGTGTTGAACACTGGCAAACCTAGGTGAGTCGTACCGCCTTTTCCAGGTGATACACCACCTACCATTTGCGTACCGTACTCAAGCGCTTGCTCGGAGTGGAACGTTCCTTGACCACCGGTAAAACCTTGGCAAATAACTTTGGTATCTTTATTGATCAAAACAGACATTATTTGCCCTCCGCTGCAGCAACAACTTTATCAGCTGCTTCAGTCAGTGAGGTCGCAGCAATAATGTTCAGGCCGCTATCGGCCAGTTTTTGAGTTCCAAGTTCGGCGTTGTTACCTTCAAGACGAACAACAACCGGCACTTTCACACCCACTTCTTCAACCGCACCGATGATGCCGTCTGCAATCAGGTCACAACGAACGATACCGCCGAAGATATTAACCAAAACTGCTTTCACGTTGTCGTCAGAAAGGATGATCTTGAACGCTTCGGTCACACGCTCTTTTGTCGCGCCGCCGCCAACATCCAGGAAGTTTGCTGGACTGCCACCGTGCAGGTTAACGATGTCCATCGTACCCATTGCTAGGCCTGCGCCGTTAACCATACAACCAATGCTGCCGTCCAATGCAACGTAGTTCAGTTCCCACTGAGCGGCGTGTGCTTCACGTGCGTCATCTTGGCTAGGATCGTGCATTTCACGCACTTTAGGCTGACGGTAAACAGCGTTGCTATCGATAGTCAGTTTGGCATCCAAACAATGCAGGTTGCCTTTGTCTGTAATGACCAGTGGGTTGACTTCTACAAGCGCAACGTCACGCTCGATGAACAACTTAGCAATACCCATGAAGATTTTGGTGAACTGCTTAATTTGGTCGCCTTGAAGGCCCAATTTAAATGCCAGTTGACGGCCTTGGTATGGCTGAGGGCCAACCAATGGATCGATCGCCGCTTTGTGGATCAGCTCTGGCGTTTCTTCCGCCACTTTTTCAATTTCCACGCCACCTTCAGTCGATGCCATGAAAACGACGCGACGTGTGCCACGGTCGACAACCGCACCCAGATAAAGCTCTTTGGCAATATCTGTGCACTCTTCAACCAAAATCTTGCTGACAGGTTGGCCATTCGCATCAGTTTGATAAGTGACTAGGTTTTTACCCAGCCAGTTATGTGCAAATGCTTTGATTTCTTCTTTGTTGCTAACAAGTTTCACACCGCCCGCTTTACCGCGGCCACCAGCGTGTACTTGGCATTTAACGACCCATTTGTCGCCGCCAATCTTGTCAGCAGCTTCGGCTGCTTCTTGAGGAGTGTCGCAGGCGTATCCTTCAGATACTGGCAGTCCGTATTCAGCAAATAGCTGTTTTGACTGATATTCGTGCAGGTTCATGATGTTCTATCCGTGTCAAATTCCATATTATAGGTCTAATTGCTTTCCACACAGGGGGCGTCAATGCCCCCTGAAACCGACAAAAGCCGGTACTACTTATACGTCAAGCAGCAAACGCGTTGGGTCTTCTAAAAGCTCTTTAATGGTCACTAGGAAACCAACAGACTCACGTCCATCAATCAAACGGTGATCATATGAAAGAGCAAGGTACATCATTGGCAGGATTTCAACCTTACCATCAATCGCCATAGGACGATCTTGGATCTTGTGCATACCAAGGATAGCAGCTTGTGGCGGGTTAATGATTGGTGTCGACATCAGAGAACCAAACACACCACCATTGGTGATGGTGAAGTTACCACCCGTCAAATCCTCGACCGTCAATTTGCCATCGCGGCCTTTGATAGCAAGTTCTTTAATGCCTTTTTCGATATCTGCAAGGCCTAGGCGATCACAGTCACGCAGCACAGGTGTTACCAAACCACGTGGAGTTGATACTGCCATGCTTACGTCAAAGAAATTGTGGTAAACAATTTCTTCGCCATCGATAGACGCGTTAACTTCAGGGTAGCGCTTCAGCGCTTCTACTACTGCTTTCACGTAGAAAGACATGAAGCCTAGACGAATGCCATGACGCTCTTCGAACACATCTTTGTATTGCTTACGAATGTCCATGATGGGTTTCATGTTCACTTCGTTGAAGGTTGTTAGCATTGCTGTGCTGTTTTTCGCCTCAAGCAAACGCTCAGCGACACGCTTACGGAGGCGCGTCATAGGCACACGCTTCTCGCTGCGGTGACCAAGAGCTGGTGTTTCTTCTTTCGCTTGAACCGCTGCAGGCGCAGCTTTTCCGCCACCGTTCTTCAAGAAAGCATCAATGTCTTCACGTGTGATGCGACCACCAACACCTGTGCCTTTGATTTGATCAGGGCTGACATTATTTTCTGCAAGAAGACGGCGTACTGCAGGGCTGAGTGCATCATTTTGCTCATCAGTGAGAGACGCTGTATGGCGCTTATCCGGTGATGATTCTGAAGCAGCAGGAACATCTTGAGTTGGTTCACCCGCAACCGCACCTGCTTTGATTTTTGCAAGCAGTTGCTTAGACAGTACCGTTGCACCTTCCTCTTCGATAATCGCTTCCAACACACCATCTTCTGGTGCTGGCACTTCAAGAACCACTTTGTCGGTCTCAATATCAACCAGCACTTCATCGCGTTTTACAACGTCGCCCGGTTTCTTGTGCCAAGTCGCGACTGTCGCGTCTGCTACAGACTCAGGTAGGTCGGGAACCAGAATTTCGATTGTCATATCGTTTTTTTCCTTAGCTTTCTAGTTCTTAATTCAGGGTAAGAGCGTCTTCAATCAACGCTTTTTGTTGTTTTAAATGCACAGACATATAACCAACAGCGGGTGATGCAGACGCAGCACGTCCCGCATAACTCAGTGTTGAATCCGCCGGTATTGCCATTCTGAAATTGTGTTGGCTGCTATACCATGCGCCTTGGTTCTGTGGCTCTTCTTGGCACCATACAAAGTCTTTGGCATTCACGTATTGACTGATAACCGCTTGTAGGTCCTCTTTCGGGAACGGATACAATTGCTCAATACGCACAATGGCGACGTCTTTGATTTCTTCTTTGCGTCTTGTCTCAAGCAAGTCGTAATAAACCTTGCCCGAACACATAACGACACGCTTCACGGCGTTCGCATCCAGTTCATCCACTTCACCGATGGCGGCTTGGAAGTTACCGTTAGCGAGTTCATCAAGAGATGAAGTACAGAGCGGATGACGTAACAATGACTTAGGCGACATGACGACTAACGGACGACGCATTGGGCGAAACACTTGGCGACGAAGCATGTGATATATCTGTGCCGGTGTTGAAGGCACACATACTTGCATGTTCTGCTCAGCACAAAGCTGAAGATAACGCTCTAAACGTGCAGATGAGTGCTCTGGACCTTGACCTTCATAGCCATGTGGCAGAAGCATAGTTAGACCACACATACGGCCCCACTTCTGCTCGCCTGAGCTGATGAATTGGTCGATCACAACTTGTGCACCATTCGCGAAATCACCAAACTGGGCTTCCCAAACAGTCAGACCACCTGGCTCGGCGGTTGCGTAACCATATTCAAATGCCAGCACTGCTTCTTCAGACAATACAGAGTCAAATACTTGGAAAGGACCTTGTTTATCATGAACGTTAGCGAGTGGAATGTAGGTGCTCGCATCGATTTGATTGTGCAAAACTGAATGACGGTGGAAGAAGGTTCCGCGTCCTGCATCTTGCCCGCTGAGGCGAATACGTTTTCCGTCGTCAACAATTGTCGCGTATGCCAATGTTTCGGCCATACCCCAGTCCAGTGCTTTCTCACCATTCACCATCGCGACGCGATCGTTATTAAGCTTTTCAACACGGCTGTGTAGTTTGTGACTTTCTGGATATTGCGTTAAACGCTGACCAATCTCGACCAAACGTTGCATATCGAACGTGTTCGGCCATTCAACGGTCCAGTCATGGCCTAAATACGGCGACCAATCCACCGAATGAAGCGCCATAGGACGATATTCTTTAGTGACATGTTCGCCACGATCAAGGGCATCACGATATTCGTTGATGAGGTAGGTCGCTTTCTCTAGGTCTGCAACCTTTTGATCGGCCAACACATCGGCGTAAATCTTACGTGGCGTTGGGTGTTTCTTGATTTTTTGGTACATCAGAGGCTGAGTTGCATTTGGCTCGTCGGCTTCATTGTGACCATGGCGGCGATAGCACACCAAATCAATAACAACGTCACGTTTAAAGGTGTTGCGATAGTCCAACGCTAAGCGAGAAACAAACGCCACCGCTTCGGGATCGTCCGCATTCACGTGCAGGATTGGGGCCTGAACCATCTTCGCGATATCCGTACAATACTGCGTAGAACGCGTATCTTGCGGATTGGATGTTGTGAAACCAATCTGGTTGTTCACAACGATGCGAATTGTCCCGCCAACGCGGAAACCGCGGGCTTGTGACATGTTGAAGGTTTCTTGCACCACGCCTTGCCCTGCAATAGCAGAGTCACCGTGAATGGTAATTGGCAAAACGGTTGAGCCGTCTTTATCGCCCAAGCGATCTTGACGTGCACGAACAGAACCGATGACAACAGGGTTGACGATTTCTAGGTGTGACGGGTTGAAGGCCATCACTAAGTGGACATCGCCACCGGGTGTTGCGAAGTCACAAGAGAAGCCTTGGTGATACTTAACGTCGCCCGTACCCCAAGATTCACCATGCTTGCCCGCAAACTCGTCAAACAGTTCTGAAGGTTTCTTACCCAGAACGTTGACCAGCATGTTCAAACGACCACGGTGAGCCATACCAACAACGACTTCACGTGCGCCGTTCGAGCCCGCTTGGCGAATAATTTCTTTCACCATTGGGATCAGGGCATCACCACCTTCAAGCGAAAATCGCTTTGCACCAGGGAATTTAGCGCCTAAGTAGCGCTCTAAACCTTCTGCAGCCGTCAGCTCTTCAAGCAACGTCATTTTTTCGTCGTTTGAGAACTTGGGCTGACCAACCACAGATTCCAAACGCTGTTGAATCCAACGCTTTTCGTCTGTGTCTGTAATGTGCATGTATTCAGCGCCGACAGAACCACAGTAGGTTTTGTTCAGAGCATCATAAAGGTCGGCAAGTTTCATGCTCTCTTGCCCAATAGCAAAAGAACCTACATTGAAGGTCTCTTCGAAGTCTTCTTCGTTGAGAGAGTGAAAAGATGGATCCAGATCTGGCACGCGTTCACGTTGCCAAATACCTAATGGGTCCAATGTTGCTTGCTGGTGTCCACGGAAACGGTAAGCATTGATTAACTGCAATACTTTTACCTGTTTCGCATCGACATCCGGATCACTGACTGAGGCACTATAATGCGCTGTCTCGGTGGCGAGCCTACGGAAGTATTCACGAACTCTTGAGTGGGGTTGCTCGGGTGCGTTGCCATTCACAACAGGCAGCGCATTAAACACTGCTTGCCATTCGCTATCTACAGACTCGGGGTCACTGAGGTACAGTTCGTAGAGGTCTTCTACGTAAGTTGCATTGGCGCCAGCCAAATGAGAAGACTCTAACCAAGCCTTCATCACGCCATTTTGCATTGTTATCCCTTAACCACTTAGTTATATGTATTGCCACAACCGGGGGTTAACCGGCGTTCCTTTTAAGCTCCTCTGACGAAGAGCTTAAATCTTTATTCATGTAGGTGTACAGAAGCCAATTTTACACTGCGCGTTTAAGCAACATGGAGCGTATATGGCCGATAGCTTTTGTCGGATTTAGTCCTTTAGGACAAACATTTACACAGTTCATGATGCTATGGCAACGGAAAACGCTAAAAGCGTCGTCCAGATCTGATAAACGCTCATCCGTCGCCGTATCACGACTATCAATTAGCCAACGATACGCAGCCAAAAGACCCGCAGGGCCGACAAATTTGTCTGGGTTCCACCAGAATGATGGGCACGACGTGCTGCAACATGCACACATGATACATTCGTAAAGCCCATCAAGATGTGCGCGATCTTCAGGCGATTGCAAATTTTCGCGCGCAGGTGGAATACTGTCATTAATCAGGTAAGGTTTGACGCGCTCGTAGTTTTGATAGAACTGAGTCAAATCAACAATCAAGTCGCGTACAACTGGCAAACCTGGCAACGGACGGATCACTATGCTTGATTTATCAGTCAATGCTGACAATGGCGTGATACATGCCAAGCCATTTTTACCGTTCATATTAATGCCATCGGATCCGCAAACACCTTCACGACAGGAGCGTCGGAACGCCAAAGTCGGATCTTGCTCTTTCAGCAAAATCAGCGCATCCAGAACCATCATGTCTGAGCCTTCAGGCACTTCAAGGGTATACCCTTTCATGTGCGGCGCGTCGTCAACGTCCGGGTTGTAACGGTATACAGAGAAATTTAGTTTCATAATTATCTACCTCCCTTAGTATGTACGCGCTTTAGGTACAAACGTATCACGATGAATCGGTGTCATGTTCACATCACGCTTCGTCATCGCCTCAGTTTCCGGGTTGTAGATGGTGTGGCACAGCCAGTTTTCATCATCACGCTCTTGGTAATCAAAGCGTGCATGTGCACCGCGACTCTCGGTGCGGTAGTTGGCTGCAACTGCGGTAGAAAATGCAGTTTCCATCAAGTTATCCAGTTCCAAGCACTCGATGCGTTGAGTATTGAACTCGCTTGACGTGTCATCAAGACGCGCCTCTTTAAGGCGTTCACGAATCGCTTTAAGCTCTTCCAGACCTTGCGCCATGGCATCACCTTCACGGAATACCGAGAAATTGTTTTGCATGCAAGACTGAAGGTCTTTACGAATTTGAACTGGGTCTTCACCTTTCTGCGTTGAATTCCAGCGATTAACACGAGCCAAAGAAGCTTCGATGTCAGACTCAGACGCATCACGCGCTTCAGCTTGTGCCGCAAGCGTTTCACCAAGGTGAAGACCTGTTGCACGACCAAAGACAACCAAATCGAGTAGCGAGTTACCGCCAAGGCGGTTTGCACCGTGAACAGAAACGCTTGCGATTTCGCCACAGGCAAACAGACCTTGAATTTCAACGTCGTTGCCATTCGAGTCCTGCTTAATTGCCTGACCAGAAATCTGAGTCGGAATACCGCCCATCATGTAGTGACAAGTAGGAATAACAGGGATCGGCTCTTTGATAGGGTCAATGTGCGCAAAGGTACGAGACAGCTCCAGAATACCCGGTAGGCGCGCTTCGAGGACATCTTTACCTAAGTGATCCAGTTTCAGCTTAAGGTGTGGACCCCAAGGACCATCACAGCCACGACCTTCGCGAATCTCAACCATCATTGAACGAGCAACAACGTCACGTCCGGCAAGGTCTTTAGCGTTAGGTGCATAGCGCTCCATAAAGCGCTCACCATCTTTGTTAAGAAGATAACCACCCTCACCGCGACAACCTTCTGTCACAAGCACACCCGCGCCAGCAATGCCTGTTGGGTGGAATTGCCACATTTCCATGTCTTGCATTGGAACGCCAGCACGCAACGCCATGCCCACGCCATCACCAGTATTGATGTGTGCGTTGGTAGTAGATTGATAAATACGACCTGCCCCACCAGTTGCCATGACCGTTGCTTTGGCTTTGAAGTAGCAAATTTCACCACTTTCCATGCACATTGCCGTTGCACCAACTACTGCGCCGTCTTGGTTTTTCACCAAGTCCAGTGCATACCACTCAGAAAAGATCATTGTTTTATTTTTGATGTTCTGTTGGTAGAGAGTGTGAAGCAGTGCGTGGCCAGTACGGTCAGCAGCCGCAGCGGTACGAGCAGCTTGCTCACCGCCAAACGCTTTAGATTGACCGCCGAATGGACGTTGGTAAATGCTGCCATCTTCGAAGCGAGAAAATGGTAGACCCATTTTTTCAAGTTCGATGATCGACTGAGGGCCTGTTTTACACATGTATTCAATGGCGTTTTGGTCACCGATATAATCAGAGCCTTTAACCGTATCGTACATGTGCCATTCCCAATTATCTTCATGGGAATTGCCCAGTGCTACCGTAATTCCGCCTTGCGCAGAAACAGTATGTGAACGGGTTGGAAATACTTTTGAGAGCAGCGCACAAGAAAGGCCCTGCTCTGAAATTTGTAGTGCAGCACGCATACCTGCGCCACCTGCACCAATAACGATTGCATCAAATTCTCTTACTGGAATACTCACTTACACACCCCACAAAACAAAAAAGCCAGTCAACAGGTAGACAAAAAGCAGTGCAACGATGCCAAACTGCATCAGGGCACGAACCAACGTCGGCTTAATGTAATCAGTTAGCACTTGCCACATACCAATCCATGCATGGATTAATACGCAAACCAGCGCCAACATGGTAAATACTTTGTTACTCGTCTGGCCCCAGAACGCAATCCAACTTTGGTAAGTTAGGTCTGGACCAAAAGCAAAGAATCCCACCATGTATAGGGTGTAGAGTGTCATAATAATGGCAGTCGCGCGGATCAAGATAAAATCATGAACACCGTTTCTGCCAAATGAAGATACATGTCCTACCATACTAACCCCCACGCTAAAACAGACAGCACTGCAGTGATACCGAATGCTACTTTCGCACTCATGTTCCCTGACTCAAGTTCCTCGAAATACTTCATATCCATTAGCAAGTGGCGAATACCACCCACAATGTGATACGCGAGCGCCGTTAAGATGCCCCACAGTATGAACTTGGCAAAGAAACTATCCACGATGTCCGCAGCAGCTTCAAACCCGCTAGGAGAGGATAATGATAGACTTAGTAACCAGAGAAGGATGGCAACCGAGAAAAAGGTGATAACACCCGAAACACGGTGCACAATAGACGCTATCGCTGTGATGGGGAAGCGTATGGTCTGAAGGTCGAGGTTTACCGGTCTTGGCTTTTTTACTTTCACGATATGGCCCACTCAGCTCCATTGAGCAATTATTGTTATAACACTCCCTGGATACACATTTCGCGACAGCGCCAGACCTGCAACATCTTTTAATTACGTTTTACGGAGTCTTCTGCTATTAACTGCAGATCAAGCTTCGTTTTACGCAGACAAAATATCGATTTGAGCCCCGAAACGCCCCGGCATTGTGTAATATCCAGAGACCTGCCGCTGAGTATATGCCCCGTAACATTTAAACACAAACCAATAAAATTGACGGAAATCCCGAAACAGAGCATTAACTTAAAGCGAACATAATCTTGATACTTCCGCACACCCTACAAAGATCACTTCTGTAAATTGACATCTTATGAAGCGATCGGTACAACAACGGTGTCCGTATCCGGGATAGGATTATATAAAAACAAAGGAGAATGTTATGGCAGAGAAGAAAGCTACCCTACATATTGAAGGGAAAGCACCTATCGAACTGCCGATCAAAGGGGGCACAGTCGGTCCGGAAGTGATCGACGTTCGTGCTTTGGGTGCAAATGGCTTTTTTACATTTGACCCAGGTTTTGTTGCAACAGCGTCGTGTGAGTCACAAATTACGTATATTGATGGTGACGCGGGCGTTTTATTGCATCGAGGCTTTCCAATTGATCAATTAGCCAATAACGCTGATTATTTAGAAGTCTGTTATATCCTTCTGTATGGGGAAGTCCCAACCCGCAAGCAATATGAAGAATTCCGCAAAATCGTTACTCGTCACACTATGGTGCACGAGCAAATTGCGAGCTTCTTCCATGGCTTCCGTCGTGATGCGCACCCAATGGCTGTTATGGTGGGTGTTGTCGGCGCACTTGCTGCGTTTTATCACGACTCGCTAGACATCAATAACGACGAACACCGCGAAATCACGGCGTACCGTCTGCTGTCTAAGATGCCGACGCTAGCGGCGATGTGTTACAAGTACTCTATCGGTCAGCCTTTCATTTACCCAAGAAATGATTTGGATTACGCCGAGAACTTCCTTCACATGATGTTCGCAACACCTTGTGAAGAATACGAAGTTAACCCTGTTGTTGCTCGTGCCATGGACAAGATCTTTACCCTACACGCTGACCATGAGCAGAATGCATCAACATCAACCGTTCGTCTGGCAGGTTCTTCAGGTGCTAACCCATTTGCATGTATTGCAGCAGGTATCGCATCGCTTTGGGGTCCTGCACACGGTGGCGCAAACGAAGCATGCTTGAAGATGCTGGAAGAAATCGGCTCTGTCGAAAATATTCCGGAATACATTGAGCGCGCGAAAGACAAAGAAGACCCGTTCCGTTTGATGGGCTTCGGTCACCGTGTTTACAAAAACTACGATCCACGCGCGACCGTCATGAACGAAGCGTGCCACGAAGTGCTTGATGAGCTCAACATCAACGACCCATTGCTGGACGTTGCCATGGAGCTTGAAAGAATTGCCCTTTCTGACCCGTACTTCGTTGAGAAAAAGCTGTATCCGAACGTCGATTTCTACTCAGGTATTATCCTGAAAGCGATCGGTATTCCTGTGTCCATGTTCACCGTGATTTTCGCGATGTCTCGGACAATTGGTTGGATTGCTCACTGGAACGAAATGCACAGCGACCCACAAAACCGTATTGGCCGACCACGTCAGTTGTATACAGGTTACGACCAACGTGATTTCAAGCCATTGAAAGATCGTGATTAACATTCGTTTATCAACGATTGTTTGCATATAAACAAAACGCCGCAATGCGGCGTTTTTTTGTTATTCGAAACAGAGGGGAAAAATAATACAGCCACCAACCTAATCAATATAAGTGCATATTAAACTGGGTTATTAATATCTATAAAAGTGACATCTAGCTGATGATTTTTTACTAACCACTCTCCCAACGCTTTTATTCCATAGCGCTCAGTAGCGTGATGTCCCGCACCAAAATAATGTATGCCCTGCTCTCTTGCAGAAAATGTCGTTCTTTCCGACACTTCACCAGAAATAAAAGCATCCATGCCTTTGCTGGCAGCTAAATCGATATAATCCTGACCACCGCCCGTACACCAACCAACACGTTTAATTGGCTTGTCGCTCCCCCCATCAATAAACAACGGCGTTCTGTTTAATCCACGTTCAATCAGCGCTGCAAATTCATCGCTTGTCATCGCGTCGGGCAACTCTCCCCACACCGCCACTGAGTTAGCATTACCGTCTTCAAGACCACCACGCTGCTCAATGCCCAGCAACTTTGCTAGTTGTGCGTTGTTGCCCACTTCAGGATGCACATCAAGCGGCAAGTGATAAGCGTAAAGGTTAATCCCGTTCTCAATAAGCGCTTTGATTCGTCGAAACTTCATGCCTTTAATCGGTTCAGGTTCGCCGCGCCAAAAATAGCCATGGTGAACCAACACAGCATCAGCACCTTGCTCTATGGCTGCGTCGACCAAGGCTTGTGAGGCCGTCACACCCGTCACGATTTTTATTACCTCGGGTTTGCCTTCTATCTGCATCCCATTCGGGCAATAGTCTTTGATAAGGTGAGGTTTTAAAAAACCATTGAGAAGTGTTTCGAGCTCAAAATTGTTCATTCTGGATCCTAGATCAGGCGGTGATTTTCAATCATTCTACCCAGCATTGACGTGCAGGTGAACCGACATTCCGATAAGCTGTTAATTCTCAGTCAGTCAATACGTTATGGACATTACGCATGTTTGCCGACAAAGCACAGGTCACGCGTGACATGGAATGGATAGTCAGTACACAAACCATAGTGCAACTGCCCGACATCTATCAGTTCGATCAGCAATTTTGGCAGGGTGTGCCCAAGGAGAACTGGCCGGGCTATGACGGCGGTCAGCGTATCGGCTTCTATTATCAGTGGCTGATCAAACAATGCATAAATTCTCACCCGAGCTATCAGTTAGTGGCCGAAGAGATTCAGGTAAACAAAGATGGACGCACCCTCGGCGCCGTCGATTTTATTGTCGAGAACCCACAGGGCGAGTTAGAGCACTGGGAAGTAGCTGTGAAATTCTACTTGGCGTTTCATTCGGACTGGCATGGTCCAAACGCCAAGGACACACTGGCAAAGAAATACCAAAAGATGACCAAGCAGCAGCTACTCCTTTCCGATACCAAGGAATATCTGACTCAGTTTCCTCAATACCCGATTAGCCATCGAAAACTCTTGATGCAAGGCAGATTGTATACCAACCCCTTCCTTCCTCAACACCAAGTCGCCACGCCTTCAGTGACGCAAAATGCAGTTTGTGGGTACTGGTGTTGGCCGCATCAAATCCCCAAAGACAAAGACTTCCATCAACTTCACCGTCATCAATGGATGCAAGTGCCTA
This sequence comes from Enterovibrio litoreus, assembly GCF_045679545.1. Taxonomy (NCBI): domain Bacteria; kingdom Pseudomonadati; phylum Pseudomonadota; class Gammaproteobacteria; order Vibrionales; family Vibrionaceae; genus Enterovibrio; species Enterovibrio litoreus. The sequence continues at coordinate 2,422,327 of NZ_CP166194.1, forward strand.
GCTTGTCAGAGCTTACCCCCTTTGTACTGGAGACACCTTTGACGCGCGCGCAACATGTGATTGATGAAGAAGGCATTCACTGGTTCATTGTTCCCGAATCTTGGCCTGCGCCCCATTAAAAAAGCCACCGACATTCGGTGGCCAAATCGCATCAATTTTTTAGTCGCACTAGGTTTCGCTCGCGCTAAACTGCCAATTACAGACCTGCGTTTTTAAACACATCGCTGACAATTCTCTTCGCTTCTTCTTGGATTTTGCCAAGGTGCGCTTCACCTTTGAAGCTCTCACAATAAATTTTGTAGACATCTTCGGTACCAGAAGGACGCGCCGCAAACCAACCGAACTCAGTCGCGACTTTCAATCCACCAATGGCTTGTCCATTGCCCAACGCATGAGTCAGCTTGGCGGTAATTGCATCACCTGCAAGCGTATCAGCCGTCACCATTTCAGCCGACAATTTACTCAATACCGCTTTTTGCTCACCGTTCGCTGGCGCTTGGATACGCGCATAACAAGAAGCACCAAACTTAGCCGCAAGTTCGTCAAAGTATTGCTGCGGGTTTTTGCCAGTAACTGCGGTAATTTCCGCGGCTAGCAAACACAGCAAAATACCATCTTTGTCTGTTGTCCAAGGCGTGCCATCCATACGAAGGAATGAAGCCCCTGCACTTTCTTCACCACCAAAGCCCAGTTCACCATTGTAGAGACCATCAACAAACCATTTGAAACCGACAGGCACTTCGCAAAGTTGACGACCTAAGTTCTCCACAACCTTGTCGATGATGGCGCTTGATACCAGTGTTTTACCGACCCCAACATCACTGCCCCATCGTGGACGGTGCTGATACAGATAATCAATACACACAGCCAAATAGTGGTTTGGGTTCATCAATCCTGCTGGCGTCACAATACCATGGCGGTCGAAATCAGGATCGTTGCCAAACGCAAGATCGTATTGATCTTTGTAAGCCAGCAGCCCTGCCATGGCATAAGGTGACGAACAATCCATACGGATCACGCCATCTTTATCCAATGACATAAAACGGAATGACGGATCAATATCGTCATTCACTAGCGTAATATCGAGTTCGTAATGCGTTGCGATGGCTTTCCAGTAATCAATACCGGAACCACCTAGTGGATCAACGCCGATGTGAAGGTTGGCTTTTTTGATCGCATCGATATCAACAACCTGAGCCAAATCGCGCACATAAGGCATGACAAGATCTGTTTCAACAAACAGATCGCTCGCAGTCGCTAGCGCAAAGCTAACACGCTGAATACCTTCCAAGCCTGCTGCAATGTAGGCATTGGCACGTTGCTCTATCGCCTTAGTCAACTCACCTTCAGCAGGGCCACCATGTGGCGGATTGTATTTGATACCTCCGTCTTGCGGTGGATTGTGCGAAGGCGTGATGACAATGCCATCAGCTTGCTGATCATTGCTTTTATTGTGCGTCAAAATGGCATGAGAAATACTCGGCGTGGGGGTATAACCACCGTCTGCCTGGGCAATCACTTTCACGCCATTAGCAACCAGGACTTCAACCACTGAGCAAAAAGCCGGCTCAGACAATGCGTGGGTATCTTTACCTACGAAGAGTGGGCCAGTGAAACCTTTCTCAGTACGCACATCCGCAATCGCTTGTGCAATTGCCAGAATGTGATTTTGATTGAAGGTCGATTTATCAGCACTACCACGGTGACCCGAAGTGCCAAACTCGACTTTGTGTGCAGGGTTGGTTGGATCCGGCGTCAGCTGAAAGTAGTTCGACACCAATAGAGGAATGTTATGCAGATCTTGTTGCTGAGCGCGTTGACCCGCACGATCAAAACTAGCCATGAGTTCGCATCCTTTCAGGAAATCTATTTCGTAAAATACAAAAAGGCTCGTCAATGACAGAGCCTCTATTCAATCTTATCTATTCGCAGTAAGCATTTTGATGTGATTTATCGCGATAGCTTTAGATTTCACCAACGACTTTTTCAGTAATGTCGCTAGCAAAACCCATCTTAGTCATCAGCTGCTCAACCATCTGGCGCTTACGACCTGTATTTGTGTTCGTGATCACCCAAAATGGAGTGTTCGGAATATGCTTAGGCTTCGTCGTCTTGCCACCTTCTAGCAAGGTTTGCTCGTTATCGGCGAAGTAAACACGGGTACGACCTTTCAACGCCGTAACCTCAGAAAATGCTTGTCCATCAATACGATAGAGCGTAGACAAAACGAGCATAAAGCGTCCTATCGCTCTTTCTTGCGCTGCAAATTCGTCAGAGATCAACAATGAACGCATTTCTTTAACGCGATCTACAGAGTCGTGTTTTCCCGCATCTTTGCTGACAACAATTCCCTTGGGCTTACTAGCGGGAGTCAATGTCGCAACGGGTTGTTGCTCCATCTGCGGTGCCATTAATAGGCGGCGCAGGATGTCCGATGCACTTTCACCAATGTGATGCGTTTGGCTGGCAATGTACCGGTATAGCTCTTCATCAACCTCAATTGTCTTCATCGTTTGATCATCGTGTCCTAATTACAATTCAACAGGGCGATTATACAGAGTTAGGCAGGTATACTCTACGGCAAACGATTCATATTGAGAGAAAAGAACGGTGTTTTTGAACTACAAGATCCAAGGAGAAGGACGCCCTTTGCTGTTGATCCACGGACTTTTTGGCAGTCTGGACAACCTAGGTGGGCTTGCTCGCGTATTGGCTGAGCATTATCAGGTCTACCAGATTGACTTGCCGAACCATGGGCTGTCGCCACGCTCCGAACACGTAGACTATCTTTCGCAAGCCAATGCCGTGAAAGAATTCTTGTTTCAGCAAGATCTTGATCATGTCTCGGTCGTTGGGCACTCCATGGGCGGAAAGGTGGCAATGATGCTAGCGATCACCAACCCCGGTCTCGTTGATCAACTCGTGGTCATGGATATTGCACCAGTGAACTATGAGGTTCGTCGCCACGACGCGGTCTTTGCCGGTTTACATGCCTCAGTGCAATCCCCAATCACGAGCAGGAAAGAAGCAGAAGTGCGATTAGCAGAACATATTCAAGAGCCTGGTGTACGTCAGTTTCTACTTAAGTCCTTGGCTAAAAATGAAAATGGTCAGTTTGAGTGGCGCTTCAACATTGACGCATTAGAAACACACTACAGTGAGATTACTGGCTGGACAGCCAACGGGAAGTTTGACGGCGACACCCTATTTCTCAAAGGCGCAGATTCCGATTACATTTCAGCGCAACACCGTGAAGACATTGAACGCCAATTTCCTCACGCAAAAGCACACGTTATTGCAAACACAGGCCATTGGTTGCACGCCGAAAAACCCGACACGGTAGCGCGTGTGATCACTCGCTTTTTAACAAAGTCAGGGCGTTAACAGACGCGTTCGAGTTGTGATATAGTGCGCGACGAAATAGGTTCCAAAAGGAGAGGGAAATGCTGTACGAGCACTTTGAATTGCTCGAAAAGATAGGACTGGATCTGCTTTTTGCAGCAGTTTTCTTCTTCATCGGCATGGCAATCAAGGACGTTTTGAATGAAGGAAACGTACCGCCTTTTGGCCGACGCATTGTTTGGCTGGTACTTTTCTTAGGTTGCGCAGGTTTTATTACCAAAGGCGTAATCCAGTTATTCTGGGAAGGCGCAGGCATCGGTTGATGTTCGGCGCGTTACCCAAAGCAGAAAGAAGGCTTATCCTTCTTCTACACTTTAGAATTTGGGATGTGTATATTGCATCTCGACTAACAGAAAACAGGTATTCTCTATTATGGCGAGCGTAGGTCTCTTCTTTGGCAGCGATACAGGTAACACTGAAGCTATCGCCAAGATGATTCAAAAACAACTGGGTAAACAACTGGTACACGTTCAGGATATTGCTAAAAGCAGCAAAGAAGATATCGATAACTTCGATCTGCTGTTGCTAGGTATCCCGACATGGTATTACGGTGAAGCACAGTGTGACTGGGATGACTTTTTCCCAGAGCTTGAGCAAATTGATTTCTCAACCAAACTCGTTGCGATTTTTGGCTGTGGTGATCAGGAAGACTACGCAGAGTATTTCTGTGATGCGATGGGCACTGTTCGTGACATCGTTGAAACTAAAGGCGGCACTATCATTGGTCATTGGCCAACTGATGGCTACGAGTTTGAAGCGTCAAAAGCGCTTGTGGATGACAGCCACTTTGTCGGCCTATGTGTTGATGAAGACCGCCAACCAGAACTCACTGCACAGCGTGTTGAAACTTGGGTTAAACAAATCCATGAAGAAATGTGTTTGGCGGAATTAGAAGGTTAATCCCCTCTACCCGTCTGCAAAAAAACGCGCCCTGTGCGCGTTTTTTTATGCCCAGTTAACTTTCCGATTCATCACGATACTTTGGTTTCTTCCTCACATAAAGCACACGTCTGACGCGGCTTACCACTTCCCCTCTCGCATCAACTACATTCACGATAAATTCAGGAAACACCTTGTCCCCATTGGCGGTTGCATGTTGAATTGAAGCGATCGTTTCTTGTGAAATCACAAACTCTGCGAATAGATCAGACGAACCTGGCTTAATGAAGTTAATGTCAGCTTCTTTATCCCAGACAAAATATTTTTCGCCCAAGATGCCCATTAACATCAGCGCGTAAGTCGGGTCTGTCATCGAAAAAATGCTGCCGCCGTATTGGGTGCGGTTCGCATTTTTATTCCACCAGCGCAGTTTTAAACGCATTTTCACAAAACGGAAGTCATCGCTGATTTGTAAGATTTTTATCCCAGCTCCCCAAAACGGTGGCCAGCAGTTAAGCGCAAACTTCACGATCCCTGGTTTGTAGTATTTATACACAGTAGTTCCTTTTCTGGTCTAACCAGTTTATCGTGCCACTTTTACTTAACAACAACAAGCCACAAAACCAACCAATTAGGTCAGATATTTATCGCGTGACACTGGCGGCGACTTATCACATTTGTTACGCTAACACACAATTTTTCCCGTTCTCACAATTCCACAGGGAAAAGCAATTACGTAGGAAGAACCGGATGTCAGATAATAACAAGGCACTGAAAGACGCAGGACTGAAAGTCACTTTGCCTCGATTAAAAATCCTAGAAGTCCTGCAACAGCCGGACTGTCAGCACATCAGCGCCGAAGACCTGTATAAAAAATTAATTGATATTGGCGAGGAGATTGGCCTTGCCACCGTGTACCGTGTCCTTAACCAATTTGATGATGCAGGGATTGTAACCCGTCACCACTTTGAAGGTGGTAAGTCAGTATTTGAACTTGCGACTCAGCATCACCATGATCATCTAGTCTGTTTAGATTGCGGAAAAGTGATTGAATTCACAGACGAAGTGATTGAGCAGCGCCAGAGAGAAATCGCAACTCGCTTCAATGTGCGTCTAACGAACCATAGCTTATATCTCTATGGTCATTGCATCGAAGGTGACTGTAAGACTGATGAAACGCTTCATGATGCGCGCTCTTAAGTAGACTTAGCATTTCAGCCTGTGTTTGTTAGCGTAAATAAAATGACAAGCATAAAAAAACCGGAGCATCTGCCCCGGTTTTTTTGTTTACAGTTGATGATTAGCCGTCAATTTTCGCCCAAGTGTCACGAAGACCCACAGTGCGGTTAAAGACCAACGCATCTTCTGTGCTGTCTTTACGATCCGTACAGAAGTAACCCATACGTTCAAACTGATAGCCTTGTTCAGCGGCTGCTGTTTTTAAGCCTGGCTCAACAAAGCCATGAACCACAGTCAGTGACTCAGGATTGATTGTTGCTGCAAAATCGTCTGCAGCACCTGGATTTGGCACGGTGAATAGACGATCGTAAAGACGGATTTCAGCTGGCAAACCTGCATCTGCAGAGACCCAGTGGATCACACCTTTAACTTTGCGGCCGTCAGCAGGGTCTTTACCCAAGGTTTCTGGATCATAAGTACAATAAACCGTCGTGATCTTGCCATCAGCATCTTTCTCACAACGTTCTGCTTTCACTACGTATGCATTACGCAGACGCACTTCTTTACCTAGAACCAGTCGCTTGTATTTCTTGTTCGCTTCTTCGCGGAAATCTTCAGCTTCAATCCAGATTTCACGGCTAAACGGCACAGTGCGCTCGCCCATTTCTGGTTTGTTCGGGTGGTTAGGCGCTGACAAGGTTTCGATGTCACCATCAAAGTTTTCAATCACTAGCTTGATGGGATCAAGAACCGCCATTGCACGCGGCGCATTGTCGTTCAAGTCATCACGAATACACGATTCAAGAGAACCGATCTCAATCGTATTTTCTTGCTTAGTGACACCAATACGCTTACAGAATTCACGAATAGACGCAGGCGTGTAACCACGGCGACGAAGCCCGGAGATCGTTGGCATACGCGGATCATCCCAACCATTAACCAACTTCTCGCTCACCAACTGACTCAGCTTACGCTTAGACATAACGGTGAATTCAAGATTCAGACGGCTAAACTCATACTGGCGTGGTTGACAATCAATAGTGATGTTTTCCAATACCCAGTCGTACAAACGACGATTATCTTGGAACTCCAACGTACACAGGCTGTGTGTAATGCCTTCAAGCGCATCAGAAATACAATGCGTGAAGTCATACATTGGGTAGATGCACCACTTGTCACCCGTTTGGTGGTGATGTGCAAAGCGAACACGATATAGAACCGGATCACGCATTACCATGAACGAGGATGCCATATCAATTTTCGCACGCAGACACGCTTTGCCTTCTGCGAACTCACCGTTTTTCATTTTGTCGAACAGTGCCAAGTTTTCTTCTACGGTGCGGTCACGGTATGGGCTGTGTTTGCCAGGCGCAGTCAGTGTTCCGCGATATTCACGGATTTCATCTGCACTCAGCTCTTCCACATACGCCAACCCTTTTTCGATCAATTCAACCGCATAGCCATGCAGACGATCGAAATAGTCAGACGAATAGCAGACTTCACCGCTCCATTGGAAACCCAACCAGTTCACATCGCTTTTGATGGATTCAACAAATTCGATGTCTTCTTTTTCTGGGTTTGTATCGTCAAAACGCAAATTACATTGACCTTGATAGTCTTTAGCAATACCAAAGTTCAAACAGATCGACTTCGCGTGCCCAATGTGAAGATACCCATTAGGCTCAGGCGGAAAACGCGTATGAACTGTCTTATGAACACCATCAGCCAAATCTTTGTCTATGATTTGACGGATAAAGTTGCTTGGACGAGCCTCAGACTCACTCATCAAAAAATACCTCGTAGGAAGAACTACATGAAATTACGCCCAATGATCCACGATCACGGGTATTTACTCAACCACTACAGAACATCGAGACGAAAAAAAGCCCGCATATAGCGGGCTTCTGCGTCGCAAGGTGTCGTTATAGCGACACTGCACGACCTTCACGTTGCTTATCGGCACTCAGCGCACGCACTTTCACATCGCTCGCGTCAGAGATGGCAACAGGTGCTGCGTAGTCAGCCCACGTTTTACCGCTGTCTACCGAGTACTGAAGTGGCAGGCCAGGCATGCTGATGTTCATGTGCAGTTTACCTGCTTCAATCACAGCGCCAGGGACTGGGATGCGATATTGAATACCCGCCGCGTCCAGTTTCGCCATTTCACGTTGACCCATCACGTTTGCAAAGCGCGTCCAGTCTTGCAACTGAGCGTCTTTATTCACATAGTTGGTATCAAGGCTGTATGCTTTACCTACTTGGTAATCCAACTCCCAATCTGCTTTGTGCCATGCGCGCTCTGCCGCTGCAATCACACGAGGGAAGACCATGAACTCGTACTGTTCGTCAGTACGCACGGTTTCGCTCCAAAGCTGAGCAGATAGACCATGAATGCCTTTCGATTCCACAGTGCCTTTACCGTTGAAGCCATTGCCGTCGCGGTCGACTGACGTTTCAGCATTTTGTGGCAAGTTTTCCGGTGCGAAACCGAACATCTTACGCGTATCAGTTGCACGGGTTGCCCAGTAGTAACCTCGTTCTTTTGGATCAACCTCGTAAGGCATGTCCATGTAAACGTAATCTGGGTTTGACACGATCACGTCATAGCCCTTGCTCGCCCACTCATAAGCTGATGCGTCACCGCCCCAGTACAGAACGTCCCAGAAGTTAACACGAACGTTGTCAGTGTCGAATGCTGACGCATCTTTCGAGTACTTCAGGCCATCCTGCCACGCTTGGAAGTTAGGGATGTCATGTGCCGCAACCACTTTGCTTACACGCTCAGCAAAGTAGCTTGGTAGGTGACCGAAGTCTTCTGCCACGCCCTCTGCGATCGCTTTTTGACACACAGGCGATTTCGCAAATGGCTTGTCTTCTTGGCTTAAATCAATATTACCTTTCCAAGAAACAGGCTCTGCTGCATTCAAGTCTTGGAAACCGGCGTTTAGCTTGATGTTCTTCGCTTCGTCACCACCAAAATGCCAGGTCGTCAGAGGCATGCCTGCTTCAGCGTGCATGGCCTTAACTTCGGTGATCACTTTGTCCACGAAGTTCACTGATGAATCCATGCATGGGTTGATGAAGCTGCGCTTGTCATACAGCTGAACCGTCGTCACATTTGATGTATCCAAAGGATCCATCAGACGGAACTCTTCTGCTTTGGCAAGATCGCCTTGCTCTACATACTTGGTGTAGCGTGCTTCCATAGAAACAACGGCTGCACGTGAGTGAGCTGGCATATCGATTTCTGGGATCACTTCAATACCGCGTGCTTTCGCATGACGCAGAATTTCCATGTAATCGGCTTTAGAGAAGAAACCTGAACCGAAGTTTTCAGTTGTTGGGCCCGAACCCAACTGTGGCAGCAGACATGAGGTTTCAGACAGATCGTGACAACGGTTTGCACCTACGTCAGTCAGCTCTGGCAAGCCAGGGATCTCTAGACGCCAGCCCTCATCGTCTGTCAGGTGAAGGTGTAGTTTATTCAGCTTGTAAGCTGCCATCTGATCAATGGTACGCAACATCGCTTCTTTTGAATGGAAGTTACGCGCGACATCAACCATCACACCGCGGTAATCAAAGCGAGGTGCATCTTCAATCGCAACCCAAGGCAGCATGCCACTGTCGTCTTTGTCCATCAGTGCCATCAGTGATTGCAAGCCGTAGAATGCACCTACACTGTCAAAGCCAAGCACATCAACACCGGCCGCATTCACCGCTAGCTTGTAAGCACCCGATACCGCTTCTTCGCCGCTAAACGCTTTCGCATCAACATTGATATTCAGTGCGATATCACCGTCTACGTTGACACCCAAAAGCGCTGCACGATCTTCAAATGCCGCCAATTGGTCAGCATCTAGAGCATTGTTCGTCACGGCAAAGCCAGACGTGACATGCAGAGCGCCACGCATTTGCTTGATTTTCAGTGGTGTTGGGATAATAGATGCTTCAATCGCGCTATTCGACAATTGCGCTACATCGCTGTTTTTTGCAAAGCGCGAGGCTGCGGTCGCCAATATGTTGTTGTCTTCTGGTGTACGCTTCCACTTGTCACCATCAATCTCAGCAACAAATGCGTCGACGTTTTCCGTGTTCAGTGACTTGATGACTTTTGGCTCTGCATCTCCCACAACCACATAGGCGCGTGGCATGAAGTCAGTTTCAAACAGTGTCCAGTACTCTTGAATTAGGGGTATTTCAATTTTCTCACCCGCCGCGAAACCGACGAAGGACGCCGTTGGCGTCAGTTCATACAGGTCACCCGTCAAGTGCTTGATGGTGAAGTCTTCGTTTTCAACATCAAGGATGACACGAATGCTGTGCAGGTAGATTTTCCAATCGTTACCCGTTACTGCTTCACCATCATTCACCACGGTCATCAGGATCTTGTTACAAGATGCCCACTCTGCACCCATTTCCTGACATGCCATACCATCCTGAGCGCCAGTGTTGGTCTGAATGTTGTAGCTTATGTCCAACTGAGAAGCCAACGCATCAACCGTTGCTTGTTGTGCAGAGCCAGAAGGCAGAATGCCACAACCAGCAAGACCGGCGGCAACCGCTGCAGATAAGAATCCAATCTTAAATGTCTTATTCATATACGTATTTCCCTACGATTTGGCCGAATTCGGCCCAAAAAAAGCCGACCCCGCTAAGGGCCGGCTATATTGACTGTTTAGTCAGTATATTTTAATTAAGGCAGTTTGATTTCTGACAAATCTTCAGTTGTGCCAACTTTTTTCATTTCGCCAGCAACAATTTCTGCCAATGGACCCAAGATAACCTGAAGGTTATTGGTGCCCAATTTAACAACACCCATCGCACCCAGTGCTTTCAGTGTTTTCTCGTCGATCTGAGCGCCATCTTTAACAGTCAGACGAAGACGAGTAATACATGCATCGATAGTGGTTAGGTTGTCGTGACCACCTAGTGCTTTCAGGTACTGGCGAGCCAGGATACCGGTCTCTTTAGATGCTTCAACGCCATTTGATTCAGCGTCGTCATCTAGATCTTCACGACCAGGCGTTTTCAGGTTGAACTTAACGATCGCGGTGCGGAATACTGCGTAGTAGATACCGAAGAATACCAAACCTTGAACGATAAGCATGTACCAGTTAACAGCCAGCGGGTTACGTGTAGACAAGAACAAGTCAACAAGACCTGCAGAGAAACCGAAACCTGCAATCCACTGCATAGATGCAGCGATGTATACAGAGATACCTGTCAGCAATGCGTGAAGCACGTAAAGACCAGGTGCTAAGAACATGAACGAGAATTCTAGTGGTTCAGTCACACCGGTAAAGAATGATGCGAAACCAGCAGCGATCATGATAGATGCTACTTTCTCTTTGTTCTCAGGCTTAGCCGTGTGGTAGATAGCTAGTGCCGCACCTGGCAGACCAAACATCATGATTGGGAAGAAGCCCGCTTGGTACATACCTGTTACACCAACAGTTGCAGTACCTTCAGCTAGGGACTTAGCGCCACCAAGGAAGTTAGGAATATCGTTAATGCCTGCAACGTCGAACCAGAATACTGAGTTCAGAGCGTGGTGCAGACCAACAGGAATAAGAAGACGGTTAAAGAATGCATAGATACCTGCACCCAATTCGCCCATACCTTGAATACCTTCACCGAAGCTAACCAGACCACCATAAACACTTGGCCAAACGTACATCAGGATGAAAGAAACAATGATTGCAGCAAAAGAGGTAACGATTGGAACCAGACGCTTGCCAGAGAAGAACGCCAACGCTTTGTGCAGTTCTACGTGTGAGAAACGGTTGTACAGTTCCGCTGACATGATACCGACCAAGATACCAACAAATTGGTTCTGGATCTTACCGAAAGCCGCTGGAACAGCACTTGGGTCAATGTTTTGAATTTGAGCAACAGCACCTGGCGACAGTAACGTAGTCACTACGTACATACCAACCAGACCGGCTAGCGCAGCAGCGCCGTCTTTGTCTTTAGACATACCATAGGCAACACCTACAGCAAACAGCCAAGACATGTTATCAATGATTGCAGCGCCTGCTTTGATCAAAAATGCCGCCAGAACGCTGTTTGCGCCCCAACCGGTCGGATCGATAAAGTAGCCGATACCCATTAGGATTGCAGCTGCAGGAAGCGTGGCAACGGGTACCATTAACGCTTTACCTACTTTTTGGAAATAACCGAGAATATTCACCTGTGTTCCCCCTATAGTGGTTCTTTCTCAGAGTTGTAATGACAACATGGGACTTTTTTTACTATCCAATGTGAGTCAGGTGGAGTTTATTCCATTAATTTCGCCCCGCAAATTAAAACAGGTGCAATTGTGATTTTTGTCACTCAAAACGATACGAGATCCTGTTTTTTGCTAGCGCCATCATAAAACTTATTTTATGATGAAAACTAAGATACAAATCCACTATGCTGTATAGTCTGAATTTGAATTAATTAAGAGGTGTACCGTGAGACTTATCCCTTTACAAACCGCACATGAAGTAGGCTTTTGGTCAGCGCGCTATATTGTTGATAAGATTAACAAATTTGCTCCAACTGAAGATCGTCCGTTTGTTCTGGGTTTGCCGACTGGTGGCACCCCACTGAACACCTATAAGCAACTGATTAATCTTCATAAGCAGGGCGAAGTAAGCTTTAAAAACGTCGTCACGTTCAACATGGACGAGTACTGTGGTATCCCAGCAGATCATCCAGAATCTTACCGCAGCTTTATGTTCAATAACTTCTTCAATCATATTGATATTAAAGAAGAAAACATTAACCTTCTGAACGGCAACACTGACGATCATGAAGCAGAATGCCAACGTTACGAAGAGAAGATTAAATCTTACGGTCGTATCAACCTATTCATGGGTGGCATTGGCAACGACGGTCACATCGCATTTAACGAGCCAGCATCGTCACTTTCATCACGTACTCGCATCAAAACCTTGACGGAAGATACGCGTATTGCTAACTCTCGTTTCTTTGACAATGACATCAACCAAGTACCTAAACACGCACTGACTATTGGCGTAGGTACCTTGCTTGACGCAAAAGAAGTGATGATTCTGGTTACTGGCCACAACAAAGCGCTTGCTCTGCAAGCCGCGGTTGAGGGTTCAGTGAACCACCTATGGACAGTTTCTGCGCTTCAACTGCACCCTAAAGCACTGATGGTATGTGACGAACCGTCAACCGCTGAACTGAAGGTGAAGACAGTGAAGTACTTCCATGAGCTAGAAGCTGAAAACATCAAAAACCTGTAAGGTAAGGAAGTATTCATGTACGCACTGATTAACTGCCGAATTTTTACTGGTAGCGAAGTGCTGGATAATCATGCTGTCATCGTTGATGGTGGCCTGATCCAGAACGTTTGTCCTGAAAGTGAATTGCCAGAAGGCATTGAAACTCGCTCACTTGACGGCGCATATCTGAGCCCTGGCTTCATCGACCTACAACTTAACGGTTGTGGCGGTGTGATGTTCAACGACGAAGTGACTGCAGACACTATCCACACGATGCATTTGGCCAATCTGAAGTCTGGCTGTACTAGCTTCTTGCCAACACTGATCACGTCTTCTGACGAAGACATGCAGGCGTCAGTCAGTGCAATTCGTGACTACCAAGCAAAATATCAGCATCAAGCTCTTGGTCTGCACCTTGAAGGTCCATACCTCAACGTTGCCAAAAAAGGCATTCATAGCGTGGATTACATTCGCCGCTCTGATGACGCAATGATCGATTTCATTGCAGCCAATGCGGACGTAGTAACGAAAGTGACACTGGCACCTGAGCTAACGCCAGCGGCGCATATTCGTCAACTGGCTGATGCGGGTATTGTAGTATCAGCAGGCCACACCAACGCAAGCTATGTCGAAGCCCGTCAAGGCTTTAAAGCGGGTATCACCTTTGCCACTCACCTGTTCAATGCGATGACGCCAATTGCGGGTCGTGAGCCAGGTATGGTTGGCGCTATCTACGACACGCCGGAAGTTTATACGGGTGTGATTGCAGATGGTTTCCACGTTGATTATGCAAACATTCGCATTGCCCACAAATTGAAAGGCGAGAAACTGGTTCTTGTTACTGATGCAGCAGCGCCTGCAGGAGCAGACATGGATCACTTTATTTTTGTAGGTAAGAAAGTATATTACCGAGATGGTAAGTGTGTTGATGAAAATGGCACACTTGGCGGTTCGGCATTGACCATGATTGAAGCAGTACAAAACTCTGTCGAACATGTAGGCATCGCTTTGGATGAAGTGATCCGCATGGCAACCTTGTATCCAGCACGAGCAATCGGCGTGGACAACAAGCTAGGGGCTATCAAGAATGGATATGTCGCTAACCTGACCGTGTTTGATCGCGATTTCAATGTCAAAGCGACTGTAGTTAACGGCGAATATACATTGAATTAGGACATTTATGACAGGCGGACAAATTGGTAACGTAGATCTGGTTAAACAGTTGAACGGTGCCGCCGTTTATCGACTTATCGACCAACAAGGCCCGATTTCTCGAATCCAAATTGCTGATGTGAGCAGTCTTGCTCCAGCAAGTGTTACCAAAATTACCCGCCAGTTGCTTGAGCGCGGCCTAATCAAAGAGGTCGCGCAACAAGCGTCCACAGGCGGTCGACGAGCCATCTCGCTGACCACCGAATGCGCCCCTTTCCATTCCCTTGCTGTGCGACTCGGCCGTGACCGCATCGAGCTCACGCTGTTCGACTTGTCGGGCAAGCCTCTGGCCGAGCACGACGAACCGTTCCATTACCCTAATCAAGAGACGCTCATTGAAGGTCTTCTCTATCACCTTCATAGCTTCCTCGCCAGCCAGCAAGACATTGTCAAAGAACTGATTGCCGTGGCGATTTCGCTACCCGGCCTCGTCGATGCCGAAACAGGTATCGTCGAATACATGCCACATATTGCCATCGACAAATTACCGTTAAGTGACTTAATTCGTGACGAATTTGGTGTGCAATGTTACATCGGTAATGACACACGCGGTCAGGCATTGGCAGAACATTATTTCGGGGTGAGTAAAAATTATTACGACACCCTGCTCGTTAGTGTTCACAATGGGGCAGGCGCCGGTATTATCGTTAACGGTCAGGTGTTCTTGGGCTATAACCGTAACGTTGGCGAAATTGGGCACATTCAAATCGACCCACTTGGCAAGAAATGCCAGTGCGGTAACTTTGGCTGCCTAGAAACGGTTGCGTCAAACCCCGCCATTATTGAACATGCGCAGCAACTGTTGGCTCAAGGTCATGAGAGTATGCTTCAAGGCAAAAAAGACCTTAATGTTTCTGACATCTGCCGCGCCGCTGTTGCTGGTGATGAGCTAGCACGTCAGGTGCTAGTCAAGGTCGGTAATCACTTAGGCAAAGCCATCGCCATGACGATTAACCTGTTTAATCCTCAGCAAATCGTCATTTCAGGAGAGATCACCGAGGCAAAAAGCGTGGTATTCCCAGCCATTCAACGTTGCGTAGAAAACCAATCGCTGAGAGCTTTCCACCAGAATCTTCCTGTTGTAGCTGCGAGCTTGTCATCCACACCGACACTCGGTGCATTTGCCTTGGTTAAACGCGCCATGCTAAACGGCATCTTGCTTCAGAAACTGCTCGAAGACTAAAACTCTGTTACACAATGAGCGCTCAGATTGAGCGTTTTTATGCTTTGCTTCATAGGCAACACTGGTTAACCGTGTTGCCTATGTTTTATTATACTGTTTAAATTCTTATCATTTTCTGTTGGTTAGGCCACCTTTCCTATCAGGTTTGGGCTAACACGCGTCATTCTTTCGCAAGGAAAACATCATACCCATGGATCTCGCTATTATTGCCGTCGCATTTTTCAGTGGTTTTATAATGCTTCGCTGCCACATGCCACCACTTGTCGGTTTCTTGATCGCGGGTTTTGGCTTACATGCGGCAGGATTTACCTCTACCCCCTTGATCCAGACACTCGCCGATTTGGGTGTCACCTTGCTGCTGTTTACTATTGGCCTAAAACTAGACGTTAAGTCTCTGCTCAATAAAGAAATCTGGTTTGGCGCCACACTGCACAATGTGATGACAACCGCGCTATTCTCACTTTGCTTGTTAGGCTTTAAAGCTGTCGGACTGTCGGCCTTTGCCGGCCTTGCGCTAAATGACATTGTACTCGTAGCCTTTGCTCTCTCCTTCTCCAGTACCGTTTTTGCCATTAAAGCTCTGCAAGAGAAAGGAGAAATGAACGCCACCTACGGTACGTTAGCCATTGGTGTCCTGATCATGCAGGACATCTTCGCCGTAATATTCCTGACCATTGCTTCAGGGAAAGTGCCGGGCATTGAAGCTTTGCTGTTATTTGCACTGCCATTGGTTCGCCCATTGTTCTTCAAAATATTGGATCGCGTCGGTCACGGTGAAGTATTAGTGCTTTACGGCGTATTCCTCGCATTGGTCGCTGGGGCGGGGTTTTTCGATGCCGTCGGCGTGAAAGCAGACCTTGGTGCACTTATCTTGGGCATGATGATGGCTGCGCACCCACGTGCGTCTGAAATGGCCAAATCATTGTTCAACCTGAAAGAGCTCTTTCTGGTGTGCTTTTTCCTCAATATCGGCTTATCAGAACAACCGACCTTGCAAGGGCTGATGATTGCACTGTTGCTGTTGTTGCTGCTGCCACTCAAAGGCTTGCTCTACTACGTCATATTCAATGGCTTCAAATTTCGTGTCCGCACCTCACTATTCGCCACCCTCACGCTGTTTAACTACAGCGAATTTGGCTTAATTGTGGGAGGCATCGCCTACCAAATGGGCATCATGCCAGGCAGTATCTTAGTCGCCATCGCCATCGCTGTATCTCTATCCTTTATGCTGGCAGCGCCGCTGAATACATTCAGCCATAAGATATACGGGGCGGTATCAAAACGCTTCCCTGACCCATTGCCTGAGAAAATTCATCATAACGATCAGTTAATTAATCTCGGTGATGCCTCCGTCGTTATTATCGGCATGGGACGCATTGGCAGCGGGGCATATGATGAGCTTTCTCAAGAATACCCAGAAAAAGTGCTAGGCATTGAAGCGCGGGAGGATTCGGTCGCCAATCATCGCGAATGCGGCAGGAATGTTATTCATGGTGATGCCACTGACCCCGACTTTTGGTCTCGTGTCACCTCATCTCGTCATATTGAGCTGATCCTACTCGCCATGCCTAACAGCCAAGCCAACACCTTGGCCATGGAGCAGATCAATCAATTGGGATTCAATGGCAAAGTTGCCGCCATTGCCAAATACGTTGATGAACTTGAGCAATTGAAAGCGCTTGGCGTTAACGAAGCCTATAACATTTACAATGAAGCTGGCGCTGGTTTCGCTCGTCATGTGAAAGACCAACTGCTTTAACCACGATTCTGAAATTCTTGGCCGCGCTTGTACTTTGCCAATGCAAAAGCGGTCACAAAACAACCGCAAACATTAATTCATTCACCAAAACGACGCTTTTGGTGAATGAAATTGATTTACACATCGGATTTATTATTTTTATCTTCATAACTGGTTGCATTTTTCTATCAAATTGGCAAATTGAAGACAATACAAAATTGAAACGCGTTTATGATGCGTGCATTAGGGAAGTTTGAGAGGGAATTATGTGTTCTGTATTTGGCATTTTGGATATTAAATCAGATGCGTCCGCGCTACGCGAATCTGCCTTGGAAATGTCCAAGAAGTTACGCCACCGCGGTCCAGACTGGTCCGGCATTTACTCGTCCGAGCGTGCAATTTTGGCGCACGAACGTCTCGCAATCGTTGGTTTGAACAGCGGCGCTCAACCCCTTTATAGCCCTGATGGCAAGTTGATCCTCGCGGTTAACGGTGAGATCTACAACCACAAAGAAATCCGCGCACGTTACGAAGACAAATACGAATTTCAAACCGATTCAGATTGTGAAGTCATTCTGGCGTTGTACCAAGACATGGGTGCAGATTTGCTTGAAGAACTAAACGGCATTTTCGCTTTTGTTCTCTATGACGAAGAAAAAGATGAGTATCTAGTTGGTCGCGACCACATTGGTATTATTCCGCTTTACCAAGGCTATGATGAGTACGGCAACTACTATGTTGCATCAGAAATGAAAGCACTCGTGCCTGTGTGTAAAACCATCAGCGAATTCCCTCCAGGTTCGTACTACCGCTCTCAAGATGCGGAGCCACAGCGCTACTACATTCGTGATTGGAACGAATACGCGGCTGTGCAGAACAACTCCACCAGCAAAGAAGAGCTAACAGAAGCATTGGAAGCTGCGGTAAAACGACAGTTGATGACTGACGTGCCTTACGGTGTATTGCTGTCGGGCGGTCTAGACTCGTCAATCACCTCCGCAGTTGCGAAACGCTACGCGGCAATGCGTATCGAAGATGATGAGCAATCAGCAGCATGGTGGCCACAACTTCACTCGTTTGCCATCGGCCTTGAAGGCGCTCCCGATCTAAAAGCCGCACGCGAAGTGGCAGATCAAATTGGTACCGTTCACCATGAAATGACGTACACCATTCAAGAAGGTTTGGACGCCATTCGTGACGTGATTTATCACATTGAAACCTACGATGTCACCACCATCCGCGCATCAACCCCAATGTACCTGTTGGGACGTAAAATCAAAGCAATGGGCATCAAAATGGTGCTTTCTGGTGAAGGTGCTGATGAAATCTTCGGTGGTTATCTTTACTTCCACAAAGCGCCAAATGCAAAAGAGTTCCACGAAGAAACCGTGCGTAAGCTGCTTGCGCTGAACATGTTTGACTGTGCACGTGCCAACAAATCACTGGCCGCATGGGGTGTTGAAGGTCGTGTACCTTTCCTCGACAAAGAGTTCATCGACGTGGCAATGCGACTAAACCCGGCAGACAAAATGTGTGGCAACGGCAAAATGGAGAAGCACATTCTTCGTGAGTGTTTCGAGCACTATTTGCCAGAGGCGATTGCATGGCGCCAAAAAGAGCAGTTCTCTGATGGCGTAGGCTATGGCTGGATTGATACATTGAAAGCTGTTGCTAACGAGAAAATCTCTGATCAGCAAATGGAAACAGCCAGCTACCGTTTCCCTTGCAACACGCCAACAACCAAAGAAGCTTACGTTTACCGTGAGATCTTTGAAGAATTGTTCCCACTGCCATCAGCTGTAGAGTGTGTACCAGGTGGCCCGTCAATCGCATGTTCAAGTGCGAAGGCTATCGAGTGGGATGAAAGCTTCAAAAACGCCGCAGACCCATCAGGTCGTGCGATTGCAGCTGTTCACAACGAAGCCTACTCAAAAGCATAAACATCAGTACCCACCAATAAAAAACCGCCATCACGGCGGTTTTTTATTTTGCGTCTGTAACAAAGAGCAGTTATCTCAACGCATTTGGCACCAAGGCAAGACGATGAAACTGAGACTGCTCAGAAACTTCGTTCACTAAGCGACTGATAGAATCCATAAAGTCAACGCAGCATCAGTGCCCAATAAGGTTGAGATTTAGCGTTCCCAGTAAGCTTCTTCCAGAGAATCTTCTCTTTCTGGCAAGCCACGAGAAAGACGCGGAGAATGCTGCGCCAACACTTCATAACTCACTCGGTTTGCGTACTTACACACCTGTGAAAACGAACTGTAAGTCAGGAACTGATGCACGTGCTTGCTCGAGTTTGGCACGTTATCGCGATGGTAACGGTTGGCAGACATATCGTGCAGTACCGCTGACAACGCACCATCACCTGCACCGTTGGTATTTTTAATACGCTCTGGGCCACCCATGTAAGGCGCTATGTGTGAGTAAACCTTCACTGGATTTACACACTGATCTTTCATCATTGGGCGGCTGAATTCATAGCGGTTGAACTCAGCAATAGAACCTGGAAGCAACGGCAATGAAGTCTCTCGCTTGGCGTCATCATCGGTGTAACCTGCCATGTAAAGACCGATTGGGCCTGCGGTGCAAAGCACCATGTCGACCCACTCTAGCGTTTTATCTGCCGCAACCAATGGATCAGATTCGCCCGTTAAAGCTTCGGCTTCTTCTTCGTTCATCGCAACCACGGATACGTGCTCTGCCAAGAACTCGCGCCACCATTGCGGATTATTCTGAATAACGTATTTGGTGCCCATGGTCATCACAACCGGCACGTCGTATTTCTTCGCGTATTCGATTGCCTTCATGGTTGCTTCAGGCATTGGGTCGCCTTCCTTGCAACGCACTAAATAGGCAGTCAGCACCAGTGCCGACGCATTTTTAAAGATGTGCTCAGGAATAGACTCTGGTGTCAGCTGATTCATCAGCCCTTCGCTAATGGCAAAGGTACGCTCGCCCTCTTCACTGATCAGCGCATAACAACGACCAATTGGGCCTTGCACTGCTTCAAGGTAGTTCAGATCCATTCGGCTAGACGTATTGCACAAGTAGCGGTAAGAGTAGCTACCAATGGTGATATCGCGGCTCATCACACCAAGAAGAATCGACTTGTCGTCGGCCAGCGTGGAGTAGTTATGAAGCGTATTTCCGATCGTACCGCCAGCAAATTCATGAGTAATCATGTTATTGTCTTTGAGTTCTTGATACAGCGCTTCTGCTCGCTTGTCATCAATCACCAAAGAATGGCCTTTGCTTAATCCATATTTTTCCACGAATTCATCGCTCACCTTGGCTTCAATATCAACCAGCGTTTGGTCAATACCGATAACATGAGGACGTTTTAGCTTGCGTCGTTCGCTCGCTTGAACAATCAATGGATCGCGGGCATGTACCGGAAAATAGTGCTTAGACTTGCGTTGGCCTGGGAATTTCATGATTCAATGCGTCGTAGTAGGGGCGAAAATGAGAATTCTATCACACATATTTGAGGGTGGAATATATCAAATACAATTATACCCGAGCACAAATCACGTGTTCGGGTATACGTCAGTATTGAATTTACTGGTTGGCAGGGGCTACCAATTTTGCGTGTGACGCTCAACCAACTGTTTCATCATGGCAATATGCGCTGGGGAATCATTCAAACAAGGAATGAAATTAAAAGTTTCTCCGCCTGCTTCCATAAAAGTTTCATGGCATTGGTCTGAAATTTCTTCCAACGTTTCAAGGCAATCAACCGAAAATGCAGGCGATATAATATCGAGACGTTTAACACCCTCTTTTGGCAATTGCTCTAACGTTTTGTCGGTATAAGGCTGTAGCCACTCTTCACGGCCGAAACGCGATTGGAAAGTGGTCTTTAAAGCCACATCCGTATTAAGACGTTTGATGAGCTTTTCTGTTGTCGCAAGGCAATGTTCACGGTAAGGATCGCCATTGTCGGCGTAACGCTTTGGAATGCCATGGTAAGAACACACTAACATGTCTGGCTTTCCGTTCTCAGCCCAATGCGCTTCTACCGATTGCGCGAGCGCATCAATGTAGCTGTCTTCACTGTAGTAGTGATTAATAAAACGAAACTCTGGCAGGACGGGTTTCGCTTTCAACGATTTAGCCAACTTATCAAACACCGCCGCCGTTGTAGTGCGAGAGTACTGAGGGTAAAGCGGTAACACCAATATCTTGTTGCAACCTCTTGCTTCCAACGCACTGACCGCTGACGCCAAGCTCGGCGATCCATAAGTCATACCAATCTCAACCGGAATATCCAGCATTTGCTCTAGTGCTGCTTTTTGTCGCTTTGAATACACCATGAGCGGTGAGCCTTCATCCATCCACACGCTCTGGTAAAGCTTTGCCACTTTTGGTGATCGAACGGGAAGAATGATGCCATGTAACAAGGGACACCAAAGCCAGCGAGTCATATCGACTACGCGGTGATCGTGCAAAAATTCACTTAAAAACGCGCTAACTGCTTTTGCTGTTGGCGCGTCGGGTGTGCCAAGGTTAGCCAGCAGAACCCCTACCTTGTTTTCGTTATTATCCATTTCAACCTGCTTAAATAATATGTGATACCTATAGCCAAATAACCTCAACGCCACATTCAGATGATTTGGCTATAGATATATTCAACGCAATAACCTTCAACGAGATTAACGGCTTTCGCGTCAAAGACAAAGCCCTGACACCAACGACTGTTAACTTGTGCTTTCTGTGACCACATCATCATGAAAGTATTACTTCCTCGCTATCTAAAACGATCAAAAAAGGGCAACCAGAAGGTTACCCTTTTTGTATCGAAAAGGAGGGATTAACCCAGTGCTTTTTCGATCGCAGCGCTTACATCAGAAACTTGCTGTGTTCCATCGAACTTCAGGTATTGTGTGTTACCTGCTTCCGCTTCTTTTTGGTAGTAAGCAATCAGTGGCGAAGTTTGCTCGTGGTAAACGCCAAGACGTGCCAGAACTGTTTCTTCTTTGTCATCATCGCGAACAACCAGATCTTCACCCGTGATGTCATCTTTACCTTCCACTTTTGGTGGGTTGTAAACAACATGGTAAGTACGACCAGAAGCTAGGTGCGCACGACGGCCACTCATACGTTCAACGATAACGCTATCTGCAACGTCGAACTCCAGCACGTAATCCACATTGACACCGATTTCTTTCAGACCATCAGCCTGCGGAATCGTGCGTGGGAAGCCATCTAATAGGAAGCCTTTCGCACAATCTTCCTGTGCGATGCGCTCTTTTACCAGACCCAGAATGATATCGTCAGATACCAATTGACCTGCGTCGATAACCGCTTTCGCCTGTTTGCCCATTTCGGTGCCTGCTTTGATTGCAGCACGCAGCATGTCACCAGTGGAAATTTGTGGAATACCATATTTTTCCATGATGAATTGCGCTTGAGTACCTTTACCTGCACCTGGAGCGCCCAGAAGAATGATGCGCATAGTTATCCCCTTTCTTTACTTTGGAGTTTCGCAAAAACCTGAAACATACACGGTTATTGATACCTAAACAACCTCACGTCCTGAGTTTTAGCACCTTAGAGCACGTTTCGAGCGGTTTCCCGTTACACGTTCTTCAGGCTGAAATTCTTTCGGTCCAGCAACACTAAAACTGTGTTGTGAGTCTCGATAAGGGTATTTAGGTATAGGTGTATAACATAAGTAAGCCCAGCGTCTGTGCTGGGCTTACACTATTGTTTATCTGTTTATTACTTTGGCGCAATTAGCCTTTAGTCAAGAGCTGGTTAACTGCAGTCAAGAACTGTGATGGATCTTCCATTGAACCGCGCTCAGCGAGCATAGCTTGACCCAACAGCATTTCAACCCAACGACCAAATACCGCTTCATCAGCTTCATCGGCCATTTGTTTAATAAGCGCATGCTCTGGGTTCAGTTCAAAAATGTACTTCACCTCAGGCGCTTGCTGACCAGCTGCAGCTAACAGCTTCGCCATCTGCGTACCCATTTCAAACTCATCCGTCACAACCACTGCTGGCGTACCAGATAGCTTGAAGGTCGTACGCACGTCTTTCACGCGATCACCCAGGTAAGCTTTTGCACGCTCAACCACGGATTCAAACGCTTTTTGCGTTTCTTCGCGCTTTTCTTTCTCGGTGTCATCATCAAACTTGCTGAGATCTACGTCCGCTTTCGTAATGGCTTGGAACTGCTTTCCATCAAATTCTGGCAGGTAGCTCATTAACCACTCATCAATACGGTCATACATCAAAATAACTTCAATGCCTTTCGCTTTAAATTGCTCAAGGTGTGGGCTGTTCTTCGCCGCTTGATAGCTGTCCGCCGTCAAGAAGTAGATCTTATCTTGGTCTTCCTTCATACGCGAAACGTAGTCAGCCAGTGACACGGTTTGCTCACTACTGTCTGTGTGCGTAGAGGCAAAGCGCAGCAGGCTAGCGATTTTCTCGCGGTTTGAGAAATCTTCTGCTGGGCCCTCTTTTAGCACCAAGCCAAACTCTTTCCAGAAGCGTTGATATTTTTCAGCATCATTGTTTGCCATGCGTTCTAGCATGGTCAACACACGCTTGGTACACGCGTTACGCAATGTTTGCGTGACTTTGTTGTCTTGTAGAATTTCACGTGACACGTTCAGAGGCAGATCATTGGAGTCAATCAAACCACGAGTGAAACGTAGATAATTTGGCATAAACTGCGCCGCGTCATCCATGATGAACACGCGCTGAACATACAATTTCAAGCCATGCTTGTGGTCACGATTGAACATGTCCCAGGGTGCTTTCGACGGCACATACAGTAAGCTGGTGTAATCGTTTTTGCCTTCTACACGGTTATGGCTCCACAGCAGCGGATCGGCAAAATCGTGAGAAATGTGTTTATAGAACTCTTTATATTCTTCATCGCTGATGTCTGACTTAGAGCGGGTCCAAAGCGCTTGCGCCTTGTTAATTTTTTCCCACTTACCTTCTTCTTTTTCGTTACCTTCTTCGTCGCGCTCTTTTGTCCACATCTCAACAGGGATGCCGATGTGGTCAGAGTATTTGCCAATCACATCACGCAGGCGCCACTCATCAAGATATTCCTTGTCATCTTCACGAAGGTGCAAGGTGATCGACGTACCACGGGAAGTCTTTTCAATGCCCTCGATGGTGTAGTCACCTTCACCTGCAGATTCCCAAAGGGTTCCGTCGGCACTGTCAGTACCAGCAGCGCGTGTTGCCACTGTCACTTTGTCTGCCACGATAAAGGCAGAGTAAAAACCAACGCCAAATTGGCCAATCAGTTGGCTGTCTTTGGTCTGGTCATCAGAAAGTTGTTTGAAGAAATCGGCGGTACCTGATTTTGCAATCGTACCCAAATTTTCAATCACTTCGTCACGTGTCATGCCGATACCATTGTCATCAATGGTCAGTGTGCCAGCGTCTTTGTCGACACTCAGGCGGACACGGAGATCGCCGTCATTTTCATACAGGGAGGAATCAGACAATGCTTTAAAGCGCAGTTTATCCGCCGCATCAGAGGCGTTTGAGATCAATTCACGTAAAAAGATCTCTTTGTTTGAATAGAGTGAGTGAATCATTAGGTGTAGCAGTTGTTTCACTTCAGATTGAAAACCGCGTGTTTCTTTATTTTGTAGAGTGGCTTGATCGCTCATTGTAACTCCAAACAAATGTGGTTCAGTTAAGTACCCTCTTTAGATAAGGCCATAATATTGCTTTTCAAGGCCTAAAATTCATTTTTTGATTTCTTGAGGTGGTTTTCGCATTTCGAGTATAATCTTGCTCAATCACGTCCATATACAGTGGTTTTCTTCTAAAATCGCTCGAAATACGCGCAGGTTAATATATCGAATGCTAATTAAATCGAACCGTTACCTTCTGGGAGAACGTTTTGTCTTTTCTCCTAGCGAAAGCTCGTTGGTCGATCTCCATGAAAATGATGAGCTCGTCCGATTGGGCAGTAACGAGTGCCGAGTACTTATGGTGCTAATTGAAGAGCCTCACGCTATTGTCACGCGCAACCGTATCCATGACTATGTTTGGCGCAAGCAAGGTTTTGAAGTCGACGACTCCAGCCTCACGCAATCCATTTCCACCTTGCGTAAAGCACTAAAAGACTCAACAAAAAGCCCAATGGTTGTAAAAACCGTACCTAAGCGCGGCTACCAAGTGATTTGCTCTGTCGAGGCTTATAATGATCAAGCCGTTGACTTACCCCAAGCGGTCGACGTTGTGGCTGTTGACGCAAACCAAGAGCTCATTCAGGCTACCGCGGATGTTCACCTCGAAGAGACAAAGGAAAAAGACACAACGCAGAGTGATCGGATAGAGGCACCAATCGAGCCTGCCACGCCAGAAGTCGTCGCACAGCCAAGCTCGCCAAGAAAAGCTAAAATGCCGCTCAGTTCCTGGACAGCGTTGATTCTGGCGTTACTTGTACCCTTGGCATTTCATGCCTATTCCACGCCGAAGTCCAAAGCCTTTCGTGAAATTCTCACAGTACAAAACATACCCGTTTATATTCCTGTCACCAACGCTCGTATCAGTCAATGGAAACCCATGGTAGAACGATGTGTGGCTAAATATATTTCTTACTATGGTCAAGAGCGCGAATTGGAAGAAGTGATAGTGACAGGCGGGCAAGATAGCCAAATCTCTCTGAACTACATTCACAGTGAAAAAGACGCGGATGATAATCTCACCTATGTTTTGCTGACAAGCCAAGAGGAGAGTCACACGCTATGCCGTTAAACACCCCACGAAGAAGGGATCAGCTAAAACGCTTTGGGCCTTTCGTTCTATTATTGATTTCTATTGTTGCCAGTGGCTGGGTTTACCTAGGCGAAGATTTCAGAACGGCTAACCTGCTGCTGTCAAAGCACTGGAACTCTAAAACAATCAATTATATTGAAGAGTCAGCTTACCGAAATGTCACAGGGCTAACAAACACCGAACAACAAAGTAGCATGGTGTTCTTACCCGATCGTACTTATTCTCGTGATACTAAAATCATACTGAAAAACGAAACGGATAACATTCAGGTCGTCATGTCCGTGACTGAGTCAGGAGAGTGGGAAGTCAGTGGCGGTTATTTAAAGCTGAAGCTCGGTAAAATCAAAGATGTAACCACCGGTGATACCACTGAGTTGTCAGAAGAAGATCTTGCGCTGGTACGCACCTTCTATCGACTCGGTGCGGAGAAAGTTCGACGTATTGATGTATTAAGTGACGGTTCATTGCTTCTCACCAGTTTGAACCATGGTTCCATGGTACTTTACAGCAAATCTTCATAAAAAAAGGCCGCTTACCATTGAAGCGGCCTTTTCATTTTCGCTCTCCAATTGCATCCAATCAGATCAACGCACGATGTCTTTACCCCAGCCTGTGCCTGCCAATAATGGAATGGGACAAGGTTGTACCATCCACTAGCTCTAGCTCGCCACCCATAGGAACACCATGGGCAATACGGCTCGCTATCACACTGTGCTCAACACACAACTCGCTGATGTAATGCGCGGTGGCTTCCCCTTCAACAGTGGGGTTTGTCGCCAAGATCAGCTCTGAGATTGACTCAGTGGCTAGACGTCGTTCGAGAACGTCCAAACCAATGTCTGACGGCCCAATCCCATCAAGGGGTGATAGGTGCCCCATCAAGACAAAGTAGCGGCCAGAATACTGCCCCGTTGCCTCGATGGCGGCAATATCAGCAGGGCTTTCCACCACGCAAATTTGCCCATTCTCCTGACGACGAGTATTGCCACAAATGGCGCATTCCTCTTCTTCAGTAAAGGTTCGGCATTTCACACAATGACCAATATCTGTCATTGCAGATTGCAGCGCTTCAGATAGCCTAATGCCACCTTGACGATTGCGTTGAAGTAGATGAAATGCCATGCGTTGTGCTGATTTTGGGCCTACGCCCGGCAGACAACGCAGAGATTCCATCAATTGTTCAAGCAGTTGGCTTGTACGCATAATTGATTAATGAGTTCCGTTAGAATGGCATTTTAAAGCCTGGTGGCATCTGCATACCGCCAGTCACGTCGCCCATTTTCTCTTTCTGTGCTTCTTCAACACGACGCGCTGCATCGTTGAATGCCGCAGCAATCAAATCTTCCAGCATGTCTTTTTCGTCTTCCATCAGGCTTTCATCGATGTCAACACGACGAACACTGTGGCTGCCAGTGATGGTGATTTTTACCAAGCCTGCGCCCGCTTCACCGGTCACTTCCATGTTGGCAATTTCTTCCTGCATTTTCTGCATGCGCTCTTGCATCTGCTGCGCTTGCTTCATCAGGTTGCCCATTCCGCCTTTACCAAACATAATTTTCTCTCTTTTTGATTGTGCTGTTTACCTTGAGGTCGACACTCGATTCGGCTCCAACACATAACATTGGGGCGAACGTTAAAATGTACAACGCTGAAAATTCAATTTCGAAAAGTAAACAGCCTCTTAGGTGGTTTATATGGTTTATATTGGTCGAACGCTATCTTCATCAATCTCTGCAGAAAACCGCTGACAGATAAAGCGAACGTTTGGATCGTTATTCAGGTTTTCACTCGCCTGAGCCAGTTTTTCTGTGTAAAGCTTGTCTCGCCATTCTAGCGGCGTGGTGCCTTTCTCACTCAACTCGACAGAGAGTGTAACGGCATAACCAAGCTGTTGACTCAATGCGTCAACAAGCACACCCTGCGCTTGTTCAGTATTTAAGTGGCCTTGCTCTGCCCGAAGAAACAAGTGGATCTGCTGTCCATCTTGCTCCATAGCGGCATTGAGTGCCATCTGCTTAACAAGACGAGGAATATCAAGCGCACTGGCGATTTGGCTCCACGGATCTTGTTCAATAGATTCTTTCTCAAGCTTTTCACGCATTTCTGGCGTTCGCTCATGCGCCAATGCTTTTTTTATTTTCTCGGGAGTTACAACAACCCGTTTCGGCTCGGATGCTGTTTGTGTTGGCTTCCAACGATATGCGTCGTCAGCTGCATTCATATCTGCTGTCGGCATCGACGCAGCTTGGAACTTTGCAGGATCTGCGGGCTTGTGTTTTGCCGCGATCCTTTCCATCACTGACAGCGCTTCGCCGACAGCCGATACCGATTTATCCTTTTTTGGCGATGGGCCCTCTTGCTGACGCACGCGGCTTCTCAGCATGTTACGCGCAGCCAGTAAACTGCCCGCAGAGGAACCGCCTTGTGAACCTGAAGCCGGCGTCGCTGCATTCGTACTTTGCGGCTGAACAGACGTTTGTGGCGCGGATGACTCAGGGTCAATATGCCCATCTTGCTCATATTCACGCTGCGCATCTTGCTCCATGGCAGCCATGTAAGAAGAAAGCTGTGGATCTTCATCATACTGTGGCTGCGCAGTTTGTTGCGGTGCCATCTGAGTCGGTGAAACCACTGGCGCTTGAACAGAAGCAGAATCAGAAGCAGGCACCTGCGGCTGAGGTGCTCGACTAGACGCCACTTGGGCTTTCAGTGACGCCAGCCTGTCTTGTGCCACAGACGACACGCCAGACGTGAATGAGCTATCGCTCGCTTTCGCTGAAGGTTCTGTCGATGGTACTGAAATCGGAGCAGGTTCAAATTGCAATGACGTTACCGGTCGAAAGGCCAACAGACGCAGCAACACCATTTCCAATCCAGCGCGGCCGTCCGGCGAAAACGGTAAATCTTGACGCCCTTGGAGCGTAATTTGGTAAAACAGTTGAACATCTTGTGGAGATAGCGAATGCGCTAAAAGCAGAATGCGTTCAGCATCAGGGGCCGACGAATCAACAGATTCTGGTAATGCTTGCGCCATCGCGACACGATGAAGCTGCGACGCGATTTCTTTTAGCAGTCCGTCCCACTCAACCCCCATCTCCGCAAGATGACTCAAACACTGCATGACATGATCCGCACTACCTTCAGCCAGTGCTTCTAGCAGCAAAATGGCTTGATCTGTACTCAGCGTACCCAACATTTCGGTGACTTGCAGCTCCGACACCGAACCATTGCCAAGCGCAATGGCCTGATCGGTAAGCGACAATGCATCACGCATACTGCCTTCGGCTGCACGCGCGATCAGCGACAGCGCTCGAGCGTCAGAAGGCACAGCTTCTTGTTCGAGCACATACGTAAGCTGGTCTTTTATCTGGGTGGCATCAAGATGCTTCAAATGAAACTGAAGACAGCGAGAAAGTATCGTGACAGGAAGCTTTTGGGGATCCGTTGTCGCCAAGAGGAATTTAACGTATTCCGGCGGCTCTTCCAGCGTTTTGAGTAAGGCATTAAAGCTGTGTCTTGACAGCATGTGCACTTCATCAATCAAGTAGACTTTGTAACGTCCACGCGCTGGTTTGTACTGCACGTTATCAAGCAAATCACGGGTGTCTTCCACCTTGGTACGAGACGCGGCATCGATCTCCATCAGATCGACAAATCGACCCTGATCAATTTCCTGGCAGGTCGAACACACACCACAAGGTGTCGACGTCACACCTTGTTCGCAGTTCAGCCCTTTGGCGAAGATACGTGCAATGGTTGTTTTACCCACACCTCGGGTACCACTGAAAAGATAGGCGTGATGCAATCGGTTGTGATCTAACGCGTTAGCCAACGCGGTCAGAACATGTGACTGGCCGACCACATCGCGAAACTGATGCGGACGCCATTTTCGGGCTAATACCTGATAACTCATGCGTTATAAATTCTGGCGATAATCTTCGCCAATCGTAGCACAGACACAAAAAGAGCGCGATCCTGACGATCACGCTCTTCTATCATTCACGGTTCAATCGGGCAATTAGTGACCGTCAAACTCACACAGGCTGTAAACATCGAGGCCTAATGCTTTAAGACGTGATTCACCGCCGATTTCTGGCAGGTTAATGATGAAAGCAGCATGGGCCACTTCCCCACCCAAACGACGGATCAGCTTGGTGGTGGCTTCGATAGTGCCGCCAGTCGCCAGCAGATCGTCGACCATCAGCACTTTGTCGCCTTTTTGGATTGCATCGACATGAATTTCTAGCGTGTCGACGCCATATTCCAACTCATAGCTTTCGCTGATCACTTCACGAGGCAGTTTCCCTGGTTTGCGAACCGGCACAAAGCCAACGCCCAACTCAAGAGCTAACGGTGCGCCGAAAAGAAAGCCGCGCGCCTCCGTGCCAACAATTTTGGTAAAGCCTTGGTCGCGATATTTTTCGACCAACAGTGCGATGGTCGTTTGATAGGCTTGCGCATTTTCCATCAGACTAGTGATGTCACGAAAAATGATGCCTGCTTTTGGATAGTCAGGAATGCTTTTGATGCTGTCTTTGATAAATGCGATTTTGTCTTGGCTCATAATTACTCACCACGAAAAGTGGCTTCCATACTACTCAGGAAGTTGTGTGTATCCCATTGCATGAACGCTTTGCATTGCATGTTAACGCTCGCCCAGCCAACAGGAACCAAACCGCCATGTTATGTATTTTCAGGGGCGTGGGCAACCGGTTCAATTTCACGCAAACGGTTAAACCAAATTAAAAGTACGCACAACATCACAATCAGCATACATTTATGCCAAACCTCAGGGACGACAATGACAGAAACCGAGAAACTCAACACGATGAACACATTGGCACGGCGCTTAATTTTTCGATCAATCGCGCGGTGCTCATTCCAATTGCAAATGATGGGACCAAATCTAGGGTGTTGATGCAGCCAAGCAGCAATGCGGGGGGAGCCACGCATGAAACACGCACTGGCTAACAACATGAAGGGCGTTGTTGGCAACAGCGGGAGGAAGATACCTAGCACGCCTAAGACGACTGATATCCATCCGAGGACGATAAGTAGAAAACGTTTTAAAGAGAGCTGCACGCTTCCCCCCTGCTTGCAAATTATCTGCTTAGCATGCCAATCCAAGTGAGGGTTGCTGGCAATGTTGGGATCAACAATACGGCCACCATTCCTAGGAAATATAAAGCACTAAACGGGTCTTTGTAGTTAGCATCCATCATTCACATCCTTCTACTTCAACATTTATACCCAACAAAACTGAAGGGATACTGAGTGGGCTGACAATATAACCGTTTACCACTTCGCTAAATACCGACAAACATCGTGGTTAATCCGTGTTGTTTTGATATATATCAGAGCATGAATGCCGTGATTCGCTAGACTGCTTGGGATATGACGCGCACTGAGACATCACCATGCTTGATATAGAAATCGTAGCACAGCTACAAAAAAACCTCGTAAATGAGAAAGAGACCGTTCGTAGCCGATTGGAAGATGCGCTAACAACACTAACCGGACTAGATGTATCAAGTGTGCCTACTGCGCACCTGATTAAGCTATGCCGAAGAGAAAGCAACACCTTGCATGCAGATGGCTTACGCCTTGAAAAGATTGATGCGGCACTTTGTGCAATCCACACAGGTCTCTATGGGCTTTGTGCAGACTGCGAAGAAGGTATTGCTTTAGAAGATTTGCAGAATGATCCTGCTGAGTTACGTTGCGAAGAGTGTCGCAATCACAATCACTACCATCATGTAAGAGCCTCTTGATAGAGGCTTTTACGCGTGCTGACTGTGGTTAATCAAAAGTCTTGATCAATCATCCAACGTTTAAATGCTTTCTTTTCTTCGTTGGTTGCTTTGGTATACCAAAGCTTAAGCTGTGTTGCCGCATCGCCAGTGATATCAACGTTGCCTTTATCATCAATATTGACCAAAACATCTTCTAAATCTTTTGCTTCGCCACCTTCGATAATAATTCCATTTTGTCTGTTGAAATCAGCGACTGCTTTTTCCATATTGTTATAAGATCCAAAACCACTACCCGTCATCAAAACACTTGTAATAGTCTCAGTTTTTCCCGTAGAAACAGTTTCTACTTCCCACTCCGGGTTTCTAAAAAAAGCGTTGGCTTGGCTCTCAAATTTAAACTGAGGAACAACCAATGCTAAGTCGTCGTTAGTAACGTCCAGATCCAAAACATAAGGCTTTGATGTGAAAATAACGTTTTTTGAACCTCGTTTGACCTCATCATCATAACGCGCAACTACTTGGTAGCGACCAGGTGCCAACTCCAGTCGCTTGTCGGCGTCAGCAGCAATTTTTTTTACATCCTTGCCATTTACAACAAGGAACTCAACACCATTCTTTGCCGTAATTTCAGTCGCACCCGCAATACCAGCAAAAGCCAGAAGCCCCACCAACAACATCTTCATTACATGTTCTCCCGCAACAAAAAGCCGCCCATAAGGCGGCTTAACAAAGTACAACTCTAGGCAATGCTTAGAATTTAACTTCCATACCTACTAAGTAACCAGTGTCGGTATCTTGGTCTACACCAGCAATTTCGACATCAGCACTACCCACTTCTGCGTATACTTTCGCATTGGTAGCCAACTTGTAAGTTACGTTAGCATAGATGCTGCTGCCTTTGTATTTTTCGTATGTGCCAGACGCATCACTATCAACGTTGTCGTAGCCGAGACCGAAGTATGTGTTGTCATCTAGTTGGTAACCACCAGAGATCTGCCATTTATCAACGTCATTTTTACCAGCTGCTTGAGCTACACCAGCAGTATCAACAGAGCCGGCTTTATATTCAAGTTGACCATAGCTAGCAGACACATCAAAGTCACCCAAGTCGTAGTCAACTTCTAGGTTGAAGCCACTTACGTCTTGAAGACCTGAATCTTTATCAACTACAGCAAATTTGTTTGATTGTAGGTTTTCGCCGTCATACAGATATACACGAGCGTCGAGATCTGCAACACGCACACCTAGGCGACCACCGATGATTTGACGACCATCTTTTGCTTCTGATACGTCTGAATCCAAATCAATGTTGGCACCTGCATAGAACATACCGTTGTCGTATACCCATTTAGCCACTTGAGCGCCTTGGGTTTGAACAAAGTCAATTTGCTCGGTGCCAAGTTCGTAGTCATGGCTGTTACCAGCATCATCAGAAAGCAGAAGCTGACGGCCAAACGTAAAGGTACCAAAATCGCCACCCAAACCAACGTACAACTCGTCACTCTCAACACCGCCATTGTCAACAGTATCAGCTTCGTACTTGAAGCCCATACCCGCAACCGCATTCAAGCTGTCTGTAACTGCGATGGTCGTAGTCAAGATTAAGTCAGCGTCATCAATGCGCAGGTAAGCATCTTTACCTGACGCACCTGGAGCACGTACATCATATTTGTTGATGTACTGAATTTCAGCAGCACCAGCAATGTTTACTACAACGCCGTCTGCATCGTACAAGTTAACGCTTGCTTGTGCCGCGCCTGCTGCAAGTAGAGCTGGAACTGCCATAGCTAGAATTGTCTTTTTCATGTTAATCCACTGCCTTTTCTTTATTAGAATGGAATTCCTGTTCCAGGATCCCTTTTATAGTTTGTACTTGTCACAGCGTCACAAAGAACGAGCAACAAATACGCTTTAACTTCGAAACTTAGAGTGCAGAGAAATCTAAAATCTGTCAAATCCACAAAAATCAATATCAAAAAAACAAAAAACCATTTAAATACAGACATATAGACAACATAGCTCGAGTGAGGTCACAATATTGAAGTGAAAATGTAAAAATTATGCAAAGTTGCTCGCAACACCTCTGCAATATAAAAAACCAAAAATAGCTTATAAATCCAATAAAATAAGAATTATATGCTGCAAACACCTCTCTAATTAAGTGAATGGCATTCCCTTTGCTTTTCATAGCGATAGCTAATATTAGTTCAATTCATATTCGTGATCTGAATCCCAAAACAAAAAACAAATGAACGAATACTTGAACTCATTCACATTCTACGACCGTGTTATAATGCGGTTCCCGTTACCTTTGTGTGCCCTCCATGCTTAGTCCATCAGTTAAAAAAGACATACGTTGCAGCTACGAGAACTTGAAAGCGCAATTGCAGAATTTTGTTCCAAGAAAGGCACAAAACTACCTCGTTGCGGAGCTGGCAAAAACGCTCGCTGGCGAGTACAACTCCAAGCGTCGAATAATGGTTGCGGAGGCTGGCACGGGTATTGGAAAGTCAATGGCTTACTTAATGGGCTCCATTCCGTTTGCATTGAACAACAACAAAAAAGTTGTCATCTCTACGGCGACGGTAGCCCTGCAAGAGCAGCTTATTGAAAAAGACCTACCTCTGTTGAGGCGTATTGTGCCCAAGGAATTTAGCTTCGTCTTAGCCAAAGGTCGTCAGCGCTACTGCTGTGGAGAAAAGCTGGCGGGAGCGGCTGGCGCCGAAGGTCATGGACAGCAAGTGCTTTTTGAGAAAAAACCGAAAAAGTCTGATATCGATCTTATCAACGATATGTATGAAGCCTACATAAAAGGAAAGTGGGACGGAGATAGGGATGCATGGCCTAAGACCATTCCCGACACAGTCTGGATGAGCATAATCTCTGATAAGCACACCTGCCATTCCGGTTTACAGGCACACCGTGGCTGTCCATTTGCGAAAGCACGCGAATTTCTCGATAAAGCGGACGTGGTGGTTGCCAATCACAGCCTTCTTATGGCGGATTTGGAACTTGGCGGTGGCGTTATACTGCCAGAGCCCGAACAAGCGCTCTATATGATTGATGAAGCGCACCACCTTCCGATTGTTGCGCGTGATTTTTCTGCCGCCTCCGCCAGCTTGATTGGCGCGGCGTCTTGGTTGGAAAAACTGAATCAATCCGCCTCAAAACTGGCTAACGCCGGTGATATCAAACGCAGCAGCCGTTTTCTTGATGCACTTCAAACGGGCATACAAGTGCTTATCCCTGGCCTTCGTGCAGTGCGCGAAATGCTAAAATCCTTACCCTTGAATACCGATGGTATCTATCGCTTTGAAGATGGCGAGTTGCCTGAATCGTTGGTTAATGAAGCTAAAGAGCTGCAAAAAGCGATAAAAAAAGCCCATCAATCTCAAGCGAAAATGCACGACCTTGTGTCTGAGCGCGTGAAAGACGGCGAGATCAGCGCCCGACTTGCCGATCCCCTGCTAGCAGAATCAGCGTTCTTTCTGCAACGTATGGAAAACCTAGAAAAGGTTTGGACACTGATGGCGCAACCCAATGCCACCAAAGGTGCGCCTCTGGCTCGCTGGATCCAACAATGCCCTGAGCGCGAAAACGATCTGGTCGTGCATGTTTCCCCGCTTGAAATCGGCTGGCGACTCGACCAACTGTTATGGTCACGTGCAGCGGGCGTCAGTTTGATGTCTGCAACGCTTCGCGCGCTCAATTCGTTTAGCTATTTTTGCCGCCAGGTCGGGCTGGATGAAAATGACGGCACACGCTTTTTAGCGCTGCCATCGCCATTCGACTATCAAGAGAATGCGCGTCTCGTGGTGCCGTCATTGCCTTTTGAGCCACAACAGGACGGCTTTACCGACATGCTGCCAGACGTGCTAATGGAATACCTTGAAGGGCAAACATCGAGTCTTGTGCTTTTTTCTTCCTACTGGCAGATGAATCAGGTCGCGGACAAAATGCGCGCTCAGATTAAAAAGAACGGCTGGCATCTTCACATTCAAGGAGAGGCATCACGCACCGCGATTCTTGATGCGCACCGACGCTGCTGCAAAGAAGGCAAGGTGAGTGTGCTATTTGGCACAGGCAGTTTTTCTGAGGGTCTGGATCTGCCGGGTGATCAACTAACAAACCTTATCATTACCAAGATCCCATTTGCCGTGCCCACCTCACCCGTTGAGGAAGCACATGCTGAATATATTGAACGAAAAGGCGGGAATCCTTTCTTGCAAATTTCAGTTCCTGAGGCGAGCAAAAAGCTTATACAATCAGCAGGTAGACTGCTTCGCAAAGAAGACGACTCAGGAAGAGTGGTCTTGTTGGACCGACGCGTCGTTACCCGTCGCTATGGCAAGGCACTTTTGGATGCATTACCGCCATTTAAACGTGTTATTGATTACAAATAATTTTGTTTCACATGGATTCATTTCACGTAACTTTGATTGCATACGTTCTTTCTTCTACATAACTTTACGAGCCATCTTTAATGCTAGAGCTTTTTGACCCCTCGACTATTGCGATTCTTGCCATTGTGGCATTTTTGGCGGGCTTCATTGATGCCGTCGCTGGCGGTGGTGGTATGCTCACCGTGCCCGCCTTGCTCTCTCTCGGCCTACCTCCGCACATCGCCCTAGGGACCAATAAGCTGGCTGCTACGTTTGCCTCCTCAGCGGCAGCGTTGACCTACTATCGTAAAAAGCTTTTCTCGCCGATATTTTGGCGCCAGGCATTTTTCGCCACCTTGGTGGGGGCAATATTGGGGACACTCTTGGTCAATTACATCAGCACAGCATGGCTTGAGAAAGCACTGCCTCTGATCATATTGGCGATTGCGGTTTACACCATCTGGCATCCACAGCCGAAAGTCGATGGGCATGCATTACCAAAAGACGATCCAAAATTAAACACCAAACAATGGGGTCAAGGGCTAACGCTCGGCTTTTATGATGGGGTCGTCGGGCCTGGAACCGGCGCGTTTTGGGTCGTTTCTTCGATGTCGATGTACAAGATGAATATGTTGTTGTCATCCGGTCTCGCAAAAGCGATGAACTTCACCAGCAACATCACATCGCTCGTCACCTTTATCATTCTTGGCCACGTTAACTGGGCGATTGGCCTCACCATGGGCGTTTTTCTGATGATGGGCGCTTTCATTGGCGCACACTCTGCGATTCGTTTTGGCAGCGCTTTTATTCGCCCTGTGTTCATCACCGTTGTCGTGATACTGTCGGTGAAGCTTGCCATCGATGCGTGGTTTTGATTTTTTACCGTCACAGTAAGAGACGACATGGATTTGACCCCTTTAAAAGCGCAGCTCAACACATTGACGAATCAAGCTGCTGAGATCGACAAACGACGAGGCGAAAACAGCAAGCCCTTGTTTGATGAACGCCTGTTTCATTGCCATTCTCGCTTGCTTACCCCCTGCGTAGAAGAAGCGAAAAGTGTTGTCGATTCGCTAGAGCAAGAACAATCCAGTGGCCGGCTTTCGCCTCAAAGCGCCGAACATTTGTGTGAAAAGCTCCTCAACCAAATTAGCGCCCTGCAGCGAGAAATAGCGACAGTGTCAATTCGTCAGAAAGAACGTAGCTTCGCACCAAAGCTCGGCATGTCTACAAGGCAGCTATACCATGAACTGGCTCAGCATCAAAACTGGGAAAGACGCTTGGCTGATATGGTTCGCCACGCAGAAGCAGATATCGCACAGAGGCACACCACCGCCGAGGATCAACAAGCCCAAAAGAATTTGCTAGCGGTACAAAATCGGCTCGCGCGTTGTCGAGAATCTAAAAAGAAAATCGAAGCGCGTATCGCGTTTAGAGAAAAGAAAGAGTGATACACCATTATGCTACCCGTGATTTATCACTCGATTTACTCCGATTTCCCGTTACCAGACGGGCATCGTTACCCGCTTCAAAAATATCAATTGCTCAAAACATATATCGAACAGCAGCCATGGCCTGTTCAATCGTTTGAACCCGAAATATTGAACAGTGACACGCTAAAAGCGATTCATGATGCAGGTTATGTCGATGCGCTTATAACTGGCAGTCTTCCTTTGGTGAAAATGCGCCGGATTGGCTTTCCATGGAGCCATGCGTTGATTCAGCGCTCGCTAACATCGTTAGGAGGCACGACCCTTACCGTCGATAAAGCGATCGAGCAGGGTGTGGCGATTCACCTCACTGGCGGGTATCACCATGCACACCATGATTTTGGTAGCGGCTTTTGCTTGTTTAACGATCTCATCCTTGCTGCTAACCACGCGCTGTCTTCCCCGACGATAGAAAAAGTGCTGATTGTGGATTGCGATGTACACCATGGCGATGGCACGGCAACACTGGCACAGCACCGATCAGACATCGTCACCCTCTCTGTGCATTGCGATAAGAATTTCCCCTCACGCAAGCCCGAATCTGATATCGACTTACCCATGCCAATAGGCACTGACAGCGAGAGTTATCTTCGTGAATTTATTCCGTGCCTAACACTCGCACTCGCACTGCATCAGCCAGATATGGTGATTTACGATGCAGGCGTTGATATTCATACCGACGACGAGCTTGGCTATATGTCGGTCTGTCAGGCAGGCATTGCCAAAAGAGATAGTGCAGTATTTGCAGCATGCAAAGCGCATCAAATTCCCGTTGCTGCAGTGATTGGTGGCGGTTATCGTACAGACCAGACAGCATTAGTTCCCCTTCATGCTGAGCTGATTCGTGCTGCGCTAAAAACCTATTTCTCAAACCTAGAAACCCATTACCCAAACATTGAGAGTTAATAAATGAATGAATCTGGACTAGAGCAGGCTCCCGACGATATAAAACTGGCCGTTGACCTCATCTATTTATTGGAAAGCAATCATGTCACACCAGAAACCGTGTTAAAGGCATTGGAAATCGTAAAGGCAGACTTTGAAAGAAAAGTCGACAGTCAAAAAAGCTGAGCACCTAAACGCTTCTCTCGCGGGGCACAGTTTCATCAATGGCCCCCGTTCTTACCCCCTCGCACCGGCGATAGCGTCACCTCCACCTGAGTCTATCCCCATCCGAGATGTTAATTTCATTCGATACTTATGTTTGATTTTAATAGTAAAAACAATCAATTTGATTGAATTTCAAACAAAACTTAAAACTTTCGGGTGATGAAACGATGTATTTGAAGTATTATCCGGCCGTTTTAAATCTCCGGTGTAAATGACCCAAGATGAAAAACTGGCCGTAGGGAGATGCTCAAACGGATTTGGAGATAGCGCAATAGACGCGCAATCCTACAGGCCATGAATCTCTGCAAGGAAGCGTCGCCAGGGTCACTTTTGTCGGCCCGGGGCAGAGCGCTGAAAAGGAAGTTTCAGATATCTTGTCTCCTCCTTATCGCTCAACTGCCTTTCTATTTTTGACGACAGTAGAGTTTGTTATGACGGAACTAAAAGAACTATTCGTATCCTTTGTCGATGCCGGGAATGGCTTGCTATGGGGAAGCGTGCTTATTTACCTTTTGATCGGCGCGGGTCTGTACTTCACTCTTCGCACGGGTTTCCTCCAATTTCGCTCTTTCGGGCACATGTTCGAGCTCATCAAAGGCAGCCGCCAAGGCGCTGATGGTGGCATCTCCTCTTTCCAAGCATTCAGCACTAGCCTCGCCGCTCGCGTAGGCACGGGTAACATGGCTGGCGTGGCCGTTGCTATTTATCTGGGTGGTCCTGGTGCCATATTCTGGATGTGGGTGACCGCATTGGTCGGTATGTCGACCAGCTTTGTGGAATCAACACTGGCTCAAGCCTACAAAGTCAACCACAAAGACAACACGTTCCGTGGTGGCCCGGCTTATTACATCGAAAAAGGGTTGGGTCAGCGCTGGCTGGGTATCGCCTTTGCGGTTTGTTTGATCGTTGCATTTGGTCTCGCATTTAATGGCGTGCAATCAAACTCAATTGCCGCCGCGATGAACACGGCATTTGGAACAGATAATACGTGGGTGGGTATCATTCTCGCACTTGGTGTTGCCCCCATCATTTTCGGTGGGATGCGCTCTGTGGCACGTGTTGCTGAACTTGTGGTGCCATTTATGGCCATTGGTTATCTGATTGTGGCCGTCTATGTTATCGCGATGAACATTGGTGTATTACCTGAGATTTTTGCCACCATCGTGAAAAGCGCCTTTGGTTTTGAACAAGCAGCTGGCGGTGCCATTGGTGCTGCGATGATGCAAGGCATCAAACGCGGTCTATTCTCGAATGAAGCCGGTATGGGGTCGGCGCCAAACGCAGCTGCAACTGCGACAACCCGTCCAAACCACCCTGCCGCACAAGGTTATGTTCAAATGCTGGGCGTGTTTATCGACACCATCGTTATCTGTACAGCAACAGCATCTATCATTCTGCTTTCAGGCATGCTGGACACGGAAAGTGGCTTAACCGGGATTGCACTGACGCAGGCAGCACTAGTGGCTGAAGTCGGTCCATGGGGCGCAGGCTTCATTGCGATTGCAATCTTGCTGTTTGCCTTCACGTCTTTGATTGCCAACTACTCGTATGGCGAATCAAACATCGAGTACATCTTCAAAAACAAGTTAGCGATCAACATCTACCGCATTGCCGTACTCGCGATGGTCGTTGTAGGCGCAGTGGTCGATTTACCTACTGTGTGGGCATTTGCTGATCTGTCGATGGGTATGATGGCGATCATTAACCTTGTGGCAATTATTGGTCTATCGGGTGTGGCATTTGCATTGCTAAAAGACTACGAGAAACAACGTAAAGCAGGCAAAACGCCAACCTTCGACCGTACTCAGTTCCCCAAATTGGACAAAGAAATCGACAAGGACGTTTGGTAATAAGCCTAGGCTTAAACCTCAGTCATTAAAAAAGGGAGCCTTCTGGCTCCCTTTTGTTTCTTAACAAAATCATGGGTTGGTCAGTATCGACTAAGGCTCAGATCTTAAAATGCGCAATGCTTCTTTGGCGTGTTCAACGGCATCACGACCAATAGACGTCAAATACCCGCCATCTTTCGCTGTGACTAATTTTTTTTCATACAAACGTTCTGTTGCAGCAACAAGAACAGGATCAGCATCGCTGCGAACCTTTATTCCCGCCATGTCTGTTGAAAGTGTAAATTTCACCAGCACATTCATTTCATCAAGCAGTTCTGAGGTAAAAAGCATAAGGGCTCCGCAATCATTTACAATCAATCAGTTGAGTCAATATAGACCTTCAAACGTACGGTAAACTGTGCCGAGATCAAGAACTGGTCGATCAATTTATTCAATTTCCCGTAAAACCTCAAAAATTTGATTTATGCCACATCTTGAGCGTGCTTCGATTTAAGAAATCGCACTTCATGACGCGGTGTATGGCGTGGTAACTGGCAATAAAAAAGCAGCTGACGTGCAGCTGCTTTCTAATATCGCTAATTTTTGTATCGCTAAAACGCTTGGTATTACGCTTGAATACCCACAATCAACCACGGCGAGTTAGCTTGTGTCATATCTCGCTCCAAGTGCCAGATATCAGTAATGTCCTCTTCGATACCTTCCTGACCATCGCGGTAGCGACCACTGAACTGCAAGCTCAGTTGTGCACGTTGATTGTCGTAATCGGCACGCACGATTTCTGCATCGACATACATCACTTCTGTATGCTGCTCACCAGAAAGCTTGCGGCGTTCTTCTGACAAATCGTTGTATAACTCGGGCGTCACATACTCTTGAATCGTTTCAAGTTGGTTGTGATTCCATGCACCTTGCAAAATACGGTAATGCTCACGCGAACCATTAACAAAGCCAGCCATGTCGAAGTTAGGCGGGAAATTGAATGGCACATCGTTGTTCACCGCACCAAAACCACCACCTGTTGACGATGTTGCTGTCGACTCACGAGACTGAGCCTGCTCGTGATAATAGCCATTACTTTTTGGCTCACTATTCCCAGCATACGCTTGTTGATTCGGCTGACTTATTGCGCCATTCTTTGCCGCCATCAAGCTCTTGAAGATCTTAAACAGAACAAATGCAATCACAGCGATGATCAGAAAATCCATGATCTGGAAGCCATCAAACGCGCCACCAAACATCGCCGCAATCAAACCACCAGCAAGAAGACCGCCCATCAAACCACCCAACATGCCTTTCTTCGACGAAGATTTCGCCGCAGCAGCAGGATCGTTTTGCTTGTTAATGGAATTCGTGTTGGTTGGTTGAGATTTAGGTGCTGGTGCAGTCTTAAAGCTTTTGCCGAAAGATTTCCCGCCACCAAATTTTTTCGCTTCAGCATGTGGGGCAGAGAGCACCATCACAAACATTAGCGCGAACAATCCAAAAAAACGTTTCATTGCAAACCTTTACGTTTCGTTTCAAGACTACGCACAACGCGCAACATCTCCTAATGCTAAGCCCCTCGCAATTAAAGTCAATCTATGCAACCGTTGAAAGTGTTACCAATCGTTTACCATCGCCCGGTCTTGACTCATTTTTTTCGAGCGAGACCATTCTTCATTTAGCGACATTGTTGAAAAAGTATGGCTGAATATGCTTTACATTAGTCACTTTGCAAGTGAGTTGTTTTACACTCTCGCGATAAATGCTTTTTGGGATATCTCATGAACGATACACACAGTAAAACAATCGGTTATATACTCTGGATTTTTGGTTTCCTTGGCGCTCACCGCTTCTATTATGGCAAGCCCGTTACAGGTACGATTTGGTTGTTCACCTTCGGACTGTTGGGTATAGGCTGGATAATTGACCTATTTTTGATCCCGTCAATGGATCGCGAAGCTGACCTTCGTTTTAACACTGGCCAATACGACTATTCTGTCGCTTGGATTTTGCTCACATTTCTTGGTTTATTCGGTGTTCACCGCATGTACATGGGGAAATGGCTCACCGGTATTCTTTATCTCTTTACAGGTGGATTTTTCCTGATCGGGTTGATTTATGACTTTTGGACACTAAACGACCAAGTGTCTATCAAAAACGCCCAGCGTTTCTCTTAATTACCCGCAACATCCCTCACCTAAGCCTCTCAGTTTTCTCTATATCTTCAAACTGAGAGGCGAGTAACTTGCCCTTTAGATCCCTCGCTCCTAGAATATCGAACATTGTTCACTATTTTGCAGCATGATGTAATGGCACGCAGAAACGACCACAGTCGCGAAGAATTGGTAGAAATGACGCTACATTGCGTCGAAGACTTCTTGAAAACTGAACCCTACCAGTCACTCAGCCTCCGAAAAATCGCCGCCATAATAGGCTACGTACCGAGTACATTGGTTAACATTTTTGGTAGCTACAATATTTTGCTACTGCATGTTGTCGCCCGCACTCTTGACGATCTTCAGCAACAGGCAAGAGACAAGCTAGCCAGCACCGATACCCCAAATGCCGCTCTCTTTGCACTGGCACACCTATATCTGGATTTTGCAGCCGCCAACCCTTATCGCTGGCGATTAGTGTTCGAGCACACCATGCAAGGCGACAAAATGCCGGAATGGCACAGCGATCGCATCCAAAATATGACTGGCATGTTAGAGACCTTGCTCCGTCAGTTATCACCAAGCAAAAGCGAAGATGACATTGTACAAGCCAGTCGGGTGTTATGGTCGGGTGTTCACGGCATTACCTTGTTAAGTGTTGATGACAAATTGTTTACTGATGCACCAGTAGACGGCGGGAAGTTGATTGATAACCTGCTCACCGGATATTTATCCAGCTGGGTAGAGCGCTAACAGCAAGGAAAGGCCATGTCGAAACAATCAGCACTGTTAACACAGCGACGCTTTCTTCCGTATTTCGTCACCCAAGCGTTTGGCGCATTTAATGATAATGTTTATAAGAATGTGCTGCTGATATTGGTGGCATTTGCCGCACCTGGCGCACTTGGTGTAAGCACCAATCTCTTCATTAATCTTGCTGCTGGTCTATTCATTCTGCCGTTTTTCCTTTTCTCTGCGTTTGCTGGCGAGCTGGCGGACAAATACGAAAAATCGCAGTTTATACGTATTGTTAAGTTGGTTGAGATCGCCATTATGAGTTTGGCGGCGGTTGCCTTTATCTTCGAAAGCTATTTGCTGCTGCTTTTTCTGCTCTTTTTGATGGGCACGCAATCAGCGTTTTTTGGCCCCGTCAAATACGCATTACTGCCTCAGACACTCAAACCCACTGAACTAGTGTCGGGCAACGCCTTGGTTGAAACAGGCACCTTTTTGGCGATTTTGCTCGGCACGATTGTCGCGGGTGTCATCGCCAACCAATCAGACGCCAAATACCTCGCTGCATTTTCAGTGATCCTCTTTGCCACGCTTGGTTATCTCAGTGCGCGTTATATCCCTAAAGCAGATGCAGGCAACCCATCGCTCAACATTCGTTTTGCCCCTGTGCGCCAGATGAAAACCACCCTGCGGATCGCACACAAAGACAACGTCGTGCTGCAATCCATTCTAGGGATCAGCTGGTTTTGGTTTTTAGGCGCCAGTTACCTCACCCAATTCCCTAACTACGCCAAGCTGTACCTCGGTGGCAATGAGGCTTCTGTTTCTTTTTTGCTGACATTGTTCTCCATTGGCATTGCACTCGGTTCATTGCTTTGTGACAGATTGTCCCGCCACAGAATCGAACCTGGCATTGTGCCAATCGGTGCGCTTGGATTGACAATTTTTGGCGCGCACTTAATGTTTTCAACGCCTGATGTCGCCCCTGAAACGGACACTTTCCTTGCCTTTGTGTCAGAGCCGTCACTCTGGTGGGT
The DNA here is from genome assembly GCF_045679545.1 of Enterovibrio litoreus. Classification (NCBI taxonomy): domain Bacteria; kingdom Pseudomonadati; phylum Pseudomonadota; class Gammaproteobacteria; order Vibrionales; family Vibrionaceae; genus Enterovibrio; species Enterovibrio litoreus. Next base: position 2,466,416 of record NZ_CP166194.1, read on the forward strand.
ATTCATTGATTTGCTGTTTATCGGCGTTTTTGGCGGCATTTTCATTGTCCCGCTTTATGCCATGATGCAAAGCCGCGCCGAGGAAAGTGAGCGCTCACAAGTGATTGCGGCGAACAATATCTACAACTCGCTGTTTATGGTGGTAAGCGCCATTCTCGCCATTGTGTTACTGGGAATCGTTGAAATGAGTATTCCGGCGTTCTTTCTAACACTGGCCATTATGAACCTAGCCGTGGCATTGTATGTGGGCAAACAAGTGCCCGTTTTTGCACTTCGCTTTATCGTTTGGGTACTTAGCCACAGTATCTACCGTGTCCAACACAAAAACTTGCAGCATATTCCTGATCAAGGTGGCGCACTGCTGGTCTGTAATCACGTCAGCTACGTCGATGCTTTGCTGCTGGCGGGCGCGTGTCCGCGCCCTATCCGCTTCGTGATGGATGCGGATTATTACCATCTGCCCGTACTGCATTATTTTTTCCGCACGACACGCGTCATACCCATCAAGCTCACCAGCGGCTCGATTCGCTGCGCGCTCAACGAAGTTAAACAGCAACTGGAAGCCGGTGAACTTGTCTGTATTTTCCCAGAAGGACAACTGACGTCCGACGGTGACATGCACCCCTTTAAACGCGGGGTAGATTTGATCCTCAAGCAAACGCCCGTCCCCGTTATTCCAATTGCCCTCAAAGGGCTTTGGGGAAGCTATTTCAGCCGAGAAGGTGGACGCGCTTTGTTGAAGTGTCCGAGGCTTTGTCGTTCCAAAGTGGAGATTGTCGCAGGCTCGCCGGTTTCACCTTCAGAGGCATCATCAGAGCGGTTGTTCAATGACGTGAGAGCATTGCGAGGTGGCATCAGCTAATCCGTCGTGCTTCAAAAATTTCGATCATCGACTGTTGATTCTGTCATTTTGCTATTCAGCCAGTCAGACAAGGCGTTGCGAGATACTTTAATACCCGACGCCAGTAGATGTGTTGGCAACACAAAAACACGTTGAGGACACTGATACGGCGGCACCTGCGTTTTCGCCCATGCCAAAAAGTCCTGCGCATCGCACTCCCCTTCAATCAGCGCAACCGGTACTTGCCCCCATGTCTTGTCTGCAAGCGGCAAGACAAATAGCTGCTTGATGCCATCAAACACAATGAGTGCGCGTTCAACCGTTTCAGGCTGCACATTCTCGCCACCGCATATAAACATGTTGTCTAAGCGGCCCATGATTTGAAGATCTTGATGGTCGTGATTGGCGGTGCACCAACTAGCTTTGTCTTTGGTCTGAAACCAACCCCTGGTCAACGGCACCAATTCGCCATCAATCATGTAGCCTGGTGATAGTGTCTTTCCGTTGACAAGCACTTCCCCATTTGATGACAACATCAGCTCACGATAAGGCAGCGGTTTTCCAACGGAGAAATAGCCATCGGCGCGCTTGGCCGTGATAGTCGATGCCATCTCCGTCATGCCATAGCCACACCAACAGCGAATGCCTTGCTTCTCTGCCTGATCAACCCAGTGTTGCGGGATCACCGCACCGCCAAGCAACACAGAATGCAAACTGGCAGGCTTACCACCCCGTACAAGGCGTTCGAGCTGAGTCGGCACTAGCGAGGCATGGGTTACCCCATCCAGCGCCGTGACAAGCTTTTCACCGCGAGTATCAGCGACCTTGAGCACTGCGCCTTTTGCCAGCCAACGCCAGACAATAGCGAGGCCTGAAATGTGAAACAGTGGGAGTGACAATAACCAGCAATCAGAAGATTCAAATGGCATGAGCGAAAAGAGCCCCGTTGCACTGGCGAGATGATTTTCTGCCGTGTGAGCAACCGCTTTGGGCCTGCCACTGGAGCCGGAGGTCAGAGTCAACGTCAGACAACGCTGAGCGTCATAGTCAAACACTGGCGCGTTAACCGAGGTGTTCAGCATCATTCCACTTGGTGTCGTTACCAAGGAATCAATGCCAATGTGGGTTAACAGATCGTTGCGATCACGGTCTGGAAAGGCAGGATTGAGCATCAGCGTCGTGAGCCCACGTTGCCAAGCGGCAAGCATTAAGACGAGGGTGTCATAGTGATTATCACTGAGAACTGCGATTGGTGCGGCAGTTTGCAACGAGACGTCGAAATGAACGCTGTCGATGTCAGCACAAAGCGTCTGCCAACTGATCTTGGCATCATCACGCACAATGGCCGTCGCATCAGGATGCATTGACATCCAATGCTGCCACGGCCACTGCTCGAAACGGATCAGGCTGTCTGTTGCCATACCAGATTGCATTCGGTCAGGGAAGTCAGAGGCAACTGGCAGCCCGGCCAAGGGGTATCGAGTTGTGTACCAAACAAATCCACCGTATCTAAACCGGGAAGCGTGTCCGGTGTCAGCCAATGCGCAATGCGTGCAAGTTGATTCAAGCCAAAACTTGATTCAAGGCTTGAACTTATCACGGCATCCATGCCCAATGCGTGGGCTTGCGAGACAAGACTTTTGACCGTGTGCAGGCTGCCAACCAATGTCGGTTTGATGACAACGGCGCGAAGCCCTTGTGCGGCTTCTAGTACAAAGTCTTCATCACGCACGGTTTCATCCCATGCCAAGGCAATGCCTGTTTCTTGGGCAAACGCCAAGCTCTCTTTAGGTGTTTGACAAGGTTCTTCCAAGAACGCGATACGAGAACGAAAAACAGGATTCACATACTTTGCAAATTGCTGTGCTTTAATGGGCGTCCACTGACGGTTCGCATCAAGGCGCAGCATGAGATCGGGAATCGCTTCAAGGAACATGTTAACCACCATGCCATCGCGAATCGCCTCATACATGCCCACTTTGATTTTCGCCACTTTCTGGCCCGGCATGTCAGCAAGCTTTTGCACCAGTTCATCCGGATCACCGCTGCACAAAGGGGCTGTTAGAAAATTGCCCTGCTCAGGAAGCTCACCCTCAAGCTCTGCCAGTGCCACTGAAAAGCCAAAGGCGACAGACGGATATAGCGCGTCCCAATCAATCGGTTTGTTGGCAAGCCAATCAAGCAATACCTGCTCAATTTGCTTCGCGGCATCGTCAACGGTTTCATGGCTGAACTCCGGCAAAGGCGCGATTTCACCGCGTCCCATTTGACCATTTTCACTTAGCTCAACCACCAAGCCTTCACGCGTTGCCAGACGGGTGTGACGTAAAATCACACCACTGTCCATCGGCAGCGAATAGCGATAGATTTTCGCGTGTTTCATTGCCGCTACCATTATGGGTTGCGCGGGAATTTATCGAAATCAGGGCGACGCTTTTCGTTAAACGCGTTGCGTCCTTCCTGACCTTCTTCAGTCATATAGAACATCATGGTCGCATTGCCCGCCAATTCTTGTAAACCGGCTTGGCCATCACAGTCCGCATTCAGCGCGGCTTTCAAGCAGCGCAGCGCCATTGGGCTGTGTTGCAACACTTCACGACACCAGCGAACGGTTTCACGCTCAAGCTCTGCATAAGGCACGACATGGTTAACCAGCCCCATATCCAACGCTTCTTGCGCATCATAGAAGCGGCACAGGAACCAAATTTCACGCGCTTTTTTCTGGCCCACAATGCGAGCCATGTAAGACGCGCCCCAGCCACCATCGAACGACCCCACTTTCGGGCCCGTCTGACCAAACTGCGCGTTATCAGCCGCAATGGTTAGATCACACATCATGTGAAGCACATGACCACCACCAACAGCATAGCCGGCGACAGCGGCGATAACCGGTTTCGGGCAAGTACGGATTTGGCGTTGGAAATCCAACACGTTTAAGTGGTGAGTACCTTGATCATCACGGTAGCCGCCGTAGTCGCCACGGATCTTCTGATCGCCACCCGAGCAAAATGCATGCTCACCTTGGCCTGTCAGCACAATGACGCCCACTTTCTCGTCATAACGCGCATCCGCTAGCGCTTTGATCATTTCGTTGACAGTTTGAGGACGAAACGCATTACGCACTTCCGGACGGTTGATGGTAATGCGTGCAATACCGTCAACAGACTTGTGATACAGAATGTCTTCATACCCATCCGAGCAGTCGTTCCACTCTACCGATGCATAGAGTTCTTGTTCGGTTAAACCTGTTGTAATCGCCATAATGCTTCCATTAATTCATCAATTAAATATCAAATCAGCCGTTTTACTTGCTGGCTAAACAGCGTTGGCTGTTCAGTATGAATATTGTGTCCAGCGTTTGGGATGGTAAAAAATGCGAATCCCGAATGCTTCGCCAGTGCAGCAAACTTGTGGTCATTCTCGCCACACAAATAATAAAGCGGCAACCCGCTGTCTTTCAGTGCTTGCAATAATATCGGCTGCTTAGCTAAAGATGTAGCACGCAACATACTGGCCACTTTGACTCCGAGGTTATCACTGCGAATAGCCACCAAACTTTGTTTTTGCTCATGATTTAGTGAAGAAAAAACAGCTTGTTGATACCAATCTTGAAGCACGTCAATAATGGGCTCTTGTTCAAATCGTACTGCCCATCGTTCATCGTGTTTTTTTCTTGTTTCTCGTTCTTGAATGGGCAAACCAATATGACCGCTTTCGATGATAAGTCCCGCCAACGATGCGCCAGTTTCATCGAAACGCTCCCGCTGCATGGCTGACAAATACATGGCAAGGCGTGCGCCCAGAGAATAGCCAATCAGCCAAAACGGTTGATGAAGATGATATTGAATGGTTGTCGCAATCAAAGCGCAGGTATCGCCAAAGCCGGCAACATCAATGTGCTGGCTCTCACCATGGCCGGGGAGGTCAATGGTTAGGCAGGTGAAATCATTGCCGAGCGCGTCGATCACGTCTTGCCAATCTTGCCCGTTACCCAGCAGACCATGAAGAAACACTAACGCAGGTTTGTCTTTCGCATTGCCTGACGGTGAAGACAACAAGCGAGCAGACAATGCAGACGCAGAAACGGGTTGTGCTCCAATTGAAGGTAAAGACGAATCCTCAGAAAAGATGGGCATGTGCAATGACATCAAAAAGGGCTTTCACATCACGTCCGCACTCACCTTCGGGCACGGTTAATTCCATGACCGTGGTGCCGTTTTGAGTTAAAGCTTCAAGGCACGCATGACGCGCATCAAACAACGAAGTTGGACGGAGGTAATGAAGACCAAACATGGCTGCAGCATGAGAGAATTCGACACCATGGGGCATACGATAATAGGCGTCTTTTTTAGCATCCGGCACGGGCAGCATGTCGAAAATTCCGCCGCCGTTATTGTTGATAACCACTATCACCAGCGGCAGAGGATTGCGCGCCAGCAAGGCCAAGCTGTTCAGATCGTATAGCGCGGACGTATCACCAAGCACACACAGCATCGGACGTTGACCCGCTCGCTGAACTCCCGCTGCCGTAGCAATCAAACCATCAATGCCTGATGCGCCACGATTGGCAAACACAGCGACATCCGGCAAGCAGCAGCACATATCCAGAAGACGGATTGCCATGCTGTTACCGACAAAAAGATCGGTCTCTGACGTCAACCAATGAGCAAAATCAGTAGCAAACGTTTTTTCAGAAAGCGTATTAGACGCTTCACATTGCTGGCGAAGCAGTGCTAGGTATTTATTGCTCGCGACGGCCAGTGATTTCGCCCAGTTTTTTTCCGCCACATTGCCATCTAAAGCGGCCAGATCTTGTGCGAGTGCATCCGCAACTTGCAAGGGGCTAGCGACAATACGATATGCCGGTTTGTGCGAGGGGTCGAGCCTGCCGGGGTGCTGATCCACCAGCCAATATTCCCCAGCAAAAGATGAGATGAATTGGCCAAGGCGTTTCGATACCAAGCGAGCGCCAAACTGCAACACGCAATCCGCCTGCTTGAGGACAGATACGCAGTCAGGGTTTTGCAGCCAAACGTCAAAGCCCGCAAATTCCGAGCCTTTGCCCGCTTGGGGATCGCACAATAGCGGCCAGCCTAAGTGTTCGGCTAACACTTCTACGGCTTGACGATCAGCTTGTGTCATCCGACCGGCAATCAACATGCCTTTTTTGTGTTGCAAGGTTTGCCATTGCGTTAGTGCGGTATCAAGCGAGGTGGATGCCTTAGAAAACGTCAGATAAGGCTTATCACCTGTTAGCCAGGTTTGTATCGGCGCAAGATAAAGACCTGCATCATCGACATTGCCATAAAGCGGCTCAGGAAACGGACAGTTGATATGCACACTGCCGCCATTCAAGGCCTGATGGTGCAATTGTTCGCTTACCAGCGAAAGCAGCCAGCCCGGCGCAATGCTTTCAGTGGGGCTGGGCAAATCAACAAAGCGATCGGCATGTTCACCGAAAATCGCTTTCTGGCTGATAGCTTGATTCGCCCCGCACTGGATCAGCTCTGCTGGGCGATCAGCCGTTAGCAAAATCAATTTTTCACGAGTCAGGCGGCTTTCTGCGACTGCTGGCAGTAAATTAGCCACGGCGGTGCCTGAGGTGACAATCACCGCAACAGGACGGTTCGATGCTTTAGCAAGGCCGAGGGCGAGAAAGCCCAAGCCTCGTTCATCAAAATGCGTATGTAAGGTAACGCTCTTGCCATCTTGGCGTAATTGTTCAGCTTCAAGGGTCAGTGGCGTCGAGCGAGAGCCCGGTGCAATGCAAAAATCAACGACGCCAGCGCGATGCAGGGCTGTCAGAATAAGACGAGACCAGATCCGGTTTAACGTGACCGGATTTAACGCCCTTGTGTTCGAAGAAGCCGTGTTTGCACTGGCCATGTTTGCAGAAGCTGAATTCATCCTGCTCGTTTCTCCAGCGTGGAATCAGGAATAGGTTTAAGCAGACTCAAAAGAGTCGACACTTTGCGGTCCAACTCCTTCCACTCACTCTCCGCCACAGAGCCCGGAACAATGCCCGCCCCCGCAAATAATTGCAAAGAATCTCCCATCATCAAAGCACTGCGAATAGCGACGCAAAACTCACTTCGCTCTGCACTCAAATACCCGACTGATCCGCTGTACCAACCACGAGCAAAAGGTTCGTTTTCAACAATAAAGGCAACCGCTTCTTCTCTCGGCAATCCTGCTATTGCAGCGGTCGGCTGCAACGTATCGAGCAAGGTTGCACTTGCCACATCTTGATTGAGCGCGGCATCTATCGCGCGCTTTAAGTGCTGCACTTTACGCAAGCGCACCAAATGAGGTGTTTCTTCTATGGTCAGTGTCTGGCAATGCGTGGCAAGACGTGCGGAAATATCCTCCACCACCAAACGGTTTTCATACACATTTTTACTGTCGTTGAGCAGCCATTTGGCCAACGCAAGATCGTCTTCTGCGCTTTTTCCACGACCAATTGTGCCCGCGAGTGCTTCCGTCGAGAGATCTTGCCCATGACGATTGAACAGACGTTCTGGCGTGGAACCGACAAAGCAGTGCTTTTCATCTAACGCCAACATGAAGTGGAAATTAGCGCGATTTTGATCGCGACTCGCTTTCAACAGTTGGGCGGCAGAGACTGGGCGATCGAGTGACAGCGACGTTTTTCTCGCTAAGACCACTTTTTGCAGATCGGTTTGTTCGATTTGGATCAGAGCACGATCAATCATGGCAGACCAATCAGGGAACGCCGGCGAATGCTCAGTTGACAGAATATGGCACTCAGGCGGAGACAATGCAGGATGCGCCGTCGTCACTTTCGACAATGCAGCCTGCGTCTTCAGCAAGTCATCACCCAAATTAACCGTCAGCGTCCACGTGTCGTCCTGACGAGCAACTTCAATTTGCGGCAAGAAAAAGAAAGACTGCAAACAACGCTGATTGCGCGCAGTTCTGCCGTCAAATGAACGGCCGCCCCAAATGCGCTGGTTAGATGATAAGACTTTTTCGGCAGCAGCAGGATCGGAGAAAGTTTTCACTTGGCCTAGCGCCATTACTTCTTCGCGACCATCGCGGGTTTGCCAGTAGAATTTGGGGTAAATGGGTTGGGCATCCAACCATTCAATCGGGTCGACCTCTTCAGGCCATGAAAAACACACCGAAAGCTGATGGGGGATCGGGGACAGTGTCGACAAAGAATCAAAAAACTGGACTATCGCTTGGCTTAAATCGGTCAATCTAACCTCACTGACTACTCACAAAGTGCCCGATTCCTTGGGTATTGCTGTTTGCTGAAACTCGCGGGTGTCATCACCCAATTCAACCTCTGTTCACACTATGTTCCAAACATGCAGTATGATTCGTGGGCAAAATATCACCAAGATGGCTCTTTTTGCACCAACAGACGTCATTTCGCGACAAACTCGATAATATTTCCTGTTGGAAACGCATTCTACAACCTTATTGATTGTGATGAAAATCGAATGTGCCAGCATAACATCTGGGTTTGTTAGCATTTAGTCTCTTATTTCTCTCTTTTTCGTCATTTATTGCTATTAGCTACTTATATAAGCCTTTTCGTTAGTGTAATTTACTGCAAACACCAAAAATTAAGCTCAGGAATCATGATGCAAGAAATCGGGATGTCGACCAAGCTGGATAATGTCTGTTACGACATTCGCGGGCCAGTGATGAAGCAGGCAAAGCGCCTTGAAGAAGAAGGCCACAAAATTCTCAAACTGAACATCGGTAACCCTGCCCCATTTGGTTTTGATGCACCAGATGAAATTCTGGTCGATGTGATCCGTAACCTGCCAACATCTCAAGGCTATTGTGATTCCAAAGGGATTTATTCTGCGCGCAAAGCGGTGGTCCAACACTACCAAAAACGTGGCATGCTGGATTTGGACGTTGAAGACGTGTATCTCGGCAATGGCGTGTCAGAACTGATCGTGATGTCAATGCAGGCCTTGCTGAACAGCGGCGACGAATTGCTTGTTCCCTCACCTGACTACCCATTGTGGACGGCGGCAGTGTCGCTTTCTGGGGGGAATCCCGTTCACTACATGTGTGACGAAGAATCGGATTGGTATCCCGATCTGGCTGATATCAAAGCCAAGATCACCTCGAAGACTAAAGGGATTGTGTTGATCAACCCGAATAACCCGACGGGTGCGGTATATAGTCGAGACTTTTTGCTGAAAGTGGCGGAGATCGCCCGTCAGCACAATCTGATTATTTTCTCTGACGAAATCTACGATAAGATCTTGTACGACGGTGCTCAGCATCATTCGATTGCGCCTTTGGCACCGGATGTCTTCTGTGTCACCTTTAGTGGTCTGTCTAAATCCTATCGCGTGTGCGGTTTCCGCTCTGGTTGGATGATTTTATCTGGGCCACTGCACAAAGCAAAAAGCTACATTGCGGGGCTGGAAATGCTGTCTTCCATGCGCTTGTGTGCCAACGTGCCGATGCAACACGCCATTCAGACGGCATTAGGCGGCTATCAAAGCATCAACGAGTTAATCTTGCCAGGCGGTAGATTGCTTGAGCAGCGTGACAGAGCCCATGAACTGCTCAACCAGATCCCGGGCGTAAGCTGCGTGAAGCCAAAAGGCGCACTGTATCTGTTCCCGAAGATTGATACCAAACGCTACAAGATCTACGACGATGAGAAAATGATGTTGGATTTCCTGATGCAGGAAAAAGTGTTGATGGTTCACGGTACAGGCTTTAACTGGCCGAAACCCGACCATTTCCGCATTGTGACCTTACCGCGCGTCGATGATTTGGAGTTGGCGATTGGTCGCTTCGAACGTTTCCTGTCGACGTATAGTCAATAAGAGCAAGAGATAGTATCGAAGGCCTAGGATTGCGGAAATGTGGTTCTAGGCCTTGTCGCTCTATAGGACCTAGGTCCTAGGTCCTAGGTCCTGAATATTTTCACTTCCACTCTGTTTCCATACTAACGCGAAAATTAAGCCTACAGCAGCCCCTGCCCAGTGCGCTTGATACGCGACTCCAGCTTCAATTAATTCCGCCGTCATCGAATCACCGCCTGTGTAGGCTTCATGAACCAATTTGAGCGCGACGCCTACCAGCATGACCCATCCCAGTGGGACTTTATTCTGTATGTCTCGCACAACACCAAACACAAATAACCCATGCAGTACGCCTGACAGCCCCGCATACCAATCGAATGGGCTAATAAACATCACTGCACCAATTGCCACCATCATGCTCCATAGCATGGCTAACAGCGAACGAGGCGCATAGTATCTGCGATGCAGTAAAGCCAATACCAGCAAGGCTGCTAAGTTCATCGCCATGTGGATAGCGTTGGTATGAGTAAGGTTTCCTGTTACGATTCGCCACCACTGACCTGATTGGATATCAAGGCGATCCCAAACTAGCACCTCTTGGACAGTGGGGATTTGGGCAATCAATGTGATAGCCACCAACAGGAACAGTATTCGAGAAACTGACAATTGCGTCTCCAACTCTCGAGATTTCATTTAGTTATAGCGTACCGTGGTAATGAATAAGAAAGCCAGTCGATATTGCGAACATTGCGGGAAAGCCAAAAAGGCGTGTATCTGCCACTTCATCTCACGCATTGACAGCGATGTGCCTGTCATCGTGCTTCAACACTCTTCGGAAGTGAACCAACCCATAGGTACAGCGCGTATTTTGTCGCTGACATTGCCAAATTGCGTGTTATTTGTGGGTGAAGACTTTTCCAATCACGCTGAGCTTAATGCCCTACTGGCTCAGGAGAATATCGACTACGCGTTGCTCTATCCTGCCGAGAACGCCATTCCGGTCTCTCTTTGGCAAGGAAAGCCCAATAAAACTCGTGGGATCATCTTGCTAGATGGCACGTGGCGCAAAGCCTTTAAGATGTATCAGCTGTCTGCCAACCTTCACGCTTTGCCAGCGGTAACCTTGGATGCAATCAGCGAAGGGAATTATCGCATTCGAAAGTCCCCCAAAGAAGGTGGGCTATCAACGGTTGAAGCGGGGTATCAAGCACTGTCAGCGATGGAAGGTGATAGCACGCGCTTTCAACCGCTGCTGGATGCCTTTGATGGCATGATTGAGTTTCAGATAAGCCAAATGCCGCCCGGGGTTTATGAGCGGCATTATGGGAAGAAAGGCGAATGAAAAAAGCTTAAGGTCCTAGGGACCTAGGTCCTAGGTCCTAGGTCCTAGAAGGAATTGTCCATCAGTTCTTTCGGCGGAGATTCTCTGAGGTTGAATAAAGCAGGCACGAATAAATTATTCAACGGCACTGCTTTTCCTAGGATCCTAGGTCCTGCTCTTTACCTAAGACCTGCACTCCCCCATTTCTACCTTATCTGATGCAAGGGGCCCTGATTCGCCGCCGTGAACATGGTGGCGTAAAGACGTTGGGCATAGCCATCGGTCATCGCAGAGATGTAATCCGCAATCACACGACGACCTGTTTTTCCATCCGCCACATCTTTGAGCCAGAGATCTCGCGTGATAACAGGCAGCAGGCGTTTCGGGTCGGCATCAAACGCATCAAACAATTCCATCACCAATTGCTGGCCTTTATATTCAATTACTTGAAGTTCTGGCTTTTGCACCACGTATTCGCTAACAAAGGCTTTCAATACGCCCAAAACGTTATGCATCACGTCGGTAAGTTTGGCATTCCACTGCAAAAGGGGGTCGTCGAATCGGTTAACACCATCTTGCACCGCGGGCTCAATGGCAATCGACGTCAGCAAGGTATTCACCAACGCGCCAATGGCATCTTTACGCTCATGGTGCGGGCCAAACATCTGCTCACTCAAATGGCTGATATTGGTTTCAAGCCAAGGGTCGCCGCATTCTGCCAACTTGCTCGCCACGGCTTCTTGCCACTGGTCACGTTGAACAATCCCCATCACGATAGCGTCTTCTAAATCATGCACACCATAAGCAATATCATCGGCTAATTCCATGATGGAGCAATCCAGCGATTTATACTGCGAGCGCCCGTGGTGGTGATCATCGGGCGCCCGTCTTAAAGACGTAAACAAGTTCGCGTCTTTGTCAGACAGCCCCTCTAGCACCCAATCAAAACGATCGAAATCATCTTCATAAATCCCCTTGGCTGGATGCCATAACGCCGCTTTGAGATGGCGAAACTCTTTCACATCTTCAGGCAATTGCAGCCGCCTAGTGTGCTTCAATAAAGAGGGATATTTCAAAAGGCCCAACAAGGTTCTGCGCGCCAAATTCATGCCATCTTGCTCGGTATAGGGTTCAAGTAAGGAGACGATACGAAAGGTTTGTGCATTGCCCTCAAAACCATCGTCGTTACGCATCATATAATTCAGCGCAATCTCACCACCATGACCATAAGGGGGATGACCAATATCGTGCGCCAGACACAAGCTTTCCATTAAGCTGGTTGAAGGCAACAAGGGTTTAAAATCCGGTTGTTTCTCTTTGAGTTGCGCAACGATGCCCGTGCCAATCTGCGACACTTCTAGCGAGTGTGTGAGGCGAGTGCGATAAAAATCACTGTGCTCTGCCCCAAGCACCTGCGTCTTCGCTTGTAAGCGCCTAAAGGCCGCCGAATGAAGAATACGGGCACGGTCTCGCTGAAATACAGTGCGCTTATCATTGCGACGCTGTTTATTCTCTTCAGCTAAACGTGCTTCCCATGCTGATGACACCGCCAGCTTACTCATCGCTGATCTCATCAAGGGTTAACCCAAAGCTCGCGCCAAAGGTTGACATAAAATACGCCGTTGCTTCGCTACCGCGTTCATCCATGGTGGTTTCAAGGCGACGCTTCGCCTGCTCAAACTCATGGTTTCCGGCAGACAATTCTTCCAAGCACTTTAAATAGGCACAGATAGCATCAGCCTGTTTCACTAACTGATAGTCTTCGGGGTCTATCGCTGCGCTGTCGATTAGCGGGCGGTAATCGTCACGAAACTCTTCTGGCAGCATGGCAACCAATTTATCTTCCGCGATGCGCTCAATTTTTTTGTATTCGTCGGCAATAGCAGGGTTAAAGTATTTGATGGGTGTCGGTAAATCTCCCGTGAGCACTTCACTGCAGTCGTGAAACATAGCCAATAAAGCAACGCGCTCCGGTGAATAGCTCCCACCAAATTTTCTGTTTTCAATCAGGGCGAGCGCATGCGCAACAAACGCGACTTGAAGGCTATGTTCAGAGATATTCTCGTTGAACACATTTCGCATTAACGGCCAGCGATAGATAAGTTTCATTCTCGCGAGATGGGCAAAGAAGTGGCTGTGTTTCTGGCTCATGGCATCCTTGGCTTAGTTGGAACGTGGGTACTCAGTCCATAATGTTGTCGCGCCCCGCTTTTCTCAAGCTTTTCACGAAAAAAATCCCCCATGCAAAGGGCTCTTTTCCTCAGGGCAACAACGGAAATGACGATAAAACAAGAATAATACGAAAAATGGACATTGAAGAGAGGATGTGAATAAAGACGTAAATGGGGAGAGGGTGCTCCCCGACACACAACCTAGCGGGGATTATAAGGTAATACGATCGCGGTTTTTCTCAACGATGGCTTTGCCGATACCTTTGACACTAGAGAGAGCGTCGACCGATTCGAAAGCACCGTTTTCGTTGCGAAAATCAACAATGGCCTGCGCTTTTGATTTTCCAATGCCGTCCAGATACTTATCCAGCTCTTCGGCTTCCGCCGTGTTGATGTTCACTTCAATTGGTGCGCCCTGAGCCCCATCTTGCGCTGTCGCAAAAGGGCTGACTATGAGCGTTGCCGCCAGTAAAAATGCTGAAAAGAGTGTTTTTATCATGTCCTGTTCCTTAGGTTGTTTGAATCACAATCCTCCCCAGCATACGAATCCTTCCACTCCGCTCCATTACAATGCACAAAAAAACGACGGGGTGCTAAAAGCGCCCCGTCGATGTGACTTATCAATTACAACTGTATAGAAATCACTTCAAAATAGTCGTGATTATTGCTCTACGGTATCAATAGAATACGTCACTTCAGTTTTTGCTTTCAGCTGAGCAATCAATGCGTTCAGATCGGCATTCGCGGTGGTACGTGCCACACGCTCTGCCATCTGGCTTTGCAAGCTAATCGCTTCGGTGGCAGGCTCTTTCACACTATCGAGTGCAACAATCAGCACATCACCGTTACCCGCATTTGTCAGACCATACTCAACTGTGTCCGCTGTCGGTGTTGGCATAGTAAATGCCAACTCAACCACTTCACGCTCTGGTGACACACGGCTGATTTCACTTTCAGCGCTAAATGCATACCCTGATGCATTCACGCCCGCATCATTGCCTGCTTCTAGCTCAGCCAATAGTGTCTGTGCCAACGCTTCTGCGGCTTTTTCGCCTTCTTGACGCTTGAGCATCGCTGTCACCTGCGCTTCCACTTCTTCGTATGGCAACACGGATTCAGGACGAACTTCGTCAACACGCACAACAAGAACATGTTCAGGTGCAATCTCGATAATATCCGAGTTTAAACCATCTTCACGCACTTCTGGTGCTTGCAAGGCTTGGGCAACGGCAGGATTTGCAAGCGCACCGTCGAGTTCAATCAAAGCAACAAAGTCAGTTTTATTAACCGTTGCATTGACCGCCTCTGCTGCATCATCAAGGTTGTCTGGCATTTCAAATGCTTTCTCAGCCAACTCATTTGACAGCGCGTAGAACTTCTCAGCAGCATGTTGTTGCTTAAGTTTCGCGATAATTTCATCACGAACGTCAGCAAAAGGCTTAGCATCAGAAGGTTTAATTTCATCAAGTTTGATGATGTGGAAACCAAAATCAGACTGAACAACACCGGTGACATCGCCAGTATTCACCAATGCAAATGAAGCATCTTCAAACGCTGGATCCATCACACCTTTATCAAACCAATCAAGTTGACCACCCTGCTCTGCGCTAAAGGTGTCATCTGAACGGGTTTTCGCTAGCTCAGCAAAATCCGCACCGGCGTTAAGCTCAGCAAGAACTGCCTGTGCTTTTTCTTTCGCTGCATCATCATCACCTTGGATCATAATGTGGCTAACTTTGCGTTGCTCAGACGTACCATAAGACGCGATGTTCGCCTCATAGTAAGCTTTCGCTTCTTCTTCGGTCACATCGGCGACATCAGCCACACCTGCACCTGTCAGCTCAACATAAGAGAGCTTAAACTGCTCAGGACGAACGAACTGGGCAGGGTTTTGCTCATAGTACGCTTTCTTCTGCTCATCGGTGATATCCGCTTTATCAGCAAAATCAGCCAACGGCAAAGTCAGTGTGCGCACCAAACGTGTCTGTCCTTCAAGCTTATAAAGGGCTTCTAATTCGTCTTCCAAGGCAAATTCACTGCTCACCAGTGCATTGACTAATTGCTCACGAACCATATCTTGACGCACATACTCAGCAAACTGATCCGGACTTAGACCGTTACGACGCAGCGCCGAGAGATACAAGTCATTATTGAAAATGCCATTGCTTGAGAACGCAGGCATCTCACGGATTGATTGCTTCACCTGTGCATCACTCACTCGAAGACCCAGGCGATCTGCTTCTTGGTCAAGAAGAGATTGATTCACCATACGGTCTAGAACATTACGGCGGAATTGAGCCAGATAGTTGGGATCGCTCAACAAGGTTGAGAAGAAATCACCCGCTTGTGATTGCATCTGCGCACGCTCATTTTGGTAAGCTTGCTCAAATTGGCTGCGGCTAATTTCTAGATCACCCACTTTAGCCGCTGGGATATCAGTACCACCCGCTAGATAGCCACCGACACCCGCAAAGGCAAAGGAAAAGATAATAAGGCTTAAGATGATCTTAACCGCAATGCTGTTTACGCCTTCGCGTAGTCGCTCCATCATAACGTGCCGCCACTCCTGCTAAATTGAACGTTCGTCTTAAAATTTAAAACCAAGTATCAAAGATTAAAACTTAAGTAATAAAAACTAAAAAAGCGCATCACGAGATGCGCCCTTACACTCTGTTAAGCCTGATTATACGCTGATGTCATAGACATTACAGCCTTAAACTCGACTCTCTGCGACAAAGAGCAAACGGTGTATTTAAGATTAGTTAACCGCGTCTTTCAGAGCTTTACCCGCTTTAAAGCCAGGGACTTTAGCGGCTGGAATATCAATTTCTGCACCGGTTTGTGGGTTACGACCCGTACGTGCTGAGCGCTCACGAACAGAGAAAGTACCAAAACCAACTAGAGCCACTTGATCACCATCTTTCAGGCTACCTGATACTGCGTCGATCAGTGCGTCTAGAGCGCGACCTGCTGAAGCTTTAGACAGATCTGCATTTTCTGCGATTTTATCAATTAACTGCGACTTGTTCACTTTTCATCCCCTTTACAAACGAACCACAAATCCCATTTTTTGCGGTGGCGAATAATTAGTCATCGCCTTTGTTATAGAAACAAGGCTGTAAAACGCTGTAGCTGTTATGAATTAAGGGCTTGCAACGTTTCTCTTAACTTAGCCCTCAAAAAAAAGACTGACAAGCCTTTTACTGACTGTCAGCCTTTTACGTTGCTTATTTTTGCTACGCGTCACTCTTTTTCGCGGTGACAAGCTCGATTCCAAGCGGGTTGTTCTGCAATGCAAGGGTCAGAACTTCGTCGATCCAACGCACGGCATGGATATCTAGATCCGCTTTCACGTTTTCTGGGATCTCTTCCAGATCACGTTCGTTTTCTTTTGGAATGATGACGGTTTTAATACCACCACGGTGTGCGGCAAGTAGTTTTTCTTTCAAACCACCAATTGGCAGCACTTCACCGCGCAAGGTGATTTCGCCAGTCATTGCCACATGTGAGCGCACAGGGTTACCTGTTAAGCTAGAAACCAATGCCGTACACATGGCGATACCCGCACTTGGGCCATCTTTCGGTGTTGCGCCTTCAGGAACGTGAACGTGAATATCACGTTTTTCGTAGAAGTCGCTATTGATGCCCAGCTTCTCAGCACGCGTACGCACCACGGTCATTGCAGCCTGAATCGACTCTTGCATCACATCGCCCAGCGAACCAGTTTGTGAGAGCTTACCTTTACCCGGCATAGATTCTGTCTCAATGGTCAGCAAATCGCCACCCACAGAGGTCCATGCTAGGCCGGTCACTTGACCCACGCGATTGCTCTCATCGGCTTTACCGAAATCGAAACGCTGCACACCCAAGTACTTCTTCAGGTTGTCTTGATTAATCGTGATGGATTTCAAGTCTTTGTTCAGCAGTATCTCTTTCACAGCCTTACGACACAGTTTTGAAATCTCACGCTCAAGGCTACGCACGCCCGCTTCACGGGTGTAATAACGAATGATGCCAATGATAGCGGAGTCTTCAATCTTGATTTCGCTTGGCTTAAGGCCGTTACGCTGCACTTGCTTATCCAACAGGTGCTGCTTAGCGATATTCAGTTTTTCATCTTCGGTGTAACCCGACAGACGAATCACTTCCATACGGTCAAGCAAAGGACCCGGTATATTCATGGAGTTCGACGTCGCCACAAACATCACATCTGACAGGTCGTAATCAACTTCTAGATAATGGTCGTTGAACGCATTGTTTTGCTCAGGGTCAAGCACTTCCAGCAACGCAGACGACGGATCGCCACGCATGTCCGAAGACATCTTGTCGATTTCATCTAACAAGAATAATGGGTTTTTCACGCCCACTTTAGCCATTTTCTGAATCAGCTTACCTGGCAATGAACCAATATAGGTACGACGGTGACCACGAATTTCCGCTTCGTCACGCACGCCGCCTAGCGCCATACGGGTGTATTTACGACCCGTAGCTTTAGCGATCGACTGACCCAGCGAGGTTTTACCCACACCTGGAGGACCAACCAAGCAAAGAATTGGGCCTTTCAGCTTGTTAATGCGGTTTTGTACTGCGAGATACTCAAGGATGCGTTCTTTCACGCGCTCTAGACCGAAGTGGTCAGCGTTAAGGATCTCTTCAGCTTTCGCCAAATCTTTCTTCACTTTTGAGCGCTTCGACCATGGCACACTGACCATCCAATCGATATAGCTGCGCACAACGGTCGCTTCAGCCGACATAGGAGACATCATCTTAAGCTTTTGCAGCTCTTGCTCTGTCTTCTCTTTGGCTTCCTGAGGCATTTTCGATTCTTCAATCTTCAGCTTCAGGCTTTCAAATTCGTCAGGTGCATCATCCAGCTCGCCCAGTTCTTTCTGGATAGCCTTCATTTGCTCATTGAGGTAATACTCGCGCTGGCTCTTTTCCATCTGCTTTTTCACGCGACTACGAATGCGCTTCTCAACTTGCAGCAGATCGATTTCTGATTCCATCATGGTCATCAGAAACTCAAGGCGTTCCGCGATATCCACAATTTCCAGCACTTGCTGCTTGTCATGCAGCTTCAATGGCATGTGTGCAGCAATGGTATCCGCCAAACGTGCGGCTTCTTCAATGCCATTTAGCGACGTGAGGACCTCCGGCGGGATCTTCTTGTTCAGCTTAATAAAGCCTTCAAACTGACTGATGGCAGTACGTACCAGTACTTCTTGCTCACGATCATCCATTTCTGGCGTCTCGGTGTACTGAGCATCAGCAATAAAGAAGTCATCCTCGCGGAATTTTTTGATTTCTGCACGCTGTAGGCCTTCCACCAGCACTTTCACCGTGCCATCAGGAAGTTTTAGCAACTGCAGAATTGACGCCACTGTACCGACTTCGTACAGGTCAACAATGGATGGGTCATCAGTTGCCGCATCTTTCTGCGCAACCAATAGAATTTGCTTATCATTGTCCATCGCTGCTTCAAGGCAACGGATAGATTTATCCCTTCCCACAAATAGTGGAATAACCATATGAGGATAAACAACCACGTCACGCAAAGGCAGGACCGGAATCTCAATGCGCTCGGAACGCTCCAAGTTCATATTTTTCTCTCTTCCGTTTTAGATACTAATGAGTATATGGGGATAGTTTGTCAGGATTCAACGGCATACCAAGCAGAATGTAAAAAAGGGAGCGAGCGCTCCCTTTTTTTTCTTAGTTTGTTGGTTAAATACACAATTTAACCGCACGCATTATGGGGCTTACTCTGCACCCGCTGCTTGGTTCTCTGCTGCTTCATAAATAAGCAAAGGCTCAGATTCGCCCTTAATCACCGATTCGTCGATCACCACTTTGGAGACATCTTTGCTCGAAGGCAAATCGTACATGGTGTCTAGCAACACAGCTTCAACGATTGAACGAAGACCACGTGCACCCGTTTTACGATCCATCGCTTTCTTAGCAATCGCCGTTAACGCGTCGTCACGGAATTCAAGTTCAACGCCGTCAAGCTCTAACAACGCCGCATACTGTTTCGTCAGTGCGTTTTTAGGCTCGCGCAGGATCTGTACTAGCGCATCTTCATCCAACTCAGTCAGTGTCGCCGTCACAGGCAGACGACCGATGAACTCAGGGATCAGGCCATATTTCACCAAATCTTCCGGCTCGACTTTGCTGAACAAATCACTCAAAGTTGCTTGCTGGTCTTTAGAACGAACTTCCGCACCAAAACCGATACCGCTACCTTTTGCGACGCGCTGATCAACCACTTTGTCGAGACCTGCAAATGCACCGCCACAAATGAACAAGATCTTAGAGGTATCGACCTGCAAGAACTCTTGTTGTGGATGCTTACGACCACCTTGTGGCGGAACAGAAGCAATGGTGCCTTCAACCAGTTTCAACAGCGCCTGTTGGACACCTTCACCCGACACGTCACGTGTGATTGAAGGGTTATCAGACTTGCGAGAGATCTTATCGATTTCATCGATATAGACGATTCCGCGCTCTGCTTTGGCGACGTCATAGTCACATTTCTGCAGCAATTTCTGAATGATGTTCTCGACATCTTCACCCACGTAACCGGCTTCGGTCAGTGTGGTTGCATCTGCCATGGTGAACGGAACATCCAGAAAACGTGCCAACGTTTCAGCAAGCAAGGTCTTACCGCTACCGGTTGGACCAATCAGCAAGATGTTACTCTTGCCAAGCTCAACACCTTCCGCTGTCGTGTCACCGTTTCTCAGACGCTTGTAGTGGTTATAAACCGCTACAGAGAGCACTTTCTTCGCTCTGTCTTGACCGATGACGTAGTCATCAAGGTGCGCACGAATTTCCTGTGGTGTCGGAAGCTCATTGCTGTCGCGCTTAGGCATGACCTCTTTTATTTCTTCACGAATGATGTCGTTACATAGGTCAACACACTCATCGCAGATATAAACAGAAGGTCCAGCAATTAACTTGCGTACTTCATGCTGGCTTTTGCCGCAGAAAGAGCAGTACAGCAGTTTGCCGCTGCCACCGTCTTTTCGCTTGTCTGTCATTCGCTAACCTCTTTAGGCTTTCGCCCATGTTTGCCATGATCTGAGTCTATATCAACTCGGCGGAAATTTCCGACCAGCGAAAGACTCAATTCCAAAATAGAAAGGGAATTAACGCCTAACTATCTCAGAACTAAAAAATTAATCGCGTTTATTTAATATCGCATCAACCAAGCCATAGTCTACCGCATCTTGCGAAGCCATGAAGTTGTCACGATCAGTATCGCGTTCTATCACTTCCAGCGGCTGACCTGTGTGCTCAGCAAGCAAGCTATTTAGCTTGTTCTTGATGGTCAGAATTTCTTGCGCATGGATTTGGATGTCCGACGCTTGGCCTTGGAAGCCGCCCAGCGGTTGGTGGATCATCACACGTGAGTTTGGCAGGCAATAACGCTTACCTTTTGCGCCACCAGCGAGCAAAAATGCGCCCATTGAACATGCTTGGCCCATACATACCGTGCTCACGTTAGGTTTAATGTACTGCATCGTGTCATAAATAGACATACCTGCGGTAACAGAACCACCTGGAGAGTTAATGTAAAGGAAGATATCTTTTTCTGGGTTTTCTGATTCGAGAAACAGCAACTGCGCAACAACCAGATTCGCCATGTGATCTTCAACCTGGCCGGTCAAAAAGATCACGCGCTCTTTCAGCAGGCGCGAATAGATGTCGTACGAACGTTCACCGCGGGAGGTTTGTTCCACCACCATTGGCACTAACGCATCCATGATAGAAGGCATTCCGTTTTTTTCTTGAAAGCTCATAGTGTTATTTCCCTAAAATAAATGGCCCGGATGAATATGCTTCATTCGGACCATTGTTATCAGAAGAGTGAATTCTAAGTCAATTGTCCACTCAACAATCTTAGCACTTAAGCTTGAGCTGGGTTCATCAGCTCAGAGAAAGCTTGCTCTTTTTCAGAAACTTGTGCTTTCGCTAACAGTGCGTCGATTGCTTGTTCTTCTAGAGCAACATTACGCATGTTCTCCATTAGACGCTGATCTTTCGCGTAGTAAGAAACCACTTCTGATGGATCTTCGTAAGCAGACGCCATTTCTTCGATCAGTGCTTTAACACGATCTTCGTCTGCTTTCAGTTCTTCAGTTTTGATCACTTCGCCAAGTAGCAGGCCAACAACAACGCGACGTTTCGCTTGCTCTTCGAACAGCTCACGTGGAAGCTCAGGTGCGTTTTCCATGTTGCCACCGAAACGCTGAACCGCTTGTTGACGCAGTACATTCACTTCTTGGTCGATCAAAGCAGCAGGTACGTCGATGTCGTTTTTCTCAACAAGACCGTCGATCACTTGCTCTTTAATGCGGTTTTTCACAGCTTGCTTCAGTTCGCGTTCCATGTTTTTACGCACTTCAGCTTTCAAGCCTTCAACGCCACCGTCTTCAACACCAAAGCGTGCAACAAACTCTTCAGTCAGTTCTGGCAGCTCTTGCGCTTCAACTTTGTGTAGTTTGATTTCGAACTTCGCTGCTTTACCTTTCAGGTTTTCAGCATGGTAATCTTCAGGGAAGTTCACTTCGATAGTGAATTCTTCGCCCGCTTTCTTACCCACGATGCCGTCTTCGAAGCCAGGGATCATACGGTTTTGACCCATAACCAGTGCGAAGCCTTCAGCTTTACCACCTTCGAACTCTTCGCCATCGATAGAACCGATGAAGTCGATAGTCACGCGGCTGTCAGCTTGTGCTGCTGTGTCAACGTCTGCCCAAGAAGCTTGTTGCTTGCGCAGGGTTTCGATCATCTCAGCAACGTCTTCGTCTTTCACTTCAGCCAGTGGCTTAACCACTTCAACTTTGTCCAGATCTTTCAGTTCGATTTCTGGGTAAACTTCAAAAGAAGCTTTAAATACCAGGTCTTTACCTTCTTCAGTATCAACTGGAGTGAAAGTTGGTGCGCCCGCTGGGTTAATTTTTTCTTTGATGATAGCTTCGATGAAATGACGCTGCATCACTTCACCCATCACGTCGTTACGTACCGCTTTGCCGTACATACGTGAAACCATTTTCAAAGGCACTTTACCTTTGCGGAAACCATCGAAACGACGATTTTTAGCAATGTTGCGTAGTTCTTTAGTCACTGCATCTTCGATGTTTGCTGCTGGAACAGTGATATTCAGGTGGCGCTGCAGGCCTTCTGTGGTTTCAACGGTAACTTGCATTGTATATTTAACCTCAAAACTAACTCAGATTTGCTGAGTGATGTTGCCCGGCTCCAGCCGGTAGCATCCTTTCGTGCTACAGCGATTCGTTCGCCATAGCGCCTGTGAATTTGCGTACAAAGTAATGAAACACTTGTATCAAATAACCTCAAAATATGAGGTGTGATTTTTAAGACGCGCCATTATAGCGACACTGCCCTGCCGAGTCGAGACAGGCTGGGTCCATCGTCGTGTTTCTGTGAGATTGGGGCGCGAAAATGGAATTCAAGGGGGAAAGTGCAAAAAATCCAAGGGCAAAGGGCAAAGGGCAAAGGGTAAGAAACTCGAAGGAAGAAAGAAATTGGTACGCCCTACAGGATTCGAACCTGTGACCCACGGCTTAGAAGGCCGTTGCTCTATCCAACTGAGCTAAGGGCGCACTTGATTCACACGAGTGTGCAAATGCAAGGCCGGATTATAAGGGTCATAGGCACTGCGTCAACGCTTTTCCTCACGCTTTGATATCAAATGCCTAAGAAACAAGCATAGTCACCAATATTCTTCCCCTCTTTCGTTCAAATCTCGCCTTTTGAGCCTTGGCATGTTCCGGAGGCAACGTCACCCGCTTGCCCGTTCTTTGCTCATTCTCTATGCTCGGCTTATCCACTACCTCGCCCCCACTCAAGGATAAATATTTTCCATTATCACAACAAAATCATTTCATTGCCGATCCCCTTGTGATTTTCCATGCTTAAACAGATAGTTCGCGATGAATTCTGACAAAGAAAAAAGAACTCCAAGCCCCAACAAACCTAATCAAAACCAACAACACATATAGAGGATAGAAAATCAGTGACCGAGTTTTGGGATATCGCCCCGTTTAGCTGGCAAGGCGTTTTAACATGTGCAGCCTGTGGCTGGCTTTTAGGCTTAGAACGTCAATTGCGTGGCAAACCGGTGGGTATTCGCACCGCCATTTTAATTGTACTCGGTACCTATGTGTTTATGCGCCTAGCGACCTCATTGTCAGATAACTCGCTTGACCATGCGCGCGTGCTAGGTCAGATCGTCACAGGTGTTGGCTTTCTTGGTGCAGGCGTGATGATGTCTCGTGATGGTCAAATCCAAGGCGTCACCTCCGCAGCCGTGGTTTGGTTGATGGCGGGTTTGGGCATGATCATCGCATTTGACTATGGCCGACAAGCCCTTTTGCTGTGTGGATTCGTTCTCTTTGTCTTAGTGGGATTAGATAAAGTAGAGTCCACCTTTTCAGCGCTGCGTCGAGGTGTGCATAGAAAGTGGGAAAGTTCGCGTAAGAAACCTGAAATCCCTGACCAGCACGGCTGAATATATGCAGAGTTTTGAATATTCATTTCGATAAAAAAAATCGATTCTTACAAACAGTTTATCTCACTTTACGTTTAAGGCTGGCGAAATAATAATCACGCCAAAGAACATCAAAAACCTGCTTAATTTGAGCAGGTTTTTTTATTTTAAGCCACTAACTAACCTAGAGAGCATGCGATGCAACAGACACAAAACATTCAAGCGGATGTTAACAGCCCACTAGTGCCTGTCATTAGTCTGAGTCTATTTGCCGTTGCGTCCGGTTTTTTGATGAGTCTGATCCCCCTTGCACTTAGCGCAAGAGGCATGTCGGTTGATCTTGCCTCTTGGCTCGCCAGTGTGTTTTATGCTGGCCTGTTGGGTGGCGCGCTAATCAGTGCACGCGTTGTGGGTCAACTAGGCCACCGCAACGCATTGGTTGCTTTCTTAATTGTTATTGTCACCACCGTCGGCATGATGGCCACCGTTGCCTCTCCAGCAGTTTGGCTCGCCTCACGCTTTCTCGCCGGCGTTGCCGTTGCGGGTGTTTTCGTGGTGATCGAGTCATGGCTACTCATGGCAGACACTGAAAAAGCACGCGCCAAGCGTTTGGGCCTTTATATGGCTTCGCTTTATGGCGGCTCTGCGCTGGGACAACTCGGTATCGGTTTCTTTGGTACAGAAGGTGCGATGCCATTGATGGTGGTTGCAGGCCTATTTTCTGCCGCCATGTTGCCACCACTGGTTTACAGAAAAGGCCAACCAAAGAAGGTCGAGCATGTAAGCATCAAGCTAAGCGAAATGCGAGATCTTCCGTCAGCCGCATACATTGGCTGCATTGTGTCAGGTTTAGTGTTGGGCTCCATTTACGGATTATTGCCGTTAGATCTGGAGCGTCAGTACAGTCACAACCAAGTGGGTATGTTGATGGCTATCGTTATCTTGGGTGGCATGGCCGTGCAGCCTTTGGTGAGCTGGTTAAACTCACGTGTTGAAAAAGCGTTGTTGATGGCACTGTTCTGCTTTGCAGGCCTACTGGCCATCGCGATGATTGAAATCGCCACCGTGGATGCAGGTTTAATGGCAGGATTGTTCCTACTCGGTGCCGCTGCTTTTGCTCTGTACCCCGTTGCCATTACCCTTGCGTGCCGTAACGTGAGTGAATCAAAAATTGTGGCAGCAGCAGAATTAATGCTGCTTAGCTACAGCGTTGGCTCAGTGGCAGGCCCAGTGTTGGCTGGCAGAGCGATGAACGCAGAAAGCGGCTTGATGTTCTATTTCGTGATTTGCTTCGCCGCCACGCTCATCTATATGTTGATAACGACCAAACGCAACCGCAGCCGAGGTGCAAATGGCGTGGATGATGTGATGTCGGTAGATTTGTAGTTGGACTTAAGGCCCTAGGGTTCTAAGGTTCTAGGGCCCTTCATATTTAGTGCCAACTGATGCTTGGCAAAGCAAACAAATAAAGCAGGTCTGTATTTATAGACCTGCTTTTTTTATGCTGTTTTTTCATTCTGCCTACCCTCTCAGACACATAGCCATAACCCAGATTTTACCGACCTGATGTCGATATAAATTTGGCACTTACTTATTTTTTTGTTGTTCTATTTTCCTCACTTTATGCCTAACGCACTCTTTTTCCTCATATCCATTTAATTCGCAAAGATAAACAAGAAACCGCACTTCATGCCTTATATAAATCAAAGTACAGCTTTCAATACAAGCCAAACCCCTTAGTGACTGACAAAAAGGACACCAAAAGCATACAAAACTAGACTTCGCCATAAAATCGACAAAAAACGACCTCTTTCAACAATACCCAAAATTATAATAATTTTTATACCCTTATATTCAATGACTTAATTATTAAATGAGTAAATAATCAATAGATTTTTGTACATTGCCAGCTTACTTCCTATGCTCAAATTGTCCGCCTCATTTTTGAGACGCACATCACAGCATTGGAGGTTTTCAAATGGCTCAGGTTATACGCAAAGCTTTAGTCTCTCTGGTCATCCTTTTTTGTCTTCAAGGATGCTTTTTGATTAACGGTCCGTTGGAATACGCACAAGAGACCAATGTACCAGCAGTTAACTACCTCCCCATCGGCATTCCATTTGTGCTTGGTGGTCATGGCAGCAGCGTTCCCATTACCCCAGAACTCAGCCTTACAGCCAAACATATCGCCAAACTCGATTACAGTACGGTCGTTGCTTATCACCCTGATTGTGACATCGCATTAATCAAAGAAGACAACACCGGCAAAAACACCGCCCCGCTGGGCACCGTCAAACAAAATGAATCCATTACCACCGTCGGCATGGGTCTTACGGGCAAGGTGCTTATTGGGCAAGGTAAATACTTTATCGACGTGAACTTTGTTGACAGCAGCCTGTTTGCTAGGTGCCCTGCCAGTATTACCGACGCGCCGGTTCAATCGGGCATGAGTGGAGGCGGCGCATTTAACCACAAAGGCGAATTGGTTGGGATAATCTCTGGCATTTCAGGCTCGGGGTTCAAATTGCTTGACGGTACCGATCTCGGTAATGAAAGAACCAGCGTGTTTGTGTCCACGCTTCACGTCAAACCTTGGCTGACAGAAGCGATCCAAAACTACTACGGCGAAGCCAAGGACATGCTCACCGCAAACTTAACCTCGCCCGCATCTGAGTCACTTATTGACGCTTCTGGGACAGGAAAAATAAAGTGAGCACAGCGCAAACGTTTGCGCTATAGCCATGTCACATTTTTTTTGTCAAAATACGGCCTCTTTCCAGTCCGTATCTTTGCCAAAGGAAAATCATGGCCGCTCAAATTATTGATGGAAAAATCATTTCTCAAACTGTTCGACAAGAAGTTGCTGCCCGTGTCGAAGCAAGAAAAGCGGCTGGCCTAAGAGCGCCGGGGCTAGCGGTTGTTCTGGTCGGTGATGATGCCGCATCACAGGTTTATGTCGGCAGTAAACGCCGTGTTTGTGAAGAAGTGGGTTTTGTCTCTAAATCCTACGATCTCCCATCAAGTACGAGTGAAGCTGATTTGCTCGCATTAATCGACTCCCTGAACGCCGACGATGAAATCGACGGCATTTTGGTTCAGTTGCCACTTCCTGCGCAAATGGACGCAACCAACGTACTCGAACGTATTCATCCAGAAAAAGACGTGGATGGCTTCCACCCTTACAACGTCGGTCGCCTGTGTC
This sequence comes from Enterovibrio litoreus, assembly GCF_045679545.1. Lineage (NCBI taxonomy): Bacteria > Pseudomonadati > Pseudomonadota > Gammaproteobacteria > Vibrionales > Vibrionaceae > Enterovibrio > Enterovibrio litoreus. Next base: position 2,493,271 of record NZ_CP166194.1, read on the forward strand.
AGCGTATTCCTAAGCTTCGCTCATGCACACCGAAAGGCATAATTACACTGCTTGAGCGCTACAACATCCCGCTTCGTGGGATGCACGCTGTCGTAGTTGGCGCATCAAACATTGTGGGTCGTCCGATGACCATGGAGCTTCTGCTCGCAGGGTGCACGACCACCACATGTCACCGCTTCACCAAAGATCTCGAAGGGCACATTCGCCAAGCCGATCTCGTGGTCGTTGCTGTTGGCAAACCGAATTTTATTCCTGGTGATTGGATTAAACCCGGCGCTGTCGTGATTGATGTGGGCATTAACCGAATGGAAGATGGCAAACTGGTGGGTGATGTGGAATACGATGTCGCCAAAACGAAAGCCAGCCACATCACTCCCGTACCGGGTGGTGTAGGCCCAATGACAGTGGCAACATTGATTGAAAATACCCTATTGGCCTGCGAGCAGTTTCATTCGTAAGCATGAAATAATTTCGCCAAGATCATACAGAAGCGAGCAATCATGCTCGCTTTTTTTGGTTTAATCGGCGCCAAACAAATCTCGCGTATATACCTTGCCTTCAACATCGAGCAATGCATCATCCATACGGTTCGACACAATCACATCGGTGCACTGTTTAAAGGCATCAAGATCGGTGAGCACTTCTGAGTTGAACAATGTTCTCCCCGTGTACACAGGCTCATAAATCACAATCTCAATGCCCTTCGCTTTGATACGTTTCATCACGCCCAAAATGGAAGACGCACGAAAGTTATCCGAGCCTGTTTTCATGATCAAACGATAAATACCGACCACTTTCGGCTTTCTTTTTAATATGGATTCCGCGATGAAGTCTTTACGTGTGCGATTTGCCTCAACAATCGCCCCAATGATGTTGTTTGGTACCGAATTGTAATTGGCCAACAACTGCTTGGTATCTTTCGGTAAACAATAGCCACCGTAGCCAAACGACGGATTGTTGTAATGGCTGCCGATGCGAGGGTCTAAACACACCCCTTCAATAATTTCGCGAGAATCTAACCCCAAAGCTTCAGCGTAAGAATCGAGTTCATTGAAGTAAGCAACACGCATGGCAAGGTAGGTATTTGAAAACAGCTTAACGGCTTCGGCTTCGCTGGAATGGGTAAACAGAACGGGGATATTTTCGTCTTCTGCACCTTCTAACAACAGGTTTGCAAACAACTCCGCAAACTCTGTTTGCCCACCAATGATGATCCGAGAAGGATGCAGGTTGTCATAAAGCGCTCGCCCCTCGCGTAAAAACTCCGGTGAAAAAAGCAAATTTTCTGTCTGATAGTTGATTTTGGCAGTTTCCGTAAACCCAACGGGAACAGTCGATTTCACCACAATAAGGGCATGAGGATTGATAGACACCACTTCTTGAATCACTGCCTCAACGGAGGATGTATTAAAAAAGTTAGTGTCCGGATCGTAGTCTGTCGGTGTCGCCACAATCACAATATCAGCCCACGCGTAGGCTTCGCGGCTATCTAATGTGGCATAAAAACGTAACTCTTTCTGCGTTAAAAAATGCTCGATGTCTTTATCAATGACGGGTGACACGCCATTGTTTAGCATGTCGACTTTCTCTTTCACAATATCAACGGCAACCACATGGTTATGCTGCGCGAGGAGCATGGCATTAGAAAGGCCAACATAACCCGTTCCTGCTACCGCTATCTTCATTCACCGCTCCATGACTTAAAGAGAAAAGTGCTGAAAAGACAAAATGAACGCACCGAGAGTGCGTTCATTTGCATATCCATCACACCATTAATCTTAAATATAGAACATGACGTTTTTCTGATATTTATTTTGAGGTTTGATGATGTTGTCGTAGAGAGGAAAGAAGGAAACGAAGCGGAAAAACTGAAAGGACCGCGAAGACATTCACAATCGCATCACTCATGCTGCCATCTCGCCCTTGAATCCAGTAGGTTTGAGCTAACTCAGAGCCAATACCAAGTGCAAAGAGCAAATACCACACGAAACGTCTTTTTCCTGAATCAAGGCTATAAACAAGCCAACTGCTTAGATGGAAAAGCGCGAAATGAAATAGCCAATCACCATGACCGAAAAAAAAATGGCTGCTTTCGATGTTAATGGCAGAAAGCCCAATGCCCGTGAAGAGAGAGCCCACACCAATGAACACAATACACAGCGCGGAGATATATAGAGCGAGAGATAACGTCGTTTGTTTCAACGAGTAAGATTCCTTAGAAACGGGACTAGGTTCTAGGGCCTAGGGAGGAGCAGGTCCTAGGTCTTGCTCTTCCTAGGACCTTTCTCTTACTTATCAGGGTAACCATTAGGGTTATTTGACTGCCAACGCCACGTATCTTGCACCATATCGTCTAGCGTATGCGTTGCTTTCCAATCCAGTTCAGTTTGCGCTTTGATGGGGTCAGCCCAGCATTCAGCGATATCACCCGCACGACGTGGCGCGACTTGATAGGCAATCTCTTTGCCGCAAGCTTGGCTAAAGGCCGCCACCATCTCAAGCACACTCTTGCCGTCACCTGTGCCTAGATTATAAATGTGCAAACCCGCTTTCTGGCCGACTTTATCCAGTGCTGCCAAATGGCCGTTAGCCAAATCAACCACATGAATATAATCGCGCACACCGCTGCCGTCTTTGGTTGGGTAATCATCACCAAATACCGACAAAAACTCACGGCGACCAACAGCCACTTGTGAAATAAACGGCATCAAGTTATTTGGAATGCCTTGTGGGTCTTCACCCATTTCACCGGATTTGTGCGAGCCGACGGGGTTAAAGTAACGCAGCAGCGTAATGCTCCAATCTGGATTTGCATGATGGAAATCCGTTAAACACTCTTCCACCATCAACTTGCTTCGGCCATACGGGTTAGTCGCAGAGGTTGGAAAATCTTCACGAATAGGCACAGAGGCAGGGTCACCGTAAACGGTGGCAGAAGAACTGAAGATGATCGATTTCACGCCAGCTTCACGCATTGCATCCACCAGCACTAAGGTTCCGTTTACGTTGTTGTCGTAGTATTCCAGCGGCTTTTCAACCGACTCCCCGACCGCTTTTAAACCCGCAAAATGGATCACCGCTTTGATGTTATTTTCTTTTTCAAACACAGAAGCAAGAAAGGGTTTGTCGCGAATGTCACCTTGGTAAAACGTTGGACGTTTACCAGTGAGCTTTTCTATACGCTCAAGCACAGCCAACTTACTGTTATGCAGGTTATCCACGAGAATGGGGTTCAAGCCTGCTTCAATCATTTGTACGCAGGTGTGACTGCCGATGTAGCCAATGCCACCGGTGACTAATACATCCATTTTAAAATCCTGTTCTGCTTGCATGTCAGTTTGGACCAGTACACCACCCGCTGCAAAAGCGACTGTCTAATACTCAATGAACCAAATGCATGAATATGTATTGAAAATTTAGCAGTGATTATATCGATATTCGTCGGGCTTTCCGATCACAATCGGAGTATTGCACACACGGAATAATAGAAAAATCAGTTCACGACATAGCATAACGCGTTTTCTATTAACCCGTGTAGACATCTAAAATCTTGTTGGCAGAGGATCGGTTAGTGAAAAGAGACGACAATAGAGAAATTTAGACCGTGTCTTGGATAAGTGAATGGCTTTACGCCCAGTTTGGAACATCAGCATCAGCGAATTTGCCGGCAGTAACGAAGATAAGTTCAATGCGCTTCACGATACCCGTATTCTCGCAGAGCTCGCCGGTATTTTACATATGCACTAAATTACGTCTTATATGGATAGATATCCTCCTGATTTAATTTTCTATTATCTCGCCACGCCTTACCACCACCGATCGTTAGCGCAATGTGGGCTAACGCGCTTATCACTTTTGTCCCGTTAACTTTGTTGCTGACATCATGAAAAAGCACATCCCAAGGCTCCCGTTCGGTATGACAAAACGATTTTTTGTACCCACATTCAGTCGTTTTATCAACTTCCCATGAATAGTTAAAACGATATCCAAAGTCATGAATTAGCCCCGGTATAAAGAGTAGCCCTGTCGGTGACAACAGAAACGTCACTTTGTTCGCTATTTGGAAGAGCGTTTTCCGCAGGACAAGACACACTGAACCTGTGCTTTTTCCAAGCAGGATCTTGCTCGCTGAGCAATTTTTCGCCCGACCTCCAAGCAATTCTTTGCTCGCCTGAGTGAGGTTGCTCACTAACCCCTTGTTTTTATTGCACCACATAGCTGGCACACCCTTTGCGTTATCTCTTGCGTTGTATCACTCATTTCTCTGTCCGCCATGATTGGCGGGCAACCATTGAATAAGGACATCGCAATGCCAACTCCATGTTATATCGCTATTGAAGGTAAAACTCAGGGAAACATCACTGCCGGTGCTTTCACCGCAGATTCTGTCGGTAACATCTATGTGGAAGGCCACGAAGACCAAATGCTGGTGCAAGCCTTTGACCACATCGTGACCGTGCCGACCGACCCACAAAGCGGTCAGCCTTCTGGCCAACGTGTTCACAAGCCGTTCAAGTTCACCGTGGCGCTGAACAAAGCCGTGCCGCTGATGTACAACTCACTCGCATCAGGCGAAATGCTGCCAAAGATTGAACTCAAATGGTACCGCACCTCGGTGGAAGGTAAGCAAGAGCATTTCTTCTCGACCATCCTGACTGACGGCACCATCATCGATATCGATTGCCAAATGCCCCATTGCCAAGACGCGAACAAGAAAGAGTTCACCCAGCTGGTGACTGTGTCTGTGGCTTACCGCAAGATTGATTGGGAACACACTGTAGCGGGTACGTCAGGTGCCGATGACTGGCGTGCGCCGATTGAAGCATAAGGCTTCGTGACTTAAGGCTCCGCCTCTCTTGTCCTTTTGTTGAAAAGAAACAATGTGAGCCTTTTGTGCCCAACCCGCCCTTGGGCGGGTTTTGTCGTCAAGCAATGACGCCTGACGACCTGATGTTGAATGATGTACGGACGCTGTTTAAACAGGGTCATGCTGGGATGGTTTATGGCTACGGAAAGCGGTCTGCAATTTACTCTTCATGTTGAAGGCTTACCCGACGACACCTTTGCGGTGGTCGACTTCTCAGGCACGGATAGCCTTTCTGCGCCATTCGTGTATCAGGTCAATCTGGCGAGCCGCAAAGAAGCCCTCTCCGAAAACGACGTGGTTGACCGCAATGTTACCTTGATGTTGTGGAAAGACGGGGAGTTAGCCCAACGCTTTCATGGCATTGTGCGCCGCTTTACCCGCGGTGATACGGGCTTTAGCCATTCTCGTTATGCGCTTGAGATGGTCCCTGCCCTTTCGCGTTTGTCCCTTCGCCATAACAGCCGTATTTTCCAGCAACAATCTGTCCCTGAAATCATCAGTATCTTGCTGCAAGAAATGGGCATTGATGCGTATGCATTCGCCCTCTCTGGCAGCCCGCAGACCCGCGAATACTGTGTGCAGTATCGTGAGTCGGACCTTGAATTTTTAGAACGCATCGCGGCCGAGGAAGGCATTTTCTATACCTTCTTGCACAGCAAAGACAAACATACCGTGTTGTTTTCGGATGACACTCAGACGCTCTCTCACTCGTCATTAGCATTGCCTTATAACGCCACTGTTGGCGGCACGGCCAGTTCAACCTTTGTCAAAGGCTGGCAATTCTCGGCGCAAACCCGCCCGTCGTCGGCGCAGCTGAAAGACTACAGCTTCAAAAAACCGGCTTATGGCTTTTTGCATGACCATGCGGGCACGGAGATGGCTTATCAGCGCGGCACCTATGAGCATTATGATTTCCCTGGGCGCTACAAAAGTGATGCGGCAGGAAAACCGTTTACCCAATACCGGTTAGAGCATCTAAGAAGCGATGCGATTACCGCGACCGCCTCGAGCAATGTGATGCAAATCCAAGCCGGCATGTTGTTTGATTTAACCGACCACCCTGATGACACCACCAATCGCGATTGGGTGGTGGTCTCGGTGCAATGCGAAGGCACGCAGCCGCAAGCGCTCGAAGAGCACGGTGGTGAGGGCATGACCACCTATCACAATACGTTTTCAGTTATTCCGGCGCACCGACCGTGGCGCCCCGCGCCACAAGCCAAACCCTGTGTGCATGGCCCACAAATCGCCATTGTGACTGGGCCTGCGGGGGAGGAAATCTTCTGTGATGAACACGGGCGCGTGAAAGTGCAGTTTCCGTGGGACAGATATGGCAACAGCGACGACGCCTCAAGTTGTTGGGTACGCGTGTCCCAAGGCTGGGCTGGCGGGCAATACGGCATGATGGCGATACCAAGAATCGGCCATGAAGTGATTGTGTCGTTTTTAGAAGGCGACCCAGACCAACCGATTATCACAGGACGCACTTATCACGCCACCAATGTGCCGCCCTATCCGCTGCCAGCCAACAAAACCCGCACGGTAATCCGCACCGAAACCCATCAAGGCGAAGGGTTCAATGAGCTTCGCTTTGAAGACCAAGCGGACAAAGAAGAGATTTACGTTCATGCCCAAAAGGACATGAACCTGCTGGTCGAGAATGACCGCAAAGACAACATCAAACACGACTTGCACTTGGATGTGGAGAATGAACGGTTTTCTCACATCAAAGTCGATGATCATTTAACCGTCGACGGGCAAAGCAAAGAGCATGTGAAGGGTGACATCAGTCTAACTGTTGACGGCTCCCTCCATATTAAACAGGGAAAGAAGCAACTTCTCGAAGCGGGCACCGAAATACACCACAAAGCCGGCGATAAAGTCATCATCGAAGCAGGCACAGAGATCACCATCAAAACAGCCGCGGGCTTTGTAAAACTTGACCCTGCGGGTGTGCATTTTTCAGGTGCGGTAGTTAATTTGAACTCTGGTGGGGGCGCAGGAAGTGGCAGTGGAGCATCACCTACTCTTCCTAGCATTTCGACATTACTAACCAGCAAACTTGGCACCAACTGGGTGGAGTTTGAATATCTAGACCCTGATATGGCGCCTTTTGCGAACACACCTTATCGCGCCATTTTAAGTGATGGAACAGAAGTGCAAGGAACGCTAGATGGTGACGGCTATGCACGCATTGACGAAGTGCCAGCAGGTCCCGTTCGTGTTTACTACGACCCTGACAATACGTTCGAAGACAAGGCACGAGAAAGCATCAATTCACTCAGCAGCAAGGTGAGTTCTTTAATGGGAGGCGCTAGCTAATGTGGGGAAATGAGCTTTTTCAGTACCTCTATGACAATCTCGAAGGCGCCTACGATTCAGGCGAAAAATATATATCTCAAAAAGCACAGGACGCATACGATTCCACACTCGGTGCGATTGATTGGATTTGGGAAGCGCTTCAAGGAGACTTCAATACCAACCAGACGACTGGACAAATAGCAGCAAACGCTGCACTTGGTATCATCCCAATCGTTGATCAAATATTAGATTGCCGCGACTTAATCGCAAACTGTCGCCATATACATAAAAACAGAAGTGATGTGACGGCTTGGGTCGCTCTTTGCTTCACCCTAATTGGCCTCATTCCCTCGCTAGGCTCTGTGGCAAAGGGGGTATTGAAGATTCTCTTTCTTTTTGTCAGAAAAGCGGGAGGGAATGTTGCTGCAGCGATTCGCCCTGCAATGGCACCTATTATTTCGTTTCTTCAAAACGAAAAAATACGTAAGTTGTTCGACATCCCCAGAATCGATATCGCACTAAGAAAAATCGCAGAAGCGATCAAAAGTATTCGTGGTGAGGTGACTGCAACTGCACTCAAAGGCTATCTTGATAACATTGCAGATGCGCTAACAGATTTAGTCTCACAAATTCGATACCTCGCTCCTGCTAGCGTAAAGGTTTGGCTCGATGAATCTGTTCGGTTGGTACGCGCCGTTCAAGAATCCGCAGATAGAATGTTGGAACCCGCCATCGCGCCAGTGCAACGTATTCTGAACGATATTGAAGAAGCATTAGGCAAACAAGCTGATGAATACTCACCCAGCTATCGAGCTGATGTAAATACACGCACCGTTCACGAACTTGACCCAACAGTCGCTGCAATAAATCCACGCATTCTGACTCGCACACAGAAAGGTCTGTATGGCGAAATTATCAGTGACAACTATATGCTTAACCAAGGTCATCGAAACATGTTGCCGGACGCTCGGCAGGTTCGCTCTTTAGAAGATACTCCTAGAGGCCGTGGCATTGATGGCATTTATGAAAATGGTAATCCGCCTCCTCCGTATATAGTGACAGAGACTAAATACCGAACTGACTCTGGTAAATATATTGACTCAGATGGGATAGCAAGAGATAACATTTTGCCGACAACCCGTGGTTCAAATGGGTATGTGAGTGCAAAACAAATGAGTGACGCTTGGATCCAGCCAAGATTGGCCGATGAAGTTGGACGAGATGCCGCTGACGATATCATGGACGAAGGATATGCCCGATGGTTAATGATTGTTGATGAATCGGGAGAAGTGGTCAACATTACAAAATTGGACGCCAATGCAAGAAGCATTGAAGAGGTGATGAGATGACAGGACAAGCACTAACATTTAATCAAATGAGAAGGGATGCTTTTCTGGACGAACATGTTTATGACGAACAAAACACCTATTTCAGCAAAGATAACTCTCGGCGCTACACACATCTAACCGATGAAAATAAAGACATATTTCATCGCTCAAGTATTAGTTGGTCTCTATTTTTAAATAAAGTAGAGCACGCGCTTCTTGAATACTCTGGAGGAGCGAATATTGAAGCGGTACAACTGCTCGTTGATGTCGCTTTCCAAGATCTTAATCGCCACAAAGACCAATTTACCTTTGAAATAATAAAATACTGGGAGCCAGACGGTTATCAATTTCTTCTTTGGCTGGTCAGTCTTGCAGTGCTAACTGGCAACAAAGATGCTTTGCTCACCATCGCTAGAATGACTGGGAAAAACCCACAAGGTGGCGACGACAAATGCATCGTCCAATTATACACCCGTGTTGGCTTGCAAGGTCTCCCAAGACAAGATTCACTTGTTTTCGAAAAGCCCTACAGCGATTTTTATGATGCCATTAAAGGCGACGGCGTTTCTCCGACAAAATCAGAACGTCAAGCGGCGCTAAATGCCTATCTTAAGGGCTGGTACAAGGGCATGAAAAATTGCTATTGGCATAATCGCCATAAAGGCAGACATGCGACTCATTTTGGCTATTGGTCACTGGAGTCGGGGGCTGCCACCATCCTTTTTGATCTTGACGACAGTGAATACCGCAAGTCGCTTTATTACCCAAAAGATTGGGTAGACTTTGCTCGCGAACAGAATTTTGGTGCTTTATTCAGCCATGAAAAACTACCTTTTCACCATATCGCATTGCCGGGCGATGAGGCACCAGTGACAGCTGAGTGGGTTTCCAATGTCAGCAATGAGGCACTTAAAGCGAACATAGGTGAACGCCTAAGCGGTGATCCGGTTAATAAAGCAGGTGATGCTGCAATATGGATCAGCATATGAAGTACATTGTGCCCTTCGTTTTGTTAGTTACCTCTTTGAACGCTTGGGCTTCACTCTCTGGCAGCTACTCAACACCGCCAGACAGTCTTTCCAACATCGTGTTTTCTGTTACGGGATTAGACGACAAAATAATCTTAGAGCGCAGAGGTGAACTCTATGCAGCAGTCTATATGGATAAAGTAGAAAGATCTGAATTTGCGTCTTATATCGCTTGGGGAGCAGATGACCTTCAGGATTCAGAGTGCCTCGTTATGCCACTGACGCCACAAGTGAAAATTGAAGAGATCGTGGCATCAAAAGGGAGAGATGTGGTTGCAGTCACAGCCACTGACAAGTCCACCTTGCGTTTTATTGACGAGCAAAACACAAAGTCCTTTATTCGTTTACCTAAATTTAAGATCCGACAGGTTCTTTGTGTTTCTGAAAACGTGATACCACGCCTGAAAAGCAACGCATTCTTCTACAATCACGCCTTTGGTGTCGTCCCAGTCATTGAGCGTTAGTCGAATTCTAGTCACTCTTCACTCCGGCGAAAACTTGCTCGCTGAGCAATTTTTCGCCCGACATCCAAGCAATTCTTTGCTCTGTTAAACCTCACCTTTCTATAACTCTTTGTTTTTTTGGTGCAGCTGGTTACTTTGGCGCGGATTGGGTAGCGGATTTTATTTATGAAAACTAACTTTTTTAGCAAATTTGGATTGTCAAAAAAAAGCTCAGTAGATATCGAGCATACTAACCCGCTACCTCTAAACTTCGACAAGAACACTTACCCTCAGGTTAAGCTATCCCAAGAACACAAAAGCCAAGCCTATTATCTGTTTTTTTTGCTGGCAAAGCCTGAACTAGGAAGGTTCATGTCCGCATTATCTTCCCAATCTGGTGATTCACTTCCAGAACAAGGACTAATTCTTAATTTGTCACTGTATGAAGACTTCACCGGATATGTCGTCAGTTTTACCTGCAATAATGAAGATACTGTAAAGAAAATTACGCAACTAAAGCTTGCTCCGCCTCTTCCTCATCAATCATTTCCAAGTTTAGATCCTAACAGCTATGGCAGCCTGCAAGGCAACTTAGATTTGTGGTTTACACACTTCTGGGCAGTATATTGGAATTCAATGACGACTGAAGAAAAGCTGGCCATTTCACTTCCTCCTGACTGGTCTGAATTTATGGAGTCTAGATTTTGAAATGATTTGCCCTTATGCGACGTCTCACTTCCATAAGTGCAAAACAAATGAGCGATCGGTGGATCGAGCCTAGACTGGCCGATGAATTAGGTAAAAGTCAGGCTCGGGAGGTGAGAAATCAAGGCTATGAACGATGGTTAATGATTGTTGATGAATCAGGTGATGTGGTGAACATCACTAGGCTCGATGGCAGCGCAAATGCCATTGAATCAATCATGCCAAATTAAGGAATTTAGATGACTTTTTTTAATACCTCGAGAAGAGACCCTTTTCTTCAACAAAACGTTTTTTAGGAACAGAGAGATTATTTTTTGAATGACATGTTTTCTGTTACGGAATTAGACGACAAAATAATCTTAGAGCGCAGAGGCGAACTGTATGCAGCAGCCTATTTTCTGCCGAGATCCACTTGATCAACTTGATGCTTGGATGAGAGGCTTGGGAGGAAGAGGCCTTGGGAATAGATTTTAAATGACCGAACTTACTACACAAGAAAAAGCTGTCGGGTTAGCCCGTTTCAGTAGCCTGCTTATTGGCGGCTTGTCTTTGTCGTTGTCTTCACTTTTTTATTTTGCATCATCAAAATCGCTTCCCCTGAACATCGCTTTTGGTTTGTATATCGGGTTACTTATTGCTTCTTTTTTAACCGACAGGCAACTTCGAACATCAAATCCGTTGAAGTTTTGGGCAAAATCTATCGCAAAAACAGGAGGATGCTTTTTTATTTCGATGAGCTTAATTCCTCTGTATTTCACGACTGACTCATTGAATACACCTTACCTGATTCTGTCGTCTGTCTCGCTGATTTCAGGTATCTCTGCTTATTTTTTTGGGTGGCATTACTTCAGTGAAGACGTGCTATCTGCAAACATGAAGAAGAATGGCATGCTCCAACAAGGCTTTTTAGAGAGCCACCAAGATGTCTCAGCCGGTATTTTTCATGCGTTCAAGCAGCCTGAAAACGGTATTGTGGTCATGTTAGCTAAACTATTCAAATCTTTACTAGTGGCATTAGCTTTACTGGCGGTCATATTTGGCGCAGGCCTTGGGTTCATCATTTTATCTATTACGACACAACTTCTGCCTGACAGCATTACTATTTCGCCCCACGCGCTGGTGATCTTTGTTGTCATCCTACCAATGACGACCGCATTCATGGTTTACATAAAGCCTATACAAGAATTTATTAAGATTTAGGACATCCACTTAAATCAAATGGGAGCAAGTCGCGGCTAAATTCACTTTGCATCGTACAACTGAACTGAGTGAAGTGGTCTAATGACCCCGGATACTTATGCGCAGATTGGTCAACGAACTTGGTGACGCTGCGATTTGGATCAGGCGATGGCTTCCCATCGCCTTTTCATCACCCAAACAGAAAACACCCTGTTAAATGAAGTGTTTTCTCAACGCGTCTAAATCTTCGATGGTATCAACACCATGCGGAGGCATCACCTCTGAAACATCAATCAGAATCTCAATACCATTGGCTAGCGGACGTAATTGCTCGAGCTTTTCTAAAACCTCTAACGGTGATTCTTCCAAAGCACTGATTGCTTTCAACGCCCCAACTCTGTAACCGTACAAGCCAATGTGACGATAATAATTCCCGCTTGGCATCACCGACTTATCATTAGAAAATTCGTCACGGGGATAAGGAATAGGGGCTCGGCTAAAATACAGTGCTCGCTTATTCTCTCCAACAGCCACTTTCACCACATTCGGGTTCAGTAACTCTTCCACCTCATGAATTTCATGCATCAATGTCGCCATTTGGGAATCAGGCTTTGCAATTAAAAGCGCTTCAAGTTGTTTCAACAATGCAGGTGGCATCAAAGGTTCGTCACCTTGCAGGTTTAGCACAATATCCTCATCAGGGAGTTCAAGCTTCACCGCAACTTCAGCAAGGCGGTCTGTACCTGAAGCATGGTGTTCAGAGGTCATTACTGCCTTTACGCCGCAAGATTCCGCACATTCAAAAATACGATGGTCATCTGTCGCCACATAAACATGGCTAAAATGTGCTTTTGCTTTTTCGATGACATGAGCGATAACAGGACGCCCGCCTAATTCCAAAAGGGGCTTCCCCGGCAGACGGCTTGAGCCGTATCTCGCAGGAATAATGATATGAGTTTGCATAAATCTATCTCTTAATCAGAAAACAATCTGTCAAATAAAAAGCAATGTTTTAATTCGAAATATTGGTTTCAGTTTTCACCGAAGCGGCATGATGAGTAATGTTTTGTTCAATTTCAGAAGGTGAGGTCACGACATACGTAGCGAGATGAGATTCGACGCAGCTTTCAAAAATACTCGGCGTTGTTACCCAAACCGAAGGAATCCCAGCATTGCTGGCGCCTTTGATATCGCATTCAAAAGAGTCGCCCACATGAATAGCCTCGTCAGCGCCACAACCTGCCAGTTCCAACGCTTTTTCAAAGATACTCAGCGCCGGTTTTTCTTCTGGCTCTTCCCCACCAACAATGATGAAATCGACCCACTGCGACAAATCAACCGCATCAATTTTTGGACGCTGTGAAAACACAGGCCCGTTGGTGATCACCCCCAACGTATAGTGTTCACGCAGCCGAAGCAAAGATGCTTCAATGTCAGGAAAGAATCTGAAGCACGCCATACGGTAGCCATCAAATTTCGCCTGAATGTCAACGGCATCCGTGTCTTGCAACGAGATCCCCTGCTCTTCAAAAAGCAACGCAATTAATCGGTGACGAAATGCAGACTCGTCCTCAAGTAAGCCTTGAAGTTCAGGAAACTCATGATTGAGCTGCTTGTAGAAGCCCTTAACATAGCGTTTGCCAAACTTCTCTGAATCTAACGAAGGATATTGTTGCAGTAGCCAAGAAGTAAGCAAAGTCAAGGCTTCATCGTTCGCTTTCGATGTCGCGCAAAGCGTTTCATCCAAGTCCAACAAAACGGCTTTAAGCATAAATACTCCGCAGAGAATGAATAACAAAAAGGCAGCAAGAATTCGCTGCCTTTGCAGATAAATTAAAGCGTATCTTCAACCTTGATAGATGCTTTCAACGCATTATCAATCGCAACAAGGCTTTCTAACATGGCGCGCATTTTATCCAACGGCAACATGTTAGGGCCATCACTTAACGCTTTCTCAGGGTTTGGGTGCGTTTCCATAAACACGCCATCAACACCCGCAGCGACAGCGGCACGTGCCAACACTGGCACCATTTCACGTTGACCACCCGATGTAGCACCCATGCCACCCGGTTGCTGAACAGAGTGAGTCGCATCAAATACCACTTTGCAGCCTGTTTTTGCCATCACAGAAAGACCACGCATATCAGACACCAGCGTGTTGTAACCGAAGCTCGTACCACGGTCACACAGCCAGATATCTTCGTTGCCCACTTCACGGCATTTTTTTACAACTTGTTCCATGTCCCAAGGCGCTTGGAATTGGCCTTTCTTAATGTTAACCGGCTTACCTAACGCAGCAACACGTTGAATGAAGTTGGTTTGGCGAACAAGAAAAGCAGGGGTTTGAAGCACATCAACCACGGATGCGACTTCTTCTACCGGCGTATCTTCATGCACATCTGTCAGCACGCGCAGACCGTATTCTTTCTTTACGCGCTCAAGAATTGCCAAACCTTTTTCCAAGCCAGGGCCACGGTAGCTGTCTGTAGAGCTACGGTTTGCCTTATCGAAGCTTGATTTGAAGATATATTCAATGCCTAGCTCGTCAGTCAACGCTTTCATATGACCAGCAATATCCATGACCAAATCTTCGCTTTCAATAACGCAAGGGCCTGCAATTAAAAACATGTTTACCTCTATTTCTTTAATAAGTGCTTAATTGATTTCTTTGCTGACTTTAATGCCAACAGTATTTGAAGCTTGTAATCTTTCACCTTCACATCACCCGCTTTCATTTGAGCAAGGCGCTCTAACGCTTGCTCTACCGTACAAAGCTGGCGGCTGACCGGATCGATATAAGTCGGGTAGAGTATCAACGTGCCTGCTATGAGCTCATGAAGTGACAACTGGCGCTGTCTGCGTTCACATTTCAGTTTGTCTTGGGTCAGTCCCCAACCAGCGTAAAAAGGCATGCCGTACGTCGTTACACTTTTCCCACGCAGTAACGCCTCAAAACCGGTCAATGAAGTCATTGTGTGAACTTCATCGATCTGAGACAAAAGCGTATTCATCGCAATATCTGTCACCACCACATCAGCACAAGACAAGGCATCATGCTCCCAAGCACCGCCATCGCGTTGCCCTGCAACCACATCGGGGTGGGGTTTATAGATCACGAACGCTCCAGGATTCGCACGACGAACTTGCGAAAGAAGCTCACTATTGGTTTTCACTTCCGGAGAGCCAAAACGAATGGATGCATCAGATTCAACCTGCCCGGGAACAAGTATGATTTTCTTGTTCTTCGGCAACGCTAATACCTCAGTGTTACCGACGTTGTACTTGGTAATGCCTTGTTCTAGCAATATTGGCAGTAACCGTTCTGCCCGTTCGACCATATAGCTGGAAATCTCGCTGTTTAAGAGTGTTTCCAAATCTGAAGGGCGTGTGGCGTCAAAGTAAATACCCGAACGATCAAGAACCAAGGAAATCGGCTTGTTGAAATGCACACCCAAACCGTTGGATCGAATAAAGCCATCTTCGATGGTTAAACCATTATCAGGCTGTGTTCCCCAGCCAACCGCTTTAGCCTTATTCGTTTTTCGAACATCAAGGTTCCATGATTCAATAAAGGGCGTCAGCCAAGTACGTTTCCAGCGGCTAATGCTGTTGAGGGATGCCACTTCTCTTGGTTGAGCCTGATGACGCATCACATCGACAATATAAGGGATGATATCTTCAAGCTCGCAACGCCGTTCTAAAATAGGGTCGACGTATCTTGCATATTCCAAATAAGCAGCCGCAAAAACCTGTTCCAGAGATCGCTTTACGTTTCTGCGTTCACAGACCAGCTTGTCTTCGGTTAACCCCCAACCAGCATAAAAAGGCATGCCGAAACAGTGCACTTTCACACCCGCCATCAACGCTTCAAAACCCATCAAGCTAGAAACGGTATACACATCTGAGGCAGTTTCTAGCATGTCCCAAGGGTTTATTGATTCAGCAAACACTTTTACATTTGGGTGCTCAAAGGGAAGTGGGTATAAAAAACCTTTCTTCTTACCGACAACAACGTCAGGGTGAACTTTCACCCAGATAGTTTCATCTGGGTGATTAGCGATGGCTTCTTTGAGCATTTCGACAAACGTGTTTTCGTTAGCCATTGATCCTGTTACTGAAGCGTCACCTCGGGTTTGGTCTACAACCAATATCTTAAATTTATTCTTTAAGAGGATGCTAGGGGCGTTATGGTAGTTATACTTAGTAAGGCGATAGTCACATATTACTCCCAAAAGATAGTTTGCTCTCTCATGCACTGATGACTTCTGTGAGTGCTCTGCTGATATTAATTTTTCAAGTTGGCTTGGAGAATGTGCGTAATAGTAAATCCCTTCGATGTCTGCGACTAGACTGAGAGCTTGTGTACCCAGAACTCCCAAACCAATAGAGCGAATAAAACCATCTTCCAAAGCCAAATAATTCAAGCTATTGTTTTTGGCAAAAACCCTTGCTTTCTGTGATGTTTTTTTATGACCCCAACCAATTACAACCATGTTGTGCTGATGACAAACCCCATCTAAGAAAACCGATAAATTAGGGATCTTCTTTATACCACGAGAAAAACAAATAAACTTCACAACATCAACCAAATGGATGAAACACTATCGCTTCCAAGTAATCTTATCTTTGATGACTTTAGAAGGAATACCACAAGCAAGACTATTTTTGGGAACACTCTTTGTAACCAAAGACCTCATACCAATTACGCTACCTTCTCCGATAGTCACACCTTTTAAAACAGCCACTTCTTCCGCCAACCAAACATGATCTTCAATCTTAACATCAAGTGATTCATTGATCCTATCGCCAGTGGTTAAATCATGTATAGTATGCCCATCATTCGTACGAATTGTTACATTACTAGCAGCAATAACATCATTACCGATATAAATATTCGTAGACTCTACCGCTCTTATATATATATTCCCAGTAACTGTGAAATCAGAACCAATATGTACATTTGAATACGCACCAATAAAAACTCTACCATCAATAGTACAATTATCCCCAATAGTTAATGATGACCCTCTACCAATCCTGATGCTACAGTTTTTTATTCTTGTTTTCTTACCTATTGAAAGTATTGCATCCCTCTCAGTGAAATCGAGGGATGAATTCAAAAACGAAGAAGATTCTCCTATGAAAATGCGATTACCGATTTCATCTTCATAATCATTATATATACTTTTCATAAGTTACCTATGCCCCTCCATTCTAAAAATCAGGGGAGGGGTATTTAACGTCACATAAAAATGGAATTCAAAAAAGAACTTTCACCTTCCTTTTAACCACCCCAACAGGATCTTTAACAACTTTTTTCATTTTATGTCTAAAACCATATTTTTTTAACTTAGGTGCGGGTTTATTGTTTTCAGAGATAGCCAATGAGTCATTTACCTTGACGTGCTCCTTCATTTTTTGTTTATGTACTGGCTTATCTTTAGAAAAATAAGATCTGTAAAAATCATAATAACGGCTATTTACGGGATAAGGATTTTCTCGCCACTTAAATGATCTTGACAAACCATTTTGAATATTAACCTTATAAAATCTAGAAAAAATAGAAACATTTCTATTTGCCTCTCCCTCACTTACTAGTTTGTATTCAGTCTTAGCGAAAGAGTAGACCTTAGAAATAAGGTAATGCACAAACTTTAATACGTCCTCGTAACGTGGCTGGAAACCATTTAGAATTTTATCTACGGCATCAAATTCGTCATTCACCCTACATGTAATAGTATCATGTGCGTAGTAGGTATCACCGAAGTGATATACTGGTTTATTTGCCATGACACTCAACAAACCAACACCTGAATTTATTAACAAAACAGCATCAGAACCCTGAATGCAATCATAAACATGTGTTTTTTCAGGGAGCTCAACTACATTTTCCGGCAGATTAAAATTAGTTTCCAACGGATGTTTCTTTGCAACAACCACCCATTGGTCGGATAGTTTATCAGCAATCACTCTTAGCTTTTTACTAAAGTCATCGACGCCATCAACTGAGCCAGAAAAATATTTAATTACACTATCATTTGGCCTTTGAAACGGTACGAATAGAATCTTTCTACCATCTGGAGAAAAACGTCGGCGGAAGAAATTGGCCCCAACTCTTTCGCCATTTTCTTCTAGTGTTTCGTCAGAAACAAAAGTTTGCTCGATATATCGTTCAACAAACGAAACTTTAGATTCATCCAGTTCAAAATCCCAGTTTTCTCTATCATATGTTGAACTATCACCATTAAAACCATTTGGATCGATAAACCAACTATCATTAAGTGCACCACGGTCAAAGACATAGAATGGAACACCATTTTCTTTGCATGATCTATATAAAGAGAGCCGATGTTCTTTTCCATATGGATTAAAAAAGAAAACTCTATCTATGTTTTCTCTTTTAATAAAAACCTTTAAGGAATCAAAGTTATCAAATAGCTCTTCACTTCTAAAAACACAGTTACCTATAGTTACAAAAAGTTGTTTAAGTGATTTCGCGTTCACAGAGTTAGGAGACGATAGAACGAGAATTTTATTTTCCTTCCTATTGTCACTTAAAATGAAACTTCTATCATTTCCTTTGGCATGGTCATTAAGTAATTTTTCAAAAATAATTTTATTACTTTTATTTCTCTTTTGATAATTTGTTCCAACATGTGATTCATGCCACAAATGAACAAAATATATCCCCTCACTCATTAATGGTCTTCCAAACATACTAAAATACGGTCTATACCCTCTATAATCAATACTGTCATAAGGATATTCATGAGACGTAGCACTATGAGTACGATAGAACTTTTTACTTAAATCACACAATCTCATATGAAGCTCAAAATCCTCATATCCATGTCCATAGAATTCATCGTTGATACCCCCACTCATGAGGTATAACTCTCTCTCTACGATCTGGCAAGATGACGCAGGGGCATACATTTGAATTTTAGATTTATCACTTTCCAAGTATGCGAGTCTTGTTATCTCATCTTTCCCACACTCATCTAAGCTCAAATAGTTATTTGAATATTCTTCTGTTAAGTATAGACAAGGTATCATCTCAAACTCGTTAAAAAACTCATACTTTGAGATGCGTTCTTCAATTTTATTATATATAAAATCAGGCGCATAAAGATCAACATCCTGAAATGAAATGTATCGTGTCTTAGCAGCTTGAACACCCGCATTTCTGCATAAGCCTATAGAAAACTGCTCCCCATACCTTCCAAGAGTAATAAACTCGATACCTCTGGAAACAGCAATTTCTCTCAACTCTTCGGCTATATCCTTTCTAGATGAGAAGTCTACAAATATTCTTGTAACCTTATCGGAGATATAACAATTGTAAAGAAAGTACTTAGCTCTTTCATATAAATACGATTCCTTGTCTTTACAATCAAATGGTGTAATAAAAGTTATTGACATTTCATCCTCACAGAACAACATTAGCCGCAACAGCAATTTGATAAACAATCTGGGTTATATCTTTTGCCAACTGCATATTTTTTGAATCGATATAAGGCAACACCAATACTTGGTCGCCCGGTTTAATTTTCTGGTCGCTATTAAAACTGACCATACCGTTTGCATGGACCACGGCAATGCGCTCTGCATCACCTCGCTCGGTAAAGCCGCCTGCCCATGCCACATAGTCATTCAAGGTTGCGTTCTGGTTAAACACGACGGCTTGCGGCATCATCACTTCACCGCCGATGTTAATAAGGTCAGATCGCTTAGGTATTACCACCACATCGCCTTGCTCTAAACGCACATTGGCAACAAGGCCATTGTCTGAAACGATTACTTTCCCTTCCGGTTGAATTTGCCGAGCTCGCAGAACAAATTCTGATACGAGTGCCGCTTCTTTTGCGCGGATCACGGCCTCACCGTCTGAGGAGGCTGGCGCGGTGAACACACTTCTTTCCAATCGATCAAGCGATTGGTCAAGCATCTCTTTTTGTTTAGCGGCAACACTTTTTCGTTTTATGTATATCGCTTGGTAGTTTGATTCTTCTGGCGACACGGCAATGTGATTCAGAAAGTCGTGCAGTTTTGTGCCTTTATTGACGGTATAGAACGATGGGCCAAGGTATTCACCTTTTAGCCTCACGTTCATGATTTGGGCATGCAGGTCATCTTTGAAGAATACGGTATCGCCATCATGCAGATTAATGGCTTCAAATTTGTCGAAATCGAGATAGACAGAAAATGGCCCTGTATCGCGATTTCCCTGCACGCCAACATGTGAAATTTTTGCGAGAGGGCGTGCGTACGTTACCAACTCTTCGCCGTTTGCCTTGCTATTGGCAAACTCAAAGCGAAACGGGTTTCTTGCTCCGCCTTCTACCACAACCGTTGCGCCTTGCTGACCAACCACAATCACATCGCGGTCGCGGAATTGGATATTTGGTAGCGTGCCTTTTAGTAAGAAATCATAAAGGTCAAACGTAGTAATGGTTTCACCATTACGCTGAACGCTTATATGACGGTAGCTGCCTCGTTCTGAATCTATGCCACCCGCTCTTTTTAAATAAGAAAGCAAGCCATCAGAAGCAATACCAGCATATTGGCCCGGGCGCAGAACTGGCCCAGTCACAAAAACACTGACAGGTGTAGCGGTGAGAACGTTGACATAGGTTTCAACATCTTGCGTGTAAATGCGTTGAATTTGTTTTTCAACCAATTGGTGAAGGTCGCCTGCACGCTCGCCTATAACGGTGACAGGCCCTATTTCTGGAATAAAAATATTGCCTTGGGCATCGACAACGGCAACATCATTCACGCTTACCGCGCCCCACAGCCAAATCGCTATTTTGTCGCCTGTGGCGATACGATAATCAGCATTCACACCATCAATGCTGTTCGCTTCGTACCCGCCCACAAACAAGTTAGCGCCAAACGGAGGCGGCAAATCTTGCTCGGCAGCCGGCAGTACGTGCGCCATTGATGAAACTGGCGCTGCAGTCACTGCCGTTGCTTGTGTGGATGTCGGTGTAGCAACTGTTGCCGCAGATAAGTTTGCCGAATCTGTATCAGAAAAAGGCTGTGCGAGTGCAGAAAAGGAGAGCACCAAAGGTGCCAATAAATACTTACTCATTCGTTATACCCAACCTACGTGGTCTCTTACAACACCTAGCCCCAACAAGCCAATTGCCCAAGCAATAAGCGCTGCCAAGAACACGGTGGCGATGGATTTGATTCGATGTGGTTCTAGCGCTTCGTCTGGCGAGGAAGGCGCAACAAAAGTGGCGAGATAGCGATGCTTTCTAGCCGCTTCAACACGTGCAGCCTCAAGGGATGCCAACGAAGATGTGTATGCCATTTCGGCGAACTCTCGTTCAACGAGCAGTGGTTCATAGTCGGCAAACACGCCGCTTAACGCCATGCCGTCTTGGTTGCTACCCGCGATGCCATCCCGTTCTTTGTTGATTTGTGATGTCAGCGCGGCAATTTTTCGCTTAAGGTTCAACACCGCTGGCGCTGATTCATTCATGTAACCTTGCATGCCTTTTAGCTCTGCCTGCGAGGCCGTATGTTGTGATTCCAACTCAGCAATAATGGTCATCTTGGCCGCTGCTGTTTGGGTGGGGTCAAGATCTTGCACCAAGTTTCTAAACGCATTCATAGACACTCGGGCTGCGCTCACACGACCTTCAGCGCGTTCTACTTCCTGTTCGGCAAATTTTAAGTCATCTCCTCTCGCGCGCTCTGATAACGTATTGATCAGTTTTTCACTTTGCTTGATGATTTCTTTTGAAAGCAATTCTGAGTCGCTAGCGGTGAAGGCTCGCACTTTTAGCGTAATGATGGTTGTGGTTGGGTCAAACGACACCGTGACACGCTTGCGCCAATAATCGACTGTTTCTTCACGCGTTTTATCATTTCCTAGTGAAGACAGCCAATCAGCATCTTCATGATTAAACATCTTGTTAATATCAATATTTTTTGAGACTGCGCTGACTACCTCGTGGGAGTTTATATACTCTTGAAGGATGTAAGAGTCTGTGGCGGAACCGCCTGATGCGGGAATGCCCGCTAGACCACTTAACATGTCAAATTGCTGCATCTCGTTGCCTTTCACTGAAAAGCGAGACTCCACCACATAAAGGTTGGCGGCAATGAATAGGTAGTAACATGCGGCTATCAGAGTGGGCGCTATCACAACCGCAATGAATGATCGCTGCTTGGTGTTTCTGTTTTTCCAAAACTTATTCAGAAAGACTTTCGTTGGTTTGTTTATTTTCATTACTTCATTTCGATAGGTTTAAGTAGACATTGATAGCTTCATTAATGTCTTCATAAAATTTCAATTCACCGTTATCTAATACAGCCCCCATATCACAGTGCTCTTTCAACGTGGGCATGCTGTGGGAAACCATAATGATGCTTGAGTGTTCACTGCGTTCTTTAAACGCATCACGACACTTTTCTTGAAAGCGTCTATCGCCTACGCCTGTAATTTCATCGACTAAGTAACATTCGAAATCCATCGCCATTGACAACCCAAACGCCAGCCTAGCCTTCATGCCGGAGCTGTAGCTCTTAATCGGCATATTGAGGTAATCACCCAACTCAGAAAACTCACGCACAAACGTTTCAACCCGTCGGATATCTTCGCCATAAATACGGGTAACAAAACGCAGGTTTTCATAGCCGGTTAACGAACCGTTGAATCCCCCGCTAAACCCGAGAGGCCATGACATTTTCACGTTGCGAATAATTTTGCCCGTGGTGGGCGCTTCTGATCCCGCAATCATCCTCAGCAAGGTCGATTTTCCTGCACCGTTAACACCCAAAAGCCCAATATTCCTGCCTTTGGGAAAAGATATCGAACACGGTTTTAACACCTGCTTGCTGCCATTGGGGGTTTTATAGCGCTTGGAGGCATTGACGAGCTCAATCATAAATTCCTCGCTTTATGTTTGGTTTGGGTAACCCCAATTAACCCAAGGGCGAAAGCAATTAAAGCGCAACTTATTGCGTATTCAAACCGTATGTACGCCCCCTCGTAGGTTGTGAAGAACCCCGCCCGTACCCATTCAACGCATTGAAAAATCGGGTTCCACTGCAAAAACTCTCTTGCTTGAGGGGGTAAACTTGAAGCGGTAAAGAAAATGCCGGATAGAAAATATAATGGCCGGTTCGCAGCGCTGAACAGCTTGTCCCAACTGTCCCAATACACACGAATGGTGGCATTGATCATCCCGATGCCCATCGCAAATACTGAGAGGGTCAGTAATGCTGCCATCACGTTAAACAAATCGTGAATAGATAAGGCTTTTCCCATTAATTGCAGTGCAAACACGATAAGGGCAAACACCACAATCATGGTGGTACTTTCAAGTAGCGCTCGCCCCATTAACACATCAAAGGGGGTGACATGTGGGTAGGCCATTAACGCTTGATTTGCGCCATACGCTCCAGATAAACGGCTAGCCAAGCTGTTATATAGCAACCAAGGGACGATACCGGTCGCAAAGAACACGGCCAAGTCACCGCCAACGGGAGACTGCCGACCCAATGCTGAGAAAATGAGGACTAGCAGCAATACTTGGGTAATGGGTTCAACCAGCGCCCAGAGGTAGCCAATTTTGCTTTTGCCATATTTGGACAGGGCTTCACGCAGAATAAGTGCATAAATTACGCGGCCCTGCACTCGAAGGGCCTGTCTGAGTTCTTGCATCACCTATCACATGCCAGACATAACAGGCTGAATCTTAAACCAATGTTTCGCCTCGTTTTGCTCCGGTATTCCGCACAGCGTAACGTCTTTATGATCGGCAATGAGTATTGCGCAAAAATACCCAAGCCCAGAGGTGTATGTTTCCGCAACGATGTAGTCGGTTTGATCTGGACACGATAAATTGATCGCGTCTCCCACCGCCAATGAATCAGGTAACGATTGCAAGCAAACATCTTCCGTTTGGATTTGGGTTTGACTGGCAATCAACGGAATATTGGCTTCTACCAGTGGTGGCCGGTAACTACACCCTGATACTAAGATCAATGAAGCCGCAATCAATGCGGCTTTTTTTATATTATTGATTTTCATGAATATCTATATGTTGAATATTTGAATGATACCGCACACGTCATCGTTGTCGTTCAACACGATAAGTGAAGACACTTTATGCAAATGCATGATTTCTTCCGCATCAGACAGCATGCTGGTTTCGTACGTAACTTTAGGGTCCAAGGTCATCACCTCGCCCGCTTTTACCTGGCTCAAATCGGTCGATTTGGCAAATACACGACGAAGATCGCCATCGGTAATAATGCCTGCCAACTTGCCGCTTACATGAACAATCGCGACCCCCAAACGGCTTTGATTCATGGTTACCAATACGTCTGCCATGCTGGTTTCTGGCGTAACTAAAGGTAGGTTATTCATCGTCATTTCGTCTTTCACTCGGGTGAGCAAACGACGGCCCAATGAACCTCCCGGATGGAATTTGGCAAAATCATTGGGTTGAAATTGACGGCGCTTCATCAACGCCACTGCCAGCGCATCACCAATGGCGATGGTCACTGTGGTGGATGTAGTTGGCGCTAAGTTGTTTGGGCATGCCTCTTTGTTGATCATGATTTTCAACACGGCATCAGCGTTCTTACCCATGGTGGAGTTTTCATTCCCAGTGAGCGCAATCACTTTATTACCAAAGGCTTTTAACGATGGGATAAGTTGCAGTACTTCATCAGTCTCGCCACTGTTTGAAATAAGCACCACCACATCATCACGCGTTATCATACCTAAGTCGCCATGAAAGGCTTCAGCTGGATGAAGGAAAAAACTTGGTGTGCCAGTAGAGGCCAATGTTGCCGCAATTTTCTTACCCACATGCCCTGATTTACCCATGCCACAAACAATGACATGACCAGTACATGCAATCACAATTTCTATCGCTTTTAAGTACTCGGTTTCGTCAAGGTGATTAGCGATAAGGCTGAGCGCCTCTGCTTGTTGTGTGAAGGTTTCTTTCAAAGCCGCCACGCAGTTTTCTTTGTGTTCGCTGATCGTGTAGTAGTTGCTTACATCCAAACTTTTCATTTTATTTTCCATTAACTGACGATTTTTCGTTTCGCAAACTCTAAGGCTTCAGCATCATATTTATACACAGAGCCCATGACTTGGGTGCTCGCTAAAATATTGAACTTCATTTGTTCGACGCGCTGACGGGAAGGGCACCACCCTGTTTTATGCCAGAGGTTTAATTTGGTTGTAAAATCCACGGTTGTCGCTGGTATAACAACATTTTCTTGTTTGTAGAGCGCGTCCCCAAACACGAAGCAGGGCTTGAGCTTGTCTAAGGCTTCCATCCCAGCGGTTGAGTTAATAGTGACCACAGCGGAAGCCCCTTCCATTAACACCCCCGTTTTTCCGGAAAAGCACAAAGAGCGAGAATCAAACTGGTGTTTTTTGCATTCAAATGGGTGGGTAGTAAACACCAAAACATATTCGTTTTTCAGTGATGAACAGTAAAAACCATTTTCAACACTGTTGATAAACTCCTGCGTGCTTGAGAAGCTTGAGAAACAGCGCACTTGGCTGTCGTAGTCCAGTTGCAACGGAACAAGTAAATACTTGTTATTCAACGTGGGCGTGGGTGACCGCTTCGCTTTTATCCATCGAAAAAGGATGCTGGTATAGCGTTTTTTCCTCAGCGCTTTATCTGGTGATTCAAAGTTCAACCGAAGTAAACGCCCCAACCGATCAAACATTAAGAAGAAAAAAAATAAGACATAGTCAGACAGCGACTCTGTTCCGTAATGCTTGGTTTCTACTCGTTGAGCAAAATGATGAGATTCTTCCAATTCGGGTAAGGAAACAAGGGTAGGGTTTGCCAACAATGTGGTCGTTTTCCCTCTCTGAGTGCCCCGCTCAAAGACGTAATATGACACCCCCATATCCCTAAACAGGGTAATGGCCAGCGCATGATTGAACCGTGTCGCGTTGTATAGCAGACACGTGTTTATTCTATTTTTTACGATTTCGTCTTGCAGCCACTCCAAATACTGTGCTGATCGGCGAAGTGATTTCGGAGTGAGTTCATATCCTAATTTGTTCGCCAAACCTACCACTGTTTTACGGCTACTAAAGCTTGGTACTCTATTCAGTATTCTTATCTTAATGAGTGCAGAGTCTTGCACTCCAAATACCAGGTATCCCAGTGCGCTAACATAGTGTTTCTTGAACCCGACTTGTTCATTGTCTTCGAGGTATTTAGCCAAATGCCTAAAGTATTTTGAGTAAGGCGGATCTAGCGTAATTAACCTTATTTCTTTAGACAAGACAGTAGCCCTCGAACCACAGTTCTGACCGTTTTCAGTGTGATTTTCAGGTCAAACCCAATACTCTGGTTCTTCATGTAATAGATGTCGTATTGGTGTTTGATCATGGCATCCTCAATTGATGAGCCATATCCATGATTAATCTGCGCCCACCCAGTGAGCCCTGGCTTTACGCTATGCCTAAATGGATACCAAGGGACATGCTCTTGTAAAAGGTCAACAAACTGTTGACGTTCTGGCCTCGGCCCAACGAATGACATATCGCCTTTTAGAATGTTGTAGATTTGCGGCAGTTCATCTATGCGGGTGGTACGAAGGAACTTTCCTAACGTCGTAATTCGTTCATCATCATCGCCACTCCAACGAGCAACGCCATCGGCTTCGGAATCCGTACTCATCGTTCTCAATTTATAAATGACAAAAGGTCTGTTGTATCGCCCCACTCTTTCTTGCTTATAAATCACTGGAAAACCGGATGTGGTGACGACAAGCAGGCTACCCAACAGCATTAGCGGCCATGTAACGGAAAGGATGGCAAGTGAAATGGCGATATCCATTCCGCGTTTCATGAAACGGCGCGACTTTCGAGTCACTGCGTAGAAACATCTATGCTGCAAAAAATAATGCTCGTTGACTAAGAATAAATGGGTCAACTCGTATTTATCTTCAAGATAATCAACAAGAGGCATCACTCTGCCCCCTGCTTTAACTACAGCTAGCAGTTGAGCCGATGCTTCAGCGTCTAACTTATCTGGGTGCCAATAGCATACGGTTTTTGATCGTAAGCTCTCTGGCGATGCATCGTAGTTGTTTAACTCCCAATTGATTCCGTTAAGTAGCATTAACTTTGATTGCAGAACATCACGCTCACTTTTTGAGCAATAGACATTGAGTGACGTCGCTTGTCTACGGACCCGAGCATCAAAGCTGGCAGGTAGCTTCGCCTTAATTTTCTGCTTTCTATCAAAGGTCGTAGTCATAGAGCGTTGGCTTTCCAGAAAAGTTGTTGGAAATGTGTCATTGAAATCTCGACGCTACCGCCCTTGGGTGTCGTTCCCAAAGTACGCATCAGTTCAAAATGTACGATCAAAAATGTTGTCGATATGTTTAGCCAATATGTCCTGTTGGTATTTTTAGACACTGGCTTAAACGCAGCCTGCCGCTGAAAGAAAATTATCGACACCTGCTTAAAAATTGAGGCAGAAGTGTAGCACTTAAGACACAATGAAATTAATCAGAAAATGCATGTTATTTATTTAACTGTCTCGAAATTGAGCGTTTTATATTAAGCTGTTGAGTTTTTGAACAATTGGTTAAAGGTAACGTTCTCACACTCAGAACAAATTGCGAGACACCTCTCTAATTGGAACGAGTGTCGCAA
This sequence comes from Enterovibrio litoreus, assembly GCF_045679545.1. Lineage (NCBI taxonomy): Bacteria > Pseudomonadati > Pseudomonadota > Gammaproteobacteria > Vibrionales > Vibrionaceae > Enterovibrio > Enterovibrio litoreus. The sequence goes on from NZ_CP166194.1 coordinate 2,520,789, forward strand.
TACTTGGTTACAATTTAAGACGAGTAAACGGTGAGTTGACCAATGTTCTGTGTCACTCCGTTTTCGAGAAGTTCGACTTCCCCTTCACCGCACACGGTTAAGCGCACAGCTGGCTTAGGTTCATTGACGTAGTATTCGCAATTTAACGTGCTCGCCCCTGTTATTCGGCTGTAAACAACAACTTGGCTTTGTGAAAAACCCTGATGGACAAACACAAAATGATCATTGGAAGGAGTAACACGCACCTTTTCCTCTGTACCGTTACTCCACAAAATAACGCCATTGGCTTGAATGGATTGTTGAGGGGATGAGCAAGCGACTAATGCACTGGCACTTAATAGAAGGGATAAAACATGTCTACATTTCACGGTAATACTCCACAGCACCAAGAAAACTGAATAGGAGTGTACTTATTTCGAGCCATTGACTCAAAATTTATTCTAATGGTCTCTTTGTGAGAACTTATTCCTTATTATTTGACACTTTCTTTGCTACCACGTGGTTTATCTGTTTACTTACTACCGATTACTGTTTAGCATTTTGGCAGCCTGTCTGAATTTCAAAGCAGGCGTAACTTTTTTGATATGGAGTTTTTCATGAAAAAATCAGTAATTGCTGCTGTTGCAGCGATGATGATGGCAGCAGCGCCAGCAATGGCAGTTGAAGAAACTGCGTCAACCACTGGCGGTTCTGCTGGCGGCGCAACAGCTTCAACTGCTGCTGTTGGTGGTGTATCTGCTACTGCTGTAGCAATTGGTGCTGCTGTTGTTGCTGTTGCTGTTGTCGCGGTTGACGCGGGTAACAACGACACTGCAACCACTACTTCAACGTCTGTAACCACTCAAGGTTAATCAGTACGTTATGTAAAAAAAACCGAACAGTGAAAGCTGTTCGGTTTTCTTTGTTTTTAAACCGCTACTTTTGCTATTGCCAATCGTGGCCGCCATTCCCCGTAGAGATCTCGTTGTAGTGCTATGAACAATAAGAGAATTGGCCTAAAGGCCGCTGCGCTGATGTGTGTAATGAGTGCACTTTCTGGCTGCAGTCAGAAATTTGAAGATGTACAAGATACTGTCTCGCTCGCGCTATTCGGCCATGACGATGTTGTTATCGCGCCAGCAAAGATTGAAGACCTTCCCTACGCCAGCCTTTATGCCAAAACTGACTCTAGTGGTCAGGCGTTTATGGTGCTGGGTTATGCCTCTCCAAGTGTGTCTAACCTGCCACGCCCTGAGCAAAATGTTCAACTGAAATGGCTGTCAGCGAATGGCGAAATGTTGGTCACGGAATTTGGCCGCATTGTAAAAACCGTCAATCTGTTAGGTGGCAACCTAACGGCAAGTTACTCCCTAGATGCCGACCCCTTAGCCCTTGGGCTGTTAAACAATTCGACCCCTTATCAATGGCGTCGAAAAGTCGATTGGCAACCGGGCTCCCACTCTGGGTATACGCTGGAATCTCGCTTTGAGCTGCAAGGCGAAAACACCTTAATGGTGAATGAGAAACCTGTTTCTACGCTTCACTTTATCGAATATGTTCATGCCCCTGAGCTGAACATACGTTTCGAAAACGAATTCTGGCTTCACCCTGTCTCTGGCAAGGTGATGGCAAGCCAACAAACACCTGCCCCTGGTTTAGCGAGCATTGAGATCACCATACTCAAACCTTTTGCGGGAGTGAGCGAATAACATGAACAGTTCTTCCCTTTTTGGTTCTTCTTTTTTTGGTTCTTCACTCTTAAATCGCGGTGTATTACTCGCGCTATCTCTATTGGCGTTCGTGCCAAATGCCTTGGCGCAAACAACCACGGTGACTGTGATGACTGGCAGTCAAGCCCAACAGGCCTACTCGGTCACCTTCGACGGTCGCCCTCGCGTATCTCAAGTAATCGATCAAGGCCGCGTTTTGGTCGCGCAGAAAAGCCAGAACATGCTGGCTCACACAACAGATGTGATTTATTGGCAAGGTGCTGGGCTGTTTGAACATTCGGTTTCAGGTGAAAATGACGCGCTGCTGGCAGATGTCACCACTAAGCTGGCGGCACTTGCGGAACGCTGGCAAGACGATGAAGAAAAGCTTTCTGCGGTCAATTCTCTTTCTGAGTTTTTGGCGTCATCGACTTTCCAGACCCGCATTACCGTTGAATTGGATCACGATTTTTATCTCGCAGGCAGCAAGGTTAACCCTTTGGTTGAGGGCGAATTAACGTTATTGCTCCCACCTCGGCCTAATCATGTTTGGGTGGTTGGCGCAGTGGCAACATCCACCGATGCGGTTTTTTCGCCAAGCCATGTTGCGGACGATTATCTCGATATAGCCAATACGCTCAATATTTTTGGGATCAGTGATGTTTCTGTGATTCAACCAGGCGGCAAACTCGAAACACACCAGGTTGCATACTGGAACGGCATCCCCAAGAACATTGCACCGGGTGCTGTGGTTTATGTGCCTTTCCAAGGGTTACCTTCTGCGCTGAAATCGCTTAATCGCGATATTCCTCGTCTTCTTCAACATCGGGTTATGTAGTCATGCATCGTCGTATTTTTCAGTTTTCTTCGCTTACTCTGGCATTGATGCATGCCCTGCCGGCTGTTGCGAATGATTTAGACTTCACGCCATTTAAACCCACACAAAGTGATTTTGGTGGTGTCGGCCTGATGCAAATGCCAACAGGCCGCGTTGCGCCTGAAGGTGAGTTTTCCATCGGCGCGACCATTAATGATGATTATCATCATTATCATAGCTCGCTGCAGTTAATGCCTTGGTTGGAAGCGACCATTCGTTACACGCAAGTCCCTGATCGAAAATACAACAACAACCCCAGCTTTGCGCCAGAAGATAGAGCCTATACAGACAAAGGGATCGACGTTAAGCTTCGCCTTTTGGAAGAAAGCTACTGGTTACCTGAGACCGCTATCGGTATTCGTGATTTAGGCGGCACGGGTCTATTTGATGGTGAATACATCGCAGCCAGTAAACACATGGGGCCTTTTGATTTTACTGTAGGTCTAGGTTGGGGTTACATGGGTAACCGCGCTAATTTAAAAGGCGACACCAGTCTGGGCGATGACTGCGGGCGCGACTCTTCTTATAAAGGGAAAGGCGGCAGTGTGGATTTCGCCCGTTGGTTTACGGGGTGTATGTCTGTATTTGGTGGCATGGAATACCAAACACCTTTACAGCCGTTGAGCCTGAAGTTGGAATATGATGGCAACAACTATAAGAGTGACACATTAGTTACAAAAAAAGTAAAAGGCATGCCACAAGACTCTCCCTTTAACGTGGGCGCTGTCTATCGCTTTGATGATTGGGGTGATATTCGCGCCAGTTACGAGCGCGGTAATACGTGGACCCTTGGCGTTACGCTGAAAACAAACTTCAATTCACTGTCGCAAAACTGGGTAGACACGCCAACCCCTGCCTATGCACCAAAGCCTCAGACAGATGCGGCAGACATTGATTGGCAGCGCGTCGCACAAGATCTCGATTCCGTTGCAGGCTATGGCGATGTGAAGATCTACGCGGATAATGAATCTGTGACAGTGGTGGGCTCGCAAGGCAAATACCGCGATCGCGAGCTGGCACATGAAAAAGGTGCGATGATTCTTGCGAACTCGGGAACATCCGCAACCCAATTCAACCTTGTTGAGCAGCAAGCCAACCAATCAACAACGCAAACCACGATTGATGTAGAAGCTTACCGCAAAGTCGCAAATCAAGAATATGTGGGCGCAAGCGTTTCAGACGCCACCACATTGGTTAACCCGAATTCCCCACGTGGCATGTTACAAGCTGATACCAGTGAACCTTGGTCGGTGAGTTTCTCCCCTAACCTTCAACAATCGATTGGTGGTTCGGAAGATTTCTATCTCTTCAATATTGGTGTGAGTGGCGGTGCTAGCTATTGGCTGACCGACAACATTGAGTTTGGTGGCAGCGTTTACGTTAACCTTTATGATAACTACGACAAGTTCAAATATGACGTACCGCCTGATGGCACTGATTTAAAACGTGTTCGTACTTTGGTCCGCCAGTATATTTCGGACAATCCTGTTCGCGTGAGTAACCTTCAGTTAACGGCCTTTGATAAGTTCGGTGACAGCGTTTATGTGCAAGGCTACGGCGGCTATCTTGAAACCATGTTCGCGGGTGTCGGCGGTGAAGTGCTTTATCGCCCACTTAAGAGTAACTGGGCATTCGGGATGGATTTGAACTATGTGGCGCAGCGCGACCCGAATTCTGAGTTTGGAATTTTCACAGAAGAGCGCCATTACGACCCAACGACAGGCCGTTACTACAATGTTCAGACCGGTACGCCAACTGGCCATTTCACGACGTATTATCGCCCTGAATGGAGCTGGTTTGATGATTTGCTGATCAAGGCCAGTGTGGGGCAGTATTTGGCGGAAGATAAAGGCGTGACGCTGGATGTATCAAAGCAATTTGACAGTGGCGTGATTGCTGGCGCTTACATGGCCAAAACAAACCTTTCTGCAGAGCAATTTGGGGAGGGAAGTTTTAACAAGGGTTTCTATATCTCGATTCCTTTTGACATCTTCACTGTGAAACCAAGTGCCAACCGAGCAGTGATTGGCTGGACACCTTTATCTCGTGATGGCGGTCAAATGCTGGCGCGTAAATACAGCCTATATAGTATGACTGACGCGCGTTATCCGGCGGCTGAATTTACGAACAAGTAACTAGCATAAATAACCACCCTGACCTGAAAATAAAAATGGCGCTAGATTGAGCGCCATTTTCTATTGGTCTGCGGCTATAGTGACTTTATCGGCGAGGCCGCTGGCCTTTATCTTTCCGGCTAGTGCTTGCTGAGCTTGAAGATCGCCATGTACGATCCGGATTTCGTTCGGCTTTGTAGCGATGCCTGCAATGAATGTCAGCAGATCTTGCTGATCAGCATGGGCAGAATACCCTGACATAGTATGAATGTGAGCGTTTACTTCGATGTGTTCGCCTGAAATTTCGACTATCTTGTTTCCTTGCTGTATGTCTCGTCCCAATGTGCCTCGCGCCTGATAACCTGCGAGGATCACATCGGTTCTCGAGTCCGGCAGCAAGGCTTCTAAATAATTCAGTATTCTGCCGCCGTTGCACATTCCACTGGCAGCGACCACAATCGCTGGCTCACCCGTTTGCTTTAAGCGGTTAACCAGCGCTTGGTGATCGTGATGGGACTCAATGGTGATGCATTGCTCGAATGCGAGCGGGTGCCTACCCTCTTGTAGTTTGATCTTGGCTTCTTTACTCCACAGCGTTTTGAACTGACGGTATTGCTTGGTTACCTTGGCTGCCATAGGAGAATCGATAATCACGGGGATGGTTGACCAAGCACGCTTTTCATCTTCGTTAAGCGATTTAGCAATCAGGTTTTCTATATCAAAAAGCAACTCTTGTGTTCGCCCAACGCTAAAAGCCGGAATAATAACCACACCACCATCAAGCAGCGACCGATTGATTAACGTTTTTAAGCGTTCGGCTCGCGATGCAATCGATTCGTGCGTTTTGTCTCCGTAAGTACTTTCGATGACTAATACATCAGCCCGTTCTGGTGGATGGGGATCTGGAAGCAGTGGTGTGTTCTTGGGCCCCAAGTCCCCGGAAAACACGATCACCTCGTCGCTAGGCAGTTTCACTTCAATATAGGAAGAACCCAGAATATGCCCCGCGGGTTGAAAGCGGATCTGGGCTAGGGATCTAGATTGGGATTCAAGTGTTTGCCAGGTGTTGTATTCAACCGCTACCAACAATCTTCTGATAACGCTTAGTATTCTTTCTCTGTCTGGCTTTTTTAGGCCAAGCTGCAAACGTAAACCGTCATCAAGCATGAGAGGGATAAGCGTTGCCGTTGCGTGCGTCGCATAGATAGGAGAGTTGAACCCAGCGGCAAGCAACCAAGGCAGTCGACCAATATGGTCAATGTGGGCATGGGTCACCAATAACGCATCAATACCAGTGACATCAAACTCGATATCCAGCGAGCGCGTTTCATCCCCTTGAAACAAACCACAATCGACAAGCAAAGACCCGTTATCGTCGCCGTTACAGAAATCCAGCTGATGGCATGAGCCAGTGACACCCGTTTTAGCGCCGTGGTGGGTGATGTGAAAAGTGTTTAGGTTCGTGTTTCGGTCGGCAGTTAGCATGATAGGCTCCTTAAAGCGTACCTCTATCATGCCAAGTTTTTGCAAAAGAAGTCCCCTTACTGATGTGATTTCAGAAAGGGGATGCATTTTTCTTGAGCTAAATAGCTCGCTTCCTATGTTTAAGCGAGAGGCTTCACAGTTAAATCGTCATCTTCGTCTAATGGCGTTTGTGTAAGCAACAAGACCCCAGACATGATGGTAAACAGATAAACAACATGCGTGTGATGGAAAGGTACATCCGTCATACCCGCTAATGCGACCATCAATATAAGACTTGTCAAAAGAGGATCAAGCCTTAGCTCAACCCCTCCACCTGGCTTACACGTGACCAAAGGAGAAACAAGCCAAAGTAGAAGAATGACAAATCCGACTGTCCCATAGCGAGAAAGCGTATCGATGTATTGGTTATGTAAATGCGGTTGTATCGCAGCTTTACTATTTGGCATAGCAATAATTCTAGCTTTCAGTTCGACATCACCAACACCAAAAACTGGGTGTTCCTCGACGACATCAAGTCCCTCCTGCCACAGATTTAACCTTATCCCGATGGATGTTCTATAGTTGCCATCTGATATGTACTGAAGTTCTTTGGCAGTCTGCTGAATACGATGATCAATTTTGTCCTGAAACAGATAATAGCCGCCAGCGAGCGAGAACAAGGTTAGTAACAACGTTATGAAGTAATAGCTGCGCGATTCAGGCAGTATGCGTAAGGCAAGATATAATGCAATCAGTGGGAAGAACAACAGCACACCGCGAACATCAGTCAATACCAATGCCGCCACGGCAGATACAAAACCTAATGAGGCTATGAACCGAATATGCCCTTTTTCAGACAACATAAAAGAGAGAGAAGTCAGGGCTAGCAATGCACAATACAGCGCATAAGGAATCGGATTCGTAGCGATGCCAACTCTTAACACTCCCATCACAAAATACTCATAACCAGCATTGATGCCGCAGGCTACTGCAGCAATCACCACAAGCCACTTAACAAGCCTATGAGAAACTCTGGACCAAGGGATGAGCGCCAAATACACCAAGCATGCTAATAGAGTACGAGAGAAGCCGAACTCATCCCCTCGGACGAGGTGGACTAATGCAAAATATACAAATGCTAAAAGGCTCGCGAGTAGAAGTGGTCTGATTAATGAGCTTTGCCAGTTACGCTTCATCGCACCGCGATAAAGGATTAGACAATACACGCACACCAAAGGAATAAGCCTTGAAAGCAACCACTTCGTGTCAACAAAGTTAAAAATTGATACCAACATGAGCGCTAGCGGGGAGATCAGAAACAGGGCTTCAAAATTGGACTTAAACTCTAATATCGATGTTTTTTGATTTCTAATGTTTGTCATTCGTAGTTACAAGTTGGATTATGGACACTATTGTCACTATCACAGCAGGTCCTTTGCATTAGACAGGCGCACTATCATTTTTTTAGAACTCTCACTTTTTTAGAGCTCTTTGTTTTTTCCTGTACACGATGTCAATCATTGCTTTCTTGTAAGCGGTATATAGTTCACGAGTGAGTTTACGATAAAGCGGCGTTTTCGCACCATCAATTAGCTGAATTGTTGACGCATCATCAAAATGCGTTGCGACAAGACATGGAGTCAGCTGATACGAGTGAACCCCATGCAGATAGCTCAAACCTATGAAGCAGTCGACTGGTAAACACCAACGATGCTTAACTAATCTAACAGCTGCACTCGGAGAAATTGCGTAAGCTCTAGTTCCTCCATAATTATCTTTCATGAGGTTGATTTGATATTCACCATTTCTTTCAACTTCGGTGAATTCACCACCAGACTCAATAGCTTCAAGCCTCAAAAAGCCGAAGCGATTTACGTCTTCTAGGGCAACCTTAATAATCTCAGCTGCTTTATGGTGCAGTTCAATATCGTCTTCACAAACGACAATAGGTTGATTGAGTTCAATACACTTCAGCCAAAGCTGGTAGTGACTAGCATAACAACCTAGCTCCCCTTTTGATGGCATTTTGCCACTGGTTAGCCACAGCCTTTTCCGGTAGTCATAATCTTCCGCCAGAGTAGGTGTACTTTCGTGCCCATCTACTGCATCGAAAAACGAAAAAGCGATTTGTTTTTCTGCCATTTCTTTTGCAATTTTTTCTCGGCGATCAGTACATCTTTTCAGGCTAACAACAAAAACATTCGACACAGGAATCAAGTCACTCTACAAGCGGGGTATCATTTTTGCGAGTTTAACTCAGCCCAAGAAAAATGGCGAGCAGCACATCACCTGATGTCCAATAAACGTGAATGCACTGATTATTTAATTCGATCGAACTGTGCTGATAACGGCTGCCGATTTCGAAAGCTGTCGTTAACACGCTGACGGACGAGAAGACTGATGCATCTACGTCGTACCTTAAGATAATTGGCAACATTATCGAACGACAGTATTGAAGCTAGAATAACCTCGGTGTCTTGTTGCATCACTATGTTCGCCTCTAAGAAATAACAACCACAGTACAGATGTAAAATCAAGAAAAAGAGCACAACCATAGATTCATTCATGTGACGCAGATCACCTAAATGCGGTTCGCTTTTTTGGTCTTAAATCACGTAAAATCTATACACAAATAGTCGTCACTACTTAAGGTAACTCTGTGCTATTCCAGTTTGTTGACTTGGCGTTTCTCTCTTTTTTCTCTCTTGCCACTCTCTTTTTTATGCGCAAAGTCGCCAAAGCAATCAACCTTGTCGACAAACCCAATGCAAGGAAACAGCACGAAGGCGCTATTCCTCTAGTTGGCGGGATTTCAATCTGCTTCTCGCTACTGTACTTTTTGTTTAACAACCCCAATATCATTCCTAACTCTGACGCCTATGCGGGCTGTATTGTCTTACTTGTCATACTGGGTGCATTGGATGACAAATTCGATATAAGTTTTAAAGTACGATTTGCGGTGCAAGCCCTACTGTCGTTAGCAATGATGCAACTGGCCCATATTGAGCTTAACACTTTAGGAAACATGTTTGGTTTTGGTGAGGTAGTATTGGGGTGGGTAGGTTATCCAATCACGATTCTAGCAGTGATTGGCGCAATAAACGCATTTAATATGGTAGATGGTATAGACGGACTACTCGGGGGACTAGCAAGCGTTACGTTCGGTGCATTGGCAGTTTTAATGATTAACGACAATCAACCTGAACTGGCCTACCTTTGTATGGTCATTGTCGCCGTTCTTTTACCATACATTATTCTGAATCTTGGTATCTTGGGGCGTAAGTTCAAGGTGTTTATGGGAGATGCAGGTAGTATGCTAATTGGGTTTACTGTTATTTGGCTCTTACTTTTGTCCAGTCAAAATGGTAGCAACCCACCTTTACGACCAGTAACAGCATTATGGCTAATTGCTTTGCCCTTGATGGATATGGCAGCGATAATGATACGAAGGGGTCGCCGTGGTGACTCACCATTCAAACCTGATCGCGAACATCTACATCATATCTTTCAAAACCTAGGCCTAACTGGCCATCAAACTTTGGTTGTTATCTGCCTACTCGCAAGTAGCTTTGCAGCATTTGGGATCTGGGGAGAGATATCGAAAATTTCGGAAGTCACCATGTTCATTATGTTCTTAATAGCTTTTGCCGCATATACATCTATTCTTGCACATATTTGGCGAGTTAGCGCCTTTATCAAGAAAATACTGCTGTCAATTAAGTGAGTTGCGCGACCACTTATCATCGTATTCAAATGAATCGTAAGCGGTTAATGAACCGTTAAAGTCCTACTCGATGCCACTGAGATCAACATTCCACGGCATCAGATCCGATATATCATCGGCGAGTGAACGCTTCGGCAACTCCGTGAACAGGTGCCGGAAGTAATAATAATGATTGATGTCATTGGCTCGACACGTCATCACCGGGGGCAATAAATTAACTAATAATCTCGACTTTTCTTACTCATTAAACTCTACCTTTAACTAGAATTTCTTTCTGACTAAGTACAAACACACTGAGCAAGCCTACCAGAATCGCGGGCAACAAAGTTATGGCTCGAGTGCCTATGGAAGAAATGAGAGCTAAGTCTTTGTCCACTCCAATGTAGGTCAAAAGCCAAACCATTCCTAGCTCTGTTGCTACTATACCTCCGGGAATTAAAGATGCAGCACCAATTACCAAACTCAAACAATAGACACTCAATGCCGTAGGTATTGAAACTTCGGCACCAAGCTGATCCAAAAAAAAGTATAAAACTACGCCTTGGAATGACCAAGCTAGAAATGAGAAGAGTGAGCTCTTACAGGCTATACGTGGCATCCAGACACTAACAAAATCTGAGACAATAGGAGAATAGCGACCTGTTTCAGAGATATCAGATAAACATTTTAGGAAAAAATAAACTAAGAATGGTAGTGGTACCATTAAAACAGAAATAACAATGAATGCAGGATGGAAATACTGCGCCAAAAAAAATGCACCTATGAACATCACTGTTATGAGATCATTCAGTCTCTCAGAGACACAACAAGCAAAAGTATACCGAAACGGAACTCCCCTCTGAGTGAGATAGAAACCGCGAGTGAGTTCTCCAACTTTTCCCGGTGTAAATGTCAGGGCTAGACCAGAGAAATAAATAAGCGTGTGCTCATATATAGAAGCTTCAATGGAGGATAGACTCATGTAATTTAGCCATCGTGCTAGTCTAAGAAAATAACTAACTAGAGCAAGCACTAAGCAAAATAAAACCGTCGAAAGAGGTATAGTAAGAATATACTCTTTAGATCGTTCTAAGTTTGGCGCATTATTCGCAAAAAACAACACAATTGAGACAAGAACAATCCATGGCAATATACGTCGAGCAATACGTAAAAAGCGATTCTGCATCATCTAAATATCAAAGACCGCTAAAAACCAAGTGTATCACCCAGGCCGACATTACACCCACGATAGCACCAGCAATAATTTCTACCCTTGTATGACCTATCCTTTCTCTTAATGGCAACTTCTCTGAATCTCGATTAAGCAGGTTGATCGCTTCTGCTTGCTTTCCAATCTGACGCCTTAAGCTATTTGCATCAAGGACTACTATGAATGCTAATGCCAATGCCACAACAAGAGCAGGAGAATGGATGCCTTCATTAAAAAAAACAATGGCAACTGTACTGGAAACAATACTGGTATGATTACTAGGAAAACCGCCATATCCGATTAAGTCGAGGGCAAATCGTTTCTCTTTAAAGGAATTAAATAGAAATTTAAGACAACCAGTAACTAACCATGCAAAAAATGGAGTAATAATATAACTCAAGTCCATAGCACCCTCTCAAACCGTCAATGAATAAATACAAGCAACTATCCATGCAATTGTTGTAATTTGTAGAAAACGGTCTGAGTAAAGAGCATCAGTGGGCGATTCCCCAGATTCATTAGTCTCTACAATGAACCAATACCTATAAAGTCCTAGCAAAACGAATGGGATTGTGTAAACCATCATAGGTTTGTCAGAAATAACAAATAAACTATAAAAAAGAATCGAGCAGGTTGCAGCCATTTGTGCGTATTTATCAATTAAACTGACCGTATAATACCGAAGCACGCTGCGCGAAGAATCACCACTCTTAACGAGTTCTTGCCGACGTTTTATCGCAGCTAGATAGAGAGCTAAAGACAAAGTCGTTATAAACATCCATGACGAAAGAGGAACATGCAAAGCAACGGCTCCAGCATAAACTCTAAGAACAAAACCTGTTGATATTGAAAAAATGTCGAGCACTGGCTGATGCTTTAAGTGAAAAGTATAAGCAACATTCAGCAACAAGTAAGAAACAACGACAATGAAAACATCAAATGAAAACAAACCATATGCCAAAACCAATCCATAGAGGAATAACATAAGAAAGCGCGCCTGCTTTCTACTTACTTCTCCAGATGCCAGCGGTCGAGATTTACATTTTATAGGGTGCTTACGATCGCTATCTATATCATTGTAGTCATTTAATATATAGGTTGCAGATGAAGCAATGCAGAAAACCACAAATGCGGACAAAGCTAAAAGTATGGATTCTACTTGCAACAACTGACCAGAAAAAACTAAAGGTGCGAAAACAAAAGTGTTCTTCACCCATTGCTTTGGTCGCATCAAACGAAATAATGGAGATAAAGTATTCATTTATAAATATAACTTATCAGTGAAGGTTTAATAAAACAACCAAAATTTTGCGCATCATCCTACAATAAGAAACGCAAAACATCAGTTAGCTTAGCAAAAGAAGGCAGACCGTTAACATACACATTCAGTGAATGGCAATCTAACGACTTCGGTTGACAAAAACATATTTTTTATCGAGTTGATACTTACTAAAATACCCAATACTAAGTCCAATGACAGCCCCAACGTAACGCATCGTTTTAGTTTCAAACCAAACATCGAAAAGATACTCAGTCGACCAAAACAAAAATGTAGTCACTACGCCCATCAAGCAATAAAGAAAAAAAGTGAGAAGGCTACTGCTATCAACGTTTGGTACGTTATTGAAAATATACTTTTTATCAAGGCAATATTTAACAATTAGGCCTGAAAAAGTACCAACTATTATACTAATCTCCAACTCGTAGACGGATTCAGAAAAACTGAATGAAGATAACTCCTGAGAAAGGATATTGACAATCATTGCAACTATCGCAAATAAAACGTAAAGTGTTACTTTATACATAATCAAACTTCGAAATAATAAACACAACCATGACACGAAAAACACTCAAGAGCATACAACATCCAGGAAAACACGATTACCAATATTGCCTATACACAACCTGGAATCAATGTGTCTTTTTTATCGATAGATATGGGAGATGATATTCATCTATAAAGCTTTTCTCAAGCGCAGAGACAAAAGAATCAACATCAATATCACCTTGCTTCTTTATCGCATAAATATGCCTATATTTACCGTAATATGAAACCATTAAAATATCATAGTCATGTTCATATTTGTCAAGATATTCAAAAACAACATATGGAACTCTTACAACTCTATCACTAACTTCTCGCCAGTCATTTTCATATATAACCCTTTCTTTAATATCATCAATGGAAGTGAAACAAAAGTTGGAATCACAAAGATCCTCTAGTATTACCGTCCCCGCTGTATGAATAAAGATAACATCTGGAGATGCTCTTTCCATTAAATCTACGCTTGCACCATCTAGCGCTGCTTCTGGCGTATTTAATCCTACAAGGTCAATTTTTTTTCCACCTACCCAATAAGCAAACCTACCCGCTTCACTTAATGTAATCACAGTTTCACTTTTTACATCATCTTTCAAATTATTAGGTAAGTAGTTTATATAGACTTTGGCTAAAAGATCTTGAATGTCTAACTTGAGCGCCATAACATTGTCATAAACTACAAGTGCCGAAACCAGTAAAAAAGAAGCAACTAAGTGCTTGTTTTCTAGTCTAAGTTTCGACAGTTGAAATGAAATAATCAAAATACACAATACCACTACAGGCGCTTGAAATCTGTGAGAGATATTTTGGCTTAGCGTTACAAAAGTCAGTATAAAAAATAGCGTCAATACAGGTATTGAGGCGAGAAGCAAAATCTTACGATACTTAGAAAAAGCAAGTAGGCTCAAGGCACTAAAAATCAATATATAATTCTGACCAAACCAATCTTTGTGACTAGCTAACCCTGGGAGTAAAGCACTAGAAGTGTTTTTGACATAAAGTGGCAGCGGCAAGAGAAGTCCAAAGTACGAATAACGCCATATGAAATAGGAGATTCCGATTGCCGCTGCCAAAACAACAAATTTCAAATATCGTTCGATTTTCTGTCCGTTTTCCCTGACCAAAAACAAACCGACAATTGTAGCAACCACTCCAATAATAACACCATCAGGTCTTATCAATCCCATAACAATGGATACTAGTGGCAAGAAATATATAGTCTGTTTATTATTGTTTGCTATAATCCAGAATATGATGGCAACTAATGATGTATAAAAACCGGTACTAAATCCTGCAATTGATGCAGCGGTTACGTCTGATGTCCATAAAACAAGAGAAAGAGGAACTACAAAAAGAAAACGGTATTCCTTTGTAAAAAAAGACATTAAAACTGCCGTAGTAACTGCAATTCCAAGTGAGTTTAGAATGCCAGCTGCGATAGCAGTATCAAAGCCGAGCATGTTGAAAAGAGACAACAAAATCATCCAAAGGAAATCAGTGGCCCCTTCAGCATTAGAACCGCCTTGGTAATAGCTTATACCATGTCCATTTGCTAGATTTTCTGCGTAAATGAAAAGAATGTATGCATCTTCATGTATATGACCATAAGACAGTATATAGTATGACACACCGAATGAGGCTAGAAATGCTAATATTAGAAAAGGTGATCCCTTCAGAGTAAGCACAATTTAAATATCCATTTTGTTAATTATTCTATTTGGTAAGGCGCGAATTATTGCCATTATTAAAATCCAAAATAATGGCGCATAACTTATGGATGACTTCCTTTCAATTCTTCGTTCAATTATCTTAGCGATAACAGAAGGTGATGACCACAAAATACCTTTTTTAAAGTCTTCTGTCATTGGAGTGTCAACAAAACCCGGTTTAATATCTAAAACATGAATATTCTTCTGACTCAATCTATGACTCAAACCTTGAAGGAAAGTCGATACCATTGATTTAGAAGTGCCATATACATAGTTAGATTTTCTACCCCTATCTCCTGCTACGCTAGTAATAACGGTAATATTTCCTGACTTTTGACTCTCCATTACATTAGCTATTTTGGTAAGAATTCTGACCACACTAAAACCGTTTGCGTATATGGCATCAAAAGTTTTCTCGCTACTTGCTTCACACTGTTTTTGATCTGGAAGATAACCATGAGCGATCAATACAATGTCAAGCTTTCCCATTGACTCTACAACTTCATCTAACGAGTCATCATTGATTCGATCATGGCTTGCATCCCATTGAGCACATTGAACCGAATTAGCTCCTCTTACGATCAAATCATTTTTTATGGAGGTCAACTTATCCATATCCCTAGCTAATAAATAAAGATTGCAACCCTTATTAGAGTAACGCTTGCAAATTTCATACGCTATGCTAGATGTAGCTCCAATCACCAAAATATTTTTCATACTATAATCCAATCCGCTTTGATTGAAGGGAACTGTAAACGTCTTCTAAATTGTATTGTTCTCTGATATATGCCATATCTTCCCAATTTTCATAGGTGGATTTAAACATTTCATCATCCATCCGCACATCTTTTGACAAATATAAACGTCCAGAGTACTTAATTACCAATTGATCCAATATCTTAAGTAAAGTAAACAAAGAGTCAGTAATCTTAAAATCGAGAGCTAAGGTGTATCCTTCTATCGGAAACGATAGATAGTTGCCGTTTCCTTCTCTAAAGACCTTTAACACTGCCAAAAAAGACCCTTGTTTTGATTCAGCAATAACGCTTAGTATTTCCTTTAACGCATCAATGCCGCTCTCTTTTGGAATTACAAACTGATACTGAGTAAAACCTTTACTTCCGTACATCAAGTTCCAGTTATTTACTGAATCTAGAGGATAGAAAAATGAATCATAGCCTACTGTATTATTGGTTTCTTTTTTCAGAAGCCGATTATAGTAGAGCGCATTGAAAGCTTGAATTGAGTACTGATTTAGGACTTGCGACGGCATCTCAAAAGGAATAGTAAGTTTTGGTTCTTTATGAGTGTTTAGCTGATTACCTACGGAGTGCTCGCCGAGCATGACCAAAGAACGCCCGAGCTTATCACCCGTAGACAAGCAATCAATCCAAGCGACTGAATATGTAAAGTCATTATATTTTTCGAAAAGAGCTAGCGCCTCTCCGAGATTCGCTGCTTTGACTATCTTCTGATCTATATACGAGCTTTCTATTCTACGCAGAATAATAGTGGCTTCAATTATCACACCAGTGAGGCCCATGCCCCCACAAGTGGCTTTAAATAATTGGGTATTGACTTCCGGTGAGCAGATGATGAGTTCACCGTTCATAAGTACAGTTAACGACTTTACATAGTCACAGAAACTGCCCTCTTTGTGATGGTTTTTACCATGGACGTCACTTGCAATGGCGCCACCGACAGTAACGTACTTCGTCCCTGGCGTTACATAGGGAAACCAACCTAAAGGCACAAACACTTGAAGAATATCATCTATGCTTACGCCTGATTCACACCTCAGTACACCTGTACTAGAATCAAAATTTATGAATCTCGACAGCCTTTTGGTTTGTATTACTGATTTAGATAGTGAGCTATCACCGTAGCTACGACCAAGCCCTCGAGCAATCCCAATAGGATTTGAATCCAGTAACGTATGTTTCTCTATGTTGTAAATAGTAGAATCTATGACTGGGTATCGTCCCCAGCCAGTCAAATTGGTCATGATTACCCTACAAAGTGTATCAAATAATATATGAGGTCACTGATATCCATCAATATAACAATGCTTAAGAGGTCAGCAACACACCCTCATAGCCACAAAAATCGGAGTCTTAGAGATTCTAAAATTCTTAAATAATTAAGCAAGTAGGTTGATCAAAAACTCTAATGGAGGTAGCTTTTTTAGGGATAGACCATATCATGGTGATTTCTGTAAATTCTGACTACAATCCCCCATTTAGTTTTGAGTGACTGCAATATGCTCGATTTAGCGAATAAATTCCAAGGGTAGCAATCAAATACAAGAATGGCAAAAATGGAACTTGATAACGAACTTGAACCTCTAGAAATACATGCATAATTGCGAGCCCCACTAATGGGATTGTGGCATATAGGACAAATTTAGAATGGCGGTATCTAATTAGACTACCAACACAAAACAATACCATGATAAACATGAAGGAGTTGAGTATCGAAACTATAAATTTATCTAGATAGAGTGCTTCTACATATTTGAATCTAGGAGAGCGACTGATTGGCCATCTGAGCATTTGTTTCTGATTACCCCAGAGCGATTTTATCTTATCTGTTAATGCAAACTCGGCGAATGATATCGGATCATCCAATATTCTTTCGAGCGCGATGGTTCTTGCATTAATGGATGCTTGTTCATGAGAAACTTTGTTGTCACCTATAAAGCCTGCATAGTGAAGATCTTTTTGACTGTAGCCTCCAGACGTCTCCCGATTGGTACCAACCATTAAGTTATAACTGCCATACTTAGAAGGACTGTAAGCGGTTAATGAACCGGTGAAGTCCTACTCGATGCCACTGAGTTCAACATTCCACGGCATCAGATCCGTCATATCATCGGCAAGCGAACGCGTCGGCAACGCTGTAAACAGATGCCGGAAGTAATAATACGGATTGATGTCATTGGCTCGACACGTCATCACCAGACTGTACAGATTGGCACTGGCTTTCGCTCCACCGACTGAGGTTGAGAACATCCAGTTTTTTCGGCCTGTCGTGAACGGCCGGATATCCCGCTCCGTCACATTATTGTCAATGCTGATGTGGCCATCATCAAGGAAGGTCAGCAGCTTGGGCCACTGATTTTGGGCGTAGATTATCGCTTTACCCAATGCACCTTTGGGTAACACATGCTGACTATCTAGCCACGCTTTAAAATCATTCAGAATGGGCAGACTTTCTTGCACTCTAAGCTGTTGGCGGGCTTCAGCAGACAGTCCTTTCGCTCGCTTTTCAATACCGTAAAGTTTGCCGATGAAGGTCAGGGCTTTCTCCGGTTTCCCTGCTTTCGTTGACGGTGACGCTTTTTGCGCGTCGGTAAATTTACGGCGGACATGCGCCATGCAGGCGGCTTGTGTCACGTCTTTCAGTGTGTCGTAAGCACTATAACCATCTGATAGCAGATAGCCGGTGTAATCACCGAGGAACTCACGCACACAGGCGCCCGCTCGACTGGGTTGATACGCGTAAATAACCACGGGGTGTTCCGTGTACTCGCCACTGCGATAAACCCACATATAGGATTTGGATTGCGCTTGTCTGTCTTCTTCTCTCAGCACTTGCACCGTGGTTTCATCCGCGCAGATGAGTGATTCTTGTAAGAGCTGCGCTTTCATCGTGTCGATGATGACCTGCACTTTACTGCCAAGCTGCACACACCAGTTGGCCAAGGTGGCGCGGCTGATATCGATGCCGGAGCGGTTGAGGATATCAACCTGACGGTAAAGCGGCAGTGCATCCACATATTTGGCGGTGACCACGGCAGCGAAGGCCTCCGCACTGCCGAGGCTTTTGGGGATCATGCTCGCTGGCTTCGGTGCGGTGATGACCTTGCTGGTCTCTGCCGTCTGCTCGCACTGACGGCAGGCATATTTGGTGCGCTCATGGCGGATCACACTGACTCGCTGTGGCAGGATTTTCAGCGTTTCACTGACTTCTTTGCCGCATTCATGCAAGGGCGCATCACAACAGTCGCAATATGGGGCATTGAGGGTGTGGCTTTGCACCTCACGTTCAAGGTCGGCGGGCAACGGTTTACGACCCGTTTTACCGCGCTCTACCGCTGACTTGGGTAATGTATGTTGCTGCTCGGCTTCGTTAAACGTCCCTTTGGCGACTTTTTCGCTTTGGGCAGCAAAGCGTTTGGATTTACTGAGATTGAGTTGCTCAACCAGTAATTGCACTTGGGTTTTCAGGGCAGCGACTTCCTCCTCTTTGGCCTGCAACAAGGCATCTTTGGCAAGAAGCATGGCTTTAAGTTTTTCAATATCATCGGGAAAGTCGGTCATTGGGCATCATTTTACAGCACTGAATGATGCCCAGTGTGACGTCTAAAACGGATCGTTCAAGCGCAATATGACGATCAGTATCAAGCGTCACACTTCTAGTCCACTAAGGGGGCGATGGGCTTTGTTGTTCTCCAGTGATAACCCAGATAGCAGCCAATAAAGCTGGGGCTTGCTGATGGTAATAACGCCGAGAGGATTGGGATGTGGCCACTTGAAGGTCCCTTTTTCCAATCGGCGATAGTAAAGCCAAAAGCCATTGGTATCCCAAAAGAGGATTTTGAGTTTATCTCGTCCCCGATTACAGAAGATAAACCAGGCTTCGCTGAACGGGTCCATTTCAAGCTGCTCGGCGACAATCAGCGACAGGCCATCGATAGACTTTCGCATGTCGGTGACACCGGAGACCAGAAAGACCTTGCCAGAGGGGGTCATTGCAAGGCATCCACCCAGTGTTTGATCTGAGCGGCACTCAGTGTTGTTGGTAACTCAGCGCGAATACCATTGGCAAAGGTAATGATCACCGACTCAGCTTGCGTATCTTCATGTTCATTGAAAATGATAGGCTGAAGTGTCTGCGTCGCGTCAGGAGAACGCAATCGCTTAGACCAATAGTAGAAGGTTTGATAACTGATGCCGCTGTCTGCACAGAATTGCTTGATGGATAGCGGGCTCTGTTTTTGTTGCTCAACAACTGCTGCCCAATGGGCGCGTTTTTGCTCTTGGTTCATGGTGCCTCCGATGAAAAAGGCACTATGTCAAAGCACGTGTATTATTGGTATGTGGGGTTTATTAACCGCTTACGAAGGACTCAAAGAGAAAACCCCATCTATTTTTTTTCCAATGACACCATGCATTAGTACGATAACTACAAATGGTATAATAGCGTAGATAAAAGCCTTACTTGGTCTTTTCACTAACGCAGCAAGTGATATCAAAAAAGCCACAAAATATATGAAACCGTTAGTTCTAGTTAAATATACAAAAGCCATTAATATTGAAACTACAATCAAAAGTAGCGTGTTCTGAGATATCGAATACCTAGCAATTAAGTAAAAAGAAAATGAAGAAAGCAGGATGAATACTGACTCAGTACTAATCAAAGAGGAATATACTATTGTAATAGGAGAAAAGAGGAAAATGTACAGAAATAGCAAACTTCAATCTCTACCGAAGTCAAACTTCAAAAGCCCACTGTAAATTGATACGGCACTGGCAACCCAAGCAAAACCCGCAGCAAT
This sequence comes from Enterovibrio litoreus, assembly GCF_045679545.1. Classification (NCBI taxonomy): domain Bacteria; kingdom Pseudomonadati; phylum Pseudomonadota; class Gammaproteobacteria; order Vibrionales; family Vibrionaceae; genus Enterovibrio; species Enterovibrio litoreus. Next base: position 2,540,936 of record NZ_CP166194.1, read on the forward strand.
GTATGTAGTTTCAAGAGAATTGGAGAATTGTAAAAAGAGAGAGTAGTAAAGTATTGTGATTGGACTTTTAGAGTTTGCAGTAAGGATACTAATATCATTTGTCTGAGCAAACTGCGAGGCATCATTGTAAAACTTTAAAAATCTGATGACGGAGTGGTTTGAAAAATAGCCGCGTACAACATATATAGCAAAAATGCCGAGAGTGCTATTTTCAGATAACAAAAACCGTGTTTTACCGACCGATTATAACAGACCAGCAACAGGATAACGTACAATACACCGAGAATGAAACTGTCATTACCTGATGATATTATGACATTTATAAAATATAACGTAGCTAGAGTAAATGAAAGGCGTAAAAACACTGAGTATAGATAGTCACTAGTTCTATAAGACAAAATCATTTCACTTATTTATTTAACTTTGTTAACAATGAGACCACTGGCCAAGTCAATCGAACCAAAAACACTTAAATTCTAATTTCCCTAACTGTAGCAAAACGTACTATAAGAGAAAAAATGACAAATATAAACCACTACAATATGGCTTATCATCTTACTATACTACGCTGGTTTTGGTTATATAATACTATGATTACAGTAACCTGATATTTAGATTAGGACAGTAAGATAATAAACAAACAAGATACTCTTAAGTAAGAATATAGAAAATAGTAAGTGAAATCTAATCAACTAAGTGCTCTAAAGCTCTGCTGGCTATCTTCTCTACCGAGAACTCGCGCTCAAGCAATATTGCGCCATTCTTTCCATATTTCGATCTTTGGCAATCCGATTCTAAAAAAAAACGCGCATTTTCAAACAATTGCTCGTCATCTCCATTAATCGAAATAAGACCAGCACAATTATCATTGACCAGTTCAAGCAAATCATTGCCTGGGTTGACACTACCCAAAATCGGCATTGATTGCACCATGTACCCCAATAGTTTACCTGGGAAATTGTGGGCGGTATGATTATACGCTAATGAAAACAAACCCACGTCAGCTTCTGACATTATATTTCGGAATTCGACTTGGTTTACTGATGGCAGGTATGTGAAATTATCTAATTGCCATTGGTTCGCTAGACTCTGGATTAAATCAACTTCATCCCCTTGACCAATGAATAGAAAATGTGCTTTTTCATATTTTTTCATGGACTTAACTAATCGCAACAGGTTTTCCATATCCTGTGCTCTACCAATGTTTCCGCCATAAAAAAATATCACTTTGTTATCTAAACCTAGCTTTTTTCTCAGGCTCACATAACCATCAGAGATTGTATGAGGTGTCAATGCCGCCCAGTTTCTTAATATACATGTTGAGTATCGCTCATTGGTCAAAGTATCAAACAAACTTTTGTTGTTAGCAGACATCAATCCTATAGAGTCTGCTTGGGAATAAGAATACTCTTCAAAGTACCGAAAGTATCGCTCGATCAGGGAGCCTTTTTTAATCATCCCCGCATCAACAACCCATTGAGGAAACAAGTCCCTCAACACCAAGAATGCTTTACAATTGCAGCGACTTTTTATTCTCGATACCAAACCACCAAAAAAAATGGACGGCGAGTAGTAAATTACACCATCAAATGTCTGGCTGCACACTCTTGGTGAAATCGCGCGCCAAGCTCTAAGTGAGAGTACAGATTCATTTAGTGCGCGCCTAACCTTATTAACATCTTTAATCGCTCCACTCGAAAATGACCAAACTGTAACGCCATCGAGTTCTGAAACGATCAGCGCCTTTTTTTGGGATTCCAATGGAGTAATAACGGTAACTTCTATACCTTGGGAAACGTAATAGCACGCCAGATCATGAAACATTTTTGCTCCGACTCGCGTGCTATGGGGTAAATAATCATCTATAACGAGAGCAAGACGCATTAGAATTTCTTCCAAACCACGCGATTAACATAGTCGGTATAACTCAATATAATTCTTAACACTTTATCTGACACATTTGGGGCCGTATAGTCTTTAACTTTGTTTATCAATCGGTTTTCACCACGAGCCTGAACTGCAATAATATCTAAAGCTTGAAGTATACGTTGATTATCCATGCCAGTGAACATAACCACTCCCTCCTCAAAACCTTCAGGTCGTTCTTGTGCTTCACGAATATTAATTGCAGGGAAGTTTATTATTGAAGACTCTTCTGTAATAGTTCCGCTATCACTCAGTACAGCTTTTGCCTGTTTTTGCAAACATACATAGTCAGTAAACCCTAAGGGTTTCAATAGCTTGACTCTATCATCAAACACTAAGTCTAGAGAGTCAATTTTCTTACGGGTTCTTGGGTGTGTTGAAACAATAACTGGCATGTTATATTTGATTGCTATCGAGTTCAATGCATCAACAAATGCCTCAATGTTTTTTACTGAGTCAACATTTTCCTCCCTATGGACGCTGACCAAAAAGAAGTTTTCCGGCACCAAGTTTAATTTATCCAAAACCGATGAATTATCAATCTTATCACTATAGAAAGCTAAAACTTCGTCCATAGGGCTCCCTGTTTTGACAATTAAATCAGGGGAGAGGCCTTCACGTAACAGATATTCCCTAGCTATATCGCTGTAAGGCATATTTACATCTGATATATGATCGACAATTTTTCGATTAATTTCTTCAGGAACACGTAAGTCGAAGCATCTATTACCAGCTTCCATGTGGAAAATTGGAATTTTCCTTCGTTTTGCTGAAATAGCGGATAGAGCGCTATTCGTATCTCCCAGAATCAATACGGCATCGGGTTTGACTTCAGCAAGTAAGCTATCAGACTTGCTTATAACTTGGGCCATAGTATCTGCAGCACTAACGCCTGCACATTCTAAGAAATAATCGGGGCTACGAATACCCAAATCATCAAAAAATATTTGATTCAGTTCATAGTCATAGTTTTGTCCTGTATGAACTAACAAATGATCACAAAATTCGTCTAATTTGGCTATCGTACGTGACAAGCGTATAATTTCAGGTCTAGTACCTACAATAGTCATAATTCTTAGTTTTTTCATGAAATATATCTCTTTCTATAATCAATATTCATATAGTCAATTAATTCAGGCCAACTGGCAGGCGTAAAACCAACTTTACTTCGGAAATTATCAGAGTTTAATGAACGATCAATGGTGACTTCTTTGGATTCTACTATAGTTGTTGATTTATTATAGGCTGCTGAAATCAAAGACAAAAGTGTATACTTATCGATTGGTTCAACTGATAAGTTATAAACACCTCGTAAACTTGAGTTTGTTATAACCTTTTCTAATAGCACCTTTGCTACATAACACGTTGGCAACCCAGAGAAAATCGCTTGTGAATAGCCTTTCACTTGTCCACTTTGACTCAGAAACCAATCAACTAGGCTAACTGACGAATCCAATTCGTGACCGATAATTGAAGTACGCAATGTTATATGGTTTCCATAATCAACCTCGCCTAAATACTTTGACTTTCCGTACAAATCCCTAGCTGTTGGCAAGTCACTTTCTTTATAGTGGCCTTTAGCACCATCAAAGATGCAATCTGTCGAAAAATGAATAAGTCTTGCTTTATACTTATCACATAGTTCTGCCAGTATGTGGGGGAGAAGACTATTAATCTTTATTGATGCTATATGTTGCTTCGATATATCTTGCTGCTTGATGATACCTACACAATTTATTACCACGTCGGGATTAGAAATATTAAATGCGTCTTCTAAGCTTGACACATTTTCTACGTCAACACCTTCGATAAGCCTATTTCTCAAACCATAAAAATACTTTTCTTTCCCAGATACGGATCTAACTGTACCAAAAACAGTAAGAGTGTTGTGTTCGCTAAGGTTAGAAAAAAGGCTATAACCTAACATACCTGTGGCGCCAATGACTAAAACTCGCACGCTCAGAAACCCTCAGGTGATATAACATCACCCGCTTCAATTGATCTAATGAAATCTAGCTTACGCAAGAGTTGTTTCATTCCAGACTTATCAAGTCGCTTAGTATTATCAGAATTATAATCTACAACCGATGATAGATCTCTCTCGCCTTCTTCAAAATATTTCGCATAGTTTAAATCACGATTATCGGACGGAATCCGATAATAATCACCCTGATCATGGGCTACAAACATTTCTTCTCTACTACACAGAGCTTCATATAGCTTTTCACCATGTCTAGTACCAATAATATTCACCTGATGGCTTGGTCTGCCACATATTTCCAAAATAGACTGTACAAGTACATCGATTGTTGCAGCTGGTGCTTTCTGTACGAAAATATCGCCATTTACTCCATTAATAAACGCATGTAATACTAAGTCAACAGCATCATCTAACGTCATCATAAATCGGGTCATATTTGGGTCGGTGACGGTTATAGGGGCATCGTTGAAAACTTGATTAACAAACAATGGAATAACAGATCCTCTCGAAGCCATCACGTTGCCATACCTAGTACAGCAAACAGTTGTATCTGTTCCACTTAGACTTCTGCTCTTTGCAACGATAACCTTTTCCATCATAGCTTTTGAAATACCCATAGCGTTTATTGGGTACACTGCCTTATCAGTACTCAGGCAAACCACTTTCTTCACTCCAAAGTTGACTGCAGCTTCCAGTACGTTCTCGGTTCCTAGTACATTTGTCTTCACCGCTTCTAAGGGATAAAATTCGCACGACGGAACCTGCTTAAGTGCAGCGGCATGATATACATAGTCAACACCGCGCATTGCATTGGCAACACTTTGATAGTCCCTTACATCACCGATATAGAACTTAAGCTTACTCGATGCAAATTTCTTACGCATATCATCCTGTTTTTTCTCGTCTCTTGAAAATACTCTAATCTCGCCAATATCCGAGTCAAGAAACCTATTCAAAACCGCATTACCAAATGAACCTGTTCCGCCGGTAATTAAAAGTACTTTATTTTTAAACATGAATTTCTCACTAAAGAATTTATGATCTTTTTCCACATAAGAAAGATATTGTCGACTTTGTCGTTGACAGCCAGTCAAAATCCAGAGCTCTTTCATATGCAAGCGTAGAATAGCGCCTGAGGTTATCTTCTGTCTCCAATAATTTCACTGCTTTTTTCAGTGACCCTGAAGTATAAGGGTTAAAATAGACTACTGATTCTTGGCCAAATTCTGGCATTGGCATTATGTCGGAGCATATGACGGCTTTCCCAGACGCCAATTTCTCAAGAAGTATGTTTGGGCAGCACTCGCAAGAAGAACCAAAAATCAACGCTCTTGAATTTTGATACAATGCAGGAAGCTCTTCATAGTTTCTAGGTCCATAAAACCTAACTTTATCCGAGCCACTACTTTCGATCAGTTTAACTACATCATCACCATACTGATTATACTTTGGCCCCACTAAAACTAGTGGGTAATCGAATTCTTTATCGATTATTTCCAACCAAGCAGAAATAATTTCTTTCTGTGCTTTATATACATCTAGAATCGACACATACAAGTAGTAACTGCCCGGCTTTCCAGGTAAATTAGAAGCGGTGTTAGCTTTTTCTAAGAAACTTGGAGATAATCCATGATAAATCACCTCCGATTTATCAATAATTCCATTGTCAAATTTAGAAACCAACTCCCTAGAGTGATGAGATATAAATATCACACCATCTGACATCCTATATGAAATCAAATAGACATACTTTAGTATCCATAGCTTGAATCGACTATAAGACAACAACGGAAATCTTCTTCTCTCTCTCTCGTCAAATGGCAGCATATTTCTCAAAGCGGTGTATGCTTTGCAACCCTTAGGCATAAGGGAGATCATCACTCCTCCAGGAGCATAATACGAGTCAGAGCCTAATTTTTTGAGAAGAAAAGGTAAGTAGAAAAACTCCCACAAAACACGAAAAACAATATTTCTTGATGGGAATATAGGTTTGATTACTTTTACTTTATTTCCTTGGCAATCGGAAAAATCTGAAAAATTTGACTGATGAGAAATAAGTAGAATATTTATGTCGTCGTCCAAGTTGTCGATGTGCTGAAGCAAGTTCTTGATATACGTTTTCCCACCGCCTCTTAAAGCGCTAAGTGCGTTAATAACTATATTCATTATCTACAAGGACCTCATCTAAGGCTTTCAACCACGTATTCTCCCAACTAAAGTTTCTATTGGCCGTGTTACTTGCATTGAAGGATATTCTTTCGATCTCGCTTTCATTCTCAACTAGATACTGAATTTTATCGGCTAGATCCTTTTCGCATTTTGCTGAAAATAGAATGCCATTTTCAAGATCAGTAATTATCTCTCGATTGCACTCATGATTTGGCACTATGGTCGCTGTCCCTGCGGCCATGTACTCGAGTACTTTTATTGGCGCGATAATATCAGTGGAACCAGGAAGAACGGAAATATCAATTTTGGCCAAGAATGAAGCAACTTCTTGTGGAAGAATGGGGTCAACAAACTCCAGAAAATCTTTTGGAATACCTAATTTTTCACTGATCTCTTTGCAATGCTGTCGCTCTTTACCATCACCTACCATGTAGATAACAAGTTTGTTTTCAAAGCCTTTATCTAAAAGCAGCTTTGCTGCATACACCAAACGTTCCGCATCATGATAAAAAGCGTAACTACCTAAATAGGCCAGTTTAATCTTGCCGTCATTCTGCGATTCCGGACTGGTTTCATATTCTGGAGTAGTTAAAGAAAATTCTTCATAGTTGACGGCGTTATACGCGACAATAATCTTAGATTCCTCATATCCAATAGCAACAAGCGCTTTCTTAATAACTAGCGATTCTACAACTATAGATGTAGCCCATTTACATTTAAGATGTTCCACATATAATGCCAATGGTTTAAAGAGAGAAATGTTATAGTCAACTAAATGATCTTTCCATTCGAGCACATAAGGTACATCATGATCTCGTGCAAGCAAAAAACCCGCAAAATGAAACCTGGATGAACGTTCCCAAACGAGGGAAATATTATCACCATTATGCTTTTTTCTAAGATATATATAACTCTTTATACAGTGTATAAAGTCCTTAACCTCAGATACCGTATGAACAAGAGGAGATAAAAAAAAGTTCTTTCTATAGCTTTGTTTATGCGTTCCCACATTGCCATAGCTTTGTGGTTGTGCCCCTTTAATCAATTGCCCGCCGAAAAAAGCCGAAACACTGTATTTATTTCCCCAACACTTAATTATTTCAGAAATCTTCCTGCCTGGCTTTGATGGAAAGGCGCTTCTTGGGCTAATGATGTATACTACTTTTTTATATTCCATAGTCTTTTTAATCTAACTATTGAGTTTTCTAAATTGAAGTCACTATTCTTCACAGCTTCTAAAGCATCACTTTTAGAGACCGCAGCGCTTCTCGATATAGTTTCCAATCGACTTGCCCACTCACTAGCATGGGCCCGCAACGACATTCTTGTAACAAGCTCCTCCACTACCGTTGCTTCGACGGGGAGAACGTCAGAGCATATTACTGGTAATCCTGATGCCTGTGCTTCAACGACGGCTAGACCCAACCCCTCAGAGTGTGATGGAAATAAAAACACGTCAAATATTTCCTTCATGATTTCTGGAACATTTCCTACTTGTCCCAAAAATATAAAGTTTTTGTCAATGCCAAGATCAACAACGCTTTGCTTTATTTTTGCCGACAACTCTCCACTTCCAACCAATACAAATTTTGTCTCTGGCAGGCTACTGAGCAGATATTGAGAAATTTCAACGATAAATATCTGATTTTTTTGGTAATCAAATCTTCCAACATGACCGACTACCAACATACCTTCAGCAATGCCTAAGTTTTTGCGAATTACAGAAGAATCTTCAGTTGGAATAAATCTATCCAATTGAATTGAGAGCGGAATTACCTGATATTCACTGTCACCAAATAGGGAAAAACCAGCAGCCTTGGACACCGCCAGTAACTCGCTAGAAAGAACTATTGAGAGATATCTTTGTATCTTTAAATATATTTTACTAAATAGGCTAGAACAGGAAATCTTAGTACCAAAGTCATTGTGGCTATGAAGTAAACGAGATTTACTCCCATTGATATATGCAGCTAGTAGCGCGGAGGTGGCATTTTCAATATTGTGACAGTGTACACTAGAATACATATTTCTATCCAAAAGCGTTTTCACAACCCTGAATGTTTTGTCCGGCCTTCTAAGACTTCCCCCATAATAAATATCCCCGCCAAGTACACGAATTTCTTCGTCGTAGAATCCTGGCTTATTCGAGTTCACAACAAAATCAAACAATATATTCTCTGCTCTAAGCATACGAAATATATTCATCAACCATGTCTCGATACCGCCAGCGTTCATAGCATACACTATATGAAGAACTCTTGTGGTCATAGACAAGTTTCCTCAATCAGCTTTAGCAACCTACTCTCGTACAATTCAATATTGTGCTCTCGTTGAATATACTTTGATGCTGCCTTGCCATACTTTTCCAATCGAGCATTGTCTTGAAGCATTTGAATAATAGCAGTCCCTAGTTGCTCAGTATTCCTAGGTTCGACTAACAACCCAAACTCTTCATCTTTTAGCCATTCAGGGATGCCGCCAACTTTAGTAGCAACAACTGGCACTCCGCAGGCTAGTGATTCTGGTCCCACCATTCCAAACTGCTCATTCCATACTGACGGAACAATGGTCAAATCCACTGATTGATACAGTTCAACGATCTGTTCTTTTTGAACGTATCCAAGAAAGATGACCGAGTCTTCAAGGCCTGTTTCTATAGCCATGTTTCGATATTTTTCGGCTTGCGGACCGCTACCAGCAACCAACAATTTCACGTGAGGTATGACTTTTAATACGTCCTTCATACAATCGATTAAATAGTCTAGGCCTTTTACTTCATGCATCGAACCAATAAATAGCAGCTTGTTACCTTCAAATAGTCTTTTATTGTTAATTGAAGTAAATTGCTCTCTTAAACCAAGAGGTATTCGTATTGTATTGGTAAAGCCAAATCGATGGGAAATTTTCTCTATGTATTCGGATGGACAGTGAAAAACTGTAACTTTAGACAAAAGCTTTGGATACTTAGAGAATAAGTTGCTCACTAATGGATACTGCCATGAGGGAATGCATTTTTTCGTTACACATTTTAATCCACAGCCCAACTCACATTGTTCTGACGTTCCTCTTATATTCCCCCATGATGTTGGGCAATAGAAGTTGGGGCCATGAAGTGTTTGAATTACCGGGATATCTGCAGGAATTGCCTCGAATACTGCAATAGGACATTTTGATATTAGGTGATTATGTATAATATGCGGTTCAATCTCTGTGATCACTCGGCTTATTTTTTTAGCAAGACCACTATTGGTAAAGAACTTGTTTCTCTTACCAACAAGCTTGTTTGATATTCCACAGTCTACAATATACTGATTATCGTTTATCAGAGCGTCATTATCGCCAAAAGAGAGCGTGTAAACTTCATACCCACGTTTTTCAAGAAACTGATACTCCATCGAAAACAAGGGAGCTCCATTTTCTTTGTCGTGAAAATTATCGTCGATTAATAGTATTCTTTTTTTTGACATATTAACTAGATTCCACTCTTTTAATCAGTGTGTTTTTCCGTAACTGCATTTCCAATACTACCAACAACACCCAGAAAATTTTAAATGATAGTAGTGGTGAAATAAACGACGCTGAAAACAAATATAGGGGCATATATCCATATTTCCGTATATTTTCTTTCTTCAGGCATAAAAAGGAAATATACGACAAAAGTAAAATCCAAATAATATAGCCAATAAACCCACCTGAGAAGATCATTTCAGCAAACAACGAATGAGCATTATTTACTATTTTAAAGCTTGGGTCGCCAAACTGCTCAATACCAAACCCGACATTGCCAAACCCAACGCCGAACGGGTAGTGAAATATTGAAGATACAGAAGCAAATATATAGCTAAGTCGCTCGCCCGCTGAATATTCCACTCCACCTGACGAAATAATAGCCATCAACTCAGCAATTGAGGTTATACCAAACCTCTTCAGCATTAGACTTAAAAAATAGTAACAAACCACCAGTCCAAAAACTGTCGATGCACTTACTATGATAATTTTTTTAAGTAAATTGTTTTTTCTAAAGTAGTTTCTTGTAAATAGGACAACGAGCATCACATGAGACATGCCAATTAACATGAATATCATGTTTTGCCTGCTACCTGACATCACAAGGAACGTTGTGCATGACATGAATATCACTAATGAAAGTAGTACCTTATTTTTTTCGATAATATTTATTAAACTAACCATAAAACCAAGAAATACGGCCATACCTTGTATATTCGGGTTTAAATACTCGGTTGTTATTCTTCCCTGCCAGGTTGTATCAAATCCACCCATCAAAAACAGTACCGGCAAAATAGCCACATTCAAAAGAACAAGGTCTTCAAAAGTCAAAACTTTATCGATCTTGTTGGTTGCTAGCAGTAGCAATGCTATGAGGACTAGAGTCCAATATTTACCGTTGACGGAAATACTCTCAAAACCAAAAATGTAGAATTGGGAAAAAAAGGCAATTGCGGCTACTGTAGAGAATGAAACAGCAACAAAACTGAATGGTTCTTCCCTTTTTATAAATAATGATGTCAGTATAAACAATAAAATAAGTACATTATTTACCATATATGCTTTGGGATATGTCGAAAGGATCCCAGTAATAAGGATCAAAGAAAATATATATTGATAAATTTGTCTCTTTCTAGCGTCCATTTTCCGAGACTGTCCCCACATACAATTCATCTAGTTTTTCTGATATTTTTTCTATCGAGTAGTTATCTTCCACAAAGTTGGATATGCTTCTTCTCTCAACCTTCCCTTTTTGTTCAAACACTTCAACTAATCCAGCGTATATTGCATCATCCGAGTTTGCGTTAACCAATGTAGACATGCCAGCTGGCAATAATGTCTCTGGCCCGCCGCACTTTGTAGACAACACATATATCCCGCATGACATTGCTTCTAACATCGATACATTCGCTGTTTCACTTCGGCTCGAAACCACATATAGATCAGCATCATGATAAATTTCGGCCATGCTATGTTGGTTTAATCTTCCTTCAACCGTAACACGATCACGAATATATGGGTTATCAAAGAAACTCTTGACGAGAATCCCTTCTTTATCAAAATTTCCTATTATTTTCAGGCTCCATTTGTGCTCTGTGTCCTCAAATTTTTGTAGCGCCGAAAGCAACAAATCGGTGCCTTTAACCGTACTATTAGTTGCAACTGTAACTATTTTAAGAATACCCGAATTTTGTCCAGTTTCTTCCTTGTATCGAAATATTTTTGTATCAATAGGATTTTCAAGAACAATAAAGTTAGGTGTATTTCTAACCTTAGTTTTTTTGACTCTGTTTAGAAATCCAGCGCTAACAGCAGTAAATGTGTGGATTTCCTTCATCATTTCATTAATAAACCTACGAGTGCGCCAGAAAAATCTCATGTCGCTTTCGAAACCAGAGTAGTGCTCGCTTACAATAACTGGGATGTTATCTATCTTACCTATTTTAGCTGCACTATAACCAGCAGGTAGACTTACATGAGCATGAATAACATCCGGAATACCATTTTTCCTGCTCAACATCTTGTAGATGCCTGATAGTTTCTCAGTATACGTTCTTGCCAACTTTGCATATGAAATGCAATTTCTTTTTTGGTCAGATTTACTTACATAAACAGTAGAGTGATAATGGTCGTGATCGATCATCTCTAGATCGATCACATCATCGTGGTTATTTACAACTTCTAGGTGAAGTACCGTAATGTCGTTTTTTGTTATTCTCGCGGCTTGAATATGTGGCAATATCCATTTGCAATAATTTGGAGTTGTACTAGTAGGATGCCAGCATAGTACCAATAGAACCTTTAGCGGGGCCTCATTCATCGTCCTCTACTCCTTAAGACATTGAACATGTTTTGGTATTCTTTTTTAAGGGGAGATAAAAGAAACACAAATGGAATATACAGCAACAAACCCAACATGCTTACGACAATCAATTTATACAACGGGAATTCAATGGTAACGCTGTTGTATACAAGATAGAAACACGCTCCTATTAGAATGCTATTCATAATTGGCAGAATCAATTCCTTTAGAAGCGCTGTTAAGGACAATTCGGTACCATAAAATGCGTAATGGAATAGCGGTAATACTAGTATCCACATACTGATTGCATAATACTTTGCAACGCCTATTGCTCCCTCATCCAAGCCTAGTACGATGAATAATCCCATGACTGAAGTGCCAATAAATCCCCAATACATCATCCGTTTCACTCTTCCAAGTGATACATATACCCATCCAACCGTACTTGCAATTGGCTGCCAAAATGCTGCAAACGCAAGAACTTTAAATATGCCAGCTGCTTCTGACCATCTCTCTCCTAACAAAAACACTACGATTTCATACGACAAAATACTCATCACAATTATGAGTGGCATAGATACAAAAGCTATGACTCTGACCATAGCGAAGTAGTATCTCGAATACTCAACTGGGTTATCCTGAAGCCGACTTAAAGTTGGTACTGCTACTCCTGAAAAAGGTGCCGTTATTTGCCCAATTGGGAGCAATAATAATGAATATGCACGTGAATATAGACCGACAGGTGACGCACCCCACTTCCAGCCAATTAAAATCGTATCCAAATTTCTGGCAAAAAAGTTAACAAATGAATATATTGTCATATACCCGCCGAATACAAGCATCTGTTTAATATGAGATATTTTTAGATATAAACTGGGAACCCAACGGGTGAAAAAGAAAACAAGTATCAAACTCATCGCTGCTTGCGAAATTTGTAAAGCTATCAGAGACCAGTAGCCATAGCCTAAAGTAGCAAGTATAATTGCTGTTCCTACGCCAAATATTGTTGACGAAATCTCTGTCAACGCTAGTTGTTTATACATCATTCGTCGACGTAATAATGCTTGATGTTGGACTGTTGCCCCACCAATAAATAGCCCAAATGAAAGTGCCAACGTAATATTCTTTAGTTCTTGTTGATTATAGAAATCTGCAACATATCCAGATAGCAACATTGTTAACAACATTGCGATAAAACCGAAGATAACATTAATCCAAAATAGCGAACTAACTTGCTCATGTGTTATCACTTTGCTTTGAACTGTTGCTTGTGACAGGCCTAAATCTTTAAACATAACAATAAAAGTGGCAACAACAGTTACCATTGCCACAAGGCCAAAATCTTGTGGTGTTAATAGTCTTGCTAATACAACATTTGAGACAATCTGTGTGGTTAGTTTTATCAGTTGGGCTATCATAGTGATAGCCCCACCTTTAATAGTTTTCTGTTTCAGATTCTCGCTTAAATCTTCAGTTTCGAACAATCTACTTCTCATCACGCAACCCTTACGTGCGTGACTTAACATTATTGATATACCATCTAACTGTTTCTTGTATACCTATTTCAATTTTGTACTTTGGTTCATACCCTAACATGTCGGCTGCTTTTGCTATCGATGCCTGTGAATGTCGAACATCCCCCGCTCGAAATTCACTATACAAAACCTCACTTTCTGTATCTATGCCATTGGCGACTAATTCATTCCCAATCAGCTTGACTAATTCATTTAATGTAGTTCTATCGCCTAGAGCAATATTATAGATATTATCTTTGTGACTTTCTGACGCTGTAGCTGACAGTAAATTTGCTTGAATAACATTTTCAATGTAACAGAAGTCCCTGCTTGTCTCGCCATCGCCATTAATTACCAAATCACTATTGTCTAGCATCAGCGATATCCATTTGGGAATGACTGCGGCATAAGCACCATTTGGTGCCTGTCGGCGACCAAATACATTGAAGTATCTTAAACCTATACTCTTGAAACCGTAAGTTTTCGCAAACACTTCTGCATAGAGCTCATTTACATATTTAGTCACTGCATATGGAGAAAGAGGCTTGCCAATATTCTGCTCAACTTTCGGTAATGCAGGATGATCTCCATATGTTGAACTGCTTGCTGCATATGTAAAGCTTCTTACGTCATTGTCTTTAGACGCCGTTAATATGTTGAGAAAACCTGTTATGTTCGCTGAGTTAGTCATAACCGGATCAGCAATAGAACGAGGTACCGATCCCAATGCTGCTTGATGCAAGACATAATCGACTTTCGCTGTAACTTTTTTGCACGTATCAAACTCACATATGTCACCTTCATTAAAGTCAAATCGCTTCCACTGCTCTTTTGTAACAAGCGCTTCGACCTGATGTAGATTTTCCTTCTTACCCGTTGAAAAATTATCTAGCCCTACAACTGTTTGGTTAAGCTTCAACAAAGCTTCTAGAAGGTTAGAGCCAATGAATCCGGCAACTCCTGTAATCAGCCAAATCTTCGGGTTTGTTTGAAGTTCCTTTTTTACCTTTTCATATTTAGACATGTATCCTCCAATAAAGTCACTCTTAACCAACTGTCAAAGTCTAATGTCTACTTCATTTTTATTTAGTAGGTATTTAAGATCATAGATAACATGAGATTTTTTGCATAGTGAGCGGATCATATCGATCCCCATTTCCCTAAATTCATCATGAGCAACAGTTATAATTACTGCGTCATAACTTTCAGGCTTTGGTTCATCGCACAATGAAAGACCATACTCTTTGTATGCTTCATTTTTTGCGCACCAAGGGTCATAAACATCAATATTGATGTTATACTCCTCGAGTTCTCTAATAACATCTATCACCTTTGTGTTTCTTAAATCAGGACAGTTTTCCTTAAATGTCAAACCCATAATTAGCACATTACTGTTTTCAACTTGAATTTTCTTCTTTATCATTTTTTTTACAAGCTGCGAGACAGTATACGCACCCATTCCATCATTAATTTTTCTACCCGCGAGTATCATATCGGGATGATAACCAACGCTCTGTGCCTTGTGTGTTAGATAATACGGATCTACACCAATACAATGTCCACCAACTAGACCAGGGCGAAATGGCAAAAAGTTCCATTTAGTACCGGCAGCTTCAAGAACTTCCAAAGTGTCAATATCTAGCCTATTAAAGATTATTGAGAGTTCATTTATTAGAGCTATGTTCACATCTCGTTGTGTGTTCTCAATAATTTTTGCTGCTTCTGCGACTTTTATACTTGAAGCTTTGTGTGTACCAGCTTCTATTATCATTCTATAGAGCTCGTCAACGAAACATGCTACTTCGGGTGTTGAACCACTTGTTACCTTTAGTATATTTGTTACCCTATGAAGCTTATCCCCAGGGTTTATTCTCTCAGGCGAATATCCTGCGAAAAAGTCTATGTTATATTTGAGTCCAGATATCTGCTCTAGAACCGGTATGCATACTTCTTCTGTCGCACCAGGATATACTGTCGATTCATAGATCACAATATCACCTGATTTTAGGATCTTACCAATGGAGTTTGACGCTTTTATCAGAGGAGTAAGATCAGGTTGTTTATGCTCGTCTATAGGCGTTGGCACCGTGACGATATATACAGAACATTCTTTCAATAGATCCAAGTTATCTGTAAAAAATAGACTATTTACCGATGCTAACTCCTCGGAACTACATTCCAAAGTTCGGTCGACTCCTTTTGATAACTCCTCTATACGCGTCTTATCTATATCATAGCCCAATGTCTGTACATGCTTTCCAAATTCAACAGCCAAAGGAAGTCCAACATAACCCATACCAATTATGCCGAGTGTGACATTGTCCATATTCATTTCCATACACCTTTAGTATCAATAATGTACTTGCTATTATTCTTTGTTAATTTGAAATCTCTATGGTCTACTAATAATATATGTATATCGGCAATTTCTTTTGCTTTCTCAAAAGGAACAAGCGTAAGTTCACTACCATCTTTCATCGATTTAACGTTTGGCTCCACAGCATAAACAGTACCTGAATGCATCGATGCAATGGAATTTGCAATATAAAGAGCAGGGCTTTCCCTCAAATCATCAATATCGGGTTTGAATGCTAATCCGTAGCATGCAATTTTTACATCACTGGCAGTTTTGTGTGTGTTTTCTTGCAAATAATCAGACAGCATTATTTTAGTTTTATTGATTACCCACTCAGGTTTATTTTCGTTTACCTTCCTAGCCGTATGTATAATTTTGGCTTCTTCTGGAGTTTTTGAAACTATAAACCATGGGTCAACCGCTATGCAGTGTCCGCCAACACCAGGTCCAGGTTGGAGAATGTTAACTCGTGGGTGGCGATTTGCTAGTGTAATAAGTTCCCATACATTTATGTCCAATTTATCACAGATTAGTGACAATTCATTGGCAAAAGCAATTTGCACATCGCGGCTACTATTTTCTGTTAATTTTGCCATTTCGGCAGTTCGGGCGTTTGTAACTACACACTCTCCTTGCACAAATGTTTTATAGAGCTCAATCGATCTTTCTGAACATTTCTGCGTTAATCCACCGATGACCCTATCATTTTCTACAAGCTCTCTTACTACGTGCCCCGGAAGTACACGTTCAGGACAATGAGCAACATTTATATCAGCATTCTCTCCACTATCATGTGGAAACGACAAATCTGGCCTACCTTTTGCCAGCCATTCCGCCATTTTTTCAGTCGTCCCGACAGGTGAGGTTGATTCGAGAATTATGAGATTTCCTTTTCTTAAAACCGGAGCGATAGCCTGACATGCTGATTCTATGTAGGAAAGATCTGGCTGAGGAACCTCATTTTTGTTGCACGATAGAAAAGGAGTTGGAACAGCTATAAGAAAGGCATCTGCCTTTTCTGGGACACTAACAGCTTTAAGATAGCCTTCTTTTACCGCTGCATGCACGATCATATCTAACTCAGGTTCGACGATATGAATTTTCCCTTGATTTATCGTCTTGACAGCATGTTCATTTATATCTACCCCAATTACCTTCTTTTTCCTTGATGCAAACATTGCAGCTGTTGGCAAGCCAATATATCCTAGGCCGATAACCGAAATCGTTTCAAAAGACATAAAATCTCTCTATATATTTAATTTTCTAATCAAGTATGCAGCTGAAGCTAGTTATGCACCTACAGGTAACTACTAGCTTTGATTGAAATTCTATTTTCTAATCAATTCTTCGCTAGTGATTCGATGATTCTTTGACAAGCAAGGCCATCACCGTAAGGATTATGGGCAAAGCTCATTTTTTTGTATTCTTCTTCATTTGTCAAAAGTTCATTTATACTTGATACAATATTTTCAATATCAGTACCTACCAACTTGACTGTTCCTGCATCTATCGCTTCTGGCCTTTCTGTAGTATCTCGCATCACCAACACTGGTTTCCCAAGTGATGGAGCTTCTTCTTGAATACCACCAGAGTCAGTTAGTATGATTTTTGACTTGGTCATTAAGTAGATAAAAGGAAGATATTCTTGAGGTTCAATCAACTTTATGTTTTCAATCCCTTGAAGTATGCGGGTGACTGGTTCTCTTACATTAGGATTTAAATGTAGTGGATATATAATTTGAACGTTCTTATTTTTTTTCGCTATTATAGAAAGTGCAGTACAGATCCTTTCAAAGCCAACCCCGAAATTTTCTCTTCGATGACCAGTAACTAAGATTATATCTTTTTCTTCATCGACATACGAGAATGAAGCTTTCAATTTATTCAGTATTTGGTTTTCATTCTTTATTTTGTCTTTCACCCACAGGAGAGCATCGATTACCGTATTACCAGTAACGTAGATATACTCTTCGTTGAAGTTCTCCTGAATCAAATTCTGTTTTGATACTTCTGTTGGTGCGAAGTGATATTTGGTTAGTGCTCCGGTTAGCTTTCGATTGCCTTCCTCTGGCCAAGGTGAGTAAATATTCCCAGTCCTAAGGCCTGCTTCAACATGTCCGATTTCTATTTTTTGATAATATGCTGCTAAGCTTGCTGCGAAAGTTGTTGCCGTATCACCATGAACCAAAACTATATCGGGTTTAAATTCCTCTAGTACAGGCTTTAATTCTAATAAAATTCGGGATGTTATATCGTTCAATGTTTGACCGACACTCATCAGTTTCAAATCATAGTCGGGTACTATATCGAAAAGATCAAGTACCTGGTCTAGCATTTCACGATGCTGACCTGTAACGCAACATTTGGCATCAAATCTACAGTCTTTTGATAGCATACTTACCAGAGGTGCCATTTTAATAGCCTCTGGTCTTGTGCCAAATATCGTCAGTATTCTTTTCTTTGTCATAGAATAACCTAATCTTTTTAATTGACCTTTTATACAAGTTGATTTTCGCTCTTCAAAAACCAACTCGTGAATATCTCGTCTATTTAATTACATAGGAGAAAGAATTGAGATTATTTTTCATTAATCTATAACGAATTTGTTTTTCTATATTTTCTCATGCAACTTCTTACAAGAACAATAACTAAACCAATCGAGAAACCCAGTAATATACTCAGGCCTACTATAAACATTCTCTTGGGTTTATGACTTGATATAGGTACATCAGCCTTTTCTATATATGCAAAGCTTGAAAAGAATAAATCTTTAGGATATTGACGTTCAAACACCTCTAACTTGGTAGTAAGCTCACTGATGTATGAGTCTACGATAGTTAAATCTTTCATAGATTTAAGAACCTTTACTTTCGCTCTTAATGCATCTGCACCCAAATCGATCCTGATTATTTCCCAACTATTCAGGTTTTCAACAGGCCTAAGAATTTTTGCCTCATCAGTAATCATCAGTGCTAGTTCAGCGTTAGCAATCTCTATTTCTAGTTTTTGAGCCGCAATAGCCTCCCTTTCCTCTAACTTTTTCAATAGCTCTATTTGCCTTATCTTCAGGCCAGACTCTAAATCAATCCTTAGGTTTTGGTTCACTTTTTTGTTAGTGAAATTTATATATTCATTAAGTATTTCTAAACTACTCTCATCACTATTGCTTTCTGTACTAAGAACAATGAAATAGGCGCTTTTTTTATTTGCGCTAATGCGTCCAAGCCATTCCTGCAAAAAAACTCGATATTTTTTTCCATCAGTTTTTGAAACACCAGCTAATTCGAGTATTCGAGAGAATGCCTTGCTTTCTTCGAAAAACTCGCGCTTATTATCATTTGCATTAAAAGTAGTTAAGTAACGTTCTAATAATTTGTCTTGAGATGTTAAACTCTCAAGTTCGGCATCAAACACTGAGTGATATTGGCTGACACCTTGAGTAAGTTTTGCCATATCGCTTACAGTCGGTGCAGTTATCGTTGCTCTTGATACCCACCACTGTTGAGCAGTTGTTACATATAGTAGTGCAGCGAGCCCAAACAGTAAGATGGTAGTAACAATCGTTATCTTCCCTTGCCAAATAGCCTCTATGAAATCTCTTAGGTCAATTTCTTCTTTCTGCGGATTTAAATTTGTTTTGTCTTGCGTTGGCGTGGTCACTCCGTGTCCTCTCCTTGCTTGTTAACATCTAAGTAACATTATCACGCTACCGCCCTTAGGTGTCGTCCCTAAAGCACGCGTTAGTCATTGATTTTATTGATATATATTGGAGCTATTTTCTTCTCAACACACTGTTTTCAGTAGAGACTTCCACCTGTCGATTAATCAGATTGATCAACAAAATAGATCTCATCTCCCCATCGGCTTCTTTGTAAATAGCATCAGACCCTTCAAATTGGCCATCCAACACTTCGACTTCATCACCTGGCTTCAGGATGTCATTGAGTTGAGCTCGTTGCTCATCTGAGTCCTCATGAGCCATTAATGTCTTGATAAGGTCAAAAGGCACAGTAACAGGTGTTGCTCCCTGTCTAACAAAGTCAACAACTCCGCGCGTTGAACGCACGGTCGTGAATGCGATGAGCTCAGGGTCAAAGGTGGCGAACACGTAGTTTGGAAAGAGAGGTTCTAACTGAGGACTTCGCTTGCCGCGGCGAATTTTTTCAACCGTCACTTGTGGGTAGTAGCAGTCGACGCCTTGTCGTTTGAGGTGCTGCTCTGCGCGTTGTTGCTCGCTGCGTTTACAATAGAGCAGATACCATGAATTCATTTAATTTCTCGTCGATGTCCTAGCTAGCCAATTTTGCGTCATCTCTGCGACGCAACTCAAGAGTATATTAGGCTGGTCACCTCGCAGCAAGCGTTGCACGGGCGTCTGCTCAATTTGTCTGCACTAGTTCATAGTTTGGCTTGCTGTATGTCGCGTTTTTCAGAAAAGCAAAAGGCCGCTTTGAAAAAAACGGCCTTTAATTGGAGGGTTTTGAGTGGATTGAT
Source organism: Enterovibrio litoreus (assembly GCF_045679545.1). NCBI lineage: Bacteria > Pseudomonadati > Pseudomonadota > Gammaproteobacteria > Vibrionales > Vibrionaceae > Enterovibrio > Enterovibrio litoreus. The sequence goes on from NZ_CP166194.1 coordinate 2,561,185, forward strand.
GTCAGAACACTAGGCACTCAAACGCTGTATATCCAAACTGAAGCTGGTTAGGCCAACTTCACTTAGTGAAACGCGCACATTTCCGCTTGCTAGATCTATGGTTTGGAACCGCTCGGTCGCAGCGTCTACACCTAATAAGTGGTCGTTTTTGACGATAATGGCGTTTCCGGAACCATCAACCACGGCGTTGAGTCCAGCTGACAACACACTAAGTTCGTTATCGGCGGCATTAAGTATTCCAAACATGGCTCTGATGGGGCTGGCGTAGGTGGATTTTTTAATGGCATGTTCTATTTGATGAACAAGATGCACAAAGCCACGTTCGTCTGCGTCTTGAGAACGCAGGTATTCGTTGAAAAACGCACGAATCATCAGCGTGGTCGCGGTGCCGTTTTTTCCTGCTGAGCCGCTATCCACCATGTAGAAAGCCATTTGGCCATCCATCATCCAGGTATAATCAAGCACTACTGGGCTGGAGTCTGCTGATTGCAGGGAATGGTATGAGAGTCTCCAATCACCTTGACGTGAGTCTTGATCCGGCATGAGCCCCATCAGCAAGTCTCTTGCATTGCCAGGGTTATCGAGTAAATCATCGAGATGCCACTTCAATTCCTCGGTTAATGGCTGGTCGCCACCACCTTGTGCAAGCTTAAACCACTGCTGACTAAAATCGGTATCACTCGATGCACCGCCGTCTGCATCTTCTAAAACAGAAATGATGGCAGACTTGACCACCATGATGTCGTCAATGGGTTTAATCAAAAAGTCTTTGACACCAAATCGCAATGCTTGCGCGACATCCGACATTCCGCCAGTACCTGAGATGACAATCACTGGGAGCATAGGATATTCCAAGCTCACCTCTTCGACGAACTCTAACCCAGTCATCACCGGCATAGACAAATCACTAAGAAGCAGATCAGGAATGCCTTCTCTTAGCGCTTTTAACCCATCAAGACCATTCTCAGCCTCTCGGACAATGCATCCTTCTTTGCGTAGAAATCCGCCGATGATCCGACTAAATACCGGATCATCTTCTACAATCAGAACCTCTTTACCTTTTAACACTGCTCTGTTCTCCTGATTGAGTGCTGATTTACGTTTGAGGAACGTCGCTTCATTCCTTTTAGGATAGTTTGAAATCCGCTACGACGTTGCAACATCCATGTAATTCTTCGTATCAACACACATAACCTGATGTATCCAGAAAAGAAAAAAATCGCCCAACTGGTTAGCTATTCGATCAACATTACGCGATCTAGAAGCTTGCTTATTGATATGAGACAACGAAAACTTGGGCTTGTTAATTTCAAATAGCTAACTCAATGTCTTTTTATTGAAGACAATCGCATTATCGTGAATACACATGAAACTTGATGATCTTAATCTCTTTCGTCTTATTGTCGAAAACGGCAGCTATACGCTGGCGTCAAAAAAAACAGGTATCCCTGTCGCCACTCTGACTCGCCGTATACAAGCGCTTGAGGAAGACATAAAGATCAAGCTTCTTCATCGCGACGCGAGAAAGCTATCTTTAACGGAAGCTGGTCAAAGCTTCTTTGATAAGTGCTCACCGCTACTTGAACAATTAATGGAGGCGACAGAGAGCCTCTCCGAATGCTGCAAAGGCGAGTCAGGAACACTCAAAATCAGTGCGCCGTCCAATATAGCGATGAAACTGCTGCAACCCATGTTTAGTGCATTCTTGACTAAATATCCTGATATCAAACTCGACCTTGAGTTATCGAATGATTCAAGCACACAGCAAGCTGACGATCGTCATGCTTTCATTCGTATTGGCCCCCAGCGTGATTCTTCGCTGATTGCACGAAAGCTGCACACGGTAAAAGACATTCTCGTTGCTAGCCCCCAATACATCGAACATCATTCTCCGTTAAGTGACGCAGCGGATCTTACTAAGCATCATTTGTTAAAAGGCTGGCCACTTATGCGTTGGCGATTGGCGAATTCTCAAGGTCAGCACCTCTGTATTGCGCAGCAAGGGCGCTTTGAAGCATCCGAACTTCGTTTGGTGCGCGCGGCAGCCAAAGACGGATTAGGTATCGCTTTGATCCCCGATGTATTGGTACAAAAAGACATGGAATCCAAGGAACTGGTTCAAGTGCTTCCTGAGTGGACAACAAGTCCGCGCGATATCTATCTGATGTACCATGGCAAAACAAACTTGCCTGCCAAGCTTCGGGTATTTATAGATTTCGCATCTGACTACTTTCACTAAATCAACACCCAAACGTGACCTGGTTCACTGAATGTCCCAAAAGCAATAAGTGCTTAAAAAATCACCACACTTTTAGTGCTGAAAACTTGCTAACCCGCTCTGTGACCACTAAATGTTATAGAGATGTAAACCATAAAGCAGCGATATCTGTCTCTGCACAAACGTTACGTTAACTGTGGTTTCTGCAAGAATGGTTTCTGCAAACGGAAGGAGCGATTATGATTTTGGGACACTTGCTAGGTCTGTATACCCATCCCAAAGAGGAATGGCAAAATATTGATGATCGCCACGAAGGCGCATCAAGCAGTCTCGGTCACGCTGCGATCATGGCGCTGATACCCCCCATTTGCGCCTATTACTCAAGCGCTCACATTGGTTGGAGTATTGGTGTCGGTGAGCCGATTTTTCTAACCGAGCAAAGCGCGCTGATTATTGCGGGAGCAATGTATTTTGCGCTGATCACCGGCGTCATGGCGCTTGCTTATCTGACTCTTTGGATGAGTCGTACGTTTGGTTCAAATCCTACTTACACACAAGCGCTTGAGCTTGCTGCCTACACGGCCACACCTGTGTTTATGGTTGGGTTAGCTGCCCTCTATCCTGTGGTGTGGTTTGTCATGCTGGTTGGGTTAGCAGGTATCGCCTATTCGGTATACCTTCTGTATACAGGTGTGCCGATCATCATGCACATACCGGAAGAGCGTGGATTTATCTATGCCAGTTCTGTTGTCACGTGTGGGCTGGTTCTGCTTGTCGCGATTTTGGCAAGTACAGTGATCATGTGGAATGTGGGCTTTGGCCCAATGTTTATGCATTAACAAGCTCAAGCTAGCCGACCCGCTAGCCATGATTTTTTAACTGTATTCTCAGAGTCAAAAAAAGCGCAGTCACTTTACAGTGGCCGCGCTTTTCTTTTATGCCTTGAATAGCTTTTGCTCTACTCAGCTACTCAGCTACTCAGCTATATTGCCAACAAATAAAACAACTAACTCTCGTTATAAATCTCTAGGTTAGCGAGCTCTTGCTGTTGCTCTCGAAGTTCTTTGGTTTCATCGTTTCGCAAGCTATCAATGTACTCAAGATAATCTTGGTTGATGTCTTGTGTAATGTAATGGCCACTAAAGACTGAACTTTCAAATTGCTTAACGTCAGGGTTACCTTCACGTACCGCATCTTCTAAATCAGTGAGATCTTGGAAAATCAAACCGTCGGCACCAATGATGCTGCCAATTTCATCCACTTCTCGACCATGTGCAATCAATTCGTTCGCGCTTGGCATATCAATGCCATATACGTTAGGGAAACGAATTTCTGGCGCTGCAGACGCCATATAGACGCGTTTAGCACCTGCTTCGCGTGCCATTTCAATGATCTGCTCTGAGGTTGTGCCTCGAACAATAGAGTCATCGACCAGCAGGACAGACTTGTCTTTAAATTCAGAGCGAATTGCGTTGAGCTTACGGCGAACAGATTTACGACGTTGTAGCTGACCGGGCATAATAAATGTGCGCCCAACGTAGCGGTTTTTCACAAACCCTTGGCGGTACGGTTTATTGAGCTCTTGAGCAATTTCCAGCGCGATGTCGCAAGATGTTTCAGGAATAGGAATGACCACATCAATATCTAGGTCGTCCCATTCGCGACGAATTTTCGCACCGAGTTTCTTGCCCATATTGATACGTGCAGCATAAACCGAAATCTTATCAATGAAGGAATCAGGGCGAGCAAAATAAACAAACTCAAAAATACACGGTGACAGTGACGGGGTATCTGAACACTGACGTGTATACAACTGCCCATCAAACGTAATGTAAATCGCTTCACCAGGCGCAACATCACGCACGAAATCAAAACCGACTGCATCAAGGGCAACCGACTCAGACGCGACCATGTATTCTTCACGATTGTTCACGGTTCGTTTGCCCAAACACAAGGGGCGAATGCCATGTGGGTCACGAAAAGCGATAAGGCCATGACCGATGATCATTGCCACCACAGCGTAAGCTCCACGAATTTGCTGATGCACTTTGCGCACAGCTTTAAACACATCTTCCTCACTCAGAGGAAAAGCGGTGGCTTCATCGATTTGGTGGGCAAGGACATTCAGCAGAACTTCAGAATCAGACGTGGTATTGAGGTGGCGACGGTCTTGAGCGAAAAGCGACTCGCGGAGTTCATTCGCATTAGTCAGGTTTCCATTGTGCGCGAGAGTAATGCCGTAAGGTGAGTTAACATAAAACGGCTGTGCCTCGGACACACTAGAACTGCCTGCGGTTGGATAGCGCGCATGCCCTATGCCAACCGTTCCCTGCAAGCGTTGCATATGCTTGAGTTGGAATACATCTTTTACCAAACCGTTCGCTTTTCTTAAGCGAAACCGGTTGTTGTCAATAGTTACAATGCCGGCGGCATCCTGACCACGGTGCTGAAGTACTGTCAACGCATCGTAAATTGACTGATTAACCGGGGTTTCACCCACGATTCCAACAATCCCACACATGTATGCTGTTCCTTGTAACGCAAGAGTAAGCCCAGGGAACTGTTTTACGTTTTCCTGCCTTTATCTGCTAAAAGCAGGCTGACGCTAGATCACCTTGGGCAAAAAGCTGGAGCTCTGCTCCAAATACGAGAAAAACCATTCAATCACTACCCCAAATTTAGGGATCAATTGTGATTGTTTCCACTCGTTGGCGCTGGAAAAACTAGTGAACGCATCAAGGAAGAACAGTAACGCTGCGACAATGAGCACGCCGCGGATACCACCAAAAACCACCCCTAACACTCTATCCGTTCCAGAAAGTCCTGTTTTTTGAACTAATTGCCCGATGACATAGTTCACCACAGCACCAACAATTAATGTTGCAATAAACAGCGCGGCAATCGCTGCGCCATTTCGAATCATTTCGTCATGGATGTTTGTGAAGTAAGCGGCCAATTGCGGGTAAAAGTTACTCGCGACAAAGAAGGCTCCAAACCAAATTACCAGCGATAGCGCTTCTTTCACAAATCCACGGACCAAGCTAATCAGTGCTGAAAAGCTGATCACTCCAATAATGATGTAATCTATCCAATTCATCTTTTAATCATCTGAGCGATTCGCGCGCATTTTAACAGAAAAAATGACGACGCAAACGTTTTCTTATGGGTTGAGTGGGTTAAATCTAAGCAGTTGACCTTTCAATCCGGTCAAAGACTCTAAATCTGCTGTCATTGCCGCCAATTTGTCCTTAGACACATCGGGGCCAATTTCAACACGTGCCAACTCGCCTTCTTTCACATCACGAGGCATCAACTGTGCGGGGTAACCTTTGCTGCGCAAGGTGGTCACCAAGTTTTTCGCGTTGTCGATGTTACGAAACGTCCCTAATCGAATAATCCACGCGGAATCTTCGTAGCCCACTTTGGGGTCCGCATTATCACTCGTGACAGGCATACGCCCCTCAGCGGTGACATCATCTCCAATTCGATGGTCAGCATCCCCATCATCAACAGAGCCTCCAATCGTGACGGAAACGGGTTCGTCTTGAGGAAGAAACGTATCCACGTCTTCAGGTGCTTCGATAGGCGTTTGAAGTAGCGTTTCATCAACGTCTTCACGCAATGGAATAGCTTGATAGCTTTCCTGGTAGTGCGCTTTCTCGCCGTCAAACACATCGGGCAGAAAGATCACCCCCAGCGAAACCAAAATGAGCGTACCGACTAAGCGATTCTGGAACTGAGTTGCCACAATTACTCCGTTTGAGCGAGATAATCGGCAATTTCGCCGACCGTGTGGAAAGAACCAAAGACGATCAAGGTATCATCCTGCCATTTCAACGCGGCGTGCGCGGCGTTAAATGCGGCGGTAGGCGAATCATAACCGTCGATATTGTCTGGTAGATAACGTGCAAGCTGTGTCCAAGCTGCCGCTCGAGGGCCTGTCAGCGAGGCGGGATACCACACATCAACCACTGGCTTCATGGCTTCCAGCGTTGCGGCGATGTCTTTGTCATGCAACATAGCAACCACCGCATGTATCTTCGCTCCTGACTCTTGCTTGAGCGATGCGAGCTGGCCTGCAAGGTAAGTCGCCGAATGGGGGTTATGCGCCACATCAAGCAATACCAACGGTGACTCAGACACTTTTTGCATGCGACCGGCGAGTGTTACAGTGCTTAAACCGTCAACAATTTGTTCATCTGTGACATCAAGCTCTGACAATCCCAAGGCCATGAGCGCCGTCGCCGCATTTGGCAAAGGAAGATTCGGAACAGGCAAATCGCGCAAATCAAACGCACCGCACTGCCAGTGCCAAACATCACCGTGTTGTTGGTAGTTGAACTGGTAACCAACCTGATGAAGTTCAGCGCCAATGTCGTCTGCATGTGCTGCCACACTGGCTGGTGGTTCTGGCTGACCACAAACCGCAGGTTTGCCTGAGCGAAAAATACCGGCTTTTTCAAAACCAATGACTTCAATGTCATCACCCAGCCAATCAACATGATCGATAGCAAGGCTGGTTATCACAGAAACATCATGGTCAACAATGTTGGTCGCATCTAACCGACCACCAAGGCCGACCTCGATGATTGCCACGTCAATCTGGTTATCAATGAACAGCCAAAGCGCTGCCAGCGTGCCAAATTCGAACAGGCTTAAGCTGGTATCACCACGAAGCGATTCAACCGCTGCAAAGGCTTCTGAATGACGTTCGTCATCCAACTCTTGACCGTTGATACGCACGCGTTCGTTGTAGCGAATAAGGTGTGGTGAGCTATATACCCCAGTCTTATAACCGGCTTTTTGCAAAATAGCTTCAATGATGGCGCAGGTCGAACCTTTACCGTTCGTACCGGCAACGGTAATGACTTTTGGAGCAGGCTTAGTCAGCTTGCCCTTTTGACCGACAAGCGCGACGCGATCCAATCCCAAATCGATGGCACTGGTGTGGAGTGATTCTAAGTAGCGCAACCACTCAGACAATGGCGCAGTGGCGCCGGGAGAAATATGTTCTGACATCAGTATTCTATTCGAGCTTTTAATAGCTCAATCATATCAGCTAAAAGACAAAGAGCGCCATAAGGCGCTCTTTCGATGTTCATTTGTGGGACGTTTATTCTTTATCGTCCAATGGCTCAGCTTCAATAACCTCACCTTCAAGTGGCTGCTGATCAACAGACACGACCAATGGCGATTCATGGTTGGTCATTTTCGCTAACAAGCCACCAATGCGCTGACGCATTTCGCGGCGATCAACAATCATATCAATCGCACCGTGCTCCAACAGGAACTCACTACGTTGGAAACCTTCAGGAAGCTTCTCACGTACGGTCTGTTCAATCACGCGTTGACCCGCAAAGCCGATCAGTGCTTTTGGCTCACCGATGTTAATGTCGCCAAGCATCGCGAAGCTGGCTGTTACGCCACCGAATGTTGGGTCGGTTAATACCGAAATAAACGGCAAGCCTTTGCCAGATAAACGCTCAAGCGCTGCACTGGTTTTCGCCATTTGCATCAATGAGGTCAATGCTTCTTGCATACGCGCACCGCCACTGGCAGAGAAGCATACAAAACCGCATTTGTCTTCAATCGCTTGCTCTACCGCGCGAACAAATCGCGCGCCAACGACTGCGCCCATCGACCCACCCATGAAGGCAAACTCAAAGGATGCAACGACAACAGGCATGCCAAGAAGCTCACCTTTCATCACAACCAAAGCGTCTTTCTCACCACTGGCTTTCTGCGCAGCTGAAAGACGATCTTTGTATTTTTTTGAGTCACGGAACTTGAGCAGATCTTTTGGCTCTAGCTCAGCACCCAGTTCAGTGCCTTTTCCTTCATCCAAGAAGGTTTCTAGGCGCTTACGCGCCGTCATTCGCATGTGATGGTCACACTTAGGACACACATGCAGGTTACGCTCAAGCTCAGCGTGATAAAGCACCTGCTCACAGGCGCCACACTTGGTCCATACGCCTTCTGGAATGGAGACTTTACGTGAAGAACCGATATTGCTTTTTGTCAGTATTTTTTCAAGCCAGCTCATGAACGACCTTTTCTAATGGAGCACCTGTCATTCGACCTTCTGCTGCTCGTTATAAATGAACAGTCTCTGTTTGGCGAAGACAAGTGGCCTGGGTATTTACAAATTCAACAAGGAATTAAAACACAACTTGTTAAGACTTTGGACAAAAAACTGGTACTACCTATTTTTTGCCTAGCCTTTAGCACACCTGTCTGCAAAACGACTGCACGTTCAAACCACAGAATGTCTACTTATCCTTGCAGTTCTAATTTCTATCACTGAGTATCTGGCAAAAACAGCGGACCTACTGGTGATGCAGGTAATGCAAACCTTGCTGGGTACTCTACGTCAACCAGGTACAAGCCGTGCGCTTTTGCCGTCGCGGCGGCCAAGTTGCGATCTTTCACGCCAAGGAGCCATTGAATCCACTCGGGCGCTTTCTCTTTGCGCCCGACCTCAATCAAACTACCTGCAATATTTCGCACCATGTGATGGACAAATGCGTTTGCTTTGATGTCTATGATCACGAAACGACCTTGGCGGGTCACATTTAAATGATGAATATTGCGCCAAGGGGTTTTTGACTGGCAATGAACAGCGCGAAAAGACGTAAAGTCATTTTCGCCTAATAGATACTGCCCAGCTTGATGCATTAGCGTTTCGTCTAGCTCATCATGACAGTGTGTCACGCCATGACGAAGAATACCTGGACGCAGCGCATTGTTATAAATGATATAGCGATAGCGACGCGCTGTGGCTGAGAAACGAGCGTGAAACTCATCCGGGACTTCTTTAGCCCAACGCACAGCGATAGCATCGGGAAGATGGGTATTAACGCCCATGGTCCACGCACGAAGCGGCCTGGTAACGTCTACCTCAAAATGAACCACCTGGCCCGTTCCATGTACGCCAGCATCAGTACGACCCGCGCATTGCACGTCAATCGGTTGGTTGGCGATTTTCGACAGGGCTTTTTCAAGGTGTTCCTGCACACTGGGTACTTCGCGCTGTCTCTGCCAGCCGAAATACTGTGCACCATCATATTCAACACCCAGGGCAATTTTCATTCTTTTGTCTCTGTCTTAGCGGTTCATTATTTTGTGAAGCTGCGCAGTATACCAATCGGATTAAGTCAGCGGTCATAAATTTGTGCAGGAATAATCGTCAAGTGTGAGGATAAAAAAACGGCGGGGTTTCCCCTGCCGTTGATTCACCTAAACGAGATGGGCGAGATGACACGCCGCTTAGTGAAGCTTCTCAATCATCATTCTGGCTTCTTCTTTGAGGTTTGAATCATCACCTTGCATCACTTGCTCAAGCAACTGAATCGCACCATCTACATCATTCATTTCTAAATAGGCCTTAGCCAAGTCCATGTTAGTTGCCGCTTCACCGCTGCTATCCACATCGACAGCTTGAATGTCATTGAGCACATCAGGGAAATCTTCCAGACCAACATTCAAATCCATTTTGACCGAATCTGGATCTTCTTGTGGCAAGCCATCATCTTTCATGAGCTCATCAATACTGATAAATCCATCATCTGACGACGTCGCTTCAACAAGCTCACTCTCAGCCTCTTCAAGCAAGCCTTCTAGGTCTGCATCCAAGTCCATGGATTTGATGTCATCGCCAAGAATTTCCGGCTGCTGGGACCAATCTTCGCTTTCCAGTTCAGGTTCTGGTGTTTGCTCTGCATCCCAAATGCCGCTTTCGTCTTCTGGGATATCTTGCTCGTCAGAAGCATCTAGCGTTTCATGGACATCAAACTCGTCATCACCTTCCAGTGCATTCTCAAGGTCTGAGGCTTCACGCGCACTCATCGCCTCATGGGTGTCGGGTGTTTCGGTCTCAAAGTCACCAAGCGCCATAGGCTCGTCGTCTAGGGGCTCTGAAAGCAGCGCTTCCATGTTGAGCCCAGCGACTTGGTGCTCATCATCGTCCAGTTCGGCAATTTCATTCAGTTCAGCGGCACGATACGATGCCTGCGAAACAGGCGCAGAAGGCTGCGAGAACTGGCTGCGATCACTTTCAGGCACCGCCTCATCAAGTTCGCGTTGCTCATCAAGCGCCGCGCCGAGTGCATCATCTTCATCAAATTCACCCAAATCGTCCAAGCTAATCGGATCAACAGGTGGGAATGCGAGGGTGTTGTTTTCGGTCGCGGTAAACGATGACTCTGGTTCATCAGCAAGCGATGGCGCTTCCTCTTGTGTTTCTTGACGCTCAGTTGCAGATTCAGTGTCTGAGTCTAATTTTGCGTCGACATCATTTTCAACATCAGTGTCTTCAACATCAGTGTCTTCAACATCAAGCGCAGCAATATCTTCTTTATTCAACGCGTCGCTTGGTGCTGAATGCGCTACATCGAAATCGACGGCTGCATCTTCTTCAGTATATTCAGGCAGATTGTCAAGATCGAATGATGCTTCTTCAAGGTCAGCCTCTACTGGCTCATCAGATTCAGCTTCATCAAAGTCACTATCTGCAAGCGCGGCTTCTTCGTCATATTCTGGTAAGGATGAAAGATCGAGAGGCGCGGCATCTGCGGTGACTGTTTCATCACCCTCTGAGGCTTCAAGATCTTCGGTTTCCAGCTCTTCGGCTTCGACGTCGGCAGATTCTGTCTCTTCGGAAGCGCTCTCCGAAGACGCTTGCTCAAATGGCTCTATCGCTGCCAGCGCATCATCGAGATCCGCTTCATCGTTGGCTGTTGCAACGTCCTCTGCTGGCTCGCTAAATTCGGTTTCAAGTTCCGTGCTTTCAGACTCTGGTGCCTCAGCGGCAGGAGTATCATCAACAAGCGCAGCCATGTCATCGTCATCTGACGACGCATCAGCGCCCTCTTCCTGTTCTTCACCTAAAAGGCTATCTAACAGATCAATGTCTTCTTGTGATGCTTCTGGTATTTCACGCTCTTCGCCGTCTAGCGGATCTGACTCACTGTTTGTTGATGCGACTTCTTCTTGCTCATGCGCTTGTTCCTGCGCGAACTCAGGCTCATCGTCTTGTTCCAGTAAATCATCAAGCAGATCGAGGTCTGATTCAGACGCAGGGGGCTCAAGGTTGAGTTCATCAGAGGCTTCTGCCACCAATTCTTCAAGTTCAGTGATGTCACTATCAGCCTCTGCGTGTTCAATGTCTTGTGATTGCTCTGGTTCTGGTTCTGGTTCTGGCTCTAACGCTTTTTCCAACTCAGCATCAGTGGCAGCGGGTTCTTCTGGCTTATCGAGGTCAAACTCGCCGTCATCAATCGAGATGAGATCGTCACCAAGAAGATCTTCGTCCTCTAGATCATCCTCACCGAGCAGCACACTGTCGTTTTCGAGCTCATCGTTTTCGAGCTCATCGTCTTCACTCACAAGCTCGTCGAGTAATACGTCTGTGCCGGCGAGATCAAGATCTTCCGCATCACTGCCGTCGCCGATTAATTCAGACAACATATCGTCATCATCAATGGCTTCATCGAGCAATGCGCTCTCGTCTAACGGATCAATGTCGTCATCACCGACAAGCTCATCCAGCAACGCATCGCTGTCAGAAATGTCATCCTCATCATCTGACATAGGATCAAGTGACAATGCATCCGTGTCGTCGCCCTCTTGTGACGTTAACGGGTTGCCATCTTCATCCAGTAATTCGTCATCTAGAAGTTCATCAAGAAGGGCATCGGTATTGTCGAGCTGTAAATCGGTTTCGTCGGCTTCTTCTAAAGAAGAATCGCTAATTAGATCGATATCATCGTCTAAGAACTCGTCGAGCAATGCTGTGCTGTCTTCGCTGAGTTCGCTATCTAGATCAGCGCTTTGTGGCTCTTCGCTTTCATCAAAGGCGGATGCCGTTGCTGTTTCATTAAGAATGTCGTCCAGATCGTCGTCAGACAGGTCGATATCTTGCGATAAGTCCAATTCTGGCTCGTCATCAAGCACTTTATCAAACAGCGCTTCGTTAGTGGTTTCGTCGTCCAGATCATTGAGCGCGTCATCAAGAACATCGGTCTCGGATTCAGGTGAAAGCTCTTCAGACAAAACATCGACCGTTTCTGACTCTGAAGTTTCTGGTTCATCCGTCGTTTGTGTCGCGTTCAGCAAGGCATCAATGTCATCAACATCACTGTCACTGCCTTCGCTGAGTGATTGCTCCCACATGGCTGCCAGCGCTTCATCAGGGCTCAGCTCTGTCTCTTCAGGTTGGGACGCCATTTCATCAAGGGCGCGTTCCATGTCCTCAAGACCAATCGCGCCTTCTGTACTTGCTGCAACGCCTAAATCAGTGCCTGTTTGGAAGTCGTCATCCAACATGGAATCCAAATCAGCATCCAATGATGAACTCAGATCCGTTTCACCACCAAAGTCAGTGTCATTATCAATATCTAACCCTGACTCCGAAGGCTCATCAGACAGCTCCAAGGTGTCAGACAAATTAATGTCATCCAGCTCTGAATCAAAGATGCCATCATCGCCAAATAGATCATCGGCGTCAGTATCGTCTGTCACTTCTAGCTCGTCATCTTCCAGCACAAGCTCGTCGTCGTCCTCGACATCCGGCACCATGATGACGTTCATATCCGGATCAGCGCCGTCTAGTCCTTCCGGCTCAGGAACGTCATCATCGTCTTTGCGTCGACGCATGATGATAAAGGCAGCAGCGCCAATCACCAGAAGTGCTGGAATAATGGCGACCGTTGCCAACATGAGCGGGCTAGCCATCAGTGATTCCATGAAAGAAGGCTCTTTCATTTCCATTTGAGCTTGACGCATACGCTGCGCTTCCAAGAAAGATTTAATCTCCTCGGTAAGTTCTTCGTCGGCACTCATCTGATCTTTCAGTGCAACCAACTCGTTTTGCACTTCAGCAAGACGAATTTTCAGGATGTGATTGCTTTCAACCAGTTTGCCCATTTGCAGATCAGACTGGTTGATTTGGTTTTGTACCGCGCCCATATCTGGCTTAGGCGGTGTCGTATCACTACCCGCGGCTTCTTTGGCTTTCATCTCTGCCTCAGGCAATGATTCAGACTGCGCCATCTCTGCGTCGGCTGGCATCATTTCTGCGGCAGGTTTTGGTGCTTTTTCCTCGGAAGCAACTGGTTTTTGGGCTGGTCTTGGTGTGGCCACTGGCGCCGAGACTTGCTGGCTTAATGGCTGACGACTCACGCCGCGTTGAGCATCTTTGCGCGCTTGATCAATTTGCAGACGCTGGGCGACATCGTCCGTGCTCTCGCGACGGATCTCGGTCAGTGTCGGCATCATTAGCGTACTGCCGGGCACTAAACCGTGAATATTTTGGTCTTCAAATGCGTTGGGGTTTAAACGGAAAATCGCGCCTAAGGTTTGATAGACAGTGACGGCATTGTTCGGCTGATAGCGGGTTGCGATAGACCAAAGGGTATCGTTGTCTCGCGTAGGGCCAACAGATTGACGGCGATTGACTGTCGAGGGCGCTTGCGTCGTTTGGGATAAAGGCGTGACGGCACTCGGTGGCGGCGACTCTTCAACAGGGCCAAGAATTCGAATGGCTGAATGCACAGAAAAGGTCGCAGCGAGGCTCAACACCAATGTTGAGGCTGCAAGAATTTTGCCGAGTCGACGGCTAGCGATTGGTGAAGAAAGCGTTCGCTTCATGGCGTTATAAAAATCTGCGTCGGACACTGCCCGCATTCCCCTATGGCAGAATAATAGGCTTATTCCAAAACACTGCAAATATCGAACCAGCCTTGCGGGGGAAACGTATCACAGCATCACTGCTCATGAGAAATCAGCCCTGCGATATGGCAGTATCCGCGCAAAGTAAATCATGATTTTTGCGTCGCAATGTATGGTTAAGTTCTTACTGTGGTTGGGATTAGGTTATTTCCCTAACTATATCGGAAGCTTGAGTGAAAACTGTAGTGTGAGAAGATAAAACTGTGTTTTGTGATCAAACAACCGGCACGAGATCACTCGATACCGGTTGTTTTAGGCGATTAAAGGTAATCGCGCACAAGGACTTCGGCGATTTGAACCGAGTTAGTTGCCGCCCCTTTGCGGACATTATCTGCCACAATCCACATGTTTAAACCATTGGGATGGCTGATGTCGTTGCGAATGCGACCGACCATAACGTGGTCTTGACCCGTGCCTTCTTTCACTTGCGTTGGGTACTCTTCACCCATATAGACTTCCACGCCTTCCGCACGTGACAGTAAATCCATGGCTTCGGTTGCGTCAATAGGTTGACGGCATTCGATATGCACGGCTTCAGCATGACCATAGAAAACAGGCACTCGCACGCAGGTTGGGTTCACGGCAACCGTGTCATCACCCAATATCTTCTGCGTTTCCCACACCATTTTCATTTCTTCTTTGGTGTAGCCGTTGTCCATGAACTCGTCGATATGCGGTATACAGTTAAATGCGATCTGCTTTTTGTACAAGCTAGGCTCTGCATCTTGGCTGTTCAGTAGTTTTACAGTTTGACCAGCCAGTTCATCAACGCCTTTTTTGCCTGAGCCAGACACTGACTGATAGGTTGCCACGTTGATGCGCTCAATACCTGCTGCATCATAAATTGGCTTCAGTGCCACCAGCATTTGAATGGTCGAGCAATTTGGGTTGGCAATGATGTTGCGGTTACGGAAATCCGCAATCGCTTCTGGGTTTACTTCTGGCACGACCAATGGAACATCATGCTCGTAACGGAAACGTGAGGTGTTGTCGATAACCACCACACCTTCATCAGCGGCAATCGGCGCCCAACGGTCTGACAATTCTGCGCCAGCCGAAAACAGTGCTAACTGCACCTGACTCCAATCGAAGTCTTCGACGTTTTTCACCAGAATGCTTTTGCCATTGAAACGAATGGTTTCACCGGCACTGCGCTCACTTGCCAGCAAGTAAAGATTGCGCACAGGGAATTTACGCTCTTCCAATACCTCGATAATGGTGCGGCCAACAGCGCCCGTTGCACCTAATACAGCGATATCAAAAGCCACATCGAATTCTTGTGTCATGTTTATTCCTCTACGGTAAAACCTAATTTAGCGAGCGACTCTAACCCAAACTCGGCCTTGCCCGCTACTGTAATCGCACTGTACTCACGTCTGTCCCAGTAATTCTTGCGTAAGCGGTCAAAGCTTATGCGCTGCTGAGCAACATCGGCCATTTCTCGGCGGAACTCAGCATCGTCTCGGCGAATGTCATAAACCAGCTGACAGAGCGCCATAAGATCTGCGTTGTTCCAAGGCTGGCTTAATTCAACACGCGGGATCGGTGCCATAGGTAACAGTGAACTCGCCGCTACGTGCTCTTCGCTATTTCCGAGAAAATCACAGTAGGCGTTGTAAATCATGGTGGTGCCACGGGCTTTGCCTTCTAGGCCATATCCTGCGATATGAGGCGTGGCAAAAGCCAATAGCGGCAGTAGTTCTAGATCCACTTCCGGTTCGAATTCAAATACATCCAACACGGCTGTTAGTTTTTCTGCTTGCAATGCGGCTTTGAGCGCATCATTGTCCACAACCGGTCCACGAGCGGCATTGATCAAAATACTGTTTGGCTTCAACGCAGCCAGTTCTTTTTTCCCAATCAAATGATGTGTTGGGTATTTGCCTGCCCGTGTGATCGGTGTGTGCGTCGTGATCACATCGCACTCTGCAAGTAGGGTTGGTAGCGAATGAAACGCGCGCTCATCACCTTCAGCTTCTTTTATAGGATCACAAAGCAAATGTTCAATATTCAGTGCGCTGAGACATTTGGAAAGATAGCTCCCAACTTGCCCAGCCCCAATGATGCCAACTTTACGATCAGTGAGCGTAAAGCCTTGCTGCTGACTCAGTACCAAAAGCGCACTGATGACATATTCTGCCACCCCCACCTTGTTGCAACCCGGTGCGGCAGTGAAATGAATACCTCGCGAAGCCAGCAATTCTGCATCGACGTGGTCAGTCCCGGCGGTTGCCGTTCCCACAAACTTAAGGCGATTAGCTTTCGCTAATAATTCTTCATCCACTTTGGTCACGGAGCGGATCATCAAGGCATCCACATCAACCAAGTCGTCTGCCGTCAGTGTACGACCCGCTTTGGCTGTCACCGTTCCCAGTTTACTGAATAGTGCCGCGGCATACGGCATATTTTCATCAATCAGGATATTCACGCAATGCTCTCTTCAATCAAACTCACTGACGCTATTGTGACGCTTTTCCTTGCGACTTAAAACGAAAAAACCCGACCAATGGCCGGGTAAAATCCAGGATCTGAAAGATAGAGACCGGCTCTCAACGGTCAATACCTGCGTCTGTTGTAGGCATGATGCCAACTTCCCGGAAAATCTTAAACAACAAGCCAGTGACAGGCTTGTCGCAACGAGAGACAGCGTTTTCGCTTATCCTTCGTATTTTTTAATCACCAGTGTGGCGTTAGTACCGCCAAAACCGAAGCTATTCGACATCACAGTTGTCAGCGTTTGCTCGCGCATTTCAGTCACGATATCAAGGCCTTCAGCAGCAGGGTCAAGGTTGTCGATATTAATGCTCGGAGCAACAAAGTTATTTTCCAACATCAGTGTTGAATAAATCGCTTCGTGAACACCTGCAGCGCCCAATGCGTGACCTGTCATCGCTTTGGTAGCAGAAATAGCTGGGCTGTTGTGGCCAAACACTTCCTGAATCGCGCCTAACTCTTTCACATCACCCACTGGCGTTGAAGTGCCGTGCGTGTTGATGTAGTCAATGCTGTCCACATCTTGCATCGCCATCTTCATACAACGGATAGCGCCTTCACCCGAAGGGGCAACCATGTCGTAGCCATCAGACGTTGCGCCATAGCCGACGATTTCACCGTAGATTTTCGCACCACGCGCAAGCGCATGCTCAAGCTCTTCGATCACCATCATGCCGCCGCCACCAGAAATAACGAAACCGTCGCGGTCTGCATCATAGGTGCGTGACGCTTTTGAAGGGTCATCATTGTATTTGGTCGACAACGCGCCCATGGCGTCAAACATCATGGTCAATGACCAATCGAGTTCTTCACCGCCACCTGCAAATACCACGTCCTGTTTACCCAATTGGATAAGCTCTACCGCGTGGCCGATACAGTGTGCAGAAGTCGCACAGGCTGAACTCATGGTGTAGTTCACACCACGGATTTTAAATGGCGTTGCCAAGCACGCTGAAACGGTAGACGACATGGTACGAGGCACCATGTAAGGTCCAACACGTTTTACCCCTTTCTCGCGCAACGTGTCTGTCGCCAGCACTTGGTTAATAGAAGACGCACCACCAGAACCAGCAACCAGACCGGTACGGTCATTAGAGACCATATCTTCAGTCAGACCTGAATCTTCAATGGCTTGTTCCATTGACAGATAAGCGAAGCCTGCGGCATCGCCCATAAAACGAAATTTCTTACGATCAATATGCTCTGCGGGAATGAGCTTTAAATCGCCCCAAACATTACTGCGTAGTTTCATGTCCGCGAACTGCTGGGAAAAACTGATCCCTGATTTACCCGTCTTCAAAGACTCCAGCACTTCTTTTACGTTGTTACCGATGCTGGAAACAATTCCCATACCTGTAATTACGGCTCGTTTCATCTTTTGTTCCTACAATTCGAGTTCGCACCGATGATAGCGTTTTTGCTCATCTAAAGTGGTCAGCTTTCCTAGAGTACGCGTGTAAGCTGAAAATCTTTTCCATACTCGCACACACGCCCCTGAGTTTCTGTAATTTCCGCGGAATTGACGATAGAATCCGCGATCTGAGTGCAAATACACTGTTAATTAAGGCAAGGCTTGTGACCCAACCCCGTATCGAACATGCCCAAATCCACTGGAATGATGCTGGAACACCGGTATCTGATAATTTCGACGATGTGTACTTTTCTAACGCCAATGGCTTGGAAGAAACGCGCTATGTGTTCCTACATCAAAATCATCTTCCGGCACGCTGGCAACAATTCGAGCGAGACCGCTTTGTTATCGCAGAGACTGGCTTTGGAACTGGCCTAAACTTTCTCGCCACGTGGCAATGGTTTGATGCGTTTTGTGCAGACAACCCGCAAGCCAAAACGCAACAGCTGCATTTTATCAGTTTTGAGAAGTTTCCCGTTACACAAATCGATCTTGAAAAAGCCCATGCGTCTTGGCCTGAGCTGGCCGACTACGCAAAAGCACTGCGTCAGCACTACCCCGCTGCCGTGTCTGGCTGCCATCGTCTTATCCTTGCTGATGGACGGGTGACGTTGGATTTGTGGTTTGGTGACATTAAAGATTGCATGCCTCAAGTGTGGACATCGGATGATGGCATTGTGGATTGCTGGTTCCTTGATGGTTTTGCGCCTAGCAAAAACCCCGAGATGTGGAGCCAATCTTTGTTCGATGGCATGGCACGTCTCGCACGAGAACACTGCACCGTCGCGACGTTTACCGCTGCTGGTTTTGTCCGCCGTGGTTTAATCGATGCGGGTTTTGACATGAAAAAAACCCAAGGCTTTGGCACGAAGCGTGACATGATTGTCGGCACCATCAATCAACGTAACCAGCCTCGACAACAAGCGCCTTGGTACAAGCGCTGTCCTCCTGACCTCGCCGACAATATTGCGATTGTGGGCGGCGGTGTCGCCAGTGCCACATTGGCGCTGTCTTTGGTTCGCCGAGGCAAAGCTGTGACGCTTTATTGCGAGCATGACAAGCCAGGGCTTGGCGCATCGGGCAATCGTCAGGGCGCGGTGTATCCGCTACTCAACGGCAGTGGTGACGTACTTTCTCGCTTCTTTGCGCCCGCGTTTTTGTTCTCACGTCAGTTTGTTGAGCAAGCAGCTGAAACCATTAACTTTGATCATGACTGGTGCGGCGTAACACAATTAGGCTGGGATGAGAAAAGTGCGGATAAACTAGAAAAACTACTCAAAGGTGGCTATCCAGAGGCATTGGTTCATGCTGTCACTGCCGAACAAGCGGCAACCATGACCGACATCGACACCGTGCATGGTGGCATCAGTTACCCCCTTGGTGGCTGGTTGTGCCCCCAACAACTCACACAAGGCTTGCTCGCTAAAGCAGAGGCGACTGGTTTATTGACTTGTCATTTCAATGCCAAGGTGACAAAGCTAGATATCAGCGATAACGAGTGGCAGCTTCATACCGACGACAACACGTTTGCTCACGATGCCGTCGTGATTGCAAATGGTCACGAGTTCACACAGTTTGAACAAGCTGCCGCGATCCCAGCTTATTCAGTGCGTGGGCAAGTGAGTCATATCAACACCACAACTGAGCTGAAAAAGCTCAAAACTGTGCTTTGTTATGATGGTTATCTGACGCCGGTGAACCCAAAAAATGACACCCATTGTATTGGAGCAAGCTATAGCCGTAATGACAGTTCGTTAGCATTTCGCATGGCGGATCAAGTCGATAACAAACAACGTTTAGTTAACTGTATTCCTGCGCAATGGCCGAATGCTATCAATGTTGACCACGGTGCTGGGCGTGTTGGTGTGCGCTGTGCCAGCCGAGATCATCTGCCGTTTGTTGGTGATGTCTGTGATTACAGCAAACTGGTTGATAGCTACAGCGGCCTGCGTGACACGAAAGACACTGCACAGGATGTGCCGGTTTACCCAAACCTTTACAGCCTACTTGGGCTTGGCTCTCGCGGATTAACCTCAGCACCATTGCTAGGTGAGTTGTTGGCTTCGCAACTGTGTGGCGATCCTTTGCCTTTGCCCGTTGACGTGCTTAATGCATTGCATCCGGGGCGCATGTGGGTCAGAAAGTTACTGAAAGGCAAAGCACTGTGATGTTAGGCGGTTAAACGTGAGTATTCTGAGCTGATAGATTCCGAGTATAAAGAAGGCGCTTCATTGAGCGCCTTCTTTGTATTTATTGATGTTGATGTCTATTGCAACGGCTTTCAGCCCGCTTTCGCTTGCAAAGAGGCCCACAAATTCGCCACCAGCACTTGATCCGCAGGGCTTAGCTCGTTGGCATTGTTTTTCAAGCTACCATCCACACAGACCTTTAGCGCTTCAATATCATCAACCCCATCTTGCTCGCAATCAGCGGCAGCCAATGAGATGTGGCCACGCAAATACCCACTTGCAAACAATTCGTCATCTGACGCGGTCTCTACCATGGCGTCTATCAAATCAAGGATCTGTTCTTCGTAGTCTTGGATCATAATCTCTCTCATACCAAACGCATTCGGGATGGTTATCAATAGGTAAAGTCTGCGGCCGTCAACGTGGGACGATGATAAAACGCACGGAGGGCATCTGAATAGGTTTTTGCGCGCGCTGGCATACCTTCATCGAGATAAATCAGCACTTGCTCACGCACTTTGGCCGTAAAGCCCGCGCGATCAGACTCGACGCCACTCAAATTGTCACAGCTCACTTGAAAGCGAAAACCACAGCTCGCAGAAAGAATCCACTCTACCGCTTGTGGCTTTATTTCCACTTTCTCAAATTCCGCCTGCGTTTTTTCATCGCGTCCATCTGGGTGATACCAGTAGCCATAATCTTCCAGCAATCGACGTTCAGGACCGGCAATACACCAGTGCGCAACTTCATGCATCGCAGATGCAAAAAAGCCACGAGCAAAGATAATTCGATGCTTCGTGTGAGTTTCATCGGCTGGGAAATAAATAGGTTCGTCACCACCGAGTAATAACTCAGTGTTAAAAGATTCAATAAATGTCTGATTGAATACAGAAATAAGGTCGTTGTAATCGTGATGCATGCGTTATTTGTAAATGTCTGGTTACAGCCAAAATCAGTCAGGCGGCATTTTACCTAGCACATGCCCTATTGTCGCCGTGATAATTGCCCATTTTGCCGATTTTATCCGCGATAAGCATGAAATTGATTCATGTGTGACTTCGCCTATTTTCATTGGCTTGTGATTGCCATCACATTTAGAATCGCTACCTCCTTCTCTCATGAAATGCAACCGACTGAATAATAATGTTGTTGTCTACTTTGTACATTATTGGCATTACTGCCGAAGCCATGACAGGCGCACTCGCGGCAGGTCGAAGAAATATGGATTGGTTTGGCGTCATGCTGGTGGCCAGTTGCACCGCGATTGGCGGTGGTACAGTTCGAGACATCTTGCTCGGGCACTACCCCTTAGGCTGGGTCGCGAATCCGCACTATCTGGTGATCGTGTGTGTTGCGGGCATTGTCACCACTTGGATGGCCTCTTGGGTTGCACGCAATCATAAGCTGTTTGTTTGGCTCGATTCTCTTGGCCTTATTGCCTTTAGTATTATCGGTTGCCGCGTCGCGATAGACATGGGATTACCGCCCCTCATCACCGTCGTGTCTGCGGTGGTCACGGGCATATTTGGTGGTTTACTACGTGATTTGCTTTGTCGTCGCCAGCCCATGGTGTTACACAAAGAGCTTTATGCGTCGATCGCCTTTTTCTCGGGTTGGATGTATTGGGGGCTGTTCACCTATGGCGAGCACTTAGGTATCAACGAAAACTACGCGATACTCTCTACGCTGATTGTGGGCTTCGCCTTTCGCATCTGCGCCGTGACATTTGGCTGGCGTTTGCCTGTGTTTAGCTTTGCTGAAGAAGAGCAAAACGCCCTAGGAAAAGAAGGACCTAGGCTCTAAGTCCTAAGTCCTAAGTCCTAAGTCCTAAGTCCTAAGTCCTAAGACATAGACATAGACATAGGCACAGATACAGACAAATAGAAGGGCTGACAGTTTTGAACTGTCAGCCCTTTTCTCTTGTCTTGGCTTTTGCTGTGTCTAGGACCTTCTTTTCCTAGGCCCTAGCATCTTTCACTTAAATCTTCGGCGTCGTGGTGGTGACACCCGCATTCTGCGCACGGTGACGCAGCAGGTGATCCATCAGCACAATAGCCACCATGGCTTCGGCGATGGGTACTGCGCGAATACCGACACAAGGATCATGACGACCGCGTGTGACCACATCCACGGTTTCGCCGTCGACGTTAATGGTTTCTCCCGGCACGGTAATGCTGGATGTTGGTTTCAGCGCCAAGTGTGCAACGATATCTTGCCCTGACGAAATCCCACCAAGAATGCCGCCGGCATGATTGGTTTTAAAACCAGTTGGCGTTAATTCATCGCGGTGTTGGCTACCGCGCTGATTCACCACATCAAAACCGTCGCCGATTTCAACGCCTTTCACCGCATTGATGCCCATCAGTGCAAACGCGATATCCGCATCCAAACGGTCAAACACAGGCTCACCCAGACCGACAGGGACATTGTTTGCCACCACGGTCAATTTGGCACCGATTGAATCACCGTCTTTTTTCAATTGGCGGATCAATTCATCCAAAGCGTCAAGTTTGGTTTCATCTGGGCAGAAAAAGGGGTTTTGCTCAACCTGATCCCAATCAACCTTGTCGATGGTCACATCACCCATTTCAGACAGGTAGCAACGCACTTCAATGCCATATTCCTGTTTGAGGAGTTTCTTAGCAATTGCACCTGCTGCAACACGCATGGCGGTTTCACGCGCAGACGAACGACCGCCGCCACGATAATCGCGAATGCCATATTTCTGGTGATACGTGTAATCGGCATGACCAGGGCGAAAACGGTCTGATATCTTGGAATAATCTTGTGAACGTTGATCTGTGTTCTCAATCAACAAGCCAATAGACGTGCCCGTTGTTTTGCCTTCAAACACCCCAGATAAGAATTTCACCTCATCTGCTTCACGACGCTGCGTGGTGTATTTCGACGTACCCGGACGACGACGGTCCAGATCAATCTGTAAATCCGCTTCTGAAATTTCGAGTCCCGGCGGGCAACCATCAACGATACACCCTAATGCCAATCCATGACTTTCACCAAAGGTGGTGACGCGAAACACCTGACCAATAGAATTGCCTGCCATTACTTCCTCTGTCTTTTAACTGGCTGCCTTTATTAAGGCATAACTGCATGCTTGTTAATGAAACATAACCGCGCACGAGAAGCAAAAGCTTTTTGCCTGCAAAACAGGCAACCCTCTGTAGAACGGGGCTCATTTCAACAAACACGACAAAATGTAGGATGTGAAAACAAAAAAAGGCTGAAACAGATGTTTTCAGCCTTTTTAATAGCGAATTAACCGCAGTTCACGCGATTAAGCTTTATAGATGGTGGTTAGTCTTTGTAGATAGAGAACTCGTCTGCCACGCTGACCAGATCTTGATAGGTCATCATGAATACACCATGGCCACCATTTTCGAACTCAAGCCACGTCAGCGGAAGCGCTGGGTATTGCTCTTCCACATGCACCATGGAGTTACCCACCTCACAGATCAAAACCCCCTGCTCGGTCAGATAATTGGGCGCATTGGCGATAATACGGCGCATCAGTTTCAAGCCATCAGATCCTGCAGCCAAGCCCAGTTCAGGCTCGTGACGGAATTCATCTGGCAGGCTGTTCATGTCTTCTTCATCCACATACGGTGGGTTAGAAACAATCAGGTCGTATTTGTCTTTTGGTAAATCACGGAACAAATCCGAGCGGATTGGGAACACTTGTTGCTCCATGCCATGATCTTGCACGTTCATCTCAGCCACGGCGAGCGCATCGGTAGAAATATCCACCAAATCCACTTCTGCGTCTGGGAAAGCGTATGCACACGCAATACCAATACACCCACTACCGGTACACAAATCCATGATGCGAGTCGGTTCAACAGACAACATTGGGCTGAAACGGTTTTGGATTAGCTCACCAATCGGCGAACGTGGTACCAGTACACGTTCATCAACAAAGAATTCCAAACCACAGAAGTAGGCTTTGTTGGTCAAGTAAGACACTGGCGTACGATCGTTGATACGGCGAATGACGCGCTCAACAATACGATGGCGCTCACTGGTCGTCAGGCGGGAGTGACGAGTATCTGCAGGCACATCAAGTGGCAGATACAGCGTTGGCAACACCAATTGCACCGCTTCATCCCATGCGTTATCCGTTCCGTGACCGTAAAACAAACCTGCTGCATTAAAGCGGCTTACCGTCCAACGTAGCATGTCCTGCAGCGTACGCAACTCGTTGACAACTTCATCAACAATAATTTTATCCAAAATGGCCTCCACTAGCCTGATTCACCCCAACGCACCGCGTTCATCGCTATTGATTTAGACAATTACAAATCCGACAGCGAGACATTGCTTCTATTTTGGGTACAATGCGCCTATCGGTATTTGGAATTGACTTATGAGTAAGAAAACCCCGATCTCAGACGATGACTTTTCATTGTTCCGCGATGCGGTGAAAGGCGTTAAAAAACTGCAGCAGGATACCATAAACCCGCCAAGACGCCAGACAGTGGAACAATCGAGAAAGAAGTTCTCTGACTCGACAGCACGCGATCACACCTTTTATTTTTCAGACGAGTTTGAACCCTTGCTGAAAGAAGATGGCCCAACGCAATATGCACGCACGGGTGTGTCTAAGTATGAAGTGAAGCGTTTACGACGTGGCGTTTACGTGCCCGACATGTTTCTTGACCTTCATGGCATGACCCAACTTGAAGCGAAGCGTGAAATGGGCGCACTGATCGCGGAGTGCATCAAAGAAGGGATTAGCTGTGCCTGCGTCATGCATGGCATTGGAAAGCACATATTAAAGCAGAAAACCCCATTGTGGCTGGCGCAGCACCCTGATGTACTGGCATTTCATCAAGCACCGCTTGAGTTTGGTGGCGCAGGGGCGCTATTGGTGCTTATCGAGATCCCTGAAAGATAACCTCAAGTAGCCTCCATAAAGTGAATACTGCTTCATGCGCACCAATAGACAGCCACAAAACAGCCAATAAAAAAACGCCCAGTTGGGCGTTTTTTCGTTGTTGACCATTCAAACAAGCAAAGCTATGCGCTAGACACGTAAGGTTGGCGTAAAGCAGTTCACGCTATGCATAACCCATCAACTGGGAAGGGCTTTTCAACCACATAACGACGCTTTTCTCGCTCGCTGGGTCAAACTCGATGCAAGAAATTGACGATGTTGGAAACATTGGCGCATGACTGTCTTCGTCGAACTCAGCAGTGAGATACCCCACCA
Organism: Enterovibrio litoreus; assembly: GCF_045679545.1. Classification (NCBI taxonomy): domain Bacteria; kingdom Pseudomonadati; phylum Pseudomonadota; class Gammaproteobacteria; order Vibrionales; family Vibrionaceae; genus Enterovibrio; species Enterovibrio litoreus. Next base: position 2,586,450 of record NZ_CP166194.1, read on the forward strand.
GCGGCAAGTGTGAGACCAGCAAAATGCTCAAGGGATTATCAACGCTCACCAAGGCACGTAGATACGATGCCACATGCTCGCTGTCACCATAAGGCGTAATACCATCTTCAATAAGCACTTTTTGCGCCGAAGGTAAAACGGCCTGGCAGGCTTCCCATGTTTGCTGAGCACGCAAATAGGGACTCACCAACACCAAATCCAGCCTCCCTTCGGGTAACTGTTGTTTGAGCCAACGAGCCATTTCTACTGACTGCTGCTCTCCGCGATCGGTCAATGGTCGTTCTTCGTCACTGGCAGCAAACGTCTGCGCCTCACCATGGCGCATAATATAAATTCGCATATCACTACTGTTAATTTCTTAGATTCCTGATAATGCTACCAGCCAATTGATCTTTCTGGAACGATAAAGCGCACAGATGTTTGCCTCAATTTGCTTAGGTGGTCATAATTAAGACCTTGCCTCAACCAGTGAAGGTGCTTTGTGCAAATCAGTCCTAACGATCACCGCGGCTATCGTCAGATTACACTCGACAACGGGTTACGTGTTTTATTGATCGAAGACGCACAAGCGCCACGAAGCGCCGCAGCACTCACTGTCAATGTTGGCCACTTTTGTGACCCTGCTGATCGTGAAGGATTGGCGCATTTTCTCGAGCACATGCTATTTCTGGGGACTGAACGATACCCCAAAGTTGGCGAATTTCAGTCTTTCACCAGCCGTCATGGTGGTAGCAACAACGCATGGACGGGCACTGAGAACACGACATACTTCTTTGATATTCAACACGATTACTTTGAAGAAGCGCTAGACCGTTTCGGGCAGTTTTTCTCAGCACCTCTGTTTAATGCGGACGCAGTAGACAAAGAGCGCAACGCGGTTGATTCAGAATACCGCCTAAAAATTCAAGATGATGTTCGCCGTATCTATCAGGTACAAAAAGAAACGATCAACCCTGCGCATCCCTTTTCAAAGTTTTCAGTTGGCAGCGCCGAAACATTGGCAGATCACGAAGGAAGCTCAATTCGAGATGAACTGATCGACTTTTATCGCAACCACTACAGCGCCAATCTCATGGCCGCTTCCATTACAGGACCCTTTACTCTCGATTCCCTAGAAGAGCTGGCCGAAGAAACCTTTGAACTGATCCCCAATCACAATCTGCCGCTGTTCATTCCCGATGTGCCTTTTGTCGACGCCCCTCAGCGACAACAGTTTATTCGCATAGAGCCGTTGAAAGACGTCCGCAAACTCACGTTGGCTTTTTCAATGCCCGCCACCGATGAACACTATCGCATCAAACCGTTGTCCTATATTGCTAGCCTGCTTGGTTACGAAGGCACGGGCAGTGTGATGTCATTACTAAAGCACAAAGGTTATATCAATAACCTCTCAGCGGGTGGCGGCATTAGCGGCTCCAACTTTCGGGAATTTACCGTCAGTGTCAGTCTGACCGAGGTGGGTCTTGGGTATATCAACGACATTGTGACATACCTTTTTCAGGCGATTCACCTCATTCGGGAGCAAGGTCTGAATGAATGGCGCTACAAAGAAAAACGTGCCGTACAAGAAAAAGCCTTTCGTTACCAAGAGCCTTCTCGCCCCATTGATACCGTGAGTCATATGGTGCTTAACATTCAGCACTATGACGCAGAAGACGTGCTTTATGGCGATTACATCATGGCGAAGTACGACGAAGACTTGATCCGCCAAATGCTGAGCTACCTGACACCTGAACACCTTCGCCTGACCTTAATCGCCAAAGGTGGTCAATATGATAAGCAAGCAAAATGGTACGACACGCCCTATAGCGTAACGCCGTTTACTGATGCCCAGCGCACGCAATGGCAGGTTACAGAGATCTCGCCAGAACTCGCGTTGCCAGAACCCAATCCATTCATCAGTTATGAACTGGACCCAGCGCAACTGGCATCACCAAACACCACGCTGCCAGAGAAAATCCAAGAGTTACCAGGATTTTGCCTTTGGCATTTGCAAGACACCGATTTTCGCGTGCCTAAAGGCGTTGTGTATGTCGCTATCGATAGCCCTTATGCTGTGAAATCGGTTGAGAACATCGTTAAAACCCGCGTCAGTGTCGAAATGCTGCTCGAGGCGATCAACGAAGCGGCTTACCCCGCCGAGGTCGCTGGCTTAAGTTATAACCTCTACGCTCACCAAGGCGGCGTGACATTAAAACTCAGTGGGTTCAACGAAAAGCTGCCGATCTTGCTTGATTTGGTCTTGGATAAATTTGCCAATCGTGACTTTAAGCCTGAGCGTTTTCAGGTCATAAAAACGCAGCTGTTAAGAAGCTGGAAGAACGCCACTCAGAACAAACCGATCAGCCGATTGTATAACGCCATGACAGGCATATTGCAGCCAAACAATCCACCGTATGAAACACTTATCGAGGCGTTGGAACCGTTAGAGGTCTCTGCCCTGCCCGATTTTGTACATCGGGTGATGTCTGAGTTGCACGTTGAGATGTTCGTTTACGGCAACTGGCAGAAACATCAGACACTCGCACTAGCGGAATCAGTCAAAAATGCACTGCGCGTTCATAATCAACGTTATCAGGAATCAATCCGCCCTCTCGTCATGCTCAAAGGGGTAGGAAGCGCTTCATATCATTTAGATTGCGGCAACCAAGATTCAGCGGTACTGGTTTACTACCAAAGCCATGGTACGACGGCGCAAGATGTGGCGCTGTTCACCTTTGCTCAGCATTTGATGTCTGCAACATTTTTCAACGAACTGCGCACCAAGCAGCAGCTAGGTTACATGGTTGGCTCAGGCAATATGCCACTCAATCGCCATCCGGGTTTGATTTTCTATGTCCAATCGCCGCAAGCAGGCCCAACTAAACTGATAGAAGCGATTGATGACTTCTTGAATGCTTTCTTCTTGGTACTGCTTGAGCTTAGCGAAGCACAATGGCAAGCCAGTAAAGAAGGTTTGATTGCACAAATTGATGAGCCTGATGCGAATCTGCGCGCACGCGGTCAGCGACTTTGGGTGAGTATTGGCAACAAAGATGAAAAATTTGAACAGCGCAAGAAGGTCGCCGAAGCGATTGAAAATATGGCACGTGCGGACATGGTGAAGTTTGTCGTCGAGCAGCTCAAACCTCGCACTGCCGACAGACTAATCATGCACAGTTGTGGCGGAGCGCATCCCGACCAGTGCATTCCCAAAGAGACAAATAAAATTGAATCCATTGCGGAATTTCGACGCAATCGGTTAGAAAAAGATTAAAAAAAATCCCCGACTTAGAGGTCGGGGATTTTTTTACGTATTGATTTGAGCGTTGATTACTCGAAGAATCGTTCCCCTTCGGCAGCCATGGCCTTGAGCATGTCACATGGCGCGAATCGCTCGCCATATTTCGCTTCATGCTGTTCAAGCATCTCAACAAGGCGCTTGATACCAATATGATCCATGTAACGGAACGGGCCGCCGAGGAATGGCGGGAAGCCAATGCCGAACACAGCACCAATATCGCCATCACGCGCCGATTTCACCACACCTTCATCCAAACAACGAGCGGCTTCATTTAGCATCATCAGTACGCAACGCATCGCCAGTTCATGACCTGATAACTGGCTTTTAAGTTGCACGCCCAGTAATCCGTAAACACGTTTATCGACTTCTTTCTTCTTACCGTTGTAGACGAAGAAGCCTTTGCCCGTTTTGCGTCCTTTGCGGCCATCGCTAAGCATGACATCGAACACGTCTGGGGCACGGAAGCGCTCGCCAAGTTCCTTGAGCAAAATTGGGCTTATCTTCGCGCCAATGTCGATGCCCACTTCATCCAGTAAGGTGACTGGACCAACAGGGAAACCAAAATCCAACAAGGCGTTGTCGATATGCTCAACAGACTCGCCTGCCAGCAAGGTCATGGCCGCTTCATTCATGTACGGTGCCAAGATGCGGTTCACATAGAAACCGGCTTTGTCCGCGACCACAATCGGGGTCTTGCCTTGCTTTTTCGCTAGCTTAACCACGGTCGCCACGGCTTTCTCAGACGTTCCAGCGTGAGGGATCACTTCCACCAACGGCATTTTGTCGACGGGGCTAAAGTAATGTAGGCCGACAACATTTTCAGGGCGTTTTGCCTTTGCCGCGATTTGGTGAATTGGCAGCGAAGAGGTATTGGTTGCGAATAGCGTATTTTCGCTCAGCGCGTCTTCCACTTCCGCAATCATCTTGTGTTTCAAGTCAAGATCTTCAAACACCGCTTCAATCACCACGTTACAGCGACTCATGCCGCTGTAATCGGTCGAGCCACTGATCCTTGCCATTTGTGACTGCAATTCAGCCTTAGAAATAATGCGGCGTTTGCGCTTTTTATCTAACAGCTTGTAGCTGTAGTTCATGGCATTGAGCAAACCATCGTTACTAACATCTTTGATGCGAACAGGAAGGTTTGCTTTGGTCGCTGACACATTCGCAATACCCGCTCCCATCAATCCGCCACCCAGCACAGCCACACCCGTGACCGTATCTGGTTCAGCATCTGCGCCTGTTTCCTTTTTCATTGCGGTCGTCGCAAAGAAAATGCTGCGAAGTGATGCAGACTCATTGGTCATCACCAGTTCGCCAAAGCGTTTCGCTTCGAGCGCTAACCCTTTCTCAACACCTTTGTCCAAGCCATGCTTGATCACTTCAAGAATGGCTTCGGTAGCGGGATAATTACCTCGGGTTTTTGCGCGGGTTTTCTTAGCCGCTTGATCAAACACCACCGAGCGCCCCAACGCATTGCCGCCCATGGCCCAGCTTTGCCAGCTATTCTGGCGTTTAGGCTTGCCTTTCAGCGCCAACTCTTCGGCAACGCGAAGCAACACTGAATGGGGAACAACATCATCGACAACACCCATTTTCTTGGCTTTTTTGGCACGCAGTTGCTTACCAGTCAAGATCATGTCCAGTGCACCTGCAACGCCAATCAAGCGAGGCAGACGTTGTGTACCGCCCGAACCTGGCAGCAAACCGAGCTGAACCTCAGGCAAGCCAACACGCGTTTTATCGTCGTCAGTGGCAACACGGCTGTGACATGCCAGTGCCAATTCCAAGCCACCACCCAAACATGGGCCATGAATCGCAGCGACAACATGAAACGGCAGTTTCTCGATACGAGAAAACAGCTTCTGCCCTTGCTCTGCAATGGCTTGTGCGTCTTCTGCTGTTTCACAGGCATCCAACATGCGAACGTCTGCACCAGCCACAAAGTTATCCGGTTTAGCGGAATACAGTACCAAGCCTTTGATGTCAGTTTTGCTTTCAAGCTCGCTCAAGATACCGCTAATTTCATCAACAAAGGTCGCTTGAAGTGTGTTCATGCTTTCGCCAGGCACATCAATGCTCAGCCATGCAATGCCATCATCTCCGTGACGCAGCGAAAAGGCATTTGGGGTCATTGGTTCGCTCATTATTCAGCCTCCAGAATCATCGCAGCGCCTAAGCCACCCGCAGCACATGCGGTATTCAATGCCAAACCACCACCGCGACGACGTAGTTCGTTCAATGTTTGAGTGATCATGCGTGCGCCTGTTGCAGCAAACGGGTGACCATAAGCCAATGATCCACCTAGCACGTTGAATTTATCCATATCGATTTCACCGATCGCTTGGCTGCGACCTAGTTGTTGCTGTGCAAATGTCTTTGAGCCAAACATCTTCACGTTCGACAACGCTTGCGCGGCGAATGCTTCATGCATATCGATCAAGGTGAGATCCGCAAGGGTGATACCCGCTCTATCTAGCGCAATTGGCGTGGCATAGGACGGGCCCATCAGCATGTCGTGCTCAACTTGAATAGCGGCAAACGCATAAGAGCGGATATAACCCAGCGGCACCAAACCCAGCTCTTTAGCTCGGCCTTCACGCATTAACATCACGGCAGCTGCACCATCGGTCAGAGGCGTACTGTTGGCCGCCGTCACTGAACCATGTTTGCGGTCAAATGCTGGACGCAATTTTGCATAACTTTCCACGCTAGAGTCTTCGCGGATGTTGTTATCTTTATCAATCCACGCGCGATAAGGTTCGGGGAAGGCGGTCATCACTTCATCACGCACCAGCCCATCAGCCCACGCTTTTGCAGCAAGAGAATGAGAACGGTGCGCTAATGCATCCTGATCAGCACGGCTAATTTGATGGCTCTTGGCCATTTGCTCTGCTGTCTGGCCCATACTCAAGCCCGTTGAATATTCGGCAACAGCAGGGGGAACAGGTGCGAGGTCTTTCAAAGAAAGCTTGCTCAATAAACTCATGCGCTTGCTGAGCGTTTTGGCTTTGCTCAAAGCAAGTAATGTCGCCGCGAGTTTCTTTGACACGCCAATAGGAAGCACTGACGAGGAGTCCGCACCACCTGCGATACCAATATCAATGGTTCCCGACATAATGCTTTCTGTCACGTTAACAACAGACTGAAAGCTAGTGGCACACGCCCGGCTGACGCTGTAGGCATCAGTATGAATATTCATGCCTGTACCAAGCACGATCTCACGTGCAATGTTTGGCGCTTCTGGCATTTGCACCACCTGGCCAAACACAAGCTGATCAATCAGCTTAGGGTCAATCGCGGTACGATTTAGCATTTCGCTAACAACCATTTTGCCAAGATCGACAGCGGGCACATCAGCATATGCGGTAGATTGTCTTGCAAACGGGGTACGTAAGCCCGCTACAACTGCGATACGTTCTCCCTGACGGGTGGTCAGGTTTTGGGGAGAGTTCATTGCCGCTCCTTGCTAGCTTTTAGAGGTCAGACCAGAAAGAGTGTAACCAATTTGTTATCAGATTAAAACGGGCGTTTAATTGAATCAGCGTGTCAAATATAGACAGGGACGACAAATTTGCGAGAAAAGTAAGGCTCGAGCACCTAAATCCGTTGTGGTTGCGCTTGTTGCACCCGTCTTTGGGCCATAGTGGGATGCGGCAGAAAACAGGCTGAAACAAAACATCGCTGAAATTTGAGCAAAAAAAACCACACCAAATAGGTGTGGCAACGTATATATGTGGAAAGCAAATCACGTATGAAAATCAATTAACATAAAGCCAATTGCAAATCAGGTCGAAGACCTGAGGAGAAAGTAAAGTCAGCCTTCAAAAAAGGAAGTTTGTCATCTTGCTCAACTCAGTCACACACTGCCAAGGCCCGGTAAACCAACGAAACCTAAAGTGCGCTCCCAGATGACAGTGACCACTATACCGATTGAAGTCCGTGTCTTTTTGAAGCAGATCAATTTTGTGCTCGATTCTTCATCACTTAGACTGATACGCTACTATTTTCCAGAATCTTAAGTCACACATAAGAAACTAAAGCCATAATTGTATTATCAACACCCTTGATTCATTAACAAGATATTGAAGATGCTTCGTTTTTAGTCTGGGGATACTGTGCATTCACCAAGGTAGTATGGCGTACATATGGACACGTTACGAAAATGTTAAGTAACGGTAATGCTAAGACTTTTAGGAAAAGCGCGGATGAGTTTGAAAATATTTGGAAATAAATCGTCAACTGCCAAGGTCTCTTCTGATATGGAAAAACAAAGAAGATATGAAGCGCTCGTGAGAGCTTGGCATCGAGATCTTTTTCGCTATGCTTATTGGTTGACCAAAGACCAACATGTCGCAGAAGATCTTGTACAGGAGACCTGTCTTCGTGCTTGGCGCTCGCTCGATAGCCTTCAAGATGATAATGCAGCGAAAGCATGGCTGATCACCATACTACGCCGAGAAAACGCCCGTCGGTTTGAGCGTAAACAGCTTGAACTGGTGGATATTGATGACCATCAGGTGGCAGACAATACGCAACCTAGTGAAGAAGCCTCGGTAGAGCAGCAATGGCTTCACAAACAGATAATGCGTTTGTCACCGGAATATCGCGAACCGCTTGTTTTGCAAGTCATGGCTGGATTCAGTGGTGATGAAATCGCTGAAATCATGGATCTCAACAAGAATACGGTAATGACGCGTCTGTTTAGAGCGAGAAACCAATTGAAAGAGTTCATGGACAATCAAAATGAGACACAAAGAGGAGCGAAGAATGGACGAGCTTGAATTTCGTCGTCGCCTTCTGGCTGACCCTCAAGATAATGATCCCGAGTTGTCGGCTGCAAAATTATCCTCACCGGCCAACCAAAAACTGGCATCTGAACTCGACAACTTAGATGCGCTAATTGATCAGGCTTTACGTGTAGATGTGCCCGACGATTTGGTCGACAAAGTGTTGTTTAAACAAAGCAGCCACGTGATCCGTGAAAAAAGAAAACCAAAATTTCATTTGGCTATCGCGGCCTCAATCGCCTTTGTGTTTGGTGTGATGCTTGGGCAGTTCAATTGGCAAGCATTCCCCATTTCGCCAATACAGCAAAACTTAGGGCAGATAGCCCTGCAACATTATTACGATGAGGGGCCGTTTGCTTTACAAGCCAATGAAGGGGCAAGTATTCAACAAGTGAATGCCAAACTGTCTCCGCTTGGAAAAAGCTTTAGTGGTAGTTTGCCAGGAACGGTTTCGTATCTTAATCACTGCAGTTTTGATAACAAACATGCTGTTCACATGGTGTTAAAGGCTGAAAATGGCCAAGACTTCACGGTATTTGTTGTCCCTCAGCAAACGCCGAACATGGAAAAATATACCGATGGGAATATGGAAGCCATTTCACTTCCTGTGAATAGCAGCAGTGTGATTGTTGTGGGTAAAGAAGGGGCAGACATTCTTCCACTTGCTGAACAATTGAAGCGCCATTTGAATCAAAAAGCGTAAACACACACTCTATTACACTTTAACTAGGGAGCCGATGGCTCCCTTTTTATTTTCTATGAAGAACAATAACCTGCGCCATGACGACTTCGTTTATGAGATGCCACCTCATAACTGGTCAGATTTCCAATTAATGATCGACACAATAGAATCCACCTAGCTTATTTAAAAGCACATAAAACTATAAAACTATTATAAATTTCATTGGATTAATTCACACCATGAATAAGAAGCGTCTGTTTATCCGTTCAGCAGTGGCAATCGCTGTTGCGGCAAGTTCTACATCAGCTCTCGCGGCTGGCTTCCAGCTAAATGCTCAATCAGCAACAGGCATTGGTCGTGCGTTTGCCGGTGATGCCGTTATCGCTGATAACGCATCGGTGATGGCACGAAACCCTGCAGCAATGGCTTTGTTTGATGAGAAAGCCTTCTCTATAGGCTTTGAAAGCATCACGACACAAATTGAAGTCAAAGATGCTAAGTACTGCGGTCCAGCTTGCGAAGTAACTAATGGTGCAATCCCTGCCACTACAGTTGATGACACTGACGATGTAGGTGGTACATCCATCGCACCAAACATTCACTTCATTATGCCATTGAACGAGAAATTCGCGGTTGGCGTTAATGCGTATTCCAACTTTGGCACCAAGACTGAGTTTGCTGACGACTATGTAGCAGCAGAATACGGTGGCTTGACCGATGTGAAAAGTTTCAACTTTGGACTGGCTGGCTCTTACCGATTGAACGAACAATGGAGTTTCGGTGCTGGTATCGATGTTATCTACGCGGAAGGCACCTTAATCCGAAAACCAAGTGCGCAGGTGACTGGCGCGTTGAGCCTTAACACTCAAACCCAACCTCTTGTTGGCCAGCCTCTACTAAGTGTTGATGGCGCAACGGGGATTGAAGTTGGCTTCAATGTCGGTACTGTTTACGAACTGGATGAAAACAATCGCTTTGGTTTTGCTTACCGTTACAGCCCTGAGTTTGAAGCTGAAGACGACAAAGGCCAGACAATCACATTGCCTCTGCCTGATATCGCAGAGTTTTCAGGCTTCCACAAAATCGAAGACACCAAGTTTGCTGTTCACTACAGTGTTCAGTACATCGGTTGGGGTGCATTTGATCAAATCGAATTCTCCAACCTTCAAGGTAGTGTAGTCAGTGGCGACTATAACAAAGCTTACGGTTGGCAAGATGGCTGGCACTATAGTATTGGTGGTACCTACTATCTGAATAATGATTGGACATTGCGTGCCGGTTACATGTACGACACCAGCGCACAGGATGAACTAACATCAATTTCTGTTCCAGACTCCGACCGTCAGTGGTTCTCTACAGGCTTAACTTACAACCTTGATCGCAGCTCAACGATCGACTTTGGTTTTACTTATCTGATGGGGGAAAAGGTGTCGGTTAATGAAAGCACACAAAACCCTCTTGATGGGTCAACACTTTCTTCTGTTTCAGCTACAACCCAAGCGAATGCAATCCTAATGGGCCTGCAATACAGCCGTAGTTTCTAACAAGGCTGAACATCACTTCTATTAGAAAAGGGAGCATTGCTCCCTTTTTTGTTCGCTGAAAATCGATAGAAAAGTCTCACTACTTATCAGTTATCTACTTTTTTCAGCGTACATAAGCATGCCTAATGGCGAATTTAGCCATACATGTGTTCGCTGAATTTCAGCGTACACATGTGCCAAACACCTCTTTATATAGACGATCTATCGGAAGATGGAACACATAGCAAAATTTCCATCTAAAAATATTCAACCTAGTTCATTAAAATTGCATCCAAAGCTTTGGTCAGTACCCTATAGCGACCTTCAAAAACAAGAAATCTATTATAATGAACAAGAACAAACTTCTTCCGCTGGCGATTGCCGCGGCACTTGGCTCTCTTTCTTCTACTTCAGCAATGGCTGCTGGCTTTCAGCTTGCGGAGTATTCTGCAACAGGCTTGGGCCGCGCATACGCGGGTGAAGCGGCAATGGCTGACAATGCCTCTGCACAATTCCGTAACCCTGCCATGCTGACTTACCTGCCTGGTACACAAGTATCAGCGGGTATGATTTACGTTGACCCAAACGTTGATGTAGATGGCACTACCACTAGCCTGACTGGCAAAGAAACTGCGACGTCATCACATGATTTTGCTGATGCTGCCGTCGTGCCGAACTTCTATGTGTCACACCAAGTGAACGATCAGGTGTTCCTTGGTCTTGCTCTAAGTTCTAACTTCGGTATGCACACCAAGCTAGACGACAACTTCAAAGGCACGCAGTTTGGCAATGAAGCCTCTGTGATGACCATGGAAATTAACCCTAACGTTGCTTACCGCATCAACGACCAATTCTCAATTGGTGGTGGCGTTCGCTTTGTAATGGGTGAAGGCAGCATTGGGGCGAAGAGCTCCGCTGACTTTATGGGCGGTCTAGTTCCTTCGGGCACCACACTAAAATACATGGAAGGTGACGACACATCTTGGGGCTGGCAGGCCGGTGCCGCTTGGCAGATCAATGATGCTAACCGTATCGGCTTTAACTACCGATCAGAAGTTGATTTGAACCTTGAAGGTCATGCGAATGGTTTTGCGTTCAATAAAGAAAAATACTCTAATCCAATGAATTGGATGAGTAACGAACAATATGCTGGAAGCATGGCACTCACTCTGCCTGCAACTGCCGAGCTTGCAAGCTTCCACCAGTTGACGGAAAAAGTTGCGGTACATGCTAGCGTGAACTGGACGGATTGGAGCACATTTGAAAAGCTGGAAGCGAACATTCCTTCTCTTTCTGAGCCTTCACAAATCGTAAAACAAGAGAATTGGAAAGATAACTACCGTTTTGCAGTAGGCGCAACCTATGAGCTCAACGACAAAACCCAGCTTCGCTCAGGCGTTGCTTATGATACAGCTGCAGTCGATGACGCAAACCGCACCATTACTATTCCAGAAACCGATCGTTTATGGCTAAGTTTGGGAGCTGGTTATGAGTGGTCTCAAAATCTCACGCTAGATGCAGGCCTCACTTACATTTTCGCAAAAGATGCAAACGTGGTTGAACCACGCCCAGGTATTGAGTCTGATGCATCAGGGGCGCTATTCGGCGGTAAATTCGAAGGCCAAACAACCGGAAGCGTTTGGCTGGCTGGCGTTCAAGCGACATATCGCTTCTAAGTAAGCAGATATAAAAAATGGCCACTCATTGAGTGGCCATTTTTGTTGCTACCTTTTTATTACTAGTTGCTATCTGTTTATTACTAGTAGTTATCAATTTCGTCTAACAAATCTTCATCAAGATATTGGTCGTCCGGTTCAGGTTCTTCAATCGCTTTGCCACCGCGTGCTTTAAATTCTTTATGCTGCAAGTAAGCATCACGGGCGAACGCATACGGGTCTGGTGAATTTTCTAACAACGGCTCTTGCGGCACCATAGCGGCACGATCTTCCATCCCATCTAGTGCCCACTTAATAATAGATTGAGGCAGAGTCAGCAGAGATAAAGGTGGATAAAGGTCATCAACCATATCGCCAGCACCTTCACGCAAGGTTATCGGACCATAGACAGGCACCATAAAGTAAGGGCCTTGTCCGATGTCGTAATACCCCATCGCATCACCAAACTGTCGGTCGTCCAATTTTTGAATATTTGCTGCCGAGGCGATATCTATCAAGCCAGCCAGTCCAAAAACGGTATTAATCCAGAAACGATTAAAGTGCGTCACCGCCGCCTCGCCTTCCAGCATCACGATACTGTTTATCATGCTCGCTGGCTCTCCAAGGTTATCAATAAAATTTGACACCCCTGTTCTGGCGAAGCTTGGGACGTAATTGACATAGGCGAGGGAAACCGGACGGGCTATGTACGGATCCAAAATGTCATAGTTGAAGGCCCACATGGCGCGGTTGAATCCTTCAAAGGGATCATTCGGGTGCGAGACGTCAAATTCAGCATTTGTTTCCGCATCCACGGCGCTTTCATCAGGCGCCTGCGCACAACCACTCAATCCAATAATAACGCCAACTGCCAATATCAGACGTTTCCACATTATTAATATTTTTCCTAAAAAAGAGGCTGGTTATTCACCAGCCTTATCCATTTTTCCTCAATTATACCCGAGTAACTTCAAAATGCATGCTCAGATAAGAACGACATGTCAAAGTGGGTCGGCGATAATTCGGCTAATTCTTTTGGTTAATCACTATCTGTGATGAACCGCCTAGGGCAAATGGCTCACTCTCACCAAACCAATCGCCATCTTTAGTCATCACATTGCCATCACGATCAATGCGAGCTTTGACCAGCACATTTGGTAGTGACGACATCAGACGCTCTGGGATCATACTGTCTGCATCGGTGAGCTCCACATCCAGCGGGAAACTGCTGAGAGGGATTCGCTTCGCGGCCACGGGCATTGGCGCACCGTCGGCAGAGTGAACAGAAACAATAAGTATGCCCTCATCAGGAATACCGACTGCGTCATCCAGTGAAATTGTCACAGAAACCGTTTGACCATTACCTGCACCAACTTGTGCTTGTGCGCGTGCAATACTGCGATCCAGCATCGAGATACGAGGGTCGTTTTCAGGCAGAAGCTGCTTCATGGTTGACCATGCGGCAATGGCTTCATCATTAGCATTGCGTTCGAACGCTTCGAATGCAAGTAGAGACAAGGCTTGCAGGTTGCCATGATCTGTCTTGATAACCTGACGCAGCAGATTTCGCGCTGTTTCAACGTTTGTTTCGTCACCACTCAACATCAAAGACTGGGCGTAGCCAAGCTTCACGTCACTGTCGTTTGGCATGAGTCGATACGCTTTACCCATCGCGCCTTCCGCGGTTTGAATATCACGATTCGCTAAACCAATACGACCTAACAGCAACCAGCCCATGGCATCGTCTGGCGTTTGTGAAAGCTTAGTGCGAAGCGACAAGGTAAGATCGGCCATTTCTTGGTCAGTCATTGGCTCTTCGCTGTCAGACATCAGACGACGCGATAGCTCAGGTAATCTTTCAGCTGTTTCCTGCCACGCGACAACCTGCTGGTGATTGCCTTCAAGGAAGTAAAGCGCATAACTCAAACCAACCAGAATAAGCACCCCCGGTAAAAGCATCAGCATCGATACTTTGCTTTGGGTCTTTGCGGTATTGCTTTGCGGAATATCGTCTAGCAGTGATTGTTGAAGCTCGACAGCCAATTCACTTTGGTTGTCGACTAGGCCTTCATCGGCTTCTTCATCCAACTCATCCATGCGATCACGAAAGAAGGCTTTATTCAATTCATCACGGCTGGCCGCTTCATCTTGGTCTTTACCCAGATAAATCGGCACCACAAAGAGTCCAACAGAGACAAGTACCATTAAGGCTGTGATCAGCCAGAACCACAATTCGGTCATCCGTTTGTATCCTTGTTATCTTTATTGGCAGACGGGTTATCTTTATTGGCAGGCGGGTTATTTTCGGTGTCGCCACCCAACAACACGGCGAGACGCGCTTGTTCATCAGCATCAAGCTGAGCTTGCGCGACGTTGGCTTTTGGTTTTCGACTGCGCATGACCAAAACGGTAAACCCAATAATCACAAACACTGCAGGGCCAGCCCACAGAATCAAGGTAGAAGGTGTCAGCGGCGGATTGTAGGTAACAAAGTTGCCATAACGCGCCACCATGTATTCCACAATCTCATCTTCATTCTTGCCTTGTTTTAGCATCTCATAGACCTTCAAACGAAGGTCTTGAGCCAGTCCGGCATTCGAATCAGCAATATTGTTGTTTTGGCATTTAGGGCAGCGAAGCTCTTTGCCTAATTTGTTAAATGCATCTTCTTGCTGAGGCGTATCAAATTCATACACCTCAATCGCGGCAGAGACCGAAAACACGGCGCTAGCTGCGAGCAGAAGCACTAGCCAAAAACGCTTAATCATCCTTTGGCCTCCGCAAGCATTTGCTCATACATTGGCCCAAGTTTATCCTGCCAATTTCGTTCATTAACGTCACCAACATGGCGATAACGGATCACACCATTTGCATCGATAAGGAAGGTTTCTGGCGCGCCGTACACACCCAGATCCAGCCCCAGCATGCCGTTACCATCAAACAGGCTCACCAGATAAGGGTTGCCCAATTGATTTAACCAACCAATGGCTTTAACACGATCGTCTTTGTAGTTCAGGCCGATAATTTTTACGCCATTAGCCGCTAACTCATTTAGGTACGTGTGTTCTGCGTAACAGGTTGGGCACCATGTTGCCCACACGTTTAGCAATAACGGCTGACCTTTGAAGATGTCTTGATCATACAATTTGCCGGCTTCGGTCAGATCTTCTAAACGAAATTCAGGCACAGGTTTACCCACCAGCACAGACTCTAACTTGGTTGGGTCATCCCCTTCCGCATTTTTACCAAGCTGCACAAAGAACACAGCAACCAGCGCCATAAACGCGACAAACGGGATAAAGAGTAAAGGACGTTTCACGTTCACGCCTCCTTCACGGGTTCAGCAGAGACTGCCAAGTCTGATTTTTTGCGAAAACGGTAACGCTTGTCAGACATGGCGAGCAAACCACCAATAGACATAATCAATGCACCCAACCAAATCCAGCGAACGAACGGCTTATAGTAAATACGGATTGCCCAAGCACCATCATCCAAACGCTCGCCCATCGCGATATACAAGTCTCGTGTAATGCCACGATCAATATCTGCTTCAGTCATCATTGAACGCTGTACGGTGTAAAAGCGTTTTTCTGCATGCAGTGTATTGATCCGCTTGTCACCACGATAAATATCGAAATCTGCCACGTAGCCATCGTAATTTGGGCCGTCTTTATCGCGCAAACCCGCAAAGCGGAACTCATAACCTTGCATCTGGACACTATCACCAGGCGCCATTTTCACATCACGTTCAATATCGTAGTTTTGCACCATCGCAATACCCAATATTGAAATCGCAAGACCAAGATGCCCGAATACCATCGCCCAGTGACTGCGGCCTAGCTTACCTAACCCAGTCATCAAATTGTGACGGTGCGTAGCGCGTTGGTACAATTCTATCGAGAGCAGAATGGCAATCCAAAGCCCCATCACTGCGCCTAGTGCCGCTAATGGTTTGAAGGTATCTGCGAAAATCCAAACCAGACCAACACCAATAGCAACAGAAGCCACACCACTGAAAAGTAATTCCTTCTTCACGTTTTTCAGGTTGTCACGTTTCCAACGAATTAGCGGACCAATCCCTAGAAGAAAAACAAATGGAACCGAAAGCCAAGTGAACAGAAGATTGAAGAAAGGTTCGCCGATAGAAACCGACCCTAAACCAATCTGTTTGTGAACCAAAGGCAGTAGCGTACCGAGCAGCACAACCACCAGCGCAGCAATCAGGAGAATATTGTTCGCGAGTAGCACGTTTTCACGTGATACCAATTCGAAGTTTCCGCGCGATCGCACTTCTGACGCACGTAACGCATACAGCAACAATGAGCCACCGATAACTGCGACAAGGAATGCCAGAATAAACAAGCCACGAGCAGGATCAGACGCAAAGGCGTGAACAGAAACCAGCACGCCAGAGCGAACCAAGAAAGTACCTAATAGACTTAAAGAAAACGCAGAGATAGCTAACAAGACCGTCCACGCTTTAAACGTGCCGCGTTTCTCTGTCACAGCCAAGGAGTGCATTAATGCAGTACCCGCTAGCCAAGGCATGAATGATGCGTTTTCGACAGGATCCCAGAACCACCAGCCACCCCAGCCAAGTTCGTAGTAAGCCCACCATGAACCCAGTGCGATACCCATGGTTAGGAAAACCCACGCGGCCGTCGTCCAAGGGCGAGACCAGCGCGCCCATGCGGTATCAAGGCGTCCAGCCATCAAGGAGGCAATGGCGAAAGCAAACGCGACGGAGAAGCCCACATAACCCATGTAAAGCATTGGTGGGTGAATAATCAAACCGGGATCTTGCAGCAGAGGGTTCAGATCTCGACCGTCTACAGGGAAGTAAGGCAATGTGCGTTCAAACGGGTTCGAGGTAACAATGATAAACAGTAAGAAACCAACACCTATCATACCCATGACAGCCAAAACACGCGCCACAGACTCTTGTGGCATGCCACGGCTAAAGATCGCAACCGCCAATGTCCAACCCGCTTGGATTAACACCCAAAGCAGCAAAGAACCTTCGTGATCGCCCCAAACTGCGGTAAGACGATAATACCAAGGCAGCGCACTGTTGGAATTACTGGCTACATAGGTAACCGTAAAGTCATTGACGTAAAATGCCCAGCTCAATGCAAAAAATGACATAAGCAGCATGAGGAACATGCCGATGGCCAAAGGACGCGCTGAGCGCATCATGGCTTGGTTTCCGACCTGAGCGCCCCAAAGAGGGTAAATGCTCAGCAAGACCGAAAAGCCCAGTGAAATCATGAGGGCAAAATTGCCCAGTTCAGCAATCATTAGTAGTTACCTTGTTTTTGCTGCTCAGTGTATTCAAGCGGCGTGTGGCTCTTGTTCATTGCTTCCGCAATTTCAGGTGGCATGTATTCTTCGTCATGCTTCGCAAGCACTTCACTCGCGTAAACAGTCGTCGCGTTGATAAGTTCGCCTTGCGCCACAATACCTTGCCCTTCACGGAACAGGTCAGGAAGAATGCCTTCAAATTCGACAGTCACTTCAGGGCCGATGTCCGCCACTCTAAACGTCACTTTTAACGATTCAGGATCACGACTCACTGAATCTTCAACCACCATGCCACCAATGCGAAGTCGCTGGCCAACATAAGGTTTAGAACCGTCGGGTTTGCCTTGCACGATTTCGGTTGGTGTGTAGAAAAGATCCATGTTCTGATTCAACGCATACACCATCAAACCAACGGTGGAGCCAACCCCTAGTACCAGAGCAAGCGCCAGCCCTAATCGTTTTTTACGTCTTGGGTTCATAAGGTGTTCTCCATCTTTTGGGCTTTCTCAATACGTTGCTCTCGGGCAACTTTGTTCTTAATTTCGCGATACAATTTTCGACGCGTGAGATGGGCCGAAAACACCACCCAAAACATGGCGAAAAACGTAATTGCAAATGAACTCCAAACATAAGCGGCATAGCCACCCATATCCAAAAATGCGGAGAAGGAACTAAAATGCATGGCTAAGCTCTCCCTACCAATTCACGTACCCACGGACGGTGCGATTCACGTTGTAATATTTGGTTTTTCAGCGCCATCAATGTCGCAGCGCCAAAGAAGAATGCAAAGCCAAATAGGTTAAGCAGCAATGGCCACAACATCTCAGAGGCTATCGATGGCTTGGCAAATTTAGTGATAGTTGCCCCCTGATGCAGGGTATTCCACCACTCTACGGAGAAGTGAATAATCGGCAAGTTAATCACACCAACCATCGCCAAAATTCCCGCGGCACGAGCGGCCGTGCGGTCATCATCAAATGCGTTGTAGAGCGCGATAACACCGAGATAAAGGAACAGCAAAATAAGTTCAGACGTTAAGCGAGCATCCCACACCCACCATGCACCCCACATAGGCTTGCCCCATACTGCACCAGTCACCAGTGCGATAAAGGTAAATACGGCCCCCACCGGCGCCATCGCCGCTGCCGCCCAATCAGACGTTTTGATTTGCCACACCATACCAATGAACGCGGCAATGGCCATCGACATGTAAGCGCCCATTGACCAAATGGCCGCGGGTACATGAATGTATATGATTCGGAAGCTATCGCCTTGCTGATAGTCAGCGGGCGCGAATGCCAAACCCCAAACTGTACCTGTAATCAAAGACAACAGTGCGAGTACCGCAAACCAAGGCAATAGCGTATTACATAACTTGTAGGTTGCCTCTGGCTTGGCATAAGGATGAAGCCATTTCCACATTACTTTTATCGCTCTCAATTAATCACAAAAATGGGGCTATTGAACGCTCACACGCAATGCTGCGGACACAGCAAACGGCATGAGTGTTGCCGAACCCACCAGCATTGCACCTAAAATCGCAAGCTGACCGTTGATCGGAAAGCCATTCGAGGCCATCTCGATCGCTGACGTTGCAAAGATCAAAACAGGTATGAACAAAGGCAGAACAAGAAGGCTGAGCAAAACACCACCTTTACGTAGCCCTACCGTAAGCGCAACACCAATTGCCCCCAAAAAACTCAAGGTTGGCGTACCAAGCAACAATGTAAGCACCACGGCTTTATAAGTTGCCCAATCTAAAGACAGTAATACTGCCAATAGCGGACTTATGATCAACAAAGGCAAACCTGTCAGCAGCCAATGGGCAACAATTTTAGCAAAAGCCAATACCGATAAAGGCTCTGGCATCAATAACATTTGCTCTAGTGACCCATCAATAAAGTCGTCACGGAACAAGCGCTCTAGGGATAGTACAGCGGCTAGCAACGCTGCTACCCAGATAATACCAGGCGCAATGTCAGCCAGCAGGTTTGGACCGGGCCCAATCCCTAGCGGAAAAAGCGTGATCACTATGATGAAAAACCACAACGGGTTCAGCATGTCTGATTGACGTCGATACGCAATAAGCAGTTCGCGTCGAATCACCTGATACATGGCCAATCCCATTACGCGCCCAACCTAATGCGGCGCAACAACGGATTTCCGTCAAACATATCTTGGTGGGTGGTGAACAACACCATCCCTCCGTCGTCTACATGTTTTTGAAAGAGATTTTCCAGCACTTTTACGCCTTGCTTATCGATTGCGGTAAGAGGTTCATCAAGTATCCACAGCGGCGATTTGCTGATCCACAGTCTGGCTAATGCCACTCTGCGGTTTTGCCCTGCCGAAAGCTGTGCTGCTGGCACATCTTCTCGTCCTGCTAATCCTACTCGGGCCAATGCATCCCAAAGCGCGCCTTCATCGGTCTCACCGTGCATTTTTTGATAAAATGCCAGATTTTCAAATGCAGTCAGCTCACGCTTCACGCCAGTGCTGTGCCCTAAAAAAAGCAGATTACTGTAAAATTCTTCACGTGATTTTGTCACTGATTTTCCCTGCCAAAGCACATCGCCGGATTCGGCTAACCCCAACCCTGCAATGATTCGTAGCAAGGTGGTTTTTCCGGCACCGTTGGGGCCTTCAACCTGAACAAGCTCGCCGGGCGACACGGTAAAGCAAAGGTCTTCAAACAGCACTCGTTCATCACGAATACTGTTGAGTTGACGAACTTCCAACATGAGAAATCAGTGTTTCCGATAAAGTATTCAAAATTGTGCCCGATAATAACATAGAGGTTTTTAATACTGTTAGTGGCGTGATCCCGCTCTTGTTCGCCATGCGTTAATAATTGTGAGTAAATATGAAAATAGATAACGTGAGCAACATCAGTGCATTAACGCTTGAGAGCCTAAAAAACAAACTTCAGGGCGAACTGTTGCAGGTCGGACAAGAGAAAACGTCTACGAGTTCCCCCACTCAGCCGGTATCTTCTCAAATTGCGCAGTTTTTAAGACTGCTCAACCTGTTTCCCCTTCTGCTGCACTCATCACCCTCTGCTACGGTGGGGAAATCCAATGAACCGAGCCCCCTCGGTGCGCTTTTAAAAGCACTTGTCATACCCAACACCCCAGAACTTGCGGCAAAGTGGTTGGCTGAGCGGCATGCCGACAAAGCACTGCTTGAGGCGTTAAAGTTTGCCGCATCAGGGGCGGACAGCGAAGGCGGAGGAAAACTCAAAGCACTCCTTATGCTACTCACTGAGCAACGGGTATTAGACGGTAACAAGGCCAATGAATATCATTGGTATTTCCCTCTGAGTCAGTTATTGCCAACGCCAGTACATATCACCGCTAAAAATAAGACCCGAGGTAAGCGGAAAAAATCCCTTTGGAGTGTCACGATTAACCTGACACTGTCAAAAAACCGCCAACTGAGCGCCACAGCAGAATTAGACGGAAAATCATTGGCATTGCATTTCTCGACAGATTCACCCTCGGTAGAGCAGCTGCTCGAACAGACTATCCCCGCCCTAGAGAAGCAGCTCAGTAAACACGACATTTGCGTCTCTCATTGCGAAATACGGGTGACAGAAGACAGTCAACCCACACTCTTAACGTCAGGAGTGAATATTCAAGTATGAAAAAGCCCAAAAGCGCAGTGGCGCTTCGTTATGACGGTGTCAACGCACCACAAGTCAGTGCAAAAGGCTATGAAGCTTTAGCCGAGAAATTGATTGAAGAGATGGAGAAGAATGGCGGTTTGATACACAGTGATGAAACTTTAATAAATTGGCTATCTGCATTGGAAGTGGGCGATGACATCCCAGAGCAATTGTACATAGTGATTGCAGAGTTGATTGCTTTTGCATGGTATTTAGACGGAAAAACCCCGCCCGGATGGGAAGGGTCTGTCGTCAACAAATCAGTGTGAGCGCAGCGCTTTCTCCTCAAAAAGAAGAGAGCCTATCTCACCATCCGTTGCTTTCTGATGCTCAGTAAAAGTTCCGCTTCGGCTTTTGGAAGATCACATTCTTCCATCAGCTCATGAATATCGGCACCTAACTCCACCATCTTGCTTGCTCGACTGTACAGGCGACCATCCGGATCGTGCATTTCTAACTCGTTTTGCTTATCAACCAAGTCATCGAATCGTTGGGAAAGCTCGGCAAGTTTCTGGCTCATGCCTATCGAGCCAGCACGCAATTCATTGAATTGCTTTGACAGGCTCTCATGCTGCTGGCGAGAGTTTTTATATAACAGCTCCATAGCCTGAAATTTTGCATCCAAGCTCAAGCGGGCTTTTTTCTCTCGACGCAGTAGCAAGAAAGCAACCACCGCCACAGTGATAGACACACCGAGCGGTAGCCAATGCAATGCGACGTCAAGCATTACAGCATAGCCATGTCTGACCACTCATCGTCAGAGAGCAGCTTGTTCAAGTCAACCAAGATCAGCAGACTGCCATTGCGGTTGCTAACACCTTGAATAAACTTGGCACTTTCATCCGTACCCACACTTGGCGTGGTGTCAATTTCAGACGTTCTGAGGTAAACCACCTCTGCAACGCTATCCACCATGATACCAATGACTTGCGATTCTGCTTCAATCACGATTACACGCGTATTGTCAGAAACATCGCCTTGCATCAAACCAAAACGAGAGCGCGTGTCGATAACCGTCACGACGTTACCACGAAGGTTGATGATACCCAGCACATAGTCTGGTGCACCCGGAACCGGCGCGATTTCGCTATAACGTAAAACTTCTCGAACCTGCATGACATTAATGCCATAGGTTTCATCTTCCAATTGGAAGGTCACCCACTGCAGAACCTCATCATTCACGTTATCTTTTTGAATTTCAGCTACCTGACCCATTTATTTTCCTCTTTAACGTGCTGTGCTGCGTCAATTACACCAACGCGTTGGCATCTATACCTTGATTTAGCATGGCAATTAGCGCTTCGACGTGAATCAATGCGCACATCTTTTGTTTTACTAATCCAGCCAACCAAGGCCGTTTGCCAGCTTGTTCACGCCATCGCACTTGTTCGCCCTTAAGTGACTCTGTGCCTAGTAGGGTATTGCAAGCCAACCCCCACTTGCTGTCACCCAAGATCACAATATAACTATAGCCGTCGCGATGGCTGTTATCTGTTATTTTTTCTGGCATTACCCACATTGCCGTATCGACAACGTCGAGTTGCTGATCACGTTCAGTCTGCAAACCCAAGTACCAGTCTGGTCGACCGATAAGATGATTGCAGTCTTCCAGCTTGTGAATCCCCCCAAGCTCCGCCAATGGCACAGCATAGGTCACACCAAACGATTCAAAGAACAAGACCTGAAATGCATACTCTGATGCAATGTTTTGCCAAGGCGGCGCAATGTCTTCATCGGCTTGCGTTTCAGGTTCAGTTTGTGTCTCTGTATCAGTTTCTGCATTAACTGATTGGTCGATCTCAACATGGTCGATGACAATCTCTTCAACCTGTTCGATGACCACATCATCAACCACTGCCTCAACGACAGCTTCAACCGTGGTATCGATATCAATCTCTTCGGCGACCTCAGGCTGAACATAAGTGGTTTCTGTTTCTACCGCTATATCAATAGCGGCTTCTTGAATCACTTCTGTAGCGGTATCTACCTTTGTATCAATATCAACGGCTAAATCCTGGGCTTCAGTCACCAATGTCTCAGCCAAAGCGTCGACCTGAGCGCTGACAACAGCTTCGACGACAAGCAGCTCTTCCTCTTCTACTTCAATTTCTACTTCTAGATCTTCTTCTAGCTGAAGTTGACTAAGCAGCTTTTCAACGGACGACAGATCCCTTTCTTCTTTGGTCAGCGTCGCGCCATGAAAATGAGTGATAGGTTCAACCAACACAGGCTGAGGTTTAAATTCAGCTGTTTCTGCAATCTGCTGCGCAGTCGCATCCGTGTCTTGCGCCTGTGGCAGACTATCGTCTACCAACAACGCATCAAAATAATCGTCCAGCGCCTGAACGCTGGACAAGCCACGGCTATCTTTCATCCTGTTCCAGTCGCTCCAAATAAGAGAGCAGCGTTTTATAAGCAAATACGCCGCGACAGTTTTTCGCATAATACGAAGGCGGCATGTGCTTTAAGCTGGCATCGCGAAATTTCGTATCAATCGGCACAGCGGATGTCCAAACCTGATCGGGATAACGCACTTTAAGCTCTTGCAACGTTTCCAACGAAGCCCGTGTGCGTTTGTCATACATGGTAGGAACAATGCACACTTTAAATGCTGAGCTTCGGGATTTTTGCATGATCTGTAATGTTCTGATCATGCGTTCCAAGCCTTTCATAGCCAAGAACTCTGTTTGAACCGGGATCAGAATACGATTACTGGCTGCCAAGGCATTCACCATCATCACCCCCAAAATAGGCGGACAATCGATCAGCGCGTAATCGTAATCTTCTTCAAGACAAGCCAAGGTTTTTTTCAGCATTAACCCCATTCCGCCACGATTACCCATTGCGCGATCCAGTGTGGCCAGCGACATATGCGATGGCAACAGATCGAGGTTTTTGTACTCAGTGTTCAGAATGAGAGGTTTAACCGTATCTCGATTGATAGTCTGCAGTTGGAATAGATCAAACAACGTGCGCGGCAGCTTGTCCGAATCGTAATTCAGATAGGTTGTCAGCGACGCATGAGGATCGGTGTCGATTAACAACACACGTTTGTTTCTTTCACTGAGAAGCCCAGCTAGGGTAATGGTCGAGGTTGTTTTCCCAACCCCACCCTTCTGGTTTGCAATGCTCCAGACTATCACAGCCGCTCCTTAAGACAGATTGAGCTCGACGAGGATGCGCTCTGCAATGCGATCAAGTGGCAGATCTTCCGTAGAAATCCCTGCTTTGGCCACTGCTTGCGGCATGCCATAGACAACACAGCTGTCCTCATCTTGTGCCCAAACGGTTGAACCTTGTTGTTTCAGCATTCTAGCACCGTCACGACCATCAGCCCCCATCCCGGTGAGGATCATAGACAGCACTTTGTCGCCATAGACGTTTGCAGCTGAACCGAATGTCACATCAACACACGGTTTGTAGTTCATACGATCGCCACCGTCGATAATTTTGACACGCGTTGAACCTGGGCGTCCATCAATCATCATCTGCATGCCACCGGGAGCCAGATAAGCAGTTCCCGCTTTCAATGGCTCACCATCTTCTGCTTCTTTCACAGCAATCTTACACAAGCCATTTAAGCGCTGAGCAAAGGCGGCAGTGAAGGTGGAAGGCATATGCTGAATCAACAAAATCGGCATCGGGTAGTTGGCAGGTAACGCACTGAGCACTTTTTGCAGTGCAACCGGGCCACCTGTCGACGTACCAATTGCAGTCAATTGATAACGCTTACCACTGGCTTTGAAACGACCTGTGGCTGAGGCTGTTCGCGCGATCGGGACAGCTGTAGGCGTTGGCGCACTGCCCGCTAATGGTCTCACCGGTGTACGTCCAGGTATTGCACTGGACGTTGAGGTTGCCATAGCAGGTGAAGGCGTCGCCGCTGGACGACGCATGAACGAACGCTTACGCGCAATTTCGTTCACACGTTGCTGCAACAAGCCGACTGCTTCATCACGATTGCGCGCGATGTCTTCGAATTTCTTCGGCAGGAAGTCAAGTGCGCCAGCATCCAACGCATCTAGCGTTGCTTTTGCGCCGTCATGTGTCAGTGAGGAGAACATCAAAATGGGTGTTGGATTGGTCCGCATGATCTCTCGAACCGCAGTAATACCATCCATAACTGGCATTTCGATGTCCATCGTAATGACATCGGGTTTCAGCTTAGCTGCTTTTTCTACTGCCTCTTTACCATTGACTGCACAGTCAATCACTTCAAGGCGAGGATCCCCGTTGATAATTTCACTCACTCGGCGGCGGAAAAAGCTCGAGTCATCCACCACCAGTACTTTCACTGCCATGTTATTCCTTCAAATTATTATCGACCAGCGTAGCGCTTGAGCAGATTAGGAACATCAAGAATCAATGCTATGTGTCCATCACTGGTGATGGTTGCACCCGCCATACCTGGCGTTCCTTGCAACAATTCATCCAGCGGTTTGATGACCACTTCTTCCTGTCCAATCAACGAATCCACCACAAACGCAACAGGCTGATGGCCCATCTGAACCACCACGACATGTCCGCTGTCTCTCACTGTCGCCCTTGTCTTACACAACCAATCTTGGAGGTAGAACAAAGGAATGGCTTTTTCACGAACAATAATGGTCAATTGGCCGTCAATCGTATTGGTTTTCGACAAATCCAAGCCAATGATTTCATTAACATTAGAGAGAGGAAACGCAAACGGATTGTTACCAATGCCGACCATCAATGTTGGCAAGATCGCCAGCGTGAGGGGCACTTTGATCGAGATAACAGTGCCGCGACCAAGCGCCGAGTCGATAGAAATCGTCCCGTTAAGCTGGGTGATAGCAGTTTTCACCACGTCCATGCCCACACCACGACCGGAGATGTCTGAAATCTCGGTTTTGGTTGAGAAGCCTGGCGCGAAAATCAGGTTGAAAGCTTCGGTGTCCGTCAAACGCGCTGCCGCGTCAGCGTCCATCACGCCACGATTAACCGCAATGCCACGAAGTTTTTCTGCATCCATACCGCCACCATCATCTTCAATGGTAAGCAGGATATGATCACCTTCTTGAGATGCAGCCAGCGTCACAGTGCCTACGCGAGGTTTACCGTTTTGCTCGCGAACGTCGGGCATTTCAATCCCGTGGTCAACCGAGTTACGCACCAAGTGGACCATTGGGTCGGCCAGTGCCTCAACCAAGTTTTTATCAAGATCAGTTTCTTCACCGCGCATTTCCAGCACGATGTCTTTTTTGAGCGTACGTGCCAAATCGCGAACAACGCGAGGGAAACGGCCAAACACCTTTTTGATGGGTTGCATGCGGGTTTGCATCACTGCACCCTGCAAATCAGCCGTCACAACGTCGAGGTTCGTAACCGCCTTCGCCATGTGCTCATCTTCGCTGTTTGCGCCTAAGCTCACCAAGCGGTTACGTACAAGTACCAGCTCACCCACCATGTTCATGATGGTATCGAGCGTAGACGTGTTAACACGTACTGTTTGTTCTGGCTGAGGAACCGGTGTTTTTTTCTCTTCCACCTTCGCAGGTGGTTTCGCTACTGCTGCCGGAGGCTTTGCTGCTGGTGCTTCTGCTTTTGGTGCGGGAGCAGGCGCTGGCGCAGGTTCTGCTTTTGGCGCTGCAGCCGGTGCAGGCGCTGCATTTTCGATAGGGCTTTTGCCCTTACCATGCAAGTCGTCTAACAGCCTTTCAAATTCGTCATCCGTGATTTCATCACCGCTTGGGCTTTCTACTGCCGCATTTTGTGGCGGCGGAGAGGCTTGTGCAGTGTTATCAAGGGCTGGGCCTTTACCAGAACCGTGTAGGTCATCCAATAATTTAT
The DNA here is from genome assembly GCF_045679545.1 of Enterovibrio litoreus. Classification (NCBI taxonomy): domain Bacteria; kingdom Pseudomonadati; phylum Pseudomonadota; class Gammaproteobacteria; order Vibrionales; family Vibrionaceae; genus Enterovibrio; species Enterovibrio litoreus. The sequence goes on from NZ_CP166194.1 coordinate 2,613,159, forward strand.
CGAATTCATCATCGGTCATATCGCCACTGTCGGACGGGGCCGAAGGAGCGACGGGATCTGAACCACCCGCTGTTGGTGATTGACCTTTACCATGAAGCTGATCGAGTAGACGATCAAATTCATCATCGGTAATTTCGTCAACAGAATCACCAGCAATCGCATCACCACTGTCTGTTGGCATTTCAGTGACAACTTCAGGTTCTGGCTCTGGTTCTGGCTCTGGCTCTGGTGCAACAGCTTCAGGCTCTGCTTCGTCTTCAGATGCCGGTCTGCTGTATTTGTGCAATGCTGCCAACAACTCCGGATTTGCCGCTGGTGCAGGCTCGCTTTGCTGAACACAGGCAAACTGCTCATTCACGGTATCGAGTGCTTGAAGGATGATATCCATCACTTCTGCATTTATTTCGCGGCCGCCATTACGGAGGTTATCAAAGATGTTTTCGGCACCGTGACAGGTGTCGACCAGCTCTGTGAGTGACAAAAAGCCTGCGCCACCTTTAACCGTGTGAAACCCTCGGAAAATTGCGTTCAACAAATTACGGTCTTCTGGCGTTTTTTCCAGATCCACAAGCTGTTCAGACAATAGTTCCAGAATTTCCCCTGCTTCGATCAAAAAGTCCTGCAGGATTTCTTCATCCATTTCAAAGCTCATAACGCCCCCTAAAAGCCAAGGCTAGAAAGTAAATCATCCACATCATCCTGACTCTGCATCACATTTTTCTCTTGACGCTGTTCCTCAGTGACGACGGGACCTTCAGCCTCGATGCCAGTTTGTTGTACTGTTTCTGGTTCTAATTCTTCCTGCTCACCATCCAACCCGAATGCAGTCAGGATTTCGACCAGTTGTTTTTCAACTTCTTGAACCAAATCGATAACACGACGGATAACCTGACCTGTAAGGTCTTGGAAATCTTGCGCCATCAGGATCTCGGTGAGTTGACCATGTAACTTGGTGGTATCACCTTCAACCTGCGTCAACAAACCATCTATCTGATGACACAACTGCTTGAAGTTCTCAAGGTCAATGCGCCCCCCCATAAGATTGTTCCACTGCGGTCTAACCTGAGCGAGGCAATCTTGGAGGTTATCAGCGATAGGTAACGTCGCCTCTACTGCGTCCATGGTTCGATTGGCAGCAATTTCCGTTTTTTCCATAACAAAATTAAGGCGATCTCTTGCATCAGGGATTTCGCTATTAGCGAGATCATTGATACGGGGATCCAAACGAAAATTTGAGAGCGAATCGTGCAGCTGCCTGGTCAGTTTCCCAACCTCATTGAAAAGAGGATTGCGCGTGTCGCCGGACAATTTGACCAACAACTCATTTGCGCTTTCCTGATTTCCGTCTTCAAGCAGACTGACCAATTCTTTAGCTTGGTCGAGTGTTATCATTTTTTTTATTATCCTTCACTGCGCGAAGAAGCAAATCACATGCGTTCGAAAATCTTATCCAGCTTCTCTTTCAGGGTTGCTGCAGTAAATGGTTTAACGATATAACCATTTACACCCGCCTGAGCCGCTTCTACGATTTGTTCACGCTTGGCTTCTGCCGTGATCATCAATACCGGCAGATGCTTGAGATCAGCATCGGCACGAATATTTTTGAGCAGATCAATGCCCTGCATACCCGGCATGTTCCAGTCAGTGACGACAAATTCAATACCACCCTTCTTGAGAATAGGCAGTGCTGTTAAGCCGTCATCTGCTTCAACGGTGTTGTTGAAACCCAGATCACGAAGGAGGTTTTTAACGATACGTCGCATTGTTGAGAAGTCATCAACAATGAGGATTTTCATATTTGTGTCCAAAGTTGCCTCCGGTGAGGTCCCTTATAATTATAAAAACTTACTTTGACCAAGCAGTAAGCTTGGTCCGTAACCGCTGCATTGCCTGATTTTGAATCTGGCAAACTCGGGATTCGCTGACCCCGATAATGGCACCAATCTCCTTGAGGTTAAGTTCCTCGTCGTAATAGAGAGAGAGTACCAAAGCTTCTCTTTCAGGGAGTCCTTTGATGGCTTTGGCTAGGTGCGCCTTAAAGCTATCTTCAGCGACTTCCTCAAAGGGAAGATTCTCTTCACGATGACTTTCTGTCACGAAAGCATCTTCTGAAACGCCCAGATCTTCGATGCCAATGAGTCGGCCGGCATTGATGTCATTCTGAATCTGGTAATACTGGTCGAGGCTCATACCCAGACGTTTCGCAATTTCTTTGTCGCTAGGATCTCGGCCTAACTCGCCTTCCAGTTGCGAAATCACTTCGCTGATCTGGCGGTTATTTCTATGTACAGAGCGCGGAACCCAGTCACCTTTTCGAATGTCATCTAACATGGCACCGCGAATTCGGATCCCGGCATAGGTTTCAAAACTTGCACCTTTCGAGGCGTCATAGTTTTGTTGCGCCTCTAACAAGCCAATCATGCCCGCCTGAATCAAATCATCAACCTGCACATTCGGGGGCAAACGTGACACAAGATGATGAGCAATACGCTTTACCAGCGTGGAATATTGCTCAAACACTGTCTCCGTTGAGGCACCTGTCCTGCTGTAGGTGAGCGCTCTATTCACCGAGGTAGTCCCCAGCGGCTTCATCACGCACAAGCAAGCGCTCTACAAAAAACTCCAGGTGTCCACCTGGGTTTCGAGGTACTGGCCAGGTCAGCGCTTTGTTCGCCAGCGCGTTCAAAGCCAAGGCTGCAGGCGATTGAGGAAACGCATCAACGACCACTTTTTGCTTCTTCACTGACTGACGCACCCGCTCATCTAATGGAACACATGCTACTAATTCTAGATTAGCATTCAAAAATCTTTCTGTTACACGCGTTAATTTTGTAAATAAATCGCGACCTTCTCGATAACTGCGCACCATATTGGCGACAATTTTGAAGCGGGTAACGCCGTGTTCACGGCTTAGCAGCTTGATCAACGCATAGGCATCGGTAATGGAAGTAGGCTCATCACATACGACAATTAACACGTCTTGAGCCGCACGAGAGAAGCTCAAAACCATGTCTGAGATGCCCGCTGCTGTATCGACAAGCAGCACATCGACTTCTTCGTCCAAGGTACCAAACGCACGAATGAGGCCTGCGTGTTGTGCGGTCGAAAGCTCTGTCATGCCACGCATTCCTGATGAAGCAGGAATGATCTTTAAGCCATGAGGGCCTTCTACAATAATGTCTTTAAGGTCACAGACACCTTGCATTACGTGGCTAAGGTTTTTACCAACACGTATACCCAAAAGCACATCAATATTCGCCAAACCCAAGTCGGCATCCAGCACCATGACTTTTTTACCTTGCTTCGCCATGGCCATGCCGATACCCAAGGTAATATTTGTTTTTCCTACGCCACCCTTGCCACCGGTTACAGTGATCACTTTGGTGCGAGTCGGGTTTGTCAGACGGCGGAGGCCGCTTGCTTGATCTTGCATGGTTGTCTCAATCATAAAAGTCCGCCGCATTCGACTCTGGTACATCATGACTCCAGAAATGGTTTTGCTGCTCTGAATCTTGATCCATCAGTTCACTAGCCCTGTTAACCAGATATCTTCCACTGGCGTGACGAATGTCTTCTGGCACTCGTTGCCCATCAGCCAAGTAGGTTACTGGAAGCGCGTTTTCTATGGTTACGCTCAGTAACTCTCCTAAACTTAGAGATTCATCCAATTTCGTTAACACACACCCTGAAAGGGGAATGCGTCGAAAATGATCAATAGTCTCTTGTAACACGCGACGTTGTGAGGTGGCGGGTAACACAAGTAGGCTTCGGATATGTGAACCACTGCTTTGAATCAGCGTATCAAGTTGTTCTGATAGCCTCAGATCGCGCTGGCCCATGCCCGCGGTATCCAGCAGTATCAGTCGACGGTGACGTAACTGATACAGAATATCGGCCAGTGTGTCTGCATCTTTAGCAACTTTTACCGGACAACCTAAAATTCTTCCATAAGTCGCCAATTGCTCGTGCGCGCCGATACGAAATGTATCTGTTGTCACCAGTGCTATCTCTTCTGGGCCGAAGTCCATTGCCGCCCGCGCCGCAAGTTTCGCGATGGTGGTGGTTTTCCCTACGCCAGTCGGCCCTAAAAGGGCAATAACGCCACCGGTTTCCAATAAGTTCTCGCTTGAAGTAATCACCTGATCTGCCACAAGTTCTAGCAATTCGGACCATGCTTCATTAGGGGCGGTATCTTCCGGAATATATCCAGCCAATTGGTCAGCCAACACCGGAGAGATCCCCATTTTTTCCAAGCGTTTGATTAACATGGCGCGAAGTGGTTCTTTACGCTCAACTTCTTGCCACATTAGACCTGATAGTTGGTGTTCCAGCAGGCTGCGAATCGTTGCCATTTCTTTACGCATCGCTTCCATTTCATCAGGTTGGCGAGGCGCTGGCTTTCGTAATTCTTTGCGTGTGTCGTCAAGACGATTTTCCTGACGCATTGCGCTTCTTGGGTCTCGGCGCTCTAAGTCGTCACGTTTTTGACGATAAAGGCGGTCCAATTCCTGACCTTTGGCTTGCTGGTTGCTACGCGTCGCGGTTGAACCGTAACCTTGACCAGCAGCATGATGACTTTTTGCATGACCATTTTGTGCAGTGTTGTTGCTCGGCGTGCTGTTCGGTCGACGAAGCGATTGCTTCGCCGCACCATAGGCTGCTTCCGTTTCACGACGACGTACGTCATTTTGACGGGCAAGTAGTGCACTGAGTGAATCAACTTCTTGTTCGGGCTCTTCAACACGCTCGCTGCCTGGCAGTTGCGACTGATAGCGATCAAGCAAGCTTGAGAACTTGCTACCCAGCGCGCCACCAAGGGGCTTTTTGGCCGCTTCTTTGTTGATATCACGACGCAGATGAACTTTGTCATCAGCCACTCGACGCGGCTGTTGTGCGCGATCCATACTCTGCGCCATTTGTGTTTTCGCGGCTTCTTTGCGCTCGTCACGAGTTGGCGTTTCAGTATCAACGGCCGCCACGATTTCGACACCGCCGGTCACTTTCTTGTTCGACATGATGACCGCATCCGCGCCAAGTGCTTCTTTCACTTCGGCTAATGCAGTACGCATGTCTTTGGCAAAAAATCGTTTAATCTTCAAAATCGTTGTCCTGATTTACTGATGCTCGGCATCAGTTGCCAACCGCTCTTACAATTCTTATTTGTTTTTCGTCTGGCACTTCCTGATATGACAGGACACGCAATGACGGAATCGTGTTCTTAACAAACTTGGCCAAGGTAGAGCGAAGAACCCCTGAGGTTAACAATACAGCGGGTTCACCCTGAAGCTCTTGCTGCTGTGTTGCTTCGGACAAGCTTTGCTGTAGTCGCTCTGCAAGCCCTGGTTCTATACCTGTGGACTCGCCACCTGATGCCTGCATAGTTTTATGCAATATCTGTTCCAATTCAGGAACCAGCGTAATGACGGGTAATTCGGGTTCTATACCATTGATTTCTTGTACGATTAATCGCTTGAGCGAAATACGCACCGCGGCCGTCAAAATGTCAGGATCTTGACTCTTCGGCGCATACTCTGAAAGTGTCTGTATGATAGTTCTCACATCACGAATAGGGATGGCTTCGTTAAGCAGGTTCTGCATCACTTTCACCACCGCACCTAGCGAGACAAGATCGGGGATCAAGCCTTCAACCAAGCGTGGGGCTTGCTTCGCCAGCATGTCGATTAAATTCTGTGCTTCTTCATGGCCCAACAAACGCTCGGCATTGTTAGTCAACATCTGGCTTAAGTGGGTTGCTAGCACCGTGGCAGAATCGACAACGGTGTACCCCAGCGCTTGCGCATGCTCGCGCTGAGATTTATCAATCCAAACCGCTTCAAGGTTGAATGCAGGGTCGACGGTGGGCTCACCATCTATGGGGCCAAACACCTGTCCGGGGTTAATCGCCAATTCTTTGTCTGGGCGAATATCCGCTTCACCAACCGCGACGCCCATCAAGGTTATGCGGTAGCTGTTTGGTGGCAGCTCAAGGTTATCGCGAATGTGCACGGGCGGAATCAGGAAACCAAAGTCTTGTGATAGTTTTTTACGCACGCCTTTCACACGGTCAAGCAGCTCACCACCTTGGTCGCGGTCAACCATTGGAATTAAGCGATAGCCCACTTCCAAGCCAATCACGTCAACGGGTTGTACATCATCCCAAGACAGTTCTTTCGGCTTCGGTTTGACCAAATCTTGCTTTGGTTTTTCCTCTGCTACTTTCTTGGCATTCTCTTGCTGTTTGATTTTCCAGTATGCAAAACCACCACAAATGAGTGCCAACGTTAGGAAAGGAAAATGAGGCATACCCGGCACGACACCCATAACCACCAGAATACCCGTTGCGATGATCAACGCTTTCGGGTTATCAACAAGTTGGAAAACAACCTGCTGCCCCATGTCTTCGTCAGTGTTTTGGCGCGTCACCATGATGGCAGCGCCAATAGAGAGCAGTAGCGACGGTATTTGTGCGACCAGGCCATCACCAATGGTCAGCAAGGTATAGATTTCAATCGCATCCGAGAAACTCACACCATGCTGCACCATACCAATCGACAAACCGCCGATGATATTGATCGCCAGAATCAAAATACCCGCAATGGCATCGCCTTTTACGAATTTTGATGCACCGTCCATTGAACCGTAGAAGTCTGCTTCCTTGGTGACTTCAAAACGACGCGTGCGAGCTTGGTCTTGGTTGATTAATCCGGCATTCAAATCGGCATCAATTGCCATTTGTTTACCTGGTAATGCATCCAAGGTGAAACGGGCGCTCACTTCTGAAATACGGCCCGCACCCTTGGTCACAACCATGAAGTTGATGATCATCAAAATCAGGAAGACCACCAGACCAACCGCATAGTTACCGCCAATCACCACAGAACCAAAAGCGTCAATAACCTGACCTGCAGCACCGGGCCCTTCATGGCCGTGCAGCAATACCACACGCGTTGAGGCAACGTTCAGCGCCAAGCGAAGTAAGGTTGCTATGAGAAGAACGGTTGGGAAGGCCGCGAAATCGAGAGGTCGGCGAGTATAAATGGTGACCAAAAGGACGACAAGCGACAGCGCGATGTTGAATGAGAAGAACATATCGAGCAAGAGAGCAGGGACAGGCAGTATCACCATCGCCAGCGCCGCAAGCACCAAAATAGGTGCGCCGACCGCAGGCATTACACCAAGCTTGAATGGGAGTTTTTCTTGGACCTTGTCGTAGAACGGCAAAGAGAGCTTCATGGGTCGTCGGTCGTCTCGAGATAAATCACTAGTTGCTATCTAGCAAAAAACGAACCATGTTTTTTTGGCTTTTATTTCAACAAAATGGCACTAACTGTGTATTTTCCCGCCAATTAGCGCCGTAATTCTGTCGGTATCGGAAGCTGTTGGTTCGCCAACGATGTCGGCTTACGCCCACGCCCTTTTTGATACTGTTTAAGCTGGAACACATAAGCCAGCAATTGTGCCACTGCCGCAAACAGCCCATCGGGGATTTGCTGCTCCAGTTCTGTGCTGTAATACACGGCACGCGCTAATGGCGGAGCGGGAACAATGCTGATGTCATGCTCTGCAGCTATCTCTCGAATTTTGATTGCCATAAAGTCCGAGCCTTTAGCAACCACGATAGGAGCGCGGTCTATTTTGCTGTCGTAGCGAAGGGCAACGGAATAGTGCTCGGGGTTGGTGATCACCACGTCAGCAGAAGGCACTTCAGCCATCATACGGCGTTGAGCCATTTCACGCTGGAGCATTCGAATACGCCCTTTTACTTCAGGTTTACCTTCCGTATCTTTGTATTCGTCTTTGATTTCTTGCTTGGTCATTTTTAGCTGATCATTGTGCTGCCAAATCTGGAACGGCACATCAATCGCGACCACTACCAGCAAAGAGCAACAGATCAGCAGGACAAAATTGAGCAAGATATCGAGCGCGTGATACAGGTTAGTAGGAAACATTTCGACATTTAGCTGATAGAAGTCACCAATACTCGACCACATCAGATAAAAGGCCACCCCTGCCACCAGCGCGACTTTCAAAATCGATTTGAGCAGCTCCACCATACTCTGCATGCCAAACATGCGTTTTATCCCCTGCAGTGGGCTCATTTTGGAGAGCTTAGGTCTTGCTGCTTCCCAAGAGAACGACACCCCACCCAGCGCTGATGCGCCAAATAGCCCCGCGACAAACAGCATCAACAACACTGTCGTCAGTGGCCAAGCAATGTGAAAAATCGCCCCGTAGGTAATCAACCCTAAGGTGGTGACATCGAATATCTCTTCCCGTGAGAGCGTGAAAAGCTTGCGCATGGTTTCCATCAGCGCTTCACCCACACTTTCGCCAAACCACATTAAAGCGATAGCGCCAATCACCAATACCGCGACGGATGCCAGTTCTCTTGAGCGCGGTACTTGACCTTTCTCCCGCGCCTGCTCTCGCCTTCGGGGCGTGGCGTCTTCTGTGCGTTCTTGGCCTTCGTTTTCTGCCATTAGGCACCTCCGCTCACGTTACAGTCGAGACGAATCAAGTCACAGATGGCATTCACACCTGTATCCCAGTGGTTCAGATAATGCGGTAAGATCCCGCTGAGCAAATACATGCAAATCATCAAACCAACCAGCAAGGCAAAGGAAAAGCCGAGCGAGAAAATGTTTAACTGAGGCGCGGCACGGGTCATCACACCAAAGGAAATGTTGACCGTCAGCAGGGCAATAATGCCCGCCAGCGCCATGCCCAATGCCACACTGAACATGATGCCAAACCAATCAGCCAACGCGCGATAATCGGCAGACTGCAGCGTTTCACCAATCGGCAAGCTTTTGAAACTCAGTACCACCAGTTTGAGCATTTGCAAATGCCCATCGGTAGAAAGAAACAGCATGGTCGCGATAAACAAATAGAACTGACCAAGCAACGGTGTGTTTTGACCATTGGCGGGGTCAACCATTGAAGCGAAGCCTAGGCTCGACTGCATACCGATTATCTGACCGAGCAACACAAAGGTTTGCATCACGTACTGGGTGATCGTGCCCATCGCAATGCCGATCAGCAACTGCTGCGCTAACACCAAGAAGCCGCCAAAGGACACCAACTCGACGGTTTCGGGAATACGCGGTATGGCAGGCATCACAGCAAAGGTAATGGCGAGAGACAGATACAAACGCACCCGCACAGGGACGAAACGTGCCCCGAAAAACGTCATGGTCATCATCATGGCGGAGATGCGTGTCAGCGGCCAAAAAAATTGGGCCATCCACTCAAGAATTATGTGCGCGGGATATTCCATGCCGAGTGCTCAGTCAATACAGCAGCGTGGGGATTTCTTCCACCAAACGGATGAAATATTCCATGAGCATTCTCGTCATCCAATGTCCAAAGAACATCAAGGCAACCAGTGTCGCAATCAAACGCGGCAGGAAACTCAGTGTTTGTTCATTGATCGATGTTGCCGCTTGGAAAACAGCCACGATCAAGCCGACGATAAGACCCGGAATAATAATGGCGCAAACCATAATAAGGATGAGATACAGAGCATCTTGAAACAGCTCGACAAACGCTTCTGGTGCCATAGCGAACTCCTACCCAAAACTGCCGGCTAATGTGGACAAAATGAGGTTCCACCCATCCACCAGCACAAACAGCATGAGCTTAAATGGCAAGGAGACAATCATGGGTGACAACATCATCATACCCATGGCCATCAGTACAGACGCCACCACGAGATCGATAATCAAAAAGGGAAGAAACAACATGAATCCAATCTGGAAGGCGGTTTTCAACTCAGAGGTGATAAACGCAGGGATCAGCACTGTCATCGGAACTTGTTCAGGCTCGGTCGCATCCGAACCAGACATGTTTACAAAGGTTTCCAAGTCTTTCACGCGCGTTTGCTTGAGCATGAACTCACGCAGCGGTATCTGAACACGGTCAAAGGCTTCGCGAGAACTGATTTCTTCGTTCAGATACGGTTGTACCGCGGTCACGTTCATGCGGTCGATAACCGGTGACATCACAAAAAAGGTGAGGAACATGGCAATGCCGATGATGACCTGATTCGACGGTGTTTGCTGCAAACCCATGGCCTGCCGCAGTATCGACATCACTACCACTATACGGGTAAACGATGTCATCAAAATCACGATGGCGGGAAGGAAACCTAGCGCTGTCATGAGCGCCAGAATTTGCAACGTCACCGAATAGTCTTCACCCCCATCAGGGTTGACCGTCATCGTCAGCGCCGGAATTCCACCACCGCCATTCGTCGCGCGCATCATTGAGGCTTCACCCGCCTCACTGATCAGCGTTTCAGCGACCGTTTCAGACGCGGGCGCAGGCTCTTCTTGTGCGAACGCCAGCGGTGTGACAAAAAAACAACAAAGCGCCAGAAAAATGGCACTGACAGATTTAAGACGCATCATTTTTTCTCAGGATCTGATTAAGTTGAGAAGAAAAAGACGGACCTTGCTCTGGTTCAGCAACAGGCGTATCCAAGGTTTTCAGTAATGTAATTTGATGCGGTGTGACACCCACCAAGACTTGCTCGCCGTTAACATCGATCACAAGGACACGCTCTTTTTGCCCAAGCGGCAGTTGGCTTATGACTTTCAGCCCTGACTTGGCGCCCATCAGCGAAGGGACTTGCATACGCTTAAGTACCCATGCCAATCCAAAAATCACACCGATCACCACCAGCAGAGCCACAAAGGTTGTCGCTAGGTTTTCACCAGTAGAGACAGCCGCAAACGCGCTCGGCGAAAACAGTAACCCGATTGTCGTGAGTCGTAGAAGTGCCATTATTTCTCTTCTTCATGTTAGTTTTTTGAGCAATTTACCTGTTTAAGCAAAATTCAGGCCGAAAAAAAGCACGCCAGCAGAGGCGTGCTTTTTTGATGCATCTTTTCTGGCATTCAGGGGCAATGCCAGTGCAATGACTTATCCGCTCGATGACCTATTCGTTTGAGACTTACACATCCGAAAGATCAGACAGTTAGCGCAGTTTCTTGATACGCTCAGTTTGGCTGATCACATCCGTTAATCGAATACCAAACTTATCATTGACCACAACCACTTCGCCATGGGCGATCAAGGTGCCGTTGACCAACACATCCAGCGATTCACCCGCTAGGCGATCTAACTCCACCACCGAACCTTGGTTCAATTGCAGTAAGTTGCGGATATTAATATTGGTGCGCCCCACTTCCATCGAAATGGTCACGGGAATATCGAGAATGGCATCTAGTTTACGGGCTTCATCGGCATTAATTGGGGGCGCTTCGTCCACCAACTCATCCAGTGGCGCCGTTTGAACGTCATCACCGCCTTCCACTTCTGCCTGCTCAGCAAGCGCTGCAGCCCAATCGTCTTCTACATCACTCATGATTATCTACCACATCGTGTTTGTCAGTGTTAGTCATCGTGCTTCAGTCTGTTATCATCAATGTGCTCTAGCCCAGGCACATCTTCTTCTTCCAACAGCACGATGTCGCTTTTCGCCACTTCAGGGCGTTTCAATTTCTCGCTAATCTTAATGGCGAGATTGTCGTTAGCTTGTCCCATTTTTCCGCGGAACGTCGGTAAATCTTCGACATAAACCGTGCAAGCGTCTGGCATTTTCACCGGAATCACATCCCCGACTTCCAGTTCCATCAGATCACGCAATGAAAGCTGGGTTTCTAGCAGTTTCGCTGTTAACTCAACTTCCACATCCATCACTTCGTCTTGCAACGCTTTTGACCAACGAAGGTCAGTATCCATCTTGTCGCTTTGGATACCCGCATCCAGTAATTCGCGGATTGGCTCCACCATGGAATAGGGCATCACGACGTGGAAATCACCACCACCGCCATCCAATTCAATGTGGAATGAGCTCACCACAATCACTTCTGTTGGGCTCACAATGTTCGCCATTGCGGGGTTCACTTCGGAGTCGAGATACTCAAACTCCACTTTCATCACGGGTGCCCATGCGTCTTTGTAGTCTTCAAATACCAGTTTTAACAGCATTTGAATGACACGACGCTCAGTTGGCGTGAACTCACGGCCTTCGATACGGGCGTGGAATCGACCATCACCACCGAAGAAGTTCTCCACCAAAATGAACACCAATCGCGCTTCCATGGTCACGAGCGACGTCCCTTTCAAAGGACGGAAGCGCACCATGTTCAAGCTCGTTGGGACAAACAGGGTGTTTTGGTATTCGCCAAATTTCACCATCTGAACGCCGTTAATCGACACTTCAGCAGTTTTACGCAGCATATTAAACAAGCTGATCCGCATATGTCGCGCGAAACGCTCGTTAATCAGCTCCAGCGTGGGCATGCGCCCACGAACAATGCGGTCTTGCGATGAGAAATCGAAATTGGAGGCGGAAGCAACATCGCCACCGCCACCCGATTCGGGCTCATCGTCTTCTGTATCGTCCACACCATGGAGGAGCGCATCAATTTCGTCTTGACTGAGTAGATCGGTCACATTGCACCTATTGCATTACAAAGCCAGTAAACAACACCCGCTCAACCACAGTTTTGCCGGTGACTTTTTCCATTGCAGCCTGAACGGTGTCGACTGCTTGTTTTCGGACTTCCACTTGTCCTTGCGGTGTACGCAGCTGTTCCACGGTTGCCGCCCCAAATGTCGTTAGGAGGCTGTGTTCAACCAGCGGTAAATTCTGCTTTGCCATTGTTTCATTTCTATCGCCACGCACCATCAACTGAACATTAACTTGCACCAGTCTCTGTTGCATATCTCCTGTCACGTTGAACACAAACGGTTGTGGCAAGGTGACATAAATGGCCTGTAAATTGACTGGTTCGGCTTCTTCAATCACGATATCTTCTTGTGCCGAACCGCTGTCGCCGCCCATAAGGAATAAGAAAGCACCCGCACCGCCGCCCAGTAACACCAACACGGCGACAATAATAATGATCAGCTTCTTTTTGCCGCCACCACCACCACCGCTGCCACCTTCTATATCTTCATCTGCCATGAATCACCTCAAGCTCTCGATTAATCCAATTTCACATTCAAAACACTCGCAGCATCAATGCTACATTAAGCATAATAGTCAACGCGATCCTTTGATGAGTTGACGTAGAGCTCATGGTTGATACTTGATCGATCGAGTTCTTGTTCGCTTTCCCCGCGGCCAAACCCTGAAGCGTCACTTTGTCCACCTTCTCCACCTTGGCCATTCCCTTGTTGGGATTGGCTTCCAGCAAAAGCCTGACGTCCACCTGTATCTTGCTGTTGTACGGAAGACTGTGAAAGTTGCAAACCTTGCTGCTGCATCATTTCACGAAGGCGTGGCATAGATTGTTCTACCAATTCTCGTGCTGCCTGGTTGGCAACGGTAAATTGTACCGATGCCTGATCTTGGTTCATTGACAATTTAATTTGCATCCGACCAAGTTCGGGCGGATCTAAGCGAATGTCCACATGTTTAAGGTTTTTCGACAGCATCACGTTGACACGCTCTGATAAGGCGTTCGCCGCATCGGCCTGATTTTGGCTCATCTGCAACGGACTTTGTGCAACCGTGGTGTCTAATCGCGCCGCCGTGGTCGAACTTTGATTACCAAAACTAGATGCTAACTGTTGTGCCAATTGCTCGGTTTTCACGTCAGTGCCGGGACGGGTCGCATCTGACAATGATTGTGCCGATGCAGCCTCTAACGCAGCACTGCTTGCATTCAGTTGCGGCTGAATATCACTTTGCATTGCCGCAGGTGTCCACGGAATCGCGGCAAATGCTGACATGGCAGTAGCTTGTGCAGCAGAAGGATTCACTGCCGCATGCACTGCCGTCGCTGTTTGAGTCATGTTTGCTTGTGCTTGTGTGGTTAAACCACGCGCCGTTAACTCATTCATTAAGGCACTTGGCTCACCATCGCCAGCCAGTGGTGAGCCCTGACCAGATTGCGCAGCCAAGGCTTGAGCGCGAAGCATCGCGTCTTGCTGACTTTTAGGCAGTGACTCAAACGCAACACCGGCTTTTGCCAACATTTCAGGGGTAATTTCACCGTCGATGCCAGCCTCTACCACTTGCGTCGCGGTACCGACAATCTGAGTCTGCATCAACGGAGATTGCACCTGCTTTACGCTTTCTGAAAGCAACGCAGCACGTTCCGCGTCCGACAGTGTGTCAACGCCTGCCGCTGCTAACAAAGCAGGATCTGTTGTCTCTGCTGACTCACTCATGGCGCCCAACCCTGCCGCCATGACCGCTTGTTGGTCATCGAGAATCGCGACGGATACACCATTTTCGGTGAGAGCTTTATCCGTCACGGCAGATTTCTCTGCATCTGACAGCATGGCTTTCGTCATCACAGGTTGTTCACTTTGAAAGCGCTTGTCTTGTTGAGCCAAGAGCGCGGCCTGTTGTTCATCAGAGAGATTATCGCTATTCGCCAACACAGCAGCTTGCTTGCTCAGCAGCGCGGGATCGACGGCAAGATTTGGATCGCTCTCAGACGGCAACCTTTTGCCTTCTGTCAGTTTCTCCGGCTTAGCAAGCGTAACCTCTGCGCCATCAACTGACACTTTGGTATCGTTTTGAAGCGCTTGGCTAGATTCATTTAAGCGCTGCAACAAGGCCTCACCGTCTTGCTTAGCAAGTTGCTGCAACGCAGGCTTATCACTTTCTGCACTTTTAACATTGAGTGCCAATGCCGCATCTTCACTGCTGGTGCTTGAACCGAGGGAGGACTTCCCTTCGCTAGCTGAAGCGTTTTCAGCGTCAGGAATGTCTCCCTCAAGCGCCAAGTTTTCGGCACCATCACCATCAACCGCCGTCATGGATTTTAGCAAGGCATCACTTATGGCTTCTTCGCTTGCTGCATCACCCTCAGTTAATGCAGCGTCACTGGCTAGCTCTGGTGTCGCTTCACCCTCACCAGAAACCAACTGGGCAAGTTGGGCGAAAAATCCTTCGCCCTCACTTTCAGTGACTTCGGGAGACAGAACGCCTTTGCCTTCGCCTAGGGCTGCATTATTGTTTGAAACGCCTGAGAGTAAGAAACTGGTTTGGCTCATAGTGATCCCGCTTCATAAACTTTGTCGTAAAGGGCAGTCTGTGTAGGCTGGCCATTTGTTAATGAGTTTGAAGCAATTATCAGGCCAAGTGGCTAGAAGCGGCTTTTCTGACGGGCAAAAGCGAGGGTCGCGAACTCATCCATCTGTTTTTGATCCAAACGCTCAGCCCGCATTTTTTCTTCGTTGCGGCGTTTTTCAATCAACCATTCGATGGAGCGCGTTTTCTGTCGGCATTGCTGCCAATGCTCACGGCAACGTTCAACATTATCTTCAAATTCGCTTGCCGCTTGGCGTTGTTTTGCCAGTGTCTCATCTAGCTGGACGATAAAACGATTGAGGTGACCATAGCTGCTTGCGCTTAGCCCTTGTTGCCCGCGATCTGACATCTGACGGAAATACTCAAGGCGATAATGCTCGATCTGTTCAACCTGGACATAGTAGCCCTGCAATTCTTGCTGAGCCGCGACCAATATCAAATGCGCTTGGTGCTCGGTGTCTTTCGCTTGATCAAGTAATAAATTCATGGCGTTAGAAGACATACATCACCTACTGCAGAGAAGATCGTAACATGTTCACGCACATGTCATAAGGCACGACATCTTTCATTCCTTGTTGCAGATAGCCATCCAGCCTTGGTTTCAATGTGAATGCCTGATCAATACCTTGATCAGTGCCCGGCTTGTACGCTCCAATGGAAACCAAATCCTGATTTTTCCGACAAACGGAGAGAATTTGCCGTACGGCTCGCGCCATCAGCATATGCTCATCGTTAACAATATTGGGCATAACACGACTCACTGAACGTTCAACGTCTATTGCCGGATAATGACCCGCATCGGCCATTTCACGAGACAGCACTATGTGACCATCCAAAATGGCACGCGCCGCATCGGCAATGGGGTCTTGTAAATCATCGCCTTCCGTTAACACGGTAAAAAATGCCGTGATAGAGCCTTGCCCTTCATCACCATTCCCCGCGCGCTCAACCAATGCGGGCAATTTAGCAAACACTGATGGCGGATAGCCTTTGGTGGCGGGTGGTTCACCGACTGACAGTGCGATCTCACGCTGCGCCTGCGCAAAACGGGTCAAGGAGTCCATTAGCAGTAACACATCTAACCCTTGATCACGGAAATATTCAGCGATAGTCAGTGCAGTTTGGCAGCCCTTTAAACGCATGAGTGGGGATGCATCCGCAGGGGCGGCAATCACGACAGAACGTGCACGCCCTTCAACGCCAAGGATTTCATCAATAAATTCTTTAACTTCTCGGCCACGTTCGCCAATCAAGCCAACCACGACAACTTGTGCCGTCGTGCCTCGGGTCATCATGCCCAACGTAACAGATTTACCTACACCAGAACCGGCAAACAAGCCGATACGCTGACCTTTACCCACGGTCAACAGACCGTTAATGGCTTTAATGCCTACGTCTAACGGCG
Organism: Enterovibrio litoreus; assembly: GCF_045679545.1. NCBI lineage: Bacteria > Pseudomonadati > Pseudomonadota > Gammaproteobacteria > Vibrionales > Vibrionaceae > Enterovibrio > Enterovibrio litoreus. The sequence continues at coordinate 2,629,622 of NZ_CP166194.1, forward strand.
TATCAATGGGTTTTCTGGCGAGCGGATTGATCGTTGCTGGCGTAAACGACGCAGTTTGTCCGGTAAAAATATCACCCAAACTGTCGAGCGGGTTACCAACACCATCAATGACACGCCCCAACAACTCAAAGCCTACAGGGATACCCTGCTCTTCTGACATCGGCGTGACACGCGCCCCCGGCATCACACCTGATATCTGTTCGCTCGGCATTAAATAGAGGGTGTCACCGGAAAAACCGACCACTTCTGCTTCAATGTTGCCATTGAGGGTCTCGACCTTACATAAACTGCCCACTGGCGCACGGCAACCAATGGCTTCAAGGGTTAGCCCGACAACACGCACCAATTTACCGGAGGCAACGGGTCGCATTGATAGGTTATCAAGGGTTAACGCATCGAGGTTTTCAGACAGGCTGGCCATCATCTTCTCCGGCGTCACCTGTGGGTACAGTGTTGTCTATCTTTTCTTTCGGCTCTTCTGATGCTTCTGATGTTTCTGATGCATCGGCTGAAGTGTCAGCAGCATCTAATGACGTCTCATTAAGTTCGGATTTATCGTGGCGTATTTGCTCTTCGCCATCTTGCTCAGTCACGTTATTTTGCTCAGACGCCAAGGCTTCGTCAGAGTCTGCAGACACGACTTTGTCCGCGCCGAGTATGACATCGGCGTGATCTTCTGGCGCAATGGGTTCACGAGAAACATTTTGTCCAACAAAACGCGCCAAAATTTGTTTGATGCGATCTTCAATGCGGTAGTCCACGACAGAATCCCCACACGCAACCTGAATATCGCCACGATTCAAAGCAGGCTCACTCATCAATCGCCACTCACGATCACGCAACGACGCTTCGCTGTGCGCAGCAGTCACCACATCCATATCGTCAGGGTGCAAGTAGATAGTGATTTGACGCCCAGCCATTGGCAACGCATTCACCGCTTCACGCAAAGTGTTAAGAATCATTTGGGGATTGGTCACGACTTCCGTTTGAATCACCGCTTTTGCAAGGTGCATAACCATATCAATGACTTGTTGCTGAACTTGATGATCAATCTGCACCAACGGAAAGGCCAGCTTTTCGAGCATGGCATCAAGGTGCTGACAACGTTCTTCGATCACTTGTTGCCCTTCAGTTAGCCCTTGCTGATACCCTTCTTCTTTGCCTTCCTCAAACCCTGCGGCTTTACCTTCTTCGAAGCCCGCTTCACGGCCTTCTTCAAATCCCGCGGCACGTCCCTCCTCCATGCCTTCTTCCACTGCAGATTGTCGGATATCTTCCAACGCATCGGCAGTGAGCATAGTGAGTTCGATTTCAGGTTCTTGGTCTTCGTCAGTAGGCTCTGGTGGTTCCCAACTTGGATCGTAGTTGAGCGCAGTCTCTTTCGGCGCTGCGGCAGCTTCCCCATAGCGAGGGATAGACCAACGCTCTAAGGCATCATCTTGCTCTTCAGTGGCACGAATATACCCACGCCGACGATCTAAGCCCATGTTTCACCTGTGGTTTTAACTTGCATCTCGACCTGCGAGCACCATACTTTCACCTGTTTAAACAGCGCTTCTATCTTAAGATACTGAGCACCTAACGGCATACACATCATTAAAGGAACTCGTCCGCACCGCCACCGCTCAGCATAATTTCGCCAGCATCGGCCAGTCGACGCGCCACAGAGAGGATTTCTTTCTGTGCCGCTTCCACATCGGAAACGCGAATAGGGCCCATGGCTTCCAAGTCATCTTGCAGCATTTCTGCAGCACGCTTGGACATGTTGGCAAAGATTTTTTCGCGCAACCCTTCTTCAGCGCCTTTAAGCGCTTTTTGCAGCGCTTCTTGAGGCACGTCTTTGAGAATCGCCTGAATACCACGGTCGTCGACGTCTGACAGGTTGTCGAATACGAACATGAGATCTTGAATCTGCGATGCCATTTCTTCGTCGTTCTGCCCGATTTGCTCCATCAACGCCGATTCCAGCGCGTTATCCATGTAGTTCATGATGTCTGCAGCGGCTTTCAAGCCACCAATTTTGGCGGCTTGCGCACCGGCTTGACCGGCAAACTGTTTCTCCATGATTTCATTCAACTCATGCAATGCTGCTGGCTGGACTTCTTCAAGGTTGGCAATACGCATCACAAGGTCAAGTGCATCACGTTCTGCAAATTGGGTAAGGATTTCCGCAGACTGCTCTGGTTCAAGGTATGAAAGCACGATGGTTTGGATTTGGGGGTGCTCGTTAAGAATAATGGTTGCCACTTGACGGGGATCCATCCATTTCAGCGAGTCCAGACCTTTAGAACCACTACCAAGCAGAATTTGATCCACCAGGTTATTGGCTTTGTCTTCACCCAACGCGGCAATCAGTGCATTACGCACAAAATCTTCGCTGCCCATACCAATAGCGGTAAAACGTTGAATATCTTCAAGGAAATTTCGGTGTACAGCTGCGACCATTTCTTGACTCAGATCTTTCATCTGCGTCATGGCGCCACCCACCTTTTGAACCTGCTTTGGTTCTAAGTGGCGAATAATGCTTGCGGCATCTTGCTCAGTGAGACTCAGCAATAAAATCGCAGCCTTATCAATTCCTGATAGCTGGGCAACATCAAATTCCTTACCCGCGCCCTTTTCGTCATCTTTAGGAGGCATTTTCACTCACCCAGCTTTTCACGACCTGCGCAGCAAGATCTGGTTCATTGGCAACCAATGCTCGTATCGCTTTGAGCAGGTCTTCGTCTTTATGCAAATCTGGTAAATTCAGGTTCGATGAACTCATCGCAAAGTTGCCTGAACCATCTAAATCTGCACCAATCAGGCCGATGTCGTCATCTGGACTCAATGGTAGGCCATCTGGCCCCAACATCTCGCCATTAGGCCCAAGCATGGAATCGTCGTCTTTGGCTGGGTTGATGAGCTTCGACAATGCAGGTCGAATAAGCACCAAGACCACCACAATAACCACCAGTGCAGCGGCCAACCAGCGCACCCAATCGTTGAAGTTCGGGTGTTCATAGATAGGTACGTCGCCAAGCGCTTCCACTTCGGGTATCGCAAACGGCACAGCGATGACGTCTAACACGTCACCACGCATTTCTGAGTAACCCACGCCACCAATCAGCAGTCGACGAATTTTTTCGAGTTCGGGCTCACCCACTGGCGTACGCGTAATTTCACCCGATTCAGCATTAATGCTTGAGATATAGTCCACCGCAACAGAGACGGTTTGCCTTGAGACTGTGCCTGTTTGTGCGCGGCGATGACTAATGGTGGTATCCAGTTCATAATTTCGCGTTGCTTCACGACTCAGCGAGCCTTTGTCACCTGCGCCGCCGTTTTTCAGATCATTCACATCTTCAGGGATAGCGGCATCTGCGGGCGGCTGATTGCTCAACGCACCGGGAATTCCAGCCACGTAATCGCTGTTGTTGTAATTTTCACGGGTGTATTCGCTTCGCGTAGACGAGGTAGCAGGGTCGAAGCGCTTACGTGTCTCTTCCACTGCGCTGAAGTCCATGGTCACGTCCACCTGCGAGGTGTAATTGCCCAAGCCAAGTACAGGGATCAAAATCGAGTCAATTTTTTCGCGCAGTGCTTGTTCTTGTTTGCGCTCTAGTTCGTATTCTTTTCGGCGCTGTGACGCTAAAGAACTCTCATTACCCGAACTCAGTAATCGACCATGTTGATCCGTCACTGTCACGCGAGAAGTTTTTAAACTTGGTACTGCTGACGCCACCATATCAACAATGGAGTCCACCTCTTCTTGCCCTAGCTGCGTCGTGCCGCGAACAGTCAGGAAAACTGTCGCTGACGCTTCCTGATTGTGACGTACAAACACACTTTGTTTTGGCATGGCCAGCAGAACACGCGCTTTGCTGACCGCGCGAATTTTTTCAATGGCGGCGGCAAGTTGACGTTCACGACTAAGCTTAAGACGCTCGCGCTCTAGTTGTTGTGAAACACCAAAGCCCATGTCTTGCATCAAAATGTCGTCACCCTCTTCACGGGCAGAATTAAGGCCAGCACGACTGAGGTTGAGTTTGATAGAGGAATATTCTTTGACCGGAACGCGAATGGTATTGCCTTCCAGTTGGTATTCGGTTTTTTGTTGGTCAAGATGATCCAAGATAGGGATCAACTCTTCGGTTTCGTATGAACCTAATGGGCGCATTTCTGGCTCTTGCACCCAGACAAACAGAAGTGCGAGCAGAGCTAGGCAGATCACCACAGAGGCAACCAAGATCAGCTGACGCGCAATGTCTATACCTCCCAGTGGACCACTGGATGGCGAAACATCGCGTTCCATTAAATCTGGATCGTTTAACGAGCCACCATCAGATGCCATTGGCAGTGCTGCTGCGCCATCTGATACGGCTAGTTGCGTGTTGTCACTATCATCCGCCACGGGTTACTTCCTACTTTAAACAGGCATGTTCATCAGTTCTTTATAAACTTCGACGAGTTTATTACGTGTTTGAACCGTTGCATCAAACGCCACACTGGATTTGTTTCGCGCTAACATCACATCGGCCAAGCTGACACTTCTGTCACCTTGGTCAAAACGCGTTGCCAACTCTCCTGACGATTTCTGTAATGTGTTCACATGATTGATTGCGGTAGACAATAATTCGCCAAAATCTTGTGAGACTTGCTGACCAGTAGCGGCACGACCCACGTTTTGTGCGTCCAATGCCATGGTTTGCATTTCGTGCTGCATCGGGTTGATTTTCATGGTCCATCCTCACTGTCAAAACTTTGGCAATCCGCGCCGTACAAGACATAACGGCTAATCTGACTAATATTTATGCAACTATCGAGCCAGAAATTATAACGTATTAACTCACTAAAAAGCAGTGCTTTACTGCGGAATGTCGATCCCCGCGTCTCGCATTTTGGCTAACTTGTAGCGTAACGTTCGAGGGCTTATCCCTAAACGCTCAGCGACATCTTTCCGGCGGCCTTCGCAAGCACGAATGGTGTCGAGGATAATGGCAAACTCTTGCTCTCTCAGTTCTCCGCCAAGGCTCTCACTTGCGGCGTTCGATATAGATTCAGTTTTGACAGGAATCGCCTGAGGTTGAATGCTTGGCTGAGCAATGTCTTTGGCCGCAACAAGCGATTGGAAACTGCCTGCATCCTGCCAATCAATACCTTCCAATAAAATGTCATTGGCTTCAATTCTGCCTTGCTGACAAAGGATCAACGCGCGTTGCATGACATTATCTAGCTCGCGAACATTGCCCGGCCAACGATAGACCACCAGTTTTTGAACCGCACAAGGCTCAAGATTTGGCGCCGGCTCACCCAATTTACTGCAGTGACGCTGAAGCAAGTGTTGAGCCAGAGGAAGAATGTCGCCAGTGCGTTCACAAAGTGGCAGCCAAGAAATTGGGAAAACATTGAGGCGGTAATATAAATCCTCACGGAAATTACCTTCTTCGACATACTGGCGAAGGTCTCGGTTACTGGTTGCTAATACGCGAACATCCAACTTGATGCTCTTCCGGCTACCCAATCGTTCGACTTCTCGTTCTTGCAGCACACGCAGCAGTTTAGCTTGCAATGACAAATCCATTTCGCTGATTTCATCCAGCAGAATCGTCCCGCCTTGCGCTTGCTCAAATTTCCCTGGGCACGCTTGAACAGCTCCGGTAAACGCGCCTTTTTCGTAACCAAACAAGGTCGCTTCCAGCATATTTTCAGGAATAGCCGCACAGTTAATGGCAACAAATGGGCCATCGGTGCGCAGTGATTGGCGATGGATATGACGCGCCATGACTTCTTTACCTGAACCACTTGGGCCCAAAATCATCACGTTGGCATCTGTCTTCGCGACTTTGTCTGCCAATGCGATGAGCGCCAAACTTTTGGGGTCGGCAACCACGGCATCAGTCGTATCCGTTTTCACTGGTGCATAGCGACTGACCATGTTGAGCAGCACTTCTGGTGCAAAGGGTTTTGCCATATAGTCAATGGCACCCTCTTTCATCGCGGCAACGGCGTCTTGAATATTGGCGTACGCCGTCATCAGCAACACAGGTAACTTAGGATGATGTAGCTTTAAGTTTCTTAGCAAACCCAACCCATCCATGCCTGCCATTTGCACATCAGATACCACGATATCTACGGATTCATGCTTTAACAGAAGCAGGGCTTGTTCAGCACTGTCCGCTTCTAGCCATTGGTAACCAGCAAGCGCCAGCGTATCGACCAAGGCTTCACGCAATCCTTCATCATCTTCAACGATAAGTACTTTGCTCTGATTCATTGTGCTTCTCCTGATACCTTTTGCTGCTCGATATCGCAGTGTTCTGCCAATGGCAGACAGAGTGTAAAACAGGCACCCTGACCCGGTTGAGATTGCAATGTCAGCCTGCCTTTGTGGGCATGACAGACCATTTGTACAACGGCGAGACCAAGGCCCGTGCCCTGCTGTCGCGTAGTGAAAAACGGTTCGAGTATTTTACTTTGGATCTCTTGGGCTATACCGGGGCCATTGTCGGCAACGGAAAGAAATATTTGCCCATTCATCTCTCGGGCATCAACCACAACCTTGCAACCCTTTCCAGCCACTTGGATGGCGTTAACCACAAGATTCGATAGCGCACTTGCCAACGCATTGACGTTGCCAAGTAACTGAAGTGATTCATCGTCACAGTTAATTTCAAAGTCGACATTTTGGTTGCTCACCAGTGCTTCGACCATGGGTTCAAATTCATTGAGCAGATGTTCGATAGAGAAGTTGTTAACCACTTTGTTGTCACCGCCTTTGGCAAATAACAGCATGTCGTTAACCTGCTTTTCGAGGTCATGTAGCCTATCCACCAGCTTCACTTGAAAGCGTTTTCGGGTAGGCTCATTGAGATTGGTCGCACCGAGGTTGGCCGCATAAAGTAATGCACTCGACAAAGGCGTTCTGACTTGGTGAGCCAATGAAGCCACCATTTTCCCTAACGACGATAGCCGTTGAAGATCGCTGAAACGTGATTGCAATAAACGGGTTTCAGTCATGTCAGTGATGAGTATCAACTGGCCAGATGCAGACGCAGATATCGCCAGTTTCACTCGACGTCCGTCACGAAGTGACACTTCATGTCCATCATCTTCTCGCGGTGAAAAAGCACGATTTATCACATCAACCCAGCGCTGTTGTTCAAGTGGCGCACCGAGCAGTCGATTCGCCTCTGGGTTCGCCTCAGCAACGCGACCAAAAGGATCGAGCAAAATGACCCCCGCAGGCATCACATCCAACACTTGTTTGTATCGAAGAACCTGCTGGTCAACGGTCCCTAATGGTGAGTTTTTGGCTTCCATGGTCTTATACTTTCAGCTCTATATTTCTGGCGCTGAACAGCAATAAGCAGATAATGTGCCAACAATTGAATGAATTAACTCAATGATTTGATTGGAATTTAAACAAAAAAGCGAAGTCATTTTTTTGACTTCGCTTTTAAAAGCATCTTATGTAGGAGGTTCTTAGCTGAGAATGTCTTCTTTGTTGAGGCTGTATTTACGCATTTTCTCAACCAGGGTTGTTCGGCGCATCCCCAGCATATCCGCAGCGCGTGCAACGATACCCATTTGGGCTTCTAGTGCTTGTCGGATCATGTCAACTTCGAGATCCGCCAACATCGCTTTCAAATCAACGCCTTCGGGTGGAAGGCCTGATACCGGTGAGTTTGCAAAACCAGGCATGTCTTCTTCAAGATCATCCATAGCAAACACTGCGTGAAGCGCATCACGTTCCAGTGTTTCGCAATCCTCTAAGTGAAGAAAGGGCTCAGGCTGGAACTCTGGAATATCGCTGTAACGATATTTCTTCGGCAAGCGGTTCACATCGACCATCTGCCCAGGATAAAGAATAACCATGCGTTCGATCAGGTTCGCCAATTCACGAACATTACCCGGCCAATCATGTTCGACTAATGACGAAACAGCACGAGGTGTCAAATGAACCTGATTGCCTCCTTCTGCTTCGAGTCTCGTCATGAGCTCTTGAATCAAAAGTGGTATGTCTTCAATTCGCTCTCTCAGCGCAGGCATCTCGATAGGAAACACGTTCAAACGATAGAACAGGTCTTCGCGGAATGTGCCTTCTTCAATCATGGTATCGAGATTGCGGTGGGTTGCAGCAACCACACGCACATTGGATTGAATAGTTTTATTGCCACCAACACGCTCAAAACAACGCTCTTGCAATACGCGCAGCAGTTTCACTTGCATAGGCTGAGGCATGTCACCAATTTCATCGAGAAACAAAGTGCCGCCTTCAGCGAGCTCGAAACGTCCTTTACGGGCCGAAATAGCACCGGTGAAGGCACCTTTCTCGTGACCAAACAATTCGCTTTCTAGCAACTCAGGCGGTATGGCGCCGCAGTTCACTGGGACAAATGGCCCTTTACCACGCGGAGAATGGTAGTGAATATTGCGGGCAACCACTTCTTTACCCGTGCCAGATTCACCCAGAATCAACACGCTTGCGTCAGTGCCAGCAACTTGCTCAATCAAATGGCGCACATCACTGATGGAAGCACTGCGTCCAACCATGCTACGAAATAGTGTGTTTTTTCGACTAAGTTGCGGGATGTTAAATGCCTGCTTGCCCAAAAACTCCTGACAATGTCTGAGTGCATCAGATAATTGCGGATAATTTAGCGGCAATTCCAATTCACCTACAAAATTAGGTAAACCAGATAATTCAGCTTTGTGTTTTGCAAGCGCAATAACCGGAATGTGGTTATTTATGGCCAGGTTATCCAGCACCTGGGATAAACGCTGAGGTGAGTGAATATTACCCAGAAAACAAACGCCCTCTGTTTGCTTCCAGTGCGAATCATTTAGCTCAGTGGTTGAACATAGCAGGTATTGCTCACCAATAAACTCCAAGATAACGCCTACATCGTGACGAAACTTTTCATCATCTTCGATTACAAGAATCTTCGTTAAACCTTGCATGTGTGAGATATATCTGCCCCAAAACCATCAATGTCGTCGACGCGCATAATACCGCCCACAACAGAATAATCCAGCTATTGTAGTTATTGCTTGGTATAAGGCAACAAGAGACACCATAAAGCTGTGACTCTTGTGCCAAGACAGATTAGATTGTAGTGAAAACGAGGCGTTTTTATGCGTCTGCTTGAGTGATATTGTGATATTCAGCGGGTATTTGATCCCACGCTGACTTAATTTCGCGCAAAATGTCGATCACGTCGTCGATCGGGGCATCAAGATTATCTCTGTTCGCTTCAGAGATTTGACGGATCATAAAATCATAAAGTGCATCAAGATTTGAGGCAATTTCACCGCCCTCATCCATTGAAAGACACGTTCTAAGGCTAATCACGATATCCAGCGCTTTACCTAGGCGCTCACCTTTTACGGCAATATCGCCCTGCTGCATGGCTGCTTTACCTTGGATTAGGCGTTCAATCGCACCAGCCATCAACATCTGGATCACCTTATGTGGCGATGCAGCGCTCAACTGACTGTCTATTGACACCTTTTTGTAGGCCTGAAGTGACCCTCTCATAACAATCCTCACCTACTCGAATTTTTTATAAAGTTGTACTGACTTACGCCCTTTTAAATAACGGCTAGCGTCGGCGGCAGCACTATCGCGATGTCTTTTTATTAAACTAAAAATGTGCTCGGTTCGGGAAATCGCTGCCGACCAAGCTTCTTTTTCTGGTGCATCCGGCAACGCCGTTATCTCTGCCAGACATTGCTTTCTTTCCTTCAATATCCGTGCCATTTCATCAGCTTCTACCTTCTCTTCAGAGAGAAGAGTCAGCAGGCGACTGTCTATGACTTCTAATTGCATTAACACCGTGGACGTCGTCACTTCTTTATCCTGGCATGATGTTCATCATAGCGGATAGCTGTGACTGCATCTCACCCATCGCATTGTCCATGGCAGAAAACTGACGCAAAGTGCGATCTTCTAACCCTTGCATACGACGATCTAGGGTTTCCTGTTCATCTTGCAAGCGTATTCTTTGATCACCAAGGCTACTTTCTCTGTTACGTATTGTTCCAGTGAAACCAGTGAACGATTGAACGGTCTCTTCCACTTTACGAGCAAAACCATCGTTCCCCCCGAAAAAGCCTTCAAGCGCGGAGAAGTTTCGTGTCAACTGTTTGTCGAGCATCGAATTGTTGATCTCTAGCCGCCCGTCCATCGTGGTTGAGAGCCCTAATTCACTCAGCGTTTTTAGCGAATCAGGTGCACCTTCGATCGGTGTTGAGAACAGCGAACGCATTTGATTCACGGCAGAACGAATCACGCTATCCCCCACTAACGGGCCACCTTGCTGAGTCTCTGGGTCGTACTTAGATAAAGCTTTCGTCACCTGATAGAAGGCGTTATAAGCATCAACAAACTCAGCCAACGATGCTTTTACTTTGTCACGGTCTTCATCCACCGTCACAGTCACAGGGCCATCTTCCGGTGTTGTGACTTTCGACACCTCAATATCAACGCCGCGAATAGCATCAGAAAAAGTATTGGTGTCACTGGAAACCAGTGCCAATCCATCAATCAAAATGCGCGCATCTTTCGCTGCTTGCATTTCATTCATGGCATTGTTTTGACTTGCTGGGTTAAACGCAAATGCTTGCAATGGACTCGCAATCGGTGCGGTCACCGACAGTGCAAGTTGGTTATCTGCACCGGTTTTATCACCACCTAGAATCAAACGCGCACCGCTATCATCATTAATGACAGAGGCTTTGATTCCTGGATTAGACGGGTGACTATTAATTGTGCGGACGATATCAAGCAATGAGCTCTTATCGGCCGCAATGTCTATGGTTGTGGCTCGGCCACCGAGGTTTAACGTGAGTTGCCCAGCACCAAAATCTGCTTTGGGATCCAAACCGTCAGATACCAGTTTATGAGATTGAGCCAATTGCTGAACATCAATGGAATAGGCGCCGGTAACGGCTTGGTGGTCGGCGGTAGCGGAGACGGCTTCTGCGTTGTCTGAAACCGTACTCCGCGCCGCAAAGGTATTGTCACGGCGAAAGTCATACATCAGATCTTTCATCGTATCGAGGGAAGTTTTGAGCCTACCGTATGCACTAATGTTAGTTTCAACATCGTTCATACTCTTAACGATACGCTCTTGTTTGGGCGCGCGTTCGGCATCAACAATTTTGCTGACCATGGAACTAATGTCCATTCCACTGCCAAGGCCTGTCGCGCTTAAACCCATACTTCACTCACCTCAGTTATACCTTTTCTGCAACTAGCCCCCTCGCATGAAGAGACAGTTGCTGTGCTAGCTCTAGCATTTCCTTCTCCGGAATCTGTCGAATAATATCGCCACTACTCATTTCATAAACAGTGATAATACTCTTGCCAGAATCGTCATCGAGTCGGAATGATAAGCCTTTGTTAAAGGTAGACACAAACTCATCTAGTCGCTCAACCAGCGTTTCAAGCTGTGCTTGCTGTACTTCGCGTGTGCGTTCAAATTTGTTAATTTGTTCTACACGACGTTGGGACAGCTTTTCAGCACTCTCTGCCATTTTTTGCTGGTTTGTGATTTCGGGTTTAGTCCCCCCCACAGATTCTTTACTGCTAGCAACTTTTGTGCCGGACTGTGGAGTCACATGAGACAGGGATGATGTCGAAACGGATGATATGTCCATCTTATTTCACCTCCTGTTAGCCATAGACGGCAAGTAGCACACTCACCGTCATTTCCGCTACGTCTCTATTATCCTAGCAGGCTCAGTGCAGCTGAAGGAGCCTGCTTCGCTTGTGCAAGTATAGACGTACCAGACTGCTGCAGGATCTGAGATTTCGTAAACTGCGTCGTCTCTTTGGCGAAGTCAACATCACGAATACGGCTGTTAGACGCACTCACGTTCTCGTTAACATTGTCCAAGTTAGCAATGGTGTGGCTCAAGCGGTTTTGCTTCGCACCCAGCTCTGCACGGTGTGAATCGATATACTGCATAGCGTTATCAACCAGACCGACTGCTTTTTGTGCGCCACCCACGGTGCTCACATCAACGTCTTTTACCGTTTCTGCCGTTTTGGTTGCACCAGCCATACCTAATGACGTAGCCAGTGAACCTGTAAAGGCAATGTCAGCACCTGATGCGGCAACCACTTGTAGCTCACCATTTTCAGACACCGAAGCAGAAATTTTGCTGTCTGCTTGACCGTTAATGTAAGTCGCGATCTCTTCAACGTCATCGCCATCTTTTGCTGAGATAGAAATGGTTGAAGTTGTGCCATCTGCATTCGTGATGGCCATGTTCAACGAAGAACCACCTGTTGCTGTCCATGCAGCCATATCAACACTTGCAGCAACGGTTGCTTTGAAGGTGCTACCACCCATCATTGCTTCGTCAGCTCGGGTGTTTTTGAACTCCATCATGACAGCTTCACCCGCATCCGCACCCACTTGGAATGCTTTGGTGCCGAATGTGCCATTCAACAGTTTCGCACCACCAAAAGAGGTTGTTTCTGCGATACGGTTGATTTCATCTTGCAGTGCAACAACTTCTTCTTGAATCGCTTTACGCTCTTCAGAGCCGTTGGCACCGTTAGCTGATTGCAGTGACAGATCACGCATACGCTGCAGGATGTTGGTGGTTTCTTCCATCGCACCTTCAGCAGTTTGTGACATTGAAATGCCGTCGTTGGCGTTGCGCACTGCAACATCCAAACCGCGGCTCTGTGAAATCAAGCGGTTAGAGATTTGCAGGCCGGCTGCATCGTCTTTCGCGCTGTTGATACGGAAACCTGAAGACAGGCGTTCCATTGAAGCATTCAGCGAGTCAGTTGAATTATTCAAGTAGCGCTGAGCGGTCATTGCGGGCACGTTAGTGTTTACTGTAATAGCCATAACTATTCTCCTTCGGTACTAAGTCCGGCTTCCGCCCAGCAATCCAGGGAAAACCAGTTCTAAATCTCTCACACCCTATGTAACGGCACATTAAGAAAAACCTTTACACCTTTTTTCCTAATATTTTTACACCCCATGTTTCTTGGTACTGCTTGGGATTTTCCGTTGAATCATAGTGCTATGAGTGTTTTCGCCCTAGGCGAGAAAAACTTTAGGGATGATTTTGAAATTTTCGTTATAACCAAAGTGGCATATAAGACAAACGCAGGCAGGAAGAGCGATACAGAGGAGATTTGCAAATATTTAAAACCAAGAGATTTGAGCAGATACAAAGTGACAGGCACAAAAAAAGCGGCAATTGATTGCCGCTTTTTCGCTAAATTTGAACCTGCTACTGAAGCAAGTTAAGTGCCGCTTGTGGCAACTGCTTAGCCTGAGCAAGGATAGACGTACTTGCTTGCTGCAGGATTTGGCCTTTCGTGAGCTCCGTGGTTTCCTTAGCAAAGTCTGTATCGCGAATACGGCTGTTAGATGCAGACACGTTTTCTTGGATGTTCGACAAGTTACTAATGGTGTGGCTCAAACGGTTCTGCTTCGCACCCAAATCGGCACGCTGGCTGTCTATATACTGCATAGCAGAGTCGATAATACCCACAGACATCTGAGCGCCACCGACATCACTGACATCAATGTCTTGCGTCGTGATAGCTGCGCCAGGTCCAGTCAGAAGACCTAATGATGTCGCTAGCGCACCACCAAAGGTGACATTGCCTTGCAACTTCTCTTCCGCAACAAAGATTTGCAATTGACCATCGTCATCAACAGACGCCGTGACCATTTCATCGGATTGACCGTTAATAAAGGTAGCGACTTCTTCGATATCATCACCCGCTTTAGTATCAATCGTCAGGTTAATGGTGTTGCCCGATTTCGTGGTAAAGGCCATGGTGAGGGTTGCCGCTGCGGCAGACACTTCCCAACCCGCTGATTTACCAGAGGTGCCTACGAACTCAGTGCCGCCCATGCGATAATCATCGGCACGGATGCTAGAAAGCCCCATGATAATGGCTTCACCGGAGTCTGAGCCAATTTGGAAAGACGCTTCGCCAAACGAGCCATTAAGTAGGCGACGACCACCAAATGCTGTGGTTTCAGCAATACGGTTCAATTCATCTTGTAGTGCCGCGACTTCTTCTTGTATTGCAATTCGTTCTGAGCCACCATTCGCGCCGTTTGCGGATTGCAGTGACAAGTCACGCATACGTTGCAGAATATTGGTCGATTCCTGCATTGCACCTTCTGCCGTCTGCGCGATAGAAATGCCATCGTTAGCGTTTCGCATTGCGACGTCTAAGCCACGGGTTTGGGCAATGAGTCGGTTTGAGATCTGCAGACCAGCAGCATCATCTTTTGCGCTGTTGATTCGACTACCAGACGACAAGCGTTCCATCGACGTATTCAGATCATTCGTCGATTTGTTCAGGTAACGCTGCGCAGTCATCGCAGACACGTTGGTGTTAACTGTTACACCCATTTTGCTCTCCTTTGACTTTCGCGTATTTTTGCGAAACAGCCTACCCGCGACAAATAAATCCGATTGCTTAGCGGGACCAGCCTTCAGTTCGTTATTAGGGACGCATCAACCAATGTGATACTTTCTTGCTCAACCTAATACAAATAGTGTGCCAATTTTAAAAAGCCTTATTATTCAACATCATAAACAAAATCACCGGTCAGTATTTTGTTTGGGCGGCAACGTTTTTGTCCTTGGCCTATCGGAGAACGGCAATTCACCGCCTCCAGCTTTTGCCTTTTTACTGCCTGATCAACCATCTTGTTGGATCGACGAACAAAAGGCTTTATTTCATGAATGAGTCCAGGGAGTCAAAAACAACCAAACGCTCAAAAATGAAACAAACGTACTTATAGTTATAGGCAATGGGCATGGTATTTGCTGCTTTTTGTGTTATCGCAATTTGTAACCCCACGCACCCACTCAAAATGGATTCGTTATGACCAACCCTTCCCAACCACAAGACAACACAATGACGCTTGAGCAGGCTTTCGAGCATGGCGTTAGCTTGTACCAACATCAGAAAAAAGGTGAAGCCAGAGAGGTGTTTGAACAGATTTTGCAACAAGCACCGCAAGCAGTTCCTGTCATGCAGGTGCTTGCTGTGCTTGATGTTGAAGACGGTTGCTGGCAAGAAGCGATACGAAAACTCGACACAGCACTTAGCATTGAACCGGGAGATGCCTCCCTGCTGTTTGATAAAGCGCAGGTGCTGGCACAGCAAGGAATAAATAAAGACGCACTCGAGATCGTCGACAGTTTATTGGCGGTAGCACCTGAACATCAAGAGCTGCTAACCATGCGGCAACAGCTTACCGCAGCGATCGGCAATGTGGGGGAAAGCCGCCGAACGGCAAAGTATCAAGCCAATGTGCAATCGCAAGTTGCCAGCGTTATCGATGCTGAAGTCTCTGAAACATTAGCTCTTGCTGAGCAAATGCTGGCATCGGGGAATAAAGAACAAGCCAAGCAGCTCTACCAAGCCGTGGTCAGTGTCGCGGGCGAACAGCCAAAAGCATTATTAGGGCTAGCAAAACTGCAACTTAGCGAGGAAAGTTTCGCTCTCGCAAGGCAAACACTCCGCCGCGCATTTGATGTCGAACAATCTGATACCGAGTTCTTTATCTTACTCAGTCACAGTGAAATCAAGCTGGGGGAATACAAAGCCGCCCGTGATGTTTGTCGTCAAGGTCTTAAGCGCTGGCCGGACAACACCCTTCTTTGCCGCCTCTTGGTACAAAGCTACGAGAAAGAAAGCAATTGGTTAGAAGCGTACCGTACAGCCCTCGAGTACACACGTTTGCATTCGAACGATGCCGATTTGCGATATCGACTAGCAACCTCAAGCTTTAACTTATTGAGGGCGCGACATAACTTCACAACAACGGCCATTCTTGATTGCCAAAAACATATCACGCAGGCAGCGGCCATTGCCGATGAAGAAAATAAGCAGCGCCTGTCGCTCTATCTTGCTGAAGTCCTTTGGTACAAAGGAGAGGCATTGGCATCTAAGCAATTGCTTGAAACACATATGCAGCGCTTCCCTGATGATATAGAAGCCGGATTTAACGCCTGTTTTGTTTATCGTACCCTAGAAGAGTGGGAAAACTATTACCGCACGAATGAGCTAGGTCTGGCCTGCGGTCGCCGCTTACATTACCAAGGTGCATTGCCGCAATGGAACCTTGAACGACCCAAAGACGACATTGTGTTAGTGATGCCAGAACAAGGCGTTGGAGACGAGATTCTCTACTTCCATAATCTCAGGCTGGTGCTGGATAACTGTAAGAAAGTCTACGTGGCCTGTGACCCTCGCCTTGAGCCGATCCTAAGTCGCGCTTTTCCAGAAGCGATCATCGTGCCGATTAAGCGTATCGATCACCAAGATATTGATGTACCCAAAGAGGTCATGGAAGACATTACCAGTTGGATAGCGGGCGGTAGCTTAGCGGCGATATGTTATCAACAATTTGGCCGACATGTTTATCAAGCGAGCTATGTGAATTTAAGCGCGGATATCAATGACACTTGGTACGATCGCCTTGATGCCATTCGAATGCAGAACCCAAACAAAACATTGATTGGGCTATGTTGGCGAAGCGGCCTTGCTGCCGCCTCAAGGAATATTCACTACCTGATTGCCGATGAAGTAGCGCACTTAGTTCGACAGTTTCCTCACGCTATCTTTATTAACCTTCAATACGGTGAATGTACCAAAGAGCTAAACAAGATCGAAAAGCTTTCAGGCGTTCGCGTTGTTCAGCTAGATGGTTTGGATTTACGCGATGATTTTGAAGGAACGGCGGCGGTTATCAAACAGCTCGATGCCGTGATCACCGCAGGTACCGCTGTTCACCGCCTAACCACGGCTGTCGGTACACCTTGTCATGTTTTCTTCGCAGGCAAAGAAGACTCAGACTTTTTAGCGCCACACGCACTGTATTGTGACAATGAATTTGGTTACTTCTACCCACCAATGATGGAGAACAAGTACCCACTCATTGAAGCAATGGCTGCAAATATCCAAGCCAGAACCTAAGCTACGGCTTATCAATCTCAATGAACAACCATCACAAAAGAGGCCAGCAAATGCTGGCCTCTTCGTTTATTGTCGTTAGCACTTATTGATGACCCGCGACCTAATTCCCTTCCAATGCAATGTTTGGCGGGCACGATTGGCGCTTTTCACGCACTGACAGCAACAGAAGCGTCAATGCCGCTGCTCCTGCCAGCATCATGGCAATAATGACAGACTGGTAGTTTTGCCACTCAGCAATCACACCCACCGTGATGCTCGACATCAAACTCGCTAACAAGATACCGTTATTAAACAGCGTGGTAGCAAGCCCCAACTGGCGCGGCATTTTGTTTTGAATGACCACCATACCTAACCCTGCGCTTATGCCTACGGCAATGCCGTTAAGGATCTGCAAGGCATACATTTGCCACAGCACCTGAGTGCCGAACAACAAGGTATAAAAAATACATGCCGCTGCCGCACCAAACACCATCAGTCTTTGCGGTGCCACCTTAGCGGCCCAAAGCCCTGCAAGCACCATCACGGGTATTTCGACAAACGCCGCGAGACCCAGCAGTTGACCTGCAATGGAGCCGGCCATCTCTAACTCTTTGGTGACATACAGTGGTATCGTCGTCACGTACATGTTGTTGGCCCAGAACAGCATAAACACCGCACCAAGATACAAAGGCACACCGTCGATTTTTCGCCATTTCTGCGGCAGTTCTATCGCAGTGTCGTGCTTCTCGATTTTGACGGTTGGGTACATAAACCAAACTATCAGCACCGAAATTGCCATCATAGACGCGGCAAACAAAAATGCGCCGTTGAATCCATACGCGTCTTTAATGATGAACGCGAGTGGTGGGCCAATCACCCAAGACAATGACATCATGGCACGCATCAATGACAGAAACAGTGTGCCGTTTTGGCCCAAGTGCTCGTCAGCGTACTGACGTCCCATGGTAAAGTTTTGTGGCATGGCTGCCGCCGTAAAGCTGGCAATGAACACCATCACCAAGAGTGCCAAATAGTAGTCACGGATAAACACAAACAGCCCCATCACCACGATGAATGCGATTTGTGACCACATAATAATTTGGCGTCGATCCCAGCCCTGATCAGAAAGCTTGGCAATACGTTGTGACACAACAACGCCACTTAAAATCGATATCGCTAAGAATATCCCCATTTGCAATGGAGAAGAGTTAAGTCCATCTACGACATAAATCCCTGATAGTGGATAGAAAAAACCACCACTTAAGCCTGAGAACAGGCTCACTAACAAGTAGCTAAGCGGGGCTTTTTGGGTTAAAAAACGACCATAGTTTTTCATTTATGTCTCTCGCAATAAAACATTACGGTTTCTGGTTTAGTGATGAAACGGTTGAGTGAAGTTTAAGAATAAATATGCGTCTCGTGTGATAGCTATCAAGCAACCACTAATACTATTCATTCATAATCTTTCTGCTTACTGACAAGTTGGCTAAAACCAATGAAAATAATTTTTCTGATGACAAGGTAAAGCACGTGCGACCAACCATCGAGCGCATCAATAAGGCCGTTAGCCCATCCTGGCATTTCGTCGATTACCAGTGTGACCATTCGATCATGGCCTCACATTGTGGCTGGCATTATCACAACGAAATTGAACTGGTGCTTTATCACGATCCTCACAACGTTTCTCCCGGAAAAACCGTATTAGATGATTATATTGGTGACGCCACCCATGGCTGTGCCTATCTGATCGGCCCCGGTTTTCCGCACATGGTCACGCGCTCTTCAACGGCCACACCAGAAAAACCAAGCAGCTCGCATGTGCTTTGGCTCGATCAATCTTGGCTTCAATCCTTGATGGTCACTGTGCCGGAACTGTCGTCCGTCGGTGATTTATTGGTTCGTGCACACAAAGGGATCAAACTGTCCGCCGCTTGTGCAGACGCGTTGTATCCTTTGATGAATGGCACGTCGCAGCGTAAACCGCCCGCACAATTCTTGCGGGTGATCGAAATCCTTCTGCTGCTTAGCGAAGACAAAATGGCGCAAGCCGTGACATCTCGCCCGCTGTGTTTTTACGTCGCAAAAGAAACGCCTGTCATCGACAAACTGGAAAAAGCGCAGCAGTTTATCGCCGACCACTACAACACGCAAATTTCTGTTGAAGACATCTGTAGACATCTGCATGTGAGTGAAAGCTCTCTCTACCGAATGTTTGAAAAACACTTTGCGGAGAGCTTTTCTGATCACTTAAAAAACTATCGACTCGGCAAGGCATGTGAATGGTTGGTACGGTCAAATACGTCGGTGTCAGTGGTGGCGGAGCGTGTAGGGTTCACCAATTTGTCGAACTTTAATCGCCAGTTCAAAACGGCAAAAAACATGACGCCGACTGAATTTCGGCGCTTGTTTAGAAGCTAGGCTTTTGTTTAGAAGCTAGGCGTTGAATCCGAGGCATTTTGCGCCAGTTGAGTCAGACCTTGGTTTGGCTCAACGTTAGATGTAGTTAAACAACGATAAATCTTTCGCTTTCGAAAAGGCTTGTTGCGAGGCTTTCAGTGCCAGCAGGTTTTCATTCATGTCGATCACCGCGGTGGAGTAATCCAGATCTTCCATGGTGCCCAGCGAACGGTTAAGCACCAATTTGAAATCTTGGTGCATACTCTCCTGACGATCAAGCGTCGTTAGGCGCGTACCGACTTCTGAACGGGCTTTGTTTAAGTGCTTAAAGGCTGCAGCGAACTGTTCGGTTACCTGATGCAATTCAGCGGTCGCAGAGGCATCAAAGATGCTTTCGTGGGACAAATCGATGCCTTTTTTAAACGCATCAAACACGTTGAAGGTATCCTGACGCTCTAGTGCAATGGTGTCACCATCTAACATTTCGCCTTCAAAACGCAGCGTTAGCGTACCAAACTCCACACCCGTTTGAGGGTCGTACATGCCCGTGCTAACCACCGCGCCGTTTTGCATCAGTTCATATTGCGTCTGCCCGTCGCCATCGACACGGAAACTCACTGCATATTCCGAAATATCAGCATTGTTAGTATTCGTCGCACTGGCCAATAGCAAAAGTGAACCGCTTTGCAATTCGTATTCAGGCTGATAATCACCAAATGGATTTTTGATTTCCATGAAGACCTGATCGCCAGGATCGCTTGTTTGCACTTCTACCGCAGGGGCAACTTGTGCGGTGCGATGATAGCTATCGCCCGCGTAACGCACATCACCTGAGCTGTCTCGATAAAACGGTTGTTTGCTGGATTGCGTTCCCGCAAACAAAAAGTTGCCGGACTCATCTTTGGCGTTCACCAAGTTCATGAAGTTGTCGTACAGGCCCTTCAAATCTTGACGGTGGGCGGTTCGGTCATCGTCAGACAAAGAACCGTTAATCATTTCCATGGTTTTTCGTTTTGCGCTGTCGGTCAATTGCTCCGCGTCATCAATAGCAATTTCAGCACGCGTTTGACGGTTTCGCGCCAACGTAATGGAGTCAACATACTGATCGAGCTGTTTGTCTTGCTGGCGGAAATTCTGAATATAAATAGAAGCAACCGGATCGTCACCCGAGGTGAGAACACGTTTGCCTGTCGCAAGCTGATCTTGGTTATCCTGCAATTTTACCTGCTGACGCATCAAGTCATTCGAGACTGATTGATAATTGTGAAAACTGGCAATGCGGCTAATCATCACTCACATCCTTATCGGGTTGCACTTAGCAGGGTTTGAAACGCTTCATTTGCCGCCGTCATAATGCGAGACGACGCCATATAAGCGTGCTGGAACTTCATCATGTTTGCCGCTTCTTCATCAAGGTTAACCCCAGAGATTTCTGCCACGCGTCCGGCGGCGGCATCATGTTCAACACGGCTAATATCTTCAAGGCGAGCGAATGATGCTTTTTGTACGCCCAAATCCGTATTCAGGCCCTCATAAACGTCAACCAGGCTTGATCGCCCACCGTCCATGACTTTTTGCGTCTGCAACTTTTGCATGCGGATCAAGTTACCGTTTTCACCGTCAGCAGGAATCAAACTCACTGAGAACACATCTTCCGGCGCAGCACCTTCGGACAACTCAAACACAGTGCCATTTACATTGACAGGAGACGCGGGCGGATACGTTTGAGGGGCCAGCAAAATATTGCCTTTCATGTCCAGCACAGCAAATTGAGACGCATCAGGTGAAATGGCCACCTGAAACTCTTGTTGAGCGCCCGGTTGCAGCACTTTCAAGTCACCCTCGCCCGTTATCACGGATTTGGAGCTGACGTAGCTTTGTGCGGCAATTTTTGCTGAATCTTCCATTGTTACGCCAATTTGACCTGCTGCCTGACGCACCGGTCGGATAACCACGCGCTCACCAGCAGTTAAGCCAACATCCAGTTGAATCTTCAGGCCATCGACGGCAATTGATGGCGGTGTGCCCGTTGGCGTGACAGACATCATGTTCTTTTCTGGATCAACCACAGTGTATTGGCTGCCATCGTATTTCAGTTGGTAGTCGCCAATTTTCAGCTTCGATAAGTCGTCGATATAGACTTTCATCTCTGCAGTAGATGCTGGGCTTTTTATCACACGGTCACGAGCAATATTGTCGCTGTTAAAATCAACAAAAATATTTTCGCCAACGGCACCACTCAGATCATACCCCTGACTTTGAAGATCATTAATCGACATTGCAAAGCCCGCCGCTAGGCGTCCTAGCTCATCTCGCGCTTGCCCTAATGTCTGATCACGGTATTCAAACATGGCGCCAAGCTTACCGCGGATGTCTGCGTTATCAATCGGCTTCAGCGCTTTGCCTTCCACCAGCGCCAAACGACGTTTCTGATGATCAGGCACACCTGGTACCGTTTGAAGTTCACTGGAATGCAGGCCCGACACCAAGGTGTGTCCGCTGCCGATAATGACATTGTAAAGACCGTCGTCGCGTTGGTTGACGCTCACCTGCGTGAATTCAGACAACTCATTAATCAATCGCTGGTGACGGTCGAGCAAATCGTTATCAACAGACTGGCTTTTCACAAGGGCTTTATGGATATCGACAATCTCACGGCCGATATCATTCATCCGCGTCAATGTGGCATCAATTTCTACCGAGGTATCCATTTCTTGGGACTGCAATGCGTTGTTGATGTCATTAAGACCTGCCGCCACAAGGCGCGATTTTTCCAACACCACTTTTCGTGCACCCATGTCGCTCGGGCTATCTGTTAAGCCTTTTACCGCGCCGTAAAATTCATTCATATTTTCCGGAATTTTCTTGGCTGAGTGCGACATCATGTCGTCAAGCATGGTGAGCTGGCCATTTCGAGTGGCCGCGTGAGCTAGCGAAGAGGTGGTGATGTTAAATTCATTAACGGCAAATTTGTCATAGTTACGCCTAACCGCAGCGGCATGAACACCCGTGCCCCATTGGTTTGCAGACCAATAGGCAGAATCGTTGGCATGCTGTTCAACGGACTGACGGCTATAGCCTTCAGTGTTCACATTCGAGATGTTGTGACCCGTTGTATTCAGTTGCCGTTGTGCTGTCAAAACGCCCTGAGAACCAAGCGTCAGCAGATCAAACCCCATTCTGCCCCCGTATGCGGAAATGCATAGCCTACAAAAGTGTGTATTACGCTTTTAATTCAAGAATCATGCCATTAAAATTTACTCATATTTTTCAATTAGATAAAACTATTAAACAGCATATTAAGAAAGAGGTTTATGCAGGTAGGCAAGAGCTTGCCGTTAAGAAGAGAGCCAAGTCCAAAAACCAAAGGAAAAGCGAGGTAATAGATCGATACCAGCAAGGGATTTAAGCAGGTACAGGGAAACCACGACCATAGAGAAGAGCGCAAAACTGCCAAGCAGCAACAACGCAATTCGCCAAGCGTTGGCCACTTTTTGCTCTGCTCGAGACAGGTCTCGACGGTTTCGTCCAAATAGGAAAACGAGGTAATAATTCCAGCCAAATCCTCCCACGACAGTGCGGATATCGACAGCGTGGTTCGCTTTTCCGCGTGTACCAAACATCATTTTGAGTTGCAGCAATTGTGCATCGGTAAAGCTCAAGCCGACGTCTTTAGGAATTTTATCAAGAAAGGCTCGAATGAAAGGGTCACGATGGATAGAGCCCGCTTGACCAATCGTTTGTTTTGCCACTATCTGTTCGGCATCTGGTTCTGATTGCTTGTCTTGTTGCTCTGACATCAAAATCCCTTGTTTGAGAGAAGGCGTTACACACCACAGTACGATGACTCAACTCATTTATTGGTCCATCAACCCTTTCACACGTTCAAAAACACTGAGCACTTTATCTGAATACTGCGGGTCAGTGGCATAGCCTGCCTGATGTAATCCGCGGATGAATGTTTCAGGCTCTTCTGTACTTTGCAGTGCCGCTGAATAGCGTGGGTTTTTGTTTAGAAATCGCACATAGTCATTGAAGCTGTCTTCATATGAAGCATAGGCACGGAATGAGGCCATTTCCTGTACGGGAATATCATCATGAAATTCAAGTGTTTGAGTGGCGACTTTATTGCCTTCCCAACGCGGATCCGCTTTGATGTTGAAAAGGTTGTGGCTGCTGCCCCGTGCATTGGCGATGACTTTTTTACCCCATCCTGTTTCCAGTGCCGCTTGAGCAATCAAAATGGCGGGATCCGTCCCCAATGTGCGAGCCGCTTTTTGCGCATAAGGCGTGAGTCGCGAAACAAATTCATCAGGCGTTTCAAAAGGCTTTGATTCAGCGGCTTTCGGCACGGAATTTTGTTGTGCCAACATGTGCGGGCTTGGAACAAACATATCTTGGGACGAGAAAGCCTTCCTTTCCAGCCCCTCTTGCACCGCTTCTTTTTCTTCGTCACCCAACGCAGGAGGAAGTGGCGAGATCGGCGCAAGCTTAATGCGATCACTGGCGGTATTGCTGCCCGTATCCATAGGTTCACTGCTTTGTGATCCTTTAAATTGCTGAACGATCAAGTCTGCCAGCCCCAATGAGCCTTCTCGAGACAAAGCGCTGGACAACTGTTCGTCGGCCATTTGCTGGTAAAACTTCGATGTGCGGTTATCAACAAGATCAGACTCAAACGCTTCATTCGCCTGACGCATGGATTTAAACAGCATCTGCGTAAACAAGGCTTCAAATTGCTCCGCTGCGGCGCGCATGGCATCGTCCGACTGCTCACCACTGGCGGCTTTCTGACGCAGTATGTCCAATCGGCTGATGTCGTGAATAAATCCCGTGTCTAATGGTGTTTTCATGGCTTAAATCACTATGAGTTGGCCGTCGATAGCGCCCGCTTGCTTTAGTGCCTGCAAGATAGCCATCAGATCGGAAGGGGCTGCGCCCACACCGTTCACTGCGCGAACTAAATCATCCAGTGTGACACCGGGTTTGAAGTGGAACATGCGTCCATCTTCTTCAGTCACTTCTACGCCAGAATCGGGAACAACGACGGTTTCACCGCCAGAAAACGCGCCTGGCTGACTCACCTGTAAATTTTCATTGATGGTCACTGTCATGCCACCGTGAGTAATTGCCGCTGGGCGCAAACGGACATTTTGCCCCACGACAATCGTACCGGTGCGACTGTTCACAATGATTTTTGCTGCGGCATCCGCAGGTTCAAATTCGAGGTTTTCAATAGTAGAGAGGAACGCCACGCGCTGAGACAAATCTCGTGGCGCTCGCACTCGCACAGACATGGCATCCATCGCAGAGGCTGTGTTTGGCCCTAAAAAGCTATTGATAGAATCGGACATGCGCTGCGCAGTGGTAAAATCAGATTCAAACAGGTTGAATGTAATGTGATCTCCGCGTCCAAAAGGGCTTGGAACTTCTTGTTCAACTGACGCCCCGTTGGTGATCCGCCCTACTGTCGGCGTGTTACCCACAATAGAGGAGCCGTCAGCCCCTTCTGCGCTAAAACCACCGACAATCAGGTTACCTTGCGCGACTGCATAGGTTTTACCGTCGAGGCCTTTGAGGAAGGTTTGAACCAAGGTGCCACCACGAAGACTTTTTGCAGAGCCAATGGATGACACTGTGATGTCAATTTTTTGACCTTGCTTAGAAAAAGGAGGAAGTTCTGCACTCACGGCAACCGCTGCCACATTTTTGGTTTTTGGCTTGGTGCCCGGCGGCAATTGTATGCCGAAGTTTTTCAGCATGGCGTTAAAGCTTTGATCAGTAAAGGGGGTACTCTCCCCTGTGCCTGCAAGACCAACCACCAGTCCGTAACCCACTAATTGGTTACTGCGCACGCCAGCGACTTCCGACACATCCTTAATTCGGGCAGCTTGTGCGACGGGGCTTGCCAATACGGCAATCAAAAACAACTTTAGCCAATGCTTCACGTCAAATCTCCGGCAACGTATTACGTGTTAAAGAACGACATTAAAGAATCGTGCCAACCATCCCTGATCTTGCGTATCTTGTCTGTCACCCGTTCCCGAATACTGAATTCGTGCATTCGAAATACGGGTTGATGCCACGGTATTTTCTTGGCTGATATCATCAGGACGGATAGTGCCACTTAAACGAATGTATTCATCACCCGTGTTCAGCGTCAGCCACTTTTCACCACGAATAATGAGATTGCCGTTCGACAGTACATCAACCACTTCTACAGAAATGGAGCCGCTAATGCTGTTGCTCTGATCGGCGCTGGTGGAGCCACTGGTAGAATTATCATGACTTGCAGCATAAGACAGGTTGGATTCCCCAATGGTGACTTCTTGCCCGCCCATTTCTAATGGATCCATGCTCAAATCACTCGATTTGGCGGCATCACTGCTGGCGCTTTTTTTCGCCTGCGTTTTTTCTTCAAGCAGCACGGTGACAATATCGCCCACGCCACGAGGCTTGGTGTCATCGTAAAGATCTTGCGCTTTCACTGCGCTAAACAAAGAACCCGTTGCTGTTGCGTAGTGCTCAGGCTGACGTGTTGGATGAAGGGGAACCCAGTTAGGATCGCCTGCTATTGCATCTTCTCGCTCACGCAGTAAGCCAATCAGCCCATCGCCACTCGGTTCGGTATTGCCTTCAACCGCATCCGTGCCTGTGGTGCCCTGTACGATATCGCTTTGCGCCAACAAGGCTTCTTCGTTTATCAAGCCGCAGCCTGATACGGTGGCTAACATCAAGCCTGTGATCAGTAACTTCTTCATCCGCGATTTACTCCTTTTTAGCGACCGGTTATAGCTGCTGGTTAACGTAGCTCAGCATTTGGTCGACAGATGAAATGACTTTTGAGTTCATTTCATAAACGCGCTGCGCTTCAATCATGTTGACCAATTCTTCAGTCACGTTCACGTTGGATGTTTCCAGCATGGATTGTCGAATGCTGCCCAGACCATCAATGCCCGGGACACCTTCTTGTGGGTCGCCACTCGCACCTGTTGGCAGGTAGAGGTTTTGACCGATTGGCTCAAGACCACCTGGGTTAATAAAGTCCACTGTGGTGATCTGACCCAATACCGCATTCGCCGTTTGGCCACGCAGCCTTGCAGAGACTTCACCGTCAGTGCCTATGGTCACTTGAATCGCATCGGGTGGAACAACGATTTCAGGTTCAAGCGAGTAGCCTGCGCCCGAGGTCACCAACACGCCTTCGTCGTTCAGTGTGAACTGACCATTGCGTTGATAACCAATGTTGCCATCTGGCAGTAAAACTTGGAAAAAACCGTCGCCTTCGATCATCAGATCAAGTGCATTATTCGTGGTTTGCGCATTACCGTTGGTGTGAACACGTTGTGTCGCCACCACTTTTGAACCCGCACCCAGCATCAAGCCACTTGGCAGTTCGGTATTCTGCGAAGACTGACCACCGGGCTGGTTGATGTTTTGATAAAACAGATCTTCAAATACCGCACGGGATTTTTTGAAACCCACAGTTGAGGCATTCGCCAAGTTGTTCGAAATGGTCGAAATATTCGTCTGTTGTGCGTCTAGGCCGGTTTTACTTACCCATAAAGCTGGATGCATGATAATTCCCTCTTAATTAACCCATGCGCAGCAGAGAATTAGATGCTTGATCCATTTCTTCTGCAGTCTTCATTAGTTTGACTTGCATTTCAAAGTGACGTTGAAGGTCGATAAGCCCTGTCATTTCACTCACGGCGTTAACGTTACTGCCTTCCAGCGCACCAGTCAGTAGCGTGACGCCAGCGTCAGCTTCATAAACAGTGCCGGGATTAACCGGCTTGAACACACCATTTCGGTCTTTGAACATATCTGCGTTATCAGGACGAACGAGCTTGATGCGATCAACTTCTTCCATCGCTTCTGGTGGCGCGCCTTGCGGCAACACCGATACCGTGCCGTCAGTGCCAATTTCGATTTTGGATACAGGAAGTGGTAAGAAAATCGGCGCACCGCTTTCACCCAAGATCAAATGCCCGTGGCCATTTTGCAACATGCCGGTTTGGTCAACCTTCAAGTTACCCACGCGGGTGTAACCTTCTTGACCCGTTCCATCAAGCACCGCCAGCCAGCCGTCACCTTTAATCGCAACGTCAAGTTCACGCCCCGTGGTAATGGTTGAGCCTTGCGCAAAGTTATGCCCCGGGCGCTCGGTCATGTTGAACACGCGCGTAGGTAACCCTTCACCATAAGCTTGCATGGCGCGGGCTTGCTCTAAATCTGCACGAAAGCCTGTGGTACTGACGTTTGCCAAGTTATTGGCTCGCAGTTGCAAGGCTTGCATATCTTGTTTGGCGCCACTCATGGCAAGGAATAATGCGCGATCCATTTAGACGTTCTCCTGTCGCTTATGATTCTTATAAAGCAAAAAGAGTGCCAACATGAAATACAGATTTTTTACAATAGGTTAGCGCAAAGAACGTACAGTTTACTCAGAGGGTGTGGCGGTTTTGAGAAGACATTTAGGAAGAGAGTTGCCGCTCGACTAACGAGCGGCAAAACAAGGTAACGAGGAACTGAGGCGTAAAATTAGCGAATTTGAAGAATCGTTTGTTGCATCTGGTTGCCCACTTCCAGTGAACGCGAGTTCGCTTGGAAGTTGCGCTGTGCGGTAATCAAGTCCACCAGCTCTTGGGTCATATCGATGTTTGATTGTTCAATGGTACCGCTTTTCACTTTACCAAACGCGCCCTGCATGGCTTCGCCCCACACCGCTTCACCTGATTGTTGGGTTATCTTCCATTGGGTGTTGCCGGCCTGAGAGAGACCTTGCTGGTTTGATACGCGAACCATAGCAACACGTCCCAATGCAATGTTTTCACCATTGCTGTAAGTCGCCATGATGGTGCCTTTCGGGTCGATATCTACTTTCGCGAGATAACCCGTGGTTGCACCGTCTTCAGTAAACTTACGCATTTCAAACGGGGATGCGTACTGAGTTGGTTCTTCGAAGTTGATGGTCAGTGCTTGAGCACCATCCGCACCATTCATTTCAAGCCCTACACCATTGGGGCCAAATTCGACGGTTTGAATTGGCTGACCGCCGTTAACATTATTCACTGAGCCGTCACTGTTAAATTCCAGAGAATGACCCACTTGGCCTGTGGCGCTAGTAAACTCACCCGCTGTTAAGCTAACAGGCTTTTCACCCGTAGGATCGGTAGCCGTGTAGTAAACTGCCCACTTGTTCGGCGTCACGTTATCTTTCACGTAGTACGTGGTTAGCTTATAAGGCTGACCCAATGAGTCGAAGATCGTGGCTGATGTGGCTTTGTTATAAGTGTCTGGGTCTTCTGGGTTGAACAAAGCAGGATCTTTCTCTGCACCACCCGCAGGTAGGTTCAAACCAATCTCAACGTTTTCAGAGGCACGCGGCTGACCAAACTGATCAGGCACATTCAGCGCTTTAGGTTCGAACGAACCCACTTGCAACGTTTCATTATCAACGTTGTAGCCCAATAGGTACTGACCTTCTGAGTTAACAATGTTGTTATTTTTATCCAAGTGAAACGCGCCGTTACGGGTTAACTGATTCGTTTGTGTAGCCAGATTGTCGTTTGCCACGGCAAAGTAGCCATTCCCGCTAATGCGCAAATCCAGTGGGTTATTGGTATAGATGCTCGAACCTTCATGGAACTGCTGCGCCACGATAGAGGTTTGCACACCACCACCTGTCGTTGTCTTAGCATTCGAGAAAATCGAAGCCGAGTAAACATCACCAAATTCAGCGCGCGATTCTTTAAAACCAAAAGTGTTGGCATTCGCAATGTTGTTACTGGTGGTGTTCATGTCTTTTTGAGCTGCCGCTAGGCCACTCAGTGAGATATTCAATGACATTGCTGGAACTCCTCTGTCCTTTAGCTCTTACTTGCGCCGCTGACGCCAGCTTTACCTACTTCAAGCACTTCGGTGAGTTTGACCGGAGATGCATAACCCGCGATGTTTAACATCACATTGCCGTCACCATTGCCCAGTAGGACACTGTTAACGTTGGCATACGTTGAAAGCTCAAGGTCTTGTGACTTGCCATCAATGTTGCCACTTACGTTCATGCTGTAATTGCCTTCCGGCAATGGGTTGCCTGTGTCATCTTTTCCATCCCACTCAACACGGTGGTCGCCAGGGGATTTAGCACCAAGACTAAAGCTTCTTAGCAATTCGCCTCGGTCATTTTGAATTCGGACAATGACATCATTCAATGCTTGTGGCAGTTTCACCATTGCCGCAATGCCGCCTTCAGCCGTTTTAAAGCCATCATTGCCGGGTACCAATACGTCTTGGCCGACCAATGAAGAGGCTTGGAGGGCCTGACTTGATGTCATTGCGGCATTCAATGAACCAAACTGCTCATTCATTTTGCCTATGCCATCTACCGTCGCAAACGATGCCATCTGAGCGATCATTTGCTCGTTATCTACTGGCTTGAACGGGTCTTGGTTAGAGAGCTGTTTCGTCAGCAGGGAAAGGAAATCTTCCTGCTTTAGATCGGTCTGACCAGTGACTTTCTCACCTGTGTCGCCGCGCTCTGCACGTTGTTTTTCCTGCAGCGCTTTGAGTTGGTCAATGTAGCTTCCGCCACCAGCTCCACCTGCGCCATCAATCGGATTCATAGTGCCGTCCTCCTACCCTACTTGCCCATCTGTAGTGTACGCATCAGCATTTGTTTGCTGGCTTCTGCGACTTCTACATTGGTTTGATAAGAACGGGATGCCGAAATCATGTTGGCCATCTCTTCCATCACATTGACGTTCGGTTTGAAAATGTAACCTTCTGCATTCGCCATCGGGTGCTCTGGGTTATATTCTGCGCGAAGTGGCTTTTGACTTTCCACAATGCCTGCGACACTCACAGGTACACTCGCACCTTGTTGAAATCGGTTCAATTCAGCAGCAAAAACAGGGTGGCGTGCTTTATACGTCTCTGCCGCCGAACTGCTCACTGAATTTGCGTTTGCTAGGTTACTGGATGTGGTGTTAAGTCTCACCGACTCTGCACTCATGGCAGAACCCGTTACATTGAACACGTTAAATAAGCTCATCCATTATTCCCCTTTCAATGCCTTGGACATGTTTTTAAATTTTGACCCAAGGAAATCCAACGACGCTTGATACTCTAGTGCGTTTTGCATAAACAGGTTGCGCTCTACTTGCGAATCCACTGTATTGCCGTCACCCGTATCAGGCTGGTTTGGAATGCGATACATTTTTTGACCACTGACTTGTGTCGTGGCAGCAATATGCCGCCCGTCCGTTCTGCTCAGGCCAATATTTGCCCCAGAGGTTGCCGCTTTCAGGGCGCGTTCGAAGTCGACATCCTGCGCTTTGTAACCCGGCGTATTAGCGTTTGCTAGGTTACTTGCAAGGGTTTCAGCCCTTTGGCCACGCACACCGACTGTGTGTTGATGTATACCCAATGCTTTGTCGAACGATATCGCCATGAGGCAACCTCCTAAACTTTACTACTTGAACAAAAGCAATAGTAATGCCAACTTTACATTTCGCTAGCCAGGTAGCCACTAAATATATAATTTTCAATCAATTAGCCATTTCTAGACAAACAAACACAGGGAGAGCTGAGATCAATAGACACAAAAAAAGCGGCAATTTATGTGCCGCTTTTCTAGTGAAGTAATGTATTTACTGAATGATTATGCCGCTACTTCAACTTATAGATGATGCCTGGGTTACAGCGAATCATCTCAAAGCGGTCGGTCAGACCTGTCAGTGACTCAGATGCGCCCAGCAATAGATAACCACCTGGGTTCAAGCTGCCCGCCATTTGATTCAATACTTGGGACTTCATCTCTGGCGAGAAGTAGATCAGCACGTTGCGACAGAAGATAATGTCGAACTTACCCAACATGCTGTAGCTGTCCATCAAATTTTGCGGTTTGAAGGTGACCATGCGCTTGAGCGGATCTTTAACTTTCATTCGACCTTCGCCCGCATCTTCAAAAAACTGACGCTTACGCTCTGGTGACAAGCCTCTGCTTAACGCAAGGTTGTCATAAACGCCCGCTCGGCAGTTCTCCAACATGGTGGACGATATATCCGTTGCGGTGATAGAGACGTTGCTCAGCATGCCAGGCTTTCTTGTCTGCACTTCCTGAATTGTCATCGCGATTGAGTAAGGCTCTTGACCTGATGAGCTCGCCGCTGACCAAATCTTAATAGGACGGCGGCTTTCTGCCACTTCAGGTAGTAGCTTATTTGCTAAAACCTCAAACGGATAAGTGTCACGAAACCACAAGGTTTCATTTGTTGTCATGGCATCAATGGCAGCGACAGCAAGATCGCGGTTTCGATTTGTTAGGACAAGCTGAAAAAGCTCGGTGATGGACGCCAACTTATAGCGGCTAATCAACGGGCTCAGTCTACTTCTCACTAGATACTGCTTGCTGTCACCGAGAACGATGCCACATTTTCCTTCGAGATATTTGCAGAAATCTCGATATTCCTGATCAGTGATCGCTATATTCGTCATGGATTATTTTTCTTGGCCTTTAACCGCGTTAATTACTGCAGCACTCAATTCATCAGGATCAAACTTAGGAATAAATGCGTCAGCACCAACTCGCTTAACCATGGCCTCATTGAATACACCGCTGAGCGAGGAGTGCAATACTACATGAAGATTTTTCAGACTCGCATCCTTTTTGATTTCAGTCGTTAAGGTGTATCCGTCCATCTCTGGCATTTCGATGTCAGAAATAACCAACGCCAATTTGTCATAAATGCAGCCCTCTTTGGCCATCTCTTGCAGTTTGATCAGTGCATCACGTCCGTCATGCGCCAAAAGCACTTCATAGCCAATGGTTTCAACGGCACGCTTGACCTGTCTGCGAGCAACGCTTGAGTCATCCGCGACCAAAACAACGTTGGGTGCTGTTCCACCTTCTTCAAACACGGCTTTTTGGGCCAAAATTTCTTCGCTCACCTCTTCATTGACGGGTGAAATTTCGTTCAGGATTTTTTCCACATCGAGAATCTCAACCAGTTCGCCCTCAATTTCAGTGACTGCGGTTAAGTAGGTTGATTTGCCCGTGCCTCCCGGTGGTGGAAGGATCGATTCCCAATGCATATTCACAATGCGCTCCACCGAACCCACCAAGAAAGCTTGGGTGGAACGGTTAAATTCAGAAATGATGATGAAGCGGTTTTCTGGATCTTGAATCGGTAAGCCTCCAGTCGCCAAGCTCATATCAATCACTGACAAGGTTTTTCCGCGAATATGAGCAACGCCTTTCACCAGCGGATGAAGATTTGGCATCAGCGTCAGCTTGGGGCACTGGAGTACTTCTTTTACTTTGAACACGTTGATGCCATAACGCTGTTTACGCATCAGACGGAAGGTCAATAGCTCTAATCGGTTTTGCCCCACAAGTTGTGTGCGCTGATTGACCGTATCAAGAATCCCCGACATAAGATAAACTCCATATTGCCCTGTTATTGTTATCGTATTGCAGTAAGCAATTTCAATGGCGGTACACACTGGCACGCAAATTGAAGGAATACTGCAGCTATTTAATTTTTATACTAACCAATTTGAGACGTATGTGTTATCCACGATTAGCCTGGCTCTTTATCGGCACATTTCTCAGCGGCTTTAGCTCAATTATAGCCGCTGCTCCCACAAATCAACTTGAAGCAGTAAAAGAAGCTGCAGAGTCGCATGTTCAAACGCTTGTAGCCGTGCCAGATTTTGGAAAGCTGGAAGTAGAAGCGGGAAATATCGATTCACGTCTTCGTTTGTCGGATTGCCCCTCACCGCTTGAAGCCACCGTGCCCGGACGTCAGTCTTTGAACAAAAGTGTCACGGTGATGGTCAGCTGCCAAGAAGACAGCTGGCAGGTCTATGTGCCTGTCCAAATTCGATTGTTGACACCTATCGTGGTGGCCAAGCGGCCAATGGACCGTGGTGTCACCATTGGTCATGATGATTTGATTGTCCAATTGGTAGATTCGCGTTTCCAGCGCGGGCAAACCTACACAGATGCGGCAACCATCGTGGGTTCAAGGATCAAACGTGTGGTGGGAATGGGAGAGCCGATCCAAGGAAACGACATCTGCATGGTTTGCCGAAATGACGAAGTGGTGATAACCGCAAGCGGTAACGGACTGAATCTTATTGCAAAAGGTACAGCGTTAAGTGACGGTGCTCTCGGCGAGCAAATTAAAATACGTAACAGTAAATCGAATCGAATTGTGGATGGTACAATTACGGCAGTTGGGCAGGTAATTGTAAAATTCTAGTTTGTTGCAATTAAGTGCTAAAGTTCATATAAGCACGGCCGATACTGTGAGCAACAGAAGGTTCGGACATATATAAGGCTTTATTATGGCAAGTATCGATCATTTACGTTCTGGTCAACCGATAAACACGAACAGAACCAATCAAAATAAATCGCAGAGCAACTCAGTGGAAACGGGCGGCGCGGGTCAAGTGAACCCTCAACGTACCGACGCATTTTCAATGAGTGATGGAAGCAAAGCGATTGGCGCACTTAATCAGCAAATGGCCAGCGAAAGTCACTTCGACAGTGCAAAAGTTGCCGCAATTAAAGCAGCGATTGCCAATGGCTCTTACAAAGTCGATGCCGATCAACTCGCTGCAAACATTTTAAAACATGAAGACGACCTTCGTGGGATCTAGTGTTTCGAATGTCTGAGCAAAAAGCACTCTTTGATCAATTCCTTCAAACGCAGACAGAAAATGTCGGCGAGCTGCTTGACGTCCTAAAACAAGAAACGTCTGCAATTGCGGCACGGAAATCCCCCGACATTGCCACAACGGCTAAGCAGAAATTGGCACTGATCCATCGCATTCAGTTGTGTGATGCGCAAATTGCCAAATGCCCGGATGCACAATCCCCCTCCGACAATGCAAAGCAACAGATTGCTGATATCAAAACGACGCTTGAGCAATGCCATGAATTAAATGAAGCCAACGGTATCGCGTTACAACGCGCTCACCTCAGCATTCATAAACTCCGTAACCTGTTCCAAGAAGCCGCTGGTAAGAATGAAATGACCTACGACAGTGATGGTCAAGCATCAGGTAGCCGCACCCTTGGTACTAACGTTAAGGCCTAAACCTTCCTTCTGTCTTTCTGCTTAATTAGAAAGTACCCGTTACCATCTATCCAACACCTTCTCTTGCACATATCACTCTTTTTGGTCGCAATGCCCATGCTAACAGTCAATGGCAATTTGCCGATGTGGTAATGTAACCATGTAGAAATATAGAAATTTGGCAATGTGGCAATGTGGCAATGTGGCAATGTGGCAATGTGGCAATGCAGTAAAACCTAACCATAAGAAACGAAAAAAGCTGCCAAAGCAGCCTCTATCCGTGTATTCATACTTCGCCATCAGCGATTTCAGCAATCTGATTGAGTCGCACCAAGCACTAGAAGCGACTCAAAGCGATAAAGGACAAACTAGTGGTTAGAAAATAATCGCATCGTTTCTTGGAACATGATGCGATTCACCGTAGTCCTTCATTTTGTTCATTTGACGAAGATTGAGCTGAAGCTCGGTCACGTAGCTGTCGCCAACTTGGTAACTGGCAATCACTTCTGCCGCACGAATAATCCCGTCAGATGCACCGCTCGTGCGATCTTGGCCAAGTTGCTGGTCGTCTACTTGTGTCAAACCACTCACGCGAACACCATATACCTGCTCCGATAGCTCTTTATAAGCTTCTAGCTTTGAGGCTCGCATGGCGCGAAACTGTTTTTCTTCTAATGTATCGCCACGTTGCGCACTGATTGACGCCGTACCAACCGCTGAAAGAACCTCGTCAGAACGCATTTGAGTAATTGGCTGACAGGCTGTGAGTAGCAACAATATTGCCAGAGATAACCAAGTTTTCATCTTGTCTCCGTATACCATTAAGGCTTCAAAATGATGGTGTCAGGCATGTGTTTTCGTTGATCGCCACGAATAATCACGCCATCTTCAATACGCACTTTACGCAGAGTATCAATGTCTCTGCCAATACGCTCAGCGGGGAGAAAACCCTGCGCCGATGCCACAACAACTCGTGAGCGCATACCCACAATGCGTGCATTCACTAACACACCGCCGCCTTGACGAAGCATTGTTCCGGTTAACACGTAGTCGATTTGCTGCTCGGGATTGAGTTCTTTCCAATCGCGGCTCAACGAAAAGTCACCATCTTGAGTGACGCGAATTGTCCCCGTGTTCTTGAAGTCAATGAGCGTAAAGCCACGACGCTGCATTTGATAGATCATACCTTCAGTGACTGAATTACCAAGCCAATTGGTCTGATCCATTTCCTCGATATCAACAAAGGACACTATCGCTAGAGGCGTTCTTGCGGTCAGATAGTTGTTTGTTTCCAGTAGCTCTTCTGCAAGCCCGTCTAGAAAATAATCTAGCGTATGCCTTGGTGTTTGCTGCAACAGAAACTCACTGCCCGCATACGGTTCTTTACCGTTATATATCGGGTTGTAAGCACATGAAGCCGTGGCAAGGCTCAGTAATATCACTATCCAGTTTTTCATCGTTGTCTGGCTCCGGACACATTTAGGGTTGGCATTAAGCGCAACCGAGAAGAAACGACGACAAATTCATTGTTTCAACTTTTAGGAACATTATTTGCATCAATAGGGTTATATTTTCGCTGTCATTGTTAACCGCATTGCCGCTTTTCCCGCGATGTTATCTGGTCTAGCAATTTTTGTACCTACTATTGGAAGTCAGGGTCATGCGCAAAAAAATTATTGCTCCATTGGTCGCCAGTCTTGCACTCGCAACCGCTACAGCCAACGCTGCATGGTATGAAGTCACTGGCGTTAGCAGCATTCTGGAAAGTAAAGATCAAGCCAGAGCGAGAGCATTGGACGATGCCGTTTATCAAGCACTACGTTATTCAGGTGCCGATATTTCAGGCCTGGCAGACATTCGCCCGTACTTGACAGAGCCTCGCAATGATTACCAATTTAGCGGCAATGAAATCCGCCATATACAAGTACTTGAAACGAAAGATCGCGATGGTGTCATGAAATTGACAGCACGCATTGATATCTACCCGACGGCAAAAGCTTGCCACAAGAACCAATATAAAAAAGGCCTTCTACTAAGTCGGTTTGATATTGTCTCACCACAACAAGCGGCGCTTGGCGGTATTTTCCAGTTCGGCGATGATTTCACCGTGCTTCTTCAACGCCAATTTGAAACGCAAGCGCAAAGTTTTGTTGTTCAAGGGATCACGCCGCACAACGTTTCACCAACACAACCAGACATTGCGACAATGATTGCCGAAGACGCCGGCGCGCAATATGTCATGATTGGTTCGATCACCGACATGTCGGCAACCATCGACCAAAAAGTGCTAAGAGATGACAAAACTAACCGACAACTGGCGCTTTCCATTGACGTTCTGGATGGGAAGTCTGGGGAAGTTATTTACCAAAACATCTATCGAGACATTGCCGCGTGGCCGTTTGAACGACAAAGTAAAGTCGATACCAAGACCGCACGGTTTTGGACTTCCGCTTACGGGGAAATGGCACAACGAGTCAGTCGTAATATTTTATTGGACTTGGAAAGCAACCTTTCATGCCGTGCTACCACGCCGGAAGTGGTTTCAATCAATGGTCAATCAGGGCAAATCAATGCCGGTCGTGTTCATGGTGTGAAATATGGTGACGAATTGTCACTCTGGCACAATGCGTCTTTTACCGATCAATATGGCGTTAACCGCACGCAACTCAAGAAAAGTGAAATGGTATTAACCGTGACGCGTGTTTATGAAAGTTCAGCAGAAGTCGCCGTATCCCCCGTTGAGCTCGGACCAAGCATTCAAATTGGTGATATGGTAACCAAACACACGTTATAGCGTGATGAAAACCTTAACCTCAAGATTCTTTTAGGTATACTAACCGCTTAGCGCCCGCTCAATACCTCTGCGGCGCTTTGCGCTCCCATAGCTCAACAGGATAGAGCAGTCGCCTCCTAAGCGATCGATCGGGGTTCGAGTCCCTGTGGGAGCGCCAATTCATTGTGATTCATAAGTCCCCTCCGCTTTCAAGATTAAAGACCCTAGTTACATATTCTCAAAAGACAAAAACGCCCACACAATGTGCAGGCGTTAGCTTTGTTACTTTATTTCGTTTACTTGATAGTAAAAGGAATGGTCAAAGTAACTTTGATGTCTTTTTCATCCTGGAACAAGTTGGTGTAAGGTGCCCAGTTGTCAGCATCAGTGTCGTTCACATAATTAGTGTAGTACATGCCAAAGTTAGCACCTTTTAGCGCGCCACCTTGAATTGCATAGTTTGCAAACACACTACCTGAATATTCAAACAAATCGTCTACGCCAGCAATATCAGTAGATGCCATACCAAATGCACCGCTAAGACCAGCGCTAAAACCAGGAGCACCCAAGTCAGTGAAATCACGTGCTAACGATGCAAATGCTGCGAACTCACCATCATGGTTAAAGTCAGAGCGGTTGTTCCACCAAATATCGTAAGTACCGTTAGAACCACCGTATTGCTTAGTCAGACGGTATGCCATGTTACCAATCAAAGATGCATCTTTGTCTTCTGCAACGGTGTAAGTCGCTTCTGCACGTACAGAATAAGCACCGAATGATTTAGCCGACAAGAACGCCAGCTGGAAAGCTGTGCTATCGAATTGACCATCATCTTCAACAACATATAGCTGTGGAGATACGTACAAGCCACCTTCAGTGGTGTACTTCAACTTCACATGTGCATTTGCACGATCACCGTCAGTCAAACCAGCATATGCAGCATCAATAAGCATGCCGTTGTCGAATGTGTAACGACCACCAAAAGAGAATGCATCGCCAGCATCGGTTTTACCATCGGCATCGCGGAACTCATAGCTATCTTTGAACCATGGAGCCTTGTACTCGGTTGCATAAACTAAACCAAGCTGCAGGTTATCTTGACTAAAGCCAATCTCACCACCAGTGTATGTACCAGCAGCGTAAGACCAGTTTACACCGATTGCGCTTGGTACAGATGGCTGAAACCAACCCGCTTTCGCAGTGACGTTCTCACCCATTTTGAATTTAGCAGCAGCGGTTTGAACTGAAACACCGTTGTCGGTACATTCAGATGCCCACGTACCAGAACAACCAGTGTTTGCATCGGGAGTCATGTCATAAGGATTGTTGACATTCCAGAAGTTCATTTCATGGTCTGGGCTACCATTGTTATAAAGATCAAACGTGCTATATACGTTAAGGTCTAAGCCCGCCATGTCATTGACATAGCCCGAGCTGAAACCAAGGTTCATCATTACTGAACCATGATCGAGATTGGTTTTTTGCGGCGTATCTTTGCCTGTAGCAGTGTCAAAACCACCACGAGTACGGTCACGGAACCAAAAATTAACGCCACCAGCAATTGAAGAATCTTCAAAGAAGCCTTCCGCTTGTACTTGTGGTGCTGCCATCAGTGATGCACCAGCAATGACACCCACTACCGCCATGCTTAGCATTGAACGCTTGAACATTTTTTCCATGGAATACTCCTAAACATAAAATTCGCTGATGGAGAGTTCGTTACTTTAAGTTGGCCGCCGAAAGCTAACGTCACCAGCATTTAGATTGATTAAATGTATCAACGAGGTGCAGCTTAATTCGTATCGATAAAAAAAAAACAGAATGGGTGATAAAATTTGAATTAGTTCAAAATACGCAACAAAAAACAACATAAACATTTAAAATCAATGACTTACAACCAAACATAAAACATAAATAAATCCAAATTTCATGAGTAACCGCAAAGCTGTGATCAGTGGCACACAAAGATCGACACTTAAAAAGAGAAAGAGCCACACAGCAGAAAACCTAAAAGCTTAAAGTTGAACTCATGCGCATATTTTTATTGAAAGAGAATTGAGTTAGTGCGGGTAGACCAGTGAATGTACATTCTGTTCAGTGTTTGAAAAGAAAAAAGCCCCTCGCGAAACGCGAAGGGCTTTACATCGGACTAACTATTTTAACTTAGGCTTGTCTGCTATTGCGCTTCGCGTTGAGCTATAAAGGTTATCGCTTGTTTAATACGGCTAACCACGCGCTCTTTACCAATCAATTGCATGACAGCATCCACTGACGGTGACTGCCCTTGACCAGTAACAGCTACACGCAATGGCATGCCTACTTTACCCATTCCAAGTTCTAGCTCAGTACAGGTATCAGCGATGAGCTGATGCAGATTCTCTGTTGTCCAGTCGTTTAGCGCTTCGGCTTTAGACAGGGCAAACTCTAATGCTTCTTTGGCGACAGGGCGAAGATGCTTCTTCGCAGCCCCCGCCTCGAACTCTTCAAAATCTTGATAGAAGTAGCGGCTTTGCTCTGCCAATTCAATCAATGTGTTGCAGCGCTCACCAACAAGCTTGATCACTTCGGTAATGGCTGGACCATTTGCTGTGTCGATTGATTTTTGATCAAGATGCCATTGTAAGTATTTCGCAACGTACTCAGGCTCGGCGCTCTTAATATAGTGGTTGTTCAGCCAAAGTAGTTTGTCTGTATTGAATGCAGAGGCAGATTTACTTACCGATTCAAGGCTAAACAGGCTAATCATTTCTTCCAATGAGAAGATTTCCTGATCGCCATGTGACCAACCCAAACGAACCAAATAGTTTAGCAAGGCTTGCGGTAAGTAGCCTTCATCACGATATTGCATCACACTGACTGCGCCGTGGCGTTTAGATAACTTAGCGCCATCGTCACCCAAAATCATCGAACAATGCGCAAACTCAGGAACGGGCGCGCCAATCGCTTTGTAGATATTGATTTGTCGAGGCGTATTGTTGATGTGATCTTCACCGCGCACAACTTGGGTGATGCCCATGTCCCAGTCATCAATAACGACACAGAAGTTATACGTTGGGCTGCCATCGGTACGACGGATGATCAAGTCATCCAATTCGCTGTTAGCTATTTCAATGTGACCGCGGATTTTGTCATCAAAAACCACCGTCCCTTCTTTCGGGTTACGGAAACGGATGCAGAAAGGCGAACTCTCTGTAGCTTCAGTATTTGCCGCAATCACTTTGGGATGATTCGCATCGTAACGAGGTTTAACACCTGCAGCCATTTGCTCTTCACGAATTTCATCGAGAAGCTCTTTAGGTGCATAGCACTTATAAGCTTTATCTTCTGCAAGCAGTTGATCAACCACTTCGTTATAGCGATCAAAACGTTTGGTCTGATAGTACGGACCTTCATCCCAATCCAAACCAAGCCATTCCATGCCTTCAAGAATGGCATCGATCGCTTCTTGGGTTGAACGCTCAATATCAGTGTCTTCTATGCGAAGCACAAACTCACCGCCAGTGTGTTTAGCGTAGAGCCAAGAATACAGTGCGGTGCGAGCACCACCTACATGCAAGAAGCCTGTTGGGCTTGGTGCGAAACGGGTTTTAACTATCACGGGAAAACCTTAACTGCATAAAGCAAATTTGTTGAAATCGAAGTCGCTGCATTTTAGCACTGTTACGACAAGGAACAACACGGTAATCCACGCAAAAAAAATCGGGGCTAAGCATCCCCGATTTAACTGTTTTTTAGTTACGTTGATTCTAGTAGATGACTTTGCCACCCATATTGCGGCAAACGTAGGCAGGTACATACGTTGAATCGTTGTTATTGTTGTCGACAACGCAGCGATAAATTGGCACAGATTGTGCCTGTGCTGCAGCAGCCGCAAAACCTGACATAGAAGCAAATCCGATAATTGCTGTTGCGATAAGTGTACGCTTAAACATGTGACATCCCTCCAATAATGTGTCTATTGGAGTATAGAACGACAATTTAAAGTGCGAGCAATATCTCATTATTTTTTATCTAAAATTAATCATTGAGGGATACATTTGAGCTGATGACAAGTTGAGCATAATACAATTCGAAGATTAAATATCTGGCGACTTTGCATTGATTGGCACAAAGATTTAGCTATCTTTGCAAACACTTAAACTTGGAAGCAAAACGACGAAACCCACTAAGGCAATTTACGAACCCTATCGCCTGAGAACTATTGTTTAGATGAAGAAAAAGCCAGCGTGAACGCTGGCTTTTATTTGCAAATTAATCCTTTGGATTATTTGACAGAAAATGGCATTGTAAGTGTTAGTTTAAAATCTTCTTCATCTTGGAATGAGTTAGTATACCCAGTCCAGTTAGGAGCATCTGTATCATTCTCATAACGAGTGTAGTAGAAGCCTACATTTGCACCTTTTAGGGCACCATCTTGAATTGCGTAATTAGCAAATGCACTAATTGCACCTTCTTTAAGCTCTTTATAACCTTCAGCTTTAGCTCCAGTACCATAAGCACCAGAAACACC
The DNA here is from genome assembly GCF_045679545.1 of Enterovibrio litoreus. NCBI lineage: Bacteria > Pseudomonadati > Pseudomonadota > Gammaproteobacteria > Vibrionales > Vibrionaceae > Enterovibrio > Enterovibrio litoreus. Next base: position 2,671,330 of record NZ_CP166194.1, read on the forward strand.
AGCATTAAATCCTTGAGCGCCAATATCACTGAAATCACGAGCAACTGATGCAAAAACTGCTAGCTCACCATCGTGGTTAAAGTCAGAGCGGTTGTTCCACCAAATATCATACGCGCCATTAGACCCACCATAGGTCTGCGTTAATCGATAAGCCATGTTTCCAACGCTAGCTGCATCACCAGAATCAGCAGCAGTCATAGTCGCTTCAGCACGAACGCTGTAAACACCAAAGCTCTTTGAAGCAAGAAATGCTAGCTGTGCTGCGGTATCTTTATATTGCTCGTCATCTTTAACAACATAAAGTTGAGGAGATAGATACAAGCCACTATCGGTTGTGTATTTCAACTTGAGGTGGAAATTTTTGCGATCACCATCAGTTAAACCAGCATAAGCTGTGTCGAACAGCAAACCATTGCTAAGCGTGTAGCGCGCACCTACAGAATATGCTGAGCCTGCATCTTTACCTTCAGAGGTACGGAATTCATAACTGCTCTGGAACCACGGAGCACGGTAGCTATCAGCAACTACAGCACCAACCTGTAGATCACCAAAATTAGCACCGATTTCACCACCAGTGTATGTACCAGCAGCAAAAGACCAGTTAACACCAAGTGCACTAGGTACAGATGGCTGGAAATAACCAAGCTTAGCTGTGGCGACATCGCCCATTTTAAACTTAGCCGCAGCAGTCTGCACCGCTACACCATCAGTAGTACACGCTGAACTCCAAGTTCCGTCACAAGAGTTGCTTGCAGGGGTCTTATCATATGGGTTATCCACATCCCAGAAGTTCATTTCATGATCTGGACTACCATTATTCTGCAAATCAGCTGTTGCATAAATATTAAAGTCAAAGCCAACAATGTCTGATACATAACCTGAATTAAAACCAAGGCCAGCATAGAGTGATGTAGAATTTACATTCGTCTCCATGCGTGTGTCTTCACCGTTTACAGTATTACCGCGATCACGGTTACGATGCCAAATATTTACAGCACCACCAATTGACGAATCTTCGAAAAAGCCTTCTGCTGAAGCGACTGGAGCTGTAACTATAGACACACCAGCAACAGCACCAAGAATTGCAACTCCCAATACTGAACGTTTAAACATTTTTTCCATGGAAAATAACTCCTAAAGGGATATTTCAAAATTCCAGTTCAATGCTTTAAAGGTTGGCCGCCGAAAGCAATGAACCGTATATTCGATTGACTAAAACGACGCGTATATCACCGCTTTAGATTTTTTCACCACCGATTGAACTCTCCCTCAACCGATGTGTCTCAGACTACTTCCCCCAAAAAAAACATCAATGAGAACTTTATTTGTTATTAAAAAAATATGACTCGGTGCAAAGTTCCATCCATGTTCGTGATCCTGATCTCCTATTTATATAAAACACTAAGATTAAAAATATAAAATAATAAAAATCATATAGTTAACTTAAGTATTTGTTGTGAGAAATGCCTATTAATAATTAACAGCGATCGATATCACACATTGAATAGTCATCGTGAAACACGCAAATCAGGCTAAAAAAGCAGCATAATTCTCGGAGTAAATTATTAGATCTAACTCGCAAACCACCTCTTACTGGCATAAAAAAAGCGTCGGCAGTAGCCGACGCTTTGGGTAACGCTACGCGTTAAATTAGCGGGAAAGTAACTGCATCATTCCCTCTTCATCTAGAATATCGATGCCTAATTCTTGCGCTTTGATGAGTTTCGAGCCAGCCGCTTCACCTGCTATCAACAAGTCTGTTTTCGCTGACACACTGCCCGTCACTTTCGCACCGAGGGCTTGAAGAGCGGATTTTGCATCGCTACGTGACATTTGCGACAGTGTGCCGGTGAGTACCACCACCTTTCCATCTAAAGGCAGAGATTCACTTTCATCACGTGCCGCAATCTCCGGCCAATGAACCCCTGCTTCAAGCAATGCATCAATCGCCTCTTTGTTTCTCTCTTCACTAAAGAAAGACGCCACATGTTTGGCGACAATAACGCCGACATCTTGTACCGCAATCAATTGCTCTTCAGTGGCGTTGCGAATGGCATCGAGTGTGCGGAAATGGTTCGCTAAGTTCGCTGCCGTGGCTTCGCCCACTTCTCGAATGCCTAAAGAATAGATAAATCGAGGTAGCGTTGTTTCTTTGGCTTTTTTCAACGAATCCACAAGGTTTTGTGCAGACTTAGGCCCCATGCGGTCAAGCATGGTCACTTGCCCAGCGGTTAACTTGAACAAGTCGGCTGGCGCTTGCACCAACTCTTTATCAATCAACTGCTCAACAATTTTGTCGCCAAGGCCATCGACATCCAATGCTTTTCGCGATGAAAAGTGTTTGATGGCTTCTTTGCGCTGCGCCAAGCAGATCAAGCCGCCCGAACAACGGGCAACCGCTTCGCCTTCGATGCGCTCCACATGAGAATGGCAAACAGGACATTCTGACGGGAATACCACGTCTTTGGTATCAGCAGGTCGGCGGCTTTCCACCACGCTGACAATTTGTGGGATGACATCCCCCGCACGGCGAATGATCACAGTATCACCAATTTTCACGCCTAAACGGGCAATTTCATCGGCGTTATGAAGTGTTGCATTCGATACCGTCACACCACCGACAAAAACAGGGTCGAGTTTTGCAACGGGGGTAATCGCCCCCGTTCGACCGACTTGGAATTCCACATCGAGTAAGGTGGTAATTTCTTCTTGAGCCGGGAATTTGTAAGCAATCGCCCAGCGCGGAGCACGGGCAACAAATCCCAGTTGTTCTTGAGTCGCAATATTGTCGACTTTGATCACCACACCGTCGATTTCATAAGGCAATTCGTTTCGGCGCGTCATGATGTCTTGATAGTAAGCAATCACATTGTCTAGACCATCAACTTTCTTCACTTCTGGGCTCAACGGAATGCCCCATTGGCGAAGCTGCTCTAAGCGACCAATGTGAGAATCACCAAAGGCTTGTGACATGACCCCTACGGAGTAGGCATAAAAGCGAAGTGGTCGCGTGGCGGTAACTTTAGGGTCGAGCTGGCGAAGGCTACCAGCAGCAGCGTTTCGTGGGTTCGCGAAGGGCTTTTCACCTTTTTTTAGGTTTTTCTCATTCAGTTTATCAAAGCCATCTTTGAGCATGAACACTTCACCGCGCACTTCTAAACGCGCAGGCCAACCACCTGAACCCTGCAATTGAAGCGGCACATTACGGATGGTTCGAACGTTGTGTGTAATGTTCTCCCCTGTACTGCCGTCTCCACGTGTTGCTGCTTGAACCAACACACCGTTTTCATACATCAAGCTCACCGCGAGACCATCTAATTTAGGTTCACAGCTAAAGGTAAAGTCTGCCGCGTTGTTTAGCCTGTCTTTCATGCGCTTTTCAAACGCGATAAGTTCGTCATCATCAAAGGCGTTATCAAGAGACAGCATGGGAATTTCATGACGCACTTGCACAAAGGCACTTAGCGGCTGACCACCCACTCGCTGGCTCGGTGAATCTTCCGTTACCCATTCAGGGTGTTCCGCTTCAATCGCCAGCAGTTCCTGCATCATGCGATCATATTCCGCATCTGGCAGTTCAGGCTTATCTTCGACGTAATAGAGGTGTCCGTGGTATGTAAGCTGCGCTTTAAGCGACTGCAATTTTTGTTGAATTTCCGTGGTCATCAATGCTGCCTAGTCAATCTTCACCATTCATCTTATGAACGGTTGATGGATAAGAATGGGCAATAGTATATACCCGAGTGACTTCAAGATGCAGCGGGATAGGCAATTAGCGCTTGTTGGATTTTCACCTCAGGATTATGATGCTGCCAAGTAGAAAAATAAGTGGTCATATGCGAAATATCACGTTGAGAAAATCCGGTATCTTGGGCGTATTGCTTGCGCTGATGCTTGTCATTTTTTCAACGCCTTCTTTTTCGATGGCTGGCAATGCTGACATATCATTGCAGACGACACACTCTGTGAGTGTCGATATCGATAGCAGCCAGCATGATGACGCACCAACATCTCTTCACACAGAAAAACGCTCACCCGCTAAATCACTCGCGCCTAACCTCGGTCAGTTACTTCGTATCGGCTCATGGTTGCCAGAGCGAATCAACAACCTTGAGCCAAACTATGAGTTGGTCATTGATCTCTCATTAGCAATACCTCATGCATTCCACCCCCACTTCCATGTCGCGCTTACCCATTGGCAAGACTGGACCAGAGGCTCACCAAACACGCCCTATCGTGTTGCGGGCTGGAAAGATTCAAACCTGCTTTATCGCTTCATCAGTCAATCTCACGCTTAGCGCGTCACCCAATATCTGAGTTCACGCTCAGCCATTAAACACATCTAAATACCTATATAAAAACAGGTGTTTAGATGAAATTTCTGACGCTATTTTGCCGCACACCTTTGCGGCCAAGAGTTTGACTATGAAGAAAAAAACGTCTCGAACGACCATGCTGAACCATTACCCAGCGTGGAAGTATGTGGTGCTTATTACCACCCTTATCATCATGTTCTTTAGCGCCCTGCCTTCTTGGTTTGGTGAAAATGCTGCTGTGCTGATTTCTCACAAAGAAGCAACACCTTCTGCGATATCCATCCAAAAAGCGCTTTCAAACAAAGATATTGAGATTAAGCGCATTGACCAAACGGGCAATAAAACCACGGTTGTATTGGATAATGCGGCGCAACAAAGTATGGCCAAAAACGTGCTTGAAAACGCATCAAACCCTGAAGACACAGTGGCATTGGCCATGGTGCCTGCTGCACCAAGCTGGCTATTAGACATGGGGTTTAAGCCGATCAAACTAGGACTGGATTTACGCGGTGGAGTGCAATTCCTGCTGGATGTCGATATGGATCAGGTCTTCCATGCCCATGCTAATCAAGCAGCTGATTCAATACGTGAACAAGCGCGTGAACTTCGCGTTCGCGGTGTTCGCGTTCAAGTCGCCGCAGATAATTCACTGCGCATCATCTCGCCATCAAGCAAAGCTAACGGTGAAATTCGCCAATATGCTCGAGACCAATATCCTCAGTGGGAAGTAAAAGGCAATGGTGACAACGCCTTAGTGATGCATTTGAAAGACGCAGAAATGCAAACACTGACGAACTTAACGGTTCAGCAAAACCTGCAAACCATGCGTAGTCGCATTGAAGAGTTAGGTATCACGGAAGCGGTAGTTCAACGCCAAGGTGAGCACCGTATCCGTATCGAACTGCCGGGCGTGCAAGACCCTGCATCGGCAAAAAATGTCATTGGTGCAACCGCAAGCCTTGCATTCTACCAAGTGGTTAGTGATGCAAAACCCGGCGCTATTGCCCTCCCTGATAGCAGCGGGCGAACGGTTTACGTGAATCGCAAACCTGTTCTGGCTGGCGAGCATATTGTGGATGCACGCGGCAGCATGGGCGAAATGGGCATGCCTGAAGTGAACATCTCTCTGGACGCTACTGGTGGCAAAAAAATGTCAGACTTCTCTGCCAAAGCCATCGGTCAGCCAATGGCAACCGCTTACAGCGAATATAGCCGAAATGCTGAGGGCAAAGCAGAACAAACCACCTCTATTATCAGCGTGGCAACCATTCAATCGCAGCTGGGTAATCGCTTTCGAATCACAGGTGTCGGCTCTTTAGAAGATGCTCAAGATCTCGCGTTGCTACTTCGTGCAGGTTCACTCACTGCGCCAGTCACCATTGTTGAAGAGCGAACTATCGGCCCTTCTTTAGGTGCGGAAAATATCCAGAACGGCTTTGCCGCCCTTGCGCTAGGCATGGGTTTGACTCTGCTGTTTATGGCGGTGTGGTACCGCAAACTGGGCTGGGTTGCGAACCTTGCACTGATCATCAACATGGTGATGTTGCTAGGATTGATTGCGCTGCTTCCGGGGGCTGTACTGACATTACCCGGCATTGCAGGGCTGGTCCTTACCATCGGTATGGCCGTCGATACTAATGTGCTTATCTTTGAGCGAATAAAAGAAAAAATGCGTGAAGGTCGAAGCCTGGCGCAATCCATCGACTTGGGCTTTAGCAGTGCTTTTAGCACCATTCTTGACTCCAACATCACGACCTTAATCTCAGCCGCTACCTTATACGCAATCGGTAATGGCCCGATTCAAGGGTTCGCATTAACGCTCGGCTTAGGTTTACTAACAAGCATGTTCACAGGAATTTTCGCGTCTCGTGCAGTGATAAACCTAGGTTGGGGCAAAGATACTCGTCGTGGAGTGAGGATTTAACATGACTATTATGAAAAACATGACCCAATGGCGCCATGCAGGCAGCATACTTTCTTGTGTATTGATGCTGGTTTCGATTTTCTTTCTGTCAACTAAAGGACTTAATTTCGGGCTGGATTTCACCGGCGGTATGATAAGTGAAGTGAAAATTGACCAATCACTTACTGCAACAGAGATTCAATCCAAACTTGAAGCGGCACTGAAGCAACCTGTTTCTGTGGTTGCTGCAGGTGAACCCGGTGAGTGGGTACTGCGCTACGCCGCACCGGAAACGCTGAGCGATCAACCTGAAATCAAAACCCTACTCACGGGTTTTTCAAATCATGTAGAAATGATTAATGTGAGTTTGGTTGGCCCGCAAGTTGGACAAGAACTGGCAGAACAAGGTGGGCTGGCCGTTCTGATTACGTTACTCGTGATCCTCGGTTACTTGAGCATGCGCTTTGAATGGCGATTGGCATCTGGGGCACTGTTAGCTCTCGTCCACGATGTGGTTTTACTGCTGGGCTTCTTCTCCATCACAGGCATGGAGTTCAACCTCACCGTACTTGCCGCATTGCTGGCGGTTCTAGGTTATTCGCTCAATGACTCCATCATTATTTCGGACAGAATACGCGAACTGCTAAAAGCCAATGTGACTCTGCCCATTGCTGAGCTTAACAACCGCGCGATCGTATCCACTCTGTCGCGAACCTTAATCACTTCAGGAACGACTTTAATTTCGGTCGGCTCTCTTTGGCTACTGGGTGGCGAGCCTCTCTATGGTTTCTCCATCACCATGTTCATCGGCATTGTTGCTGGTACATGGTCAACCATGACCGTTGCCACCATCATTCCCGAAATAACCAAGCTCAACCCCCAGCACTACATGCCTGCTGTCATCTCTGATGCGCCATAGATAGACGTCGCAAATCCCGCTGAAAATTCAGGCCCGTCTTTCGGGCCTGATTCTTATCACTCACCGCTATCTGCCACGCTTGGCGTTCATCTATTTAGATATATTTACAAAATAAGATGAACCAAACCACACTTCTCCTTTCGAACTGACTTCTTGATACGTTACATTCAGCTTTTCGTCGAGCAACCGAAACATGTACCGTAGTGGGCACTCACCTTTGACATTTTCTTCGTGCCCTTCGTCTTTCGTTGGTAAACACATCAAACAACGTCTTCTAACCAACCGTGTTGATGATTAGTTTTATTTTCAAGGAATCGCTAATGCAAGCAGCAACAATCATCACCCGACTTTCATTCATGCTCATTAGCAGCCTTTGTCTGGCACTGCTCCTTGCCATGCCCGCCAGATCAGAAAGCCCATCAACGGCCTGGCTCACTGACACTAATCATCCCCCATTGAAATCTCGTGTGGTGATAACTGGCGCTGCCAATCCCACTTCAAAAACAGTTGACGGTTTCTTGGAAATTCAGCTTGAGGGCGATTGGAAAACATATTGGCGAACGCCCGGTGAGGGCGGTGTTGCACCAAGCCTCAATTGGCAAGTGTCAACAAACATCAAAAACATTGAATGGCATTGGCCTGCACCGGAGCGTTTTGATTTATTAGGCATTGATACGCTGGGCTACAAACATAATGTGGTGATACCACTGACTTTTACCCTTGAGGATTTCAACCAAACCACGCTTTTCAAGGGCACGTTTACCCTTTCATCTTGCACAACGATATGCGTGCTGACTGATTACCCAGCAGAGCTGACCTTCAACCCCAACGAACTAGAAATAGATCCTGAAGCCCTACATCGTCATGCTCAAGGCATGAGCCAAGTGCCACAGACATCACCTTTGATTTCCCACCTTTCAACCACATGGGATAAAGAGGCGCAGCAATTAGAAGTCGTCGCGCAAAATGTAATGGGTTGGACATCGCCAGATGTGTTGATTGATGGTGAGTCACAAGCTGTTGTCGATGTGTTTTTCTCTGTCCCTTACGTCGTGGTCAGCGGCAACACACTTCGGGCGACATTTGATGCCAACAGCTGGATAAGCAAACCTGAACTCGGCAATACAGCGCTCAATGTCACTTTTATTGACGAAAACTTCCTCGCAGAACAAAGCAGCACCGCAACCCATGGCGTTGTCAAAACGGCGACTAGATTGACGTTTTTCTCTGCGATATTTTTCGCGCTTCTCGGTGGACTAATCCTTAACATCATGCCTTGCGTCTTACCTGTATTGGGCATAAAACTCAGCGGCGTTGTTACTGCGCAAGGATTAGAAAAAACACAGATCAGACGGCAGTTTATTGCTTCTGCGTTGGGTATTTTGTTTTCCTTTTGGGTGATCGCCGCATTTCTTAGTGTGTTGAAACTGACTGGGCATGCTTTTGGCTGGGGAGTTCAATTCCAAAGCCCCCTTTTTCTTGGCTTGATGGTGACGATCACGGCGTTGTTTGCCGCCAACATGTTGGGTCTATTTGAAATCCATTTACCATCAAACGTAAGCACATGGATGGCAAGCAAAGGCGACAATTCTTATGTGGGTCACTTCACTCAAGGAATGTTTGCCACCCTATTAGCAACGCCCTGCTCAGCGCCATTCTTAGGCACAGCGGTGGCTTTTGCGCTGACCACCAATACCTTTATGCTCTTTGTTATTTTCACGGCATTGGCTATTGGTATGTCATTACCTTGGCTGCTTGTTGCCACATTCCCTTCTGTTGCCCAACGCTTACCCCAGCCTGGTCACTGGATGAAAGTGGTTAAGGTTGTCCTTGGCTTCATGATGCTCGCAACCACCGTATGGCTTTTAACGCTACTAACAAACCATGTATCGACAGGCTGGGTGATCTTGCTAGCCTTGGTAAGTGGCATAGTGTTACTGCGACGAACGTCATCCGTTTACGGCAGAAAAGTCGTCGCTATTATGATTGCCGTTGGGATCATTTTCACTGCAATAGCCTTAGTAGCAGCCAGTTTGACGGCATCACGCTGGGCAACACCACTGCCTGCTGATATCGCATGGGAAAGATTATCAGAGCCTCGAATCTCCAAAGAAGTTGCTCAAGGAAGAACGGTTTTTGTCGATGTCACGGCAGATTGGTGCATTTCCTGCCAAGCCAACAAAATTGGCGTTCTGCTCCAAGAGCCGGTCTATAGCACCTTGGGCAGCGATAGCGTCATTGCAATGCAAGGTAATTGGACTGTTGCCAGTTCATCCGTCACACAATACTTGCAAAAACATGGGCGATTTGGCGTGCCGTTTAACATTGTTTATGGGCCGGGCGCTCCACAAGGGATCCCCCTCCCCGTGATTTTATCTAGCGACGCGGTTTTACGTGCGATTGACGTGGCGAAAGGAAAGACACATGAATGACCCTTCTCAATCACCGTTACCAGACGATCCCCAAACACCGGATCCAATCAGCACGACCCGAAGTAAGTGGCGCAACCCGGTTTGGTGGCTAAAAGAGATCGCCACGATCGTCGTGCTGTTCAGCGTGATCACATTGGCTTTAGATTGGTGGCAAAGCCGAGATATGCCAAACGGCAATGTTCCTCAAACCATCCTGACAACCCTATCCGGTGACACCATTGATCTGGCTACTGCCAGCAAAAATGAACCTGTGGTGCTGTACTTTTGGGCAACATGGTGCCCTGCCTGCAAGTTTGTTACGCCAACCGTTGATTGGCTCTCGGGCTCTTACAAAGTCGTTTCAATTGCGATGACATCAGGCAATCGAGACCGTGTTGCGGGTTACTTGCGCAGTCACGATATCTCCTTTGAGACGGTGAATGACGAGCAAGGTCGTTTAGGCAATACATGGGGGATCCGTTCAACACCGACGATTGTCATTGTGAAAGAGGGTGAAATCACCGCTATTACAACGGGAATTACAACCCCGCCAGGTTTATTGGCTCGCCTTTGGTTGCCCTAACGTTCGGTGCTACCTGCCATCGCTCTTGAACGATCAAAAATCACCTTGATATGTAAGCCCCTCATTTTCTGACACTAAAAAGCAACGATAACGAAGGGATAGCAGGCATCCCTTCGTTATCGTTAAACACTTCATTTTTACAATCGCATATCTGCGCTTTCGTTCTCTTTGTCCATCTTTGCCATTTAGTGATTTGGCTTCCTGATCGGTTCGCGTTTTTTCACCCCGTTGAAAATCTGCATTTTCTTTTTCGAGTGACCATCAATTTGTGCAACACACAAATTGAACAGCGCCAAAAAAATGACAAAACCTCTAGTGCACAAATAAAAAATAGAAAAAACAACCAACAACAAGAGGAAAGAAGATGTCACGAACTCGAGTATTACCCTTTGCTGCAGTGGCGACTGCAGTATCATCAGTGATGGTGCCGCAGATGGCCTCCGCACATGGTTACATGGATTATCCACCAGCACGCCAAGAAGTGTGTGACCGCGATGGGGGCTATTGGGATTCAACAAGCGGCTCCACGATTCCCAATGCCGCGTGTCGCGCTGCGTTTCAGGAATCAGGCTGGTATCCGTTTGTTCAAAAGCCTGAATTTGCCAAACTGGTTTCCAATTTCAACAGCCAAGGTGCAGTAGAAGCCGCTATTCCTGATGGTACATTGTGTGCAGCAGCTGACGCTAAAAAAGCCGGTCTCGACATTCCGTCATCTGAATGGCAAACCACCCCAATCGATCCTGCTGCGAATGGCAAGCTCACTCTGCTTTACCGTGCCTCGACACCGCATAACCCTAGCTTTTGGAAAATCTATCTGTCTAATGCAGGCTATAACCCAGCAGCAACCACTTTGGCATGGTCAGATTTAGAGTTAATTGCGGAATTCGACAATGTTCCCGTCGTCGTCATTAACGATAAAAAATACTACCAGATGCAAATCACCCTGCCGACAGATCGTTCAGGCAACGCCGTATTGTATTCACGCTGGCAACGCGATGATGCAGCAGGTGAAGGTTTCTACAACTGCAGCGACATTAGCTTTGGTGGTGACGTCATTGCACCAACGTGGTCCAGCATTGGCAGCTTCGTAAAATCGACAGACGACGCCTTGGCAGGAGATACGGTTTGGTTCCGTGTGTTTGACGGCAATGGCTCAGAGACGGTATTTGAAAAACTCGCTATCAACGCGAGCAATGCTGCCGAGTCTGTTTGGGCTGCACAAATAGCTGAATCAGTTAATACGACATCCACCACCGCACAAATTGGTAAGCAAGCCGAAGACGGGACAGTCACATGGGATAGCGCAGATCTTTACGGAAACTTGGTTTACGTAAAAGACAAAAACGCGAGCTTCCAACTTGAAGTGAAAAGACCAACTGCCAACACTGCACCTACCCTCAACGTACCGAGCGCAGTCAATGTTGACAGTGAACAGCGAGTCAGCATTGCGGTATCTGCCGCTGATACCGAAAACGACGCGCTCTCTTTCACGGCTAGCGCAGGCACGCTCACAACCAATGGAAATACAGCAACCATTGCCTATCTCGCCCCCAAAACCACAACCGATGTTACGGAGCAAATCACGGTGACCGTTTCAGACGGAACGGCTACCTCACAAGCTGTTATCACGATTAACGTAAAAGGCTCAGGCCCTATTGCGGAAAGCGACTGGCAACCAGTCAAGACATATGTAGCAGGAGATAGCGTCTTGCACCTAGGTGTCACCTACACGGCACAATGGTGGAATAAAGGCGAAGAGCCAGGCACATCAGCGGCATGGACTGCAGAAAGCGGTGCAAGCCAAAACTGGAGTAAAAGCCTCGCTTATTCGGGCGGCGATATCGTGACGTTTAACGGTAAAAGCTATAAAGCCAAGTGGTGGACGAAAGGTGACTTACCATCCAACGGTGGCCCTTGGGGTGCAGTGAAGTAATCTAAACAGAAAAATACTGTAGAAAAAAACGCCCCAGTTCACATTGGGGCGTTTTGTTTTTTAAAAACAGACGTCTATTTTATTTACGCGTGAGCGTGAAACTGCTTAATCTTGTCTCGGTAACTGTCTAAACGCTGAGGCGTCATCATCGAGCGCTTATCATCCGTCACGAGGCCGCCAAGCTGATCCGCCACCTGCTGAGCAGTTTGCAGCATCAGCTTAAAGTTCTGCTCTGCTTCGCCATAACACGGCAATGTCATGAACAGCGTGATGCCCGGCGTCGTAAATTGGTGGATCGTTGCCAGAGGGAAACTGCCAGGGTTGAACATGTTCGCAGCACTGAACAGCACTTGGCCCGTTCCAGCCAAATCCGCATGACGATGATAGATTTCCATCTCACCAAAAATCATTCCATGCTGCTCTAGGCAGTTAATCAGTTCTTCACCATTAAACTCTTGGTTGATTCCAGCCTGAACATTTAGGATCAACACCTGCTGTTGAGGTGCTTCTGGCGGTTCATCGATGGGTTCTACATCTATTTCTGAATCGACTTGTGCATCTTTGGCCGTTTCAATCACGTCCTCAACCAGAGTTTCCGGCTCTTGATTTGAAACAGCATCAGCACTTAATGGCTCACTCTCATAACTTGAATGAGGTGATTCATCGTCAGCGTCTGATTGATAAAAATCGACTGGTGATGATTTTTTCACAGGCTCAGCAATGTCTGCCGCCATAGAAGCTGTATCATCAGCGTCTGACGCAGAGAACGCAGGCAAATCGAGATCATGCTCCTTCCCTGCTTTAGCACTCACCTCTGACTGACTGGCAAACAAAGGGTCAACATCTGGCTTATCACCAAAGCTCAAACCCGGCTCTTTACGATCAGCCTTTGGTTTGTCGTCATTGCCCGCCTTAATAACACGGACTGAACCAATACCATCCTGATCAAAACCAGCGTTATCAGGTTCCGTTAACTTACCAATGGGTTTTTCACCAAATTTGGCAGGTTTCTCTTTTCTACTGGTCCACAGGCCATGCAACAACAATGCTGCAATAGCCACAGCTCCCAAAATGATTAAAACAAGGCGCAATTCCTGCATCATTTAATCTCAGCATCTATCCAATTAACGACGAACGGCGTACCTATCTAAACACCTTGGTACAACCTTTGGCAATGTCGCACATACATTTTGCTGACTACTGTACCAAAAAGCGTATGAAAGTTAACGTCCATACCGTGAGAACACTGAAAAAGTCACTGTTCTATCGAGCTTTTGACATTGCGCTCACCTAAAAATTCCTTTGAACTGCAAATTGCCAATCTTGGTATGAAACCGTTAACATTGCGGGAGTAATATTGAGGAGAGACCATGACACCGACCCAATTGACTCGGCAACCCGCCTCTGGCGCGAGCTATTTCCTACGCGGATTTTCATTAGCATTTACACCAGGCATTCGCCGATTCGTCATTATTCCATTAATGGTTAATCTGCTCTTAATGGGGGCGTTGATTGGCGTTGTTCTCTCACAACTAAGTGACTGGATTAACGGGTGGCTGTCCTACCTACCAGAAATGTTGAACTGGCTATCTTATTTGCTGTGGCCGCTGCTGGCCGTCGCGGTCCTTGTCATCTGCTCCTATTTCTTTAGTACCGTCGCCAATTGGATCGCCGCACCATTTAATGGCCTGCTAGCAGAGCACTTAGAAGCGAAGCTGACCGGAAAACGCCCACCCGATGACGGCATAGCCGATATCATCAAAGATCTCCCTCGCGTATTTAAACGCGAATGGCAGAAACTTTGGTACTACCAGCCAAAAGCACTCGGTCTACTATTACTGATGTGGATCCCTGTCATCGGCCAAACACTTGGCCCTGTGCTGTGGTTTTTGTTCAGCGCATGGATGATGGGCATACAGTATTGTGACTACCCATTTGATAACCATCGTGTTTCTTTCCACAACATGAAGGCCACATTGCGCGAACAAAAAGGCGCAACAATGAGCTTTGGCGCACTAGTGATGGTATTTACCATGACGCCCATCCTGAATCTGTTTGTGATGCCCGCAGCCGTCTGTGGTGCCACCGCTATGTGGGTAGACAAATACCGTGATCACTTAGCGCGTTACTAACCTCTCGCCTCCCCTCTATTTGGACCCCTCGTTGTTGTGCTTTTGAAGGGCACAACAACGTATTTTCACTCCTTATTTGTCAAAAATTGCGCGCTTCATCTGAAACCGAATCGATAACAATAAGATATAACTAACGATTCCTTTGCAAATTTTAAAAGAAAGTTATTCTCTTAGTCGTACTCCCTTACAAACCGAAGGAACGAAGAAGATGGGTAAGATTTACGAAGACAATACAACCACCATTGGCAACACACCACTGGTACGCCTAAACCGCGTATCAAACGGAAAAGTGTTGGTTAAAATTGAAGCACGTAACCCAAGCTTCAGCGTGAAATGCCGTATCGGTGCCAATATGATTTGGGATGCAGAGAAAACCGGCAAATTAAAACCTGGCATCGAACTGGTTGAGCCAACCAGTGGTAACACAGGCATCGCGCTGGCATATGTTGCTGCAGCACGCGGTTACAAGCTAACCCTGACCATGCCAGAATCAATGAGCCTTGAGCGCCGTAAACTGCTAAAAGCGCTGGGTGCAAACCTTGTTCTGACTGAAGCCGCTAAAGGCATGAAAGGAGCAATCGCAAAAGCAGAAGAAATCGTAGCATCTGACCCAAGCAAGTATCTGTTGCTACAACAGTTTAATAACCCAGCAAACCCAGAGATCCACGAGAAAACCACAGGTCCAGAAATCTGGGAAGATACTGATGGCGAAATCGATGTGTTTGTGGCAGGTGTAGGCACGGGCGGCACACTAACGGGTGTTAGCCGTTACATCAAGAACACCAAAGGCAAAGCGATTACTACCGTTGCCGTTGAGCCAGCAGAATCACCGGTCATTACTCAAACCGTTAACGGTGACGACGTACAACCCGCTCCGCACAAGATTCAAGGGATCGGCGCAGGTTTTGTTCCTGGCAACTTGGATTTGTCGCTCGTTGATAAAACGGTATTGGTGACATCCGATGAAGCGATTTCTATGGCGCGTCGCTTGATGGAAGAAGAAGGGATTCTGGCAGGCATTTCATCTGGTGCTGCTGTTGTTGCTGCCAATAAAATCGCAGAATTGCCTGAGTTTGCAGACAAAACTATCGTAGCTATTCTGCCTAGTTCTGGTGAGCGCTACCTAAGTACCGCGCTATTCGCGGGCATCTTTACCGAGCTTGAAAACCAGCAATAACAAGGGTTCTCAACCTAAATACAATAGTATAAATGACAACAAAAAAGCCCTACTAGGGCTTTTTTATTTGATTTTTATAGCCTGCTCTAGTAAAAATTCCCCGCCCTTTATTTTCCAGCTCGAAATTAATCCTCGCCTCGATGATGAGCCAGGTGTTGATTTGGGGAAAAATGTCACAAAAACTTGACTTGGATTAAGCTAGGGCACTCAAATCTTGGTTAGTTTAACGTCCATCGATAGCCAAAACTGGTCATTCAGTTTAAGCTATCCACAGATTTAATACATAAACCTAAATAAATAATGTATCGGGGTAAAACATGTATCAAAAGCAAGTAGAAATCACTGCTGAAAACGGTCTGCACACTCGTCCTGCTGCTCAGTTTGTTAAAGAAGCAAAAAGCTTTGAAGCAAAAATCACTGTGGAATCTGGTGGTAAAGAAGCTAGCGCGACTAGCCTGTTCAAACTGCAAACTCTAGGCCTGACCAAGGGTACTGTGGTTACTATCAAAGCTGAAGGTGCACAAGCTCAAGAAGCAGTTGATCACCTAGTTAAGCTGATGGACGAGCTGGAATAATCCAGCTTTTTTTCTATCCATTAGTTGTTTCCATTGATCAAATGTAGGGTAAGGCTATGATTTCAGGTATCCTGGCATCTCCTGGTATTGCTTTTGGCAAAGCGCTGCTACTTCAAGAAGATGACATCGTCATCAATAAAAATCCGCTTCCAGCTAACCAGCTAGATGCGCAAGTTGAGCGCCTATTCGAAGCGCGCGAAAAAACCAAACAGCAACTCGAAGTGATTAAAGAAAAAGCTCTTGCAACTTTCGGTGAAGAGAAAGAAGCAATCTTTGAAGGTCACATCATGCTGCTTGAAGATGAAGAGCTAGAAGAAGAAATCATAGCTTTCATTAAAGACAACAACGCATCTGTTGAATACGCGATCTACAGCGTCATCGAAGAACAAGCAACGACGCTTGAGTCTCTGGATGACGAATACCTAAAAGAACGTGCTACTGACGTCCGTGACATTGGCTCACGTTTCATCAAGAACGCACTCGGTATCACCATCGTGTCTTTGAGCGCTATCAATGAAGAAGTGATTCTGGTTGCTAACGACCTAACTCCTTCTGAAACTGCGCAAATCAATCTCGACTACGTTCTAGGTTTCATTACCGACATCGGCGGCCGTACTTCACACACTTCTATCATGGCGCGTTCTTTGGAACTGCCTGCGATCGTTGGCACCAACGACATCACCAAGCGTGTGAACAATGGCGACATGCTGGTACTTGATGCAATCAACAACAAAATTGTCATCAACCCTAGCGAAGCAGAGCTGAACAAATTCAAAGCGATCCGTGATGAATTCATCGCAGAGAAAGAAGAACTGGCAAAACTGAAAGATTTGCCAGCAATTACTCTTGATGGCCATCAGGTAGAAGTTTGCGGCAACATCGGCACCGTTAAAGACTGTGACGGCATCAACCGCAACGGCGGTGAAGGTGTTGGTCTATACCGTACTGAATTCCTGTTCATGGATCGTGACGCACTGCCTACTGAAGAAGAGCAGTACAAAGCGTACAAAGACGTTGCATTGGCAATGCAAGGTCACCCTGTCATTATCCGTACTATGGATATTGGTGGTGACAAAGATCTGCCATACATGGATCTGCCAAAAGAAATGAACCCATTCCTGGGTTGGCGTGCAATTCGCATCAGCCTTGACCGTCGTGATATTTTACGCGATCAACTGCGTGCAATTTTGCGTGCTTCTGCCCACGGTAAACTTCGTGTGATGTTCCCTATGATCATCTCCGTCGAAGAAATCCGTGAGCTGAAAAAAGCCATCGAGGAATACAAAACAGAACTACGTGCTGAAGGCCTAGCATTTGACGAAAACATCGAAATCGGTGTAATGGTTGAAACGCCTGCAGCGGCCGCGATTGCTCACCACCTAGCAAAAGAAGTCGAATTCTTTAGCATTGGTACAAACGACTTAACCCAGTATACTCTTGCGGTTGACCGTGGTAATGAGATGATCTCGCACCTATACAACCCACTGTCTCCAGCAGTGCTAACCGTTATCAAGCAAGTTATTGACGCTTCTCACAAAGAAGGCAAATGGACTGGCATGTGTGGTGAGCTTGCAGGTGACGAGCGTGCAACGCTACTGCTAATGGGTATGGGTCTGGATGAATTCAGCATGAGTGGTATTTCCATTCCACGCATCAAGAAAATTATCCGCAATGCTAACTTTGCTGATGTTAAAGCGATGGCAGAAGAAGCACTGGCGATGCCTACCGCAGATGAAATCACTGCGCATGTAGATAAATTCATTGCTGAGAAAACTGTCTGCTAGAATACGGCAGCAAAGTATTGATAACGCTTAGGAGCATACACTATGGGTCTGTTTGACAAACTGAAGAAGCTGGTTTCTGACGACAGCAGCGATGCTGGTGTCATTGAAATCATCGCACCACTTTCTGGTGAAATCGTAAACATCGAAGATGTGCCAGATGTTGTTTTCGCTGAGAAAATCGTTGGTGACGGTATCGCAATCAAACCAACTGGCGACAAAATGGTTGCACCAGTTAACGGTACCATTGGTAAGATTTTCGAAACCAACCACGCTTTCTCTATCGAATCTGAAGACGGCATCGAGATGTTCGTTCACTTCGGTATCGACACGGTTGAGCTGAAAGGTGAAGGCTTCAAGCGTATCGCTGAAGAAGGCCAAGAAGTTAAAGCGGGTGACACGATCATCGAATTCGATCTGGCTATGCTAGAAGAAAAAGCGAAATCGACTCTGACACCTGTTGTTATTTCTAACATGGACGAAATCAAAGAGCTGAACAAGCTGTCTGGTTCTGTTGTTGTTGGTCAAACACCAGTACTGCGCATTAAGAAGTAATTCTTTGTGTGTAAGAAAAAGCGCAGCCCTTGGGCTGCGCTTTTTTATTTCTGTTACATTCTGCCTTTTTCTATCAATAGGTTCCCGCCAATTGATATACCGTCAACCCCGCTTCTAGCTGATCAGCTGTGGCATTGCCAATGTATTCGACAGTGACCGGAGAACAAGGCATTAAGGTAAAACTGGCATCGCTAAACCGCCCTTCCCCGCTAAACTCTGGATGCACAAAGAATGCTGGTACACTGCTCGACAAAGTCACGAAAACTCGTCCATCGGCATGCGTTTTCACTTCTGTACAGATATCTGACTTGCGCAATGGTAGACGTTTGTACGCATCATCAAACCAAACATTGGTTGCGGTTTTCCCCTCACAATCCATCACAACGTGGAAAAAACCCTGATGCTTGCGCTCATTGATAATATCCAGATCACAATGCCAAACCAGTTGATTATCATCTTCTGACAGTTTGGTCTCAAATGGCCAAGTATCAATCACTTCGCCATGCCAGTCATACCATGTAACTTGCCCTGTAGCCGCTACGCGTCTGTGTTCATCATTAATGAAACGTAAGCTTAACGTATTCTCTTCTTCAACAAACACTGCAAGCTGCGGTGCGAAAAAGCGTTTCGCATGGTAGTGAAGTTGCTTCCATCGACCATTGTATTCAATACTCGACCATGAGCTCACCGGCCAGCAATCATTGAGTTGCCAGTACAATATGCCGCGGCACAAAGGTTTGTTTGCACGCCAATATTCACTGGCAGTTTTGATTGCCAGTGCCTGTTGAACTTGACTGAGATACAGCATTTGCGCGAAGTCTTTCGGGAATCGGAAATAGCGGGTAAACATCTCGGTGATGATGCTGTTTCCTCGCCCGTTTTTTTGGTGCTGTTCAAAGGTTGGGGAGGTGACGTTCCACTCTTCTTCCGCCGCAAAGGTCTTTACCGTAGGTAGTGACGGCCAGGACTGGTAACCAAACTCACTGCAAAAACGCGGTTTCACTTTTTGGTAAGCATCAAACGACTTACCGGAATGCCAAACATCCCAAAAATGCATGTCGCCTTTGTTATCGTCATGCCATGCGTCGCCAAAGTCGAGTTCACCATTACACGGTGAGCTCGCCCAAAAACGACGCGTTGGATCTTCTCGCTCTACCACTTCCTGCAATACGCGGTTTAAACGATCATAATTCACCACGTATTTTTCTCGATTCTCACGAGATTCGGGATACCAGCCAATCGCACCGATGACTTCATTGTCACCACACCATAATGCCAACGAGGGGTGATCGCTGAGACGCCTGACTTGCTCTTGTACTTCCTGTGAAACGTCTTTTAGAAACGCTGGCGTTGACGGATATAGCGCGCAAGCGAACATCAAATCTTGCCATACCAGTAAGCCGAGTTCATCACAGAGGCGATAGAACACATCACGTTCATACATACCTCCGCCCCAGACACGGATCATGTTCATGTTCGCGGCTTTCGCATCTTCCAGCAATTGGCGGTAGCGCTCCGGTGTTTGTTTGCCAGGCATAGCATCAAGCGGTATCCAGTTTGCGCCCTTTGCCATAATAGGTTTGCCATTAACAACAAATGTCATCGCTGAGCCGGCATTATCTTCTTGCGTATCGAGGTGTAACTCCCTCAAACCAAGTCGCTTTTCAACACGCTGTCCGTCGACGGCTACTGTGAGTGAATACAGCGGTTGCTCACCGTAACCTGCGGGCCACCAGCGATAAGGTTGTGTAATCATAAAGCGGCATTCAAGCTTGTCGCTATCAAGTGCCATCGCGTGACTGATCCGCTCACCGCTCGGTGTTTCCAGCACACACTCAGCGATAGCATCCGAATCAGGCGTCAATCGCTGTGAGGCGAGCGTAACAATCACTTCGCAGCTTCCGTCACTGTGCCATTGCTGTGAGGTTCTCACGCTGTTTAAGCGCACATTAGAGATGGGCTGTAAGCGAATGCTCTCATACACCCCGCTTGCCATGAGGCAAATCCCCCAATCCCATCCGCTGTGGCATTGCGTTTTTCGCAGCGTATTCATGTGCGGGACTTGGTTGTTGCCTTCAGCCCATGGTACTGGAAACGGCAAGCGCTCGGCTCTGGCTTTGGCTTCTAGGTCGGCGCGTTTTAGCGTAATACGAAGTGTGTTGATACCGGTGTTCAAAAATGGGCGTACATTGCAGCGATAATTTCGGAACATATTGCTACAAAGCATCACCACTTCATCGTTAAGGGTGATGGTTGCCACGGTATCGACCATGTTGAGGATCAAATCGACTTCTTTCGACTCAAGAAGTGCACTTTCGGCTTCAAACTGCTTTTCAAGCAGCCATTCGTGCTCGCCAACCCATTGTATGTCGCTCTCATTGCAACCGAGATAAGGATCGGGGATCACGCCTGCCTCTAATAAGGCGCTATGTACATCGCCCGGCATCTTAATAGGCACTGAAATGGAAAGGTCTGACAGCGATGAAAGCGTCCATTCACCATCGAGTGTTATTTGCGACATGGCATCTCTCCTATTGCAAAAATAGAGAGTGCGTAGGGTTCTTTTTGATTGGTATTGCTAGCGTTATTGGACAACACGCGCATTCAGCGACTCCGGTCAATTTGTATCATCTGTCGGAGAGAAAAACACAGAAAAACCGAGCCGTCGAGCGAGTTTGAAAGGAAGAAGATGGGCAAAATTCAAAACCGAAAGATCGGTCAAAATTAGTCACTTCTGAATATTACCGCCATCACATTCTTGCAAACAAAAAAGCACCGACTGGCGGTGCTTTCCAATTTCAAAATGTAAACCGATAAATTTAAATCATTGAACTAAATGATATTTTCCACTGCATCCATTGATGGCGCGTAGAAATATGCCCCGGTCACAGGCGTAGTGAAACGCAGCATCATGTCGGTTTTTCCATCGCGCTCACCGAACATGCTTTCTAGCATTGTTTTGTGGACATGCTGAGTATGGCAATACGCAAGGAACAGTAAGCCGTGATCACCCGACACTGAGCCATACGGCAGGCTGTGTCGCACCATTTTTAGCCCTTTGCCATCTTCTTTAATGTCAACACGACCAACGTGTGATGTTGCAGGCACATCTTCCAGCTCAATCGAATCGGGTTTGGTGCGGCCAATGATTTTCTCTTGCTTAGCAACAGACATCGGCTCCCATGCATTCAAATCATGCACATAACGTTGCATCATCACTACACTGCCACCAGCACACTCACCGTCAGCAATAATCGCCACATCACGACGTGCGTCATCACCGTCAGGGTTTTCAGTGCCATCTATGAACCCAGTCATGTCACGCGAATCGAGATAACGATAGCCGTAGGTTTCGTCCACAACGCTCACGTCAGACGAGATGTCAGAAAGAAATTTACGCAGTAGGAAGAAATTCAAATCATGGCGAGTTGAGTGCGCGTGCAGCAGAATGTCACAATCAGTCGCAGGCGCTTGAGTATCACCCTGACCTAGAGCACGAAAATCAACGAAATTTTCTGGAGTGGCAATACCATTTTCTTGGCAAAAAGCCGCCGTAAACGACAATGCAGCTTTCAAGTTAGCACCGGGCTGGTTGGCGTTAATCTCGTCAACCAGCGAGTGGATTACGCGACATTTGTTCAGTACCGCTGATGTTAAGCCTGTGACTTTCAACACAGTGTAAATTGCAAACGGCCCAGCATCGGCCACGATTGCTGGCTGTGAAACCGCCATTGTTACCTCCAGATAAATACAGATCAGTCAGCTTGTTATGTCTGATAGAAAGAAAAGTCTAAGCATAATGCCAATATTGTACTCAGACTTTGTCTCAGATCTGTAAAGATATCCAAGAGATGATTAAACCGACGTGATTTCCACCTGAAGTGATGCAAATTCGTCCAAAAATTCGTTGGTTAAATTGACCGACGCCGGTGTATTTAGCCCTGCACATATGGTCGGCGCCATAATGGTTCGCCATTCGCCATCAGGACATTGCTCTTGAACGATCAAGGATATCTTCACTTCATCTGCCGTCACCTCTAATAATTGAGCGGTGCCGACAAGAGATCGGCCCGAGGTGTCGTTATCAAATATAACGGTCTCTTCACCGGGAATGAGTGACACCGAGGTCTGGGCGCGGTGCTGTTTGCCTGCGCGATCCATTTCAAAATTCACATCAACTTGCCAGTCCGCCATCGCCAATGGACTTAGCATGGCGCTAAACAGGACAAGCCCTTTCTTCCACTCGTTCATTTTTCTTCTCTTAATATTGGCGCTTTAAATAAAAACTGAGTGCGGCGGCTTTTAAACAGATAAATAACCAGCCAAAGCGCAATCAGTAAGGTCACGGCACTGCTCCAATGGAAACGCCAGTGCAACATCATCAAATGCTTGATTTGCAGTATCAAGTCAGCACAAAACGCCGTGATTAAAATGGGTTTACCCCAATACCATATCCGGTCTAAAAACGCCGGGTACCGATGAAGGTTACCTGCCAGCAGCATCAATATCACGGCGGGAAACCCTACACCTAAGCCGATATAAAGGGCTTCATGACTTGGGTAAAACAAGGTCAATAGATCTTGTCCCTGCTCTCTGCTCACACCCGCGATGACAAACACCAGCCAAGCTCTTGCTAAAAAAACACAGCTTAACCAGAAAAGGAGGTTTGGCTTTGCATTACCATGTTTATCGAAATAATCTGGTGATTGGTACAAGTGCGTAATCATCTATATCTATTTCTAACGGGGGCTGATATCAATCAACAAGGCTTATGAGTAATAAAACGATGTTCATATTCGATCAAACCACAGCCAGAATGTCTCAGTATTCAGCGCTGGCGCAAAGCCCAAGCACCAATAATTGCGGAGTAACGCAGTAAATTTCGTGGCGGGATTCAAGTGGGTTCACACTTAGCCGCTCGTCCGTTTACCCTAGTGTTACCGCGGTGCCACTCACGCTCACCATCAGCATACCGCCATTTGGACCCACAACTTCATAGTCAAGGTCGATTCCGACAACAGCATTACCACCCGCTTCCACAGCTCGCTCACGTAACTCTTCAAACGCAATTTCTCGGGCTTTCGCCAGTTCGCGCTCATACGCTGCCGAACGGCCACCCACAATGTCTCGGATACTGGCAAAGATATCCTTGAAGATATTGGCCCCGAGTATTGCCTCACCGACAACAACGCCGTGGTAGTGAGTGATGTCTCGTCCTTGTACTGTTGGTGTCGTGGTTAAGATCATTTTATTCTCTCCCTAATACTGATTACTGGAACTTTGACATGTTTACCGCTTTTAGGTTTCATGACCCTTTGTTATCAGCGATATACTGACTTGCAATGATATAGTTGCATCAAACGCCTTGATAGCGAAAGAATGATAAGACATGACGAATCCAACACCCTCACTGGAAACTCAGCGTGAAGCGATGCAAATCGCCAAAGCCACTCAGAAGTCAAACCAAACCAAAGAGCAGACCAAGCTAGTGGCTCAGGGTATAGAAAAAGGCATTGCGCTGTATAAAAAGCAGCAAAAGGTGAAAGCCCGTGAGCGCGACAAAGACAGAAAAAAACAACTGCGACAAAAGGAAACCCAGAGCCATGATGACATCGATGTGACAGAGGCGTCAGCGCCCGAGTCTATGTCAGGTCGCAATGGTCTACCATGGGTACTACTGGCGCTAAGCTGGGTGGGATTTGCTGCCTACCTATTAATAACTCGATAAAAATTGGGGAGGGAACAATGAAAAAACCACTTATCGCACTGTTAAGTGGCGCAGCTTTGCTGGTATTGCAAGGGTGCGCACAAGGAGATGGAACCGTGAGTGACAAATCAAGAATGCCATGTGGTGATAGACCAAACTGTGTATCGAGCATTGATCCGCGTGAGGAATACAATGTCGCACCGTTTGAGCTGGTCTCAGAAGATGTTTCTATGCCGCGTTTGGTTGACGCCGTTCTGACCATGCCAGGCGCACGAGTAGGCGCACAAGAACCCGGCTATGCACGCATAGAATTTGTCAGCAGCATTATGCGCTTTGTCGACGATGTTGAGTTCAGAGTCGATGGTGAAAACCTGATCGTTCGCTCGGAATCTCGCGTGGGTTATTCCGACTTCGGCGTTAACCGCAAGCGAGCGGAAGCGCTGCGTACCTTGCTGCAAGAACAAGGATTCATCAAGTAAATGGACATGATCGCGCCTCGATCTGACAACCGCAATCTAGGTTAACGACACAAAAAACGCAGTGGATTAACTGCGTTTTTTCTTTTAGCCTTCTAGAGTACAAACGATGTCTCTTTTGCGCTCCTCGACCCACTCACGTTTGAAGGGGCCCCAATCGGTTAGGCGATAATAGCCATCGTTATGCCGACGCCCATCTTGAATAAATGCTAATTCGATACCTAGACCCGCCAACGATTTAATCACGTCTTGAATAGTACGACGTGGCCATCCTGTCGCTTC
Organism: Enterovibrio litoreus; assembly: GCF_045679545.1. NCBI lineage: Bacteria > Pseudomonadati > Pseudomonadota > Gammaproteobacteria > Vibrionales > Vibrionaceae > Enterovibrio > Enterovibrio litoreus. Next base: position 2,696,080 of record NZ_CP166194.1, read on the forward strand.
AATTAAGCGCGGAACGTTCGGGCGTTCCATTTCTTCTACCAAGAAAGCGAGATACAGTCTTCTTGCAAAAACCGGATTCAGTTCCATTGAGACCTCCTAATATGACTTTCCCCATTATTCAATGAAATGCAATTGACGTATTGCGCTTGATCAATATGAATGCGCATTCACAGGGGCACACTCGTCACTTAGGGAACTCTGACCCACTCCCCGTCATCAAGCCCAGCAGATATTGCCACCCAGGGTTGGCCATTCACCTCGAAGGTTTCACCCAGACGGACAATCCTCATATCATTTTTTGGCGTCTCGTCATCTCGTGTTGACTGCTTAACATGAACATAGCGAAGCTGACCACGAGTAATCACGGCATCCTTCGGCACCGCCAATGTGGGCAGAGGTGCTAGCGGAATGGCAACACGGCCGAACATGCCCGGATAAATGCCCGCTTGGCTTTCTAAACCAAACTTCACCGTAAAACTGCGTGAGGCGGCATCAGCGGCCGGTTCAACTTCCAGCGCTCGGGCGCTGAGCGCCTCTGCTTGGGTATCGAGCGAAACAGAAAATACCTCGATATCATTAAGCCTTGGCAAAACGGATTCACTAATAGCGGCTTCTAATCGCAAAGAGTTAGGGTTATAGATAGAAATGAGATTAGCACCGACCGTCGCGGTATCTCCCTGATTGACTTCTCGGCGACTAATCACGCCATCAAAGGGGGCTGTGATCACGCTAAAATCACGGGTCACTTCCGCTTCTGACAAGGATGCCTTTCGCCCAGCAAGATCAGCGTCAGCCGTTTCTAGGCGAGCACGTGCGGTATCTCTCTCGGCGACAGGTAATAAGCCTCGCTCCACCAGCTTTTGTACACGATTAAAGTTAATACGCGCATCGTTGACCTGCGCTTGAGAGGAAGCCAACGCTTGCTGCTGCTGAATCACTCTGGCACTTAAATCATCACTTTCAAGACGCAGCAATATATCTCCCGCTTGGACAGTGTCGCCAGTATCCACCAAGACATCTGCCACCTTTGCATTGATACGTGCCGACAAATCTGCCGATTGATGCGCTCGAATCGTCCCGCTAAATTGTCGCGACTGCGGCATAGATATCGCCTTCACTTCGCGATATTGAGCGCTGTCCGCCTGAGGCTCCTTCAAAACGATTTTTGATGAAGGTTCAGACGTGAACATGCCTGCCATGTAGGCAAAAATCAGCGCCATCACCACGAGTGAAGCCAGCATGGCTATTCCACGATGTTTCATGATTCAACTCCTTGAAGCGCATTAGAATTGTCAGACGTTTGCGTTGAGTTATCTGTTTGTTCGGGGTCCGATGATTCGCTGGTCGGTTTATCCGAAGTTGGGCTGCTTATCATGTAATACACCACAGGAACTACAAGCAAAGTAAACACGGTTGAGGCAAGAATACCGAAGATGATCGCCCATGCTAAACCGCTGAAAATCGGATCCAGTGTGATGACAATGTTCCCGAGCATCGTGGTACCTGCCGTCAGCAAAATGGGGCGCATTCGCACCGCGCCGGCTTGATACAAAGCTTCTTTTAGCGCGATGCCCTGAGCCAGCGCCTGATGAATAAATTCAATTAACACCAACGCGTTACGTACCACAATGCCTGCTAGCGCGATCATCCCTATCATGGCGGTTGCGGTGAACAACACCGGGTTGGGAACGCCATTGATGTCTTCAGCAAACGCGTTGAGCAACCAGAACCCCGGCATGATGCCAATCATGGTCAGCGGAATCGCCAGCATGATGATGCCAGACACCGCAGGCAAACCAGTTTGAATCACCAGCACGGCATACACACCGAGCAAAGCAACACCAAATGCGATGCCCAAATCACGGAATACATCGAGAGTGATTTTCCACTCCCCTTCTCCACTCCAATTCACATGAATGGAAGGCGGTAGATCCCACCCTAAACCTGCACCGTTATCCACGTACTGTCGCTCGTTGAGCGGACGCGCCTCTCCTTCTGGCTCACCAAAATCCGCCATAATGTCAGCAATAGCTTCAGCGGGCACTCGGCCAACAGTTTGCCCATAAACGTACACCACGGGCTTGAGATTTTTGTGATAAATGGTGTGCTCGACAGCGGTCTGCTTAAATTCGCCCAGCTCACTGAGCTGAACCAAAGGTCTAGGTGCCGATTCCGCCCCCGTGTCCGTTAATATTTGTGCAACGCCCTCTTTTCCTCGCACATACAGCGACAAAATGGCATTCAGGCTGTCTCTTTGACTTGCCGGCAATCGAATATCGATAACCAGCGGCGAGACTTCATCCGCCAGCTGCATCTCTCCGATAGGCAGGCCTTTGGTCGCTGCAACAATGGTGCGGTTAATGTCATCTAACGCAATCCCAGACAGCGCGGCTTTTTCTCTGTCGACCATAAACTGCCAAACCTGATGCTCATCGGTTGCCGATGTCGTCACCTCAGTCACAAAGGCTTCTTGTCGCATACGCGCAGCAACAGTATCTGCTGCCGTTTCTAATTCTGAGTAAGGAGTAAAAGCGTCGCCATACACTTCAGCAACCAAAGTGGCGATAACTGGCGGCCCCGGCGGCACTTCGACTAACTGAATATCAGCGTGATAACGCGAAGCGATATCCTCTATATCCGCTCGCCAACGAGTGATCATTTCATTGGACTGCTCACGACGCAGGGTTTTGTCCATCAGCACTACACGCAATTCACTTTGCTCAGGCTGCGCCCGCATAAAGTAGTGACGCACCATCCCGTTGAAATCCATGGGAGAGGCCAAACCAACAAAGTGAGAAACAGAGACCACTTCCGGCTGATGCAAAAGAAAATCAGATACTGCGCTGCTAACTAAAGCTGTTTTTTCCAACGCACTGCCTTGCGGCAAATCTATCACCACCTGAAACTCATTTTTGTTGTCATGAGGTAACAGCTTTAACGGCACCATACGTAGCGCAGGCAAAGACAATGCAATACCAAACAAAACAGCGATAAACGCAAGAAAGGAAACACGTCGGCGGCGCGAACAGAGAATGAAGGACAGCACTCGCTTATAGGCGCGATACATCAAGGTGGTTTCCAGCTGATACTGTCCACTGTCAGCAGCCGTATTGAGCAGCTTGTACGCTAACCAAGGTGTGACGAAAAAAGCCACTAAGGTCGAGAAGATAACCGCCACGGGCACATTGAATGCCATCGGTGCCATGTATGGCCCCATCATGCCAGTAATAAAGAACATCGGCAGGAAGACAATCACTATCGCCAGTGTCGACATCAACAACGCGCCGCGAATTTCCGCCATGGCCAGCGAGATCGCTTTTACCCGCGAGTAGCCTTTTTGCCGTAAATAGCGGTCGATGTTATCAATCGAGGCAATCGGGTCGTCAACAATCAGGCCTAACGCCAAAATCAGCGCAAACAGGGTGACGCGGTTGATGGTGTAACCGAACAGTAGATCAAGCAACAAGGTCGCACCATAGCTGACAGGAATTGCCAACGCGACAACCAGTGCGGCTCGCCAATTGAGGAAGAAGCCAACAAACACCACCACGGTGAGAATGGCTAAGCCTAAGCTCGACACCAGATTCGACACTTTATCATCTGCTGTCTGACCATAATTGCGGATAACGTCCAGATACACGCCATCAGGTAGCCAGCTTTGCTCAATCTCAGCAAATGCTGCCAGCACATCATCAGCGACCCATACAGCGTTAGATCCTTTTCGCTTTGCGACAGAAATGTAAACGGCAGGCCACGTTTGCCCAGCCGTTGCTTTGGAATGGGCAAGACCCGGCGAAAATAAGGTGTAGCTATCCGGCACATCAGGGCCATCGCTTATCGTCGCAACGTCTTTTAAATAGACGGGCTTGCCGTTCACGACATTAATGACCAGCATTTCTAACTCGCGAGGTGATTGGAAAAACTGTCCTGTTTCGACGGTAAATACCTGACCGTTGGTATTGATGCGACCTGCTTGTTCATGCACGTTGGACACGGATAATGCCCAACCAATATCATCAACGGTGGTTTGATAAGCCGCCAGCGCAGTTGCGTCAAACGCGATTTGAATTTTTCTTGGTAATCCGCCAGATACGGTCACTTGATGCGTCTGGTCAATCGCTTTGAGCGATTGCGTCATCTCTTCCGCAATTCGCCGCAAGTCGTGACTGTCTGAGTGATCGGGTGAGGTGGAATAGAGTGCCGCAACCACGATGGGAACATGATCAATCTCAACGGGTTTGACCACCCAGCTTTGCACGGACGTCGGCAGAATATCTTGGTGAGCATTGAGCTTGGTGTAGAGTTTCACCAAACTGTCTTCGCGATTCTGGCCAACATGAAAGCGAACGATCACCACAGATTTGCCTTTCATTGACTGGGAATAGACGTATTCCACGCCATCAATTTGAGAGAGTAATTGCTCCGCAGGCTCGGTGATTTGATTCTCAACTTGGCGCGGAGAAAGGCCAGGAGCAGAGATAATCACATCAGCCATGGGCACCACAATTTGCGGGTCTTCTTCTCTAGGGGTCAACACTAACGCAATCGCGCCTGCCACCAACGCCACCAGCATCAGGACAGGGGCAAACCCACTGAGTAAAAATCGGCTTACCCAATCCGTTGGCTTTTCGTTTGAATCTTCTGTCGCCATCGTCACTCCCTAACGGGTCTATTTCCAGACCTAAACAGTTGTTCTTCGAAACTGAAGCGAATTTCCCGACTTACGCACCGTCACCCGGTGATGCCACCCCTTTATCTCCGCACCATGCCACTTGAATAGCATTGATCAGATTTTCTACTCTTGGATCATCAATGCGATAGAACACCGATTGAGATGATTTACGTGTCGCCACCAGCCCAGCTTGACGTAAAACCGTCAAGTGTTGTGAGAAGGCGGATTGACTTAATGCACTGTTTTCCAAAAGATTTGAAACATTGCGTTCGCCTTCACGCAATTGGCAAAGCACCATCAAACGTTCAGGGTGCGACAAAATACGCAGCACCTTAGCCGCTTCCGTTGCTTCATCTAAAAATTCTTGTGCCATGGCTTCTTTACTCGATCAAAACGTCATTACATTAGATTTAACTAAAGTAATTTATATTAGTCAAATCTAATTTAGCGAGACTGGATATTTCAGCGTTATCGATGGAGTGGCTTTGTTGATAAAATAACGCTGATGACGCGTGACTTTGTGAGTCGATAACAGAGAGTGCCTTGCTTTCAAAACGTTGGAATGTCAATCTACGCCAAAAGACGACAAGTAAGAGGAAGCCGTCAATGACCACTGTGGTTTACGGGATAAAAAATTGTGACACCATCAAGAAAGCGTTGAAGTGGCTCGAGGCGAAAGAAAAACCTTTCACCTTTCACGACTACCGTAAAGATGGCATCGACCAAGACATGCTAAAGCAGTTTGTCGACGTGTTGGGTTGGGAAGCGATGGTAAACAAACGTGGTACCACATTCCGCGCCCTGTCTGAAGAACAGAAGAACAACCTAGATGAAACCAATGCCGTTGCGCTTATGTTAATGCATCCAGCAATGATCAAACGCCCGCTTCTCGCGCACAATGGCAATTATTACCTTGGCTTCAAGCCTGACGAATACACCTCCATTTTTAGCGAATAATCGAAAGTAAGGACACACCGACTCATGACAGACAGCGCTGTATTGTCTTTGGCCAAGGATTTGATCGGCCGCCCCTCCGTTACCCCCATCGATGAAGGTTGTCAGGAGCTGATGATTCAGCGCCTTGAAGCACTCGGGTTTACTATTGAACGCCTTGTGTTTGAAGACACCACCAACCTATGGGCGCGTCGTGGCACAGCATCACCATTGTTTGCGTTTGCAGGTCACACCGATGTCGTCCCAGCAGGCCCTTTGGAGCAATGGCACACACCTCCTTTTGAGCCGACGCTGATTGATGGCTATCTGCATGGTCGCGGTGCGGCGGACATGAAAGGCTCACTGGCTGCCATGGTCGTTGCCGTTGAACGTTTTATTGCCGATCACCCTAACCACACTGGCTCTATTGCCTTTCTGATCACATCAGATGAAGAAGGCCCATTTATCAACGGCACAACACGCGTGGTTGATACCTTGATGGCACGCAATGAAATCATCGACATGTGCATTGTGGGTGAGCCATCAAGTACACACGCAGTCGGAGATGTGGTGAAAAATGGCCGTCGCGGCTCTATCACAGGCGATGTCACCGTTAAGGGAATTCAAGGCCATGTCGCCTACCCGCAACTGGCACGAAACCCGATTCATCAGGCTTTGCCCGCACTGGCCGAGCTTGCTGCCATTCAGTGGGATGAAGGCAACGACTATTTCCCGCCGACCAGTTTTCAAATTCCAAACCTGTCGTCAGGTACTGGCGCAAGCAATGTGATCCCGGGAGACTTCAAGGTTCAGTTTAACCTTAGGTTCAGCACGGAATTAACCGCTGACGATATCAAAGCACGCGTACATTCTGTGCTGGATGCACACGGCTTAGACTACGATCTTGTTTGGACGTTTAGCGGCCACCCATTTTTAACCGACACCGGATCTTTGCTTGATGCGGTTGTGGATGCGGTAGATGAAGTGAACCATCAAAAACCCCAGCTTTTGACCACGGGTGGTACATCTGATGGTCGATTTATCGCGCAGATGGGCACGCAAGTGATTGAGCTTGGCCCAGTAAACGCCACCATTCACAAAGTGAACGAGTGCGTAAAAGTGGCGGATCTTGAGAAGCTAACGGATATGTACCAAAAAGTGCTGGAGAAGCTATTCGCCAAATGAGTTGGACCATATCATCTCTGACAGGGCAAACACGTGATCATCTGGTTGAACTGGATGATCGCTTGCTACACCGCGATATTGTGGATGATTTTCTGCGTCTGCAAGAAAGCGCAAAAGCCGCCGGTTTTGAACTTGTCATTGCTAGCAGCTTTCGCGATTTTGACCGTCAGAAAATGATTTGGAACAGCAAGTTTTCAGGCAATCGTCCGATCTTGGATGATAACGGTAATCCTCTTGATCCAAGCACGCTGAGCGATCATGAAAAAGTGCAGGCCATTTTACGCTGGTCTGCGCTACCCGGTGCTAGCCGTCATCATTGGGGCACAGACATGGATATCTATGCGGCAAATTTGCTACCAAAGGGCGCAAGCATTCAGCTTGAACCTTGGGAATACCTGTCCGGTCATCAAGCCCCTTTCTTTGATTGGCTGGAAGCAAACCTAGCCAGCTTTGGCTTTTTCTTCCCCTATCATGAAGACAGAGGTGGCGTTGCCTTTGAGCCATGGCATATCAGCCATAAAGCGGTCACAGTGGGTATACTCGATGCGTTAACCGAAGAGGTATTACGCAGCGTCATAGCAACGTCTGACATCTGTGGGCAGGACGCTATCCTTTTGTCACTCAAAGGGATATATTCGAAGTACGTTACCAATGTGTGCGAGGCCTGAACATGGACATTCTCACTAACCCCTACGTCATCATTTTTATCGTGGTCGCGGTGGTGGTCAGTAATATCATGGCGTTGAAGTACACCGCAAAATCTAAACTTGGTATGCGTCAGAGAGAGAACAAAAAAGACGACGCGGCAAGCAAAGAACAGCCAAAGAAAACCACGCCAACTGACGACGATTCTGACGACAAATCCTCGTATTGGTGATCCCACCGAATAAGGCGCGTTAACTTCGCCTTATTTCTCCCCTCTGCCACCTATATTTTATGCCAATTCGACATTCGAACTTTTTAGGCAAACGTTTGCTTTTTTCGCTAACAGCACAAAAGAGTTCTGGTATGATGCCAACAAATGGGTGATGTGAGCACTCTCATCACTTTGTGTTTGCCGTTTAACCCTAGATAGGAATGTCTCAATGAGCCTTGCGGATCAAGTTCTCGCCGTTAACGACGATCTTCCCATTCGTACCCACCAGCCTGTGCACAGTGGAAAAGTGCGTTCCGTTTACTGGCTGACTGAAGAAGACAGTCAGCGCCTTATCAAAGAAAAAGGCTACGATGTCGCCCCTGATGCCCCATTGGCAATCATGGTCATCAGCGACCGTATCTCCGCATTCGATTGCATCTGGCAAGGTGAAGGCGGTTTAAAAGGCGTACCCGGTAAAGGTGCAGCACTCAATGCGATCTCTAATCATTGGTTCAAGCTGTTCAAAGAAAATGGTTTGGCAGACAGTCATATTCTCGATATTCCGCATCCTTTCGTCTGGATTGTGCAAAAAGCCAAGCCTATCAAAGTTGAAGCGATTTGCCGTCAGTACATCACAGGTTCTATGTGGCGCGCCTATGAAAAAGGCGAACGCGAATTTTGCGGTATCGCATTGCCAGAAGGCTTGGAAAGAGACAAGAAACTGCCTGAGCTTTTGATCACACCATCAACCAAAGGGATTCTAAAAGGAATACCGGGTGTGCCAGAAGCGGACGACGTGAACATCACCCGCAAGAACATTGAAGACAATATCGCTGCGTTTAACTTCTCATCCGTCGACGATATTGCCCGTTATGAAACACTGCTCAAAGAAGGCTTTGGCGTGATCAGCAAGGCGCTGGAAGAAGTGGGGCAAACGTTTGTCGATACCAAATTTGAATTTGGGTATGTCACCGATGCCGCAGGTCAGGAGAAGCTGATCTATATGGATGAAGTAGGCACGCCTGATTCATCACGCATCTGGGATACGGCGGAATATAACGCTGGCAAGATTGTTGAAAACTCAAAAGAAGGGTTTAGACAGTTCTTGCTCAAGTACTTCCCTGATCCAGACATTTTGTTGAATAAAAACCGTATGCCTGAGCGCGAAGCATTGGCGCGCGACAACATCTTGCCTGAAGAAGCCTTGATGGATATTTCTCGCACCTATATTGGTATTGCTGAGAAAATCGTAGGCCATCCGATCCATTTAAGTGAAAATCCAAAACAAGAAATTATTGCTATCTTGAAAGCGGATTATGGCTTAGTTGATTGAGCTTAAATCACGATAGAACAAAATAAAAAAAGAGAGGATGCCTTGGCGTCCTCTCTTTTCATATCAGTAATCAGCAACCAAACTAGTTACGATTCAAACGCTCAACAGCTGCAACCAGGGCAGGGCTCAGGTTCGCCAATTGTTCTTCCGGCACAGGTTTACCTGCACTGTCAGTCACGTTGATTGACGTGCGGTTACCCAAATCACCCAACAAGATATTGTACTTGTTGCGATCTAGCTGAAGCGGCTGAACACCTAGCTCTTGCCAGAACTCATCATCCTGCTCTTTAAGCGCCACACTCAAGGTTCCTTGAGAGCGATTACGATCTTCAACGGTGAAGCCAAGTTCATTGAGAATATTCGGCAAACGCTCCCAGAACACATCGTAAGGCGCACGTGCAATGATGACAGGTAGACCACTGCGGTCTTTGCCTAAGCTGATTGGAATATTCTTCACCAACTCTTGCGCTTTCAAACGTGCTTCTTCACGTAAATCGTTGTCATAACGCGCTGCGATCAGATTGGTCATTTGCACATTGTAGCGTTCACGAGAAGCCAAGCTCAGGTTCTCTGATTCGCCGTTACGTTTCCATTCCACCATGTCGATGCGAAAGCCATAACGGGCACGATCTTCAATCGGCGTGAGCAGATAGCGACTTTCAATCACCTCCTCATCGTCTTCAATCGTCCACACCACCCAATCGGTTTCAATGCTATCCGCAGACGCTGTGCGAACCGGAATTTGAGTCTGTGACGCCATATCTTCAATGGTTTGCCACAAACGCTCTGCCTGCTCTGCACGCGGCATCCAGACAGTAACACCTTTTGTATCTTGCTCGTAACGCGCGCCAGGGATCAGCTCGAGAATCTGCTGAGGTGGTCGAATATCAATATCACGTCCGACAGGGCCGTCAAACTGACGCTCTGGAATACGGTAAGCACCGGAAAACTCAGGTTGTTGATCTGGCAAAGTCTGCCACTGAGACAAAGCAGGTGCGTCGAGATACTCGAAATCATCCGACGCTTGGCGTCGCTTATCGGCACTTGAACAAGCCGCCAACGAGGCGACCAGTACTACACTCAAGCCGAGTTTAAAAACAGGTTTCATTAAATCTCCAAAGAAGCATTACAGCACGCCTGCGTCAATCAATGCCTGTTTCACTCGAGGCTGTAAATCAGCATTCAAAACAGTGAGAGGCAAACGCAACGTACCATCAGCAATCAAGCCCATTTGATGCAATGCCCATTTAACAGGGATTGGGTTCGCTTCTACGAAAAGATCTTTGTGCAGCGGCATAATCTTTTCATTGATTGAACGGGCTTCATCCATTTCACCTGCCAGCGCCAGCTTCATCATTTTCGCCATTTGCGCAGCAGCAATATTGTTGGTAACAGAAATCACGCCCTGACCGCCCGCTGCGACGAAATCAAGACCAGTAAGGTCATCACCACTAAGTAAGATAAAATCTTCACGACAAAGTTCACGGTGTTGACGCACGCGATCAAGATCACCGGTCGCATCTTTGATACCAATGATGTTTTTGAACTCGGAAAGACGACCAACGGTTTCAGGCAGCATGTCTGCGACGGTACGACCAGGCACGTTATACAGAATCTGTGGTAATTCGCTAGATTCAGAAATGGCCTTAAAATGCTGATACAGCCCTTCTTGTGAAGGCTTGTTGTAATAAGGCACTACGCTCAAGCAACCCGCAATACCTGAGCCTGCGAACATCTTGCTGAAGGTAATGGCTTCATGAGTGGCATTTGCACCGGTTCCGGCAATAACAGGAATACGGCCATCCGCAAATTCCAGTGTTTTCAGAACAATCTTGATGTGCTCTTCGACGGTGACAGTTGCAGACTCTCCCGTTGTTCCTACAGAAACAATGGCGTCAGTTCCAGCATCAACGTGAAAATCAACGAGATTTTTCAAACTGGCGTAATCAATCTCACCAGAGCTATCCATCGGCGTGGCAAGTGCCACGATACTTCCTGAAAACATTTCCTTCTCCAAAAATGCGTTTTCGTCCATGGTACTTTTGGCGCTAGGCAAAAACAAGCGTCGCGAGTAGGCCTATTCCTTGTGTTTGCGCGGTTGATCACCGTGAAAATGAACGATATTGTTCATTGATACGTATACCTTTTCTCTAAATGACCAAATGCGTTTTTTCTTGTAGTCGCATTTTCGGTTCAGTTGAAACAGAAAATACGGATTTATTGCTCAAATACCCTTGCTTCACCGTGAGTGATTGTGCCGAAAAGACATCACGTTACCATGTCAATATGCATGGAAACGTTCAGACATTGAACGACCATATCGCTCAACAGTCAGCTAATGATAAAAATGAAAAAGGAAGACACATGCAAACCTTAACCGCTGGTGTATTAGCACCAGAATTTTCGCTGCAAGACCAAGACGGAAACACCGTATCGCTAAGTCAGTTCAAAGGCAAAAATAAGGTGCTGGTATATTTCTATCCAAAAGCGATGACACCAGGTTGCACCACTCAGGCCTGTTCACTGCGTGACAGCAAAAGTGAGTTAGAGGCGTTAAACACGGTTGTTTTAGGTATTAGCCCCGATCCGGTAAAAAAACTGAAAGGCTTTGAAGAGAAGAAAGCGCTTAACTTTACGCTGCTGAGTGATGAAGACCACGCTGTGGCCGATGCCTTTGGTGTTTGGGGACCGAAAAAATTCATGGGTCGTGAATATGATGGCATTCATCGCCTGAGCTTCTTGATTGGTGAAGATGGCAATGTTGAGCATGTGTTCAACAAATTCAAAACCAAAGATCACCACGAGGTTGTCATTAATTACCTCAAAGGCGAATAACCAGGTTAATAACAAAGAGAATACCGCCAAATACGGCGTTATTTACTGATAAAAAAAGAGAAAGCTGACAATTGTCGGCTTTCTCTTTCTGTCCGATTCGTTAACTCACTGCCACAAGAGCAGAGTGTCGATCATTCGTGAGGAAAAGGCAGTGCAAGGGCTTCGGGGAAATCACGACCACGTGCAATCTGCTTAGCTTTCTCTACAATCGCGTTTTGTTCCAACGAGGCAGTCAGTGCCAAAGAGGGTGTTTTCCAGCCTGCTGGCAATGAAACCCAGCCATTGGATTCACAGTGAGCCAGTATACGATCGGCTGCTTGCAGCGCTGAGGAGGCTTTAACCAACTCAACACGCGCATAGCGATCTCCTTCAAATGTCGCATCGGCCGCTCGTAAGCTTGGATCGCTTCCTGGGATTTGCTGCGCTCCACAAAGCGGCTTGCCACCGACTTCTGCGTGTTCAAATTCAGGCAACCATTGACTGAAATGAGAAATGGCGCGTTCAGTTCGTTGACGAATTTCGCCCCACTCCCAGCCACCATCGGCTTTCACCACCATATGTTCAGGCAAATTGGGCTGTGCTGACTCCGAAGTACTCGACACCAAACCGCCTTCAAACAACGTGATGTCTTGGCTCATACCATGTAACTGGATAAACCCCTGAGCGTAAGGTGTCAGCTGCGCCATGCCCTGCGGTGTGCCGCGTTCACCGTGTACAATGACTTCCGGCCACACCCCAGGCTGTGACGGCCAATGAGCAACATAAGCGGCTTTGTATTCCACCCAACGCTGACGAGGAAACGAGACAAAGTCATCCAACACGCCAGTACGAAAGCCACATGCATTAATGAGAAAATCAACGTGGTGTGAGTGCGCATTGCCGTCAGCGTCATGAGTTCGAATGGTCCAACTCTCTTGCGACGGTTCAAGACCTGTCACTTTCTGGTTTAAATACACGTGGCAATGAGGCGATTGCGCCAAGCCAAGATCAGCCGTGGCAGCTAAACGAAACACGCTAAGTCCGTATTCTTGCACCACAACCAATGGGAATTTGAATTTGTCATGTGGCATAAACTTCGCCACGGGGATTAACCAATCATCTGGCGTTTGCGGGTTTTCTGGCAATGGACGCTGTGCTAAACGCACCAGATCTTCTTTATCGTAGAGCGTGTAATACTGGTCAGGATCCCCCAAAACAGCGTTGTTTGGGTCGTTTTCAATGAGCGTACGGTAATGTTCAGTAAGCAGGGCAAGCCGGCTCAAAATGGCGTCAGGCTCGCCTGCATCTGTCGTTGGGATAGCAATCACGGTAGGACGACGATTCACACTGTGCGGGTAGGCACGCACTGTCGCTATAGATTGCTCCAACAATGCGATGCATTGTTCGTCGGAAATTTCACGATATAGATTACCGCCGGCATGTAAATGGCAAATCGGCGGACCACTGACCAGGCTTGCTCCCGCTTCAATCAAAAGCGTTTCAATACCTAGCCCTGCCATTTTTAATGCCGCAGTCGCTCCTGCAACGCCACCTCCGACAATACCCACTTTGAACGGTGCTTTTGTCGTCGCCAACCCTGAACGCTCATTACCCATCAAGATCGAAACTCTCATTTTAATTAAAATAATGTTTATCTGCGTAAACAAGAAGAGACCGTTAAAGGTCTCTTCTTGTTACCTTGTTCTGCCCAGTAAGGATCATTTTAGTTGGAAGATTCTTCCACTGCATCATCTTCGAGATCATTCGATGGCAATGCATTCCATACCGCCTTAACCAATGTTGCCAGAGGAATCGCAAAAAATACGCCCCAGAATCCCCAGAGACCACCAAACACCAAAACAGCCACAATAATCGCAACAGGGTGGAGATTGACCGCCTCAGAAAACAGAACAGGTACTAGCACATTGCCATCAAGGGCTTGAATAATACCGTAAGCAAGCATCAGATATCCCAGATCGGGACTGATCCCCCATTGGAACAAAGCCACCATGAAAATCGGTAAGGTGACAGCAGCTGCGCCAATATACGGGATCAATACTGACAGCCCTGTCGCCACACTCAACAACGCCGCATAACGTAAATCTAATAGTGCAAAAGTAATGTAGCTGGCGATGCCAACAATAATGATTTCTGTCACTTTACCGCGGATGTAATTCGAAATTTGCTCGTTCATCTCTGTGCCGACACGATTCGTCAGTTTACGATTTCGCGGCAATAAGGTGCTAAAAGACGCCAGCATTTGGTCACGGTCTTTCAACAAGAAGAACAGCAATAAGGGAACCAAAATCAAGTAGACCGCCAATGTTGCCAAACTCACTAGCGATGCCAACGAGCCTTTCACAGCGGTTTCCCCTAAGCCCAGCACACGACTTTGCAACGTATCAATAAACGCTTTAACCATCTCAGGTTGAATAACGTCTGGGTAGGCTTCTGGTAAATGGGAGATATAATTCTGGAAATCGTTGAACATGGTCGGGATATCGGCAATCAAATTGATCACCTGCGTCCAAATGGTAGGCACCAGACCGAAACAGGCCAACAGCATCAAGCCAACAAAGAGGGTTAACACTAGCATCACGGAAACGACGCGAGGCAGGCCGAATGACACCATTTTAGACACAGGCCATTCAAGCAAATACGCCAGCACAATGGCCACCAGCAGCGGCGCTAACAAATTGCCAAAGAAGTAAATGACAACAAAGCCAATAACAAGCAACGCCATCAGGCTAACTGCGTGCGGATCGGAAAACCGTCGTTGGTACCAACGGTTAAGCATTTCTAGCATGTAAATTCCCGTTTAAAGTTTGGTGACGTGAAACACCGTCGCTCCATGAACAGTCTGCTGCTCAAAATCAAACCCGTTATTAGTTAAATAACGAGGAATGTCTTTCAATGCCCCGCTGTCCGAAACATATAGCGCTATTTGCTGTCCCTGCCCCAACGTTGCGCAGGCTCTTTTAGCCATAAGCAGCGCCATAGGACAACGATGCTCACGCAAATCAAGGGATTGAATTTCCATTCTTTCTCACTGATCGCTATTATCGACCGCATTGTATACTCAAACGACGCGGAGAAGTAGTTTGGGTCGCCACGACAATAAGGTAATTAGGGTAAACAGTTTAGAACCTCTTAGTGGGTCTGGTGTCTACTACTAAGATATCGCATTCTTACCTTTCCGCGTGCTGGAGGCACTCACGTCCGTTATGCAATTGTTCAAAAAAATGACGACTAGTCTGCTTGTCGCATCTCTGTCGCTGTCTTCACCTGCAATGGCAACAAGCTACAGCGAACTGCCCGACATTGGCACAGCAGCGGCGGGCACGTTATCGGTCGAAAAAGAGATCGAATACGGCAATGCTTACATGCGTATGCTGCGTGGAAGCCAACCAATCGTGACCGACCCGCTTCTTTCCGAGTATATTTCATCGCTCGGTGCAACATTAGTTGCAAATGCGAATGATGTAAAAACACCGTTTGAATTTATCCTAATTCGCAATCGTGACATTAATGCGTTTGCATTCTTTGGTGGCCATGTTGCCCTGCACACGGGTCTTTTTCTCCACGCTCAAAGCGAAAGTGAATTGGCTTCGGTGGTCGCGCATGAAATTGCGCACTTAACACAACGCCACCTTGCTCGCGCGATGGAGGAGCAGGCAAGGCAAACCCCACTGACCATGGCCGCGCTTGTCGGTTCTCTGATGCTTGCAATCGCAGCACCACAAGCGGGCATCGCCGCGGTTCAAGCGACCACTGCCGCTTCCATTCAAAGCCAGATAAATTATACCCGCAGCAATGAAAAAGAAGCGGACCGCGTTGGTATCGAAACGCTGTCTCGATCTGGGTTCGACGTGAATGCTATGCCGCGATTCTTTACGCGTTTGTCTGATCAATATCGCTTTGCGTCAAAACCCCCTCAGTTTCTGCTGACGCACCCGTTGCCAGACTCACGTATTACAGACTCTCGAGATCGCGCGCAGCAGTACCCGCAAAAAACTGTTCCATATTCACCGGAATATCAACTGGCACGAGCGCGGGTGATTGCAAGGTATGCTGGTATTGATGCAAACGCCGCGTTGGATGGGTTTAATCGAGACTTAAAGAAAGCCTCGCCGGCGCAAGCCCAATCTCTCAATTACGGCAAAGCGCTGGTTTACATTGATAGCCGCCAATTCGACAAAGCTGGCGCACTGCTAATACCGCTGTATAAAGCACAACCAAATAACCGCTTCTTTTTGGATGCAATGACCGACCTTGATGTCAACCAAAAGCATTTTGATCAGGCATTAACGCGCCTTAACACCGCATTGGAAAGCCAACCCAATAACCCCGTTTTGTTATTGAACCGCGATTACGTGCTGGTGAAAGCGGAAAAATACAAACAAGCAACATCTGGATTGATGCGATATACCCATCGCTATCCCAATGACGTTAATGGGTGGTCACTGCTTCAAGAGGCATATGACAATCAAGGTATCCGTCATGGCGCATTAGCCGCACAAGGCGAGCTATATGCACTACAAGGACGCTGGCACAAAGCCATTAACAATTACACACAAGCTAGCCAGCTGGTCGACCTTGGCAGCCTTGATCAAGCCCGCTACGATGCACGTATTGATCAGCTTAGGGTTGAAGAAGCGCGATACGCGGCACTTCAACGCTAATATATTTACAATAACAATAAACATTGCGACGACGAACGCAGTAAAAAGGAGCTTTCATGTCAGTCACTATTTATCACAACTCTCGCTGTTCAAAGAGCCGTCAAACACTTGCGCTGCTGACTGAGCGTGGCATTGAACCAGACGTTGTGGCCTATTTAGACACCCCTCCTTCGGTTGAAACCATCAAAACCTTGCTGTCTCAGTTGGGCTATGACTCTCCACGCCAAATGATGCGCACCAAGGAAGACATTTACAAAGAACTCAACTTGGGCGACGCGTCCGTGACAGACGAGCAGTTAATCGTTGCAATGGCTGCCAACCCTAAATTGATTGAGCGCCCAATCGTGGTTGCCAATGGCAAAGCCGCTATGGGACGCCCTCCTGAAAGCGTTCTTGATATCCTCTAATGACTGAGATCTTAGTGCTGTACTACAGCCGCCATGGCGGAACAAAAAAACTGGCGCGCTTGATTGCCAGAGGCATTGAGTCGACGGGCGCGGTTGCGAGACTACGCACGGTACCGGAACTGGCTACTGCAGGTGAAGACCCGATATTTTCTGAACCTGATGACCCGTTTGTTACCCTTGATGATTTGACGGCTTGTGATGGTATGGCTCTGGGTAGCCCTGTTCGTTTTGGAAACATGGCGGCACCACTGAAGCATTTTATCGATAGCACCAGCAAAGCGTGGCTGGCTGGTACCTTGATTGGCAAGCCTGCGATCGTGTTCAGTTCAGGCTCTATGCTTCATGGCGGGCAAGAAACCACTTTGCAATCCATGATGCTGCCATTGTTGCACCACGGCATGATCATTGTTGGACTTCCTCATTCCGAACCTGCATTGCATACGACATCTGGCGGTGGCTCACCCTACGGCCCTTCTCACGTCACTGGTGAAAGTCGGCGTCAGCCTGACAGCGACGAAAAAGCACTAGCAATAGTGGCTGGTAAGCGATTGGCGGATATCGCTGCCAAGCTGCAACATTGATAAAAGGAGTTATCCCGTTGTTCTCTTCTATTTCTCGCTTAAGAGCGGCTGCACTTTTTTCCTATCTTGGTTTATTTGTCTGGGTGGGTCTTTGGCACGGCGTGTTATCGCCGCATGTGCACGTGAACCCCTACGGCGTCACCATTGCGTGGCTAATCCCTTTGCTTTTCCCATTGAAAGGCATCCTTACTGGTAAACCCTACACCCATGCGTGGGCAAATTTCATTCTGATGTTTTACTTCATTCACGCGCTGACCATCCTTTGGGTTGATCAAGGTGAGCGATGGCTAGCATTGGTCGAGTTAGTTCTGACGTCTACTTCATTTGTCAGCAACATCTATTTTGCTAAACGCAAAGGGCAAGAATTAGGATTGGGTCTGAAAAAGCTGTCTCAAGTTGAACGTGAAGAAAAGGCGCGATTTGAGAAGTAATTGTACTTAGCAACCCAAAAGACATAAAAAAAGCAGATGAATAATCATCTGCTTTTTTTTCGCTTAGTTTAACGAATCCGCTAGCCAATCCACTGATAAGTGATTGCTGGCGTGACTGGCACAACAGCATCAGGAACAACCAGTGATGGAACAACAACACCGTCGATAACCTCACCCGCCTCGATATTTGCAGGCTGTGTAGGTGCAGGAATCACTGACGGCTCAGGTAACACTTCAACACGACGTAAACGTCTATCGGTCATTATCTCGTTATGAAAGATATCTTCATTCGCCAACAAGCTAATGCGGAATGTTGCGGTCCCTGACTCAATCGACTCCAAACGGAGCGCTGCAACCGAGTTAAGCCCTTTTAGGGTGCGCTCAACCACGAAGAAATCTTCAGCATCATTTAAACCCGAGATTTGCAGCGCTTTGGCACTGTTGTCGGCTACACCCAAGTTAATGGCTAAACGGTCAGCATAATAATCTGAAATATCATCGACCATTTTTGCAAGGGCTTGAGCAGGAGCGCCCGCTGCTTGACCTTCTAACGGCGCATCATTGCCAATGCTTGCGGCATTTGGAAACAACTGCCAGCTCAAACGGTTATTACGTATTTTCACCACAGCAACGCCGGTTGGGTTATAACGCGCGCTTGCTTGAGCAATAGGTGCAGCAAAGCCTCCCCAAAGATCGGGAATAGACACCGCGACAACATCATCAAAATCACCCACAGGCATAAGCACAGGTAAACCACGTCGCTCACCTTCCGCTTTCAGCATATTAATCAACTGGGAATCCGACTGTTCCCACACCACGTTGCGCTGAGATGCATTGTCTTCGACCAGCCAAAACAGTACTTCTGGGCGCGGTACCCCCCAATATGGCGCTTGCGCCTGCGTCAATAATGTTCGGATTTTGGCATCATCAAACGCCAGCACCAATGTGCGTAATCCCTCAGACTCACCATACCCCAACTGGGTAATGTACTGATTCACAGACGGCAGCGCTTTTTGAATCACGGGATTGTCACCCAAGGCGGATTCACCCGACGTGCGCACAAGCACATCAACAAACGCTTTTTCTTTTGCAGCTTGCTCTGTTGCTCTGTCGCTATCATCCAGCACCACTTCCGTACTGAATAGTGAAGCAGCCATTGCACTGGTTTGTCCCAGCACTAACGCTAAAACGAAAAAGAAGATTCGTAACATATATTTGCCAGATAACTCGATTTTTAAACGTTGATCATAAATTGAAGCCACACTGTCAGCAATGGCAAAACGCCGAATTTGAGCGATATACCCAAACCACTGACAATGTAGTCGACACCAATAGAATAGAACCTACCCTCTCATTGACCTCACACGGAGCAAAAAGTTAGCAACAAGGTGTGTAACTCGTCGACAAGATGATGCGTGGTGATCCAATGTCCTTACAGTTCATGATAGTATCTGCCGATTTTTTTTATTAAAGGAAGGAGCGTCATGATGCAATTCTTACTCGGGGCACAAATGTTATTTGTGGCCTTCGGCGCGTTAGTGCTAGTTCCGCTACTCACCGGACTCGACCCTAACGTTGCACTGTTCGGTGCTGGTGTAGGCACCTTGCTTTTCCAACTTGTGACAAAACGCTCCGTCCCCATTTTCCTCGCTTCCTCTTTTGCTTTTATCGCTCCTATTATGTTCGGCGTCCAAACTTGGGGTATTCCTGCCACAATGGGTGGCCTGATGGTGGCTGGTCTGGTCTATGTGCTCATGGGCGGCATCATTAAAGTGAGAGGCGTTGGTTTTATTCACAAGCTGCTTCCACCTGTTGTAGTGGGTCCCGTGATCATGGTGATTGGCCTGGGCTTGGCACCAGCAGCGGTAAACATGGCGCTAGGTAAATCAGGTGACGGCGCATTGCAACTTGTTGATGGGTCAGTGGCACTTTGGATTTCAGGTATTTCACTGGCAACCACCATTGCGATGTCTGTTTTTGCCAAGGGCTTCTTCCGGTTAGTGCCTATTTTGGCTGGTATTGTTTCAGGCTACGTGACGGCATTGTTCTTCGGCGTGGTCGACTTCTCGCCAGTGCTGAACGCCGCTTGGCTCGCCATGCCTGCATTTACCGCACCGGCATTTAACATTAACGCGATTTTGTTCATGATCCCTGTGGCTATCGCGCCTGCGGTCGAGCACGTGGGCGACATGCTGGCGATTTCAAATGTCACCGGAAAAGACTATCTGAAGAAGCCGGGCCTACACCGCACCATGGCAGGTGATGGCATCGCAACCATGGCAGCATCCATGTTCGGTGCGCCGCCTAACACCACCTACAGTGAAGTGACGGGGGCCGTGATGCTAACGCGCGCATTTAACCCCGCGATCATGACGTGGGCAGCGGTGACCGCCATCATCTTGGCATTTGTCGGTAAATTGGGCGCAGTGCTGCAAACCATTCCAGTTCCAGTCATGGGCGGCATCATGATTTTGCTGTTTGGCTCTATTGCTACAGTTGGCCTCAACACCTTGATCAAAAATCAGGTCGATTTACATAAAGCTCGCAACCTGACCATTGTGGCAGTGACGCTGGTATTTGGTATTGGTGGCATGGCGTTTGGTATTGGTGAATTCAGTCTACAAGGCATCAGTCTTTGCGGTATCGTCGCTATCTTGCTGAACCTTATTCTGCCGCATGACATGGGTGAAACCCACGTTGTTGATAATGCCCAGATGGAAGACTAAGCCTTTGAACACATTCCACTAAGCACAAAAAAGGCTTCCCTCGGGAAGCCTTTTTACATATTGCGTTTCCGCTTTCGATGACATTAGCTCAGTTACTTAGTACCGAAAATCTTGTCGCCGGCATCGCCCAAACCAGGAACGATGTAGCCTTTATCATTCAGTTTTTCATCGATTGCTGCAGTGTACAGTTCAACGTCCGGGTGCGCTTTTTCTAAGGCTTCAAGACCTTCAGGTGCCGCAACCAGAACCAATACTTTAATGTTGTCACAACCGTTTTCTTTCAACAGATCGATCGTCGCGATCATCGAACCGCCCGTCGCCAGCATGGGGTCAACCACCAGCGCCATGCGCTCTTCGATGTTGCTTGCAAGCTTATGGAAATAAGGCACAGGCTCTAGCGTTTCTTCGTCGCGGTAAATACCAACAACACTGATACGTGCACTTGGAATGTGCTCAAGAACGCCGTCCATCATGCCTAGACCCGCGCGCAGGATTGGCACAACCGTGACCTTCTTACCTTTGATTTGGTCGACTTCAACCGGGCCATTCCAGCCTTCAATGGTGACTCTTTCTGTTTCGAAATCTGATGTTGCTTCGTACGTCAGCAGGCTGCCAACTTCGGTCGCTAATTCGCGAAAACGCTTGGTACTGATATCACCTTCACGCATCAAACCGATTTTATGCTTAACCAGCGGGTGCTTAACCTCAACGACTTTCATGACAGACTCCTGCAAAAAACAAATTCCCCGCATTATACACAAGAAAAATGAGCGGAATAGTTACATACAACCAGTTGCGTTTTTTTGCTGCAATTTGCCTTACGCAAACGTTTTCCTTTTTAGAATGTCGCTGTTAAAATGGCGCGGCTTTTAAGTCCACAACTCGGTAAGGATCCCCAGTGAGCGATAATAAGTCTTCTCTAAGCTACAAAGATGCAGGTGTAGATATCGATGCAGGCAACGCCCTGGTCGACAGAATCAAAGGCGTAGTTAAGCGTACTCGTCGCCCTGAAGTGATGGGTGGTATCGGTGGCTTCGGCGCACTTTGTGAACTGCCTACAAAATACAAACAACCGGTACTGGTCTCAGGTACTGACGGTGTAGGCACCAAACTTCGCCTAGCGATGGATCTGAAAAAACACGACACCATTGGCATCGATTTGGTCGCGATGTGTGTCAACGACCTGATTGTTCAAGGTGCTGAACCATTATTCTTCCTTGATTACTACGCGACAGGTAAGTTGGATATTGATACCGCAGCAAGCGTTGTTACGGGCATTGGTGAAGGTTGCTTGCAATCAGGCTGTGCACTGATTGGTGGTGAAACCGCTGAAATGCCAGGTATGTATGAAGGTGAAGATTATGACGTAGCAGGATTCTGCGTCGGCGTTGTGGAAAAAGAAGACATTATTGATGGAACGAAAGTCAGTGCTGGCGATGCCATCATTGCTATCGCATCATCAGGCCCTCACTCAAACGGTTACAGCTTGGTTCGCAAAATCATCGAAGTGTCTAACGCCGATGTGAATGCAGAGTTGGACGGTAAAACACTGGGTGAGCACCTACTAGAACCTACCCGCATTTATGTTAAGCCTGTTTTAAAGATGCTTGAAACTTGCGATGCGCATGCGATTTCTCACATCACAGGCGGCGGTTTCTGGGAAAATATTCCTCGCGTATTGCCGCAAGGCACTAAAGCAGTTATTAACGGCAACAGCTGGGAATGGCCTGCGATCTTCACTTGGCTACAAGAAAACGGCAACGTGACGGATCATGAAATGTATCGCACCTTCAACTGTGGTGTCGGTCTGATCGTTGCTCTCCCAGCAGAGCAAGCACAGCAAGCGATCAATATCCTGAATCAAGAAGGCGAAAATGCGTGGTTGCTAGGCAACATTGAAAACGCTGCCGACGGTGAAGAGCAGGTAGAGATCAAGGAGTAACCATGAAAAAGCTGGTTGTTCTGGTTTCAGGGAATGGCTCTAACCTTCAAGCTATCATCGATCGCTGTCATGATAAAAATGACATTCATATTGCGGCGGTGATTGCGAATAAAGAAGACGTTTACGGTCTCGTTCGTGCAAAGGATGCAGGTATTGATGCGGTGGTGGTTGCCAGCAAAGGTATCACTGATCGCAGCCAATACGACAACCAGTTAATGGCGACCATCGATGAATATGAGCCCGATCTGATCGTGCTGGCAGGTTTTATGCGTATTCTGACGCCGGCGTTTGTTCGTCACTATGAAGGCAAGATGTTAAACATCCACCCTTCACTGTTACCCAAATACCCGGGGTTAAATACCCACCAGCGCGCCATTGATGCAGGTGATAAAGAGCATGGAACGTCAGTGCACTTTGTTACTGAAGAGTTAGACGGTGGCCCCGTTATTCTTCAAGCGCGCGTTCCTATTTTTGAAGACGACAATGCGGATTCCGTATTTGAACGTATCCAAGAGCAGGAACACCGCATCTACCCGCTCGTCGTTGAATGGTTTTGCCAAGATAGACTACAAATGGTTGGAGGCAATGCCGTGTTAGACAGTGTGACGCTCGGCCAGCATGGCTATGCGCCTGAATAACTGAATTCGGCTACTCAAACACATAGCAATTGGCGAAAAGCAGCCAATAAAAAACGCGCCACGGATGAAGTGGCGCGTTTTTTCTTTTCAGGCTGTTCATCCGAGCTAGCAAATCAAAACTAACTCAGCAAAATTAACCCTCAGCGTTAACGAGGAAGAGAAACTAAGCACGTTGTGCCGCACTCGCCTTCTGAGCGATTTCTGCCTGATTGCAGGTAATCACCTCACCCAAATGAAACACACAATATTCACCCGGCTGCATTTTATGCCACGTTTCATTGTTGGTCAGGGGCTGCGTGGCGATCACTGTTACTACATCATTCGGCGTGGTTTCTTGCTGAAAATCCACCGTCACTTCTTCGTCAATTAAACTGGCTTTGCCAAAGGGTGCGCGACGCGTGATTGAATGAAGATTGTTGGTGCAGTAAGCCATCACATAATCACCGTCACTGAACAGCATATTGAACACACCCAGTTCACGGAGCATGTCGCAACGACTAGCAATAAAGCGAAACACTTCGGTCATGTCATCAGGCTTGTCGGGATAATGCTTTTCGATCTCACACAACAACCAACAAAAAGCCTTCTCACTGTCTGTTTCACCAACGGGCTTAAAATGGCCTGTTGGTAAATCTTCGTACCCTGTCAATTGACCATTGTGCGCGTAAGTCCAATAGCTACCCCAGATTTCGCGAGTAAATGGGTGCGTGTTCACCAAATTCACATCACCACGGTTAGCTTGACGAATATGACTTATCACCGCACAACTTTTGATCGGATAGCTTTGTACCAATTCAGCAATCTTCGAGTTACAGCTTGGATTAGGGTCTTTAAACGTACGAAAACCTTTGCCTTCGTAAAAGACGATACCCCAGCCATCGCGGTGAGGGCCAGTATTGCCCCCTCGCTGAATTAGGCCAGTAAAACTAAAACATATATCAGTGGGTACATTGGCACTCATGCCAAGAAGTTCACACATATTCCGTCACGCTTTCCTTGGATTATTTTTCCATTTCTTTTTCAACTAACTGGATCAAGATATGAATAATCTTGATATGTACCTCTTGGATGCGATCAGCATAACCAAAGTGAGGGACGCGGATTTCGATGTCCGCTAAGCCCGCCATTTTGCCGCCGTCTTTACCGGTTAGCATAATGGTTTTCATGCCTTTGGTTTTTGCAGCTTCAATCGCTTTAAGGATGTTACCTGAATTACCAGACGTCGATAAACCAAACAACACATCACCCTTCGAACCAACAGCTTCTAGGTAGCGTGAAAAAACAAATTCGTAGCCAAAATCGTTGCTCACACAAGAAATATGGCTTGGGTCAGAGATCGCAATCGCAGGATAACCTGGGCGATTTTCGCGATAACGTCCCGTCAGCTCTTCAGCAAAGTGCATGGCGTCACAGTGCGAGCCACCGTTACCGCATGAGAGTACTTTTCCGCCTGCTTTGAATGAATCTGCCAGCAAGGTTGCCGCCGCTTCAATATCAGCAATATTTTTGTCGTCGCTAAGAAACGCGTTTAGCACGTGAGCTGCTTCATTGAGCTCGGAG
This sequence comes from Enterovibrio litoreus, assembly GCF_045679545.1. Lineage (NCBI taxonomy): Bacteria > Pseudomonadati > Pseudomonadota > Gammaproteobacteria > Vibrionales > Vibrionaceae > Enterovibrio > Enterovibrio litoreus. Next base: position 2,720,840 of record NZ_CP166194.1, read on the forward strand.
CGAATCAGATCTTGGTACATGGGCAATTCTCTTTATCGATTGTTGACTGTTTGCGGATCAAGCCGCCGGCCTATCAAAGCAGTGTACCTGTAAATGCCAGAAGCTGTCGATAATCAGGCTCACCTTCTGATTACAGCGTAAAAACAGGCGCCTAATAATTGCACGGCGTTTAATTGTTACCCAGTGTGAAGCATTGTGCACATTTCTGTCGGTCATCATTTTACATTCCGTTAAAAACCTGCTTACAATTGAGTGGTATGACCTCTTACCATTTAAAGTTTGGGTTGATGGAGAAGGAGAACCTGACATGGCAACAACCCTGTACCTTACAACGTTCCTAGCAGTGCTGGCGCTTTTGGCTTATCACCGCGCAGGATTAAAGATGTTCACCGCCGCAGCCGCGATTTTGTTAATTGTTGGATCTGTGCTTGGCAATGTCGGCCAGATCGGCTGGCTCGTTTTCTTTGCCGTCGCCATTCCTCTCAATGTGCGCTCCTTCCGCGAAAGTTGGTTGAGTAAACCTGCGCTGAAGATGTTTAAAGGTGTCATGCCTGAGATGTCACAAACAGAAAAAGAAGCGATTGATGCAGGTACCGTTTGGTGGGAAGCGGATTTGTTCCGTGGCGCTCCTGATTGGAACAAGTTGCATGATATTCCTGCGCCGCGTTTGAGCGCGGAAGAGCGTGCGTTTCTTGATGGCCCTGTAAATGAAGTTTGTCGTATGGTGAATGACTACCAAGTGACTCACGAGCTTGCAGACCTTCCTGAAGATATTTGGCAGTTCCTCAAAGATCACAAATTCTTCGCCATGATCATCAAAAAAGAATATGGCGGCCTGGAATTTTCTGCATACGCGCAATCTTTGGTGCTGCAAAAACTAACTGGCGTATCTAGCGTCTTATCTTCAACTGTTGGTGTTCCAAACAGCCTTGGTCCTGGCGAATTGCTGCAACACTATGGCACTGACGATCAAAAAGACTACTACCTGCCGCGCCTAGCGAAAGGTCTGGAAATCCCGTGTTTTGCTCTCACTAGCCCAGAAGCCGGTTCGGATGCCGGCTCGATTCCAGATGAAGGCTTTATCACGAAAGGCATGTGGCAGGGTGAAGAAGTTCTGGGTATGTCGATCACTTGGAACAAGCGTTATATTACCCTTGCGCCAGTGGCAACAGTTCTTGGTCTGGCATTTAAACTGAAAGACCCTGACAGCTTGCTCGGCGACAAAGAAGATCTCGGTATTACCTGTGCGTTAATCCCGACCGATATTGACGGTGTTGAAATCGGTCGCCGCCACTTTCCACTGAACTTGCCGTTCCAAAATGGTCCGACGCGCGGCAACAACATTTTTGTCCCATTGAGCTTCATCATTGGTGGACCTGATATGGCGGGGCAAGGCTGGCGCATGCTGGTTGAATGTCTGTCAGTGGGTCGTGGCATTACGCTGCCTTCAAATTCAACCGGCGGCCTAAAATCCGCGGCCTTGGCAACTGGCGCCTATGCACGCATCCGTCGCCAATTCAAACTGCCTATCGGCAAAATGGAAGGGATCGAAGAGCCTTTGGCGCGTATTGGCGGTAACGCTTACGTGATGGACGCCGCAAGTGCGCTGACTGTAACAGGTATCGATTTAGGCGAGAAGCCATCTGTCATTTCTGCCATTGTGAAATACCACTGTACTCACCGCGGCCAACGTTCCGTGATTGATGCCATGGATGTGGTTGGTGGCAAAGGTATTTGTTTAGGGCCGAAGAACTTCTTGGCTCGGGGCTACCAAGGCTCGCCGATTGCGATCACCGTAGAAGGCGCAAACATTCTGACGCGCTCCATGATCATCTTTGGTCAAGGTGCAATCCGCTGTCACCCATTCGTATTGACGGAAATGGAAGCGGCATACAACGAAAATGAACGCGAAGCTCTTACTGCATTTGACCAAGCTTTGTTTGGCCATGTGGGCTTTGTGATCAGTAATCTTGTTCGTTCAGTTTGGCTAGGTCTGACTGACGGTCGTACCTCGAAAGCACCACGTAAAGACGAAACCGCACGTTACTATCAGCAAATGAACCGCTATGCGTCAAACCTCGCGCTGCTAGCCGATATTTCGATGGCAGTGCTAGGCGGAAACCTTAAGCGTAAAGAACGCCTTTCTGCGCGCCTAGGTGACGTATTGAGCCAGCTTTACATGGCATCGTCGACCATGAAGCGTTATGCGGATGAAGGCTACCAAAAAGCCGACCTCCCATTGGTTCATTGGGGCATGCAAGACGCCTTGTATCAAACGGAAGAAGCGCTTATCGAGTTTTTGGCTAACTTCCCAAGCCGCTGGATAGCTGCACCTTTGCGTGTTTTGCTCTTCCCATTTGGCACCCGCCGTACCAAGCCAAGTGATAAGCTCGACGGTATGGTTGCACAAATCCTGCAAACGCCGAGTGAAACACGAAGCCGTATCGGTCGTGGTCAGTTCCTTGAAGCCTCAGAGCACAACCCTGTCGGTAAGATTGAGAAAGCGCTACTGGATATCTTGGCAGCTGAACCTGTTTACAAAAAGGTCTGCGACGCAACCGGTAAAAAGCTACCTTTCATGTTCCTAGATAAAGTGGCACATGTCGGTTTAACTGAAGGCGTTATCACCGAGAAAGAAGCTGAGATTCTGTGCATCGCAGAAGAAGGACGATTAGAAACCATCAACGTGGATGATTTTGAGTCTGATGAGCTTGCAGCAGCAAGCAAAGCTCTGGATAAAGTGATTCACGCGGCATAACCTGCCGCATGCGCAACAAACAAAAAGGAGAAGCCATGCTTCTCCTTTTTTTATCTGGCCTAAGTGTTTATTCACCAACGGTAATTGAGATTCATTCCGGCTGACCGTCTTTGTTCCTTATCGTTGTGACTCACTGTCACTATTGCTGGCTATCGTTGGCGCTCACACATGCTATACATCATCATTATGCCGCTTTGTCAGGCTCTTCAGGTGGCGGCGCTTCTAATTCTTCTTCTGTTTCAGCCGCTAGCTTCTTGGCTTTAATCTTACGAATGATGAACCACGTCAATATCGCCAGTACCAACAGCAAAATATTGCCGCCAATGATGGTAATCATCGCCATCTTTCGATCTTCTTCACGCTGAATGGCTTGGCGCTTTTCTTCCTCGATACGCTCACGCTCAGCCTCACGCTCGTCACGCTCAAGCTTAGCTTTCTCAATCGCTTCATAGTCGGCGACGGCGAATGTCTGCTCTGGCAAATGGAAAACAAGAGGACGCCCAGATAATTTGTCCGTTCCGTACAGCCAAGCGAACCATCTGTGTCGCCCTGGTTCGCCAAAGTTATCTATCTCAACATTCAGCGCAGTGTAATCTTCACTGGATACTCCCTGATAAACCGAAAGTTTACCGTTGGTATCCGTAAATTCGGCGTGCGCTGCGATGGTGCCCGCTTCAATACTGGCGCTGTCAGATTCCACCAGCAAATGGTGCGGTAGGGCTTTTTTACGACTTTGGGTAAAAGTTGCCATTAGTGGGGTTGGATAAACCAAGACTTCTTGTTCCAGCGTGCGAAAGAAAACGCCGTTACCCGATGTTACTCTGGCTCGGTATTTCCCTGGTGCGACATTAATCGGTAACTCGACAGTAAAAATGCCGTCACCAGCAACCTCATCTAATGCTGAGCCATCATCCACAAATCGGCCCAAGGACATTTCCTGAGGACGCTGATCAACCGGAATGTCATCGACACTTTCCAGATACTCGGTAAACGTCACGGTAAGCTCAACGCGATCGAGAAAATCGCGTAAATTTAACGGTTCGTTGGCCTGCATCAGACGTGCGGTAAATTTCAGGGTTTCGCCCTGATAAAGGCGATCAGGGAAAGTGTCCACTTTCATGCTGAGTTCAGACAGGATGCGGATCTTATTTTCAGGTGTGACTTTGCCTATGGCCTGCCAAGGGCCGGGCATAGGGTTAAGAACAGACACGATGTCCATGTCAGGCTCTTGATGCCAAGAGACATGGTCGGGGTGTCTCCACGCGTATAACTTGGTGCCATCAGGCTGAACGAGCACCACAGGCTGACTCGGATTCTGCCGATAAATAATAAAGGCGACCTGAGTGATGGTGGAGTCGATCCGGAATCGGTTGTTCAGCAACCGAATATCTCGATCAGATGTCTGCTCCGCCGCGACGTTGAATGTCGTCAACAACGCTAGCAGCACGCCAATCCACCCAAATTTCATACTGTCTCCTGTTACCGCCAGAGGCAACTGCCGTTTTTCGCAATAATGTCTAACTGCGCTTCATGTTCTTTTAGTTCATCGGCAGATGCATGGATGATCTTTAGCTTTTTCGTGCCCACTTCGACGCGTCGGATGGATTCCCCATTAGCATCCTGATCATTTGAGTCCTTCCCACTGAATGACAAGGTTGTCTGGCCGCCCGTCATCAGCAAGTAAACGTCAGCTAGGATCTCGGCATCCAACAATGCCCCGTGCAGCGTTCGGTGAGAGTTATCTATGCCATAGCGATCACAAAGCACATCAAGATTGTTGCGCTTGCCCGGGAAGATTTTTCTTGCCATGGCAAGGGTATCGGTGACCTTACAATAGTCCGTGGTCTTGCCGATGCTTGGATCTAACGTCTGGAATTCACTGTCCATAAAGCTGACGTCAAAGGGAGCGTTATGAGCGACCAATTCAGCGCCTTTAATGAACTCAAGAAACTCTTGGTGGATCTTGGCATATGCAGGCTTATCAACCAGAAATTCGTCAGTGATACCATGGACAGAAATTGCCTCTGGATCGATTTGACGATCAGGTTTGATATACACATGGAAATGTCTCCCCGTTAGCTTACGGTTCACGATCTCCACGGCGCCAATTTCAATAATTTTGTGCCCTTCATAAACTGGGCCGCCTTCACGGTTCATACCCGTGGTTTCTGTATCGAGAACGATTATTCTGTCGTAACTGGCTTTCATGGCGTCACTTGTGTCAGACTTTATGATTAATTTAAGTAGATACTAACAAATATGGTCAAGCAGGTAGAGATTTTCACAGACGGTTCTTGTCTCGGCAATCCAGGGCCCGGGGGTTATGGGGTCGTCCTTCGCTACAAAAAGCATGAGAAAGAGCTCAGTGAGGGCTTTGACCTAACGACTAACAATCGCATGGAACTGCTCGCAGCTATCGTGGGATTGGCCAACCTGAAAGAAAGCTGCAACGTTGTGCTGACTACCGACAGTCAGTACGTTCGTCAGGGGATCACGCAGTGGATTCATAACTGGAAAAAGCGTGGTTGGAAAACAGCCGATAAAAAACCCGTGAAAAATGCCGACCTTTGGCAGAGATTGGATGCAGAGGCACAGCGTCATGCGGTTGATTGGCAATGGGTGAAAGGCCATGCTGGCCATCCAGAGAATGAACGTTGTGATGAACTGGCAAGAACGGCAGCACAGAACCCAACAGGCCCTGATACCGGCTATGTACCCACAGAGTAGTTATGTCAATCGGATGAAGTTATTACATATCTCCAGTGCGGTAATTGATGCCAACTGGCGATAGTTGCTTCTTGAGCTTCATTTTTTCTCTAATCGGTTTTAGCGGGTAAGTACGCTTTCTTGCAACGATGAAATATAGCGACCCCATCGCTGGCAACAAGCCTGAACATGCATTTTCAAACCACACTCCACAAGTACGATGCTTGGTAGCCGGAATCAATCCAAAACAAGACATTTCGATCAGCTCATAATTCAGCAACCCTAGCCAATCACGCACTCGAAGCGGTGAGAACATTCTTCCGTTCCAAGGTAGTTGGTTTTTTCGCCACGGAATTAAGCGGCCAACACCCATCACACTGCTAGGATTTACACCCGATATGACCAAGTACCCATCATCTATCATGACTCTGTCGATTTCACGAAGGAGCCGATGTGGGTCGTCTGAATAATCAAGTTGATTAGCGAGAATGCAAACATCGAACGCTTTATCAACAAAAGGTAACTCGTAACTTTCAGCTTCAACGTTTCGCAGAGGGTTTAACTTATCGATGCAGACCTGATGATGGATGTTACAATGCCCACTGGTTAGTTCGCAGCTAAGGCCACCCAGTTTGAGCATGTGATAACCGAAAAAACGAGGGAGCCATTCGTCCAGCCGGGTCTGTACATGTGAGCACGCCCACTCACCATGGGCGAATTGATCCCATGTATAAGGGTATTCCAGTGGACGTTGACTGCGTGCTGGTTTCATAGTCTATTTGAGTTATAGCTGGAGAGTTTAAATGCTATCTGTATCAAGCATACCCGCATTAAATGACAATTACATCTGGCTGCTAAAAAATGATGACAATCATTGCGTTGTTGTCGACCCAGGCGATGCCACACCCGTTTTCGCGTTCTTAGAGAGCCACGGCCTTATCTTAGACGCAATACTGATTACCCACCACCATCATGACCATGTTGGTGGTGTATCTGCGCTTGCTTCCCATTTTCCGGGCATCGTCGTTTATGGTCCATCAACCTCGCGTTTCCCGCAGGTCACTTACCCTCTGAAGGATAAATCAACATTTACGCTTCTGGGCACTGAGTTTGAGGTATTCGACGTACCGGGACATACCTTAGACCATATCGCTTACTACACGGGCAGTATGCTGTTCTGCGGTGACACGCTTTTTTCCGGCGGATGCGGTCGGTTATTCGAAGGCAGTCCAGCTCAGATGCACCAGTCATTAACTCTGTTATCCTCTCTGCCTGATGAAACATTGGTTTTCTGCACGCACGAATACACACAATCAAACCTAAAATTTGCTCAAGCCGTTGATTGCGGCAATACTGCGCTTAAAGCATATGCCCTTGACGTCGACACATTGAGATCTCAAAACAAGATCACTTTGCCCTCTACCATTGGCATGGAAAAAAGTATTAATCCTTTTTTACGCGTTAACCAAGATGCCATAAAAAAAGCAGTACAACACAGTGCGATAGATAGCTCTGATACAGAAACGTTTGCAGCGCTCAGACGCTGGAAAGATGAATTTTGACACAAGTCACTTGTAAGCAGCAGTGCAGGCCGATTACTATCATCGGCCAATTTTTGAAAGGTTAAGCTATTAATGAAGTTCCGTTACGTATTAGTGGGATCGATGTTCCTCGCAGGATGCCAATTAACTGGGCAAGATGACGTCGCGACAACGACTAATACGCCAAAGCAGCAGGAAACCTTGTTGGGCCAAGATGCCTCTGAGACGAACGTTGATGCGGTTGATACTGTGGTCGCGGCGCCTGTCATCACTCCGCAAAATCAGGAAGATGTCTGGGATCGGATTACTTTACAGTTGGAGATGCCAGTTCCAGAAAACAAGCGAGTGAAGTATTACCGCAACTGGTACTTAGAACACCCCCAGCATCTGCAAGTCGTGTCTAAACGTGCCGAGCCTTTCCTCCACCTCATTACAGAAAAAGTCGAAGCACGTGGTATTCCGCTCGAGTTTGCGTTACTGCCCGTTGTCGAAAGTTCATTCGACCAATTTGCTTACTCACATGGTCGTGCTGCCGGTTTATGGCAGTTTGTGCCTGATACGGGACGTCGATTTGGATTGGAGCAGAATTGGTGGTACGACGGTCGAAGAGATGTGGTGGCATCGACTGACGCTGCGTTAGATTTATTGGAGTATCTTCACAAGAAATTTGATGGTGATTGGTTGCACGCGCTTGCAGCATACAACACAGGCGAAGGACGCGTGTTTCGTGCAATTAAAAACAACAAAGCTAAAGGCCTCCCAACTGATTTTTGGTCATTGTCGCTGCCTAAAGAAACCAGCGGCTACGTACCAAAACTCTTAGCCGTGGCTGATGTTATTAAAAACAAAGACCAATATGGTCTTTCACTGCCAGCGATCGCCAACAAACCCGTGGTTGAGTTAGTAGAACCTAACGTTCAAATGGATCTCGCGCTTGCCGCAGATTACGCAGGGCTATCGCTTTCACAGCTTCAGAGTCTTAATCCGGCATACAATCACTGGGCAACAGCACCTGATGGCGCCAATCATCTTCTTCTACCAAAAGAGAAAGTCGCACGTTTTAATACGCAACTTGCAGAGAATGATAATCAAGGAATCAAAGTCACTCGCTATAAGGTCAAAGGCGGAGATTCATTGGGTTTGATCGCACAACGCCACAATACAACAGTAAAATTGATACAACGCGCTAACAGTATCAAGGGAACCAGTATTCGCGTTGGGCAACACCTTATTATTCCTATCGCGCTTCATGATGAAAGCCAATACGCTTTAAGTGCGCCGCAGCGTCTTGCAAAGATGACCAGTAAAAAACGCGGGGATTACAAGCTCACTCATACTGTCGCTAAGGGAGATAGCTTTTGGACTATCTCACGTAAGCATGGTGTGTCTCATGGTGAACTGGCCCGTTGGAATGGCATGAGCCCGAAAGATCCATTGCGTATCGGTCAAGACTTGGTGGTTTGGAAAAAAGGAGAGGATGGCGCACGCATCCGTACTATTTTCTACGAAATCCGCGAAGGGGACTCATTGAGCAGTATTGCTTCGCGCTACGGGGTATCTGTGACAGATCTTGTTCAGTGGAACTCACTGAAAAAGAGCGCTTACATCAAGCCTGGACAAAAACTGAAACTGTATATCGATGTAACTAAAGTCAGCGCGTAATGCGCCTAGCTTACCCATAAAATATAAAAACGCGTTGTAGCCAATACAACGCGTTTTTTTATGTCACATCACCATGGGATGACGTTTCATCATTCTGATTCCTTCCCGCTTAAAGCAATCAACTAACGGGTTTTCTGCCATATCCGCACGCCAAACAAACGACAGTGAACGTGATATATCGAGCTCAGGTACATTAAGTGCAACCAACTTACCGTTCTCTATATAGCGCTCAACATCCAAGTAAGGCAGGCACGTGAGATAAGGTCCGTTTGATACTAGGCTTCGGATCACAGGGACATGTTCATATTCACGCCAAACATCGAGATCGGGAATATGATGACAGATTGCACTTTCAAATGCCGTTCGAGTGCCTGAACCCTGCTCACGCAATACCCATTTAGCCTGCTCTAATTGTGCAATACTCACGCGATCGTAGCGTGAAAAAGGGTGATGAGCAGAAGCAGCAATAATCAGATGATCGGTACACCAAGACTCTTGATGAAGGCGGCTGTCATCACATCGACCTTCTATCACACCAAGATCATAACGGTAGTCCAATACACCCGATATCACGGAGCTAGTACTATGAACACCAAGTGAGATTCGAATTTCTGGAAAATCACTATCAATAATACTGATAAGGTCTGGCACCAAGTGTTCCGCGGGCGTTTGGCTCGCACCAAGTCGAATTTCACCACTCAGTAGATGCTGATCGTAAAAGCCCATTTCAATTTGTTTTGCGTCTCGCAAAAGGCGCTTTGCTTTCGGTCTTAGCCAACTTCCCCAATGTGTGAGGATCAGCCTTTTCCCTTTTCGCTCAAACAAGGGACGACCAAGCATTTTTTCCAGCTGTGCCAACGACATGCTGGTTGCAGACTGTGTGAGTGACAATTTATCTGCTGCCTGACTAACACTTCCCGTGTCTGCCACGGTATCAAATACCGCAAGTTGTTTAAGTGAATATCGCATCGCTGTTATTCCCCAAAAAGCACACCGAAGTAACCCTTTATAATTTTTCTATCTATTGTACCCCCCAAAATACAATCATCAATAAATCTGAATACATTTCAAAGAATTATCAATTGTACTTGTGATGACCTCCCCGATTACGCTGATTAAGAAGCAAGGCAATTCGCCAAGCTCAATCACATGGAGAATGACATGAATACATATCGGAGGCCTTGCGATGACGACTGCCTACTCTGATCACGACTTCGTTTCAGTCAAAGGCTTTAACGCATCAGAGATGATGAATGAGGCTGAACGCTATGCGCTGAAGAAAATAAGCAAACGCAGTGGCGCGACACTCAGCTTGGCTATTTTAGCGGGCGCTTTTATCGGTCTTGCCTTTCTGTTTTACATAACCGTCACAACAGGCAATGACAACACAAGTTGGGGTGTCAATAGGCTGATCGGTGGCTTCGCTTTTAGCATGGGATTGATCCTGATCGTTATTTTTGAAGGCGAGCTATTCACCAGCACCGTGCTGTCGAGTATTTCGTGGGCAAATAATCAGGTCAGTATCAGCAAACTGCTTTCAACCTGGGGCAAGGTTTACCTTGGCAATTTCTTAGGTGCAACACTCCTTGTCATCATGGTCACCGCGGCGGGCTTATACCAGCTTGATGGCGGCCAATGGGGTTTAAATGCACTGAATATCGCCCAGCATAAACTGCACCATACCTGGCTCGAAGCCTTCACCTTAGGTGTTTTGTGTAACATTTTAGTCTGTACGGCTATTTGGCTTACTTTTTGTTCTGCCAATCCTATTGTCAAAGCTGTAATGACAATGCTACCCGTCGCTATGTTCGTCTCTAGTGGTTTCGAACACAGCATCGCTAATATGTTTATGGTGCCATTAGGCATTGTCATCGCCCACTTTTCCCCTGACACCTTTTGGGTAGGGCTTGGCGTCAATTCTGCAAACTACGCTGACCTTACATTCAGTCACTTCATCACTAACAACCTTATCCCCGTTACCATCGGCAATATCGTAGGCGGTGCAGTGCTTGTCGGTCTTGCCAACTGGGGGATCTACCGTAAACAAATGCAACAACCAGACATGCTGAGCGTTAACACGCCAGTGACTATCGCTAAAGCTAGTAAGGACTCTGCCATGATTAACAGTGTGAAAGTAAAAGACCTAATGAACAAAAGCCCTATCGTTTTGAGTGCAAGCGATCGCACGGCTCAAGCCATTGACACATTGCTTTCCAATGGAATCACCGGTGCACCCGTTTGTGATAGTCAGATGCAGGTTGTCGGTTTCTTCTCCGTGCATGATGTGATGGTCAATCTTTGGTGTGAAGACTATCTGCCGGATGCGAAGCAGGTCGTCGGCGAGCTAATGTGCGACAACGTGACTGCGCTAAGTGCAGATGAGAGCTTGGTTGATGTCGCTGAATTCTTAGTCATGGACAAAGAAAAGGTTTTCCCCGTCTCTCCGATGGGTATCGCAACAAGCTTCTCTAATTTGTCACTAGAAGATCGTGTCAAAGAAGCAAAAGTGAGCAAGCCACATATCTTGCCAGTCATCACTAACGGACGTTTGGTCGGTGTAATTTCAAGATCTGATGTGCTTCAAGCATTGAGACCACTTTATGAGATCGAACCATTAGTTGAAGTGGCAAAAGCTGTTTAATGAAAAGAAGGGCAGTACAATACTGCCCTTCTCTTATTGAGTAGGAAATGTCAAAGACGCTTCGATAAATGCATGGTCAGACGCTGATGTCTCTTTTGACAAAGAAACATCAAGTTCAAGTTCGCGGTAAAACAAATGATCAAGTGGATGACCAAACACAGTCAGTCTATCATCACTGTCATACTGAGCTTCTTTCAGCCCAAGTCGCTCGAGTTCTTTTCTAACCACATCCAGACGCTCATCACTCCAAGTATTAAAATCGCCAGCAATGATGAGGGGTCCTTCAATATCACTCACCGCTTCAACCAATGAATGCAGTTGCTCTCTATACTCCTCCACCCCGAAGGTGAAGTTAATACTGTGGAGATTAATGACAGACAACATTTTTCCATTTGAAAGCACAAAGGCACTGTAAAGCGCGCTTTTTGGTAGACGCAGATAAGGTTCAACTTTGGTATAAGCGCACACTTTTCTAGGGATGACCTCCGATAATGTCATCACGCCAGCAATTTCACCGTTGATAGCAAAAGCGTAAGCCTGATTGCTGTGCCACCCCTCGCGCTCAATGTATCTGAGAAGCTGGGGTTTAGATTGAGCTTCTTGAAGCAGTATTATCGCGTTATGTTTCGATAATTCAGAAAGCTCAGCCTCCCAACCATCTAACTGTTGTTTATAGATATTCCACACTGCGATATTCAGTGGCTTAGTCACATCGATCGCTTCAACCACTGAGTAGTCTCGGCAACGAACGCTTGCTTCTCCAGATGCCAAGCTCGCCTCTGTCGGTACATCAACAACCATATAGACTGTTAAAATGCCACAAATCAATATCAATGCGCCTAGTATTGCCCAGCGAGATCCAAGCTGTTTCATCAAAAAGTGGCACCTTACTGTTAGTTTTAAAGCCATCGTGATCCGACAGGCCAAGAATTTTTTGTGCTCTTGATAAATATTGCCGAACAACTCACCACAGTCGTTTCAATAGCGGGACTGACAGCCCTAATTGCCAAGTGCAGTATCGAATAGCCCCTATACTCTCTCGAATCGCACATTCAGGAGCAAAAAATGGCTAATGAACCTAAAGGCATCGATTATCGCATTCTACACCCAGCTCAAAAACCATGGATGATTGCCTTCGTTGCAGCTATTGGCTCTGCAATTTGTATCGCCTTACTAGCATTAATTGATGAAAGTGCGAAAGGTGATTATGTCTTAATGGCACCTTTTGGAGCAACAATGGTTCTGGTTTTTGGATTACCCAAAAGCCCTCTTGCGCAGCCCCCCAATGTCATCTTCGGGCATCTAACAACTGCCATCGTCGGCGTCATTTTTGCCAATCTCTTTCTTGTTGAGTTTTGGTCGCTAGGGTTGGCTGTGGGCATTGGGATTTTCTTTATGATTCTGTTTAACGTTACCCACCCACCCGCTGGCGGAAACCCACTACTCATTATGCTAGGAGGGCACACCAGTTTTACGTTCGCTCTTTATCCAGTGCTCACGGGAGCCTGTGTCATTGTTATTGTTGCTCTGATTTATCACGGATTTGTATCGCGTCTGGAGTATGCGTGGGTCAACAAGCCAAAGAAGGTATAGTTATGTATAACAAAGTACTTTACGCGCTAGATCTGGATTCTAAAGCCCATTTACAAAAAGCGATCGCTATCGCCGCACAACTCAACGCAGAACTTTACGTGGGGTATGCCACCTATATGGGTGAAGACTATACAGATGATGAGATCTATTTCGGCAAGGCAGATGGTGACAAAGTCGTTGATAGCAAGAAAAAAGAGCTCGAAAATAAGCTGGAAGCATTGCTACTGGGAACAGAACTATCAAAAGAGCATGTGTATATCGTCGATGGCCCAGTTGGAAAAGCAATCGATCATTTAGCCCAAACACTGAGTGTAGAGCTTGTCCTTATTGCAAAATCTCATCACCACTTCAGCTTGATGATTAAGCCTGACACCTTAATACGCTATATGTCGCACTATGACTTATTGAGCTTTAACTAGAGAAATAGTAACCAGAAAAATCGACAAATACGAAAAACCCCCGACATTCCTGTCGAAGCTTCCAAAAGTGGCAGGGGTGGAGAGATTCGACCGGGCTGGCGTTCCAGCTCCCAACATCGCTTTAAAAAAGCGACAAATACGAAAAAGCCCCGACATTTCTGTCGAGGCTTTCGAAAGTGGCAGGGGTGGAGAGATTCGAACTCCCAACACGCGGATTTGGAATCCGCTGCTCTGCCAATTGGAGCTACACCCCTATAGTTATTTTAAAGACTTAACTTTGTCTAAATATGTGGCGGAGCGGACGGGACTCGAACCCGCGACCCCCGGCGTGACAGGCCGGTATTCTAACCAACTGAACTACCGCTCCACACGGTGATAAACACCTTGGTGTCTATCCGATACACGCCGTTCAACGCGCGTATCTAAACTTTTTGCCTTCATCTTTATCTTAAAAAGATGAAAACGAATTTGAAGCCTGGCGATGTCCTACTCTCACATGGGGAGACCCCACACTACCATCGGCGCTATTACGTTTCACTACTGAGTTCGGCATGGGATCAGGTGGGTCCATAATGCTATGGTCGCCAAGCAAATTCTGTTGTGTCCCCCGCTTGCGCGAAAAACAAAAATCTGAAGAAAATCTGACTAGCCTATCTCTCAATACACATTCAATGTTCTTATCTGAGTCCGCTAAAACCCCTTGGGTGTTGTATGGTTAAGCCTCACGGGCAATTAGTATCAGTTAGCTCAACGCCTCGCAGCGCTTACACACCTGACCTATCTACGTCGTAGTCTCCAACAACCCTTTAGGACACTTATAGTGTCAGGGATGACTCATCTCGAGGCTTGCTTCGCGCTTAGATGCTTTCAGCGCTTATCAATTCCGAACTTAGCTACCGGGCAATGCCACTGGCGTGACAACCCGAACACCAGAGGTTCGTCCACTCCGGTCCTCTCGTACTAGGAGCAGCCCCTCTCAATCATCCAACGCCCACGGCAGATAGGGACCGAACTGTCTCACGACGTTCTAAACCCAGCTCGCGTACCACTTTAAATGGCGAACAGCCATACCCTTGGGACCGACTTCAGCCCCAGGATGTGATGAGCCGACATCGAGGTGCCAAACACCGCCGTCGATATGAACTCTTGGGCGGTATCAGCCTGTTATCCCCGGAGTACCTTTTATCCGTTGAGCGATGGCCCTTCCATTCAGAACCACCGGATCACTATGACCTACTTTCGTACCTGCTCGAATTGTCATTCTCGCAGTCAAGCGGGCTTATGCCATTGCACTAACCTCACGATGTCCGACCGTGATTAGCCCACCTTCGTGCTCCTCCGTTACTCTTTGGGAGGAGACCGCCCCAGTCAAACTACCCACCAGGCACTGTCCGCAACCCCGATTAGGGGCCAACGTTAGAACATCAAGCATACAAGGGTGGTATTTCAAGATTGCCTCCACACATACTGGCGTACGTGCTTCTAAGGCTCCCACCTATCCTACACATGTAGGGTCAATGTTCAGTGCCAAGCTGTAGTAAAGGTTCACGGGGTCTTTCCGTCTAGCCGCGGGTACACAGCATCTTCACTGCGATTTCAATTTCACTGAGTCTCGGGTGGAGACAGCGTGGCCATCATTACGCCATTCGTGCAGGTCGGAACTTACCCGACAAGGAATTTCGCTACCTTAGGACCGTTATAGTTACGGCCGCCGTTTACCGGGGCTTCGATCAAGAGCTTCTCCGAAGATAACCCCATCAATTAACCTTCCGGCACCGGGCAGGCGTCACACCGTATACGTCATCTTTCGATTTTGCACAGTGCTATGTTTTTAATAAACAGTTGCAGCCACCTGGTATCTGCGACTGCCTCTAGCTCCATCCGCAAGGGACTTCACCGGAGGCAGCGTACCTTCTCCCGAAGTTACGGTACCATTTTGCCTAGTTCCTTCACCCGAGTTCTCTCAAGCGCCTTGGTATTCTCTACCCGACCACCTGTGTCGGTTTGGGGTACGATTGCTTATAACCTGAAGCTTAGAGGCTTTTCCCGGAAGCATGGCATCAATGACTTCATCACCGTAGTGACTCGACATCGTGTCTCAGTGTTAACAGCGTCCCGGATTTACCTAAGACACCCACCTACGCACTTGAACTTGGACAACCGTCGCCAAGCTCACCTAGCCTTCTCCGTCCCCCCATCGCAGTTATAAGCAGTACGGGAATATTAACCCGTTTCCCATCGACTACGCCTTTCGGCCTCGCCTTAGGGGTCGACTTACCCTGCCCCGATTAACGTTGGACAGGAACCCTTGGTCTTCCGGCGAGGAGGTTTTTCACCCCCTTTATCGTTACTCATGTCAGCATTCGCACTTCTGATACCTCCAGCAAACCTTACAGTTCACCTTCAACGGCTTACAGAACGCTCCCCTACCCAACAACTCCGAAGAGTTGATGCCGCAGCTTCGGTGTATCGCTTAGCCCCGTTACATCTTCCGCGCAGGCCGACTCGACCAGTGAGCTATTACGCTTTCTTTAAATGATGGCTGCTTCTAAGCCAACATCCTGGCTGTCTGAGCCTTCCCACATCGTTTCCCACTTAGCGATAACTTTGGGACCTTAGCTGGCGGTCTGGGTTGTTTCCCTCTCCACGACGGACGTTAGCACCCGCCGTGTGTCTCCCGGATAGTACTTACTGGTATTCGGAGTTTGCAAAGGGTTGGTAAGTCGGGATGACCCCCTAGCCTTAACAGTGCTCTACCCCCAGTAGTATTCGTCCGAGGCGCTACCTAAATAGCTTTCGGGGAGAACCAGCTATCTCCGAGTTTGATTGGCCTTTCACCCCTAGCCACAAGTCATCCGCTAATTTTTCAACATTAGTCGGTTCGGTCCTCCAATTGATGTTACTCAATCTTCAACCTGCCCATGGCTAGATCACTCGGTTTCGGGTCTACTCCTAGCAACTCATTCGCCCAGTTAAGACTCGGTTTCCCTACGGCTCCCCTATTCGGTTAACCTTGCTACTAAAAGTAAGTCGCTGACCCATTATACAAAAGGTACGCAGTCACCCCACGAAGAGGCTCCCACTGCTTGTACGTACACGGTTTCAGGTTCTATTTCACTCCCCTCACAGGGGTTCTTTTCGCCTTTCCCTCACGGTACTGGTTCACTATCGGTCAGTCAGGAGTATTTAGCCTTGGAGGATGGTCCCCCCATGTTCAGACAGGATACCACGTGTCCCGTCCTACTCGTTTTCACGATAAAAGCATTGTCGTGTACGGGGCTATCACCCTGTATCGCTACCCTTTCCAGGGTATTCCACTAACACTTAAACCGCTTAAGGGCTAATCCGGGGTCGCTCGCCGCTACTGCCGGAATCTCAATTGATTTCTTTTCCTTCGGGTACTTAGATGTTTCAGTTCCCCGAGTTCGCCTCATACAGCTATGTATTCACTGCATGATACGTGCTTATGCACGTGGGTTTCCCCATTCGGAAATCGTAGACTCAAGTGGCTGTTACTGCCTTATCTACGCTTATCGCAAGTTACTACGTCCTTCATCGCCTCTGACTGCCAAGGCATCCACCGTGTACGCTTAGTCACTTAACCATACAACCCCAAGAGGTCTTTATGTATGGCAAACAACCAAGGTGTTCTCGTTAAAGAACAAGTTCATCTTTCGATGAACGGTTTTTCGCCGGACTCAAATATGTTCATTCCTCTCTAAGAGAAGAATGAAACCAAGAACACTTGAATGTGTTTGGTGTTAATTCCGAAGAATTAACGTTTTGAGAACTTTTGTTTCGTTACCTCTCGGGTAGAGAGATAAGAAACAGATTTCAATTTAATCCCTCTTTTTTCAAAGAAGCATTAAATCTACTAGTCAGCTTTCCAGATTTTTAAAGAGCAAAGTGATGTGTCTCTGAGACAGAGATGTCCACTTTCTAAAGACACTCGCGAGAATGCGTTTAAAGAGTGGTGGAGCTAGACGGGATCGAACCGTCGACCTCTTGCATGCCATGCAAGCGCTCTCCCAGCTGAGCTATAGCCCCCCTGATGTTTTAATTCTTTCAGGAGAAAGAATGGTGGGCGATACCGGGCTCGAACCAGTGACCCCCTCCTTGTAAGGGAGGTGCTCTCCCAACTGAGCTAATCGCCCACGATAGTTTTAATTCCCTCATGGAGAGAATGGTGGGTCGTGTAGGATTCGAACCTACGACCAATTGATTAAAAGTCAACTGCTCTACCAACTGAGCTAACGACCCGTGGCGTCCCATAGGGGAGTCGAACCCCTGTTACCGCCGTGAAAGGGCGGTGTCCTAGGCCTCTAGACGAATGGGACACTTTGCTTGTTTGGCATTTGGGATGCCAAACCACTCTTTACTTTTTCAACCTATACAATTTGTGTGAGCACTTGCATCAATAGTATCGTTAAGGAGGTGATCCAGCCCCAGGTTCCCCTAGGGCTACCTTGTTACGACTTCACCCCAGTCATGAACCACACCGTGGTAAACGCCCTCCCGAAGGTTAAGCTATCTACTTCTGGTGCAGCCCACTCCCATGGTGTGACGGGCGGTGTGTACAAGGCCCGGGAACGTATTCACCGTGGCATTCTGATCCACGATTACTAGCGATTCCGACTTCACGGAGTCGAGTTGCAGACTCCGATCCGGACTACGACGTACTTTCTGGGATTCGCTCCACCTCGCGGCCTCGCTGCCCTCTGTATACGCCATTGTAGCACGTGTGTAGCCCTACTCGTAAGGGCCATGATGACTTGACGTCGTCCCCACCTTCCTCCGGTTTATCACCGGCAGTCTCCCTGGAGTTCCCACCATGACGTGCTGGCAAACAAGGATAAGGGTTGCGCTCGTTGCGGGACTTAACCCAACATTTCACAACACGAGCTGACGACAGCCATGCAGCACCTGTCTCACAGTTCCCGAAGGCACAAGTCCATCTCTGGTCTCTTCTGTGGATGTCAAGAGTAGGTAAGGTTCTTCGCGTTGCATCGAATTAAACCACATGCTCCACCGCTTGTGCGGGCCCCCGTCAATTCATTTGAGTTTTAATCTTGCGACCGTACTCCCCAGGCGGTCTACTTAACGCGTTAGCTCCGAAAGCCACGACTCTAGGTCACAACCTCCAAGTAGACATCGTTTACAGCGTGGACTACCAGGGTATCTAATCCTGTTTGCTCCCCACGCTTTCGCATCTGAGCGTCAGTCTTTGTCCAGGGGGCCGCCTTCGCCACCGGTATTCCTTCAGATCTCTACGCATTTCACCGCTACACCTGAAATTCTACCCCCCTCTACAAGACTCTAGCCTGCCAGTTCAAAATGCGGTTCCCAGGTTGAGCCCGGGGCTTTCACATCTTGCTTAACAAACCGCCTGCATGCGCTTTACGCCCAGTAATTCCGATTAACGCTCGCACCCTCCGTATTACCGCGGCTGCTGGCACGGAGTTAGCCGGTGCTTCTTCTGCAGCTAACGTCAAATTAATACGCTATTAACGTACTAACCTTCCTCACTGCTGAAAGTGCTTTACAACCCGAAGGCCTTCTTCACACACGCGGCATGGCTGCATCAGGCTTGCGCCCATTGTGCAATATTCCCCACTGCTGCCTCCCGTAGGAGTCTGGACCGTGTCTCAGTTCCAGTGTGGCTGATCATCCTCTCAAACCAGCTAGGGATCGTCGCCTTGGTGAGCCATTACCTCACCAACTAGCTAATCCCAACTGGGCCCATCCCGACGCGAGAGGTCCGAAGATCCCCCTCTTTGGTCCGTAGACATCATGCGGTATTAGCAGTCGTTTCCAACTGTTATCCCCCACGTCAGGGCAGGTTCCCAGCCATTACTCACCCGTCCGCCGCTCGTCATCTTCAAAAGCAAGCTTTTGAAATGTTACCGCTCGACTTGCATGTGTTAGGCCTGCCGCCAGCGTTCAATCTGAGCCATGATCAAACTCTTCAATTAGAATTTTGTTGTCACTCGAAAGTGACGCTCAATGAATACTGAATTACTTTTTTGCCCTAAGGCAAATCTGCATTGACTGTGTTTCTTATTGGTTTCCACTTTTGAAAAAGTGAAATCAAAACAGCTCAAGGCTGATTTCCAATTCGATTGGGTCACTCAGTTCATTGATAAATCTTATGTCTATCAAATACGAGTGCCCACACAGATTGTATAGGTCAAATTGTTAAAGAGCTTGCTCAGGCTTGCTGAGCGGAGAGAGATTTAAACTCAACTCCTTTTTTGAGTCAAGCACTTTTGCTTTCCTCATGTTAGCTGCAAAATTTGCCGTGCCAACAGGGAGCGCATTATAGGGAGAGATTTTGTATTGGCAATACCTTTTTAGTGAAAAAAACGCTTTTTCTCTAAAAAAAGCCCCAACCGTTCAAAACTTCATCAAAGTGATATAAAAACAGCCCAAATGGGCTGTTTTAAATAAGAATACTGTATTCTAAATTCTTTTCGGTATCGCTACCGTGCTTTCAAATAAGCCGGCACATCGGCAACGCTATCCAATACGACTGTTGCTAAAGCCTCAGCGTCTTCGGTGACTTGCTTTCCGGTGCGTACAAGAATTTTGGTTTCCACCCCTGCAGCACTTGCGGCTTTCATATCATCCGCTTTATCACCAATCATGACCGACTTAGCCATATCGATGCCAAGGTACTCTTGCGCGGTTAAAAACATACCAGGCTTTGGTTTTCTGCAATCGCAGTCTTTTTTGTACTTATCATCACCATGTTCAGGATGGTGCGGGCAATAATAGATTCCATCGAATTCGACACCTTGGTCCTCAAAGTTCCAATCCATCCATTCGGTCAGAGAGATAAAATCATCTTCGCTGTAGTAACCACGAGCGATGCCAGATTGATTTGTTACCAATACGAGCAAGTAACCCATTTCTTTGAACGCTCGGCATGCTTCAAAAACACCGTCAATATACTCAAAGTCATCGACCTTGCTGATGTAACCATGATCAACATTAATCACGCCGTCTCTATCAATAAATACCGCTGGTTTGGCCAATGCTCTGCCCTCTATATATGCTTAGCGGGCGATTATGACACGCAATTCGCTCATCATCTATTGTCTCGCCGCTGCCTAAGCTAACTATGATAAAGTCTGCATTAAAAGAATCAGAGATAAATACTATGAATTACTCACTTACGCCTGTGGGTCACATTCAGTCCCCTTTCAAAGAAAAGTTCGCTGTACCTCGCCAACCTGGGCTAGCACCGAGTGCAACGGCATTTATTGCACTGTGCGGAGACGCGAATCAAGAAGATGCCGTTCGCGGACTCGAGCAATTTTCACATATATGGGTCCTTTTTTTATTCGACCAAAATTTAGCGAAAGGCTGGACGCCAACAGTTCGCCCACCGCGCCTTGGCGGCAATGAACGAGTGGGCGTTTTCGCCAGCCGTGCGACCTTTCGCCCCAATGGGATTGGTATGTCAGTAGTTTCGATAAAAGGAATACGAAAAGCAGGCAATCAGGTCATTATTGATATCGGTAGCTGTGACCTTGTTGATGGCACACCCGTTATAGACATCAAACCTTATATTCCTTATTCCGATTCCATCACTGAAGCACAAGGCGGATACGCCGCAGAAATACCCGACACCCTAAACGTTGCTTTTACCGATCTAGCACAAACCCAATTGACTAAACAAAAAGATGCCGAACATAAAACGCAGGTGATTCGTGAGGTGCTGGCGCAAGATCCCCGCCCGGCTTATAAGAAAGGGAAAAAAGATGATAAGGAATATGCAGTCCACCTCTTTGACCTAAACGTGAAGTTTTTCGTCGAAGAACGGCTAATCACAGTGACTACCATAGAAGCCTTTGGTGATTAAGGTTCTCACTGGTAATATGACGCCCTTATACCTTTCATATTGTAAATAGATAAACGGATAGCTTAGATGCGTACCAGTAAATACCTTCTTTCTACATTGAAGGAAACGCCAAATGACGCAGAAGTGATCAGCCACCAGCTGATGCTACGCGCCGGAATGATCCGCAAACTGGCTTCAGGCCTATACACCTGGCTGCCAACCGGTCTGCGCGTTCTTCAAAAGGTTGAAAACATCGTTCGTCAAGAAATCAATAACGCAGGCGCGATTGAAACTCTGATGCCTGTTGTTCAGCCCTTTGAGCTTTGGGAAGAAACAGGTCGTTCCGAAAAGATGGGACCTGAGCTTCTGCGCTTCACTGACCGTCACGAGCGTCCGTTTGTTCTGAGCCCGACGGCAGAAGAAGTGATCACCAGCCTTGTTCGTAACGAAGTGAATTCTTACAAGCAACTGCCATTGAATCTGTATCAGATTCAAACCAAATTCCGCGACGAAGTACGTCCGCGTTTTGGTGTGATGCGTGCACGTGAATTCTCAATGATGGATGCATACAGCTTCGACATTGATAAAGAAGGTTTAGAGAAGTCATACGAAGCGATGCATGTTGCTTACTGCGCTGCATTCGATCGTATGGGCTTGGATTACCGTCCAGTGCTGGCCGATACCGGTGCAATTGGTGGTTCTGCGTCACACGAGTTCCATGTACTGGCGAACAGCGGCGAAGACACCATCGCATTCTCAACGGAATCTGAATATGCAGCCAACGTTGAAATGGCAGAGGCCGTGGCGCCTGCTGGTGAGCAAGCTACGCCAACTCAGGAAATGACATTAGTTGATACGCCTGATGCGAAAACCATCGCACAGTTGGTTGAGCAGTTTAATCTGCCAATCGAGAAAACCGTTAAAACGCTGTTTGTCAAAGCCTCTGATGCCGTTGACGCAGATATCGTAGCCTTGCTCGTTCGTGGTGATCATGAACTGAACGAACTCAAAGCCGAAAAATTGGCTCAAATTGCAGCCCCTCTTGAATTTGCCACAGAAGAAGAAATTCGTGCTGTCGTCAATGCAGGCCCTGGCTCGCTAGGTCCAGTGAACCTGACGGTTCCATTCATTGTTGACCGCACTGTGGCAGCGATGAGTGATTTTGGCGCCGGTGCAAACATCGATGATAAACACTACTTCGGCATTAATTGGGGCCGTGATGTAGAACTTGGCGAAGTGGCTGATATTCGCAATGTTGTTGAAGGCGATCCAAGCCCTTGTGGTCAAGGCACCATTTTACTTAAACGCGGCATTGAAGTTGGTCATATTTTCCAATTGGGTACTAACTACTCAGAAAAGATGAACTGCGGCGTATTGGGCACTGACGGCAAAAACGTGATTCTAGAAATGGGCTGCTATGGCATCGGTGTTTCTCGTGTTGTTGCGGCGGCCATCGAGCAAAACCACGATGACAATGGCATTATCTGGCCAGACGCAATTGCGCCATTTACCGTCGCTATTGTGCCAATGAATATGCACAAGTCTGAGCGCGTTAAAGAAGCGGCAGAGAAATTATATGCAGACCTGAAAGCGGCAGGCATTGAAGTGCTGTTTGACGATCGTAAAGAACGCCCTGGTGTAATGTTCTCTGATATGGAATTGATGGGTGTTCCGCACACTATCATTATCGGTGAGCGCAGCATGGATAACGGTGTGTTTGAATACAAACATCGTCGTGATGGCGAAAAACTTCCGGTCGACATGGAAAACATGGTTGAGTACATCAAAGCTAAATTAGCTTAAGCACACTTCCATTTAGTAAACTTGCTCGATAAGCGCTTCCTAATCGGAGGCGCTTTTTTTATCAGCTCTTTTTACACGATATTTTCTGAAAAAGTAACGTGATTCCTACCCGTTTCCTTAGAACGATAGAGTGCTTCATCTGCCCTTTTAAAATATGCTTCTACCCTGGCAACTTCCTCTCCGGCCTCAATAAATGTCGCACCAAAACTCATGGTTACCGAGATTTTCTTACCTTCATAGACAAAATCACAGCATTCAATAGCACGCCTGATTCGCTCAAGCACTTTCCATGCATTGATCTCGTCTTCTACTGAAAACAAAAGTAGAAACTCTTCACCACCAATACGACCAAGCCTGTCATAAGGTCGCAGCTCCTGCGTCAACAGTTCACCGAGGCGGTGCAAAATGGCATCCCCCGCTGGGTGGCCATGTTTATCATTGATGCGCTTGAACCAATCAATATCGCACACCGCAAAGCACAGGTTCTCTTTAGCACGATGCGCACGAGAAAAATCTTCGCGTATTCGATCAAACAACACGCGGCGATTAAGTAACCCCGTTAACTCATCAAAACTAGCAAGATGATCTAACCGACTCATGGCATCCACCAGTCGTGCTTGTAGCTCAAGCGTGCGCAGACCAACATCCACTCTGGCTTTTAACACTTGGGTATTAAACGGCTTAGAAACGTAGTCATTCGCCCCCTTATTCAATCCTTGTACGATGTGCTCAGCACTATCTCTCGCTGTACAAAGAATGATGTAGGGAGGGTTAGACGTATCAATTTGTCGGATTTTTTCGCACAGCTCAATGCCACTGTAGCCCGGCATTTCCCAATCAAGAAGAAGCAAGGACGGTGGAACCGCTCGCATCATCACTTCCAGCGCTTCTAAACCATCATGGGCAACGACAGTCTCAATTCCCCATTTTTGCAGCAATACGTCAACCAATTTGGCCGTTGCTTTGTCATCATCAGCAATTAATGCGGTTAAGTGAGGAGTCATGATTTCGCCGAACAAAAGAAAAGTGAACAGAAATATAGCATTTGCCGTTCTCTTTACTCGATGGCAATGATTTTTGATGCTGTCGGTTTTAGCACTTGATCACAATCAATTCAGAAAGTTACTTAAAAATGCCTAGGTTAAATTGAGTATGAATCAAAGACTCGATTTCTAGGTCATACTCAAAATTAATGACAAAAAACCGAGCGCTCGCACTATGGCCCCCAAAACACCACCAAAAATTCCGCAGAAGAAAATCGCACTTTTATTAAGCGGCGGTGGTGCGCGTGCCGCCTATCAAGTGGGCGTCATTAAAGCAATTTCAGAGTGGTACCCTCGCGTTCATGCCAGCCCCTTCACCATTTATTGCGGGACATCAGCAGGTGCACTCAATGCCACATCACTTGCATGCCATACGTCATGTTTCCGACTCGGCGTCAAAAAATTGTCTTGGCTTTGGTCGCATCTGCACACCAAGCATGTCTTTCAAAGCTCTTTTCAGGGCATGCTAATGCATTTGGGCCGGCAGGGGTTTGCGCGAGCACAAGCGCGTTACCACTGTGCACCGCCTTTTGGGTTGCTTGATAACCGTCCACTGCGTAACCTTCTTAATAACGTGTTGAATTTCAGTAAGATTGAGCATCAAATACTCAATGGGTACCTACATGGCTTGGCGGTAACAGCATCAAATTATCACACCAGTAAGTCTGTCACCTTCTACCAAGGACATGCAGACATTCCCGTTTGGAGTCGCTCTCGTGCAATAGGCATAAAAAGCCAAATCACCACCGAGCACCTGCTTGCATCATCTGCCATTCCTATCGTGTTTCCCGCATCAAAAATTGGTCACAGCTTTTATGGTGATGGATCAGTTCACCAAATCGCGCCGCTGCGACCCGCACTAAAAATGGGGGCTGAGAAGGTGCTTATTATTGACCTAGCACCGAAATCGCCAACCACGCACAGTAGTCTCTCACCTGCGCCTGGACTCGCTATGCTTGGTGGGCACTTAATGGATGCAATATTTGCCGATACCCTGTCCGCTGACCTTGAGCACCTTGAACGCATGAACAATCTTGTCGCGGCAGTGGATAAAAACAAAGCCGAAAATTTGGCGCTGCGGCAAGTAGATGCCCTCCATCTCTCCCCTTCCTCGCCCTTTGAGCCTTTGGTTGAAAGATATTATTGTCATATGCCTTTAGCTGTACGTAGTTTGATGAGAGTTCTAGGCATTAGCCCTTCTGAGGATGCGGCAATTACCAGCTATCTGTTATTTGAACCGAAATATATCAACCACTTAATTGACATGGGATATCAAGATGCTCAAAATCGTCGATCCGATTTAGTGAGCTTTCTATCAAGTGACTAATCATATTAAATAAGACAAGCAGTTGCGCACCGATAATCTGGAACGCTTTTTGCTTCTATTGATGAATGCATGAACGGTCATGGTTATTAGTTTCTGAGGCAGTTTCGATGAGTACGCAACTGGAACAACTCAAAAAAGCAGCAATACAGTCTCGCCGAGTTCCTCTCGGGGCGGATCAGCGCCTAATGGTGCTGCAGAAACTTCAAGGTCGACTTGAGATAGAAAAATTGTTTGAAGTGTTCACCAGAGAACTGGAAAAGCAAATCGACATTCATCGTCTGATATGGGAGCACGACGACATCTCTCATATTGTTAGACGTGGCGGCTCTTCTGATCATCGACAAACGTTCTCGATAAAATTTGCGCAGTCTCCGTTAGGAATGCTGCAATACAGTACGCCCTATCAACTTGATGACGATGAAATCAGTCTTATTCATACCTACCATCGCCTTCTTGCTGGCCCTTTAAGCAATGCCATTGAGTACTGTCGTGTTAGAAATCTCGCGATGCTTGATAGCCTCACAGGCCTAAACAATCGAACCAGCTTTGAGCAAGACCTCCGTCAATCTCTCGCCTTAACAGAGCGTAAGAATCACGGTTTGATCTTAATGATTTTTGACATGGATAACTTTAAACAGGTTAACGACACCTATGGTCACCTAGATGGAGACAAAGTACTGCGTCGCTTTTCATTGTTATTAAAAGAAGCCATTCGAGCATCCGATCGCTGCTATCGCCTCGGCGGAGATGAATTCGCGGTATTGCTTACACCCGCTACGCGTGAATCAGCGCAACTGGTTAACGATCGTCTCAAAATGCTGCTTTCCAATGACTCCCTTCTTACTGCGCATTCTATTTCCAGTTCTGTCGGTTGCTCAGCATATCGTCAAGGCGATAATGTCACTTCTATGTTTGAGCGAGCGGATCGCAGCATGTACCGCAACAAAGCCAATCGTCGTCGATAACATCCCCCCCTCTTTCTTCGATTAAGGCTCCATCGCATCACTTTTTTACGGTATATTTCAGTCAGAGTCTTTCCAAGGAGTAGCAATGAAAGTCTACGATTGTTGTGATTTGATCCGCCAACGTTATGCGGAAATTGGCAGTGGTGACCAAGGGTATATTCCCAAAGCAATCACCTGCGCAGTAAAAACACTGAATGCCATCGCATCAGATGAATCCCTACCTAAAGAAACCCGCGAACAAGCTGCATTTGCCGCAGCCAATTTGCTGATCAGCGACCATAGGGATGCCTGATGGATTTAAAGAAATTTGAAACCATGGACACGGTAATGCTGATGAGTATTGTGAACATGAAGCTACGCGATGAATTCTCGTCACTGAATGAGTTAGTGAAGTACTTTGAGATCGATGCGGCGGCGTTACAGGTAAAACTGGCGAGTGCAGGGTTTGAATATATGCCCGATCAGAATCAGTTTCGCTAAGCCAGAATGATAGTGAACTAACGAAAAACGGAAGCCTCAGCTTCCGTTTTTGTTTTCATTGATTAATTACATTTCTTCATGACATTGTTACGCCAATGACATCCAAATCACCGCAATGACCAGCGCTGGACAGACAAATTTGACATAGGCTGGCCAGATTTTCCAAAACAGCCCCTCTTCGATGTTGTCATAGCCCTGACGCAACTCTTTAAGCTTCTCAATACGGGTCCAAACCCAACCACCGTAAAGACAGAACAGCAAAGCCGCGATTGGCTGAAAGTACTGAGTGGCAATTGTCGCAACTAGGCCAAACATGCTGCCAAAGTTAAACACAATAACGACACTAAACAGGGCAATTAGCCCACCAAGTAACCAGCTTGCGACAGAACGCTTCGTCCCCAAACGCTCATTCATCAAGGATACAGGGCATTCCAACATGGAAATGGACGAGGTTAGCGCTGCAATTGTCATCAATACAAAGAAGATTAACGCAATGAATGCACCACCCGCTCCCAACCCTTCAAACAGCATTGGTAAGACATCAAAAACCAGTGTGGATGAACTCAGTAGCGCGCCATTAGCATCGTAAATCTCAACCTCTTGTTGCATGGCAGCAAACATCGCAGGAAGAATAACTAAGCCTGCGATAACCGCGACAGCGGTGTCCACCAATGTCACGTTAAGTGCCATTTTGGGAAGATTTTCTTTTCGGCTTAGATAAGATCCATAAATCAACATGGAGCAACCTCCGATCGTTAGCGAAAAGAAACCTTGTCCCATCGCGGCCAATATCAGATCCCGATCCATGACCTTTGAAAAGTCAGGAATGAGATAATGCGCAAGCCCTTGGGTTGCTCCCGGCAATGTCATGACGTAGACAAATAATATGCCAAAAAGAACAAACAAAGCTGGCATCAGTCGGGTTGACCATTTTTCGATGCCATCTTTCACACCAGCCTGAACAATCAAGATAGTAAGAAGGTAGAAAATAGCCGCACCGAATAAATTTCGCTCAACAGAGAAACCTTTTAACCAGAGAGAAACATCATTCAGGCCGACAATGTCTGCGCCTGCAGCCAGTAGGAACGATACTAACCAGCCACCCACGATGCTATAAAAGGCAAGTACCAGACAAGGAACCATTAAGCCAATCAATCCAACGCTGCCACCTAATGTTTTCGAAAGTGGTGAACGCCCAAGCTTACGCATACTGTCGATGGGGTTTGCTTGACCATGGCGACCAATCGCCATTTCAACAACCAGCATCGGATATGCCACGACTAAAATCATCAAAAGATAAACCAGCAGAAATGCACCGCCGCCATTGCTTGCCGCTTGCGTAGGAAAGCCCCAAATATTACCCAATCCAACAGCGGCACCTGCCGCAGCAAGCACAAATCCTATCCTTGAGCTGAAATGCTCACGTCCTGCAGCCATTGCTTTACCCTCGCACAATGTATCAGTGAGCTAGTACAATAGTAAAATCTGATTTTTATAGCAATAGCAGCAAATTCGATCGAACAAAAAACAATCTAACCACATAAAAAACTTGCGAGGTGAATCCATACAAATAAAAAAGCCACAGCACAGAGCTGTGGCTTTTCAACAAATCGGACGCAGTTATTTCATTTGAGAGAAATAGGCAGCAAGATTTTCCATGTCTGCATCGCTCAGCATGTTCGCTTGTGGCGCCATGACAGCAGCTTGCCCACCAGTGCGCTCTCCGTTCTTATAAGCCTTTAAGGCTGTCACAATATACTGCGCGTTTTGACCTGCCAGATTTGGGTAACCGGGAATCATTGCAATACCATTTGCACCATGACACGCCGCGCAAATCACAGCCTTCGCCTTACCGGCTTCCGCATCACCAGCAGCAAAAGAGGGTGCCGCCAGCATAAGAGTAACCAAACCTAAAGGTAATAATTTTTTCATCGCTTCCTCGCTTTATTATTTTCCAGTTTGCATAAATTCTTACACGTGAACGCCATTCACGCACTGTATGGATTGTGTTTGTGCCAGACAAGCTCACACTCCTGCCCGTCGAATCCTTCACAGACAAACATATCAGCGACTGCCGCTATCTGATCGCCATAAAAAATCAATGGCGTTCTTCTGCGTTGCCATGTGGGCACACCATATTCCTGAAACAGCTTTTTTAACTTTCGCTTGCCCTGTCGTCCAACGGGGTGAGCGGATAAACCCTCGGGATTAAAACTGACGGTGACGGCTTCATTCCCATTAGGTCGACGAAGCATCAACCCCTTTATGTCAGCACTTTCAGCCAGCAGCAATTCACCAATATGATCAGGCAACTTAACTAACACATTGAGCGTCAGATAGTGCACCCAATCAGAAACATCTTCAGCATTTTTCACGCAATACAAACTTTGGTGAAAACGTCTTATCTGCCAACACCCAACCTGCACAAGCGGGTTTGCATCTTCAGCAGCCTCAATCACTGACATGAATATCTGGTTGAGTTGCCCTTGCGAAACACTTACACCAGCCGCTTTCTTAAACCAACGTCGTACCAATGATGCTTGCATTCTCGCTGAGTACGCCCCCAACAAAGTCAGCGCGACCCCGCCATCGGGTTGCTCGATACGCGCGTCGTGCTCTGACAGCAACTCATCGAGCAATGCCTCTTGCTCAGCACACAGTTTAGATGTTCGGTTTATGGCCTTTACAAATCCCGGCCATCTTCTTCTCGCCTCAGGAAGCCATGCTTGACGAATAAAATTACGATCAAAACGACAATCCAGATTGCTTTCGTCGTCTATCCACGCCAAACCCTGTTGATTAGCGTAGGTTTCAATATCTTGGCGCATGACAGTCAACAGTGGTCGTAATAAATGCGCCTGCCCAAGTGGTCTAATTTCTGGCATCGCAGCTAATCCAGCTGGCCCACTGCCACGCTTCAACGCCAATAAGAAAGTTTCGGCCTGATCGTCTGCATGCTGCCCTGTTAACACTAATGCCTCTGATTCGACGGCTGATGAAATAGCCAAATATCGCGCCTCTCTGGCGGCTTTCTCCAGGCTTTCTCCCTGCTTATCGATGTCAACGCGCAACCCCTTGAAATCGAACCCTGCCTCTGCTGCCCACTCGCTGCATTGTGTTAGCCAAGCATCTGCTTTTCCACTGAGGCCATGATGTACGTGAATCACAAGGTAACGATGTTGAGGATGGATATCACGATAAGTTGAGAGTAAATCGAGCATGACACGCGAATCTACACCACCACTGAAGGCCAAAACAATTTGTCGAGGAGTGGGGGTATAAGTATCAAGGATATTTTCAAACAGGGAGAACAGCATAAGTGCCTCAAAGACATTGAATTGCCGTCATAATAGCATTGGAATGAAAAAAAGGGCCATTCGGCCCTTTTTAGTATTCTCGTCTTAATATTCGCTTTCGCAAACGGCAATCAGCAGTAGCCGTAGCTCAGTAGACGCTGGTAGCGACGCTCTTTCAGAGCATCCGCATCCAATGGCTCAAGCTCGTCCAATTGCTTCAACAGCAGGGCTTTGATGTTGCCTGCGGTAAAGCCAAAATCTCGATGAGCACCGCCCATGGGTTCTTCAATGATATTGTCAATCAGACCCAGCTCTTGCAGACGCGGTGCAGTCATGCCCATGGCTTCTGCCGCTTGTGGTGCTTTGTTTGAATCACGCCACAAGATTGAAGCA
This sequence comes from Enterovibrio litoreus, assembly GCF_045679545.1. Taxonomy (NCBI): domain Bacteria; kingdom Pseudomonadati; phylum Pseudomonadota; class Gammaproteobacteria; order Vibrionales; family Vibrionaceae; genus Enterovibrio; species Enterovibrio litoreus. The sequence goes on from NZ_CP166194.1 coordinate 2,751,310, forward strand.
CAACCTTCAGGTGAAATCACTGAATAGGTTGAATATTGCAGCATATTGACAAAATCGCCCACACCGATAGCAAGTGCACCACCCGAGCCACCTTCACCAACTACGTTGCAAATCACTGGCACGCTAAGGCCAGCCATTTCTTTGAGATTACGAGCAATCGCTTCTGATTGGCCACGCTCTTCCGCACCAACACCTGGATATGCACCCGCGGTATCAATGAAGGTAATGATAGGCATTTTGAAACGCTCAGCCATCTTCATCAAACGCAGCGCCTTGCGGTAGCCTTCCGGCTTGGGCATGCCAAAGTTACGAATCACTTTTTCACGTGTTTCACGGCCTTTTTGATGACCAATAATCATCACAGGGCGACCATCAATACGTGCCATGCCACCTACGATTGCTTTGTCATCAGCATAAGCACGATCGCCCGCCAACTCTTCGAACTCGGTAAAAATCAGATCGGCGTAATCCAAGGTGTAGGGACGACGTGGATGACGCGCCAATTGCGCCACTTGCCAAGCACCTAAGTCACTGAAGATTTTTTTCGTCAATTCAGCGCTTTTTGTCTCCAATTGCTCGATTTCTTTATCAAGATTGACAGCCTCAGGATCGTCACCGCGTTTGGACACTACACGCAGGGCTTCAATTTTTGCTTCCAATTCAGCAATCGGCTGTTCAAATTCAAGGAAATTAAGACTCATAGAGAAAGAATCCTGTTCAGGTAATTAAGTTGCCCCGTCGTACACGACAGGGCAAACGTATCAGTCAAATTCCAACTCGACCTGTTTGTCGCCGAGCAGCGTTTTTAAATCATCGATCAGCTTATCATCTGGCGTGATCCGCCATTCTGTTCCTAAGACCAATTTCGCACGCGCATCGTCACGCTGGTAATAAAGATTCACAGGTACAGTGCCTGCACGATAAGGTTCTAGGATTTCGCTAAATCGTTCAAAAAATTTGTTATCAATTTGCCTATCAGTCACGGATATAGCAAGACTGCGTAGGTACTTTTCACGCGCTTGAGAGAGATCAAGCACTTCTCGTGCCGACATTTTAAGGCCACCGTTGAAGTCATCAAAGCTGACCTGTCCCGATATGACCAAAATTCGGTCTTTTTCGATAAAATCCAAGTACTTTTCTAATACATCTGAGAATAGCATCACTTCCATACGCCCAGATCTATCGTCGAGCGTCAAAATGCCAATACGCGTTCCACGCTTCGTTGTCATGACTCGAGCTGCAATCACGAGACCCGCTATCGTTGATACCACATCGCGTTTTGTCGCGTGCGCATCTTCTAGTCGCCAAGTTATGTAATGCTTAAGCTCTTTAACGTAGCTGTTGATAGGATGACCGGTTAGATATAAACCTAATGTTTCACGTTCGCCTTCCAGCCACACTTTCTCAGGCCAATGCGGAACATTCGCATATTTGTGTTCAACTTCTTCTGGCGCATCGGTCAACACACCAAACATATCTGCCTGACCAAATGCCTCGGCTTGACGATGTTGGCTTGCCGCTTTGATAGCCCCGTCTAACGACGCCATCATGGCTGCACGGTGAGGACCTAATCGGTCAAGTGCACCCGCCTGAATCAATTTTTCAATAACACGTTTATTGACTTTTTTCGTATCAACTCGCGCACAAAAATCAAAAAGGTCGCGGAAATAGCCACCTTTTTCACGCGCTTCAATAATGTTTTCAATCGGCGTCTCACCCGCGCCTTTAATCGCACCAATACCGTATACGATTTCGCCTTTATCATTCACATTAAAACGATATAGGCCAGCATTCACATCGGGCGGCAGCATCGTCAACTTCATGCGACGACACTCTTCCACCAAACCGACGATTTTATCTGTGTTATCCATATCCGCGGTCATTACTGCCGCCATGAATTCAGCGGGATAATGCGTTTTCAACCAAAGCGTTTGGTAGGACACGAGTGCATAGGCGGCAGAGTGCGATTTGTTAAAACCGTAACCTGCGAATTTTTCCACTAGGTCGAAGATCTTTATCGCCAACTCACCGTCGATGCCGTTCTTCACCGCACCTTCTTCAAACGTTGCACGCTGCTTGGCCATCTCTTCAGGCTTTTTCTTACCCATGGCGCGACGAAGCATGTCAGCGCCACCAAGGGTATAACCCGATAGCACCTGCGCAATTTGCATGACCTGTTCTTGGTAAAGAATGATGCCGTAGGTTGGCTCAAGAATTTCTTTTAATGACTCGTGCTGCCATTTTTCGTCAGGGTAAGAAACCACCTCACGGCCGCGCTTACGGTCAATAAAGTTATCTACCATGCCTGATTGAAGCGGGCCTGGGCGGAACAATGCCACCAATGCGATCATGTCTTCAAAGCAATCCGGTTGCAGACGCTTGATCAGATCTTTCATGCCTCGGGATTCTAACTGGAATACCGCGGTGGTTTCTGAATTTTGTAGTAGCTTAAATGACGCAAAATCATCCATTGGGATTGCTTCAATGCGAATAGGGTCTTGCCCCTCAGCTTGAAGACGAGGGTTAATCATCTTCAACGCCCAATCAATGATGGTTAGCGTGCGCAACCCCAAGAAGTCGAACTTAACGAGTCCTGCGGTTTCTACGTCATTCTTATCAAACTGCGTAACCGGGAAGTTGCCTTCACTGTCACAATATAGCGGAGCGAAGTCTGTGATGGTAGTCGGAGAGATAACCACACCACCAGCGTGTTTACCCGCGTTTCGCGTACACCCTTCGAGAATTCGACACGTATCAATCAGCTCACGAACTTCTTCATCCGCTTCATAAATCTCGCCCAGTTGAGGTTCGACATCAAACGCTTTCGCCAATGTCATACCTGGATCTGGCGGCACCATCTTTGAGATACGATCAACAAATCCGTAAGGATGACCAAGCACACGACCAACATCTCGGATAACCGCTTTGGCCGCCATCGTACCAAACGTAATGATCTGTGATACCGCATCACGACCATATATTTCCGCGACGTGATCAATCACCTTGTCGCGTTTATCCATACAAAAGTCGATATCGAAATCGGGCATGGAGACACGTTCAGGGTTAAGAAAGCGTTCGAACAGAAGATCGAATTCCAGCGGATCGAGATCGGTAATTTTCAGTGCATAGGCCACCAATGAACCTGCACCCGACCCTCGCCCAGGACCAACGGGGATATCATTGTCTTTCGACCACTGGATAAACTCCATCACGATGAGGAAGTAGCCAGGGAAACCCATTTGGTTGATCACCTTGAGCTCGATATCTAATCGCTCGTCATATTCTGGACGGCGGTTCGCGCGCTCTTGCGGATCGGGAAACAAGAACTCAAGACGATCTTCCAAGCCTTCCTGAGACTTCTTCACCAAGAATTCACCAATCTCCAACCCTTCGGTGGGGAAGTTTGGTAAGAAGTATTCATTCAAACGCACTGTCACGTTGCAACGCTTGGCGATTTCTACGGTGTTGACGAGTGCTTCTGGAATATCTTGGAATAACTCACACATTTCCTCTTCAGTACGAAGGTATTGTTGTGGGCTGTAATTCTTTGGCCGACGCGGATCTTCAAGGGTAAAGCCATCATGGATCGCGACACGAATTTCATGGGCATCAAACAGATCTGATGACTGAAAACACACTTCGTTGGTCGCCACCACGGGCAGATCATGCTCGGAGGCAAAATCTAGTGCAAAATGCAGGTACGCTTCTTCGTCAGGACGGCCTGTGCGGATCAATTCTATATAATATGCATCAGGAAAGTGAGTCTGGTAAAACGCCGCACATTGTTTGGCGAGTGCCATATTGCCTTTCAGCAGTGCTTTACCAAGATCACCTCGTCGACCACCTGACAATATGATCAATCCTTCATTGAGCTCCACCAACCATTCAAGATCGATCACCGGTTGATGCTGAACATGACCACGAAGATAGGCTTTTGATATCAATAACGTGAGGTTCTTGTAGCCCGCGTTGTCGGCAGCCAGTACCGTCAGTTGACAAAGGTCGTCACCAAACGCGTCAGACTGCACTTTAAAGTCAGCACCAATAATAGGTTTCACACCGTTGCTTTGGGCGGTGTTGTAGAACTTCACCAGTCCGCATAGGTTCGTGAAATCGGTCAATGCCATCGCTGGCATACCAAGCTCGCCAACTTTTTTAACCAAAGGAGGCACTTTACCCAGGCCGTCGACCATGGAGTAATCACTGTGAACACGAAGGTGGATAAAACGTGGGTCTGACATAGTACTCGTACGTGACTGATTTATGTTTAGATAGGATGATAAAGGGGAGCTCAACTCCCCTTTACGCATTATGCAATGCCTAGCGCTTTCTTGACAGGCTTAAAGCTCTTACGGTGCTCAGCGATAGCGCCGTGCGCTTCAAGCGCTTCAAAATGCACCTTGGTTGGATAACCTTTGTGCTTTGCGAAACCATATTGCGGATGCTGGGCATCCAGCACTTCCATTTCGCGGTCGCGCACAACTTTGGCGAGAATCGAGGCGGCGCTGATTTCAGCCACACGTAAATCCCCTTTGACGACCGCTTCACCTTTCATGGTTAATCCCGCTGGTACGCGGTTACCATCAATCAAAACAAAATCAGGTTGAATCGACAAACCTGCGACAGCACGCTCCATGGCTAGCATGGTGGCCGCGAGAATATTCATGTCATCAATTTCTTCTGGCTCGGCGCGTCCAAGTGACCAGGCTAACGCTTTTTCTTTGATTATCTCAAACAGCGCTTCGCGTTTCTTTTCGGTCAGCTTTTTTGAATCCGTCAGCCCTTCAATAGGATTGTTAGGATCCAGAATAACAGCCGCAGTCACAACTGCACCCACTAGCGGGCCTCGCCCTACTTCATCAACACCCGCAATAAGCTTGGCATCAGGGTAAACAAAAGGTTCGAAATCCATAGATCAACGCCCTATTAAATTCAGTACAGCACGCGCTGACGTTTTGTCTGCATCACGACGAATCACTTCATGCAAACGCGTAAATTCAGCCATCAACGCTTTGTTATCGCCATCAAGGTAGCGACTCACTTCTGTCGACAGTGCTTCTGGCGTGCATTCTTCCTGCAGCCTTTCTGGCACAAGCTCTCTGCCCGCTAGAATGTTTGGTAACGAGACAAATTCCGTTTTCACTAAACGTCTTGCCAGCCACGCAGTGATCGCATTCACTTTGTATCCGACAACCATAGGACGCTTAACCAGCATGCACTCCAGTGCTACCGTGCCCGATGCCAAAAGCACAACATCTGAAGCGGCAATGACGTTGCGGGCCGTATCATCAACCAGTGTGAAATCCAATTCAGGCGCTGTTTCTTGCCATGCTTGCTCAAACTGCGCACGACGGGCTTCGTTGACCAATGCGACGGCAAAACCCAAATCGGGATATTTCGCTTTGAGTAACTTGCAGGTTTCAATAAACGTCGGGGCAAGCATTGTCATCTCACCACCGCGGCTGCCTGGCAATACCGCTAAATAGGTTTTGTCGGTATCCAATCCGAGCAATGTTCTCGCAGCTGTTTTATCGCTTTCCAACGGAATATCGTCTGCCATGGTATGTCCTACGAAATCACATGGCACATCAAATCTGTCGTAAAACGCTTTTTCGAACGGCAGAAGCGCCAACACCAAATCTGTTGCTGCCGCAATTTTGAAAATACGTTTTTGACGCCACGCCCATACACTCGGGCTGACGTAATGGACCGTTTTAATACCAGTATTTTTGAGCGATTTTTCAAGACGGAGGTTAAAGTCTGGCGCGTCGATACCCACAAATACATCGGGCGGATTGGCAACAAAGAAATCCACCAATGCATGTTTGATTTTCAACAAACGAGGCAAACGACCAAGCACTTCTACGATGCCCATGACTGCCAGCTCTTCCATATCAAACAAGGTCTCGCATCCCAAGGCTTTCATGCGAGGGCCACCGATACCAACAAACTCAGCATCTGGATATTGCGCTTGAACCGCTTTGATAAAGCCAGCACCTAAAATATCGCCGGAGATTTCCCCGGCGACAATTCCAACTCGTAACGGCTTAGTTGCTTTAGCCATTATCGAATAATACCTCGGCTCGACTTTTCAAAAAACTCAACAAAAAGTTGAAGAGCTTCTTCGTCTTTTGCCATCTCAGCAACTTGCTTTTTCGCTTCATCCAGCGTTTTACCAGAACGGTAAATCTCTTTGTAAACAGCACGGATCGCTTTAATTGCACTCTTTTCAAAGCCGCGGCGTTTGAGGCCTTCCACATTAATCCCGAATGGTTCGCAGTGGTTACCTTGCGCCATCACATACGGAGGAACATCTTTCACCACAATCGAGCCACCACCAAGCATGCAGTGACTGCCGATAGTGCAAAACTGATGAATCGCCGTCATGCCGCCAACAATCGCAAAATTACCAACAGTCACATGACCCGCAAGGGTTGCGTTGTTAGCAAAGATACAACGGTCACCAATCACACAGTCATGTGCCACGTGCGCATTGATCATGAATAAGTTATCACTACCGACTTGGGTATGACCGCCATCTTGAACAGTACCACGATGCATAGTGACACTTTCACGGATCGTGTTTCGATCACCAATCTCTAGTGTGGTGGGTTCACCCGCGTATTTCAGATCTTGACACTCTTCACCGATAGAGGCGAACTGGAAGATCTTATTATCTCTGCCAATTTTTGTTGGACCTTTGATAACAACATGGGTTTTCACTTCGGTGCCTTCACCGATCTCCACACCAGTACCAATGAAGCTGAACGCGCCAATTTTAACGTTAGCGCCAAGGGTTACCCCCTCTTCAACCACTGCGGTTGGGTGGATTTGTGCAGATTCATGAATCACAGTTAAAACTCTCTTCTGGCACACTTCAGGTCAGCAGAACACACAACCTTACCATCTACTTTTGCAACGCCAGTGAAGGCAGCAATGCCACGGCGCTCTTTAATGAACTCAACTTCCAATACCATTTGATCACCCGGCGTCACTGGCGCACGGAATTTGGCATTGTCGATACTTGCAAAGTAGTAAAGCTCATTTTCCTTAGGGTTTCCGAATGTTTTGAATGCCAACAAACCTGTAGCTTGCGCCATGGCTTCGAGGATCAGTACACCTGGGAAAATAGGAAGTTGTGGGAAGTGACCCGTGAATTGAGGTTCGTTTACCGATACATTCTTGATGGCATGAAGGTATTTACCTTCTTCAAAATCAATAACACGATCAATAAGAAGGAATGGGTAACGATGCGGTAGAAGCTCTCTAATTTCGTTAATAGTCAGCACGTTGTTTTCGCGAATCAAAGTAATATTCCCGTATGAAAAGCTTATTATTTGTCGTTGAGAACGGAAAATGGCCTACACTGCAGACTACGGCGATATTGAGCAGTTTCTCAATGTGCAGCAAGCCACCAGAGTAGGCCATCTAAGACAGCGTTTACTTGCTATCTTCTATTTGTTTTTCAACGGCTTTTAGTCGTTTATGCATCTCTTCGATCTTCATCACTCGCGCTGCTGTTTTACGCCACTCGCGATTGGACTGAAGTGGAATACCCGAAGAATACATACCAGGTTCAGTGATCGGTCTCATCACCATCCCCATACCAGTGATCGTCGCACCATCTGCAATTTCAATGTGACCATTGATTACACAGGCACCGCCAATGATACAGTGCTTGCCTATCTTGGTACTGCCCGCAATAACGGTCGCACCTGCAATGGCTGTATTTTCACCGATCTCGACATTATGCGCGATCTGGCAAAGATTGTCGATAATCACACCATCAGCAATCAGGGTGTCATCCAGCGCGCCACGATCGACTGTCGTGCATGCACCGATCTCAACACGATCGCCAATGATAACGCGGCCAACTTGAGGGATCTTTATCCAGCGTCCTTTGTCATTGGCATAACCAAAGCCGTCTGAACCAATCACAGTGCTTGACTGCACCAAGCAAGACTCACCGAGTTGAACGTCGTGATAAATGCTCACATTCGCCCAAAGGCGAGTGTTTGCACCCAATTTGGTATTCTGACCGACAAAACATCCAGCACCAATCTGAACATGATCGCCCAGTTCAACACCGTCTTCAATCACAGCATTATGACCGATGGACACACCTTCACCCAGTTTTGCTGAAGGTGATACATAAGCACTCGCCGCAATATCAGTCGCACAGCGAGGTGTACTGTCTAATAGCTGCGCGGTAAGTGCATAACCCAAATACGGATCTTTCACTACTAGCACGTTGCCATTGCAATATGCGAGGTCGGCTTCCTTGACCATCACTGCACTGGCTTGACACTGTGCGAGGTGCTTACGGTACTTGCTACTGGATAAAAACGTGATTTGTCCTTCACCCGCTTTATCCATTCCCGCAATAGAACGAATGGCAACGGTACCGTCACCATGCAGCTCCGCACCCAATTTTTCCGCTAATTCAGCGAGCGTAATTGAAGCCATTTTCTACCTTACTTATTTGACTGCTTTCAGTACTTTCTCTGACAAGTCATCTTTCGGGCTTGCGTAAAGAACTGCCTGGCGATCTAGCACCATGTCATAGCCCTCTGTCTTCGCAAGACTCGTGATGGTCTTTTGCAGTTTTTCTACTAGTTTACGTTGTTCTTCAGCGCTGCGCTTGCGCTCGTCTTCTTTTAGATTACCGACTTTAAGTTTATAGTCAGAATCCAAAGACTGCAGTTGGCGCTGAAGTTTGGTGCGCTCGCTTTCACTCATTAGCTCGCCATTGCGCTTCAATTTTTCAATGCCTTTTTTGAGCTGATCTTCCAAACGTTCTACTTCAGCAATGCGATCTTTAAATTCTTTACGCAGTTTTTCACTCACATTGCTTTGTTTTGCCATTTGCGCAAGTACTGGGCCTGTCGCTACGTAACCCACTTTTTGCGCAGCCTCTGCCGCAGTTGCATACATAGAGGCAGTGAAAATGGCAAGGCTCAGGCCTGCCGCTTTGATAATAGGTTTCAAACTTTTCTCCTAGTCTTGAAAATCAGAACGTTTGGCCAATCGTAAAGGTAAAGAATTCTTCATCATCACCTTCATAGCTCTTAATCGGTTTCGACAGCGAGAACACTAGTGGCCCCATTGGTGAGCGCCATTGGAGAGCTGCACCGTAAGACGCACGATAGTTGGTCGGATCGCTGTAGTCGTAAATATATTCTTGTCCGCTGATAACACGCGCATTGTCGAGATCATATTCGGTATCCCATACAGATGCGGCATCAACAAACACACTGGTACGTATCGAGTTTCTCACTTCCGCAGACACAAATGGTGTCGGCACGATCAATTCCATACTCGCCAATGCGATGGCATTACCGCCCACAGAATCATTACTGCCTACCAGTGCCGGGTTATTACCCGCACCTTGGTCGTATACTGCTTTAGGCCCTGCCGTGTTTGAACGGAACCCTCGCAGTGTTGAGTAACCACCGGCATAGAAGTTTTCATAAAACGGAAGCAAGTAATCATTTTCGTCATTCTTACCGTAGCCGTTACCATAACCGAGTCGCCCACGCATAAGCAGCGTAAAGCTGTGTGATTCAGTCAACGGAACATACTGCCTCACATCATATTGCGTTTTGAAATACTGGGTATCTGAACCCGGCACTGTCATACGGAATGATGCACGCTGATAGTTACCTGCCGTTGGGAAGAAGCCACGATTAAGGTTGTTGCGGCTCCAACTTACCGACCAGTCAAAATCATCGACTTCCAATCCACCGTTATCGGTCACACTATCTTCCATCGAATCGAGGAATTTCTGAATTTGATAGTAACCACCCAGATTTTCGATTTGACGGTGTGTGTAGCCAATAGAGAAGTCGAAATAGTTCAGCTCGTTAAAAGGGAAACCCCACGTTAGACTGGTACCATAGCTCTTATCGGTATAATCAACGATGTTTGCATCAGAGGCTTCAAATTCGTTGTAGAAGATTTTCCCACCCAAACTAATGCCATCAAGCGTCCAATATGGGTCACGGTAGTCCAGTGTCAGGTTTTTCTGGTAATCATTGACCATGGCGTTAATACCAAAGCGATTACCGGTTCCTGCAAAGTTATCTTGCTGAAGACCAGCCTGGAAGCTAATGCCCGATTCCGTACCGTAACCAATACCAAAGTTCACGCTGCCGGAGTTGGTCTCCTTAACGAAATACTCAACATCGACCTGATCATCCGTACCCGGCACACGCGTGGTACGCACATCAACGGTTTCAAAAAAGCCAAGACGGTTTAAACGCTCTTTACTGGTTTCAACCGATTTGGCGTTTAACCAAGAGCCTTCCATCTGACGCATTTCACGACGCAATACCTCGTCACGCGTAATTTGGTTGCCAGAGAATTTGATATTGCGGACATAGACGCGCTTACCAGGGTCAACATTCACATTCAATGCGACGGTGTTTTCGTCATCATTAAATTCGGGAATAGTCGCCACCTGCGGATAAGCGTAACCTTGCTCACCCAGCTTGCGTTTGATCTCATCTTCCAGTCGAGTGACTTTCTCACCGCTGTAGACTTCACCATCTTCAAAAGGAACCAGCGTTGCAAATGCTGCGCTGTCTTTACCACCGCGCACATTCACACCAGACACCGTATAGGGTTCGCCCTCATCAATGTTCAGGGTGATATATACGCCTTTCTTATCAGGAGAAATAGAAACGTTGGTTGATTCGACGCGGAATTTTAAATAACCACGGTTTAGATAGAACGAACGTAGACTTTCCAAGTCACCAGCAAGTGCTTGCTTTTGATATTGCTCATTAGCAAGGAAGTTCCACCAAGGTACATCAGCACGAAGCTTAAAGTTTGCCTTGAGCTCTTCATCGCCAAACACGTCGTTACCAATAAAGTTAATTTGCTGAATGGTGGCCGAAACCCCTTCCGTAAACACAAACTTCACATCAGCACGATTACGCGGAAGCGGTGTGATCACCGTGTTGACCAGCGCGTTATATTTACCCACGCTGTAGTAAAAATCTTCGAGACCTTTTTCAATATTTGACAAGGTCGTACGGTCGAGTGCTTCGCCGACACGCAAGCCAGATGCTGAAAGATTCTCTGAAAGCTGCTCTTCCTCAATGGCTTTATTGCCCGAAAACGAAATACTCGCCACCGTAGGACGTTCAATAACCTTCACTAACAGGTCATCACCGTCACGGAAGACGCGCACATTCTCAAAGTTCCCAGACGAGAAAAGGGATTTAATGATCCCGGATACATCGCCTTCATCAATATTGTCGCCAACTCGTACCGGCATCGCGAGCAAAGCGGCACCGAGACTGACTCGCTGAAGCCCCTCAAATCGAATGTCTTCCACTACGAACTCATCGGCCGTAACAGAACTAGAAAATAGAAGAGAGGCCAGTAAAAGTTTTTTCATCGCCATTGCTGCTCTGAGTGTTCCTTGCTAAACGCTGATTTCTAGAGTCGGGCAAAATCGTTAAATAATGCCACGCCCATCAGTACCACGATAATGGCTGAACCAACCCGATATCCAATATCCTGCACACGTTCGGGGACAGGGCGGCGTGTCACGGCTTCAATACCAAAAAACAACAAGTGCCCGCCGTCAAGAACCGGTAACGGTAACAGATTAATAATGCCTAAATTCACGCTAATCAGCGCGAGAAAACCGAGAAAGTATACCAGACCGAAGTCTGCGGTCATCCCTGCACCTTTTGCAATTGAGATAGGCCCACTCAAATTCTTCACGGCAACATCACCAGTGAACAACTTTTTGATCATTTGCGCAGTCAGCACCACAACTTGCCACGTTTTATCCACAGCAGCGGGAATAGCGTCCAATGGACCATACTGCAATGTGAATCGATAGGTCTCTGGCCATTCGCCCATTTGAGGCGCGAAACCGGCATACCCAACTTGTGCGCCGCCTTGCTCACGGGCATCGGGTGTAATCACTATTTCTAGTTCTCGACCATCTCGCAATACCGTCATTGGCAACGACATCTCGGGATGGGCACGAATAACATTCACAACCCTTTCCCAGTCATCAATAGGTTGACCATCAACAGTGAGTAATTCGTCACCTTCTTGCAGACCCACACGCTCAGCAGCACTTCCTTCTACCACTTGTGCAACCACATTAGTGATTTCAGGCGTAAATGGGGTTAATCCCAAGGTACGAAGCGCCGATTCTGATTCTGGGTCAAAAGACCAGGACGTCAAATCCAGCGACTTATCGACAGTGTAACCAGCACTTTCACTCGGTATCACTGACATCGTCATTTCGTCATCGCCGATGTGCGAGATCAGTTGCAAGTTAACCGACTCCCAATCTGGCGTTTTGATGCCAGATACCGCAGTAAGTTCCATGCCACTTTCGATTCCGGCTTTTGCTGCAATAGATTGGGGAGCTACCTCACCAATTACCGGCTTAACGGCCGGCGTGCCAATGATCATCACTAACCAATAGGCGCAGATAGCAAAGAGGAAATTCGCTGCAGGTCCCGCGGCCACGATGGCGCTTCGCTGCCAAAGAGGGCGATTGTTAAATGCCATTTCTTTTTGGTCTGCTGGCACATCGTCAACACGCTCATCCAGCATTTTGACATAGCCACCCAGCGGGATCATGGCGAGGGTGTATTCTGTTCCATCTTTGCCAACACGCTGCCAAATCGCTTTACCAAAGCCAATAGAGAAACGTTCGACTTTCACGCCGCATCGTCTTGCCACCCAGAAATGACCATACTCATGAATGGCAACCAAAATACCAAGCGCAATGAGAAAAAAGGCCAAGTTCCACAAAATACCGCTCATCGACCCAGCCTTGTCATATAATCTTGTGCCATTTTACGTGCCTTAATATCAATCTCGAGCAAACATTCAATGCTTGATGGTTCCAGAAGTTCTGACCGTTGTAACACAGCATCATTGATTTCAGCAATCTGCATGAAACCCACACGCCCCGAGAGAAAGGCATCAACAGCAACTTCATTGGTAGCATTCAGGGTAGTGGTAGCCGCTTGTCCAACGTAGCAAGCATCAATCGCGAGTTTCAAGCACGGGTAGCGCTCAAAGTCAGGCTTAAGAAAGGTGAATTCGCCAATTTCGCTAAAGTCGAGTGGCTTCACACCCGCTTCAATACGATTGGGGTAAGCCATAGCATAGGCAATGGGTGTACACATATCAGGATGCCCCATTTGTGCCAATACTGAGCCATCGCGGTACTGCACCATGGAGTGGATAACCGACTGAGGATGAATAATGACATTAAGTTGTTCTCGGCTCGCATTGAATAACCAACGCGCCTCGATGTACTCCAAGCCTTTATTCATCATAGTGGCTGAATCTACAGAAATTTTAGGCCCCATAGACCAATTAGGGTGTGCAATCGCCTGTGCTGGTGAAACAGAAGCGAGTAGATCGATATCGGTATATCGGAATGGTCCACCAGAACCCGTGAGAAGAATTTTACTTACGCCTTCCGCAGCGAGGTCACAACGACCCGGGTTGACTTGAATGGAGGTAGGCAGGCATTGAAAAATGGCATTGTGTTCACTATCAACCGGCAAAAGCTCAGCACCGTATTGATGAACCGCATCAATAAAGAACTTCCCTGACATCACCAAGGCTTCTTTATTGGCGAGCAAGATGCGCTTCCCTGCTTTTACCGCTGCCATTGTCGGCATTAGCCCAGCAGCGCCAACAACTGCGGCCATTACTGCATCAACATCATCGTGCGAAGCAATGGCACACAAACCCTCAATACCGCTTAGTACTTCAGTCTCGCTGCCTTGATTTTTTAGTGCCAAACGCAATGCTTTTGCGGCAGCGTCATCAGCCATTGCGGCAAACGCAGGTTTCCACTTCAAGCACAACAAAAGCATGTCGTTGACATTCGCATTCGCAGCAAGCGCGAAAACTGTATATGCAGAAGGATTCTTTTCAACTACCGCTAATGTGCTGGTTCCAATCGAACCAGTGGCACCAAGAATCGTTAAATTACGCATAGAAAACTCTAATCATTGTTTCGCCCAGTCAGAATACGAATCACCGGCTAAACGCCGGTGATTCCTTTAAGCCAACCAGAAATACAATACGGTGAAAACTGGAAAGGCGGCAGTGAGGCTGTCAATTCTATCGAGTATGCCACCATGACCTGGAAGAATACTGCCACTGTCTTTCACCCCAGCGGTACGCTTGAACATACTTTCAGCCAAATCACCAAGCACTGAAGCAAATGACGTCACCAATGCAACAATGCCAAGCAGAGGAAGCGAAGAAAACGGAATAGCAAAGTAATGCGCCGCAGCGATGGTAACAGCAACCGAAGCAATCAACCCACCAATGAGACCTTCGATCGTTTTGTTAGGGCTTACGGATGGCGCCATTTTTCGTTTACCAAAGCGCTTACCTGCAAAATAAGCCCCGGTATCAGCGGCCCATACTAACAAGCAAACCGTTAGTACCAGTTTGGCACCAAGAAACGGCTCGAGTTCATAGTGGTAGGCACGCAGTAATAATACGCTCCACAAAAACGGTAGCAGGGTTAATACGCCAAAGCCTTGTTGCAGTGCGGCACTGTTCGCCCACCAACTCGTTCCTTTGGGATATTTCAATACCATGCTCGTTGCGACTAGCCACCAAAGTGCACCAGCTATAGCAATGACGCCGCCATTGAACGAAGAGATATCCATCCCGTTTCCTGTCACTGGCAGCGAAAACGCTGAACCAAGAAGGACAGTAGCAGGTAAAATAAATGCCCCTAAACGAGAAGACGAGGCGACAAATTTAGTCCATTCCCAGTGACCAAGCAGAGTAACGCTGGCCACGGCAATAATGAAAAGTTGAAACGGCAAAAAGAAGATACCTGCGATAACTAATGGCGCTAACACAGAAGCCGTTAAGACACGTTGTTTCAGCAAACGAAACCCTCTATTTTTCTACTTGTAACATGGCCTTAATTTGTTCACCGGTGCATCCAAAACGGCGCTCGCGGTTGATAAACCAAGCAATGGCTTCAGTAAGACTGGTCTCATCGAAGTCGGGCCAAAATTGTTCAGTAAAATACAGCTCTGCGTAAGCTGCCTGCCACAACATAAAGTTACTGATGCGGCACTCTCCACTGGTTCGAATCATCAAGTCTACATCTGGCAAACATGCTGTCGTCAAATGCGCTTGAATATCAGCTTCTGTCAGTTGCTGAGCCGGAATTTCTCCGCGCTCAATCTGACCAGCCAGTTTTTTTACCGATTGCAAGATATCCCATTGCCCACCATAGTTGGCAGCAACGTTCAACGTCAGCCCTGAATTATTCTCGGTCAACGCTTCTGCAGCGGCGATTTTATCCTGCAATGACTTGCTGAATCTCGATGTATCGCCAATTACCTTGAGTCTTACACCATTTTTGTGAAGGCGTTTCACTTCACGTCCCAACACTGTGACAAACAATTCCATTAGAAGGCTGACTTCTTCTTCCGGACGTCGCCAGTTTTCACTGCTGAATGCAAACAGAGTTAACACTTGAATGCCAAGACGATTGGCCGTAGACACCGTTTTTCGAACAGCATCAACACCGGCTTTGTGCCCAAACATTCGGGCTTTACCGCGTGCTTTTGCCCAACGGCCATTTCCGTCCATAATAACGGCAATATGTTTTGGAAGCAGGCTAGGATCTATCTCTAGATAGGGAGATTGGGAGCTCATCATTATCCTTCGCAAATAAAAAGCGCTGTACTGCTAGCACAGCGCTTTGGCAATGGAATCAGAGTGTAGCCGGAATTAGACTTCCATCAACTCTTTTTCTTTCGCTTCAAGAATCGCGTCAATTTCTTTAACTGCTGCATCTGTCAGCTTCTGAATATCGTCTTGGCCACGACGCTCGTCATCTTCAGAGATGTCTTTGTCTTTAAGCAGGCCTTTGAGATCGCTGTTAGCGTCACGACGAATGTTTCGCACGGCTACACGGCCCTGCTCAGCTTCAGCGCGAACGATTTTAACCAAATCGCGACGACGCTCTTCTGTCAACGGAGGTAATGGAACACGGATAACCGCACCCGCAGACATTGGGTTGAGACCCAAGCTAGACGTCATAATCGCTTTTTCAACGGCTTGTGTTACTGATCTATCAAAAACAGTAATTGCCAGTGTACGAGCGTCTTCCGCAACGATAGAAGCCAATTGCTTAAGCGGCGTCGCTGCACCGTAATAATCAACAGACAAACCATCAAGTAGTGCAGGATGCGCACGACCTGTACGGATTTTTGACAGAGTACTCTTCAGCGCTTCAACGCTTTTCTGCATGCGTTCTTTCGCATCTGCGTTAATTTCATTGATCACGAGATTATCCTTGAAGATTCTTTTTTCTAATTAGCGGATTATGCCACTAATTTTGATTAACCGTTATTAATTAGTGTGCCTTCTTGCTCACCCATCACAACTCGACGTAATGCACCTGGCTTGTTCATGTTGAATACACGAATTGGCATTTTGTGGTCACGCGCCAATGTAAAGGCAGCCAAGTCCATGACTTTCAATTCTTTTTCCAGAACATCTTGGTAATTCAGGTGACTGTAAAGCTCAGCATCCGGGTTCTTTGCAGGGTCATCAGTGAATACACCGTCGACTTTGGTCGCTTTAATCACGATGTCAGCTTCGATTTCAATACCACGCAGGCACGCAGCAGAATCCGTCGTGAAGAATGGGTTACCTGTACCTGCAGAGAAAATCACCACACGTCCATTACGCAGCTGGCTGATAGCTTCAGCCCAGTTGTAGCTGTCACACACACCGTTCAGTGGGATAGCAGACATCACCCGCGCGTTCACATAGGCACGGTGCAACGCATCACGCATCGCGAGACCATTCATTACGGTCGCCAGCATACCCATGTGGTCGCCCACAACCCGGTTCATACCCGCTTCGGCAAGGCCTGCACCACGGAATAGGTTACCACCACCGATAACCAAGCCAACTTGGACACCAAGTTCAACCAGTTCTTTGATTTCTTGCGCCATACGATCAAGTACAGCAGGATCGATACCGAACCCTTCTTTTCCTTGCAGCGCTTCGCCGCTCAATTTAAGCAAAATTCGTTGATAAGCTGGTTTTGGGTTTGTAGTCATTCTCACTACCTTTAGGCACTTGATTCTACGGATGGGATTGTAAAAAGACCGCAGAGTTCTGCGGTCTTTTGGGTTCTCTAGAAAGGATTAACCTTTCTGAGCAGCAGCAACTTCTTCTGCGAAGCTCATGCCGGCAGCTTTCTCGATACCTTCACCTACTTCTAGGCGAACAAAGCTAGAAACTGATGCGCCTTTCTCTTTCAAGAATTCGCCAACAGTTTTCTTTGGTTCCATGATGAATGGTTGACCAGTCAGAGAGACTTCGCCGGTGAATTTCTTCATGCGGCCAACAACCATTTTCTCAGCGATTTCTTGAGGCTTGCCTTCATTCATCGCGATTTCAACTTGGATTTGTTGTTCTTTCGCTACTACGTCAGCGGGTACGTCAGATGGGTTAACGTACTCTGGTTTAGAAGCAGCAACGTGCATCGCAACGTGCTTAAGCACTTCTGCATCGCCTTCACCAGCAACAACAACACCAATGCGCTCACCGTGACGGTAAGAAGCAATAGATGCGCCTTGAACGTATTGAACGCGACGGATAGAGATGTTCTCGCCGATCTTAGTCACGAGAGCGATACGTGCTTCTTCGAATTGCGCTTGCAGTTCTTCAACAGTCGCTTGAGACGCTAGAGCCGCTTCTGCAACTTCGTTTGCGAATGCAGTGAAGTTACCATCTTTAGCAACGAAGTCAGTTTGGCAGTTAACTTCTACCAGTACTGCTACACCATCAGCATCTTTGATGATGATAGAACCTTCAGCTGCGATGTTACCTGCTTTCTTAGCAGCTTTCGCAGCGCCACTTTTGCGCATATTTTCGATTGCTAATTCGATGTCAGCGTTTGCTTCAACAAGCGCCTTTTTACATTCCATCATACCTGCGCCAGTACGCTCACGCAGTTCTTTAACCAGGGCAGCGGTAACAGTTGCCATTGTTCAATCCTCGATTCGAAACTTTTGGGTAAAAATCAGGGGCCTTAAATGGGCCCCTGCTAACCTACTTAGCTTACAGTGCCGTTCATGACAGCCTGATGGCTAAGAACGCTCACAAGGAGCAATTGTCTTACTCAGCGACTTCAACTAGCTCGTCTTCAGCTTGAGCTACGATGTCCTGGCTACGGCCTTCAGTGTAAGACTGTGCTGCAGCGTTCAGGTACAGTTGAACTGCGCGGATTGCATCGTCGTTACCTGGGATAACGAAATCAACGCCATCTGGGTCAGAGTTGGTATCTACTACCGCATACACTGGGATACCCAGGTTGTTTGCTTCTTTAATAGCAATGTGCTCGTGATCAGCATCGATAACGAACAGTGCGTCTGGCAGACCAGCCATGTTCTTGATACCGCCCAGAGATTTTTCAAGTTTTTCCATCTCACGGGTACGCATCAGCGCTTCTTTTTTGGTCAGCTTCTCGAAAGTACCGTCAGTAGACTGAACTTCAAGTTCTTTCAGACGTTTGATTGACTGGCGAACTGTTTTCCAGTTAGTCAGCATACCGCCCAACCAACGGTTGTTCACGTAGTACTGATCACAGCTTTCTGCTGCTGCTTTGATAGATTCGCTAGCGGCACGCTTAGTACCAACGAAAAGTACTTTACCTTTACGCTCACCAACTTTAGTCAGTTCGCCAAGTACTTTGTTGAACATTGGTACAGTTTTTTCTAGGTTAATGATATGAACCTTGTTACGTGCACCAAAGATGAACGGCTTCATCTTAGGGTTCCAGTAACGGGTTTGGTGACCAAAGTGAACACCAGCTTTAAGCATGTCGCGCATTGAAACAGTAGCCATTATAATTCCTCTCGGGGTTAGGCCTCCACATATCCCATACAGCCGACCCGTAAAGGGCACCCCGGCGCATGTGTCGATATGTGTGTGAGTTAGGTTAATTGTCTTGTTGAAACCACCAGCATAGAACCTGAAACTCAGATTAACCATGAAGGCGTATTTCGGCGCGCTTTATACCATAAAAACGCACCCTTAATCCAGCATAAAAAAGCACCTCGTCGAACGAGTAAGGTTTCCACAACGCGATGCGATTGATAATATGTAGCGATAGCATTCCATTCCTCCCTTGTTTTTTTGAAGGGAGCTAACTGAGAGAAAGCAATGAGCGCCACTATAAAAACGGCTGAAGAAATCGTAAAAATGCGTGAGGCAGGTCGCCTTGCTGCTGACGTGCTAGAGATGATCGAACCGCATGTAAAAGCAGGCGTTACCACTGAAGAGTTGGATAATATCTGCCACAAATACATCACGGAAACGCAAAACGCGATCCCAGCGCCGCTCAACTATCATGGCTTTCCTAAGTCAATCTGTACGTCTATTAATCATGTGGTTTGCCATGGCATTCCAACAACAGCAGACGTGTTGAAGGACGGTGACATTATCAACATTGATATCACCGTTATCAAAGATGGCTATCACGGCGACACATCAAAAATGTTCTTGGTCGGTGACGTTTCGGCAGAAGACAAAGCGTTGTGCCACGTTGCTCAAGAAAGCCTTTATCAGGCGCTAAAGAAAGTGAAGCCAGGTGCTCGCATTGGTGATATTGGCACTGAAATTCAAAAATTCATTAAAAACCGCCCTAAGCGCTATTCTATTGTGAAAGACTACTGCGGCCATGGCATTGGTGCAGAGTTTCACGAAGAGCCTCAAGTGGTTCACTACAAAAACAATGACCGAACGGTGATTAAAGCAGGCATGTGCTTCACCATTGAGCCAATGATTAACGCCGGAAAGTTCAACACTGAATTGGACGACAATGATGGCTGGACGGTGTACACCGCTGATAAGAAGAAATCTGCACAGTGGGAACACACCATTTTGGTCACCGACAACGGGTGTGAGATCCTCACTCTGCGCAGTGATGAAAAACTGCCTCGCATTTTAAATAACGCATAAGCTTCAAAAATGTCGGCCTGAGTGCCGACTTTTTTATTTCAGCAAGATTCAAGGAAGACAATGAACGACGTTTTGTGCGCCCCATCAGAGCTGACAGCAGAGCAATTAACCCTCGCTGAACTTAGAAACCAGCTGGTGCTTTTTGGTGAAGGCCAAAAGACCATGTTTATAAGTCGCGTCTCCGTGAACGATTTGGTTTATCAGCGTTCGGATTATTTCGACGACCTGCTATCACGGCTTTGGCACCATTACGATTTTCATCATCATCCTAACCTTTCCCTGATTGCCGTTGGCGGTTACGGACGCAGAGAACTTCATCCGCTATCAGACATCGACTTACTTATCTTAAGCGAAGGTGCTCTTGATAAAGAATATCAACGACGCATCAGCGAATTTGTCACCTTACTGTGGGATCTTAAGCTTGAAGTCGGTCATGCTGTTAGAACACTCAAAGAGTGCATCGACGTCGGATTGGACGACTTAACCGTTGCGACCAACTTGCAAGAGGCTCGTCTGCTGTGTGGCAGTGAACGTATTTTTCACGAGCTAAAAAACCAAATACATTCTGAACAATTTTGGCCTAGTGCAAAGTTTTTTAATGCCAAAGTAAAAGAACAAAAAGAGCGGCATGCGCGTTATCACGATACGGCTTACAACCTAGAGCCTGACATCAAATCCAGCCCGGGAGGACTGCGAGACATTCACACCTTAAGTTGGATCGCTCGCCGTCACTTTGGTGCAACCAGCCTGCGTGAAATGAGCAAATACGGTTTCCTGACCGACGCGGAATTTCGTGAACTTGATGAATGCCAAACCATGCTTTGGCGTATTCGATTTGCCCTTCACC
The DNA here is from genome assembly GCF_045679545.1 of Enterovibrio litoreus. Taxonomy (NCBI): domain Bacteria; kingdom Pseudomonadati; phylum Pseudomonadota; class Gammaproteobacteria; order Vibrionales; family Vibrionaceae; genus Enterovibrio; species Enterovibrio litoreus. The sequence goes on from NZ_CP166194.1 coordinate 2,772,173, forward strand.
TTGAGCTTCGTCGTTACGACAACCGTCTCACATTCTCTCATCAACCCTCTGTTGCTGAAACCCTTGGCTATCAAGGTGAAGGTAATCGCGGCATTGAACTCATGATGAAGGATTTCTATCGCACGCTAGGAAGAGTGTCAGAGCTGAATAAAATGCTGATCCGCTTATTCGAGATCGCGATAGAAGACGAACCTAATAGCAAGAAAATAGAAATATTAAGCGATGACTTTCAGCGCCGTGGCCGCCAAATTGAAGCACGTAAGCCTGCTCTGTTTCAGGCGCGCCCTGAAACCATCATCGATATGTTCTTGCACATTGCCAATGACAAATCGATTGAATCCATTTCAGCGCCGACGCTTCGTCAACTGCGCACAGCCCGTCGACGCCTAAATCGCTTCTTGTGCGACATTCCAGAAGCCAAAGAGAAATTTATTGCCCTAACACGCCACCCTAATGCCTTGCACAAAGCATTCTCTTTGATGCACAAGCATGGCGTGCTGTCGGCCTACTTACCGCAGTGGAGTCAAATTGTCGGCCAGATGCAGTTTGACCTCTTTCACGCCTATACCGTGGACGAGCACACGGTTCGTTTGTTGAAGCATATCAATGGCTACAGCCAAGAAGAAAACCGCGACAAGCACCCTATTTGTTGCGATGTGTATCCACGCTTGGCAAAACCTGAACTTCTGTTGCTCGCCGCTATCTTCCACGATATTGGCAAAGGACGCGGTGGAGATCACTCTGTCATTGGTGCAGAAGAAGCCTATGCCTTCTGTATCGAACATGACTTTTCTCGCCCTGAAGCGAACTTAGTCAGCTGGCTAGTGGGGAATCACCTTCTGATGTCAGTAACGGCTCAACGCCGAGATATCTATGACCCCGAGGTCATTACAGGTTTTGCACAAAAAGTACGAGATGAGGAGCGACTCGATTACCTCATTTGCCTCACCGTGGCGGACATTAATGCCACCAACCCGGAGCTTTGGAATAGCTGGAAACGCACCCTGCTTGCTGAGCTTTATTATTCGACTCAAAAAGCGCTCCGTCGTGGACTCGAAAACCCGCCTGATATGCGGGATCGTATTCGTCATAATCAGCATCTCGCTGCGGCACAGCTGCGTAAACATGGTCACACGCCGCGAGAAATTGAACTGCTATGGCAACGATTCAAAGCCGACTATTTTCTTCGTCACACCCACAAGCAAATCGCATGGCATAGCGAGCACATATTAAATCACCACAACAACGAACCTTTGGTGCTGGTCAGCAAAAACGCCACACGTGGTGGCACAGAAATTTTTGTTTATAGCGAAGATAAGCCCAGCCTTTTTGCGCGTGTTGTCGCCGCGCTAGACAAAAAAAACCTCAGTGTTCATGATGCGCAAATCATGACAAGCAAAGACGGTTTTGCCCTCGATACCTTTATGGTGCTCGATGCCCACAACGACGCGATTCCGGGAGACCGTCATCAAAAGATTCGTGAAGGTGTTACGCAGGCATTAATGCAAGACGGTGCCATTACCATTCCCGTTCGTCGCGCGCCAAGAAAGCTCATGGCATTCAATGTGAAAACCCAAGTGACTTTCTTACCGACTCGCACAGGGCGACGCACCCTGCTTGAACTGGTTGCGCTAGACACTCCAGGGCTACTTGCCCGTGTTGGCGCCGTATTTGCCCGCCAAAAAGTGTCTTTACAAGCGGCGAAAATCACGACCATTGGCGAGCGTGCAGAAGACTTTTTTATTGTCACGGATGGTGAAAGACAAGCATTAAGTGAAGAGACACAACTGGCGCTAAGAGAGGCTTTATTTGATGCGTTGAGTGATGTGAACTAAGCGCAGATGAAACTGGATTTACTCTCAGATTCAGCATTTTAGGCGATCTCGACCACAAGTCTCAGACATTGATCATTTCTGCTATTGGGTGTAGCTAAAGGCTACTGCTAAAGTGAAGTGAATCGAACGAAAACATTCATGTTCAGTGTGTACGTAAAGAGGCAGTTATGTATCAGAATCTAAAGAACATCGGTATCGAAAACCCAGAGAACATCGAGCGTTATACGCTACGCCAAGAAGCGAATTCGGACACACTGAAAATCTATTTCCACAAAGCGAAAGGCGAGCTTTTTGCCAGAAGTGTCAAATTCAAATACCCTCGCCAACGCAAAAATGTGGTGGTAGACAGTGGCAGTGGCCGCTTCCGTGAAGTCACGGAAATCAACCGCAGCCTATCTTTGGTGGTTGACGAGCTAGATAAAATCGTCAGAAAAGAACAAGGCGAGCAAGACGTGAAGAAGAAAATCTTGCGAGACCTTCGCCACTTAGAGAAAGTTGTTGCCAGCAAAATTGCTGAGATAGAATCAGATTTAGAGAAGTTATAGATTCGAGATTCGAGATTCGAACAAAAATGTTAAATGAAAAAACCGCCATAACAAGGCGGTTTTTTGTTTCCGTCGATCGACTTTTCGCACTTAAAGATATTCGCGCAACCCTAGGCCTTCCAATACGCGACGCCAGACAGGATCGACCTGTGCGTCTATCAAAATAGCCTCTCCCGTCACCGGGTGTTCAAACTCCGTGCGCGATGCATGAAGCAACAGTTGATGACATTCAAACTCATCACGAAACAATCTATTGTGCCGACCGTCGCCATGATTTACGTCACCAACAATATGATGACTCAAATGATGCATGTGGCGACGAAGCTGATGCTTACGCCCCGTATGAGGCTTCATTTCCACCAAGGTATAGCGGCAGCTTTGGTAGCGTCCCATCGCAATCGGTAACTCAGCGTATGCTATGGGCTGATATTCAGTAATCGCCTCTTTCGCTTCTGGCTCTTTGGTCGTTTTTTTATCGGCGATTTTATCCAACTCTTCTTTGAGTGGATAATCCAGCGTTGCCCCTTCTTGTATCCATCCACGCACAATTGCATGGTACGTTTTTTTGATATCACGCCCTGCAAACTTTGGCATCATTTGCGCCGCCATCTCAGAAGATAAGGCGAACAAAAGCACGCCTGATGTCGGTCGATCTAAGCGATGCAATGGAAAGACATGCTGTCCAATCTGATCGCGAAGGGTCTGCATAACAAAGCGGGTTTCACCTTTGTCCAACCAAGAGCGGTGCACCAGCATGCCGGAAGGTTTATTGACGGCAATCAGCCATTCATCACGGTAGATAATTTCAAGTTCAATTTGCATAGATGATCACTGCGAAGAAGGCGCAAAAAGGGCATCGATATTGATGGACACGCGTGTAATTGCCTCGTGACCTTGTGCGCCTTTAAGCGCTTCCTCCACATATGGGGAGATAGAAAACGAAACAGGAAGTGGGTGCATATGCACAATCAAAAACTGCATTTTCGGGATGAAAACCCATTGCAACCATTCGGTACATGTCAGGGTATCAATCGCAAACGGTTCAGTGCTCGCCAACGCTTCAATAGACGGTGACCCTTCTTGCCAATGCCCATTGCGCTCAAGTTCTTGCTGCAACTGTGCGAGTAGCACCTCAACGTCTTGGTGTTTGCTCATAGAATTGCCCTCTTCTTTGGCAACATGGGTTGAAATTTCGATATGGCGCAAGCATATCATTATTCATCACGCGCAGTGAAAAGGCCTGTTACCATTCCCACCAACATTCCGGTGAGGGGGGAGTATAATAAACACCTTTCGCTCTCCGCCAACGACGGCCACATTATTTAGAAGTTATCATGGAAAATACGCTTTCTCTCAACGCCATTTTCAGTCAGGCGAACTGTGAATTTTTGACCTTTGACCTTAGCCGACGCGTTACTGAGATCAGTAACAAGGACTTCACTGCCATCGAAGAAAATCGCGTTGCCTACCCGTACCCTGCTCAGCAGCATGCACACATGGGCATTGCGTTTTGGCAACCCAATCAAGCACCTTGGATTTGGTTTTTGAAAATGCCACTTGATGAGCGAGGGCTTCTAAAACAGTCCGCACTGGGGAATTTCATCCAGTATGTGGCGCAAGCCATGGGCGCGAGTCTCGACAAAACACTGACCGAAGAAGAACAAGAAAAACTGGCAGCCAACCCTTACACCTTCAAGCCACAAGATGATAAGAAAGCCATGTTCCATGCTTTCTTGACGGATAAATTGAAACAACCTGCCAGTCAATATTATGACCATGCGCAGCATTATGCGTCAGGCGAGTTAGGTTGGGAGCAATGGCAAGGTATTGGCTTGCAAGGGCTTGCTGATCTTAGCGCGAGAATGGATCGCCATAACAACGCGACGCGCATTCGCAAAGCCATGCGTAACATGCCTGACACCCCAAAATACGCCCTGCTGGGTTGTTTGGAGCATTGCGATATTCCTGATGCGCTAGCACAGCAAATAGAAGCGTGTATTGACACCATGCTGGCTAACGACGATGTCGATCTCTTTCTACTTGCCGCCCACGTTCGTGCACTCGCGGGCGCATCACCAAAGACACTTACATCGCTGATTGATAGGCTGCTAACCATACCTGCACTTCGACACCGCGAAATGCTGATTGCTATCGCAGGTCGCTGCTGGCAATCGCTGTCTAATGATGCCTTGTTGGACGCGTTCCTCATTGCCGTCGCAGAGCAAAACGATCAGGCTTTCTTCCAGCAGATGGTGGCTGATCTCGTCATGATTCCTTCGCTTCGCCCTCAAGTGCTGGCTTTATTGCACGGCAGTGCCTCAGAGGAATTGATGAGCGCAGTTAAGCAATTGCAAGAACGTGTTAAGGCATCATCATGATCATGGATTTGTTCTGGATAATCGCCATCGCCGTTGTTGCCAGCTTGTTCTGGCAGCAACGCCGTCAAAGCGAGTTAGCAAAGCAATTTATTCAACGTCGCTGTCAGCAAATTAATGTGCAATTGCTCTCCATCGCGCGCGGCAACCATTCATTCGGTTGGCCCAAAGGCCCACTCAACATGCAGACTCGATATTATTTCGAATTTTCGGTTAACGGATTGGATTGCTATCAAGGCTATGCGGTAATGCGAGGAATGCGCTTGCAGGAAGTGTATATGCCTGCCTATCCGATGGTTGAAGAGTAGATTTAAGCGTTTCAAGAGAGCTTTGCAAATACACGTGACAAATCAAGCTTTAGACGTGAAAAATCAAGCTCTCGCTTTTTCGTTCTCGTGTCTCGCGACTGCTTTTACTCGCTATTCTTCTAAAAAAAGAACGGGCGCGACTTTCGTCGCGCCCTGAGGTCTTACTTGCAGCTATCCTGCTACGAATGTGCTCCCTGCATCATTCCATGATCAGTGGCTGAATCCTTCAGCTCTATCCTTATCTCTCCGTCCTGGAGGTGTCCTTCGGTCTTACCTTGACCCGTCGAGTCATCCTGTCTCGATTCTCGTCCTCATCCTGAGGGTGTCCTTGACTTCATCCTGAAGTAGATTCCTTAAGCCCCCATCCTGGGTTGTCCTAAGTGTCTTCCTGACCAGTAAATATCCTATCTACTGCTACGGTTCCATCCATGTCCCTAATGCCGCATTCCTTGCTAGTAACACAATCCTTGCGTTACCTGCTCATCCTGAGCTTACCAAGTCCGTGGTGTTAGTTCCTGTTCCGTGTGTCAGTATCCTTCCGACACAGCAAAGATTACGCGAACCTCGTTTCAAAACAACCAACCCCAAGGTGATTGAACTCACATTTTACAACAGACAAAACGATTTAAATCTTAACTCCATGTTTTTAAATGTTTTTAAATTTATTCTTTTCCTTATATCAACACTGAAAACGGTAGAATCCCACGCGTTTGTAAGAGATATCTCACAAGGCTGTGAGTGTTCACCACAGGATCAATATGCTGAGTTTTCAGGTGTGAAAGATGCAGATCAGTTTATCCGTCCGAGTTGTTACCATTTTGTAGTTAACTTGATGGTTTATCGTGGGTTTTAACCACAATAAATAGAGCGAGGCTTTTGAGAGGAAACGATAAATAGTATTGAGTGTGAAAATCACAACGAAGAAAGCGTATTGCCAAAAACAAGAACGGGCACGACTTTCGTCGTGCCCTGAGGTCTTACTTGCAGCTATCCTGCTACGAATGTGCTCCCTGCATCATTCCATGATCAGTGGCTGAATCCTTCAGCTCTATCCTTATCTCTCCGTCCTGGAGGTGTCCTTCGGTCTTACCTTGACCCGTCGAGTCATCCTGTGTCGATTCTCATCCTCATCCTGAGGGTGTCCTTAACTTCATCCTGAAGTGATTCCTTAAGCCCCCATCCTGGGTTGTCCTAAGTGTCTTCCTGACCAGTAAATATCCTATCTACTGCTACGGTTCCATCCATGTCCCTAATGCCGCATTCCTTGCTAGTAACACAATCCTTGCGTTACCTGCTCATCCTGAGCTTACCAAGTCCGTGGTGTTAGTTCCTGTTCCGTGTGTCAGTATCCTTTCGACACAGCAAAGATTACGCGAATCAATTTTACGCACAACCCATCAGTGGTCGATTGACCTCTCATTTCGAATCAATCATACGCGGATAGGTGTTAAATCATTGATTATTAATAACTTTAAATATTTGAATTAGAGATTCCCAATAAGAAAAAAAGGATTATCTTACTCTGTTGTAAGAGATCTCTCACAAGCGATAGGGACACATTGCCAAACCAGCTTCTATACTTTCTGGATACTTTGAGGAGAGGGTTACCAATGGAAGTCTTTGACCACAACTTAGCGCACCTTTTTCAGCAACTCGGCCTGCCTTCAGACGCCGCCGCAATTCGCACTTTTATTGACCAGCACTCATTGTCCAACGGAGAACATTTAGCCAATGCGGCTTTTTGGACAACCAGTCAACGTCAATTTTTAGAAGAGGCTAAATCGCAAGATGCCGATTGGGTAGAGCAAATCGATACACTCGATACGCTATTGCGTAAGGCATAAACTTCCTGTATTCCTCTTTCCCATTGCGCTGGCATATTTTTGAAGACCGGCAACGGATTGATGAAAAGGAAACGCACGATGAGCACTGATTTCACTCCCGCACTACAACAAGCCATTGAAGCGCTTAAACGCGAAGGCAAAGAACCTACTGTCGCTTCAATCAAAAGCCGATTAACCCAGTCCGTACCAATGCCGTTGATCATTAGCGCACTGCAGCGTTGGAAAAAGAACGGCAAACTACCGAAGGTAGAAATGGTTGAGAAAGAGTCGGACGCCGATGTAAAAATTGCCGCTTTGGAGGCGCAAGTAAAGGTGTTGACCCAACGACTAGATGCATTGGAACAACACCTCGCCAGCAAGAGCTAGCCTGCTATTGAAAGTCCCACGATAGGTTAGAGACAATTCGGCATGTATCGCACTTAAAATGAAAAACGTCATGGAGAGGATGTTCGAGCAACCAATCTCCTGCGCATTTTGGACATTTTCTGCCAAACTCAGAATCAGCGTCTTTCCCACCCACACGGTACTGATAATAATACGTCGGTACCTTGGTTAAATATTCAATGCGGCCGCGAATATCCCACCCTTTGCGAAACAACAAACTGTCGGCATCCTGAATTTCTGCCAGTGCGGCATACTCTGCTTTGAACGATCCTGCCATTTGGATTTCATCACATGCTTGCCACTCTGTTTGCCATTTAATTTCAGCCTTGTGGTCGCCATTGAACGTCGCAGGAATTCGGTATAACGGAATAGGCAACAATGTTTCACCACAACGCAGTGGCGAACAGGTATGCACATACGTGGTGTAGAGCACCTGCCATGATCGGTCTTCATTCTGTGCGCTTTCTTCAGAATTGATATCACGTCCCAGAACCTTGAGCTTAGGCGACAAGAGACTGGCATCAGATAGCTGACGAATTTTCAACGCCACTTGTGGACTGTGATATTTAGGATTAAGGCTGTCTTTTTCTGGGCACACTGCACGCACATGAAACACGCCATCCCCCATCACCATCGGGAATTCTCGCCCTAAAACTTGTCCGTTATAACGCAAGGCATCCATAAGCCCATTCACTGCGCGGTCAACAGCAGAAATGGTTGTGTCATCAAAACATTCGAAGGTCAGTTCAACCACGTACATTTTTGTTAAACCTCCGGCGTTAACATACCAAGGAAAGTAACCACATCCGGCGCAAGCACGCTGCGTTCCTTGGTTCCGATACGCTCTTTGATGACTTCACCGCTCACATTGCAAATAGAGACCAAGTCCAGTTCATCATCCGTTGAGGCAATAAACACGGTTGGATTTTGTTTCAAACGTTTTTGCATCAGAAGATGCCCAAGCATGTTTTCTTGTAGGCGAGGTAAATCCTCATCATTCCACACCTGAATAAGCTCAAGTGGTTGACCATTCAAGGTCGCAGACATATCGCCGCAATAAAGACCCGCATAGAAAGCTTTGATGTCTTCATGCAGATTAATCCCAATGCCGTCTTCCACATTGCTAAAGTCCGCTAACTCATCGCGTCTAACCGGTTGCCATATCACCATATTATCGGTTTCTTGAACCACACAAAGCGACATGAGCCCGTGATAGGCATCGCTCTGAGGTAGAGAGCCATGTTGCGTATTCCAAGCGTCGACAAAGCGCTCGCTGAACGACCAAAGCGCGTTAGTGACAGAGTGATTCATTAGCAAGATTCCTAAAGATTCAGTAAACTTTGCGCATTCTAATCGATCCGTGGCAAAACCGTATGAGCAAATATCAAGACGCAAAAGAACTTGCTGGCCTGACATTAGGACAGAAAACGGCCTACCAGGAGCACTACGCCCCTGAACTGCTGCAACCCGTGCCGCGAAGCCTTAATCGCGATGACCTCAATTTAGGGGATTCGCTGCCTTTCACCGGTTACGACATATGGACGCTTTACGAATTGTCTTGGCTCAATGCCAAAGGGCTACCTCAAGTGGCAATCGGCGAAGTGCGCCTTCCTGTCACCAGTCCGAATCTTATTGAATCAAAGTCTTTCAAACTTTATTTGAATAGCTTCAACCAAACTCGTTTTGAAAACTGGCAAAAAGTCGTGGATACACTGGCGAAAGATTTGTCGGCCTGTGCGGGTGAAGATGTGGATGTCACCATCTTGCCTCTTGAAGAATTTAGCAATACACCAGTTGTCGCATTTGGCGGTGAGAATATTGATGATCAAGATATTGAAATCACCGATTACGCCTTCGATGCAGGTCTTCTAGAAGGCTCAGCCGAAGGACCTATCGTTAGTGAAACGCTAAATAGCGATCTGTTAAAATCAAACTGTTTGATCACCAATCAACCAGATTGGGGTTCTGTGCGTATTGCATATAAAGGCCCTAAGATCGATCGTGAAAAGCTGTTGCGTTATATCGTGTCATTCCGTCGCCACAATGAGTTTCACGAACAATGTGTCGAGCGCATCTTTACCGATCTGATGACTTACTGTAAGCCTGAGTTGTTAACTGTGTATGCGCGTTACACCCGTCGTGGCGGTTTGGATATCAACCCATATCGTACTAACATGGGTAAAACACCAAGCGAAAACAACAGACTCGCTCGTCAATAACTTTGATGCAGGCTCAGGATCTCATCTCTGAGCCTGCTTCTTCACCATCATAGACTCAGCCAATCATGCGATTTTTGACAACCGCAATGCTTTTCTTTTCTTTGCTGATAAGCGCCACTGTCAGTGCAAAGCTCAATTCAACCCCCATCCTTACGGAAGCCGATGCTTTACTGCAAACTGCGCCAGATCAAGCGCTAAAGGTGACTGAGCGCTATCTCATGCAACGTCGATTGGCTGAAAGCACCAACCGCCCACACAGTAACAATGATGCAGATCGTTCTATTCGTACACCGCTGAATACCGTCCACGCGCACTTGATCGCCGCAAAGGCACATGGCGCACTTGGCCACAGAGAAGCCGCTTGGAAAGCCTTGGCAGAGGCTAAAGAGATCGCCCAAAACAATCAGTTAAAGTGGGCATTGTTAGAAGTGACACTGGCTGAATCTTCGCTGCAGTATTCTCTCAACGATAACCCTGACGCCGCACAAGCCCTTGTACAATCGCTACTTGCGGCGTTACCGACACTGGATAACTTGCAATCGAGCCGTATTGAGCGACTGAGATTTGAAGCCTTGTTGCTCAATGCCATGATTACCACTTCAGACGAAGATCAGCAGCAGAGCCTTGCCCAATTCGAGTCTGCACTCAAAGCACTCGGTGATACACCGGACATAAAACACAAAGTGCGTTACCAAATCGCACTGGGTAATTACTTCCTCAGCATCCATTCTTATGAACGCGCGTTATCTGAATTGCTCAGTGCCTACTGGCAAGCCAGCGAGAATGATTTCGCCGTACAGATTGCCAGTGCGAATATCTCGTTAACCAAGCTTTATCAGCAGCAAGGTGTGCTGGATAAAGCACTTCAACATGCAAACCAAGCCGCCGAATTTTATGAGCACTATGATTTGAAGCGAGGCTTATCCGAAACACAGACTTTATTAGCCAGCATTTACAGCCAACAAGGTCGCTATAACTTTGCCTTGGTGCACTACTTCAATGCGTTAGAGATTGAAACTTTGCTCTCTCGCATTGTGAGTATTGCAGACATTAACGTCGCAATCGCTGAAACGTATCTGAAGTTAAAACGCTACCCTCAAGCAGAAGAATACGTCAACAATGCGATTGAACTTGCTGAACAAGCCAACCTGACCGAAGAGCTTTCCCAAGCGCTCATCGTCAAAGGTGAGCAGGCATTTCTCACTCATCAAACCGATGTCGCCATTGACGCATTGAAAGAGGCGTTAAACCACGCGAAAGCGCTCAATCATCGCCCTTTGATGCTAGAAAGCCTGGCAAGCTTATCCAAAGCCTATGAGCAAAAAGGTGATTTTAATAATGCGCTGAACTTTCAACGCCATTACGACCAGCTTAACAAGCGCGATGAGAAAAAACGCCAGATTCAAGAAGTCGAATCATTCAAACAACGACAACGCGTTATTGAGCGTCAGCTTCAGTTTGATGACATGCAAAAAAAACACACCGAAGACACACAAACTATTGTCGAACAAAAGAAAGTAAACCTGTTTCTTTTAGGCAGTCTGAGCGTCCTGCTGCTCGTTTTAGTGCTAAGAAACCGAGCAGCAAGCTTACGGTTAAATCAATTGCAGGAACTTCGCAAAGAGCTGTATACCCATCCCCGAAGCGGCCTACGCAACTTACGAATGCTGAATGACAGATTGTCGAACTCGCTCGCCAAAAGTAGTGCGCATTTTGAGCAATGGTATCTGGGGGAAATGATCCATGAACCACTGAGTGACAAACTCAGCTTTGCCATGTTCGAAGTACCTTTTTTAAAAGTGGTGTACCTGCAGCATGGCTATCGCCAAGGTCTGGAGCTGGAGCGACAAATGGGGGACTACCTAAAATCGCACACCAACAAACCTGCTCGTCTTTATCATTTCTCTGACGCCATGTTCATTTACATCGAACCCAATGCAGAAACGCTTAACGCCCCGGAAAAGTTGGCCGCTAAAATTCAGAACTTGGTTGATGGATTCATCCAGAAAACTGGACTTATAGATGTGGATAATCGGTTACGTATTGGAATGGCTGACTACCCTTTCCTTCCTCGTGCATTTACGTCAATTAACGATAAAGAACTGATAGACATCCTACTGATGGCAACAAGCGCAGCCCGACAAGCCTGTAAAAACGAGCACTCTAGCCAATGGGTTCACATTAGCGCGATAGACTCTACACCTGCGGCTTGTTTTGCCAATAATAATGTCCGCCAAGCGTGCTTAGATGGCATAAAGACAGGGTTGCTCAAGGTCAAAACTTCGGCAAACGGCGGGATTAACTGGCAGACGGTTCACGAATCTGACAAAAACTAGATCCAATCTATTGATAAAACAAGCAATAAACCGTTATAGCTAGGCGTTGCGCGTGAGCGTTTATTGTTTATCAACCCCAAAATCAGTGTAAATACTCGCTGAACGGGGGTTTGGAGATATAGTCGTAGTTTATGTCCAACTTCTCGTCAGATGAAGAAGTCATCACACTGAAAGAAAAGTTGCAGCACTCTCAGCTGGTGTTCCGAGATTTAGCACTTAAATCTCGGCGAGAAGCGACGATCTTAAAAAGGCTAATTTCACGACTTATTGCTGCCTCTCAAGCACATGAAGACCCGCAACTTAACGAGCGGCTATCTCAGATAAGACGAGATATTGACAGTCAGGACGATGTTAGCAGACTGATCCCTCAGCTTGCATTGGTGGAGCGTATGGTCAACAGACATAAACAGACGACAGTAAAAGCCAAAGATGCGTTGGAGTGCCAATTTCAGCAAAGTGGCGAAACACTCAAATGCTTGCCTGGACTCCCTGCACAGTTAAAACGCGATTTGCGTAACCTGTTGGTTACCCCTTCTACGCATCATCAAGTTAACCCTAACGAAGGTAGCCATAATAAAATTGTGGCACTGCTGCAACTATACGAGCGCGCACTCAAGCTATTATCTTTGCCTTCTAATGGGTTATCGGCAAAAGATTTGCTAAACATCGATCGTATTCATCAACTGTGCACTGAACTACAACATCTCATCACCGAACTCGATTTTGACGGTGAAGTAGGCGATAAGCTGCTGGGTATTCGAAGTCGACTCCTTCTCACGCCAGACTCACAGACCCTGCTTGAATTGACGCTCGAATCTGTCCAGTTGATTCTCGATGGCACTCGAAATGAACGTAAAGCGTCACAAGTATTTTTATCACAGCTCAACGAAGATTTATCCGTTTTGCAGCGCCACAATGGCCGCTCAATTGATAGCTCCCAAGCCATTTCTAGCCAACGAAGCTCACTCAATGATGAACTCGCTTCATCAGTTGAAACGATCCAATCTCAGTTGATAGAAGCGGAGTCTCTCGAGGCGCTGCGTCCAACACTGTCTGAGGTATCGGTCAATCTCGCATCATTGGTAGCACGAAACAGAGAGCTGGAAGAACGCGAGCAGCAACTACTCGAACAGCTTCAACACAACGAGCAGAAACTGGATGCCTTATATCAGCAAACCATGGACTACCGCCGTCGACTCGGCGACCAAGAACGTAAACTGCTGTTAGACCCGCTCACCAAAGTTTATAACCGCGCGGCACTGGATGATCGCTTGGAACACGAGTACCGCTGCTGGATTCGCTACGAGACCCCTTTCTGCCTTGCTATGATTGATATCGACCACTTTAAGAGTGTCAATGACCAGTATGGGCATTTAGTGGGTGATAAAGTTCTTAAGGTCGTCGCACGTACGATTCATCAGTGTTTGCGTGATACCGACTTTATAGCGCGATTTGGCGGCGAAGAGTTTGTGGTATTGCTGCCCGATGCCGACGAAGAAACGCGAAAATCGCTACTAACCAATATCAGAGAAACCGTCGCCAAATTGCCTTTTAAGTTCAAAGACAACCGTTTAACCGTCACTGTTTCTATTGGCGCAAGTTTGTTTAAAGACAACGACAATACTGTCGAAGTGCTCGAACGTGCGGACAATGCGTTGTACAACGCCAAACACAATGGTCGAAACAAATTGGTGTGGGCATAAATCCAACCCAGCCAAAGAATTACACAAACCATTGATTTAAAACACTTAAAATTCTCATCTTGGCGTGTTACCCCCCTTCTTTCTTTCCGGTTTATACCCTTTTTTACCGTCAAACTGGCTAAACTAAATGTCTGCGTGTATGGTTAATTAACACACTGATTTTTATAGCATTGAAAACAATAATTCTTTGAATGAAATAGTGCCTATAGAAAGTCTTTTTATGTATTCAGTGTGTTTTCTTCGCACAGGAGGTGACTATGATCACTCATATCAGCCCAGTCGGGGCAATGGATCTACTTTCTCAACTTGAGGTCGACAGACTCAAAGACTCCGCGCAGAGCGATTTGTATCGCCTGTATCGCAATTGCTCGCTCGCCGTACTCAACTCTGGCAGTCACACAGACAGCTCAAAAGAATTACTTGAGCAATATAAGACATTCAACATCCGCGTGATGCGGCGTGAACGCGGTGTGAAACTGGAATTGGTCAATCCACCCGATCATGCTTTTGTTGATGGTAAAATCATCCGAGGCATTCAAGAACACATGTTCTCCGTACTGCGTGACATCATTCACCTCAACGTACAACTTGAACATGCGAAAATCTTCAACCTCACCAACTCAAACCACATTACCAATCTAATTTTCGATATTCTGCGTAACGCCAAAGCCCTAGTACCAGGAAAAGATCCTAATCTCGTCGTCTGTTGGGGCGGACACTCCATCAATCCGATTGAGTATCAATACACTCGAGAAGTTGGCCATGAACTTGGTTTACGTGAGCTAAACATTTGCACCGGTTGTGGACCGGGTGCAATGGAAGGGCCGATGAAAGGTGCCGCAATTGGCCATGCCAAACAGCGCATTAAAGGCAGTCGATTCTTAGGGTTAACCGAACCGTCGATTATTGCTGCTGAACCCCCTAACCCCATTGTCAACGAACTGGTCATCATGCCAGACATCGAAAAACGCCTTGAAGCATTCGTTCGTGTAGGGCATGCCATTGTCATCTTCCCTGGTGGGGCAGGTACAGCAGAAGAACTGCTCTACTTATTGGGTATCCTCATGCACCCAGACAATGCTGACCAGCCGATGCCAGTGGTACTGACAGGGCCGAAAGAGAGTGAAAACTACTTCCGCGTTATCGACGAGTTTATCCGCGATGTGATCGGTGAAGAAGCCACCAAGTACTATCAAATCGTGGTGGGAGACCCTGCTAAAGCTGCGCGTATCATCAAACAAGGTATGCCTGCGGTGAAAGAACACCGCAAATCAACGGGCGATGCTTACTCGTTTAACTGGTCACTCAAAATTGCGCCAGAATTCCAGCTTCCCTTTGAGCCAAACCATGAAAACATGGCGAATCTGGATCTGCACATGAACCAGCGCCCTGAACTGCTAGCCTCTGCATTGCGCCAAGCCTTCTCGGGTATTGTGGCGGGTAATGTAAAAGAAGAAGGTATTCGTGAAATTGAACGTAATGGGCCGTTTAAAATTAATGGTGATGCCGTCTTGATGAAGAAAATGGATAAGCTACTTCGTGGATTTGTTGAACAACAACGAATGAAATTGCCTGGCACTGCGTATGTGCCTTGTTATGAAATCGTGCAAGGCAATGGTAACGGATAGAAACGGTTAGCCTTTCATTTATCTCTCAAGCAATTAGAATGGCCCTATTGGGCCATTTTTTTTCATCTGCGGACACACCATTCATGTCTATTCATCTCGTCATCATTGATGCAATGAATCTTATCCGACGGGTTCACGCCGCCCAACCCGATCCGAACGATATCGACGGAACGGCGCTGGTCTGCTGCCGTGCACTGAAGAAAATCATCAAATCTTCTGAGCCAACACACATGGTTGCAGTCTTCGATCATGCAGAGCAAGACCGAGGCTGGCGTGCTGAACTGATCCCTGAATATAAACAAGGACGAAAACCCATGCCAGAGCCGCTTCACGACGGCCTAAACAAGATTCAGGATGCCTTATGGGACATGGGCATTGATTCGTTGCTCTCCTCAGGTGACGAAGCCGACGACATGATCGCCACACTGGCGGTGAAAGTCGCAAGCCGCCATGGACAAGTCACGATTGTCTCAACCGACAAAGGCTATTGTCAGTTATTGCAACCTACATTGCGTATTCGCGATTACTTTCAACAGCGTTGGTTAGACAGCCCTTTTATTGAAAAAGAGTTCACCGTATTGCCCCGTCAGCTTGTGGACTATTGGGGCTTAGTGGGCATTAGTTCGAGTGGCGTTTCTGGTGTACCGGGTATTGGGCCGAAAACAGCGGCAACCTTGCTTCAGCGATATGACACGTTAGATAATTTGTTTGCCGCAGATGACATTGAGCCCAAATGGCAGAAAAAGCTGGATGGCAATGAAGATTTGGCAACGCGCTGTAAACAAGTGGCAACGCTAAAGCTCGATATTACGCTTGGCTTTAACCTTCAAGATATTCGCTACACGCCAGACGCTTAGGTGGCTTTTCACAACACGACTTTTCTTCACGCTAAGTTCCTAACGCGTAGATAACAAAAACGGCAACCCATTGGCTGCCGTTTCGGTATGTGCTTTACAACGACGAATCAGTCTAGTCGACGAAGGTGCACCGTCACTTCTTCACGATCATGATAAAGATGCTTCGCTTGAATTTCGAATTTGACCCCATTTTGGATCAAAAATTTCTTCAAGTTATCGATGTCTTCTTTTACTTGCTCGTAGCGGCGGTTCATCGGCAGTTTCAGGTTAAAGATGGCCTCTTTCGCCCAACGTTCAATGATCCACTCACCCATCAATTGCGCGACGCGATAAGGCTTTTCAATCATGTCACAAACCAGCCATGTGACGTTTTTACGTGGCGGTTCGAACTTGAACCCATCCGCAGCATGGTATTTAACCTGACCGGTTTCCATCAGGCTTTCTGCCATTGCACCATTGTCTACGGCATGGACGAACATCGAACGCTTCACTAATTGATAAGTCCAACCACCCGGACACGCGCCCAAGTCCACCGCCCACATTCCTGGTGCAATTCGCTCATCCCAGTCATTACGAGGGATAAAGGCATGGAAAGCTTCTTCCAATTTCAGCGTTGAACGGCTTGGCGCATCAGCAGGGAATTTCAGACGATGAATACCCATGAAATGTGGCGAGTTATTGTTGCTCAGCGAGTAACCTACATAGCAACAACCTGGCGCAGTAAAGTAGACGTGCAGTACCGGTTGCTTGGGGTTTTCTTTCGCCAGCAAAACACCGCGTTTACGCAAAGCTTGACGAAGCGGAACCGTGAACTTACGGCAGAACTTAAGCAGGTCTTTACCTTGGTTAGTGTCTGGCGTTTCAACACGCAGATCACCGCATTTTGGTAACTCGCCGCCTAACGCCAAAATCGGTGAAATACGGTCACCCGGATCAAGATCAGCCAGTTGCTCAACAACAGCAAACATCTGACGCGCAAAAATAAGCGACTTCAAAGGAAGCGTTTGAAGCAGTTTATCTGCATCGCCTTGCTGATAGCATTCAAACAACACATAGCCTGCATTTTTCTCTACACGGGGGAAACCGTAGACGCCCGCAGCTGTCGCTTTGTCTTGAATCTCACCTGCACATTCTTTTTCAAAGCCTTGACGGCAATACAATAAAATCTGATTCACACGATGCCTTTAAATGCCGTGGGTAAAATAACGCGCAATTATACCTCAGAAAACGTGATTCAGCGCACCAAACTCACTTGTCACCATAACGACCATGCCGCTAGCCCCCAACCAATTAGAAAACTCATCCCACCAAGTGGCGTGACAGGCCACAACCATCGCCAATCTGTTAGTGCTAAGCCATACAAGCTTCCGCTAAAACAAAGAATGCCTAGCGCAATAAATCCACCAGCCACACTCAACAAACGCTGTGGCGTAACGTGTAACCAAAGCCCAAGCGCGATCAGTGCCAACGCATGCCAGAATTGATACTGAACCCCTTTTTCGATGATAGACAACGCATAGGGCGTCAACTGTGCTTTCAATCCATGCGCAGCAAAAGCGCCCAAGGCCACGGCTATTGCAGCAAAAATACAGCCTATTGCCGCAAGCTGATTCCCCTTCATTGGCAAATCTCCTGAATGAATGTGACGATATTGTCCGCCGCAAATTGTCGATTGCTCACTTCCGTGTGACCCGATACTTTCCGTGGCTTAAAGCTATGATCGCCATCAGGCACAAAAGTGAGTTTCACCGTGTTGGATAACGGATACGTTTCCAACTCACAGCGGTTACCAAAGGTGTCACGCTCGCCTTGCAGGATAAGCGTCGGCTTCGTCATTGACGCCAAATGCTCGCCTTTATCTTTTTCCGGTTTACCTGGCGGATGAAACGGGAAACCAAGGCAAACGATGCCTTCGACATCGAGTAATTCGAGATGACTCGCCATGCGTCCACCCATGGATTTGCCACCAATAATTATCTTCCCGACACCAAAGCGGCTGACGACGCCAGTAAAAGATTCCAACAACTTTGGCGCTCTGTCTGGTGGTCGTCGTTTTCCATCTTCGGCGCGTTTAACCATATAGGGGAAGTTGAACCGCACAACTCGTATGCCCTGTTCGGCAATTCGCATCGAAACATCGGTCATAAAGTCATGATTCATGTCTGCCCCTGCACCATGGGCAAAGATAAAGGTGACATCAGCCGTTTCTGGTCCATTGATTATCACGTTGCTCATGCTGATATATGCTCCTGTTCTGCGGCGGCTTTAGCGAGTACCCAATCACGAAAGGCCGTAATACGCCCCGAATCGGCATCCTTTTGCTGACTGACTAAATAAAAGGCATTTTTACTCATAAGAAAATGTTCAAACGGACACACCAATCGCCCTGATTCAAGCTCAGGCTGTGCTAGAACGTTATTACTCAATGCTATGCCTTGTCCAAGTGCAGCAGCCTGCAGCACCATCGCTGAGTGACTAAAGATAGGGCCATAGTTAACATTAATATCCGTAATCTGATAATGCTTGGCGTACGCTGTCCAATCTCGGCGAGAACGATCATGAAGTAACGTGTGATGCTTTAAATCTTCCAAGGTGTTCAACGGCTTTTCGCTATGAAACACAGCAGGGCTGCACACAGGCAAAAGAAACTCGGGATATAGCTCGTCACAACGCAAACCTGGCCAGTTTCCTCGCCCGTAATAGATGGCGACATCCACATCGTCCGTCAGCGAACCATCTTCCATATCTACCGCTTTAATACGTACGTCGATTTCCGGATGCGCCTGATTGAAATCAGACAAACGTGGCACTAACCATTGAATTGCAAAGCTTGGGGGCAAACTTATCGTCAACGCGCCTTTCGCCCCACGCTCCAACACCTTGTCTGTGGCATCGGCTAAAGAGACAAAAATATCTTTGATGTCGAGGAAGTAACTTTGCCCTTCCTCGGTGAGTAGCAAAGATCGATTACGACGTCGAAAAAGTTTCAAACCAAGAAACTCTTCCAATGCTTTTATTTGATGACTAACCGCGGCTTGGGTGACAAATAGCTCTTCAGCCGCACGGGTGAAACTTAAGTGTCTCGCTGCCGTTTCAAACACTCTCAGAGAATTAAGTGGGGGTAGACGTCTGGCCATTTATCGCCCTTAGTAAATAAGTTTTTCTAATGCGGAACATTATAAAATGTCCGTTGTTCAGTCACCAGAGAAAACCTATAGTTTGGAAGCACCATGAGATTAGCGTTCCCTATGTGCGTTTGATGTTGTGGTTGCGATGTTGTGTTTGCATATTTCGGCCTCTGCCGAGTCTCGGTAGTGATATCTACCTTTGAATACATACCGTATTTTTACCCCTTACTATCAAATAGTTTTTCGTCGCACCGAGCATTTCACTCGGTGCTTTTTTTTGCTCACAATCAAGCGATATCAATCAGCCAGCCTGATTAAGCCAGCAAAAAGCACCTTCAAATACTTTCCCTTGAGTTAACGGCATAGAAAAGCGATCATCCCCATCCGATACCGAATTTAGCAACGTGACACTCAGATAATGACAAATAGCCCCTTTAATATTGACGCCATACGCCGCGATTTTCCGTCGCTGGATCAGCACGTTCATGGTCAACCCTTGGTCTACCTTGATAGTGCCGCTACGTCACAAAAGCCGCTACCCGTTATCCAGTGCATCACAGATTATTATTCAGGTGCCAATGCAAACGTTCATCGCGGTTCTCATTCACTAACAGCGTCTGCCACGAACCGTTTTGAAGCAGCAAGACAAACGGTTGCCGATTTTATCGGCGCCTCTGTCAACGGTATTGTCTGGACGCGCGGTGCGACAGAAGCACTGAATCTCATTGCCCAAAGCTACGCACGACAAATGCTCAAAGAAGGCGATGAGATCCTGATCAGCGAAATGGAACATCACGCCAACATTGTTCCGTGGCAGATTGTTGCAGAACAAACTGGGGCAAAAATCGTTAAGTGGCCATTAGATCCAACACGCTGCCAACTTGACATGTCAGTGTTCGATTCGCTGCTCACTTCGCGCACAAAACTGGTCGCTGTCGCGCACATCAGTAATGTGACAGGCACACGCAACCCAGTTGAAACCGTTATTGAAAAGGCACATGCACTCGGGGCCGTGGTGGTGGTTGACGGCGCACAAGCTGTCGTTCATGAAAGCGTTAACGTCGAAAAAATGGATGCGGATTTCTATGTCTTCTCCGGCCACAAGTTATTTGCGCCTGCGGGTATTGGTGCGCTATATGGCAAGCCCGACATACTAGAGAAAATGCCTCCTTGGCATGGCGGAGGTAAGATGGTCGACAATGTGTCGTTTGAAGGAACGACATACACGACCTCCCCAGCGAAATTTGAAGCTGGAACACCAAACGTAGCGGGAGCGCTTGCATTAGCTGAAGCTATAAATTGGTTCAATAGCATCGATCGTAACGGAGCAGAGCAACACGTCGCATCACTTCAAGCTGAGTTGGTGGAAGGGATACGTAATATCGAAGATCTATCGATCATCGGTTTACAGCAAGGGGCAAGTGTAGTGGCATTTCACATTGATGGTGTTCACCACTCTGACATTGCCACTCTTCTTGATCAGCAAGGCATTGCCGTGCGCTCAGGACAGCACTGTGCCCACCCACTCATGGATGCGCTCGGCATTAATGGCTGTGTGAGGGTATCGATCGCCATCTACAATACGTCAGACGATATCAAGCGTTGCGTTTCTGCCATTCAAAAAGCCTGTGATTTACTTTAAAAAAGAACAACGATTATGACTACATTCCCAGCACACCCGTTTGGCACCACGCTAACACCCAATGGCATTGTCGAAAAAATGGTAAATTGCCGCAGTTGGGAAGACAAATATCGTCTTATCATTCAAATGGGTAAGCAACTCCCCAACTTAAATGACCAACTCAAAGAAGAGAGTGTTCATGTACCTGGTTGTGAAAGCAAGGTATGGCTAATTTGGAAGATTGAAAATAATACCTACCACTTTGCGGCAGATTCTGACGCACGCATTGTAAAAGGTTTGTTAGCAATAATAGTGGCTGCCACGGAAGGAAAAACTCGCCAAGAGTTGATAGCATTTAATTTTGAGCAGTACTTCGAAAAAATGAATTTATTGAGTCATCTTAGCCCATCTCGAAACAACGGAGTTCGGGCGATAATTAACCAAATTCAGCGAATATAACGCCTAAAAACCGCACAGTTTCTCTCATGAATTCACAATGTTACCTGACCACCTTACCGTACATTACACTTTTTAACGCTGAGACCTTGGTCAATAATTCCGACATTGCAGTTGCACATTCGAACTTTTATTCCTTTACTTGATTTGCTTATTTTTCACTCGTCCAATTACGCTATTGATAGATTGAAAAATAAAGTATCTCTCTCAAAAAAAATAAGCAATAAATCAAGATTAAAATCAAAAAGATCAACCACGAAACCTAAGGTTAACACCCCGTTAACTTTAGGTCGTTTATTGTGGATCAAGATCTTGTTTCTGTAATTATCCCCTTATTCCTTTTGCCTTACTCAAAAGATTGTATATCTTTGACTCCAATGGTCACAAAACCATCATAATAATAATTTAAAGTTCTACCGAAACTAGTTGAGTTTCCCTAGTTTCAACCCTTACGCGCTAATACTAAATAATTAACGGTGCCTGTATTTTTGGATGCCCAAATGCAGTTACAGGGGTCATGTTTCAATTGCTTGTTGTTAAGAATGGAGTCATCAATGAAGAAACTCGCGCTCATCACCGGTTCAAAAGGTGGTATCGGCTCAGCGATCACAGAGAAACTGGTAAGTCAGGGCTATCGTGTTATTGCTACCTACTTCACCGGAAATCTACAGTGTGCCGAACAATGGTTCGATGAGAAGAAGTTCACATCAGACCAAGTGCGCCTTTTCGAACTAGACGTTACTAACACAGAGGAATGTGCAGAACGTCTCCCTCTCCTACTTTCTGAAGAAGGCACTATCGACGTTGTTGTTAACAACGCGGGTATCACCCGAGATGGTCTTTTTAAGAAAATGGCAGCCGAAAACTGGCGTACAGTTATCGATACCAACCTGAACAGCCTGTTCAATGTTACTCAACCTCTTTTTGCCGCAATGTGTGAAAAAGGCGGTTGTCGCGTCGTCAACATCTCCTCTGTGAATGGACTGAAAGGTCAATTTGGTCAAACCAACTACTCAGCTGCAAAAGCAGGCATGATTGGTTTTACGAAAGCATTGGCAATGGAAGGTGCTCGATATGGCGTAACGGCAAACGTCGTGGCCCCTGGCTACACAGCAACCCCAATGGTAGAAGCGATGCGCGAAGAAGTGCTCGAATCTATCAAGAGTGAGATTCCGATGAAACGTCTGGCTCGTCCAGAAGAAATTGCGGAAGCAGTGGCGTATCTTGCTAGTGATGCAGGTGCCTATATCACTGGGGAAACGCTGTCAGTCAATGGCGGTTTGTACATGCACTAAAAGTTCGCGTACTGAATACTGGTACGTGCTCTAAAAAAGGAAAGAGTTAACATGGAAAAAGTGTATATCGTTGCCGCCAAACGTACCCCGATTGGCGCGTTCACAGGCTCACTCAAAGACACACCAGCTGGTCAACTTGCTGCCGCTGCGATTAAAGGCGCATTGGAAGCTGGCAATGTTGCGCCAGATGCTGTTAACGAAGTCATTCTTGGCAACGTTGTCAGTGCGGGCCAAGGTATGGGCATTGGTCGTCAGGCCGCCATTTTTGCGGGGCTACCTGAAACGGTTCCTGCTTACGCCATCAACATGGTGTGCGGAAGTGGCATGAAAGCCGTGATGGATGCTGTTGCTCACATCCGCTGTGGCGATGCAGACGTCGTTGTCGCTGCTGGTGTAGAAAACATGTCTCAAATCCCATTTGCTGCTTCGGGCGCTTTGCGTGGCGGCCAAAAAATGGGTGATATCAGTTTAAAGGACCTTCTCATCAACGATGGCCTGACTGATGTTTTCAACCAATTCCACATGGGTGTAACGGCAGAAAATGTTGCTGAACTTGTCGGCCTAAGCCGCGAGCAGCAAGATGCTTACGCCCAACAAAGCCAACAAAAAGCGGTTGCTGCGATTGAAGCGGGACGATTCAAAAATGAAATCGTGCCTGTTGAAGTGACGCAACGTCGACAAACTGTTTCTTTTGATACCGATGAATACCCTAAAGCAGACTGCACGCAAGAAGGCTTGGCGAAATTACGCCCAGCATTTAATCGCGAAGGCACTGTGACTGCAGGTAACGCGTCGGGTCTAAATGATGGCGCAAGCGCAATCATTGTTGCCTCAGAAGCAGCAGTTAAGCGCCTGGGATTAAAGCCATTGGCAGAAATCACCAGCTACGCACAAGTTGGGTTAGATCCTAAAATTATGGGCTTAGGCCCAGTGGGTGCTGTAACCGAAGCTCTGAGAAAAGCTGAGCTTTCGATTTCCGATATGGATCTGTTTGAACTCAACGAAGCCTTTGCCGCTCAGGCGCTGGGTGTTGTCCACCAATTGGCAGACACACACAACGTGAAACCTGAAGCGATTTTGGAAAAGGCGAACGTTAATGGTGGCGCAATTGCATTGGGTCACCCACTCGGCGCATCAGGTAACCGCGTCTTGGTTTCTCTGATTCACGAGTTGGAAAAACGCGAAGGCACATACGGTGTTGCTTCGCTCTGTATCGGTGGCGGTATGGGGACGGCAGTTGTCGTCAAACGTGCTGACAGCTAAGACGGTTTAGTGAAAAACCCCCTTGGATCTAATTAATACACTCAGGAGATACACCATGTACACAGATATGTTTAAAGCATTCTCAGAGCAAACTGAAAAAACGCTGGCACCTTACGTAAAGCTAAACAAACTGGTAGCAAAAAATGTTGAAACGCTGACTGAGCTTCAACTGAGCGCAGTGAAAACGTATAGCGAAATGGGTCTGGCACAAATCAAAGCAGCTAGCGGTGTTACTGACGTAACGTCTATGACTGCATTTGGCGGACAACAAATGGCTGCAATGACCAAGCTTTCTCAGCAAATGATGGATGACAGCAACAAACTGCAATCTATCGCGAAAGAGTTCAAAGATGATCTCGAGCAGCTAACCGCTGAAAATGTAAAAGCAGTTACTCCAGCTTAAATAAGGTCACCAACCCGCTCTCTTCATTGAGGGCGGGTTGTTTCCGATCAAGAGGGTTTACAAATGTATCAGAACTTCTTCTCGGACTACCTTGAAAAACTCCAAGAGAGCAACCAGCAATGGTGGAAGGATCTCGAGCAAGGCAAGGCAGCCACAAACACCCCCTTAAATAAAGCAATGCAAGAGCTGAGTATGGAAGATACCGCTAAGCTTCTTGAGGGCGCTTCAAGCCAACCTGCCGCGATGCTGCAAATTCAAATGCAGTGGTGGGGAAAACAAATGGAAATTTGGCAAAATGTTGCGCTGGCAGCCAACAAAGCCAATATTGTATCGCCAGAAAAAGACGACAAACGATTCCAAGATGAAGGCTGGCAAGATGAGATGTTTTATAATTTCATCAAACAATCGTATTTATTATTTGGCCGCACCTATTTAGAAACTATCAACGCTGTTGAAGGCTTGGACGAAAAAGCGAAAGAACGTTTAACGTTTTTCTCTCGCCAAGCGATTAACGCAATGTCTCCAAGTAACTTTGTGGGCACTAACCCAGAACTGCTCAAACTCACCTTAGAAAAGAATGGTGAGAACTTAGTGAAAGGTCTTCAGCAACTGCACGAAGATCTCGAATCTAGCTCTGATATCTTGAAAGTACGCATGACCAACAATAATGCCTTCCGCATTGGTGAGGATGTGGCAAACACACCAGGTGATGTCGTTTATAAAAATGAGCTGTTTGAGCTTATTCAATACCGTCCAATGACGGAAAAAGTGAATGCAACACCGCTGCTGATCGTGCCGCCATTTATCAACAAGTACTACATCCTGGATCTTCGTGAGAAGAACTCCATGATGCGCTGGCTGGTAGAACAAGGGCACACCGTATTTATGATGTCTTGGCGTAACCCTGGCATTGAGCAACGTGATGTTGAATTTGGTGATTATGTCACCGAAGGCGTCGTGAAAGCGGTTACCGCCATCGAAGACATCACCGGGCAATCTCAAATCAACGCGGCAGGTTACTGCATCGGCGGAACAGTGTTGGCATCAACCATTGCCTACTACGCCGCCAAACGTATGAAAGCACGCATCAAGTCAGCTTCTTTCTTCACTACCCTGCTCGATTTCGCGCAGCCAGGCGAAGTCGGTGCTTACATTAGTGAAAGTTTGGTGAGTGCCATTGAGCTGCAAAACACAGCTCGCGGATACATGGATGGTCGCTCACTGAGCGTGACCTTCAGCCTGCTTCGCGAAAATAGCCTGTACTGGAACTATTACGTCGACAATTACCTCAAGGGCAATAGCCCAGTCGACTTCGACCTCCTTTACTGGAACAGTGACAGCACCAATGTGGCCGCAACAACGCACAACTTTATGCTTCGCGAGCTCTATCTCAACAACCGTTTGGTTGAAGATAAAGGCGTGAAAGTCGGTGGCGTTTGGATTGATTTGAGTAAAATCAAAATCCCTACCTACTTCATTTCCGCTAAGGAAGATCATATTGCCCTGTGGCAAGGCACATATCGTGGCGCCCTGAATGTCAGTGGCAACAAAACCTTTGTACTCGGTGAGTCTGGCCACATTGCAGGGATTGTTAATCACCCTGCGAAAGAAAAGTATGGCTTTTGGGTTAACGATGAGCTCTGTGAGTCTGCTGATGAATGGTTTGAATCAGCAGCGCACAATAAAGGCTCTTGGTGGTTGCATTGGGATAAATGGCTAGAAGCTTACAGCCCGAAAGAGAAGATTGAACCTTACAAAGCTGGTTCTGATAACTTCCCTGTTCTGACTGTTGCACCTGGTGATTACGTGAAGCAGGTTCTACCTATTCAAGTCGACGCTGAGAAAGAAGCCATAAAGCCGGCCTCTAAAGCGAAAGCAGAAGTCTAAGTTCAATCTGTCACTCTGATCTCTAAATACAAAATCTAGATGCAAAAAAGGCCGCTATGCGGCCTTTTTCATACCCAAACTTTGTCTTGTTTAAATTTCATCCTGCTTCAGGTCTTTATTTGCCGTCAGTTTCGCGATGATGCGCGACACAGCAACAAACCCGAACGTCGCTGTCACCATGGTTGCCGCGCCAAACCCACTGGCACAGTCCATGCGCTTTGGTCCTTCTGCACTGGCTTTGGTTTCGCACACACTGCCGTCTGGCTGCGGGTATTTCAACTGCTCGGTTGAGAACACGCAATCAATACCGAATTTACGCCCTTTGGTCTTAGTGAAGTTATGGAAACGACGTAGATTATTACGCAGTTTTGCTGCTAATGGGTCTTGGACTGTTTTCGTCAGATCAGCCACTTGAATTTGGGTAGGATCAATTTGCCCGCCCGCGCCACCGACGGTAATAACTTTGATTTTATTGCGCTTACAATAAGCCAAAAGCGCCGTTTTCGGCTTGATGCTGTCAATGGCATCCAGCACATAATCAAAATCTTTAGTCATGTATTCCGGAATATTTTCTTCGGAAATAAAATCATCAATAAGATGAACCTGACAATCAGGGTTAATCGCGCTAACACGCTCTGCCATCACTTCAATTTTGCTCTGACCTATTGTTCCTGTCATCGCATGAATTTGACGATTCACATTAGTCACACAAATGTCGTCCATGTCGATCAACGTCAACGCACCAATGCCACTACGCGCCAAGGCTTCAACCGCCCATGAGCCAACACCACCAATCCCAATCACACAAACGTGTGCTTGTCTCATGATCTCAAGCTCGGTTACGCCATATAAACGGCGCGTGCCGCCAAAGCGTTGTTGGTAGCCTTCTGATGCTGGTGATGTTGTGGTCATACTAAATCGCTCGGTGTTTGGATGGTAACAATAGAGAGCGGTTTATACTTGTTTGGCGCCAAAATGTCCATGACCTCTAGCTCATCGATGCCAGAGGATCTGTCCCCTTCGAACGGATGATTTCTCGCCTAAACCAATCGATGACTTGTTTTACCGCTCCTAGTCTTCGCTTGTATCCGTGGCTAAACAAGAAATAGCCGTATGGGCTATCAAACCTTAACGACAATGGATTCGTTACCACACCCTGCTCTAAATAATCACGGGCCAAAAAATCAGGGATCAGGGCCATGCCTTGTTGATATCTGACCGCTTCTAAGGCCATATAAAAGTGTTCAAAACCCGTTCCATATATGGGCCCGCTGGGCGCGATATCATAATGATGCCAAAACTGATGCCAAATCTGTGGGCGAGTGATGTGACTAATAGACGGCACGGATAGCAACTCAGTGACCTCTGATATCATCTTGGGCACCTGCCGAGGATCGACCACCAACCTTAGCCTTTCCCGAATCAACAACTCTGCATCTTCATCTTGAGTTGAAAGCGGTAAACAATGAATAGCAATGTCACTTTGATATCGATTTTGCGCATCAGAGGTCACGCTAGCTTTGACAGCTAGCTCGATATTGGGATGCTTCGCGCGAAATTCTCCAAGTCTGGGGATGAGCCACATGCTCGCCAATGACGGCGGAACCGATATTTCGACATGACTTTTTGTCTCTGATGTCTGCATCACCGCAGACGTGGCATGCTGTAAATTCTCCAACGCTTCAACAACGGAAGGCAAATAACGACGACCCGCGTCTGTCAGCTCAACTCGACCACCGCCGCGTTCAAACAATGAGCACCCCATCAATTCTTCCAAATGGAGTATTTGCTTGCTGATGGCACTTTGCGTCAGATTGAGTAGCTTTGCCGCTTTGGAAAAGCTCAGGGTTTGGGCGACCACGGTAAATGTGCGCAAGGTTTTCATGGGCGGGATTGGCATGGTCATTTTCTTTGCCCTCAGACTTAACTATGAATTTTTAGCATACCCTCTGAAATTATATCGTTTGCTGAACAATTTCCAACCCGCTAATACTGGAGTGAGAAACTAACCCATTTCCTTTTCAATGCGGCGAAATAAGAACGATGACCCAGATACTGCAACGACACTGCCACTCAAACCTTCCTTTAGTATCAGGCGGAGAAGGCGTTTTCCTGCTTGATGCCAACGGTAAACAATATCTTGATGGCTGTGGCGGTGCGGCAGTTTCATGCCTGGGGCACAGCCACCAAGGCGTGTTAAATGCCATACAGCATCAACTTCATACCATTCCATATGCGCATACAGGCTTCTTTAGTTCTCAGGTTGCGGAAGAGTTAGCTGAGCGATTGGCTGACAAAGCTCCTGGCCCGTTAAACCATGTGTATCTGGTGAGTGGGGGGTCGGAAGCGGTAGAGTCAGCCCTCAAAATGGCGCGCCAGTACTTTATCGAAAAAGGCGAAATGTCTCGTACACGTTTTATAGCACGACGCCAAAGCTATCACGGCAATACGTTGGGTGCGCTGGGTGTCGGCGGAAACATGTGGCGCAAGGAGCCCTTTGCACCCTTGCTACAAAACGGCGAACTCATCGCGCCTTGTTACGCTTACCGTGATAAAAAAGAGGATGAAACTCATTTTGAATATGGCCAGCGAGTTGCCAACGAACTCGAAGAAAGATTATTAGCCGTTGGGCCAGAAACCATCATCGCATTTGTGGCTGAGCCGGTTGTCGGGGCGACAGCGGGCGCGTTGGTAGCAGAGAAAGGTTACTTCAAACGAATTCGAGAGATCTGCGACAAGTATGGCGTGCTTCTGATCCTTGATGAAGTCATGTGTGGGTGTGGTCGTACCGGCACCTATTATGCGTATGAACAGGAAGACATAATTCCAGACCTCGTGACCTTGGCAAAAGGCCTCGCTGCTGGTTATCAACCCATTGGCGCTGTGATGATCCACGATAAAATCTACGACGCAATCTCACAAGGCACAGGGTACTTTCAACACGGACATACCTTCATGGCTCACCCTTTAGCCTGCGCGGCCGCCTGCGCGACCTTAGATGCGCTAGAATCTGGGGTACTAAAAGAAGTGACCGAGAAGGGTCAGTACTTAGTCAAACAGTTACAGACAACATTCGGGTCGCATCCGTTTGTTGGTGATATCAGAGGGAGAGGCTTGTTCCTTGGGCTGGAACTCGTGCAAGACAAAAGTAATAAAACGCCTTTTGCCCCAGAGCGCCCACTCCACCAGCAGATGAAGAAAATGGCAATGGAAAACGGGTTGATGTGCTATCCCATGGCGGGCACATTGGATGGTATTCATGGGCACCACATTCTTTTAGCGCCACCTTTTATTATCTCTGAAAATGAAATGGACGAACTGGTACGCAGACTCAGTAACACCATGGACAACGTCTTCGCATAAGGACATCACGTGCAATTAGGAAGAACGATTATTGTTGCGCCAAATGGGGCGCGACGAGGCAAGGATGAACACACCCAACTCCCGCTCACCATAGATGAAATGAGCACCTGTTTGGCGCAATGCGCCGATGCTGGGGCGGCTATGGCACACATGCATGTGCGCGATGCCAAAGGTAAGCATTCGCTAGATATCGCTCTTAACCGTGAATGGTTAACGGAGATGCGAACACGCTTTGACTCCCGTCTAGTGATCCAACAAACCACCGAGGCCGTTGGGCTTTATCAACCCAATGAACAAATGGCATTAGTGAGAGGCACCGAACCTGAAGCGGTTTCCCTTGCCCTTCGCGAGCTTCGTCCAAATGCAAGCTATGAAAAAGCAGCCAGCCGTTTTTTTTTCGAACTCGCTGAACGACAAATCTATGTGCAATACATTTTGTATGATGCCGCAGATTTGTCTCTTTATTTTCAGATACTTAATGACAAGGTTTTGCCAAATAGTGGTCATCACCTACTATTGGTACTGGGTAAGTACAAAAAGAACATGTTGTCCACCCCCCGAGATTTGCTGGATTTTGATATTAAACGCTTATCTGATGCGGGTATTTCATGGGCGACATGTGCATTTGGGCACCATGAGCATCAATGCCTAAGTGCAGCCATGTCACTGGGTGGGGATGTTCGAGTGGGGTTTGAAAATAATCTAATGAATTTAATAGGACAGCATGCGGATAACAATGCAGAACTTGTCCAGCAAATTACGATTTTGTCTCAAAACATGGGTTTATATATCAACTCTGTGGAAGATCTAAGAAAAAATATCTTTCGTAGCTTTGAATCGTGAGGTATATCTCTTGCGATCTAAAAAGCAACTGTCAGATAATTCATTCTCACATAGAGATTACAGTTTTATAACAAGCGGACTCGCACCGCGTTAGTAATCACATCGTAGACAAGGAAAATAAAGCATGAAAGCGTTAAAACCAACACTGGCCGCAATGAGCTTTGCAGCTGCTTTAACCGCCGTGCCTGCACAGGCTAACCAGTTTGTAACTATTGGTACTGGTGGTGTCACTGGTGTGTACTACCCAACTGGTGGTGCAATTTGTCGTCTGGTTAACAAAACGAAAAAAGAGCACGGTATCCGTTGTTCGGTTGAATCAACAGGTGGCTCAATCTACAACATAAACACCATCCGTGCAGGCGAGCTGGACATGGGTATCGCCCAGTCAGATTGGCAGTACCACGCATACAATGGTACCAGCAAGTTTGAAGAGCAAGGTCCTTACAAAAACCTACGCGCGGTATTCTCTGTTCACCCAGAACCGTTCACTGTTGTTGCGCGCGCAGATTCAGGCATCAAAACGTTTGACGATCTGAAAGGCAAACGTGTAAACATCGGTAACCCAGGCTCAGGTCAACGCGGTACGATTGAAGTACTGATGACCGAAATGGGTTGGACAATGGATGACTTTAAACAAGTTTCCGAGTTGAAAGCTGCCGAGCAATCTAAAGCACTTTGTGATAACAAAATCGACGCGATGGTTTACACCGTAGGTCACCCAAGTGGTGCTATCCAAGAAGCAACCACCGCATGTGATAGCGTGATTGTGGAAGTAAACAATACAGCGGCTCAGAAACTGGTTAGCGATAACGATTACTACCGTTCAGCAACTATCCCTGGCGGCATGTACCGTGGTAACGATGCTGATACAGCAACCTTTGGTGTAGGTGCAACCTTCGTTTCTTCTAGTGAAGTACCAGAAGACGTTATCTACCAAGTAACCAAAGCAGTGTTTGAGAATTTTGACGATTTCCGTCGTCTGCACCCTGCTTTCGCCAACCTGAAGAAAGAAGAAATGGTTGCTGACGGTCTGTCTGCACCTCTGCACCCAGGTGCGGCTAAATACTATAAAGAAGCTGGCCTAATTAAGTAATATTGGTCTGCTGAACAATGGTTGAAACCAAAAGCGGGAGTCTAGTGACTCCCGCTTTTTTATGTTTGTTACGCAATAACCTTATGGCGTTTCAAGCAAAGCTGGTTTTGCAGAATCAGCCTCAGGCGGCAATGGCTTGGTCAGTTTCCAGACCCGACCAAAGTGCTTGTGATGCCCAGCTTTAATGCCCGCATCTTCGCCCGTACCATGATATAGATCGAGATGATTTTTCTTCACCGCCCCACCCGTATCCAGTGCCATCAGAAGTTTCAACACATGCTGACCATTCCAATTTCCTGCTTCATCAAGCTGAGGCACTTCGGCCAGCAATACACTTCCCATTTGCAAATATTCTCGGTCAGCAGCGACAGATGCGCCCGCTAGCAAAGGAATCCCCGCAGTACCAGAAACGGGGTCAGCCGCTCTTGGCAAGAAAAATACATACGAAGGGTTTTGATTCAGTAATTCAGTCACTCTTGCTTCATCGTTGGCTTCAACCCAATCTTTGATAGCTTTCAGCGACATCTTTTCTCGCGATACTTCCCCTCGCTCAATAAGCACTTTACCGATGCTGACATAGGGATGGCCATTTTTCCCACTGTAGGCAAAATACTCTAGTTGATCGGTATCGCCAAAATGGATAAAGCCACTGCCTTGCACTTCCATGATGAAATTATCAATCAGTGATGCACTGTAGCCTAGCTCAAGCCCCAAACCATCGAGAGCGCCATTGTAGATTTCTTCGCGCGTTGGACACTTCTCGCTGCACGCAGGCATAGCGTAAACAGGATAACGGAATAAGGCATCTGGCTGATGGCGCATTTCAATCACAGGCGAGAAGTAGCCCGTAAACATCACATTGCCGTAACCATCACCACCGCCCATTTGTTCAAGCTGAATACCATAATCAGCTAATGCCGTCGGTTCGCCACCTTCATTCAGCCACGTTTTAACACTGTCATAAAGCGGCTGGTTGGGTTTAGACAACGACGGAGAAAGGGATTCTACTTTTTCCAGTTGAGCGGGAAACAAGCTGTAATCTTTTGGCTTATCTGATGCAATCAACTCAATGGGATTAAGAACTTCATCAAAGCGTCCATCAATATATTGCTGCCCACGATCGGTAGGGCGAGCACATGCGGCCAAAAGTATAGAAATGCCAACAACACAGAGTGCGCGATTCACGGTTAATCCTGATAGGTAAAACAATAAAAAGAGGGTGACAGAAGCACGTATATTCTGCAAATGAAACCCTTAAAACCCTTACGTTTATTGATATATATAATGCGATCCATATCCAATGCTATTCATACTGAAACATTTTGTCACATTACTGTCATCAACATTGGTTTTAATCATTCGTAATGAAAATGTCTTAAAAACTAAACATTGGTTTCGTGAGGGAGTACGAGATGGATTTAAAAATAGGCCGAAAAACGCTATTGGATATTGATTCGATTGAGTATCAGTGGATTCGCACACTCGCCAGTGATGGCAGCAGCACAGAAATGATTAATACCAGTATTCGTCGCTGCCTTGGTGGAACGGATGATGTTGCGGATCGGATCCGACGCGTTGCTTTGGGGTTAACACCCGTCACTGACTTGCTGCGCGTGTTGCCTGCAACTTCTTGATATATTTTGAATCTAAAACACGCTATTTACCCAAACAATTTCTCCCTGAACAAGGATCTTGAGGTTGTTTGGGTATAGCATTGTCAGCGTACTTTTGCGAAAGGAGTACTGTAGTGATACGGCTTTTCTCTTTGTAATGTCTTGTCATCCTCCACCACATACAGATACGTATGGTTACCGACGGTGTAAATCAACTTACTGCCCGTGAACTCGAAATGGCTCGTTGCACGCGCTCCTTTCATATAGATCCCGTCTTTACGTACTTCAAATTTGTCCGCAGCATAAGGCGCCACACCTTGCTCAACCCACTCGCCATAAATCACGGTTTGATCAGCTTCAGCGAAAATAGGTACGTCATTAGCGACCAAAAAGCCGACAACTCCACCAATCAGGAGAACAAAGAGCGAGATAGATTGCCCAACAATACCCACAAATAAGATCTCACCAGCGAGAGGAAAAGGATTTGTTTATTAACCATTTTATTATAAAAACTCTCGAACTGCCGATAAAGACGGGCATCAATAGTTTGAAGGTATATCACTCCCCTTGCCAAACATGGAATATTTAGTCAATATTGCAGCATATAAAATCACAAAAATGGAGTAAGGTGTTGAAACTACGCAGTACAGCACTGGTAAAAGGATTTAGGCAGTCCGCGCCGTATGTCAATGCACACCACAATAAAACCATCGTCATTATGCTGGGCGGTGAAGCGATCGCGGATAGCAACTTTGGCAATATCGTCAATGATATTGCGCTTCTCAATAGTTTAGGCCTCCGCCTCGTGCTGGTTTATGGTGCGCGACCTCAAATTAGCCAACATTTAGAAAAGCAAGGGCTAGAAACCCCGTATCACAATGGCGTGAGAGTCACTGACTCTGCAGCACTTGAAGTGGTGAAACAAGCTGCAGGCCAATTGCAACTGGACATCACCGCACGCCTTTCGATGAGTCTAAACAACACCCCGATGGCCGGTGCACAGATCAATGTCGTCAGTGGCAACTTCGTCATTGCACAACCTTTGGGCGTTGATGAAGGTATTGATTATTGCCATAGCGGCCGGATCCGCCGGATCGACATTGAAGGCATCCACCGCCAACTCGATCAGAATGCGATCGTCTTACTGGGCCCCGTCGCCAGCTCTGTGACCGGAGAGTGCTTTAATCTCACTTCAGAGGAAATTGCCACTCAGCTCGCCATTCGCCTCAAAGCAGACAAGCTAATTGGCTTCTGTTCTCTGCAAGGGGTCATTGGCCCGAGTGGAAATGTTCTGTCTGAGCTTTTCCCGCATCAGGTTGAAGAAATTCTCCGTCAACGAGAGCAAGCCGGAGACATTCAATCTGGCACTGTTCGCTTCTTGCGCGGTGCGGTCGCTGCTTGTCGCTCTGGCGTGCCAAGAAGTCATCTTCTTAGCTACAAAGTCGATGGGTCGCTTATCCAAGAATTGTTTTCGATTGAAGGGATTGGCACACAGATTGTCACTGAAAGCGCGGAACAAATTCGTCAGGCGACCATTAATGACATTGGCGGTATTTTAGATCTCATTCGCCCCTTGGAAGAGCAAGGTATATTAGTACGTCGCTCACGAGAGCAACTTGAGCAAGAAATACCTCGCTTTACCGTGATTGAACGCGATGATCACATTATAGGTTGTGCGGCACTGTATCCATACCCTGAGTCTTTGAGTGCGGAAATGGCTTGTGTCGCCGTACAGCCCGAGTATCGAGATAGCGAGCGTGGCACTCGCTTATTGCAATACATCAAACAACAAGCCTTACAATATGGGTTAAAAACCATATTCGTGCTGACGACTCGCAGTATTCACTGGTTCCGTGAGCATGGTTTTTCCGAAGCCGATGTGAGTGCGCTGCCTGACGCCAAGCAGCAGCTTTACAACCTTCAGCGCCGCTCTAAGGTATTAACGCTTGACCTTAACCGGCACGTAATGCGTCTGCCAGCCCGCTAAAGCGTTGGGTTTTCCTCCTTACCGCTCGCGCCAAACTGGCGCGAGTTGCGTAAACATCTAACCTCGATTTAGCTCGAGTAACACCGGTATAAACCAGTTCACGCGTCATCACAGGTGTCGGCGTGGGTGGCAACACAAGTAGAGTATGACTAAACTCCGAACCTTGAGATTTGTGAATCGTCATCGCATACGCAGTCTGGTGTTCTGGCAATCGGCTTGGCAAGAACGCTTTCACTGTACCATCCGACATTTCAAATACCACGCGCAAGCCATCATCTTGCTTGACCACGATACCTATATCACCATTATAAATACCCAAACCATGGTCATTCTGAATCACCATAACCGGTCGGCCTGGATAGAAGGCTTCTTCTCCGGGAGCGATCAAGCGTTGCGCAGACAAGGCTTTCTCAACAGCATGGTTTAGACCTTTCACACCAAAAGGTCCATCCGCCAACGCACACAATAAGCGCACATCGGAAAACAAGCGCAGTATCTGGCGGTGATCTTCCCCCGCCAATAGCGCACTTAAGTATGCGCGATACCCTTCTACCGCTTGCGAGATCGCATGCCCGTAAACATCACCATCTAAATCATGCAGTGCGATATCCGCGAACCCCTGCATCAGCACCCTTTCTAATTGCTTTGGCTCACCAGCATTTATGGCGTTAGCGAGCTGACCGACCCCCGATCGCGCATGAAAGCGATAGCTTTTCTTCAGCAGACAAACACCATCAGACACAGCTGGGACATTCGCATACCCTTGCAACTCAAAGCCAGTAAGGGCTGATAATTGATTTGCACGCAATGGGCTGTACCCTGCATCCGCGCCATCACAGATATCACCCAATACTGCACCGGCTTCAACTGAGGAAAGTTGGTCACGATCGCCAAGCAAGATGACCCGAGCATGATCGGGTAATGCAGAGAGTAAGCGCGCCATCAGCGGCAAATCGACCATCGAAGCTTCATCGACCACTAGCACATCAAGGTGCAGTCGATTGCCCTCGTGATGACGAAACTCAACGCGATTCGGTATTGCCCCTAACAGACGGTGAATCGTTGATGCTTGTACGGGAATGCTTTCTCTAATACGCGCATCCACTGGCAGCGCAGCAACCGCTTTACCAATGGACTCGGTGAGTCGGTTTGCCGCTTTTCCGGTTGGTGCCACCAGCTTGATATCCAGCCTTGATGCTTTATCACTGCTGCTAACCAACGCGGCGAGCAATTTAGCCACCGTGGTTGTTTTACCTGTGCCAGGGCCACCAGAAATCACTGTGAAGCGATAACTTAATGCCACTGCCGCGGCGACTTTCTGCCAGTTTAGTCGAGTCGAATCTGGCACTGCCGCCAATATGGCATCATGGTTGGCACCCGATGAAATAAGCGCAATCAGAGCTTGGATATCAATGCTATTTGGATCAACGACATCGAAGAAATCCACCAGCTTTTGCGGCTGTTCAGCGTCAGGCCACTGTGCAAACTGTGCTTTCAAATAGCCAATATCTGGCACAAACAAATTATCAAGAAGCTGACGTGTCTCGCCAGGTAACTCAATCGTCTTAACGCGCTTGCTGATCTCCGCCACCACGCGTTGCTCTGCTAACCAGTACCGATGCAGATAAAGTCTAGAGCCATCGAGCACCAGCGGCGTAGGTATGTCGCCTTTGCCTACAACCGGACTTTTGGCGATGAATGTTAACGCATGCTCGGGGTCAAGCTGCGCGGCGACGCCTGCTGAATCCGCGGCCGGCAAGTCAAACAACCTTGTTGGATCGATAGCCGAAAGGTCGATGCACACATTGCCTTTGCCCAGCTCGAAACTGACCAAAGCCGCCCAGCCGACAAGTTGGGCATTGGTGTCATTGAGCTGATCAGCAATGAACAGCGCAAATTGACGATCGATCGCCCGAATAACACCACGCTTATAAAGCATCTGAAGCATCTCACTCATCGCCATCAGCGCGCTCTCCATCGGTAAAAAGCATGTCCAATCCGTCAATCAGAGAATAAGACGGTTTGGTGTAAAAAATGCCATGACGCGTATCGGCTTCAATGCCACGCACAAATAAGTAGTAAACGCCGCCAAAATGGTGTTCAAAGTCGTAATCAGGGATACGCTGACGTAAGAATCGATGTAATGCCAACGAATAAATCTGATACTGAAAGTCATACCTATGATCAACCATTGCCTGACTCAGTGCCGCTTCGGTGTAATCTCCGGGCGTATCACCCAGGTAATTCGATTTCCAATCGAGTACGTAATACCGTCCCTGCCAACAAAACACCAAGTCGATAAAACCCTTTAGCATGCCACTTGCCGTATCAAACCCAAGCTCAGAAGCCTCCGCAGAAAGCGGGTCATGGGCTTTAATCAGACGATTGACTTGACCACATTGAAGACGTTCAACGGGCATCACGAACTCCATTTCGGTCAATCGTGCTGGCGCGTCAATTTGCGACAATGTAAGCCCTTGCTCGCCCAGTGACTGCGAGACCACATCAGTCAATAAACGCTGTAAAACAGGCACCCAAGCTTCGTCGTAGTTTTCCAGCGCAAGCGCATGTCGGATCATCTCCGCGACTTCTTCGCTGTACATGTCTTCCCCGAAATCGACATTCTCAAACAAGGTATGCAAAAACGTACCGGGGCGAGCGCCTCGTGGGAATTGGAATATCGAGGCAAATTGTTCAATAGGATCCTGCACATCATTTTGCTCATCGGCAGCATCAATATCAAAAGCAGGCAGGTCGGGTAACGCAGAGCTATGTCCTTGTTTCACCAAACCGGAGTAACTGGTTAAGCGCCAGTCGCGTCTTATCGTCCCTTTGAATTTCCTTGCGGTAATGGCCTGACTGACCTCATCAAGTGACGCGAGCTTTCCACTGGCATCGTTTGGCGGCGAGGTAACGGTGAATTGAGGTTGGCCTTTGATTAGCGCGTCCACCGCAGTGTGAAGCGCATCAGCATCTCCCGCTTCGCCTTTTTGAATCAAATACCCCAACGCGGATTTGTGCAGCCCAGTATCTCCCGTTGATTTACGTCCATCTTTCAAAGGTGCGAGGCCAATGAAGCAACCATAAACAGCACGGGTTAACGCAACGTAAATCAAACGCAGATCCTCAGCAAGACGCTCTTTATCTGCTTGTTCGATCGCAGGCTCTGGGTTGGACAGTGCCAAGGTCGGCGTATTGTGATCGTCGTGGAAGAAGGGTCTGTCTGACGATCTGAAATTGCACGCGAATGGCAAATACACCAAATCGTATTCCAAGCCTTTAGATTTATGGATGGTGACGATTTGAACCAAATCACGTTCAGATTCCAAACGCACTTGTTGCTCTTCGCTGTTGCCATTGGGGTTGTCGATATGATCGGCAAGCCAACGGATCAGCGCATGGTGGCTATCTAGGGTTTGGCTTGCTTGCTGCAGAAGCTCACCAAGGTGCAATAAATCGGTCAGTGCACGCTCACCTTCATCTTCAAGCAACAAACGCTCCGCGATACTACGTCGCTGCATCACCTGACGTAACATGGGCAAAATGCCGCGTGAAAACCACACGGACTGATACGTGGAAAACTCAATAACGGCGCGCTCCCACGATTTTTCATCATGGTTCAAGGCATCGAGCTCTTCTGCGGTTAACGCAAATAAGCCACTGGCGAGCGCCGCGCGAAGTGCACGCTCATTGTCGGGTGATATCACCCCAGCCAGAAGCCGTTGCAGATCGGTCGCTAAGGCACTAGAAAACACACTGTTACGATTGGACAAATAGACTGAGGCAATGCCCTGTCTCGCGAGCGCTTTCTTCACTTTCGCCGCCTCGCTACCTGTCCTCACGAGAATCGCAATGTCACCGGCTTGGATGGCTTTTCGATTCTCACCTTTACAAAAATGCGCGCGTTCAGCATTGCCTGCGGTAAGTATCTCTCGAATACTGGTCGCGGTGGCAATGGCCATGGTGGATTCGTAATCATTCTTGCTGACCAATTCACGCTCATCCGGCAACCAAAAGGTTAGTGCGGCTTGCTGTGCGCCATCATATTGCCAATGCTTGCCTTCTGCGCCGGGAGCATGATCGACGGATGTGAACGGTATATCATCCTCGTAGATAAACGGCGCTTCTGCATAGGAGAAAACGCGGTTAACTGCGGCGACCATGTCGGCAGTTGAGCGCCAGTTAGTGCCAAGGTTGTAGTGTTCGATGATCTGCCGACGTGCATGGATATAAGTAAAAATATCAGCGCCTCGAAAGGCATAGATCGCCTGTTTCGGGTCGCCAATCATAAACAAACCACACTGTGGAGCATCAGCATAAATGTCACTGAAGATCTGGTACTGCTGGGGATCGGTGTCTTGAAATTCATCAATCATGGCGACAGGAAATAAGGTGCGGATCCGCTCTGCAAGCACACGCTCACTGTCTTGACTCAGTGCTTCTGACAACTGAGAGAGTAAATCATCAAACGATAACCAGCCAAAGCGGCGCTTTTCCTGCGCGAGAAGAATTCGTACTTCTCGAATAGCATGAGCTGTTAGCGCATCTTTGAGTGTCGGCGGAGAGGCTAGTAAGGCATCAATCGCATCAAAAACAGAGTGCGTTGGCACCTCCCCTTTCTTGGTTTTTTCGCTCAAGGTAGACGCTGAAAAACGCGGAAGATTAGCAGGCAGATCGTAATCAGTGGTCGATGCTTGCGCCCAGATACCCACCTCTTCTAACCAATTAGGCAGCGATCGTTTGCTGTAGCTGCGTTTATCAACGCCTGATGACGAAATTAACGCTTCCAAGTCAGGCGCAGCGGCGCACCACTTCGATTTCACATCGCTAATTCGCCCAAGATTTTCTTTGTGTAATTGCTCCAGATCGTCCGGCATATCTGGCGCTTGAATACTCACTAATGGCCCAGACAGATACACACCAACATCACTTAGTAATGAAAGCGGCGACGCCCAATAGCTTCGTACTACCCCCGCCAACGATTTTGGCAGCGGGTAAAACTGTCGGCGCCAGAAGTCGGAAACGGCTCGCTCTCGCAGTGCGGATTCATCAGTAATGAATTCGTTGCTGAACAAACTGCCGGATTCAAACGCGTTTTGCGTCAGCATTCGCTGACAAAAGCCATGAATTGTATATATCGCGGCTTCATCCATCTGGCGCTCGGCTTGCAGCAGTAACTGCTCAGCGTGTTTGTGATCGCTCACCTCATCAAGCAATGGCTGAATCACGGGGTCGCCACTTTCACCTCGGCTGAACGCTAATCTCGCTTCGTGAATACGAGCGCGTATGCGATCTCTTAGTTCCTGCGTTGCGGCTTCTGTGAACGTCACCACCAGAATTTTGTCGACCGTTAGCGGCACTTCATGTGCCGATAACTCATTGCCATGCCCTAACAATAAGCGCAGATATAAGCCCGCGATGGTAAAAGTTTTACCCGTCCCCGCAGAGGCTTCGATCAATCGCTGACCTGAAAGCGGAAAAGTCATGGGATGAAGAGGTTGGGTTGCCATGCAGTGTCGACTCACTTGAGAGGAATGGCTGGATTTTATCAAGTCTGGGACGGAAAGTAATTGAAATGCCAATGCAGAGTTTATTGACAGTTCACGCTTTAAAACTTAGACATCAAACGCGAAGAAAAATATGTATGCGATTAGATTCACAATATTACTTGTTTCAGCGTATGAATAGCTATTGATACACCATTCAAATTAGGCGAATCTTCTTGTTTCAAAGTTGTTACAGCACACTAAAAAGCTGAGTATCTCTAGTATGAAATTTGTTGCGAACCTTTCCGTAAAACATAAGTTACTACTTATTGTCTGTATTTCAGTGATTAGCATCACTCTACTCACCGCATTTCAAGTTCGAAATCTGCATCAAGATTTACTCCAAGAGAGAAAAAATAATCTGAAGCAGACCATTGATATCGCTTGGCAAATCATCGACAACAATTATCAAGAAGATCCTTCTGAAAACGGGTTAAGCCGCGCCATGGCAGAGCTACAGCCTTTGCAATTTGGTGCTGATGGCTATTATTTCGTTGTTGATAATAATGGCACCATGTTAGCTGGCGCTAAAAGCTGGATTGGACGTGATTTCAATACCTTCCGCGACAGCAACCGTTCTGCCGTGCTACACGATATGCGACAAGCAGCACAACCTGCAGATGGCGGATTTAGCAGCTATTGGTTCGCCAAACCTGGCAGCAATACCGCGATTGAAAAAGTCAGCGCTGTTAAACGCCATGCACCATGGGGCTTGCTGATTGGCACAGGCATCTATATCGATGACCTCGAAGCACTTGTTTGGAGGGAAGCCAGTAAGTCGGCTTTGCTCGCTTTGTCCTTTACCGTAGTGTTGATTGTTCTAGCTACGTTGCTTTCTCGAATGCTGGTAAATGCAATCCGTGATATTCAGCGTGCGCTAAGCAATGTCGCCAAAGGCGATCTCACTGCAAGAGCTGAAGTGAATGGTGGTGATGAATTAGGTGAGATGGCCCAAAATCTAAACGGTGCCTGCCAGCAGATTCAAACCCTGCTCTCGAACGTAGAGACCACACTTCAACAGCTTGATTGCGACAGCAAAACGATGGCGCAACTGGCGACTCGCTCAACTGACGGAATCCGAAATCAAAGTCAGGAGTTGGATTTGGTTGCAAGCGCCATGGAAGAGATGTCTTCTGCTATCAAAGAGGTAGAGGCCAGTACATTGACGGCACAAGACAGTACGCGTCATTCACGAGTTCTTGTTGGTGAAGCTGAGAAAGCACTCACTGTCTCTCTCAACAAGTTCGAAGAGGTTAACCGCGATGTGATTGATGCAGAGCGTAACATTCGCGAGCTTGCCGCATCGAGCGACCAAATCAGCGATGTAGTCACAGTGATCAACGACATTTCAGAGCAAACCAATTTGCTGGCTTTGAATGCCGCAATTGAAGCAGCCCGAGCAGGCAGCGCTGGTCGAGGGTTTGCGGTGGTTGCGGATGAAGTGAGAAAACTCGCCCACTCGACGAAAGAATCAACCACTCAAATCAACGCGATCATTGAGAAACTGCAAGAACGCGCTCAAATAGCAGCAAAGATCATGAGCATTGGTACCGATAAGACGGCGCAGAGTTTGGAGCAAGCGCGTCAAGCACAGTCGCAATTAGTGTCACTGTCTGACCTTATCAACGATCTGGAACAGCTAAACACTGCCGTTGCCACTTCTACCTCGCAACAAGCCAGTGCGTCACTGGAAGTTGCGCGTAGCGTAGTGAGTGTTAGCGATATTTCACATACCAATCGCGAGGCCAGCGAGGAAACCTTAACACTTAGCGGTAAGGTCAAATCACTGAGTGATACTGGCAGAGGCCAACTCGCGAAGTTCAATATCACAGCCTAACTTGCCTTCGGCTAAATCTACCTACGTACAGAACAGGCCACTGTGGTGCTTGAAGAGAAGACTAACTACCCTGAAGTTAGTCTTCTTTTTTTTCTGCGTTCAGCGCTGGTAACAGAACTTTTTGCGCCCACATCAACACGTCATCCAACAACGAATCACTGGCCTGAGGCCATACGCGCATGACATAGGCATTATCGCCCTCACCTGTTGTCATATAGCCACTGTCAAATGCGGCGCGCATCTTAACCTTGGCTTTCTCTCGTGCCATGTCATCGTCTGACCATTGGCCATTTTTATCGATACAAGCTAATAGCCCTGCTAACGCAGTATTTGGCAAATAGGCGATTGGCTGTTCGGTGCCGAAGTAATACTGCTCCAAATAGAAACCGAGGTAATCAATGGCCTCTTTTGCTGCAATGGGTGTGAATATGACCTCATCGTCCACGCCGATAAAATACGTTTCGCTCATATCCCCCGCAGCACATTGGCAAAGATGATCTATCCATGCTGCCAATCTGTCTCGCGCGCGAATTTTGCCGCTTCGGAACAAAACACGTCCGACGCGATAGCGCTCATCTAGCCAGCCTTGCAATAAAACGGTTCCACGCGATGTGGGTATCGACAGATTGATTTCAAGCGGTTGGCGGCGTTCTAAAAAATACGGTTTCAGCCTTTCATACATGGCGAGAATGCCCGCTTGCTCACTTTCAAGTGCCAACTCACCAAAGTGACTCAGTGGCAACGCACCACTGGCTTTTTGTCGTTGAAAGAAATAATGGCGTGATTCTTCACTGTCACCATATTCAATGATGTGGGAGAGCAAGGCATCGCGCAGTTGATAACGCTGCAAATTGTCCAGTGCAAAGGGTTCGACATCTTCCATTGCACCATCCGGCGCTTCAAAAAAGACTTTCAAACGGCGATTGAAAAAGTACTGAACAGGCAAGCGCCAAAAACGCTGCAACTCGGCCAATTCAACGATATCAGAGTCTGTCTCTTTGTCCGTGGTAAGCGCCTTTTCGCCAAGAAATGGGGCTGCCAATTCCCCTTCCCCTTTTGCGGCAGGAAGCCATTCGGCGGCATAGCTTGGTCTTTGGGCGTCAAACGCTAAGCGACTAAAAGGCACCAACGGATTATGGTGAACCAAATTGCTGATGAGTCTTTTTCCTGATTCATGCTCAGGGAGCTCGTTATCACCGTTTAAACAATATCCTTGGCGGCAATATTCGAGCAATTCGCTGATCAGCACTGATGGCACTTTCTCGGAGTTATCCTGAACAGAGCGACCAACGTAGCTAATATATAAACGCTGCTGCGCGGATTGAAGTGCTTCAAGAAACAGGTAGCGGTCATCATCACGACGAGAGCGATCCCCTGCTCGCGTGCGACCCGCCATGAGATCAAACCCAACAGGCGCGATGGTTCGCGGGTAATCACCA
Organism: Enterovibrio litoreus; assembly: GCF_045679545.1. NCBI lineage: Bacteria > Pseudomonadati > Pseudomonadota > Gammaproteobacteria > Vibrionales > Vibrionaceae > Enterovibrio > Enterovibrio litoreus. Next base: position 2,815,981 of record NZ_CP166194.1, read on the forward strand.
TCGTTCATACCAAGAAGGCAAACGACATTGAAAGGAATAGAACGCATTGGCATCAAGGTACAAAAGTTGACCTGCCCCGCCAAAAAACGCTGGCTTACACGTTCGCCGCCCAATTTTTCCTTGAGGTAATCACGCACGATAGCCAGCGATAAGCTCTCGATAAAGCCAGCATCATCAATCTGAGTCAGCCAATTATCAAGTTGGTCACGGATCAATCGACCTGCCAGTTCTTCATCAGTATCAAGCGCAAACATATCGTCAAATAAAGCGGTCAATGTTTGCACCCAATTATGCCCCGATTGGGTTTGCGTCAGGGCTGCTTGTGCCGCATTCAATACACGGAAGAACTCACCCAGTTTGCCTGCAACATCCGCTTCCAAGCCCTGCACTTCATCATAGGCCAGAACGTCGTTATATAAGCCTTTTTCACTTGGCATCGCATAGCCCAGAAGCATGCGGTTGAGTCCAAACTGCCACGTGTTTTGATGCTGATTGGGCAGCGAAAAATGAGCGGCTGTGTTGTCATCCAATCCCCAGCGGATACCGGCTTCTTCAACCCAGAACTTCACCTTTTCAAACTGTCGGTTATCAAACCCAAAACGGCGGAGTACGGACGGCACTTCAAGAATTTCCAATAGCTCTGCCGCGCTGCAACGACTATCCGGCAAGCTCAGCAATCGCAAGAAAGTGGTTAAGATTGGGCTTTCTTGATCAGCACTGCGATCCGAGATAGAAAAAGGAATGTAACGCTCTCCGGGAGCATTACCAAACACGGACTGAATGGCTGGGCTGTAGGCGTTAATATCCGCCACCATGACCACAATATCGCGAGGCGTGAGTGAGGGATCAGACTCCAACATATCCAGCAAGCGATCGTGCAAGACTTCCACTTCTCGCATCGGGCTGTGGCAGACTTCTATCGAGACTGAGCGATCATCTGGAGAAATCGCTTGTTTGCTCTCACTGCTTGAGGTTTCTAGAACATTGCCCGGCTCAATCAAATCGAGAATATCAGCTTGGATCTGCTGCAATAAGCTGTGGCACGGAATATCAACAAACCCCTGATCCACTTCGTGACATTGCAGTTCCGAAATCAACAATAAGTTATCTCGACCGAGCTTACCCATTGATGCTAAAAGACTGTTCCCCACTTCAGCGGTGTCATCGTCGCCACCCAACGCCAATGAAAATTGTGCCGGTTCATCACCCACATTTGTGCGACTAATACGATTTTCCATCGCTGCAGCGCGCTTCGCCAAATAGCGCTTGTCGCGGATATCGCCCCAGTAATAGCGACATGGGTTGGTAAACATGTAATGCACATCAACATGCTTGCCTAGCGCTTTTAACGCATCCAGATAACGGGGTGGAAGAGCAGAAATACCGAAGACGAAAACGCGCTCAATTCCCGCTAACCCTTCGGGTTTAGAAGATTGTGATGACAGCGTATCAATAAATTCTTCGTAAAGGTTGGCTCGGTGAAACGGCGATTGCCCTTGCTGCAACGTATAGTCATATAGCGCTCGCCAAAGCTGGGGTTGCCAACTTTTCTCTTGTTCAAGTTCGGGCACCGCATTTTCGTTCTCCCAAGCTTTGATCCACTCGGGGCGATACACCAAATACTGATCATAAATATCGGCGATTTTTCCGGCGAGTTGGTAAAGCTTCTGCTGATCGGTATCGTCGTCGAGGTAACGTTTGAGCTCTGCAAAATCCGGATGGTCTAACATCGAAGGCAGCACTTTCATCAGCTTCCACGTCATCGCTTCTTTGTTGAAAAAACTGCGCTGCGGGACACCATCCAAAATGTGGGTAAACATCTGCCAGATGAAAGTAGCAGGCAAAGGAAACTCGACGTTTGCGACAATACCCTGCTCTTTAGCCATCTCCAATTTCAGCCACTGCGCCATACCAGGGCTTTGCACTAGAATGATTTCTTTCTGGAAAGGATTATCCAACGGTTTTTGTTGAACAATGGCAACCAGCAAGCTTTTGAGCAGATCTAGTTGGTTAGAGTGATAGACAGTAAACACAGTGCAGAACTCTTGAGAACTCGAATGGAGAGATTGTGGCGGAATGCTCTCAATAGTGCAATTTCAGGCTGCTAAGCCTGAGCGGAAAGTAAGAAAAAAGCCTGCAAATATGCAGGCTTAGATATTGATAACGGATTATTGTTTTATGCTGTAACTGGTTGCTTCCACTGCAGGGAAATAAATCGACGGTAGTGCAAGGAAACATAGCCGACAACCACGGTTGCCACGACCAACTCGATAAATGCGATCACTGATATTTGATTCACGTACTCTGGTGCTACTCCGATCGATTGCATCCATGTCGCTGTTTTATAAAGCGCTGTAGCGCCAATGACCATTGGGAAGGTAAACGCTGCAAAACCTGGTGAAAATGGTAATCGCATCAAATAAGCAAATGACACATAGATAACCGCTGTCATCAGCAATGCAATACCGAGCAATACTGCAACAATCACAGGCGAAGGTGATTGGCTGACAGTCAGGTAACCCGCTAACGACAGGCTAGCCGGCGCAGCCATTATTGCGATAGTGGGCTTTGCACCATCTGGCACTTCACCACAGAAAATCAAACGGTAGATCATCATCGGCAACAAAATGGCGTAAGACAACAAACCAAAGAACAAAATGGCATCGGCGACTGGGCGCAAAGCGGGGTTGCCAGAGAAGGCGACATCCGCCACAACAAGACCGACCGGAGGAACAAACCAGCTCGGTACCATATGACTCAATGAAAAGCTCTTTGCTCGGTGGTACACAAACGAACAAAGAAACGTAAGATGCAAACCAACTGCAACTAACCACAGGGTATCACCTGTCAAAGGTGACCATTTCCCCAGTGCGCTCGAGACAATCATCACACCCATAGCAAAAGTGGGTACAACACTGCCAATCACAGGATGCTGCAAATCGGCCCAAAGATTTTTCGGGCTCAAGACAAACTTAAACGCGATGAGCAACAGCATAGTGCCACCAATGATCGCACCTACATTTTGCGCCACTCCATCAAAGTTACCTGCGTTTTCCCAGCTCCAACCAAGGCTTGCTATTGCCAAAGCCAAACCAGCCATCGGAGTAGGAAGAAGATTTAAATGTCTACGCATCGGCTTTATCACGTCTTTAGAAGAAAAACATATAAATTATGATAGAACGACATTGTGTTTTAATATATCTGAATATATTTAAACCCACTTTCAATTAGGCTTAACTTTATGTCTGTTTCTTTACGCCAGTTACAAGTGTTTGTTGCCGTGGCACAGGAAAAGACCATTACTGCGGCGTCGTCTTTACTATATCTGTCTAAACCTGCTGTCAGCATGGCTATTTCTGAGCTTGAAAAGCAAATTGGGCACAATCTCTTTGAGCGGGTAAATAACCGTTTACTGATCAACGATCATGGACGACGCTTGTTGCCGCTCGCCGATGAATTGCTCACACGGAGCGATGAAATTTTAAAGGTATTGGATGCTGCTGGCGAACTAAGTGGGCATTTGCGAATTGGTGCAAGTGATACCATTGGCAATCAGCTAGTGCCCTTTCTTTTGCGAGATTTTCGCAACCAAAGCAATCATATCGATCAGGAACTGATGATTTCGAATAGTCAGGCGATCATCGATAGGTTGATGGCGTTTGAATTAGACGTTGGATTAATTGAAGGACAAGGGGAAAATAAGCACTTACTTGGCAACACAGAGCTCATTATGGATCCGTGGTTGTCCGACGAAATGTGCGTAGCATGTGCCGTTGACCATCCCTTGGCCAACGTAGAAAACCTCACCATGTTTGATTTAGAGAACCACCATTGGGTGCTACGTGAAATTGGCTCAGGGACACGCGAACACTTTCTTTCTCGCATGGCGCCCCGTCTAGAGCATTGGACTGTCGCTTTCGAACTAAGAACCACTGAAGCGATTATCAATTGTGCTGCTGCTGGGCTAGGGCTTGCATACCTATCTAAACTCGCAGCGAGGCACGCAGTTTCTAACAATCGTCTACATTTGCTAGAGGCCCCTCTGGATCTCAGACGACAGTATTGGATCGCTCGTCACAAAGACAAACACTTGTCGCCGCTGCTCAAGCGGTTTATCAGCTTCGGCGCAAACTGGCAGATTTCAGACTAGACACCGCACTAATTGCTGTTGTCACCAACACTGAAGGCAATAATTTGGCTAATTTGACAAAGTGGCCGACCGCTTTCCTCTTGCCATGCATTAAATGCACTCTGCGTTGCTTGAAGCGATTTACGTGTGTCACGCCCGCCATCAATAATGTTCTGTGCACGCAGGTACGCTTCGACATCACCAGATAGAATAAAAGTATCTTTCCCCATCAATCTCAGTGCATAGGGCCCAGTGTTTCCCCCTAAACGACTACCATGCTTTTTGAGATATGCCCACAACCCAATGATATCGGTACTTGGCCAATCGGAAATAAATTGGGAGAAGCTACCGTGCTGTCGACTGACGCTTTGGATCATCTGCGCATTGTGCGGAATGGTCATCACCTTACCAAGATGCCGAATAATCGCGGGATCAGTTGCTTTCTTCTCCCACATTTCTGGCGGTATTAAACACATTTTCTCAATATCAAATCCCCAGAATACGTCCTCAAAGCCAGCCCATTTATTTCTTACTACCTGCCAGTTCATACCAGATTGGAAAATCTTTTGGCTAAATGTAGCCAACCAGCGATCTTCCGTTATCTTCGCTAGCTCGTCGGCTGACTTGGGATGAGACAAACGCTGCTCAAGGGCACTATTGCTCCCTTTTCTTGTCGCTGCGCGATAATAGATCTCTGAGAATTTTTCTAATGCCATCACACTAATCACGGTTAAACTAGACACTTATATTTACTCTACTGTATAAACAGACAGTAGACAATTAATGAGGGGTTAACCGTGGCCGTTATCGTCAAATATGTGGTCGAGCGCAATGGAGAAGAGAAGATGACTTTTACCTCTAAAGCGGAAGCTGATGCGTACGACAAGATGCTCGACATGGCTGATGAGCTGTTCGAAATTTTAGGTAAAAGCGGCGTTGCCGCAGATGAAGCACAACGCGAAGAGCTATCTCTTTTCCTTGCACAAAACCGCGAGGATGTTTTGTGCGCTCTGGGGGCTAAGCGTAAGCCAACACCAAAGCCCGCAAAGAAGAAAGCTGAAGCAACACAAGAAGACGACGCCGAAGCTGCATAGTCCATAAAAGCGCTCCGAATGACGGGGCGTTTTTTATTTTGCTCTCATACCTATTTCGCTCTGTTTGTCGTGAAATATCGCCTAAGTGCATTTATCTGAAGGATTCTAATTCTTCCCCCTTCAATCTTGCCGCCCTTCACTTTAAGATGTCCCCCAAGTAATCATAACTATGACCGTTCTCTGCTTGATGCAGCGTTCTTTAAAGAGACAAGGAGACCTCCTCATCATGGCAAGTTTTGCTCTAGCACTTGGCACCGCGACGAAAAACAAAGATGGAAAAATCATTGAAGCATTTTTCCCAACCCCAATCCTTAATCCATCTGACGCTTTGGTATCTGCGCTGGCTAAGATCGTCTCTTACACAGAAGGCAATGGCGCTTTTGACGTACAAGCAAGTGGTTGTGAAGCTATCGCTGCAGCATTTACAGCGGCTGACGAACAAGCCTCTGCAGCATTTGCTAGCAAAGCAGCATCATCTAATCAACCATTGGTCTTGGTGATCCTCGCTTCAGATGAGAAACCAAGCAGCGTGTCAGAAGGCTTCCTGAAGCTTCAGTTGATTTCTCAGCGCCTTGCTAAGCCGCACAGCATTGTACTTGATGGCATTTTCGGTTTGTTACACAACATTGCTTGGACCAACCAAGGCCCGATCGATCTACCTGAACTGGCTGAGCGTCAAATCGAAGCGCGTTTGGCAGGTAAAACCTTAACTGTCGATTGTGTTGATAAATTCCCGAAAATGGTGGACTACATTGTCCCTGCTGGTGTTCGTATTGCTGATACTTCACGTGTTCGCTTAGGTGCACACGTGGGCGAAGGCACAACGGTGATGCATGAAGGTTTCATTAACTTCAATGCGGGTACTGAGGGTGTGAGCATGGTTGAAGGCCGCATTTCTGCAGGTGTTATGGTCGGTAATGGCAGTGATATTGGTGGTGGTGCATCTATCATGGGTACGCTGAGTGGCGGTGGCCAATTGGTTATCTCAATTGGTGAAAACAGCCTACTCGGCGCAAACGCTGGTCTTGGTTTCCCACTTGGTGATCGCTGCACTATCGAGTCAGGCCTGTATGTGACGGCTGGAACGAAAGTAACAATGCTAGATGCGAATGGCGCTGAAGTCGAAACAGTGAAAGCACGAGATCTAGCAGGAAAATCAGATTTGTTATTCCGCCGCAACTCTGTAACTGGCAAGATCGAATGTCTTACCAATAAGTCTGCGGTAGAGTTGAATGCAGATCTTCACGCGAATAACTAAACATATCTCATATTGATGGATACGCATTCTAAGGCTGGCATTCTTGTCAGCCTTTTCTTTGCTCCATGCAGAGCTTAGTTAAAAGGGAAAACGATCCATTTGAGATGACCCTCGCCCGATATTCCAATTTTGTGTGAATACCCAGCCATCATTACGGTCATCACAAAAGCCATCATATCGCTCCCCCATAAAGCCCATTTTGAAGGCTCGTGATGGGTCACAAAAAGCACCTTTGTATTCTTCATATGACAATGCATATAACTCTTTCGCGTCAGAGTCAGTAGCACCAAGCTTGGAAAGCGATTCTTCTGATCGTTGAGGCAACTGCAAAGATACATCACGGTCGGCAAGCCCTGACCAGTCCTGATTTTCAGCATACTCAAGCGTAGAAGTGCTGACACATCCACTCAAAAACATAATGGCAATAAGTACTATCAGTTTTTTCATAACCACTCCCACCTTCGCAAAAATGGTAATGTAACACACCTTCATGAACATTTGCTGAACAGCTATGCGGATACTGACACCGATGAAACGCAAAAAGGCCATCCTTTCGGATGGCCTTTTCGTTTACTTTTTGTCTTCAGCTTTATCTTAAAAAGATGAAAACGAATTTGAAGCCTGGCGATGTCCTACTCTCACATGGGGAGACCCCACACTACCATCGGCGCTATTACGTTTCACTACTGAGTTCGGCATGGGATCAGGTGGGTCCATAATGCTATGGTCGCCAAGCAAATTTTGTTGTATTCCCCGCTTGCGCGAAAAACAAAAATCTGAAGAAAATCTGACTAGCCTATCTCTCAATACACATTCAATGTTCTTATCTGAGTCCGCTAAAACCCCTTGGGTGTTGTATGGTTAAGCCTCACGGGCAATTAGTATCAGTTAGCTCAACGCCTCGCAGCGCTTACACACCTGACCTATCTACGTCGTAGTCTCCAACAACCCTTTAGGACACTTATAGTGTCAGGGATGACTCATCTCGAGGCTTGCTTCGCGCTTAGATGCTTTCAGCGCTTATCAATTCCGAACTTAGCTACCGGGCAATGCCACTGGCGTGACAACCCGAACACCAGAGGTTCGTCCACTCCGGTCCTCTCGTACTAGGAGCAGCCCCTCTCAATCATCCAACGCCCACGGCAGATAGGGACCGAACTGTCTCACGACGTTCTAAACCCAGCTCGCGTACCACTTTAAATGGCGAACAGCCATACCCTTGGGACCGACTTCAGCCCCAGGATGTGATGAGCCGACATCGAGGTGCCAAACACCGCCGTCGATATGAACTCTTGGGCGGTATCAGCCTGTTATCCCCGGAGTACCTTTTATCCGTTGAGCGATGGCCCTTCCATTCAGAACCACCGGATCACTATGACCTACTTTCGTACCTGCTCGAATTGTCATTCTCGCAGTCAAGCGGGCTTATGCCATTGCACTAACCTCACGATGTCCGACCGTGATTAGCCCACCTTCGTGCTCCTCCGTTACTCTTTGGGAGGAGACCGCCCCAGTCAAACTACCCACCAGGCACTGTCCGCAACCCCGATTAGGGGCCAACGTTAGAACATCAAGCATACAAGGGTGGTATTTCAAGATTGCCTCCACACATACTGGCGTACGTGCTTCTAAGGCTCCCACCTATCCTACACATGTAGGGTCAATGTTCAGTGCCAAGCTGTAGTAAAGGTTCACGGGGTCTTTCCGTCTAGCCGCGGGTACACAGCATCTTCACTGCGATTTCAATTTCACTGAGTCTCGGGTGGAGACAGCGTGGCCATCATTACGCCATTCGTGCAGGTCGGAACTTACCCGACAAGGAATTTCGCTACCTTAGGACCGTTATAGTTACGGCCGCCGTTTACCGGGGCTTCGATCAAGAGCTTCTCCGAAGATAACCCCATCAATTAACCTTCCGGCACCGGGCAGGCGTCACACCGTATACGTCATCTTTCGATTTTGCACAGTGCTATGTTTTTAATAAACAGTTGCAGCCACCTGGTATCTGCGACTGCCTCTAGCTCCATCCGCAAGGGACTTCACCGGAGGCAGCGTACCTTCTCCCGAAGTTACGGTACCATTTTGCCTAGTTCCTTCACCCGAGTTCTCTCAAGCGCCTTGGTATTCTCTACCCGACCACCTGTGTCGGTTTGGGGTACGATTGCTTATAACCTGAAGCTTAGAGGCTTTTCCCGGAAGCATGGCATCAATGACTTCATCACCGTAGTGACTCGACATCGTGTCTCAGTGTTAACAGCGTCCCGGATTTACCTAAGACACCCACCTACGCACTTGAACTTGGACAACCGTCGCCAAGCTCACCTAGCCTTCTCCGTCCCCCCATCGCAGTTATAAGCAGTACGGGAATATTAACCCGTTTCCCATCGACTACGCCTTTCGGCCTCGCCTTAGGGGTCGACTTACCCTGCCCCGATTAACGTTGGACAGGAACCCTTGGTCTTCCGGCGAGGAGGTTTTTCACCCCCTTTATCGTTACTCATGTCAGCATTCGCACTTCTGATACCTCCAGCAAACCTTACAGTTCACCTTCAACGGCTTACAGAACGCTCCCCTACCCAACAACTCCGAAGAGTTGATGCCGCAGCTTCGGTGTATCGCTTAGCCCCGTTACATCTTCCGCGCAGGCCGACTCGACCAGTGAGCTATTACGCTTTCTTTAAATGATGGCTGCTTCTAAGCCAACATCCTGGCTGTCTGAGCCTTCCCACATCGTTTCCCACTTAGCGATAACTTTGGGACCTTAGCTGGCGGTCTGGGTTGTTTCCCTCTCCACGACGGACGTTAGCACCCGCCGTGTGTCTCCCGGATAGTACTTACTGGTATTCGGAGTTTGCAAAGGGTTGGTAAGTCGGGATGACCCCCTAGCCTTAACAGTGCTCTACCCCCAGTAGTATTCGTCCGAGGCGCTACCTAAATAGCTTTCGGGGAGAACCAGCTATCTCCGAGTTTGATTGGCCTTTCACCCCTAGCCACAAGTCATCCGCTAATTTTTCAACATTAGTCGGTTCGGTCCTCCAATTGATGTTACTCAATCTTCAACCTGCCCATGGCTAGATCACTCGGTTTCGGGTCTACTCCTAGCAACTCATTCGCCCAGTTAAGACTCGGTTTCCCTACGGCTCCCCTATTCGGTTAACCTTGCTACTAAAAGTAAGTCGCTGACCCATTATACAAAAGGTACGCAGTCACCCCACGAAGAGGCTCCCACTGCTTGTACGTACACGGTTTCAGGTTCTATTTCACTCCCCTCACAGGGGTTCTTTTCGCCTTTCCCTCACGGTACTGGTTCACTATCGGTCAGTCAGGAGTATTTAGCCTTGGAGGATGGTCCCCCCATGTTCAGACAGGATACCACGTGTCCCGTCCTACTCGTTTTCACGATAAAAGCATTGTCGTGTACGGGGCTATCACCCTGTATCGCTACCCTTTCCAGGGTATTCCACTAACACTTAAACCGCTTAAGGGCTAATCCGGGGTCGCTCGCCGCTACTGCCGGAATCTCAATTGATTTCTTTTCCTTCGGGTACTTAGATGTTTCAGTTCCCCGAGTTCGCCTCATACAGCTATGTATTCACTGCATGATACGTGCTTATGCACGTGGGTTTCCCCATTCGGAAATCGTAGACTCAAGTGGCTGTTACTGCCTTATCTACGCTTATCGCAAGTTACTACGTCCTTCATCGCCTCTGACTGCCAAGGCATCCACCGTGTACGCTTAGTCACTTAACCATACAACCCCAAGAGGTCTTTATGTATGGCAAACAACCAAGGTTGTTCCTAAGAACATGCTCAACTTACGTTGAACGGTTTTTCGCCGGACTCAAATATGTTCATCCCTCTCTAAGAGAAGAATGAAACCAAGAACACTTGAATGTGTTTGGTGTTAATTCCGAAGAATTAACGTTTTGAGAACTTTTGTTTCGTTACCTCTCGGGTAGAGAGATAAGAAACAGATTTCAATTTAATCCCTCTTTTTTCAAAGAAGCATTAAATCTACTAGTCAGCTTTCCAGATTTTTAAAGAGCATGTGTTTCTTCTCTCAAACAGAGAGTGGAACCACTTTCTAATGATTTTCGACGCAAAGATACGCACCCGATAACAAAACTTGTTTATTGGGCCTGCGATTCCGTGCAGAAAATTCTTAGAGAGTGGTGGGCGATACCGGGCTCGAACCAGTGACCCCCTCCTTGTAAGGGAGGTGCTCTCCCAACTGAGCTAATCGCCCACGATAGTTTTAATTCCCTCATGGAGAGAATGGTGGGTCGTGTAGGATTCGAACCTACGACCAATTGATTAAAAGTCAACTGCTCTACCAACTGAGCTAACGACCCGTGGCGTCCCATAGGGGAGTCGAACCCCTGTTACCGCCGTGAAAGGGCGGTGTCCTAGGCCTCTAGACGAATGGGACACTTTGCTTGTTTGGCATTTGGGATGCCAAACCACTCTTTACTTTTTTAACCTATACAATTTGTGTGGACACTTGCATCGATAGTATCGTTAAGGAGGTGATCCAGCCCCAGGTTCCCCTAGGGCTACCTTGTTACGACTTCACCCCAGTCATGAACCACACCGTGGTAAACGCCCTCCCGAAGGTTAAGCTATCTACTTCTGGTGCAGCCCACTCCCATGGTGTGACGGGCGGTGTGTACAAGGCCCGGGAACGTATTCACCGTGGCATTCTGATCCACGATTACTAGCGATTCCGACTTCACGGAGTCGAGTTGCAGACTCCGATCCGGACTACGACGTACTTTCTGGGATTCGCTCCACCTCGCGGCCTCGCTGCCCTCTGTATACGCCATTGTAGCACGTGTGTAGCCCTACTCGTAAGGGCCATGATGACTTGACGTCGTCCCCACCTTCCTCCGGTTTATCACCGGCAGTCTCCCTGGAGTTCCCACCATGACGTGCTGGCAAACAAGGATAAGGGTTGCGCTCGTTGCGGGACTTAACCCAACATTTCACAACACGAGCTGACGACAGCCATGCAGCACCTGTCTCACAGTTCCCGAAGGCACAAGTCCATCTCTGGTCTCTTCTGTGGATGTCAAGAGTAGGTAAGGTTCTTCGCGTTGCATCGAATTAAACCACATGCTCCACCGCTTGTGCGGGCCCCCGTCAATTCATTTGAGTTTTAATCTTGCGACCGTACTCCCCAGGCGGTCTACTTAACGCGTTAGCTCCGAAAGCCACGACTCTAGGTCACAACCTCCAAGTAGACATCGTTTACAGCGTGGACTACCAGGGTATCTAATCCTGTTTGCTCCCCACGCTTTCGCATCTGAGCGTCAGTCTTTGTCCAGGGGGCCGCCTTCGCCACCGGTATTCCTTCAGATCTCTACGCATTTCACCGCTACACCTGAAATTCTACCCCCCTCTACAAGACTCTAGCCTGCCAGTTCAAAATGCGGTTCCCAGGTTGAGCCCGGGGCTTTCACATCTTGCTTAACAAACCGCCTGCATGCGCTTTACGCCCAGTAATTCCGATTAACGCTCGCACCCTCCGTATTACCGCGGCTGCTGGCACGGAGTTAGCCGGTGCTTCTTCTGCAGCTAACGTCAAATTAATACGCTATTAACGTACTAACCTTCCTCACTGCTGAAAGTGCTTTACAACCCGAAGGCCTTCTTCACACACGCGGCATGGCTGCATCAGGCTTGCGCCCATTGTGCAATATTCCCCACTGCTGCCTCCCGTAGGAGTCTGGACCGTGTCTCAGTTCCAGTGTGGCTGATCATCCTCTCAAACCAGCTAGGGATCGTCGCCTTGGTGAGCCATTACCTCACCAACTAGCTAATCCCAACTGGGCCCATCCCGACGCGAGAGGTCCGAAGATCCCCCTCTTTGGTCCGTAGACATCATGCGGTATTAGCAGTCGTTTCCAACTGTTATCCCCCACGTCAGGGCAGGTTCCCAGCCATTACTCACCCGTCCGCCGCTCGTCATCTTCAAAAGCAAGCTTTTGAAATGTTACCGCTCGACTTGCATGTGTTAGGCCTGCCGCCAGCGTTCAATCTGAGCCATGATCAAACTCTTCAATTAGAATTTTGTTGTCACTCGAAAGTGACGCTCAATGAATACTGAATTACTTATTTGCCCTAAGGCAAATCTGCATTGACTGTGTTTCTTATTGGTTTCCACTTTTGAAAAAGTGAAATCAAAACAGCTCAAGGCTGATTTCCAATTCGATTGGGTCACTCAGTTCATTGATAAATCTTATGTCTATCAAATACGAGTGCCCACACAGATTGTATAGGTCAAATTGTTAAAGAACGTTGACTGTAGAAGCGACTCCGTGAAGGCGTCTTCTCATCGTCAGGGCTGCGAATTCTACGCTGCCAGGCGATGAAGTCAAGAAGAAATTTTGAGATTTTTCAACGTTGCTTTCGCAACCTTCAAAACGTCTTGTTGACCCCCTTCAACCGCGATAAGCACTGGGCTTTTCCGTTGAAGCAGGCGGGCATTCTACTGATTGAGTCGTTAACGTCAAGCGTTTATTTTCAATCAACTTTGAAGCCGTTTCGCCGTACCGAGTGGGCTGTTTGTTCCGTGTGGAGCAAGTCGCCGTGTCAGTGAGGTCGCATTATAGGGAGCGATTGAATCTTGGCAAGGGTGTTTTGCGAAAAACATCACAAAACAGAATTGTTCGCGCATTATTCAATCAAGTTGGTGAATTTTGATACTGTAACGGGTAGATTGACCTGTCGATTTATACCACTACGGTCTTTCCAGCTCACTTCCACCTTAAGAATTTTGGCATAAAGCTCTGCCACAGTGCTACCAGAAGGAGGGAGGTTAAGAGATGATTCATTAGATATAGACAACGTAAACGGGCTATCGTCATGAAGTGTCAGTACACAGGACTCGATAGTATCGAGCGTTTCGCCATTGCAATCAGAATTACCTGTCGTATTGATAGTTTGAAGCAGTGACGCTTGATTCTCTGCAATTCGTTTTGCTTCTATCATCATCGCCGCATTGCTTTTCTCTACTTCCATATAGCTATATAGCTTTAGCGTTCCAATACCTGACAACACCACCACTACGACAGAAACTAACACTTCAATAAGGGAAAAACCGCGATTAGAAGTCATGAATGCTGCCTCTTACTATTTTAGGCTGGCGGGGAAATTCTGGGTTTTCATCAGTGCTTGCGTCATATCCTGGCTTAAAAGCCCCAAACACTTTCGAAGTACTGTTTGCAACGTCTACAATATAGCTCCCTTTAGTCTCAAAAGATCCCCGAAACAGGAATGGAAGGTACCTCCAACTTTCAGGATCTAATCCAAGTGCATCAGCGTTTTTGAATTCAGCACATACTGTCGCCATTTTACCACTGGTGCAGGAAACGGTAGTAACAGGATTCCCGCCACCATCTAATTGAGGGTTTCCTTCGCTATCCATTACAACCTGAAATTCTAACCATGAATCAAGAAAGTTATCTCTTTCATAGTTAAACTGGAAAATAGAGCCATTAAAATTAGCTAATGCACCGTTGTAAGCGAGTACACCATCTTTCACAACAATTGAAACGGGCTTATTACTGTCACTAACTATCCCACTCAAATTGCAGTCACCATCGACCCAAATAGTCACTAACTTACCATCAGATTTTTCTACAGCATCACGCTTTTCGTTTATCAGTACGCCACATTGGTCTGCTATGTCGACCGTTAAAACGGAGCCATCTACGATTTGCGTTGTCTTCGTGCTAAAAGAAACATCAAACTTAGCTTTAATTTTTGCCCATTCACTTTTCTTCTCCTGAAATTTATCTTTAAACAGGTCCATATTTGGCTGAGAGTGCAAAATATCTGCTTCAAAGTCATTTTTCTTTCTAGTATTGGTGCCTACCGTTGTACTGAAGCCTTCTTTGCACTTTTCCAAATTAGTTTCTAGCAATTGAGACTCAAACGTAGCCGTCGAATTTCCCGTATCAATGATCACATCTCCACCCGCCACTATGGCTAGGCATTCATAGATGTCCAGCCCCCCGCCTTTTCCAACATGTGCTCCTTTTGCTGGCACCCAAGAGTTTCCGCCCTCTAAAATCAAACTACCTGATGTTTTGAAGGCTGATGCAGTCCCTCCTCCGCTATCAATAACAAAACCATACTCAGCAAAACCTGAAAACGAAGACAAAGACCAAGGGCTACCGACTCCTGATATAGATAGTTGGCTTCCTGTACTGCCTGCGCACTCATTCCTTAGTTTTGACTCGAAACTACCATCATTTAGAGCCGCTTGATTTGGCTCTAACTGCTCAAACACCGCGATCGCACAATCCAGCCCTGCTTTCGCTTTCGCTCGCTGCTCAGCATCAATCAGCAAATTTTGTGCTTTTTTAATTTCACCGTATCCTGAGCTTGCTACTGATACTGCAAATAATGCCACCATAACCAATACACCACTAACCACTGCCAGTGTCGCCATTCCTTTGTCTTTGTTCATCGTCATTACCCATCCACGTTAGGAACAGAAACAGTAAAAGACACTGCATCTGAAATAGCACTGTTTGACTTCAGTGAGGCGGATATTTTCACTTCGACTGATTGAAGCTTATTCGAACCAACAACAGCTTCGTAATACGCACGTTTGAAAGTTAAATCGGTAATTTCAAGTCGGTCATAGGTCATGTCTCGCCAATAACCGCTGTCACATTTCCAGTTGGTTAACGCTTTCCAGTTCTCGTATATTTCAATAACTGGGTTATTGTCAGGATCTTTCCCCAATCGATACCCCATCGCATCATCTTTGCCAGGCGTCATCACTCCAGCTCTTTTGTCATGGTTATAGGCAAAGCGAATACATGAGCCCTCAGTTAATTGATTGGCACTGTCATCAATAAGGATCGAGGAAGCCAATCCGGCCGCATCTTTAACAATAAATGGATTGGACGACGAGCAGTCGAAGCAGAACCCTGCCCTTGCGATATCATTTTTCAAGGTGTCGGCAATGAGGTTTAGCTGAGAACGTAAGAAATCTCGCTGTAAATGCGCAGATCCCATATTTGTACTCACCGAAAACAAAGCAATGGAAGAAGCCAAAACAACCAAACTCACGGTTAGGCCGACCATTAATTCAACTAAGGTATACCCAAAGACCTTTTTCCTCTTCATCATGAACAGGACTCCCAGCCGGTAACAACTGTATTGCTACACCCTTTTAAACCCGAATACTGGCGGATAAGAATTCCTGATTCCTTACCCGTTTCCGATCCTTTGGCAAGTTTCACTGTTTTATTAACAGAGGGAAGACCATTCTTTGGGGAGAAATGAAAAAGTTTTTCGGCGGATGAAGTAGCGGGTTCTTGAACCGTCACACTACCACCACTTTCAATGATGAATTTTTGCAACCCTTCACTGGCTGTGCAGCTAAAATCACCCACGTCTGATTTGGTGCTTAAACCAATACAACCATTCGCATCTTCAGTGACTGGTACATAATGAACGTAAATAATACTATGGCGTTTTATCGATTCTGACTGGCCAACCTCTAGCATGCTCAATAACTGGGTCGCTTTGCTTTCCACCACCGCGGCTTTATGCGAAGAAACATAACTTGGCACAGCAACCGCTGTGACCACCGCCAGAACTGATAGCGTAGTTATCATTTCAATCAAGCTAAATCCGCGTGTTCGATTCCAATTACCCACAACAAACGTCCAATGTCCTTAACGTAACTTGTCTGGATACTACCACATCGATAATTTAGCCCTTTGGATTGAATACAAATTTCCCGTATAGCGATATAAAAAATGATGCTGAGAAAACGAACATTACACACGGGCATGACATTGATCGAAATCTTAGTGACCGTCGCGATTGTTGGTGCTCTTGCCACCATCGCCATTCCAGCAATGGGTAATTATTTGATTAAGTCAGAACGAAGCCGAGTACAAGTCGATCTTTATCAACTTCAAGTTCACACTGAGCAGTTCTTCACTGAAAATAGTTGGAGTTATCCCGATGATACGACACTGATTTGCAGCAAATGCAAAGTGTCAGAAGAGTATGACTTTTCGATTGATACAAGTGGCACTGGCAACAACGCTTACGTTATCAAAGCTAAGCCGAAGGCGACATCCCGGCAAGACAACGACACCGACTGCCACACCATGGCAATCAATGCAGCGTCAGAGCAGGTAAACTTCAAAAAAGATGGGGTAGGTATTTCCGATAATAGTAAATGCTGGATATAAAAAAGCCGGCGAGTTTAACGTCGCCGGCTTTTCATTTGATAATTTTTAGCTTGTCAGGTCATCGAAGAATTTCTTCACGCCATCGAAGAAACCTTCCGATTTAGGCTTGTGCTTTTTGGCTGCACTGCCACCTAACGTTTCTTCAAATTCACGCAGCAATTCTTTTTGCTTGCTACTTAGATTGACGGGTGTTTCAACAACCAGCTTACAGATTAAATCACCTAAGCCGCCGCCACGTACTGACTGCACACCTTTACCACGCATGCGGAACATACGACCAGTTTGAGTTTCAGCAGGTACTTTCAGACTGACTCGACCATCAAGTGTTGGGACTTCAACTTCCCCACCCAATGCAGCCATAGTAAAGCTTACAGGCACTTCGCAATACAGGTTGTTACCATCACGCGTAAATATGTGATGGTCACGAACATGAACCTGAACATATAGATCACCAGCTGGTGCACCATATTCGCCAGCTTCACCTTCACCCGTTAGACGTATACGGTCTCCCGTATCAACTCCCGCAGGAATCTTGACACTAAGGGTTTTCGTTTTCTGTACGCGGCCTTGACCATGACAACTGCCACACGGATCTTTAATAATTTTTCCGCGACCATGACAGGTTGGACAAGTTTGCTGCACAGCGAAGAAACCCTGACGCATTTGCACCTGGCCTTGACCATGACACGTGCCACAGGTTTGTGGTGATGAACCCGGTTTCGCGCCACTGCCACCACAAGGATCACAGCTAACATACGTTGGGACATCGATCTCTTTGTTCACACCACGAACAGCTTCTTCTAGTGTGAGTTCCATGTTGTAGCGTAAATCAGCACCGCGTTGAGCGCGAGACTGACCACCACCACGACGACCGCCGCCACCAAAGATGTCGCCAAACACGTCGCCGAAGATATCGCTAAAGTCTGCATTACCGCCGCCACCGAAACCACCGCCGCCGCCCATACCACCTTGCTCAAAGGCAGCATGACCGTATTGATCATAGGCTGCACGTTTTTGCGCGTCAGTCAGGATCTCATATGCTAGTTTGACTTCTTTAAACTTATCCGTCGCCGTCTCGTCACCTGGGTTTTTATCCGGGTGAAACTTCATTGCCAGACGCTTGTACGCTTTTTTAATGTCGCGTTCACTGGCGTCACGGCTTACGCCAAGTACTTCATAAAAATCACGTTTTGACATGTTTTACTTGTCACCTGTTTTTAGACCAAGCGAACATTAACCCGCTTCGCATCATACAACTACGGGCGGAGGAGATCCCTCCTACGCCCGTGCGAAATAAAACGGCTAATTAGCTAGTCTTATTTTTTATCGTCTTTTACTTCTTCAAACTCAGCATCAACAACATCGTCGTCTTGCTTCGCTTGTGCACCGGCATCGTCAGTCTGAGCAGCTTGAGCTTTTTGCTGGGCTACTTCCATCAGCTTTTGAGATGCTGCAATAAGTGCCTGAACTTTTGCATCAATGGCTTCTTTATCTTCGCCTTTGCGTGCTGTTTCTAGCTCACTAATTGCTGCTTCGATTTTCTCTTTCTCATCCGCTGGCAGAGCATCGCCTGCTTCTTCAATTTGCTTACGTGTACCGTGTACTAGTTGGTCAGCTTGGTTGCGTGCAGTCACAAGTTCTTCGAACTTCTTATCTGCTTCTTTGTTCGCTTCCGCTTCCTGAACCATTTTTTCGATTTCGTCGTCGCTCAGACCACCCGATGCTTGAATAGTGATCTTCTGCTCTTTACCTGAGCTCTTGTCTTTCGCAGACACATGCAAGATACCATCTGCATCCAAATCGAAAGTCACTTCGATTTGTGGCATGCCGCGTGGAGCAGGGTTAATGCCTTCTAGGTTAAATTGCCCCAAAGACTTATTGTAAATCGATTGTTTACGCTCACCCTGCAGCACGTGAATCGTTACTGCACTTTGGTTGTCGTCAGCCGTTGAGAACACTTGATTCGCTTTAGTAGGAATCGTGGTGTTCTTCTCAATCAGCTTAGTCATTACACCGCCCATGGTTTCAATACCCAAAGACAGAGGTGTAACGTCTAGCAGAAGAACGTCTTTAACGTCACCAGACAATACGCCACCTTGAACCGCAGCACCAACAGCAACTGCTTCATCAGGGTTCACGTCTTTGCGTGGCTCTTTACCAAAGAATTCAGTTACTTTAGCTTGAACCATTGGCATACGTGTTTGACCACCAACCAAGATAACGTCATTGATGTCGCTCACAGACAAGTCTGCATCTGCAAGAGCAACTTTCAACGGCTCAAGAGAGCGAAGAACTAAATCTTCAACCAAAGACTCAAGCTTCGCACGCGTCACTTTAATGTTCATGTGCTTAGGACCATTCGCATCTGCCGTTACATATGGCAGGTTAACGTCGGTCTGCTGAGCAGAAGACAGTTCAATCTTCGCTTTCTCTGCGGCTTCTTTAACACGCTGCATAGCTAGCGGGTCTTTGCGCAGATCAATACCTTGGTCTTTCTTAAATTCGTCTACCAAGTAGTTGATTAGACGGTTATCAAAGTCTTCACCACCTAAGTGAGTGTCACCATTGGTTGCTAGTACTTCGAACGTCTTCTCGCCTTCAACTTCATCAATTTCGATAATAGAGATATCGAAAGTACCACCACCTAGGTCGTAAACCGCGATAGTACGGTCGCCGCCTTCTTTATCCAAACCGTACGCCAATGCAGCTGCGGTTGGTTCGTTGATGATACGTTTAACTTCTAGACCCGCAATACGACCAGCATCTTTAGTTGCTTGACGCTGAGCATCGTTAAAGTACGCAGGTACAGTGATAACCGCGCCAGTCACTTCCTCACCGAGGAAGTCTTCCGCCGTTTTCTTCATTTTTTTCAGAACTTCAGCCGAAACCTGAGGAGCAGCCATTTTCTGACCTTTCGCTTCTACCCAAGCATCACCGTTGTCAGCTTTCACAATTTTGAAAGGCATGATTTCGATGTCACGCTGAACTTCTTCGTCTTCAAAGCGACGACCAATGAGTCGTTTAATTGCATACAGCGTATTTTCTGGGTTAGTGACAGCCTGACGTTTTGCTGGCTGACCTACCAAGATTTCACCGTCCTGGGTGTACGCGATGATTGATGGCGTTGTGCGATCACCTTCCGCGTTTTCAATTACGCGTGGTTTGTCACCGTCCAGTACTGCTACACATGAGTTGGTAGTACCCAAGTCGATACCAATGATCTTACCCATTTTGGTTTTCTCCGAAATTCAACTTACGTCTATGTTGCGTTACCCCTTATATGGGGGTCGCGTTAGAGGGTTCAACCCTGCACAAGAAAAATTTTTTAATTTCTTTCGATGCCCAGTTAATAAGGGCAGGTTTAGCACTTTCAAGGGGGACAAATAAAAAAACCCGCAAAAAGCGGGTTTTTATTGAAAAGAGGCGATTATGCCTGCTCGTCTACATTTCCCGCCGCCGCTTTAGAAACCATAACCATCGCTGGGCGCACAACGCGACCATTCAGTTCATAGCCTTTTTGCATCACTAGCATAACGGTATTTGGCTCGTGCTCAGCACTTTCCTGAATAGACATCGCCTGATGGAATTCAGGGTTGAACGGTTCGCCATGAGGGTTCAGCTCTTTCAAGCCAAATTTCTCAATGGTTCCCTTCATAGTTTTCAACGTCAGCTCAATACCTTCCAACATAGGCTTGATGGCTTCATCGTTTTTGTCAGCCAATTCAACCGCACGCTCCATGTTGTCGATAACAGGCAACAATTCACCCGCAAATCGCTCCAACGCGTACTTACGCGCTTTATCAATTTCTTGTTCAGTACGACGACGCATATTTTCTACGTCAGCACGAGCACGTAATACGCTGTCTTGTTGCTCGCTAACCTTCGCTTCACTGGCTTCAAGTGCCGCTTCAAGCTCTGCAATCCGGTTGATCATTGCATCTGCTTCAGCATCTAGAATATTTTCATTTTTCACTTCAACAGTTTCTGCGTTTTGCAATTCGTCTTGCTGGATCTTGTTTTCTTCGTTGTTCATGCTATCTCCGACACAATACTCTGTGTTGAAACCCACATTGTGATGCAATGGGGCATCAATCTCGACGGTTTTGCTTATTATGGGGATGTATAGCCGTGTTTCAAGGCGTCATTTGCGGCAAAGTTGCACTCAAACGATCGAATGTTTATACCCCTAACATGAAAAAGGGCAATATTGATGAATATATCAGCACGTTTTCACCATGTTGATATTGGCTATTCAAGGCATTACAACGCTTGTTAACACGTACATCTCGAATGAATTTGGGTATATAATCAAGCCACTAGACAACGCAGGATCGATACGATGTCAAAGCGTTTTAAGACAATTGCTTTAGTGGGCAAACCGCGAAACCCCGAAGCCGTTGCCACACACGAAAATCTTTATTACTGGCTAACCAAACAAGGCTATCGCACCTTGGTCGACAATCGACTAGACAGTTACATCAATATTCCCGCAGAAGATTTTCACGATCTTCTTTCTATGGGCGCCAAAGCAGACCTTGCGATCGTGATTGGTGGTGATGGAAATATGCTGGGCGCAGCTCGGGTTCTTTCTCGTTTCGATATTTCAGTCATTGGTGTCAATCGCGGAAATTTAGGGTTTCTAACCGACATTGATCCTGACGCGTATGAAGAAACGCTTTCTGCCGTATTAGCTGGAGAGTTCGTCGAAGACCCCCGTTTTTTGCTTGAAGCTGAAGTACATCGACACGGCCAAATTAAAAGCCACAATGCAGCGTTGAATGAAGCGGTTCTTCACCCTGGTCAAGTCGCACATATGATCGAGTTTGAAGTTTACATCGATGATAACTTCGCGTTTTCACAACGCTCAGATGGACTTATCATCTCGACGCCAACAGGCTCAACGGCATACAGCCTCTCAGGCGGTGGCCCGATATTATCGCCTAGCCTTGATGCCATATCGCTAGTACCGATGTTTCCCCATACGCTTTCTAGCCGCCCACTCGTTGTTGACGCGAAACGCCACATCAAACTCGTGGTTTCTCCAGACAACGGAAGCACCTTGGAAGTAAGTTGCGACAGTCAGGTCTCGCTACCCGTCAACCCTGGCGATGAAGTGCATATCTACCGTAGTCCGTCGCAGCTAAAGCTAATCCACCCTAAAAACTACAACTACTACAAAACCTTGCGAACAAAACTAGGATGGTCAAGCAAGCTTTTCTAGCCCTTAATCGCCAATCGCCGAATAAAAACACAAAGAGCAGGCCAAATCTGCTCTTTTTTGTTATCCATATCACAAAATAATTCTAAGCTGCCCCCCTAACAACTTTACTGTATACAAACACAGTATATACTGTACGTACAAACAGGTGATGATAGATACAGGTATTCACACATGCTGGCGCACATTACGATTCAGAACTTTGCCATAGTTAAATCATTAGAGCTCGATTTCCAAAAGGGAATGACCACGATCACCGGTGAAACAGGTGCAGGTAAATCCATTGCCATTGATGCATTGGGGCTTTGCCTTGGCGACCGCGCAGATGCATCGATGGTTCGTCCAGGTGAAGATAAGGCAGAAATCGTAACACTCTTCCATCTGCAAAATAATCCAGCGGCACGTCGCTGGCTTGAAGATAATGAACTTGCAGACGGAGAAGAGTGCATATTGCGCCGGGTTATCACCAAAGAAGGCCGCTCACGTGCTTTCATTAACGGAAGTCCTGTTCCGGCCTCTCAGCAAAAATTACTCGGCCAACACCTCATAAATATTCATGGTCAGCATGCTCATCAGCTTTTGATGCGTAATGATTTCCAACTGACTTTGCTTGACCAATATGCAGGCCATCAGCATCTGCTAGTGACCATGAGACAGCGCTATCAAAACTGGCGTGCAGCCCGTAACGAACTCAAACAACTCGAGAAAAACAAAGAAGCCTTTGAGGCGCAAAAACAGCTTTTGGAGTATCAAGTCAAAGAGCTCAACGAATTAGCACTCGGTGAAACGGAGTACCCTGATCTTGAAGAAGAGCACAAGCGCCTTTCAAACTGCGGCGATATTGCAATTTGTAGTCAAAGTGTCATTCAAGCGCTGAGCGAAGACGACGACAACAACGCTCTTCATCTCTTGCAGTTTGCACAACAAAAGCTGGCTGAACTAACATCCATGGACAGCCAATTCACGCCGCTAATGCAAATGTTGGATGAGGCCTGTATTCAGGTTCAAGAAACCAGCCATGAGATCATTAGCTACATGGACCGACTGGATATGGATCCTGCTCGCCTGAGCTACCTTGACGATCGCATGGCAAGCATCATGCGCCTATCCCGCAAGCATCAAGTGCTTCCTGCTGAGCTCTATCAGGCCCATCAGGCGCTCGTTGCCGAATTAGACTCACTCAATGACAGTGATAACCAGATTGAACAGCTCGCGGCTGATGTAGAACTCAAGCAACAAGCCTGTCTTGCTGCCGCAGAGAAGCTCAGTAAGAGCCGCAAACGATACGCCAAAGAGCTGGATAAACTGATTTCGTCCAGCATGCATGAACTCAGCATGCAGCATGGCAAGTTCCATATTGACATCAACAGCCAACCAGAGAGCAATCTTTCACCTATGGGTGTCGATAACATCGAGTTTTTAGTTTCCACTAACCCCGGCCAGCCAATGCAAGCGCTGGGCAAGGTAGCGTCCGGTGGCGAGCTGTCGCGCATTTCTCTGGCTATACAAGTGATTACCGCTCAGAAAGTCGATACGCCAAGTTTGATTTTCGATGAAGTGGATGTGGGCATCAGCGGCCCAACAGCAGCCATCGTTGGGAAACTACTGCGCAAACTTGGCGAATCGACCCAAGTTATGTGTGTGACTCATTTACCACAAGTCGCAGGTTGCGGGCATCAACAAATGTTTGTCACTAAGACCAGTGATAAAGGAACAACGACCACCAGCATGATCCCTCTCGACATTACAGCACGCGTTCAAGAGTTGGCTCGTCTGCTAGGTGGTAGTGAAATCACAGAACACACACTGGCGAATGCCAAAGAATTGTTGGTGGCAGCATAGTGATTGTCAGAAAAGAAACTTTTTTCAAATAGCACGGTCGAACAACCAAGTTGAGAGAAGAGTTTTTTACTTCTCTCACTTGCTTGTTTATCATCGTCCCCTATTTTGGAAATGAAGTAAGAAGTCATGCATTGGAAACACGTCGTTGCGGTATCTCTTGTCCTTGCCAGCCTGACAGGTTGTTCTTGGGTTAATAAGCTGGTTTACCGTATAGATATCAATCAGGGAAACTACATCGACCAAAGTGCAGTTGAAGAACTCAAATTTGGCATGACCAAAGAGCAAGTCAAATTCTTACTTGGTCCACCAATGCTGGTAGAAGCTGGTTATCCAAATACTTGGTATTTCGTTCAGTGGCTGAAACCGGGTCATTCTGAGCCTGAGCAAAAAGAGTTAATTCTCTCTTTTGATGAAAGCGGTCAATTGATCGGCATGAAAGGAGACTTTCAGGCTGGTACGAGCTTTTTTGAAGTGATTCGATAATCTAGTAGCTAAAAAACCCGCATTAGCGGGTTTTTTTATGTCTATGGCATTCTGCTGTTTGCCAATAAACACGTATTTTAGAGTAACACTCAACTATTTGAGCATTTTCTCTAGCTGCTCTTTGTTGGTATGACGAATGTCCTTACCTTTGACAAAGTAAATGATGTACTCACAAATATTCTGGCAGCGATCACCCACTCGCTCGATGGCGCGTGCCGACCACATGACCTTCAATACATTCGGTATAGAACGAGGGTCTTCCATCATATATGTCATCAGCTGGCGAATAATCGCCTCATACTCTTTGTCAAGATGATCATCACTATGATAAACCTTCATTGCCGCATCCACATCCATACGTGCGAATGCGTCGAGCACATCGTGCAACATGCGAGCCGCTTTATGGCCTAGATTTTCTAGCGAAACCAAAAAAGGTTGCTGATGATTGGAGAAGTTATCCAATGCCATTTTTGCAATGCTGTCTGCGACATCACCGATGCGTTCAAGATCGGTAATGGTTTTAATGATCGCAATAACCAAACGGAGATCACCTGCTGTAGGCTGACGCTTGGCGATGATCCGCGTACACGCTTCGTCAATGGCCACTTCCATCGAATTTACTTTGTGATCTTCACGAATAACTTGCTTCGCGAGCTCTACATCTTGGTAGTGTATGGCCCTCAAAGCATCCGTTAACTGACGCTCCACCAGCCCCCCCATGGCAAGCACGTGTGTGCGAATAGACTCCAGTTCAGCATTAAACTGACCAGAGATATGGCGACTGAAATTGTGATTGTCCATCTACTCAGAATCCTTTAGCCGTAACGACCGGTGATGTAATCTTCAGTTTGCTTATTTTTGGGCGTCGTGAAGAGTGTGTCTGTGTCCGCGTATTCTACCAGCTTACCTAGGTTGATAAACGCTGTCTGGTCGGAAACACGTGCGGCTTGCTGCATATTATGCGTGACGATCACTACCGTGTATTTACGCTTCAGATCATTGATGAGCTCTTCAATGGTCAGTGTCGAGATCGGGTCCAGCGCTGACGTCGGTTCATCCAACAGCAATACCTCAGGTTCAATCGCGATCGCGCGCGCAATAACCAAACGCTGCTGCTGACCTCCCGACAAGCCAAAGGCATTGTCATGCAGTCTATCTTTCACTTCATCCCAAAGTGCTGCTGCGCGAAGAGAGCGCTCTACTGCATCATCCAGACTTCTTGCATTCTTTACACCTTGCAATCGCAAACCGTAAATCACATTCTCATAGATGGATTTGGGAAAGGGGTTTGGCCGTTGAAACACCATACCCACTTGTCGGCGCAAAGCTGGAACATCAACGCTTTCATCGTAGACGTTGGTGCCATGCAACAAAATTTCGCCATCAACACGACAGCCGTCAACCAGATCATTCATTCGATTGATACAGCGAAGAAGCGTTGATTTTCCGCAGCCAGAGGGCCCGATAAAGGCCGTCACTTTGCCTTTAGGAATGCGCATATTGATATCAAACAATGCCTGAGAATTGCCGTAATACAAGTTTAGATTTTGGATTCCCAGCGTTGTCTGCTCATCGGGAAGTGAGGACAAATCAATCGGACCGGGTAATCCTAAGTTGGCATTGATGGATAACATTTCGTCGTTTGTTCCTTTCCGGATCCTACAGTTCTTGTTCCAATGCGCGGTACTTTTCGCGCAAATGATTACGTATGGTAATAGCGGCCAAATTCAAACTTACAATCACTGTCACCAGAAGTAAGGAGGTCGCGTAAACCAGTGGTCTTGCCGCTTCAATGTTGGGGCTTTGGAAACCAACGTCATAAACATGATACCCCAAATGCATGAACTTTCTGTCCAAGTGCAAGAAAGGGAAATTCCCATCCAATGGCAGGCTTGGCGCCACTTTCACTACACCCACCAACATCAAGGGGGCCACTTCCCCCGCTGCACGAGCAATTGCGAGAATTAAGCCTGTCATGATGGCGGGGCTTGCCATAGGCAAAACGATACGCCACAAGGTTTCCGCTTGTGTGGCACCCAGCGCCATAGAGCCGTGACGCACAGACACTGGAATGCGCGTTAGGCCTTCTTCTGTGGAAACGATCACCACGGGTAGCGTTAAAATAGCCAGCGTCAACGACGACCACAAAAGCCCGGGAGTGCCAAATGTCGGGTTCGGCAATGTCTCTGAATAAAATAGGTCATCGATGTTTCCGCCAACAAAATAGACGAAAAAACCAAGCCCAAACACGCCGTATACAATAGAAGGGACACCCGCCAGATTCACCACAGCGATACGAATAATACGCGTAAACGCATTCTTGCCGGCATATTCATGAAGATACACCGCAGCCATCACCCCCAAAGGCGTAACCATCACGGACATCAGAAGCACCATCAGTACCGTGCCAAAAATCGCTGGAAACACCCCGCCTTCTGAGTTGGCTTCTCTGGGGTCTTCAGTAACAAAACGAACAATCTGATGCGCCCAGTGAATTAGCTTTTCGTGCCAACTCATCGCATTGGGATACCATATTGAAAGCACATCATTGAGCGGGACTTTCACTGACAGTCCAGACCGATCCTTGATGATAAGATAATCAAGGGAAAGTGCAGAACGCATCACGTTTAATGACGACGCTAAGGTTTGGTATCGCTCAGTGAGTGTCTCAATTTCATCAAGGATAATTTGAGGGACAGCTTGGTCGGCTTTCTTGTAGGTGCCAGCTTCCGAATTGAGCACGTTTAGTTGACGATTAACCTTCTCGATTTCACCTTGTTCAATGTGATGAATCGCTTCTCTTTGCTGATCAGCAATCTCGATTTTGTCTTCAAAAAACCTTGGCGTTACACCGCTCTCGACAACCTTTCCACGTTGCATGTACCCCGTCGGCACACCAAAAAATGCACCATGCTCAGTTCGTTCAATCACAGCAATATCAGGTCGAGGGGTTTGTGAGAGAATATTTTGTTCAAGTACAGAAACGAAGTCATGATCTTCTCGCTCACGGTTACCAATCTTAATTAAAAAGCGATTCTGCTCAGAATCAAAATTTGGCTTTAGTTTAACGCCAGCTTCCTTGAGCTGATTGGCAGACACAGATTCCACGCCATAAATTTCGCCAAACAAGGTTTCAGTACCTCGCTGGGTATCAACCTGAAACTCATAGACAGGAGCGGGCCAAAAAAAAGTGAGTCCTTTCCACCCAATCAAAAGCATCACGCCCAGCACGGCGACCAGGCATAAGCTTACCATCCCCGCTGTCATCCACACCCACGGCGAGCTTCTGTTGAGCCGCTTAAACATCACGACTCCTTGCTGGGAATATAGCCAATAGCAAGCAGGAATGATTAACGGACAAGTTACAACGCACGGTATTTATCTCGCAACTGCTGACGAACAAATTCTGCCACCGTATTAAATAGAAACGTAAAACTAAACAGAATAAATGCCGTGAGAAAAAGCACGCGATAGTGCGAACTGCCCACTTCAGATT
Source organism: Enterovibrio litoreus (assembly GCF_045679545.1). Classification (NCBI taxonomy): domain Bacteria; kingdom Pseudomonadati; phylum Pseudomonadota; class Gammaproteobacteria; order Vibrionales; family Vibrionaceae; genus Enterovibrio; species Enterovibrio litoreus. The sequence continues at coordinate 2,843,724 of NZ_CP166194.1, forward strand.
CTGGCATTTCAACAGCAATGTTTGCCGAGAGTGTCCGTAAGCCTTCAAAAGGATTCCACTCCATCAACGGCGTGTTGCCCGTTGCCATTAAAACAATCATGGTTTCACCTACAGCACGCCCAAGCCCCATCATGACAGCAGAGAATATGCCAGGGCTGGCAGTAAGCAGCACAACACGAGTGAGCGTTTGCCAATGCGTTGCTCCTAAGGCAAGTGAACCATTGGTTAAATGACTCGGCACCGAAAAAATTGCATCTTCCGCAATGGTAAAGATGGTAGGGATCACGGCAAAACCCATCGCTAGACCAACCACAATCGCGTTACGCTGGTCAAAATTAACACCTAATACATCAGTAACAAACACACGACTGTCACCACCAAGGAAGGTATTTTCCACCCATGGGCCAATTGCAAATGCTGCCAATCCGATCAGTAAAATTAAGGGGATCAACACAAACAGATGCCCGCCTGCTGGCAGCCTCTGGCGCCAGTTTCGGGGCAATGATGTCCAAACAACCGCAGTCGCCAAAAAAGAAATTGGCATTGCGAAGAAGATGATAAACACCGCAGGAAGGTGCGTTTCAACAATAGGGGCAAGCCAGAGTCCAGCGAGGAAACCAAGAATAACCGTCGGTAATGCCTCCATGATTTCAATGGTTGGCTTCACCACTTTACGTAGTCCAGATGGCATAAAATACGCAGTGTAAATCGCACCGCCAACTGCGAGCGGAATCGCGAATATCAGAGCATAAGCAGCCACTTTTATGGTGCCGAAGACCACTGGTACAGCGCTGAGCTTTCCTTCAAACGCTTCGCTACCTGACGTGGACTGCCACACGTAATCAGGCTCACTGTAGCCTTCATACCAGACCTCTTTCCACAAAGAGGTAATGTTGACATCGGGGTGAGGGTTATCGACATCCAATACTGTGAGTATTTGATTTTGTTCGACCAACAATCGGTCTGCACGAGGTGAAAAACTCACTGCATCCACATGACTCGTCAGCGTCGGGAAATCAAAATTTTTCCATGTTTCGGTTGGAGCATGCCAAAGTGACAGCGCGCCGTTCCCCGCAAGGTTGGCGAAAACATTTCGATGCGCTTCGACGGCCAAATAACCGTTCTGAGTGGAAAACTCTCTCACCATGGTCAGTGTTCGCGTATTGGCTTTCACCACATCAAACCATTGCCCAATGCGACCATCAGCCAACCTCACCAACAAAGAATGTCCACCAGCCAGCAAGGTTATTGATTCTGGCAACTGTCCCGTCACCGTCTTAATGTTCACCGTCTCGCGCAAAGACACCTTTTTATCAGAAAGGTTGTAGACGTTAAGCTCTTCTCCCACCAATTCGAACAGCTTTCTGCCGTTTGGTGTCACTAATACCGTTGCATCACTTTCAGTGGGAATCGCAACACGCAATGACTCCTGACCCGATTGCTCGGCAATGAGATTTAAGGTGTCACCCACAATGCCCGCGATGACACGATCATCGCCATTTAATGCGAAAGAAACGCTGGTCACAGGCGCGCTGGGGTCGCCAAGTTTGACACGATCGAGGGATTGAATATCTGGCGTAAAACTGCGCACACCGTCTTTATAATGTGCAAGAAAACGCAGTCTCTGAAACGACACAGAACCGTCATCTAGACCATAAGCACTGACGCTACTCGAAGTATTCGGTGTAAAAAAGCTGGTTGGAGACGCGGCTAATTGCCTGCGGATCAATACATCACGCGGAGCGGTCAATGAAAATACTGTCAGATCGCCTGCATCGGAATAGCGGAAACCAATATGGCTATTTTCATCCATGCCGATTTGAACAGGGGCATCGGAAAAACCGACATCAAATTGCGGCCCCATTTTCACATCAGGGCTTTTGAGCAAAGGGAGAACAACGTAAGCGAGGTAGAAAAAAATCAGCAACAATGCAAATAACACCACAAGACCGCCCCCAGTGACAGATAGGCGAGCAAGCTTGTCTTTGAAACGTCGACGGGGATCTCCTTGCGTCAACGAATGGGTGGCGTTTGCCATTGGTACCTCTTTTTCTAAATTAAGCGGCCTATAATATTTCCATTTGATGACAAAAATGTGACAGCCTAGAAATATAGACCAAGTTGGGCATATGAAATAAATTTGTAATAAAACATGTTTAGCCTTCGCTAACATTGATGTGAGACACAGTTCGACAGCGCTCATTAATGCAGCAGTGGACACGCTTTCATGCAAATCTAATAATGAGATTTCATTCCGCTGTAGACGTTAAGGACCAACCATGAAGCAGTTAGTGATCACTCTGATCGGCACCGATCGCCCTGGCCTTGTAGAAAAGCTTTCTGACACCGTATTCAAGCATCACGGAAATTGGCAGGCGAGCAGCCTAAGTAAGCTCGCGGGTAAATTTGCGGGCATCATTCAAGTCGACATTAAAGATGATGATGCAAACGCGCTGTCACTTGCGCTCAATCGCATTCCCGATCTTGATGTTCTTATCGCCGATGCGCCCCATCAATCAGAACCAGACACCACAACACACTCTCTCACCGTCACAGGCAATGATCGCCCGGGTATTATTCAAGAAGTCACGAGAGAAATTGCAAAGTTTGGAATAAACATCAACAACCTAGAATCCAGCGCACAAAGTGCCGCTAACTCTGGCGGTGTCATTTTCACCGCTGATTTCGATTTAGACATCGCGAACACAACGTCATTAGATGATCTCGGTGAGGCACTGGAATGCCTATCTGATGATCTTATCGTGGAGTTTGACGTCAACGATATACAATAGTAGGAAAAGGGAAGAATGAGCGCTGATAAATACATCGACAAGGAACTAAGTTGGCTGTCCTTTAATGAAAGGGTGCTTCAAGAAGCGGCTGACAAGAATGTCCCCATTATAGAGCGTGTGCGCTTTCTGGGGATCTTCTCCAGCAATCTTGATGAGTTTTATCAAGTGCGCTTTGCCGATGTGAAACGTCGCATCTTGATTAATGAAGAGCAAGGTGTCCACAATAACGCCAAAGAGTTGCTCAGCAAAATTCAAGAGAAGGTACTGAAGCTTAACCAAGATTTTGACCACCTCTACAACGACATTTTGCTAGAAATGGCACGTCGACACATATTCTTGGTCAACGAACTTCAATTGACGGAATATCAGCAGAACTGGCTGAAAAGACACTTTGTCAGCAATCTTCTTCCCCATATCACGCCCATTATTCTTACCGACGACATGGATTTGCTCTCCTTCCTCAAAGATGCATATTCCTATCTGGTCGTTGAGTTAAAAAAAGAAGATCAAGAAACACGCTATGCGCTAATTGAAATTCCCACCGATGAAATCGAGCGTTTTATTAAGGTGCCGGAACCTAAGGGTCGGCGTCGACGTAAAACCATCATTCTGCTCGATAACATCATTCGACTCTGTCTCGATGAAATCTTCCAAGGTTTCTTCGATTACGACAGTATTGAAGCGTATGCCATGAAAATGACGCGCGATGCAGAGTATGACCTCACTAACGAAGTCGATCATAGTCTGCTTGAAAATATGTCCGACAGTTTGGATCAGCGTTTGACTGCACTGCCCGTGCGCTTTGTTTATCAACGCGACATGCCCAAAGCCATGGTCAAGTGCATCATCAAAATGCTGCGTATTTCGGACTACGACAGTGTGCTACCGGGCGCGCGTTACCACAATTTCAAAGATTTCATTGGCTTCCCCAACGTCGGTATGCGCTATTTGGAAAATCCACCGCTACCGCCGATAGAATCTGCCGATTTCCGTCAATCCGTTAACGCTTTTGATGCCATTCGCGAACGCGATGTACTGCTCTATTACCCTTACCACACTTTTCAGCACATGACAGAGTTGGTGCGCCAAGCCTCCTACGACCCTAAAGTGCGCAGTATTCGCATCAATGTTTATCGTGTCGCCAAAAAAAGTCGCATTATTAATTCGATGATTGATGCCGCCAACAACGGAAAGCGGGTCACTGTGGTCGTCGAACTCCAAGCGCGATTTGATGAAGAGGCAAACATCGAATGGGCGCGTGTGTTGACCGATGCAGGCGTCAAAGTTGTCTTTGGTACGCCAGGGTTAAAGATCCACTCCAAACTATGTTTAATATCACGTCGAGAAGAAGACGGACTGCGCGAATATGCGCATATCGGCACAGGTAACTTTCATGAAAAAACCGCCCGCCTTTACACCGACTTTTCCTTGTTCACGGCCGATAAATCCCTCACGACAGAAGTGCGTAAGGTCTTCAACTTCATCGAAAACCCTTATAAACCCGTCAAGTTCACCCAATTAATTGTGTCTCCACGCAACTCACGCAGCCGATTGTACCGGCTGATCGATCGCGAAATTGAACACGCAAAAGCCAAACGTAAATCCGGCATCACGTTGAAAGTGAATAATCTCGTTGATGTTGGCTTGGTGGACATGTTGTACAAGGCCAGCAGTGAAGGCGTGAAAATACGCATGATTGTGCGAGGTATGTGCTCGCTTATCCCCGGGGTTAAGGGGTTGAGTCAAAACATTCGGGCAATCAGTATCGTTGACCGCTTCCTTGAGCATCCTCGCGTCTTTGCTTTTGAAAACGGTGGAGAGAGAGACGTTTACATTTCTTCAGCCGATTGGATGACACGCAACATAGATAACCGCATTGAAGTTGCCACGCCAATCAAAGATGAGCGCTTGAAAGACCGCATTATGGATATCCTCGAAATTCAGTTTTCCGATCGTGCCAAAGCGCGCGTTTTAGACAAAGAAATGTCCAACGCCTACGTAAAACGCGGAAATCGCAAAAAAATACGCTCACAGATTGAAATTTACGATTACCTTAAACAAATGGAGAGAACTGAAAGACGACGGTTAGCGGACAAGCAGAAGAATGAGTGATACCACCAATACAGAAAAACCAAGAGAGATCGCAGCTATTGATCTCGGCTCAAACAGCTTCCACATGGTCGTTGCCCGGGTTGTCGGCCAAGGACTCCAAATTGTCAGTCGACACAAACAGCGCGTTAGGCTTGCCTCTGGCCTGGATAATCTTCAAAACCTCGACAATGCCGCGATTGACCGCGGCATTGAGTGCTTAGCCATGTTTGCCGAGCGCTTACAGGGGTTTGACGAAGAAAACGTGCGTGTTGCGGCCACCTTTACTTTGCGTGAGGCAAAAAACAGCCATGTGTTTTTGCAACGCGCACAGCATGCCTTCCCGTACCCCATTGAAATCATTCCTGGCGTTGAAGAGGCGCGACTTATCTATCTCGGAGTGAGCCATACGCAACCAGGGGAAGGGCGAAAATTAGTGGTGGATATTGGCGGAGGCAGTACCGAGTTAGTCATCGGTAGAGGCTTCAATCCCACCTTAGTAAACAGCAAACGAATGGGCTGTGTCAGCTTTAACGAGCGCTTCTTCAAAGACGGGCAAATATCGCATAAACGTTTCGCTGCAGCCCAATTGGCAACCGAGCTAAAGCTCGAGAGCATGGCGCACCAATATATTAAACATGGCTGGGAGGAGGCGGTCGGATCGTCTGGCACTATAAAATCAATACGTGAAGTGTTAATTGCCGATGGCCATGATGACGGCATTGTCACCCGCAAGCGCCTCGACAACTTAATTGATCAGGTGCTGAGTGTTAAATCAAGCGATGAATTAGCACTTCCTGGCCTCACGCCAGACAGACAGCCCGTTTTCGCCGCTGGCCTCGCCATTCTTTCTGGTGTGTTTCATGCGCTCAACATTGAAAAAATGGTGTTCTCTGACGGTGCTCTTCGAGAAGGGTTGCTCTATGAAATGGAAGAGCGGTTCCAACACAGTGATATTCGAAGCCGCACCGCTGCCGATCTCGCTGAGCGCTACCACATCGACCAAGAACATGCCGAACGTGTTCAGGAAATGGCTGAGAACTTATACTTACAAGCAGAGCCTCAACTGGGCTCTAAAAAAGCCGAGCTTTCCATCCTAATGAGTTGGGCCGCGCTATTGCATGAAGTGGGCTTGAGTATTTCACATTCCGGTTTTCACAAGCATTCTGCCTATATTCTGCAAAACACCAATTTACCGGGCTTCAACCAAGAGCAACAAACAGTATTGGCGACCCTGACACGCTTTCACCGTAAGACTTTAAAGTTAGGTGAGATGCCTGAGTTCGCCTTGTTCAAACTGAAACACATTTTCCCGTTGATTCGCGCGTTACGCCTTGCTTGCGTGCTCAATGTTCAACGCTCTGGCGATCCGCTACCGGAGGTGAAAATAGAAGCTGATAACGATCATTGGTCACTGGTTTTCCCGCAAGACTGGCTGAGCCAAAACCGATTGCTCGCGGCAGATCTAGAAACTGAACAGGCGTATTGGAGTGCGGCAGGCTGGACGCTCACTATTGCGAAATAAAGCCTGGAGGCGGTACGGGAAATAGCGACAAAAAAGCCGATGAAACGCTTGTTTCATCGGCTTTTTACTTGATGATTTTCATCTCTGGCAGCTATTCGTTGTCAATTTATTGTTGGGACATTCGTCGATGGCACATTACAGGCCCAAATTCTTCAATTGATCTTCAATGACATTATCAGGCAAAGGCACAAAGCCTTCACCGGCTGCAAGCGCCTGCCCTTGACGCGACAAAATGAGCTTAATAAACTCGGCCTCCATCGGCGCTAACGGTCTATTTGGCACCTTGTTAAGGTACACATACAAGTAGCGTGATAACGGATACACGCCAGTGGTGACATTATCAACATTTGCATACACAAGCTCACCATCTACATCTAGCGGTAACATTTTCGCGCCTGCTGTACGATACCCCACCCCTGCATAACCAACGGCATTTAGCGATGAACTTACCGACTGCACAACCGATGCTGAGCCGGGTTGCTCATTCACATCTGCGCGAAAGTCACCGTCACACAAGGCCTTGTCTTTAAAAAAGCCGTACGTACCTGAAACAGAATTTCTCCCGAACAGCTGGATGTTACGTTTCTCCCAGCTTCCACTGAGACCTAACTGGCCCCACTTCTCAAAACGCTCCGTTGAACCACAGCGCAACGTTTCTGAAAACAAGGCATCCACTTGGGTCATGTCCAGCGCTGTCAGTGGATTGTCCTGATGAACAAAAATCGCCATGGCATCAATGGCAACTTTGATGGCTGTTGGCGGATAACCATACTTGCGCTCAAAAAGCTCCACTTCGCGTGGACGCATGGCTCGACTCATAGTGCCAAACTGCGCGGTTGCTTCAATCAGGGCAGGGACTGCAGTCGACGAGCCCGATGTTTGGATTTGCACATTCACACTGGGGTAATATTTCTTAAATAGCGTTCCCCACTGGGTCACTAAATTGGCGAGAGTGTCAGACCCTACGGTAGATAAGTTGCCAGAGATATTGTCAGCGCGATGATAAAGAGGCAGATGATCATCGGCCTGCGCTACGTTGCCAAGCATCAACAAACCAATCAGGGCGATAACGCGTTTTAGCATGACAAACGCTCCGGCAAGGTGAACGAAAACACACTGCCTTGACCCAGTTTACTGTAAATCTCGAGTTCAGATTCGTGGTGATTCAGCGCATGCTTCACAATCGCCAACCCCAAACCACTGCCGCCCGTTTCGCGAGAACGCGCTTTATCGACGCGATAGAAGCGCTCCGTCAGACGATCAATATGTTGAGGTGCGATGCCCTCGCCACTGTCTTTCACTTCCAAACGAGGCCCTTCTGCTGTTCTAAACCAACGTACCGTGATTTTCGCGCTGGCTGGCGTGTGTTTAACGGCGTTATACACCAGATTAGAAATGGCACTGCGCAGTTGGTCGTCATCTCCTAACACGCTAAGAGAGTGGTCTACGTCAAATTCAAACTCATGCGCTTGATCGCCACTGAGTGCTTGCGCTTCTTTTTGCAATACATCCAACATGGCAGGAACATTTACTTTCTGATCAAGGGCAATTTTCACGCTGGCTTCGATTTTCGAGAGCGTAAGTAGTTGCTCAACTAAACCCTCCATGCGCGTCAATTGTTCTGTCATTACGCCATGTGCTTTTCCCCACATTGGTCCCACCAGCATGTCAGGGTCTTCAGCCATCTCCAGATAGCCACGAAGCACTGTCATGGGTGTCCGTAATTCGTGAGAAACGTTGGCGAAGAAGTTCCGGCGCATGCCTTCAAGCTGTTTGAGCTGAGTGATATCACGTACCACCATCAGATATTCGCCTTCCGCGTAAGGCATGGTACGAAACTCAAGAGTTTTAGATACATGAAGCGGTGAACGCATCTCAAACGCTTCCCCCAGTTCTGCACGGCTTAAGTACTCGATGAATTCAGGGGTACGGATAAGGTTGCCAATGTATTGCCCCGCATCATCAGGCATTCGGAAACCAAGCAGGTCTTGCGCCAGTTTGTTGCACCATACAATCGAACCATCATGCTCAAACACGACGACTGCATCAGGGAGTGATTCAGCACCGTTACGGAATCGGCGGATCAAATTCGCCAGTTCTTTTCGACGACGACGGTTACGTTTTTGTAGCCGGTAAATACCATTAAACAGCGGTGTCCAACTGCCAGAGCCGGAAGGCGGGGTAAGACTACGCTCTTTCCAGAGCCAATCAGAAAGCTTGAGTTGGTGGTAAAAATTCCATAGCAGAACCAGCACGGTGGCGAGAAGTAGTAGCCAAGGCAGACCACCAAAGAACCAGCCAATCACGAACCAAGGTAAATAAAAAAAAGCCAGCTCTAGAGCCAGCTTTTTCCATGTGAGTCTTTCGACCATTTATGTCTCCATCAGGCCATCCAGTGGCCAACGGACAGCAACATGAACGCTAATTTTTCAGTTTACGCACGCGTTGAGAAACGGTAGCCAGCACCGCGCACGGTTTGAACGAGCTTATCATGTCCGTCCTCTTCCAGTGCTTTTCTCAAACGGCGAATATGCACATCTACAGTGCGATCTTCTACATATACGTTGGTGCCCCAAACGTTATTAAGAAGCTGCTCGCGGCTATAAACACGCTCTTGATGGGTCATAAAAAAGTGCAACATCTTAAATTCTGTTGGCCCCATATCGAGCGGTTTTTCATTCGCGGTCACGCGGTGAGAGACAGGGTCAAGTTTTAACCCCTGCACATCAATCACGTCATCCAAAGAGGTTGGCGATACACGGCGCATGACCGCTTTCAATCTTGCCATTAGCTCTTTCGGTGAAAAAGGCTTAGTGATGTAATCATCAGCGCCGACTTCTAAACCGCGAACTTTGTCTTCTTCTTCGCCGCGAGCTGTCAGCATAACAACGGGGATCTGACGTGTCAGTTCATCGCGTTTAAGGTGTTTGATCAAGTTGATCCCAGATCCACCCGGTAACATCCAATCCATCAAGATCAGTTCAGGATAAGGCTCGCAGATTTTTTCCAGAGCACTGTCATAATCTTCTGCTTCTACGGCCTGATAGCCTTTTTGTTCCAGTACAAAGCACAGCATCTCGCGAATCGGTGCTTCATCTTCGACAACAAGAATCCGTCTTACCATTATTCCATACCCGGTTAACTTATGATTTATGGGCGCCATTATGTGATTCTATTATGACAGTTTTGTGACCTTTCGCGATGAATGCGTGTACAGACATCGCGAGATTATGTCGAATTATCCCTACACACCACGGAACATATGCTCTAGAGAAGATTACGCCTTCGAGACGCGATAGTCACATTCTAGCTCGCTAATTCCCAATCCTGTCTTCTTGGATACGCGCAATTGTGTTGGGATCCTTTCTTTCATCGCTTCGATATGACTGATCACGCCGATCATTTTTCCCGATGCATTCAGGTTATCGAGCGCATCCAATGCAATGTCGAGGGTTTCGCTGTCCAAGGTGCCAAAACCTTCATCCAGAAACAGGGAATCAATGCTGGTTTTATGACTTACCAAATCAGATAGCGCTAAAGCCAGTGCCAAGCTCACAAGGAAGCTTTCTCCGCCAGACAGGGTTTTGGTGTCACGCTCAATATCACCTTGCCAAGTGTCGAGCACACTGAGCTCCAATCCTTCACCTTGCTTACGGCTAAGCTGATATCGCCCATGAATACGTTCAAGCTGTCTGTTGGCGAGATACACCAAATTGTCCAACGTAAGCCCTTGGGCAAACTTGCGGAATTTATCGCCTTTTTGTGAGCCGATCAGCGAATGAAGATACTGAATGTCTTCGTAGTCTGCGCGAATACGCTCTATGTCGCGAAATAATGCTTGTTGGTTTTCGCGACGTTGCTTGTCAGAGGCGAGTGCGTGACTTAACTCACCACTTCGGCGCATAAGGGCATCCAGGCTTTCAGATTGATCAGTCAGCGCGGTTTCCACGATTTCAAATGGTGTCAGCCCCCACTCTTGTGCCCGCTCATGGGCGGCAACCTGATTGACATGTTCAAGGGCTTTTTTCAGAAGCACTTTAGCCCCCTCCAAAGCACTTTCCAAAGCACGCTTTTCATTGAGTAGCTGTTGTTTTTCCTCATCCGGCAGCAAAGCAGAATGGAATTCGTTTAGCGATTCAAACGGTGATGCTGTCAGACTGGCTTCCCACCCGGCAACATGGGCTTCCAACTCTGTTGCTAAGGTTTCCAGCGTCTGGGTTTGGGTAGCCACTTCTGCCTGAATGGCGCGCAAGTCCCCGAGGTATTGCTGGGCAAGGGCTTGTGCGGCTTTGTAGCTTTCTTCCTCTTGCGCTGATTTGGCTGTCATGCGGCGTTTTTCGTCATCCACCCGCTTATCACCGAACAGCTGAGCACGTTTGGCTTTCGCCACGTCAAGCTTATCTGACAGCGCATCAATATCGGCTTGCAGCGCGTTTAACTGCTCAGCCAGAGCATTATTCTCTTTCAGGCAATTTGAAAGTTCAGCCTCAAGCAAGACAACCGCTTTTTCCAACGCCTCTTTTTGCTGCTGGTTTGTCTCCCACGCATCGGCGTCTCGCTTTCTCGTCTCCAGCCAGGCTTGGAGCTCGCCATGAGGTGGCGCTTGGTAACCATTGTCAGCAATCTGCTTGCTCAGCACGCTTTCGAGCGTGTCAAGATAGTCGAGCTTCTGGCGTTTTTCATTAGCGAGCTTTTTGGCTTCCTGTTTTTTGCTCTCAATCGTCACAGCGACTATCGACAAGGTTTTTTCGATTGATTCCAAAGTACGCGCCGCCTCATCCCACTGCTGTTTCGCTTGCTGCAGGCTTTTCTCTTGGGCTTTCAGCGCGTTCAGGCGCTGGGTTAATTCATCGCGCTGATGGATTTGCAGCTCATTGAACTCAGTGAAAGCATCGCGCTGTTCGATAGTCAGGGTGACATTCATCGGCAATGCAGCTTGAGTCCATTTCTCACAAAGCACCATCTGTTCACGTTGGCAGCTATCTGATTGCCTTTGGATCTCTTCAACGTAAAGTTTTAAAGATTCGTACTTCTCTCTCGCTGTTTTGCCTTTTTCGTAAATCTCTTTTTTAGCCGCCTGCGCTTCGGTCAATTGACGCATTGAGTCGGACACACTGACCACTTCACCCAATAAGGCTGGATGCTCAGTGGAGCCACAAAGTGGACATGCCTCATTCGGATTCAACGTCGCTCGATAGTGAGCAAGATGCGCTTCCTGATCGAGAAGCTTTTGCAGCACGTCAATCAACTGCTCTTTATCTCTGAATTGCTGAGTTAACGCCGTGACGTCTTGAGCTAAACTTTTGCCTTGCTCTTTTTTCTCTGCCATCACTAAGTGCTTTTCCGCGATCTCTTTATCCAGATTCAGCCACTGTTGCTGCCATTGGCTTAACTGGAAATAAGTAGAAAGCTGCGCACTGAGTTGTTCACGCTGTTTATCCAGTACCTCAACATCCCCATTTTCAGTGACTTTGTTGAATGCGTGTTGCTGTACATCCCAAGCCTGTTTGGCTTGCTCGGTTCTTGCCAGCGCAGCCTGTTTTTCTTTCTCTGAACTTTCTGCTTTGGCAATTTCTGACTGCAGTTGAGCGGTAAGGTCGATGTCGTATAGGCTCAGCGATGCAATCGCATTTTGCTCCTGCGCGATCTGTTGGCCCATCTGCGCCCATTGGCCAAGGTGCTGTTTAAGCTGGCCCGCAAACTGATGGGTATTCAGATAAGTGCTTACCGCTTCCAGTGCCTGCTTTTTCAACTCAACGCTTTTTGAGGTTTTTTGCTGCGCTGAAGTCAATTCCTTCTGTTTGGCTTTCAATCCTGCCTGTTGCTGCAATAACTCCTGCTGGCGTTGAGATTGATGTTGGATTTCACTGTCCAGTGGCATAACTTGCTCGCTGATCAGGGTTTCCAACTCACCTTGTTGGGCTTTCGTCAGTGCCAGTGCATCTGACGCTTTTGACAATGCTTCATCCGCTTGGGCACGCTTTTCAGTGTTGGCTTTCAGCGTTTCCTGCTTGGAGGCCAAGTTTGCTGTTGCGGATTCAACGCTTTTCAGCGACGACTGCCAGCGTTCAAATGGCAAACGCAGTTTCTCCGCTGGCTCACTGTTAATCAATTTGTCTAATCGCGGCTTCGCTGCCTGCCAATTTGCTTCCGCAGATTGCTGCTGGGTTTCAGCTTGTTTTTTTTCCTGATGGCTTTTCTGGTGCTCTTTCCACCAGGACAGATGTGCAGTCAAATCACTTTGCTTTTCCCGCTCAATCTTGAGCAAGACTTCTTTTTCTTTCTGCTCATTTTCAAGCGCCTCCTGCTCCTCACTGCTCAGTAACTGCACTCCTTTTGCTTCGGCTTCTTTTTCGCTGAGTGCCGCCTTTGCCGCGGTATAGCGCTCATGGACTTTCTCTGAAATACGCCCGTAGATTTCGGTCCCTGTAAGCTCTTCTAACAGTTCTGCACGCTCGTTTTCTTTGGCATTGAGGAAAGCAGCAAATTCGCCTTGAGACAGCATCATGGATTTGGTGAATCGTGAAAAATCCAGCCCAGTCACTCGCTCAACCAGTTCGTTTTTTTGCTTTACTTGGGTCGCGAGCACTCTGTCCGTTTTAAGATCCACCAGCTCAACATCGGCTTGTTGCAGATTGCCATCAGCTTTGCCACGCGAACGTCGCATACTCCAAAAGGCACGATACGGATGACCTTTCACTTCAAACACAACCTCAGCGGAGCACTCGGCTGTACCGCGCGTCATGATTTCGTTGTTCGACGTGGTGATCATCCCTAAGCGGGGTGTTTGGTGATAGAGCGCCAGACAAATCGCATCCAGCAAGGTGGTTTTGCCCGCGCCTGTTGCGCCGGTTATCGCAAACAAGCCATTGTCGACAAAAGGAGGTTGAGTGAAGTCAATTTTCCACTCACCTTTTAGTGAGTTCAGATTTTTAAAATGCAGGCTCAAAATCTTCATTCGCTTGCCTCCACATGCTCTATCTCAGCAACAATTTGAGAAAACTGATTTTGGATACGTTTCATGCGAGCTTGTTCTTCTTCGCCTTCAAACACTTCAAGTGCCAATCGTTTTTGAAACACATCACCTGGAGTCAGTTCTGCCAGGGTTTCTTTTGCTTCTTGCGTCAGCGCTTGTGCTTTATGTCCGCGAGCACGTTGCAGTTGCAGCACGTCGACATTTAAGTTTTCAGTCAGTGCTTGAATGTGCTGTTGAAGATCAGAAAGGTAGTCTTGAACCTCAACTTCAATGTGTAGCCAAATAGGTTTTGGATCATCATGATCTTTTAACGCATTAAGCTGTACTTCAATGTCAGCCAATGACCCTTTTAGGACAGCCATAGGCTGAAACCTCGGCACGTCAATCAACTCAATGCTAACTCGTTGACTACCTTCAAACTCCACTAGAACAACTTGCTTCGCAAATTTAAGTTCATCAAAGCTCAAGGGAATAGGCGATCCGCAATAGCGAATGTGCTCTGATTTGGCGACAATTTGGGGCCGATGAATATGACCCAGTGCGATGTAATCTGCTGGCGGAAAACCGTCTGCGGCAAATCCATCAAGCGTACCAATATAAATATCCCGTACTGACTTTGAAGGGCTGACACCGAGTGCGGTTAAATGGCCGGTAGCCAAGATTGGCACATCCCATTGGTTTTCATCTCGTAGGTGAATCGCAGCTTGGTAAAGCGAATGATAATGGGATTTGATGGCATCACCCAATGCTTGGCGTTTATCCGAACCAGACTCTCCTGCCTGACTGGTAACCACATCTCGAGGGCGAACAAATGGCACGGCACACAAAATCGCGCCGACTGTTCCATCGGCTTGCTTGAGTTCAAGTAACTGATCTTGCAAATTGTCGCTGCTGTTCGCCACCACGTATGTATTCAGGCACGCCAATAGAGCCTTCGATTCTTTGAGGGTAGAAACAGAATCATGGTTTCCCCCTAAAACAATCAGCGAACATTGGCGCTGGCTGATCGCCACCACAAATTTGTTATAGAGTTCTCGTGCGTAACTTGGCGGTGCGCCTGTATCGAAAATATCTCCCGCCACAATGACGGCATCAATCTGATGTTGATCGATTTGATCTAGCAGCCAATCCAGAAAAGCCTGATGTTCGTGCTTTCTGCTTTTCGTGAAGAAATTTTGCCCTAGATGCCAATCAGAAGTGTGAAGTATTTTCATCGCCGTTCGTTTACTCGCTGTTTTAGATCTGCGCCAAATTGTACTCCATTTGGAGCGACATTCTGCTATGAATGCAATACCATGTGGCCTTTGTCATTACCGGATGGATAGAGACTCGCCATGATTTGGTTTAAGAATATTTTTGCCTACCGCCTTACTCGAGAGATCGATCTCGACCCTGAGCACATTGAAAAGCAGCTATCTGAGTTTCGTTTCACGCCATGTGGCAGCCAAGATATGCAAAAGTTCGGTTGGACGACGGCGTTAGGTAGACACGGCGATATGCTGACTCACGTCAGCGATGCCAATATTCTGATCTGCGCACGCAAAGAAGAAAAAATGCTGCCTGCGTCAGTGATCAAAGATTCGCTAAATGCTCGCGTTGAGGCAATGGAAACCGAACAAGGCCGTCCGCTGAAAAAGAAAGAAAAAGACAGCATTAAAGATGACATCGTGATGGATTTGCTCCCACGTGCATTTAGCCGCTTAAGCCAAACCTACGCGTTAATTATGCCAAAAACGGGCTTTGTGATTGTCGATGCTAGCAGTGCTAAAAAAGCAGAAGACGTCTTGGCGCTGCTTCGCAAATCGTTGGGTAGTCTTCCTGTTGTTCCTGTGGAAACCAACAAACCAGTAGAACTAGCGATGACTGAGTGGGTTCGCTCTAACGCCGCGCCAAAAGGTTTCACTATCGGTGATGAAGCAGAACTCAAAGCCATTTTAGAGCAAGGCGGCGTGATTCGCTGTAAGCAACAAGATCTGTCGAGTGATGAGATTCTGGCGCATATTGAGGCTGATAAGCTGGTCACTAAACTGGCACTCAACTGGCAAGATCGTATTGATTTAATGCTGTGTGATGACATGTCTATCAAGCGCATTAAGTTCTCGGAAGAACTACGCGATCAAAATGCGGACATTGACCGTGAAGATATGGCTCAACGTTTAGATGCAGATTTGTCGCTGATGTGCGGTGAACTAGGCGCATTCCTGCCAAACCTCTATGAGGAACTTGACGGCGTTGATAAAACCGAATAATTCAGTGAAATAGCACAGTTTGAATAGTAATACGGGGCATCATGATGATGCCCCGTATTTTTTATTTGAATTGCTGCGCTAACATCATTTTGTCAAACGCGGCGACTGATTTCTTAAAGTCAGTCATCTCTGCACGAGGCACGGATGTTGCCATTGGGATCTTGGCTTTCATCGGATCGACAGCTCGGCCACGACTCAGCAATTCATAGTGAATATGCGGCCCGGTTACTCGCCCGCTTCGTCCAGATAAAGCTATTTTCTGACCACGGCTAACACGCTGACCTTTACGCACCAATATCTTACTGTTGTGCAGATAACGTGTACGGAATTGGTTTCCATGATCAATAACCACATACTTTCCCGCATACGGGTGATTACGTACCATCACCACAACACCATCACCTGTAGATACGACTGGCGTTCCAGTAGAAACAGCAAAATCAGTGCCATTGTGCGGAGATACGCGCCCTGTCACTGGGTGCTTTCGCTTAGGATTAAAGTGAGAACTGATACGCTCTTTATACGTTGTAGGATAGCGCTGAAACGCACGCTGAAGGCTTTCGCCTCGCTTATCGTAATAGTTGCCATCGGTGTGAAGATAAGCCGTTATCGGCGCACCTCTGCGCTCGATGCGAATACCTTGTATTTCGCGCTGCCCACTTGGCTGACCATCAACAAACTGCTCAGCTCGAACGACTTCAAACTTGTCACCCGCACGGAGATCACGCGAGAAGTTAATTTTATCTTTGAGCAGACTGGTAATCACTTCCACATCGTTGTAGCTCAGTCCTGCTCGGCGAGCTGAGACTGAGAAACTTCCTTCAATATCACCAACAGCCACCGTCTGAATCCAGTTGCCAGGAACATCAATCTCTTCCAACTCATAAGAGCCATCATCTAAGAGCTTGTATTGAACCTTTTGAGCAATGTTGAATTCAAGCTCTAACTTTTCAAGGTGTTTACCACTGCCATCAACCCAAAAACGCAATATATCATTGGGCTTTAGTGTATCTATACGCAGGTGGTTTAAGTCAGCTTCCATTAGTTTCAACAAATCGCTGTAAGGAATCCCCAGCTTCATGAAAATTTCGCTGAGACTATCACCTGACTGAATGGTGTATTCATAGGCAGGGAGGTCGACAATGACTTCAGAGGGTGTTTCCAACGCGGCAAGCGATGGCATCACAGATTCCGAGATGTTGAGTGGGATGATTCGAATCGGGTCGTTTTTCATGTTAACGGACACCGCCATCGTCACAAGTGACAATCCCATCAAGCCAAGCATCGATTTAGACAGCTTACTAAACGTCTTGGGTTTCTTTTCGTACATCAATCCACTTCTCAAACTTCTGATTTTTGCTCGTTCAATGAGAACTATAGGTGACAGTATAATAAAGCACCGTACAATTCATTTCATCATAATGTCAATTTATGCGCTGCCAATGAGTAAGTTTGCAGACCATAGGAGAGACATTATTTTCTTCGATTGGTTTCCTGAATGAAACTGGCTATGTTAACCAGATCACAGTAAAATCGCCCGCTACCCCACATCAAGTTCGATGTGGCCTGACTTAGACTCAGAAAATAGAAGCCAAGAATATGTTTGTACCAGAACTTTTGTCGCCAGCTGGCAGCCTAAAAAACATGCGTTACGCTTTCGCTTATGGCGCAGATGCGGTCTACGCAGGCCAACCGCGTTATAGCCTTCGTGTGCGTAACAATGAATTCAATCACGAGAACCTTCAAATCGGTATCGATGAAGCTCATGCTTTGGGCAAGAAGTTCTACGTGGTATGTAATATTCAGCCACACAACTCCAAGCTGAAGACCTTCATTCGCGATCTGAAGCCCGTTGTGGACATGGGGCCTGATGCGCTGATCATGTCAGATCCAGGTCTTATCATGATGGTTCGTGAAGCGTTTCCTGAGATGGCTATTCACTTGTCTGTCCAGGCAAATGCCGTTAACTGGGCGACCGTAAAGTTCTGGAAAACCCAAGGCGTTGAGCGCGTCATTTTGTCGCGTGAATTGTCTTTGGAAGAAATCGAAGAAATTCGCCAAGAAGTCCCTGAGATGGAGCTTGAAATATTCGTTCATGGTGCACTTTGCATGGCGTACTCTGGACGATGCCTACTTTCAGGCTATATCAACAAACGTGACCCAAACCAAGGCACGTGCACCAATGCTTGTCGTTGGGAATACAAAGCCGAAAAAGCCACAGAAGATGAAACCGGACAAATCGTTGAAGTGCCAAGCACATCTGGCGTACAAATTCACGAAGTCGAAGAGCGCCCAGACAACACCTTGGGTCTAGGCAAACCCGTTGATGACGTTGTTCTGCTGAGCGAAGCACATCGCCCAGAAGAAAAAATGGCGGCGTTTGAAGATGAGCATGGTACTTACATCATGAACTCAAAAGATCTTCGTGCTATCCAGCACGTAGAGCGTTTGACCAAAATGGGCGTTCACTCGCTGAAAATCGAAGGCCGTACTAAGTCCTTCTACTACTGTGCACGTACTGCACAAGTCTATCGTAAAGCAATTGATGACGCGGTGGCGGGCAAGCCTTTTGATGAGACCTTGATGGGCACGCTAGAAAGCCTAGCGCACCGCGGTTACACAGAAGGGTTCCTTCGTCGTCACAACCACAGTGAATACCAAAATTACGAATACGGTTACTCTGTTTCAGACACCCAGCAATTTGTTGGCGAATTCACCGGCAAGCGCCGTGGTGATTTGGCTGAAGTCGAAGTGAAGAACAAGTTTGTTGTGGGTGACTCATTGGAAGTGATGACGCCAAGCGGCAATGTTATCTTCACGCTAGAAACAATGGAAAACCGTAAGAGTGAAGTGATCGACGATGCGAAAGGTAATGGTCACTTTGTCTTCATCCCTATGCCTGAAGACATGAACCTCGATTTTGGTCTGCTTATGCGCAATTTGGTTGCGGGTACCAATACCCGTAATCCAAACGCCATTGAAGTGGTGAGTGCGTAATCCATGGCGTTATTGATCACCGAGAAGTGCATTAACTGCGATATGTGCGATCCTGAATGCCCGAACGAAGCGATAACGTTTGGCGCTGAGATCTACGAAATTGATCCAGACAAATGCACTGAATGCGTTGGTCATTATGAAAAGCCAACCTGTCAGTCAGTTTGTCCTATCAACAATTGCATCATCATTGATCCTGAGAATCAGGAAACTAATGATGAACTCTTGGAAAAGTTCGTCAAACTGCAAGGCTTAGCCTAATCGAGAAAGCGCCTATGAAAGGCGCTTTTTTATTGCGATAAAACTATCTGACACTCGCTCGGCTTCACCTTAACTTTCTTTTTCTTCGTGACTGTCACTTTATTTTTTTTGCCATCGTCTGGCTTAGGACGCCAACTCATCAACTCTGACCCGCAGCCATCGCCTACTGGTATAGAATTTTGTGGTACGCATCCTAGATTTCCATCAGGACAATGAAGTCTCACATGCATATGATAATGGTGCCCCCACCATGGCCTCAGCTTTCTCAGCCATTCTCTGTCTTCCCACTCCATGCCGCAAAGCGTTTCTTTTATGACAGGATGGACAAAGACCCTTGCAACCTCGGGCTCTGAAGCTGCAACCTGAAAAAGAATCGCATGATCTTCCATCCAATCATCACGACGAATTGAGTAGTTTTTTAGATCAACCACACTAATAGGTGTTGGGCTTTCTAACGTTTGTTGGGTTAAGGATTCCGGCGCAAAACTCAACCAAATATCTGCATCCAAGCCTGTTTGATGACTTGAATGGCCGCTAGAGAAATTGCCACCTCGAGGCATAGAAATGTCAGCAATCATCAAATCGTCTAACCCAAACTTGTGCGTCTTTGAAGCAAGCTTTTTAAGGTAGGTCACCATATCTGGATGTGCGTAGTACCGTTGACGGGATGGGCGGATCACTTGATAACCTTGCCCTTTTAAAGGCAACGCTTCTGCGCCACTCAAGCATCCATTCGCATAGCTTCCTATAGACTGCTCACTGCCTTTTGATGGTTCAGAGACATCTTCCCATGGATTGGCCTGCGCTATAGTCACACAAGCACCAAGCAGGAAGAGACATATGAAAAGGATCATCAATAAGTTCTTCTTCATCTCACCCCTCATTACATTTGCCATCGATCCCATCCAAGCAGGCCGCATCTTTCAAATTGTTCAACCAGATTTGAGAGTTATAGCCTTAGAGGCATTGTTCTAAATAGAGATTGAGTATGAATACTCGAGAGTCACAATAACTAGAAAAAGTATTGTTATGGTTTAGGAGATTATCAAGCGCTGGTTAAGGAGACTTGTGGCTGAAACTTGCGAATATCAGACGATGAGCGCCCCGTCATTTCTGGCGAGGCTTCTTTTAATAAATGGTGGAGTGACCAGACTCAACGCGCACGGCAAGTGGGGCCGACCTCCCGGACGCAACCTAAAGTGCGAAGCACTTTTCTGGGGCGCAGATAGCAAAAAACCTCAGCATTTCTGCTGAGGTTTCTCTAATAAGTGGCGGAGCGGACGGGACTCGAACCCGCGACCCCCGGCGTGACAGGCCGGTATTCTAACCAACTGAACTACCGCTCCACACGGTGATAAACACCTTGGTGTCTATCCGATACACGCCGTTCAACGCGCGTATCTAACTTTTTGCCTTCATCTTTTTCTTAAAAAGATGAAAACGAATTTGAAGCCTGGCGATGTCCTACTCTCACATGGGGAGACCCCACACTACCATCGGCGCTATTACGTTTCACTACTGAGTTCGGCATGGGATCAGGTGGGTCCATAATGCTATGGTCGCCAAGCAAATTCTGTTGTTGTATCCCGCTTGTCAGGCTTCACTCTGGCTGCATTGCCTGCCTCCTTCACTCGGTCATGTACAGTCGTACACTTCCTCGCTCAGCTCGTGGGCGGCTTTGCCAGAATAAACCCTGCCTACGCTATCTCTATGGATAACGGCAAGATACTAAATCTGAAGAAAATCTGACTAGCCTATCTCTCAATACACATTCAATGTTCTTATCTGAGTCCGCTAAAACCCCTTGGGTGTTGTATGGTTAAGCCTCACGGGCAATTAGTATCAGTTAGCTCAACGCCTCGCAGCGCTTACACACCTGACCTATCTACGTCGTAGTCTCCAACAACCCTTTAGGACACTTATAGTGTCAGGGATGACTCATCTCGAGGCTTGCTTCGCGCTTAGATGCTTTCAGCGCTTATCAATTCCGAACTTAGCTACCGGGCAATGCCACTGGCGTGACAACCCGAACACCAGAGGTTCGTCCACTCCGGTCCTCTCGTACTAGGAGCAGCCCCTCTCAATCATCCAACGCCCACGGCAGATAGGGACCGAACTGTCTCACGACGTTCTAAACCCAGCTCGCGTACCACTTTAAATGGCGAACAGCCATACCCTTGGGACCGACTTCAGCCCCAGGATGTGATGAGCCGACATCGAGGTGCCAAACACCGCCGTCGATATGAACTCTTGGGCGGTATCAGCCTGTTATCCCCGGAGTACCTTTTATCCGTTGAGCGATGGCCCTTCCATTCAGAACCACCGGATCACTATGACCTACTTTCGTACCTGCTCGAATTGTCATTCTCGCAGTCAAGCGGGCTTATGCCATTGCACTAACCTCACGATGTCCGACCGTGATTAGCCCACCTTCGTGCTCCTCCGTTACTCTTTGGGAGGAGACCGCCCCAGTCAAACTACCCACCAGGCACTGTCCGCAACCCCGATTAGGGGCCAACGTTAGAACATCAAGCATACAAGGGTGGTATTTCAAGATTGCCTCCACACATACTGGCGTACGTGCTTCTAAGGCTCCCACCTATCCTACACATGTAGGGTCAATGTTCAGTGCCAAGCTGTAGTAAAGGTTCACGGGGTCTTTCCGTCTAGCCGCGGGTACACAGCATCTTCACTGCGATTTCAATTTCACTGAGTCTCGGGTGGAGACAGCGTGGCCATCATTACGCCATTCGTGCAGGTCGGAACTTACCCGACAAGGAATTTCGCTACCTTAGGACCGTTATAGTTACGGCCGCCGTTTACCGGGGCTTCGATCAAGAGCTTCTCCGAAGATAACCCCATCAATTAACCTTCCGGCACCGGGCAGGCGTCACACCGTATACGTCATCTTTCGATTTTGCACAGTGCTATGTTTTTAATAAACAGTTGCAGCCACCTGGTATCTGCGACTGCCTCTAGCTCCATCCGCAAGGGACTTCACCGGAGGCAGCGTACCTTCTCCCGAAGTTACGGTACCATTTTGCCTAGTTCCTTCACCCGAGTTCTCTCAAGCGCCTTGGTATTCTCTACCCGACCACCTGTGTCGGTTTGGGGTACGATTGCTTATAACCTGAAGCTTAGAGGCTTTTCCCGGAAGCATGGCATCAATGACTTCATCACCGTAGTGACTCGACATCGTGTCTCAGTGTTAACAGCGTCCCGGATTTACCTAAGACACCCACCTACGCACTTGAACTTGGACAACCGTCGCCAAGCTCACCTAGCCTTCTCCGTCCCCCCATCGCAGTTATAAGCAGTACGGGAATATTAACCCGTTTCCCATCGACTACGCCTTTCGGCCTCGCCTTAGGGGTCGACTTACCCTGCCCCGATTAACGTTGGACAGGAACCCTTGGTCTTCCGGCGAGGAGGTTTTTCACCCCCTTTATCGTTACTCATGTCAGCATTCGCACTTCTGATACCTCCAGCAAACCTTACAGTTCACCTTCAACGGCTTACAGAACGCTCCCCTACCCAACAACTCCGAAGAGTTGATGCCGCAGCTTCGGTGTATCGCTTAGCCCCGTTACATCTTCCGCGCAGGCCGACTCGACCAGTGAGCTATTACGCTTTCTTTAAATGATGGCTGCTTCTAAGCCAACATCCTGGCTGTCTGAGCCTTCCCACATCGTTTCCCACTTAGCGATAACTTTGGGACCTTAGCTGGCGGTCTGGGTTGTTTCCCTCTCCACGACGGACGTTAGCACCCGCCGTGTGTCTCCCGGATAGTACTTACTGGTATTCGGAGTTTGCAAAGGGTTGGTAAGTCGGGATGACCCCCTAGCCTTAACAGTGCTCTACCCCCAGTAGTATTCGTCCGAGGCGCTACCTAAATAGCTTTCGGGGAGAACCAGCTATCTCCGAGTTTGATTGGCCTTTCACCCCTAGCCACAAGTCATCCGCTAATTTTTCAACATTAGTCGGTTCGGTCCTCCAATTGATGTTACTCAATCTTCAACCTGCCCATGGCTAGATCACTCGGTTTCGGGTCTACTCCTAGCAACTCATTCGCCCAGTTAAGACTCGGTTTCCCTACGGCTCCCCTATTCGGTTAACCTTGCTACTAAAAGTAAGTCGCTGACCCATTATACAAAAGGTACGCAGTCACCCCACGAAGAGGCTCCCACTGCTTGTACGTACACGGTTTCAGGTTCTATTTCACTCCCCTCACAGGGGTTCTTTTCGCCTTTCCCTCACGGTACTGGTTCACTATCGGTCAGTCAGGAGTATTTAGCCTTGGAGGATGGTCCCCCCATGTTCAGACAGGATACCACGTGTCCCGTCCTACTCGTTTTCACGATAAAAGCATTGTCGTGTACGGGGCTATCACCCTGTATCGCTACCCTTTCCAGGGTATTCCACTAACACTTAAACCGCTTAAGGGCTAATCCGGGGTCGCTCGCCGCTACTGCCGGAATCTCAATTGATTTCTTTTCCTTCGGGTACTTAGATGTTTCAGTTCCCCGAGTTCGCCTCATACAGCTATGTATTCACTGCATGATACGTGCTTATGCACGTGGGTTTCCCCATTCGGAAATCGTAGACTCAAGTGGCTGTTACTGCCTTATCTACGCTTATCGCAAGTTACTACGTCCTTCATCGCCTCTGACTGCCAAGGCATCCACCGTGTACGCTTAGTCACTTAACCATACAACCCCAAGAGGTCTTTATGTATGGCAAACAACCAAGGTTGTTCCTAAGAACATGCTCAACTTACGTTGAACGGTTTTTCGCCGGACTCAAATATATTCATCCCTCTCTAAGAGAAGAATGAAACCAAGAACACTTGAATGTGTTTGGTGTTAATTCCGAAGAATTAACGTTTTGAGAACTTTTGTTTCGTTACCTCTCGGGTAGAGAGATAAGAAACAGATTTCAATTTATTCCCTCTTTTTTCAAAGAAGAAGTAAATCTACTAGTCAGCTTTCCAGATTTTTAAAGAGCAAAGTGATGTGTCTCTGAGACAGAGATGTCCACTTTCTAAAGACACTCGTGAGAATGTTTTTAAAGAGTGGTGGAGCTATGCGGGATCGAACCGCAGACCTCCTGCGTGCAAGGCAGGCGCTCTCCCAGCTGAGCTATAACCCCATAGGTATTACTTAGTACCAATTTCATCTAGGAAATGAAATTGGTGGGTCTGAGTGGACTTGAACCACCGACCTCACCCTTATCAGGGGTGCGCTCTAACCACCTGAGCTACAGACCCATCTAAGTAACGTTCTTTGCTTTTTCAACCTATACAATTTGTGTGGACACTTGCATCGATAGTATCGTTAAGGAGGTGATCCAGCCCCAGGTTCCCCTAGGGCTACCTTGTTACGACTTCACCCCAGTCATGAACCACACCGTGGTAAACGCCCTCCCGAAGGTTAAGCTATCTACTTCTGGTGCAGCCCACTCCCATGGTGTGACGGGCGGTGTGTACAAGGCCCGGGAACGTATTCACCGTGGCATTCTGATCCACGATTACTAGCGATTCCGACTTCACGGAGTCGAGTTGCAGACTCCGATCCGGACTACGACGTACTTTCTGGGATTCGCTCCACCTCGCGGCCTCGCTGCCCTCTGTATACGCCATTGTAGCACGTGTGTAGCCCTACTCGTAAGGGCCATGATGACTTGACGTCGTCCCCACCTTCCTCCGGTTTATCACCGGCAGTCTCCCTGGAGTTCCCACCATGACGTGCTGGCAAACAAGGATAAGGGTTGCGCTCGTTGCGGGACTTAACCCAACATTTCACAACACGAGCTGACGACAGCCATGCAGCACCTGTCTCACAGTTCCCGAAGGCACAAGTCCATCTCTGGTCTCTTCTGTGGATGTCAAGAGTAGGTAAGGTTCTTCGCGTTGCATCGAATTAAACCACATGCTCCACCGCTTGTGCGGGCCCCCGTCAATTCATTTGAGTTTTAATCTTGCGACCGTACTCCCCAGGCGGTCTACTTAACGCGTTAGCTCCGAAAGCCACGACTCTAGGTCACAACCTCCAAGTAGACATCGTTTACAGCGTGGACTACCAGGGTATCTAATCCTGTTTGCTCCCCACGCTTTCGCATCTGAGCGTCAGTCTTTGTCCAGGGGGCCGCCTTCGCCACCGGTATTCCTTCAGATCTCTACGCATTTCACCGCTACACCTGAAATTCTACCCCCCTCTACAAGACTCTAGCCTGCCAGTTCAAAATGCGGTTCCCAGGTTGAGCCCGGGGCTTTCACATCTTGCTTAACAAACCGCCTGCATGCGCTTTACGCCCAGTAATTCCGATTAACGCTCGCACCCTCCGTATTACCGCGGCTGCTGGCACGGAGTTAGCCGGTGCTTCTTCTGCAGCTAACGTCAAATTAATACGCTATTAACGTACTAACCTTCCTCACTGCTGAAAGTGCTTTACAACCCGAAGGCCTTCTTCACACACGCGGCATGGCTGCATCAGGCTTGCGCCCATTGTGCAATATTCCCCACTGCTGCCTCCCGTAGGAGTCTGGACCGTGTCTCAGTTCCAGTGTGGCTGATCATCCTCTCAAACCAGCTAGGGATCGTCGCCTTGGTGAGCCATTACCTCACCAACTAGCTAATCCCAACTGGGCCCATCCCGACGCGAGAGGTCCGAAGATCCCCCTCTTTGGTCCGTAGACATCATGCGGTATTAGCAGTCGTTTCCAACTGTTATCCCCCACGTCAGGGCAGGTTCCCAGCCATTACTCACCCGTCCGCCGCTCGTCATCTTCAAAAGCAAGCTTTTGAAATGTTACCGCTCGACTTGCATGTGTTAGGCCTGCCGCCAGCGTTCAATCTGAGCCATGATCAAACTCTTCAATTAGAATTTTGTTGTCACTCGAAAGTGACGCTCAATGAATACTGAATTACTTTTTTGCCCTAAGGCAAATCTGCATTGACTGTGTTTCTTATTGGTTTCCACTTTTGAAAAAGTGAAATCAAAACAGCTCAAGGCTGATTTCCAATTCGATTGGGTCACTCAGTTCATTGATAAATCTTATGTCTATCAAATACGAGTGCCCACACAGATTGTATAGGTCAAATTGTTAAAGAACGTTGACTGTAGAAGCGACTCTGTGGAGGCGTCTTCTCATCGTCAGGGCTGCGAATTCTACGCTGCCAGGCGATGAAGTCAAGAAGAGATTTTGAAATTTTTCAACGTTGCTTTCGCAACCTTCAAAACGTCTTGTTGACTCCCTTCAACCGCGACAAGCACTGGGCTTTTCGGTTGAAGCAGGCGGGCATTCTACTGATTGAGTCGTTAACGTCAAGCGTTTATTTTCAATCAATTTTGAAGCCGTTTCGCCATACTGATTTAGTGAGTGTTTCCTAGTTTGGAAGCCGCTCTCCGTGTCAGTGAGGTCGCATTATAGGGAGGTTTGAGATCTTGGCAAGAGCTTTTTCGAGAAAACGTCAACAAATAGACCTTTTTGGTCTGTAATTCATCAAGGCGGTTATAAAGCATCCTAATCTGTCACTTTTAGAATGAAAAAAACAAGAAAGAGGCTATTTCTAGCCTCTTTCTTTACTCTCTAATCGAACGAGTTATTGAATTGCTTTAATTTGATCATCTGCGACTACCAGTCGAACAGGTTTACCAGGTTTGATATCACCTTTCAGCATGGCTTGCGCCAATGGGTTTTCGATACTCTGTTGGATAGCACGTTTCAAAGGACGCGCACCATATACAGGGTCGAAGCCCGCTTGAGAGATCATCGTCAAAGCATCTTCACTAACTTCAAGCACCAAGTCTCGTTCAGCCATTCGCTTAGCAAGGTGCTCAAGCTGAATGCCAGCAATAGACTTAATATGTTCCTGAGCCAATGGATGGAAGACGACCGCTTCATCAATACGGTTAATAAACTCTGGACGGAAGTGTTTACTCACCACGTCCATGACCATCACTTTGATACCGTCGTAGTCCAGTTCACCAAAGTGCTCTTGGATACGATCAGAGCCCAAGTTAGATGTCATGATCACTACCGTATTGCGAAAATCGACAGTACGACCTTGCCCATCCGTTAATCGACCATCATCCAACACTTGCAGGAGAAGGTTAAACACATCTGGGTGCGCCTTCTCTACTTCATCTAACAAGATGACTGAGTATGGACGTCGACGAACGGCTTCTGTCAAATAACCGCCTTCTTCGTACCCCACGTAACCAGGAGGCGCACCAACCAGCCTTGCGACTGAGTGTTTCTCCATAAACTCCGACATGTCGATACGGACCATGGCGTCACTGCTGTCAAACATAAACTCTGCCAATGATTTACAAAGTTCAGTTTTACCCACCCCTGTTGGCCCTAAGAACAAGAAAGAACCAATAGGACGATTTGGGTCTGCAAGACCGGCTCGACTGCGACGAATCGCATTCGCTACAGAGTTAACTGCCTCTTCCTGTCCAATGACACGAGAATGAAGCTCGTCTTCCATTTGCAGCAGTTTTTCCTTTTCACCCTCAAGCATTTTAGCCACTGGGATACCGGTTTGACGCGACAGCACTTCAGCAATCTCTGCATCTGTGACTCGATTTCTTAGCAACGTCATTTCCTGCATCTCTGCTTGGCTAGCGAGATCCAG
This sequence comes from Enterovibrio litoreus, assembly GCF_045679545.1. Classification (NCBI taxonomy): domain Bacteria; kingdom Pseudomonadati; phylum Pseudomonadota; class Gammaproteobacteria; order Vibrionales; family Vibrionaceae; genus Enterovibrio; species Enterovibrio litoreus. Next base: position 2,871,248 of record NZ_CP166194.1, read on the forward strand.
TTGCTTCTCTAGTTCAGGGATACGTCCATATTGCAGCTCTGACATTCGATTCAGATCACCCGCTCGACGCGCGATTTCCAAATCAGTACGTGCTTGCTCTAGTGCGCTCTTAATATGCTGAGTGCCGGACAAGGCCGCTTTTTCTGCATTCCAAACCTCTTCGAGCTCGGCGTATTCGCGTTCTTTTTCATCTATTTCTGTCTGCAATGTATCGAGACGTTTCTTACTCGCATCATCACTTTCTTTCGCCAACGCCTGTTGCTCAATTTTAAGCTGAATAAGGCGTCGTTCCAGACGATCCAATTGCTCAGGTTTTGAGTCAATTTGCATACGAATACTCGACGCTGCCTCGTCAATCAGATCGATTGCTTTGTCTGGCAACTGGCGATCTGAAATGTAACGATGAGACAAACTCGCCGCCGCGACGATTGCAGGGTCAGTGATTTCTACCGCATGGTGCAATTCATAGCGCTCTTTTAGGCCACGCAAAATAGCAACGGTATCTTCAACTGTTGGTTCATTCACCAGCACTTTTTGGAAACGGCGCTCAAGAGCGGCATCTTTTTCCACATACTGACGATATTCATCCAACGTCGTAGCACCAACGCAATGCAATTCACCGCGAGCGAGCGCTGGTTTGAGCATATTGCCGGCATCCATAGAGCCTTCTGCTTTACCGGCTCCCACCATGGTGTGGATTTCATCGATAAACAGAATGACATTACCTTCTTCTTTCGCCAGCTCATTCAAAACAGACTTCAAACGCTCTTCGAACTCACCACGGTATTTTGCACCCGCAACCAATGAACCCATATCGAGTGAAAGCACGCGCTTATTACGAAGCCCTTCCGGCACTTCACCATTAACAATACGCTGAGCAAGACCTTCAACAATCGCAGTCTTACCTACACCCGGCTCACCAATGATCACTGGGTTGTTTTTGGTTCTACGTTGCAGCACTTGGATGGTGCGACGAATTTCTTCATCACGCCCAATCACTGGATCCAACTTGCCCTGTTCGGCTTTCTCAGTCAGATCAACCGTGAATTTTTCCAATGCCTGACGCGATTCTTCCGCATTCGGGTCGTCTATTGATTGACCTCCACGCACTTTATCAATCGCCGCTTCCACTTTTTTGGTGGTCAGACCTAGGCTACGAAGTAACTCACCCAAAGGCCCTTTCTCTTCCACGGCAGCGAGGATAAATAGCTCAGAAGAGATAAATTTGTCTTTACGCTTTTGCGATAGCTTATCGCACATATTGAACAGTATGCCCATGCCATGAGATAGCTGGACATCACCGCCTGTACCAGTGACTTTTGGTAACTTATCTAATAGTTCACTCAGGCTAGAGCGTAATTGAGTGACATCAACATTAAGCAATGTCATCAACGGTCTGATGGTGCTGCTGTCCTGATTGAGGAGAGACACCATCAAGTGCACGGGCTCGATATATTGATGATCTCGCCCTAAAGCCAACGACTGAGCATCAGAAATGGCTAGTTGGAATTTGCTGGTAAATCGGTCAAGGCGCATAGCCCCTCCTCTATTTTTCGTCTAGGTTTGCCTAACGAAGGTGGGAGCGATTGTGACCGATTTCAAGTTATTTGGTGAACTTTTTATCGAATGTTTTCTGTAGAGATCCAAATACAGCTTGCCTGACGGCCTGTACGACTCTCTCGACGGTAGGAAAAAAAGCGTGAAGGTTCTGATACGGTGCAGTGCGTTCCACCGTAAACCTCTGTGATGCCAGCCTGAGCGAGACGACGTCGAGCAAGGAGGTAGATGTCCGCTAGCCAGCGATCTTTATGCGGATTGAATGCACTATCAGCACCAGCGTCTTTGGCAAGGAATTGCTCTCTGACCTCACCACCCACTTCGAATGCCTTAGCACCAATGGCAGGACCAAGCCATGCCATGACATCTTGAGGATCAGAGAATTTGGCCAAGGTCTCTTCTAACACACCATTGACCAAACCACGCCAACCAGCATGTGCAGCTGCCACTTCAGTGCCTGCTTTATTGCAGAAGAGCACAGGTAAGCAATCAGCAGTCATCACCACACAAACTTGGCCATATTCAGCAGTAAAAGAAGCATCAGCATCAGGAACCTGAGATGCTTCAGTTAGCGGCAATGTAACGACTTCTGTTCCATGCACCTGATTCAACCAACTCGGGGATGAAGGCATACACATGATTTCCGCCAATCGATGACGATTGACCAACACAGAATCAAGGTTGTCATCAACGTGAACTCCCAAGTTCAGACTGTCAAACGGCGGTTGGCTGATGCCGCCCGCTCGTGTGGTGCTCACCGCATTTACTGACAGTGGTGCAGGCCAGTCTGGCGTTATCCAATCCATGCTTAGTAATCCAAATCCCCAAGCTCTAGTGCGTCAGCGCGAAGCACTTCAGTCAGGTTGACCATGTCATCTGGGATTGGTGCATGCCATTCCATCATTTCCTTTGTTGTCGGATGCTCAATACGCAGCATGGCAGCATGAAGCGCCTGACGGTCAAAAGAACGTAATGTCTGAATCAATTCTGCACCCGCGTTTCGAGGCGGACGTGGACGACCACCATACAAATGATCCCCGATCAGTGGATGGTTCAGATAAGCCATGTGAACACGGATTTGGTGAGTTCGTCCCGTTTCCAAACGCACGCGTAAACGTGTGTGGGCACGGAAGTGCTCAACCACTCGGTAATGCGTGATTGCGGGCTTACCTAATTCTTGAACGGCCATTTGTGTTCGCTTGGTCGAGTGACGACCAATCGGCTTCTCAATGGTGCCGCCACCTGTCATGGTGCCCATTGCAATCGCCTCATACTCACGCGTGAATTTTTTGCGCTTTTGCAATGCACGAACCAATCGCGTCTGGGTTGGAACATTCTTCGCAACCACCATCAGACCCGTAGTGTCTTTATCTAGACGGTGCACAATACCTGCACGCGGAACCTCAGCTATCTGCGGGTATAGATGCAACAAGCCATTTAGGACTGTACCATCAGGACAACCGGCACCTGGATGCACAACTAAACCACGAGGTTTGTTGATCACCACAATGTCATCATCTTCATAAACGATGTTGAGTGGAATATCCTGAGCTTCCCAGCGCAGTTCATCTTCAATATCTGCTTGAACGACAATGGTTTCTCCACCCATCATTTTCAAGCGAGGTTTATTGGAGATTTCACCATCGACAGTCACTTTGTCTGCAAGAATCCATTCTTTGATGCGCGATCGGGAATAATCAGGAAATAACTCAGCCACCGCCTGATCAAGGCGTTGTCCTAGTTGATTCTCATTTACTGTACTGTTTAACTCTAACTGCTGTGCCATAACGAACTTTTTGATTCTCAATGAGACTAATACCGTATTACGCGATTTTCAGCCCTCGGGCTCGGTCACGTTTACTTATTGGTATTATATCTGGCCGATGGGTAGAATAACCTCTATCGGGCCATTGTAGCTTTTTGCGGCTGACTCCGTAATGGCAAAGGCAGAAAATATTCTCTCAAGGAAGCACCTGAAGTAATGAAACGCCTTACTCTATCCTCACTACTTGCCATTTCCGTGCTGGCTGGATGTTCAAGCACTGAAGACATCGTTCCTGATATTCCGCCATCTGAGCTATATCAGGAAGCTCAGATTTCACTCAACCAAGGCAGTTGGAACACCGCAATCCAAAAGCTGGAGGCGCTCGATTCTCGTTATCCTTTTGGCGCTTATTCAGAACAAGTGCAGCTTGACTTGATTTACGCATACTACAAAAACGATGATTTGGCCCTAGGCGAAGCAACGATTGATCGCTTTATGCGGATGAACCCTGGTCACCAAGAAATGGACTGGGTGCTATACATGCGAGGTTTAACCAGCATGGCACAAGACAGAAGCTTCATTCATGATGTAATGAGCATGGACAGAAGCGATCGCGATCCTGAGCCTGTACGTCGCGCTTTTGTGGATTTCCGTCGCTTATTGGATCGCTATCCGGACAGTGAATACGCTGCTGACGCGCAAAAACGCCTAGTCGCATTGAAAAATCGTTTAGCCGACTACGAGCTGGCTACTGCTGATTTCTATGTAAGACGTGAGGCATGGATTGCCGTGATTAACCGTTGTCAGCAGATCCAGCGAGACTTTCCTGACACTGATGCAGCGAAAAGATCATTGCCATTGATGTTACAAGCTTACGAAGAACTCGATCTTGAAGAGCCAGCCAAGCGTACTCGAGAACTGATTCAGCTAAATGGTGCCGGCGCTTAACGCGATGCATGAACGAAAAAAGCAGCCAAATGGCTGCTTTTTTTTATGATTCGATACCAGTACTAAATTGTGAAGCTTTCCATTTGACCCTCGGCCACTTCAAATGCGTGTGGTGATTTATCAATCACAAGGTTCTTTAGCACGAATAACCCCCCTAACATTAAGTGTTCGTTAGCGAGCTTATTCACTCATCTTGCAACACATTCAATCCTCACATCAAGTACTTTCTGGTAGTTTTGAATCAGAGTTAAAAACAGGATCACAATTAATTCTACCAACAAAAAATCAAACCAAAATAGTGACTCGAGTCACATTATTTATCTTACAGAAACGTAATCTGAAAGTGAGCCCATCAAAGGGCAAGCAAAAGAGGAAAGACCTATGAGAGTAGAAATTACTGGTAAAAACATCGACGTTACTGCTGCTATCCGCGCTCGAATTACAGCTCGTTTTGAAAAGCTGGAAAAATGGCAAGTCGCTCTCATTAACCCTCATGCAGTCATCAGTGAAGAACCCGGGCATAAATTTAAAGTAGAGGCTGGTGTTTCCGTTCCCGGCGCTAAACTGGTCGCATCCGCAGAACACGATGACATGTATGCAGCAATAAACGAAGTGGGTCAAAAATTAGAGAAGCAACTCAACAAACAAGCTCACAAAGGTGAAGCTCGCCGTGCCAGTCATACCGTCGATGTGCCGGAAGATGAAGAATCTGAAGTTGTATAAAGCTATTGAGGATTAAAAAGAATCAGCCCCGCTAATGCGGGGCTGATTCGTCTTGACATGACACCGCCAGCCCAATAAGGTTGATCAATATACAGCCAACTCAAATCACTATCGATGACACTGACAACTACATTCTTCTTTCGCTTTTTTATCCACACCTTTTGAGGTGAGGCTTAGGGCGAGCATCGATAACGACAGAATCCCGAAGCCTCCCTCTATCAGGGAGGCTTTTTTATGTCAGTCAGGGTCAGACAAAGAAACAACAGGGAAAGGGAATGAGTAAACCAACTATGTCACTGGATGAAATCCGAGAAAATGTCAGCCGAATCGACAAGCAACTGCTTTCGCTTTTGGCTGACCGCCGTAAACTCAGTTTGGAAGTGGCGAAAAGCAAAATTCAAACCCAGAAACCTGTTCGCGATGTAGAGCGAGAACAAGCGTTACTTGAGAAATTAGTTGATGATGGGCGTACTCATGATCTTGACCCACAGTATGTCACCAAGGTGTTTCACAGCATCATTGAAGACTCTGTGCTCTATCAACAAGCGTATTTGCAGCGCTTGGCAAACCCTGAAAATGAACAGCCTCTCGTCAGAGTTTCATTTCTCGGTGGAAAGGGCTCTTACTCAAACCTTGCAGCACGAAACTTCTTTGCTCGCAAACACACCAAGCTTGCTGAAATACAATGCCCTAGCTTTAAAGAAGTCATTGAAGTGGTGGAAAATGGCAACGCAGATTATGGCGTATTGCCTATCGAAAATACGAGTTCAGGCTCGATTAACGATGTTTACGACCAACTACAGCACACGCGATTGTCCATCGTAGGTGAAATTACGCAGCCTATTGAACACTGCCTTCTGACTTCGGTCGATACAGACGTTGAAAAGATTAACGTTCTCTATTCTCATCCGCAGCCGCATCAGCAATGCAGCGAATTTCTACGTTCGCTAGGTAACATCAAGCAAGAATATTGCTCCAGCACCGCCGAAGCGATGCAAGTTGTCGCTGAACTCAATAGCCCGAGTGTTGCGGCAATTGGCAATGCGAGCAGTGGTGAGCTTTACGGCCTTAAACCGCTCAAGTTTGGTATTGCCAACCAGCAAGAAAACCACACTCGCTTTATCGTCGTCGCTCGTAAACCTATCGACGTTACCGCCCTGATCCCGGCAAAAACCACCTTTATTATGTCAACCGCACAAAAAGCAGGTTCATTGGTGGAATGTCTGCTGGTGCTTCGTAACCACGGTATCAATATGACCAAGTTAGAGTCACGCCCTGTACTGGGCAATCCATGGGAAGAGATGTTCTACGTGGATGTGGAGGGCAATATGCGCACAGACATCATGAAAGATGCATTGGAAGAGCTAACCAAGCTGACTCGCTATATCAAAGTATTGGGCTCATACCCCATTGAGAATGTGGCCCCAACTGAAATTGATGTTTAACGGCCACACAATGTAATCATCACTTCCAAGCTAAAAAATAGAAAAGGAGCAATCGCTCCTTTTTTACTTGGTTGATGCACTTCAGACAACTAGCCCCGATGGGCAGTATCATTGGCTTGTCTGAGCAAATTCTGGCTCTCTTTCAAGAAGCGCGGCGCAAAATCACCAAACCAGCCATCAACTTGCTTAAAGGCTGAAATAAAGCCTTCTTTATCCTGCTTATCAAGTAATTCAATCGCTTCACCAAAACGAGCATGAAAACGCTTAATCATGTCAATGTTCTGCGTCGATGACATGATGATGTCAGCATAAAGCTGTGCATCTTGCGCAAATAATCGCCCAACCATTGCCAATTCCAAACGATAAATCGGTGAGCTGAGCGCAGTCAGTTGCGACAAGTTCGGGTTTTCTTCAGCCAAATGGAGGCCGTAGACAAACGAGGTAAAGTGGCGCAATGCTTGGATAAGCGTCATCCCTTGATCGTGCTCAATCGCACTAATGCGATGCAAGCTCGCGCCCCAGATACGGAACTGCTCAAGAAGCCACTGATACGCTTCTGGGTTGCGACCGTCACAATACACAATGACCTGCTTGGCAAGACTCGCAATATCAGGGCCAAACATAGGGTGCAGGCCAACGACAGGACCTTTGTGAGACTCCAGCATCGCCTGCAATGGCTCGCTTTTGATAGAGGTAAGATCAGCAAGAATACAGTCGTCAGGCAATTTACTCAGCTGGCGAATCACCGCATCGGTTCGGTGAATAGGAACCGTCACTACCACCATACCCGCATCCGCTAATATCACATCCGCGTTGTCCCAGTCTTGGCTGCCCAATACTTTGACTTCGTAGCCCGAAAGACGAAACAGTTTGCCGAACAACTTGCCGAGTTGTCCATTACCACCGACGATAACAACCGAGCGAAGCTCAGGGTTCAGACACTTAAAGCCCGAATCATTCTCGCTCGCATACGATTCACGCATGGTACGACGAAGAATGTCTTCAATCAGATCAGGGGGGATTCCTTTTGATTCAGCTTCCTTACGACGTGAAGCGAGCATCGCCGCCTCACGATCGGGTGCATAAATCGGTAAGCCATGTCGGCTTTTCACTTCGCCAACATCAGAAACCAGCGCGAGACGTCGCGCGAGCAACTCCACCATTTGTTTATCTACTTCATCAATCTGGTCCCGCAGCAGGGACAACTCTGCAACCATAAGGCTTAATTTCCTTTTAAACGCTGTTCCAAGAATGGGGTCAGTTCGTTGTGAGCACGACGCAACAGGGTTTCTGTATCCTGCCAGTCAATGCACGCATCAGTAATAGACACTCCGTAAGCCATCTCTTCACGCGGTAGATCCGCAGATTGATTTCCTTCATGGATGTTACTTTCAATCATCAGACCGATAACAGATTGGTTACCTTCACGGATTTGATGAAAAACATCTTCAGCGACAAGCGGCTGACGACGGAAATCTTTGCGAGAATTAGCATGGCTGCAGTCTACCATCAGAGAAGCTTCAAGCCCTGCCTGTTCCATCTCATTTTCGCATTCGGTCACAGAGACTGAGTCGTAGTTTGTTTGCTTACCTCCACGCAAGATGACATGCCCGTCTGGGTTCCCTTGCGTGGTGAGCAGCGCGACCTGCCCTTCTTTATTAATACCCATAAAGCGGTGACCCGATGAAGCCGCTTTCATTGCATTAATCGCGGTAGAAAGACTTCCATCCGTACCATTTTTAAAGCCAATAGGCATGGAAAGACCACTCGCCATTTCTCGGTGAGTTTGTGATTCAGTGGTGCGCGCGCCGATTGCCGCCCAACTAAAGAGATCACCAAGGTATTGAGGGCTAATTGGATCAAGCGCTTCCGTTGCTAGTGGCAGACCCATATCTGAAAGCGTAATCAACAACTTGCGCGCTTTATGCAAGCCCGCTTCAACATCGAATGAACCATCGAGATGCGGATCGTTTATCAACCCCTTCCAGCCCACTGTCGTGCGCGGCTTTTCAAAGTAAACACGCATGACGATGTAGAGCTGATCGCTAAGTTCCTCGGACAACGCTTTCAATTGTTTAGCGTAAGCAATAGCAGCCTCGGTATCATGAATAGAGCAAGGTCCACACACGACAAGCAAACGATGATCTTTCTTATGAATAATATTCGCGATGTCATCACGTGACTTAGAGATAAATGCCAACGTTTCTTCTTTTACCGGCAGTTTTTGGCGCAACTGCTCTGGCGTTATCAGTACCGTTTCATCCTGAATGTGTACGTTCGTCAGCAGATCTCTTTCCATAATCACTCTTCCCTTACTAATTCTTTTCACACGTAATCGTATTAAACAGCGTGGTTTTCGCTGTAGATGTCACACACCTTATCAATCTGAAGAGAGATTGCAAGCATTCGTAAAGATAAAGTAACAATGTAAATCTAAATTTACACGCTGTGATTTTTACGTGTAAATATAGTAAAGGAGGGTTATAGCCGTCGAACGGAGAGATAGAATGTGGAAACTAAAATGAACAAAGGCCACGGAGTGACCTTTGAGATGGAATCGAATTAACCGTCAATTAAAAGGTTTGATCAGCAGATTGAAAATCCTCAAAGCCACGTCGCCATTGCATCTGAAAGCGCATACCATCTTCTTGATTGGCACAGACACCAAGGTATTGCATGCCAGACAAACCAATGTCGTAAGCATTGTTTACATCGCAATAGCGATCAATACCTTCGTTATAACCTGCTTCATAATCGCCAACGTCTACATGTTGAACGCCCGCTTTACTTGCCAATTCATCCAGATCAGACATCGAACGAGAAGGTAAGCCTCGTACACCGTCGCGCTCACCTACCGCCTGCCAGTCACCTTTTTGAACCAATGACTCCGTTGCTTCGATATTCACACAACCAACCAACAGTAACGCCAGTAGCGACGTCAGGAATTTATTCAACATCCTGTTCCTCAAATTATTATTAAAACGGGAAAGGCTCACTATAAACCAATCCCTCTCGATTGACTGCGATTTACTGAAGCAATCAAGTGTTATCGATCAATTATCATTTATTTTCATGCTTTTGAGTTTGAATGACAAAGCAACAAACAGCACACCAAACACAAATGCGTAAGTTGCGATGACCCAAACCAATGCTGCCGCACCTGCGGCGGGATTGCTCATCAAAAAGCCGCCAAACAAGATAGAAATAATGCCGCCAACGATCAAAAGCCACTCGCCTGTAATTTCTTTACGAAGTCTGATAGCAGTAATGATTTCTAACACCCCTTTTACGATGGCCCAAACCGCTATATAGAAAAGCAAAGCAACGGCGGTCAGACCTGGTACGGCGAACGTCATGATCCCTGCAGCTATGCCGACAACACCCCAAAGCAATAGCACCACCCAATTGTCATGATCTTTTCGCTCAACCAAAGCGGTCCAAACTTGCAAACTGCCGTCTACAAACGCATAGATACCAAAGACCAATACCAAGGTTTCAATCGACTCGCCTGGCGGCAAGGTCCACATCATAAAACCAAAAATAATCGCGGCAATACCACGTAATAGCAACACCCACCAGTTACGGGACAATGCGCCAACCATTTGCTTCGCCAGTGCTTCTGTTGAATCCATCAACGATCTCCTTTATTGACTCTTCGATTGATATACCCAGACAAGGTCAAAATTAGCGGGTATAACCCAAGCAGAAAACCAAGCTAACAACGAATAACATAGCGTCGGTAAGATGCTGACTAACCCTAAGAGTGAAGACGGATTTACATCAGCCTGATGTTTTATCTTTGAAACCAAATGAATATTGCAGAAGAAAGGAAAAATTGCGGAGGTGAACAGAAACAGATTCACGAAGACAGACAGATAGATAGATAGATAGATAGATAGAGGCAGGCGACAAGCAACCTGCCAAAAGAAAAAGCCAATGTTAGCCAAGCAAGTCGCGCTTGATCTCTTGCCACGAGCGCGCCACATACGTTGGTGAAACCGATTCAGGCGTGGGTTTTCCCTCACTATTCAACCAATACGTATCGATACCCGCATTATAGCCACCAAGGATATCGGAATCAGGGTTGTCGCCCACCATCAAGATGCGCGACTTGTCAGGTTGACCCATTTTCTCAAACGCAAGCTCGAAAATAGCCACATCAGGCTTAGCGAGGCCCACCTCTTCCGAAATCACCACTAAGTCGAAATATTCGCCTAACTGTGTTTTTTCCAAACGAATTTGCTGAAGCTGGGTAAAGCCATTGGTGATAATACCGAGCTTAGCCTTTTTGGCGAGTGCTGGAATGATTTCACGCACGCCTTCAAGCGGCTGACACACATCCGCCATGGCATTCAAAAACTGGCGATTCAATTCTGCGGGGGAAACATCTAGTCTTTCAGACCAGAGAAGGAAGCGATCCTCTTGCAGCTTTTTTGCAGTGATTTCGCCGTTTTGGTATTTGACCCAAAGTGGCTTATTTACCGTTTGGTATTCAGCAAAATCTTGCTGAGAGAAATCGACACCAAGGTCGGCAAACAAGGCTTTTAGCCCAGCGAATGCATCAAATGAAAACAGGGTTTCATCAGCATCAAACAAAATCCAATCGTATTGCACGCGTAATCCTCCGTTGCGACAGAGCATTATACCCAAGCAACCTCAAAATGCTTGTTCATCATATTGAGGTTGTTTGGATATATAGAGGAAAAGGCGAGCCGAACATTTTGCCTTTGAACCCATAAAAGAAAAGCCCGCCAAATGGCGGGCTTTTTCTATCCCAAAAGGGATATAAACGCCGGAGCGATTATTTCTTAGTTAGACGCTCTTTGATACGAGCTGCCTTACCAGAACGCTCACGCAGGTAGTACAGTTTGGCACGACGTACTGCACCGCGACGTTTAACAGTAATGCTGTCAACAACTGGTGAGTGAGTTTGGAATACACGCTCAACGCCTTCACCGTTAGAGATCTTACGAACGGTAAATGCAGAATGCAGACCACGGTTACGTTTCGCGATTACAACACCTTCATAGGCCTGTAGACGTGAACGCTCACCTTCTTTAACTTTAACCTGTACAACAACAGTGTCACCAACGTTGAAGGCAGGGATATCTTGCTTAAGTTGCTCTTCTTCGAGCGCTTTGATGATGTTACTCATTTTCTATACCCTAGAATAAACTGATACTAAGTATGTTTAGGAACTTAAACTGTGTTCTTTAATGAACGCAGCAAGTAGTAATTCCTGTTCGTCAGTCAGAGCTAGGTTTTCCAGGAGCTCTGGTCTTCTGAGCCAGGTTCGGCCTAGCGATTGCTTCAATCGCCAGCGGCGTATGTCCTCATGGTTGCCAGATTTCAGTACCGCGGGTACTTCCAATCCATCCAACACTTCAGGACGTGTGAAGTGTGGGCAATCTAACAAGCCATTTGCGAAAGAATCTTCTTCCGCTGACGCAAAGTCTCCCAGCACACCCGGAACAAACCGAGCGACTGCGTCAACCAAGGTCATGGCAGGCAGTTCACCACCACTGAGCACAAAATCACCAATAGACCATTCTTCATCGACTTCGGTTTGTATAATGCGCTCATCTACCCCTTCGTAGCGTCCACAGATAAGAATCAAGTTCTCGTTCTGCGCCAACTCCTCAACACCCGCTTGGTCAAGCTTTCGGCCTTGAGGTGAAAGGTAAATCACTTTCGCCTTGCCTTTGGCAGTATGTTTGGCAGCGTGAATGGCATCGCGCAAAGGCTGTACCATCATCAACATGCCCGGGCCGCCACCATAAGGTCGATCATCGACCGTACGGTGCTTGTCGTGAGTAAAATCGCGGGGATTCCACGTTTCTACTTCGAGCAGGCCTTTTTTTACCGCCTGGCCAGTTACCCCAAAATCGGTAACAGCACGGAACATTTCAGGAAAAAGGCTGATAATACCAACCCACATCTTTCCGCTCCTATTGCTTTAAATGTTACCCGGGGATTTTAAAATCCAGGATCCCAGTCAACTTCGATCCGTTGAGCAGAGCGATCAATCGACTTGATGACTTGCCCATCGAGGAACGGCACTAGGCGTTCCTTCTGTCCAAAAGCATCTTTCAAGTTTGCAGTTACGACTAACACATCGTTCGAGCCAGTCTCAAGAATGTCAGAGACCTTACCAAGGTTGTAACCTTTGGTAGTGAACACTTCCATGCCGTAGAGCTCGCGCCAGTAGAATTCTTCATCTGACAGCGCAGGCAACGCTTCTGGGTTAACCGCAATTTCGGCATTCGTCATGACCTGGGCGTCTTCACGCTGATCCATGCCTTTCAGTTTGCCAACAAAACCTTGACCGTGGCGTTTCCAGTCTTCAAGACTAAATTCTTGCCACTCGCCATGCACCTTGATAAACCAAGGTGTGTAGTCGAAAATACTTTCAGCATTTTCAGTGTAAGAAAAAACTTTGAGCCAGCCACGGATGCCATAAGAAGCACCTAGCTTGCCTACTACAACCTTTTCTTGCTCACTCATTTCTTCTTTTAACCCTGACACTGATAAATTACGCAGCTTTCGCAGCGTCTTTGATCAGTCGTGCTACGCGGTCAGAAACAGCTGCACCTTCGCCAACCCAATGGGTAACGCGGTCCAGGTCCAAACGCAGTTTCTCTTCTTGACCTTGAGCGATCGGGTTGAAGAAACCAATTTTCTCGATGAAGCGACCGTCGCGAGCTTGGCGGCTGTCGGCAACAACGATTTGATAGAATGGACGCTTTTTAGCGCCGTGACGTGCCAAACGAATGGTTACCATATCGTCCTCTTTGCATTACTGAATTAAATTGGCCCTGCGTAAATACAGGGCCTCGTGCCAAAATAAAGCTCCGGAATTTTACGCTTTCTGTGATCGAATGCAACTGCTTTAGCTAAAAAAGCATCAGTGCAAATAAACAATCAACCACTTAGCAAATCCGGTTGCTTTAGTCTTTTAGACCTAGGTACTTCACATTCCTAGACCTTTAGTTACGTAGCATACGCTTAGCGAGGGAACATGCCACCGCCTCCGCCCATACCACCCATCATGCCTTTCATATTGCGCATCATGTTCTTCATGCCACCCTTTTGCATCTTCTTCATCATTTTCTGCATCTGAGTGAACTGCTTAAGCAAACGGTTTACGTCCTGAACTTGTGTACCAGAACCTGCAGCAATACGCTTTTTACGTGACCCTTTAATCAGGTCCGGACGCGTGCGCTCTTTTGGCGTCATGGAGTTGATGATGGCTTCCATTTGAACGAACATCTTGTCGTCTACTTGGTTTTTCACATCATCAGGGATATTAGACATGCCTGGCAGCTTATCCATCATGCCCATCATGCCGCCCATGTTCTTCATCTGCTGCAGCTGGTCGCGGAAGTCTTGCAGATCAAAGCCTTTCTTCTCTTTGAACTTCTTCGCCAGTTGTTCCGCTTTATCTGTATCAACATTACGTTGCAGATCTTCGATGAGTGACAGAACATCACCCATACCCAAGATACGGCTCGCAATACGGTCAGGATGGAAAGGTTCAAGCGCGTCGGTTTTCTCACCCACACCCAAGAACTTAATCGGCTTACCCGTAATGTGGCGAACAGACAGTGCCGCACCACCACGCGCATCACCATCAACCTTGGTAAGAACTACACCGGTCAGTGGAAGCGCATCGTTGAAAGCTTTTGCAGTATTTGCTGCATCTTGACCTGTCATGGCATCAACCACGAACAAGGTTTCTATCGGGTTAATGGCCGCATGAACGTTTTTGATTTCGTCCATCATGGCTTCATCGACGTGCAGACGACCTGCAGTATCGACAATCACTACGTCGTAGAATTTTAGTTTGCCGTGCGCCAATGCCGCTTTCGCAATATCCACAGGCTTTTGATCGGGCGTTGACGGGAAGAAATCGATGCCAACATCTGTTGCCAATGTTTCAAGCTGTTTGATCGCCGCAGGACGATATACGTCAGCGGAAACCACCAGCACTTTCTTCTTGTGGCGCTCTTTGAGCATTTTACCCAGTTTACCGACGCTGGTTGTTTTACCCGCACCTTGCAAACCTGCCATCAACACAACCGCAGGAGGCTGAGAGGCTAGATCCAACTCAGCATTGGATTCCCCCATCACGGCTTCAAGTTCAGTTTGAACTATCTTGATGAATTCCTGACCCGGCGTCAGGCTTTTAGAGACTTCAAGACCTACCGCGCTTTCTTTTACTTTTTTGACGAAGTCACGCACTACAGGAAGCGCAACATCGGCTTCCAGCAGCGCCATACGTACTTCACGCAGCGTTTCTTTAATATTGTCTTCAGTGAGTCGACCACGACCGCTGATATTCTTCAGCGTTCGGGATAAACGATCCGTTAAGTTCTCAAACATGTCCTACTCGCTCTCTACGCGACGGCACCACAGGGCTGATAGTACTCAGGTGGCGATCAACACAAAATTGCTGGGATTATAACTCATTATAAGCTTGTCTTACATGATGGCGATGACGATGACGATAGTTTTAAAGGCAACAGCTGTCACTTTCTATGTTGTTTGCAAGCGCTAAGACAGCTTACGCTTAAAAGATCAGCAGTGTTACATAGCGACTCTTAGCTGTGCAGGGTATACTAAAACCTTTATTTTTAAGCGATGTTGTTGAAAGACACATGGATATCTTAGTAGCACTCCTTGCCGCACTGCTTTATTTAGCGGCTCTTATGCAGATTGTTCCGGGACTTTCTGGCCCTAACCAGATCCCGGCAAAACGCGTTTTTCTGAGCGCTTGTGGTGCGCTCGCTCTCCATGCCTATCTGATATCAGATCTGATATTTGCCGATGGTGGCCAAAATCTCAGCATCCTCAATGTCGCGTCTTTAATCAGCTTTATTATTGCCGCAATCACTACTGGTCTTCTTTTCAAAATGCGTGTTTGGGTATTGCTGCCCGTCGTATACAGCTTTTCTGCCATTAATCTTACCGCTGCGACCTTGCTCCCAGGGGCTGTCATTTCGCACCTTGAAGCAAACCCACAGGTTCTTTTGCATATATCACTGGCCCTATTCTCTTATTCAACACTCATGATAGCCACGTTATATGCCATACAATTAGCGTGGCTTGATCATCAATTGAAGAGCAAGAAAAAGCTCATGATGAACCCTAATTTACCGCCACTGATGGCGGTAGAACGTCAGTTATTCAACATCATTTTGATTGGTGAAATTTTACTGACGCTAACGCTTATCACCGGCTTTGCATTCGTACACGATATGATTGCCCAAGGTAAAGCGCATAAAGCCGTTTTATCTGCCATGGCATGGTGTGTGTATGGCGGCTTGCTTTGGGGGCATTACCGTTCAGGGTGGCGTGGTCGCCGCGTTATTTGGATCAGTATTGTGGGCGCATTTTTACTGACCCTGGCCTATTTTGGCAGTCGATTTGTACGTGAAGTGATTATTGCTTCGTGATGACAGGGCTGAATTTTCACCATCGCGTTTGACAGCGACTCACATTCTTGCCCTTAATTAGGGCTACTTAAAAAAGAAGGAATTTGTAATTTGGACGACATATCGACGGGAACATTAGCTTCCCTATTGGTATTGCTCATCGTCGTTTCAGCGTATTTCTCCGGTTCCGAAACCGGAATGATGGCGTTAAACCGTTACCGACTTCGGCACCTTTCCAACCAAGGACACAAAGGCGCAAAGCGCGTAGAGAAACTACTCGCCCGTCCAGATAGGCTCATTGGGCTCATCCTTATCGGCAATAACTTGGTCAACATACTGGCTTCAGCGATTGCCACTATATTAGGCATGCGCCTGTATGGTGACTTAGGTGTCGCCATCGCAACCGGTGGTCTCACCTTGGTTATCCTCGTATTTGCAGAAGTCACGCCAAAAACACTTGCCGCGCTCTACCCTGAGCGCGTCTCCTACACCAGCAGCATCTTACTCAACATCCTAATGAAAGTGATGTACCCGCTAGTGTGGTTTATTAACGGCATTACCAATGGTTTCCTACGCTTGCTCGGCTTAACCACTAGCCATGATGGCAGAGACCACCTAAGCTCGGAAGAGCTGCGCACAGTGGTCAATGAAGCGGGGGGATTAATCCCTCGTCGTCACCAAGACATGCTGATCTCAATTCTTGAATTAGAAGAAATTACCGTCAATGACATCATGGTGCCACGCAACGACATCACTGGCATTAATGTTAATGATGATTGGAAAGCCATCATGCGCCAGTTAACGCATGCACCACACGGCAGAATGGTGCTTTATCGTGACAACATTGATGAAGTCGTCGGTATGTTGCGAGTGCGCGAAGCGTATCGCATGATGGTGGAAAATGAGTTCAACAAGGAAAACCTACTGCGAGCTGCGGATGAGGTTTACTACATACCCGAAGGCACACCTCTCAACGTACAAATGCTCAAGTTCCAGCGCAATAAGCAGCGTATCGGCCTTATCGTTGACGAATACGGTGACATTATCGGACTCGTCACATTAGAAGACATTCTGGAAGAAATTATTGGTGAATTCACCACATCACTTTCACCTAGCCTCGCGGAAGAAATCACTGCATTGCCAGACGGCAGTTACATGATTGATGGAACCGCCAACATTCGTGATTTAAACAAGAGTCTCAACTGGGAATTGCCGACAGATGGCCCTCGCACTTTAAACGGATTGATCCTTGAACATTTGGAAGACATTCCAAATAGCCAAGTCAGCATTGAAGTTGAAGGTCATCAAATGGAAATTGTCGAGGTGGCGGAGAACATGATAAAGCAAGTCAAAATACTGCCTGTGCCGAAAGGCGTGAAACTGTAACCCTTCCTTGGTTAAAACATATCTAAGCCAGTGAATCACTGGCTTTTTTCTTCTATCGCCCCACGCAATGACTCACATCTTACGACCGATCCTAGTACTGACTCGAAAAACCGGAAACCACATGTTTTTAATCTCCTCTGTATAAATCATTTGATGATATGCCAAGAACAACAATGCGTTTTCAACACGCTCCCTTTACAAAAAGCCCCATGCTGAGCAGCATGGGGCTTTTTAGCACGCCTTTTTTAACGCATATAGCGACTTACCGAATACGCATTCCCGTTTGCTTATCAAACAGCACCAGCTTTTCTGGGTTGAACGCAAAATGCGTGATATCACCCGGCTTTAAATTCGCATTTGCGGGCATTCTCGCCACCACCTCTTTGCCAGACAGTAAGGTAATCACATAGGTATCAGCACCTGTTGGTTCAGTGACATCCACCTTGCACAATAGCGTTCCTTCACCGCCCTGCTTACTATCAGAGATATCCTCCGGACGCACACCTAGGCTCACCGTTTTACCAACATAAGAGGCCAACTCAGAAAAACCACGGTTAAAGCTGACGACTTGCGCTTCCCCTTCATGCCCATGGATCTCAAGTTGAGTCTGCGAGCTATCTGATGCCTCTACCTTTGCATCAAACAAGTTCATAGAAGGACTCCCCATGAAAGTTGCCACAAACGTATTCGCTGGGTTGTCATACACCTCCGCGGGTGATCCAAGCTGCTGCACCTCACCATCTTTCATGACTGCGATTTTGGTTGCTAGCGTCATGGCTTCAATCTGATCATGAGTCACATAAACAATGGTGGCGTTTAAGCGCTGATGAAGACGTTTAATTTCCGTGCGCATGTCTACCCGTAACTTCGCATCAAGGTTAGACAATGGCTCATCAAACAAGAA
Source organism: Enterovibrio litoreus (assembly GCF_045679545.1). Lineage (NCBI taxonomy): Bacteria > Pseudomonadati > Pseudomonadota > Gammaproteobacteria > Vibrionales > Vibrionaceae > Enterovibrio > Enterovibrio litoreus. Next base: position 2,889,410 of record NZ_CP166194.1, read on the forward strand.
AATTTTCGGGTCGCGTACCAGTGCACGCCCCATCGCGACACGTTGCCGTTGACCACCCGACAATTGACCCGGTTTACGCTTGAGTAAGTGCTCAATTTGCAACATGGCTGACACGTCACCAATCAAGCGTTCGCGCTCAGGTTTTGGTACGTGGCGCATTTCCAGACCAAACGAAATATTCTGCGCCACCGTCATGTTGGGATACAAAGCGTAAGACTGAAAGACCATCGCGATATCACGATCAGCGGGATGCAGCGTATTGATCATGTTGTCACCGATCATCACGTCGCCATCACTGATGCTATCAAGCCCTGCAATCATGTTCAGCAATGTTGATTTACCACAACCTGAAGGCCCTACTAGCACCAAAAAATCACCATCATCAATGGCAATATCAATACCCTTTAAAACCTCTATTTGTCCAAACCGTTTTTTTACGTTATTGAGCGTCAAAGATGCCATTGCATTATCCTTTTACTGAGCCCGCCATGAGACCGCGAACGAAGTAGCGCCCGGCCAGGATATAAACCAAAAGCGTGGGAAGTGCAGCAATCATGGCGCCAGCCATGTGCACGTTGTATTCCTTCACACCCGTCGAAGAGTTAACCAGATTATTCAATGCGACCGTGATAGGCGCAGTACCACCTGACGCAAACGACGCGCCAAACAGGAAGTCGTTCCAGATATTTGTGAACTGCCAAATGATCGTCACCACAATTATCGGGCCTGAACTTGGCAATAAAATGCGGAAGAACATTCTAAAGAACCCCGCCCCATCAATCATGGCGGCACGGATCAATTCACTCGGAAAGGCTTCGTAATAATTGCGGAAGAACAATGTCGTAAAACCAACGCCATAAATCACATGCACCAGCACCAAGCCTGCCGTGGTGTTCGCCAAACCAAGCGTGCCTAGAACCTGACTCATGGGTACGAGCACAACCTGAAAGGGGATGAAGCAGCCAAACAGCATGAGACCAAACACCCACCTGTGTCCTCTAAAACGCCACTTGGTCAGCACATACCCGTTCAATGCCCCTAATATGGTCGACATCAAGACACCTGGCACAGTGATCATAATGGAGTTCAAGAAGTACCCATTAATTCCCTCACAGGTCAGGCCAATGCAGGCTGAACCCCAAGCTGAAATCCAAGGTTCAATTGTCCAAACCTGAGGGAGTGCCAACATGTTGCCCTGACGAATTTCATCCAACTCTTTAAACGAGGTTACCAGCATGACAAACAAAGGAAGCAAGTACATGCAGGCGAACACAGTCAAGGTGATGTAAATCAACGCCCGCCAAAAACGTGCGCCTTGAAAAGGAGAACTGTTTTCCTTACTGCTCATGCTTTTTCTCCTTCAACTCGCTATAGAGATACGGCACGATAATCGCGGCGATGGTCATTAACATGATGATGGCACTCGCGGAACCCACTGCCATTTGGTTACGGGAGAAGGTGTAGGAATACATAAAGGTAGCAGGCATTTCCGTGGCATTTCCTGGGCCACCGCCTGTCAACGCAATGACCAAGTCATAGCTCTTTATCGCCATGTGGGCGAGCACGATGAAGGCACTGAGAAACACCGGACGTAGCTGCGGAATAATGATCCGTCGATACATTTGAAAGGCTGATGCGCCATCAAGTTGCGCGGCTTTCAGCATTTCACTGTCAATACCACGAAGGCCGGCAAGGAACATTGCCATCACAAAACCAGAGGTCTGCCAGACCCCGGCAATCACCACGGTGTAGATCGCCATGTCGGGATTGATCAGCCAATCGAAGCTAAAACTTTCCCAGCCCATCTCTCGCATGGTTTTCTCAAGCCCAAGCCCGGGATTGAGGAACCATTTCCACGCCGTACCCGTCACAATAAAACTCAGCGCCATGGGGTAGAGAAAAATGGGTCGTAATGCACCTTCTATACGGATTTTCTGGTCGAGCAAGATAGCGAGAAATAACCCCAGCGCACAGCAAATCACGATGTACAAAATACCGAAGATGGCGAGGTTTTCCAGCGCCACATTCCAGTTCAGGCTATTCCACAATTTTTCATAGGGCCGCAAACCATCTAGGTTGTAGTTGGGCAGCATGCGCGAGGTGCTAAAAGAGATGTACGTTGTCCATGCAATAAAGCCATAGACAAAGAAAAGTATCAGCGCGAAGGAAGGCGCGATGACGATTTTAGGGAGCAACTGCTGCCAAAATTGGCGAGAGCTGTACTTTCCAGGAGAAGACATAAATCGATCCTTGAAGCGAAGGGTAACAAAATGCGAGGTTCACGAGACAGGAGAAGCCTTCTATCTGAGGGAGATAGAAGGCGCATTCGACACACGAATGGTCACCCTCTCGTTCCTCGCTACTGCTATCGATTCCCTACTGCGCGTCTTGCACCGCAGAGACCAAAGCTTTTGTCGCTTGTTTGGAATCCATGCCACCATTGAAGTGATTAGTCACCACATCATAAACGGCATTTTTCACTGCTGCAGGTGCAGCGTGACCGTGGGCCATACTGCCGACCAAGGTATCATTTTTGTTGGCCTCAGCCAGATCGGCCATGCCTTTCTGACCGCAAGCGTCAAACGCTTCATTTGATACGTCAGTACGGGCTGGCACTGAGCCTTTCACCACGTTAAATGCCGACTGAAAGGTCGGCGACATAATGGCTTTTGCCATTTCTTGCTGGGCTTTTGATTCGCCCACATCAAACATCACAAATTGGTCAGCATTGAAGGTCACCATGCCTTGCGTGCCCGGCATACGGAAACACAAGAAATCTTCATTGGGTTTCATGCCCGCTTTGAGAAACTCGCCTTTGGCCCAGTCACCCATAATTTGCATGCCCGCTTTGTTTTCAATCACCATCGCAGATGCCAAGTTCCAATCACGACCTGGGAAGTTCTTATCTACGTAACCGCGAAGCTGAGACATACGATCAAACACCTTCACCATGGTGTCTGAACCTAACGCATCCGGATCAAGATCAATCATGGCCTTGCGATAGAAATCGATGCCGCCGGTCGTTAACACCACGCCATCAAACAGGGTTGCGTCTTGCCAAGCTTGCCCACCGTGAGCCAGCGGGATGTACCCTGCTGCTTTCAGTTTATCCAGCGCACTAATCAACTCGTCCCACGTTTGCGGCTGTTTGACACCCACTTCATCAAGCAACTTTTTGTTGGCCCAAATCCAGTTAGTCGAATGGACATTAACAGGTGCAGAAACCCATTTTCCGTCGTACTTAGAAAAGCGCTGCAATGCACTAGGCACTTTATCGTTCCAGCCTTCCGCTTCTGCAACACTGTTAAGGTTGGCTACCACATCTTCTGCGGCCCAATCTTGAATATCGAAACCCAGCATTTGCACCGCCGTCGGTGGGTTTCCAGACGTCACTCGAGCACGCAACACCGTCATGGCATTGCCACCACCACCACCCGCGACAGGCATGTCTTGCCAACCAATACCCTGCGTCGCAAGATCGTCTTTCAAAACGTTAAGCGCTGCCGCTTCGCCGCCAGACGTCCACCAGTGCAATACTTCTACATCTTCTGCCTGCACGACCGCTGCGGATAACAGCAAAGTACCTGCAAGTGGCAGGGTTTGAATCATGTTGCGTTTTCTCATGATAGTAGTCCCATTAGTATCATTGACCTGCGTTTACTGCGGCCTTCCTTTTGTTGTTGGGAAAACTTAGGCCAGTCCTCTAGCCTTTTCTTCCCGCCGAACAACATGACGAACGAATCACCAGTTCCACACCCACGAGGGCACTTTCGGGCACTTTTTGGTTCTCTCGCCATTGCTGTAATCTTTCACATGCCATCAGGCCAATCTCTTCTGCACTCACCCTTACCGTCGTCAGCGCAGGTGACATCAGTCGACTGTCTTCCAAATCATCAAATCCGACCACGGCTATGTCTTTTCCGGGGGTTAACCCTCGCTCGCGCAATGCGGTATACGCGCCGTAAGCCACCACATCCGTAAAACAAACAATCGCGGTGATCTCTGGTGCGCGGTCTAACACCCGGTTCAGCGCAATTTTCCCGCCTTGGCGCTTGGTCGAACTTGGCTCAATATCGCCAGGCATCACAGACAGGCCGGCTTCATCCATGGCTTGCATAAAGCCTTGCTTGCGCTCTTGATAATCAGATATCGCCTCAATCCCGCCAATAAACGCAATGCGCTGGTGCCCAAGACCAATCAAGTATCGGGTTGATAAAAACATTCCCAGACGATTGTCTGGCATCACCGTTGGCACTTGGGCCCCCACCACATCACGCATCAAGCACACGACAGGATGTGTGGCGTCCGCTAACGCATGCAGCCATTTGGCATCAGTATCTGGCGCAGGCGTAATAAAAAAACCCGCGACGTTGTGTTCTTTAAGCGAAGCCACCATAGCGGTTTGCCGTACCACACTTTCATTGATATTAACCACGACAGGCATAAAGCCTTGGCGCTCTAACTGCCCCTCAAGCGCAATGATGACTTGCGCCAAATAAGGATTAGCCAAATCGTTTGCCACAATGGCGACGAGATTTGACTCTTTGTTTCTCAGCCCTGCCGCGTCGCGGTTGTAGACATAGCCCAGCTGACCTATCGCCTGATTCACTTTTTCGACAGTTTCCGCTTTTACGCCAGCATTACCGCGAAGCACTAAAGAAACCGTGGATTTGGAAACACCCGCTGCCTTGGCAACATCAATCACAGTGGCCTTTCGTCCACTGGAATGTCGTGTTTTTTTACTCTCAGCCACGGTGGACGCCCCTCAAATTGTCAGATGCCATCCAATGAAAAAAGTTATCTTTCAATTACAAATATATGCGAGCTATTACAATGAAAGGTTAAAAAATAAACTGGAACGTTCCAATAAAGGTAGTATATTTGTGCAAATAGGTTGCAATAATGTTAAAAGCAAAGCCAAAAACAAGCGCCATGTCACGCGATGAAATGAGAGCTTGTTAAGGTATTCATGGATGTAAGACAGGAAAGGAGGGCGCATGGCTCTTTCCACACAAAATCTTCCCGAGCAAATTCGTGATTTTAAACGAGCATTGAAGGCGCAATGTCCCGACTACAAGCGCCGATTTGATGACATATCCAAAGCCATGGAAGCAGAAATTGCGCGTATTAAACGTGAAGAAAGTGAAGGCTCTGCCATCCCACAGTTTGCGTTTTCTGATATTGCAGAGGGTGGCTTTACCGACGAACAACGTCAGCGTGTGCATCAAGCGGGTTGCTGTATTATTCGCAACACCTTGCCCGAAGAAGAAGTGAGCAGCCACAACGATGCGCTTTCTCGCTACATCATTGAGAATGGCTACTACGAACACATACCGACCGTCGAAGACAATTATTTCAGTCAGCTGAAATCCGACAAACCACAGATCTTTGGGATCTATTGGTCTCCTGCCCAGATCTGGGCTAGACAGCATCCAAATATGGCAGTGGCTCGTCGTCATCTGAATCATTTATGGACATGGCAGGACAAGGGCAAAACCTTTTTCAACCCAGACTTGGAAGCCAGCTACGCCGATCGTGTCCGTCGGCGCGAACCGGGCGATGCCACGTTAGGCTTATCACCGCATGTGGACTCAGGCTCAGTCGAACGTTGGATAGAACCCCACTATCGCGAGGTCTACCGTGATATTTTTCAAGGTGACTGGCAGCAATACAATGCGTTTTATGGTGCTAATCGCATTGAAGTGGAAGAGTTCCCGTCGCCCGCTGTTTGCAGTGTATTTCGCACCTTTCAAGGCTGGGTCGCATTAACACAACAAGGTAAAGGCGATGGCACGTTACGCATGGTGCCATCGACACTCGCTATTCCTTATATGTTGCTCCGAGCCATTCAAGACGATGTGCCAGAAGATGATTTGTGTGGTGCAGCACCCGGGCGAGCGCTGACTGTTTTTGAGCAGTGGCATCCGCTGCTATTTGAAGGATTGGTGTCTATTCCGGTGGTGCGTCCAGGCGACACAGTGTGGTGGCATCCCGATACCATTCATGCCGTCGAAGATAAGCACAATGGCGATGGCTACAGCAATGTACTGTTCATCGGCGCGGCGCCGGATTGTGAGAAGAACCGCCACTTTTTAGAAAAGCAACGCAGCGCGTTTCTCAAAGGGGAGAGCTGCCCAGACTTTGCGCCCGAGCACCATGAGCGCGCCTATCAAGGCAGAGCCACAGAAGATGACCTGAGTGAACTCGGTCGACGCCAAATGGGATTTGATTGACTCGCAAAGCAATTAATCCGTTAGGCGAAAAACAAAACCAAAAAAGCGCCAATCACGGCGCTTTTTTCAATGGCATTGTCAGCGAACCTAAGCCTTTTGTTAGAAAGGCCACCAGCTGCGGTTAGATTCAAGCTCTGAGCGGCAGCTTTGCAATTGTGCGCCATAGGTCTTCGCCTGACGCTCTACTTTGCGCGCCACCTGCATCACCTGAGGCTTAGCTTTATACGAGCCGCGCTGAAACCCACCTCGCCCTTCGTGATACGCCAAGTACTGGTTGTAGGTATCCCATTTTGAGATCCCCAACTGACGCTGCGTCTCGCTGGTATACCAGCCAATGAACTGCATCGCATCACCAAAGTCGGTACGCGAACCACCGTTACTGGTGGCTTTCTGATAATCCGACCAAGCAGGATCTTGCGCTTGCGCATACCCATAGGCACTGCTGACACGCCCCCATGGGATCACCCAAAGTACGTAGTCTCTTGGCGGTAATGCATCATGTATATAAGAGCTCTCTTGTTTCACAAAAGCCATGGCGACATGGATTGGCGTTCCCCAATCGTCTTCCATGTCCACCGCATCTTCATACCAACCATCATATTGGCGGAAAATACTGCAAATGTTCTCAGGGCTTTTGGGTGGAGGATTGGCGCAGCCTACTAAAAATAATGAGGCGAGAAGTAATAGCCACCTAGGTGAAAAGTGCATAGTTGTTCCTATCTCACGAACCATCGACACGAAAAGTTAACCCTGAGCCCAAGCAACCTCAATATGCATATTCGGCGAGAGTTGTGTCGGCATAACAGATACAAAAACAGGCAGAGAGATCTGCCTGTTTTTCAGTAAAAATCGGAGTCTCTTAAAGCGATACACTATCACCAAAGTATTCAGCCAGATACTGTTCAAAGCTTATAGCGTCGCCTTGCTCCACATCTTTCTGCTTTTTCAAGCTAGCTTGTGCTTCTTCGCGAAATTGTGCTTCAGAGACAAGATGATACTCGCCTTGTGCGTAAAGCTCAGCGTTTTGTTTCGCTATCGCTAGGCCGACTTTTCCGATGCTTTCCTCTTCAACAATCGCGTGAAGCAATTGCGCTGACAAGGTTTTATTTGGCTCATCAAACCATGTCACCAGTTCACGACACACTGCCTGATATTTGTCGCCGCCATAGGCTTTGTCCATGACCACAGCCAGCTCTGCGAGATCGGCAAAGACGCGATGGCCCCATTCAGCCTGCGTAAGTTGCTCACCGTCACAACCAATTTGCAGCGTCAAACCCGGTTTGCGGCCTTCTAGCACCACTTTGTTCCAGTTTTGACGCCAGCATTGCAGCTCACACTCGGTCATTGGATCAGAGTCGCTCAATGCACACCACGTCACAAATAGGTCTAAGAAGTAAACCTGAGTCTCGTCAATACCCGTTGGGCTAAATGGATTCACATCCAATGAGCGAACTTCAATGTATTCAACGCCGCCACGCTCTAACGCTTCAGACGGTTTTTCGCCGCTTTGGGCAACACGCTTAGGACGGATCGGGGCATAAAGCTCATTTTCAATTTGCAGCACATTGGCATTCAATTGACGATAGCCAGCGGCATCTTTCACGCCTATTTTGGCAAACTCAGCCGACGGCGTGCGAATAGCAGCTCGAACCCCTTCAAGATACTGCTCTAGGCTGTTAAAACCAATTTTCAAGCCACTTTGGGCGCTGTTGGTGTAGCCTAAATCGCTCAAGCGCAAAGACGTCGCATAAGGCAGGTAGTAAGTACCATTGCCTAACACTTTGAAGTCTAAATTTGTGTCGGTTTGCTTGATAAACGAACCACACAGTGCAGGAGATGCGCCAAACAAATACGGGATCATCCAGCCAAAACGATAATAGTTTCGGATCAAGCCGAAATACGCGTCAGACACTGCTTCTTGGCGTGCATAAGGGCTTTGATCACCAAACTTCTGCTGCCAGAAACTTTCAGGGAACGAAAAGTTGAAATGCACACCAGAGATCACCTGCATCACACTGCCATAGCGAAGCTTAAGGCCCTGACGATACAAGGTTTTCATTTTGCCAACATTCGATGTGCCATATTGTGCCAAGGTGATGTCATCTTCATTGGCAACGTAACAAGGCATGGAAAGCGGCCACAATGATTCACCGTCCAACTCACGGTAGGTAAATCGATGAATATCCTGCAACTGCGTGAGCATGTCAGAGACCGAATACGTCACTGGCGTAATAAACTCCAGCAGTTGTTCTGCAAAGTCGGTCGTGATCCATTGATGGGTCAGTGCTGAGCCTAACGCTATTGGGTGGGCGGCAGATGACAGAGTCCCTTCTGGAGTGATACGCAATGCTTCGCGCTCCACGCCTCGGCCTATGCCTTTAAGCGTTTCTGGATGTTCAGAAAACGCTGCCAACCTTTGAGAAAAACTATTCAAGGCTGTACTCGTTTATATTTTGAAAGCAGTAAGATGACTAAGGATAATCACTCTCAACACCAAAAGCCATCTCACTGTTTTTACGGTTAGTCTAACCACCTATAAATATCGCTCAATTCTCAATCGATAAACGTTTTACAGGTAATCCCAATGTCGCAAGTGAAGGTTCAAGCTTGTTGGCATCACCAACAACAATGATTTGATAGTCATTTGGGTTGAACCACTCACGGGCTAGCGCATTTAACGTTGCCTTCTCAACGCTATCGATGATCGCCTTCTGCGTTGCTTTGTAATCTTCAGGCAATTCATGGCGCATGATGTTAGCGATAAGACCGGCCTTATCCCCCGGCGTTTCATAACTCAGCGCATCTTTTTGCCCTACCGCGAGACGCAGGAAATCAAGCTCTTCATCTGTAATGCCTAGCTCTGCCATGTCAGACAGTTCTCGTTGCATTTCTTTAACGGTATCCAAGGTGGTGTCTGCACGCACTTGCGCCTGAAAGACAATGCGACCTTTATCCTGATCACCCAGCACATAGCCACTTGCACCGTAAGTGTAGCCTTTGTCTTCACGAAGATTGAGATTCAAACGTGAGTTAAAGTTACCCGCAAGGTTAAAGTTAGCCAGTTGGGTTTTGAACATTTCTCCCGTGGCATCATAAGGCATGGCGTGACGTATCATCTGCACCACACTTTGCGGCGCGCTAGGCTTGTCCACCAACCAAATATTCGGTTCAGCGTACTGCTTCAGTTTTGCTTTTTCCGGTGTGTTTGCTTTCGGTCCCGTCCAACGGTTCAGCCCATTAATTTTCGATAAAAGCGTTTGCTTATCAATGTCGCCAACGGCAATCAGTCGAGTTGTATCCGGCGTATAGTTGTTGGCATAAAAAGCTTTCACATCATCCAGCGTCAAGCTGCTCAATGTTTCTCGCGTTCCCTCTGAAGGTAGTGCATGCCAAGGGTCTTTATACAAAACTTCACGGCGAGCCTGACTCGCCTGCCACTGTGGCGTTTGGTGGCTAAACTGAATGCTTTCAAGTGCCTGCTTTTTCAGTCGATCAAAATCCGCCTGATCAAAACGAGGATTAAACAGCATGTCGCCGGCAATCATCAGAGTTTCTTTGAGGTTCTTCGTCAATGATGACACGCTAACCGTAGTCCCTCGACTCGACGCACTGATGCTCACACTTGATCCTAAGCGATCCAGCTGAGCAGCAATTTCTTCACTGGTTTGATTCATTGTGCCTTCGGCGATCAAATCTGCCGTCAACGAAGCGAGGCCATTTTTCCCTTCAGGCTCCATCAAGGTGCCGGCAGGAAGAATAAGGTGCATCGCGACGGTCGGCGTTTCGTTTGATTCTGCCCCAGTAATTTGAATGCCATTGCCCAACTTCGAATGATAAAGCGTTGGCACATTCAAGGTCACTGACCCAGAAGGTTCCGGTATCACACTGCGATCGAAGGTCTCAGGGGTTTGTCGAGCATTAACCAAAACTGTGTTTATCTCTGGTTCTTGGGCTTTCGCTCTTACTGCGGTGAAGTTTTGCGGTTCCGCCTCTAGCGACAACTTACCTTTAGGCACCACAGACACGGTGACGGAGTGTTTTTGCCAAACAAACTGACGAAATACGGCTTCCACTTCCTTGGTGGTGACGTTATCAAGCTCGTTGAGCCACTGCGACAACCTGTCCGGTTCGCCATAGAAGGTTTCGTTGGATGCTAGTTGCGCCACTTTGCCATGAACACTTTGCAGACCAAATACGGCGCCCGCTTCGGCGCTGCCTTTGACTTGCTCAAGGTCATCTTGTTTGATGCCTCTAGCTTTCAGTGAACCCAGCACCTTGAACACATCGTCACGTACTTCTGTCAGGTCTTGGCCTTGGTTGCCAAGGACATACAGCTGAAACGTGCAGGCAAGCTCTGCACAATCTTGATAAGCACTCGCGCTGAGCACTTTGCCAGGCTTCACTAGCTCTTGATACAGCAAGCTGTTTCGCCCTTGCCCAAGAACTGACGCCAACATGTCCAGTGCGACAGTCGATTCTGCATCGGGATATTCCGTCGGCCAGCTCATCACGAGCATAGGTTGTTGAATTTTATCTTCAATCGTCACAAAGCGATCGCTATCAAGCGTTACTGGCCACTTATCAGCGTTAACAACATCCGGCCCTCGCGGAATGTCGCCAAAGTATTTTTCGACCCAAGCGAGAGTTTGCTCCACATCGATATCACCACCGATAGTGAGCGTGGCATTATTAGGGCCATACCAGCGCAAGAAGAATGCTTTTAAATCATCCACGTCGACACGATTAAGATCATCAACGTAACCAATGGTTGGCCAACTGTAAGGGTGTGTCGGTGGATACAGCGCGGCGGCTAAGGTTTCCTGCACCAACCCATACGGACGGTTGTCATAGCTCTGAGCTCGTTCATTTTTCACCGTATCACGTTGAATCTCGAATTTACGCTGCGACACCGCTTCAAGCAAAAATCCCATGCGATCGGACTCTAGCCACAGCATTTTTTCTAATTCGTTAGCCGGTACTGTTTCGTAATAATTGGTGCGATCTCTGTTGGTCGTGCCATTCACACTGCCGCCAGATTCAGTGACCAATTTAAAATGCTGCTGATCGCCAACATGCTTGGAACCTTGGAACATCATGTGCTCGAAAAAATGCGCAAAACCCGACTTTCCGGGCTCTTCACGGGCAGAGCCCACATGATAGGTCACATCCAGATGCACCAAAGGATCGGAGGTATCAGGATGAAGCAGAACAGTCAGCCCGTTATCGAGTTGATACTTTTGATAAGGGATGGTGGGAGTGCCGCTTTTAGCGTCGTGTTGCTCAATAAACGTGACACCCGAAGGTAGGGACTTTTCTGGTGAAGCCGAATAAACACCGCACCCAGACAGCGTAAGCACCGCTGCCGCAAGGATAAAATAACGCACACACTATCCTTTCAAAAATGAATTAGACAAACAGTAAACCTCGAGTCACAAGCGCGAGTATCAGATATCTGAGGGCTTTTCCTGCCCCAATCAAGACCCAACACCAACTTTGTTTCAGTCTCAGCCAACCCGCAGCCAAACAAAGAGGATCACCGATAATAGGTAGCCAGCTGAGTAGCAAGGTCCAATAACCATAATGCTGAAGCCAGCTAATGGCTCTTTGACCGTGTTTTTGCTCAAGGGTTCGCGCAGGAATAAAGCGCCCAATCCAATAGTTAGTCATGCCACCCAAGGTGTTTCCAAGGGTGGCAACTAGTACCAGTACACCAAGACTAAAACTCGATTGTTTAAGAAGAAATATCAGGTTCGCTTCTGAACCACCGGGAAGTAACGTCGCGCTGAGAAAACCGGTTGAAAATAATACCCACAGCGCGGAGTCACCACTAATCCAATCCAACATCGGTGACTCGAACATCAATAACATCCATGCCTGCTGCTGCCGCCGCATCAAAGCCAAACACCGCATCTTCAAAGACAAGGCATTTGCTTGGCGTGACACCCAGCAATTCAGCACAACGAACAAAAGTGTCCGGTGATGGTTTGTGTGCTGATACCTGATCAGCACCGACAACCACATCAAACAAATGAAGCAGTTCCGCTTTCTCAAGCATACGCGTGGCGATGTCGGTTAAGGTTCCGGTGCCTACCGCCATCGGTTTCTTACCCGCATAATGACGGGCGACGTCTGTAAACGGCAAGATTTCTAGGTGATCTTCCATGACCTCGCTAAAACACCGCGTCTTATGCGCAGCGAGTACCTCAGGGGCAATATCAAGATCAAGCTGCTCGATGAGTGATTTCGCCGTCAAAATCGTCGGACTGCCGCCGCGTGTGTGATACCAGCTTTCCGACACGTCAAAGCCAAAGTCTGCCGCGGTTTTCTGCCATGCCGCATAGTGACCTGGCATAGAGTCAAGCAAGGTGCCATCCAAATCGAAAATCAGCGCCTCATATTGGTCATAGCGACTCATTGCGGGATCTCCAGCAAAATCTTGCCGCGAGTTCGACCGGATTGAATATCCACGTGCGCTTGCACGCCATGCTCTAACGGATAGGTTTTGGCGATTTCCACGTGTAACTCTCCTGCTGCTACTTTTGCCAAAAGAGCATCCATTTGCGCGGGATTAGGTTGAACAAGCATACCTTGGGCTTCAATACCTTTGGTTTTGGCCGCATTGATGATTCGCTCAGCGGTAATGGTCGGTACCGTGACCACTCGCCCGCCTTGTTTCACACACGCTAACGCAGCCTCTCCAGCATCACCGCCCATCAAGTCAATCAACACGTCAACGCCACTCACCTGTGCATCAAGCGCTGATGCACGATAATCCAACGCCTTTGCACCGAGTTGGGAAACAAACTCAAGGTTGCCAGCAGAACACGAGGCATACACAACCGCACCAACCGCTTTGGCTAACTGGATCGCAATGTGACCCACACCGCCAGCACCCGCCAATATCAACACCGACTCACCTGATTTCACACCAGCAAGTTCGAGTGCTTGAAGGGCGGTAAGACCCGCAACCGGAAGTGATGCTGCTTGTTGAAAGGATACGGTTTCAGGTACGCGAGAAAGCGCATCGAGATTGGCGCAAAGATATTGGCCATATCCGCCACCTTCTACGATTCGTCCAGCGACACGATCCCCTGTCTGATATTGGCCAGCGCTCGCAACCACAGTGCCCGCGGCGTCAAAACCAGGAACCCAAGGGAGAGAATCTTTGATTTTCTCTGCGCCCCAGCCAAGTCCCGCTCGGGTTTTAGCATCAACCGGATTCACACCCGCATAAGCGACCTTCAGCAATACCTGCTCCTCTGTTGGCTCGGGTAGCTCAGTTTGTTGTATTTTCAGGGTCTCGGGTTCACCAAATGCGGTGATTGCCAGTTGAAGATTGTGAGTCATGCCATCATCCTTTTTGCACCATTAGTGCTTTTCAGTGTCATTAAAAAAGGCGAAAGACACAATGCCTTCCGCCTTTATTTCGTCACTTTGTCGCGTTGACCAAGCTTGTCACATTACCGCTATGTGCTTTCTCGCCTGCCAACTTGGTTGAGTATTTATCCCACCAAGGCAAGTAACACACCGGCAGCAACCGCCGAGCCTAATACGCCAGCGACGTTAGGGCCCATAGCATGCATCAACAGGAAGTTATGCGGGTTAGCATCCAAACCGACTTTGTTCACTACACGTGCCGCCATTGGTACCGCAGATACACCCGCAGCACCAATCAATGGGTTGATGTTGTCCTTGCTGTATTTGTTTAGCAATTTTGCCATCAACACACCAGCGGCAGTACCAATACTAAATGCCACCGCACCCAACACCAGAATCCCCAAGGTTTCTACGTGAAGGAATTGCTCGGCTTGAAGCTTCGAGCCCACAGACAAACCCAAGAAGATGGTCACAATGTTGATAAGCTCGTTCTGTGCCGTGTTTGAAAGACGATCAACCACCCCACATTCACGCATCAAGTTGCCTAAGCAGAACATACCAACCAAAGGTGTTGCCGATGGCAAGAAGATTATCGCCATCATCAATACCGCAAGCGGGAAAATAATCTTTTCCGTTTTAGAGACGTGGCGTAGCTGCTTCATCTCTATCTTGCGTTCTTCTTCCGAGGTAAACAGCTTCATGATTGGAGGCTGAATGATCGGCACCAACGCCATGTAGCTATAGGCAGCAACCGCAATCGCACCGAGTAAATCAGGCGAAAGCTTACTGGCGAGGAAGATAGCCGTTGGGCCATCAGCACCACCAATGATCGCAATCGATGCTGCATCGGCCAGCGAGAACTCCATACCAGGGATCAAGTTCAGCAAAATCGCACCGAACAGCGTCGCGAAAATACCAAACTGTGCCGCAGCACCTAGCCACAATGTGCGAGGATTAGCGATAAGCGCACCAAAGTCGGTCATTGCACCCACGCCCATGAAGATCAGGAGTGGCGCGATCCCAGACGCAATAGCGACACTGTAGAACGAGTAAAGCGTACCATTAGAGAACTTAGCGGCATGCGCCGCTTCATCGAGCGCTGTAATTTGATGAAGGCTCGCACCATCTATTGCGACCTTTATCGCTTCAGGATTCGCATCACCAATACCGAGTATGCGGGCGAATTCGCCCATCACATCTGGGCTCGCGGCATACAACGCATTTTGAATGGCATTGTTCGCCAAACCCACTTCGGGAATATTGGCAAGAATGGCACCGAAACCAATCGGCAATAGCAACAAGGGTTCAAACCCTTTGCGGATGGCTAAATACAGCAGCACACACCCAACAAAAATCATCACCAATTGGCCAATCTGGAAATTGGCAAGACCCGTGCCTTGCCAGAGGATCAACAAACCTTCCATGTTTTCCTCTATCCTCTTACGCTAGGCTCATCAATGGAGAGCCAACAGTGACTGAATCACCCTCTTTCACCATGACGTCTTGAACAATACCTGCACGAGCAGCTCGGATTTCCGTTTCCATTTTCATCGCTTCAAGGATGATTAACACGTCCCCTTCCTGAACTTGATGGCCTTGTTTGGCAATCACCTTGAAGATATTGCCAGCCAATGGTGCTGCAACGGCCTCTGTCGTCCCCGATGTTGGTGCAGGCGCAGCCTGTGGAGTAGCGGTTGGCGCAACAGATGTGAGCTCTCCTTGAGGGCCAACAACCACATCAAATACCTGACCATTAACTTGAACACTGTATGCTTCAGTATCGCCAGATGCAGCAGCCACTGGCGCTTGTACCGCAGTCGTCGCCACATCAGCTTCTGTACCTGGAGCAGGTTCAAATGCATCGGGGTTACCACGGTTTTTCAGGAACTTAAGGCCAACTTGAGGGAACAAAGCGTAAGTAAGAACATCATCCACCTGCGCCTCTGCCAGTAAAATGCCTTCTTCTTTCGATTTAGCAACCAACTCGTCCGTCAACAAGTGAAGTTCAGCTTCTAGCAAATCCGCTGGGCGACACGTGATAGGTTGAGCGCCATCAAGTACGCGCGCCTGAAGCTCAGCATTTACCTTAGATGGCGCAGCGCCGTATTCGCCTTTCAGTACGCCTGCAGTTTCTTTGGTAATGCTCTTATAGCGCTCTCCCGTCAACACGTTGATAACCGCTTGGGTACCAACAATTTGCGACGTTGGTGTAACCAGTGGGATATAACCAAGATCTTGACGTACACGTGGGATTTCTTCCAGCACCTCATCGAGACGATCTGCTGCGCCCTGCTCTTTTAACTGACCTTCCATGTTAGTCAGCATGCCACCAGGCACTTGGGCAATCAGAATACGTGAATCAACACCTTTGAGCTGACCTTCAAACTTGGCGTATTTCTTCCGCACTTCGCGGAAGTAGGCAGCGATAGGTTCAATTTTGTCGAGTTGCAAACCGGTGTCGCGCTCAGTGCCTTGCAGCATGGCAACAACAGTTTCAGTTGGCGTGTGTCCGTAGGTCGAACTCATCGAAGAGATTGCTGTATCAAGGATATCAAGACCCGCTTCTACTGCCTTAACAGCCGTTGCGGTAGAAAG
Source organism: Enterovibrio litoreus (assembly GCF_045679545.1). NCBI lineage: Bacteria > Pseudomonadati > Pseudomonadota > Gammaproteobacteria > Vibrionales > Vibrionaceae > Enterovibrio > Enterovibrio litoreus. Next base: position 2,905,615 of record NZ_CP166194.1, read on the forward strand.
CCCTGTGGTTGCATGACAGTGAAGCGCAAGAGGAATATCACAAGAGGCTTTAATGCGCTTGATGAGCTCTTCTGCTTCGTAAGGTCGAAGCAAACCCGCCATGTCTTTGATACAAAGAGAATGACATCCAAGATCTTCTAGACGCTTAGCAAGATCTGTCCACGTATCTAGCGTGTGATGCGGGCTCGTCGTATAAGACAACGTACCCTGCGCGTGCGCGCCAACATCGACCGCTGACTTAACGGCTCTTTCAAAGTTACGTACGTCGTTCATCGCATCGAAAATACGGAAGACATCCATACCATTAGCATGTGAGCGTTCAACAAACTTCTCCACCACGTCATCGGCATAATGGCGATAACCCAGCAGATTTTGACCACGAAGCAGCATCTGCATCGGTGTTTTTGGCATCGCTTTTTTCAGCTCACGCAGACGCACCCACGGATCTTCTCCGAGATAACGGATGCAGGAGTCAAACGTTGCACCGCCCCACGTTTCCAAAGACCAATAACCGACGTCATCGAGCGCCGCAGCAATCGGTAACATGTCATCAAGACGCATACGCGTCGCAAAAAGCGACTGATGGGCGTCGCGTAAAACGACATCTGTAATAGCGAGTGGCTTAGACATACGACATAACTCCTTGTAATTGTATGTTGCGCATCAGCTAACGCTGGCGACTACGATATTTATGTACAGCTGCGGAAATGGCAGCGATAGTATTCCCAGAAATTTGACCATTATTATTTTGATTAGGGGTGGTGGTCGAAGCGGCCTGAGGTGGCAACTCTTCGGGGACAAGACGTGACATCAGATTGACCAGAACGATCAAAATGGTGAGAAAAATGAAAACTACCGCCATGCCAGTTAACATGAGCGTGGCTGCTTGTTCGAGCGTGCTTCCCAAATCCATAGGTTTGTTCCTTCCTTTGAACCGATTAGCCTAAAGACCAACCAGCAACAACCATTCTCTCAGATGTGAGTAACATTTTATTGAGAATTTACTTATTCAGTTAAGTAATGGGTCAAAATACTAACAAATCACAATAATGACAATCCTGTAATACTGATCATTTCTGCCATTTTCGGCCTCTGACGCAATAAAAATGCACAATTGTTATCAACTTGTTAATGCCAATTGGTGCTCTATGGCATCACTATGTTACTAAAAAAAATGGAAAAAAAGAGAGTAATGTCAGCGAATTAAGGCTGGATTATAGAACTGATAAACAGTGTTTAGAGAGAAGTCACTGAAAGCGGGGAAATAGGGTATAAACAGAAGGAAGTTTGCTTTTTGAGATAATAGAAGAATAAGCAGTAAAAATGCATTTAAATGCAGAGAGAAGATGGTGCGCGTGGGAGGATTCGAACCTCCGACCGCCTGGTTCGTAGCCAGGTACTCTATCCAGCTGAGCTACACGCGCATCTTGGTGTTACACAACAAGCCTGTGGCTTATCGTTTTTAAATAGTGGTGCGCGTGGGAGGATTCGAACCTCCGACCGCCTGGTTCGTAGCCAGGTACTCTATCCAGCTGAGCTACACGCGCATCTTGGTGTTACACAACAAGCTTGTGGCTTATCGTTTTTAAATAGTGGTGCGCGTGGGAGGATTCGAACCTCCGACCGCCTGGTTCGTAGCCAGGTACTCTATCCAGCTGAGCTACACGCGCATCTTGGTGTTACACAAATCTTGGTCTTACACAATAAGCCTGTGACTTATCGTTTTTAAATAGTGGTGCGCGTGGGAGGATTCGAACCTCCGACCGCCTGGTTCGTAGCCAGGTACTCTATCCAGCTGAGCTACACGCGCACAGTGCTTTCTTCTTTCATAAAGCGTTCCTCTCAGCTACAAAAGGAACAGTGCCACCAATGAACATTACCTTGGGTAAATTCAGTGGTGGCAAAGAATGGCGGTGAAGGAGGGATTCGAACCCTCGATACGGGATAAACCGTATACTCCCTTAGCAGGGGAGCGCCTTCAGCCTCTCGGCCACCTCACCACACAAATTTGGTGCAATAACAAGTCAAACAACTCGTTACGTAAAATGGTGCGCGTGGGAGGATTCGAACCTCCGACCGCCTGGTTCGTAGCCAGGTACTCTATCCAGCTGAGCTACACGCGCAATATTTCTCAATTTGAGAAATGGTTTTCTTTGCTAGAGAAAACGTGTTGATTGTCATTTCTAACCACCAACAAAATAATGGCGGTGAAGGAGGGATTCGAACCCTCGATACGGGATAAACCGTATACTCCCTTAGCAGGGGAGCGCCTTCAGCCTCTCGGCCACCTCACCGTCTTGCGGAGGCACATATTACTTTGAGCCAGAAATATGTCAAACACTTTATCTGGAAAAAGCTGCAATCACGGTGCGTTTGCACACTTCTCCGCCATTCGCACTAGCGAGTGGACACAAAAGCATCCATTTGCGTTTTAAATGAACAACCTGTCTTTAGCAAAAAGGCCGATGAAATAATCGGCCTTTTGTAAAATACGACTGCGTAAAGCTTAGAAATTACCAGTGGTAGGCGTTGGATTGCCTTTTTCAGCCTGAATACGCATGTAGATCTCTTCACGGTGAACAGACACTTCTTTAGGCGCGTTCACACCAATACGTACTTGGTTACCTTTAACACCCAGTACAGTTACCGTTACTTCATCACCAATCATCAGCGTTTCACCAACGCGACGAGTCAAAATCAGCATTCTTCTACTCCTTGAGTAATTACAACTTTCTTCTTAGTTGAGTGTTTGGTCTTCTTACTGCACGAAGCAAACTCACGCGGCAGCTCAAGCTCCGAGATGGACAATCAACATCTTTCCTTCCTTGAGAGCATCCTTTACAGGCACCTGAAACAGCTATTCGGCGCCTTCACGGTTTTTCAATATGGCTTATTTCTCTGGCCAACTCCAGTTTGCCAATGAGAATTTAGCGATCGAATCCAGACATTGTGACTCCTGTGCACAGAAGATCACCTTGTAAGATACTGCACAGTAAAGAAAGTTCGTCTTCTCGGAAAAAATTCCGATGTATAAGACTTTATTTAAAAGCCTCATCCACTTTAAGGCGATGCACTATACAGAGTTCAAATAAAAGTGCAAAGAATAAACGCTACAAAGAATAGGGACAAAAAAAGGCTTCCCTAGGAAGCCTTTCTTTACACAGATTTTACAGTGCTTAAATACCCTATAGGCGCTCTGTCAGCCATGGTGTAACCGAGTCGAGCGCCGCAGGCAACGCTAATACGTCTGTACCGCCCGCTTGCGCCATATCTGGACGACCACCGCCTTTACCTCCGACTTGTTGAGCAACCATGTTGACCAACTCGCCCGCTTTCACTTTGCCAGTCAGATCTTTGGTCACACCAGCAATCAAACCAACTTTGTCGTCAGCAACGTTACCAAGGAATACAACACCACTGCCCATTTGGTTTTTCAAATCATCAACCATGGTACGCAGTGCTTTGTTGTCTGCACCATCTAGCTTGCAGATCAGTACCTTAATGCCGTTAATTTCTTGAACATTGTTGATTAAGCTTGCACTTTCTTGTGCCGCCAGTTTTTCTTTCAGCAGTTGGATCTCTTTTTCTAGTGCTTTCGCACGGCTTTGAGAGTCATTCACTTTTTGCGTGAATTCTTGCTGCTGACGATAGAACGCCTCTTCCGCGCCTTTGCCCGTCACCGCTTCAATACGACGAATACCTGCCGCAATGCCGCTTTCAGAGACAATTTTCAACATACCGATATCACCGGTACGATTGGCGTGAGTACCACCACACAGTTCGATTGAGAAATCGCCCATGCTCAGAACACGAACCTGCTCGTCATATTTCTCACCGAACAGCGCCATCGCACCTTTTGCTTTTGCTGACTCAATGTCCATCAATTCGGTGCTAACTTCATGGTTACGACGGATTTGCTCATTGACCATCGCTTCTACGGTGCGTAGCTCTTCTGGCTTCACCGCTTCAAGGTGTGAGAAGTCAAAACGCAGGCCTTCAGCGCGAACCAGAGAGCCTTTCTGTTGAACATGCTCCCCAAGCACGATACGCAAGGCTTCGTGAAGCAGGTGAGTCGCTGAGTGGTTAAGTGCAATGGCCTGGCGGCGCTCAGCATTCACATGAGCTTCAACGCTGTCACCGACCGTCAACGTGCCGTCAACCAACTTACCGCGGTGACCAATTGCTGCGCCGTATTTCTGCGTATCAATCACTTCAAACTTGCCAGCATCTGTCATCAAGAAGCCGGCATCACCACATTGACCACCTGACTCGGCGTAGAATGGTGTTTGATCAAGCACAATCACAGCTTCATCAGCGTTTGCTAAGGTGTCGGTTGCTAAGCCATCAACAAAGATGTCGGTGATCAAACCGCGACCTTCCGTCTCGCCGTAACCGGTGAACACGGAGTCACTTTCTACTTTGATAACAGAGTTGTAGTCAGTGCCAAACTGGCCAGCCTCACGTGCACGTTTACGTTGTGCTTCCATCGCAGCTTCAAAGCCTTCTTCATCGATGGTTAGATTGCGCTCACGCGCAACATCGTTTGTCAGATCAGCGGGGAAGCCGTAGGTATCATAAAGTTTGAAGACAGTTTCGCCATCAAGGATGTCGCCTTTCAAGCTCTCAAGTGCATCGTCCAAAATCGCCATGCCGCGATCCAGGGTGCGACCGAAGTTTTCTTCTTCAATCTTCAACACTTTCTCAACCAGGGCTTGCTGTTTCTTCAACTCTTCGCCCGCAGTACCCATGATCTCAGCCAAAGGACCCACTAGTTTGTAGAAGAATGCGCCTTTCGCGCCTAGCTTGTTACCGTGACGAACAGCACGACGAATAATACGTCGCAACACATAGCCGCGACCTTCGTTTGACGGCATCACACCATCAACGATCAAAAACGCACATGAACGTATATGGTCAGCCACAACGCGCAGAGATTGGTTAGACAAATCTTCGTAACCAATCACGTCAGCCGTTGATTTGATCAACGTTTGGAAAATATCAATTTCATAGTTTGAATGAACGCCTTGCATGATTGCTGCGATACGCTCAATGCCCATACCCGTATCTACAGACGGTTTTGGCAATGGCTCCATCGTGCCATCGGCATGACGGTTAAACTGCATGAATACGTTGTTCCAGATCTCGATGAAACGGTCACCGTCTTCTTCTGGTGAGCCCGGAGGACCGCCCCAAATGTGATCACCGTGATCGTAGAAAATTTCGGTACATGGGCCACAAGGTCCGGTATCGCCCATTTGCCAGAAGTTGTCTGACTCAAACGCCTTACCCCCTTCCTTGTCACCAATACGCACAATGCGATCCGCAGGAATGCCAATGTTCTCGTTCCACAAAGCGAATGCTTCATCGTCTGTTTCGTATATCGTCACCATTAAGCGGTCTTTTGGCAGTTTCAAAACGTCAGTCAGAAACTCCCACGCATACGCAATAGCGTCTTCTTTGAAGTAGTCACCAAAGCTGAAGTTACCCAGCATTTCAAAGAAGGTGTGGTGACGGGCAGTGAAACCCACATTTTCCAGATCGTTATGCTTGCCACCCGCACGAACACAGCGCTGCGCTGATGTTGCACGCGTATAGGCACGTTTTTCGGCGCCAAGGAAGCAATCTTTAAACTGGTTCATACCTGCGTTTGTAAACAACAGCGTTGGGTCGTTTGCAGGCACAAGCGATGAGCTAGGCACAATGGTATGCCCTTTGCTTTCAAAGAATTGGAGAAACGCAGTGCGAACCTCGTCGGTGCTCATGTACATTGGCTAATCCTGAAATTAGAGTTGTGGTAGTAACTAAATCGCCGTTAACAGCGAAATTACCAGAGTCAATTAGGGCTTATTGTAAACAACCTAACCAGTGGCGAAAAGAGGCAGAAAGAAGATAGCTCGCAGTGCGAGGCAAGAATGGCAAGGATTTAGCTTTCTTTTGACAGTGCGTAGTTGATTTGATCGAAACTAAAACCGCGGCTTTGCAGGTAGCGCGTCCACTTAGCACGTTGCTTCAAATCAACCTCAGGCAAGACGCCGTCAAGATCAGCAAAGCGACGAGTCGCTAATTCTTTCGCTAACTCATACCAATCATGCTGTTGATTTTCTTGCGCTGTTTCCAGCATAGGCGTGGTGATACCTTTGCGTTTGGCATCAAAGCAGATTCGCTGCCAGCCATGCCCTTTCGCCACACCATGGCGTAACGTAGCTTCGGCAAATCGCTTGTCATCTAGCCAACCATGATAATGGCAATGCTCAATGGCAGTATCGATGTCTTCTGGTGGGCACTGTTTCTGCGCCAATTTTTGGCGAAGTTCCAGTTCAGAATGATCGCGGCGGGCTAGCATGCCCACCGCTAATTCTCTCGCGCTTAAAGTCAGAACGCTTCGCCTTCTGGCTGTTTATCATCTTCTTTTTTTGCGCTTTCTTCTTTACCACCGCCCAACAACATATCGCGCAGTTTTTTGTCTAACTCTTGAGCAAGGTGTGGGTTCTCTTTCAGGTATTTACAAGAATTCGACTTACCTTGACCAATCTTGTCACCGTTATAGCTGTACCAAGCGCCAGCTTTCTCAACCAGCTTGTGCTTAACGCCCAAGTCGATGAGTTCGCCATAAAGGTTGATACCTTCGCCGTACATGATTTGGAATTCAGCTTGTTTAAACGGTGCTGCAATCTTGTTCTTCACGACTTTTACGCGGGTGTCGTTACCAACAATCTCGTCGCCTTCTTTGATAGAACCAATGCGGCGAATATCAAGACGAACAGATGCATAAAACTTCAGTGCGTTACCACCAGTAGTGGTTTCTGGATTACCAAACATCACACCAATTTTCATACGGATTTGGTTGATGAAAATCATCAAGGTGTTGCTGTTCTTGATGTTGGCAGTCAGCTTACGCATAGCTTGAGAAAGCATACGCGCTTGCAGACCCATGTGAGAATCACCCATTTCGCCTTCGATTTCAGCTTTAGGTGTCAATGCAGCAACGGAGTCAATGATGATAACGTCAACAGCGCCTGAGCGAGTCAATGCATCCGCAATTTCCAGCGCCTGCTCACCGGTATCTGGCTGTGAAACCAATAGGTTGTCGATATCAACACCTAACTTGCCCGCATAAACTGGGTCAAGTGCGTGTTCCGCATCGATAAACGCACAAGTCTTGCCAATTTTCTGCGCTTCCGCCACGACTTGCAGCGTTAACGTTGTTTTACCTGAAGATTCAGGACCGTAGATTTCAACAATACGACCGAACGGCAAGCCACCCGCTCCCAGCGCGATATCCAGTGACAATGACCCGGTTGATACGGTATCAATATCCATGGTGCGATCGTCGCCTAGACGCATGATCGATCCTTTACCAAATTGTTTCTCGATCTGGCCCAGGGCCGCGGCTAACGCCTTCTGTTTGTTGTCGTCCATTTGATTCTCCAACGGAAGCAATATTCGTTCAGATAACTGTTCACTTATGGGGCTAAGTATACTGTCCATTTATACAGTGTCTAGCCCTGTGTAAACTTTTTCTTTGCTTTCGTGTCACGTCTCTTATTTTTCAGCTTCTAGGTAACTGAGCAAACGGCACAAACTGTGGGCGATGGTGTTACGACGAATATCGTAACGTGTACCATCAAACAAGCAGGTCTCTGTCACGACCCCTTTCTTGGTCGCCCAACCAAAGCACACCATGCCAACTGGTTTTTCATCGCTGCCTCCCGTTGGGCCTGCAATGCCTGTGACTGCCAAAGCAAAATCAGCGTTGGCCGCTTTAAGTGCGCCCTCTGCCATTTGTGCGGCAACTTCTTCACTCACTGCCCCATGAGCAATAAGCGTTTCGTTCGATACCCCAACCAAATCCGTCTTCGCTTCATTGCTATAAGTAACAAACGCGCGCTCAAACCATGCAGAACTACCTGCAATCTCTGTCAGCATATAAGCAATACCACCGCCGGTGCATGACTCAGCAGTGGTCACCGTCTGTTGGTTCTCTTTCAGCCGCTCACCAATTTGTGTTGCCAATTTCACTAACTGTTTCATGCTTCCCTCTGACGGTCATATTTTTCATCATCTTCCAGTCATCGCGATATCGATACTTTACCCTGTCACCGCGATTCACGTATCCTTGTTACCTTCTCTTTACCTTTGTAATTTTGCAGGCCAGAACGTGACAGTACAAGCACTCGCTACTCACACGCCAATGATGCAGCAATACCTTAGAATTAAGGCGCAGCATCCTGAAGAACTTCTTTTCTATCGTATGGGTGATTTCTACGAATTGTTCTTTGACGATGCCAAGCGAGCTTCGCAATTGCTCGATATATCACTGACCAAGCGCGGTGCCTCTGCTGGCGAACCAATCCCAATGGCTGGGGTTCCCTATCATTCTGTCGAAGGCTACCTCGCGCGTCTGGTTCAGCTCGGAGAATCTGCTGCAATTTGTGAGCAAATTGGCGACCCCGCCACTAGCAAAGGGCCAGTTGATCGCCAAGTAGTGCGAATTATCACACCAGGCACTGTTTCCGATGAAGCCTTACTCAGCGAACGTGTTGATAACCTAGTAGCCGCCATTTATGCCAACGGTGAGCGCTTTGGGTATGCCACTTTGGATATTACATCAGGGCGATTCCTGCTCAGTGAACCCGCAACAGAAGAAGAAATGCAGGCCGAACTTCAACGTACTCGACCAGCTGAACTCCTCTACCCTGAAGATTTTGCCTTCCCTTCGCTGACCGCGATGAGCAAAGGCAGCCGTCGTCGCCCAATTTGGGAGTTCGATGTCGAAACGGCGAAGCAACAGCTAAACCAACAGTTTGGCACTCGTGATCTGATTGGTTTTGGCGTCGAAGGCTGCTCACTGGGTCTCGCTGCTGCGGGTTGCTTAATGCAATACGTGAAAGATACGCAGCGCACCGCATTGCCTCACATTCGCGCCTTGGTCAAAGAGAATAAAGATCATTCTGTCATTTTAGATGCAGCGACGCGTCGTAACCTTGAACTGACGCAAAATCTGTCAGGTGGCGTTGAAAATACCGTTGCATCTATATTGGACAAAACGACAACACCAATGGGAAGTCGCTTACTAAAACGCTGGTTACATCAGCCGATGCGTGATTTTTCAACCGTCAATGCACGCCTTGATGCCATCACCGCATTAAAAGATACGGGCATTTATGCTGACCTAGCCACAACGCTGCACCCCGTTGGCGATATGGAGCGTATTCTGGCACGTTTGGCACTACGTTCAGCACGCCCACGCGACATGGCAAGGCTTCGCGGCGCATTGCAGCAGTTGCCTGAAGTTGAGTCCCTGTTGGTGGAAGTAGAAAACAGTTCGATTGCACCGCTAAAAGCGGCATGTGAGCCAATGCCAGAACTCGTGCAATTGTTGGTAGATGCCGTCGTTGAAGCGCCACCTGTTGTGATTCGTGATGGCGGCGTTATCGCCCCGGGATATAACGCAGAATTGGATGAATGGCGTGAACTGGCTGAGGGAGCCACGCGCTTTTTAGAAGAGCTTGAGCGACGTGAACGTGAACAACATAACATCGACACCCTCAAGGTTGGTTTTAATCAGGTTCATGGCTTCTTTATTCAGGTTAGCCGAGGTCAAAGCCACTTAGTCCCTCCGCACTATGTTCGCCGCCAAACGCTGAAGAATGCAGAGCGCTACATCATTCCTGAGCTTAAAGCCCACGAAGACAAGGTACTAAACTCCAAATCAAAAGCCTTGGCGCTAGAAAAGAAACTTTGGGAAGAATTGTTCGACAAACTATTGCCGCATCTTGAAACCTTACAGAAAGTTTCAGACTCATTGTCAACACTGGATGTCATGGCGAACCTTGCTGAGCGGGCAGAAACATTGAACTACTGCCGCCCTACTTTGAGCGAAGAACGCGGGATTGACATCACAGGTGGTCGCCACCCTGTGGTTGAGCAAGTGCTGGATGCGCCGTTTATTGCAAACCCAACATCTTTGCGCCCCGAGCGCCGAATGCTAATTATTACTGGCCCAAACATGGGTGGTAAGTCGACGTACATGCGCCAAACAGCACTGATTACCCTACTCGCGCACATTGGCTCCTACGTACCAGCAGAAGCCGTGACTCTTGGCCCTGTGGATCGTATCTTCACCCGTATTGGCGCATCGGACGATCTGGCCTCTGGTCGCTCAACGTTCATGGTTGAGATGACCGAAACGGCAAACATCCTTCACAACGCCACAGAAAATAGCTTGGTATTGATGGATGAGATCGGCCGCGGCACCAGCACCTATGATGGATTATCGCTGGCGTGGGCAAGTGCAGAGTGGCTGGCAGAAAAACTCAAAGCAATGACCTTATTTGCCACCCATTATTTCGAATTGACCGAACTTTCAGGTCAAATTGAAGGCTTGGTTAACGTTCACCTTGATGCGGTTGAACACGGTGATGAGATTGCCTTTATGCACGCCGTTCAAGAAGGTGCAGCGAGCAAATCTTACGGTTTGGCGGTTGCAGGTCTTGCAGGCGTGCCTAAAACCGTCATTCAGCGGGCGAAAAACAAACTTCGTCAATTAGAAGCAAGCGGGCATGAGGTGGTGACAGGTGAAGCTGTTAAGCCAACCTCCATAGCACAACTTTCGCTTATTCCAGAGCTGAGCGAAACCGAAAAGGCGCTGGCAGATATCGAGCCCGATAACCTCACGCCACGACAAGCGTTAGATGCGCTTTATCGACTGAAAGCTCTTCTATAACTGGTCAGTTGAAATAGCGCCAATAAACGCAAAACACAAAAAAGCCCCTAACGGGGCTTTTTACTAAACACTTAGAAACGAAAAATAAGAAGAGAAGTGCTTAGTGCTCAGTATTGAACAGCGATTCAATGTTCAAACCTTGGTGGGTCAACATGTCGCGCAGGCGACGCAGACCTTCCACTTGGATTTGACGCACACGTTCACGAGTCAACCCAATCTCACGACCAACATCTTCCAATGTTGATGCTTCATGACCCAACAATCCAAAGCGGCGTGCTAGCACTTCGCGTTGTTTCGGGTTCAATTCTTGCAGCCAATGAACGATAGACTTTTTCATGTCATCGTCTTGCGTGGTAGTTTCAGGACCGCCTTCTTTTTCATCAGGGATGATATCTAGCAGTGCTTTTTCTGAATCACCGCCGATAGGGTTATCCACTGAGCTGATACGCTCGTTAAGGCGCAACATACGGTTGACGTCTTCAACAGGCTTATCAAGTTGCAGTGCAATGTCTTCTGCTGTTGGCTCATGATCAAGCTTTTGAGCCAATTCACGTGCAGTACGTAAATAGACATTTAGCTCTTTCACGACATGAATAGGTAGGCGAATGGTGCGAGTCTGGTTCATGATCGCGCGTTCAATCGTCTGACGAATCCACCACGTGGCATAAGTAGAGAAACGGAACCCACGTTCTGGATCGAATTTCTCAACCGCACGAATCAATCCCAAGTTACCCTCTTCCACCAGATCAAGCAGAGCAAGACCGCGATTAGAGTAACGACGAGAAATCTTCACCACCAAACGGAGGTTACTTTCAATCATACGTTTGCGAGCGGCTTCATCACCACGAAGTGCGCGTCGTGCGTACAGGACCTCTTCATCTGCCGTGAGCAGTGGAGAGTAACCAATTTCGCTTAGATAAAGTTGAGTAGCATCCAATGCTTTGGATGATGCAGAGAAGGAGACCGACTCTTCGACGTTTTCCGCTACTTCAGCAGTTTCAGCTTCACTATCAAGCTCCATTTGCTCGATATCAGCGTCTTCAACGACCGTGTCATCGACTTTCTTTGCGGTATTATTCTGACCCATAGCGCCTCCCAATTTTGGCGTAGCAGCATGACAGTACAGCAAAAACTGTCTCGGATTACCGTTTCGGCAGATACCTTAACGGATTCACCGATTTTCCTTTGTAGCGAATCTCGAAGTGCAACCGGACACTGTTTGTACCAGAGCTACCCATTGAGGCTATTTTTTGCCCCTTTTTGACATTCTGGCGTTCCGAAACAAATATGCGGTCGTTGTGTGCATAAGCGCTTAAGTAATCATCATTGTGTTTAATAATGATTAAGTTCCCATAACCGCGAAGCGCATTGCCCGCATAAACCACCTTACCATCGGCAGAAGCACTAATGCTTTGCCCACGTTTACCTGCTATATCGACACCTTTGTTTCCGAGCTCTGAGCTAGAAAACCCTGAAACGACACGTCCGCTTACTGGCCATTGCCAACTTATTGCTTTCGGCGTTCCTGGTGACTTATTTGCAGATTTATCAACAGATGGTTTGTTTTTTGTTACAGGCTGACTGTACTCCTTCACTTTTTGCTGTTCAACATTTTTCTTATTCTGTGAACTAGACTCAGGCTTTTTTTGCGAAGCGTATTTTTGATTATCTTTGCCTGTTTTAGCAGATGATCCTGTAGGGGGGGTTGGCGACTTTGTGACCGCGACGGGTGCTGCCGCCACTGCCACGGGCACAGCAGCGGGGATAATAGGAACGTCGCCTTTCTTGCCATACACAGGCGGGACGTATTTCTTTTGCCAGAGATCGAGTTTCTGTCCAGGGAAGATCGTATAGGGAGGTGCTAACTTGTTGGCGCTGATGATTTCTTTCACGTCTCGGTCAGTGATATACGCGATGTAGTAAAGGGTATCGCCCTTCTGCACCTTGTAATAACTGCCGCGGTAGCTTCCCCGCTCAATATCCCCATAGTCAGGACCCACACTAGAAACAGGCGCAGGGCTAGAAATAGAGCACGCAGACAAAAATCCCAACACAGAAAGAAAAACCAATACTTTCAACTGAATTGAAACCTCACCCACAAATACTTACCTAAGCCAAGTCACCAGCAACTAATGGGACAAAACGTACCGCTTCAATTGCTGTTGTTTCAAATTCATCACCAAAACGGGTGACTTTGTAAAGTGTCTGATCAGTCTCGCCGACAGGCACAATAAGGGTTCCGCCATCTGCAAGTTGCTCGCAAAGTGCCCGAGGCATGCTGGCTGCAGCAGCAGTAACAATAATGGCATCAAAGGGGCCTTTACTCGCCCAACCTTCCCAACCGTCACCATGTTTTGTCGATATATTATAGAGCTCAAGCTGTTTAAAACGGCGCTTCGCGACCATTTGAAGTTGCTTAATTCGCTCCACGGAATAAACATGCTCAACCAGTTGCGCTAGCACACATGTCTGAAAACCAGATCCTGTTCCTACTTCTAATACGCGACTGTCATAACGCAGCGTTAAGAGCTCAGTCATCTTTGCCACGATATAGGGCTGTGAGATCGTTTGCCCAAAACCAATCGGCAGTGCGTTGTTGTCATAGGCTTGATGAGCCATCGCCTCAGACACGAAGAGATGGCGCGGCAAACGCTCAATCGCACTGAGCACACGTTGATCTGAAATCCCTTGCTGACGCAATAGTTGAATAAGTGAATGCGAGTAATTCACCAATATCACCTTTTAAAGTTCCGTTGCATTTGTTGCCCATTGAGAAAGCGTGTCCAGCGTGTCATGCGCTGTTAAATCGACCTGTAAAGGCGTCAAAGAGACACAATTGTTTTCAATGGCATGGAAATCTGTACCCGGTCCTGCATCTTGCTTCGCACCCGGAGGGCCGATCCAGAAGATGGGCTGCCCACGTGGATCCGTTTGTTCAATCATGTCTTCTGCACGATGCCGCGCACCGAGGCGAGTGACCTGCCAGCCCTTCAATTCATCTAACGGGCAATCTGGCACGTTAATATTTAAAATACGATTACGTGGCAATGGGTTGTGCTGATCGAATAGCACTGCTTTTTTTACCACTTGTGCAGCAGTATGAAAATGCGTGGAGCCACAAAGGGAGACCGCTATCGCAGGCACGCCGAGGAAGAAACCTTCGGTCGCCGCAGCGACGGTGCCTGAATAAAGTACATCGTCCCCCAAATTTGCACCGTGATTAATACCTGCAATGACGAAGTCGACCTTTTCTTTGATCAAGGCATTGAGTGCCATGTGCACACTATCCGTCGGGGTGCCCTGCACTGCATACCGACGTTCACCCACTTCGCGAATACGCAGCGGCGCTTCCAATGTTAACGAGTTGGATGCCCCTGAACGGTTACGATCTGGTGCAACGACGGTGATTGTCGCTATTTCAGAGAGGGTTTCCGCGAGCACATTAATGCCTTCCGCAAACACACCATCGTCATTACTGATCAATATGTGCATCAGACTCTCCATCCATTGTGTCTTGAAGCAGCTCTCGCATCACCGCTGTCGCGAAACTTCCTGCGGGCAACGAGAAAGACACAGTCAATGTTCCTTCACCGTGAGTCCATGCCATGTCTTTCGGCAAAAGCATCAATGCGCGGCGATCATGTCGCATACGATTACTGCGAATAACCGCCAATAAGTCTGGTTCTTGATTGATAATCGCCTGCTCAAATTTACGTGCGTCAGCTTCTGTCGGCAACGCATTGTCTCCAGTCATCGGACCGGAAATTTGCCAGGCGCCTTTTTCAATAAGCTCATTGGCTTTATTGATATCCAATGCCATTTTAAGATGACCGGTATCATCGATCAGCATGTCTCCGCGCATGGGTGTATGCGCCATGCCCTGTTCAATACGTGCTGACAACACCAAGTTAAACAAATATGAACGAGCTGCAGACAGATAAAAACTGCGCTGGCTCTTGTCACGCACTCGGATTTTGTCTTGACCCCATTCACGCGCTGCGACAACGTTATTGCCGTTTCGGCCAAAACGCTGGCTGCCAAAGTAGTTTGGTACACCTTTGTCACGAATGTTGGTAAGACGCGCTTCGATCGCCTCATCACCTTCAAAATCTGTGATCACCAACGAGAAGCGATTACCAATCAAATCGCCGGGACGCAGTTTTTTATCGTGGCGCGTGGTTTCTAAAATCGCATCGATCCCTTCATGGGCTTCAAGGAATTCCGTTAAGTCAGGATCAGGCTGCCCGGGAAGGTGAACACTGAACCATTGCTCAGTGACTGCATGGCGGTCTTTCAGTCCTGCCCAGCTCACATCTCGTGATTTCACGCCACACGCTTTCGCTAATTCGTTCACCACGTACTTGGTGTTTTCACCAATCTTACGAATACGAACAAGGAAATGCTCGCCGTGCCCAACAGGCGTAAAGTCGAGGGTTTCGCTGACGAAAAAGTGCTCAGGTTGTGCTTTCAAGCGACCTGTCGCGGTTGGTTTACCGTGCAGGTAAGCCAAAGTTGTCATTACATCACTCATGAGATTCCTTACGGATAATGACGACGGCTTCACAGGCGATGCCTTCTTTGCGCCCAGTAAAACCTAATCGTTCAGTGGTAGTGGCTTTCACATTCACGTTACTGATATCCGTTTCGAGATCGTCGGCAATCGCTGCACACATAGCATCAATATGCGGTGCCATTTTTGGCGCTTGAGCCATGATGGTCACATCCAAATTGCCGATGACATATCCTTTGGCTTTCACTTTTGCGTAAACATCACGCAGCAAGAAACGGCTGTCCGCCCCTTCCCACTCTGCATCTGTGTCTGGGAAGTGACGCCCAATGTCGCCTGCTGCGATAGCGCCAAGCAATGCATCACAGAGTGCATGCAGTGCCACATCACCGTCGGAGTGCGCAATCAAGCCGTGCTCGTAAGGGATCTTGACGCCACCAATAACAACGGGGCCTTCTCCGCCAAATTTGTGTACGTCAAAACCGTGTCCAATACGCATCATTGTTTGTCCTCTTGATGTCTATCCCAGCTAGGAACGTTGCGTTAAGAAAAACGCGGCTAGTGCCAAATCTTCTGGCTGGGTGACTTTAATATTGTCGGCGTGCCCGACCACCAGCTTGGGTGACCCGCCCGCCAATTCGATGGCTGACGCTTCGTCCGTCACCGCTAATGATTGCTCAAGCGCACGCTGTAACGCTGCTAGCAATTGCTCGCGTCGAAACATTTGTGGTGTCAGTGCATGCCAAAGTTGCTCACGGCAGACGGTATGATCAACACGGCTATCTGTACCGGCACGCTTCATGGTGTCTCGCACTGGTGAGGCGAGCAATGCGCCATCATCATGGGACGCCGCCGCGTCAATCAGCGCATCGATATCTTGATGACGAACACAAGGCCTAGCCGCATCGTGAACCATCACCCAGGTCGCGTCAGTCGCATTGAGCCCTGCTAACACAGAATCTGCACGTTCTGCCCCGCCCGTCGTGACAACAACGCGAGAGTCGCTGACAAGCGACGTGGTTTGAAAGTATTCATCCTCTGCACCAATCGCAATCACCACTTTTGACACCTTAGGGTGTGCGAGCAAATAGTGCACCGTATGCTCTAGCAGGGTTTTATCGTCGATGGTGAGGTATTGTTTAGGGCAGGCTGCACCCATTCGTTTTCCAACGCCCGCTGCGGGCACAATAGCCACGACGTCAGAAACGACGGCGCTAGGCGAGCATTGGTTTTCATTACTTGCCGGGGTAGTCATGATTCTCTTCGTGTTATTAGGCGAGTGGATTAGTCGTTAACGATGCGGAAGAATGTTTCTCCCGGCTTGATCATGCCCAGTTCATTACGAGCACGCTCTTCAATCGCTTCTTGTCCACGCTTGAGGTCGGCGATCTCAGCAAACATCTGTTCGTTACGTTGATGAAGTTTATCGTTCGCTTGAGCGGTTGATTCCGCCACCGCACTCACATCGAGGTAGTCATCAATTCCATTTTTGCCCCACCAAAGGTGATATTGAAGCCATCCAAACAATACGATCAGCATGACTGTCAGCATTCGCATCGCATTTTCCTCACCATGATGAAACCCAGATAAAGCGTCGCGTACCTGCGTCGCCGAGAATAATTATAGAAGATAGCAATATTCCCACATTCGCCATTGCCACACCAGTAATGGCAACGACAAAGGTGTGAATATCAATAAATTGGACAAGGTTGAGTCATTAATTAACGGCTGACAATGATAACCATGTCATCACGTATTCATTGCCTGACTAAGAAGGTGAACAGGATTGGGGAGGGCTGAAAGTAAAATGGGTAAGTCTTTCGCCGCAAACGCAAAGGTAAATTCCGGCGGACCCGGTGTATACATTAACTCATCAAAGCCAAACAGCGTATCATCAACCAACAGCGGTATATGATCAGGCAGTCCAAAGGGACACACAGCACCTGGCACACAACCCAAAGTGGCTATCATGTCTTCGTTCGATGCGATGGAAGGACGTTTCCCCATAATACCCTTCACTTTTTTGCTGTCGAGTCGAGCTTCTTTGTAAGTGAGTAACAAGGCATACCCACCAGATTTAAACGACAAAAATAAGCTCTTAGTCGGTGTTGCCATCCATCCCAACCTAGCCCCGACTCGCTCGTCGGTGTCAAAATCCAAAATAGGCTCATGTTCCCATTGCTGATAGGCCACATCGCATGCGGTCATCAGAGCGATGTTCTTCTTCATGATCTCTTCGAGTGTTTGCGACATCTTCCCTCTCAACTCATCATCCATTTTTGCATGAGCAGATACGCTACATAGATCATCATGCTAGCAACCAGCACATCTATCATCTGACGCACACGCGGCTTCGATAACACGGGTGATAGCTTAGCAGCACCCAACGCAATACCATAAAACCATACAAACGACGCCAAAACCGTTCCAAACGCAAACGCATTGCGTTGTGCCGACTCAAGCTGCCCGCCAATAGAGCCAAGCACCACAACAGTATCGAGATACACATGTGGGTTCAGCAAAGTGACCGCTAAGGTGCTCAAAACAACCGAAACCATTGTTCGATTTACGGCGGCCACTGTCGCCGCTTCCTCATATTTACCGACCTGCCATGCCTGCCTTAGCGATTGGAAGGCATAGGTCAGAAGAAACGCGACGCCACCTAAGGTTACGATGTTCAGCAATATGTCATTGCTCGCCAACATGGCTCCACCACCAAACACACCGAGAAGGATCAACATGGCATCACAAATAAAGCATAGGGTGGCCACTATCACATGATGATTTTTTCGAATCCCTTGATTCAGTACAAACGCATTTTGCGCCCCAATAGGCACAATCATACTCAACCCTAATCCAAACCCTTGAAGCACGATGGCGCTGCTCATTGTGATACATCCTTGTTAGTCGTTAACTGTTATTGGTGCGAGAGCCATAAAATTAGTCTGGTGACAAAGGTAAGTAAATCTAATAATTTTAATGATAAATTAGACTTACTAATGTGATTATCATGAAAGGATTAGATTATCGCTGGGTAGAAGCCTTGGATGCTGTTATTGCCCATGGCGGTTTTGATAAAGCCGCAGATGCATTGTTCGTGACGCAATCCGCCGTCTCACAGCGCATTAAGCAATTGGAGAAGTTTGTCGCACAGCCCGTATTAGTGCGCGAATCGCCTCCGCAACCGACGGCCATTGGGAAAAAGCTGCTTGGGCTTTATCGACGCGTACAGTTGTTAGAAACAGAGTTACTGCCAGAGCTTGCCCCTGACGGTCTCTCTGCTGCCGTGACCGTTCCAATTGCTACCAATGCAGACAGTCTCGCCACTTGGTTATTACCAGCATTGGCACCACTAATGAAAGCACAAACATTAGAAATTAATTTGATTGTCGATGATGAAAGCCGAACGCTAAATCGCCTTCGCGCTGGCGAAGCCGTGATCGCCATCAGTACAGAGCCCTCTCCTCTTCAAGGTTGTGTGGCACCATTATTGGGAACCATGGAGTACGTCTGTGTCTGCACGCCGGCGTTTAAGGCGCAGTATTTCCCTAACGGTTTAAATACCCAAGCAGTGAGCAAAGCACCTGCTGTGGTGTTTGATCGCTTTGACGACATGCACACGCAGTTTGTGTCTGAGCGATTCAATCTGCCCACGGTGGGCTGGCGCAGCCACATGGTTCGTTCATCCGATGCTTTCGTCAATATGGCCAAGCTCGGCGTGGCGTATTGCCTGATCCCCAAGCTCCAGATTGAGCAAGAGTTGGCATGCGGCGAGCTTATCGATCTTTGCCCCGGCGATGGGGTGACACGCCATCTCTACTGGCACCACTTTGCCACCGAAAGCGGTATACTGGCGCAAATGACAAAAGCATGCTT
Organism: Enterovibrio litoreus; assembly: GCF_045679545.1. NCBI lineage: Bacteria > Pseudomonadati > Pseudomonadota > Gammaproteobacteria > Vibrionales > Vibrionaceae > Enterovibrio > Enterovibrio litoreus. The sequence goes on from NZ_CP166194.1 coordinate 2,924,724, forward strand.
AAGTTACGCTCGAACCGTGTTTCCCTAACTCGCGCTGCATGCCTTCTTCCGTTAGGGATAAACCATAGACTCTTGTGGTCAAACCGTGTTGAAACAGACAAAAATGGAAGCCTTCCTATGAAAAAGCATCTGATTGCCACACTGATTGGGGCAACTGTCGCCCTTTCTCCTTTCGCCTCTGCCGCCTCCCCCGATTTTCCGCATTTAGAAACCGTGGGTATTGGCGAAGTGGTTGCCATGCCTGATATGGCAAATATTGATGTTGCGGTCTCTCTTAACCGAACATCCGCACAAGCGGCCAAAAAAGCCTCTGACGATGCCATTGCCGCTTTACTTGAACGCCTTCAAAAAATGGGGATTGATAAAAAAGACATTGAAAGCGCCAACCTTTCAATTCAGCCCCAATACAGCTACCCGAAAAACAGCGAGCCTAAGCTTACGGGCTATCGAGCAAGTCGCACCGTTACGGTCACCGTGAAAGATTTGGCTAACCTTAATCGCGTATTAGACGGCGCGCTGGCTGATGGCCTTAATCGCGTCAATGGCATCTCATTCTCATCGAGCAAAGAAGAAGACTTAAAAGAAAAAGCCCGAATGGCTGCCATTGCAGATGCGCAAGCGAAAGCCGAGTCATTAGCCAAAGGCTTTGGTGAAACCTTGGCAGGAGTATGGGAGATTCGCTATGTAGATCAAACACCTATGCGCCCTGTCATGATGCGAATGGCGGAAGCCGCGGCGGACGTGAATGCCACCTATGAAGATGCAGAAATCACGATCACAGATCGCGTCAATGTGGTGTATGCACTCGGCGAGTAATAGCGAAAACGCTAGCAAAAAAATAAGGCCGCAATGATTGCGGCCTTATTTATGGGAGATAGGCGATTTGAGGGGGAACAAATACGTCTATCAGTGAAGGATACGTGCACGCAAGGTGCCATCGATCGCTTTCAGTTTCTCTAATGCCTTTTCTGAGTGCTCAGTTTCGACGTCGATCACAACATAACCAAACTCGGCATTGGTTTGCAGATACTGAGCCGCAATGTTGATGCCTTCTTCTGCGAAGATGGTGTTGATCTTGGTCAGAATACCCGGCTTGTTCTGGTGAATGTGCAACAGACGTGATGTACCGCTATGTTCAGGCAAAGACACTTCTGGGAAGTTAACACACGACAGCGTTGAACCGTTGTCAGAATACTTCACCATTTTGCCCGCGACTTCGATGCCGATATTTTCCTGCGCTTCTTGTGTTGAACCGCCGATGTGCGGCGTCAGGATCACGTTATCAAACGCTTGTAGCGGCGAGGTGAATGGGTCGCTGTTGGTTTTTGGTTCCGTCGGGAATACGTCAATCGCTGCACCACCGATATGGCCACTTTCCAGTGCACCACAAAGCGCATCAATATCAACCACAGTACCACGAGCCGCGTTAATGAAGACGGCGCCAGGCTTCATGCGTGCAAACTCTTCGCTGCCCATCAGATCTTGAGTCGATACCGTTTCAGGCACGTGCAAGGTAATCACGTCGCTTTTGTTAAGCAGCTCTGACATTGAACCCACTTGTTGCGCATTGCCCAATGAAAGCTTGTTCTCAATATCATAGAAGAATACGCGCATGCCTAGGTTTTCCGCCAAAATACCCAGTTGAGTACCTATGTGACCGTAACCAATAATACCGAGGTTTTTACCACGAGCTTCAAACGACTGATCTGCCGATTTAATCCACTCACCACGGTGCGCCTTGGCGTTCTTCGCAGGAATGCCACGAAGCAACAGAAGTATTTCACCAAGCACTAGCTCAGCCACACTTCGGGTGTTCGAGAATGGGGCATTAAATACTGGAATACCGCGCTTTGCAGCAGCATTTAGGTCAACTTGGTTAGTACCAATACAGAAACAACCAACTGAGACCAGTTTCTTTGCTTTTTCAAACACTTTCTCAGTGAGCTGAGTGCGAGATCGGATACCGACAAAGTGGGCATCAGCAATCGCAGCCTCAAGCTCTTCACCTGCCAGTGACCCTTTATGATATTCAATATTGCTATAGCCTGCGCCTTGCAACACTTCTATTGCCGTGGGATGAACGCCTTCAAGAAGAAGGATTTTTATTTTGTCTTTTTCAAGCGACACTTTAGCCATGCGGTTCTCATCCTTAAAAACAAACCAGAATTACAAAAATTGGTTTCGCCATCCAAGTGGCAGAGGGTATCGATCAAAACGTGGATGGACTGAACACTTTTCAGCCAAAATGGTCATCAACCCCTCACAATTAGTGACTAAGGTAACAAAAAGTTATTCGAAAGGGTAAGAATATTACGTTATAAAAGCGAAAAAAAACGGCGTCCAAAAGACGCCGCTAACTTATTGAGTTTCTTGTACGCAAACGTTTGGCTTTAACTTCAAAAAAAGTGAAAAGCTAAAGGGTTGCTCATGAACGAAAATTTAGCTTTTTACAACGCCATTCGGTGTGCCTTCAAGCACAACGTCAGCGCCACGGTTTGCAAATAAACCGACGGTCACCACACCCGCAATCCCATTAATTTTATCTTCGAGTTCTTTGGCATTGGTAATTTGAAGGTTATGTACATCCAATATCATATTGCCATTATCAGTGACACAACCTTCGCGGTAGCAAGGATCACCGCCAAGTTTGACCAGTTCGCGTGCCACATAAGAGCGCGCCATTGGGATCACTTCAACAGGCAATGGGAATTGACCCAGAACATCAACCTTCTTGGTGTCATCAATAATGCAGATAAACTTCTCAGCGATAGCCGCCACGATCTTCTCACGCGTCAGTGCTGCACCACCGCCTTTGATCATGTCGTTACTTGGGTTGATTTCGTCTGCACCGTCCACGTAGATATCCAAGCTCGCCACTTCATTGGCATCAAAGACTTGGATTCCGATCTTCTCAAGACGCTCAGTCGAAGCAACAGAGCTCGACACTGCACCTTTGATTTGCTCTTTCATGGTTTCAAGTGCATCGATGAAGTGATTAACGGTTGAGCCAGTGCCAACACCGACAATGCTGCCTTTGGTGACATATTCCAATGCAGCCCAGCCAGCCGCTTTTTTCATTTCATCCTGAGTCATGAGGATCTCCTGCTAATAAGGGGGAAAAACGCGAGGCCGATTATACAGATCTGTTTCGGCAAGTTGGGGATTTTTGCGCATCCAGATCTCGTTCTTGTCGATCAACTCTGATCGTGTCAGATCGACCATTGCCAGTGCATCGATGGCGTTAAGATCTCAGGCAGTGGGACATCCCACGCTTCAACGGGCAAAGCATCTACTTGCTGACAGTCATGCGCGATCCCCATGGGCTGTGCGCCTTGTTGAGTCTCATACCAAGATGCCAGCGTACGATCATAATAGCCGCCGCCCATCCCTAAGCGGTGTCCGCTTTGATCGAACGCGACCAGTGGCGTGCAAATCAGATCCAGCTTTTCAGCGGGCAACACATCACGTACATCGAGCTTGGGCTCAAGAATGCCGTAACGATTGGGAACAAGTGTCGAATACGGATGATAGCGAAGAAAGAGCAGGTGCCCTTTGCTGAAAGGATGGATTACGGGAAGATAAACCGACTTGCCTTGCGCCCAGCAATACTCGATGAGTGGTGCGGTATCAAGCTCGCCATCAACGGCAAGATACAAGGCGATATAGGTGGCGCTTTGTACGGTGTCGGATTGCTGAAAGCGCAACAGAAGCGCATCCGACGCATCCGTTTGCGCTTGTGCCGTCAATGCACGGCGTTGGTTCCGGATATGTTTGCGCAGCGTATTTCGCAGTTCGGAAGCAGTCGCTTTCATCGGCTGTCCTTGCCGTATTGCGGTGTGTATTTTGTGGGGAAGGCCCCAGAGTGCCGTTGGGAATCTTACGCCCTTGAACCCTGCGGTTCAAGGCGGATGGGCAGAACAGACCGTAGGCTTCTCGGTACGAGCCGAGCTTGCACAATAGCCTGTAACAACTCACCCTTAGATTTGCTTATCGGCTCAGGGACTCAGATCCACTGACGAACACTCCAGGGTCAAACAGGTAAAGCCCTTAGGCTTTCGACGCGCTGTGTTTTAACAACGCCTCTTCAATTGTTGTCTGTAACAGCGTGATACGCTGTTCCATTTCATTCTTTTCGTCAACGCCTTGTTTTCGCTCTGCTAACAACTCGTAGCAGACGTTCAGCGCCGCAATGGTGAGCAACTGCTCTGTATTCGTTACTTTAGTGCGCCCAGACAATTCATGCAACCGCTGATCGAAGTCGTTCGCCGCTTCAATCAATGCTTCTTCCTGACCCGCCGGACAGTTTACGCGCATCGTCTTGCCTAGGATTCGAATTTCAACAGCTTGCGTAGTCATTATCTTTTAGAGCTCCCTTCAAAGCGCGATGTCGCACCCTGAGTCACGGGCACAAACTATAGAAAATGGCGGATTAAACTGCAAGTTTATCCTATTGTCTTGCGTCTCTCGACGCACTGATTAGACGAAAAGTCGTCAATGTGATGAAAATCAGAGCTATTTTACTTTTATCTTCCACGTTTCCGTGGTCATACATGGACTTTTTCGGCTCAGATATTCAGTGACATTGCGCTAAGTGGTAGCATACGGCTTGAAATTAATGGCATCCAAGGTGGCCCTCGTGACTCAAGTAACTTTACCCGAATACAGCAACATTGCTACCACGCTTAAATCTGACAGTTTAGCCGTTACACCAGCTGAGATGCAGGGTCTGCTATGTGGCATGTTATGCGGTGGACTCGATCCAGAACTGGGCAATTGGATGCCAATGCTTTATGACTATACCAATGACGGTGCAGGTTGGCCCCATGAATCAAAAACATTGGCGGCCACATCACTCGGTCTTGCTCACCAGCAACTGTCAGCCGGTCAAATGGACTTTGAGCCACTGTTACCTGATGAAAACGCGCCGCTACTTGATCGTGGTGATGCGTTGACGGAATGGGTCAATGCCTTTATTGCAGGCGTTGGGTTGGCGGGCGTCACGGCTGGTAAGCTATCGGAAGATGGCAAAGAAGTACTGGCCGATCTGGCAGAAATTGCACAGCTAGGCATCGACGAAGACGACGACATGGAAGAGCAAGCCGTATTGCTTGAGCAAGTGATTGAGCACGTCCGCGTCTGCGCCATGACACTGCATGCCGATCTTGGCATCAAGTCGCAAAGTGATGAAGACAAAACGCCAACGCTACACTGAGATTAACACTCGCGGCTAAGCGCTCAACACATCACGTATTGGCCCCCATATAATGGCTGGAGATTGGTAACGAATGGACGCAACAGCGCCGTCAACACACTCATATGATGTTGTTATCGCAGGTGGTGCGATGGCCGGTGCGACACTCGCTCTGGCTATTGAGCGCTTAACGCAAGCGACGCTTTCTGTCGCAGTGGTCGAAGCCGCCATCCCGGACAATACTCACCCAGGGTATGACGCCCGAAGCATTGCTCTGTCCTACGGCAGTTGCCAATTGCTCAATCAGATCGGCGTTTGGCGTGGCGTGGCGCCCTTTGCTACCGCCATCAATACCATTCACGTCTCCGACCGTGGCCATTTTGGATTAACCGAAATGCACGCCGACAAAGAAGGTCTGCCATTTTTAGGCAACGTGATTGAACTTGCAGATGCGGGACGTGTATTCCATCAAGCCCTGAGTCAGTCGAAAAATATCTCACTGTTTTGCCCCGCGTTTGTCACTGACATTGCCCGTGCGACCGACAAGGTCACACTGACGCTCAACGACGGACAAACGCTCACCACTAAGTTGGTGGTAGCCGCCGACGGCGCACTCTCTTCATGCTGCGACATGGTAGGAATTTCCCGCCATGAGCATAACTTTGAGCAAGTGGCACTGATTGCCAATATCACCACCTCTTTACCGCATCAGGGCAAAGCGTTCGAGCGTTTCACTGAATCAGGTCCCGTGGCTTTATTGCCAATGTCGGAAGGGCGAAGCTCTTTAGTTTGGTGTGTCAAACCGCAAGATGTCCCTGCACTTCTCGAATTGTCTGATCAAGCGTTTGCAGACAAGCTCCAAGCCATCTTTGGTTGGCGCCTTGGTAAGCTATTGCATGTTGGACAGCGAAACAGCTATCCGCTGATTTTGCGCCAAGCCACGCAACTGATCAGCCACCGTTTCGCGGTTGTCGGCAATGCTGCACAAACCTTGCACCCTATTGCGGGACAAGGCTTTAACCTTGGGCTTCGTGATGTCATCACCTTGGCAGAAGAAATTGCTCGCGCACACAACGAACAACAAGATTGCGGCGACATGGCATTGCTGCAGCGCTATCTACAACGTCGAGAACCCGATAGGGATGCGACTGTGGCCATGACCTCTGGCCTTGTGCACGGCTTTTCCAACACGTCTGCGCCGCTTATCCTTGGGCGCAATTTAGGGCTGGCGGCCATGTCCGTCTTTAGCGGATTAAAAGCGCCATTGCTGCAACGCGCGATGGGACTGGTAGAACGATAATGAAAATGACAAATGTAGACATCGCCATCATTGGCGGCGGCATGGTGGGGTTAACTTTAGCGGCAGCTTTGGCTGATAGCGACCTTCGAATTGCTATCATTGAAGGCAAAGAACCCGAGCCTGAATTAAATGCCCTGCCCGACCTTCGCGTTTCGGCTCTGAGCCGCGCGAGTGAAAATATCCTAAAAAATATTGGCGCTTGGGAAGGCATTCTTGCTCGTCGTAGCAGCCCGTATCAAAAAATGTCAGTGTGGGAACAAGACAGCTTTGGCGCCATCGATTTTGATGCGATGGACATGGGGCAACCCAACCTTGGTTATATCGTTGAGAATCGTGTCATTCAGCTTGCGCTGCTAGAACGCGTGAAACAGCAACACAATGTGACACTATTCTGCCCAGATACATGCGCCTCCATGATGTTCGGTGAAACCGAAACGTGGCTAACCTTGGATTCCGGCAACGCCATCACCGCCAAATTGGTGGTGGGTGCAGACGGTGCGAATTCTTGGGTGCGAAATCAGCTCTCTATCCCACTCACACATTGGGACTATGGCCACAGCGCGCTGGTTGCCAACATACGCACCACAGAGCCTCACGACGGTGTGGCACGTCAGATATTCACACCAGACGGCCCTCTGGCCTTTCTGCCGCTTTCTGACCCACATCTTTGTTCCATTGTTTGGTCTCAATCCCCCGAGCAAGCCGACCAGCGATGCGCCATGCCAGATGAAGACTTTAACAAATCACTCACTGCCGCCTTCGATACACGCCTTGGGCTGTGTGCGGTGGAAGGTGAACGTGCTGCATTCCCTCTAAAAATGCGTTATGCGCGCGACTTTGTTGTCGATCGCGTTGCCTTGGTGGGTGATGCAGCCCACACTATTCACCCGTTAGCGGGCCAAGGCGTTAATTTGGGATTGTTAGACGCCACCACATTAGGGCAAGAGCTGGTGCGTTTGCACGATGAAGGCAAAGACATTGGCGAAAAAACCAACCTGCGCGCCTTTGAACGCTGGCGTAAAGCGGAAGCGGCACAAATGATTGCAGCCATGCAGGGCTTTCGCGATATTTTCTCTGGTGACAACCCAGCGAAAAAACTGTTTCGCGGAATTGGCTTGATGGCTGCCGCAACCCTACCGGGGATCAAAACGCAGTTTATTAAGCGAGCGTTAGGGTTAAGCGGAGATTTGCCAGAGTTGGCGAAGAAATAAGGTACTGGGTACTGGGTACTGTAATGCACAATGTTTTTGAGGGCCTGAGTGCGGTCAAGCTTTTCGCTTTTGCTCTTCCTAGGATCTAGGACCTGCTCTTCCTAGAACCTTATCTTCTTTATCCTACAAACAAAAAAACGGCTCCCGAGGGAGCCGTTTTCATATCTAAATCAGCATATCGCCGACTAAATGAAGTGCTAAGCGATTACGCTTGGCCTTTAACTTCTTTCAGACCGTTGAAAGGTGCGCGTTCGCCCAGAGCTTCTTCGATACGGATAAGTTGGTTGTACTTAGCAACACGGTCAGAACGGCTCATAGAACCCGTCTTGATTTGACCTGCAGCAGTACCTACCGCTAGGTCAGCGATAGTTGCATCTTCAGTTTCACCTGAACGGTGAGAGATAACTGCAGTGAAACCAGCGTCTTTCGCCATCTTGATAGCAGCCAGAGTTTCGGTCAAAGAACCAATCTGGTTGAACTTGATCAGGATAGAGTTAGTGATGCCTTCTTCGATACCACGAGCAAGGATCTTAGTGTTAGTTACGAACAGATCGTCACCCACTAGCTGGATTTTGCCGCCCAGCAGTTCAGTTTGGTGCTTGAAGCCAGCCCAATCAGACTCGTCCAGACCGTCTTCGATAGAAACGATTGGGAATTGCTCAACCAGACCAGCTAGGTAGTGGTTGAACTCTTCAGCGGTGAAGGTTTTGCCTTCGCCTTTCATGTTGTAGATGCCAGCTTCTTTGTCGTAGAACTCAGATGCTGCACAGTCCATAGCAAGAGTGATGTCTTTGCCTAGCTCGTAGCCAGCAGCAGCAACAGCTTCTGCGATAACTTCTAGCGCTTCAGCGTTAGATTTTAGGTTAGGCGCGAAACCACCTTCGTCACCAACTGCAGTGTTGTAGCCTTTTGACTTCAATACTTTAGCTAGGTTGTGGAATACTTCAGCACCCATGCGAACAGCTTCTTTCAGCGTTGCAGCGCCAACTGGCTGAATCATGAACTCTTGGATATCAACGTTGTTGTCAGCGTGCTCGCCACCGTTGATGATGTTCATCATTGGTAGAGGCATAGAGAATACGCCAGGTGTGCCGTTCAGCTCAGCAATGTGCTCGAACAATGGCATGCCTTTCGCAGCAGCTGCTGCTTTAGCGTTTGCCAGAGATACCGCTAGGATTGCGTTAGCACCGAACTTAGATTTGTTCTCAGTACCGTCCAGGTCGATCATGATCTGGTCGATTTCTGCTTGGTTTTTCGCGTCTTTGCCTTCTAGAGCGTTAGCGATTTCGCCGTTTACTGCAGCGATTGCTTTCAGTACGCCTTTACCTAGGAAACGAGCTTTATCGCCATCACGTAGTTCAAGTGCTTCGCGTGAACCGGTAGATGCGCCTGATGGAGCAGCTGCCATACCAACGAAACCACCTTCCAGGTGAACTTCTGCTTCTACAGTTGGGTTACCGCGTGAATCGATGATTTCACGACCCAGAACTTTAACGATCTTAGACATTGTGTTTCCTCTCATATGTCAATAGCTTAAAAATGCGAAAAGCGGCTGCACTACCTTCGCAACCGCCTTTTGTTCTCAGTTAGAGCTCACCACGCTGATTTTTACCTGCTGCTGCAACAAAGCCTTCAAACAAAGGATGGCCGTCACGTGGGGTAGAGGTAAATTCAGGGTGGAACTGGCACGCCACAAACCATGGGTGCTCAGGGTTTTCAATAATTTCAACCAGCTTCTTATCCGCTGACAGACCTGATACAACAAGGCCTGCTTCTTCAAGTTGCGGACGAAGCACATTGTTGACTTCATAGCGGTGACGGTGACGCTCGTGGATCGTTGCGTTACCGTAAAGCTCACGCGCTTTGGTTTTATCTTTCAGGTGACACAGCTGTGCGCCAAGACGCATGGTGCCGCCCAAATCGGATTTTTCAGTGCGTTCTTCGACTTTGCCTTCGCCATCCACCCACTCGGTGATCAGGCCAACAACTGGGTACTTAGTCGCTTTGTTGAACTCAGTAGAGTTCGCGCCTTCCATGCCAACAACGTTACGCGCATATTCGATCAGCGCCACTTGCATGCCAAGACAGATACCCAAGTAAGGGACTTTGTTTTCACGCGCGAATTTCGCTGCCAGAATTTTTCCTTCTACGCCGCGATCGCCGAAGCCACCAGGAACGAGAATAGCGTCCAAACCGTGAAGGACTTCTTCACCTTTGGTTTCTACATCTTGTGAGTCAACATACTTGATCTTCACAGTCAGGCGATTTTTCAAACCTGCATGTTTCAATGCTTCGTTAACGGACTTGTAGGCATCTGGCAGTTCAATGTATTTGCCAACCATACCGATAGTGACTTCACCGGTTGGGTTCGCTTCTTCGTAAATAACTTGTTCCCACTCTGTCAGATCAGCTTCTGGCGCTTCGATACCGAAACGCTTACAAACCAAATCATCCAAACCTTGTGAACGGATCAGTGAAGGGATCTTGTAGATGGAATCTACATCCTTCATTGAGATAACGGCTTTTTCTTGCACGTTACAGAACAGGGCAATCTTAGAACGCTCATTCGCAGGAATAACGCGATCGCTACGGCACACCAGAATGTCTGGCTGAATACCGATAGACAACAGTTCTTTCACAGAGTGTTGAGTAGGCTTGGTTTTCACTTCACCTGCCGCAGCAAGGTAAGGAACCAGTGTCAGGTGCATGAACATGGTACGTTCACGACCGAGCTCAACCGCCAACTGACGGATAGCTTCAAGGAATGGCAATGACTCGATATCACCCACCGTGCCGCCGATCTCAACGATAACAACGTCGTGACCTTCGCCGCCCGCAAGCACACGCTCTTTGATAGAGTTGGTGATATGAGGAATAACCTGGATGGTCGCACCCAAGTAGTCGCCTCGGCGCTCTTTACGCAATACATCTGAATATACACGTCCAGATGTAAAGTTATTGCGCTTAGTCATCTTGGTGCGGATGAAACGCTCGTAGTGACCCAAGTCTAGGTCAGTCTCGGCACCGTCTTCCGTAACGAATACTTCACCGTGCTGGGTTGGGCTCATGGTGCCCGGATCCAAGTTGATGTAAGGGTCAAGTTTCATCATAGTCACATTAAGACCACGTGCTTCTAGAATTGCTGCCAATGACGCTGCTGCAATACCCTTACCGAGGGAGGAAACTACCCCGCCAGTTACAAAAATGTAATTCGTTGTCATGCTAAACCTGAGAGTTGGATTTAGGGGAAATATTGGAAATCTGGACGGGACGACATGTTACCAGAGCCCGAAACTTCCCACAACGTGAAAACTATCACACGGCATACCGTTTTTTTTTGTCGTAAATCAAATCAACGATTCACGCGGGTTTGTTGCCTTCGTCACATTTCACTTTCTGCCACAGCATTTCTAGCTCATCTTGCGGAGTTTCCTGCAAGTTTTTACCATTTTCGCGTAATTTCATTTCAATTTGACGAAAGCGGTTTTCGAATTTTAAATTTGCCTGTCGCAGTGCTTTTTCTGGATTGGTGCCGACATGTCTCGCTAAATTGACCACGGAAAAGAGTAAGTCGCCCATTTCTTCATCGACGCGCGCCTGATCCACATCCACCATTAAGGCTTCTTCCATGACTTCTTCGAGTTCTTCTTGCACCTTTCCGGCAACCGGTCCGATGGCATCCCAATCAAACCCGACACTCGCGCAGCGTTTTTGCAGCTTGGCAGCACGCCCTAATGCGGGTAATGCGGTTGGTACGTCATCAAGAATGCTCAGTTCCGCGTCAGGTTCGGATTTCGCAGCACGCTCTTGGGCTTTGATACCTTCCCAATCCGCAGCTTGCAACGGATTGCCATCGGCATCTTTTTCGCCAAACACATGGGGATGACGGCGAACCAATTTGTCACAAATTGCGCCAACCACATCGTCGAATTCAAAGTCACCTTGCTCTTTTCCGAGTTGACTATAGAACACAATCTGGAACAAAAGATCCCCTAACTCGTCACGCACATCGCCCCAGTTTTGGCGCTCAATGGCATCGACTGTCTCGAAAGTTTCTTCGATGGTGTAAGGAATTATGGAGTCGAACGTCTGCTTTTTATCCCAAGGACATCCGTTTTCTGGGTCTCTTAGGGTTTCCATAATTTCGAGCAATTCTTGCATTCGCGACATTTTTTTCATGCCTATCTATCCGTTGTCAGTTTGTTTTAAACGGGCTTAATAAAAAGGGAAAGCCTTCGCTTTCCCTTTTTGCTAAACGTTAGTGTCTAGTGAAGCCGTTTCGCTTCATGCACGTCTTTGACTTGTTCAAGACGGGTGATCACTCGGCTGAGGACGTCTAAATCGCTCAACTCCAGATCAAAATCCATGATCGACATGTTTTGCTTGTAGTCGACACGGCTTTGCATCCCTGCCACTTTAACTTTGTCATTGGTTAACACAGTCGTCAGATCTTTAATCAACCCGTTGCGCTCGGACGCTAACACACGCACAGTGATTTGGTAGCTACCGATAAACCCACCGCCCCACACTGTATCAATAATACGCTCTGGCGCATGATGACGAAGCTCTGCCAGCTGCTCACAGTCTGAGCGGTGAACCGAAATACCTCGCCCTTGTGTGACGTAGCCTTCAATAGCATCACCAGGGATGGGCTGACAACAACGCGCGAGGTGCGTCATTAGGTTATCAACGCCTTCCACTACCACGGCGTCACGACGAGGCTTTTTCGGTGCTGCCGAGGTTTCCGTTTGTTTGAGTTTTTCGCGAAGCTGTTGGTCTTCTTCTGCCTTGGTCGGCTTATTCACCAAGGAGTTGATGTAATTCACCACTTGGTTGATGCGTAAATCGCCACTACCAACGCCCGCATAGACTTCGTCCAAGCTATTCATGTTGAAGCGCTTCATCGCCAGCGATGCATCTTTGCTGACTGCACCAATTTTCGCCAGTTCAGTATCGAGGATCTCTTTGCCCGCAATCATGTTCTTTTCACGCGATTGCTTGCGGAACCATGCGTTAATTTTGGCGCGAGCACGACCTGAATTAACGAAGCCCAAGCTTGGGTTTAGCCAGTCACGTGACGGGTTGGGTTCTTTTTGCGTGATGATTTCGACTTGATCGCCCATTTGCAGATGGTAAGTGAACGGCACGATGCGCCCTTCCACTTTGGTACCGATACAACGGTGACCCACTTCCGAGTGAATGTGGTAGGCGAAATCTAGCGGTGTCGCTCCAATGGGCAAGTCAACCACATCACCGCGCGGGGTAAAGGCATAAACGCGATCATCAAAGACTTGGCTTCGAAGCTCATCGAGCATTTCGCCCGAGTCAGACATCTCTTCTTGCCACGCCAGCAGCTTACGTAGCCAGGTGATTTTCTCGTCGTAACCACTGCGGCCACCCGCTGATGCACCTTCTTTGTATTTCCAGTGCGCCGCCACACCCAGCTCAGCATCATCGTGCATTTGCTTGGTGCGGATCTGAATCTCAACGGTTTTCCCTTCTGGCCCCAACACCACAGTATGAATTGACTGATAACCATTGGGTTTTGGATTAGCAACGTAATCATCAAACTCTTTGGGAAGGTGACGGTATTTGGTGTGCACAGCGCCTAGTGCGGCATAGCAATCTTGAAGCTGGTCGGCAATGATTCGCACGGCACGGACATCAAACAGCTCATCAAAGGCAAGGCTCTTTTTCTGCATTTTACGCCAGATGCTGTAGATGTGTTTCGGGCGGCCGTAGACCTGCGCATTGATGTTGGACGCGCTCATGGACTGCTGCAAATCGGTGACGAAGGTATCGATATACTCTTCGCGGTCAATACGTCGTTCAGCTAGCTGTTTGGCAATTTGCTTGTAGGTATCTGAATGCTGATAACGGAAGGTGTAATCTTCGATTTCCCATTTTAGCTGACCAATCCCAAGGCGATTGGCCAATGGCGCATAGATGTTCGCGCACTCTTTGGCGACGGCCTTGCGGACATTGTCGGGCTCGTTTTTCACTTCGCGCAGATAGCTTATCCGTTCAGCCAACTTGATCACAACACAACGAAAATCATCCACCATCGACAGCAACATGCGACGCACGTTATCCACTTGCGCTGCCGTCGCTTCTTCATTGTTGGCGTTCAAATGGCGAATAGACGCCATTTCCTGCACGCCATGCACCAGCTTTGCGATAGTACTACCATAGCGCTCTTTAAGCCGATCATAAGCCAGCAGGCCATCTTCAACTGCGGGGAAAAGTAACGCGGCAATCAAGGTTTCCTTGTCCATGCTTAAGGTGACAAGGATTTCAATCATTTCACGACCAAACCATAACGGCTGTGCCATGGCTTGCTCGTCGCCTAGCGTTTTGCAGTCATTGTAAGCGTCAATCAACGCCTGAGAGACATCTGCGTCTTGAGCGAGCCCATCTACCCAGCGTTCAAGCAAAAATTCTTTGTTGTCATTTAGGTGCGCGCCACGAATTGCGACCATTTCACTATCCTGTTTTTCTAATCCTTACCGGCAACCATCATGGTTGCCGGTTTCGAGCGACTTAGGCTTTGATGAACAGCGCCATCGACTCTAAGTGCCCGGTATGGGGGAACATGTCCAACATGCCCAATCTAGCCAATTTGTATCCTTTCTCGAGCAGTATTTGACTGTCTCTTGCCAGTGTTGCGGGGTTGCAAGAGACATACACGATACGCTCAGCACGTGATTGTGCCACATAAGGCATAACCCCTAAAGCGCCAGCACGTGCAGGATCGAGCAAAATTTTGCTGTAGCGCTGCTTGCCCCACACTGTCTTACTTGAATCCAACTCAAGGTTGGCGTGGTGGAACGTAACATTGTCTAAACCATTGTGCGTAGCGTTGTCGCTGGCACGTTGTACCATCTCTTCAACGCCTTCAACGCCCACAACCGACTCAGCTTTTCCTGCCATAGGTAAACTAAAGTTACCTAGACCACAGAACAAATCGAGCACCTTGTCATTGGTATTAAGGTCTAGCCAATCCAGCGCCTGCACGATCATTTTTTGGTTGATGTCGGCGTTAACCTGAATGAAGTCCTGCGGCTCAAACTTGAGTGACAATGTATCAAGTGAGTAATAAGGTGCCTCGCCACACAGGCGCTCTGCGCTAGCGTCACCTTGTTGCAGATACAAAATCAGCGCTTGCTCATCGGCAAACTGTTTAAGGGCGGCAATGTCTTCGTCATGCAGCGTCTTGATCGCACGCACCAACAACACGCGTCCGGCCTCAGACCCTACCAATTCGATGTGACCAATCACGCGGCGACCGCGCAATGCATCCAACAGTGAATAAACCTCAGGCAACAAAGTATCGAGTTGTTTATCTAAAACCGGGCAATGTGTCACGGTCACAATCTCTTTTGAGCTTCGCTGACGAAAGCCCATTTCTAACTCGCCGGCTTTACTGATTTTGACGCTCAATCGCGCTCGGCGTCGATAACCCAAATCCTCTGAACGCACAGGGGCGTCTTGGGTTAAATCCGCTGAGGCAAATTTTTTCATCAACTGAGAGAGAGAATTTTGCTTCGCTTTAATCTGCGCATCATGCCCAAGGTGCTGTAAGTTACAGCCACCGCACACACCGTAGTGAGCACAAAATGGTTCAACACGCTCAGCACTGGCTGTTGTTACTTTGATCAGTTTGGCACGGGCAAACTGACGTTTGTCTTCTGTCAGTTGCGCCAAGACCTCTTCGCCCGCTAATGCACCCGCGATAAACACCGGTTTTTTGCCGTCAAACGCCACGCCATCACCTTGATGGTCAAGACGCTCAACCGTGAATGCCTTGTGTTTGGTGTCGAGATTTTTCTTCTTCTGGGGCTGAAAAAAACGCGCCATGTTGATTTTCCAATGTCGGCCATCACCACCTTTTCCTCAGGTGGCTATGGCAATGAATCGTATATTGGCGGACAGCGGGTTGTGATAACCTGCTGAATTCTCGCCGACAGCTTTGGTGTACAGCCGTACCTAGGATTAGAATGTAGCCATAGGTACTGAATATGTAGGCACAAACAAATGGCTACTGAATAAATAGCCATGCAATAAACAACGAACAGTGACGTCATGATATATATGTCATGATCAGGTACGTCATCAAAATGACGGCAATTCTCCCACAGAACAAACAGCATGACCAAATACGGACTTCGCGCCAGAGTAATAACCCTTACCATTGCACCGACGCTGATCATCGGCATTTTGCTCAGTGGCTACTTTATCAAAAACCGCTATCAAGAGCTGGAACAGCAATTGAGCGTGGCCGGTCAGGCGATCATTGAACCATTGGCAATCGCCAGTGAAATCGGTCTTTCTAATGAAAGCCGCGAAAACGTGCGCCGACTCATCGGCCATACGCATCGCCAACACAGTCAGTACATTCGCAGCATTGCGGTGTTCTCAGGTCAAAATGACCTCTTCGTGACCTCGAACTACCATCGCAATCTCGATTTAATGGCCATCCCTGAAGGGCAACCGCTACCCGATCGTCTTGAAATCAGTCGATTACAAGACACCTTGCTGTTGCGAGCCCCCATTCGTGCGATTGGCGGTTTTAATAATAACCTGACGGAAGATCAAACCATCGGTTACATCACGATGGAAATGGATTTATCCACGGTCAAACTCAAGCAATATCAGGAAATTATTTCCGCAGGCGTCGTACTGATCCTTGGCGTCATTTTGTCAGGCTTTTTTGCTTATCGCTTGCTGCTTGATGTTGAAACACCGATCACCCAAATGATTAATATGATCGATCGAATTCGTCGAGGTCATCTCGATGTTCGGATTGAAGGCAAATTACTGGGCGAACTCGACACCCTAAAAAACGGCATTAACGCCATGGCAATCTCGCTATCTGAGTATCATTTAGAGATGCAACAGAGCATCGATCAGGCGACCTCAGATTTGCGTGAAACCCTCGAACAGCTTGAGATTCAAAACGTTGAATTAGATATTGCCAAGAAAAATGCGCAAGAAGCAGCCCGTGTGAAATCCGAATTTTTGGCCAATATGTCGCACGAACTGCGTACGCCACTCAATGGCGTGATCGGCTTTACGCGCCAGATGCTCAAAACCCAATTAAGCAGTAGCCAGCAAGACTACCTACAGACTATCGAAAAGTCCGCCAACAACCTGCTCACCATCATCAATGACATTCTGGACTTCTCAAAACTCGAAGCTGGCAAATTGTTGCTGGAAAACATCCCATTTGATTTTGAAGAGTCACTAGAAGAAGTGATGCGTCTGCTCGCGCCAATGGCACACGAAAAAGGGCTTGAACTGGATCTGCGCATTGACCCTCGCATTCCTTCTGGTGTGATTGGCGATCCGCTTCGTATTCAGCAAGTACTCACTAACCTTATTGGTAACGCCACCAAATTTACCGAGCGCGGTCATATCCGCATCAGCGTGGAACTGAAACAACAACGCGATGAGCAATTGGAGCTTCAGTTCGTTATCCGTGATTCGGGGATCGGTATTTCAGAACGTCAGCAAGCCCAGCTATTCCAAGCATTCCGTCAAGCCGATGCCAGCATCAGTCGCCGTTATGGCGGTACAGGCTTAGGCTTGGTGATCACGCAAAATCTGGTGAAACAGATGGGCGGCGATATCGGTTTCAGCAGTCGCTTACACCAAGGTTCAACGTTCTGGTTTACCTTGTCACTGATGAAAACCGACTTGCCATTGGTGCAGCCGATCGACAATGAAGCACTGGCCGGACAATCGCTGCTCTTGGTCGAATCAGACATTGAAAGCCGCCAATTAATGAGTGAGCGCTTATCCCAATTTGGCCTCAGCATTCGCAGCGTAGACACCCTTCCTGAGCAATCTGACCTCGTCTCTTGCGTGCTAATTTGTGTCGATGCCAGTAACGTTCCTTCGCCTGAGACCTTGATAGCCCAAGCGACTCATGCTGAAACGTTCAGTGACAAAGTCATTTTCTGTCTGCCGACTACAGAACTGGCACTATCAGAGCATTTGTTAAGTTCTGGCGTGAATGCATGCCTTGCAAAACCACTGTCAGTACGCAAATTGGTAGAGCTGCTTCAAGGTGAGAAACAAGCGCCTGAAGTGTTGCCTCCGGCGGTAGAGACCCATACCAACAAACTGCCGATGACCGTCATGGCGGTTGATGACAACCCTGCCAACCTAAAATTGATCACTGCACTGTTGAAAGAAAGAGTGACGAATGTCGTGACGGCACATGATGGCAGACATGCGGTAAATCGCGCCCGTTCGCAGCACTTTGATCTCATTTTGATGGACATTCAAATGCCCGAAATGGATGGCGTAACCGCATGCAAAGAGATTCGGCAATCGTCTTTGAATCACCAAACACCCGTTATCGCGGTAACCGCTCATGCCATGGCAGGAGAACGTGAACGTCTGCTTGAAGAGGGCATGGATGATTACCTCACCAAGCCGATTGAGGAGCATATTCTTGAACAAGTTCTTCACCACTGGACCCATCCGCACACCGGTGATGTTCAACCTTCTAGCCCGCTGATCAAAGCCAACAATGTCAGCTCATCACTTTGCATTGATTGGTCATTGGCGATGAAGCAAGCATCCGGTAAAGAAGCGCTCGCCAAAGAAATGCTGCAAATGTTAGTGCGCTCATTTGACGAGGTAGAAGAGAAGGTCAACCATGCGCTTGAGGGCGACAACATAGCGCTTTGGCCAATCATTCATAAACTGCATGGCAGTTGTGCCTACAGCGGTGTGCCAAGGCTAAAAAGACTTTGCTATGAGCTGGAGACACAGTTTAAACAAGGTGCTGACACTGACGACCTTGAGCCTGAGTTATGTGAACTTCTGGATGAAATGAACAATATTCGTGAGCAATCACCGCATTATCTGAACGACAACGGCTGATCAAAAAACGGCAGAAAAAGATATTTTCCTGCCGTTTCATCGCTGGCTCTCTGTTGGTTTATTCGGCGCAAATAGTCGCCAGTGTCTTCAAGCGTCTGACCGGTTCTTTGACGTATGGATTGTCTTCATCCCATGCGTAGCCAGCAAGTATTGAGCAAATCATCTGCTTAATTTTGGCATCAGGATTTGGATAGAAAATCACGTCCTGCAACGTCCCCTTGTACCATCCCTCAACATAGCAACGGAAAGTATCAATGCCTTTCAGTAGAGGCTGTTCGTAGGCAGTTGTCCAATCAACGTCCTCCCCCATCAACTGGCGCGATAAGACATCAACCGCCAGCTCAGCGGATTTCATCGCAATCGTCACGCCCGAAGAAAATACCGGATCAAGAAACTCCCCTGCATTTCCGAGTAACGCAAACTTGTCTGTCGCCAGCGTGGACACATTCGCCGAATAGCCACCAATCTGACCTGACGGATTCGGATACTCTGCATTGGCTAGCAACACGGCCAAACGAGGCTCTTCTGATGCGAGTTGACGAATGGCATCAATATGATTGTCAGGGTAACGCTCAAAAAATGCAGGCTCGCCGACAATGCCAAATGAACAGGTGCCATTGCTAAACGGGATCAGCCAATACCACACGTCCTGATTTTCGGGATGAACGGAAATCAGAATCTTCTCTCGGTCATATTGTTCATCATCAATGTGATCAACAATGTGCGTAAAAATGGCTTGGCGAGGAGGAAGGCAGGATGGCGTTTCAAGGTTTAACAGACGCGGAAGAACACGCCCAAATCCACTAGCATCAAGAATGAATTCAGCTTCAAGCGCATAGGCTTCACCTTTCTCGTTCTTCACGGTTAGGCATGGTTTAGGACCGTCCAGATCCACCGACGCTATCTCATGCTGATAGCGAATGGTTACGCCTTGTCGTTCGGCATCATCAGCCAGCACCTTATCAAAGGTGCCGCGCTGAACTTGAAATGTCGTGCCAATACCCGGTGAGAACTTGTCTGTGAAATCAAAACTGATATAGCGACCTTGGCGATTAAACGCTGCACCATTTTTGAATTGGAAACCCGCGTTGTTAACCGCATCAAGCATACCTGCCGCGCGAATGGATTCCATGCACGCTGGCAACAAGCTTTCACCGATAGAAAAGCGAGGAAATGTCGCCTTCTCAAGCACAATGACGTCGATGCCCTTTTGATTTAACAAAGCAGCTGCAATGGCACCGGATGGTCCTGCGCCAATAATCGCAACCTGAGTGATTTCCAAATTCAAACAATGTCTCCTTGGCTTTTTAATGCTTAATGCTTAATGCTTAATGCTTAATGCTTAATGCTTAATGCTTAATGCTTAATGCAGTGATTCAAACACGGGCTTTGAGTGTCAACAAAGTATGGCCTAAGCCAATATCATCGGTTCTTTCAACAACATCAAACCCTGCTTCTTCAGCAATCTGAACAAATTCTTCGCAACGATAGAAGCGACTGTTGCCATTTGCAAGGCAAGTAAAATACAACGAGGTCGCATTTAAGCTATATGCCGCAGCATCGTATTTTTGGGCATCCCAAAATAAATCCAAAATATAGACAGTGGCATCAAGCGCCATTGCCGCGCGAACACGTCGTAAAATACTGAGAATTTCCATCGGAGAGAAGCAATCTAAAAATTGGCTCATCCACCACACGTCTGCACCTTGAGGTAAGGGCTGCGACGCATCAAGCGCATTAAAAGCGTGCCCTTTAATTCGACCTTCCAAGCCAATCCGTTTGGCTTGTTCTTTTGCCATGGCAAGTTGCTGCGGTAAGTCAATGATAGTCACTTCAACTTCGCTGTCATATTGGCAGCATTGCGTTGCCCACTTCCCTGTATTGCCACCAATATCAAACAGCCTCTTGGGTGGTTCAGCGAAGACTTTTTTTAGCAACAACGGAAACGAACGATCAGAATAGAAGTGATCGAATTGAAACCAACTTTCTTTCGCTTTTTCAGGCAGCTGAGACAAGCCTTCGTAAATCGTACTCCAGTCACCCAGCTCTTTCAGACCGGCTGGCGTGCCTGTTTCAATCGACTCGGTAAGATGGCTCATCGCGGCGTAGCAAACGTCAGCGGTGAAATCCATGTTGGCACGCGTCATGCCGTCATGAAGCAAAAAATAGCCGAGATTCGCAAGGCGATATCGCGGTGCTTTCCACGTCACGATATGCGCACAAATGGCCATGTCTAACAACACTTTAACGCCATACTCAGATACACCCGTAGTCTTGGCTATATCCGTGGCTTCCAAGCCTTCATTGCCCGCTTCATCAAGGGCAGAAAGAATATTGAGATCACGCAACGTGCGTGCGGTATGAAAAACAATCGGCGCAAAAGCTAGCTTTTGCGCCTCTGTTTTCGCGTTCAATCCGTTATACGGATCTACTTCAAAAGATTTCACGCTAAAACCTACTACCTAAACGGTGTGCTTACGACTTCGATGCGCTCAGCACAGCTAATTTTTTACGGATATCAACATCCAGATTATTGATCCAGCGATTGTAGTTACGGTGAATTTTACCGTCACTGTACTTCAAGTTTTCAGAGTCGACATAATCAATCGAATAACTCTTGTCGCTATACAATACATCAATCACAGCACGATGAGAGCGAACAAACAATTCGCCACGGATCACGCCCGGTGACGTTTCTGTCATGACCCAACCACGATCTGCACCTGATGCTAAAATGGCTTGTTTCACCGATGCGGCTGGCACATTAAACGCCACGGGAACATTCTCTACATTCTTGATAGGCTGCACACGGCCACACCCAGCAAGCACAACAGAAACTGCCAATAAAGCTAGACATCTTTTAAAATTCACGACTGACTCCTTGTTATTGATTCAAACCCTTTGTTGCGTGTTTAACTGATTACGATATGATCGAGCATTAAACATGGATCAAGCAGACAATACCTTGATCGATCACATAATCACCGATGTTATAGCACCCGTCATGAGTAGTATTCAATTTAATCTGCGAAGTCTCACCGCACTTTCACCTGGTCTAGAAAATCAAGATGACTGGGCAAATTGGTGTCACAACGGTTATCAGTGGCCGACTGATTCGGGTATGCCGCCAACAAGCGCGATACCTGCGATGATGCGACGTCGCATGAGCAATATCAGCAAGCTGGCGGTGCAAATCGCTGCGCAATTAACTCAGCATGACTCCGTGAATTTTGCCGTGTTTTCTAGTCGGCATGGCGAACTTCAACGGACCATCACCTTGCTCACCGACATTCTGGCGGGGGAAGAAGCATCCCCTACCGCATTCTCGCAATCTGTCCATAATACCGCAGCCGGATTGTTTACCATCGCGACAAAACAAGCGGTGCCAGCAACGTCCCTGTCTGGTGGTGAAGATTCCTTTCACTATGCCCTCACTGAAGCGGCCATTTATTTGGCAGAAAACCCAACACATAAAGTACTGATCATCGATTTTGATGCCCCCTTGCCCGCCCCCTATACGCCATTTGAAATACACCATTTACCGCCTTATGCGCTCGGGATGGTTGTCGAACAGGGTGAGCAGATCACCGTTTCTCGCAAAAGCATGCCTGAAGATCGCTCCGAGGCTGCTCTGCCACAGGCATTAGCTTTTTATGCTAAATGCTTAAACTTAGAACCTGAGTTTAGTATTCAAAGTGCTCGCCAACGCTGGCAATGGAAGATAAAAAGGACGCAAAATGTGGCAATCGCTGAGTAAAGGTTGGCGCATTCTCGCGACCGGATTTTGCTTTAGCCTTTTTGGTTTAGGCGCGCTGTGCCTGACGTTTATTGTCTGCCCAGTCATGACCTTTTCAGCTCGCGATGCGCGAGAGCGAGAAAATCGTGTGCAGCGCATTATTCAACGCACATTTACTGCTTTTTGTCTCACCATGAAATACACGGGCGCGATTAACTTTCGGATTTCAGGGGCTGACGCACTGAAGGATGACAAGAACTGCCTTATCTTGGCGAATCACCCTAGCTTGATTGATTACGTCCTGATTGCTTCTCAGCTTCCACAGTGTGATTGCTTGGTTAAAGCCGCAATTTGGCGCAATCCTTTTATGAAGGGCATTGTTAAAGCCGCAGGCTACATTCCCAACAACAACCCTGACGATCTTCTGTCCCGCTGTGGTGAGCGTTTAAGCCAAGGCAATGTTCTTCTGATATTTCCTGAAGGAACACGTTCCAAACCAGGTATTACGCCCAACTTGCAGCGCGGCGCCTCACAAATTGCCGTGCGCACAAAAACAGACATCCGCATCATTCACATCACTGTCACGCCTAGCTTTCTCACGAAAGAGAAAAAATGGTATCAGGTTCCCGACATTCGCCCCTTTTTTCATGTGGAGGTGAAGGGTAAGATAGCCGCGAGTGAATTTACTGGCAGTGATGTAGCGGAACCAACAGCAGCTCGTCGTCTTAATCGAAGATTAGCAACCGAGCTCTTCCCCAATACTGAAAATTCCAAACATCAACATTCAACAAAAGAAGGCTACTGTGAATACACTACAAAATGATATTAAGACACTGATCATCGAGGCACTTAACCTAGAAGATCTGACTATTGACGACATCGACACGGATGCCCCCCTGTTTGGGGAAGGTCTGGGGCTGGACTCCATCGATGCACTTGAGCTTGGCCTAGCTATCAAGAAAGCGTACAACGTGGTGATCGATGCTGACGACAGCAATACTCGTGAGCATTTCGCCTCTGTCGCTAACTTGGCTAGTTTCATCTCTGCCAACAAAGCGTAGTAAGCATGACAGAAGTAAATAAAGCACAAATATTTGAACAAGTTCGCGATGCGTTAGTCGAGTTATTTGAATTAGCACCAGACGATATCACACCGGATGCAAACCTTTATCAAGAGCTCGATCTTGATAGCATTGATGCGGTCGATCTCGTGGTACATCTGCAAAACACCACAGGTAAGAAAATCAAACCGGATGAATTTAAATCCGTGCGCACTGTGCAAGATGTCGTAGATGCTGTTGCCGATCTATTAGCAACAAACTAATGAGAATCATCAGTGCCGTAGCAGGAATACTTCTTCTCGCTTACCCACTGGCGGTCTACGCAGGGTTATCCTATTGGGGCGCAGCCCCTCTGGCATTGCTTCTCATCGTTCTCTTTTTGTGCCGAATTGCTTCTGGTCAGCTCACAGGCTCCGGCCCGCTTAAACACTTAGCCCTTCTGACAGGTTCGATGGGTATCGCCCTCGCGTCACTCGGCTATTTGTTCAAACAACACGACTGGTTTCTCTACTACCCAGTGGTGGTCAACAGCGCGATGTTAGCTGTCTTCGCGCATAGTTTGACGCAACCACAAAGTATTATTGAGCAACTCGCAAGGCTACAAGAGCCGAATCTCCCCCCTTCTGGAGTTAACTACACCCGCAAAGTGACCAAAGTCTGGTGCGTGTTTTTTCTCTTAAACGGCACTATCGCGTGGCTCACTTGTTTCATGCCGCTGACTTACTGGACCTTATATAACGGTTTACTAAGCTATATTGCCGCTGGGGTGTTGTTTGCTGTGGAGTATTTAATAAGAAAAAAGGTTCAAACCTCGTGATTTCCTTGGCACCACTTTCAACGTTAGTTAGCACCACGGAGAGACCCCCAACCCATTGCGTCGCCTTCAATGAAGATCGTACCGAACGCAGTTGGTATGAATTCACTCGCGATGTCACGACTCTCAGCCACCAGCTAACGGCGTTACAGGAACAAAAGTGGGCGCTGGCGTTTGAAGACAGCTATCTCTTTGCCACCGCCTTTCTTGCCCTGTGTCATGCCAATAAATCGATCATTTTGCCTGGGAATTTACAGCCAGGGGCGCTAGCCGAACTGACCGAACACTATGATGGCATTCTTCATGACACGCGCGTCACGCCGCCGCAAGGTGTATCAGCGGTATCACTTCCCCATACTGACGCTCTCCTAGAGGCAGACAACGCGCCGCTACAATCTTTTGATAATATTCATTTAACCTTGTTTACGTCAGGATCTAGCGGCACGCCAAAAGCCGTTGAAAAATCGCTATTTCAATTGCAACAAGAGCTAAACCAGCTCGAGCAGCAATGGGGCAAGCAGGTTCACCACGCCACGTTCTTTAGCACGGTTTCCCATCAGCATATTTACGGTTTACTGTTTCGTGTGCTTTGGCCACTCTGTGCAGGTCGCCCTTTTATGTGCAGCGATTTGATCTATCCAGAGCAGGTCATTGCGCAAGCCAAACCTGACCATGTGTTGGTCAGCAGCCCTGCTTTACTAAAAAGGCTAGCCGATCAAACCGCATCAGGATCGTATGGTGCGATCTACTCATCCGGAGGCCCTTTACCTCATGATGCAGCCAAGCACAGTGCAATACGTCTTGGTGAGTTACCCATTGAGGTCTATGGCAGCACCGAGACAGGTGGTATAGGCTTTCGCCAACAAGATGAAGAATCTACACCTTGGCGCTTGTTTGATGGCATTCAGGCATCACTGGACGCAGAGGGCTGCTTGTCACTGCTTTCACCCTATATTGACCCACATAACTGGTATCACACCGCTGATATTTGCGACCTGATAAATGCTCAGCACTTCCTGCTGAAAGGACGAGCAGATCGCGTGGTGAAAATTGAAGAGAAGCGCGTTTCCCTGCCGGAAATCGAACAGCGCCTTTGTCAAAATCCATGGGTCATCGACGCAGCAGCATTGGTGTTATCTCAAGATGACAGGCAAGTCATCGGCGCAGCAGTGGTATTATCTGCGCAAGGATGGAAAACCTTAAATAGCATGGGCCAAGGCAAGTTCAAACTGTCGATGCGTCAGTCTCTCAGAGCATGGCTAGAACCTATCGCCATTCCAAGGCAGTTGCGATTTGTGCAACATATCCCGCAAAATAGTCAGGGTAAAAGGCAGCATCCACTCATTGAAGCCTTGTTCGCCGACCAATAGCATCACTGCATACAGGAAGATCATGCAACGAAAACCCACAGTGATCAGTGCTGATATCACTGAAAACTCAGCCACATTGACGCTCAAAATCGACCGGGCGCTCGAGGATTTTAAAGGGCATTTCCCACAATACTCCATCCTGCCCGGCGTTACACAGATCGATCTGGCCGTGAATTATGCGCGAGAATATTTTGGCTTGACCGGCTCATTTGGTGGGATGGAAGTGATCAAATTCCAAGAGCCTATCTTGCCAGACATGACAGTCACCTTGTCGTTAACTTGGGATGCTGAGAAACAAAAATTATACTTCCGATATGACTCTGGCCAATCTGCACATTCATCAGGCCGGATGCTATTGAGCGAATGTGAATGAACACCTATAACCCGTGCTTTTTGATCCCTTGCTACAATCACGGTGCAACGATTGGCGAGGTGGTTACCGCCCTGCATGCGTTCTCTCTGCCTGTCGTCATCGTCGATGATGGCAGTGACAACCAGACCAAACAGCAGCTTGCTCTGGTTGAGAAAAATACGGATGTTCATCTTCATACCTTGCAGGAAAATCAAGGTAAAGGCGGCGCAGTCATGGCAGGCATGCGCAAAGCCGCTGAACTCGGTTTTACCCACGCCTTGCAAATTGATGCAGACGGACAACACGACCTCACTGCTGTCCCAGAACTGATTGCCGCCTCAACCGCTAACCCTCTATCTCTGATTTCGGGCTGTCCGGTTTACGACGAATCCGTGCCCAAATCGCGGTTATATGGTCGCTACATCACCCATTTTTGGGTCATGATTGAAACCTTATCTACCTCCATCAAAGACTCAATGTGTGGCTTTCGCGCCTACCCGTTGGCACAAACCCTGGTCGTCATCGAGCAATCCTCTCCCGGTCAACGCATGGATTTCGACATCGAGATCATGGTGCGAATGTACTGGGAAGGCATAGATATCCGGTTCATTGATATTCGCGTCATCTATCCCGAAGGCGGCCTCTCCCACTTCGATGCACTGCGTGACAATGTGCGTATCAGCAAAATGCACACCATGCTGTTTTTTTCCATGTTGCCAAAAATCCCGCGCTTGCTGGCGATGAAAAAAAACAAAAACGCCCACTGGTCACGTCGAAAAGAACGCGGCACCATTTTAGGCATCAAAATACTGCTCAGCATCTACCGGATTCTTGGTAGAAAAGCATTCAGCCTTTTGCTACGTCCCGTCATGGTTTACTACTGGCTGACCGGAAAGGCAGCGCGAAGTGCATCTGAAGATTTTCTGCGTCGGGTTGGTGAATACTCACAGCAACACAATCTGCCCGAAACGCCAAACCTTACGTCTTATCGTCACTTGGTGTCGTTTGGCGAAACCATGATGGATAAGCTCGCCGCTTGGCAGGGCGACTTTGACGAAAGTCATTTGACCATTTCTGGTGCTGAACATTTTCAGCGTATCGTCGCCGAAAAACGTGGTGCAATTATGATTGGTTCACACCTAGGCAATATTGAACTTTGCCGTGCACTCAGCCGCCGTCATACCAAGGTAAAAATCAATGCACTCGTGTTTACCGAGCATGCCGAACAGTTCAATCGCGTGATGGACGAAGTCAATCCAAACTCATCGGTAAACCTACTCACCGTATCCAATTTAGGTCCAGACACAGCAATTATGCTGCAACAAAAAATCGACCAGGGAGAGTGGATCGTCATTGTTGGAGACAGAACCTCAGTCACGCGAGAAGGCCGTGTAGTCATGGCAGATTTCCTCGGCCAGCCCGCTCCCTTTCCGCAAGGACCTTTCGTATTGGCCGCAGTGCTGAAAGCGCCCGTGTTTCTTCTATTTGGGATCCGTGAAGAGGGCTGCAATAGCCCGCATTTCAACGTGTATTTCGAACCGTTTTATGACCCAATCCTCTTACCTCGAGGAAAGCGAGAAGAAGCACTTCAAGAGGTCGTCGAACGTTATGCAAAGCGGTTAGAGCACCACACACTCAAAGTACCGCTTCAATGGTATAACTTTTTCAATTTTTGGCAGTTAACGAGCAACGACAATGACACTCAACGCTGATAACACTATCGTATTTGGTGATGGCCCGCTTACCATCGAATCCGTGGTAGCCATTGCAAATGGTCACCACGCCGCACTTAATCATGATCCTGAGTTCTCAGCTCGCATTGATCGTGGCACCCAGTTTTTAGAGCGCCTATTAAAAGAAGAAGGGGTGATTTATGGCGTCACCACGGGATATGGTGATTCTTGCACCGTAGCGATTCCTCCTGAGCTGGTTAATGAGCTTCCACTTCACCTAACACGCTTTCACGGCTGCGGACTAGGGCAAAACCTCGATCATGTGCAAAGCCGCGCCGTACTGGCGACAAGGCTCAACTCCCTCACGCAAGGCGTGTCGGGTGTCAGCATGGACTTGCTCAATCAGCTAGTGACCTTGATCAACCAAGACATTTCACCGCGTATTCCGCAAGAAGGCTCGGTCGGTGCCAGTGGTGATTTAACGCCACTTTCTTATGTCGCTGCCACGCTGATCGGCGAACGAGAAGTTCTGTACAAGGGTGATATTCGCCCGACCGCCGACGTCTTTGCAGAATTAGGGATTGAGCCAATCACGCTGAAACCTAAAGAAGGCTTGGCGATGATGAACGGCACCTCAGTGATGACTGCTCTCGCCTGTTTAGCCTTTAAACGCGCCGAGTACTTGGTTCAACTGTCGACGCGTATTACTGCCATGGTGTCGCTGGCAATGCATGGCAACGACTTCCATTTTGATGAAGCGCTTTTCGCCGTGAAACCTCACCCTGGTCAGCAACAAATTGCACGCTGGCTGAGAGAAGATTTGCAAGCAGATCGTCCGCCTCGCAACAGCGATCGCCTGCAAGATCGTTACTCTCTTCGTTGCGCTCCACATGTCATTGGCGTCTTGCAAGATACCTTGCCTTGGCTCAGACAAATGATTGAAAACGAGCTCAACAGTGCCAACGACAATCCGATTATTGATGGCGACAACGAGCGCGTTCTTCATGGTGGACATTTCTATGGTGGTCACATTGCAATGGCGATGGACACACTAAAAACCGCGGTGGCGAACATTGCCGATCTGCTTGATCGTCAAATGGCGCAATTGATGGATTACAAGTTCAACAATGGCTTGCCCTTTAACCTGACGGGCGCAGAAGGCGATCGTAAACCGATCAACCATGGCTTTAAAGCGGTGCAAATTGGCATTTCAGCATGGACAGCCGAAGCGTTGAAAAATACCATGCCCGCCAGTGTGTTCTCTCGCTCCACCGAATGCCACAACCAAGACAAGGTGAGCATGGGAACCATCGCTGCACGTGATTGCTTGCGCGTACTGGAATTGACCGAACAAGTGACCGCAGCCAGCTTATTGGCATCAACCCAAGCGTTGGAAATTCGACGCCGTCACGGCGAATTGGATATGAGCCATTTCAGCCCAGCGTTGCGGGATATGACAAATAACGTGTTTCGTGATTTTGACTTTGTGGTTGAAGATCGCCCTCTGGAGCAAGATCTTCGTCGTTTCATTGAACACATTCAGCAACAGGAATGGGAGCTGTATTAATGCCTCAGGCGGCACTTGAAGCGGAAGTAACTCTGATCACGGCGTTTCAGGACGCCGATCCGATGGGCGTGATTTATCACGGCAATTATTTTCGCTTCTTTGAAGAAGCGCGTCGGGTCATGATGGAGAAAATTGATTACGGCTATTTGGCGATGATGGACTCGGGCTACATGTGGCCAATCATCGACACCGCCGTTAGGTATGTAAAACCGATACGCTTCAATCAAACCATTCGAGTGACCGCCAAGCTCTCTGAATACGAGAATCGACTTCGTACTGACTATGTCATCTATGATGCCGAATCGGGTACTCGCCTTACCAAAGGACACACCACCCAAGTGGCGGTGAGCATTGAAAGCGAAGAAATGTGCTTTGTATCGCCCCGTGCATTGACAGACAAATTGGAGGCTTATGGCCATGCTGCATCGTCTGATCGCTAAAGTTTTACCTTTGATGATGGTGCTAGCATCTCTGCCTGCCCATGCGTTTGATTTGCCGGATCTCCAGCAGCGCCTTGCTTCGTCTTCTATCGTGCGCGGGGATTTCACCCAAACGCGTGAAATCGCCCTGCTCGATATGCCCTTGCAGTCACAAGGCGAGTTCTTGCTCAGTGAAGAGGATGGATTGCTGTGGCAGCAACACTCCCCGTTTCCTGTTTCCTTGATTTTAGCGGGAGAAACTCTTCGTCAGCGCATTCCAGGACAAGCAGAGCAGGTCGTACACGCCAAAGATAATCCCATGGCATTCTATTTTAGCGAGATGTTTCTCTCTCTTTTTCACGCTGATACTCGCACACTGAAAACGCAGTTCGATCTCACGCTCACCGGGGATGAAAACCAATGGCAGCTTTCACTGGTACCCATTGCAGCTCCCCTCACTCAGGTGTTCAATAACATTGTGTTATCGGGTGGCGAGGACATTGAAACCCTGTCATTACATGAACTGCGTGGCGATAAAACCACACTCACATTTTCTGATATCCAACACGCGCCCACAACATTGAGCGACGAGGAACGTCGTGCCTTTAGCCACTAGAGCCATTGTTTGGCTGATCAGTCTGTGTGTGTTGATTGCGGCCGCTTTGTGGCAGCATCCATCGGCGACGCCGATGTTAGACACCAACATCCTCAACCTACTACCCAAAGATCAGCAAGATCCTATTTCGCAAAAAGCGTTTCAGCATGTCGCGCAGCAGATGGAGGATCAGGTGATTATCTTGGTTGGTCAATCATCGCAACAACAAGCGATTAGCGCCGCTGAATCACTGGCCACAAGGCTCTCCACTCTGCCGATTTTTCAGCATATTGACGGACAACTTTCTGCCAATGAACAAATGGCTTGGGTTCGCTCGCTCTCTCCCTACAAAGCGCAGCTTCTTACCCAGAAGCAACAGGTCACGCTACGCACCTCACCAGAACAACAAGTCACTAAGGTGCTTCAATCGGTGTACAACCCGTTTTCAGGGGTGACGGGCGCAGAGTTGGCAGACGACCCTTTCTTACTGTTTCGTGACTACATTCAATCTCTCAGTGCCCAAAATGGCCGCTTTACCTTGGTCGATGGTTACCTGACCACCACCCATAATGAGATGCACTACGTGCTGCTTCGCGCCACCCTAAGTGGTTCGTCCTACAGCATGGCGAATCAGACAATGCTGCCCTCGCTCATTGCCGCAGAAGAGGAGGTCGCACAACAATTCAATGCCGATATTCTTCATACAGGCGTCATTTTCTACGCCGCGTTTGGTACGGACAGCGCACGTTCAGAAATCAGCACCATTGGTGTAGGGTCACTGATAGGCGTACTGCTCTTGGTGCTGGTTGTCTATCGCAGTCTATTACCATTAGGCCTTACCCTGCTTTCAATCGGTTCAGGCATTACCACTGCCTTCGCTGTCAGCTTAATGGTGTTTGAACAAATCCATCTGTTTAGCTTGGTAATGGGGGCGAGCCTGATTGGGGTTTCTATCGATTATGCCTTCCATTTCCTGACCGAGCGCCTCGCCGCTGGACAGCAATGGCACCCGCGCAAAGGATGGGCAACCGTGCGTGTCCCCATCACCTTTGGCTTGGTGTCCACCTTGATTGCCTACCTCAGTATGTTGATCGCACCATTCCCGGGTTTACAACAGCTCGCTTTGTTTTCTGCATCTGGCCTAATTGGGGCATTCCTTGCTGTGATGTGCTGGTATCCCATACTCACGGCTTCGCCATCGCGAGATGTTGCGCTGCCGTTTTCACAGGCTTCTACACGCTACCTGCACTTGTGGAAACACGCGACGGTGCGCCGGGGCTTACCTTTGTTTACGTTGGCGATTAGCCTGTTAGGCATTGGCTTTGCGGACTACGATGACAACATTCAGCAACTGCAATCTTTACCCAGTTCGTTAAAAGCACAGGAACGTCGTATTCAAGCCATCACAGGATTGAGCAGTAGCCAACCCATGTTGTTAATCAGAGGAAACAGCGAGCAAGCGGTCATCGAATCTCTGTATCAGTTCACTCCAGCGTTAGATGAACTGAGAGCAAAAGGCGTAATTTCCGGTTTCCGCAATTTGGCCGATATGGTGCCGCCAGTGTCTGTGCAAAAAGCCAACTTGGCGCTGGTGCAAGCGCTGTATGACACGCAAGCACACTCGCTCGCCAAACAACTCGGTTTACAAAGTGCGCCCGTCGCCCCTGATAACTTCTCACCATTATTGCCAGAGTCATTTTTATCCTCACCCGTAGGCAAGGCTTTTTCGCCCCTTTGGCTTGGCGATATTGATGGGCAATATGCGGCCATTATCTTGCTACAAGAAGTGACCGATACTGCTCAGATCCAATCTTTGATAGAAACAACACCTTCCATCACTATGCTCAATAAAGCGCAGGACGTATCGTCACTGTTTGGTGAATACCGAACCCGCATCAGCATCCTCATGAGCCTGTCTGTCTTGGCGATTTTTCTGGTGCTTGCATGGCGATTCGGCCCACGCCAAGCCTGCCTAGTGTTATTGCCTCCCGTTCTTGCCGCAGGTGTCGGTTTGGCGGCAGGGGCGTATAGCGATGTGCCGATGAACTTGTTCAATCTTCTTGGATTATTTCTCGTACTAGGCATCGGCATTGACTATGCCTTGTTCTTCGCCGAGCAAAAGGACAGCGCGCGTGCATTGCTCGCCAACACTTTAGCGGCAGTGACGACCATTTTGTCATTCGGCCTGCTCTCGCTCAGCAACACCGAAGCTATTCATAGTTTCGGTATCACGGTATTGGTCGGCATTTTCATTGCTTGGCTTTTGTCTCCACTTGCCATCAAGAGTCGTTCACAATGAAAAAAACACACATCTTCCTTGGGCTTTTCCTCCTGCTTAGCCTGGCAGGATGTGCTGCCGTTCCCGAGGGCAATCAGGTCGAAATCGCTCCGAATACGTTTGTTTCACTGCCATCACCTGCTGATTTTGGCGGAACAGCCAACGTCAGCCAATTGATCACTGCCAACTGGAACGGCGAAACCAACACGCTTCCTGTCCAATTACAAATCAGCGAAAAACGCGTTGTCTTGGTTGGGTTTTCGAGTTGGGGAACGCGGATCCTTACCCTGTCCTATTCTGGCAATAAGATTGAAGAAGATACCTTGGCGGGATTGGGGGCAGTATTGCCTGACGGTCGACAAGTGCTGCTCAATATTATGTTAACGCTATGGCCTGCCGAAACATGGAAACCAGAACTTAACGCCATTGGGTGGCAAATGATTGAGCGCGAAAATCATCGTACGTTACTTGATCGCAACGGCGAAACCGTCGCTGAAATACAGTATGATGGACCCTTGTTAACTGGGAGAATACCAAGCACCATTCAGTTTGAACAATTGCGCCAGCACTATCAAATCACCATTAATACCCTAAAGTAAAACGGACTCAAACTCTTAGCGATGATGGCATCTAATCCACATAAAACGCCCGTTTATATCCATGCCTGTGGATCACATTCCGCACTGGGTCTCACGGAGCAAGACATACACTCAAGTCTCAGATCAGGTATCGGTCAAGGCATGGCTGGCGACACATTTCAGCTAAACGATGGTTCACGTGTCATTGTGGGCAGAGCCACCAATCCGCTACCCGTGATCACATCCGCCTCCCCGAACCAAAATACCCGCAATAACCAGCTCGCCTTATCTGCTTTGGCTCAAATCAGTGAGCAGGTAGAACAAGCGAAAGCGACCTTTGGTGCGGATCGTATTGCAGTCGTGGTGGGTTCGAGTACCTCAGGTATTTCGGATGGTGAAGTGGCGTTGAAACACCATGCCAAAAACGGCGAGCTCCCTGATGATTTTAATTATTATAAACAAGAACTTAGCAATCTTTCCGATTTTATCGCTGACCACTTTGGCTTAACGGGTTTGCATTACGTGGTCTCTACCGCGTGCTCATCCAGCGGTCGTGTTTTTCTCACCGCGAAACGTCTGTTAAAAGCCGGACTTGCCGATGCGGTGATCGTCGGCGGCGCGGACAGTTTGTGTGCTTTGACAGTCAACGGCTTTGATGGGCTAGATTCTGTCTCCAAGTCATTGTGTCGGCCTTTTGGCGAAGGGCGAGATGGCATCAACATTGGTGAGGCTGCGGCATTTATGCTGCTTTCCTTGACCCCACCGTCAGAGAGTGACATTCAGATTGCCTTACTTGGCGCGGGTGAAAGCTCTGATGCTCACCATATCTCAGCACCGGATCCTGAAGGCCGTGGTGCGGAAGCCGCAATGCAAGCGGCACTAACTGATGCAGGGCTCGCTGCCAGTGATATTGGTTACGTTAACGCGCACGGCACCTCAACGCCGCTTAACGATGCCATGGAATCCAAAGCAATCGTGCGTGTGCTCGGAGAGCATGTGCCAGTTAGCTCAACCAAACCGTTAACAGGACACACATTGGGTGCCGCCAGCGCCATCGAAGCCATGATTTGCTGGCAGATATTACGTCACAATCTCACGCTGCCTGTCCCCGCAGGGCAGCAGGAAAGAGACCCTCTGATAGCGCCGATTCGCCTTGTGCAGCATGGCGATACGCTCAAGCAAAATGCTATTCTGAGCAACTCATTTGCCTTTGGTGGCAATAACGTCTGCCTGATTTTTGGAAAACTATGAACATGCTTCCTTCGCTCGATCAGCTATTGCCTCATGAAGCACCAATGATCCTGATTGATTCGCTGATTGATGTGGGTGAGACACACGTGCATTGCCGTGTCACATCCCGCGCAGATAACCTGTTTTTCGATAAAAGCACACAAGCTATTCCGGGCTGGGTCGGCATTGAATTCATGGCGCAAACCGTGGCGACATGGTCGGGCTATCAAGCATGGAAAGAAGACAAGCCTTCACCAATAGGGTTTCTACTTGGCAGTCGCCGTTATCAAAGCAATCTGGCTGAGTTTCACGCCGGAGACGTGTTCGACATCCATGCTACACACATGATGGAAAGCAATGGTATGGCCGTTTTTAGCTGTCACATTGAACATCAAGGTGAAGAAGTTGCCCGCGCTCAACTCAATGCCTACATGCCATCAGAAGAAAAACTTCAAGAAATGATAAATAGGACGCCAAAATGAATCGAGATGTACTCGTTACTGGTGCCAGTAAAGGAATAGGACGAGCGATCGCTATCCAGCTGGCAAAAGACGGCTTTAACGTTGTGATCCATTACGGCCGCGATCTGGCGGGTGCAGAGGCAACACGAGCAGATGTCGACGCTGCTGGTGCACAATGTCGATTGATCACCTTTGATATTGCTGACCGTAAGCAGTGTCGCGATGTGCTTGAAGCCGATATTCAAGCCCACGGTGGCTACTACGGCGTGGTCAATAACGCGGGGGTAACCGCTGACACCGCCTTCCCTGCAATGACTGAAAGCGAATGGGACGGCGTGGTTCATACCAACTTGGACAGCTTTTACAATGTGCTGCACCCTTGCATCATGCCCATGATCCAGCGCCGTCGCGGCGGTCGCATTGTCACCATGGCTTCGGTATCAGGCATGATGGGAAATCGTGGACAGACCAATTACAGCGCGGCGAAAGCGGGCATTATTGGCGCATCAAAAGCACTCGCACTGGAGCTCGCTAAACGAAAAATTACCGTTAACTGCGTCGCGCCAGGTCTGATTGATACCGGCATGGTCGACGAACA
Organism: Enterovibrio litoreus; assembly: GCF_045679545.1. NCBI lineage: Bacteria > Pseudomonadati > Pseudomonadota > Gammaproteobacteria > Vibrionales > Vibrionaceae > Enterovibrio > Enterovibrio litoreus. Next base: position 2,960,051 of record NZ_CP166194.1, read on the forward strand.
CGTCAAAGAGCACGCACTACCGCAAGTCCCAATGCGCCGTATGGGGCAACCCGAAGAAGTGGCAGGATTGGTCAGCTATTTGATGTCTGATTCAGCCGGATACATCACCCGTCAGGTAATCTCAGTCAATGGAGGACTGATATGAATCGCAGAGTTGTTATCACCGGTATGTCTGGTGTTACTGCGTTTGGCAACACGTGGCAAGACGTTCATCCCAAACTGAGCGCAATGAAAAATGCTGTGCGCTACATGCCAGATTATGAGCAGTATGACGGACTCAATACCAAACTGGCCGCACCTGTGTCAGATTTTTCATTGCCGCCCCATTACCCTCGCAAGAAAGTGCGAGGCATGGGCCGCGTCTCCCAAATGTCCGCTGTGGCCACTGAAAATGCCCTTCAGCAAAGCGGATTGCTGGGGAATGATGTGCTAACCAATGGTCAAACCGGTATCGCTTATGGCTCATCCACCGGCAGTACGCCTGCCATTGGCGCGTTTGGTGTCATGCTTAATGAGAAGACCACCAAGGCGATTACCGCAACGACCTATGTGCAGATGATGCCACATACCACCGCGGTCAATGTGGGGCTATTCTTCGGTCTTAAAGGGCGTGTTATTCCTACCAGTAGTGCATGCACCTCTGGCAGCCAAGCTATTGGTTATGCTTATGAGGCCATCAAACATGGTTACCAAACCGTGATGGTAGCGGGTGGTGCGGAAGAGCTTTGCCCAACAGAATCAGCGGTATTCGATACCCTGTTTGCCACCAGCCTTCAAAATGACAGCCCTGAAACGACCCCTCGTCCTTACGATACGGATCGTGACGGCCTTGTGATTGGTGAAGGCGCAGGTACCTTGGTACTGGAAGAGTATGAGCATGCGGTTCAACGTGGCGCGAACATTCTGGCTGAAGTTGTTGGCTTCGCCAGCAACTGCGATGCTTCTCATGTTACCCAACCGAACCGAGAAACCATGCAAATCTGTATGGAGATGGCGCTCGACAATGCCAACTTACCTGCGACAAAAATCGGATATGTTTCCGCGCATGGCACAGCGACAGAAAAAGGGGATATTGCGGAGAGTAATGCCACTGCGAATGTTTTTGGCAGCGCTACCCCTATCAGCTCCCTCAAAAGCTATTTTGGTCATACGCTGGGTGCCTGTGGTGCGGTTGAAGCGTGGTTGAGTTTAGAGATGATGAATGAAGGTTGGTTTAGCCCGACGCTAAACCTCGAAAATATCGATCCTGCATGTGGGCAATTAGATTATATTCGTGGTGAAGGGCGCGAGATTAATTGTGATTACATCATGAGCAATAACTTTGCCTTTGGTGGTATCAATACCTCTCTCATATTCAAGCGACACACGTCAGACTAATCTCTTTTTTACTGGCTAACAAAACGCCCGTGATATTCACCAATATCACGGGCGTTGTTGCTTATAAGTGTGCGTCTTATTTGTCGAGTAATACGGTCGCCACGGCATACCGTTTTTCGTCAGCAATCGTCAGTAGAATTTGCATGACACCACGTTCATCCGCAATTTGTTTGGCGACACCTGAAAACGTCACAACAGGCTTACCCAAATCGTCGTTACTGACATCGAAATCATGAAAAGTCACGCCACAGGCGATACCTGTGCCTAACGCTTTTGCTGCCGCTTCTTTCACAGCGAAACGCTTGGCCAAATAACGAGCCGGAAACTTGGTACTGCTGTACTGTTTCATTTCGCTATCAGTGAGCACGCGTCTTGCGAACGCGTCTCCGCTTCGCGCGATCACTTTCTCGAGTCGCTCGATTTCTACAATGTCAGTCCCTAAACCGACAACTGCCATTAACGACGCGCATCCTGCATAATCGCTTTCATGTCTGCGACCGCTTTTGGCAAGCCATCAAACACTGCACGACCAATGATAGCGTGACCAATGTTGAGCTCGTAGATCTCTGGGATTTTCGCGATAGGCGTAACGTTATGGTAAGTCAGACCGTGGCCTGCATTTACCTTAATGCCTTGATCTGCCGCGTAGCTCGCACCCGCTGCGATCTTCTTCAGCTCGGCTAACATCTCTTCTTCAGATTCGGCATCTGCATAACTGCCAGTATGAAGTTCAATAAACGGCGCGCCACACGCTTTTGCCGCATCAATTTGTGCGCGGTCAGCATCAATAAATAGGGAGACTTTAATGCCTGCCTCGGTCAGCGTTTGTGTCGCCGCTTTCACTTTTTCAAGCTGGCCAACGACATCCAAACCACCTTCAGTCGTCAGCTCTTCACGCTTTTCAGGCACCAAACAGACGTAAGCGGGCTTCACATCCAATGCGATAGCAACCATTTCGTCCGTCACGGCCATTTCAAGGTTCATGCGCGTTTGCAGTGTGTCTCGAAGGATATAGACATCGCGATCTTTAATATGGCGGCGATCTTCACGTAAATGCACAGTGATACCATCCGCGCCCGCACGCTCAGCAATCTCGGCCGCATGCACAGGATCAGGGTATTTGGTGCCACGTGCATTGCGAACGGTGGCGACGTGGTCAATGTTGACGCCCAGATAAATGGTATTCATTGCGTTAATTTCCTTGTTCTTAACGAAAATAGCTCTCTGCTTTTTAGAGGCTTGGAGCCAAGATAAGGCTTGAGTGCCAGCCGTGTAAAGCGCTTCGCCGCTTTTAGCTGATCTGCCGTTGAGAATTGCCGAGTCGCCAAGGCGTTCAAATCGCTGCCGGTGAACGTTAGATTGTTACTTTTCATCAATGACGCGACAAAGCCAAGTTGCTCTCGAAAAATATACGTCATGTTTTCGTCGACGGGTTCACCGCTACCAGCACAGTGGAGAAAATCGATGCCATACCCCAATGAGTCGAGTAAGGCGAGTTCAAAACGGCGCAACGCAGGTTCTGGGTTGGCGTGCTGCGCCAACTCCGTCAACGCGGTCACGTAATCGAAAAACAGCTGATGGTAGCCCGTTTCAGGTTCGACAACGCGGCTCAATATCTCATTGAGGTAAAAGCCGGAGAACAAAGCATTGCCAGCAAGGGGAATAGCTAGGCCCATCGCTTCCGCATGGCGAAGTGTGCGCATTTCACCGCGACCAGACCATTTCATCAATAAGGGGGTAAAAGGTTGGAGTGCACCTTTAAGGGGAGAGCGCTTACCACGGGCGCCTTTTGCCATGATGCTGACACGCCCGTGGGTTTCGCTGAATACATCTAGGATCAGGCTGGTCTCACTGTAAGGGCGTGAGTGCAGAACAAAGCAGCGCTGCAAGCCTTCCATATTGCTCCTGATGTATTTTAGTGGTGATTAAAGATCGTCGATGTAACCAAGACTGCGCAAGGCGCGCTCGTCATCTGCCCAATTCGATTTCACTTTCACCCAAAGCTCAAGATAGACCTTGCGCTCAAACAGTCCTTCCATATCCAGACGGGCTTCACGGCCGATAGTTTTGATTTTATCGCCACCTTTACCGATCACCATTTTCTTCTGGCTATTACGCTCAACCAAGATAAGACCGTTGATTTCAAACCCGTCTGTGGCTGGGTTGTAATCAAAGCGTTCGATTTCCACGGTCACCGAGTATGGCAATTCATCACCGGTAAAACGCATCAGCTTTTCACGGATAATTTCAGATGCCATAAAACGCTGTGAGCGGTCGGTGACGTATTCTTCAGGGAAGTACCACTCGCCTTCTGGCAAGTGCTGACGAACCAGTTTCTCAACCGCATCAATGTTGGTACCGCTCTTGGCAGACACGGGGATCATATCCACGAAATCCATCTTTTCGCTCAGTGCCTGCAGGTGCGGGAACAGCTCGCCTTTCTCTTTGACGTTATCGACTTTATTAATAAGCAAAACGGTCGGCAATTCCGACTTTTTCAGCTTATTCAATACCATCTCGTCGTCTTCAGTCCACTGCGTGCCGTCAACAAGGAAAAGTACCAGCTCAACATCGGTCAATGAACTGGCCGCAGCACGGTTCATCAAACGGTTTATGGTACGTTTCTCTTCAATGTGAAGCCCGGGTGTATCCACGTAAACCGCTTGGTAACCATCACGCGTATCAACACCCATAATGCGGTGACGTGTGGTTTGTGGTTTGCGCGAGGTAATAGACAGCTTCTGGCCAACCAAACGGTTGAGAAGCGTGGATTTGCCCACATTAGGGCGACCAACGATGGCAATAAAGCCACAGTGGTGAATTTGCAGTGTGTCTGTCATGAGTCCAGCTTTTGCAATGCCAGTTCTGCAGCCGCTTGCTCAGCCTTGCGACGACTGCTGCCTTTACCTACTACAGGTCGATCCAGACCTGCTACTTCGCACTCAACCGTAAATTGTTGGTTGTGTGCTTCACCGTGCACCTTTGTTACATTATAGGCTGGCAGCGGCTTTCGACGTCCTTGCAGGCATTCCTGAAGACGCGTCTTGGGATCTTTCTGGTTCACGCCTGGCATGATGGTATCAAGACGTTGCTTGTACCAACCCAGAATAATTCCACGTACCGTTTCCAGATCGCTGTCGAGATAGATAGCGCCAATGATCGCTTCTACAGCATCTGCCAGGATAGAGTCACGGCGGAAACCACCACTTTTCAACTCACCTGGACCTAACTGCAGCACGTCACCCAGTTCAAACTCGCGGCCCAATTCGGCCAACGTGTTACCACGTACTAGGGTTGCACGCATGCGGCTCATGTCGCCTTCATCAACGTTCGGGAAACGATGGTAGAGATCGTCAGCAATAACGAAACTCAAAATAGAATCGCCCAGAAACTCCAAACGCTCGTTATGTTTTCCATTGGCGCTTCGGTGTGTCAGGGCGAGACTAAGAAACGCCGCATCATTAAATTCATAACTGATGCGACGTTGTAATCTATTTGTAGGTGTTGTCATGTCTTTCCAAGTTATTCAATGCCACCGATACGACTAAATCGCACGCCGACAGGTACCCAAGACGGTAGGAAGCTATCGCCTTGTTCATCAAATTCAAAACTGATCCAAATAGCAACGGCTTTACCCACCAGATTGGCTTCAGGCACAAAGCCCCAGAAACGGCTGTCTTTACTGTTGTCACGGTTGTCACCCATGACAAAGTATTGACCTTCTGGCACAACCCACTCACCCAAACCTGGCGTCGGATAATACTGACCCGTTTGGTTTGGCATGTAAGGATTGACCAAAATTTGGTGCGGTTCTTCACCCAAGCGTTCTTGTGCTTGGATAAGATTCACGCCACGTTGAGTGAATTCACTTTTGTGAACGTCATCAATCGGCACCAACTCGCACGTCGCTTCGCCTTGCTTTTGAATGCACAGGCGCTTTTCTTCGCTGTAGCGAACCGTATCGCCCGGCATGCCAATCACACGCTTGATAAAATCAATGCTTGGCTGTGGTGGGTATTTAAACACCACCACATCACCGCGCTCTGGCTTACCTGTTTCCACTAACTGATGGCGGAAAACAGGGTCTTTCAAGCCGTACGCGTATTTCTCAACCAGAATAAAATCGCCCACCAACAAGGTTGGCATCATTGAGCCTGACGGAATTTGGAATGGCTCGTAAATAAACGAGCGCAATACCAACACCAAGCCAATAACAGGGAACACTGAAGCGCAAGTTTCCACCCAGCTTGGCTGAGGTGCGACTTGAGCAACCTGCTCTTCACTTAACTCACCGCTTTCCAGTTTGAGCGTCTCTGCCGCCTTTTGCTGACGGCGAGGTGCCCACTTGAATTTATCCAATGCCCAGATAATCCCAGTAAACAGGGTGACGAGCACCAGAATCAGCGAGAAAGTATTAGCCATTATGTTCCCTTAAATCCTTTTATTACTTATCTTTGCCTACGTGCAGAATCGCGAGGAAAGCTTCTTGAGGCAGTTCAACGTTACCGATCTGCTTCATACGCTTCTTACCGTCTTTTTGTTTCTGCAGTAGTTTCTTCTTACGACTGATATCGCCACCGTAACACTTAGCGGTTACGTTCTTGCGCAGCTGTTTCACGGTTGAGCGCGCAATGATGTGCGTACCGATAGCAGCCTGAATCGCGATATCAAATTGCTGGCGAGGAATGAATTCTTTCATTTTCTCAACCAGATCACGGCCTCGAGTTTGGGCATGATCTTTGTGCGTAATGATGGCCAATGCATCCACGTTATCGCCGTTAAGCAATACGTCAACACGAACCATGTTGGACTCTTGGTAACACTGGAAGTTGTAATCCAATGATGCGTAGCCACGTGAGGTTGATTTCAAACGGTCAAAGAAGTCGAGAACCACTTCCGCCATTGGAATGTCATATGTCAGCGCCACTTGGTTACCGTGGTAAACCATATCTACCTGCGTACCACGCTTCTCGACACACAAGGTAATCACGTTACCCAGGTATTCAGATGGCACCAAGATGTGGCAGCGGGCAATCGGCTCACCCATGATCTCTACGTCATTAGTCGGCGGTAACTTCGCTGGGCTATCCACATAGATAACATCACCGTTGGTCTTCTTCACTTCGTACACTACTGTTGGTGCCGTGGTGATCAGATCAAGGTTGTATTCGCGCTCTAGACGTTCTTGAATGATTTCCATGTGCAGCATGCCAAGGAAACCACAACGGAAACCAAAGCCCAGAGCCGCAGAGTTTTCTGGCTCATAGAATAGCGATGCATCGTTCAGGCTTAACTTGCCCAACGCGTCACGGAAGTTCTCGTAGTCGTCAGACGAAACAGGGAACAGACCTGCATAAACCTGAGGCTTCACTTTCTTAAAGCCAGGCAACGCTTTTTCTGCGCCATTTTTCGCTGCGGTCAGGGTATCACCGACAGGCGCACCCAAAATGTCTTTAATACCACAAACAACCCAGCCCACTTCACCAGTACGCAGACCTTGGGTGTCAGTTTGTTTTGGTGTGAAGATACCGATGCGATCAACGCCCCAGATTTGGCCGGTGCTCATCACTTTAATCTTGTCGTTTTTCTTCAGTTCACCATTTTTAATGCGAACCAAAGAAACCACGCCCAAGTAGTTATCGAACCATGAGTCAATGATCAGCGCTTGCAGCGGTCCTTCAGGATCACCTTCTGGCGCAGGGATACTTCTCACGATTTCTTCAAGCACTAAATCAACGCCTAAGCCTGTTTTCGCAGAACAGCGGACAGCTTCAGTGGCATCGATACCGACGATATCTTCAATTTCTTCAGCTACACGATCAGGATCGGCCGCTGGCAAATCGATTTTGTTCAAGATTGGAACCACTTCTAGGTCCATCTCGATGGCGGTGTAACAGTTAGCAAGTGTCTGAGCTTCAACGCCCTGACCCGCGTCAACCACCAGCAAAGCACCTTCACAGGCCGCCAAAGAACGTGATACTTCATAAGAGAAGTCTACGTGTCCTGGGGTGTCGATGAAGTTCAGCTGATAGGTTTCCCCATCATTGGCTGTGTAATTCAGCGTCACACTTTGTGCTTTGATGGTGATACCACGTTCGCGTTCTAGATCCATAGAATCCAAAACCTGTGCTGCCATTTCACGGCTTGTAAGACCACCGCAAACCTGAATTAAACGGTCTGACAGTGTCGACTTACCGTGGTCAATGTGGGCAATAATCGAAAAATTACGAATGTGCTTCATAGATGGTGTGACTAACTCGTTAGTGAAAATTGGAGGATCTCTCGATCAAGTGGCGGGATTCTACCGAAATTAACGGCTAGTCGCTATCATCAGTTGCGGCATTTATCACCGCCGCACTGCCAACTGCGCCGCCGAGGATGCGTAAAAGCGTCGGTGTGGTGCGCGTATCCTGCTCAAGCTTGTTCGAAAAATGACGTGCCACAGCTACGCCAGCTATACCGGCCAGTGCTGATGACAAAATAACGATGCCTTCGCCAATTGACATCAGAGTCGACAAATACTGACCCAATATCGCGCCAGCAATTGCAGACAATAAAGGCAAAATATAGACCAGCATTGCCGACTTGAGGACGGTTTGTTCCTCTAGACCGATTTCGATAAGGCTACCAACGGCAACTGATTTTACCGAAGGCACACGAATATCGAGGACCTTTCCCGGCAATGCATTGCTGACAATCCCTGTGCCACAACTGCTTTTTGATGCGCAGCTGCCACAGCTAGTTTTTTGCTGACAACGGACGGTTAGATAACCGTCCCCGTTACCAGTCACTTCAGCTAACGCCTTGATCATGGCGTTTGAGTCTCGTTCACTGCTGGAACAGCAGATGCGTCGCTAGCGGGCGATAACGTGACCGATTCTGCGACTTTTTTGGCCGTCGCTGGCGGGATCTCACCTACCACGGTAATCTCCGCATTGCCCACCACATGGCTGTGTAATGTACGACTGCCTTTGCGGACCAATTGCTCCCTCACTGACATTTTGTCTGCTTCCGCTAAGTAAACGGAAAAGCTGAACAATCCATCACTGAACATCTGACTTTCGACAGGGCGCTCCGTGATGAGCAAGCGGTGACGATTCTGATAAATCGGCATAAAGCCTTCAGGCAACCCCGTCACTTGCCACTTTAATATGGAATCAGAAGACTTGGGCACCTGCACCACAGGTGGCAACTCAAGCGCGGCCAGCGTGCTCATACCTTCGCTGATCTGTGGAGAAATCACCAAAGACAACGCGCGATATTGTTCAATAGGGTCGCCATCACGATCGAGCAAATCAGCACGCACTAGTAGCTTGCTGGCCTGATCAATCCACAACACATACGAATAACGTTCACCGTCTTTGGGAGATACACGGACGACATCACAAGGAAGACCCGCCTCGCGTGCGCGACCCAAGGGGACAAAATCATACATGGTCGAAAGGTGTTCAATATCTGCCTGCATAATGGCAGGAAGCGGCGCAATCATTTGACTGCTTTCAATGGTAAAAGGGTCGACACCCGGCTCGAAGTAACTGATTTCGTCGCCACGACGAATCACTTCGCGGGGAGGCCCACTCAGATAAGCGATATGACCAAATGATTCACCCTCCACCAGCGCATGACGGAAACGGAGAGGTTCGATGCTATTTTTACGCACCAAAATGTAGGATAGCTCGTAGTTCTGTTGCTCGGTGGCCTGGCCCATCTGATGCAGCAATGCCTCGGCGGGGTTTTCTTCCGTCGAGGCATTGGCGACCAGACTGACCAGTGCAACAACACCGATCAGGAAAGGTTTCATCAATATTATTTGCTCATTTCAGGTGTTAGCATCACGCCTTGATCAATGATTTCATCAGCATTGAGGCGCAACTGCAACTCATAGTCTTGGAACATCGCATTGACGCGACGACGCTGTTCCATCACCAAAGCTTCAGATGGGTTACTTTGCATCGAATCTCGGCTAAGGCTCACAGGCTCAGCCGAACCGCCTAACGGAATGGTTTGCAATACTGGCGGCTGAGCGCTGGCCAGTGTCGTGTTGGCATCAAAGCCACCATTATACTGCTGAACACCCACGATGACCGCGAGAGATACTGCAGCGGCCATGCCGACTTGTGTCAGCTGCTGCAACCAAGAAGGCATCGATTTTTTCGCTGCCTGAGGCGTTGGCTGAGACTCATGCAATGGCACCACATTGGGTGCAGCTTGCGAGCCATAGCTTGGTTCATCGTCTAACGCAGCAGCAACGCTGGCGGCGATATCCCAACTTGGATTCTTCGGCGCATCTCCACGCATCACATCACGCGTAACGGCAAAGCTTTTCCATGCTTCTTGCGACGACGGATCATTTTCTAGCGCGTCAATCAACGCCTGATCTATCTCGTTACCATCAAATAATGCAGAAAGGTTTTCTTTTTCAGCCATTTATTTCACCGTTTTCAACAGTTAATACTGTTACTGGTTCATGAGTGGGCGAACACGTTTGTCTACCGCTTCCCTGGCACGGAAAATACGCGAGCGTACCGTTCCTACCGGACAGTCCATTACTTCTGCAATCTCTTCATAACTCAAGCCGTCGATTTCACGCAGTGTAATGGCCGTTTTCAGATCTTCAGGCAGGGCTTCGATTGTACTAAACACCACCTGCTTCAACTGTTCTGACAACATAAGGTTCTCAGGGTTCGAAATTTCTTTCAGTGCACCACCATTTTCGTAATTTTCCGCTTCTTCAGCATCAATATCACTGGCTGGTGGACGGCGTCCTTGGGCGACCAAATAATTCTTCGCGGTATTGACTGCAATGCGATACAACCACGTATAAAAGGCGCTCTCACCTCGGAAGCCAGGCAAAGCTCGATAGGCTTTGATAAAGGCTTCTTGAGTAACATCTGGGACATCACCGCTATTGTTCACATAGCGAGAGATAAGGTTACTTACCTTATGCTGATATTTGATGACCAACAGATTAAACGCCTGTTTATCGCCGTTCTGTACGCGCTCTATTAAGGCTTGATCAGTTAACTGCTCGCTCATTCGAGCGCCTTCTCCTTATTATTGATACCAATATGCTTCTTTAACGTGATAACGCTATTCACACGATAAGCTTTTCACACGATAAAGTGTCACTGTAAAACGTCAGAAGACCGTCAGCACTTGGTATTTCTTTTCGCTCGTTGTCACTTTGCTGCCACTAAATATAAAAAATGACACGTCGTTAAAGAGTGAGCAAAGTGTATGAGTGATACGGTAATATAAAGTTCCCTAAAAAAGCGGGATTCGTTTCATGATCCGATCCAGCTCGCAAAGTCTAACAGATAGCATGGTGGCTTAGTAACCACTGCGTTCCGCCATCTTCTTTTCTGAGTGAAGATATGCCTGACCCAGTTAACATTCTACGGCTAGCCGGATTAGTGTAAACTGACCAAACCACCTGAATATCTCGTTGTTTCAAATGACAGCAGGCGGACTTGTTCAGCTTCATTTGAAAGAAAGGACTACATAATCAATGAGCAAACACCCAGAACACATCTGTGACGTACTGGTTATTGGCAGCGGTGCTGCTGGTTTATCATTAGCGCTGCATCTCGCGCCGACTCAAAAAGTCATGGTACTCAGCAAAGGACCGAGCAGCGAAGGGGCAACCTATTACGCACAAGGTGGTATTGCCGCTGTTTTTGACGAAAGCGACTCCATTGAATCACACGTTGAAGATACGCAGATCGCTGGTGATGGCCTGTGTGACGAAAGCATTGTGCATTTCATTGCGGAAAACGCCAAAGAGTGTGTGCAGTGGCTGATTGATGGCGGTGTGCCTTTTGATCGTGAAGAAAACAGCAGCAGTGACGAACCCAAGTTTCACCTTACGCGCGAGGGGGGACATAGTCATCGCCGCATTCTTCATGCTGCCGATGCAACAGGCATGGCAGTGCAAACCTCGTTACAACAAAACGTCTTGCAGCACCCTAATATCACGGTACTTGAGCGCCATAACGCCCTTGACTTGATCACGCGTAAGAAAATCGGCATTTCAGGTGCCAACCGAGTTCTCGGCGCGTATGTTTGGAACCGGGACCGTGAAGAAGTTGAAACGGTTCGTGCCAAGTTTGTGGTACTGGCAACGGGTGGTGCATCAAAAGTTTATCAATACACCTCCAACCCTGATGTCTCCTCTGGTGATGGTATCGCGATGGCATGGCGTGCAGGCTGTCGGGTCGCCAATTTAGAATTCAACCAGTTTCACCCGACCTGCTTATTCCACCCTGAAGCGCGAAACTTTTTGATCACCGAAGCACTTCGTGGGGAAGGTGCGTATCTGCGCCGCCCGGACGGTTCTCGTTTTATGCCGGACTTCGATGAGCGCGCGGAGTTAGCTCCTCGCGATGTGGTAGCCCGTGCGATTGATTATGAAATGAAACGTCTGGGTGCAGACTGCATGTACATCGATATCAGCCATAAAGACTCGGATTTTGTGATGAAGCATTTCCCGACCATTTATGAAAAGCTGCTCACTTACGGCTTTGATTTAACCACGGACGCGATTCCTATCGTACCCGCCGCTCACTATACCTGTGGGGGGGTGATGGTGAATAAGAACGGTCAGACCGATCTTCAAGGCCTGTATGCGATTGGCGAAGTCAGCTATACCGGATTGCATGGCGCCAACCGCATGGCCTCAAACTCACTATTGGAGTGTGTGGTTTATGCGTGGGCCGCCGCTATGCACATTGGCGAAAATGCCGCTGCTGCGGAAGTACCACCGCCATTGCCACATTGGGATGACAGTCTCGTCAGTTGCTCAGATGAAGAAGTGGTAATTCAACACAACTGGCACGAACTGCGCCTGTTTATGTGGGATTACGTCGGCATTGTCCGCTCAACCAAACGCCTTGAGCGCGCATTGCGTCGTATTGAGTTGTTGAAACAAGAAACGCACGAGTATTACAGCAATTTCCGTGTGTCCAACAACTTGCTTGAACTGCGAAATCTCTTGCAAGTCGCAGAGCTAATGGTGCGTTGCGCGATGGCGCGCAAAGAAAGTCGCGGCTTGCATTACACTCTTGATTATCCTGACAAACTAGAAAACAGCGGCCCCACTATTTTGGTGCCCGACTTCCCCTGCTAACTTGCCAACATAAAAAAGCCCTCAACGTGAGGGCTTTTTGTTGGCTTGAACTCAGTGAATCACCCCAAAGAGGCCATTCGTTGTGCCAATAAAAGGCGAGAAATCAAGAACGGAATGCCGCAATAGCAGATTCTAACTCTTTGCTTTGATCCGCGACGCGAGCAGCCGCACGTGCATTTTCACTGGTTGATGCCGTGTTCGAAGAGGTTATCTCTTGAATGGAGTGCACGTTCAGGTTCACCTCTTTCGCCACCATGCTTTGCTCTTCAATAGCTGCGGCAATTTGCGTGCTCATGTCCATGATTTGCTGCATATCAACAATGATATTATCAAGCTCTGTCGCTGCTTCTTCCACGTAACTCACCGATTGCTCGCTATCATGCTGACAAGAGGTAATACGATCGACAACGTGGTTAGTCTGCTGCTGCAATGACGATATCATGGTCGCAATTTCATCGGTTGATTTATGGGTACGCGTTGCTAAAGATCGAACCTCGTCCGCCACTACGGCAAAACCACGCCCCTGCTCACCTGCACGCGCCGCTTCTATCGCTGCGTTCAGTGCCAACAAGTTAGTTTGCTCTGAAATATCTTTGATCACATCGACCACACTGCCAATCTGCTGCGAGAGCGACACCAAGCTATGAATATCGCTGTTGGCAACACTGAGCCCTTCCGATAGCGTCACAATGGCACTGCGAGTGGCTTGAACGGTTTGATGACCTTTCTGTGCTCGCAATAAGCTTTGATCGGCATTGGACGCTGCCGCTTCAGTATTTGACGCAATTTCTCGAATGGTTGCTTCCATTTCGTTGACGGCGGTGGCGGCCATCTCCGCTTCTGAATGCTGCTTATCGAGGGAGATTTCAGCATGAGAACTGCGGGCTTGGACATCGGATGCCGTCGCATTCAAGGTTGTAATAGACATTTTCACACCCGCGATCAACGTCTGACAATGCTCAAGCACGGTATTGAAATCTGTTGCCACAACCGCGATTTCATCATTACCATCTGTTTTCGCACGCAAGGTTAAATCTCGCTCTGCTGCCACTTGCTCCATGGTGCTGGTCAAGGTTTTCAGGCGGCGCTGAATATCACGATTTAGCCAGATACTGATCGAAAGCAGCAACAAAGAAACCAACACCAACACCAACCCTGTGAATACGGCCAATGCACGTGTTGATGCATCCAGTTCGTCAGTTAGCTGCGCACGCATGGCATCGAAGTCCGCTTCTACCTGATGAGTCTGTTGGCGAATACTACCTAGCAATCCAGATTGATGATCCAGCCCCACCTTGCCTTTTAGTTGCATGTAGCGCTCAACCAATCCCTTTTGTTGAGTTAACAATGGCGTATTGACCCGAGAAGCTACGTCGCTCCATATCGCTTTGAATTCATCAAAACGCGCCGTTGATGTATCTGCCACCAGCAAGCGAACCAAGGTCACAAGATATTCAATCTCTGCGTTGTTTTGTTGTTGGTTGAGTAAAGCTGTATTGGTGGCAGTTAACTCGCCCCACGCTCCTGACTCCCGATTAAGTCCAAGCGCCTTGTAACCATCAGCAAGACCAACAAAGCCATCACGATAATGAGTCATGGCTTGTTTAACTGCGCCAATTTGTGGCAGGGTCAAATCCAATTCGTTGGCATCTTGCTGCAATTGCGCCAACGATTTATCAAACTCAATGACATTCGTTTCAAATTGTTCAATATATTTACGGTCCAAACGAGACAGAAAATCTTTTTCATTTCTTCGCAGATTGAGCAAACGAACTTCGAGATCGCCAACAAGCGTCAACTTGGTTTTCAAATCAACCATACGTTCAGATGCTTGCCAGCCGACAAGGGCAAACAAGACCAAAGACACCGCGGAAAATGCGGTCAGTGAATAAAGCTTGGTTCTAATTTTCATGTTACCCCTTCCCTATAAACTTCGTGGGTACAGCATACGGCAAGCGAATTAATGGCTGCGTAAACCGTTATCGGCGGGGTCAATGATTCGTTTAGGGATGACGTACGCTAAATATTCAATAAATGCGATGATCATCAACTTTTCAACACAAGACAGATCCGGCTGACGTGACGAAAACTGTCATACGTGAAGGCATCTGCGGCAAGTGGCAAACGAAGACGATGTTGATGACGTTCGAGATCCAAAACAATCAAGTGTCGACTAAACAGATAGATTCGTGCGACGTCATAATCTGTGCCGTGATAGCGGCAAAGACCGCTACTATGAAGTTGCATGTCGCCAGTGATTGAACCAACGTGCTTAAGGCGATGCCTCAAGTCAGACAATAAAAACACAAGCAGGAGAGTTTTGGCTTCAAGAGGAAGTACTGAGGCAGCAAAGAGAAGTGCTACCAATGAGGTATAAAGCGCAAACAGCCCCCAGCGCAACCACCGAGAGCGCTGGAGCCGTGTGCTAACGCAATTTGCTGCGGTTATGTGCAATGATTTTATCCGTCATCGCTGCATGTGCTGGCAACGCACTACGAGTATGTCCCATTAACCAAGAAAATAAATCTGGGTCATCACATTCAAGAAACGTGACGAAATCCTGTTTCTCTTCCTGGGTGAGATTATCAAAACACTCTTCAAAAAACGGCATAATGATCACGTCCAATTCCAACATACCGCGACGGCATGCCCATTTGATCCGCGGTTTATCTTCGGCGGTCAGCATGATTACCTCATTCAGTATCAATAAACATAACAGGCCAAATAGTATCAGTGCCCTTACTTGGGCGCTATTACTGCCGATGTCAGGGTGTTGACCTTGTGATCTAGGTAACTCACCCTTACATAAAGAGTTAAAGCTGAACATAAAGAGTTAATGCTGACATTCCTTGCAGACGGCATTACCATAACGAATCCGTTTTTTTAGCGAGAGACACCATGACAACTTGGTACCAAACGCATACTTTCCCTCGACTCCCACTTTCTTCAGACAGTGCACTTCCTCCACTGTCAGTGATCGCGCTGGACCATCTTGCCTTGATTACCGCAGTGGGTGCCGACACCATCAGCTATCTTCAAGGTCAACTGACCTGCGATCTGGTGTCATTGGAAAAGAATCGCTCAACCCTAGCCGCACAGTGTGACGCAAAAGGCAAAGTGTGGTCTGTCATGCGCCTTTTCCATCACGGTGAGGGCATCGCATATACCCAGCCTGCTTCAATCGCCGAAAAGCAGTTAGCTGAAATCAAAAAATACGCCGTGTTTTCTAAAGTCACCTTCACCCACAGTGAACAAGTACTCATTGGTATCGTTGGTGATAAAGCCGATAACGCCATGCAATCTCGCTTTTTGGGCGATGGCGACGTGCGCCCAACGCAAACTGGTACAGCGGTTCGCATTGAAGCTAATCGTTGGCTGTTGGCCATCGATGCGGAAGAAGCAAACAACATCATCCATGAAATGGGGGAGCGCGCAGAATTGAGCGACAGTAGCCTTTGGGATATGTGCGAACTTCGCAGTGCCATTCCCGCCATCACGGATGCCACCACTAATGAGTTCATCCCTCAGGCGCTTAACCTTCAAGCATTGGATGGCATCAGCTTTAAAAAAGGCTGCTACACTGGACAAGAAACCGTTGCTCGTGCCAAGTACCGCGGCATCAATAAACGTGCGGCGTATTTACTTCAGGGCGACGCTGACAAAGCGCCAAAAGCCGGTGATGTGTTTGACCGTAGCGTGGGTGAGAATTGGCGTACTGGCGGCACTGTTTTATCCGGCTATCGCTTTGATGATGGTCAGGCGCTTGCACTGGTCGTACTGCCAAATAACTTGGAAGAAGACAGTCAATTTCGCCTGCCAGACACTGATGCGTTATGGCACAAAGCAGACATGCCTTACAGCCTAGACGATGATGCCTGAGCTGAATACACCTATCGTTGTGATGCTGCGTGATAACGACATTGCACATCGCATACTGCCGCATCAACGAGCGGCCACCACGATATTAGACGCCGCAGAACAACGCGGCGTTGACCCTCGCCAATTGGTGAAATCTATGCTGTTGCGAGATATGGGCGGCCAGTACGCATTAGCCTGCTTGCCAGGCACTGCGTCGGTAGATCCGAAGAAAGTTAGGGCTCTATTGGGTTGTCGCCGCATGACCTGTGTCGACAGCACCCATGTTCAAAGCATTACTGGCTATTCGCCGGGCATGATCACCCCTATTGCAGTATTAGGGGCGATGCCGATTTTCTTCGACCCCACCTTAAATCAGTTTGAACAAGTGAACATCAGTAGCGGTTCGCCGTTAGCGGGGGTTGAGCTGGCCTATGACGACCTCGTTGCCTTGTGCCAGCCTAGGGTGGCAGACATTTGCCGAGAGTGAAACTCAAGAGTAAATAGCGCACCAGTAGCGCTAAGAATCTTTGGATTCACCAAACCATTGATCAAACCGTTCGCCAGCAAGTGCAAGATCCACGTGCCAGATAAGCAAACCAGGTGTCTAGTTATCTAGAATGTGACCCATCCCAAATTCATTAGCTTGAACCCTACTTTATTCGACCAAGTGTCTTAGCTGTCACATTGTGGTCATGCCCGCATCGTTATAATGCCGCCCGCCAAAATTCCAGAATTTATCACTGGAATGAAGGATGTTGGCTAGCCGTGCCGGGAGGCACAATAATAAAAGAATAAAAGGAACTGCGAATGCGGATGTTTAATCGTTATATCCCGACCCTCATTGCGAAGCACGTCTACAGGTTGTTTACAGGACGTATTCACATCGACGGCCGCGGAGATTTCGACTTTCATCAGGGAATGGTGCAGGCGCAATCAGACGCGGATTTTGAGCATTATCGAACCGTTAAGGAAATTAATGCAGAGATCCGACGCTTGAAAGAGCAGTGCTAATTATACCCAGCACCTCAAGGTGATGGATTTTGAATCGTCACTGAGAAATGAATAAGGGACAGCGCTTCAAACATTTCGCTTGATCAAAAACACCGCGCATAACGCGGTGTTTTTTATTGTTTCAGCTGGATTATTCTTCTTCATCCAGACTTTCCTGATACGCCTCCGCATCAAGGAGTTCATCTAATTCCGAGTCATCAGTGATACGAATTTGGAACAACCAACCATCACCATAAGGATCAGAATTCACGTATTCAGGCGACCCTTCCAACTCTTCGTTAATGGCGACGACTTCGCCAGTTAACGGGGCATAGATATCTGATGCTGCCTTCACAGACTCGGCGACCGCACAGTCGTCGCCAGCATCAACCGTGTCGCCCACCTCGGGTAAATCAACGAAGACCATGTCACCCAGCATTGCCTGTGCATGATCTGAAATACCCACGGTATAGATACCATCGCCTTCGGGTCTAACCCACTCGTGGGATGCCGCAAATTTTAACTCAGATGGGATATTACTCATAAATCACGTTCCTTCATAAATTTGTGCTGCAGAGTGTCGGTGACTTTAAAAAGCGCACAACATCAGATACGCAAGTTAGGAAAGCATTCGCCTAATCGCAAGAAAAATCACCACACAAGAAGCAATTGTTTTAACTCGATCAACCCTTGTCTCAATCAGTGATTGAGTAAAACTAAAGCAAGCTAGTTTATCCACAAACAAAAACGCCAATGACAAAATACTCTGCCATTGGCGTTGCGATCAAACAGCTAAATGTTAGCCTTCGCTTTTTTGCACATGAACATCCATTTGTGGGAAAGGAATCTCGATACCTTCCTCATCCAAGCCTTCTTTGATTGCTTGCAGCAAATCAAAGTAAACCGCCCAGTAATCGGCTGTGCGCACCCAAGGACGAACAACAAAGTTGACCGATGAATCAGCCAAAGCCACCACACCAATCGTTGGCTGAGGCTCAGCAAGAAGACGAGGCTCTGCTGCCAATATGCGTGTTAGCACATCTTTAGTTTGCTTCAAATCCGCTTTATAAGAGACGCCAATCACGAAGTCGATACGACGTGTGTCATGACGGGAATAGTTAGTGATTGGGCTAGAAATCACACCACCATTTGGTACAACAATCATTTTGTTGTCAGGTGTTTTCAGCACGGTCGAGAAGATTTGAATCGAATCAACTGAACCTGCCACACCACCGATTTCCACATAGTCGCCCGACTTAAATGGACGGAATGCAACAATCAGTACACCCGCAGCGAAGTTTGACAACGAGCCTTGAAGCGCTAAACCAACAGCAAGGCCTGCCGCACCAATAACCGCAACCACAGAAGCAGTTTGAACACCCAGCTTACCGAGTGCCGCGATCAGTACAATAATAAATAATAAGTAGCGAATAAAGGTATGCACAAACTCAACAACAGCATTGTCGAGTTCTTTTTTGCGCATCACTTTAGCGACAGCACCAGCAATCTTTTTAACGACCCAATTACCGATAATTAGAATAACGAGAGCGGAGATAACATTCACCGCGTATTGAAGTAGAAGGTCTTGGTTGGCAGTAAACCAACTCAAGGCTTCATTGGTTGCATTTTCCATTGCGATTCCCTTGATAGTAGTTGTGTTGTTTGGTCGATATCCCTGAGAGTCGACAACGAGAGCCTCTCATTTCCAGATCAATCCGCACCAGAAAAATCAGAGCAGAGTGTACAGTTTAAGCACTGAAAAATAGTGTCTCAAATTTAAAACATTCACACTGATCTATTTGTGACTTATCGGGATGACGCACATAAAAAAACCCTGTCGATAGACAGGGCTTGATTCAAATATGCTTGGCTTATGCCATTTCAGCTACCGGCTTGCTCTTCTCAGTGGCTTTAGCACCTGCCATGGCTGCGTGATAATGCACATCCATTTGCGGGAATGGAATCTCAATCCCCTCTTTGTCGAGGCCTTCTTTAATCGCCTGCATAAGGTCAAAGTAAGTTGACCAGTAATCTGCGGTATTTACCCAAGGACGAACCACAAAGTTCACCGATGAATCAGCCAGCGCAACCACACCCACTGTTGGCTCAGGCTCTGGCAATACACGTACATCTGCCTTCACAATGCGAGTCAGGACTTCCTTGGTTTTTTTCAGATCAGACTTGTAAGACACGCCAATCACAAAATCGATACGACGGGTATCATGACGTGAAAAGTTAGTGATCGGGCTTGAAATCACAGTTCCATTTGGCACAACAACCATTTTGTTGTCTGTCGTTTTCAGCACGGTTGAAAAAATCTGAATCGACTCAACCAATCCTGCAACGCCTGCCACTTCTACATAGTCACCAGACTTAAATGGACGGAAGGTCACAATCAATACGCCCGCCGCGAAGTTCGACAGCGAGCCCTGCAGTGCCAAACCAATTGCTAAGCCTGCAGCACCAATTACAGCGACAATAGACGCCGTTTCAACGCCCATACGACCCAGTGCTGCAATCAACACAATCGCAAACATCACATAACGAACCATGTTTTCGATAAAATCGACAACCGTCTGGTCCAGATTACGCTTTTTCAATACTACCGCCAAAGAGCCGGCGACTTTCTTCACTACCCAGTTACCAATAAGCAAGATAGTCAGTGCAGTCAGCACATTCATGGCATATTGAATCATCAATTCTTGGTTTGAAGCCAACCAGCTCATGGCTTCGTTTGCTGTTTGCTCAACAGCAAGTACCGCATTTTGTTCGGTCATCGTTTCTCTCACTAGTACAAAAACAAAACCACCTCACGCAATAGGAAACCATCAGGTGGCATCCAGGCGCGTGAGGTGGTTTGGGGTATGACTGAAATACAGTCATAAAAAAACCCGCTAAATTTAGCGGGTTTCTAGATCTTTTGTAACCCGTTTTTTTAAAAAACTAAATTACAGAACGTCGATTGCGTTCAAGTCAGCAAATGCTTTCTCAAGACGAGCAACCATAGAAGCTTGACCAGCACGTAGCCATACGCGTGGATCGTAGTACTTCTTGTTTGGCGCAGATTCGCCAGTTGGGTTGCCGATTTGACCTTGAAGGAACTCGCGGTTTTCAGCTTCGTAACGACGGATACCGTCCCACGTTGCCCACTGAGTATCAGTATCGATGTTCATTTTGATCACACCGTAGCCGATAGACTCTTGGATTTCTGCTTCAGAAGAGCCAGAACCGCCGTGGAATACGAAGTTCAGCGCGTTAGGTGCAATACCGAATTTCTCTGCACAGTAAGCTTGTGAATCACGCAGAATGGTCGGCGTCAGTACAACGTTACCTGCTTGGTAAACACCGTGTACGTTACCGAAAGATGCTGCGATAGTGAAACGTGGGCTGATTGCGCTCAGTTTCTCGTATGCGTATGCAACGTCTTCTGGAGAGGTGTATAGCTCAGACGCGTCCATGTGAGAGTTGTCTACGCCGTCTTCTTCACCACCAGTACAACCCAGTTCGATTTCCAGCGTCATGCCCATCTTTTCCATGCGAGCAAGGTATGCAGCACAGATTTCGATGTTTTCTTCTAGTGATTCTTCAGACAGGTCAATCATGTGTGAAGAGAACAGTGGCTTGCCAGTTTCAGCGAAGTGCGCTTCACCAGCGTCAAGCAGACCGTCGATCCATGGCAGCAATTTCTTCGCAGCATGGTCAGTGTGCAGAATAACTGGAACACCGTAAGAAGCAGCAACTGCGTGAACGTATTTTGCACCAGCAACAGCACCAAGGATTTGTGCACCTTGGCCTTCTAGTTTCACGCCTTTACCAACGAAGAAGCCTGCGCCACCGTTAGAGAACTGAACAACAACCGGCGCTTTAACTTTAGAAGCCGCTTCCAGTACGCCATTGATCGAGTCAGTGTTTACTACGTTTACCGCTGGAAGAGCGAACTTGTTCTCTTTAGCAATTTCAAACACTTTCTGTACGTCGTCACCAGAGATAACGCCAGGTTTTACAAAATCAAAAATCTTAGACATAACAATAGTCCTATTTACTCTGTAGTCTTTGAATGAATCAATACCAAGCTGGCCATATCCCGACCAACTCAGCTAAATCGGCAAACGTTTGCGATCAGCGCTGCGCATTGTACCCAAACGTCTCACCAAACACATTAATTATTGTCTTTGGTGTATGCATTTCCGCACGTAATTCTCGGCGAGAAACACATAAAAAAACGGAGGCTATTAACCTCCGTTTCATGAATTACGCTTTAGCGCGTGCTTCTAGCATTTCAACAGCTGGAAGTACTTTACCTTCAACAAACTCAAGGAAAGCGCCACCGCCAGTAGAGATGTAAGAAACGTCAGCTTTGATACCGAACTTGTCGATAGCTGCCAATGTGTCACCACCACCCGCTACAGAGAAGCCTGCAGACTTAGCGATAGCTTCAGAGATGCCTTTCGTGCCCGCTTCGAAGTTCTTGAATTCGAATACGCCAACTGGGCCGTTCCAAAGGATCGTTTTCGCGTTGCCGATGATTTCAGCAAGTGCTGCCGTTGATTGAGGACCTAGGTCGAAAATCATGTCGTCATCTTGAACGTCTGCAACGTTTTTGATTTCAGCTTCTGCGTTTTCGTCGAATGCTTTTGCACATGCAACGTCAGTTGCTACTGGAATCGCACACTCTTTCATTAGCTTCTTAGCAGTGTCTACTAGGTCAGCTTCGTACAGTGATTTACCCACGTTGTGGCCTTCAGCTGCGATAAAGGTGTTTGCGATACCACCGCCAACAACCAATTGGTCAGCGATTTTAGATAGAGACTCAAGCACAGTTAGCTTGGTAGACACTTTAGAACCACCAACAATAGCAACCAATGGACGCTCTGGGTTGTCCATCGCCTTGCCCAATGCTTCAAGCTCAGCAGCCAGAAGAGGACCCGCACATGCCACAGGCGCGAAAACACCTACGCCATAAGTAGACGCTTGTGCACGGTGCGCTGTACCGAATGCATCCATCACGAATACGTCACACAGTGCAGCATATTGCTTAGACAGTTCGTCTTCGTTCTTCTTCTCGCCTTTGTTAAAGCGAACGTTTTCTAGAACTACTAGCTCACCCGCGTTCAGCTCTAGGCCGTTCAGGTAGTCTTTTGCTAGTTTAACGTCGCAATCAAGCGCGTCGTTGAGGTAATTAACAACTGGTTGTAGAGAGAACTCTTCCGCGTACTCGCCTTCGGTTGGACGACCAAGGTGAGAAGTTACCATCACTTTTGCGCCAGCTTCTAGGCAAGTTTTGATGGTTGGGATTGACGCTAGGATACGTGCGTCAGAAGTTACTTTGCCGTCTTTTACTGGTACGTTCAAATCGGCACGGATAAATACACGTTTGCCAGCCAAGTCCAGATCGGTCATTTTAATTACAGACATTTTCGTCCTCTCTATAAAGTTGCAAAAATTAATAAATTTGCTTTAGCTCTTACGAAGTAAAAGCCGTGACTCAAGCCTTCGAGCCACTGGAAACTGCGTCCATGGCTAACGCGGTATCTAACATCCGGTTAGCAAATCCCCACTCGTTGTCGCACCACACCAGCATTTTCACCAAATTGTGGTTACTCACCCGGGTTTGCGAGCCATCGACAATGGCACTGTGGGGGTCATGGTTAAAGTCAATCGAGACTAATGGTGCCTCGGTATAATCAACGATGCCGTTCAATGTACACCGAGCAGCCTCTTCGAGTGATTGATTTACGTCATTAACTTTCACTTTTGTGTTAACTGTGACGCTTAAATCCATCGCCGTGACATTTATCGTAGGAACTCTAACTGAAATCGCTTCAAATTTGTCAGAAAATTTCGGAAATATTCTTCCAATTCCTAAATGTAATTTGGTGTCGACAGGAATAATAGACTGACTGGCAGCACGTGTGCGTCGCAAATCTGGGTGATATGCATCAATTACCTGCTGATCGTTCATCGAAGAGTGAATTGTTGTGATAGTGCCGGATTCAATACCGAACTTCTCATCAAGTACTTTTATTACCGGAACAATACAATTTGTGGTGCAGGAACCATTGGAAACAATACGATCACTGGCTTTCAAGGAGTCTTCATTCACACCAAAGATAATGGTGTTGTCCAAATCGTTACTCCCTGGGTGGGAAAACAATACCTTCTTCGCGCCTGCATCAAGGTGGGCTTGACCATGTTCACGATTGCCATAAACGCCAGTGCAATCGAGCACGATGTCGATGTCTAAATCACGCCAAGGAAGAAGGTTGATATCGCTAAGATGTAGGATGCGGATTTTATCGTCGCCGACAAAAAGAAATTCCTGACTGTTCGAGACCTTTTTAAAGAAGCGACCATGACTGGTGTCATATTGCAGAAGGTGTGCCATCGCATCAGGCTCTGCAAGTTCATTGACAGCAACGATGTCAATGTTATCTCTTCTGCCACTCTCGTAAAGTGCGCGGAGCACACTACGACCAATTCGGCCAAATCCATTGATTGCGACGCGTAATGCCATGTCCCTGATCATCTCAGTCATTAATGAAATGCGGCCGACAGTCTATCTCAAGCACGTAAAATACGCACGTAGAATGTGATTGGTCTCTCATCAATATTTCTGATTGATTGGTTCAAAAATCAAAAAGAAAAAGCCCCGCAAAAGCAGGGCTAGAAGGTTACGTTTTAACACCTAATATCGCTAGTTAAGCAAGCAACTCTTTCGCCGTCTCAACCACGTTTTCAACCGTAAAGCCGAACATCTTGAACAGCTCGCCTGCTGGTGCAGATTCGCCAAAGGTGTGCATACCGATGATACGGCCGTCGAAACCAACGTACTTGTACCAGAAGTCAGCAATACCCGCTTCAATCGCAACACGTGCGGTCACGTCTGAAGGCAGCACTGATTCACGGTAAGCCGCATCTTGCTTGTCAAACACGTCAGTTGCAGGCATAGAAACAACGCGAACTTGCTTGCCATCTGCAGCGATTTGCGCCGCAGCTTCTACCGCAAGTTCAACTTCAGAACCTGTCGCAATCAAAATAAGGTCAGGCTTACCTGCGCAATCTTTCAGGACGTAACCGCCCTTCGCGATGTCAGCCACTTGCTCAGCAGAACGATCTTGCTGCGCCAAGTTTTGACGCGAGAAAATCAGCGACGTTGGGCCGTCTTTGCGCTCAATCGCCAGTTTCCAAGCAACTGCAGATTCCACTTGGTCACACGGACGCCATGTGCTCATGTTTGGTGTTAGGCGGAGTGATGCAATTTGCTCAACAGGTTGGTGTGTCGGGCCATCTTCACCCAAACCGATAGAGTCATGGGTGTACACTTGGATGTTCTGAATTTTCATCAGTGCAGCCATGCGCATTGCGTTACGTGCGTATTCCATGAACATCAGGAAGGTTGCACCGTAAGGCACGAAACCGCCGTGCAGTGCGATGCCGTTGATGATCGCCGTCATACCGAACTCACGCACACCGTAGTGAATGTAGTTACCAGATGCGTCATCAGCGGTTACCGCTTTCGAGCCAGACCACATGGTCAGGTTTGAAGGCGCAAGGTCAGCAGAGCCACCCATAAATTCAGGCAACATAGCACCAAACGCTTCTAGCGCGTTTTGAGATGCTTTACGTGATGCAATGTTGGCAGGGTTTGCTTGCAAATCAGCGATGATTTGGTTCGCTTTCGCTTCCCATTCTGCTGGCAATTCGCCGTTTACGCGACGCTTGAATTCAGCCGCAAGCTCTGGATAAGCCGCTTCATAAGCTGCAAGTTTTTCATTCCACGCAGACTCTTTCGTCGCGCCCGCTTCTTTTGCATCCCATGCGCCGTAAACGTCAGCTGGAATTTCAAACGGACCGTGCTCCCAACCTAGTTGCTTGCGCGTTGCTGCGATTTCATCCGCGCCCAGTGGTGCGCCGTGACAGTCGTGTGTGCCTGCTTTGTTTGGTGAGCCAAAACCAATTACGGTTTTGGTACAAATCAGTGTCGGACGGCCTGTTTCAGCTTTTGCTGCTTCAATCGCTGCGTTGATTGCGTCAGCGTCGTGACCATCAACCGCAGGGATAACATGCCAGCCGTACGCTTCGAAACGCTGAGGTGTATTGTCAGTGAACCAACCTTCAACATGACCATCGATAGAAATGCCGTTGTCGTCCCAAAACGCCACCAACTTACCAAGGCCTAATGTGCCTGCAAGTGAACACGCTTCGTGAGAGATACCTTCCATCAAACAGCCGTCTCCCAAGAACACATAAGTGTTGTGGTCAACGATGTCGTGGCCTTCACGGTTAAATTGCGCTGCCAGAGATTTTTCTGCCATCGCCATGCCTACCGCATTGGTGATGCCTTGGCCAAGAGGACCGGTTGTGGTCTCGATGCCTGGTGCATAACCGTACTCAGGGTGGCCCGGGGTTTTAGAATGTAGCTGGCGGAAGTTTTTCAGATCATCAATCGACAGATCGTAACCCGTTAGGTGAAGCAGAGAGTAAATCAGCATTGAGCCATGACCGTTCGACAAAACGAAACGGTCGCGGTCAGCCCACTCAGGGTTTTGTGGGTTGTGGTTCATGTGATCGCGCCAGAGAACTTCGGCGATATCAGCCATGCCCATTGGGGCGCCCGGGTGACCAGAGTTGGCTTGTTGTACACCGTCCATGCTTAGTGCACGAATCGCGTTTGCTAAAACCTTGCGGGAAGACATGTCTGCTCCTGAGATCAATAGAGGTTTTGTGTTATATGCAATCAGGCACAATACTTTTATTTGTAAATGGCCAGATCGCAGAGTTCGGCGGGCTCGTATTGTCGCAAGACTCCCGTTCCTCTGCAAACGTTTTACATGGCTGATTTTATAGGGAACAGCGTCAATTTAGCCTGCACGTACTGCATCTATTTGTAATTGTGGGGTTAGCAACGCAAACGTTTACGTGTTAGACGGACAAACCGTGGGGTTGATTTATCAATCTCGTGACGTAGAATAGACGTCCAGATGGAAAAGCATCTATACATTTAAACGTATATTCGATATCAATTTTATACCAACGGCAGTCAGCACACGTTTAACACACTGCTGAAATTGGTATTCACTCATTAGGGAAAACGTTATGGCTAAGCACCTGTTCACTTCTGAATCTGTATCAGAAGGGCACCCAGACAAAATTGCAGATCAGATTTCTGATGCCGTTCTTGATGCAATTCTGGAGCAGGATCCAAAAGCACGTGTTGCGTGTGAAACCTATGTCAAAACTGGCATGGTGATGGTTGGCGGTGAAGTAACAACGTCAGCATGGGTTGATATCGAAGAAATCACGCGTGAAACCGTGCGTGATATTGGTTATGTCCATTCTGACATGGGCTTTGATGCTGATTCTTGTGCCGTATTGAATACCATTGGTAAGCAATCGCCTGACATCAACCAAGGTGTTGACAAAGCAGATCCTAAAGATCAAGGCGCTGGCGACCAAGGCATCATGTTTGGCTATGCGTGTAACGAAACTGACGTGCTGATGCCTGCTCCAATTACTTACTCACACCTTCTTGTTAAGAAACAAGCTGAAGTGCGTAAGAGCGGCAAACTAAACTTCCTACGTCCAGATGCAAAGTCTCAAGTCACCTTCCAATACGACCAAGGCAAAATTGTGGGCATTGATGCGGTTGTCCTTTCGACTCAGCATTGCGATTCAGTGACCACTGAACACCTTCGCGAAGCAGTCATGGAAGAAATCATCAAACCTGTACTGCCAAGCGAGTGGTTGAACAAAGAGACCAAATTCTTCATTAACCCAACCGGTCGTTTTGTTATCGGTGGCCCAATGGGCGACTGTGGTTTGACCGGTCGTAAGATCATCGTTGATACCTACGGCGGCGCAGCGCGTCACGGTGGCGGTGCATTCTCGGGTAAAGATCCATCAAAGGTTGACCGTTCTGCAGCATACGCAGCGCGTTATGTCGCGAAAAACATCGTTGCCGCGGGTCTTGCGGATCGCTGTGAAATCCAATTGTCATACGCCATCGGTGTCGCTGATCCAACATCTATCATGGTTGAAACTTTCGGCACTCAGAAAGTATCAGAAGAGATCATCATCGAAGCCGTACGTCAGCACTTTGACTTGCGTCCATATGGCCTGCAAGAAATGCTGGATCTGCTGCAACCTATCTACAAGAAAACAGCAGCTTACGGTCACTTCGGCCGCGAAGAATTCCCTTGGGAAAAAACCGACAAAGTGGCTGCACTGCGCGATTTCGCTAACATCAAGTAAGCGCACAGTAAAACAGCTTTGCACAAAGAGGTCTTCGGGCCTCTTTTTTGATCCTGCTTCCAACCATACCCCCACACTTCATGTCCCGTGATGCCATATAGATTTTAAAAAGCGATTTTTGCGTTGTAAAAACAGCGTGATAAATCGATACATCGTGTATCTAACAACTAATACAGTTTTTCAATAAGGATCAGCGATACGATAGAGTCGTTGTGTCCGGTTCGTTGTCCGTGTCATACAGATAACATGCATATTCTGCGAATTGCATCGTCAAAGATTAAGGAAAAATCGCATGACGGAGCTGCTTGAAAGACCGCTGGTTTTACCCTGCGGCTTAACACTAAAAAATCGTCTGATAAAGACCGCCACCGCTGAAGGGCTGTCCGATCGCTTTGGACGTCCAACTCTCCGGCTTTTGCGTCTTTATAAGCAATGGGCAGCCAGTGGTGCTTCAGCCATTATTACTGGCAATATCCATGTCGACAGCAACCACCGAGAGCAATGGCGCTCTTTGGTTATTGACACGCACGGGAGTCCCGCACGCTTTAAGATACTGACTCAACGTGTCCGCCGTGAACACTGCGCCTTGATCGCCCAGTTAAATCATGGCGGTCCGCAAACACCCAACGATATTCATCACCACCCGTTTTCGCCCAGTGACAGCAAGCCACCTTGGTATTTTCTAGACTATAACCCTGCTCGGGCGATGAGCCATGACGAAATCGAAAGTGTCATTGAGCAATTTAGTTCTGCGGCTCGTTTTTGTCACAATGCCGGATTCTCAGGCGTGCAAATCCATGCGGCACACGGCTATCTGCTCAGCGCATTTCTCTCACCTGCGTGGAATCACCGCACGGATAAATGGGGAAGCAATGCAACCGATCGGGCGCGTATAGTCATCCGTATTATTGAAGGTATTAAGA
Organism: Enterovibrio litoreus; assembly: GCF_045679545.1. Taxonomy (NCBI): domain Bacteria; kingdom Pseudomonadati; phylum Pseudomonadota; class Gammaproteobacteria; order Vibrionales; family Vibrionaceae; genus Enterovibrio; species Enterovibrio litoreus. The sequence continues at coordinate 2,988,575 of NZ_CP166194.1, forward strand.
ATCAGACAAACCATCAATTCGCGGTAGGCATCAAACTCAATTGCCGTGACTTTATCAAAGGCGGTACGACAGAAGAGGATTGCGCCGAAACCGTCCGATTGCTTTGCGATGCAGGCGCTGACTTCATTGAGATCAGCGGTGGCAGCTATCTCACCATGGCCATGTCTGGGCAAAAAGCCGTGAAGTCCAGTGCCTATTTTGCCGATTACCTGCCCAAAATCCGGCAGCAATGCAGCGTGCCATTGCTGCTAACAGGTGGTATTCGCGACAAAGAGACGATCGACAGACTTCTCGGCGATCACACCGCTGACCTGATCGGCATGGCGCGACCGTTTTGTCTGGTGGACCGCCCCATCGCCTTACTCAGAGCAGGTAAAACGCTGCCGGGGAAAGCGCCTTGCTCTTCAGCCTCAAAAGCGTGGAGAGGAAGCTTACGACGCCTACTTCCCTCCCTGGCCACCCTTGACCATTATCGAGAGCAAGCATGGTTTGCTGACACCCTTCATTGCAAAAGCCGACACCATCCAACCCTTTCTGCGTTGAGCCCCAAAAGCGCCTTGAATGCGTTTTATCAACGCGAAGAGCAGCATCGCCGAGATGCACCGCAATACACGCTCAATGCGTGGTGGGGAGGCAGGATCACGGAATCCATCGCCAATACTGCACTGGTCATCCCCGTCAGTTGCTTCGAGCAATTTTTTTGCGATGTTCTTAAGCAATGCCAACTCAACCTCGGTAAAGAAAATCAACACGAGGATTTCAAGCGCGCTCTGAACAGCCTCATTGAAGAAGAGTCAGCCCACTCTGCAAAACACAAAGCCATGAACAAAGCACTCAGTGAGATGGGTTATCCCGTTGAACAACTTGAATTGCAGATTGAAAAGCATCTCAACGCACTTCGGCGCAAGCCTCTCGACTATCAAGCCGCTTATGTTGCTGCGGCCGAAGCGCAGATCGCAGAGGTCAGCAAGCGCATCCTCGCTAAACATAAGCTCTATCAAGATATGCACCCGCCTTGGCGTCATTTTCTGGTTGAGCATGCCAGTGACGAAATTCAGCATCAGTGGGTCAGTGAAGCACTTGTCGAGCACATGGATGTTCCGCGCTGGACCCGCTTCAAAGCCACTGTCGATTTCAATCTCTACTCTCTGCTCAAGCTACGTTATGGCGTTTGGATGCTGTGCCGAAGTCGTCAATTTTCAAGAGTCAAAAGCACGCAAATCTTGCTCAGCACCGAATGGATACTCTGGAGTGGGCACAAACCTCTTGGCATGGCATGGCTAAAAGGTGCAGCCGATGCGCTGAAGCTCATCCCAAAAATCAAATCTCAACCTTAGGAGGGAAACCTTATGGATTCTGAAGAAACATTAGCGCTACCCACCGACCGATATTGGGCTGGTGGACACGGACGCTATAACACCTACATACTCACCGCCCTACTGGCAACGGTGCCCGCCTTCGAACGCTTTTTGTGTCGAACAATGGAAACCTACTTAGCCTCTGATAAGGTGACTGAAAGTGGCCGCCGCTTTGCCAATCAATTGCACATGGAAGAAATTGAACACATTGAAGAACACGATAGAGTATTCAATGCCCTCGCTGAACTGGGTTATCCCGTTGAGGACATCGCCAAAGACACTCAGCTTTGGTTAGACGAAGCCCTGGCTTCTCCACTCAATACACGCATGGCCTATGTGGCACTCGGCGAATACAATATTTCCAACGCATGCCGCGGAATTTTACGTGGTCACCCCATGTATGAAGGAGGTCATCGTCCTTGGTTGGATTACCAACTTCAGCATGCAGAAGAAGAGATTTCACACTACTCACTCTCTCTTGCTATCTGCCAACAACTAAAGATCCCAAAATGGGAATTCTTCCGCGCCTATGCCAAATATTCACGAAAAGGGACTTGGGCATTTATCTCTGCCATACGCCATATACAGCGACATGAAGGCTGTTCAATGGGCGATAAAACCAAGTTTTGGCTCTACTGGTATCGCACCCAGTACTTTTCTCGCAATCCGGTTTTCCTCGAAGTGACCGCAAAATCAATTCTGATTTTCAAGGAAGTGTACAAAAACCCTGAGATGCAAAACTGGGCGGAGCAACATGTCGAAAGTGCCAAAGAGAAATACGGAAACTAATGCACCGCTGATCCTGATAAGCGGTGGTGCTTCTGGGATTGGTCTCGCCGTAGCGCGATACTTTCATGCCCAAGGCTGGGCAGTGGCAACCCTTGACCGAAATCACAGAGACACCAACCAACAAGAAGGGGACTATCACTTTCAAGGTGATATGCGATGCCCAGAGTTCTTAACGCAAGCGTTGTTTGAAATCGCCCGTTTGCCTTTCCCCGTTAGTTTGGTTTTTGCCAATGTCGGCACCTCAGCCGCAGGTGCCTTTGAAAACATCCCTTGGCACAAACATCAGGAAGTGCTCGACACCAACCTTCGCGCCACCCTCGCCTTAACACATTTGGTGCTTCCCCTTCTGAGCGCTGAAAATCGAGCCTTGATTGTCTATTCCACGTCAGTCTCCGTGCTTCACGGCGTCCCCCAAATGGCCACATACAGTGCAACAAAAGCCGCCATTCACGCTTTTGCTGAAGCCTTACATATCGAACAAGAGCCGCACGGCATTCGAATCTCTACCCTCATGCTGGGCAAGTTTGATACACCAGCCAAACAAAAAATTCGCGTGTGGCATGCCGATGGCTCAAACCGAAAATGGGGAGGGTTTCGCTTACCCGGTAAAGCTGAGGGTCAAGCCTATAATAGAGAGCAATCGCCAGAGATCGTCGGCCCAACATTAATGCGGTATTATCAATCTCATCGACAAGGCATGTTGTTTCTGCCAACCTCTTTGTCGTTTTATTACCGTACGAGCCGACTGATACCGCAAGTAATGAGAAATTTTTATCGCCGCTATCTGAGTCTGAACCAAGAACAATAGGACAACACCCAAACCGAACCCCATGAATGAACTGGAATATCAAACGACCAAAGCCGTCGCACGCTGCATCGCTCAAGCTGAAGCCTACTTTCAGTGCGCTTTTCCTCTGCCCGACGTTCTGTTCAATCAACGCGGAAAAACCGCAGGAACCGCGCGGCTACAGACATGGCAACTTCGCTTTAATCCTGTACTGCTCAGAGAGAACTCACAGGCATTTTTTGAAGAAGTCGTCCCTCATGAAGTCAGTCATTTGGTGGTGTACGCCAAATTCGGTCGCGTCAAACCCCACGGCAAAGAATGGCAAGCGGTGATGCAGCAAGTGTTCGGTGTCGCCCCAAAAACCACACACAGCTTTGATGTGTCTTCCGTACAAGGTAAAACCTTTACCTATCAATGTGGTTGCGACCAAATCAGTCTTTCTATTCGCCGCCACAACAAAGTGCAGCGTCAACAAGTGCAGTATTTTTGCCGTCGCTGTAAGCAACGCTTAGCTTGGTCACAGGTTGCGTAACAAACTCATCTCATATTGATAACTCATTCAATTAGCACCATTTTAATGAGAACCCACTCGTAATAATCTGCAATAATTAGGTTACTCACTCTCAACACGATAATTCCAATCAATGATAAAAAACATGATGCTGATTTCGGCATTGCTGCTGGCCCCGCTAGCCGCGGCGGCTGAGCATCCCCAATCGTTCTCAAAAGCAAAGCGCATCGCGCAGAAAATCTATCTGGATGCACCTACCTCTTTTTATTGTGGCTGTGACATTGAGTGGCAAGGGAAAAAAGGGGTACCCGATTTAAACAGCTGTGGCTATCAGGTACGCAAACAGGAAAAACGTGCCAGTCGAATTGAATGGGAGCACGTGGTGCCTGCGTGGCAATTTGGCCACCAGCGTCAATGCTGGCAAGACGGCGGACGCAAAAATTGCGGAAAAACGGATGTGACCTTTCGCCTGATGGAAGCCGATCTACACAACCTTGTTCCTGCTATTGGCGAAGTGAATGGTGACCGCTCGAACTTCCGTTTTTCACAATGGAACGGCGACAAAGGCGCATTCTATGGTCAATGCCAAATGAAAGTCGACTTCAAACAACGCGTTGCAGAGCCCCCGGCACAAAGCCGCGGCGCCGTTGCTCGTACCTATAAATATATGAACCAGAAATACGATTTCCGCTTGGCCTCAGCACAAAGAAAACTCATGGATGCGTGGGACAAAACCTATGCTGTTTCTGAGTGGGAATGCGAACGCGACCGTCGTATCGCGCGTGAGCAAGGAAACCACAACCCATTTGTGAAATCATCTTGCGAGAAAGAAGGTCTTTAGCCCTGTATCTTGACCATCTATATATACAGAATACAGGGCGTATCGAGATGGCTTGGGTATAGCGCAACAGCGGCAGCGTGATACACTCAGCGCATTATTAACAAGAAAACGACCATCATGCGTATCCCTAGAATTTTCCATCCTGAATGTCTGCCTGACAGTGGTAGTGTGTCTCTCAGTGAGGACGCCGCCAACCATGTCGGACGCGTATTGCGAATGCAAACTGGGCAGGAAATCCTGCTGTTCGATGGCAGCGGTGCTGAATTTCCCGCAGTAATTGCACAAACCAGCAAGAAGTCAGTTGCTGTTGATGTGGTTGAGCGTGTTGAACGCAGCATCGAGTCACCACTGGATTTACACCTTGGTCAGGTGATAAGCCGCGGCGATAAAATGGAATTCACCATTCAGAAATCGGTTGAACTGGGTGTGAATGTGATTACGCCGCTCATTTCAGAACGTTGTGGCGTCAAACTCAATGCTGAGCGTTTTGATAAAAAACTGCAGCAGTGGCAGAAAATCGCTATTGCCGCCTGTGAGCAAAGTGGTCGTAATATCGTGCCAGAAATTCGCCCAGTCATGGCGCTGGAAGAATGGACCACAGAAGAATTTGACGGGCTGAAACTGAACCTTCATCCTCGTGCGAAATACTCGATCAATACACTGCCAGAGCCTGTACAGCGCGTTCGTTTGCTGATTGGCCCTGAAGGTGGGTTGTCAGCAGAAGAAATTGAAAAAACGCGGGAATTTGGTTTTGAAGAAACCTTATTGGGACCGCGCGTGCTGCGCACAGAAACCGCAGCATTAACGGCGATCACCGCCCTTCAAGTTCGCTTCGGCGATCTCGGTTAATTAAGGACAGTACATGATCAAACTGGGCGTAGTGATGGACCCAATCGAGTCCATCAATATCAAAAAAGATTCTTCCTTTGCCATGATGCTAGAAGCACAAAATCGTGGCTGGGAAATTCACTACATGCAGATGCACGACTTGTCTCTAGAGCAAGGAAAAGCACTGGCACGTACAAAAATCGTGACGCTGGAAGAAAACCCAGAGAAATGGTTTGAAGTAGTGAGCGAGCAAGAGATCGCACTGGCCGATCTTGATGCCGTTTTGATGCGTAAAGATCCGCCGTTTGATACTGAATATATATACGCAACTTACATTCTTGAGCGCGCAGAAGTGGAAGGTTGCCTAATCGTCAACAAACCGCAAAGCCTGCGTGATTGTAACGAGAAACTATTCACTGCATGGTTCCCTGAGCACACGCCGATCACTTTGGTGACGCGTCGTGCTGATCAGATCAAAGCGTTTCATGAAAAGCACGGCGACATCATTCTCAAGCCACTAGACGGCATGGGTGGTTCGTCAATTTTCCGTGTGAAGCAAGGCGATCCTAACCTGTCAGTGATCATCGAAACCCTGACGAGCCTTGGCAATACCTACTGCATGGCGCAAACCTTTGTACCCGATATCAGTAACGGCGATAAACGCATTCTGGTGGTCGATGGTGAGCCAATGCCTTACTGCTTGGCACGTATCCCTGCCAAAGGCGAAACCCGCGGTAATCTGGCTGCTGGTGGTCGCGGTGAAGCGCGCCCTCTGAGCGATACGGATTGGGCCATCGCGCGCGCGGTTGCACCGACCCTAAAAGAAAAAGGCTTGGTGTTTGTTGGTTTGGATATTATCGGTGACAAACTGACTGAAATTAACGTGACCAGCCCAACCTGCATCAGAGAGATCGAAGCCGCCTTTGATATCAATATCAGCGGGAAATTGATGGATGCGATTGAAGCGCGTCTTCAAAAATAATCCGCACACAGCCCCGTGCAGTTTCTACGGCACAGGGCTGACTTTCTCTCGCTTAGCACTCATACTCAAACAAATACCGTTGCGCCGACGCACCTCAGCCGTGGAAGGGCATTATGAACTTTAAAAACCATTTCCTCGTAGCAATGCCTAGCATGGAAGATGACCGCTTCAAGCACAGTGTTATCTACATGTGTGAGCACAATGAAGATGGTGCAATGGGGCTAGTGATCAACCAGCCCATCAACATCTCAGTCGCCAACATGCTGGATCAAATCGAGGTGGAGCGTGAACACCATCTCACCCACCCACTCAGCCTAGATCAACCTGTCTTGTTTGGTGGGCCAGTGTCGGAAGATCGCGGATTTGTTCTGCACAAAAACAGGCAAGAGTTCGGCTCTAGTATTCAACTGTCTGATTCACTGACTGTCACCACATCGAAAGATATTCTCAGTATCTTGGGCACCAACGATGAACCCGAACAATTCATTGTCGCACTGGGTTATTCCGGCTGGGACGCAGGGCAACTCGAACAAGAGTTGGCCGCAAACAGTTGGCTCACCATCGAAGCTGATCCTGCGGTTATTTTCGATACCCCCATCAATGAGCGTTGGGAAAAAGCGCTCAATCAACTGGGCATCAGTGCACTGAATCTATCGTCCGATATCGGACACGCATAAGAGACATCCAATGAGTAACATTCAAACTGTGCTGGGCTTTGATTACGGCACAAAAAGTATTGGCATCGCTATTGGCCAAACCATTACTGGTACAGCCCAACCGCTTAAGGCACTGAAAGCAAAAGATGGCATTCCAAGTTGGGACGCGATTGAAGCTATCTTAAAAGAGTGGAAGCCTGATTTGGTGGTCGTGGGGTTACCCCTTGATTTGCAAGGAGGCGAACTGGAAAGCATTACGCCTCGTGCACGCAAATTTGCTAATCGCTTAAAAGGACGTTTTGGTGTCAATGTCGAGCTACATGACGAACGCCTAACCACCACAGAAGCACGCTCTTCGCTATTTGAACATGGCGGCTATCGCGCACTGGGCAAGGGAAATATCGACTGCCAATCAGCGGTGATCATTGTCGAAAGCTGGTTTGAAAATCAGTACGGCGAGTAACGAAAGCAGCAAAATCAGTAACAAGCACTTCAGCGTCACAGCACGCTGAAGCCTACCTCAGGCAAGGCTTCGAGTGTCGGTCTGGCAAAGAAATAGCCTTGAAAGAGATCAATACCAAACGCTCTCAAGCAATCAAGCTCTCCTTGCGTTTCAACCCCTTCAGCAAGCACGTCACACCCCAACTCATGCAACATTTTCACCGTGTTGTGAACAATGACTTGTCGCGACAAGCTCGCATCAATATCGCGTATCAGCCCCATATCGAGTTTCACGATATTCGGAGTAAGATCTGCCAGCAAATTGAGCCCCGCGTAACCCGCCCCGAAATCATCCAGTGCCACGGAAAACCCTTGCTTTTGATAGTAATCAAAGATGACTTTGAGGTGATTGTTGTCGAGCACCTTCTCCACTTCGGTCACTTCAAACATGATATTTTCAATCGGGAAGCCGACGCGTTTGGCTTCTTGCAATGTAGTGCGAATACAACGCTCAGGCTGATACACGGCGTTGGGAAGAAAGTTAATGCTGAGTTTTTTCGTCAAGCCCAATTCGGCAGCAAGTGAAATGGCTTTCACACGGCAGGATTGATCGAAGAGGTAGCGATTATCGCCATTGACCTGTTGAATAATGGAATAGGCTGACTCACCGTTGACCCCGCGAACTAATGCTTCATAACCAAAAACAGTGCTATTTTTCACATCGACAATGGGCTGAAATGCCATGGTAAATTCAAAGCCAAGCGTCTTTCCCGTCATGCATTGTTCACAACGAGCGGTTTTGTTTTCATCCATGCTAGCGCCAAAGTAGAAGTAAAAAGACAGTGTAAAAAGTATAGGCACTGTCTTTAATTTCAGCTAGTTATGGCGGGGCAGCATGCCTCAAGTTGAAACGACAAGAACATCGCAAATTAGTTGTGCATTTTCTCGATGGTCACATCGGCAAGCGATAGTACACTGGAAGACTGCTCTGCCATTTTCATCATCAACTTCAATTCATTACGAGAATCTGCATGATGCAGTGCTTCGTCCTGAGAAATCTTACCGTCTTTAAACAAAGCAAATAAAGATTGGTCAAATGTACACATCCCTGCATTTTCGCCTTTGCTGATACTGGCTTTAAGCTCATGCAATTCGCCACGGCGGATCAGATCTGACACGTGTGAAGTATTAAGCAATAATTCGTAAGCACCATGACGACCTACACCGCTAATGTCGGGCACCAACTGCTGAGCTAAGACACCACGTAGGTTAAGCGACAAATCAAATAAGAACTGCTCTCTGCGCTCCTTCGGCACCAAGTGCAACACGCGCTCAAGTGCCTGATTGGCATTGTTGGCATGAAGGGTGGCGATACACAGATGACCTGTCTCCGCAAACTGCATGGCATATTCCATGGTCTCTCGCGTTCTAATTTCACCAATCATAATCATGTCTGGCGCCTGACGTAGCGAGTTTTTCAATGCCACTTCATAGCTTTCAGTATCAATGCCTATCTCGCGCTGGGTCACGATGCACTTTTTATGAGGATGGATAAACTCTATCGGATCTTCCACCGTCAGAATATGACCACTGCGATGTGTATTTCGAAACCCTAGCATGGCCGCCATCGACGTCGATTTCCCCGACCCTGTGGCGCCCACTATCAACACTAACCCGCGCTTCGCAATCGAGAGATCTTGAATCACATCCGGTAAACCCAGCGTTTGGATCTCTGGGATCTTCGTTTCAATACGTCGAATCACCATGCCTGGCAAATCTCGCTGCCAGAATGCACTGACACGAAAACGGCCCGACTCGGTGACCAAAGCAAAATTGGCTTCGCGTTCTTCCATGAACTTTTTATGCGTATCAGTATCCATGGCTTTTGATATCAAGGCCTTCACACCTTCAACATCTAACGTCTCACCGCTGGGCGTTAAGCTGCCATCAACACGCAGCATACAAGGCGCACCCACGGTGATATAGCAATCTGATGCACGTTGAGTGAGCATGGCGTCAAGCAATTGAAAAAGTGGTGTTTGGTCCGCCATCACTAAAAACCTGTCCCTGAACTATCTAATGCTTTGTTGGCTTCATTGCTATCAATCACACCCTGCATCATCAGGTTGCGCAGTGATTGCTCCATGGTTTGCATGCCCATGCCTGAGCCGGTTTGGATCATCGAATACATCTGCGCCACTTTGTCTTCACGAATCAGGTTTCGAATCGCAGGTGTTGCAATCATCACTTCATGGGCTGCCACTCGCCCGCCAGTAACCTGCTTAATCAGTTTTTGTGACACCACGGCGCGTAGCGATTCAGACAACATAGAGCGCACCATCGGCTTATCGGCACCGGGGAACACATCAATAATCCGGTCAATGGTTTTCGCAGCACTGGAGGTGTGCAAGGTGCCAAACACCAAATGACCCGTTTCAGCGGCAGTTAGCGCAAGGCTAATGGTTTCTTTATCACGCAACTCACCCACCAAAATAACATCAGGGTCTTCACGCAGTGCCGAACGAAGGGCGTTATTAAATGAGTGCGTATCACGGTGAACTTCACGCTGGTTAACCAAGCAGTTTTTCTGCTCATGAACAAATTCAATCGGGTCTTCAATCGTCAGCACATGGCGGTGTTGCTCGCGGTTAATCTTGTCCACCATCGCAGCCAACGTGGTGGATTTACCGGAACCTGTAGGCCCCGTGACCAGCACTAAGCCTTTTTGATAATTAACAAACTGCTCAAAAACCGAAGGTGCATTGATCGCTTCTAGCGTTGGGATCTTTGAGGGAATATTTCGAAATACCGCTGCGCAGCCGCGTGATTGGTGAAATGCATTAACACGAAAACGGCCAACAGATGCCAGTTCAAACGAGAAATCCACTTCAAGGTTTTGCTCAAACTCTCGCTGTTGAGCGTCGTTCATAATATCGAAAATGAGGCGGTGAACATCATTGTGTTCAAGGGCAGGTAAGCTAAGCTTTCGGACATCACCATCAACGCGGACCATTGGTGGAACACCCGCAGAAAGATGTAGATCTGAGGCATTATGTTTTACACTAAAGTCCAATAATTCAGTAATATCCATTAATCAGTTTCCTCGCAGAATTAGCCATGTGTAGTATCAAACAAAACCTAGAGCAGGTCACCCGCCAAATAGACAATGCCGCACAAAAATGCGGGAGAGACGCCTCTGGCGTGCAATTGTTGGCGGTAAGCAAAACCAAACCCATAGAAGCTATCGCACAAGCGATAGAGGCAGGTCATCGTCAGTTTGGCGAGAACTATGTGCAAGAAGGGGTGGATAAAATCCGTCACTTTCGCCCACTTCATCCGGATTTGGAATGGCATTTCATTGGCCCGATCCAATCCAACAAAACACGCTTAATTGCCGAGTATTTTGATTGGGTGCATTCCGTTGATCGCAGCAAGGTCGCACGCAGACTCAGTGAGCAACGCCCCGATGACATGCCGCCCTTGCACGTGCTTATCCAAATCAACACCAGCGGTGAAGCGTCCAAATCAGGCACTGGCTTTGACGATGTGAAAGCGCTAGCAAATGAAATCGATCAACTGCCCCGTCTTATCCTTCGCGGCCTAATGTGCATTCCTCAGCCAGAAAGTGATCACGATGCCCAAATGGTCGCCTTTGCGCCATTAATGGCATTGTTTGAAGAGATGAAAGCAACGCGACCAGACTTTGATACCCTCTCGATGGGAATGAGTGGCGACATGGACGCAGCCATTGCATCAGGAAGCACCATGGTTCGCATCGGCACCGCGCTATTTGGCGCACGTGATTACAGCAATCGTGGTGATTGAATTGTCAACGCCATACAAATACAGCCGGGAAGCCCACAAGCGCTTGCCAGACAAAAGGAATACATTTGATGGAACAACGCACTATTGCCTTTATTGGCGCGGGCAACATGGCTCGCTCAATCATTGCGGGTTTAATTCAATCAGGCTATCCCTCCTCACTGCTGACAGCCGTTAACCGCACGCCAGAGAAAAGCGCCGCCTTTCGCGATAGCTTCGGCATCAATGCCAATGAAGATGCCATTGCCAGTGCAAAGCAAGCGGATGTCGTGGTGCTGGGCGTGAAACCGCAAGGCATGGAAGAATTGCTGGCGAGCATGACGGAGATTGATTGGAGCAAAAAACTGGCTATTTCTATCGCCGCAGGGATCTCGGTGGCACGCTTGTCTGACATGGCAGGCACCCCCTTGAACTTGGTTCGTGTGATGCCAAACACACCTTCGTTGGTTGGGGAAGGTATGAGTGGGCTTTATGCTCCAGAATCAGTAACAGATTCGGATCGTCAGTTTGCTGGCGACCTGCTTCAAGCCGTCGGCAAAATCTGCTGGGTCAGCGAAGAATCAGGTATCAATGCTATTATTGCTGCCGCGGGCAGTGCACCTGCCTATTTCTTCTTGTTCATGGAAGCCATGCAGGCAGAGGCAGAGCGCCAAGGCTTTGATAAACAAACCGCACGCGCGTTGGTACAGCAGTCCGCGCTTGGTGCAGCTAAAATGGTGGTTGCCAACCCAGATATTGAACTGGCAACCTTAAGAGAACAGGTAACGTCAAAAGGCGGCACCACCGCTCAGGCACTGAGCGTATTTAATAACAATCAACTTTCAGAGACAGTTTCAGAGGCTATGCAAGCGGCTGTTCGTCGTGCTGAAGAAATGGAATCGCTATTTTAGGGCTAATTTATGAACTCAATGAACTTCCTCGTTTCAACACTGTTTGACCTCTACATTATGGTGGTGTTGCTCCGAGTTTGGCTGCAATGGTCACGCGCCGATTTTTACAACCCATTCAGCCAGTTTGTCGTTAAAGCGACGCAACCTGTGGTTGCTCCGTTGCGCCGAATGATTCCATCGATTGGTAACTTTGATTTGGCCACGGTACTGTTTGCCTATGTCTTGTGTGTCGCCAAGTTCTTCGCTCTGCAAATGATCGGTTCAGGCGGCGTACCATCGTTTGACTTCACCTACCTGGTGATTGGTTTGATTGCCTTGGTGAAAGCCGCTGGCGGTTTGCTGTTTTGGGTATTGATCCTCCGTGCCATCCTGAGCTGGGTCAGCCAAGGTCAAAGCCCAATCGAATTTGTCATGATCCAACTGACTGAGCCACTAGTGGCTCCTATTCGTCGTGTATTACCCTCTATGGGCGGTTTAGACTTGAGTGTGCTGGTATTGTTTATCGTGCTGCAGTTTTTGAACTTCTTCATTGGCGATCTACTTAGCCCTTACTTCGGTAATCTTTGGTTCGTCCTATAATCAATGAGTCCCACACGCACTGCATGGCTGGATAACGACGATCTCATCCTGAGATTGTATATCCAGCCTAAAGCCAGCCGCGATCAATGGATGGGCATACATGGTGAGGAAATTAAACTCGCCATTACTGCCCCTCCAGTTGATGGTAAAGCAAATGCCCACCTAGCGAAATTTCTCGCCAAACAATTCAAAGTCGCCAAAGGACATATCGACATTGAAAAGGGTGAGCTGGGTAGACATAAGCAAGTTAGGGTAAAAAATCCGGTCATCTACCCTGAGGCCATCAGTGATCTGATCGCCTCCTTCAAGCAGTAAATAGGTAAGCGCGCAGCTTCATGAACACACCGTGCGCTTGCATCATCAGACAAGGAACACTGTCATGAAAACGCTCCTCCTTTCCCTGATCAGCGCCGCGTTGATGTTAATGTCGCCGCTGGGTCACGCAGAACAAGCTAAAGATATTGGATCGTTGGAAGTGCATTATTCTGCACTCAACGCCAACTTCATTCCGCCAGCTGTTGCGAAGACTTATGGCATCAAGCGCAGCAGTACCAATGCATTGATCAACATTGCGATTTTAGACAAGAGCAAAGCGGGTAAGCCGGCACTCACAGCCAACATTACTGGCGATGCCCGTAACCTGCTCGGCACAACGAAGCCACTGACATTTCGAGAAGTGCGCGAAGGGGATGCCATTTATTATCTGGCTGAGTTTCGCTTTGCCAACGAAGAGAACGTGACCTTCAACATTGATATCAATGCCGCAGGAAATCGAAGTGGCAAACTGACCTTCCAGCAAACCTTTTACGACAACTAAATAAGGGGACTTGTGGACTCGTCTTGCTGATATCGAAAGATGACACCACGCGGCATTCCGGTATTATGGCGTCCATTCGTGGCGCCATTTTTTATCGGCGACCACCCAAGAGGAGACAAAGATGAAGAAAGTGGTTCTGGCGACAGGTAACGCAGGCAAAGTGAGAGAAATGGCCGATTTGCTGCAAGATTTTGGTCTGGATGTCATGGCGCAAAGCGAGTTCGCCGTGGTTGATGCCGAAGAAACCGGCACCACCTTTATCGAAAATGCCATCATCAAAGCCCGTCACGCAGCAAAAGAAACCGGCTTGCCCGCAATCGCTGACGACTCAGGTTTGGAAGTGGATTATTTGAATGGCGCACCCGGCGTATACAGCGCACGTTATGCGGGTGAAGGCAAAGGCGACCAAGCCAATCTAGAAAAGCTACTAGAATGCATGGCTGATGCACCAGATGATCAACGTTCTGCTCGCTTTCATTGTGTACTGGTTTACATGCGTCACGCGAACGACCCAACACCACTGGTGTGTCATGGTGTATTCGAAGGCACAATCGCCCGCGAAGCATCCGGTTCACACGGCTTTGGCTACGACCCGATTTTCTACGTGAAAGAACACGGTTGCACCTTGGCAAACCTTGAACCAGCAGTGAAAAAACAAATCTCGCACCGTGGTCAGGCGCTCAAGAAACTGTTCGCCGCAATGCGTGAAGAGAAGAAGTAATTCATCATGGCTGTTCAAATCCCATTAAGTCTTTACGTGCATATCCCTTGGTGTGTGCAGAAATGCCCTTACTGCGATTTCAACTCGCACACCCTCAAAGGTGAGATCCCAGAGCAAGATTACATCTCTGCTTTGCTGGACGATCTGCACAAAGACTTGGTTCGTTTTGATGGCGTCAGCGGTCGTCATCTGCACTCGATCTTCATTGGCGGTGGTACACCGAGCTTAATGTCACCCCAAGAGATCTCACGTCTTTTAAACGGTATCGACGCACTGATCCCGTTCAAAGAAGACATTGAGATCACCATGGAGGCCAACCCCGGCACCGTGGAAGCAGACAAGTTCATTGCTTACCAGAGCGTTGGCGTTAACCGTATCTCGATCGGCGTTCAGAGCTTTGACAATGCCAAGCTTGCACGCTTGGGTCGAATTCATGGCTCAGAAGAAGCCAAGCGTGCGGCCAAGCTAGCGCATGAGGCAGGATTGAACAGCTTTAACTTAGATTTGATGCACGGGTTGCCCGACCAAACCTTGCAAAGCGCCTTGAGCGATCTCAAGCAAGCGATTGAGCTCGACCCGCCGCACCTGTCTTGGTATCAGCTCACCATTGAACCCAATACTCAGTACTATTCGAAACCGCCCGTTTTGCCTGACGATGACGACCTGTGGGACATCTTCGAGCAAGGCCATCAGCTGCTTACTGATGCAGGTTATGTGCAGTACGAGACTTCGGGTTACAGCAAGCCGGGTTATCAGTGTCAGCACAATCTTAACTACTGGCGTTTTGGTGACTATTTGGGCATTGGTTGTGGGGCGCATGGCAAAATTACCTCTAGCACCAATACCATACAGCGCACAGTAAAAGTGAAACACCCGCGCGGATATCTCGATACTGAGAAAGAATACCTCAGCGAATTGCATATAGTGGAAGCTGATGAAATGCCGTTTGAGTTTTTCATGAACAGATTCCGCTTGGTTGAGCCCTGCCCAAAAGCAGACTTCTTTGCTCGCACAGGCTTATCACTGGATGTGATTGCGACACCCATTGAAAAAGCCATCGAACAAGGGCTGCTAAGCGAAACCGACACCCACTGGCAAGTGACAGCCAAAGGCCGCCTGTTCCTGAACGATCTTCTTTCCGTCTTCATCAACGAGTAAAGGCAGCACGAACGCTGCCTTGTCCCTGAGGCGCTAAAGCCCAGGTAAAGCTAAGGATAGCGTTGTAGATGAAGAAGTATCTGTTTGCCCTATTTGTGTTGATGTTATTGCCGCAAACCGCCCTTGCTGAAAAGGGGCTGTTTGCGCCACTCCCTGATTGGATTAAACCCATCGTCGACATTCCCGCGTTTGATCCCGCAGGCCATCACTATGATCAGCAGTTTCTACTGGTCGATAGACAACTTAATCTGGTCAGCCAATCCCCCGTTGAATACAAACGCTACACCAGCAAAGTCGTCTCCATTAAAGGGGTGGAATCTGGCTCACAGATCTCCATCGATTTTGATCCCAGCTACCAAAGCGTGGAACTACATCGTTTGGAAATCGTGCGTGATGGCCAAATCTTTGACCGAAAAAACACGGCTACAACCGCCCAATTCAAACGCGAAGTCGACTTGGACTCCCTGCTCTACAACGGTGATGAAACTCTGCATATTGTGCTCAATGATGTACAGGTTGGCGATATCATCGACTTTAGCTACACCCTTTCAGGCTTTAATCCGGTGTTTGGCAACAACCGAGAGTGGTATGTCAAAACAGGTTGGGCATCCACTGTCACACTGGTCAATGCTCGCATTTTAGTGCCGGAAAACAGCCCTATCACCGTCACTAATTTAGACAACAAAGGCAAAGGCACGCTCACAGAAACCACGCAAAAAACGGTGCGGGAATACCACTATCAAGAACAAAACGGCTTGTATGATTTTGATGAGCCTGAGCAGCCACGCTGGTACAACCCCTACCCCTATTTGCATGTATCTAGCTACAACAATTGGAAAGACGTGGTGAACTGGGCACTGCCTTTGTATCAAGCATCGCCAAGTGATAGTGACGTTCAAACATTAGCGAACAAAATCAAGCAAACACACCCTGACGATCTTGATCAGCAAGTCGTCGCAGCCATTCACTTTGTGCAAAACAACATTCGCTATTTAGGCATTGAAAATGGTATCGGCTCGCATCAGCCAAGACCACCGCGCCAAATCCTTTCGCAAGGCTATGGTGATTGCAAAGACAAAGCCCTGCTGCTGATTTCATTGCTTGGCGCCATGGACGTCAATGCCCACCCAGCATTGGTCGATACCTTTTGGCGAGATGAACTGCCACAGCAACCCGCAGCACCTTTCAGCTTTAATCACGTGATTGTGCAAATGGATTACAAAAACCAAACTTGGTGGATTGATGCTACCCGCACCCATCAGGGTGACCAGCTTAAAACCTTGGCACAATCAAACCTTGGCTATGCGCTGGTATTAAAACCGGACACGGATGATTTGATGGCGATGAATCCACCAGCCGCAGACGTTTCGCAAGAAGTCGAGCAACGCTACGTGGTTAATCATGCACGGCAGCAAAGTTACCTTACGGTAAAAACCATCTACCGTGGTTTTGAAGCTGAGCGCTGGCGTCGGTATCTCGAGTCAAAGCCACTGGGGGAGCTTGGCGAAGAATATGCCAATTACTATGCAGGCTTCTTTGGTGGGTTGGACTTTCTTCGTCCGCTAAGCGTTGAAGATGATAAGAACAGCAATGAAGTCACGGTCAATGAAGCCTATGTGATTGAAGATCTGTGGTCGAAAACCGATGATGTATACTCGTTTGTGATCTCAGCTGACATCGTTGATGACTACCTGACCAAGCCTGATCTGATTCGACGAAAAACACCATTTGGCTTTGGCAGTGAAGGCGCGATCAAACAAAGAATCAAGGTTAGCTTACCGGAAACGTGGAATATTGAACCATCAGACCACGCCATCAATAGCCCCTATTTCGAATTCAGAAGCACCGTTAAAGCCGTCTCAGGCCCTGGAGATGTGTTGCTCAATAAAACCTATGTTGAAGCAGATTATTACTATCACGCCAAAAAGCGCCACGTAAATGCCAGTGAATTGCGACAGTACATGCGACATATTGATGATGCGTGGCAAAGTGTTGAATATGAATTTAGCTATCGGCCTTAACCTTGATGTAAATGGGCCTAAGCCACAGCCGAAATACGTGCGTATGCCATGGATTTAAGATAAACAAAGACGGCAAAGCGGACAAAAAAGACATAAAAAAACGCGATGAGGAAGTTCACCGCGTTTTTCTCTGCTTTGGCCTCACGGCAATTTAGCGCACTGTTACCGTCTTCCAGCTTGAAAGTGCAGGGATCAAGGACGCGATTTCGGCTTCCTGAGCTTGCCACTGTGCAAAGCGTTGACACACGTCTTGTTGCACACTCAAGGTTCGATCACGTTGCAACTTCACTTCCTCAGCAAGCTTATTTTGTAACACCGCCATCTTTTTCGAAATGAACTGCATTTTATTGCCTTTGCCTTCACTCAGCATAGCAATGTCCATCAAACCACGGCTTGATACGGTCGCGATTAACTGTGGAATACTGGCTTCTAGCTCTCGTACCGCTAAAGTCAGCGCTTCGTGATTAAGCACGGGATCGCGATCGGGGGAATACAAAGAGGTGCTAACACGTTCTTGCAAATAATCGTGAAACTGACCAACTTCGCCACGTAACGTGCTTGTTTCGCCCAACTCTGTTGTGATCACGCCATCAAGCGCGAGCCAAGAGGTATGCAGTTCTTCCGACAAGGTGCGACCGATAAACGGCAAGTCATTACGGATAGTTTTATTATAAGCCGTCAAGGATGCTCGTTGCGCATCACTCAAGGCCACACGGTGAACGTCGAAGTAAAGATTCCCTTTGGAATCGATACGAAACATTTCGTTGTTGTTTTCTATCATCACATTGTCAGCATCAATGGCAATATTGCCATGAAGCTCAGGACGGCATAATTCTGCTACAGCAAAAAATGGCAACATGGCCAAAACAAAACACAAAACGCGCGAGGCGCAAGTCTGACTTTTACTACCCATATCTATTCTCCATCTCACCGGATAAACAAATAACGAAACCAGTCATTGGTCGTTATCCATCCAAGCGTTAGAAAATTGAACGACCGATGCGCTCGGCAAGCAGTTCTAACACCGCTGTTCCAGCCAATGAATTGCCTGATGGATCAAGCTCTGGCGACCAAACTGCAATGGACATTTCACCCGGTACAATCGCCACTATTCCACCACCTACACCCGATTTTCCGGGCATTCCTACACGGTAAGCAAACTCACCGGCACCATCGTACAAACCGCAGGTCGCCAACAAGGCATTGACCTGCTTACTTTGAGTCTGGCTGACAATTGTTTTTTCTGCGCCTAAAGGAAGTCCTTTGTTTGCCAGATAGTTAAACGTTTTCGCCAAATCAACACAGCTCATGCGCAGTGAGCAGTAATGAAAATAATTCGCCAACACTGGCATAACCGCATTGTCAAAATTGCCAAAAGATCGCATCAAATAGGCAATAGCAGCATTGCGGTCGCTATGGTCCATTTCAGACGTCGCCACTACTTTGTCATAGCAAATACGCTCGTTGCCCGACAACTGACGAACAAACTCCAACATACGTTGACGCGGCGCAGACAAACGACTGTAAAGCATGTCACACACCACCAGCGCACCGGCATTGATGAACGGGTTACGTGGGATCCCTTGCTCCATTTCAAGCTGGATCATCGAATTGAACGCCTGACCCGATGGCTCTTTCCCGACACGCTGCCAAATCTCTTCAGGACTATAGTTTTGCAGGGCAAGCGTCAGGCTCAATACCTTGGAAATCGACTGAATAGAAAACGGCTCATCCGCATCACCCGCCGTGATAATCTCACCATCGTTGTAACACACCGCTACCCCCAGCTTATTGGCTGAGACTTCCTTCAAGGCGGGAATATAGTCCGCCACACGTCCTTTCCCAATCAAAGGACGGACATCTTCCAGAATGCCGTTTAATAACTGCGGGGTGGGTTTCATGATTTACTCCAATGGTAAAAAAAGCCAACACGAGGTTGGCTTTTAAACATGCAGCGCTACATTACAACGCAGCGTGACAAGAAGGGTATGAATTTTGTCTTAATTAACGCGGGCGTATTTCATATCCCACACGCCGTGACCCAAACGGTGGCCACGCGCTTCAAACTTGGTCAGCGGGCGCTCATCAGGGCGAGGAATATAAGATCCATCCGTCGCGGTGTTCTTGTAGCCTGGTGCTACATCCATCACTTCAACCATATGCTCAGCATAGTTTTCCCAATCTGTTGCCATATGGAAAATACCGCCAATTTTCAGTTTACTACGTAGCATCTGTGCAAATTCTGGCTGCACGATACGACGTTTGTGGTGACGTTTTTTATGCCATGGATCTGGGAAAAACAGTTGAACCGTATCTAGACTCAGTTCAGGCAGCATGTGCTCGAACACTTCCACGGCGTCATGACACATCACGCGCAGGTTGGTGATGCCAGCATCACGCGCTGCCATCAAACAAGCACCCACGCCTGGGCTGTGCACTTCAATACCGATGAAGTTTTTCTCTGGGGCATTTTTCGCCATTTCAACCAGCGATGCACCCATACCAAAACCGATTTCAAGTACCACCGGATTGTCATTACCGAATACCTCAACCCAGTTCAACTTCTTCTCTTCGAAGTCGATACCCATGGTTGGCCAGCATTCGTTCATTGCTTGCTCCTGACCTTTGGTCAGACGTCCTTCTCGACGTACAAAGCTTCTGATTCTACGAAGAATTTTACCTTCTTCGGTCAGTTCGGTTTTGGTGACTTCAGTCATGGTCTTTTGCCTGCAATCAATAATGAAGAAAAGTTAAGCGGATCGCGCATTATCCAAAGATAACGTCTCGGCGCAAGCCTTGTCGGCTACCCGCTGAGATCTTTCTCTCTCCAACCCCAAGATCGCTGTCTTTTTCAGCAATCCCAGTCATTCGTTGATAGAATGCGCGACGAGAATCTATTCCCCATAAAGATAACAAAAGAGCAATCATAGTGAGTCAGTCTTTTTCCGATGCCATTTTGACGTGGTATGACAAATACGGCCGTAAAACTTTACCGTGGCAACAAGAGAAAACACCTTACAAAGTATGGCTCTCAGAGATCATGTTGCAGCAAACACAAGTGGCCACCGTGAACCCCTACTTCGAACGTTTCATGAAGCGCTTCCCCACCGTTACCGATCTGGCGGACGCCGAACTCGATGAAGTGCTTCACCTTTGGACAGGCCTAGGTTACTACGCAAGAGCGCGTAATCTTCATAAAGCCGCGCAGCAAATCGCCGAAACTTACCAAGGTGAGTTCCCAACTCATATTGACGATGTGTTAGACCTACCCGGCATTGGTCGCTCAACCGCAGGCGCCGTGCTGTCGCTGTCTCTTGGTCAGCATCACCCTATTCTTGACGGCAACGTGAAACGCACCTTGTCTCGCCATTTTGCTGTTG
This sequence comes from Enterovibrio litoreus, assembly GCF_045679545.1. Taxonomy (NCBI): domain Bacteria; kingdom Pseudomonadati; phylum Pseudomonadota; class Gammaproteobacteria; order Vibrionales; family Vibrionaceae; genus Enterovibrio; species Enterovibrio litoreus. The sequence goes on from NZ_CP166194.1 coordinate 3,009,156, forward strand.
AAGGCTGGCCGGGGAAAAAGCCCGTTGAAAACCAACTTTGGGGATTGGCGGAAGAAAACACACCAGCAGAAGGCGTGCAGCGCTACAATCAAGCCATGATGGACATGGGCGCCATGATTTGTACGCGAAGCAAACCTAAGTGCGACATTTGCCCAGTCAATTATAGCTGCGAAGCCAATGCGCTTGGGCGTCAGGCGGATTTCCCCGGCAAAAAGCCCAAAAAGACCATTCCTGAGAAAGAAACCTGCTTTGTCTTGTTCCAATATGAAGATCAAGTCTGGCTTGAGCAGCGCCCACCCGCTGGGCTATGGGGCGGTTTATGGTGCTTACCAGAGACCCCAGAAACCGATGCCATACACTTCATTCAAAGTAAATTGCCGAGTAATGAGTTTGACACGCCTGAGCAACTGACCGCTTTTCGTCACACGTTTAGCCATTTTCACCTTGATATCGTGCCTTTTCGCGTCAAACTTCACAATAAACCCGAAAATATTGGGGAAAACGGGATCATGGAAGGGAAAGGCGGGCTTTGGTATAACTTAACCCAACCAGCCAAAGTTGGGCTTGCTGCCCCCGTGCAGAAGTTACTTGAAAGCCTAACGAGAGAATTTCAGACTTCGGCAAATGCCGGAAAATCATAATATTGGGAGCTTAATGATGAGCCGTACTGTTTTTTGCCAGCGCTTGAAGAAAGACGCAGAAGGATTGGATTTCCAATTCTACCCAGGCGAGATTGGCAAACGTATTTTTGACAATATCTCGAAAGAAGCGTGGGCACAGTGGCAGAGCAAGCAAACCATGTTGATCAACGAGAAGAAGCTCAACATGATGGAGCCCGACCACCGCAAACTGCTCGAAGAAGAGATGGTAAAATATCTATTTGAAGGTCACGATACTGTGATCGAAGGCTATACCCCACCATCAGAGTGAGTTTCTAGCTCACAGTTTTGCTTCAACATTTTGTAAATATAAGCATCCTGATTACGCTGATCATGGGTGCTTTTTTAACGTATGGACTCCATGAAAATTCTTCGCTTAGTGACGTCATTGCTGATTGTTTTTTCACTATCTGGTTGTAGCCGAGAAGTGATCGAATCTGTTTATCAGATCGATTACGACACCACTAACCGTTTTGCCAAAAATCTTGCTCCCTTGCCGGGACAATTTGAGAAAGACTTCGCCTCTCTCGATAAGTTAATCAACAGCTTTACTGGTGACATCGAAGTGCGTTGGGGGCAAAACGAAGTCTACGTATCAGGCAAAAGTGATTACGTGAAATACACAGATAACTACTTGAGCCGCGCACGAGTGGATTTCGCCAATGGCTTAGTGACCATTGAAACTGTTGCCACAACCCAACCTGCACAGCACCTGAGACAGGCGATCATCACCACTTTACTCACACCAAATGACCCTGCATCGGTTGATCTCTATTCCGCGGCAGACGTACAGCTTGAAGGGCGTCCATTCTTACAAGGACAGATTCTCGATCAAGATGGCAAAGAGATCGCATGGGAATGGCGTGCCAACCGTTACGCTGACTACCTCATTGAAAAACAGCTAAAAACCAAATCACTGCGCTTTCAGAAAGTGTTTTATGTGCAAATACCTATGGTGTCAGATCACTCTAATAAGCGACGCTACCAGTATGCCGACCTGATCCGTGATGCCGCAAAACGCTACGGGATCTCTGAAGAGTTAATTTACTCCATCATCAAAACAGAAAGCAGCTTCAACCCATATGCGGTGAGCTGGGCAAATGCGTATGGTCTGATGCAAGTTGTGCCAAAAACCGCCGGACGTGATGTATTCAATCTTGTGAAAAAACGCAGCGGTGAGCCATCACCGGAATACCTGTTTGATCCCGCCAAGAACATTGATACTGGAGCGGCGTATTTCTATATTTTGAAAACACGCTACCTAAAAGACGTGAGAGACCCGCTGTCGAAACACTACAGCATGATCTCGGCTTACAACGGTGGCGCTGGCAATGTGCTTAAAACCTTCCACAAATCTGACCGGAAACGGGCAATGAATGATCTTAATCGACTGCAACCGAACCAAGTTTATTGGGCTTTGACCAATAAACACCCATCTTCGGAGTCGCGACGCTACTTACAGAAAGTAACTAATTACCAAAAAGAGTTTCGCGCCATGCAGTAAAACCGTAGTAAACATCCGAAAAGCAGAGCGCTTTTAAATCAAAACGATGAAAAAGCCATCAAACAGTCCTATTTGGCGTTTTTTTTTCAAAAAGATGTTGACGGAAACCATCAAAATCCGTTTAATGCACCTCGTTGCCTCGATAGCTCAGTCGGTAGAGCAGGGGATTGAAAATCCCCGTGTCGGTGGTTCGATTCCGCCTCGAGGCACCATATTTAGTGAGATGGTGTTAAGTACGCAACGTTTCCAAGGTTTGTGTGCCGGCTTAGCTCAGTTGGTAGAGCAACTGACTTGTAATCAGTAGGTCACCAGTTCGACTCCGGTAGCCGGCACCATTATTTTGATATTGAGTTTATGACTCTCTTATCAAAGCCTCGATAGCTCAGTCGGTAGAGCAGGGGATTGAAAATCCCCGTGTCGGTGGTTCGATTCCGCCTCGAGGCACCATATTGCAAGAATGGTCATTGATTTAGCTTCGGCTTAGTGAGTGCCTAGCAATTCCCCCTTAGTTCAGTCGGTAGAACGGCGGACTGTTAATCCGTATGTCGCAAGTTCAAGTCTTGCAGGGGGAGCCACATTAAGAAACCTAGTCTTCGGACTGGGTTTTTTTTCGCCTTTATTTCAGGGCGCTGCCCTAAAAAAAGGGCAAACAAAAAAATCCTGCTCAACTGGCAGGACTTCTGTAAAGGTGGCACTAAGCGAGTTGGCTCGCCTATCCACTTCTCTAATTGTTGTATTCCATCCCTGATGCCAACTTATACGTGCCTCTCGCTGTTCGTCCTTCATCTTCATAGGTGAAGAAGTCGCAAAGCTCTGTGACCAATGCAATGCCGCGCCCACTGCGTGCGAGTGATTCTTCCACTGTGCTATCAACGTCATCAATCCAAAAGCCTTCGCCATTATGAGTGACGTAGAAACTAAGCTCACGCTTGGCGGGGTTAAATGAGATGCCCGCTTCCATATACGCAAAAGCATCAAGTTGCTCCAAGCGAGATTGACGTTCCATATAGTAATCTAGAAAACCATCGTCATCGGATTTCAAGCTGGACTCCAACTTCAGTAAGCCATGCTCCAGTGCATTGTTGGTAAGCTCAGAGAGCACAGTACACATCAAATCCAAATCGATATTGCTGCCAAGGGTTCCCTTGAGCATGCGCCTCACTTCACCGACAAGGTTCACTTTGCGTAACTCTTTGGCACCAAAATAGACATTGAGCTGTGCTGGAGAGCGGCGGTCATAGTAATCCGGATCACCCGGTTGCTGCTCGATACGGCTTTTTATTGGCGCGGTGAGTTCGAGCATCGACATATCATCACCGACTCCACCGCCGCTCGTAAACCGTGTAATATGCTCGCGTGTCAGTTCAATCACACTGTCGCAGGGCGATGAGAGCAGTGCTTCGAGCCCTTCTTCACCCAGCTCTTGCCCACCGGCATCTCGCGCTTCAATCACACCGTCGGTGAAAAAGAACAGCTTGTCTCCCACTTCCAATTTTAAGGCAACAAGATTGGCTTCAAACTCCTCTGGGTCCATCGCGCCCAATGCCATGTGCGCAGATGGCAGACGTTGTTTTATCTCGCCTTGGTTGTCCACAATATAACCATCTGGCATCCCCCCGCCCCACCACTTCACATCGAGCCCATTGGCTGATACTTCTACCAAATTGGCCGCCACTAGCATTCCTGGTGGTAAAAATGTTTTCAGGGTCGAATTCATCTCTTTGGCAATATCACCTAATGCAAAGCCGTTTTTTGTCATGGCGAAAAACGCTTTTGTTGCGGGGATAGAAGAAATCGCGGCGGGGAGCCCGTGACCTGTCGCATCAGCAAGGAGTGCATAAATGCCCCCCTGCGGCCTTGGCGTCACCAGGACAACGTCTCCGTTAAAGTTGGTGTAGGAACTGGTATAGAAATTCACCCCTTCGGCTTCCTGATAGCAGCCTTGCATCAGGTTACTGAAAATGGTTTCTGCCATTGTGTGCTCATACAGGGTATGAGCCTGAAAGTGTTTAAGTGCATCGCGCTGAACGGCAACTTCGTTATACAAGCGCACATTGCGACAGTGGGCACGAACTTTTGCCACAATGGTGGTACGGCTGATGGGCTTGGTAAGAAAATCATCCCCCAAGGTCATACAGCGGTTGAACGCATCGTTATCCGTAATTCCGGTCAGAAAGATGATAGGCAGATACGAGCTTTTGTATCGCATTCGGATCTGCTTTGCCGCCTCGAAACCGTCCATTTCAGGCATTAACACATCCATGATCACGATGTTGGGCAGTTCCTCCATTGAGTCAAGCATGTCCAGCGCCATTTTGCCGTTATCAGCAATAAACAGTTCATCGAACTCATCTTTAAGCACGTGCTCTAGGAAACATTGCAGTGAAACTTCGTCTTCAACGATAAGGACTTTCACACGCCATCCCCCTTAATGGATAAAACAACCGTTAAGCATTCCAATTACTCGATGATGAATTTCTTTTCGAATCGTGCAATCACCAAAACGCGTTTAATCTGAGGCATCGTATTCGTCAAACGAATATCCCCTTCCTTCTTGTTGAGAAAGGTTTGCATATTTAGCAACATACCCAGACCCGCACTGTCTATGTACTCCGTACCACGGAAATCAACCTCGATATCTTTTCCCTGACAATCTTGATACGCATCGCGAAACTCCTGTACCACGCTGAAGTCAAACTGCCCATTTACATGAATAACAACTGCTTTCCCGTCATTTCTTTCTTCACGACTGATAGCCATACCATCTCCTAAAACAATTCTATGTCACCTTCATCGGCAGACATTTGTTTCGCCGGAGCTCTCGCTGCAGAGCCCGCCAATTCTTCAATTTCATCAACAGCTTTGTGTAGCGCGACCCAATCGACATCATCGGCCGCTAAACTCTCAATAATCAGTGCGTTTAAGTCTTCCAAAATATGGAGGTTACTCAGAACGTGCTGCCCTTGCTGTGAAACGATGTCTGCGAATTGCAGCCCCTGAATACTCTTGGAGACTTCGCCACGAACCACTTCACCTTTTTCTGTGAGCTTGCCAATTTCTAGTGTGACCTGTTTGTTGACTTCTTGAACCCCAGTCAACAGGGATTCAATGCGTGTTTTTGACTCAATCGACGTCGTCATATCCAGTGTCGCAATCTCTCCGACAATCTTGCTAGTTTGCTTCACTGTGTCTTGAGCGAGGTTGATGTCTCTGTTGATTTGACTATTCAAACTCGACGTGCGGTTGGCAAGATCTCTCACTTCTGATGCCACCACGCCAAAGCCACGTCCAAGCTCTCCTGCCCTGGCTGCTTCGATTGCCGCATTGAGCGCCAACAGGTTCGTTTGATCAGACATCGCCTGCACTTGATCCAGCAGGTTAAATACCGCATCCAATTTTGCTGACATATCGTGAATACAGTGAATTGCCGTGATACTTTTCTCTGAAACCGTCACTAGCAATGCAATATATTGGTCGATCGCTTTCTCTGTCTCCGGCAATACCTTGCTCAAGTTAAATTCACTATCGGTATTATTGAGAAGCTCAACAATCATGTGCCTGGACAGTGCAGCCTGTTCACTCACCGCCCTCTCCATACCAAAGAAACTGGAATTGAGGTTATGAACAGAGTCGTTAATGACTTCTTGCTGGCGATCCAACTGCTCGCGAATCGGCACCAATTCAATATTCAAAATGCTATGAATTTTTTGCAAGATTGCCGTAGATTCGTCGGACACTGAATCATCGTCCTGCTGCGAATCATGCTTCTCTTGAGAAAGACTTCCCGCAGCTTGCTGTCGCCACAAATAAGCGATAGAAAGGATGACAATGACGGACGCTGCGACGCTCAACGGCGTTTGCTGCACAGTAAGAGGTGCGACGCTCGCAACAATGGCCACCAAAGCAATAAACGAAGTCGTTTTAGTTCTAACCATAAACTTTACCCACTAAGTATGTGGCAATTTTGTCTAACGGCAGTACCTGCTGCGCCGCCTCTATTTCAACCGCAGCTCTCGGCATTCCCCACACCACGGAACTGTTTTCATCTTGAGCCACGGTGAGAGCGCCCTCATGTCGCATTGCAAGCATACCTTGGGCACCATCTCGCCCCATTCCCGTCAACAGGACTGCTAACGATCGTCCACCTGCGGCTTCCGCCACGGAAGCAAACATCACATCCACAGAAGGTTTATGTCGCTGAACAGGCTCACTGTCACAGGTTGTGCAGTAGTAGCGACCGGACCGCTTTACCACTTTTAAATGCTGATCACCCGGTGCGACGTAGACCCGACCGCTCACCAAGGGAGCGCGATCTGAGGAGAGCTCTTCCACCTGAAGCCTAGATGCACGATTTAGCCTTTCTGCGAATGATTTACTGAATACCGCTTTTATGTGTTGAGTAATCACAATGGGAGGCATCATTTCTGGTAGGGCTTCAAGCACATTACGAATCGCTTCCGTACCGCCAGTGGACGCACCGATGGCGATGATGTCGTACGCCGCATTCAACTGACGACCCGACACGCTGATTTCAGACGGCGAGCGATGTACCGCGCCCGCGATATTCGCTGTCGCCGCCATTTTGACTTTTTCTACCACCAGCTGACGGTAGTTACTCATTTCTGACGCGACGTTTTCGGTTGGCTTGGGAAAGTAATCTACGGCCCCAATTTCTAGTGCCGCCAAGGTCGCTTCTGCACCATGCTGTGTCAGGGTTGAAATCATGACAACTGGCATAGGGTGAAGTCGCATCAAGTTACGAAGAAACTGAACACCATCCATTTTTGGCATTTCAATGTCTAACGTGATCACGTCGGGCTTAAGTTTTTTGATTTTTTCTCTGGCTTCATAAGGGTCAACCGCCACCCCCACAACTTCGAGTTGAGGATCTGAATTGATAACGTCACTAAGCAATGCTCTAAAAACAGCAGAGTCATCAACAATCAGCACTCTATGTACCCGTTTACCCATTAGAATAGCTCCGCACTTTCGCCATCGTCGCGTTTTGCTTCAGACACCAGACGGCGTTTATAATTAGTTTCTTCCGCTTCGACTTCACCGCGGTAGCCTCTGAGCTTTTTCACCCACGCCTTGCCAGTCATAGGGTCAAAGACGACTTTACGTGGAAACTCACTCCCTAAATCCTCTCCAACGATGTTCAAGCCTTCGCTTTGAACATAGTTACGAATGAAGGCTATGTTCTTTTCGCCAATATTTGCCTGCTTACCCATGACCATGCCGCCACCAAATAATTTCACGCGCAAACGGCTTTTGATGGCACCTTGCTGGATCATGGTGTTTATCAACAATTCCATTGCGTAGTTGCCGTAACGCGCTGCATTTGAACGCCACTGGGTCGGATCCCAGCCTTCGATGTTGTCTGCATCGCCAAACGGCAACATAAAATGGTTCATGCCTCCCAGCTCAATAAATGGATCCCATACGCAGGCGGAAATGCAGGAACCCAACCCCGTCGCTATCAGCTCACGTTCAGAAGTGACGTACACTTCTCCCGGCTGAATTTTCACCATCATCATTTGCTTACCGGGATGAAAAAAGCGCCTTGCTCCTGCCCCAATAGGGCAACCGGTAAGCTCCAGGATTTTATGCATACAACGCTCTGTTCGCCGTCATTTAGAACTCGCAGTCATACTATTACGGCTTGCGGAACATGGTTTGACCCAAGTTCTCAAATCGACTGCCCATTTGTCCGATGCTTTCAGAGTGACCAATGAATAAAATGCCGCCACTACCCAGTTTTTCCCAAAAGCGATATATAAGCTGCTGCTGCATATCTTTTTCGAAATAAATCATTACATTACGGCAAAATATTGCATCTAATGGCCCTTTGTGAGGCCAAGCAGCCGTTAAGTTGAGCTGCTTGAACGTGATCGCTTGCTGAACAGAGGGTTTCACTTTCAGCAACTCCTGCTTTTTGCCTTTGCCACGAATAAATCCGTGATGCAGCATGGCAGGAGGGATCACCTTGCTCGCGTCAATGCCATAGGTGCCATTTTTTGCCACCTCAAGCACTTGTGTATCCAGATCGGTCGCCAATATCTTGCAGTCATAGTTCGGTGTTAGCATTCCACTCGCGGCAAGCGTTGACACGATGGTGTAGGGCTCTTCCCCCGTAGAACACCCCGCAGACCAGATACGGATGCGTCGCTTTTTTTGGTTTTGCCATTCAGGAACCATGGTGTTAGCAAGAAAATCAAAATGATGCTTTTCTCTGAAAAACTGCGTTTTATTTGTCGTTAGGGAATTAACAAATGCAATTCTCTCGTCCATGTCACTGTTAACACGGGCGAAATAGTCACGAAAATTAGTAATCCCGGTACGACGAAGCCGTCTCGCGAGCCTTCCATAGACCATTGAGGTTTTACGCTCAGAGAGAGAAATCCCCGTTTCTCTGAGCATAAATGCCTGGATGAAAGCAAAGTCATCAGCAGTGAACTCAAACTCACGATGCTCTTCGATTTGACTCAGCGCCTGAATGGCATCCACTGTTAAAACTCCTCCCAATCATCGTCAGAAGCAGGCGCCGATGGTGCAGGTCCATTCGCCACTTTTTTCATTGCTGGCGCGGGTGGCGGCGCTTTCACCGACGGGGCTGAAGGCTGTTGGAAACTTTTCATTTGTCCTGCATTGGGGTTGTTAAGCCCAGTGCGCGTATTGTCAACTTGGAAGAAGCCGATGAGGTTGAGAAGCTCGCCACCTTCATCGCGAAGAGATTGGCTCGCAGCAGAGGCTTCCTCTACCAAGGCGGCATTTTGCTGTGTCATTTCATCCATTTTCACGATGGCTTTCGATATTTCATCAATGCCGGTTGCCTGCTCCTGACTGGCTGAGTTGATCTTACCAATCAAGGTCGACACTTCACCGACCGCATCAACAATCTCGTTCAGCATTTCACCCGATTCATCGACCAGGCGTGACCCTTCTGATACTTTTTCAACGCTGTCTTTAATGAGGTCTTTGATTTCTTTTGCTGCCCCTGCACTGCGCTGAGCAAGGTTACGAACTTCACCCGCAACCACGGCAAATCCTCGGCCTTGCTCACCCGCCCTAGCCGCTTCCACTGCCGCGTTGAGCGCAAGAAGATTGGTTTGGAAGGCAATTTCATCAATCACACTAATGATGTCTGAAATACGCTTACTGGCTTTGTTGATTTCACCCATGGCAGAGACGGTTTGTTTGACCACCTCACCACCTTTCTGTGCTTTTGTGCTCGCATCTTGTGACAAGCGATTGGCTGAATTGGCGCTCTCGGCATTTTGTTTCACCGTTGAGGTCATCTCTTCCATGCTCGCAGCGGTTTGTTCAAGGCTAGCGGCCTGCTCTTCCGTTCGCTCACTGAGGTCGCTGTTCCCTTCTGCGATTTCACCCGATGCCGTTGCCACACGCGCTGAGGACGCAGTGATTTTCTCAACCATGTCGCGCAGGTTCGTGATGGATGTGTTGACCGCATTGCTGAGTGCGGCAAAGTCGCCTTTGTAATCTTCCGGCATGTTAACTTTCAAATTACCTTCAGAGACTTTACTCATCACGTCACGACATTTATTCATGGGCTCTACCATGCTGTCTAGCAAGCCATTAATGCCTTCACTGAGGTTAGCCATAAAGCCGGAATATTTGTTGGTATCCATTCGCGAACCAAGCCGTCCTTCTGACGCATCTTGGATAAGTCCCTGAACATCACGCTGGCCCACCATTTGTTCGGTGATATCTTCCCATTGCAGCGCTGGCCCAATGAAGTTACCTGCTGAGTCATACATGGCGATACAGGTTAGCGTGAACTCCAGCTCGCCGACTTGAATGTTCGCGGTGTAAGGCAAGCGATCAGGGTTGCTTATGATTGCTCGCTGATGCGCGGGGTTTTTATGGAATATGTCGATGTTTTTCCCTTTAAGGTTATCGGCTTGGAAACCAGGAAAAAACTTACGCAGATCGTCTTCGCGCTTGCCCAGCAATTTCTTCAGTGCCGGGTTGTAGTAGGTAATGTTGCCTTCTTTGTCCGCCATCATAATATTGGTGGTCATACCCTCAACGGCTGACACCAGCCGGCCAACTTCGAGTTCCCTTTCACGCAACATAGAAACATCACGCCACTCAAGACTGTTACCAATGTAGTTGCCTTTCGCGTCAACAATGGCTGCCACGTTGAGCTCAATAGTGAGATCGGCAATGCTTATGTCTGTTTTATAAGGAAGATTGGCAGGGTTAGCCAGCAACTGGCGTTGATGTGCAGGGTTTTTATGAAACTCATCGATGCAGCGCCCCATCAGCCAATCACTGCTCGCGGTAAATCCTGACCACATTTGTTTGAAAGACGCTTCATGGGTTTTAAACAAAGACAGCGTTTGTTCATTGATATAGGTGATTTCCAAATCTCGGTTGATCAACACCATGGCCGTCAACGACTGATCGATCGCTGCGCGAAGGCGCGATCTCTCACTGTCTGCGAGGATCTTTTCGGTCACATCATCCCATTCCAACGTGTTACCCACATAATCGCCACTGGCGTCAATCACGGCGCCAACAACAAGACGAAGAGACACATCTCCTACCTCTATGATGGCTTCATGTGGCAAGTTAGCGGGGTTGGACAGTATTTGCCTTTGGTGAGCGGGATTTTTATGGAACAAATCGATACATGTTCCTTCGATCCATTCTTTTTCGGCACGGAAATTAGGCCACTTAGAGCGGAACAATTCTTCATGCGTCTTCAGCAATTCCACTGATTTCTTGTTGACGTAGAAGACTTTGAAGTCCCTATCAACCATCATCAATGCCGTCTGAGCGGTATCAAGCGCGGACACAATGTGCGCCTTTAATCCCTGCTCTTCTTGTGTGTTTTCAGTTACAGCTACAGGTTCTTTTTTCCACCAAGACATAATCGTCAATCCTCGCTAACCAGATCTGGCTGCGTTACTTCATGCAACACGTCGAAATCAAATAGTCGTTCAAGTTGAATTAGCACCACGTGCTTTCCACTGACTGAGGCAATTCCTTCAATGAATCGCTCGTCAATTTTCACAAAACTAGGTGCCGCCTTAATTTGACTCGCCGATAGCTGATATACCTCAGCAACTGCATCGACAATTATTCCCAAAGACTGCCCTTTTGCATTTCGGACAATCACCACCACCGTCGTTTTACTTAAAACGGAAGGGGCCATATTGAATCTTTGCCTGAGATCGATAATGGGAATGTATTCCCCCCGCAGCTCAAGCACCCCTAGCAAGTAACTCTCACTATTGGGCAGTTTTCTAATATCAGACCAACCACGAACCTCTTTCACATCAAGGATGTTGAGTCCGTACTCTTCGTCGTCTATCAAAAAACTCAGGTACTCCATCACCTCATCTGACATAACGCCTCCTTAATGAACAAGTCCTTCAATGCTGAGCAACGCATCGACATCCAATAAGCTCATCACTTGGGCATCCACATTCAGCAAGCCACTGACAAAAGGCATCACTTGTGAGTCGCCAATGGGCGGCATTAAACTCTTATCGCCGAGATCAATCACATCAGAAACCGCATCCACCACCACGCCCATCATTCTATTTCCGGCTGCCTCACCCGCTTTGAGAATCAACACCACGGTAGTCGGTAGATACTCGACCACACCGATGTTGAACCGAACGCGCAAGTCCATGATGGGCACGATCATGCCGCGTAGATTAATGACCCCAAGAACAAATTCGGGTGAGCGAGGTATCACGGTGGGCGATTCCCAAACGCGGATCTCTTCCACTGCCTGTATGTCGACACCGTACAATTCGTGCGCCAGATCGAAGCTGAGGAAATCGGATCCCTTCAGGCGGTCTTGACCTTCTACCGCTTCATCATTCACCTCTGTCGCCGCCAGAGCTTGATTTGTCATGCTCTCCTCCTACGCCGCTATGTGGCTGTTTGTATCGGCGACTCGACTCAAAAAGCCAGTCATCAGTCCCTGAATATCAAGAATGAGGGATACAGAACCGTCACCAAGAATGGTGGCACCCGAGACGCCATTCACACGGGTATAGTTAGACTCAAGGCTCTTAATCACCACTTGCTGCTGACCAAGCATTTCATCGAGCAAAAGGCCAACGCGGTTGCCACTCGCTTCAACCAGACACAACAATTGCTTGTCCAGTGCGCCCGACTCTCCCAGCCCAAACTCTTCTTTAAGGCGCAATATCGGGATGTTCTCATCTCGTAGCCGGTAAAGTTCGACGCCACCTGTGGCCACTTTCACGCGCTCAGATTCAATCTGGATAGATTCAATGATTGAGATCAGCGGCACGACAAATACTTGGTCGGCCAGCTTCACAAGTTGTCCATCAAGAATGGCCAGAGTCAGCGGTAAGCTAATACGGAAAACACTGCCCACATCGATTTCTGAATCGACCTCTATGTGCCCGCCCAAATCTTCGATGTTACGTTTCACTACATCCATGCCAACACCTCGGCCTGATACATCAGACACGACATCTGCCGTTGAAAATCCTGGCGCGAAGATCAGGTTGTATACTTGGTGATTGGTTAAATCATCCAGTGCGGTGTCTTGATGGATGAGCCCTTTTTCAATGGCTTTTTTCCATACCCTTTCTTTGTTCAAGCCTGCACCATCATCGCGGACTTCAATGACAATAGAGCCACCTTGGTGATAGGCATATAGCGAGACACGACCCGTTTCAGGTTTACCTTTCCCTGTTCGGATTTCTGGTGACTCCAATCCGTGATCAACGGCATTTCGCACCAAATGAACAAGTGGGTCCGTGATCCTTTCCAGCACGGTTTTATCAAGCTCGGTCTGCTCGCCTTCAATAACAAGTTCCACCGTTTTGCCAAGTTGAGCCGACAAATCGCGGATCAGGCGCGGGAAACGGTTGAATGCAAAGCTGATCGGCAGCATGCGGATATTGAGTACGCTTTCTTGCAGTTCTTTGGTGTTTTGCAAAAGCTGATCAAGCCCCGCTTGCAGGCGCTCAATTTTACTTTCTGAAAAATTCTGGCTGAGCTCAGTCAGCATCGATTGGGTAATGACCAGTTCACCCACGAGGTTGATCAAGTTATCGACTTTGTCTATCTCTACCCGAATGGAAGATACCGCGTCGGATTTAGCGGCGGCTTGTTTAGCAGCAGGCTTAGCCGCTGTAGGTTTTGCCGCGGCAGGCTCCGCTTCGACAGAAGGAGCATCAGCTTCAGTGCCTTCTTCTGGTTCTTTTTGAATGCGCGACATCGTCAAATCACATTCGTCTTCAACCCATTCGAAGATTTCTTCAATCGGCGCTTTATCAATGTGTCCATCGACAGTGATACGCCAACTGAGATAACACATCTCAGGCTCCATCTCACTGAGCGTTGGCAATGTGTCAGTCAAACATTCGACGTTACAGTGAACACCGAGATCAAAAAGCTCGCGAAGGATTCGTACCGGATCGTTGCCAGAAAAGAACATGTCTTTGTGCGGCGTGAAAAGAACGACCCAATCACCATCGCCTTCCGCAGCCGAGTCTGAAGGCGCCTCTATGCTTGCTTCAACTGCAGGCTTTGCTTGACCTGCATTGTCACCTTCGAGCAGCTTGTTGAGCTCATCGGTGAGTGCGTCTCTCAATACATGATCGAAGTCAGAGCTGGTTTCGTAAGCAATCAACATACTGTTGATGCAATCACCGCCCTTGAGAAGAAGGTCGATCGTGCTCGAGTCTAATCGCCGTTTTCCTTCCCTGGCCTCATCGAGCAATGTCTCCATGACATGAGTAAACTGGCTTATCTCATTGAGGTTAAAGGTCGCCCCACCACCTTTGATTGAGTGAGCCGCCCGAAAAATGGTATTAATAACATCAAGATCGATGTCACCATCAGGATCGAGTGAAAGCAGTTCTCGCTCAAGGATTTCAAGGTTCTCACGACACTCCTCGTAGAAAATCCGGCGCAGTTGGTCCATGTCCAAAGCCATAGTGATCTCCTTGCTTGAACACTTAGATAACGCGTTGCAACGTTTTCAGAAGGGTATCGGGATTAAACGGCTTCACAATCCAACCAGTTGCACCGGCGGACTTGCCCATGCTCTTTTTTTCCGCTGACGTTTCAGTTGTCAGCATGAGGATTGGCGTGAACTTATATTGAGGCACGGCACGAACTTGACGAACGAATTCGAGGCCATCCATGTTAGGCATATTTACGTCTGAAATAATGACGTCATATTGACCCGATTTGGCTTTTGAAAGTGCTTCAGCGCCATCGTTTGCAGTTTCCACTTGGTATCCTGCTTCTTTAAGCGTGTGGCTTACCATTTGACGAATTGAAACAGAATCGTCTGCAGCTAATATCTTTCGCATACTGTCACCCTGATTGAACTACGTGAAAAACTATTCAGCAAAATCGCCCAAGCCTAACGGCTCAACCAATCCCAATGTCTTCGCTGCCCCTACTAATTCCCCCGATGCGCCTTCCCACTTCCATTCAATGGACTGGTTGTGACACAGAATTTTGGCGGTTAGTAAAAGCTGCAGCCCCGGAGCATCAACGCGTGATACCTCACTACCATCGACTAGCAAGTTTTCAGACTGCTCCAATTCGACTTGCAGGCGGTCTTTGAGACCCATCACCTGCGTGATGTCTAATTGTTCTCCCAATGAGAATCCCATCGCAGAATTCCTTCCAATTCCTGTTGACTTACGTCGGAAATATTTATGTCTCTGTAAGTGTAGCAATAATGGGAAAAATGGAAGATTTTTAGTCAATTGGATTTAAATTGAGATAAAAAGAGGAGGGTTATTGACAATTTTGACAACTGATTATTTTGTATACACATGAATTAGAAGGTAATTTTTTAGATTCAATGTAGTAGAAGATACTTCGCGATGACTTTACCGAGCACGAAAACAGAGAAAATGGTCAAACAAAAATCACAGTGGTCGGATTAGCAACAAATCAAGCAAAAAAGCAGCAGTCAGACAATATGAGTGCGAAATTATTTTGACAAGAACGCGCCTCTCCTATTTAATAGCGCTCGTTGCCTCGATAGCTCAGTCGGTAGAGCAGGGGATTGAAAATCCCCGTGTCGGTGGTTCGATTCCGCCTCGAGGCACCATATTTAGAGAGATGGTGTTAAGTACGCAACAGTACACAACGTTTCCAAGGTTTGTGTGCCGGCTTAGCTCAGTTGGTAGAGCAACTGACTTGTAATCAGTAGGTCACCAGTTCGACTCCGGTAGCCGGCACCATCTAAAAACGAAAAAGCCTCGTCATTGACGAGGCTTTTTTGTATCTGGATTTTGGGTTCTGAGCCCTAAGCCCTAAAGCCCTAAGCCCTAAGCCCTAAAGCCCTAAAGCCCTAAAGCCCTAAAGCAGCTTATTCCCTCAAGTTTACAAGCGAACATTCGCTTTCTTTTCCCGCTTTTTCTAAGGCTTAGGACCTTTTCTTTATATCTATCAATCAAACAAACTATTAAACCAACCCACCGGATCCGGTTTATCACAACGCTTGCGCCAGTACCCTTTTGGATCCCACATCGGTAGTTTTTGCTTGCTGAAGCAATCTGTCACGTATTGCCCCTTCTGCACTTGATACGGCACGCTGGCGACTTCTGAGGGCCAATTCAACACCAGCTTTTCTGGCTGCCTTGCCATGATGTAATCCGCATAAACACGTAATGCCCCCGAGGATCCTGTCAGCTTAGTCGACTTATTGTCATCACGGCCTAGCCAAACTGTCACCACTTCTCGTCCATCAATGCCGACGTACCAACTGTCGCGATTGTTATCAGTTGTTCCCGTTTTTCCTGCCAATGCCGCCCACGCAAGAGATGTATTGAGATACCTTGCCGTGCCTTCTTTCACCACGTGTTTCATGGCGTACATAGTCAGCCAACTGGCTTGTTCAGGCAGAGTTTGGCTCGATTTCGGCCAGTTGCGATAAAGCACTTGTCCTTCTCGGGTTACGACTGCGCGTAGCGCTGTCAGCTCAGCCTTACGCCCTCCACTGCCCAAGGTCTGGAACATTTGCGTGACTTCCATTGGCGTTAAGGTGAATGCACCTAGCAGAAGAGACGGAACTCGGGTGATCTGATCAGGGTTCACGCCCAGATCATTAAAGGCCGACACCACCTTATCTAACCCCAAAGCCAAACCCAGATTAACCGTAGGTACGTTGTAAGAATGCACCAACGCTTGCAGCAAAGGCACTTGACCACGATATTTTCTGTCATAGTTACGCGGACGCCATTCACTGCCTTGATCGCCTTTGAGTACCAAAGGTTTGTCATCGAGTGGTGTTGCTAAGTTATATTTTTCGGGTTGCGCCAATGCCGCTAAGTAGACGGCAGGCTTGGACAGCGAGCCAATCTGGCGACTGCCATTCAGGGCACGGTTAAAACCCGCATAGCCGGGACGACTGCCACCGACCATGGCGCGAATTTCCCCGCTTTGGCGATCAGCAATCACTACAGCCGCTTCCAGTTCATCGCCCGCGACCTTTTTTAGTTCCTTGACCTTGTTCACCACGGTCTTTTCAATCAACGACTGAGACAGAGGATCTAAGGTACTGAAGACTCGAAGGCCGCTTTCAGGGTTGAAATTACTCCCGACTCGCTCGCGAATTTCACGAGTGAGTTGTTCAAAGTAAGCGGGCTGCCTGCTATTCAGGCTTGGCGATGTCTGCACATCAAGTTTACGCGCAGCGGCTTGCGCATATTGGTTAGCGGTGAGTGCACCGTTTTCCATCATCATGCGTAAGATGAGATCGCGACGCTCTTGCGCTCGCTCAGGATAACGCCAAGGGTTGTAATAAGACGGCCCTTTTACAATACCGACCAACAAGGCCAATTGATCAATGCGTAATTCTTCAATCGGACGACCAAAGTAGAGCCTTGCCCCTAACGGAAAACCATGCACGGCTTGTCCACGTGCTTGCCCTAAATAGACTTCGTTGAGATAGGCCTCAAGAATTCGGTCTTTGCTGTATCGATAATCAAGAATAATCGCTATATAGGCTTCCTGTACTTTGCGCCACAGGGTGCGGTCTCGGGTGAGGAATAAGTTTTTCGCAAGCTGTTGGGTCAAGGTTGAACCACCTTGCACGGTGCGCCCCGCTTTGAGGTTGACCAACATGGCACGGGCGATGGCTAACGGCGAGACACCATCATGGTGGTAGAAATCGCGATCTTCGGTTGTGAGCAAAGCATCAACCAAAAATTCAGGGAAACGCTCACGAGGCATGAAGATACGTTGCTCGTCAGTGTTGGACTCCATCATGCCGAGCAGTTTTGGCTCAATGCGCAAATAGCCGCGTTGTTTGCCGCTATCGAGTTGCTTAATCGAGGTCACACCTTGTGCATCAAATGTCAGCATCACGTGCTGTGCACTCTCGGGGCCGTCTTCAAATTCGAAAGGGCGACGAATGATTTCGACGCGGGTTTTAGACGCGGAGTATTCCCCCGCGCGAGTCGGTGAGCGAACCTTGTTGTAATTCAAGAGGTCGAGTTCGCGCTTCAACGTTGTGATGTCGACGGAATCCCCCGGCGCTAGGTGCAGTACACGTCCATAAACCACCGCAGGCAGTTGCCAGATCTGTCCGTCAAAACGGTCTTGGATCTTTCCATCAAGGTAAATACCCAGAATAGCGAGCGCTGCGAGGCCTACCAACCCTAACTTTAAGCCCAAAGACAGCAGTTTCTTTCCCCAACCTTTTGACGGTGGCGTTTTTTTCTTCTTGGCAGCGGACGTAGTAGGTTTACGCGTGCGGCTCGTCGTTTTCTTGGGAGTCTGTTTAGTCATGAAAGTGGCTTTTAAGCATCCGGTTTAAAATGTCGTTTGGTTAATGTGGTCGGCTGATGACTCGCTGGGTCATCAGGCCAAACATGCTTCGGGTATCGGCCTTTCATCTCTTTTTGCACCTCACGGTAAGTACCTTGCCAGAACCCCGCTAAATCTTGGGTGATCTGTAAGGGGCGTTGTGCGGGGCTCAGCAATTCAACCAGCAAGGTCACTTTGCCATCAGCAATCGCTGGAGACTGGGCTTGACCGTACATTTCCTGCATACGCACCGCGAGCGTCGGCTTTTGATCGGTCTGATAACGAATTGCGTGTCGACATCCCGTTGGCACTTGATAAGTTTCTGGCAATAATCGGTTCAACTCTTTGGCCGTCGCCCAACCAAACCAGGCTTCCAGTGCGCTAAAGGTATCGACCTTTTTCAAATCCTTCATCGAACGTACGCCAGCCATAAAGGGGGCTAGCCATTTATCCACTTCTGCCAATATGCTTTCGTCATCAAGTGCAGGCAGTGTGATCGGCAGTTGCCATGCCTGCGCACAACGCGCACGTACCAACAGGCTTTCAGTTTTCTTCGGCAAATCCAAACACGCTAAGCCTTTTCGCTTGATGGCTTGCAGCAAGGCTTGCGTCATCATCTCATCATTTCGCTGAATGATGGGTTTACGCGACAGAATAATCTCGCCGCAGCACACTTGCGTTTCCGCAACCAATGCGCCTTTTTTATCATCCCAGTCTACCCACTCTCGCTCAGAAAACAGTGAAGGCAACAGGGTTTGCAGCGTTTTGAAGTCAGCTCGGCATGCAGTGAAAATTCGGCTATCACCCTGAGACACACTCATGAGATCAACAGCGATCAGTGCTTCTTCACCCGAGAGCGGATGATCAGCATCGATCTGCGCACCATGACCGTTACTGAGTAAGAAGCGACCGTTGTTTCCACGGGATTTAGCAATGCGATCAGGCCACGCCGACGCAGCCAGCACAGGCAAGATATGTGGGTTAATGTCTGAGGACAATGTTGCCCCCAAACGACCTGCAAGCTGAGATGCTCGTTGTCGATGCGGCCCTTTCTGCGCGGCAATCATGGAAAGTTGCAATCGCAAATCAGGCTCTGTCTTCCCACGAAGGGGCTCTTCTGCCCAAGCAGCCAGCCAACATGCCGTTGAGATAGCGTCATCCCCCAGCATGTTGGCGGTATAAAGCATGGCACCGAGTCGTGCATCTGTGCCAAACGCCACTACCTTTTTGCCTTTGGCAGTAAGTGCACTATTTGTATCCAGTACGCCCAATTGCTGAAGTAGCTTAACGGCTTGCTGCCAATGTGGCGTGGGCGGTACGTCAAGCCATTGCAAATCTTGCGCGCCACAGCCCCACAGCACCACCTCCAACACCAGTTGCATCAGATCGCTGGTGACAATTTCAGGATCAGGCACGGCTCGCATACGCTGGAAAGTCTCTTCACTATATAGACGAAGGCAAATACCCTCAGATAATCGCCCTGCTCGTCCCATTCGCTGAATGGCGGATGAGCGAGAAATTTGAACCGTTTCCAGCTTGGTGATCCCAGATTTTCGATTAAACCGTGCAACACGCTCCAAACCTGAATCCACCACTAAGCGAATACCTTCAATGGTCAAACTGGTTTCGGCAATATTGGTCGCCAATACCACTTTACGTTTGCCATTGGGCGCAGGCGCAATCGCGTCTTGCTGTTCGTTGGCGGAAAGCTGCCCATATAAAGGACAAATCATCACATTGCTTGGCACTATTGCTGCCAGCGCACTGGCGGTGCGTTTGATTTCTGCCACACCCGGCAGGAAGACCAGTGCCGATCCTTCCTCTTTATCTAAGAGTTTTGCTATCGCACTGGCAGCGGCACTTTCATAACCATACTGACGAGCAATGGTGTAGTAACGTGCTTCAACAGGAAAGCTTCGACCTTCAGAAGACACCACTACCGCATCTGGTAACAACGTATTCAACGCCTCGCTATCGAGCGTGGCTGACATTACCAGCAAAGTAAGGTCATCGCGCAGCCCAGCTTGAACATCCAGTGAGAGTGCTAACGCCAAATCAGCGTGTAAACTGCGCTCATGAAATTCATCAAAAATCACCAAGCTGACGCCCTCAAGCTCTGGGTCAGATTGGATCATTTTGGTCAGCACCCCTTCGGTGACAATTTCAATGCGGGTTTTGTCACTCACATGGGTTTCACCGCGTACGCGTAAACCAACGGTTTCGCCCACTCGCTCCCCGCGCTGAGATGCAAGAAAGCGAGCAATATTGCGCGCAGCAAGACGACGAGGCTCGAGCAGGATAATTTTCCCGTCAAAAACCTTTCGTTCCAAGAGGACCTGTGGCAAACGTGTTGACTTACCCGCCCCCGGTGGCGCTTGTAAAATCACATGTGAATGGGTGTGCAATGCAGATATCACGTCATCAAGGACGCTATCGATGGGGAGCTGTGACAAATCAAAAGCCTTTGTGTCAGAATTACCCGCAGAGTATATACCCGAGCAAGCTCAATATGCATGTTGCGCTCACCAGAGTATGACCATCAAAGGAAAGACGACGATGACATGATGTTAATTGCCCGAATCATTGGACATAAATAACACAACATCGCTTTTCGCATTCGCTCATCAAGGACACCCATGAAATTTGAACCCGCTTTACAGTCAGCAACCCTGCTTCGACGCTACAAACGCTTTCTGGCTGATGTGCAATTAGCCGACGGCAGTGAACGCACCATACACTGTGCTAATACTGGTGCAATGACAGGCTGTGCGGCTCCTGGCGACAAAGTGTGGTACTCCACGTCAGACAACCTAAAGCGAAAATACCCCAACAGCTGGGAGCTGACTGAAACAAAAGCGGGCCATATGATTTGCGTGAATACCGCACAGGCGAATCGCTTGGTAATAGAAGCAATAAAAGCAGGTGTCGTAAAAGAGCTTGATGGTTACCCCACTCTTCGTACTGAAGTAGCGTACGGGGAAGAAAAGAGCCGAATTGATATCTTGTTGCAGTCTCCCACGCAGGAAGACTGCTATATAGAAGTGAAAAGTGTCACATTACTGGAAGACAATCATCAGGGCTATTTTCCCGATACTGTTACCACTCGCGGTCAGAAACACCTCAGAGAATTAGCAACCTTGGCGCAACAAGGCAAACGCGCCATTTTGTTCTTTGCAGTACTTCACTCTGGTATTGAGAGGGTTTCACCAGCAAAACATATAGATGCAGTCTATAATCAGTTACTTATAGAAGCTGAGTCGCTTGGTGTGGAAATTCTGTGTTATCAAGCCTCTCTCTCATCAGAGATGATGAGCATAAAAAATAACGTCCCGTTCTCCCAGTATTGAGAAAAAATGTAGACATCTTCACACTGGGATTGCATGAGGCAAAAACAAAGATTGCCTCACTATTGGGTTTCTGATATAGATACCGCCCTCTTTTGACCAAGCAGGTCAGGGTGTATTTAGGAGAACGCTTAATGCCAGAAAGCAAAGTTAAAAGATCGCTAGGCATCCTGGCTACGGCTGGGTTAGAACCTTACCAAGAGAAGGCTGGCGAGGAATACATGAATGATCAGCAAGTTGATCATTTCCGTAAGATCCTCCAAGCGTGGCGCAACCAGCTCAGAGTAGAAGTTGACCGTACTGTGCATCATATGCAAGACGAAGCAGCAAACTTCCCTGATCCTGTAGACCGTGCAGCGCAGGAAGAAGAGTTCAGCCTTGAGCTGCGTAACCGCGACCGCGAACGCAAGCTGATCAAGAAAATTGACAAGACATTGCAACGTCTGGAAGACGACGATTTCGGATTCTGTGATTCATGTGGCGTAGAGATCGGCGTTCGCCGTCTTGAAGCTCGCCCAACCGCAGATATGTGTATCGATTGTAAAACCTTGGCAGAGATCAAAGAGAAGCAAATGGCAGGCTAAGCCTACCGCTTCATCGAGATTAATGGCAAAAAGGGAGCGGATGCTCCCTTTTTCCTATTTATGACAGGCTAAATCACCATGCAATACGTCGGGCGCTTTGCCCCTTCTCCGTCAGGCCCTCTTCATTTTGGCTCTCTGATTGCTGCACTTGGCAGTTATTTGCAAGCTCGCGCCAATCAAGGTCGCTGGCTAGTCCGTATAGAAGACATCGACCCACCTCGTGAAGTGGAAGGTTCCGCTGATGCAATTTTACACACGTTAGACGCCTACGGTTTGCACTGGGACGACAAGGTGTTGTATCAACATACCCGCTATGACGCCTATCAATCACAAATCGAAACGTGGCTGACTAACGGAAACGCTTACTATTGCCAATGCACCCGTCGACAAATTAAAGACGCGGGTGGTATTTACCCTGGCACATGTCGCCAAAGGTCGCTCGATAGTGAGCACTCTGCAGTGCGCATTTGTATTGATAATCCTGTATGCGAATTCATTGACGTCAAACATGGCGCAATCAAGCTCGATGGCGCAATGGCATCGGAAGATTTTATAATCAAGCGTCGTGACGGCTTATTCGCTTATAATCTTGCTGTTGTCTTGGATGATATTTTTCAGGGTGTGACCGAGGTTGTCAGAGGTGCCGATCTGATCGAGCCGACAGGCAGACAAGTTTCTCTTTATCAGAAACTCGGCGCATCCCCTGTCAGTTATTTGCATTTGCCACTTGCACTCAACGCAGACAGGAATAAGCTTTCTAAACAAAACCACGCACCAGCAATCGACAATGCAAATCCTGGTCCTGCATTAGAGGCGGCATTGGCCTTTTTGGGTCACCCGATCCCTGTCGATTTACATGGTGCGAAAGTGGAAGAATTATTGCTCTGGGGCATCGAAAATTGGCAGATCAATAAATTGCCAGCAGCCACAGAAGTGATTACAGCTTTCTAAAATACGAAGGCGTGATATATGATATGCCGTCGTTTTTATAGACCGACCTGTCAAATACGAGGTGAATTATCTTTAATCGAGTTACCAGCTTTTGCCGTAAGGTATTGAATCGCGATAATAAAACGCGCGAGATCACCGACCTGAAGCTTGAAGTTATTCCTCGCCAAGAGCACGGTATATCAAGAAAAGGTATCAGCGAAAATGCGCTGAAAGTGCTTTACCGCCTAAATAAAGCGGGTTTTGAGGCATATCTTGTTGGCGGCGGCGTGCGTGATTTAATGCTAAATACGCAACCAAAAGACTTCGATATCGCAACCAATGCGACCCCGGAAGAGGTACGTAAGCTTTTCCGTAACTGCCGCTTGGTCGGCCGTCGCTTCCGTCTTGCCCATATTCTGTTTGGACGAGATGTCATTGAGGTAGCAACGTTCCGTGGACACCACGGCAGCGAAAAAGGCGACAAAGGTGAGAAGGGCGAGAAAAGTGCCAGTCAATCCAATGACGGCATGCTGCTACGCGATAACGTTTACGGCACCATAGATGAAGATGCGCAACGTCGTGACTTCACGGTTAATGCCCTTTATTACAACATCGACGATTTTTCTGTGCGCGATTATGCGGGCGGCGTTGAAGATCTCAAAAACCGCGTGATACGCCTAATTGGCGATCCAGAAACGCGCTACCGCGAAGATCCTGTTCGTATGCTTCGCGCTGTGCGCTTTGCTGCCAAACTGGATATGACCGTCAATGATGCTACAGCGGCGCCAATTCCTGCGCTGGCTCATTTACTGCGTGATATTCCCGCTGCCCGTTTGTTTGAAGAAAGCCTGAAACTGCTTCAGTCTGGCCATGGTTTAAAAACCTATCAGTTGCTGCGCGATTTCAATCTATTTACGCCGCTATTCCCGATCTTGGCCGAGCATTTCACCGAAGATCGCAATAGCAAGTGCGAACAAATGATAGAGCTTGTTCTGAAATCGACTGATGAGCGTGTTGCCAGCGAACAACGTATCAATCCGGCCTTTATGTTTGCCGCGATGCTTTGGTACCCGCTAGAAACCCGCGCGGAAGAAATCGCCTTTGAAAGCGGTCTTAGTTACTACGATGCCTTTATGGTAGCAGCGAACGACATCTTGGATGAGCAAGTCAAAAGCATTGCTATTCCACGTCGATTTACCGCCATGATCCGAGACATCTGGCAACTTCAGCTTCGTCTAAGCCGTCGCTCTGGCACTCGCGCCTACAAACTGCTGGAACAAAACAAGTTCCGTGCTGCGTTTGATTTCCTTGAGATGCGCGGTGAAGTGGAAGGTGGGCAGCTAAAAGAGTTGGCAACCTGGTGGGATGACTTCCAAAAGGCAGACCGTGATGGACGTAACGACATGGTGCAAGTGCTGAACAAAGCCAGTTCAGTGAAAAAAGTACGCCGTCGTCGTAAAGTCAAGCCACGTCGCCGGAAACCGACCCAAGAATCATGATCCGAGCTTACATTGCGATAGGCAGTAATCTGGGCGAGCCGGTAGAAAAAGCACAAAATGCCATTGCGGCACTTTCGCAACTACCGGACAGCCAGTTCATCGCCAGTTCATCGCTCTATAGCAGTAAGCCGATGGGCCCCTCAGACCAACCCGACTACGTAAATGCAGTGGTGGCTATTGACACCAAACTGCTTCCGTTGGATCTTCTTGATCACACACAACGTATTGAGTTGGTGTTTGGTCGAGAGCGCAAAGATGAGCGCTGGGGACCTCGAACACTGGATTTGGATATTCTCCTTTATGGTGATCTCCAATTGGAAAGTGAACGGTTAACCGTTCCACACTACGGGATGAAAGAACGAGAATTCGTGCTTTTCCCTCTCGCCGAAATAGCCCCTGACTTGCACCTGCCCGATGGCAGTGCTGTCGCCGATTTAGTCGCCGTCACGGATAAGAACGGCCTGACAACCATCGCGTAGCACGAAAGCCTCAGCAATCAACATCACAGCAAGCAGGGTTTGGGAGACGATATGAAAAAAATTACGATTAATACCTTAATGGCATGGAAGCAGGAAGGACGTAAATTTGCCACTGTAACTGCTTACGATGCCAGTTTTGCCCAACTGTTCGAAGAGCAGGAAATACCTTTACTGCTGGTTGGTGATTCACTTGGCATGGTTTTACAGGGTAAAAGCGACACCCTGTCTGTCTCTGTCGAAGAAATTGCTTACCACACCCGCAGTGTTCGTGCAGGAAGTCCAAACTGCCTATTAATGGCTGACATGCCATTTATGTCTTTCTCCACACCAGAGCAAGCCTGTATTAATGCGGCTGAGCTGATAAAGGCTGGCGCTAACATGGTGAAAGTGGAAGGCGGTGCTTGGCTAGCCGATACCGTGACCATGCTGACTCAACGCGCTATACCTGTGTGTGCCCATCTTGGTCTAACACCTCAGTCCGTCAATATTTTTGGTGGATTTAGAGTGCAAGGGCGTGACGAAGCCAAAGCCGAGCAAATGGTGCAAGATGCATTGGCACTAGAGAAAGCCGGCGCACAAATCATTTTGTTGGAATGTGTGCCAAAAGCGTTAGCCGCACGTATCACTGACGCCGTTCGCGTCCCAGTGATCGGCATTGGCGCGGGCAACGCGACAGATGGACAAATTCTGGTCATGCACGACATGTTTGGCATTTCAGCTAACTACATTCCGCGCTTTTCCAAAAACTACCTCGCGAGCACAGGCGACATGCGTCTGGCTGTTTCGCGATATATCGAAGAAGTTGCAACTGGCGAGTTTCCTGGCCCAGAGCAGACGTTTAATTAAGGAATGCTGAATTTATGCAAGTGATCGCTGACATTGCCCCACTACGAGATCAGATCCTTCAATGGCGTCGTGACGGGCAGCGAATTGCTTTTGTCCCAACCATGGGTCACCTTCATGATGGTCACCTTACCTTGGTTCGACGCGCGCGTGAAAACGCAGATGTTGTCGTGGTCAGCATCTTCGTTAACCCAATGCAATTCGACAAAGCAGACGATTTAGCCGCCTATCCTCGTACCTTGGATGAAGATATTGCCAAGCTCAACACCGAAGGGGTAGAGATTGTCTTTACACCATCACCTGAATTAATGTATCCCAATGGTATGGAACACCACACGTTTGTGGATGTGCCGAGCCTTTCGGGCATTCTTGAAGGCTCATCGCGCCCAGGACATTTCAAAGGCGTCGCGACGGTCGTCAGCAAACTGTTTAACATGGTCCAGCCTGACGTTGCCTGCTTTGGTGAGAAAGACTACCAGCAACTCGCCGTCATCAACAAGATGGTGACCGACCTTTGCATGCCTGTTGAAATCATTGCAGTTCCTACCGTGCGCGAAATGGACGGTTTAGCCATGAGCAGCCGCAACACTCGCTTGACGGTCGATGAACGCCAACGTGCACCTGTGCTTGCTAAAACATTACGTTGGATAAGCAGCCAAATGCGCGGTGGTCGTACTGATTACAGCGAATTGGTGCTTGATGGTAACGACCAACTTCGAGCTGCAGGCTTGGAACCTGATGACATCTTCATCCGCGATGCGCATACGCTACTGCCAATTACTGAGCAATCATCAAAAGCGGTGATCCTCGCTTCATGCTTACTTGGGCAGGTACGACTCATTGACAATCTCAGTGTGGACTTAGCCCCACCAGTCAGTGACGACAGCGAAGAATAATCTCGATAGCAATATCTTATTATTTGTCTGATTCTGTGGTTACCTCAGTAACAGACGCCAAAAAAACCGCCGAAAGGCGGTTTTTTTTCTTCAAACGCATCAGTAAATGCGAACTCAAGTTGCGGTTTCAGATAACTAGCTTCTTAAACCAATACCTCGACTAATCAGGTACCACGCGATGGTATACAACACAGCAATCGCACTAATTAGCACGGCGAATGACGTATAAATACTCACGTCTGACACGCCCAAGAAGCCGTAACGGAAAGCATTCACCATATACACAATAGGATTTAGCTTCGAAACGCTTTGCCAAAATTCAGGCAACAGAGACAGCGAATAGAATACGCCACCAAGGTAGGTTAACGGTGTAAGAATAAACGTTGGAATAATACTGATGTCATCGAACGTTTTCGCATACACAGCGTTAATCAAACCACCGAGAGAAAACAAAATCGATGTGAGCAACACGGTCGCGACTATCACGCCAAGGTGCGCGATATGCAGATCGACAAAAAACATTGAGACCAATGACACGATAAGCCCCACCGCCAAACCACGGCTCACACCGCCACCCACATAGCCCGCGATAATGATGTAATTCGGCACAGGCGCGACCATTAACTCTTCAATGTTGCGCTGCATTTTGGTGCTAAAGAAGGACGAGGCAACATTGGAATAGGAGTTAGTGATCACCGACATCATGATCAAACCTGGCACAATGTACGCCATGTAACTAAAACCGCCCATCTCACCGATGCGGCTACCAATAAGGTTACCGAAGATGACGAAATACAAGGTCATGGTGATGGCTGGCGGCACTAAGGTTTGCACCCAAATACGGCTATATCGCGTAATTTCTTTGATCAGTAGACTTTTAAAGGCGACCCAATAGGCTTTGTTCATACTAATGCCCCTTCGCTGTTGCGTACTAAATTCACGAAGAGTTCTTCCAATCGGTTCGCTTTGTTTCGCATAGAATGCACTTGGATACCTTGTTCTGACAACTGTGCAAACACGGTATTCAATCCCGTGTTTTTATGAACTTCCACTTCCAATGTGTGGCCGTCAATTTGCTGCCACTTTACATTTTCCAAGCTCATCACCTTGCTGTCTGGCGCAAGGTCTAACACGAAGGTTTCCACATCCAGTTTTTTCAGCAACATCTTCATCGATGTGTCTTCCACTAACTCTCCACGGTTAATAATGCCGATATTTCGACACAACATTTCCGCCTCTTCGAGGTAATGGGTAGTCAAGATGATGGTGATACCTTGCTCGTTGATTTCCTTTAAAAACGTCCACATTGAGCGACGTAATTCAATATCAACACCTGCCGTGGGCTCATCAAGGATCAGGAGCTTAGGCTCGTGCATCAATGCACGCGCAATCATCAACCTACGCTTCATACCACCAGATAGTGTTCGAGAAGGTTCATCACGCTTCTCCCACAAATCCAACAGCGTTAGGTACTTCTTCGCTCGCACTTTCGCTTCGGCACGTTCAACGCCGTAGTACCCCGCTTGGTTGAGTAGGATTTGCTCAACTTTTTCGTATTGGTTGAAGTTAAACTCTTGCGGCACTAAACCTAGCTGCTTTTTAGCTTCAACAAGATCAGTGTCGATGTCATAACCGAAAATCTTCACCTTTCCGGAAGTCTTGTTCACCAGTGAACTAATGATGCCTATGGTGGTGGATTTTCCGGCGCCATTAGGGCCGAGCAAAGCATAGAAATCACCTTGCTGCACGGAAAGGGAAACCCCTTTGAGTGCTTTCACATCGGTGCCATACACTTTGATCAGGTTGTCTATCTCAATTGCTTTCATAAATAGTATTTAATTCTTTTAAGGCATGACTTCCGTTAACCGCTTCGCGGCATGCAGTGCGTCGTGACGAGAGTTGAACGTGTGCGCATCACTGATCCAATCCCCCACATGAAGACGTTCCAATTGTTCTCTTGTTTGTTGATGAGGACATAAAAGGAAAACGGTGCAGTTCACTTCACGGGCATCTTTGATGGCATTTTCAAGGGCAAGACCAACAGTCATATCAATCAAAGGCACATCGCTCAAGTCCAATATCATGACGCGGTATTCACCAATTCGAGCATGTTGCCGCGAAATAGCTTTCGATACGCTGAATATCATTGGGCCTGACAGATAGAAAAACAACACCTTTCCATCAGAACTATCTAATAAAGCTCTCTCGTCTTTAGTAAGGGGCACATCGTCATCATCGGCATCACTGATGGCTTTCACTTGCTTGGCCTGTTCTCGGCTTAAACGTTCAATCACAACAATGTTTGAAATGAACACCCCGAGCCCCACAGCCACAATCAAATCAACAAACACTGTCAGCCCCATCACGCCATACATGATGGCAGTTTGATGCAAACTCACCTTGTGTGCTCGCTGTAAGAAGCTCCAATCAAGAATGTTGATGCCGACATACAAGGCGATACCCGCCAGCACGGCCATTGGAATAGGCTCAGTCAGAAAGCCAGCCACCAATACCACGGCGGCGAGGATCAATGCACGAACAATCCCTGACAGCGGCGAGCGTGCGCCCACCTGTACATTGACCACAGTGCCCATGGTGGCGCCTGCGCCCGGTAATGCACCGAACAGACCTGAAATCATGTTTGCAATGCCTTGACCACGCAGCTCTTTGTCTGAGTTGTGCTCTTCACGGGTCAATGAGTCTGCAATAACAGCAGTCAACAAGGTATCAATACAACCAAGCGTACCCAGCACCAGGGCATCAATCACCATGGTGGTCAGTATTTCTGGCGTAAAGGTTGGCAACACAATAGACGGCAAACCAGTAGGAATCTCACCGATTCGGCGAATAGCGTCGAGGTCAAACAGCAGCAAAGAAACAAGTGTCACCACCACCAACGCGACCAACTGTGCTGGAACGTAACGGCGGTATTTTTTAGGGAAATAGAAAAGAATGGCGAGAGTGGAAAGACCAAGAAAGAGTTCTTTGAAGCTCAAATTAGCAAGCGTATCAGGGAAGGCCTTCAGCGTTCCTATCACCCCTCCAGGCGGTGCTGCCTGCCCCATAAGCGGGCTGATTTGTAGCAAAATGAGAATGACACCAATACCCGACATAAATCCGGATATCACACTATAGGGCATTAAGGTGACGTATTTACCGAGTTTGAGTGTACCGAGAAGCACCTGAAATGCACCGGCCATCATGACCACGGTAAACGCCATGGCCATCCCTGTTTCAGGATAACGCGCCATCATCGACGTCAATACGGCCGTCATGATCACCGTCATTGGGCCGGTGGGTTCAGAGATCAGGCTCGACGAACCACCAAACAGCGCCGCAAACAAGCCGACAAGAATAGCGCCCCATAAACCCGCTTCAGCGCCAGCTCCCGACGCAACACCAAAAGCGAGTGCGAGAGGTAAAGAAATAATCGCGGTTGTTACACCACCAAAAATATCGCCTTTTAGGCTCCATTGTTTGAATCGGTCAAAATTCACAACTTGCTCCCTTTTATTACTTCCTTTTCGGCAAGCCACCGAATTGCGACGTCAGTATACCGATGAAACACGATTAACGGGATCTGTTATACCAATGCCAATGCTGGTAAGAGGAGCTAATATGTTGAGAAGGAAGTGTTAAATTGTATCTAAATATGATCTTTAGTGGTGTATAGTGTCGCGCGGCGCAAGTTTTGGGGGGCCAATATGGCACAGATAAAGCAACTTTTTGCGAATAACCTGAAATGGTCGAAAACCATCAAGGAAGATAGCCCGGCTTATTTTGCCGAGCTTGCTCAATCACAACATCCCGAATACCTATGGATTGGTTGCGCGGATAGCCGAGTACCAGCAGAGCGACTAACAGGCCTAGATTCTGGTGAGCTTTTTGTTCACCGAAATGTTGCCAACCAAGTTATTCACACCGATTTGAACTGCTTGTCTGTTGTTCAATACGCTGTGGATGTCCTGCAGGTCAAACATATCATTATTTGTGGGCATTACCGATGCGGTGGTGTTCATGCAGCTATCGAAAACCTTGAGCTAGGCCTAATTAATAATTGGCTACTTCATATCCGCGATATTTATCGTAAGCATAGAAGCTACTTGGGTGCACTTAGCCTTGAGGAGCAAGGGAATAGACTTTGCGAAATCAATGTTGCAGAACAGGTGTATAACCTTGGCAACTCAACGATTCTTCGCTCGGCGTGGGAACGCGGTCAAGATGTGAAAATTCATGGCTGGTTCTATGATATCAGCGATGGCGTGCTGAAAGATTTAGGCATGAATGCCAATAGCCTTGAAACGCTAGAGGTGGTTTACGAAAATGCGATGGCTGAGTTGGTTCCTAACAGATAACCAAAATCATGAAACACATGAATACAAAAAAGCGACCTTCTCGGTCGCTTTTTCATGCCATCAATCTTCCAATGGAACGACTTTGCCAATGTATGGCAGGTGACGATACTTTTGAGCGTAATCGATACCCACACCCACAACGAACTCATCGGGGATCTTAAAGCCATACCAATCAACATGGACATCTACTTCGCGACGTTCAGGTTTATCAAGCAAGGTACAGATGCGAATCGATTTAGGCTCACGGATAGACAGGATTTCACACACTTTGCTCAATGTGTTGCCTGTATCAATGATGTCTTCCACTAAAAGCACATCTTTGCCCTTAATGTCATCATCCAAATCTTTCAAAATACGCACATCACGCGTACTTTCCATTGCGTTGCCATAACTAGAAGCCGTCATAAAATCAACGCAGTGCGGCAACTCTATAGCGCGAGCGAGATCCGCCATAAAGACAAATGAGCCACGCAACAAACCCACCATCACTAAATCTTCAGAGCCTTTATAGTGTTCTGTAATTTCAGCGCCAAGCACTTTAACGCGCTGCTGGACTTCCTGCTCTGAAATCATCACTTCTACAGTATGTTTCATTATAAACCTCGACGGTTTTCCGCCTAACTACCTGTGTAAATGAGGTCGAGTATTCTATCACTGTGCAAACTCGACGCCTACTCTCGATACACGTCAAAATTTCGACGCTTTATATGGACAGTTCATTGCCATGCAACTTGTTGCTGTTGTACGCTTTGCAAGCAGTTGTTAAATAGCATATTAAACCTACATAAAAGTTGCAGATTGCAAATATTATTCGCACGTAAAAGTTGGCAGGAACCAGGATGGCTACTTCAAGTGGACGTACACGAACCCGATTGTCGCCGGAGCAGAGAAAAGAACAACTGCTCGGATATGCGCTTGAGGTGTTTTCAAAGCGCGGCATCGGACGCGCAGGGCATGCAGACATCGCCGATATGGCAGGCGTCTCCGTGGCTACCGTATTTAACTACTTTTCAACCCGCGAAGAGTTAGTTGATGTCGTACTCAATCAAGCAGAAAAAGAGTTTCAACAACTCATCTCCCGAAACATTCAACTGGGTAACGGCGATGCTCACGCATCCTTATCTCACGTTGCATCGGCATTAATCAATGCGGCATTAGAAGATAAAGAATGGCTAAAAGTCTGGTTTGAGTGGAGTACATCCATTCGTGAGGATATTTGGCCAAACTTTGTCAATGGCAAGAACCTTGTATTGGAGCAATACGCCAGTTTGTTTGAACAAGGCATTGAATCAAAAACATTGCCTGCTAATCGAGAGCCTATGGAAATGGCTCGTATGTTCGATGGCGTTTGTTACATCCTCTATTTACAAGCCCACCAGCAACCTGACAAGGATGCATTAGATCGTCAGGCTGAAGGCTATATCGATATGCTTTGCGGTAAGTAACGCTCAGTGAAGTAACAAAACCGGCCAATGGCCGGTTTTCTTTTGTCTTACAATGCATGCTGCATGTGCTAAACGCTCATCACGAAGCAAACAGCACGGGCGGATGCGGCCGAATATTCAGGCTTACAGTGTCACCCATTTCAAGCAACTGGTTTGAATACACCATCAATGTCTGCTCATTCACCTTCACCAGATATCGGCTACTATCTCCCATAAACTGCGCATCTATCACAACACCGTCTCCCGCTGCATCTTGCGAAATAGTGAGGTTTTGCGGACGAATGAGCCACTCAAGCATCGTCTCATGTTCAGCGTGCTCAATCGGCCACTCACCAAATGGGGTACTCATCGAGTTATCACCATTCAGTGATACGGGTACATACGAACCGTGACCAAGAAAGTCAGCAACAAAACGGCTGCTTGGCTGGTAATACAAGGTGGTGGCATTGCCGTATTGCTCAATCACCCCTCGATTCATCACTGCCAGTTTATCTGCAAAGGCAAACGCCTCTTCTCGGCTGTGGGTTACAAAGATGGCAGTAACCCCCTGCTCTTTGAAAATCTTACGAATTTCCTTGATCAGACTGTGGCGAACTTGTGTATCTATGTTTGAAAACGGTTCATCCAGCAATAAAAGATCTGGCTTACACGCCAGTGCACGAGCAATCGCAACGCGTTGCTGCTGACCGCCAGACAATTGGTGTGGATAGCGACTTTCGAGCCCTTCGAGCTTCACCAGCACCAGCATTTCTAGCACGCGTGCCGTCACATCTGTTTTCTTCCAACCGGTTAAACCGAAAGAAACGTTTTCAGCCACGGTCAAGTGAGGAAACAAGGCATAATCTTGAAAAATCATGCCGATGTTACGCTGCTCAGGCGGAACATTGAGATGATCATCCACGATCGGGCGGCCATTAATAGTCATCTTTCCGCTATCTAACGGCAACAACCCCGCAATCGCTTTTAGCAGGGTGGTTTTGCCACAACCACTGGCTCCCAACAAACAGACAATCTCGCCTTTTTCGACGTTAAACGACAAGTCGCTCAACACTGCCTGACCATTGTAACGACAGATTAAATTGCTAACAGTTAGCGCATCACTCATGAGCGGCTTTGCTCCAAAGAACGGTTAATCATGATCAAGGGAATTAGCCCTACCAGCACCAAAAGCACCGCGGGCAGTGCAGCATATTCAAG
The DNA here is from genome assembly GCF_045679545.1 of Enterovibrio litoreus. NCBI lineage: Bacteria > Pseudomonadati > Pseudomonadota > Gammaproteobacteria > Vibrionales > Vibrionaceae > Enterovibrio > Enterovibrio litoreus. The sequence goes on from NZ_CP166194.1 coordinate 3,042,686, forward strand.
ATGCTCATCCGAGGCATAATTGAATACGTAAGTCGCTAGCGTTTCGAAATTGAACGGGCGCAACAATAGCGCGGCGTTAAGCTCTTTCATCGACTCGATGAACACCAACAACATCGCAATCAAACACCCTCGACGAATCAAGGGTAAATGCACACGTTTGATCATACCGCCCACGTTACAGCCCATGGTACGTGCCGCCATATCTAACGACGGTGACACTTTCGCGAGGCTAGACTCTACGCTACCAATCGCCACGGCACTGAATCGCACCACAAACGCCATTAGCAACGCGAACATGGTGCCTGAGAACAGCAAACCAGGCCTGCCCCACTCCATGGCTTTAGCAATGTCATTAATCAGGTGATCGGCACTGGTCAAAAATATCAGCACACCAATAGCCAGAACGGTGCCGGGTACCGCGTATCCAAGAGAGGCCATGCGCAGCGGAATGTTGCTGGCCGCACTGCCCGCAAGACGACGATAGAAATTGACCATCAGCGCGATGACCAATGCGGCGGCAGCTGCAATCGTCGACACGTATAAGCTATTGGCACTGTATTGTGCGAAGTCTTGAATCGAGCTACTTGCATGGTAGTCCCACGCGTAAATAACCAATTGCGCCAACGGTGCCATAAACGCGATCACAAACAATCCCCAGCACCATATTGTTGCGAGGAATTTGTACGTTCCACGCAATGGCGTTTTGGCAATTTTGTCTGGCGACACATTCTGGCTAAACAGTTTTTGCTTGCGGCGACTGTAACGCTCGGCGCTTATCAGCAAGAAAATGACCACCAACATCATGGCCGATATTTTTGCTGCCGCATTAAGGTTGGAATACCCCAGCCACGTATCGTATACCGCAGTCGTTAATGTGCTCACGGCAAAATAACTGACGGTACCAAAGTCTCCAAGCGCTTCCATCGCCACCAAAGATGCCCCCACCGCGATGGCTGGACGAGCAAGAGGCAAAGATATACGAAAAAAGCTTTGTATCGGCGAGCATCCCATTAAGCGAGCAGATTGGGTGAGCGTTAAGCTTTGCTCCATAAACGCGGCACGAGCAAGTAAATAGATATAAGGATGCAGCACCAATGCCAGCACAAAACACGCACCCGGCAAGGTTCTTAAATCGGGAAACCAATATTGCGCTGCGGTTGTCCACCCAGTTATATCTCTAAGAAACATCTGAATGGGGCCGGCAAAATCAAACCAATCGGTATAGATATAACCCACGATATAGCCTGGCATGGCAAGCGGTAGTACAAGTGCCCACTGGAGCCAGCGATCACCAGGTATTGAATAATTGGCCATTAGCCAAGCAGACGGGATGCCCATCAGCAACGACAAACTCACCGTGCCGACAACCAAGAGGGCGGTATTAAGGGTATAGGTACCCATTACCGTTGACATGAGGTGACCAAACACTTGGTCGGATTCACCTATCGCGGTATAGAAGATCGCTAAAATGGGCAAAACCAGCAGTAAGGACAATACCCAACTGCTGGTTTTCAAAAATCGGTTCTGTTCTAACATGCCTACTACAAATTGGCGTCAGAGTTCAGCAAGGGGGAACACTGTTCCCCCTTAACCGTGTAGAGTGAAGTGATTACAAATCAAACTTCGTTTCATCAAGAAGCTTCATCGCCTTCTCGTGATTCTCTGCAACGGTTTCCAGAGGCAGTTTGTCTGCACGGTAATCGCCCCATGATGCCACCAGCTCAGAGCTTGATACGCCCGGCTTCACTGGATCTTCATAGTTCAATTCCGCGTACATTTTCTGTGCCACGTCTGACGTCAAAAACTCCATCAGTTTTTGCGCATTATCTTTATTAGGTGCGAATTTCGCCATGGCCATGCCACTCACATTTACATGAGCGCCTTGTGCGTTTTGACCTGGGTAGTTCAGGTAAACTGCTTCGGCCCACGCCAACTGCTTTTCATCAGCCAGCATTTTGCCAAGGTAGTAACTGTTGCCCAGAGAAATGTCACACAGACCTTCTGAAATGGCTTTAACTTGCGCTCGGTCGTTGCCCTGTGGCTTACGTGCCAAGTTTGCTTTAACGCCTTCGAGCCATGCCTTTGCTTCTGCTTCACCGTGATTTGCGATCACAGATGAAACCAGTGACACATTGTATGGGTGTTTACCTGAGCGAGTACAGATTTTTCCTTTCCATTCAGGCTTAGCGAGATCCATGTAGTCAAAATCGTTGCCTAATTTACCGACACGGTCACGTGAAGAGTAAACACTGCGAGAGCGCAACGTCAGTGCAAACCAGCGGTCATCGCTATCACGAAACTGCGAAGGAACGTTTTCATCAATCAAGGTGCTATCAACAGATTGAACCAAATCCTTGTTAACCAATTCTTTCAAGCGAGCGATATCAACTGTCAGCAATACATCTGCTGGGCTGTATTCACCTTCTTGTTGAAGCTTTTCTGCCAAACCTTCTTTTGCAAACTTAACGTTTACTTTAATACCGGTTTCCTTGGTGAAGGCATCTAGCATTGGCTCAATCAAAAATGGCTGGCGGTAAGAATAGACATTCACTTCTTCCGCAGCGTTTGCCGCGCCTGCGCCCAAAACTCCTAGCACCAGTGCCGATGCTGACAGCAATTTTTTCATTCCTTGGCTTTCCTAAACTGTAATGAGAACGTTTATCAATGCGATTAGTATACACATCCTTATTTGCTGCGCAACAAAATGTGCGTGAATATAAAGTAAAAAAAAGCCCCGCATTCAATGCGGGGCTCGCTGTGAGGTTAAAGCTAACTCGTTTAACGCTGAAATGTTATCTCACGCTGACAAATTCAGGGTAAGCATCCACACCACAATCGTGGAAGTCCATGCCTTCAAGCTCTTCTTCCTCGGTGACACGGATACCCATGGTGGCTTTCAGTACAGACCAGACCACGAGGCTTGCACCAAATACCCAAGCGAAAATAACCGCCGCACCGAACAGCTGAGCACCAAACGATGCATCTGCATTGCTGAATGGCACAACCATCAAGCCGAACAGACCACATGTACCGTGTACCGAAATGGCACCTACCGGGTCATCAATCTTCACTTTGTCTAGACCAACGATACTAATAACAACTAATGCACCTGCCAAGCCACCAATAACCAAGGCCGCCACTGGCGATGGTGACAATGGGTCAGCTGTGATGGCGACCAAGCCTGCCAATGCGCCATTCAGAACCATGGTCAGGTCAGCTTTGCCCCACGTTGCTTTACAGACACCCAGCGCAACCAAAGCACCTGTCGCTGCCGCAGCATTGGTATTCAAGAAGATTTGACCCACCGCTGTTGCGTTTTCAAAGTCTGAAATCATCAACTGTGAGCCGCCGTTAAAGCCGAACCAACCGAACCACAGGATAAAGGTACCCAAGGTTGCCAATGGCAGGTTTGAGCCTTGAATTGGATAGATTTGACCGTTCTTGCCGTATTTGCCTTTACGAGCACCTAGCAGCAACACACCCGCCAATGCGGCAGACGCACCTGCCATATGAACGATGCCTGAGCCAGCGAAATCGCTAAAGCCTGCTTCTGACAAGAAGCCACCGCCCCATGTCCAGTAACCTTCCATTGGGTAAATAAAGGCAGTCAGAATCACTGAGAACACCAGGAAAGCCCACAGTTTCATGCGCTCAGCAACCGCGCCAGAAACCACAGACATTGCCGTTGCAACGAAGACGACTTGGAAGAAGAAGTCTGAAGCCAGAGAGTGATCCGCGCCTTCGCTTTGTACGCCAATCAACATACCTAATGACGGCAACCAGCCACCTTCAGAGTTATCGACATACATGATGTTGTAGCCCACCAAAAGGTATGTAGTACAAGCGATGGCATACAAACACACGTTTTTAGTTAGTATTTCAGTGGTGTTTTTTGAACGAACCAAGCCCGCTTCTAACATGGCAAAGCCTGCGGCCATCCACATTACCAGCGCACCAGAAATCAAGAAGAAAAAGGTATCGAGTGCATAACGCAACTCTGTAACAGTGGTTGATAATTCCATTTTCAATACTCCCTTAAACCTTAAATTGCTTCCGCATCCATCTCGCCCGTACGAATACGTACCGCTTGCTGGAGGTCATAAACAAAAATCTTTCCATCACCAATCTTGCCGGTCTGCGCCGCCTTGCTGATTGCTTCGATAATCTCATCGACATTTTCGCTGTGCGCTGCAATTTCCAGCTTCACTTTCGGCAGAAAATCGACTTGATATTCTGCGCCGCGATACAGCTCTGTGTGTCCTTTTTGACGACCAAAGCCTTTCACTTCAGATACTGTCATTCCATCAACACCGACTTCGGCGAGTGCTTCACGCACGTCATCGAGCTTAAATGGCTTGATAATCGCATTGATAAGTTTCATTCCCGTCTCCTTGAAGAACCATATTTAAGATGTTCTGTACAAATACATAACAAATCACGTGCCAGTTTTTATTATTAATAAAATACAATGAGTTAACTTAATATCAGTTTGAGCGGGAATTCTTTATGCACTAATTTGGTGCGCAGTGTTCACTAATTTCATGCAAGGAATGACGTGCGGGAAATTGATGCACCAATACATGGCGAAGGGAAAAGCAGACAAGGATTAGAAAGGAAATTGGGCATACAGCAGCAATGTGCTGTATTACCCTTAAATCATACTGTTAGCGACCGTATCGACGAATAAAGTCTTGCCATGCCTCTAGCACCAAAAGAAGATCTTCTGGTCCGCAAACTGACACGCTTTCTTCTTCATAAGCATGAAAATCATGCTCTGGCATTTCTTCATCGTGGTTTTCCAGCATTGCATTGGCTTGCACCACGGCTTCTTCTTGGGTCAGTTGCAACAAGAACACTTTACCCGGGCGATTCCACTCGCCTCCGTGTTCAATCACACGGTTAAGGTTTTCCAAAACCCTATCAATTTCAGCGTGATCTGTTGCCAGCTCATCAATTAACCAACGCCCCAGAGCTTCATGCCCCATAGAGAGAGTGACATGAAAGCTGTCGTCTAAAGTATTGCGTCGAAATTCGTAATCCACGTGCTATCCTCGATATCACAACCTTTGCCAGTCGCAGGAATGCTAGGCACGCTGGCAAGTTAGAAAAGTTTGCTCATTTTCAGGATCTCGTCACGCAATGCAACTCAATACCATGATCGCGCGTCAAATCGTCGAACGTGCAATGAAAATCATCGGTCACTCCGTCAATGTCATGAATGAGCAGGGTCTTATTATAGGCTCCGGTGATCCTCATCGCCTGCATCAAAAGCACGAAGGCGCATTATTGACACTGGCAGAGAATCGCGTGGTTGAAATTGATGAAGCAACATCAAATTCTCTCAAAGGTGTTCGCCCAGGAATTAACTTACCTGTCATGTTCAATGGCAATGCCATCGGGGTAGTTGGCATCTCCGGCCCTCCAGAGACAGTGCGAAGTTATGGCGAACTGGTCAAGATGACCGCTGAACTCATTGTCGAGCAAGCCGCACTGATTTCACAAATGCAATGGGACAAGCGTCATCGCGAAGAATTGGTTTTGCAGCTTATTCGCGAATCTGAACTCAATGAGCGCCAGTTACTCTCCATTGCTCAGCGCTTAGAGCTGAATTTAGAACAACCTAGGGTTGCTGCCGTGGTGAGGCTTATCCCCAACAAAGCCAATGCACTCTCTTTAGAGCATCTTCAATCTATGGTTCACATGCTCGAAAATCCGGAACGGGATAACCTAGTGGGTATCACTTCAGTCTCTCGTAACGAGATTGTCGTCCTCAAGCCTATATTGACGAACAATGGTGAGTGGTCTCACCAATCCGAACAGAAAAAAGTACGGGCTTTACTCAAACGAGTCAGTTCTCAACAGGCTTTCCGCGTTCAGATAGCTTATGGCGGTTACTTTCCTTCTTTTCATGGGCTTGCTCGTTCTTTTCAGACAGCGAGCGCAACACTAGCCACAAGCAGACAGCATGAAAGCGTGCTTTACTACGAAGATCATACTCTTCCGGTCTTACTCAGCGCGATGCCGGAAGACGATTGGCGTACGCGGCACCTCAATGAGCCCATGACATTGCTGGTCAATAAAGACGGTCGAGGCGCGCTCATTAAGACCCTGGCTTCGTTTTTTGAACAGAATTGTGATTTAGTTCAAACGAGCGAAAATCTTCATATTCACCGCAACACTCTGCGCTATCGCCTACAACGCATATCTGAAATAACGTCTTTAGATATCAATAAATTAGAGGATAAAACACACCTCTATTTATCCTTCTTGAAATGGCAGCAAAAAACCTAAATATGTGCAAACGCACAAATTTTTGCGTTTTTTACCCGCCAACATCTGGTCGTTTGCCTAAAGCTTGATACTGACAGTCAACGTACAGTGTCGACAGTTTTTCGTTTCAGCCGAGAAGTATGAGATGACCGAAGTATCTACCTTGGGCGCCCTCGCTGCCCTGATTGTTTCTATTACCCTGATCTTAAGAAAAGTTCCGCCAGCTTATGGCATGATCATTGGCGCTTTAGTGGGCGGTTTGGTCGGTGGTGTTTCATTAACCGAAACCGTGTCACTCATGATTGGTGGCGCACAAGGGATAGTCACTGCTGTTCTGCGTATTCTCGCAGCTGGCATATTGGCTGGCGTGCTGATCGAATCTGGCGCAGCAACCACCATTGCCGAAACCATCGTTAAAAAAGTCGGTGAAACACGCGCCCTGCTAGCATTGGCTGTAGCGACCATGATCTTGACGGCTGTCGGCGTGTTTGTTGATGTGGCAGTTATTACCGTCGCGCCCATTGCGCTGGCGATTGCGCGCCGTGCCGACCTTTCCAAAATGGCTATTTTGCTCGCAATGGTCGGAGGCGGTAAGGCGGGCAACGTGATGTCACCAAACCCAAATGCCATTGCGGCGGCTGATGCATTCAATGTTCCCCTGACATCCGTGATGGCTGCTGGTGTCATTCCAGGTCTATGCGGGATGATCGTAGCTTACTTCATCGCATTAAAACTGAAAAACCGGGGCAGCAAGGTAGAAGCCCATGAAGTGGTAACTGTCGACCTAAGTCGCCTACCATCTTTCGCCACCGCCATGGTCGCGCCGCTAGTCGCAATTTCATTACTGGCACTTCGCCCTATCGCGGGTATCAACATCGACCCGCTTATCGCCTTGCCATTGGGTGGTTTACTAGGTGCGCTAGCCATGCGCCGCGCACGTGATACGAATCACTTTGCTGTATCAGGGCTGAATCGTATGGCACCTGTGGCTGTCATGCTCCTAGGTACAGGTACTTTGGCGGGCATTATCGCGAATTCAGGCTTAAAGAACGGTCTGATTGACCTGCTCACTACGTCAGGTCTGCCTTCTTATCTGCTTGCACCGTTCTCAGGCGCACTCATGTCCTTGGCCACCGCCTCCACAACTGCCGGTACTGCAGTAGCGAGCAGTGTCTTTGCCAACACTATCCTTGAGTTAGGTGTACCCGCATTGGCAGGCGCTGCGATGATCCATGCTGGTGCAACGGTATTTGACCACATGCCACACGGTAGCTTCTTCCATGCCACGGGTGGTGCGGTTCATATGGATATGAAAGAACGTTTGAAATTAATCCCTTACGAGTCCGCTGTCGGTTTTGTGATTGCTCTGGTCTCTACGTTGATATTTGGTGTGTTTGGCCTGTTTGTATAAGGAAATCTGCTAATGAAAATTGTTATTGCCCCTGATTCATACAAAGAAAGTCTTTCAGCCATGGATGTCGCGACAGCCATTGAGTGCGGATTCCGACGCGTGATGGAAGATGTAGAGATCGTTAAGCTACCGATGGCAGATGGCGGTGAAGGCACGGTGCAATCTTTAGTTGATGCAACGGGTGGACACATCGTCGATGTGAGCGTCACAGACCCTTTAGGCCTGCCTGTTGACGGCTTCTTTGGTTTACTCGGTACTGGCGAGACTGCCGTGATCGAAATGGCCGCGGCTTCCGGCCTACATTTAGTGCCCTCTGCTCAGCGCAATCCACTCCAAACCACCAGCTATGGTACGGGCGAGCTAATCAAAGCGGCACTGGATCATGGTGCAAAACACTTGATCGTCGGCATTGGCGGCAGCGCCACTAATGATGGAGGTGCAGGGATGGCACAGGCATTGGGTGTAAAACTGCTAGACAAAGATGGCAATGCCATCGGTTATGGCGGTGGCTCGCTGGCCAGCCTACATTCCATCGACATGACAGATATAGACCCACGCCTTGCCAGTATTAAACTGGAAGTGGCCTGTGATGTAGACAATCCTTTATGTGGTGAAAAAGGTGCATCAGCAATTTTTGGCCCTCAGAAAGGGGCAACGCCAAGCATGGTCGATACCTTGGATGCCAACTTGTCACACTATGCGGATGTAATAAAAGCGCAGCTAAACCAAGATGTGAAAAACAGCGCTGGTGCGGGTGCAGCGGGCGGCATGGGCGCAGCATTGTTGGGGCTCTTCAACGCCGAGCTTCGACCGGGTATTAATATCGTCATGGATGCCGTGGATTTGTCAGCACACGTTAAAGATGCCGATCTCGTGATCACTGGCGAAGGCCGTATCGACAGCCAGACCATTCACGGTAAAACGCCGATTGGCGTCGCTCGCTGTGCCAAGCAATTTGGCGTACCCGTTATCGGTATTGCAGGCAGTATTACCCAAGACAGTGTGGTGGTTTACGATCATGGCATAGATGCCCTGTTCAGCGTGGTATCAGGCGCATGCACGTTGGAAGACGCACTGGCTAACGCAAAAGAAAATGTTGAACTAACGGCAGAAAACGTGGCGAGAATGATAAAAATGAGGTTCTAGGAAGAACAGATCCTAGTGCCAAGGAAAAGCTTTAGAGCAATGAGAAATTTAAACATTAACTCAAAGCCCTATGACACAAGACCGATTTATCTCAGAGACAAAAAAGCCTCCACGTCAGGAGGCTTTCTCTTATCTAGCGTCTCGTTTCTCGAGACTCACCACTGATGCTTATACAGCGGTTTGGATAATCACTTCATCCGCTTTCTTGGTGTATTCATCCATACGATGGAAGTTCAGATAACGATACGTATCGGCTGCCGTTGCATCGATTTGCTTCGCATACTCTAGGTACTCTTCAACCGTTGGAATACGGCCAATAATCGCACCTACAGCAGCAAGCTCTGCAGAAGACAGATAAACATTCGCACCAGTACCCAGACGGTTCGGGAAGTTACGGGTAGAGGTAGAAATCACGGTCGCTTTATCAGCCACACGCGCTTGGTTACCCATACACAGTGAACACCCTGGCGTTTCGATACGCACACCCGCACGGCCAAAGATGCCGTAGTAGCCTTCTTCCGTTAGCTGATCACGGTCCATCTTCGTCGGTGGAGCAACCCACAAACGGGTCGACAAGGTGCCGCCAAATTTCTCAAGCAATTTGCCTGCTGCACGGAAGTGACCAATGTTAGTCATGCAGCTACCAATGAAGACTTCGTCAACTTTGTCGCCAGCAACATCAGACAGCAAACGCGCGTCATCAGGGTCGTTAGGTGCACACAGAATTGGCTCTTTAATATCCGCCAGATCGATTTCAATCACTTCTGCATATTCTGCGTCTTTGTCCGCTTCCATCAGTTCTGGATTCGCCAACCATGATTCCATTGCCGTGATACGACGCTCGATGGTACGGCGATCGCCATAACCTTCGCTGATCATCCACTTCAACATCACGATGTTTGACTGAAGGTACTCTGACACAGATTCTTGCGACAGTTTCACCGTACAGCCAGCAGCAGAACGCTCTGCAGATGCATCTGAAAGTTCAAACGCTTGCTCAACCGTGAGATGCTCAACACCTTCGATCTCCAGAATGCGACCAGAGAATGCGTTGATCTTGCCTGCTTTTTCTACGTTAAGCAGACCTTGCTTAATCGCAAAGTAAGGGATCGCATGAACCAGATCACGCAGTGTGATACCCGGCTGCATATCGCCTTTGAAACGCACCAAGATTGACTCAGGCATATCCAACGGCATCACGCCCGTCGCGGCAGCAAACGCCACCAAACCAGAACCAGCAGGGAAAGAAATACCCAGCGGGAAACGGGTGTGCGAGTCACCGCCAGTACCGACGGTATCAGGCAGCAGCATACGGTTCAGCCACGAGTGGATAACACCATCACCTGGACGCAGTGCAACACCGCCACGGTTCATGATGAAATCAGGCAGCGTGTGGTGAGTCACAACGTCAACAGGTTTCGGGTACGCTGAGGTGTGGCAGAAAGACTGCATCGTTAGGTCAGCAGAGAAACCAAGGCACGCCAGATCTTTCAGTTCATCACGGGTCATAGGACCTGTGGTGTCTTGAGAGCCTACTGTGGTCATCTTCGGCTCACAGTAAGTACCAGGGCGAATACCTTGAACGCCACATGCTTTACCTACCATTTTCTGACCAAGGGTAAAGCCCTTATCAGATTCAACAGCAGGCAATGGACGGCGGAACACGTCAGACGGTGAAAGATTCATCGCTTCGCGAGCACGGTCAGTCAAACCACGACCGATGATCAGCGGAATACGACCACCTGCGCGCACTTCATCGTACAGCACGTCAGTTTTCAATGAGAAGGTAGACAACACGTTATCTGTGCCGTGGCTGCATACTTCGCCTTTGAATGGGTATACGTCAATCACATCACCCATGTTCAATTTAGCAACGTCTAGCTCGATAGGCAGTGCGCCTGCATCTTCCATAGTGTTAAAGAAGATAGGTGCGATTTTACCGCCAAGACAGAAACCACCCGCGCGCTTATTAGGCACGTTTGGAATGTCATCGCCCATAAACCAAAGCACAGAGTTAGTTGCAGATTTGCGCGAAGAACCCGTACCAACAACGTCACCGACGTAAACCAGTTGATGGCCTTTTTCTTTCAGGGCTTCAATTTGCTTGATGGGACCTACAACGCCCGCTTGATCAGGTTCGATACCTTCACGAGCGTTTTTCAGCATCGCCAGTGCGTGCAATGGAATGTCTGGACGAGACCAAGCATCAGGGGCTGGGGACAGGTCATCAGTGTTCGTTTCACCGCTCACCTTAAATACGGTCAGCGTAACTTTTTCAGGTACATTTGGCTTGGAAAGGAACCACTCAGCGTCAGCCCAAGATTGCATCACTTGTTGAGCGTAAGCGTTGCCTGCTTTGGCTTTTTCTTCGATGTCATAGAAAGAATCAAACACAAGCAAGGTGTGAGAAAGTGCTTTAGCCGCGATTGGCGCTAACGCGTCATCTTCCAGCATGGCAATCAATGGCTCGATGTTATAGCCGCCTTGCATCGTACCGAGCAGTTCAACCGCTTTTTCTTTACTAATTAATGGTGAGCTCGCTTCGCCTTTCGCGACAGCAGCCAAAAAGCCAGCTTTTACGTATGCGGCTTCATCAACACCCGGTGGAATGCGATTTTCAAGCAGGTCGACAAGGATAGCTTCTTCGCCTGCAGGTGGGTTCTTGAGCAATTCGATTAGGCTTGCGGTTTGCTCCGCATCAAGTGGTTTAGGGACAATACCCTGAGCAGCACGTTCTTCGACGTGTTTACGATAGGCTTCAAGCACGACGTTTTCCTCATTTTGCGGTCCGACCATCGCGGCCAGACATCCTTGGAATTAAGCTCGGCTTGCAGGCACTTTAACGAAACGTAGGGTAACTATCTTTCTATAGTGCCTTGCATGACGAAGCTGGCATGTTATCAGTTTTTAACCAAATTTTAAATTCCAGCGACGGAATGAAACATTTGATTTAATGATGAGAAAGGGAAACCCTCCCTTCCTCTTGGGCCTTTAAAAATCAGTCCCGACTATAAAATAGAACGAATCAAGATCATTTTCTGTACGACCATAGGCGACAATGATAGGGCCTAAAGGTGAATCAACCCCCGCAAATATACTGCCTGCGGTGTAAAACGGTACATCTTTTAGCGAAAAGTCTGGGTTGTTCCACACTCCGCCATACTCAAGCGAAGTTCCTAAATAAACAGGAGATTTAAACAAACCAAAGTCGTTATCCAGCAGACGATATCGATAAACAACTGCACCAAAAGCGATATTGTTTGCCCACAACGAGTCTCGCGGTATACCTGACAGGTTGAGGAACCCCCCTAATTCATGAGGTTCAATGGCAACGCTTCCGACTCGCGCATTAATGGTGCCGTACTTGGCTTTACCATAAACGGTATGTTTACCGATGTTCTTTGCGTAAATGCCCTCGATATTGAGCACACTGGCTTCGGCAATCGCTCGCCCTTCGCTGCTGTCTAATTGATCTCTTGCGTAGCCCAACGACATATTAAGATAGCCGCCACGATTCGGAAAAACACGATTATCCAACGCATCTAACGTCACACTGATATAAGGCATTGCGCGCTGATATTTGAGTTCAGATAACCCACCTGCCAACTCTTCTTCACCATCGATATACCGATAACCCAGCATAAACTCACCCCAAAGCTGAGGTTGCCAACCTATACCAATATCTGCGATGACCTCACTGTAACGAGCATCCAAGGTGAATGTATCTTCGCCCAAATTGGGTTCATCAGAGCGGTAATACGCATCTCGCTCCCGCACTTCCAATCCACCAAGCACTTGCGCAAAGTAAAGCTGATCGGCAGAAAACGGGAGATACAACTCTGCCTGTGCGCGCTTGTCCGTGCCCAGTTCAAAGAGCGTTCTTAGCTCTGCACCATAATCAGTAAGCCCTGTGCTGTTGATACTGACACCGGCAGAGAAATTGGTATCCGACTCAAAGTTATCTTCTAACGCAAAGCGGAAGTCGACAAAGTTAGGCCCCCAGCTTTTTTCTTTGACATCGACCACCAACACATTCTCCTCACCCTGTTGTTCAAGGTGGTAGCGAACCGTTTCAAATCGGTCTAAGGCATAGAGATTCTGGACTGATTGTTCAAGTTTGCCTGAATCCATCCTCCCCGTTTCGAGCGACAACCTCGCTTTGAGGACATCATCTGAAAAGCTGGTATCGTTATTAAGGACAATACTGTCGACGGACAGGATGTCACCATAAGTCATCAATCGACGACGACGCTGCTTTTCCTCAATGTAGGTCTGGTATTGGCCCGAGGTTAACCCCAACTGTTTTAGGGCGTCTTTATGTTCAAATGCCACTAAATAGCCTTTCTCGTAGGCTTCCGGCATACGGTCAAATTCAGTGGTTTCCATGTCTCCGACTTGGGGAGTCAGCAGAATGTCCTCATCACTCATATTGGCAATCTGCTGCTCGGTGCTATTGCGCACCATGTAATTGACCAGCTGATTCATAACAGAAAGATAAGACCCTAGCTCTGCGGCTGGGCTGTAATCGGTGCTGATATCGACGGCGATAACGATGTCAGCCCCCAACGCTTTCGCAACGTCAACAGGCATGTTATTCACCGAGCCACCATCAACGAGATACCGCCCTTCCAGTTCGACTGGTGGCAACGCCCCCGGCACGGCCATACTCGCCAACATGGCTTCGGTGAGCTGGCCATCACCAATCACAACCGGAACAAGTCTTTCGATATCCGTAGCAACTGCACGGTAAGGCACGACCATTTGGTCGAAAGACTCAAAAGAAGGAAGGTTACCCGTAGACTCGCGCAGAATACGGATCATATTCTGCCCCTGAACAATGCCTTGTGGGGTTTTTAAGCTTTTAAAGTCAAAACCAAAGTTAGTGGAGAGGTTATAGCGATCTTCATGCTCTTTATCACGGGTACGGCGATCGCCGCGATAAACGCGATCTTGGTAGCCAGCATTCCAATCGGTGGACTCCATCAGCACCGTGATTTCATCCGCCGTCATGCCAATGGCATATAGCCCACCAACATACGCCCCCATGCTCGTCCCCGCGATATAGTCCACCGGAATACGCATTTCTTCGAGCGCTTTGAGCACGCCAACATGAGCTGCACCCTTCGCACCGCCACCGCCAAGCACCAAACCAACGGTTGGTCTTTGAGAATTTTCTTCTCCAAAAGCTAAAGATGCAGACAACATGGCCGACAACAGCACACCTGCAGTAACCAACCTGCCCTTTAAAAACCTAACTAACATTTTTGCTGCCTTGCAATTTTAATGTTCCATTTACACCAATGATGACGCCGAAGGATAATCGGCACCACGGAGAAAAGCATGTATTTCACGCGGTTAACGATAAAACAAAAACTCATTCTTGCGATGATCACAGCAGTTATTGCTTCAACATCCCTCGTCAGCTTCCTTAGCCTTACCAAAGCCCACGAAATGGTAGAGACCCGTTTGCTCGATAACGAGCTGCCGCTGCTACTCACAAACATCCGCGAAGAAGTGGAGCAAAGTGTCCATCAACTGACGTCTGCTGCTGAACAGCTCGCAGGCATGCCAATGTTGGCATCTGCTGTACAGGCTGCGGGTGACCCTCGAAATAAATCAGATATTATTGAAACGCTTCAGTCTCTGAAACAACAATACCAACTAACCGATGCCTCTGTCGCTAACCGAAGCAACGGAGACTATTGGAACCAGGATGGATTCCTCCGCCAGTTGAAACCAGACGACAGCTCATGGTTCTTCAAATTGGTCAGTAGTGGCAAAGCACGTACCACCAGCGTATACCGTGAAGACAATGGAGACCTAAAACTGTTCGTTAACTACCAACAGCTTAACGGAACATTGCTGGCAGGTCTGTCACGTTCGATGGATAACATGGTCAGATTGATGAACCAATTTACAATCGAACAAAGCGGCTTTGTCTTTATGGTCTCACGAGACGGTCAAGTGCAGTTACACCGAGATTCTTCTCACATGGGCCGCAATAACATCGCTCAAATGTATCAGGGAAATGTTCGTGACCTGTTAAATCAGCGTGACTTTAATCTGGTGTCCACATCGAATGGCGAGCGCGACGTATTGCTAGCGTCGAGCTACATCCCAGACTTAGATTGGTTTGTTGTCGCTGAAGTACCTACTGGCGAAGTCTACGACGAACTCACGAGCACTGCGCAACAAATCATCCTGCTTTCCGTCTTGGTCTGTGCATTAATTGCGGTGGCAGCCGTTTTCTTGGCGTCGACGATTACCCGCCCAATTTCCGACCTTGCCAAAGTATTCCGTGACATTGGCGAAGGAGAAGGCGATCTTCGCCAGCGCCTTGAGGTTAAGGGGAATGATGAAATTGGTCAGCTTGCACAAGGCTTCAATGGTTTCGTCAGTAAAATTCATCAAGTGGTGGGCGATGTCGCTACTACCAGTCAGTCTCTGAACAACTCCGCATCGTTGGTTGCCCAGCAAGCACAGATGACGCAAGACCAGAGCCAAAGTCAGCGTGATCGCACCATGTTGGTGGTCACCGCCATCAATCAAATGGGAGCAACCGTCAATGAGATCGCGGCAAGTGCCGCGCATGCTGCAGATTCTGCCAACAATGCCGCCAATGAAACCACAACGGGTCAAAGCGTGGTGATGTCTGCGCAAGAGAGCATTCAACAACTGGCGAGTGACATGGATAACATGGCCGAAGTGATCCGTAAGTTGGCGGGAAACACTCAGCAGATCGGCGGTATTCTTGATGTGATCCGCGGCGTGTCTGAGCAAACAAACTTGTTGGCACTAAACGCAGCCATTGAAGCTGCACGGGCGGGCGAACAAGGTCGCGGGTTTGCCGTAGTTGCCGACGAAGTCAGAAGCCTTGCTAGCCGTACGGCAGAATCAACCAACGAAATTCAAACCATGATTGATGAGTTGCAGCAAGAAGCGCAGTCTGCGGTGAATGCGATGGAAAGCAGCCAACACCTCACCTCTCAGGGTGCAGAAGCGTCGCAGAATGCGTCCTCCGCTTTGATGCAGATTAACGAGCAGATTGTGCTGATCTCAGACATCAATACGCAGGTGGCAACGGCGACCGAAGAGCAGTCCATCGTGGTTGCGGACATCAACCGCAACATTGAGGATATTAACGTCACAACTCAACAAACGGCAGAAACGGCTGAGCAAATGGCCCAAGCCAGCGATGAACTTCGTGATCTTTCGCACACGCTTGATGAATTGGTGCGTCGCTTTAAGCTTTAAATCGACCGTCATCGACAGATCATAAAACGTAAAAAACGCCGCTATTGCGGCGTTTTTATTGTCTTAAACAACTAATTTAATGTGGAAAAAAGGTTTTATACGCGAAACCCGCTCACCACTTTATCTAATTGACGACTCTTATCAGTCAGCTCACTACAGGCTTTTTCTACGCTCCGCAGGTTTAAAGAAACACGCTGGCCATTTTCAACAATACCGTGGATATTTCTATCTATGTCTTCTGATACTGCCCTTTGTTGAGACGACGCCGTCGCGACTTGGGCGTTTTGGTCATTGATTGTGATGATCATAGAGGAAACAGTATCAAGGTATTCAGACGTTTGCTGAATATGCGACACGGTATCGTTGCTTGCTTCGCTGCTTTCATTCATGGATGAAACCGCATTTTTGGTGCCAGTTTCCAGGCGCTCAATCATATTGCGGATCTCTTCTGTGCTTTGCTGCGTTTTATTCGCCAAGTTACGCACTTCATCGGCAACAACTGCAAATCCACGGCCTTGCTCCCCTGCACGCGCCGCTTCAATGGCTGCATTGAGTGCCAACAGGTTGGTCTGCTCCGCAATACCGCGAATAACATCCACGATTGACGCAATGCTGTCCACATCATGGTTCAGCGAAGTGATCATCACTTGCGATTGTTCAATGCGACTACGTAGCGAAGACATTGCCCCCACTGTACCCGCCACGCTGCTCTGTGCTGCGCCAATTTCTTGTGTGGCGATGCCCGTTGCATCTGCTGCGTCCGACGCATTCTGGCTGATTTGCGTGCTACTCGCGCTCATTTCCTGCACTGCAGCGGCAATCATGTCACTTTCGCGCTGCTGATTTTCCGTTTCCGTCACACTATTTCGAATAGCGGTTTCGATCTGATCAGTATGCTCACGAAGTTGACTCGATGCATCGACGACTTCTTTAATGCTCGCTTGGATTTTTGCGACAAAACGGTTGAATGATTCGCCAAGTTGGCCGATTTCATCCGCTGAACACACAGTCAAACGCTGTGTAAGATCGCCATCGCCTGAGGCGATATTGTCCAATGCTTCACCCATTTCTTTCACGGGTTTAAGAAGTATGTTCGATAGCAAAAGGCTGCCAAGTACCGCGAGAATCAAAGCTCCGATGGTGCCACCAACAATCAAACGCTCAGCTTGAACCGTCGATGCATCAATATCTTGCCTGATGTCAGATGACGCCTGGTTGATCGCTTTCAACAGTCCCTTGAGATCGCGGCGAAGCCCTTCAAATACCTGCTCGATCTCTTGGTAATTATTGGCATATTCTTGAGCTATCGTTTCTGGCTTCAAAATCAAAGCTTCTAAGGCTTCCCCCCACTCTTGGGTATCGTCGACGAGTTGATTCAACATAACTTGATGGCGTGCATCAATCACACCCGCATCAATCACAGTTTGAATCGCCTTCAGTCTCGGAATGGCCTTAGGGGCATTGTCATAAAATTCGAATTTCTGTTTTTCAATCGTTTCTTGAGTCACCCCTTTGGCTAACAACCCTTCAACGCTTCCTAGCATTTGATACAAGTCTCGATAAGCATCATCGATACTTTCAATCGTTGGTTGGATTTTTTCATTCAAGATGGTGTTCAGCGCAACTTGACGTTCAAACGTTTGAAACGTCATCGTCAACACAATAGTGAAAATGGCCGAAACAAAACCAAGGGGGATAAACAACTTGGTACGAAATGACAACTGGTTAACTGACAACATGATTTCCTCGCAGAGCGAATACTTAACGATAATAAAAAGATGATTAAGAAGTGCTTTAGCGTCGATTCGCAAAAATTCGCAAAAGAAGGTGTAGGTCTGCCTTTTCGAACATAGATGTGCGCTTATTTAAGCTGAAGAGGCTTTAAAAACGGGGGTTACACTTAATCACTTACATTTCGCAATGATATCAATTCCGCTCACTGACAAGAAACACAATATGAATAAACGTTGATACAACGCCTAAAAGTACAGTGTACTCTTGGGTATTTTGATACCTTCATTCCTAATTTATTTAGTATGCTCCGTACGCATTTTTACGAGCGCTACGAAAAAAGGAAGATGCTGAATGCTAACCAAAAAAAACGCCTCGAAGAGGCGTTTTCTATTCAATGCGCAGAAAAAGTTACTTTTTCTTTTTCATTGCTTTTGCGTTTGGCAGGTCAGTGATTGAACCTTCAAATACTTCCGCAGCCAAGCCAACAGACTCGTGCAGCGTTGGGTGAGCGTGGATAGTCAGTGCGATGTCTTCTGCATCACAGCCCATCTCAATCGCCAGACCAATTTCGCCCAGCAGCTCGCCACCGTTAGTACCAACAACAGCACCACCGATAACACGGTGTGTGTCTTTGTCGAAGATCATCTTGGTCATACCGTCTGAACAATCAGAGGCGATTGCACGACCAGAAGCAGCCCAAGGGAAAGTAGCAACTTCGTAGTTGATGCCTTCCGCTTTCGCTTCTTTCTCGGTCTTACCTACCCAAGCAACTTCTGGCTCAGTGTACGCAATTGAAGGAATCACTTTCGGGTCAAAGTAGTGTTTCTTACCAGAAATCACTTCTGCCGCTACGTGACCTTCGTGCACACCTTTGTGTGCCAACATTGGCTGGCCAACAACATCACCAATCGCATGGATGTGAGCAACGTTAGTACGCAGTTGCTTGTCTACATTGATGAAACCACGCTCATCAACTTCAATGCCTGCTTTTTCTGCATCAATCAGCTTACCGTTTGGTACGCGACCGATAGCCACCAGCACTGCATCATAACGCGTAGGCTCTGCTGGGGCTTTTTTGCCTTCCATTGAAACGTAAATGCCGTCTTCTTTTGCTTCAACCGCAGTCACTTTGGTTTCAAGCATCAGGTCAAACTTCTTGCTGATACGTTTAGTGAAGACTTTGATGATGTCTTTATCCGCAGCAGGGATAACTTGGTCGAACATTTCAACCACATCAACTTTAGAACCCAGCGCGTGGTATACGGTACCCATTTCTAGACCGATGATACCGCCGCCCATGACCAACAGCTTTCCAGGTACTTCTTTCAGTTCCAGCGCGTCAGTTGAGTCCCAAATGCGTGGGTCTTCATGCGGAATAAATGGCAATTCGATTGGACGAGAGCCCGCCGCGATGATCGCGTTATCGAATTTGATGGTGGTTGCACCATCCGCGCCTTCAACCACGATGGTGTTAGGATCGGTAAATTTACCGTAACCATTGACCACGTTAACTTTACGCATCTTAGCCATACCGCCAAGACCGCCAGTCAGTTGATTAACAACTTTTTCTTTCCAAACGCGGATCTTGTTAATGTCGGTTTGCGGCTCGCCGAAAACAACGCCATGCTCAGACATTGCTTTGGCTTCTTCAATCACTTTTGCTACGTGTAGCAACGCTTTTGAAGGGATACAGCCCACGTTAAGACAAACACCGCCCAGCGTGCTGTATTTTTCTACCAGAACAGTTTCCAGACCCAAGTCCGCGCAACGGAATGCGGCTGAATAACCAGCAGGACCTGAACCCAGTACCACGACTTGGGTTTTGATTTCTTTACTCATTCTGACCTCGTTGTAGTCTTATATCCCTGACAGGCTAAGAGATTAATTTATTTTTCTATGACGGACTGTTATGTAGGAACAGTGTTATTTCACTGCGAGCAGCAAGCCATTGGAAGATGCTCGTTTTGGCTCCACATTTTACAGCCGTGTTAACAAGCTGAAAAATAAAAACCCATAGCCTGTGAGCTATACATCAAATCAGCGTTCGCCATATGCAGACGAACGCTGATTGGGTGTCGTATTACAGTACCAAACGGCGAATATCAGACAGACACTCGTTCAAGTACGTTACGAAACGTGCACCTTCTGCACCATCGATCACACGGTGATCGTATGACAGTGACAGAGGCAACATTAGGCGAGGAACGAAGTCCTTACCATTCCAAACCGGCTTCATTTCCGATTTAGAAACACCCAGGATGCCAACTTCTGGCGCGTTAACAATTGGGGTAAACGCCGTACCACCCAAGCCACCAAGGCTAGAGATAGTAAAGCAACCGCCTTGCATGTCAGACGCAGTCAACTTGCCTGAACGTGCCTTTTTAGACACTTCCATTAGCTCAGCAGACAGCTCGTAAATGCCTTTCTTGTTAACGTCACGGAATACAGGAACAACCAAGCCATTTGGCGTGTCCACCGCGATACCGATGTTTACGTATTTCTTCAGAATCAAGCTTTCGCCGTCGTCAGACAGAGAAGAGTTGAATGAAGGAAACGCTTCCAGTGCTTTCGCAGCCGCTTTCATGATGAACACCAATGGGGTGATCTTCATGCCAGTGTCTTTCTTCGCTTCTACGGCATTCTGCTCTTTACGGAATGCTTCTAGCTCAGTGATGTCTGCGTTATCCCACTGTGTAACGTGCGGGATCATGACCCAGTTACGGTGCAGGTTAGCGCCAGAGATCTTCTTGATGCGAGACAGCGGTTTGATTTCAGTGTCACCAAACTTGCTGAAATCAACTTTCGGCCAAGGCAGAAGACCCAGTGCTGCGCCATCGCCTTTGCCAGATGCAGAGGCTGCTGCGCCAGATTCCAGACGCTTAAGCGCATCTTTCACGTAGCTCTGAACGTCTTCTTTCAGGATGCGGCTCTTACGGCCAGAACCCTTCACTTTCGACAAGTTAACGCCAAACTCACGCGCTAGACGACGAACCACTGGCGATGCATGTGCATATTCGTCGTTATCAACGAAATCTGCTGATGCTGCAGGAGCTGGCGCAGAAGCAGCTTGAGTTGCTGGTGCTGCTGCCGGAGCAGAAGCAACAGGTGCCGCCGCTGCAGGTGCTGGAGCAGCGCCCGCTGCGCCAACGGTCTCAAATACCATGATCAATGAACCGGTAGAGACTTTGTCGCCCGCTGCGATTTTGATTTCTTTCAGTACGCCAGCGAATGGAGCAGGGACTTCCATAGAAGCCTTGTCACCTTCAACAGTGATCAGAGATTGCTCTTCTTCAATGCTGTCGCCAACCGCTACCATGATCTCGGTCACTTCTACTTCGTCACCGCCGATATCAGGAACGTGCACTTCTTTCAGCTCAGCCGCCGCTGGTGCTGCAACAGGAGCCGCTGCCACTGGTGCTGCTGCAACTGCTGCACCAGAACCTGCTGTTTCGAAGATCATGATCAACGAACCGGTAGACACTTTGTCACCCGCGTTCACTTTGATTTCTTTCAGCACACCCGCGAAAGGCGCTGGCACTTCCATTGATGCTTTGTCGCCTTCAACAGTCAGAAGAGATTGCTCTTCTTCAATGCTGTCGCCAACCGCTACCATGATCTCAGTAACTTCAACTTCGTCGCCGCCGATATCTGGCACATGAACTTCTTTCAGTTCAGCGGCCGCAGGTGCTGCTGCAACAGGTGCCGCTGCTGGCGCTTCTGCCGCAGGAGCTGGAGCAGCAGCCGCTGCACCTTCAGCCTCAAAGATCATGATCAGAGAGCCGGTAGAAACCGTGTCGCCTACGACGATTTTGATTTCTTTGACAATACCTGCTTGAGACGCAGGAACTTCCATTGACGCCTTGTCACCTTCAACAGTGATCAGCGACTGCTCTTCTTCAACTTTGTCACCGACGCTAACGAGGATTTCTGTAACTTCAACCTCATCGGCACCGATGTCTGGTACGTTAATTTCGATTGCCATTGATATATGCCTCTTACGCGTACAGTGGGTTGACTTTCTGAGTGTCGATACCGAACTTGGTGATTGCTTCAGCAACCACAGATTTCTCGATATCACCACGCTTAGCCAGTTCAGTCAGCGCAGCAACAACAACGTAGCCTGCGTTAACTTCGAAGTGACGGCGCAAGTTTTCGCGGCTGTCTGAACGACCGAAGCCATCCGTACCCAGCACTTTGAAAGACTCAGAAGGCATGAACGCACGTACTTGCTCTGCGTAGTTTTTCATGTAATCCGTTGCTGCAATCGCTGGTTCAGAGCCCATCACTTGCGTGATGTATGGCACTTTCTGCTCTGCAGTTGGGTTTAGCATGTTGAAACGCTCTGCATCTTGACCTTCACGGGTTAGCTCATTGAATGAGGTAACAGAGTAAACGTCAGACGCTACGCCGTAATCGTCGCTCAAGATCTGCGCCGCTTTACGTACTTCGTTCATGATGGTGCCAGAGCTCATCAATTGAACTTTGTTCGCACCCGCATAAGACTCAAGCTTGTAGATACCTTTGCGAATACCTTCTTCCGCGCCTTCTGGCATGGCTGGCATTGCGTAGTTCTCGTTCATCAGCGTCAGGTAGTAGAACACGTTTTCTTGGTTCTCACCGTACATGCGACGGATACCGTCTTGCATGATCACCGCTAGCTCGTACGCGAACGTTGGATCGTAAGAGATACAGTTAGGGATGGTGTTCGCCTGAATGTGGCTGTGACCATCTTCGTGCTGTAGACCTTCACCGTTCAAGGTAGTACGACCTGCCGTTGCGCCCAGAAGGAAGCCACGTGCTTGTTGGTCACCAGCCATCCACGCCATGTCGCCAACACGTTGGAAGCCGAACATTGAGTAGTAGATGTAGAACGGGATCATTGGCAAATCGTTGGTGCTGTAAGAGGTTGCTGCAGCGACCCATGAAGACATGGCGCCCAGTTCGTTGATACCTTCTTGCAGAACCTGACCAGAGGTTGCTTCTTTATAGTAAGAAACTACGCTGCGGTCTTCAGGCGTATATTCTTGGCCTGATGGGTTGTAAATACCAATTTGACGGAACAGACCTTCCATACCGAAAGTACGTGCTTCGTCGGCAATGATAGGAACGATGTTCTTACCAATACCTTTGTTTTTCAGCAGGATGTTCAGAGTACGAACAAACGCCATAGTGGTTGAGATTTCACGCTTCTGCTCATCAAGCAGTGGTTTGAATTCTTCCACTTCTGGAATAACAAGTGCTTCAGAGAACTTAGGCAGACGCTTAGGCGTATAACCGTGCAGCGCGTTACGACGTGCATGCATGTATTCGTACTCTGCTGAACCTTCTTCCAATTTCAAGTAAGGAAGTGATTTCATGTCTTCATCAGACACAAGCTCTTGCAGGCCCAGACGATCGCGAAGGTGTTGAACATGGGTCATGTCCATTTTCTTCACGCCGTGTGCAATGTTTTTGCCTTCTGCCGCTTCACCCATGCCGTAACCTTTAACGGTTTTCGCAAGGATAACGGTTGGGCGATCAGAGGTTTGCTCGGCATTTTTAAATGCAGCAAATAACTTAGACGGCTCATGACCACCACGCTTCAGCGCGAAGATCTCTTCGTCAGTCATGTCTGCAACCAATGCCAACGTCTCAGGGTATTTACCGAAGAAGTTCGCACGAACGTACGCGCCATCTTTAGACTTAAACGTCTGGTAATCACCATCGATGGTTTCGTTCATCAACTGAAGCAGTTTACCTGTGGTGTCTTTCGCCAGCAGTTTGTCCCAGCCGCTGCCCCAAACAACCTTGATAACGTTCCAGCCAGCGCCTTTAAATAGGCCTTCTAGCTCTTGGATGATCTTGCCGTTACCCATAACTGGGCCGTCAAGACGCTGCAAGTTACAGTTGATCAGGAAACATAGGTTGCCCAGTTTTTCACGAGAAGCGAATGAAATCGCGCCACGTGATTCTGGCTCATCCATCTCGCCGTCACCCAAGAATGCGTAAACGCGTTGAGCACCGGTTTGCTTCAGGCCACGACCTTCCAGATATTTCAGGAAGCGCGCTTGGTAGATAGCAGAGATTGGACCCAGACCCATAGAAACGGTCGGGAACTGCCAGAATTCAGGCATCAGTTTCGGGTGCGGGTAAGAAGGCAGACCGTTACCATCAACTTCTTGACGGAAGTTATCCAGTTGCTCTTCAGTCAAGCGGCCTTCAACAAAGGCGCGAGAGTAGATACCCGGAGAGATGTGACCTTGGTAGTAAACCAAATCACCACCATCCACCTCGTTAGGGGCACGGAAGAAATGGTTGAAACATACTTCGTAGAATGCAGATGCAGACTGGTAAGAAGCCATGTGGCCGCCCAAATCCAAGTCTTTTTTCGATGCACGCAACACGATCATGATCGCGTTCCAACGAATGATAGAACGAATACGACGCTCCAGGTTTACGTCACCTGGATATGCTGGTTCTTTATCCGCAGGGATGGTATTCACATAGTTGGTGGTGATGCCTGTTGGCATATCAACACCATCAAGGCGTGCCTTTTCCATTACTTGCTCAAGTAGGAACTGGGCACGTTCTACACCTTCTTCACGAACGACTGATGCTAGAGCTTCTAACCACTCTTGCGTTTCAAGTGCGTCCACGTCATTTTTCATGACTTCAGACATGGCGATTCTATCCTTTCGTTGATTGACTCGTACAAAACTAATGTTATCGCAGCTGAAAAAACGCATCCTGACAGCTACTTCGGCGTTGTCCTACTGGACACATACACTGACAAAGCTTTCAGGACGCGTTATTCCGACTCGTCCTTGCGTTGTTGAATTCGGCGAAGAGAGCGCTCACGACGACTTTCTTCTCTGCCAAGATCCAACAGGGTTTCTTCTATAAATGCTAAATGCGCATGCGATGCCTGACGGGCTTTTTCTGGCTCACCCGCCGTAATCGCTTCCACAATGTTTGCTCTGTGTTTGCTGACTTTCTCAACGACATCATCACGTCGATTCAGCAATTCAAAATTCTGTAAAATGTTGTGCTCTAGCAACGGTGCCAAACTGCGCATAATGTGCAGTAATACTACGTTGTGTGACGCTTCAGTGACCGCAATAAGGTATTGCATCACGGCTGCGGCTTCAGCTTTGATATCACCAAGTTGCTGAGCTTCGCGAATGTTATCGTGGCAATGACATACGCGTGTTAAATCTTCTTCTGTGCCTCGTAATGCCGCAAAGTACGAGGAAACCCCTTCGAGTGCGTGACGAGATTCCAGCAAATCAAGCTGGCTTTCTGGATGTTCTGCGAGCAAATCAATCAGTGGCTCGGAAAAACGCTGCCACAATCGCTCGCTCACAAAGGTGCCACCACCTTGTTTTCGAGTCAGTAACTTCTTGGCTTCTAAGCGCTGAATGGCTTCTCGCACAGAGGGGCGCGAAACGTCAAATTGTTTCGCTAGTTCTCGCTCTGGTGGCAGTTTCTGCCCCGGCGATAGCGTCCCTTCTAGAATCAGGCTTTCAAGTTCTTTCTCAATAACATCTGACAGTTTGGGTTGACGAATCCGTTGTATAGCCATCGTTCTTCTTCGTTATTTGGCGCCGGAGTGCCTGCGCGTCCTTTCCCATTTATCGACCTTGTCAATTGGTAAGACCAATTACAAAGCAGGTAAAAAGTTACCAGAATGTGGTTGTACTGTCCACCGTAAACTTGATTTGCGTCATAGAAATTACAAATAGGCACTGAAGAGATATTAATCAACAAACTGACAATGGTCAGACCAATTTATTTGGCAAGGCCACTAAAAATAGGCTACTGATTTAGAGATGGTTTCACTTATGAGGCATTACCGTACATCTCGCGTGACGGCATCGGCATATTATGCCTTCTGTAACTGCGAATGAAGCGTCTTCCAGTTAAACGACATGCCTGGGTCTGTTTTTCTTCCGGGCGCAATGTCTTGATGCCCAGTGATACGCGCCGGCGTGATGGAAGGATAATGTTGCATAACCGCATTCGCGACATGGCCGAGCCTTTGATACTGCGCATCGGTATAAGGCAAGTCGTCAGTCCCCTCAAGCTCAATGCCAATAGAGAAATCATTGCATTGCTCTCGCCCTTCAAACACGGATACACCAGCATGCCAAGCTCGTCGATTAAACGGAACAAATTGCACCACGCTGCCATCTCGCTTGATTAAGCAATGCGCGGAGACTTTCATATCGCGAATTTCATCAAAATACGGATGCGTGTTACAGGTTAGTTCACCTTGAAAAAATTGCTCAATGTAAGGCCCACCAAACTCACCGGGCGGCAAGCTAATATTGTGCACCACAAGCAATGACACATCGTCAGGATCGGGCCTGTCGTTGCAGTGTGGGGAAGGCAGATAGGAAGCGCTATCCAATAGGTGGTCGGTAATCGTCAACATGAAGAGGTTCTTTGTTTTTTCCGTATCAACAAGTGCTTTGTATTTTAGCCTATTCAAGCCAAATCCCTAGCGATTAAACATCGTCGTTTCAAAAAGGCATGACTCGCAATCTCATTCCCTCGCAGGTAAACTTGCACACAACACGCTCAGGCCTTGCCTGTCTTTATTCTGTATTTACCAGTGATGGAACCACCATGTCAGAACACGATAACGCGTCTCGCGTTCATGATAGCCAAAGCCGATTGGCTTACCTCAAAGAACACCTGCACGACGACATTGTTCGCTGTGTCACCGATACGTTAAAAGAAGACTTGGGCGGCAGCGTTGATGTAACGCAAGATATCACGGCCAGCTTGATCCCAGCCAGCACCCTTGCTGACGCCACCATTATTACCCGCGAACACGGTGTATTTTGTGGTCGAGCATTTGCTGATGAAGTTTTTCGCCAGTTAGGCGGTGAAGTCAGCATCACGTGGAAAGTAGAAGATGGCGACAAGGTTGAGCCTAACCAAGTGCTGTGTGAATTAAGCGGCCCTGCCCGCACCCTGCTCACTGGCGAGCGCAACGCCATGAACTTCATTCAAACCCTTTCAGGCTGCGCCACAGAAACCGCGCGTTATGTTGAAAAACTGGCTGGCACTAAAACTCGCCTGTTAGATACCCGCAAAACCATTCCCGGCCTACGCAATGCGCTGAAATATGCCGTGACCTGTGGTGGCGGTTTTAATCACCGTATTGGTGTTTATGATGCCTACCTTATTAAAGAGAACCACATCATTGCGTGTGGTGGCATTCAAGGCGCAGTCAGCACTGCCAAGCAACTGAACCCCGGCAAACCCGTTGAAGTAGAAACCGAAAGCTTAGAAGAGCTGCAACAAGCCATTGATGCAGGCGCAGACATTGTGATGCTGGATAACTTCACCACTGACATGATGCGTGAAGCGGTTGCGCTAAACCAAGGTCGCGTCGCGTTAGAGGTGTCCGGCAACGTAACGTTAGATACCCTTCGAGAGTTTGCTGAGACGGGCGTGGATTACATTTCTGTGGGCGCACTGACGAAGCACATTCGCGCAATGGATTTGTCGATGCGTTTAAAATAACACGCCTAAATTATTGAACAAAAAACACGCTAAATTATTAATAATGCAGACATTACGTCTGCATTTTTCATCCCCTAATCACACTGCCGCAACTGACAAACATCTCAGTTACAAAAAAGACAACTCATCCCTCGAAAATCGCTTTTTATCCGCTGTTTTAGCCACTTAATCCGCCGTATTGTGAGCCCACTACAGCACTTTGCTGCACATAAAAACGGAGAGAAAAGGCAATGAAAAAACAAAAAGGTTTTAGCTTGATAGAGCTTTTGATTGTGGTAGGGATTATTGGTGCGTTGACGGCGATTGCTGTGCCTGCGTATTCCAACTACAAGGAAAAAAGTGAGTTAGTCTCTGCTATCGCTAGTTTGAAATCGATGAGAACTGCAATTGACATCGAAATCACAGAAAACAGCAATAACTTCCCTGCAAACAATTCTGCATTGAACGATCTGGGAGATAGGGGTGGTGTAGATATAACAGCAGCGGCAACGACAGGAGGCAGTTTAGCTTCGTTTGCAGATAGCCTCGTACATGCTACCTACACTAGAAATGCGACTACTGGTGCTTGGAGCTGCAAATACAACAATAAGACAGCTACCATTACTGTTGATTTCTGCGAAAAAGATACAGGTCTGTCGTTGTCAACCGCTCCTACCCCTAAATCGTAAATCAAATTCCGATAGGCTAACTGTTGGCTAGTAGTTTAGTTCAGTTATTGAAATCTCACGGTTTCCTGAATGCTGAATTAGAAAGCATCCTAAACCGTGAGGTGATAGAAGCTGGAGAGTCTCCAGCTTCTTTTATAATTCGTTCAGGAGTATACTCATCATCAGAATTAGCAAATTTGTTAAGTTCCATTTTTAGCGAACCAATTCTAAATTTGCAAAGTGTATCCAAACTACCATTAAATTTGGCAGCAATCAGCCATAGCCTGGTACTCAGTACGGATTCTCTTCCGATTGAAGTTAATGGCAAAGAGCTAATTCTTGCTATTAGCGACCCGACAAACCTTGAAGCTCAAGATGAATTCCGCTTCGCTACTGGCCTGCAAATCAAACCCGTTCTGGTAGACCACCAACAACTGGTGGGCGCGATTCGCAAACTTTATGGTAAGCAGATAGCATCAGGCCAAGGCGATGCAAAATCCGTCAGTGATTCGGAACTCGCTGATCTTGCCGAGTTCGATGACGATGCGAATTCCGATGACCTGGCCACCGACGAAGCCCCGGTTAGCCGCTATATTCAACAAGTGCTAATGGACGCTGTGCGCAAGCAAGCGTCAGATATTCATTTCGAACCTTTTGAGCAACGCTACCAAATTCGTTTTCGTTTAGACGGTATATTGCAAACCCACGGTACGCCCCCAGTGGGCATTTCACGTCGCCTTTCGACTCGTTTGAAAATCCTCGCCAAGCTCAATATTGCTGAGCGCCGATTGCCACAAGATGGGCGGATTAAACTAACGCTGGCGGACGGCAAATCTATCGACATGCGCGTATCCACTTTACCAACCTTGTTTGGTGAAAAGGTGGTGCTGCGAATTTTGGATGGCGGCAGTGTCGCGCTGGACATTGATTCGCTGGGTTATAGCGAAATACAAAAACAAGATTACCTAACGGCGCTGGATAAACCCCAAGGGCTGATCTTAATGACTGGCCCAACCGGTAGCGGCAAAACCGTGTCGCTGTACACCGGCCTGAAGTATCTCAACACTGCCGAACGCAACATATCCACAGCGGAAGATCCGGTAGAAATCAACTTGCCCGGCATCAATCAGGTCAATATCAATAACGACATCAAGCTCGATTTCGCCACGGCGCTTCGTGCTTTTTTACGACAAGATCCTGACGTGGTGATGGTCGGTGAGATGCGCGATCTTGAAACCGCTGAAATTGGCATCAAGGCCGCACAAACTGGGCACTTGGTGTTATCAACGCTGCATACTAACTCGGCGGCAGAAAGCATTACCCGCCTAGCGAATATGGGCGTCGCACCTTATAACCTCGCGGCATCACTGACATTGATCATCGCCCAGCGTCTGGCGCGTCGTTTATGCCAACACTGTAAAGTGCCTCACGAAGTCGATGATCACCAACTGACCGCTTTGGCGCCGCTCTACCCCAGCTTAGTGTTGAATCACGTTTCTCAAGCTAACTCGGAAGGATGTGACCATTGCAATAATGGCTATATTGGCCGAGTGGGCATTTACGAGGTGATGCGTATCGATCGCACGCTATCGGAAGCCATTGGTAACGGCGCATCGGCTTCGCAACTTGAAAATATTGCCCGCAATAATGGCATGCTCACGCTCTCGCTTTCCGGTATTGAAAAACTCAATCAAGGCATCACCAGCCTCGCAGAACTTCAACGCGTTATTAGTCTGTAAAGGGAATTACCATGGCCTCAAAACCCCGCAAGCTTTATGCATTCCAGTGGCGCGGCACTACCGCCAAAGGCGTCAAAATCAAAGGCCAATTACTTGCTTACCATGAACAAGATGCCCGACATTCATTAACCGAGCAGCGGGTTCGCATCATCAAAATCAAGCGTCGCTCTCCATCTTCATGGGCAAAGCGTCGCAATACGGCTAATGCCAAAGATATCACGCTATTTACGCGACAAATGGCCACCATGTTAGAAGCAGGTGTACCACTGGGTGAAACCCTACAACTGCTGAAAACAGGATCAAAGAAGGCTGAAATGAAGTTGATCATCGGCCAAATTTATAGCCATATTGAAGCAGGTTCTTCTTTGGCACAGGCAATGAAATCTAGCTCAATCCTATTTGATCAGTTCTACTGCGATCTGGTGGCAACGGGTGAGCAAACCGGTCGCTTAGAACAAATATTTGCGCGCATCTGCGTGTATCGTGAAAAGAGTGAGGATACCCGCTCCAAAGTCATTAAAGCCATGATCTACCCGAGCATTGTCTGTTCAATCGCTATTTTGGTGACCATCGGCATGCTCTTGTTTGTCATCCCAACCTTTAAAGATATTTTCTCGTCGTTCAACGCTGAACTGCCTTGGTTTACACAAAAAGTTCTCGGTGTGTCTGATGCTATTCATGATTATGGCGTGTACATGCTGATTGGCATAATATTGGCTGCATTGGCGTTCAAAACCAGCTATCAAAAAAGCTATAAATTTCGCCTCAAAGCCAGTCGACTTTCCCTGCGTATCCCTATTCTTGGTGACGTACTCACAAAAGCCACCCTCTCACGCTTTACTCGCACATTGGCGACCACTTTCAGTGCCGGTATCCCACTGCTCAATGGTTTGTCGGCAGCAGGGAAAACAGCGAACAACACCTACTTCAAACAGGTGATTGAAGAGGTTCACAAGCAAACCTCTGGCGGCCGCCCTTTGCATCGCGCCATCCGAGAAACTGATGCCTTCCCTGACATGATGATCCAAATGGTGATGATCGGCGAAGAGTCCGGTGCATTGGATGATATGTTGAACAAAGTCGCGGGGCTTTATGAAGCCGATGTCGATAACACGGTCGACAACCTTGGCAAGATCCTTGAGCCGATGATCATTGTACTGCTTGGCGTATTGATTGGATCCTTGGTCGTGGCCATGTATTTACCCATGTTTGATCTCATGAGTGTTATGGGTTAAACACCCTTTATCTTCTTTCCTCTTATTTCACTGATTGGCATACGTCGTTCGATAGATGTTTACGTTCAGGGCATAAGAGGATAGAGGCAAGCCAAACAACCCGTTATCATGTCGCCATTAACTCGCACTGGATTTTAAGATGAATTGGCTGTTCGACTCTCCGAGTCTGTATGTATTTCTCGCGTCTGTGTTTGGGCTTATCGTAGGTAGCTTTCTCAACGTCGTGATTTATCGCTTTCCGAAAATGATGGAAGCGCAATGGCGCGAGGAATGCCACGAATGCTTTCCAAGCGAAATGTCGGCTCCCAAAGCCACAGAAGTATTTAACCTCAGCCTCCCCCGTTCACATTGCCCTTCTTGCCAAGCGCCCGTTAAAGCGATTGATAACGTTCCCGTATTGAGCTGGCTGATCCTTGGCGGTAAGTGCCGACACTGCAAAACTCCGATTAGCATTCGCTACCCCTTTGTGGAATTGCTGACCGCACTGCTTGTGGGCACCACGGCGTATTTTCTGCCGGGTTCCTATTGGTCACTCGCCGTGATTGCCGCCACCTTTGTGTTGGTCGCTCTGTGCTTTATCGATATCGACACCATGCTGTTGCCAGATCAAATGACGCTGCCTTTGATGTGGGCGGGTATTCTTCTGGCGGTGATTGGTATATCACCGGTTTCACTGCAAGATGCGGTGATTGGCGCCATGGCAGGCTATTTGTCGCTTTGGAGCGTGTTCCAATTGTTTAGATTGCTGACTGGCAAAGAAGGCATGGGATACGGTGATTTCAAATTACTTGCCGCGCTTGGCGCGTGGCTTGGCTGGCAACCGCTCCCTATGGTGATCCTTATTGCGTCGTTTGCGGGTGCAATCATTGGCATCATCTTGATGCGCATAAAAGGCACAGGGAAAGAGACCCCGTTCTCGTTTGGGCCATACCTTGCTATGGCGGGCTGGATTAGTCTGCTGTGGGGTAATAACATCATGGATTGGTATTTAACGTCATATTTGGGTTATTAAATGGCTTTTGTTGTGGGTGTCACGGGCGGCATTGGTAGCGGAAAAACGACCGTTGCCAATCTGTTTGCGGATAAAAGCATTGAAGTGATCGATGCAGATATCATTGCGCGTCAGGTCGTCGAACCCGGCTCTGAGGGGCTAAACGCCATTGCAGCCAAGTTTGGTGATTCGATGCTATCCGAAGACGGGTCACTGGATCGTGCAGCGCTTCGTGAGCACATTTTTTCCCACCCAGAAGACAAAGACTGGCTCAATGGTTTGCTTCATCCGAAGATCCGCCAAGAGATGATTCGCCAAACGACTCAAGCGCGTTCGCCGTATTGTTTGCTCGTTATCCCCCTTCTCGTTGAGAATGAACTTCAAAGCTTGTGTGATCGCGTTTTGGTGGTGGATGTATCAGCGCAAACACAAGTTGAACGTGCATCACGAAGAGACAGCGTCTCAAATGAGCAGGTTAAGCGCATTTTGGCGGCTCAAGCGACGCGTGAGGATAGACTTGCCCTTGCCGATGACGTTATCGTAAACGAGTGTACGCAAGAAGAGCTCAACAAACATGTTGATGCCCTGCACTTGCAATACCTCACATTGGCCGAACAAGACACTGAGAATCAACATGATTAGCGATACCCTTTACGAGCACCCTTTGACTGAGCAGGTTCGCGTTTATCTGCGGCTCGAGTATCTACTGAATCAAATCACTGACTCGGCAACGCTGACAGACGACTCACAATGGCGCGTTTTCTTCAGCAGCTTATTTGATTTAGCTGAAATTCTTGAACAGGTGCAAGTGAAAGGCGATCTGGCAAAAGATCTGGAAAAGCAGCGCGCTAAGCTAGAGGCGTGGTTGAATGTGCCTAACGTCGACACGGAACAACTGACTAGCCTGCTGCGCGAAAGTCGTCAGTTGCAACAAACCTTGCTGCAATCACCGCGACTGGGGCAACAATTGAGAGAAGACAAGTTTCTTTCTTCTATTCGTCAGCGTTTCTCGATCCCAGGCGGCACCTGCAGTTTTGATCTGCCTTCGCTGCATCATTGGCTGAACTTGCCCTTAGCACATCGCCAGTCTGATGCCAAAACATGGTGTGATACGCTTCATCCGCTCAACAACGCACTGACATTCTGGCTGCAACTAACACGTGGCAGTGCCACCATGCAAGCTTGCTCAGTGAACAACGGCTTTTTCCAGCAAGAAGTCGATGGCGCGAGTTTATTGCGCATGAAAATATCCCCCGAATACAACGCATACCCAACGGTGTCTGGTCATAAATCTCGGTTTGCTATACGCTTCATGCCGTTTGATGAAAACCACGCTGTTGCGGAGAAAATGACGCTCTCGCTAGCGGTATGCTGATCAGTTAGAAGAAATGAGGTTTCTGTGAGCCAAGATAAACCTATCGTCGTAAAATGCCCGCAATGTAAAATGCCCGTTGTTTGGGGCGAAGTCAGTCCTTACAGACCGTTTTGCAGCAAACGCTGCCAGCTTATTGACCTCGGTGAGTGGGCCGAAGAAGAAAAGCGTATTCCGGGTGCACCGGATATGTCAGACAGTGATGGATGGTCGGAAGAAAGTTAAAAACTAAAAGCGGCCCTGAAACCTAGGAAAAGCAAAGCGCTTTCACTGTTTCGTCTTCTGTATTTTCTTAGAGCCTAGGGCCTGCTCTTACCCCAACACATCAACAATCTTCGCCAATACAGGCTCATTCGCTTCAGGGAACGTAAAGTTCGGCAATGCGCTAATTGCTACCCACTGTCCCGGTTGCCCCTCTTTGCCATACGGCACGCCATCAAAAGCTTTGATTAGAAAGAAATCAAACGTCAGCGCTTTGTCAGGGTAATCATGCGTCATCGACATAAACGCTTCGATGTCGGTTGCGGCAATACCAACCTCTTCTTCAAGTTCTCGGATCACCGCTTGTTCCGCTGTTTCACCATGCTCGACTTGCCCACCTGCAAACTCCCAAAAGCCGCCTTTATGGGCCTTGGCTGGGCGCTGGGTGATGAATATCTGACTGCGATCAGGATTGAGGATGATCCCGACAGCGATATGTATGCGTTTCTTATCCATATTAAGCCTACTCTCGTGCCATAAAAAAGGCCGCTAAGCGGCCTTTTAGGTTTCGTTATTGATGCCCTAGGTCAGCGAATTGAATTAGCTCATTTTACCGTGGCATTGCTTGTATTTTTTGCCTGAACCACAAGGGCAAGGATCGTTGCGGCCTACCTTGCGACCATCACGAACCACAGAATCAGAAACGGGCTCTTGATTGTCTTCTAGCTGGCTGCTTGCTTCTGCATGGCTCACCTGTTGACGACGTGCAGCCGCTTCTGCTTGTGCACGACGTTGCTCTTCCATACGGTCAACTTCTTCTGGTTGTTGAACACGTACACGGCTCAGTGTCATCACAACATCTGATTTCAGTGAGTCCAACATGCCTTCAAACAGTTCAAACGACTCACGCTTGTATTCCTGTTTCGGGTTCTTCTGCGCATAGCCACGCAGGTGAATACCTTGACGAAGGTGATCCATGGCTGCCAGGTGTTCTTTCCACAAGGTATCAAGCGTTTGCAGCATGACGGCTTTTTCGAAGTTACGAAGGGTTTCAGCACCCACCGCCGCTTCTTTCGATTTGTAAATCTCAATGACGCTACTTAGAATGCGCTCACGCAGCTGCTCTTCATACAGTTTATCGTCGTTCTCAAGCCATTCACGCAATGGAAGATCGGCATCAAAGTCCGCTTTCAGGCGAGTTTCAAGACCTTCAACATCCCACATTTCAGCCAGTGATTGTGGCGGGATATACTGGTCAACCAAGTCACCCAACACATCTTCGCGGTTATGCTCGATCATTTCGCTGATATCCGTGCTGTTCATCAACTCGTCACGCAGTTCGTAAACCACTTTACGTTGATCGTTAGCAACATCATCAAATTCAAGAAGCTGTTTGCGAATATCGAAGTTACGACCTTCAACTTTGCGTTGCGCGTTTTCGATAGCTTTGTTCACCCATGGGTGCTCAATCGCTTCGCCTTCTTCCATGCCTAGCTTCTTCATCATGTTCGTCACACGATCAGAGGCGAAAATACGCATCAATGAATCTTCCATCGACAAGTAGAAACGGCTAGAACCCGGGTCACCCTGACGGCCAGAACGACCTCGTAGCTGGTTATCAATACGGCGAGATTCGTGACGCTCGGTACCAATGATGTGTAAACCACCCGCTGCTTTTACAGCATCGTGCGTTTCACGCCACTTGGCTTTAATATCCGCGATTTGCTGCTCGGTTGGGTTCTCCAGCTTGGAGATATCTGATTGCCAGCTACCACCTAGCACGATATCCGTACCACGACCGGCCATGTTGGTTGCGATGGTAACTGCACCCGGTGAACCAGCATCTGCAACAATATCTGCTTCCTGAGCATGGAACTTGGCGTTCAACACGGCGTGTTTTACACCCGCCTTTTTCAGCGCTTCTGACAAGAGTTCAGATTTTTCAATCGACACTGTACCCACCAAGCTTGGTTGGCCTTTTGCGCTGCGGGTTTTGATGTCTTCAATGATGGCGTTGAATTTTTCACGCTCAGTCATGTAAACCTGATCCGCCATGTCGTCACGAATCATCGGTTTGTTGGTTGGAATAACAACCGTATCCAAACCATAAATAGACTGGAATTCGAACGCTTCGGTATCAGCCGTACCTGTCATGCCTGACAGTTTGTCGTACAAACGGAAGAAGTTCTGGAAAGTGATTGATGCCAGTGTTTGGTTTTCGTTTTGGATCTTAACGCCTTCTTTTGCCTCAACGGCTTGATGAAGACCTTCAGACCAACGACGACCCGGCATAGTACGGCCGGTATGTTCATCAACAATGATCACTTCGTCGTCTTTCACGATGTAATCAACGTCTTTCTCAAACAGCACATGGGCACGTAAAGCGGCGTTAATATGGTGAAGCAATGAAATGTTAGCTGGCGAGTACAAGGTATCATTCTCGTCCATCAGTTCATTTTTCTTGAGCATATCTTCCACAAACTCTTGACCATTTTCAGTCAGGTGAGCTTGTTTAGATTTCTCATCCACCGTGAAGTGGCCTTCGCCGCGGTACTCTTCGCTGTCTTCTTTGTCCTGACGGATAAGTTGTGGGATCAGCGCATTAATACGTGCGTACATCTCAGAACTGTCTTCCGCAGGGCCGGAAATAATCAGCGGTGTACGCGCTTCATCGATCAAGATGGAGTCAACTTCATCCACCACGGCAAAATAGCGCTCACGTTGAACACGATCTTCCGGGCGGAAGGCCATGTTGTCACGCAGGTAATCGAAACCAAACTCGTTGTTGGTTCCGTAAAGGATGTCAGCGAGATACGCCGCTTTTTTCTCAGGGGGTGCCATGTTTGGCACATTGATACCCACTGTCATATCAAGAAATTCAAACAATGCGCGGTTGGTTTCAGCATCACGCTTAGCCAAGTAGTCATTCACGGTAACAATGTGAACACCTTTGCCAGTCAGTGCATGCAAATAGGCAGGCAATGTTGCAGTCAGGGTTTTACCTTCACCAGTACGCATCTCTGCGATCTGGCCATTGTTCAACACCATGCCGCCAATCAACTGAACGTCGAAGTGACGCATACCAAAGACACGCTTTGAGGCTTCACGTACCGTTGCAAACGCTTCTGGCAGGATCAAATCTAGCGATTCACCTTGCTCGATACGCTGGCGATATTCAGCGGTTTTCGCTTTCAGATCATCATCGGTGAGGGCTTCGAATTGAGGCTCTAGATTATTGATTTCATTTACGACTTTGCGAAGGCGGCGCAGTGTACGGTCATTGCGGCTTCCGATTACTTTTGTGATTAATTTCGATAACATGGCTTTGCCGTTTCTCTCATTTTGTCGCTTTAGCGTCGGGGCCAAAGCCTGGATACTGCACGGCAGAGAAATTCAGCACATCCCTCTGCCCAAAATTCTTTTCGGAAAAATTAGCGAATATTAAGAAGCATTATTCTTTTCGTCGCATTGATCTTGTGCCTTAAAACGATGTTTTCAAGGGCAATGATTCATTTAATCAAGCTAGCTTAGCACTAAGGCCACTTATAATAAGCCATATCCGCGGTGCATCCCACCTGTAATGCGGGTCGCGCCAAGTTAGATGGTAAAAATTAGAACCTGTTCATTCAACAGAACCAAGTTAGTGCATTTTATGTTCAGCTTTGGTGCATTTTTAGTTCGCGACCGCCGAAGGGCATGAGTCTATACCCAAGCAACCTCTGGTGGAGGATTCAGAGCATCTTAAGGTGGGTTGGGTATATGCTTGCTCAGTAACTCAATTGGCAATATATGACAGGCATAAAAAAACCGGAGTGAATCACTCCGGTTTTTTATATTCATGACTTGCTTAGGCGAGAACCATACCCGGTTCTGCAAATCTAACGGGCAGTGTCTGCTCGCTATCAAATGTTGCCCATTCCCAAGCTTCTTGGTCAGCAAGTACTGCGCGAAGTAGTTGATTATTCAGCGCATGGCCTGACTTAAACGCGCGCATTTCACCAATGATGTTATGACCACACATGTAAAGGTCGCCAATGGCGTCCAGCACTTTGTGTTTGACGAGTTCATTGTCAAAACGCAGACCGTCTTCGTTCAATATGCGGTAATCATCAAGGACAATGGCACAATCGAAGCTACCACCCAGACACAAGTTACGTGACTGAAGGTATTCGATATCGCGCATGAAACCAAAAGTTCGTGCACGGCTAATGTCTTTGATAAACGCTTGTGAAGAAAAATCCATCACTAAACTTTGCTGCTCTGACTCAATCGCAGGGTGATTGAAATCGATGGCGAAGTCTAAGCGGAAGCCGTCATATGGCAGCAACTCAGCCCATTTGTCGCCGTCTTCTATGCGAACAGGTTTCTTAATGCGCACAAAACGTTTTGGAGCATTAAGGGTTTCAATACCCGCAGATTGCAGCAAATAAATGAATGGGCTTGCGCTACCATCCATAATTGGAATTTCTGGTGCGTCTACTTCAACGATAACGTTGTCGATACCCATTCCCGCCAACGCAGCATTGAGGTGCTCAACGGTAGAAATACGAACGCCATCATCGTTAACCAGTGCAGTACACAGCATGGTATCGCGAACTGAAGCCGGATCTGCTGGAAAATCCACAGGAGGATTCAGGTCAGTACGACGATAGATAACGCCCGTGTTAGCTGCAGCTGGGCGCAGGATCAACGTGACCTTACGTCCAGAGTGCAATCCCACCCCAGTCGTTTGAACAATAGTCTTTAATGTTCGTTGTCTAATCATCTGCCATTCCCAACTGAAAATCTCTTTTTGCGCCCCAAGTCACTCATTACGGTGTCACAACGAGGCAAAACGGGCAGCATAATATCATGCTGCTGTACACAAACCAAGCACTGGCTGATTAATCCGCTTGCTTACGCAAAAACGCCGGAATATCCAGATAGTCTTGCTCTTGCTTTGGCTTAGGCGCAACGTTCGTGGTCTGTGGTTGCACAGACGATTCGACTGCATGTCCGCTAGAGACATTCGTTGCCGCTTTAGTCGCTTCTTGCAAAGGTTGTGCCTTGTTTTCCACTGGCGCTGGTTTTTGTGTACCAGGAACCAAGGTGATATCAGGCTTACGCTCGTTACCGATGCCGGTTGCAACAACCGTAACGCGAAGCTCATCACTCATCTCAGGATCCATCGACGAACCGATAACCACAGTGGCATTATCTGAGGCAAATGCCTTAACAGTGTTGCCTACAGTTTCGAATTCATCCAGTCGCATATCGAATCCAGCTGTAATATTTACAAGAACACCTCGTGCTCCAGCCAAATCGATGTCTTCTAGCAGTG
The DNA here is from genome assembly GCF_045679545.1 of Enterovibrio litoreus. NCBI lineage: Bacteria > Pseudomonadati > Pseudomonadota > Gammaproteobacteria > Vibrionales > Vibrionaceae > Enterovibrio > Enterovibrio litoreus. Next base: position 3,081,519 of record NZ_CP166194.1, read on the forward strand.
GGCTCGAAATCGCCATTTCAGCGGCTTCTTCTGCACGGTTTTCACCGGTTGCAATCCCACTACCCATCATGGCATGACCCATTTCCGACATCACGGTACGTACATCCGCAAAGTCGACGTTGATCAAGCCAGGACGCGTGATTAACTCAGCAATACCTTGGACCGCATTTCGCAGCACATCGTTCGCTTTTGCAAAAGCATCAAGCAGTGTAATACCACGACCCAATACTTTCAGTAGCTTCTCATTCGGGATGGTGATCAGTGAATCGACGTGCTTAGATAGCTCTTCAATTCCCTGCTCAGCAAACGCAAGACGCTTCTTACCTTCAAAGCTAAATGGCTTAGTCACAACGGCTACGGTAAGAATACCCAGCTCTTTTGCGATTTCAGCGATAACCGGAGCAGCACCTGTACCTGTACCACCGCCCATTCCCGCTGCGATAAATACCATATCGGCACCTTCAAGCTCAGCTTTAATCGCTTCACGATCTTCAAGCGCTGACTCACGACCTACTTGTGGATTTGCACCCGCACCTAAGCCTTTTGTGATATCGCCACCGATTTGAATTACCGTGCTAACTGCCGTCTTACGAAGCGCCTGAGCATCGGTATTGATGGTGATGAACTCCACCCCTTCAATTGACTCACGCACCATGTGTTCGACTGCATTACCACCGCCGCCGCCAACACCAACGACTTTAATTACCGCGTCATTGGACATTTCCATCATCGGTTCAAACATGTGTTCTCTCCGTCATTCCTGTTCGCATCAGGTTTAAAATTCTTTCTTGAGCCAGCCACTAAACTTACTGAACATTCCTGATACAGTTCGTTTAGGCTCTGGCTCGCTCGTTTCATTCAATAGGTTGTCTTTGCCATAGTGCAGCAAACCCACCGCGGTAGCGTGATAAGGGGCATTGACGTAATCCGTCAAACCCGTCACGCCAGAAGGAAGACCGACGCGGACTTGGTTTTGGAATACGCGTTCTGCACACTCCACCAGCCCTTGCATTTGTGCCGCACCACCAGTCAGGACGATACCTGCGGCCAATTGATGCTTCACGCCCTGCGTGCGTAGACGTTCCTGAACACGCTCCAATTCATGCTGCACCAACCCCAGCAATTCACTGCAACGTGGCTCAATGACTTCAGCCAATGTTTGACGTTGTAGGCTTCGCGAAGGACGCCCACCCACACTCGGAACATTAACCTTGGCATCTTTGTTCACCAGCTCACCTAACGCGCACCCATGTTTCACTTTGATTTTCTCAGCGTCACTTAAAGGTGTACCGAATGCATAAGCAATATCACTGGTGATTACATTACCTGCGTATGGGATCACCGCTGCATGTCGCAGCGCACCACCTGTCCATACCGCAATGTCCATGGTTCCGCCGCCAATATCGACGACGCAAACTCCTAATTCTCTTTCGTCTGCTGTGATCACCGCATGACTTGCCGCCAAGCCGGAGAAAATTAACTGATCAACTTTCAGGCCACAACGCTCAACGGCTTTTTCAATGTTGCGCGCGGTATCAGTGTGGCAAGTAATCAGGTGCACGCTGGCTTCCATGCGCACACCGGATAAGCCCACTGGATTTTTGATCCCTTCTTGATAGTCAATTTTATATTCTTGGGGGATCACGTGCAGCACACGCTGTTCATCACTGATTTTGACAGACTTCGCGGTGTGAATAACCATCTCCACGTCATCTTGCGTCACTTCTTCATCAGAAATCGTCCCCATGCCACGCTCGGTCAAGCAATGTATGTGCTTTCCTGACAGTGACAAAAATACGGAGCGAATTTTACAGTCAGACATCATTTCTGCGCCGTTGACTGCTCGTTCAACCGATTTCACGACAGATTCAAGGTCGTTAACGCCGCCTTTATCCATACCCTGAGACGGGGTTGTGCCCACGCCCAAGATATTGACAGCACCGTCAGGTAATATCTCACTGACTAACACAGAGACTTTTGATGTCCCGATGTCTAATCCAACAATTAGCGGTCTGTCAGTTGCTTGTTTCATTCCATCTACTCTTAGGCTTACTTTTCACTGAGTGCTTCATCAGGGGCTTTCCAACCCACTGCAGCACCAGTGTCATAGCGCAAATCTACGTATTGAATATCTCGCCCTGTTGCGTTCATGTCATCAAACAAGTCCACAAAGCGATGTAATCTCTCATTTCTCGACTCTCGTCCTAACTCGATACGGACGCCATCTCGAGTGACGATTCGCCATGAACGACGTTCATTAAGCGCCAGTGCAGCAATGCGTAACTTCGTCGGCGCTAAAATGTTGTGCATTTCACGCCACGCTGCTAAAACTTCTTTTTCGCTGCCTTCGGGGCCGTGTAAAGAGACTAAGCCTTTCTCTTTCACTTCTTCGGGGCTTGCGCTAAATACCGTACCACTCACATCCAGTAACAGAGATCCATTCCAGACTGCTTCAGGTTGGTATTCAGTCACATCAACTTTGATGGTATCTGGCCATTGCTTTCGCACTGCTACATTGGCAACCCAAGGCAACGCCGAGATTGCACCGTGGATATCATCCACATCTTGCAACATAAAGCTGTGCAACGGACCGATATTCAGCACAGCATTTCGTACTTCAACCGTCGACAAATGTGCCAGTTCACCTTGCACAACAATCTGCGACAAAGGCAGTTGCTTTTCGTCACCCATCCAAGTCAACACTCGAAGCAACAACCAAAGAATCGCAAGAATGACAAATACCAAAAATGCCAGCCCCCCCCAATGCGCTTTTAGCATTGAAGGTTGAGCCGGTATATCATTCGCGGTCACATTTGTCATATCAGGCTATTGCCTCGCCTCTCTTGGGCAACCTGTCGCTTTGCTGTGTACAAAGTCGACCGGATTATAACGGTCAGTTTGACAGGTCACCAAGCCTTGTTGGCTCATAAGTGATAAAGCTGAGATCAAATACATGCAAAACGCGCAAAATCAGGTTAAAAATTAGACACAACTCTTTCATCTACCCTGTAACGCATGAAATTGCTTTTATATCTGCGCACTCAGCGCTTTCTTATCCAGTTTCAATTCGGCCAGTTTTCTCGCCACTTTACCGATATCACCCGCCCCTTGGGTTAGCACCAAATCACCCGGTTTCAGCACAGCTGCTAATGCGGCAGGCAGAGATTCAACCTCAGGAACAAAGATGGGATCGATTTTTCCACGACCTCGAAGCGTGCGGCAAAGACTACGTCCATCTGCCCCTGCGATTGGCGCTTCACCCGCAGAATACACATCCAACATCAGCAGAACGTCAACATGCTCCAGCACATTGGCAAAATCATCATATAAATCGCGGGTTCGGCTATAACGGTGCGGCTGGAAAATCATCACCAAACGGTTATCTGGCCAACCTGCTCGCGCCGCTTGAATCGTCACATCCACTTCGCTCGGGTGGTGACCGTAGTCGTCCACCAGCAACGCTTCGCCATCGTCGACAGGGAACAAGCCCAATTGGTCGAAACGACGACCTGTGCCTTCAAAGTTCACCAATGCGCGCCAAATCGCATCATCTTCCACGCCATCTTCTGTTGCCACTGCGACTGCCGCAGCGGCATTCAGTGCGTTGTGACGACCAGGAATATTCAGCTCAATGTTCAGCGCTGGTTTATCTTTGCGTAAAATCGTGAAAATACCTTTTTGGCCTTCTTGGCGGTAATTTTCCAATTTCACATCAGCATCATCAGAGAAGCCGTAGGTAATGACTTGGCGGCCAATGGATGGAATAACTTCGCGCACCACAGGATCGTCAATACACATCACTGCCTGTCCGTAGAACGGCAACTGATGCAGAAAATCAATAAATGTCTGCTTCAGGACCTCGAAGTCTCCGCCATAGGTATCCATATGGTCGGCTTCGATGTTGGTGACGATAGCGACCATAGGCTGCAAATGTAGGAAAGATGCATCACTTTCATCTGCTTCTGCAATCAGGTAACGGCTACAACCCAAACGTGCGTTAGTGCCAGCACTCTTGACGAGCCCACCATTAACAAACGTTGGGTCAAGTCCTGCTTCTTGATAAATCAGTGTCGTTAGGGCTGTCGTGGTGGTTTTTCCATGCGTGCCTGCTACTGCAATACCATGACGATAACGCATCAACTCTGCCAGCATTTCAGCACGGCGAACCACAGGGATACGCGCGGCTTTTGCTGCAACCAACTCAGGGTTGTTTTGCTGAATAGCGGTCGATACCACCACCACGCTGGCACCGTTCACGTTGCTCTCTGCATGACCGAAAAAGACCGTCGCACCTTTGCTCACAAGACGCTGCGTGACTGGGTTCTCTGACAAATCAGACCCCGACACTTCGTATCCTTCGTTTAACAATACTTCGGCGATGCCACACATTCCTGCACCGCCAATGCCGACAAAGTGAATGCGTTTCACACGGCGCATTTCGGGCACCATGGTTCGGATTTTTTCTAACTGATGACTATCAAACTTGCCCATCACTTTGTTCTCTTATTTCGCTACATCTTTTATGACAGCAGCAACGCGTGCTGCAGCATCGGTAATCGCGGCATTTTTTGCCGCACGTGCCATTGTCATCAACGACTGTGAATCTAGATTTTCTAATACCGTCGCCAGCTTTTCAGCGGTCAATTCCGGCTGCTCAATCATGATGGCTGCGCCACCTTGGACTAAATGCTCTGCGTTCAATGCCTGTTGGCGATCTTGGTGCTGAAACGGCACAAAAATCGCAGGGACACCCGCTACGGCCACTTCAGAAACCGTCAATGCCCCAGAGCGGCAAATCAACACATCCGCCCAACCATACGCTTCTGCGACGTCATCAATAAATTCGGTAACATCAGCGTCGGCAACACTTGCATGGCTAAATCGCTCGGCGGTGTCCGCTTGATTGCCTTTGCCGGCTTGATGGCGAACAATCACATCGCGTTTTAATAATGCCAGCGCTTCGGGCACAGTGTGATTCAAAATACGTGCGCCTTGGCTGCCGCCCATCACCAACACCTTCAGTGGTGCGCCATCTTGATAAGGCTCGGAGACTGGCAATTCACACACGTCTTTCCTTACCGGATTCCCAACCACTTCCTGATCAGGAAATGCCCCAGGAAAAGCCTGCAATACACGTTTGGCAATTTTTGCTAGCCATTGGTTGGTTAACCCTGCCACTGCATTTTGCTCATGCAGTACTACCGGAATCCCACTCAACCACGCGGCCAAACCGCCAGGGCCACTCACATATCCACCCATACCGAGTACGGCATCAGGCTGAAATTGTTGAATATGTTTACGCGCTTGCAGTACGGCATTGATGACCATCCAGGGGGCAAGAAGTTTACGCGCAAAGCCTGAACCACGCAGCCCCTTTACTTCAATAAAGTCGATCTCGATACCATGTTTAGGCACCAGATCCGCTTCCATTCTATCCGCCGTACCTAACCAGCGGATTTCCCAACCTTGTTGCTGCAATTCATTGGCAACCGCAAGCCCAGGGAATACATGACCGCCGGTACCACCAGCCATCACTAACAATCGTTTATGCTTTTGTTCGTTTTCGTTTTTCATGAGTCACAATTCGTTGGTGCGCTTGGGATGTCTCTAACCGGTATTCATGATCAATGCGAAGAAGAATGGCTACCGCTGTCGACATAATAAATAAACTGGAACCGCCATAACTGACCAATGGCAAGGTCAAACCTTTGGTTGGCACAATACCCGCCGCAGCCCCGACATTGACTAATGCTTGAAACGCAAACCAGATCCCAATGCCAAAGGCGAGAAAGCCACCAAAAAGCTGATTACTTTCAAGGCAACGTTTACCAATAAACAAGGCGCGAAAAACTAGCCCAAACACCATCAAAAGCACGGCCACTACACCTACCAAACCTAGCTCTTCAGCCAAAACGGCAATCACAAAGTCGGTGTGCGCTTCGGGCAAGTATTCTAATTTTTGAATCGAGTTCCCCAGCCCTTGTCCCCACCAATCACCGCGACCAAAGGCCATCAAAGATTGAGTCAGCTGGTAGCCGCTGCCAAAGGGATCTTGCCACGGGTCAAGAAAAGACGTGACACGCGCAACGCGGTAAGGCTCTGCGATGATAAGCAGCCCGACCAGCCCTAGGCCAGAAAAGAGCAGGACGCCAAATTGCCATAGCTTAGCGCCGGCAATGAACAACATGCCAACGGTGGTGACAAACATCACCACCACGGAGCCTAAATCAGGCTGAAGCAGCAGCAGGCCAGCAATAATGACCATCACTGCCAGTGGTTTAAGAAAGCCCATAACACTTTCTCGCACTTCGCCATGACGACGAACCAGATAGCCTGCCATAAACAGGAACAGTGACAGTTTTGCAACTTCCGCCGGTTGTAAGTTGATCACACCCAGTGGCAGCCAACGTACTGCACCGTTCACAGAGCGGCCGACCACCAATACCGCCACCAGCAATACCAATGAGATAAACAACATCGGGACGCTAAGCTGCTGCCAGCGAGCTAGCGGAATTTGCAAGGCGAACGACGCTAGAATCAAGGCGCCGACTAAATAAAACCCTTGGCGCATCGCAAAGTAGAAAGGCTGATCAACTAGGCGAGTTGAAACAGGAATTGAGGCAGACGAGACCATGATCAGGCCTACCATCATAAGACCAAACGAGAGCCAGACAATGTATCTGTCATACAAAGCAGTGGGCGTCGGTCGAGAGAACCAACGCAAGACATTCATGTCTTCCCACTTCATGCTCATCATTCTGTCGCCAGCTCCTTGGCACCTTGTTCTGTGATGGTTTTGGCATAGGCGGCGAATGTCTCTCCGCGCACCATAAAATTGGTAAATTGATCGAAGCTCGCACACGCAGGTGACAGTAACACCATGTCTCCCGCCATCGCGGTTTGTGCAGCAATGTCCATGGCTTGTTGCATGGTTTCAACCATCACTGGCGCATCAACCAAGCCTGCAAACGCATGGCCGTCACGTCCATAGCAATACAAGGTAACATCCAGTGCAGCCAGCACGGGTTTCAACGCAGAAAACTCAGCGCCTTTACCATCACCACCAACGAGCAGGTGAAGCTTGCCCGCAAGCTTAAGTCCATCCAATGCGGCCAATGTACTGGCTGGATTGGTGGCCTTTGAGTCGTTGACCCATAAAATGCCATTACGTTCCAATACCTGCTGACAACGGTGAGGCAGGCCGCAGTATTCACGCATCGCCTGACATTGGGCTTCGCGCGCGATACCCACAGAGTCCGCCAATGCCATCGCGGCTAAGCAATTCGCCACATTGTGTCGCCCCACCAAAGCAATGTCAGACACTGCCATCACAGGATCACCTTTCGCGGTTAACCATTCGTTGCCATCGCTCAACGTAAGGGTGTAATCCCCTTGCGAGAAGCCAAAACTCTCAGCATGTTTACCTTCGGGTGCTTTGGTTTGCAGATCGTCTTGATTCCAAACCGCAAGTTGGGTTTGGTCAAAAATACGTAGCTTGGCCTGTCGATAATCTTCCATGCCGTCATAGCGGTCCATGTGATCTTCTGACAGGTTCAAAAACACGGCAGACGCCATTTCTAACGACGAGGTGGTTTCCAACTGGAAGCTGGATAGCTCAAGCACATACAGTGCGTGGTCATACGCCAACATATCGAGCGCTGCGAAACCAATGTTACCGCCCACCCCCACGTCAATTCCCGCCGCCTTGGCCATTTCACCCAAAAGACTCGTGACCGTGCTTTTTCCGTTTGAACCGGTGATACCGATCACTGGTGCAGCAACATCACGCGCAAACAGCTCGATATCACCGACAATCTCGATGCCTTGTTGCGCAGCGGCTTTCAGCTCAGGGGTTGCTAACGCAATGCCCGGACTGGCAACAATCAGATCGGCACTTAACAGCCATTCCATGTTCCAGCCCCCCGCATGAAGCGCCACATTGTTTGGCAATTTGTCTGCGCCCGGCGGGGTTGCACGCGTATCAATCACGCTGACCTTTGCACCATCATCTTTAGCGACAAGATGATTGACAACAGAGAGCCCTGTCATGCCAAGCCCAATCACCACAATGTGCTTGTTCGCAACCTTCATGCTCGCGGCGTCTGTCTTCATTTAACGCACCTTCAGTGTTGCAAGGCCAATCAGGACTAGCATCAAGGTGATAATCCAAAAACGCACAATCACGCGCGGTTCAGGCCAGCCTTTCAGTTCGTAGTGATGGTGGATCGGTGCCATGCGGAAAATACGTTGTCCGCGCAATTTGTAAGAGCCAACTTGCAAAATCACAGACAAGGTTTCCATCACAAACACACCGCCCATGATCACCAGCAAGAATTCTTGACGTACCAACACGGCAATCGTGCCTAATGCACCGCCCAATGCCAATGAGCCGACATCACCCATGAAAACTTGTGCTGGATAAGTGTTAAACCATAAGAAGCCAAGACCTGCCCCGACAATGGCAGCACACACCACCACCAGTTCGCCCGCATCTTTGATATAAGGAATATGCAAATATTCGGCAAAGTTAACGTTACCGGTAGCCCAGGCAATGAACGCGAAACCACTTGCTACCATCACCGTTGGCATGATGGCAAGACCATCCAATCCATCAGTGAGGTTGACAGCATTACTGGTGCCAACAATCACAAAGTAAGTGAACACGACATAGAACAAGCCAAGCTGAGGCATGATGTCTTTGAAGAAAGGCACCACCAATTGTGTGGCGGCAGTGTCTTGACCGTGAGCATACAGCGCAAACGCCACAATTAACGCGATGGCGGATTGCCAAAAATATTTCCAACGCGCGATAAGCCCATCGGTGTTCTTGCGCACCACTTTGCGGTAATCATCAACAAAGCCAATTGCGCCGTAACCCAAGGTAACAAACAGCACAGCCCACACATAAGGGTTGGATAAATCAGCCCAAAGCAGCACCGTCACGGTAATGGCGGTTAAGATCATTAAACCACCCATGGTCGGGGTGCCGCGTTTGCTGAAGTGCGATTCAGGCCCTTCGTTACGAACAACCTGACCGATTTGAAGCATCTGCAAGCGGGCAATCAAGCGTGGTCCCATCCAAAGCGAGAGCACCAAAGCAGTTAACACGCTCAAAATGGCGCGAAACGTCAGGTAATCAAACAGTCGGAAAAACGGAATGTGCTGGGCAAGAATGTCCGATAGCCAATCTAGCATGACGCTGTCTCCTCAATGGCGGCGACGACTTCTGACATTTTCATTCCGTTGGCCCCTTTGACCAAAACGGATACTTCACGTTTTGTTTTCATGAGTTCTACTACATGCGCAATCAGCGCGTTTTTATTATCGAAGTGCAGACCACCACAATGCGCACTAATTGCTGCACTGGCTGGCCCGTAAGTAAGTAAGGTTTGAATCGACGCCTGACTGAGATGATCAGCCACCTCCTGATGCACAGCATCAGAGTGCTCACCCATCTCCCCCATATCTGCCAATACAATGACTTTGTCGCCATCGAAACCGTCGAGCAAATCAACGGCCGCTTTCATCGCAGCAAGGCTGGCGTTGTAGCTGTCATCAATTAGGCGAAGCCCCGGGCGCGGGAAGCTTATCGCGCCACGCCCCTTAACAGGCGACACAGATGCGAGACCGTGCGCCACATCGTCCATGGTCACGCCATCGACATTCAGCGCGGCGATTGTCGCCAAAATCGCATTCGCGACGTTGTGCTCACCGGGCAAGTTCACCAACAGTGGGTAACGTCCGTCTGACGACACTAAATCAAACTGATAACAGCCGTTTTCAGCTTGTTGAATATTCTCCGCTCGATAGTCAGCATCTTTGTCCATCACTGACATGGTAAGTACTTGCTTACTTTGTAGTACGGCGTCCCAACGCTGTCCGCCGCAACTATCAAGGTTGACGATAGCCAGTCCGCCATCTGCCAAGCCTTCAAAAATTTCGCCCTTGGCTTGTGCCACACCTTCCAAGGAACCAAACCCTTCAAGGTGGGCGGCCGCAAGGTTTGTGACCATAGCAATATCCGGCTTCACCAGTTGCGTGGTGTAGGCGATTTCACCAATGTGGTTCGCCCCTAATTCCATCACCGCAAAATCGTCAGACGGTGTAAGGCGAAGTAGGGTCAATGGCACGCCGATATCGTTGTTGAAATTACCTGCGGTATAAAGGGTTTTCCCCTTTTGCGACAAAATGGCCGCCAGCATTTCTTTGACAGTGGTTTTACCGCAACTGCCTGTCAATGCGATAGTTTTGACATTGCACTGGGCTTTTACCCATGCGCCAATCTGGCCTAACGCCAACTTGGTGTCCTTCACGATGAGTTGCGGTAAATCTGACTCAACAGATTTAGAAACCAGCAGTGCTGAGGCTCCATTTTCTTTTGCCGTGTCGACAAAATCATGGGCATCGAAACGCTCACCCGCCAGTGCCACAAACAGCGCGCCTTGGCCCAGTGTGCGCGTATCGGTTGATACGGCATTGATGATGACGTCTTCACCTTTTCGATCAGCCTGTAAAATGGACTGCAATGTATTAAGCGAAACCGAGATCATCCCTTTGCCTCCAAAAGATCGCGAACCGTTTCACGATCAGAATAATGAACCGTGCCTGATGCCAGAACTTGATAGTCTTCATGCCCTTTTCCCGCGACCAAAACCACATCATCTTTTGATGCGTTTTCAAAGGCATAGTGACAGGCTTTTGCGCGATCATGGAGGATAACAGCTTTCTCTGGCGAGACCATGCCCTTGAGCATGTCAGCAACGATGGTTTCAGGTGATTCTGAGCGAGGATTGTCATCCGTTAATATCGCGATATCAGCGAGGCGTTCTGCAATCTCAGCCATCATAGGGCGTTTGCCTGTATCACGATCACCACCGCAACCGAAGATGCACCACAACTGACCATCACAATGACGGCGCAAAGCATGCAGTGCTTTTTCCAGCGCATCGGGAGTGTGAGCATAATCAACCACTAACATAGGTTTGTCAGGGTGATGAAAAACTTCCATACGGCCGATAACGGCTTGAAGTTGTGGGGCTACGTCCAAAAGCGTGGCTTTGTCATACCCCAGACCGAGCAATGTTGCCAAGCTAAGCAACAGATTCATCACGTTGAATTCACCCACCAATGGTGCGGTAAATTCTCCCTCCCCCCATGATGAAGAGAACGTAATGGTCACGCCGCTGGTTGCATAGTCTACTGAGGTTAACCAAAGCTTTCGCCCTTGATGCGCATGCACACCAGCATCTGACATGGATACGGCAACCGCTTCTGGCATATTCACCAGCCAGCTAGCCCCAACATCGTCATCAGCATTGATCACAGATACCGGAGAACCGTAATGAGTAAACAGGCGCAACTTAGCTTCTGCATACGCTTCCATAGTGCCATGATAATCAAGGTGATCACGACTTAGATTGGTAAAGATAGCCGCGTCAAACGTGACGGCCTTTACCCTGTCTTGAACCAGACCATGAGAAGACACTTCCATCGCAACATGTGTAGCGCCTTGTTGCTTAAACTTGGCGAGTTGATGTTGAATATCTAACGCACTACCTGTGGTGTTTAACGCAGGCTCAAGTGATGCCAGAAAGCCATTCCCGGTGGTTCCCATTACCGCTGCTTTGCCACCAAGTAAATCAATCCACTGCGCGATAAGCTGGCTAATCGTGGTTTTACCGTTGGTTCCCGTAATGCCAATCGTCGTCAGGCCATCACAAGGCGTTTGATAAAAGCGCGCTGAAACTTCAGAAAGCGTGGATTTGATATGCGGAAATGCCACAACAGGCACATTGCCATGTAGCGTCACGCCAAACTGGCCATTAGTATCGCCGTCATCAGCGATCACAGCTACCGCACCAGCGGCAATGGCATCGGGAATATATCGACGTGCATCTAAGCTGTGACCTTGCACCGCCACAAACACGTCACCGGGTTTGATCTGGCGATTGTCCAGTTTCAAGCCGGTAATCTCAATGTCTGGCGCAGCGTCAAACCACGGCGCCAATAGTTCTTTAAAGCTGGTAATAGACATCAGTTTTGCTTGTCCGTTTTAGCAATATGTAACGAGGGTTGCTGAGCGTCCGGTGCAATATTTAATATCTGCAACGCACTCTTCATTACGTCAGAAAACACAGGGGCCGCAACCTGACCACCGTAGTATTTATCGCCTTGCGGCTCATTGATCACCACCACCAAGGCAATGCGTGGGTCGCTGATAGGTGCGATCCCCGCGGTATATCCGATATATTCGTCGCCGTAGCCACCGGCAATCGCGACTTTTGCAGTACCTGTTTTCGCCCCCACACGATATCCATCAACCGCCGCGCGCCGAGCACTGCCACCTTCTTGGGTGACCGCTTCCAACATGTCTAATACTTTTCGGGTATTTTCACGCGAGGCAACTTGCTTGCCTGGCACAACAGATTCGGTTTTCAAGATCGATAAGGGGCGATTGACGCCGACGCTTCCCAGCACAGCATAAGCACGCGCTAACTGAGCAGGCGTAATAGACAGGCCATAGCCAAATGACAAAGTGGCACGTTCGAAATCAGACCATCGACGACGATTTGGAAATAACCCGAAGGATTCACCCACCAGATTCACACCAGTCGCGTCGCCCATGCCGAAGCTGCTGTACATACCTAGCAAGGCTTCGACAGGCATAGATAGGGAGAGTTTACTCACACCGATGTTACTGGATTTTTGCAGAATTTTTCGAAGATCAGCCTTGCCCGCTTTGGACACATCACGCACTCGTGCCCCGCCAATGGACATCACACCGTTGCCCGTATCAATGATGGTATTTTCATCTGCCACACCGTTTTCCAGTGCAGCCAGTACCACCAGTGGCTTGATGGTTGAACCGGGTTCAAAGACATCGGTAATCGCGCGGTTGCGCATTTTAAAGCTTTTGAGATCGGCACGATTGTTTGGATTGTAGGAAGGGGCATTGACCATCGCCAATACCTCACCCGTGCGAACATCTACCATCACCAAAGATCCGGATGTGGCGCGGTAGTCTGCAACCGCTTGCTTGATAGCGCGATAAGAAATGGCTTGAAGACGTTGGTCGATACTCAACTGCAACGGCTTGCCTTCCTCTTTGGCTTCCAAAGAAATGTTTTCCACCACGCGACCGTAGCGATCTTTGCGCACAGTTCGACGCCCCGCTTCACCGCTTAACCAACCGTCGTAGCCGCGTTCAATACCTTCAAGGCCGCGTCCATCAATACCTGTCACGCCAACCAAGTGGGCACTCACCTCACCCGCAGGATAAAAACGGCGAGATTCATCATTCATACCAATGCCGGGTAATTTGAGCTCGGCTATGTAGTTTGCCATCGCTGGGCCAACCTGACGCTGAAGGTAGATGAAGCGCTTGTTGCGGTTTTTTTCGATGCGAGCCAGCATTTGCTTTCGGTCGAGACCCAAAACATCCGCCAAGGCGTACCAACGGTCTTTTTCTACTAGCCCACCATTTTTAAACACGGTGACGGGATCAACATACACGGCTTCAACAGGCACACTCACGGCGAGTGACTCGTCATTTCTGTCGGTGATCATGCCACGTGCGGAAGGAAGCGCTTTGACGCGTACTGAACGTAAATCGCCTTCATAACGAAGGCGATCTGGCTCTATCACTTGAATAAAAGCAGCACGAGCAATCAGCGCAAATAAGGCGAGAGAAATACACGCGCAAACCGTAACAAAACGCCACTTAATTAGCGTCGGCGCTTGCTTCTTGGCGCGCTGGTTGCTCGGTTTGCTTTTTCCCTTATACACTATTGGCTCACTATGATTTCACGTCTGCTATCAGGACGAATCATGTCCTGATCATTGCGTGCCATGGACTCGACACGGCTGTGTTCTGATAATGCATGCTCTTCTAAGATCTGGTTTCGCCACTCAACTTCTAGCCTTTCTCGCTCCATCAACAATTGATCTTGATGTGCAATGGCTGTCCGTGTTTGTTGAGTGACAAATACCACAGATAACGCTGAAATGAGCACCAACACCAGTAATATCAAAGGTGTCTTACCAACAGAGGTAAGATCCTGAAAAATTTGTCTGGTTAGTCCCGGCGCTCGCTCCATTAGTCACCCAGTTTTTCGGCAATGCGCAACACAGAACTGCGAGAGCGCGTGTTGTCTGAAACTTCATTGTCTGTTGGTTTCAGTGCCTTACCAATCGGCTTCATTTTGGCACTGCCCAACGCACGGATTTGATCTTCCGTCAGTGGCAAACCATGAGGCACTGATGGCCCTTTGCTCTGCTTACGAATGAATTGCTTCACCAAACGATCTTCCAATGAATGGAAACTGATCACAGACAAGCGTCCGCCTGGAGCTAGTACGTTTAGTGCACCTTGCAGCGCCGTTTCAATTTCGTCTAATTCACTGTTGATATAAATACGAATCGCTTGGAAGCTGCGCGTAGCAGGGTGCTTCTTTCTGTCGCGAGACGGCGCGACGTTGGCGATAAGTTTCGCCAGCTGCAATGTGCGTGTTAGCGGCTCTTTCTCTTCGTCTTCGCGATGCTCAACAATGGCGCGAGCGATACGCTTTGCAAAGCGCTCTTCACCGAAGACTTTCAGTACCCATGCAATATCATCGGCATCGGCTTCTTGAAGCCACTGCGCAGCTGAAACGCCTGACGTTGGGTCCATGCGCATGTCCAGCGGGCCATCACGCATAAAGCTAAAGCCACGTTCTGCATCATCAAGCTGAGGTGATGACACACCCAGATCAAGCAGTACGCCGTTTATCTGGCCGCTCAAACCGAGATCTTCGATATAGGTTTGAATGCCTGAAAAAGGGCCTTGGATAATGGTAAAGCGCGGATCATCAATCTTGCCTGCTTCTTCAATTGCTTGAGGATCGCGGTCAATACTGTATAGGCGCGCATTCTCGCCAAGTCGCGACAAAATTTCGCGCGTGTGCCCACCACGTCCAAATGTGCCATCGACGTAGATACCGTCGGGCTTAAGGGCTAAACCCTCGATGGATTCGTGAAGAAGGACGGAAATATGTGAAAACTGCTCTGACATAATCTTGGGTACCTAAAGCGAGAAATTGCTGAGCCTGTCACTCAACGCTTCCGCTGACTCGGCTTGAATTTGAATATCTTGGTCAATCTGTTCTTGCCATTTATCGCTGTTCCACAACTCAAATTTGTTGAGTTGCCCAACCAGCATGGCTTTCCCATTTAACCCCGCATATTCGCGAAGTGTAGGGGCAATCAGTATTCGACCCTGACCGTCCATCTCGCACTCAAAAGCATGCCCGAGCAACAAACGTTGCAATCGACGCTCTGCCGGGTTGAGGCTGGATAAACGGGAAAGTTTGGCTTCAATCCGCTCCCATTCGGGCAACGGATAAAGCAGCAGGCATGGTAACTGATGATCAATGGTGCACACAAACACGCCATCGCAAAGCGCATCGAGCTCTTCTCGATATCGCTTCGGCAATGCCACCCGACCTTTTGCGTCGGGAGAAATGGCGCTCACCCCTCTCAACATGTCACTTAATTCCCTTTCCCACCAGAATAACCCACTTTCTTCCACAATTTCCCACTTAGAAGTGTAAGTATCAGGCAAAAAGAAAGTCAAGCAACCCTATAGGGAGACCATGATCACAGTTTCGTGAACCGCATTCTATTTCAACAGCTTGCCATGCTTTTTGATGGTGCTGTTTTTTTAACCGCACGTCATACCGACGACGATATTGCTGTTTTAGCAATCACTAAAGCAAGTTTTACGGCTTTTAAAACCATTGGTCCGATCAAAAAATGGCTTCCGATCTTCAAGCTTGTTTTTGCGATCTTTAAAATTTTTGCAATCTTTAAAACTAAAGAAGGCGAGCTAATGCTCGCCTTCTGGGATATTAAGTGAGTCGGCCTGTAAGCCGGGTTCTGTACCGTAAAAAACGGTGGTAACCATTCGTCTAGGCCTGCAATCGCTCACAGGCTCAAGCAACCTACCCGTCCCCAACGCGGGCCGCGCCAATAGGGACCTATTTGGTCTTGCTCCGGGTGGAGTTTACCGTGCCACGAACTGTTGCCAGCCGCGCGGTGCGCTCTTACCGCACCCTTTCACCCTTACCTGTGCACTTTATCTCCTTGCGGAACATAAAGGCCATCGGCGGTTTGCTCTCTGTTGCACTGGTCGTAGGCTTGCGCCCCCCAGGCGTTACCTGGCACCCTGCCCTGTGGAGCCCGGACTTTCCTCCCCCCCGTCAGTCTCCCAAAGGACATCAACGAAGCAGCGGTTACCCAGCCAACTCAGGCCGCGGATTATATAGAACTCACCACGACTAATCTAGCGTTTAGTCAGTTCTTATTGCTCAAGATTGTCCAATCCCCACTTATAGAGGGCATTTTTTTTCACCTTGTATAGTTCTGCTGCAATCGCTGCCGCTTTTTTCAACGGCAATTCTTTTGCAATCAAGGCAACGGCATTGGTTGCTTCAACCGGTAAATCGTCTTTCTCAGCTCGATGACCCGCAATCAGTAAGACCATTTCACCACGAATGCGATTGCTATCTTGATTCAACCATTCAATCAACTCACCAAGCGGTGCACCATGAATAGTTTCATAAGTTTTCGTCAATTCACGAGCCAACACCACTTGGCGTTCTGGCCCCAGTACGGCCAACATATCGTCCAAGGTATCTGTAATACGGTGAGGCGATTCGTAGAAAATCATGGTGCGCGGATCTTGCGCAACTTCAGTAAATTTGTCCCGTCTTCCTTTGCTCTTTGGTGGCAAGAAGCCTTCGAAGCTGAAACGATCAGAAGGTAAACCCGACGCACTTAACGCCGTGATCACCGCACAAGGGCCCGGCAAGGGCACAACTTTGACACCAGCCTGACGACAACGCGTGACCAAGTGATAACCTGGATCAGAGATCAACGGCGTGCCTGCATCTGAAACCAACGCAATTGTCTGCCCACTGACCAATTTTTCTATCAGAAAATCCGCTTTTTGTTGTTCATTATGGTCATGAAGAGCAAAAGTTCGGGTCGTGATACCAAAATGGGACAGCAGTCGGCCAGTATGGCGGGTATCCTCGGCAGCGATGATGTCAACTTGCTGCAAAATTTCCAGTGCACGCTGGGTGATATCTCCCAGGTTTCCGATCGGTGTCGGCACGATATACAAAGTTGAGACGTCAACCATGGTTGAAGTTTCATCAGTCATTTGTTTCACAACCCTTCGGCGATTAATATAGAGGGCAACAAGTTACGGACAGAAGATGTTCATGCGTAAAATAACCCATAAGTGCAAAAGTGTATCACGACTTCTCTCTCCAATCGCGCTGGCATTGGTGCTTTCGGCCTGTCAGACCACGCCGCCTGTTGAGCAAGGCCCCCAATATGACATCACTGCGCCTGCGCGTGAGTCATCGACATTCTATCTGTTGAAAGCTGAAACCAGCGAAGCGGATGAAAAAGCAGATTGGTATCTATTAGCATTAAAAGCACTGATTGCCGAAAAACAATACGCGCAAGCAGATGTTTTAGTGGGTAGATTGGCAAAAATGCCGCTTACCCCATTACAACTTTCTGAATGGCAGCTCGGCCGAGCGCAGCTTCTTCAGCAAAAAGGAAACGCGCAAGCCGCCGTTGATAGCTTAAACTTTTTGCCAGCTTGGCAGTTACCCGCCATTCAATATCAACGTTATTACACACTCAAAGGCGAACTCTACGCGCAACTGGGTAATCAGCCTGGTGCCGTTTTGTCCTATGCAGAAGCGTCCCCTTACCTCACTGATAGCTACGAAAAACAGCAAAATTGGAATCGCGTTTGGGATGCGCTGGTGAAAATGCCACAATCCGAGCTCAACACCCTGTCTGCTAGTGGCAATCAAGTTTTGGCGGGCTGGGTAGAGTTGGTCAATTTACTGCGTCGCTATTCAGGCAACCCGGCCAAACAACAAGAAGCGCTTAATCAATGGCTTGTGGCCAATCCGGCACACCCAGCCAATCGATACCTTCCAGAAAATTTGGCCACACTGCAATCAATGGAAATTGTGCGCCCTGAGCGCATTGGTGTCATGTTGCCGCTTAGCGACAAATTCTCAGCACAAGGCGAAGCGATTCGTAACGGTTTAGTTCAAGCATTACTAGACGATGATTCTGGAAACGCTTCACCTTCTGTGATGTTTTACGACACCAATGCCATGCCGATGACTGAGATCGTCAGCACGATGCGTAATGATGGTATTCAGTTCGTCGTGGGCCCGCTGCAAAAAGACAAAGTTGAAACTTTCCTCACCGTCAGCCAGAACAGCTTCCCGACCTTGGCCCTCAATATTCCTAAGAACGAAGACGGCGAAGCCAACACCTGCTTCTTTACCCTGTCGCCAGAACAAGAAGCAGAGCAAGCCGCATTGCATATTGCGCAAAACAAACATGAGTTCCCCTTGGTGATTGCGCCTGACAACGGTTTTGGTCGTCGTGTCAGCGAAGCGTTCTATAAGCAGTGGGAAGCCGAAACTGGCGAACCGGCGGAAGTGGAATTCTTTAAAAATCGCGCAGCCATGCAGAAAACGGTTCAACAAGTGTTTGGTTTAACCGAAAGTCAGGCTCGTATCCAGCAAATGAACCAATTGCTAGGTCTGGATATGGAGTCAGAGCAACGCAGCCGTCGCGATGTCGATGCGGTTTATCTTGTTGCGAACGCTGGCGAATTGACGCTGCTTAAGCCGTTCATTGAGGTAGCAATCAACCCAGATGTTAAGCCACCAAAACTCTATGCCAGCTCTCGCAGCAACAATCGTGTTAATGGTGTGGGTGAAATTGGCGAGTTACGCGGCATCGAGTTTAGTGATGTTCCTCTTCTGATCGACGTAAACAATCCGACAGCTGCAAGGTTCAATCAACTG
Source organism: Enterovibrio litoreus (assembly GCF_045679545.1). NCBI lineage: Bacteria > Pseudomonadati > Pseudomonadota > Gammaproteobacteria > Vibrionales > Vibrionaceae > Enterovibrio > Enterovibrio litoreus. Next base: position 3,100,406 of record NZ_CP166194.1, read on the forward strand.
TGGCCAGATCTCGATAATGGCATGACGCGACTTTATGCTCTGGGGATGGATGCGTACGCGCTGATTGAAGCACTGCCGCAGATGCAAGCATTGCCACAGTATCGCTATGAAGGTCACTCAGGCGAGTTATCACTGGGCGATGACTGCACGGTAAACCGCTCCGTGTCTTGGGCGATGTTCGGGGACCAAGGGATTGTTTCCATTAAATAAGAAACAAACCGGCGATCACTATGAACAACAGGCTTGTCGCTTCTTGGAGCGACAAGGCCTGACATTGCTCGATAAAAACGCCCGATTCAAAGTGGGCGAATTAGATCTTGTCATGCGACAGGGTAGTTGTATCGTCTTTGTTGAGGTCAAATTTCGAAAACAATCCGGTTTCGGTGGCGCATCCGCCACAATCTCGCACCAAAAACAACGCCGTTTACTTAAATCCGCTTACCTCTGGCTCGCGAAACAGGGGCTTTCCGCGACCCATACAGAGTTTCGCTTTGACGCTGTCGCTTTTGAAGGGGGGATAAACGCTGTAAACTGGATGAAGAATATTTTTATTGAAGGGTAGTCAATGCTAGACAGCATCAAAGAGAGCTTCACCGAAAGCATCCAAACACAGATAGCCGCAGCTGAAGCCCTGCCAGAGCAGATTTCAAAAGCCTCGATGGTGATGGTTCAGTGTTTGTTAAACGGCAATAAAATCCTTTGCTGCGGTAACGGTGGCTCAGCTGCTAACGCCCAACACTTTGCTTCTTGCCTGCTTAACCGCTTTGAAACTGAGCGCCCTAGCCTGCCTGCTTTAGCTTTAACCGCAGACACAGTCACCCTTACCGCTGTTGCCAATGATTATCACCACGACGAAGTTTTCTCAAAACAAGTGCGGGCATTTGGTCAAGCTGGTGATGTTTTGTTAGCCCTCTCTACCAGCGGTAACAGTAAAGACGTCATCAAAGCCATGGAAGCCGCCGTAACACGAGACATGACTATCGTGGCATTCACAGGCAAAGATGGCGGTGAAATGGCGGGTTTACTGGGTGAACTTGATGTGGAAATTCGTGTGCCTTCTCAACGCACCGCACGTATACAAGAAGTCCACCTTGTTACGCTTCATACGCTCTGTGATTTAATCGACCAATTCCTCTTCCCAACACACGGAGAATAAGTGATGAAAAAGGCGCTTTTGCTTGCAGTAGTTTTCGCCTTAAGTGCCTGTTCCGCCATTTATGAGCAGGACACACGAAACGCTAAAACGGAATGGACGGATACACAAATTTCAATGCAAGTGGCAGGCATTGCCAATAAAGCGCCTTATTTGGGCGAGACTCGCATCAATGCAGTGTCCTACGATGGGAAATTGTTATTGATTGGTCAGGCCAAAACCGATGCTTTAAAGAAAACTTTGGTGGAAAAAGCTCGTGAGTTAGATGGTGTTGAGACCGTTTACGATCAAATACGCGTAAAAGAGCCGCTATCGCTCGCTGACGTGAGCAAAGACACCTGGCTAACCACCAAGGTTAAGTCGGCACTAATTGGCAGCAAGAAGCTTAGAAACGTCAATATCAAGGTGTTGTCTGAAGATGGGGAGGTCTTTTTGCTAGGCTATGTCACTCGACAACAAGCAGAAGAAGCAACAGAGATTGCACGTAATTTGAGTGGCGTGAAGCAGGTCATTAAAGGCTTTCAATACTATGAGCCGCAAGCCGCTGAAACTGAACAGTAAACGGTTGACACGCTAGAGAAGAAAAAAGCAGCCATTGGCTGCTTTTTTTATTTCACGACCGTCAGTGTAGGACGGCCTTTGAATTTATTGTCTGATTCGCTATCCACCACAGGGGCATCATCACGTGAGGTGTCATCACCTTTAATGATGCTGACATCAGTGGCTTCAGGCTTGGCTTCAGGTTCTAGTTCGATTCTCTCAAGCTCAGCTTCATAAGCAGGCTCTGGATCAAACATGGTGCCCGCACCGTTTTCGCGCGCATAGATAGCAAGTACTGCATAAAGCGGTACAGAAACCAGCATTGGACGACCACCAAATCGCGCGTTAAAACAAACTTCATCATTACCAAGATCAAGATTGCCCACCGCTCTTGGTGCAACGTTCAACACGATTTGGCCATCCTGAACATACTCAGTCGGTACGTTCACGTATGGCAGTGTTGCGTCTACAACCAAGTGTGGTGTGAGATCGTTGTCTATCAACCATTCGTAAAACGCCCGCAATAAATACGGGCGACGAGGCTTCAAAGTCGCTTCAGTCATTACTGGGCCAGTCGCATCTCGCGCTCAGCTTCAGTCAATGAAGCCAAGAATGAATCACGTTCAAATACGCGAGCCATGTAAGTCTTCACTTCTTTCGAACCTGGTCCGCTTAGCTCAATACCCATGACAGGCAGGCGCCAAAGCAACGGTGCCAAGTAGCAATCTACCAAGCTAAACTCTTCGCTCATAAAGAACGGGTACTCTGCAAAAACAGGCGCTAGAGCCAAAAGCTCTTCACGCAGCTGACGACGTGCTTTGTCAGCTTCTTCAGCATTGCCTTTCTCAACTTTCTCAGCCAATGTGTACCAGTTACGTTCGATACGGTACATCATCAGACGGCTGTTACCGCGGGCAACAGGATAAACCGGCATTAGCGGTGGGTGAGGGAAACGCTCATCCAGGTATTCCATGATGATGTTCGCGTTATACAACGCCAATTCACGGTCAACCAAAGTCGGTACCGAGTTATACGGATTTAGATCGAGTAAATCCTCTGGCAGGTTATTAGGATCAACAAGCTCAATCTCATAGGTCACACCTTTCTCAGCAAGAACGATACGAACCTGATGGCTATACATGTCTGATGCGTCTGAATACAACGTCATCACCGAGCGTTTATTGGCAGCAACAGCCATTAACCCCTCCAGAATATTTCATCTATAGAAAAAACAATGGGAGCACCTGCCCCCATTGTGGATCAGCAACTCACTAGATTAACCGATCAGTGAACGTCACGCCAATACTCTTTCTTGAGCAGAATGGTCAAGATGAGCAAAATCACAAGGAAACCAATGACCCAGTAACCCATTTGCTGACGTTCCAGTTTATTTGGCTCGCCCGAATACTCGAGGAAGTTCACCAAATCACGGACAGCATCGTTGTACTCTTCTGGGCTCAACTCGCCATTACCCAGCGATTCAATACCAACAAATTCTTCCACTTGCTGACCATCAACCATTACAGATTTATACTGCTTGATTGGCGTGCCCTGAAGCTCTTCCAACACATGCGGCATGCCCACGCTAGGGAACACTGTGTTGTTAACACCAAATGGACGTGATGGGTCGGCATAGAAAGAACGCAGATAGGTGTATATCCAATCTGTACCGCGAACACGAGCAACTAGCGTCAAGTCAGGCGCAGGACCACCAAAGAAGGTCGCAGCGTCTTCAACAGTAATGGCATTGGTGACCAAATCGCCAATCTTTGCATTCTCGTCAAAGACCAAATTTTCCATCATCAGCTCTTTAGGAATATCGAGATCATCCGCGATACGCTCATAACGCTGATATTGAGTAGCATGACAGCCAAAGCAGTAGTTCATAAACAGCTTAGCGCCATTCTGCAGCGATGCCTTGTCTGACAAATCATTGTTCGCCGGATCCAAGTGCACGTTTGCACCTGCTGCCATCGCAAGAGAAGGCAACAGCGCGAACAAAATTACAATCCACTTCTTCATTAGTAGTTCACCCTCTCCGGTAATGGTTTCGTCACTTCGTTTTTACTGTAAACAAACAGCAGAACGAAGAACATGAAATAACCAAAGCTAAAGATCTGAGCCAATAATGTGTAAAGGCCAGTTGCAGGTAATGTACCCAACACACCTAAAGCAATGAAGGAGATAACGAACTGAACAATGTTTGCAAGGTGCAATTTGCTACGATAGCGATAAGAACGCACTTTACAGCGATCCAACCATGGCAACACGAATAGCACCGCAATCGACAAGCCCATTAAAACAACACCCGTCAATTTATCAGGAACCGCTCGTAAGATGGCGTAGAACGGTGTGAAGTACCATACAGGTGCGATGTGATCAGGCGTTTTGATCGGGTTAGCCGCTTCAAAGTTAGGTGGCTCAAGGAAATAGCCGCCCATCTCTGGATTAAAGAAAATCACGTACGCAAACAAAATACCAAAACCAGCAACACCGATGAGATCCTTCACTGTTCCATAAGGATGGAAAGGAACGGCATCAATAATGTCGTATTTCTTGGTGTAGTACTTATGGAAAGGGAATTGGGTCTCGTACCCTTCGCCCTTAGTACCTTTTGGCAACTTGGTTTCGATGCCATCTGGGTTATTCGAACCGACTTCGTGCAGTGCCAGAATGTGCAGCACGACGAGCAGCAAGATAACGATTGGCAAAGCAACAACGTGCAACGCAAAGAAACGGTTCAGCGTTGCCCCCGAAAGAACAAAGTCACCGCGAATCCAAAGGGTTAAATCATCACCAATGACAGGAATCGCACCAAACAGTGAAATGATTACCTGAGCGCCCCAGTAGGACATTTGTCCCCATGGCAGCAAATAGCCCATAAAGGCTTCAGCCATTAACGCTAGGAATATCAGCATACCGAACACCCACAGCAGCTCACGTGGCTTCTGATATGAACCGTAAATAAGGCCACGGAACATGTGCAGGTAAATCACAACAAAAAACGCTGATGCCCCCGTAGAGTGCATATAACGTAACAGCCAGCCGTATTCCACATCACGCATGATGTATTCAATAGATGCAAACGCCCCTTCGGCAGAAGGGTTATAACTCATGGTCAACCAAATACCGGTCAGCAGCTGGTTTACCAGCACCAACATGGCGAGTGAGCCAAACAGATACCAGAAGTTAAAGTTTTTCGGCATTGGGTATTCTGACAAATGCTTCTTGTAAGCATTCATCACAGGTAGGCGTTTCTCAATCCAGTTAAGCAAGTTTTCCATTACGCAGCTCCCTCATCGGCACCGACCAGAATACGTTTATCATTAAGATACGTATAAGGCGGTATCACCAGATTAAGTGGCGCCGGTACACTTTGGAATACACGACCCGCCATATCAAACTTCGACCCGTGACACGGACAGAAGAAGCCTGATGCCACACCTTCAACTTGTTCACCAAAACTGTCAGGTAGATAGGTGGGCGAACAACCTAGGTGCGTACACAAACCAACTGCGACAAAAAGCTCAGGCTTAATGGAACGGTAGGTACCCGTAATGTATTCAGGCTGCTGTGGTTCAAGAGATTCAGGATCGCGAAGCTTATCGCCGATCTCATTCAACGTCTCCAAGGTTTGTTCGCTTCGACGAACAATCCATACAGGCTTGCCCTGCCAAATCACCCTGATTAACTGGCCTTCTTCAACTTTACTCACATCGACTTCAACCGGGGCACCGGCAGCCTTTGCTTTGGCGCTAGGGTTCCAAGACTTGATAAAAGGTACAGCGACTGCTGCTGCACCCACACCACCAACCACAGCGGTTGATAGAGTCAGGAAACGGCGTCGGCCGGAATTCACTGGCGCATTGCTCATCCAACATTCTCCCATGTGCTCCCGCATGGATTTTTAAAAACTGTCCTTATGCGTCCCTGGAGCGTACGGCTAACTCAAAAAGTAATTTATTCTTACGCAAACAGCCTATTGATTATCTTACGATAGCACAGACATACGTGGGCTAAATGATAAGGAAAACCCTACTTTTTGACAAGATAAAGCTACTTTTTTGTAACAAATGTGAGGTATGCACCGTTTTTTTAACTAACTGCCAAAAAAGAAAAAAATCGAAAAAATAACAAAAAGCGGAAATAGCGGATCAGAGAGGAACAAAACAGATAGGACGTTAATTAAACAGGTGATTTACATAAAATCTTGGCAATAAAAAGCCTGGCAATATGCCAGGCTTTTTTTGACCATAATTCCCGAATAAATTCGGAAGCGAATTAACGCTTAGAGAATTGTGGACGACGACGTGCTTTACGTAGACCAACTTTCTTACGTTCAACTTTACGCGCGTCACGAGTAACGAAGCCAGCTGCACGAAGTGCAGGACGCAAAGTTTCATCGTATTCCATCAGTGCACGGGTGATACCGTGACGGATAGCGCCAGCTTGACCAGAGATACCACCACCAGAAACGGTGACGTATAGGTCTAGCTTGTCTAGCATTTCAACTAGTTCAAGCGGCTGACGAACAACCATGCAAGCGGTAGGACGACCGAAGTACTGCTCCAGTTCACGCTTGTTGATTACGATGTTACCGCTGCCCGGCTTGATGAACACACGAGCTGTTGAGCTTTTGCGACGACCAGTGCCGTAGTATTGTTCTGCCATTGTTATATCCCCTTAGATGTCCAGTACTTGCGGCTGTTGTGCCGCGTGCTTGTGCTCAGCGCCCGCGTAAACTTTCAGTTTACGGAACATTGCACGACCTAGAGGACCACGTGGCAACATACCTTTAACGGCAAGTTCGATGATCATTTCTGGTTTTTTCACTTGCAGCTTATCAAAGCTGATTGACTTGATGCCACCAATGTAGCCAGAGTGGCTGTAGTACATCTTGTCAGTGAATTTCGCACCAGTTACGGTAACTTTGTCCGCGTTGATAACTACGATGTAGTCACCAGTGTCAACGTGCGGAGTGTATTCTGGCTTGTGCTTACCACGCAGACGAGATGCGATCTCAGTTGCGATACGGCCCAGAGTTTTACCTTCTGCGTCTACAATATACCAGTCGCGTTTTACACTTTCTGGTTTAGCAACGAAAGTTTTCATGCTAATAAATACCCGATAATTAAAAATTTCACTTAAGGAGCTTTCGCTCCCACTGTATAAGAGCCCATTCAGCACCCCTTCGAGTGGTGTTCCCTCGGCGTTAGCCTTTCAACAGTAACGGTGGGTCGCAGGATTATAAGGAAGGGTGGAGAAAAAATCACCTTTTTTTAAAAAAAAGTCGCGACTTTTTCTCCGGCTCTGCAGTGTAGATAATGTCAATAAATGGGATAACGCTAAGGAAGGTGCTCTAAGGCCAAGTAATCATGGCTCTGCATCTCTTTTAAACGCGAACAACAGCGCTTGAATTCAAAAGACAACCTGTCGCCAACATACAGTGATGACAGGGCGACCTCAGCAGAAATGATCAGTTTTACATGCCTTTCGTAAAATTCGTCGATCATGGCAATAAAACGCCTCGCTGCATCATCTTTTGACGCATCCATTTGTGGAACATTTGCCAAAAGTACCGTGTGATAAAGACGCGCAAGCTCTATATAGTCAGATTGGCTTCGTGGGCTGTCACATAGCGTCACAAAGTCAAAATGCACCACCCCTTCGGCTTCTCTCACCGCATGTAACTGCCGATGATTTATCTCAATATCATGAGCATCGAAACATGGCTCAGTCGCCAACTGATAGAAGTAGTTCTTCAAATTGGCCTCAGCCGCATCATCTAATGGGGAGTGATAGATCTCCGCCTGCTCTAATGTTCGTAACCGATAATCGGTGCCCGCATCCACATTAACCACATCGCAATGCTGATTAATCAATGCAATTGCAGGAAGAAAACGAGCACGCTGCAAGCCATTGCGATAAAGCTCATTAGGAATGATGTTTGACGTAGCAACCAGGCATATACCGCGCTCGAACAGGGCTTCAAGCAACGTGCCAAGGATCATGGCATCGGTAATGTCTGAGACGAAGAACTCATCAAAGCAGAGAATATGGGCTTCACCCGACAACTTGTCGGCGATTTTGAGTAGCGGGTCTTGCTCACCGTCGAGCGTTTTCAATTCATCATGTATGCGATGCATAAAACGGTGGAAGTGCATGCGCAGCTTTTTCTCAAACGGTAAACTTTCAAAGAAGGTATCAACCAGATAGGTTTTCCCGCGCCCAACACCGCCCCAAAAATACAAGCCTCGCTCTGGAGTCGGCTTTTTGTCTGTCTTTTTGAAAAAGGACTGCAGAAAACTGGGCGTTGGCGTAGGGGCATTCGCTCGCGCAACAAGCCGATGATACAAATCATCCAACATGGTGACGGCCTGCTTTTGCGACGCGTCTTCGAAAAAGTCCGGTCGAAGTAAATCTTTGCTGTATTGCTCTAAAGGCGTCATTCCCTGAACCTAATCCGTACTGGTTACAATAAGAGTGTTCTCAAAATCAATAGTACCATGCGTAACTTTTGCCATGTATAGTAAATCCTTGGCATTTAGGGGAATGCTACTTCCTAATTCCTCACCGTATTTCGGCGAGAATAGCCTTATATTCAATTTGTTATGGAAAATTAAGGAGCGCTTATGGCTTGGATAAACACACTTGTATTTGTGATCATCGGTGTCGTCATTGGCTTCATCATCGCCCGTTTAACTATGCGCGAAAACACTCAGCAAAAAGATTTAAAGAAAGAGCTAGAAAAATCACGTTATGAGCTTGAGCAGTATCGCCAAGAGCTGGTTGATCACTTTGCTCAAAGCGCTGAGTTACTCGACAACATTTCCCGTGATTACAGCAAGCTCTATCAGCACATGGCCACCACTTCAACAGAATTGATGCCTAACTTGCCAGAGCAAGACAACCCCTTTGCCAAGCGTATCAGTAAATTGTCAGAAGTGACCGAGGACACTTATTCTCCGACACAAGAACCGCCTCGGGACTACTCAGAGGGCGCTTCTGGTCTGCTCAAAAATGCTGAAAAAACAAGCAAAGCGAGTTAACTTGATCACAAATCTGCGATACAAAGGCATTGAACTTTTTTGAACCAACCCCACTCTTAACACGTACCTATTAGGGGAGTGTGGATATGAAAAAAACATCTTTGCTTACGTTAAGTGCTCTAGCACTAGCGATCAGTACAACGTTTACTATCTCGCCAGCAACGGCTGCATTACCTGCTGCTGTTGCTGGTGAGAGCCTGCCAAGCCTTGCGCCCATGCTGGAAACTGTCAGCCCTGCTGTTGTCAGTATTTCCGTCGAAGGCAGCCATGTGACAAAACAACGCATCCCTGAATCATTTCGCTTTTTCTTTGGCCCTGAGTTCGATCCAGAACAAACCAGAGAAAGACCTTTTCGCGGTTTAGGTTCGGGCGTCATTATTGATGCCGACAAAGGGTATGTGATCACTAACCATCACGTTATCGATGGTGCCAATAAAATTCTTGTGCAACTTCATGACGGACGCGAATACGATGCTGAACTTATTGGCAGCGATAGCATGTCAGACGTTGCGCTGTTAAAACTCGAAAAAGCAGAAAAGCTGACAGAAATAAAGCTATCTGATTCCGATAACCTTCGTGTTGGCGATTTTGCCATCGCAATTGGTAACCCATTCGGACTTGGGCAAACTGTCACTTCAGGGATTATCTCGGCGCTAGGTCGCAGCGGCTTAAACCTCGAGAATTTTGAAAACTTCATCCAAACCGATGCGGCGATCAATAGCGGTAACTCTGGCGGCGCACTGGTCAACCTCAACGGTGAGTTGATTGGTATTAACACGGCGATCCTTGGTCCAAACGGCGGCAACGTAGGTATCGGTTTTGCAATCCCAGTCAATATGGTGAAAAACCTCTCTGAGCAAATCCTTGAGTTTGGTGAAGTCAAACGCGGTGTTCTTGGCGTTCAGGGTGGAGAGCTCACGTCTGAACTTGCAGAAGCGTTTGGGTATGAAACCAACCATGGCGCTTTTGTAAGTCAGGTAGTGCCTGACTCTGCAGCAGACAAGGCGGGTATTGAAGCAGGCGATATCATTGTTTCGGTAAACGGCAAAGACATTCGCACCTTCGGTGAACTACGTGCGAAAGTTGCCACTCTGGGTGCGGGTAAAAAAGTAAAACTGGGCATCATTCGTGACGGCAAAGAAAAGACGGTCACTGCTGAGCTAAAAGAAGCCACACTTGCTAAGGCCAATGCAGAAACACTGCATGAAGCATTGAAAGGCGCCAAGCTTGAAAATTATTCAGAAGGCAAAATCAATGGCGTACGCGTTGCCAGTGTTGAAAAAGATTCTGTCGCGGCACGCTATGGCATGAAAGAGGGTGACGTCATTGTTGGCCTAAATCGCGACAAAGTGAAAAACCTTGGCGATCTGCGTAAACAGCTTGAAGGCAAACCTAACGTTCTCGCGTTAAATATAGTACGTGATGGCTCAACCATGTATCTGGTTATCCGTTAAGTAATTCATCACAAAAACAGGAGCCTGTCTCATTAAGGCTCCTGCTTCTTCCCCCATCGCATTCCTACTCTTATTAACGTTTCAATGGTATGCTCGTCGTTTTTCAATGATCGACATTTGGGGAGTAGCATGCTGGCTTTTCTGGCACGTTCTTTGGTTTACGGCACTTTAGTCGCCGTCGTTTTGCTGCTTGCCCTTCCGTCATTGCGAACTGGTCAATTGGTCTCTGATGTTTCCTTGCCACAGTTCGAACCCGACACCTCACTGCTTTCCTATAACTATGCCGTCCGACGCGCCTCTCCCGCTGTCGTCAATATTTACACTCGCCGCTATAGCAGTGAAAACAGACTTCAGCTCAACGCAGAGGGTTTAGGCTCTGGCGTGATCATGAGTGATAAAGGTTATATCGTCACCAACTACCACGTCGTCGCTCGCGCCGATCAGATAATCGTAGCGCTACAAGATGGACGAATTAGCACAGCACAGTTAGTCGGCAAAGATCAACGTACCGATCTTGCAGTGGTTAAAATCGAACTAGACAGCGTACCTGTTATTCCATTTAACGAAACTTACGATCCCGCCGTCGGTGATGTGGTTCTCGCCATTGGCAACCCTTACAACCTCGGCCAAACAACCACTTTTGGCATAATCTCTGCCACGGGGCGCCCGGGCATGAGCTTTAACCGTCAGCAAGATTTCCTGCAAACTGATGCGGCGATTAACAAAGGAAACTCAGGTGGCGCCTTGGTCAATAGCCGAGGAGAATTAGTTGGGATCAATACTGCCTCTTTCCAACAAGCCACTGATATAGATACTTATGGTATCTCGTTTGCCATTCCTTACTCGCTGACCGTAAAGATCATGCAAAAACTGATTGCTGATGGCCGCGTGATCCGTGGCTACATTGGTGTTGAAGGAAGAGAAGTCAACCCAGTGATGGCTAGACTTTTAGATGCAGAACAATTGCAGGGAGTCCTTGTCGCCAGCACCGAGCCAAACGGCCCAGCAGATCGCTCCGGACTTAGGGTTAATGATTTGATCATTGAAATCGATAATCAACCTATCGGCAGTTTTCGCAGCGCCCTCGATGTTGTTGCCGACAACCGCCCGGGTACCAAAGTCCCGTTTAAGGTTATTAGAGAAGGCCAACCGCAAGAAATCATGGTCACTATCGGTGAAGAACCAACGCAATAGCTCTTTTGCCTCAAGACCTCTGTTTGGCCTCTACTTGAAGCTAAACAGGATACGCAGAAACAAAAAAGGTCACCTCTCGGTGACCTTTTAACGTTTAATCGGTTAGCACATTGCCATTGATAAGAAATGGTTAGTCGCTAAATCGCTCAATTTGAACACCCAGCTTCTGCAGCTTGTCTTCAATGTGCTCATAGCCACGATCGATATGGTAGATACGATCAACAACCGTTTCACCTTTCGCAATCGCACCAGCAATAACCAAACTGGCGGATGCTCGAAGATCGGTTGCCATCACTTGTGCACCACTTAAACCATCGCAATCACCACACACTACCGTATTACCTTCGATCTCTGCGTGTGCTCCCATGCGCTGCAATTCAGGGACATGCATAAAGCGGTTTTCAAAGATGGTTTCAGTAATAATACCTGTTCCTTTTGCTATCAGGTTGAGCAAAGTGAACTGTGCTTGCATATCGGTTGGGAAACCAGGGTGCGGCGCTGTGCGGATATTTACCGCTTTCAGTTCGCGACCCGTCATATCAAGCGAGATCCAATCGTCGCCCGTTTCCACCAGCGCACCAGATTCTTCGAGCTTTGCCAATACCGCTTCAAGCAACTTAGGCGAGGTATTGCGGCACAAGATTTTGCCACCTGAAACCGCTGCACCCACGAGGAAAGTGCCGGTCTCAATACGATCCGCAACCACTTCGTGATAACCACCACCTAGACGTTCAACGCCTTCAATGGTAATCGCATCAGTACCAGCGCCTGTAATTTTTGCACCCAAGGTGTTCAAGAATTTCGCGCAGTCGACGATTTCAGGCTCACGCGCTGCATTTTCGATAACGGTCGTACCTTCAGCCAGCGTTGCTGCTGACATAATGGTTACGGTTGCGCCAACACTGACTTTATCCATCACGATGTGCGCGCCTTTCAGGCGACCATCAACGTGCGCTTTGACATAGCCCTCATCAAGGGTGATCGTTGCACCCAGTTGCTCGAGGCCATGAATGTGCAGATCAACCGGACGTGCACCAATGGCGCACCCACCAGGCAAGGACACTTGGCCTTGACCAAATCGCGCAACCAATGGCCCGAGCGCCCAAATAGATGCGCGCATGGTTTTAACCAAATCATACGGCGCGCAGTATTCAGTAATATTGCCAGCATCAACATGGACTGAACCATTACGTGATACTTTTGCACCCAAACGAGATAGCAATTCCATCGAGGTATCGATATCGCGCAATTTAGGGACATTGGCGACTTCTACCGGCTCTTCAGCCAATAGAGCAGCAAATAAAATAGGCAATGCGGCGTTTTTAGCACCTGAGATTGTGACTTCACCACGCAGTGGGCCACCACCGTGGACACGGAATTTTTGCATGCTGTTCCTCGTGGATTTATAGCGGTTGCATCAGCTTCTTGTCGCGCGCCCACTCAGCAGGGGTCAGCGCCTTGATGCTAAGAGCATGGATAGCGTTCGTTCTAATGTGCTCCATCAACGGACCATAGATAGTCTGTTGTTTTTTGACGCGTGACATACCGTCAAAAATGTCACCGACTGCAATAACTTCGAAGTGACTTCCATCGCCTTTTACATGCAATTCATCTAACGTTAAGGCGTCTTCGAGCATTGCTTTAATTTCTGTTGGTTCCACAATTATTCCCCGTGAACCGATGAGGTATCATCAGTAAAAAGACATTCTACATTGCTAAGCTGTAACAGCACTTTCAATTGCGAAGGGATGTTAAGCAGTGCCAGCGTTTGCTGATTAAGCTTGAGCTGCTGTTGCAGGTGCAACAACATTGCCATTCCGGCCGAATCAACACGCTTTACCGAAGACAAATCTAAGGCGATACGTGATTCTGTCGGCAGCCATTCGCTGCGGCGGCTCCAAAATTGAGGAACTGTGTCACGATCAAGCTCTCCTGACAAGCAGTAATCACCATTTCTGCGCCTTTCAAACGCCAGTGATTCACTCACGACGCACTCTCATCTTTGGTGATCGGCGCCTTGGCGCGTTCAATCAATTCTTTGGCAACAGATTCAATGCCATTTTTACGCAGTTGGCCACTCCACTCACTGGATTTGGTGTCCAACATGCTCACGCCTTCTACTTGGACATCAAAGCCCTGCCACTCTTCGGTTTTACCATTTTTACGCAGTTTGAAATCCAAGCGAATTGGTAGACGAGCTGCATCAGCAATATCAACACGCACTGAGACGACAGAACGGTCTTCATCAATAGACTTAGCTGGCTCAACAGTCACAACTTGATCGGTATATTGGGTCAGAATCTGTGCGTAAGAGGCAACTAAATAGTCATAGAAAGCATCGGTAAACTGATCGCGCTCTTCTTTGCTGGCTTTTCTGGCCATCGGGCCTAATACATTCATCGCCGCATAACGCACATTGATGTAGGGCATAAGCTCTTCTTTGACAACAACACGCAGAAGTTCTGGGTTTGCTTGATAGATTTCTTTGTCTTTTTTGAGTCGGCTAAACGCATTTTCTGCCACACCATCAATGAGTGCGTAAGGGTTGGTCGCATCCACTGTCTGAGCCACAGACAATGAAGGCAGCATCATACTGAATGCTGCAACTAACATAACTAGCCATTTTTTCATTGTTAATTACTCCTTCGAATCCCCGACGCTATACAGGAACTGTCCAATCAAATCTTCTAACACCATTGCCGAGCGAGTATCCTCCAGCAAATCGCCGTCTTGAAGCAGTTCAATATCGTCATCCATAAAGCCTGGACGGATACCAATATACTGCTCCCCCAATAAGCCTGAGGTCAAAATTGCCGCAGAACTCGTTTCAGGAAAGAAGCCATATTGGCGATCGATTTCCATGGTGACAGATGGTACATAGTCAGGAGCCGTTAGCTGGATACTACTTACACGACCGACCACAACGCCACCGACTTTCACCGGAGAGCGCACTTTCAAGCCACCGATGTTGTCGAAATACGCCTCTAGACGATAATGATCGCTGCGAGAAAAACTTTTCACATCGGCCACTTGGAAGATCAGCAGCATCACTGCGACAATCCCAACGATCACAAATGTTCCGACCCAAAATTCTGTTTTACGATTTTGTTGCATTTACTTAGCTCCCGAACATCAGTGCTGTGAGGACAAAATCCAACCCCAGAACTGCTAAAGACGAATGAACAACAGTGCGTGTTGTGGCTCGGCTGATCCCTTCTGACGTGGGGATCGCATCATAGCCGTTGAAAAGAGCAATCCAAGTGACCGTAATGGCAAACACCAAGCTCTTAATGAATGACTGACCAATGTCATAGCCTAACTCGACAGAAGACTGCATCACGGACCAGTAGCTGCCGTAGTCAATCCCTTTCCAATCCACACCAACAAGCTGGCCGCCCCAAATACCGACAATCATGAAAATCATGGTCAGTAACGGCATGGAAATTACTCCCGCCCAAAAACGCGGTGCTATGACCCGTCGCAGCGGATCAACCGCCATCATTTCCAAACTAGAAAGCTGCTCTGTGGTTTTCATCAGACCAATTTCAGCGGTCAGTGCAGAACCCGCTCGACCCGCAAACAACAGCGCCGTCACAACAGGCCCAAGCTCACGAAGCAAAGACAGCGCAACCATTTGCCCTAGCGAACTTTCAGCGCCAAAGTCTGCAAGAACCAGATAGCCTTGCAAGCTCAGCACCATGCCGATGAACAAACCTGACACTAAAATAATGGCGAGTGAGCGAACACCAACCGAATAAAGTTGGGTGACAAGCAAAGGGAACATTTGCTTGGGTTGAGGCTTGCCAATCAATGCCCCCAACAGCACAAAGGTAGCGCGGCCCATTGTTCGCGAGACAGACATGGCGCGCGCGCCAATGTCTTGAACCATGTTAACGATCACGAAAACAACTCCTGTGTGATGTCCTTGGCGGGATACCGAAACGGCACAGGACCATCTGCATCCCCTTTAAGAAATTGACTAACCCTAGGGTCAGGATTGTCACGTAATGATTGTGGGGAGCCTGATGCGATGACTTTTCCATCCGTAAGTAAATAGACATGATCGGCAATGCTCATTAACTCGGGGACATCATGGGATACCACAATGGCAGTAAGTCCTAGCGCTTGATTGAGGTTTCGGATCAGAGACACCAATACCCCCATAGTAATGGGGTCCTGCCCTACAAACGGCTCATCAAACATAATCATTTCTGGATCAAGCGCAATGGAACGGGCCAGCGCCGCACGTCTCGCCATGCCTCCCGACAAGCTGCTTGGCATTAAATCTGCCGCACCACGCAACCCCACCGCTTCAAGCTTGAGCAGTACGATCGTCTTAATCAACGCCTCAGACAATTCAGTATGTTCACGAAGAGGAAATGCAACATTGTCAAACACCGTCATATCAGTGAAAAGTGCGCCTGATTGAAACAACATGCTCATGCGTTTGCGAACGTCATAGAGTTTGCTGCGTGAAAGAGTGGGAATATCGTGCCCAGCAAATTCGATAGTACCGCTATCAGGACGAAGCTGACCGCCGATCAAGCGTAGCAATGTGGTTTTCCCTATTCCGGATGGGCCCATGATTGCCGTGATTTTTCCAACAGGTACGGTCAAGCTCACATCATCAAATATCACCCGATCACCACGGGAGAAGGTCAGGCTATTGATTTCCACTAAATTATTTGTACTCATCGACGGCCTTTGATAATAACATCCCTGAATAATAAGCGTTCGATCATAGAGTTATCGCCATTGCAAAACAAGTAATTGAACGGTATTCATTTGCAAATTCTCAGTAAGAAAACTATCAATTTCGCCACTTAATCCTGTCTTTTAATATATGCATCTCGTTGAAAGAAGTTCACTTCATCCATTAGGCTAGAAAACTCCCACCCAATACGCGCTGTTAAAGGGTATTTTTCACCCTAGAATGTGACCCAGCATGACTAAATCTTCTCGCAAGCCGATCCTCTCCTCTACCTTAACTCATAGGCCTGTCGCAACTATCACGCCCTTTTCCTTCACATTTACTCAATTAGCAGTCAAAATTGCTTTTTGATTCATCCGCCCTCTTTCTCATCAAAGGTAATTAAATGTTTGAAGCGACCGCCATTCTCGTCGTCGGCTTGTGTTTGTTAGTATGGAGTGCTGACAGACTGGTCTACGGTGCAGCCGCTATAGCCCGTAACGTAGGAATTTCACCGCTGGTCATTGGCATGACTATTTTGGCGATGGGCAGTTCAGCCCCTGAAATGGTGGTGTCTGCGACAGCAGCACTTAGCGGCAAAACCGACACCGCAGTAGGTAACGTGCTTGGCTCGAACATCGCAAATATTGCTTTGATCTTGGGGGTAACGGCGCTTATCAAGCCACTCGCCATCAGCTCAGGCATTCTTCGCCGCGAACTCCCCTTGATGCTTGGCGTCACCTTAATCGCCGGCGCCATGTTGTGGAATAACCATTTGGGTTTCTATGAAGGGATCACGTTGGCCGTTCTGTTTGTCATCTTCTTGCTCATCATGATGAAATTCGGCAAAGAAGGTGACAAAGAAGACCCAATGCTGGCAGAGCAAGAAGCCGAAATACCAAAAGGAGTTAGCAACGTTTCGGCGGGCATATGGGTTGTTATTGGTCTGGCACTACTTATTTTCAGCGCAGATATGGTCGTAGGTTCTGCTGTCACCATCGCCAAATCATTTGGCATGAGCGATTTGGTTATCGGCCTCACGATTGTCGCGGTAGGCACTAGCCTTCCCGAGTTAGCGGCTTCAGTCGCGGGCGTATTGAAAGGTGAAGACGATCTGGCGGTGGGTAACATCATCGGCTCAAACATATTCAACATTCTTGCCGTCATGGGTATCCCTGCAATTCTTGCTCCTTCTTCCCTGAACCCACTGGCGATGGAGCGTGACTTCTATGTCATGCTCGCACTCTCTGTATTACTCTTTTTGTTTGCTGCAGGCAAAAACAGAATCATCAGACGCTGGGAAGGTATTGTGCTGCTGATTTGTTTCGTCGGCTATCAAGGTTACTTGTTCACTAACATTGCGTCCTAATCGGATTAACTATGACTGATTTTGATTTTTGCCAAGCAGGCATCACCACACTAAAAATCGAACTGGATGCCATTGCTCAGTTGCAGCAATACATCAACCAAGATTTCGAACAAGCCTGTCAACTGATCCAAAGTGCCACAGGTAAAGTCGTTGTCATGGGGATGGGCAAGTCAGGTCACATCGGTAATAAAATTGCGGCGACGCTGGCAAGCACAGGCACGCCATCCTTTTTTGTTCACCCAGGTGAAGCCAGTCATGGTGATCTGGGCATGATCGAAAAAGGCGATGTCGTGCTGGCAATATCAAATTCAGGTGAAGCATCAGAAATCATCACCTTGTTGCCCGTGGTAAAGCGTCGCGGTATTTCCTTGATCACCATGACAGGAAACCCGTCATCGACCATGGCGCGTCTGGCACAAGTGAACCTTTGCATCAAAGTACCTAAAGAAGCATGCCCAATCGGTCTCGCACCGACTTCAAGCACCACAGCAACATTAGTGATGGGTGATGCGTTGGCCATTGCCTTGATGCAAGCCAAGGGCTTCACGGCTGACGATTTTGCCTTGTCCCATCCAGGTGGTGCATTAGGCCGAAAATTGCTACTGCGCATTTCTGATGTGATGCATTCTGGCGATGCACTACCCACAGTGAAAGCCGACGCCACCGTTCGCGATGCATTACTTGAGATCTCGGCAAAAGGCCTCGGCATGACCGCGATTGTGGATCATGATGGAACCTTGAGCGGTATTTTTACCGATGGCGATTTACGTCGCTTGCTCGATCAGCGCTTAGATCTGCACACCACGCGTATTGGTGATGTGATGGGTAAAAATCCCAAGTCTGTCAGCGCCGATTTGCTAGCAGCAGAAGGCCTTAAGCAAATGGAAGAAAAGAAAATCAACGGGCTGCTAGTCACTGAAAATGGCAAGCTGATTGGTGCACTGAATATGCACGACTTGCTCAAAGCTGGAGTCATGTAATGCACACTGAAACACTCTACGGCCCGGTGCCGACTCATATCGTCGAGCGAGCAGCATCAATAAAGCTGCTGATTTGCGACGTGGATGGTGTGTTCTCCGATGGACGCATCTACATGGGCAACGACGGTGAAGAGCTTAAAGCATTCCACACTCGAGATGGCTACGGTATCAAAGCGTTAATGAACGCAGGTATCGACATCGCTATCATTACTGGCAGAAAGTCAGCCATCGTTGAACGCCGCATGTCAGCCCTTGGTATCACCCACATTTATCAAGGCCAAGATGACAAGGCCTCCGCTTATCAAGATCTGGTGGCAAAGCTAGGTGTACCCGCTGAGCAAACTGCCTACATTGGTGACGATTTAATTGACTGGGCGGTCATGTCACAAGTGGGTCTATCCGTTTGCGTCAATGACGGACACCCTCTGCTCGCAAAACGTGCAGATTGGGTAACACGTATTCCAGGCGGCTACGGCGCGGTTCGCGAGGTCTGTGATCTTATCCTTGAAGCGCGTGGAGAACTCGATGCGCACAAAGGGCTCAGCATATGATATTGCAACGTCTCGGTATGGTTGTCCTGCTAGCAGTATGTGGTTTAACAGGCTATTACCTGTTAAATCAGCATTATTGGCAAACCGAAACACAAGTTGCGCCTGACGCTGAAAAGCCACTGTTTACGGCGGAAGATGTAAAATCGACCACTTACAACGAACAGGGCATTCGCAGCTACACACTCGATTCAACGCATCTAGAACACTACCAGCAAATCGACGAGACCCACTTTAACGAACCTGTGCTTTGGACATACAGCGACGGGACAAACGAAGAGTGGAGAATCAGTTCAGAATTTGCTGTTCTTGAGAATAAGCACATTCTAGTGATGACAGGTCGAGTAAGGATCTTTAACCTGTTGCCAGACGCACAGATAAAAGTGGTTACCACTGAGAAACTGACACTCGATCTGACTTCCAATGATTTCTGGTCCGACATGGAAACTGAGATCACAGGGACAGGGCTTCAAACGAGCGGACTCAGGGCAAAAGGCAATTTTGGCACCCATCAGATGGAACTGATTGAACAAGTGAAGAGTAGGTATGAACCAAAAACGAAATAAGTTCTTTGCCGTCATCGTTATGCTGCTTTCAAGCAATGCGATGGCCTTGTCAACAGACGCTGAGCAGCCGATCTACATTGATTCAGACTCACAAAATCTCGACATGACATCCAACACCGTTATTTTTACGGGAAATGTTTACCTTCGTCAGGGCTCTATTCGCTTGAATGCTGACAAAGTGGTTGTCACGCGTCCATCTGGCCAAGAGGGCGCTGAAATCATTGATGCTTACGGCAAGCCTGCCACCTTTGAACAGACGCTGGATGATGGTAAAAAGATTAACGGCGAGGCGCTTGATCTGAGTTACGAAACAGCAAAAAGCTTCTTGACCATGACCAAGAACGCCGTGTTGACGCAAGAAGGTGGCAATCAGGTTGAAGGTCAAAAAATCACCTATGACATCGACAAACAGCTTTTGGTCGCAGAAAGTGATTCAAGCAGTCGTGTCACGACTGTCCTGCAACCTCAATCTAAACAAGATAAGAAATAATCCTGCATGGCCACACTAACCGCTAAAAATCTCGCAAAAAGCTATAACGGCCGCAAGGTTGTTACTGACGTCAGCCTAGAAGTAAAGTCTGGCGAAATTGTGGGCCTACTTGGCCCGAATGGCGCAGGTAAAACCACCTCTTTTTATATGATTGTTGGGCTTGTGGCTCGCGATGAAGGCACAATTCACATTGATGAACTCGACATCAGTATTCAACCGATGCATAACCGCTCTCGCATGGGGATTGGTTATCTGCCTCAGGAAGCCTCTATTTTTCGCAAGCTCAGTGTTTACGATAACTTGATGGCCGTACTGCAAACCCGCTCGGATTTAACGAAAGAAGAAAAACAAGACAAAGCTGAGGACTTGCTCGATGAGTTCAGCATCCAACATATCCGAAACAGCATGGGTATGGCATTGTCCGGCGGTGAACGTCGTCGCGTAGAAATCGCCAGAGCACTA
Source organism: Enterovibrio litoreus (assembly GCF_045679545.1). Taxonomy (NCBI): domain Bacteria; kingdom Pseudomonadati; phylum Pseudomonadota; class Gammaproteobacteria; order Vibrionales; family Vibrionaceae; genus Enterovibrio; species Enterovibrio litoreus. Next base: position 3,120,901 of record NZ_CP166194.1, read on the forward strand.
GCGGCGAATCCAAAATTTATTTTGCTGGATGAACCGTTTGCGGGTGTTGACCCTATTTCAGTTATTGATATCAAAAAGATTATCGAACACCTGCGCGATCGTGGGTTAGGTGTCTTAATTACAGACCATAATGTGCGAGAAACACTCAGTGTGTGTGAGCACGCCTATATTGTGAGTCAAGGGCACTTGATTGCACACGGTACTCCTGATGAAGTGCTCAACGATGAACATGTAAAACGAGTCTATCTCGGAGACCAGTTCAAGCTATAGTTATAAGAGTTCGGTTGGCGAACCACTCCAAAATATATGCACTAATAATAAAATTAGGAAAGGTGCCAGAATCACTATGAAACCCTCGCTTCAGCTTAAGCTTGGCCAACAACTTGCGATGACGCCGCAGTTGCAACAGGCGATCCGCCTATTGCAACTGTCGACGCTCGATCTGCAACAAGAAATCCAGGAAGCGTTGGAAGCTAACCCTCTCCTAGAGCAGGACGAGTCGTCGGATACTGACACTGGCGAGGGGGAGCAGGCATTTGATGGTGATGACAACATCAGTGCCACTGCCGAAAGCCAGCAGGACACTTTAGACAGCTCCGATGCCATGGAACAGCAGGAGATGCCAGAAGATCTGCCTGTAGATACCACATGGGATGACATGTACAGCGCCAACACAGGCAGCACAGGTATCTCTATGGGTGATGACATTCCTGTCTACCAAGGGGAAACCACCGAAACCCTTTACGATTACCTCATGTGGCAAGTCCAGCTCACCCCTTTTACTGAAGTCGATCTCGCCATTGCTACCGCTATCATTGATGCAGTAGACGATAAAGGCTACCTCACGGTAACTAGCGAAGACATCTTAGAAAGCATGGGCGCCGAAGATGACGACATCGAATTGGACGAAGTTGAAGCCGTACTGAAACGTGTTCAACAATTTGACCCCCTAGGTGTTGCATCTCGCTCATTGCAAGAGTGCTTGCTGATCCAGCTCGCCGCATTTGCTGAAGATACGCCATGGCTTGCTGAAGCACGCATGGTGTTGAAAGAGCACATGCATTCGTTAGCCAATCGCGACTTCCGACAAATTATGAAGGAAAGCAAGCTTCGCGAGCCAGAGCTCAAAGAAGTGATGCAGCTCATCCATACCCTAGAGCCTCGTCCAGGCAATCTCATTGTCACCAATGAAGCAGAATATGTGGTGCCTGACGTATCTGTGTTCAAAGATCGCGGCAAATGGGTTGTCAACATCAACCCAGACAGCGTGCCGCGTCTTAAAGTGAACCAGCAATACGCAGCGCTCACTAAAAATGGGTGCAGCGCCGCTGACAGCCAGTTCATTCGCAGCCACTTACAAGATGCTAAGTGGTTGATAAAAAGTTTGGAAAGTCGCAACGAAACCTTGCTAAAAGTGGCACGATGCATCGTTGAGCACCAGCAAGATTTCTTTGAGTATGGCGAAGAAGCAATGAAACCCATGGTACTGAATGACATTGCCATGGCGGTGGAAATGCATGAATCCACCATCTCGCGCGTCACCACTCAAAAATACATGCATACCCCGCGGGGTATCTTTGAATTGAAATACTTCTTCTCAAGCCATGTCAGTACTGACAATGGCGGTGAATGTAGCTCTACGGCAATTCGCGCGTTAGTCAAAAAGTTGGTCGCAGCAGAGAATCAAGCGAAACCACTTAGCGACAGCAAAATTGCCACACTGTTGGCGGAGCAAGGTATCCAGGTCGCAAGGCGTACTATCGCAAAGTATCGCGAGTCATTGGGTATTGCCCCGTCAAATCAGCGTAAACGCCTTATCTAGGCGTCCAATCAAAAGGAAGATGTTTATGCAAATCAATCTCACCGGCCACCACGTAGAGATCACAGACGCCCTTAGGGAATATGTGAACACCAAGTTTGATAAGCTGGAACGATTTTTTGATCATATCAATAACGTTCATGTTGTGCTTAACGTCGAAAAACTCCAACAGATTGCCGAAGCAACCCTGCACGTCAACAACGGCGAGATATTCGCAAAAGCAGATTCAGAGAACATGTACGCTGCCATTGATTCGCTGACAGACAAGCTGGCAAAGCAGTTAAATAAACACAAAGAAAAGATGAATCACCATTAATCATGGAACTTAAAGACGTACTTAAATTGGACTGCACCAAAAGTGCAGTCCTTTGTTCAAGTAAGAAACGCGCACTTGAAATCATCAGCGAACTCGCTGCCATCGAATTGGATCAAAACCCACAAAAACTCTTCGAGTGCATGTTGGGCAGAGAAAAAATGGGCAGTACGGGTATTGGGAATGGGATCGCCATTCCCCATGGCCGTATATTCAACAGCGAACACGCCGTCGGTGTATTAATCCAATGTTCAGAACCCATTGAATTTGATGCTATTGACAACCAACCCGTCGATCTCTTGTTTGCGCTTTTAGTACCAGACGAACAATGCAAAGAGCACTTGAAGACCCTGTCTTTGATAGCAAAAAAACTGGGGGACAGACAAGTTTGTCGTCAATTGCGTCAAGCAAGCTCGGATCAAGAGCTTTACGACATCATTACCGGATAAAGCCATCAGGGATAGATACACCATGCAGTTGAAAATCGTCAGTGGCCGTTCGGGTTCAGGAAAATCAGTCGCACTCCGCGTGTTAGAAGATCTGGGTTATTACTGTGTCGACAACCTTCCGGTTGCTTTGCTCCCTCAGTTTGTTGCTGCTCAAAATGGCGATGACTCTCAAATCGCCGTCAGTATTGATATTCGAAACATGCCCGCCGATCCCGATGAAATCACGCAAACTCTCGCCAAACTGCCGAATGACGTCGATGTCGATATCTTCTTTCTCGACGCGGATGACAACGAACTGGTGAAACGCTTTAGCGAAACAAGGCGCCTTCACCCGCTATCTCGTGACAACTTGTCACTCGAGCAAGCTATCGACAAAGAGAAGCTACTGCTTACCCCGCTAAAAGAGCGAGCAGATAAAGTCATCAACACTTCAAAGCATTCCATTCATGATCTGAGCGAAGCGGTTCGTGGGCTCGTGCTAGGCAGAGCCAATCGCGATCTGGTCATGGTGTTTGAATCATTCGGCTTTAAACATGGCTTGCCGTCTGATGCTGATTTTGTGTTTGATGTGCGCTTTTTGCCAAACCCCCATTGGGAGCCAGCACTGCGCCCTCTGACGGGCCTCGATGAGCCTGTCAAAATGTTCCTCGCTGCTGAGCAAGATGTTGCTATTCTCATCGCACAAATCAAAAGCTTTCTCGAATCTTGGCTACCTGCGCTTGAGAGAAATAACCGCAGCTATCTGACTGTGGCCATCGGCTGCACGGGAGGGCAACACCGCTCTGTGTATATCGCACAATTTTTGGCAGATTACTTCGCCGCCAATAACCATCAAGTTCAAACAAGACATCGCACACTCGAAGGGAAAATATGAATCACGTCAGCAAGGAAGTCCTGATTCGAAACCGACTAGGATTGCACGCGCGTGCCGCCGTCAAACTGGTGGAAATGGCACAAAGCTTCGACGCTGAAGTGATGATCTCTAAAGACGAGCAAACCGTCACCGCAGACAGTGTGATGGCCATCCTCTTGCTGGATTCCAGCCAAGGAGAGCAAATCACCGTCTCTGCTGAAGGACAGCAGGCGCAGCAAGCGTTAGACGCGGTTACTGCGCTCATCGAAGCCGGCTTCGACGAAGAAAACTGAATTCAATCTCACCATAAAGACAGTACATCTATACCATTCTGCTTCGCGTAAACAAAACGCATAGGACAGCCTGTTCAGATTGCGTTAATATTCATGTCATTGCGCCACTCGCCGTCACACGGACATTTCCATGGCTGAGAATTACGAAGTAGAAGCGTCAAGTCAGACGCATCAAACCTTACAGGAAGTTAGCCGCGCCCTAGAAAACGGTATGTTTGTCCATGTTCGTCGCTTATTGGAGGACATGGAACCTGAAGATATCGCTCACCTTCTTGAGGCCTCCCCACCGAAGAGCCGCTTGGTTCTGTGGCAACTTACCGACCCTGAAGAGCAAGGTGAAATCCTTGAAGAGCTTTCAGAAGACGTAAAAGACGGCATCATGGTTCGCATGCAGCCCGAGCAGCTCGCTGCTGCAACGGAAGGCATGGACACCGATGATGTCGCTTACCTGCTTCGAAGCTTACCCGATCGCGTCTCTCAGGACGTTCTTGCCCAAATGGATGCACAAGATCGTGCCCGTGTTGAGCAAGCGCTAGCGTATCCAGAGGATACCGCTGGCGGCATGATGAATATCGACGTGGTCACCATTCGCTCTGACGTTACCGTGGATGTGGTATTGCGTTATCTGCGCATGAAAGGCTCTCTGCCAGAGGCAACCGATACGCTCTACGTGGTAGATGAAAATAGCCATCTTATCGGTTCATTGCCTATCACTGCCCTGCTGACCACGCAGCCCGACACTGACATTATCGATATCATGGAAGACGCGGACGAAGCTATTCCTGTTGATATGGACGATGGTGAGGTCGCGAGTCTATTTGAACGCCGAAACTGGGTGTCCGCACCTGTGGTGGATGAAAATCAACACCTTGTTGGTCGTATCACCATTGATGACGTGGTCGATATCATTCGTGAAGACGCCGAGCACTCCATGATGAGCATGGCAGGCTTGGATGACGAGGAAGATACCTTTGCACCTGTACTCAAATCTACGCGTAGCCGTAGCATTTGGCTAGGGGCTAACGTACTTGCTGCCCTCGCGGCGGCCTCTGTTTCCAACCTATTTGAAGCAACCCTGGAGCAGATGGCAGCCATTGCCGTTTTGATGACTATTGTACCGTCGATGGGTGGTGTTGCAGGTAACCAAACCGTGGCGCTGGTTATTCGCGGCTTGGCCGTCGGACACATTGGTGACTCCAACACCCGCTGGCTCCTCAATAAAGAAGCGCTGGTTGGCTTGCTAAACGGCGTAATTTGGGCCGGTATCATTGGCGGTGTGGTTGTGCTTTGGAAGGGTAACCTGATGCTCGGAGCGATTATCGCGGCAGCGATGTTGACCAACTTAGTCGTAGCAGGGATCGCCGGTGTGACCGTTCCCATCTTTCTCAAGAAGATGAAAATAGACCCCGCTCTTGCTGGCGGTATGGCACTCACCACGATTACAGATATGGTTGGTTTGTCGGTCTTCCTAGGTCTTGCGACCATTTTCTTGGTTTAACCAGATCTTAGAATCTGAATAAAAGCGCACTGAGCTCGATACAAAAAAAGCGGCTTCTGAAAACAGAACCGCTTTTTTTCTTTTCCTAGGCTCAGCCCCTGCTTTTTCTAGGAACTGCTCTTCCTAGAAACAGCTTTGGCTAAACCTTAACCTATCATTCTCCGCCGACTTTCAGCGACTCAATCAAAATCGACCCCATCTGGATCTGGCTGCGATACTCTGTATCGGCACCCACCGCGACAATCTGCTTATACATATCCGCAAGGTTTCCCGCGATGGTAATTTCACTGACTGGGTATTGGATTTCGCCATTCTCAACCCAAAAACCGGCTGCACCGCGCGAGTAGTCACCCGTAACAATGTTCACGCCTTGGCCCATGACTTCAGTGACCAGCAAACCTGTGCCTAGCTCTTTTAGCATTTGTTCAAAAGATTGACCCGTGTTACCCACAAACCAGTTATGAATACCACCTGCGTGACCGGTTGGTTGCATGCCTAACTTACGCGCCGCATAGCTCGTCGCCAAGTAGGTTTGTAACGTGCCATCTTTGATGATGTCGAGATCTCTGGTGATCATGCCTTCACTATCGAACGGCGCACTGGCCATCCCTTTGAGGATGTGTGGGCGTTCATAGACCGAAAACCACTCAGGTAAAATTTGATGGCCGAGCTTATCCAGAAGGAAGGAAGATTTACGATACAAACTTGAACCGCTAATCGCGCCAACCAGATGACCAAGCAGCCCTGTTGCCACATCCGCAGAGAACATAACAGGTACGGTACGCGTCGTCAGGCGACGCGGCTCAATACGATCAATCGTGCGCTGTGCCGCTTCGATGCCTACTCGCTCAGGGGCCCAAAGCTCGCTTTTATCACGAGAAACCGTATAGCTGTAATCACGCTCCATCCCCTTGCTGTCTTCAGCAATCACGCTACAGCTAATGCTATGACGGCTCGATGCATAACTGCCGAGCATGCCATGGCTGTTACCATAAACACGTACACCATAATGGCTGTCGTAGCTCGCACCATCACTGAACTTGATGCGTTTGTCGTAATCAAGCGCAGCACGTTCAGCGGCAATCGCTTTTTCCGCTGCATGATCCGGTTCAGGTTCATCAGGGTAGAACAAATCTAAATCAGGATAATCATAAGCCATCAATTCCGCAGGCGCAGGACCAGAGAATGGATCTTCTGACGTGTAGTTGGCAATATCCAACGCGGCAGCAACAGTTTGTGCAATGGCTTTTTCAGACAGATCAGACGTCGATGCACTGCCTTTACGCTGACCACGATATACCGTGATACCCAGTGCGCCATCGCTATTAAACTCGACGCTTTCCACTTCGCACATACGAGTGGCAACGCTGATCCCCGTGGTTTTGGTGATCGCGACTTCAGCGGCATCTGCTTTTTTGCCAGCCAGCTCTAAAGCACGGGTGACCGCAGCTTCTAACTCAGCACGTTGCTGAGCAACCTGTTGTTTCACGTCCATAAAGTCTTAAATTGATGTGTGTTGCTAATAAGCATACCATTCGAAGCCATTACCGTACTTATAAAACACCTGCAAAATTCGACATTCTTGCGCCTACCTGCGTGAATCAATCTCCGCGATCCACATCGCGCACTCCGCCAACATCCAGCCACAATCGAACAATCGCGATGGGTGAGCAACCACCGAAGTGACTGAACACCTTGATATCAACGCTTATGACATAATATTCGATAGTTTTAAGCGCTAAGAATGAGCGAATATTTGATGAGATTGGTATAAACTAAGGCGCTAAAGTAAGCGATAACCTCGGGAAAAATTATGGGCCGTAAGAACAAACGTGAGCCTTGGGAAGAGGAAGAAGAAATCATCTGGGTCAGTAAATCCGAGATGAAACGTGACATGGAAGCATTGCAAAAACTGGGGCAACAACTGGTCGAGCTTAAACCGTCAGTGTTGGCCAAGTTCCCACTGGACGACGATCTGCGTACCGCTGTTGCGGACGCACAACGCTTTGAAAAAGAAGCACGACGTCGCCAGTTTCAGCTTATCGGTAAAATGATGCGTACCCGCGACATTGAGCCGATTCAAGCGGCGATAGATCTTCTTCAGAACAAGCACAATCAGCAAACCATCGAGCTGCATAAGCTTGAGAAAATGCGTGATCGCATGATTGCTGGTGGAGATGAAGTCATTAATGAAGTCATGGATGCGCATCCAAATGCGGATCGTCAGAAGCTTCGTCAGTTGGCTCGTCAGGCGAAAAAAGAACAAGAAAGCAACAAACCACCTAAAGCGTCTCGTGAGATTTTCAAAATCCTACGAGCTCTCAAAGCAGAAGCCGATAAATAGGCACGTCTGTTTTGCGATGAATCAATGTGGCATGGCTATCTATAAAAAAACCGGGAGATCCCCGGTTTTTTTATTTGTGCTTCACGCGCGGTATCTGGCGGTTATTCTGTTCCGCCGACGGTCATCGCATCAATTTTCAGCGTTGGTTGTCCAACCCCCACTGGAACACTTTGACCTGCTTTGCCACACACACCGACACCGCGATCCAATTTAAGATCGTTACCCACCATCGAAATCTGCTGCATCGCTTCAATACCGCTACCAATTAAGGTTGCCCCTTTCACTGGCGTGGTCACTTTGCCGTTTTCAATCAGGTAGGCTTCACTGGTAGAGAACACAAATTTACCCGACGTAATATCAACCTGACCACCGCCGAAGTTCGGTGCATAAAGGCCATATTCCACGCTGCTGATCATCTCTTCCGGTGTACTTTCGCCACCCAGCATATAAGTGTTGGTCATGCGAGGCATCGGCAGGTGCGCGTAAGATTCACGACGACCATTACCTGTTGGTGCAACGCCCATCAAATGCGCATTGTGCTTATCTTGCATGTAGCCTTTCAAGATGCCATTTTCAATCAACACGTTATATTGGCCCGGCACTCCCTCATCATCGATGTTCAATGAACCGCGTCTGTCTTGCAGTGTGCCGTCATCAACAATAGTGCAAAGCGTCGATGTCACCTGCTCACCGATTTGTCCGGTAAACACAGACGATTCTTTGCGGTTAAAGTCGCCCTCCAAACCATGGCCAACTGCTTCGTGAAGCAAGACGCCCGGCCAACCTGCACCAAGTACCACGGGCATGGTGCCCGCAGGTGCAGCTTTCGCATGAAGGTTGATCAACGCTTGTCGGACAGCCTCATCGGCGTAGTGCATCGCCACTGTTTTTCCGTCTTCCTCTGACACAAAGTATTGATAGCCAAATCGGCCACCGCCACCTGCAGAACCACGCTCACGACGTCCATCCTTTTCCACCAGCACACTAATCGATAGACGTACTAAGGGACGAATATCGGCGGCATACGTACCGTCTGTTGCCGCGATCAAAACTTGCTCGTAGACACCACTGATGCTGACAGACACTTCCTGGATCAACGGCTCTTTCGCGCGAATGTACACATCCACTTCTTTTAGCAACGCAATTTTATCGTGCTTAGACATGCTTTGAAGCGGGTCAATGGCTTGATAAATCGTCGGGTAAGCACGATTTGCGAAAGCAGAGACTTTCAGCTTGCCACCTTTATCAGCAATACCGCGCGCTGCCGTGGCGCTTTGCATTAGGGCATCAGCATTGATTTGGTCTGAATACGCAAAACCCGTTTTTTCACCGCTGATCGCTCGAACACCCACACCACGGTCGATGTTGAATGAACCATCTTTGATGATGCTGTCTTCCAATACGAGCGACTCGTGCCAGCACGACTGGAAATAGACATCACCGTAATCAATATTTCTTGCGGCCAGATGCTCCAGCGTTTGGCTGAGTTGACTTTTACTGACACCTGACAAGTGCAGCATCGTTTCTTCGACGTGTTCCAGACTCATGGATAAATTGCTCTTTAGCGCTGAAAAAAGAAATGTCCGGCAGCGATGTTCGCTACCGGATTAATAATGAATTGAGGTTGCGCTATTTCATCACGCTTTGCAACTGAGCATGCTGTAATAACGGCATTTTGCTTCGTATCGCACTGTTGGCCGCCAAATCAACATCCGCCCACGCAGTGCCAATTTTATCATTCAGCTCACACGCAACTTGCCCCCACGGATCAACAATCATCGAGTGGCCATAAGTTTCGCGTCCGCCTTGGTGCTCACCACATTGTGCGGCCGCCAATACCCAACACTGGGTTTCAATGGCGCGAGCACGAAGCAGCACCTCCCAGTGCGCAGCACCGGTTACCTTGGTAAAAGCCGCTGGCACCACAATGATGTCAGCACCGCGTTGGCGCAGAGCGGAATAGAGTTGCGGGAAGCGAATGTCATAGCAAATTGACAGACCAAGCATGCCGTATGGCGTATCCACCAATGCGAGGCTTTCACCCGCTCGGAAAGTATCTGACTCGCGATAGCTGCGATGATTGTCCGCGATATCAACATCAAACATGTGCAGCTTTTCATAGGAAGCGCGCAGGTTTCCTGCATCGTCATACACTAAACAGGTCGTGCTCAAGGTGCCATCATGATTACGGATCGGGAACGAGCCCATCACTAACCAGATGCCGAGCTCAAAGGCTAACTCTGACAATCGCTTTTGAAGCGGTCCGTGGCCCAATTCTTCTGCGTACTTTTCATAGTCTTCTTTACGGCCAAAAACGAGTGCGTTTTCGGGCGTCAAAATAAGACGGGCACCTTGTGATCGTAAATGCTTAAGCTGACCTTCCAACGCTTCAAGGTTATCTTCAGCGTTTATCCCCGAGTTCATTTGTACCACACCAAACTTGGTCATTACTTATTGCTCCCTTGCTGCTCGGTACGCAGGCGCTCTGTGGCCTGCTCCGGTAACGTCACTTCGCCAGTAATGCGCGAAACTTCCCTGACAATGGGTTCATCTATTGACCCGGTGACTTGATATCGAACTTGTGTAAACGCATCCACCACTGGCGACAAAACCGTTGTCACAGCCAGCACATAGAGCGCTGTTTGCGGTGTGACGGCGAATGCAGTTAATATCGGAATACCCGAGGCAATATCAGGAATAAATCGCACTTCGGCATTTACCTGATTTTTCACCAGATTCGCGATCCCTTTAATAAACATATCACCTGCCAGCGCTTTCATCTGGATATTATCCGTGACAATCACCCCGTTAGTGATTGATGCGCTGCCACTAATCTCATCAAAAGCAAGGCCATCTTCAAATACGCCGGTAAAGTCGAGTTGCATCTTGCGCAAGATAGAATCAAGGCTAAATAGCCCTAATAAGCGCCCAGCACCGCCGACACCGCTAATGTATCCATTCTCTATTTTGGTCTCTAACATGCCAGTCAAACTGGCGATATCCATTGACCAGGGTGCCCCCTCAAAGCGCAGATCGCCTTTGGTTTTTACGCTGGCATCTTGAATGCCGCCAGTCACCGCAAAGCGGCCCATTAAATCGCTGCTGTTTTTACCCTGAATATCAAATGTCAGCTTGCTTTTGTTGATGCCCTTAGGCGTGATTTCCCAGTTGCCATTCGCGGTTAATTGCGTGCTCCCACTGCCTAAGTTGAATTTGGACAGCGTCAATTTCTCACCCGTTTTAAGCAATTGGGATTCCAAACGACCAATGCGATAACCTTGCAGCCACAATTCATTGATGACGAGATCCGTAGAAGGGATTTTCGCCATCAAGGTGCGATCTATCTCTGTCGCGACAGAGTTTGTGGTTGTCGAATCTCGCAACTTGACGTCATCATCTAAATCGATGTTGAGGAACAAGTGCTCGATAGACACCGTCAGCAGCTTGTCTTCGTCCCACCATGCATCGCCAGAAAGTTCTTCGCTGCCGATCAGAATATGGAAGCCATCACTTTTCTGTCTTGCCGCCAAAGAAAACTGGTTAAAAACCACCTCTCCTGCCAATATTTTTTCAGCTTTTACATTGACCCGTGATGGGGCTGGCACGTTAATCGGCATGACCTGCTGCTTACTGACTTGGCTTTGTTGATAGCGGGCAAGTGCGTCTTTCCACGCCACAACATCCAACACAGGGACGTCCACGCTCACGGCGTTGCCGGAGAGCGGCTTTAGCGATAGTTCACCTTGACCTATCAATGTGCGGCTTCGTGTTATCGTCGGCTTCTCGCCACTGATATCAACATCGGCTTGATATTTGAGCTGAGGCAGCTCTATTTGTCCCACCAAGGCTTGTCCGTTCCCCGATGCTTTAAGACGACCGTGGCTTTTGATAAATGAGGATTTATCCAAGGGGGCAGGCAGGTTGATATCCATTTTGGTGAGGTCAGCATCCAAAAGTACATCGTAGGTAAAACCAATGTCTTTCAGTGCAATACCTACATCAATATCCCATGATGAACGACCTTCAATTAAATCAAGATCGGGTAAATCCAACGCAGCTTTAAGCTTATCGGCCTGCCAATTACCGGCAATATCAATGTTGACCAAATAGTTTTCAGCTTCCGACTCCCCCTTAAACCCAACCGTGATGGGTTGGTTGAGCCAATTGGCTTTGAGACTTTTTGCCCAGACCAAATCGTTATCAAACTCGATCTTTCCTTTCACCTCTTTTAAGGTGATTTGTGGGCTAACAATCGCCACTTTACTGTCACTTAGCGAGGCTGAACCTTTAACACTGACATCATCCCCATTAATTGGGATAACCAACGATATCTCGCCGTCTACGTCGCCAGCGACTTGCACATGCGTTAACGCAGCACCCACAGAATCCACAAGAGGGGTAGCAAGCATGTATTCGTGCAGGTCTTTACCGTTCGAGGCAACCTTCGCATCGATGAACAACAGCCCGTCAGGGTTACTGAGCGCTGGTATTTCACCTTTCAGATCATATCCACGTGCCCCCATAAGCCCGACATTACTGGCCGCTAAGAAAAGCGTATCGTTTTGAAACAACAAGTCGAGATCAAGATCGGTCAGTGTGGGCCACTGGGTATCGAAACTAAATTGTGCATTTTTCAATGGCACTGATGCTTGGAAGACACCTTGGTGTTCAGGATAAGGAAAGGTGCTGAAATCACCGTACCAAACCAGCTTCGCAAGATCAGCCTGCCCGCCGCGAATGGCCGATGATAGATAATCCGTCAGTTCGTGACCGAGAGCCAGCGTCGGTAAATAGCGCCATGTTTCTCCCGCATTATTCAGACTCGCTTCGGCATAAAAAGCCAACCAACTGTTTCCCTCAAACGGGATATCGAGTCGGAACTCCCCCACCACTTCTAAATGTGGCGAACGCACAGCGACACTATCCGACCATACAACAACACGATCGTCGTTGAGATCCCAAAAAAGCGCGACATCACCTTGCTCAATAGCCAGCGGTGCCTGGAAGAATTCACCATAAGGCAAGGTATCTTCTTGCATCGCCAGCGTCACTTTGCCGTTAGTGCCTTTACCGAGCAAAGACACCTGCAGTTTGTGAACCTCAGGCAGATAACTCCAATGCCGAAAAGCGACATCTTCAATGTTGGCTGAGTAAGCAACCTCCTGATCTTTTGCCTTGGCGATGCGAACGTTTGTTGCTTTGCCACTCGGTGACAGCGATGTGACTGCTTGCTCCACGTTATCCGGAATCGCGAACACTTCCCGCAGCGGCAATAGCAAAGATAACTCCAAGGCTGCGAGATTCACCGACCAAGCATTGTCAGTAATATCAGCTCGCAGCTTAGGTTCTGGCCACACCACTTTGCCAGTTTTTATCACCAAATCTTCAGTTGCTACACGCCAACCATTTTCTTCTGATCGCTCAAGCAGAACATAGCCCTTGGAGATCGAGACCGACTGCGACGTGTCGTGCGCTTGCAACGCTGGCGCTTTAGAGCGCCACGCCATTGCACTGTCGTTCAGGCGAACTAACGCCGTCGTAGGCATGCCGTCATCAACGGTCAGCCATGCTTCACCAGCCACTTTTGCTTGCGCTAAGGTGATGTTCGGGTTGATGAACTTAGAGACCCAAGCACGAAGAGAGACATCCTCGGCACGGAGATAGAAATCACCATCCAGTGATGCAAGACCACTATTTTCAGTAAAGACACCACGAATATCGACTTGATTGAGCGATGTTCCAACCACACTCACCACGCCTTGAACATGATGTTGACCAGATTGATTGTCCCAACTCAGTGACTCAATGTTGATGGTTTTGCGCTCGTCTGACGGTGACATTAACGTGACGCTGGCATTGTGAATAGCAAACTGCCCCAGCCCCACCAAGAACAAGCGTTCTAGCTGTGTTTTTAGATTGCCGTCTGGGGCATTATTTCGCTCTGGAAGCTGCGTAATATCAACATCAAGGCCATCAATGCTGACATTGGAAAACGTCGGCTCGCGGTGCTGCAGGCTGGCAAAAAGATCGAATTGCATGTCGATGCTATTTGCCGTCAGTACCTTTTGCCCACCTTCAGTGGGGGAGAGAGAGAAATCGTGGAAAGATAAAGACGGCACCAGATAGCGCCAGTGTCCTTTAAATGTGCTGAATTCAACGTGGAATCCACTGGCATCACTTGCCCAACGTTGAATGGGCGCTTTGGCTGCATCCAAGTTAGGCAGCACAAGGCGCATCGCTGCCGTTAACACAGCGGCAGTGACTAACATAATGACCATCAGCCAAGTCACTATTCCCGCTAATCGCTTGGCAAACTTCACCATTTAACTAAATTCTTCATGATGCGATATTCACTGCGCAACGGTCACGCTCATCCCTACATCATCACCACATCAAACTGCTCTTGGGTATAGAGCGGTTCAACATGGACTTTGACTTGCTTACCGATAAAGACTTCTAGCTCAGCAACCGCATGAGACTCTTCGCCTTCCAATGCTTCACCCACTGCAGGCGACGCATAAACCACAAATTTGTCGGCATCGTAGGCACGGTTCACACGGGTAATTTCACGTAACACTTCGTAGCATACCGTTTCGACAGTCTTCACCGAACCGCGACCCACGCAGGTTGGACACTGTCCACACAACACGTGTTCTATGCTTTCGCGGGTACGCTTGCGGGTCATTTCCACTAAGCCCAGTTGAGTAAAACCATTGATATTGGTTTTTACACGGTCTTTTTGCAGTGCTTGCTCAAGGGACTGCACCACACGCTGACGGTGCTCATCAGAAATCATATCGATGAAATCGATAATGATAATGCCACCAAGATTACGTAAACGAAGCTGACGCGCAATGGCCTTCGTCGCTTCAGTATTGGTATTGAAAATTGTCTCTTCGAGGTTTCGACGACCAACAAACGCACCGGTATTGATATCAATGGTGGTCATTGCTTCGGTCTGATCGATGATGATGTAGCCGCCAGATTTCAATTCAACTTTACGATCCAATGAGCGCTGAATTTCATTCTCTGTGTCATACATGTCGAAGATAGGCTGCTCGCCCGTGTACAACTCCAGCTTGTCAGTGAGCTCAGGAACAAACTCTTCCGTAAACTCACGTAGCGCTTCCATACCCGTGCGGGAATCAACACGGATAATGCTCAGTTCCGTTCCAACAAAGTCACGTAGAATGCGCTGAGCTAAGCCCAGTTCGCCATATAACATAGACTTTGACGGTCGCTTCGAGCGACGCTCAATGACCTTGTTCCATAAACGCTTGAGGAAAGCGGCATCTTGATTCATTTCTTCATCAGAGGCACCTTCCGCTGCGGTGCGGATAATGAATCCACCCAAATCGTCGCAGTAGCGCCCGACTATTTTCTTCAAGCGATCGCGTTCTTGCTCACTTTCAATGCGCTGAGAAACACCAACATGAGATGCACCTGGCATAAAGACCAGATAACGCGATGGCAGCGTAATATCCGTGGTCAACCGCGCGCCTTTAGTGCCCAACGGATCTTTCACCACCTGCACCACGATATCTTGCCCCTGACGGACTAGCTCGGAAATATCGCGAACCTGAAATTGCTGCTTTTCATTTTCAGACACACATTCCGTGTGAGGAACAATGTCAGACGCGTGTAAAAACGCCGCTTTATCAAGGCCGATATCAACAAATGCTGCCTGCATGCCCGGTAAGACTCGGCTCACCTTGCCTTTGTATATATTGCCGACAATACCGCGCTTCGCTTCACGCTCAATATGAATTTCCTGAAGGCTACCGCCTTCAATCATGGCAACACGGGTTTCCGTAGGCGTAACGTTGATCAATAACTCTGCGTTCATAGGGATTCACCACATAATTTTTTGAATTCATTTAACAGAGCATCTGTTTCATAGAGCGGCAACCCCACCACTGCGTGGTAACTGCCGTCGATACGCGTGACGAAACGGCCACCCAGCCCTTGGATTGCGTAGCTACCGGCTTTATCGCAAGGCTCGCCACTTTGCCAGTATGCGTCGATTTCCTCGTCACACAGTGGCTTAAACCAGACATGGGTTGTGACCAGTGTCGTCAGAGATTGATTCTTGTCTGCCAACGTCACCGCGGTCATGACCTGATGCTGTCGCCCAGAAAGCATGCTCAGCATGCGGCGGGAATCATCGAGGTTTCTAGGCTTTTCCAGCACCTCGCCATCGCACACCACGATGGTATCTGAGCCCAAGACAGGCAGTGAACATGGCGAAACTGCCACACCCGCGGTTGCCTTATCAAGTGACAAACGGCGGACATAGTCCGCCGCTTCTTCATGGGGTTGTCGTTGCTCTTCTACGTCAACGCTCAGGACAGAGAAGGGAACAGAGAGCTGTTCAAGTAACGCCTTCCTGCGTGGTGAGGCAGACGCAAGGTAAAGCTGAATATCTGCCATTGCTTCTCCAAACTATCGAATCGAAAATTGACGGCGAACCCGTCGCAGCAATAAAAATAGCCAAGGCCATAATAAGAAGTTAAGCACACCCGCCCAAAGCTGGGCCGGATCAAACTGCACATTGGACACCAAATATTCAGCCCAAAACTCTAACACTTTCCCGGCTAAGGTCAGCAAGGCCAAAATGGCTGCTTGTTGCCACAAAGACATGTTTCGAAGCATCTGGAAGTTAAGCGCGACAATATAGACCAGTACCGACATCATCAAACCGCGCACGCCCAGTGTCGAACCCAGCATCAAATCCCACAGCAAACCAACCACCAGAGCCGTGCCTACATTGACACGATGTGGTAGAGCTAGCACCCAGTAAAACGCGACGAGCAGTACCCAAGAAGGGCGAAATGGCGCGAGTTCGCCTGGCCAAGGGGCGGCCTGCAAAATGAGTGCAACGATAAACGATAGCCAAATAAGCGCGTGACCGCGAAACGTAGAATTAGCCATTGGTTATCTCTTTCTGTGTATCAGTGTCAGGCTCTTGTTGTTCAACCTTTGGCGCTTGTCCTTCAACCGCTGGCATTTTCTGTTCGCTTTCTAACACTGAATTAGCTTCTGCATTCGGAAGTACACCAGTTTCAGCAACCGGCACTTGTCCTTTTTCAACGTTGCTCGGCCACACCAACAGCAAATAGCGTAAACGGTCAAATTGCACTTCGGGCTTAGCATCAACCTGCGCAAACGGACGACGATTGTCAAACGAGAACGAGGTGACTTTTGCTACGGGGTAGCCTTCAGGAAACACGCCGCCCAAACCAGATGTCACCAGCATATCGCCCGGTTCAATATCTGCACTGCTTGGAATATTCTCAAGCTGGATGTTGTCGGTTTGCCCACGACCTGCGGCGATAACCCGCACATCATTACGCACAACCTGAACAGGAATAGCGTGAGTAGGGTCAGTGATCAGCAGCACACGGCTATTGTGCGCGCCCACATAGGAAACCTGTCCGACAATCCCACGCTCATTGATCACGGGCTGCCCTTCGTAAACGCCGTTTGTTCGCCCTTTGTCGATCATGACCTGATGCTTATAAGGATCAGAGTCAACCGCCATCACTTCTGCCACCATTTTGCGTTCATCTCGCACAAACGGCGAACCAAGAAGCTCACGCAATCGTTGATTCTCCTGCTCCATCTGCTCAAACAATAATTGGCTGCTACGAAGCAATAACACTTCTTCTTTCAATTGGGTGTTATCAATCAAAAGTTGTTGATGAGACGAAAATTGACGGAACAGATTATCAAGAAGATCTCGCGGTACATTCGACGCATATTGCAGCGGCGCAACCAGAGAGTTGAGCAGATAGCGAAAATTAGTGAAAGCACCAAGACGACTATCAGCCAGCATAAGGCTGGCTGAAATCAAAAGAGCGAAAAACAGGCGTAATTGTAAAGATGGCCCACGGCCAAACATTGGTTTCATTCAGTTACAACCTGCTAAACCGATTAGTTGATCGAAGAGTATTAATCTTCGCTGAACAGATCGCCGCCATGCATGTCGATCATTTCCAGTGCTTTACCACCGCCACGCGCAACACAAGTCAGGGGATCTTCAGCGACAACCACAGGAATACCGGTTTCTTCTGTTAGCAAACGATCCAGATCGCGCAGCAATGCACCGCCGCCCGTCAATACCATGCCGCGCTCAGAAATATCTGACGCTAGCTCTGGTGGACACTGCTCAAGGGCTACCATCACAGCTGAAACGATACCGGATAGCGGCTCTTGCAGCGCTTCCAGAATTTCGTTTGAGTTTAGGGTAAAGCTACGCGGCACACCTTCTGCAAGGTTACGGCCACGCACTTCAATTTCAAGCACTTCGTCACCCGGGTAAGCAGAGCCGATTTCGTGTTTGATGCGCTCTGCCGTCGCTTCACCAATCAAGCTGCCGTAGTTACGACGCACATAGTTGATGATGGACTCATCAAAACGGTCACCACCAATACGAACAGACGAAGAGTAAACCACACCGTTCAGTGAGATAACGGCGACTTCAGTTGTACCGCCACCGATATCGACCACCATAGAACCGGTTGCTTCTGATACAGGTAAACCTGCACCGATTGCTGCCGCCATTGGCTCATCAATCAAATACACTTCACGTGCACCAGCACCTAAAGCAGATTCACGAATCGCACGACGCTCAACTTGTGTAGAACCACAAGGAACTGCAACCAGCACGCGAGGGCTTGGGCGCATGAAGCTGTTGTCATGCACGGTTTTAATGAAGTGCTGCAGCATTTTCTCAGTCACGTAGAAGTCAGCGATAACGCCGTCTTTCATTGGACGAATGGCTGCGATGTTTCCTGGCGTACGGCCCAGCATTTGTTTTGCTTCATGACCGACTGCCGCAACGCTTTTTGGTGAGCCTGCACGATCTTGGCGGATCGCGACAACGGAAGGTTCATCAAGAACAATTCCTTGTCCTTTAACATAGATAAGGGTGTTAGCGGTTCCCAGATCGATAGACAGATCGTTGGAGAACATACCACGAAGTTTCTTAAACATAATCTTCGGTTAATCCTGCAAGCGTTAAAATTCTTCAAATTGCGCTAAATGTACCAACGCAGACGGGGCGCGGCAAGGTGATGATCTACAAACCTGAATGAGATCAGTCTTTTTTTTCATTCCTCTGTCAAAGTGATGTTTTTTTCACCTTTATAGATAACTCGATCACTTCCTCGGTAAAAACCAAAAATTCCGATTCCAGAAGGATCGTCATCAAACTGGGTCCCTTGCCAATTGTGCTGCAACCAAGTTTGCGGCACCACACCATTAACAGCCTTATCAAGTTGCTGCCAGTAACGGAACTGCTCGCGGTTTAATCCTGAACTTTGGTCGGGTGCGATCACGTGAAAATCGGCACGGCCCTCTTTAACGCTTTTTGTAGCCACGACGTTTTTTGCATCGTCACGCAGCTCTATCTTAGCCTGTAAAGCGGCGTTATCACTGAACAACACGTCTTTCTTACCAATTTCCGTCGAAACAATTGTCGCGTTGTCTCGTGTATTGGTAACAAAGTGCGTGCCGTTAAAGACTTCGACTGCAACAGGCAGGGTTTGTTCACTGAACGGCGTCTTAGTATCACTAAATCCTTCGATTCTCATGCGGCCGAAATAGAAATCATCCGTTGCGATTTGAACACCACTTAACGAAGGGTTGCCGCTCCCCTGTGGCTTAATAACCCGCATTTCACACTCACTTTTAGAGGCATCTGCACAATACACAAAGTCGGTATTATCTTGATCGAACGAGATAGCCCCTACGGCAAATCTAAGAGGGGTAAAAGGACTTTCGGGTACAGCGTCTTTAACAATCGACATTTGTCCATCAATGACCCACTCACTCTCACCATTCTCCCCCGCCTTCCATTGCCCTTGCTGCCCCACCGAGGGATCGGGTGTAAATGCCCAACGCGTGGTTAAATCCGTCCCGGCATACGGGTAGCCACTCACAGGATCTATCACCCAGCCGTCAAATACTGCTTTATCACTTCGCAAATGATAGTTGCTGACAGGGGTATCAAAGGTGGTCGCCGCAGTAATAACGTAAACACCAGAAAACGGTTGGCCAAGGTAGGTAAACCCTTGATGCAAACTATCGTGGCTGCGAGATACCCCAGATTCAAACTCTGGCGTAACCATAAAATGAGATGGATAAAAACGCCCAACAGGTAAGTCAGCTCGATTGACCGTCATCCCAAGGTAGCTATCAACAACACGAGAACGCAGTTTGAACGTGCCAACATTATTCAACGATAAGGATGGATATTCATACCTGCCGTTGATCGCCTCGGTGTGGTTTTGATTTGTCGCCCCGCTCACTGACGCTGACGCACCACCAGTGGGCGTCACAACTTGCGCCGTATTATTAATCGTAACTCTGGCGTCAGGCGCATCAGGATGCCAAAAACTCGGAGTAGATTGGCGCGCACAATAATCTTTTGCCGAAAGATCAATCAAGGACGAATCTGTTTTGTCTCCCGTCTGCCAAATGACTGGCTTTAAATTCGCAGAAAAAGGGGCACCCGCATAAGTAAATGCATCACCAGCATTGGACTTTCCTTTGTCTTGGGCTTTTACGTCACAAATCGCGAACGTGTATGGGCGTGAATCTACAAGTATTTGACCATCTCTTTTTAGTTGATGATTCTGCACTGTGGTATGTTCAGATTCCTGTTGAGAATCACTTGCTTTAGCTGTATCCAACACTCTTTCAGCCACATCAATACTAAGCTTGCCTGCATCCAAGTATGTTAATTTAAATTCGGTGTATCCTTCACTATTAAATACGAGGTCAAGCGGTGTGCTTGTGGTAATTTCTGAGCTATCAATATATGGATTACGAGTACCAACTGATGGACTGACATGATGATTGCTAAAGACAAGTGGCTTTAATCCTTCGTATTTATTATCCACCTTGCAGATTTGCCCATTCCCCACCGCTTTTACCGCTTCAAAAATGATAGTCTCTGGCTTTCCAGCAACCATTTTCACTGGCCCGCCACCGCGAACGCGAAAACCCAACGGAGCAAAATCATACGGACCGGCGACGCTGTCTAGCTTGGATATTCCACTATCATCAGGCGTAAAGTTTCCTTTGATATGAATATCGTCACCAATCCCCCCTAACCAAAGCTTTGATTGCCCGCCGATGACTGAAATATTACGAAGAGATTTTGGCATACATCGAGCATTAGGCTCTCCAGACACAGCCCAACAAGCGTGTCCATTTGTTGACACCACATCAACTTCCAACTTCCCAGATATATGAGTTTGAGTGACGCCATTTGCATCTTGTACAGAGAAGGTCAGAGGGATACGGTCACAACCGCTGGCAGAGGCTGTTGTGGGAGAAATATTTAAGTCATACTTAACATCACTGAAACAAGCACTATCACCAACCAGCTTTGCATTACCAGTAAGTTCAAGATTTTTAACAGTCATAGCCCCTTGTACTACAACATTGTTTGAAAGCGTAATTCCACCTTCGCCATAAATCAAAGCATTAAACTTTGAACTTCCTGTAAAACTACTATTTCCTTTAACCTTCAATATAAAATCATCTGGACTACCAGAATTATTTATCAATGAATCCTCATTCAGGTTAATGGAGTTAGCATACATTTTCACACTACCATCAATATTAAGCTTTGAGACGCCATTGAATGATATGTTGTTAAACCAATACGTTCCTGACTTTAGATTAAGTGTTCCACTTTCAAACGTAAGATCTTTATAACTACATTGTTCAGCGTTCGATGAAGCACACCGCCCATCAACTCCTAATGTAAGCGTTCTATGGTAAACATCTAAATCTCCATTTTCATGGTAAAGTACAATATCTTCTGGCTTGTCTACCTTATTAGATAAATCTTGATAGCACTTGAATTTATTGACCCCATCGTTACTGCATGAATTGCTGTGTGTTTGCCAGTCTACGATGGAAAAACCGAGCCCAAACTCTGCATCTAAATCCTGTCTAATTAACGAAGTCCCGTACATTACCAATTGCCCTGAACTAGAAAAGGACTGAGCAACATTTGGGAAAAGTGTGCAAATATTTTCTTCCGCTCCTACAACAACAGAAAATATAAATGCATATGCCAAAAACATACGGATAATCATAAATCCCCCCCCCTCGCCCAACTCTCTTGCACACGCACCACTTTCAAATGCCCGCTTCCGCACTCGCCTTTGCTCTCAATACGATATTGTGCCAAAGGCGCGACGCCAACAGTGTTACAGGTGACAGAGACAGAGCAACCCGTCAGGCCTGCGGAACTAAAGTTTGTCGTTATTGCTGTCGCACTGCAGCTAGCTTCTGGGAGGTTTTCTGAATCTTTTGCTAATGGAAACAACCTTGCCATCGCCATTTCAGTTCCGCTATTTGCAGCCAACCATGCGCGCGTACCCAGCAATTCTCGGGTGGTGGTGTCGCTTTGTGACCAAGTGATTTGCATCAAGGCCGCACCGAGCGCAGCCAATGCGGTAATCGCGAATACAGCGACAATCAACATGCTGCCCTGTTGGCGTTGTAAAGAAGACAAAGAACTAAGGCGCATTGAGAACCTGCACTTGTTGGTTGTAGACAGAAGTTTCACCGGATTGATTGAAGCGATAGTAAATGTTGATCAGGTTACCGCTTGAGAGTGATTCACCAGACAGATTGAAACGACTACCGGTCTCGATATTTTGTGCCAACGTGACGTCTTTTGGCCTCCCGCCATTATTCACACGTCGACGAAGCTCGCCATTATCAAAACACAACGTCACTGAATGGCTATAAAGGTAAACACGCTGAGATGGCGACGCTGCTGGCCATTCAGCAGCGGGAAGTTTATCAAGCGTCAGGGTGTTTCCCGACGCATCAGTAATCGCAAAACTGTTTACCGCTCCACCGACAAGATCAGACGGCATCATTGGCAGAAATACCAAGCGATGATCACCGCCTTTAACTGCGTCTTGCCAATTGGTTTGCTCTGTAGAAAGCGCGACATCTAACGTGTTTACGTTTTCTTCTCGATGATTGTAAACAGCTGAGTAGCGAATAGGCGTGTAGGTTAAACACGAACCGCCATCCCACACCGTCATGCTGTTTGGCACTGCATGGCGAAGTTCTCGCCCTAACCGCTCAACGGAAAAACGCGCTTGGGATTGCAGCGCTTCACGGTCACGGGATTCCACGTAACCCGTGGCACTGGATTCAATAAAGCCAAAGATGCCCACAGACACAATCGCCAAAATCGTCATAGTGACGATAAGCTCAACCAGCGTGAAGCCTTGGTTTACGCGCCTTGATGCTAATGCGCATTGTCGTGATAATCGCAAACCAGACATCAGAAATTACTCCGATACGCCGTGAAATCAAAACGGCCAAATTGTCCGGTATCGACATACAAATCAATGCGTTTATAGAGTTTGCTGTTACCTGTCGAATCATCAAACGTGCTGTTGTCATACACCACGTTAATATCTACCGTGAAACCTCGGTAATCATCGGCTGTGCCGCCAATCAATGTATCTAGCGCGCCGCGATGTGTTCGTGGACAGGAACCGAGGTCTCCCCAACAGCCAATGTAATCTTCTGTGGCAATAAAACCTTCTTTCGCTGAGAGCGGTGGCGGTGTCGGTGTCGGCGTGCATACCGGCACAGGGTTCGGGGAAATAATACCTTGCGCGAGGAGCGCTTCGACATCTTCATCGCAGCGCCAACGGCTGCCATTGGGATCAGAGTTGCGGTCAAATTGTCGCGCTAATACTTGGTTCATCACCGCTTGCCCAAGCGCAGCGGCGCGGGCTTCAAAATGCGGGTTGGCCGATTTTGCAAACATCGGAAATAACGTCGTGCTGATCAGCACCAAGGCAACACCAAATACGACGATGCCAATAATCAGCTCCACCAGCATATAGCCACGCTGATGGCGAGAAATTGGGGTTGAAGCTTGTGTTTTTTTTTCAGCTGCAGGCATAGAAATAACCTTCGCTGTTTAAACAGATACTCGCAGAGCTAGAACCTTGCGAGAAGGTGATCTTGCATTCAGACGCGATGCACATTCGATTGTTATTGGCGGCGACAGGTCGCCCCAACAAATCAAAACGAATCGTTTGTTGTGGTGCGATGCGAACGGATGAATCCGATAAATCCACCACATCACTGCGATCGGTTTTGAAACCACAGCTAGAAGCAGCACTGCCCCCCATGCGGGAGGCAGCAACATTCAGGGCATGGCAGCTATCAGAAGGATCTTCCTGCTGCATTGCCCTGAGCTGGACTTGCCTAGCGACAGACAAGCCCGCATCCCGCGCCCCGATCACTGAAAAGGCTTCAGATCCCGACAGGCGCGGTACGGCAAACACACTAATAATACCGAGGATCACTAAAACGGTGATCAGCTCGATTAGGGTGAAGCCTCTAGACATATTTAATTGTTACGCCGACGGTGGTGCTGTTTCTGTACATGCACCAACCCAAGTAGTTGGCGCATCGTCACCCGTAGCCATCTTATACATCGCACAATTAGTACCACCATTAGCTTTGTGCGTATATTTGATAACATTGGTAGCAGTAGAATCAGCATGAACAACGAAGTCCTGATCGCTAATTACAATGGCTTTGCCAATACCATCCACCGATGCTTCAGGGTATTTATCAGTCATGTCAACGCCCGTATTAGCTGCACCTTTAATAGATGCCTGTGCGTATACCAAACTTGCTGCAGAATCCATTGCGCCTTTAAGCCCCTTCAATGTGGCTTCTCGCGCCTCATCTTCAAAGCTGAGGAACTTAGGCGCAGCCGTTACCGCCAAAATACCCAAAATTACAATCACCACGATCATTTCGATCAGTGTAAAACCACCTTGACGTTTCATTTTATTGCTCCTGATTTTCTCTCAAAACCTCTACGCGGCCAGTCACCGGGTAGTAAGTAAAAACATGGTGATCCAAAAAGTCGGGCTCACCATCACTCCAAAACCCGGTGCGAACCGGTCTTTCAAATCGACAATAGGGCTGCAAGTTGTCGCTATCTTGCTTCACTACTGCGCGAACTTTTGGCTGAGGGCGTTTTAGTGCCCCCGGCCGTGTATCTGTCTCTAACCAATAGGATTGGTCGGTAAAGTTTGCCAAAAGCTCACCACAATCTTTTGATGACATCGCCATCAAGGTGGTTGCGCCTTGCACCAGTGCAAAAGGAAAGCCCGCTTGTGCATGTTGGCTTGGCGATAATCTGAAACTGACATTATCAACAGCAACGATATCGCTTTGTTTATTCTCTGTTTTTAATGCAGATCGCATTTGTACGTTTCTGGCTGAACCTTCGAAGGCATTCGCCAGATAACGAAACTCGACTTCATCAGCAAACAGCATCACCCGATCGATGACAGGGAGAGTTGCCAATGCCAGAACGCCGATGATTAACGTGACAATCCCCCACTCTGTCGGGGTGCGATCCCAGCTTAGAAATCCCATTTATCCGCCGCGGATCAGATCAAGCATGTTCCACATCGGCAAGAAAATACCCAATGCGAGGATCAACACCATGCCCGCCACGATCATCAGCAAAATAGGCTCCATGCGCGCTGACAGTGTTTTCAGGTCGTAATCCACTTCGCGGTCGTAAAAGTCGCTCGCTTCCAACAGCAGGTTATCTATCTGGCCCGTTTCTTCACCGACTTGGATCATCTGGTGCACCAGCGGCGTAAACAACTTGCTGTCTGCGGTGACGGAGCTCAGGTTAATACCCGATTCGATCGCCGCCTTCATTTTGTCCACTTCCACCGCGAGGTAGTGGTTATCCAACGCTTCACCTGACATCTGCAAGGCCGTGTTAAGCGGCACACCTGCGCGTAGCATCAAGGCAAAAGTGCGTGAGAAACGCGACATCAAAGCGCGGTTCACCAAGGGGCCAACCAAGGGAATACGAAGTTTAAATTTGTCCCACTGCACCCGACCCTTGTCAGTTTGTTTCCAGACGTGCCACCCCATGGTCAGACAAACGGTGGAGAACACAATCAACCACCAGAAATCGACAAAGAAGCTCGATGTGGCCATCAATATCTTGGTCGGCAGTGGCAAATCCGAACCAAACTTGGCAAACATACCCGCAAACTGCGGCACGACTTTCACGTTCAAAAACGCCATCGCCGCGACGATCACGATCAATACAAAGGTGGGATAACGCAGCGCCGATTTAATGCGGCGACGAGTTTCCATTTCTTGCTCGTAATATTCCGCCAGCTGCAACATGGCATCATCAAGGCGACCCGTGTTCTCACCCACTTGGATCAAAGACACGAACAGATCGCTGAATACATTGCTGTGATCGCGCATTGCCGATGACATAGAGCGACCATTGGAAAGCTCGCTGCCGACGCTATCTAACGCCTCTTTGAGCGACTTATCCGTGGTGCTTTGCGACAAGCCTTTAATAGCACGGAGCAAAGGTACGCCCGCTTTGGTCAGGCTGTACATTTGGCGACAAAACACCACCAGTGATTCGAGTTTCACTTTGCGCTGAAACAGCGGCGTCGAAGCTTTTTTCACACTTGCTTTCGTCGGCTCAAGCGAGAGCAATACCATGCCCAAATCGCCTACTGATGCGATCGCTTCTCGCTCGCTCGCCGCGTCAACAACCGCAGTGATGCGCTTGCCTTTGGCGTTACGTGCCGTGTAGCGAAAACGCGCCATTACGCACTCGCCATCGACAAGGCCGCAGCCTCAGAAAGCTTCATGGCTTCTTCCAGCGAGGTTTGTCCTTGCTTAGCGAACTCTAGCGCACAGTGCACCAGCGGTTTGTAGCCCGGCTGCTGCTCAGCGAGCATGGCAAAAGTTTGAGTATCATTGGCGCGTAAGGCATCCATCAAATCAGGCGTAATTTCCAGCAGTTCGAACACACCGATTCGGCCTTTGTATCCCGTGAAGTTACAGCTTTGGCAACCGCGGCCTTTATAAAACCCCTGATTGACCATCTCGTGTTGCGTCACGCTCAGCCACATCTTCTCCATGTCTTCTGTCGCATGGGGAACTTTGCAATCGGGGCAGATACGGCGGATCAAACGCTGCGCCAATACGGTACGTACTGCACTCGCCACCAGATAACCCGGCGCTTCCATATCCAAAAGACGCAACGCACTGTCGATGGCATTGTTGGTGTGCAATGTCGACAAGACCAAGTGTCCTGTCAGAGCGGCGCGAAGGCCGATTTCGACGGTTTCGAGATCGCGCATTTCACCGACCAAAATGATATCGGGATCTTGGCGCAAGAAGGTGCGCAGCGCTGACGAAAATGTCAGGCCAATTTTGTTCGCGATCTGAACTTGGTTGATACGCGGCAGACGGTATTCCACCGGATCTTCAGCGGTCAGTATTTTCTTGCCCGGCACGTTGAGTTCATTCAATGCGCCATACAGGGTGGTGGTTTTACCAGAACCTGTTGGCCCCGTGACCAAGATCATGCCGTGTGGACGACGCAATTGATTGCGAAAACGTTGCAGCATGTGTGCGTCCATGCCGACGTCTTCCAGTTGCAATACGCCTGCCGATTGGTTTAGCAAACGCATTACCACCGACTCACCGTATTGCACGGGCAGCGTAGACACACGCACGTCAATGGCGTTGCCACGCACGGTGAGGTTAAAGCGCCCATCTTGCGGCAAACGCTTTTCCGAAATATCCATGCCGCTCATGAGCTTCAAGCGCAGTACCAATGCGGAAGCAATGGCACGCTCTTTCAATAAGGTTTCATGCAGCACGCCGTCGATACGCTGGCGAATACGCAGCATGTCGGCGTCAGGTTCGATATGAATATCTGAGGCGTTGACCTGAACAGCGTCTTCAAACAAAGAATTAATCAGCTTAACAACGGTGACTTCTTCCGACTGATCGTCTTCCGCGCCAAAGTTTTGCTCAAGCTTCACGCCGTGTTCGGCTTGCAAACGCTCAGCAAATGAGGCGATATCGCTGGTGCGGCGATAGTAGCGATCAAACGCGTCGATCAATGATTGTTCGGCTGCGATCAATAGCTCTACTTGGTATTGATTGAGCAGGTTAAGTACGCTTTCCTGCGACGCGAGATCGGCAGGATCAGACATCACCACGCGCACTGTGTTTCCAATACGGCCAATCACCAATGCTCGCAAACGGCGAGCATGCACTTCAGGTATTAAGGTCACCGCACTTGGATCAACCTGCGTCAGACTGAGATCGATCAGCGGAACACCTAACTGACGCGCCAAAAAGTCCAGCATCTGGCTTTCAGAAAGAATACCCATCTCAATCAAGGTATCACCGAGCTTGTTGCCAGTTTGAGATTGACGGTTCAGCGCAGCGTTCAGATTCTCATCAGTAATGATGTGATCTTCAACCAGCAAATCACCGAGACGCTTTCGCAGTTTAACGGTCATTTTCGGCTCCTTTTGCAAGCTGACTATTGAGATAAGCCAAGCGCTGACGAGCAAATTGCACCGACTCATTGCTGAGGCCACCTGCCGTTATCGCTTTTGCGTAACCGCGCTTCGCATCGTCATCGTCTTTTTCGCGCTCGGCTGAAATGGCTAAACCTAACCACCAGCGACCATCAGCAGGTTCGCGCTCAGCCAACCATTGATAGCTTTGTTTGGCGACATCATGTTTCGCTAGCTTCTGTGCCAATGCCGCGCGCAAAGACACATAGCGAACGTGTTCGCCATCGAGTCCATCCACTGGTGCCATCAGCACATTCAGCGCAGATTCTTCACGCTGACTTTGTTGATACATACGCGCCAGTGTCAGTTTCAGTGACGCCGACGATGGGTTCGTGCTGATGCCTTTTCGCAATACCGATTCCGCATCACGCAGCTTATTACGGCCATAAAGCAAACCCGCCAATTGATTGGTCGCAGCGATATGATTCGCATCGTATTTCACGGCATCGCGCAAGTAGGCAATGGCTTTTTGGGTATCACCCACTTGTGCGCGTTTTTGCGCTTTGTCGTAGGCGATATCCGCCAGTTGCTCGCCGCTCAATGCGATGGTTTCTACCGACAAAGAGGATTCAGGTGCAACCTCTAACACCGTTGGCTCAGCAACCAATTTTGGAATTACCGCAGCCTTTGCAGGTGTCGCTTTGATTGGCAAAGCATCAGCTTTCGGCGACTGGACTTGCGCGACCAAGACTGGCTCAAGCACATCAGCAACGGGGGTTGGGGTTGGTGTCGATGTTGGTGTGACGCGAACGCGCTCTTCCACCGCATTTACATGCACAAAGTTTCTATCACGCGTCGACACTTTTTGCGTCGGTGACGGAGCGGCAATCGCAGGCGTTGCAGTTTCTTGAGGTGCTAGCACCAGAACTTGAGATGGCACTGAAACTTCAGGAGAAACGGCAGCATGATGGTCACCACTAGATACCGCCCACGCAATACCCGTCGCGCACACCAAGGTGGCCACTAGCGCCAACACAACACGAGCGAAACGAAATCCCCACGTTGAAGGAATGGTTGCCGCGGCGACACGATTGGCGTTGTTATCTGGCGATGTCAGATCGCTCAGCATGCGGTTCAATTCACTCATGTGATTCCTACCCCCACATCGCTTGCAGCATGGTGTGCTGCTTGGCAAGTGGCGTATCTTTAATGGCTAATCGGACAGCGCGGCTTGATACCTTTTTCTGTCCTTTACCGAAACTCAGCAACAGCGCTTTATGGCAAAGCTGGTGCATTAAACGGGGAATGCCATGACTGGCAACCCAAATACGTCGCTTGGCCCACACACTGAACAAACGCGTTGAAGCGCCTTGCTCGCGAATGCGGTGATCGATATATGCCGAAGCTTCGGCAAACGTCAACGGCGCTAAACGGGCACTGAAGCTAATGCGTTGCAACAGTTGGCGCATGTTGTGCTGAGACAATCTCTCATCAAGCTCGGGCTGACCCAGCATGATCAATTGAATCAGTTTTTGTTGCTCGGTTTCTAGGTTACCCAGCAACCTAATGGCTTCTAGTACGTCATCGGGCAAGGTCTGCGCTTCATCGCACAAGATCACGACAGGCTTTTCTTGGCGTGCAGATTCAATAGCCGCGCGCTGAATCGCCCCCAGTAATTTGTCGTGTGACAATGCCCCATCAACGCCAAGTTCATCGGCAATCATGCGATGTAAGCTTGCCACCGTGTTGGCGGGATTGGGCAAAAAAACCAATGTGAATGCATCGGTCAAAGCTTTAACCAGCAGACGGCACACCATGGTTTTTCCCGTGCCAACCTCTCCAGTGACTTTCACCAGTCCTTCGCCCATTTCCATTGCAGACATACAGGTATTGATGGCATCCACATGTGAGCGGACACCAAAAAAGCACCGAGTATCTGGGGTCAGGCTAAAAGGAGCGGCATTGAGGCCAAAGTGCGCTAAATACATCTGCGTTCAGTGACGATTAGTTTTCAGGAAACCAGTCGTTCAGCAGATCGCGTGAACGCTGAATTTCTTCTTGCCATGTCTGCTCGCCCACTACCGACGGCTGCAGCAAAATCACCAATTCGGTTTTTTGCTTCATGCGATTCACGTTACGGAACAAGTGACCAAGACCGGGAATATCGCCCAACAAAGGTACCTTCGACACCGCCTCTTCGTAGCTCGACTTCATCAAGCCACCGATCACCACGACATCCCCCGAGCGGGCATGAATAATCGAATCTGATTCGCGGATCGAGGTTTTCGCCAATGGCAACACATACGGCACAGAGGAGCTGCCTAGCTGAATCGTTTTCTCTTCCGTGATCACATCAATCACGGCAGGATGGACATGCAGCAGGACACCGTTATCGTCATCAATTTGCGGCGTCACATCGAGCGAAATACCCGAGAAGAACGGCGTGAGTTCGATATTAGGCCCAGAGTCTGAGTTGTCACCTGAGGAATCGCTAGAGGAAATATCCGTCACGAAATATTCATCGCCACCGACTTTGATCACGGCCTTTTGGTTATTAGCCGCCGTCACGCGAGGGCTAGAGAGCACGTTCACGTCGCCCTGCGTATCAAGAAAGCTCAGTACCGCATCAAAATGCCCATCGGTGATGGTGACATTGGTCTGCCCGCCAATGGCGTTGGAAATCAAATCGCCAGCGAGATCTGTTACTGGACGACTGATATTCACCCCGCTATTTCCAATGGCCTTGCCAATATTGCTCCAACTAACACCTTGCTGATAACCGTCACTGAGGGTCACTTCGAGGATTTTAGCTTCGAGGATCACCTGACGCTTTAAGCGTTTTTGTGACACTTCAAGGAAGCGCTTCACTTCACGCAGTTCATTCGGAAACGCTTTGACCGTGATAAGGCTCGCCTGCGGTGACACCACAATGCTTCGACCTTCACCCGGGCCAATCATGGCACTGACTGCACGTTCAAGTTGCACCCAGAAATTACTTTCTGCGCGCGTTTCAATCACAGTGCCACCGGTCGATACCGATGAACGTTCCGTGCTTTCGCTGTCGCCACTACTTGACGTTGAATCGGTAGAAATAGCCCCAGTGCTAATCGATGTCAGCGATACACCCGAGCGTTGCAATTGCAGGTAATCAACCGGAAAAGTTTCAGTGCGCAAAATAGCGGGGAAAATTTGGATCAGGCGCCCGTGCATCTCGACGTTGTAGCCATAGATATCAGACACCACGTCCAGCGCCTCTGGAACCGTCACGTCTTTGAGCGATACGGTGACTTTCCCGCTCACATCCGGATGCATCACTAAGTTGTAATCTGTGCCCTGTATTAAGCTGCCAAAAAAAGCTTTTGCATCAACATGATTGGCATTAATACGCAGACGGTTTTCCGACAATTCACCGCTGCCGGAACGATCAGAAAAATCGCCCATGAGATCTTGAGAAACCGCATCAGGTAACTCATTCAGCGGCTGACCACTGTTTTGCGCATACGCTTGGTTCAGCGCTTCTTGCACTTCCGTCGGCTTCTGGTGGCCGACACTTTGACACGCTGATAACAGCAAGCCTGCGAAACAGATTATCACTCGCTTGCTCAATAGATTCATTTTGCTCACTGTACTACCTGCTCGTTAAATACTGTCAGTGACCAGCGACGCTCGCCACGTTTCAACGTCACACTGCTGTCATTGATCGCGCTAATAACATACCCATTAATGGATTGCCCTGCGGTTAGGCTGCGCCCATTCATCACTGCCGAACAGCGGTTGTCACTGCTACACAAAATGGCGTTTAAGTTCGGTAAACGTTGCGTGGTAGCTTTCTTCGCCTGACTCGGCGCTTGATAGCCTAATGGCGCGGTCGGATCGTTATCCGCAAACACCAAAAACGGCATCATACTCATGGCAAATAACACGGCCAGTTTATTCAGCACTTTCACTCGCACCTCCAATAAACACGGCGCTTTCGCCCAAGGTATAAACCTGCACTGTCACTTCAGCCCAAGGGTACTCAGTGACGCGATAATTGATCCCCTTCCAGTAGTATTTCACCGGTAGGTTTTCCAGCGCTGTCAGGTATTCCACAATGTCGAAATAGCGCCCTTTAAGCGTCATTTCGATTGGGTGAATAAAATAACCGGCATCTTCGATGTGTGTCAGTTGCTCGGCAGGCCGTGACGCCATTGAAAGGAGCGTGAGACGATCCGATTGATTGAGCACACTTTCCATCAAAGACGCCATTTGATCGGCATTGACTAAGCCTTCCACTTTGTCTGCCATGCGCTGGTCTAAATCAACAAGCTGTTGTGACAATTGAGCAAGCTTTTGTTCAAGCTCGACGCTTGGTGAAACGCTCAGTTTTTCTTGTTTAAGCCGGTTCAGTGTCAGTAAATCTTGAGTGCTTTGCTGCTGCTGCGTGATTTGATGGCCGATCTGAGTCAGCGTCTTGGTCATGGGCTCAAGAAATAACAGTGTACCCATGGCGATAATTGCGCCCCAACCCGCCAATGCAATCAGCCATTGTTCACGGCCAGAGAGACCGTCGAAGCCCTGCTTGATGCGTTCAATCAATGGATTCATCACAACGCTTCCCCTTTCTCGCGCTTAGAGGTCAAGCTAAACGACAAGCGATTACTTTCATCACGGGTCAATGCCATCTGCTCAAACACGCGGCCGGCAAGTGGTGGTTGGGTTTGAAAGCTTTGAAGCCACGCTGGCACAGACGAAGGGGTGGCTGCCAACCCTTTCACATCCAATGCATCTTGGCTAATCGCAATGTCTGACACTGAGATATCTCGGCGCGACACATCGGACAGCGCACGAAATACCGACGCATAACCTTGCTGCAAAGCAACATCATGTTGGCGAACGGCTTCCAGTGCCTTGCGTTTCGCCGCAATCGCTTCTTCAGTGCGGTTGACGTCATTGACCAAATTCAACGAAGGAACATGAAGCATGAGTTGCTCATTCAACTGATTGGATAGCGACTCTGCCGTGCTTTGCTCCTGAGTGGCAATACTCAGCATCTTGTCAGATTGTGCCAATTGCCAATGTTGGTAAGCGGCCACTAACACGATGAGAAGCCCTGTCAGCCCCCACGTCACCAACATCTTCTCGAACGTCAGCAAGGCTCCGCGAGGCGTAAGATCATCACTAAATAGATTAATGTCAGGCGAGCATTCTCGACTCAGCGCCGCTAATGCAATGTGCTGGTGATGTTCGCCAGAATCAAACAAGGTTTGTGGACGAACGGCGACGGTAAGCCTTGAGGAAAGCTGGAATGCCAGCTCGGTATCATCGATACCCTGAACACCGACGACCAAGCCACTGACTTGCGCACTTTTAAGCTGTGAGCGTAAGTAATCGAGAGAGCGCTGAATTTCCAGCGCCAGATCGTCAACCGCCAA
Organism: Enterovibrio litoreus; assembly: GCF_045679545.1. Taxonomy (NCBI): domain Bacteria; kingdom Pseudomonadati; phylum Pseudomonadota; class Gammaproteobacteria; order Vibrionales; family Vibrionaceae; genus Enterovibrio; species Enterovibrio litoreus. The sequence continues at coordinate 3,154,274 of NZ_CP166194.1, forward strand.
TGGTGGCAGCTGTTGACCTTCAAATATCACGCCGCGAACTTGGCGCTGAAAGCACAACTTGCCTTGGTCAAACACGGCGAGTTGGAGCATGCCATGACCATCACGGGTCAGCACCATTTCGGTTTTATCCAGCTGCGTCCACTGGCGTAACACCACATCTTCCAATGAAACATTGGCTAGTTGGCACTGGCGTTTTTCTAGTGCGTGACTGAGCTGAATTAAGGGTGATTTATGACAAACAAACGCTTGATAACGGTTAGCGATAGGGGAGGAAAATCCGTCAGCGACAATATCGGACGGAGAATCAGAAATGAAATCTTTGAGCTTAAACGGCAACGCTGCACGTTTGTCTTCATCGGACAATTGCGGGTCATCAATCAGCAAAGTTTGATAGAGCCCATGCCCTAGCACCAGATGAATATCTGACTTGGTGATCTCATGCCGCTTCAGCAGCTGTAATGCAGCCGTCCAAGGATCAGATTGCGTGATGGGCTGGCAATCAACTTGCGCACTCCCATCAACACGAAAGCCAATAACAACCTGACTGGCAGATACAACAAGGCTAACAACATTTCGCTGCCTTGATGAAGAAAAACGCGCAAGAAGAGTGGGAACGGCCATTTACGACTAATAAATACTCAAAGCTATTGAATGAATGATTGCAAATTAAATCTTGAAATACAGCATACTCTATCAAATTTCCCGTCAAAAAATAAGTCTATGTTCGACAGTTTTATGACACTAATGAGTGGTTTATAAACAATCTTCGAGCGGGGTCATTTTTTGCGCCAGCGTTGACGCTTCAATGTTACCGGATTGCCAGACAATTCCGCTCCAAACAAGCGACCTTGTCCACCTTGAACGCCTAGCTGTAACAACACATTCCATTCAGACTCAGACTCGACGCCAACAGCCAAAACTTCAGTTGGTGTTGGCTCACAAGCACCCAGCATACTGCGAACGTAAAGCTGGTTCTCTGGGCGTTGATGAATATCTCGGATCAGGCTTCGATGAAGCTTGATGTACTTGGGTTGAATATCTTTAACGTAGTGGGTACTTACCACTGAACGTCCGGCTTGATCGACGACCAATGGGCACCCCAGTGCACGAACTATTCGCAATGTGGGACGAACAGCATCAAAGTGCTTCACCAGTGGCCCTTCTGATACTTCAAATTGCATACGGTTCAGTACGCTTCGTGGTGTTTGTAGCAAGGTGTCCCGAAGCCAGATCTGGAAGGCACGTTGGCGCAAAGAATCGGCGCAGATATTCAACGACAAGACTTCACGGCCATCACCATTACGCAATTGATGTAGCGTCTTACTCACCACACTGCGATCAAGCATTGTGTTCATTCCAACCAATTCAATGCCATTCAAAAAACGAGACGCTTTAATCACCAAACCATTTTCGTCTTTGATACGGGCAAGCAATTCTGTGTGAAGTAATTCTCCCTGCGTATTTTGCACCACTTGTCGATAGAGCTCAGGGCCACCGTTTTCAAACACTCGACCTAACAGTGTTCTCCAGCGAACACTGCCGCGCGCCTCGTCAGCGACCACATCTTTTTTAAATTCATGCCAGCCGTTACTGCGTTGCAGCACCGCACTGCGCTTGGCCATATCCGCTTCTTCCATCAGGCGTCCACGTCGTTCACCTGTGCTGAAAAATGTCATGCCCATATGCGCCCAGTTATCCTCTTCCAAGGTATCTGGTGGCGATAATCGCTCTAGCGCTTTCATCAGTTGATTGGCAAAAAGACGCGCATCTTTCGCAGATTGATGAGTCAGCAAAATGGCAAATTCCGTGTCGTAATAACGCGCCAGTATGGCATCAGGAAAACGTTGAATGGCATTGGACAACACATTGCCCACCTCTTTAACCCATTCATCCGCCCCCGATTTTCCGACATCTTGATTCAATACATCCCAATCGCCAATTCGAAGCATCAATACCGCGCCTTGCGCGCCTTTATCTTGCAATAGCGTTTGCAGGCGGTTATCAAACATCACACGGTTTGCCGCGCCTGTAAGCTTATCCAAAAAGGTATTACTGCGAATAAAGGTGTCAAATCGGCTTCGTTCTTGTCGCGCATCGCGCAGTTCAACAATCATCTGATCCAGCGCGATGCTTGCCGTCGATGGCCACTCTCTGTCATCGCCGGTTTGCACATCTTCGGCTCGCCCAGCCAAAATGAGTCGCCCTCGATGTTCAAGCAATTCAGCACCAAGTAACTGCGTACGCAACCATTTAATCCCCCACATCAGCGCGATCACAATGACCAATACGGCAAGTGATAGCGAGGACATTGCGCCAATGGAGTAGGCAAAATCCGCATAGGGGGGAACGGATTTTATCGTAATAAAAAAGCCAGGGTTACTGGGTAAGTCATAGCGGTTTTCAATCAACTCAAGCGGTTTAACCGCCGTTTGGATCTGCTCATAGCGATAGAGCATCCCTGTCTTACTGCTGATTTCCAGTTCGACAACGTCACTCGCCTTTAATAACTGAGGCAACCACAAGCCAATGTTTTCATTGGAGTTGGGATCTGCAATCGCTTGGTCAATTTCGACCACCACTTTCCCGAGATAATGGGAAAGAAAATCCGTGCCCAGTTTACGAAAACTGACTGCACCGCCAATAAACAAAACAAACATGGCGCAAACAACGATTAACGTAACAAAAACGACCAAACGATTGGTCAGCTTCATCCCTGCAACTTTTCGCATTCGATATCCAACTAAAGGAACGTACGGCTTACTGTTCAGTAATTTTAAAGGCTTAGCGCTTTTTTACGCCGAGTAATTGGCTATTATACCCAAACAACCTCAAGATGCAGGATTCAGAGCCTCCCATCACGTTTAAATTGAGGTTGTTTGGGTATATCTGTCGCTATCAAGAAGCGAAAGTGAACACAAACTCAAAACACAATGGAAGCAATCATTAGATGGATTGGATTACCTGCGCCAAAAGCTACATCACCGTTGTTGAGATGGGTTCGTTGGCACAAGCCGCAACCAAGCTCAACACGTCCAGCTCTGCGTTATCAAAGCGTCTGGCATGGCTAGAAAACCAACTTGGGGTGCAACTACTAAAACGCACCACACGCAACCTCACCATGACGGATGCGGGCCGTTTGTTTTACCAGCGAGGAAAGCTGTTACTCGATGATTGGACACAGTTGGTGTCAGAAACCACTTCAACCTATGGTGAAGTCAGTGGGGTACTGCGCATTGGCGCACCACTGGCAACGGGCAGTCGATTGCTGGTTAACAACATCGGGGAATTTCTCGCCACCTACCCCAATATTCAAGTTGAGCTACACACGCTTGCTCCCGGCCAGTTACCCGACCCAAATCTGGACATAGTGATCACCCGCGAACTCGCGGATTTTAATTCATCAAGCTTCATTGCCACCAAATTGTTTGATTTCCAGCCACGATTTTTTGCATCACCTACCTATCTCGCTCAACATCCACCGATCATTGAGCCCGAGCAACTGCTCCACCATAATTGCTTGCTGTACGGCTCAACAAGCCACCCGCAAGAGCATGAATTTGAACATGGTCGTCGACTACGTTTAAGCGGCAACTTTGTCTCGCCAAATCCAGAAGCGCTTGTTAACGCCGCCGTCGCTGGACTTGGCATTATTTTGGTGGGCGATGTCACCATCCGAAAAGAACTCGACCAAGGTTTACTCGTTCCCGTGCTGTCCGAAGTACGCCAGCCCAAAAGCCCTGCCTACGCGTATTATCCCAAACTGGAATACAACCACACCAAAACGCGATTGTTTATCGATTTTCTCAAGCAAAAAGTGGTGCATTGACCAAGAAATATCAGCACACGTCGCTGCCGCTGTGTCGACTTAGCACTTAATCGCGTGCCGCTCGTCGCGAGTGCCATTTACGTATGTGCTATTTTCGCGCATTGGTTGGCGCGATTAACTGCGCCTCACCCACTCGGTGTTGGAGAATATAGTAACCCGCGAGTGCTGGAGAGCCATTGACAGGAACACCCAGTTTTTCCACATCAAGCGCATAAACCGTGATTTGATAATTGTGCGGTGATGCTTTGGGCGGCGGACATGCACCACCAAAACCGTGGAAGCCAAAGTCATTACGCTGCATTTGCGCACCCGCTGGCATCAGTGCACCACCTTCGTCACCTGCATTCAGCTGCAGCTGATGAACGTCTGCTGGGATGTTTATCATCGACCAATGCCACCAGCCGCTACCTGTCGGTGCATCCGGATCATACATGGTGACCGCAAAACTTTTGGTTCCTTCTGGAATATCTGTCCACCTAAGTTCGGGGGATTTGTTATCGCCTTCGCAGCCCCATTGATTGAATATCTGCTGTGTTTTTAGCGTTTCACCTTCAACAACCTGAGGGCTAGTTAAGGTTAGCGCTGACGCTCCCATCGATACCAACGCCATTGTCAGGGCGATGCCTAATCCATTTCGTCTCGCTTTATTCATCGTATTCACTCCGATTAATGAATGCACGTTAGAGTGATCGAAGTATCGTAGCGATGCATATGGATAAATGACTCATACCTAATACTTGTTGCACTTAATTTGCCAATCCATAGAAACAAAAACTGCAATATTTTTTCTTGGGGTGATGAGAGCCATTCACCATCAAATATCGTCAATACGCCATCGGCCACATATCACACATGCAGAGACAATTAAATGAATCAATGTCACATAAATACCAAAAACCTATAGTGGCTAATTTTTTTCATAGTTAAATAGCGAAAAATCAGGATGTTATCGGTTTCTGACGTTCTGTTTTTATGGGTTTTCTGTGCCTGCTGCTTTATGGGTGTTGAAAACTCATAGCTAGGCGCCGTTGCCATGCCAAATAAGCAATTGATATTTAACACATTACCGTAACAGCGTGACTCAGGGATATGTCGCCTAGAACGATAGAAAGGATGATTCATCAAAGCAGTTCATTACACGCGCTATTGATAAAAAACAAACTTGCCTGAAAAGGCGATTAATTAACTGAGAAGCGAAATTTTGAGAACATTGAATAGAATAACCATCGCACTGGCAGGTGTGATGTTTAGTGGTTATTTGCATGCTGCCGATGCATCGAACGTCTCAACGTTTGTTCCGGGCGAAACCAAAGTCCAAAATGGCGAGATGGTTTCTTATGGTGGCGAGTGTTTTGTCGCTAAAAACAATCCAGGGGTATGGGAAACGCCAAACTCGAATTCATGGTTCTGGGATGTTGCGGAATGTTCAGGCGAACCGACTCCTGATCCGGAGCCTGAACCGGAGCCAGAACCGGAGCCGGAGCCAGAGCCAGAACCAGAGCCTGATTTAGGCGATATTATTCCTTTCATCCCAGGCCAGACTCAGGTCAAAAATGGTGATGTTGTTTCATACGACGGCCAGTGCTTTGTCGCCAAGAACAATCCGGGCGTTTGGGAGGCGCCGACAGCAAGTTCTTGGTTTTGGGATGTAACCGAGTGTTCAGCCGAGCCAGGTGAACCTGAGCCAGAACCAACTGAGCTGTCTATTTTGTCTCCCGTTTCAGGCCAACGCCTAAACGTGGGTGAGATGGTTATGATCAACTCACGTATCAATGGTAACCAGGCAGCTAGCGCAGAATTTTGGGCCAATAACCAAAAGATTGCTACTACACCCATCGCTCAAAACCAGACGACTTACACGCAAGGCTGGACACCAAGCGAAGCGGGTAGCGTAACCATCAAAGTGGTCGTGCTCGATAAGAACAGCCAACCTCTTCAACAGCAGACAGTTAACGTAACCGTACAAGCGGACGTGGAAGAAGATTTCACCGCCCCTATGGTTAGCTTTGTCACGCCAGCTAACGGCTCAGTGTTTAAAGAATCCGAGACCGTGTCTATCACTCTGAGTGCTTCTGACGTTGACAATGACCTCGCTAAACTGGTGGTACAAGCTAACAATCAACAAATCTGTGCGTTCGATGCGACAACCACTCAAGCGTTTGCCTGTCAGTGGCAACCAACGCAAGTTGGCAGCTTTACGCTGACTGCAATCGCGACAGATGCGCTGAACCTGTCTGCATCAGCGCGTGTGAAATTCTCGGTTGAAGAAGATGCTGTGGAGCCACCTCCACCGGTTACACCACCAGGTAGCCTGTGTGAAGATTTCAATGTTTACCCAGACTGGACACGTGGTGACCACGCGACAGGCGGTGACATTATGGTTCACAACAACATCGCGTACTCCGCGATTTACTGGACAAAATCATTGCCAGGTAGTGACGCTTCGTGGGCGCTTCACCTGAACTGTGACGGTACAGAGCCGGGTACATCACCACTGCTTTCGCTCCAAAACCCATTAGACCCTCTCCGCCTTGAAGTGGCCGGTTGGCCAAATACCTTGGTGGCTGCAAGCCCATCCACGGAGGCACCAGCAACACTGACTATCGACACCACCAACAGCGATGCGTTGGCGGATGCACAAGCGCTAACCCACGCATTTGTGTCTTTGATTGATCAGGCAGAACAAGCAGGTACGTCTTCAATCATCATTCGCAGTGATGTGCTTGATATCGCGTCCAAAGATAAAGGCGCAGCACTTGGCACGGTGGCAGTGAAAGAAGCACTGACCCACGCGGTTGAGATGACCAGCAGCCCGATCGATTTAGACGCGATAAACGCCTTGAGCAATGATGTGAAAGGCTGGGCGCAAGCACACAACCTGATCATCTCTTCACTGGCGCCGCAAGCGACTTTCGGTTGGTCTCTGAATATCGGCGACTTCGCTTACGATGCGCACTCAGGTCGCCAGTCAGTATGGGATAAGGCGTCAGTCTTCACCGCTGATCTGCTGGACAATTTCGAGCTGTACAAAGCAGAATCGGCAAACAGAGGAGACTTCGTTGTCTTCACCAAATCTGCGGCAACCGATGCGCTAACTGCGGATCAGTGGCACTATGCGCTGGAGTACGTGAAACAAGTTACCGATTACGTAAAAGCACCTGCGATGCTGGCAAACATGCCAACCGAGCAAACCGCAGGCTACTTCATGGGCAACAGCCAAGGTAAACCACAGCTTCGTAAAGCCGCGTTCAACAACGTGTTTGCGATTCTGTTTGATAAAGACGCTTCCGATCTATCAAACAAGATTGACCGCTACCAAGATACGAAAGTGCCCCTGTACTATGTTGGCGAAGAGTTGGAAAAAGGTGCCCTGACACGTATTGAAGCGCTAAATCAGCAACTCACTAACGCCGAAAACGTGATGGACAATGAGGCATTCTTGTACGAAACACCGCAATCACAGTGGGTTCCATCGACTGTGTACAAGTGGAATGACTTCCTTGATGGCATGAACGCGATGCATAACATCGGTGTGGCGGGTAATAAGTTGTGGCTAATGGATGACGCGGTTGATGATGAAACCAACATCAAGTACGCGAAAGTCGCAATTGCAGCCTTCCTTGCACAAAGCATGCAGGAAACCATCCGCTACAACGCGTGTGACGAGAACAACTGGTCTGAAGTGAAATATGGCGCACCCGCAGATTATCCAATGTCTGCAAGCTGTGGTCAGTTAGGGCAAAAGTACGCTGACTACGGCGTAAACCCAATTTCCGGTCTGGACTATGCGTACTCTTGCCCTCGAGACAGCAAAATGGAAGTGAGCGCACTGACCCACGCAAGATGGTACGGCGCACCAGCCCCTGTGTTCGCAGCACCTGATTCGGTCCTCAAAGAACGTGGCCTATTGGTAAACGGTGCTGTTGGTCGTTGGACAAATAACGGGCACTGTAACGGTGGCCCGAACGAGACCATCGACAACTCTAAGCAAGTTTGGGAACGTGACGAGTGTAAAGTCTATGAAGGCCAGAAAGCTGGTAGCTTCATTTGGGATGGCAGCAGCGAAGAAAGCGTTGAAGGTTGTGGTTGGTGGGGCCGTGGCGTCATCCAAACTACGGGTCGTCAGAACTTCGGTACGCTGAACCATTATCTGGGACGTTCACACGTTGATCCAGAAACTATCGGTCAAACCATTGACGGTGTCACCGTTGAAGCGCCACCGGCAAATCCTCTGTACGCCGATCTGGATTTCTGTTCAAACCCAGGCTTGATTTGTAGCTCAGAAGAGAACAAAGAGATTAAGTGGATTGCTGGTCTTTTCTACTGGGTGACCTCCGTACAGGCTTACAACGACGAAGGCGGTCAATACGGTGACTGGAACTACTATAACGAACTGAAAAAGTATGTTGATGGTGGTCTGAGTGGTTCACAATTTATTGATGACGTTTCTGGCATCGTTAACCGTGGCTGCCCAGATTTAACCTGTTCAACCGGCGATGTTCACAATGTGAAAGAGCGCCGCGAGAACTTCAAACTGGTGATGGAAAAGCTGGGCCTTGACCCTCGCTAAGGTGTATTGATTCATACATGATCTGACAGTTACTCACTTTTGTCGGTGCTGTCAGATTATATCTGGGTTCGATTCTTTTCTTCCCAGATAGTTTTCTCATCATCAAGTGCTTCCAGCGCTACCCTGCCATTGCAGTTTTTTGCCCCGATGAGTCCATTTTGTGTTGTCGTCATCCTCCCTCTCGCCCTGATCTTTTTGTCGCTCATCTACTACCAACCAGAGTCAGTAAGCGGTCATAAATTTGCGCAGGAAAAATCGTCAAGAGCAAGGAGAGAATACAGCAAGTGGTTATTCACACTTTCAAAAATGTACCAATAAAAAAACCCAGCATTACTGCTGGGTTATCACGATTCTTCTAAAGGATTACCGATAAAGTTTACACTTCTCAGTTATACGTGAGCTAGAAGGGAATATCGTCATCAAAATCAGGCATTTCGTTGTATTGCTGAGGCGCCTGTTGCGGAGCCTGCTGAGGGGCTTTTTGTTGCGCAGGCTGCTGATACGCGGGCTGCTGCGGCTGTCCCCAATTGCCTTGCTGAGGGTTTTGTTGCGCAGGCTGACCTTGACCCATGCCACCACCGGCACGGCTGTCTAGCATCTGCATTTCGTTCGCAACAATCTCAGTTGTGTAACGGTCTTGACCGTCTTGGCCTTGCCATTTGCGCGTTTGCAAACGGCCTTCCAAATACACTTTTGACCCTTTTTTCAGATACTCACCAGCGATTTCAGCTAAACGACGGTACATCACCACACGGTGCCATTCGGTCATTTCTTTATTTTCACCAGTGCTCTTGTCGCGCCACGTTTCTGAGGTCGCAACAGTCAGATTGGCAACCGCACCGCCATTTGGCAGATAGCGAACTTCAGGATCGTTGCCCAAGTTGCCAATCAAAATTACTTTGTTTACACCACGGCTGGCCATATTTTGCTCCCAAACCTTCATCATTGCGTCATCAGTTACATTGCGCCACGGAGTGCGCAGATGACAATTCAACGGCGATGATAACAGAAGCCAGAACATTGTTCACAGGCTTTCAATTGAAACTTAGAAGACCACTCAGTCCCAACGCAACATGATGAAAACCTCACTTTAAAGATGAAATACAGGAGACAGAAATCAGCGATACAAACTAATTTGTATTAGACTAACAAAGAGTTTGTGATAGTTGCTGCAGAAAAAGCTCAGTCTGAGAGTTCTAAAAATGATACGAATAGCTTTCCGATTGCGCTTTAGAATGCTGCGAAATGCGTTTTTTAATCTGTTACCTTGATATAGCGAGGCAAAACGCAACGTCATCATCAAAAGCATTTAGGGATACACATGCAGAACATTGAGACCACCTCTGACAAATACACGATTCTCCTTGTCTCCGAAGCAAGCATGACGATCACTGCGTTAATTTCATGCCTTGAGAAGGAAATCAAGAGTAGTGTATCTCTGGTAGAGAAGCAGACCATCAGCGAAAAGCTCGCTACCTCTTCAGGTCTGGTCTTGATCGATTTGAGCGCTTTTGAGGGCGATACGGTCAATTTTGTTAAACAGAGCCTTTCTCCTTTCAGCGAGCAGCATGTCTTTGCACTGTTCAATGCTCATGATTTGTCTGCTAAAGAACTGGCCAGCTGGCCGTTTATCAAAGGCGTATTTAAGAAAGAAGACGACCTTGAACACCTTTGCCACGGCATTGAAAAAATGTTGTCTGGTGAATATTGGCTGCCAAGACAAAAACTTGCTGAGCTCATTCATTACTACCAACAGAACAACAACAACGCCATCGACTATTCGGAAATCTGCCTGACTAACCGAGAGCAGCAAATTCTGCGCAAACTCGTGACAGGCGCATCCAACAGCGAAATTGCGGATGGCCTTTTCGTATCAGAACACACTGTCAAATCGCATTTATATAATATTTTCAAAAAGATAAATGTAAAAAACCGCGTGCAGGCGGTGTTTTGGGCTAAAAACAATTTGTCAGTGATTGGATTAGATTACCAAGGCTAACCCATTGAGGCCTTTCTTCTTTATAAGTAAACGCTCATGTATCGTCATGAGTGAGACACTTACCTAAGCGGTTTTGCACCATAGTTAGAATTGCAAAGCATAGGTAAGCTACATCTAATAATTCCTCATAATCCGCTTACCTCGCTGGTGTTTGCACTGATGCGAGGACTTTTTGTTATGTCGCAGTTCGCATCCCATCTATTCGTTTAAGGCTTAGGTATATTCAAAAACATAAATAGAGGGTTAGCATTATGGCTATTATTGATGGTACTGCATATGCAGAACTACTCAGTGGTTCAAGTGAAAGTGACATTGTTATAGGCTACGGCGAGAATGATGTTATCGTCGGTAACGGCGGAGATGATGCCGTTTTTGGTGGCAGAGGAAACGACGTTATAACAGGTGGTGCAGGTAACGATTTTGTCAGTGGTGGTATTGGTGATGATGTCGTTGGTGGTGGCAGTGGTGATGACATCCTGTATGGCGGTGAAGGTAATGACTTGCTGCTCGGCGGGATCGGTGACGATCTGGTATTTGCCGGATATGGCAACAATGTTCTCTTTGGCGGCGACGGTGATGATTGGCTAGTGTCCGGCACGGGTAACGATTTCCTTGTTGGTGGAGCAGGTGCAGATACGTTCCTGTTTGATAACATTCTTGGTACGCAAACAGGCAGTGATCGTGTTGTTGATTTTGAAATCGGCGTCGATACGATCTTTATCAGAGCGACGGGTGATACCGACTTTGCTTCCTTGTCGATCACGCAAGTTGGTGCCAATACCATGGTTGATTTGGTTGATGGGTCAAGCTTCATTATGAATGGCATTACTGCCACAGATCTCTCCGCCAGTGATTTCCATATCGTTTAACACGATGAAATAAGATTTATATATCCAATGGGCAATTTAGCACCTTGTGTTAATTGCCCTTTTATTATTGTTGTGCCTCCCGTCTCATTGCCCCAACGTCCCGTCCCACAAATCACATTCTCCTTAAAACCCATGCCGCCAATAAATTGACGAAATAAAGCATTTGTTTGCGATGGGCTTAAACTAAAAAAATCGCATGTTACACAAAAACATCAGCCACATATGCAGCATGTCACATATAGGTTACATAATGTACCAATCACCACCAATTCATATCATATTGATAACAATTGCAAAACGTCGGTAAGCAATAGCGCATTGCTTCTAATAATCCACTTACCTCGTTGATGTCTGCAACCAGTAAGTGGGCTGCAACCTGAATGTCGTAGATCGCATCCCACCTTTACGTTTTATGGCTTAGGTATATTCAAATATAAGGGTTGATACTGTGAATGAAATTAATGGAACTGCGGATTCTGAAGCGCTGAGTGGAACCAGTCAGGATGATTCCATCACTGGCTTTGGTGGTGATGACGTCATTGTGGGCAACGGTGGCGATGATTTCGTTTTTGGTGGTCGAGGTGATGACAATATCACTGGTGGTGCTGGTAACGATTTTGTTAGCGGTGGCATTGGCGACGATCGTGTCGGCGGTGGCAGCGGCGATGACATCCTATATGGCGGCGAAGGTAATGACATTGTATTAGGTGGTATTGGCAACGACAAACTGTATGCAGTGTCGGGCAATGACAAGCTATTTGGTGGTGATGGTGATGACTGGCTAGTCAGTGGCATCGACAACGATTTCTTGGTTGGTGGCGCGGGTGCTGATGTGTTTCTATTTGACAACATCATGGGGACACAAACAGGCAATGATCGCGTTGTTGACTTTGAGATTGGTATCGACACTCTCTTTATCAGAGCAACCGGTGACGTAGATTTCGCGTCTCTCTCGATCACCCAAGTGGGTAATAACACTTTGGTCGATTTGGCTGACGGTTCAAGCTTTGTCCTCAACGGCATTACTGCGACAGACCTCTCCGCAAGCGATTTCCATATCGTTTAATCGCTCCAAGATTCAAATTCTTACGGGCAATATTGCATTTAGCGTATTGCCCTATTTAAGTTAGCCAAATCCCTTTTATTAATTGATATTTATCGAATTTCATGAGGAAAATTGTCTGTGTTCCTTGGATACCCGATAGCGTTCTCTCATAGTTACTCACTAGTGAGACATTATCCTTTTCATAAGTACGTCAGAGTATAGCGTTATTTTTTTGGCAAGATCATCGAACCAGATATTCAGGTTGCCGAAAACGGCGAGTTGGCGAGATGCTTGTCAACAAAGCAACATGACAAAGGTACTTAGTCGTTTTAAAAGGAAGCAGTAATGGCAAACATTAATGGAACAGCAACTACAGATACATTGGATGGAACCAGTGACACAGATGTGATCAATGGATTAGGCGGCGATGACCGCATCATTGGTTATGGTGGCGACGATACGATATTTGGCGGTAGCGGCAATGATTTCCTGATTGGCGGTGCTGGTAACGATTTTATCAGTGGTGGAACAGGGGATGATTTCATTGGCGGCGGTAGCGGTGATGACACCTTATACGGCGGGGAAGGAAATGACGATCTTCTCGGTGGAACGGGTAATGACGCGCTTTACGGAAATTCAGGCAATAACCGATTGTTTGGCGGTGACGGCGATGATTGGCTTGTCAGTGGATCAGGGAACGACTTTCTGATTGGCGGCGAAGGAGCAGACACCTTCCTATTCGACAATATCCTCAATACACACACTGGCAATGACCGCGTGGTGGATTTTGAAATTGGTATCGACACAATCTTTATCCGTGCGACTGGCGACACTGACTTTGGTTCACTTGACCTTTCTCAAGTGGGCAACAATACCTTGATCAGTTTGGCAGACGGTTCAAGCGTGATACTTAACAATATCTCAGTCGGCGATCTCTCTGCCGACGACTTTCAAATCGTCTGATTTAAGCAAGCTATACTCAAGGCAATCAGTGCATATGCTGGTTGCCTTTTTTAGGGTTATTTAAGCATTCGCTTCGTTGCAGTATAAAAAAAACAAAGTGATTTGAAATCATTGGAAACGACATGTCTCTTTCTACAGAAAAACAGCTTCAAAAAACCATCGAGCAATGTAAAAAAGCCATGGTATTTGTCATCGCTTTCAGTTTTGTCATCAATATTCTGGTGCTGAGCGTCCCTATTTATATGCTTCAAATCTATGATCGCGTCATCAGCTCTCGATCAATAGACACATTATTATTGCTCACCATGATTACGGTTTTTGCTCTGCTCACCATGGCGATACTGGAAAACGTTCGAACCCGAATCATGGTCCGAATTGGGGCTTGGTTTGATCAAAGCCTATCGCCAGATATTCTAAGCGGCAGCATTGCGCTGCAGCTTAGGCAGGGTCTTTCAGCGTCGGTCCAAAGCCTGAGAGATATTGCCGCGATTAGATCTTTCATTGGCGGCAACGCCGTAATTCCGGCCTTAGATGCGCCTTGGACGCCGGTTTTCTTGGCCTTTGTTTTTCTCTTGCATCCATTACTCGGCATCATTGCAACTGGCGGTGCTATTCTGTTGTTTGCTATCGCAATTATTAATGACGCAACGACGCGAAAAGCCCATAAAAGTGCCAACGAATCCGCCATTCTCGCGATGCAACAAGCAGAGTCAGCAGCAAGAAACGCGGACGCAATTGAAGCAATGGGCATCATGCCGAACTTCATTAAGAACTGGTCAGAACTCAATAACAAAAGTATTGATAGCCAAGTCAGCGCAAACTCCAAGGGCGCGCTGCTGACTGCCACATCTAAGTTCATCCGAATGCTGCTACAAATTGCAATGCTGGGTGTGGGGGCTTGGCTAGTCATTGAAAACGAACTGACCGCAGGCGCCATGATTGCAGGTTCCATTTTAATGGCACGCGCATTAGCACCCGTTGAGCAATCCATTAGTGCATGGGGCACTGCCGTCTCGGCGAGACAAAGCTACCAGCGTTTGAAAGACCAAATTCCAGCATTTCCAGAGCGGGCTAAATCAATGCCTTTACCTAAGCCACAGGGCATGATGTCGGTTGAAAAAGTCACCTACTTCCATCCAGGTCAACCAGAGCCAGTTCTGCACGGCATCACATTCAAGCTCAATGCTGGTGATGCACTTGGAATTATTGGCCCATCTGGTACAGGGAAATCTACACTTGCACGTCTCATGCTCGGTAACTTGACCGCAACTGCCGGCACAATCCGTCTGGACAACATGGACGTGGCCAAATGGGACCCTGATGATCTGGGCCCGCATTGTGGTTATCTCCCTCAGGACGTAGAGCTTTTCCCCGGTACGATTCGCCAGAACATAGCTCGCATGTCAGAAGGTGAACCTGAGCTTGTCATTCAAGCCGCAAAGCTCGCAGGCTGTCATGAACTCATTTTGCGCCAACGCCAAGGTTACGACACTGTTGTCGGCGAGCGAGGACTTGGATTGTCAGGCGGTGAGCGCCAGCGCGTCGCACTTGCCAGAGCCCTTTACGGCGACCCAAGCCTGGTGATCCTCGATGAAGCCAATGCCAACCTTGACGGTGTAGGAGAGGTCGCACTGCAACGCGCCATCGCTTACCTTAAATCCCGCAAGGCCACTGTCATTTTAGTGGGACACCGACCCAGCATGATGCAATCCATGGATAAGCTACTTGTTCTGCAAGATAGCCAAATTCGCGCCTTCGGCGAACGTGATGAAGTCCTCAAGCCGCTCATGGAGCAAAGCGCCGCTATTGCTTCCAATAAAGGAGGAAAACAGTAATGGGCATCCCTGCAATTCGTCAACTCGCCCTTTTCGGTTTCGGTATCATCGCTTTGTTTTTTGGCACCTTTGGTGTTTGGTCTGTATTTAGCCCACTCGAAGGGGCCTCTATTGCGCCCGGCATAGTGACCGTTGATAGCCAACGTAAAACAGTGCAACACCTTGAAGGTGGCATTATTGATAAAATCATGGTCACAGAAGGAGCAAGTGTAGAGAGAGGTCAAACGCTGATCTTGCTTGATGACACCCAAGCACGTGGTCAATTGGAGCAATATAACAGTCGTCAGCGCAATGCATTAGCCCGAGAAGCAAGATTGATCGCCGAACGCGATAACCTCCAAACCATCACGTTTAACGAAAAACTTGAGTCGAACAAGCAAGATCCTCGTGTAGAAGAAATTCTCACCAATCAGCGACGGATATTTAAAGCCAGAAATGATTTCTATGCCTCACAACAGGAAGTCCTCAAAACGCAACTCGCGCAGAATCGCGCAGAATTGGAAGGACAGAAAGAACGCTTAGGAATTGAAAAACGCCGACTCGCGATCATTGGCGAAGAAATTGCGGGTAACCGAACGCTGGCGGAAAAAGGCTATGTAAGTAAGACCCAAGTGTTGCGTTTAGAACGTGAAGAAAGCCAGATACTAAGTACGATTAGTCAATTGCAATCCAATGCTAGCCGTTTTGCTCAAAATGTTGCGGAAAGTCAGGCCCAACTAAAAGAGCAAGAACTGGAACGCATCAAAGAGGTCGTGGAAGAGCTACGCGAAACTCGCCAAGAGCGTTACGAACTTGATGAGCAACTTGTAACAGCACAAGATATTCTTAATCGGACAAAAATTGTCGCGCCGCTGTCAGGTACTGTATTAAATCTTCAGGTGTACTCGGAAGAAGGTGTTATTTCACCCGGTCAACCGCTACTCGACATCGTGCCTAACAATGAAAGTTTGATGATAGAAGCACGTGTTGACCCTTCTGATATCGACCAGGTTCGCGCTGGCATGAAAGCACAAATCCGTCTAACGGCCTTGAGCATGCGCAGTATCAAGCCCCTCAACGGCGAGCTACTGACTATTTCTGCAGATAGACTTATCGATGAGCAATCCGGATTGGCTTATTACCTCGCGCGGGTGAAACTCATCGACAACGTGAACGAACTTCTCAACGGCATCGTCCTTTATCCCGGCATGCAAGCTGAAGTCATGCTGCTTACTGAACCTCGCACTCCGATAGAATATTTAGCCAAACCTCTGACAGAGAGCCTCAATCGCGCATTTCGTGAAGAGTGATCTTAATCATAAAGCCTCAGTCTTAATTAATACTTAAGACTGAGGTTGATTACTTATTACTAAAAAAGAATGAAGATATTGAAATGCTTTTTACGTTGAATATCTCACTATCGAAGCAAGTCACTTCAATTTGCGTGATCCAAATCACTTACTATGCAACGAGATTTACTCTCACTTTACAAGACAATGTATGTGATCTTTTTAGGCAACATAAATTTAACGAGTAAAAATCGGACAAAGTTCATCTTCTTTCTTACCCCTCATGCTGTTCTACTTGCGATGTCTTGTTGGAAGAATACACCTGTTCTTAAAAAATACCTCCCTAGCGAGGTTGCGATGCGTGGTTTACTTTTATTAGTAACACGTGAAATCGAAAAAATTGATACACATCACACGTCGCAATTGCATATTGTATTGTTAACAGAATGAATTTAATTAAAAAAAAGTGATCAATAATCCAAATCACAAAAAAAAATGAGCTTTATATCTTATGGACAGCAGAAAAATACGAACAAATGGAACTGAGTCCACCATTCTTTATCGCCTTTGTGATCTCGCGGTAATCGGTGGTTCACTTGTCTTAGCAAGCTATCTTTACTTGGGAAAAGCATGTGACGACTGTCTGCTGCTTGCAACGCTGACTTCGATTTGCTACCTGCTTTTTGCTGAAAGTTCCCACTTATATCGCTCTTGGCGTGTTAGTAATTTTCAGGGTCAAATGACAGCAACCCTCTTACCATGGCTTGGTGCGTGCCTGGTTCTTGTTGCGTACTTTTTCTTCACACAACGTGGTATCGAATTTTCCAGAGTCGTCATGACGATCTGGTTTGTAATGGGAGCCATTGGTTTGGTGCTGTGGCGATTCCTTGCTCGCGTTGCATTGAGTCGTCTTCGAAACCACGGTATTAACACCCGTTGTGCAGCGATTATTGGCACCACAGCAAACGGTATTGAGCTCGCCCAGGAATTCCAGAATAACCATGCACTAGGTATCAAATTGGTAGGCTTTTACGAGGATCGCAGCAGCGACCGTATCGAAGGCAGTTTACCTGCACCAATGTTAGGCAAAGTCGATGATGCACTAGAGCAAGCAAAACAAGGCAAGCTTCAACATATTTACATTGCAATGCCGATGCATGCCAAAGATCGCATAGCGCGATATCTCAACCAGTTTGCAGATACCACCGCCACGACCTATCTAGTACCTGATTTCTTTACCTACAATCTGCTCCACAGCCGCTGGCAAACCATTGGTCATGTCCACACATTGAGCGTACATGATACGCCTTTTAGTGGCATTGCTGCGTGGGCGAAAAGAGTGGAAGACATAATCCTATCGATACTCATCATTATTTTGATTTCCCCCGTCCTGCTTGCAGTTGCTATCGGTGTGAAAATGTCATCTCCGGGTCCTATCATTTTTAAGCAACACCGATATGGACTTGATGGCCAACAAATTAAAGTGTGGAAATTCCGCTCTATGTCCACCACAGACAATGGCGATGTGGTGAAACAGGCAACAAAGAATGATCCACGTGTCACGCCATTCGGCGCGTTTATTCGACGTACCTCGCTCGATGAACTCCCGCAATTTTTTAACGTTTTGCGCGGCTCAATGTCTATTGTTGGCCCTCGTCCTCATGCTGTCGCTCACAATGAGCAATACCGTGCCATTGTTGACCGCTACATGCTTCGCCACAAAGTGAAACCTGGCATTACCGGATGGGCACAGATCAATGGTTATCGTGGTGAGACTGACACGCTAGATAAAATGGAAAAACGAATTCAATTCGATTTGGAATATATACAAAACTGGTCGCTATGGATGGACATCAAGATAGTTTTTGCCACTGTATTTAAAGGCTTTGTTGGTAAAACGGCGTACTAGGAGATGGGCGTGATTCGCAGTAATTTATGGTTTTTTTCCTTTGTCTTGTTACCGCTATCTGCCGCAGCAGCGGTTGAGCCTCTAGCATATCAAACGGAAAATGGCATCGATATTATCCCTACGCTGAAAGTCAGCGCCGGGTATGACGACAATGTTCGCCGAACAACAGACAACCCGGTCAGTTCGCCAATGACACGGATTTCTCCCAAAGTCATCGCTTTACTAGAGACTAATAACAGCGCCTATCAGTTTGATTATCGTATGGATGCGGTGTATTTCGCCGACAGCAGTGATGATAACTTCGTGGATCAACAAGCCCATGCATACGGATTTTGGCTATTCAACATCCGAAATCGCCTGCGTTTGGACTACCTCTACAAAGTCGTCAGTGAGCCACGAGGCACAGGCTTAACCGAGGGTAACAGCCTTGCCGTTGATGAGCCTTTGCGTTTTCACTATCAAGACTTCAATGCGCGCTACACCTATGGAGCCGCGGGCGCTAAAGGCCGCTTAGTTGGCATTGCTGGCTACGAGAGCAAAGACTACAAAGATGTCACCTACGTAAACCGTGGCGGACGAACCGATGAAAGCCGTTTTTACAACTGGGAACAACCCTACCTAAGTGGCGAATTTTATTACGCCTTATCAAACTACTTCAACGTTGTAACCATGGCTCGCATTGAAGATCGAAGCTATGAGTTTATCCCGCTAAATTCAAGCTCCCGTGATAACCAAAACTCCTTATTGTACGGTGGTCTGGAATGGGACATCACAGGGAAAACGCAAGGAAAGCTGCTCGTCGGTATGCAAAACAAGGACTTCGATGATTCAAGTCGTAAGGACTTTCAAGGAGTGAGTTGGCGCGCCAACGTAAGCTGGTCACCTACCGATTACAGTACTTTCAAATTGGAAGGACGCGATTATGCTCGCGACCCCGACATCAATGCCGACTATGTTCAAGACCGCTCGCTCAAGCTTGACTGGGAGCATAGCTGGACACCGCTTTTAGCATCCATTGCCACTGTTCGCTATGGCACCAACGACTACCCAGGAGGAGTACGTAACGATGACGACATATTGTTGGAACTTTCAGTCGTTCATAGCCTTACTCGATGGTGGGATATCTCGGTGGGTGTAAGCAAGTTTGATCGCGATTCTAGCTTATCTGGATATAGCTATGAACAAACTCGGATTTTTATTGGCATGGAGGTGAGCTTGTGATCCACCGATTTCTGTTACTCCTTTTATTGTTAATGCCCTTCACTGGTGGAGCGGCAGAGACAGAGCAATATGTACTAGATGATGGTGATCGTATTTCCATCAAAGTGTATGGGGAGGAAGACCTTTCCATGGACATTTTACTCAGCACACAAGGGCGCTTTGACTACCCCTACTTAGGACGCCTGGAAGCTGCAGGGAAATCTGTTGGCCAACTGCAACGCATCATTGAACGCGGACTTCGCGGTGACTATTTAATTGACCCTAAGGTCACGGTTAATGTCATTCAGTTTCGCAAGTTTTACGTCAATGGCGAAGTGAATCAGCCCGGTGGGTTTGACTATCAACCGGGGCTAACCGTAGGTAAAGCGATTGCAATTGCAGGTGGTTTCACCGACCGAGCATCACGCAATAAAATACAAAAGACAGAAGCCAAAAATGGAACAACACAAAATAATGTTGGCCTGTCACAAACTGTTGGCCCCGGTGACATTATCGTGGTTGAACAGAGTTTTTTTTAGATAGCGCTTCGAGTATAAAAGGAAATTATCAACATGAGACTTATCGAGCCCAACCCGGCAAGCGGGCAAGCACGCCTCGATCTTAAGCGTTACTTCAGCGTGATAAAGCGCTATTGGATACCCATTTCCCTGTTTGTCATCATCGTTACGCTCATTGCAACGATATTGGTTTTGTCGATTACACCTGTCTATCGCGCTACCGCCACACTGCTTATCGAGTCTCAGGCAAATAAGACAATTTCTATCGAAGAAGTGTATTCGCTCGATACCAATAAAAAAGAGTACTACCAAACGCAATTTGAAATCCTTCGTTCTGACTATTTATCAGAGAAGGTGATCGATGAGCTAGGTATTGCGCAAATCAGAGAATTCAACAATCTTGTAGGTAAACCTTCAGGAAGAGAACAACTTCTTACCCTGTTACACAAGGTAGAGTTTTTACAATCCCTCCTGCCCAAGCCAACGCCAGTCACCGAAACGGTTGACGCTGGCTCGGCGAATCAGTCCGTACTGAAGAAATTCAAATCTCATTTGGCCATAGAGCCCATTCGCAACACACAATTGGTGAGAATTCACTTTGCCTCAGCAGATCCTGTGCTGGCTGCCAATGTCGCAAACGCACTAGGCCAAGCATATATCGAGTCAAACCTAGAAGCGCGACTGGTTGCAACACAAACTGCATCAGGATGGATCACAGACCGGTTGGGCGAACTGAAGAACAACCTAGACATCTCAGAATTAGCACTCACTCAATTTCTGCAAGACGAAGGTTTGATCGAACTGAATGACATTGACGAATTGGCTGGTACCGAACTCACCAACCTGACTATTCGCGTTGCTGAAGCAAGAGAAAAACGTGTGGCTGCAGAGAGCATTTATTCACTGATGCAAGGCAGTGGTGCAGGCAGTGCAGCCTTGCTTTCGGTGCCTGAAATATCAAACCACCCTCAGGTTCGTGATGTGAAAAATGCAGAGACTGACGCTGAGCGTAAAGTTTCAGAGCTTTCAAAACGTTATGGTGAAAAGCACGACAAAATGATTCAGGCTCGCGCTCAACTTGCCGCCGTTCGCAGCCGCGCCAACTCTGTGATCAATGAGTTGGCTCGTGGTATTGAAAAAGAACTCACCAATGCCCGCAAACAAGAAGCATCCCTCATCGCGCAGCTTGAAAGCAAAAAGGGCGACTACCAGAACATAAGCTCTAAGCGATCGCAGTACGAATCACTCAAACGCGATGTTGATTCTAGTCGTCAACTTTATGACCTGTTTTTAAACAGACAAAAAGAAACCACGGCAACCAGTAACTTTGAAGACGTGATTGCCCGCTTTACCGACAAAGCCAAAACGGCACAAGACCCTTATCGCCCGCAAACGACCAAGTTGATTGCTATCAGCGCTGCATTTGCTCTATTGATTGGTATCGTAGGTGCACTGTTGGCGGATGCGTATCGCAATATCATTGAGAAACCTGATGACATCGAGGAGAAACTTGGTTTGCAGCATTTAGGCTTCCTTCCTCAAGTCAAAGCGAAACGATTCAAAAACAGCCCTCTGGATCACACTCTGTATTATGATCCTGATGCCGCGTTATTCAGTGAATCTGTAAGGACTATTCGCACCTCAATACTTCTCACCCTCACTAACAGCAAGCGTAAAGTGTTAGCGGTGACATCCTCTTTGCCTTCTGAAGGCAAAACCACAGTGGCGCTCAATTTGGCCCAATCATTAGCGAAGATGGAACGCACTTTGCTGATTGATTGCGACCTCCGGATGCCTGCTGTTGGCAGTCGCTATGGCTTGCCGCGTAACCAAGCTGGTTTGACGAATGCGTTGGTAATGGGAACACCGATCAGCGAGTGTATTTATCATGATGACCAGTCGTCACTTGATATATTGCCGTCAGGATTACTGCCGCCAAACCCTCAAGAATTGTTGAGCTCACCTAAGTTTACAGCCTTGATCAATCAGCTCAAACAAAGCTATGAACGCATCATACTTGATACTCCGCCGGTGCATGTGGTCAGTGACAGCCTAATCCTTGGACGTTTAGCCGGTGGCATGGTCGTTGTCGTGAAAGCTGAATCGACGACAGAGAAACAAATCAACCATACGGTGGCTCAATTGGTACGTCATGACATTGCCATAGATGGTGTCGTACTTAACCAGTTATCTAGCAAATATGCAGAGGCGAAATACAAGCTGCATTACGGTTACTACAACACCAACAAAAAGGGTGATGACACGCTCGAAGCTAGCTGATACTCGAGTTTTACAAGGATATACAACAATAATGAAAACGAGTTTTGATGTATTTAACGGCGATGCCGATGGGATCTGCGCACTGTTACAACTTCGATTAGCAACGCCAAAAGACAGCGTGCTGATCACTGGTGTAAAACGCGATATTGCCTTGCTAAAGCAAGTCGATCCTGCCATTGCTCAGGACGTGACGGTGCTAGATGTCGCCATGGGTAAAAACCGCGCGGCACTAGATAATCTTTTGTCTCAAGGTGTCAGAGTGTTTTACGCCGATCACCATAATCCTGACGAGATCCCTGAGCACTCTGGGCTGACTACGCACATCAATACGGCTGCCAATACCTGCACTAGCCTGATTGTCGATAAGCTGCTTGATGGGCGATATCGCGAATGGGCATTGGTGGGTGCTTATGGTGACAACTTGTTTGCGGTGGCTGATACCCTGGCCAACAAGGCAGGTCTTTGTGAGCAAGACAAGCTGACGCTCAAGCAATTTGGTACCTATCTGAACTACAACGGGTATGGATCGTCACTGGCTGATTTATTGTTCTCTCCCGTTGAGATTTACAAGCTAATGGCCGCTTATCCTTCACCGTTCAATTTTATTACTGAACGCCCCGACGTGTATTCCACGTTAGAGAATGGCTTTATGAATGACAGCGAAAAAGCCGCTGCCATTGTGCCCCACTCTGAGCGTTCAGGATCTCGTGTATACATGCTGCCCGACGAACCTTGGGCTCGTCGAATCAGCGGTGTGTATTCGAATGATCTCGCCAATCAAGATCCCAATGTTGCCAATGCCGTTATCACCGAAAAAGCGGACGGTAACTACTTGGTCAGCATTCGAGCACCACTGAAGAATCGTATCGGTGCCGATGAACTAGCAGCCGCATTTCCAACTGGCGGCGGTAGAAAAGCCGCAGCTGGTATTAATGCTCTGCCCGCAGAATTACTCCCTGAATTTATAGAAGCGTTCCACCAGCGTTACCCGCTGGCAACGTAAGAAAAGGATGCACAATGGTGGACATGATTTCGCTAAACCAAACCCATCTCAAACAGTTAGAAAACGAGTCGATTCATATCATTCGTGAAGTCGCTGCTGAGTTCGATAACCCTGTGATGATGTATTCCGTCGGTAAAGATTCAGCCGTGATGCTGCATCTTGCCATGAAAGCATTTTATCCAGGTAAACCGCCCTTTCCTCTGCTGCACGTGGATACCACGTGGAAGTTCAAGGAGATGATCCAGTTTCGTGATGATTTCACCAAGAAGCTAGGGGTGGATCTTCTGGTTCATATCAATCAAGACGGCGTCGACATGGGGATCAGCCCTTTTGAACACGGCAGCGCAAAACACACTGACATCATGAAAACCCAGGGCCTAAAACAGGCATTGAATAAATATGGGTTTGATGCGGCATTTGGTGGTGCACGTCGCGATGAAGAAAAGAGCCGCGCGAAAGAGCGTGTGTATTCGTTCCGTGACAAACACCACCGCTGGGATCCAAAAAACCAACGCCCTGAGCTTTGGGATACCTACAACGGCCGCGTTAACAAAGGCGAGAGCATTCGTGTCTTCCCGCTGTCGAACTGGACTGAGTTGGATATCTGGCAATATATCTACATGGAAAACATCGATATCGTGCCTTTGTACTTCGCAAAAGAACGCCCAGTTGTTGAGCGAGATGGCACGCTGATCATGGTAGATGACGAGCGTATGACATTGGAAAAAGACGAGAAGGTTGAAATGAAGTCTGTGCGTTTTCGCACACTCGGTTGCTACCCATTAACGGGTGCGGTCGAATCAACCGCAGCGACCTTGCCTGAAATCATTCAAGAAATGTTGCTAACCAAAACCTCTGAGCGTCAGGGTCGAGTCATCGATCATGACCAGTCTGGTTCTATGGAGCAGAAAAAACGAGAAGGCTACTTCTAAAAAGCCTCACCACTTTACTGAATGAATTTGCTAATTGCATAAGGAATGCACTCATGAGCCATAGCTCAACTCTGATAGCGTCAGATATCGAAGCGTATCTGCATCAGCATGAAAACAAAGATCTGTTGCGTCTTTTGACCTGCGGCAGCGTAGATGACGGTAAATCCACCCTGATTGGCCGCCTGCTCTTCGATACGAAATTGATCTTCGAAGATCACCTTTCCACCCTTCACAAAGACAATGCACGTGTTGGCAATGCAGGCGAATCACTTGACCTTGCCTTATTAGTTGATGGCCTGCAATCAGAGCGAGAGCAAGGCATCACCATTGATGTGGCCTATCGTTATTTTTCAACCGAAAAGCGCAAGTTCATTATCGCCGATTGCCCTGGACATGAGCAGTACACACGTAACATGGCCACGGGCGCCTCTAACTGTGAGTTGGCTATTGTCATGGTCGATGCGCGAAAAGGGTTATTAACACAGACTCGCCGCCACAGTTATATCGTTAATAAGCTCGGGATCCGACACGTTGTTGTGGCGATCAACAAAATGGATTTAGTCAATTTTGACCAAGGTGTGTTTGATGCCATTAAAGCTGATTATCAGGCGATGGCAACACAGCTTGGGATCAAAGACGTTCATTACGTCCCCCTTTCAGCACTCACTGGCGACAACGTCGTATCCAATAGTGACAACATGCCTTGGTATACAGGTCCATCTTTGATGGCGCTTTTAGAAGGTATCGAAATCAGCCGAGATCAAAATCTTGACTTAATGCGCTTCCCTGTTCAGTTCGTTAATCGCCCTAACGATGGATTTCGCGGCTACTGCGGAACGCTCGCTTCCGGCATTTTGCGCAAAGGCGATGAAGTCGTGGCGCTACCGTCGGGCCAAAAGAGCACAGTCAGCGCAATCGTCACTTACGACGGCGAACTGGATATCATTGCGCCAAACAATGCTATTACCGTCACCCTTACCGATGAAATTGATATTTCTCGTGGCGACATGCTGGTTCACGCAGATACTGCACCCGCCTCTACAGACCGCCTAACCGCCAGTCTGGTTTGGATGGCACAAGACACCCTGCGAACCCATCGCGATTATGACTTCAAATTCGCGACGCATAACGTTACTGGCCGCGTAACCGATATCACGCACAAAATCGATATCAACAATTTCGAGACATTGGCCGCTGACGAACTCGCACTGAATGAAATCGGTGTGGTAGAGCTTCAACTCAATGCCCCGGTTGCTGTGGACCACTACGCTGATATTCGCAAGACAGGTGCTTTTATCGTCATCGATCGTCTGAGCAATATCACGGTAGCTGCCGGTATGGTTGAAGCGTTGCACACTCAGCTTGGCCCTCAGCAATACCGCAATTACAGCGCCGCCGAAGTCGCGCTTAACCGCTACATTCGTGAACACTTCCCTGAGTGGGAAACAAAATCGATAGGGTGATCAGCAAAGAAAGAAGCAGCAAAAAATCTGTAACTTTACGCGCTGACAAAGAGAGTGACACACCAATGACCGCCAAGGTTTTACATATCATCAATGACTTATCTCTCAATGGCGGCGCGCAGCGTTTCGTGATTGATTTGGTTTGTCCGCCGCCTGACGGTTATGAAATCCGCGTGATTACATTGGAGGACACCAATGATTTTCACGCAGACATGCAAGCACAAGGCGTCAAATGCTACGTGTGGGACAAGCTTTCATTGAGAGAGAAATGGCAAATTTTACGCTGGCCCGATTTAATTCATGGCCATCTATTTCCCTCAATTTATATTGCCTTGGCGGCCTTTGGTAAGAAGCGTGTTCAGACCGAACACGCAACCCACAACCGTCGTCGCGATCACATATGGATGAAACCCTTCGAGTTTTATCTCTATTGGCGCTACCAGGCCACCGTGTGTATCACTGAACAGGTACAGCAAGCGCTGGAAGACTTCTTACCGCAGTGGAAAAGTCATTACCAAGTCATCTTAAATGGTATTGATTTAAGTAAGTATCCGTTAAAGGTCAAGTCTGTACCTGCTGCCGACGTTCCGATCCGAATCGGCATGGTAGGACGATTTCATGCTTACAAAGATCACCCTACACTGATCCGTGCACTTGCTCTTTTGCCTGAAAGGTATGAATTGCATTTTGCTGGTGATGGTGATCGACGTGACGAATACCAAGCGCTGGTCAAATCGCTAGCACTAGATAGTCGTGTCGTATTTCATGGTGTTCGCTCGGACATCCCATCCTTTCTTAACGACATGGATGTTTATGTTCAAAGTTCAATCGTTGAAGGGTTTGGTTTGGCGGCAGTTGAAGCCATGGCGGCAGGCCTGCCTGTATTGGCATCTCGCGTACAAGGCATGAGGGAAGTTATAGACAACGAGGCATCCCTGTTTGCTGTTGGGGATGAAAAGACGCTGGTGCAGATGATTGCCGCGCTGTGCGACGAAGAAGCAAACTACCAAGTGTCTGCACAGCATTCCATCTCACGCTGTCAGCATTTCACCTTATCCGCCTTTCGAGAGCAGTACTACAACACCTATCAATCATTAATAGGCGACAAGCAGAGGTTGGCCGATGGCAAGACCTCTTGAGCATTTGGCGGCGCTTGCCGTCATCTTATTTTTCGTTCCTCTAAAAGTAGATGTGTCTGGCATGTCCCTCTACCTGGCTGATCTCCAAAGTATTGCCGCGCTAGGTGTATTGGGTATTGCCCTTTTTCGTGGACAACTAAAACAAACCACCATAAAAGGCATTGGCTTTGTTCTCGTGTTTGTCATTTATATTCTGCTGGTTGGAATACTCAATGATGTTCCCTTTAAGTTGGTGCTGACTGAAATGGTGCAGTGGCTTTCTGTAGCTGCGTTTCTTGGCTTTCTTCACCAGGCGGGCTTGCTAGCTTCGCCTCGTTTTTTGTCTACCGTGACGCTTTATGCGTTCGCGGGTGCCATCTACACAGCAGCTTGGCACATAATGCAGCCCGGCTTTTCCGATTTCAAACAGCTAGCCAACACAAAATATTTGTTCGGTTTCTGCTGTGTGATGCTGTATCTGATGCGTGACCACATCCGCTTCAGTCACGTTTTACTTGGTATAGCGCTGATTTTGCTAGTGATGTCTGGCGAGCGAAAAGCACTGCTTGGCGTCATAGTGATGGTTGCATGTGACTACGCATTTTGCCGCAAAGTGGGCGACCGTCGCACGCAAGACACATTTAACATCTTAGGTTTCATGGTGTTGTTTGGCGCCATTATTGCCGCATTCTCCACCGGGTACTTGATAGGGCTTCCCGCCATGTTAGACCATCTTGAGTTCACCCAATTTGACATTCTTTTTGCCGATCAGGAACAAGCTCGCTGGGATTCTGAAGTCTGGCGAAAGCTACTGCTCGCCAATGGCTTTTCCTTGTTTTTAGAGCATCCTATTTTTGGCGTCGGACCCAAAATGCTGCCAGAGTACATGGTGGATTATTTCTACAATCAAGAACTCGCCATCTATACCCATAACTTCGCCCTTGATGTCGCTATTGAATATGGTGCAGTGGGGTTAACTATCCTCATCGGCGGTTTTGTACTTAGCATGCGCCAACTGTTTCGCCAACGTATGCAAAACCCCGTCGCATTTCTACTGGCCGCCTATATATTTGCGATGGTGCTATTTGTCGCTTTCAACACCACCATCATGTTTATGTTTTTATTTCCATTTTTTGTTAACACTCGTATTGAGCTTGAACCCAATATTAAATCTTCAACCAACACACGATTGAACCACACCGCCACCACGGATAGATCTTTATCAAACGTCGTTATTCATAAGGATAAGTAATGAAATTCAGCCTGGCCCGACAACGCGCCTTCGACCAAACCTTACGCGAAACGGATTTCGTACTGGTTTACCAAATGGGCAAAGTTGGCTCGTCATCAATCGAAGCATCACTCGAACACGCAGAAATTCCAAGCTGGCACATTCATACCTTTGATGACAATGAAGAATTCCAGATGTACCACAATACTGCTGATGTGGCCTGTTTCTTTGATTGGCCAGTGCGCACCGCTTACAGACTGACACTGGCACATCGCCGTCGAATACTGCAAAAGCGCGACCACCTAAAGATCATTACGCTGGTACGCGATCCAGTGGCTACTGTGGTTTCCCGTTTTTTCCAAGATTTGCATATCCAGTTTATTTCAGGAAAAAAGAATAACGCGATTCATGGCGATATCGATACCACGCTCAAGCACCTTACTGATGCGTTTGAAAACCAAATGCGTTTAGATTATTTCACTGATTGGTTTGATCGTGAGTTAAAACGCCAATTTGGTGTTGATGTCCTTAAACATATTTCCGACCCTAGCCAAACCCATTGGCACATTGAACAAAATGGTTGCGATGTTTTACTGATGAAATGTGAAGCGATCAACCAATCTGCAGACGTATTGGCAGCCTTTCTAGAGCATCCAGGTTTCACGCTTGAGTCCAGTAATGAAGGTTCGAATAAGTGGTATTCGGCGTTGTATCAACGCTTTAAAGAAACCTATTCGTTTGAACGTTTGTTCCACCTTTATGATGCCCCACTGTATCGCGCCGTCTACAGTGAAGAAGAAATCGCGCGTTTCAAATCGAAATGGGGACAGTGATGAAGACTATTCTCCATATCACCGAAGCATTTGGCGGTGGCATCCAGACAGCCCTGTGCAGCTACGCTCGATCAACAAAAGACGACCCCATTCGTCATATTTTGCTCGCCCGATTGCGACCTAAAGATGATACAGGCATGGCAATCCAATCTTTGTTCAGTAACGTGATTACCGTCGAAGGTGGACTGCTCACCTTCTTTCGTGCTGCGCGTGATGCTGTCAAAGAAATACAGCCA
Organism: Enterovibrio litoreus; assembly: GCF_045679545.1. Taxonomy (NCBI): domain Bacteria; kingdom Pseudomonadati; phylum Pseudomonadota; class Gammaproteobacteria; order Vibrionales; family Vibrionaceae; genus Enterovibrio; species Enterovibrio litoreus. The sequence continues at coordinate 3,183,372 of NZ_CP166194.1, forward strand.
GATATTATCCACCTGCATTCCAGTTTTGCTGGCTTCCTTGGTCGCTATTTACCCAAAGGCAACGCCAGAATCGTCTATACACCGCACTGCTATGCGTTTGAACGACGTGATATCTCTGATTTAATGCAAAACGTATATATGCATCTTGAGTCGTTAGGTCTTTCCCGCATCGATGTGGTGGCAGGGTGCAGTGAACGTGAATGTGAACTGGCTTTAGAGCTTGGTGCAAAACGGGCCGTCCATCTCAATAACTACGCAGATTTGAGCAGCGACCTACAAAATAATGCCGTCGAAAAAATGAAACGTCCGCCTTTTAATATCGTGGTGGTAGGACGAGTTTCTGCACAAAAAGACCCTGGTTTTTTATTGGAAACCGTGAGGCATCTAAATAGCTACCCTGAGCATGAGCAATTACATCTCCGATGGTTGGGAGGTGGCGATAACGAACACGAAGAAGCACTCAAAAGTGTTGGCGTCGATGTCACTGGGATGATCCCCCACCAACAAGTCATGCAAACATTGCAAAGTGCCGATCTCTGCCTTCACTGTGCCGCTTGGGAAGGTATGCCGCTAACGCTCCTTGAAGCTGCAAGCATGCAAGTACCCATGATTGTGCGCATTATTGGCGCAACGCAAAACCTCCCCTACCGATACATGGTGGATACGCCCGAGGCGATGGCAAAGCAAATTGTGGAATTTTGCCGTCACCCTGAAAACCCGGACTACCAAGCAGCCCTCGCACTGTTCAACAATGATTTTAGCGCTGAAAATCAGCGTAGCGCTTTGCTTTCCATCTACGAGGTGTAATGAATGAACTGGGTAGTGGCGTTGATGATTGCTGGGTTATTGGGGGCACTGGTTTTCACCAGCCTCCGCCCCGCGCTGGTATTTGGCGCAGTTTTCACGGCTTTACTCATGGTTGATGTGGTGCCTGCCGATCAGCTTTTCAATAACTTCACCAATCCAGCACTCATCACCTTGGTTTTGCTGATTCTGGTGTCGGTGATACTCGAGCGAACCGTTCTAATAAGCGCGCTCGGTCACTGGTGCACACGAGGTAGCCTGCGCAGGGTAGCGCTGCAAACTACCGTTTCTGCGGGCTTACTGTCTGCGGTGATCAACAATACGGCGGTGGTATCAACGCTGATGCGCAGCATGACACAAAGTAAGCACCCCGGTAGCAAACTACTGATCCCTCTTTCATATGCCGCCATTTTGGGTGGCACTATGACCCTAATTGGTACTTCTACCAATTTGTTGGTTAATGGCTTTACGCTTAATGCAGGATTAGAAGGAATACACTTTTTCGATTTCACCTTGGTCGGCGGTCCTTTGTTTATTATTGGCATCATGGTGATTGTTTTTCTCTCATTGCCTCTTTTGCCTCATCGAGATACCGCTCCAGTAGATGACACACACCAGTATTTGCTCGAATCTCGCCTGAGTGCCGATTCGCCGATGATTGGCCTTAGTGTCGAAGCCAGTGGTCTTCGGCATCTAGAAAGGTTGTTTTTGGTCGAAATCATTCGGGGTGATCGCGTGATATCCCCTGTCACGCCCAGCGAACCGCTGCAAGGGAACGACATTTTAGTCTTTTCCGGCGATCTGGAAGCGACACCTCTCCTAGCCAGCTTTAAAGGGCTAACCCTTAGTACACAAGGGGAGAAACTGCCTTCTGATAACTTAATGGACGTCGTGGTCGCTCCCCATGCGATGGTATCGGGAAAGACCATAAAATCCCTCAATTTTCGCACCCAATTTGACGCGGCAGTGGTTGCGGTAAAGCGCGGTGACCACCAGCTTCGAGGCGGATTGGGTCAAGTCAGGTTGCAAGGTGGCGATTTGCTGGTATTGGCGGTGGGGGATGATTTTTATCGTCGCGATACGCTGGCGCAAAATTTCGTATTAGTGGGCGAACGCCAACAGGGTGTTTTTCTCAGCGCGCGACAATCCACACTGTTTTGTTTAGGTGCGGTCGCCGTATTGGTCGCGAGCTTTATGGATGTGTTGCCGCTGTATAAGGGGTTAATTCTGCTTATCGCCGCCGCTATCGGAACTCGCTTGGTCTCAATTCACGACCTCCGTCGTCGCTTCCCCTTTGAATTGGTATTGGTGGTAGGATCGGCCCTAGGGCTTGCTCAAGCCATCAGTCAAACAGGTTTGGCGGACAACATTGCTTCAACCATGATGTCACTAAGCCAAAATAGTGGCCCATTTGGTGCCTTGGTTATCTTATACATCGCAACGTGGTTGATGACTGAACTTATCACCAATAACGCCGCCGCTGCGATTGCCTTTCCGATTGGTCTCGCGATTGCCGCGCAATATCAGGTTGACCCGATGCCATACATCATGACCGTTGCGTTTGCCGCCAGTGCCAGCTTTCTGTCTCCATTTGGTTATCAGACCAACTTGATGGTGTATACCGCTGGACGCTACCAATCTAAAGACTATTTAAAAGCAGGTTTACCTCTTTCTTTGATTTATGGACTGGGCGTGATCACGCTTGTCCCACTTGCATTCCCTTGGTGAGGTTTCGAACCATGCTTTCCGCCCTCATAAACCGCGTTCAGTCTATGACGCCAGATCGTCGTCAGTTTTTCGTTCACGCTGCGCTAGCTGCACTCTTTCGCGTGTTCGCGGCAGGAGCGGCATTCTTACTCAGTGTCGCAGCAGCTCGCGTACTCGGCGCAGAACAATCAGGCCTATTTTTCCTCGGTTTAAGCCTTGCTACGCTGCTCGGTACATTGTGCTTACTTGGCATGGATAACGCCATACTGCGTTTCATTGGTCAATCTCATGTCAGTGGTGACAACGAACACACCAATCAGGTATTTACGAATGCCTACGCAGCCGTCGTGCCTGTCGCCGTTTTATCTGGCGCGATAGTCTATTTTTGCGCACCTTGGCTGGCCAACGCCGTGTTCCACAAGCCCGAGGCAACAGAGACCCTACGTTACTTTGCCGCTGCAATCCCATTTGTCAGCTTATTCTTCTTAAACGGATACGCACTTCAAGCTACGCGAAAAGTGATTGCGTCGGTATGCTCCATGCAACTGGGGGTCACAATACTCGCACTTCCCGCGTTGCTCTATCTCCCCTATATTCAGACCACACCTCTCGCCAGCACTGCAGCGATGATATATGTATTAGCATCCGTGCTAGTGGTTATTGCAGGCTTGTGGCTTTGGTTCAACGTGCCGGCACATGGCATCAACACCTCAAATCTTCGCATGCCGGAACTTTGGGAAGCGGCGCCTAACCTTTGGCTTATTTCAGCAACTGGGCAAGCAATTCCTTGGGCATCGGTAGTGGTTGTTGGCTTCTTTGCATCGAGCGAAGAAATTGCATTTTTTTCTGCAGCCCAACGCACATCTTTGCTCATTAGCTTTATGTTGATGGTGGTAAACTTTGTCGCCGCACCGCGTTTTTCTGCTTTGTATAAAGCGGGCGAATTGGGACAGCTAAAAAGATTGGCGCAACTGTCGACACGGATGATGATTGGATTCTCACTCCCGATATTGCTGGCAGTTCTCATTTGGCCCGCGGCCATTATGTCACTGTTTGGGGATGCATTTTCGCAATCTGGACAGTTGCTTGTGATTCTCGCAATTGGGCAAACCATCAACGTTATGACAGGTTCGGTGGGATTTCTACTCACCATGTGTGGCTATGAGAAAGACATGCGAAACATTACGGTTTTCGCAGGGGTATTGACCGTGACTATGATGGTCGTTTTTACGTCTATATGGGGAATACTCGGTGCAGCCATCGCGGTGAGTTTGGGTGTCAGCACTCAAAATCTGTTAGCTCTGCACAAAGTAAAAAAAAGACTCGGCTTTTGGCCAATTGGCTGAGCAAAGCCATAATTTAGTATCGTGACAGTATTGTCATTGGCAAATGGTATACTCCATAGCCTAAATAAAATCACAAGACTTACAGTTAGTTGGACGTAAAATCTAAGGATATCTGATGATTAAGAAGTGCCTATTTCCGGCGGCGGGTTACGGAACCCGCTTTTTGCCTGCCACCAAATCCATGCCAAAAGAGATGATGCCAATCGTCAACAAACCACTGATTGAATACGGTGTAGACGAAGCGATTGAGGCTGGTATCACCGGAATGTGTATCGTGACAGGGCGTGGTAAGCACAGCCTGATGGATCATTTCGACAAAAACTATGAACTTGAACATCAGATCAAGGGAACCAATAAAGAAGCCTTACTGGAAGATATTCGCGCGACCATCGATGCCGCATCTTTTACTTATATCCGCCAAAAAGAAATGCGCGGTCTGGGTCACGCCATTCTGACTGGCCGCGATCTCGTCGGAGACGAAGCCTTTGCCGTTGTCCTTGCCGATGACCTTTGTGTCAACCAAGATAAAGGTGTGTTGACGCAGATGGTTGCCTTGTACAAACAGTTCCGCTGTTCGATCGTCGCGGTTGAAGAAGTACCAGACGATGAAACCCATAAATACGGCGTTATTTCAGGCCAAGAAATCAAAGATAACCTGTTCCGTGTTGATAATATGGTTGAAAAACCTGAGCCAGGCACTGCGCCAAGTAACCTTGCCATCATCGGCCGCTATATCCTGACACCTGACATTTTCGATATTCTGGAGAAAACAGCACCGGGTAAAAATGGCGAAATCCAAATCACGGATGCACTGTTGCAACAAGCGCAGAGCGGATGTGTTTTGGCCTATAAATTTAAAGGTGAGCGTTTTGACTGCGGCAGCGTAGAAGGCTTTATTGAAGCGACTAACTATTGCTATCAAAACATTTATCTTCAATCTGATGCCCCTAAACAGCCTCAGAAAACCGTCAAATGCGAGTGATCGTTACGCAAGAGTGTCACGTTTAATATTGTCGCTATTTGAACCAAGAAAGCTGTATATTCATACAGCTTTCTTCTTTTTCATTGCACGATATTGTGGGATACTTCCCGCATCCGTTTTTCTTCAGACTCCGTTCTGACAAGCAGGCAAGGTAGACATGGATACAATTGACGTCAGAGGGGCTCGTACCCATAACCTGAAAAACATTAACCTGACGATCCCTCGCGATAAGCTCATAGTGATCACAGGCCTTTCCGGCTCAGGAAAATCTTCTCTCGCCTTCGATACCTTGTATGCAGAAGGCCAGCGTCGTTATGTTGAATCACTTTCTGCCTATGCCCGTCAATTCTTATCCTTGATGGAAAAACCCGACGTTGACCACATTGAAGGCCTGTCACCTGCGATTTCGATCGAGCAAAAGTCTACTTCGCACAATCCTCGCTCGACGGTTGGCACCATCACGGAAATTTACGATTACCTACGTCTGCTATTCGCGCGCGTCGGCGACCCACGCTGCCCAACACACAACGTGACACTAGAAGCGCAAACCGTCAGTCAGATGGTCGATAAAGCGCTAGAAATGGATGAAGGCACCAAGCTGATGCTGCTGGCACCGATTGTCAAAGAGCGCAAAGGCGAGCACATCAAAACACTTGAAAATCTGGTTGCACATGGTTTTATTCGTGCTCGTATCGACGGTGAAGTGTGCGATCTTTCCGATCCTCCAACGCTTGAACTTCATAAGAAACACACGATCGAAGTGGTTGTGGATCGCTTTAAAGTGCGTAACGATCTCCACCAGCGTTTAGCTGAGTCCTTTGAAACCGCGCTGGAACTAACGGGCGGTACCGCGGTGATAAGCCACATGGATGGCGATGGCGACGATCTCATTTTCTCCGCCAACTTTGCTTGTCCACACTGTGGTTACAGCATGCAGGAGCTAGAGCCACGCCTGTTTTCGTTCAACAATCCAGCGGGTGCCTGTCCAACCTGTGATGGCCTGGGCGTGCAGCAATATTTCGACGAAAATCGCGTGGTACAGAATGAAGCCGTTAGCCTAGCGGGTGGCGCTATTCGAGGCTGGGATCGTCGTAATTTCTACTACTTCCAAATGCTGACCTCTCTTGCTGAGCACTACAAATTCGATATCGAAACACCCTGGCAAGACTTGCCTGATGCTATTCGCGATGTGGTACTGGATGGCTCAGGTAAAACGGATATCGCTTTTAAATATGTCAATGACCGTGGCGATCTGACCGTACGTAAGCACCCGTTTGAGGGCATATTAAATAACCTCAATCGACGCTATCGTGACACCGAATCCATGGCGGTACGTGAAGAGCTAGCAAAATACATTGCCAACAAGCCTTGTTCTAGCTGCGGTGGATCTCGCCTGCGTGAAGAAGCGCGCCATGTCTTTATTGGTGAAACCAATTTGCCAACCGTATGTGAAATGAGCATTCATCAAGCATTGACGTTTTTTGCTGAACTCTCACTGACAGGGCAACGCGCACAGATCGCCGACAAGGTAATGAAAGAGATCCATGACCGTCTGCATTTTTTGGTTAACGTTGGATTGAACTACCTTAATCTGTCGCGCAGTGCCGATACCCTCTCTGGTGGTGAAGCGCAGCGTATCCGATTAGCAAGCCAAATTGGTGCAGGCTTAGTGGGTGTTATGTATGTTCTTGATGAACCCTCAATCGGCCTTCATCAGCGCGACAACGAACGTCTACTCAGCACCTTGAATCACCTGCGTGACCTTGGCAATACCGTGCTTGTGGTAGAGCATGATGAAGATGCGATTCGTGCCGCTGACCATATTATCGATATTGGCCCCGGCGCCGGTGTTCACGGTGGCTTTGTGGTTGCCGAAGGCACTTATGAAGACATCATTTCCAACGAGGCATCATTGACCGGTCAGTACCTGAGCGGCAAGAAGAGAATCGAGATCCCTGTCACGCGTGTCCCCTATGACAAAACCAAAGTAGTGAAGCTCAAAGGTGCGTCTGGCAACAATCTAAAGAACGTTAACCTAACGCTACCTGTTGGCTTGTTTACCTGTGTGACGGGTGTGTCTGGCTCAGGTAAATCTACACTGATTAATGACACTTTTTATAAAATTGCCCACCAGCGCCTCAATGGCGCGACGACGGGTGAACCTGCGCCATTTAAAGACATTGAAGGCATCAATCACTTCGACAAAGTGATCGACATTGACCAAAGCCCCATTGGCCGTACTCCGCGCTCAAACCCAGCTACCTACACAGGTATTTTCACGCCGATCCGTGAGCTGTTTGCGGGCACTCAAGAGTCTCGTGCTCGCGGGTACAAAGTCGGTCGCTTTAGCTTTAACGTCAAAGGTGGTCGCTGTGAGGCCTGTCAGGGCGATGGCGTTATCAAAGTTGAAATGCATTTCCTGCCGGATGTTTACGTGCCTTGTGATGCGTGTAAAGGCAAACGCTATAACCGTGAAACACTCGAAATTCGTTACAAGGGAAAAACCATCGACGAAGTGCTCCAAATGACCGTCGAGGATGCCCGTGAGTACTTTGATGCCGTTCCTGCCATTGCCCGCAAGCTGCAAACCTTGATGGATGTGGGTTTGTCTTATGTTCGTCTGGGACAAGCGGCAACGACTTTATCTGGCGGAGAGGCACAACGTGTTAAACTTGCAAGAGAGCTTTCTAAGCGAGATACCGGTAAGACGCTGTATATTTTGGATGAACCGACAACGGGCCTACATTTTCACGACATTCAACAATTGCTGAATGTTTTGCATCGTCTTCGAGACCATGGCAATACGATCGTGGTTATTGAACACAATCTAGACGTGATTAAGACCGCTGATTGGATTGTTGATCTCGGTCCTGAAGGTGGCAGTGGCGGCGGGATGATCATTGCCGAAGGCACACCGGAGAAAGTTGCAAAATCAAAAGCGTCGCATACTGCACGTTTCTTGAAGCCGCTGCTCTCTTAAAAGCGTCAATCATCGAACAATAGGTGCTGAATAAGTTAAGCATGCCAACAACACGATTTCATCTTCACTGGCCATCCATAGTGGCCAGCAAACCATTGGTTAAGCCAGTATTGATCGCAATGGCGGCGCTATTTTTGTTCTGTCTTCCATTGAACCAGATCAAACTGGCTGTGTCCGGCATTCAGCACCCATCTATTGCCCTCACTTTTTTGTTGGCGGTCGCCATCATCTGTTTTGGGCTTTGGGAAATCGCGCGCCAAAAACGCTTTTGCATGACTTCACTTACCGGATGGATGTTGCTCAGTGCGCTGTTTGCGGCGGTGCCTGCGCTCTATCTGCATGCAGAGCTCGGAGCATCACTGTGGCACCTATCCGGCATCGTCATCGCACTGCTTGTCTTTAGCACCTTACAACAATTCAGCTTCAACCACTTTCAACGCCAATATCTGCTGTGGCTGCCCTTATTGTCAGGCTGGCTCATCGCTCTGTTATTTTTGTTACCAGGTCTACTTCAAGCCTCTGGATTTCAAGAATCGTCTTGGCAAGTGGACAGCTTTTATAAAGGCACTGCCAGCATTGTCTTGCTAACCGCTCTTGCCCTATCGGCATATCTGTTAGCACGAACCCGTGTCTATAAGCGTAACATCGTACCGGTTCACATCTTACTATTAGCCACGCCACTCATAACTTTGTGTGCTCTTATGGCGCTCCACCAAACTTGGATAATCACTGTCGCTATACTGATCACTATTCTGATCCAACCATTTTTGTTTCGCTTTTGTCGTAAGCTCCATCATGGTCTTTGGAACTGTGCGGTGTTAGTGGGCTTTTTGGTTACAGGTTATGCTGGCTGGCTGCCGTCTGCGGCCTTGTTCTCTCCTCCTTTTTCGGCGCAAGAGATGTCAGTGATTGAGCAAACCTTGGCACTACTAAACAGTGCACAATTTGAGGGGGTTGGCCTAGGTCAGCAGTTCACCGCACAACTACTTTTTGGTGTCGAGTCTCAACAGGTATTACCTATGCCAACGCCGTATCCGAGTTGGTTGGCAAAATCCCTTGCCGAAGGAGGGCTCGCACTTTGCGCTGGCCTCGGGCTGCTCGCCGTGTTGGTAGTTCGACGCCTCAATGATGCCCCTTGGGGAACCCGTTTAATGCTAACAGCCATTGTGCTGCCATCATTAATCGGTATTGCAGCAACGCCCTTTGTTAGTGTTAATCCGGCGTTAGCTCTGCTGTTTGTCATTCTGCTTTACTGGATTGATAACTTATCCGCTCGCTACAAACGTATTTCTGTACGTCCAATAAAAGCCATCAAATTGGCCGCCTCTACCTGCTTGATACTGGTATCCATGTTGGTGTTCAGTTCGGTGTATCTTGGCGAGCAGGCGCTGCGCACCTATGAAATTAGTGACAACAAGTTAACCCAATATCAAGCGCACCCGTGGTGGCAAAGTTTCTATCGTGAAGAAGCGGGGAGGCGTGCTTTTCTGACTAGCGTAGAAAGCAGAGATATACGTGCGCAGGAGGCTTATTTGCATCAACAGGTACGGCAATTGACGTCAAACCCTAATGCCGATGGTTATCAGTCACTGATTGAGCTTGCTATGCTAACGGGCAATAAAGCAATGGCAAAACAGATCAAACAAGAAGCGAACTCGCTGTTTCCAGATCGTGTTTTCCAACCTTCGTTTTCTGAATAGCCCCTAAAGCGCCAAGTCAATCAACAAAAAACGCCCCTAGAGGCGTTTTTTGCTAATTGATAGCGAGTGATGTTTAGCCCAGCACATCTTTCAATGCTTTTGCACACAAAGCGATATTTTCTTTTCTTGCGGTATATCCCATCAAACCGATACGCCAAGCTTTTCCCGCCAACGCGCCAAGCCCAGCCCCAATCTCAAGATTGTAATCATTGAGCAAGCGACCACGCACATTCGCGTCATCAATGCCCTCTGGCACAGACACTGCATTGAGCTGAGGCAAGCGATAAGCTTCATCAACAAGAAAGCGAATACCCAACGATTCGAGCTCAACTTTGAGCAGCTCATGCATATCGCGATGTCGCTGCCACGCGTTCTCCAGACCTTCTTGTTTGAGCATCAGAAGCGATTCATGCAATGCATATAAGCTATTTACTGGCGCCGTGTGATGGTAGCTACGCTTGCCTGCTCCACTCCAATACGCCAGCACAAGGCTTTGATCGAGAAACCAACTTTGCACTTTTTCAGTGCGTTTCTGCATTTTCTCAACAGCACGAGGTGAAAAGGTAACAGGGGACAAGCCAGGTACACAGGATAAACATTTTTGACTGCCCGAATACACAGCATCTAGTTTCCATTCATCCACCAGCAGAGGCACACCACCTAAGGAGGTCACTGCGTCGACAATGCTTAAACAGTCATACTGACGCGCTAATGCAGCCAATGTTTTTGCATCACTCAATGCACCCGTTGATGTTTCCGCATGCACGAAAGCCAATACTGAGGCTTCAGGATGGGCAATCAATGCTTGTTCAACTTTGGCAGGATCAACAGGCGCACCCCATTCATCATCTACCATCACCGCCGTTGCACCGCAACGCTCAACATTTTCTCGCATGCGATCGCCAAACACCCCATTACGGCAAACGATGACGGTATCGCCCGGCTCAACCAAGTTAACAAAGCACGTTTCCATACCTGCACTGCCGGGGGCAGAAACAGCAATGGTAAAGGCATTTTCAGTTTGGAATGCATATTGAAGTAGCGCTTTCACCTCATCCATCATACCCACAAAAAGTGGGTCCAGATGACCAATTGTTGGCTGGGACAAGGCTTGCAATACCCGTGGTGATACATCTGAAGGACCAGGGCCCATCAAGGTACGTTGCGGTGGAATAAATCGGGATATTGTCATTATTGGCTCTCCATTAGCATCCATTCGTTGACTTACCCTATCACCGGATTTGCAATTGCCAAAATATCATCACACTTCATTTGGTCAAAAAGCGATGTCAATGGGTGCAATTGTTAATTGACAAAGCGTTCACAAAACATTATCAATAGAGGGCAATTTTTGTGCGGTGTCATTTTCACCAATCAAAAGCAGAAGAGGCGCGTCTATCAGGCAGTCTGTTTGCGGAGCCCCAACTCCGACGCAAACCGATCAGGGGATAAGACGCCGAGGCAACACCAGACCTTGGGGGCTGGATTGTCGGTCTAGAAGGTTGAATCCTTCGGATTGTCATCTTTAACGAGATGGAGCGCTTCTGGAGAAATATCCTTTCTTCCGTAACCGCCCTCTTCCTGTCGCATTGCTTTCGAACTGTTTCAAATTTCAATAATGTTAGGATTACTCCATTCGCGATTAGGGAGATACAGGGAAGTGAACGCATTAAATGTCGCAAAATTTGGCGGCACGAGTGTCGCCGACTACGCAGCCATGTCAAACAGCGCATCGGTGATAAAAGGGAATTCAGACACTCGACTGGTAGTGATTAGCGCCTGTTCTGGCGTAACAAACTTATTGGTTGAATTGGCAAATGGTGTTGCCGATGCCAAGCGACAACAAGAAGTATTGGCAAAAATTGCCGACATTCATTTCAGCATTTTGGATCAGCTGCCTGCAAATGCGGCTGTGAATCAAGCCGTTAATGAGATTCTTGATGAGGTGGCGACTTTCGCTGCTGCTGCCGCAACTTCTACATCAGACCAATTAACAGATAGCCTCGTTGCGTGTGGCGAATTAATGTCCACGCACATTTTTACGCATCTGCTTAACGCTCAAGGTATTGACGCGGAGCGCGTCGATGTAAGACAAGTATTAAAAACAGACAATGTCTTTGGCAAGGCAACGCCTGATCTGATCGAAACTGCGTTTCATGCTCAGGGGATCTTGCGTCCATTGTGTGAGAAAAAAATCGCAGTGACTCAAGGCTTTATTGGTGCAGACAATAGTGGCAATACGACCACGTTAGGTCGTGGTGGTTCTGATTACAGCGCCGCGCTGCTTGCTGAAGCCGTACAAGCGACTTCGCTTGAGATTTGGACCGACGTACCGGGTATTTACAGTACGGACCCTCGCGTTGCGCCAGCGGCAAAACCGATTGACGAAATCAGCTTCAGTGAAGCCTCCGAAATGGCAAACTTCGGTGCGAAGATTTTGCATCCTTCCACACTTGTGCCTGCTATGCGTCATGATATCCCGGTATTTGTGGGTTCCTCTAAAACACCAGAGCAAGGTGGTACGTGGATTCGCCATACTGCGAAGCAATCTCCACTTTTCCGCGCATTGGCCCTTCGCTGCAACCAAACCATGGTCACGCTGACTAGTTTGAATATGTTTCACGCTTATGGCTTTCTGGCCGAGGTCTTCAACATTTTGGCCAAGCACAAGGTTTCGGTAGATCTGATCACCACGTCTGAAGTGAGCGTATCACTCACGCTTGACCAAACTAACACTCGTGGCGGTGCTCCGACCTTGCCGGAAGACGCTGAAAAAGAGCTAGCCCAACTGTGTAAAGTAACGATCGAGCAAGACATGTGTTTGGTCGCCCTGATCGGCAACCATATGGGTGAGTCTCGTGGCGCGGCGGCAAAAATATTCGGGTCTTTAGAAGAATATAATCTTCGCATGATTTGCTACGGTGCCAGCAGTCATAACCTGTGTTTTTTAACCAGCACAAGCGAATCAAAGGACGTGGTGAGAGCACTTCACAAAGAGCTGTTTGAAGCCTAACTTTCCTCAATAAATCATGAACAAAAAGGCGCTCAATCTGAGCGCCTTTTCTATTTTGGGCTGAGAAGCATTGCCCTGTCTGTGTCTTTATCCGTTGAGGTTAGGCCCGAGCCATTTTTCGGCCTCGATCAAATCCCAGCCCTTGCGATCGGCATAGCTATCACGTTGATCCGCTTGGATCTGTGCCACCGCGAAGTAGCGTGATTCTGGATGGGAGAAATACCAACCTGAAACTGACGCCCCTGGCCACATGGCATAACTCTCGGTCAGCGTCATTCCTGTATTAGTTTCTGCATTCAACAGATCCCAAATCTGGCCTTTCTCTGTATGCTCAGGACATGCCGCATAACCTGGCGCAGGTCGAATACCTTGATACTTTTCTCGGATCAGTGATTCGTTGTCCAATGCTTCGTCCGGCGCAAAGCCCCAGATCTCTTTACGCACAGTTTCATGCAGGCATTCAGCAAATGCTTCCGCCAGTCGATCGGACACCGCTTGAACCAAAATGGCATTGTAATCATCACCTTGCTGTTTGAAGTACTCCGCCAGGTCATACTCACCAATACCACCCGTGACGGCAAAGGCACCTATCCAATCAGGCTTCCCACTCTCTTTCGGTGCAATAAAGTCGGTCAAACAGTAGTTTGCACCGCGCGGTTTCTTGGTCTGCTGACGTAAATTATGCAGCACGGAAATGACCTCAGTTCGAGATTCATCGGCATACACTTCAATATCGTCGTCATTAATGCTATTCGCGGGGAAAATACCACACACACCATTGGCCTTGATGATTCCTTCCGCCTCGATCCTGTCGATGAGTGCGTTGGCATCATCAAACAATCGACGCGCCTCTTCACCCACTAACTCGTGATCCAAAATGGCTGGGTATTTCCCACTCAAAGACCACGTCATAAAGAAAGGTGTCCAATCAATATACTGACGAAGTTTAGAAACAGGGAAATCTTTGAATACGTGCACGCCGGATTTAACGGGAGCCGGCGGTGTGTAGGATTGCCAATCTATTGCCGCTTTGTTCTCACGCGCTTGCGCAAGGGTAACAGGGGCAGTTCTTGGCGTTTTCCTCGAATGCTGATCACGAACAATATCGTACTCCTTAGCGAGACGCTCTTCGAAAGCAGGACGAAGTACATCAGACAAGAGTTCAGTACATACTCCCACAGCGCGTGACGCATTCGGAACGTAAACCACGGACCCATGATAGTTTTGCTCTATCTTCACGGCTGTGTGCGCTTTTGATGTCGTTGCACCGCCAATCAGCAATGGCAGATCAAAACCCTGACGCTCCATTTCTTTGGCAACATGCACCATTTCATCCAACGATGGCGTAATGAGACCAGACAAACCAATGATGTCGACATTTTCTTCCCGCGCCACTCTCAAAATCTTCTCAGTCGGCACCATGACGCCAAGATCAATAATTTCATAGTTATTACACTGAAGCACGACACCAACAATGTTCTTTCCAATGTCATGCACGTCACCTTTGACGGTCGCCAACAAGATCTTGCCATTGGTATAGTTCGCCTGCTTTTCAGCATTAATGTAGGGTTCTAAATACCCGACAGCTTGCTTCATAACACGGGCAGATTTCACGACTTGTGGTAAGAACATTTTTCCCTCACCAAACAAATCACCCACCACGTTCATGCCCGCCATCAATGGACCTTCGATGACCTCAAGCGGTTTATCAGCATTTGCACGTGCTTCCTCTGTATCCGAGACAATGAACTCAGTAATACCTTTCACCAGTGCATGCTCAAGGCGTTTCTCTACAGCCCAACTGCGCCACTCAGCGACACTGGCGTCCTCTTGCTCCACACCGCTTTCACGGTATTTATCGGCAATTTCTAACAAGCGTTCGGTAGAATCATCTCGTCGGTTAAGCACGACATCTTCAACGGCTTCACGCAATTCATCAGACAGATCATCATAGATCGCAAGCTGACCTGCGTTGACAATCCCCATGTCCATACCGTTTTTGAAACAGTAATAAAGGAACACTGCATGGATGGCTTCACGTACAGGATTGTTGCCGCGAAACGAGAATGAGACGTTAGACACACCACCAGAAACCATGGCATGAGGCAGGTTTCGCTTAATATCACTGACAGCTTCAATGAAATCGACTGCGTAGTTGTTGTGTTCTTCAATACCCGTTGCAACGGCAAAGATATTGGGGTCAAAGATAATGTCTTCTGGAGGGAAGCCAACTTCATCAACCAAGATGTTATAGGCGTTGGTACAAATTTCTATCTTACGCTCACGCGTGTCCGCTTGTCCTACTTCGTCAAACGCCATCACGATAACGGCAGCACCGTAGCGACGAACAAGTTTCGCCTGCTCAACAAACTTTTCTTTCCCTTCCTTCAAGGAAATAGAGTTCACAATGCCTTTACCTTGAATACACTTCAGACCCGCTTCAATCACTTCCCATTTAGAGGAGTCAATCATGATCGGAACGCGAGAAATATCAGGCTCTGACGCACACAGATTCAAAAAGCGCACCATAGCCGCTTCCGCATCCAGCATGCCTTCATCCATGTTGATATCAATGATCTGCGCGCCGCTTTCAACTTGCTGAGCTGCCACTTCTAACGCTTCATCGTAGTTTCCTTCGACAATAAGACGTTTAAATTTGGCCGAGCCAGTCACATTGGTTCGTTCGCCCACATTGAGAAACAATGTGTCTTTCGCGATACTAAGTGGCTCAAGACCAGACAGTCGGCAAGCAACAGGTAAGTCAGGAAGCTGACGAGGTTGGGCATCTTTAGTGGCGAGATACATCTGGCGAATGTGCTCAGGCGTGGTACCACAACAACCGCCTACCAAGTTCAAAAATCCAGCTTGTGCCCATTCACCAATATGTTCAGCCATTTCTTCTGGGCTTAAGTCATACTCTCCAAAAGCATTGGGTAGACCCGCATTCGGGTGAGCTGAAACCGCGCATTCAGAAATACGCGAGAGCTCATCAACATACTGACGAAGCTCGTCTGGTCCAAGCGCACAGTTCAGACCAAACGATAGTGGCTTCACATGTCGCAGCGAGTTATAGAACGCTTCGGTGGTTTGCCCTGATAATGTTCGACCAGAAGCATCCGTGATCGTGCCGGAAATCATTACGGGCAATATCTCGCCACGCGCTTCAAACACCGTCTCTACTGCAAAAGCACATGCCTTCGCATTGAGCGTATCAAAAATAGTTTCAATCAGAATAATGTCAGCGCCACCACCCATCAGCGCGTGAGTCGACTCAGCGTAAGCTTCAACTAGCGCATCAAAAGTGACGTTTCGATAGCCCGGGTCGTTAACATCTGGAGAAATGCTACAAGTTCGGTTTGTTGGCCCAAGAACCCCTGCCACAAAGCGCGGTTTATCAGGATTCTTTGCTGTCCATTCATCAGCCACTTCGCGAGCAATTTTAGCCGCTTCAAGGTTGATTTCAGCACTGAGCGATTGCATGTCGTAATCGGCCATAGCAATCGTTGTCGCATTGAAGGTGTTGGTTTCAAGAATATCCGCACCTGCTTCGAGGTACTCAGCGTGTATTTGTTTGATAAGTGAAGGCTGTGTGAGAACCAAAAGATCATTGTTGCCTTTTAGATCTGAATGCCAATCGGCAAAGCGCTCTCCACGATAGTCGGGCTCCTCCAGTTTATATCCCTGGATCATCGTGCCCATGCCACCATCGATGATTAAAATGCGCTCTGCTAACAGTTTGTCTAGTACGTCCTTACTACTCACAGCTACCGATTCCTTCTAGTATTGCTTGCTTCCCGAATAGTATCACAGACCAATTGGAAATCTAGACGTCTAATTAGATGCGGTTTGGTTGCCATATCGGAAAAGACGCAGATTTGTTGTAGTTTTCTTGCTCACATCGATTTATATTTCGTTACAACTTATTTTAATTTCTCATATTATTCGACACGGGGTCATCCATGACCGTCTACACCACTCTCTGTTTCTTAGCAGCAGCCGCCATGCTCATCGCCTTTATCAATAGTAAAATAGGGCAAATGCAGACTACCATCGCGATCACCGCAGGCGCTCTGATCCTTTCTTTGGGCATCGTCATTTCTGGCCACAACAACTGGTTCCATTTAAAAGATTTTGCGGCCAACACATTGAATGAAGTCCACTTTGATGACTTCTTGTTGAAAGGCGTACTCGGTTTTCTGCTCTTTGCAGGCGGTCTTGGAGTGAAATTACCGAATCTTGAAGATCAGAAGTGGGAAATCACCGTCCTCGCATTAATGGCCACCCTCGTTTCCACCTTCTTCATTGGTGCGACTACTTGGCTATTCTTCCAATTAATCGGCATTCCATTCTCGTTTATCTATTGCTTGTTGTTTGGCGCACTCATTTCACCAACAGATCCTATCGCCGTTTTGGCCATTGTTAAGAAGCTGGACGCCCCAAGGCGTATTTCCACTCAAATTGAGGGGGAGTCGTTATTCAACGACGGGTTTGGTCTGGTGATTTTCATGACCCTCTTCACCGTGGCTTTCGGCACGGAAACACCGACAGCAATCGGCGTTGTAGAGCTGTTCTTGCATGAGGCCATAGGCGGCATTGTCTATGGCTTCCTGCTAGGTTTGCTTTTCCACTACCTTATTTGCCATACCGACGACCACTCTATGGAGTTATTGCTGACACTGGGCATTCCAACTGCAGGATACGTGTTCGCTAATCTAATAGGCGTTTCGGGGCCTTTAGCCATGGTGGTGGCAGGGATCATGATTGGTAACTGGACTCGTTACATTGGTTTTTCCAAAGAAAGCGAAGATCATCTCGACCACTTCTGGGAGCTGGTTGATGAATTTCTGAATGGTGTTCTGTTCTTGTTAATTGGTCTTAGTATGCTGACATTCACCTTCCACAAAGAAGATTGGATCATTATGGCATTTGCTATCCCTGCCGTGCTGATCGCCCGCTATATTAGTGTTCGCCTATGTTATTTAGGCTTTAATCGCTATCGAGATTACAACCCTTATTCGGTGCGTATTCTTACTTGGGGCGGGCTTAGAGGGGGCCTTGCGATCGCTATGGCAATGGCTGTACCTGCGGGTTATATGATCGTTCCTAACAAGAACATTGATGTACGAGAGATCATTCTTGTTATGACCTATGCCGTCGTCGTATTTTCTATCCTTGTACAAGGTTCAACCATCACCAAATTGATAGAGAAAGCTAAAGTGGCAGAACGAGACATGGCGATTCAACCGCGCAGTTATAAGCAAGTTAAACCAGAGCCGGAAACACAAAGAGAGAGAGAAACGGCTGAAGAATAGTAGAGCCCAACGAAAAGCGGCCTTCATTGAAGGCCGCTATTTTAATCGTATTGGTTTAATCGTCTTTGGTGAATGCTGATTCCGAGAAGTGGTCAAGATCATACGGCGTTTGTTGGTAAACGCAGTAGTTAAGCCAATTACAGAACAACAAGTGTCCATGACTCCGCCAGCTTACATACGGTTCTTTAGAAGGATCATCATTGGGGTAGTAGTTAATGGGCACGACAGGCTCCATTCCCTCGCTAACATCTCGAGCATACTCTTGGTGCAAGGTGTGTGAATCGTACTCCGGATGTCCCGTCACAAACACATTTCGCTTATCTTTCGTCGCAGCAAGGTAAACACCAGCAGTCTCAGATGTAGCCAAAATATCGAGGTCTGTGTTATCGGCGAGATACTCAGGAGAGAAATCGGCATAGCGGGAATGAGGCGCTAGAAAAGAATCGTCAAAACCACGCAATATAGGGTTTTGGATTAACCCCTTATTGATACTGTGCCAATAAACACCAGACAATTTATTCTTGCGCGTCTTCTTCGGGAGATTATAAAGAAGCTTCAAACCCGCTTGGGCGGCCCAGCACACATACAATGTTGAAGTCACGTGTTGCTTGGCCCAAGTCATAATATCCTGCAGGTGATCCCAGTAAATTACATCCTCAAACTGGACTAAACCTAGTGGTGCACCTGTCACAATCAAACCATCAAAGTTACGGTCTCGAATGGATTGAAACTGTCGATAGAAGGTATCCAAATGCTCTGTCGGTGTGTTTTTACTTGGCCTGTCGTCTATACGAAGTAATTCGACATCCACTTGCAGGGGGCTGTTAGATAGCATCCGCATGAACTGCGTTTCCGTCTCAATCTTTTTAGGCATCAAATTGAGCAATAGAACTTTCAGTGGACGTATATTTTGGCTCTCCGCACGCGTTGCTGACATCACAAAGATGTTTTCCTGACGCAAGATACTTGCCGCAGGCAACTGATCAGGAATTTTAATTGGCATCTTAAAGCACTCCCTTTTTAAGATGTATAGACGTCTAGAATTCCAATAACCCTATAACATCCCCAATCAGTGTTCAAGCACATTTGTGATATAGATCTTTTAATACTAGAAATGAAAAAACCCGCAGCGTTTCCGCTACGGGTTTGAAGAGGTATCTGGCAGTGACCTACTCTCGCATGGGGAGACCCCACACTACCATTGGCGCAGCAACGTTTCACTTCTGAGTTCGGCATGGGATCAGGTGGTACCATTGCGCTATGGCTGCCAGAAAAATTTTGAAAGCTGGTGCTGATACCCAGATTCGAACTGGGGACCTCACCCTTACCAAGGGTGCACTCTACCAACTGAGCTATATCAGCGAATTTTTCTTAAACAAAGTCTTACATATTATTGCTTTGTTTATCTTTTCTTGTGTAGAAAGCATCAAAAGATTCAAAAAATACACAAGAAAAACAATTGAAGCCTGGCGATGTCCTACTCTCACATGGGGAGACCCCACACTACCATCGGCGCTATTACGTTTCACTACTGAGTTCGGCATGGGATCAGGTGGGTCCATAATGCTATGGTCGCCAAGCAAATTCTGTTGTTGTATCCCGCTTGTCAGGCTTCACTCTGGCTGCATTGCCTGCCTCCTTCACTCGGTCATGTACAGTCGTACACTTCCTCGCTCAGCTCGTGGGCGGCTTTGCCAGAATAAACCCTGCCTACGCTATCTCTATGGATAACGGCAAGATACTAAATCTGAAGAAAATCTGACTAGCCTATCTCTCAATACACATTCAATGTTCTTATCTGAGTCCGCTAAAACCCCTTGGGTGTTGTATGGTTAAGCCTCACGGGCAATTAGTATCAGTTAGCTCAACGCCTCGCAGCGCTTACACACCTGACCTATCTACGTCGTAGTCTCCAACAACCCTTTAGGACACTTATAGTGTCAGGGATGACTCATCTCGAGGCTTGCTTCGCGCTTAGATGCTTTCAGCGCTTATCAATTCCGAACTTAGCTACCGGGCAATGCCACTGGCGTGACAACCCGAACACCAGAGGTTCGTCCACTCCGGTCCTCTCGTACTAGGAGCAGCCCCTCTCAATCATCCAACGCCCACGGCAGATAGGGACCGAACTGTCTCACGACGTTCTAAACCCAGCTCGCGTACCACTTTAAATGGCGAACAGCCATACCCTTGGGACCGACTTCAGCCCCAGGATGTGATGAGCCGACATCGAGGTGCCAAACACCGCCGTCGATATGAACTCTTGGGCGGTATCAGCCTGTTATCCCCGGAGTACCTTTTATCCGTTGAGCGATGGCCCTTCCATTCAGAACCACCGGATCACTATGACCTACTTTCGTACCTGCTCGAATTGTCATTCTCGCAGTCAAGCGGGCTTATGCCATTGCACTAACCTCACGATGTCCGACCGTGATTAGCCCACCTTCGTGCTCCTCCGTTACTCTTTGGGAGGAGACCGCCCCAGTCAAACTACCCACCAGGCACTGTCCGCAACCCCGATTAGGGGCCAACGTTAGAACATCAAGCATACAAGGGTGGTATTTCAAGATTGCCTCCACACATACTGGCGTACGTGCTTCTAAGGCTCCCACCTATCCTACACATGTAGGGTCAATGTTCAGTGCCAAGCTGTAGTAAAGGTTCACGGGGTCTTTCCGTCTAGCCGCGGGTACACAGCATCTTCACTGCGATTTCAATTTCACTGAGTCTCGGGTGGAGACAGCGTGGCCATCATTACGCCATTCGTGCAGGTCGGAACTTACCCGACAAGGAATTTCGCTACCTTAGGACCGTTATAGTTACGGCCGCCGTTTACCGGGGCTTCGATCAAGAGCTTCTCCGAAGATAACCCCATCAATTAACCTTCCGGCACCGGGCAGGCGTCACACCGTATACGTCATCTTTCGATTTTGCACAGTGCTATGTTTTTAATAAACAGTTGCAGCCACCTGGTATCTGCGACTGCCTCTAGCTCCATCCGCAAGGGACTTCACCGGAGGCAGCGTACCTTCTCCCGAAGTTACGGTACCATTTTGCCTAGTTCCTTCACCCGAGTTCTCTCAAGCGCCTTGGTATTCTCTACCCGACCACCTGTGTCGGTTTGGGGTACGATTGCTTATAACCTGAAGCTTAGAGGCTTTTCCCGGAAGCATGGCATCAATGACTTCATCACCGTAGTGACTCGACATCGTGTCTCAGTGTTAACAGCGTCCCGGATTTACCTAAGACACCCACCTACGCACTTGAACTTGGACAACCGTCGCCAAGCTCACCTAGCCTTCTCCGTCCCCCCATCGCAGTTATAAGCAGTACGGGAATATTAACCCGTTTCCCATCGACTACGCCTTTCGGCCTCGCCTTAGGGGTCGACTTACCCTGCCCCGATTAACGTTGGACAGGAACCCTTGGTCTTCCGGCGAGGAGGTTTTTCACCCCCTTTATCGTTACTCATGTCAGCATTCGCACTTCTGATACCTCCAGCAAACCTTACAGTTCACCTTCAACGGCTTACAGAACGCTCCCCTACCCAACAACTCCGAAGAGTTGATGCCGCAGCTTCGGTGTATCGCTTAGCCCCGTTACATCTTCCGCGCAGGCCGACTCGACCAGTGAGCTATTACGCTTTCTTTAAATGATGGCTGCTTCTAAGCCAACATCCTGGCTGTCTGAGCCTTCCCACATCGTTTCCCACTTAGCGATAACTTTGGGACCTTAGCTGGCGGTCTGGGTTGTTTCCCTCTCCACGACGGACGTTAGCACCCGCCGTGTGTCTCCCGGATAGTACTTACTGGTATTCGGAGTTTGCAAAGGGTTGGTAAGTCGGGATGACCCCCTAGCCTTAACAGTGCTCTACCCCCAGTAGTATTCGTCCGAGGCGCTACCTAAATAGCTTTCGGGGAGAACCAGCTATCTCCGAGTTTGATTGGCCTTTCACCCCTAGCCACAAGTCATCCGCTAATTTTTCAACATTAGTCGGTTCGGTCCTCCAATTGATGTTACTCAATCTTCAACCTGCCCATGGCTAGATCACTCGGTTTCGGGTCTACTCCTAGCAACTCATTCGCCCAGTTAAGACTCGGTTTCCCTACGGCTCCCCTATTCGGTTAACCTTGCTACTAAAAGTAAGTCGCTGACCCATTATACAAAAGGTACGCAGTCACCCCACGAAGAGGCTCCCACTGCTTGTACGTACACGGTTTCAGGTTCTATTTCACTCCCCTCACAGGGGTTCTTTTCGCCTTTCCCTCACGGTACTGGTTCACTATCGGTCAGTCAGGAGTATTTAGCCTTGGAGGATGGTCCCCCCATGTTCAGACAGGATACCACGTGTCCCGTCCTACTCGTTTTCACGATAAAAGCATTGTCGTGTACGGGGCTATCACCCTGTATCGCTACCCTTTCCAGGGTATTCCACTAACACTTAAACCGCTTAAGGGCTAATCCGGGGTCGCTCGCCGCTACTGCCGGAATCTCAATTGATTTCTTTTCCTTCGGGTACTTAGATGTTTCAGTTCCCCGAGTTCGCCTCATACAGCTATGTATTCACTGCATGATACGTGCTTATGCACGTGGGTTTCCCCATTCGGAAATCGTAGACTCAAGTGGCTGTTACTGCCTTATCTACGCTTATCGCAAGTTACTACGTCCTTCATCGCCTCTGACTGCCAAGGCATCCACCGTGTACGCTTAGTCACTTAACCATACAACCCCAAGAGGTTTCTTTTTGACTTCACTTTTATAAAGTGAAAACAAAAGGCGTATGGCAAACAACCAAGGTTGTTCCTAAGAACATGCTCAACTTACGTTGAACGGTTTTTCGCCGGACTCAAATATGTTCATTCTTCTCTAGGAGAAGAATGAAACCAAGAACACTTGAATGTGTTTGGTGTTAATTCCGAAGAATTAACGTTTTGAGAACTTTTGTTTCGTTACCTCTCGGGTAGAGAGATAAGAAACAGATTTCAATTTAATCCCTCTTTTTTCAAAGAAGAAGTAAATCTACTAGTCAGCTTTCCAGATTTTTAAAGAGCATGTGTTTCTCCTCTCAAACAGAGAGTGGAACCACTTTCTAATGATTTTCGACGCAAAGATACGCACCCGATAACAAAACTTGTTTATTGGGCCTGCGATTCCGTGCAGAAAATTCTTAGAGAGTGGTGGGCGATACCGGGCTCGAACCAGTGACCCCCTCCTTGTAAGGGAGGTGCTCTCCCAACTGAGCTAATCGCCCACGATAGTTTTAATTCCCTCATGGAGAGAATGGTGGGTCGTGTAGGATTCGAACCTACGACCAATTGATTAAAAGTCAACTGCTCTACCAACTGAGCTAACGACCCGTGGCGTCCCATAGGGGAGTCGAACCCCTGTTACCGCCGTGAAAGGGCGGTGTCCTAGGCCTCTAGACGAATGGGACACTTTGCTTGTTTGGCATTTGGGATGCCAAACCACTCTTTACTTTTTCAACCTATACAATTTGTGTGAGCACTTGCATCAATAGTATCGTTAAGGAGGTGATCCAGCCCCAGGTTCCCCTAGGGCTACCTTGTTACGACTTCACCCCAGTCATGAACCACACCGTGGTAAACGCCCTCCCGAAGGTTAAGCTATCTACTTCTGGTGCAGCCCACTCCCATGGTGTGACGGGCGGTGTGTACAAGGCCCGGGAACGTATTCACCGTGGCATTCTGATCCACGATTACTAGCGATTCCGACTTCACGGAGTCGAGTTGCAGACTCCGATCCGGACTACGACGTACTTTCTGGGATTCGCTCCACCTCGCGGCCTCGCTGCCCTCTGTATACGCCATTGTAGCACGTGTGTAGCCCTACTCGTAAGGGCCATGATGACTTGACGTCGTCCCCACCTTCCTCCGGTTTATCACCGGCAGTCTCCCTGGAGTTCCCACCATGACGTGCTGGCAAACAAGGATAAGGGTTGCGCTCGTTGCGGGACTTAACCCAACATTTCACAACACGAGCTGACGACAGCCATGCAGCACCTGTCTCACAGTTCCCGAAGGCACAAGTCCATCTCTGGTCTCTTCTGTGGATGTCAAGAGTAGGTAAGGTTCTTCGCGTTGCATCGAATTAAACCACATGCTCCACCGCTTGTGCGGGCCCCCGTCAATTCATTTGAGTTTTAATCTTGCGACCGTACTCCCCAGGCGGTCTACTTAACGCGTTAGCTCCGAAAGCCACGACTCTAGGTCACAACCTCCAAGTAGACATCGTTTACAGCGTGGACTACCAGGGTATCTAATCCTGTTTGCTCCCCACGCTTTCGCATCTGAGCGTCAGTCTTTGTCCAGGGGGCCGCCTTCGCCACCGGTATTCCTTCAGATCTCTACGCATTTCACCGCTACACCTGAAATTCTACCCCCCTCTACAAGACTCTAGCCTGCCAGTTCAAAATGCGGTTCCCAGGTTGAGCCCGGGGCTTTCACATCTTGCTTAACAAACCGCCTGCATGCGCTTTACGCCCAGTAATTCCGATTAACGCTCGCACCCTCCGTATTACCGCGGCTGCTGGCACGGAGTTAGCCGGTGCTTCTTCTGCAGCTAACGTCAAATTAATACGCTATTAACGTACTAACCTTCCTCACTGCTGAAAGTGCTTTACAACCCGAAGGCCTTCTTCACACACGCGGCATGGCTGCATCAGGCTTGCGCCCATTGTGCAATATTCCCCACTGCTGCCTCCCGTAGGAGTCTGGACCGTGTCTCAGTTCCAGTGTGGCTGATCATCCTCTCAAACCAGCTAGGGATCGTCGCCTTGGTGAGCCATTACCTCACCAACTAGCTAATCCCAACTGGGCCCATCCCGACGCGAGAGGTCCGAAGATCCCCCTCTTTGGTCCGTAGACATCATGCGGTATTAGCAGTCGTTTCCAACTGTTATCCCCCACGTCAGGGCAGGTTCCCAGCCATTACTCACCCGTCCGCCGCTCGTCATCTTCAAAAGCAAGCTTTTGAAATGTTACCGCTCGACTTGCATGTGTTAGGCCTGCCGCCAGCGTTCAATCTGAGCCATGATCAAACTCTTCAATTAGAATTTTGTTGTCACTCGAAAGTGACGCTCAATGAATACTGAATTACTTTTTTGCCCTAAGGCAAATCTGCATTGACTGTGTTTCTTATTGGTTTCCACTTTTGAAAAAGTGAAATCAAAACAGCTCAAGGCTGATTTCCAATTCGATTGGGTCACTCAGTTCATTGATAAATCTTATGCCTATCAAGTACGAGTGCCCACACAGATTGTATAGGTCAAATTGTTAAAGAACGTTGACTGTAGAAGCGACTCCGTGGAGGCGTCTTCTCACCGTCAGGGCTGCGAATTCTACGCTGCCAGGCGATGAAGTCAAGAAGAAATTTTGAGATTTTTCAACGTTGCTTTCGCAACCTTCAAAACGTCTTGTTGACTCCCTTCAACCGCGATAAGCACTGGGCTTTTCCGTTGAAGCAGGCGGGCATTCTACTGATTGAGTCGTTAACGTCAAGCGTTTATTTTCAATCAATTTTGAAGCCGTTTCGCCGTACCGAGTGGGCTGTTTGTTCCGTGTGGAGCAGGTCGCCGTGTCAGTGAGGTCGCATTATAGGGAGCGATTGAATCTTGGCAAGATTTTTTTGTGGTTTTTGATGAAAATATGCTTTTTAGCGTCCAATCTAAACGAAACGCCTATTTTCACACATTTTACACACAAGTCACTCACAGCACCCTGTGCATAACTATCAATGAAGAGTACAACACCTTTTATATAGATGTGTGCGTATATGCGAGTATTTACGCCGTAAAGCTCAGACCTTCATTGTTAATACTGCACGTATACACATGACTTGTTATACGAGAAATTGGCGCAATGAAGTAAGAAAGGCTATCTGTACACAGTGGTGGACATAACTGCTCAGTGATTATCGACAAATTGTACGCAGAGGTTGAGATAGAAGTAGAAGTAGAAGTAGAAGTAGAAGTAGAAGTAGAAGTAGAAGTAGAAGTAGAAGTAGAAGTAGAAGTAGAAGTAGAAGTAGAAGTAGAAGTAGAAGTAGAAGTAGAAGTAGAAGTAGAAGTAGAAGTAGAAGTAGAAGTAGAAAAGTATCGAATGGGCTTTATATTAGGTCAAGTGTGCGACGATAGGTCGAGCAAATATATATGATATATGTTTGTAAGCGAGAACTCGGATGACAAATGCTGGCAAAATGGCTTTGAAAAAATAAAAAGCCAGGCTATGCCTGGCTTTTTACCGATAGGTTCAGCATGCTTATTCAGCAGCTTCCTCAGCAGATTGCTCAGGACGATCTACCAACTCGATGTAAGCCATAGGGGCTTTATCACCAGCACGTACACCGCATTTAAGAATGCGAGTGTAACCGCCTGCACGAGAGGCAAAACGTGGACCTAATTCGTTGAACAGCTTCGCTACAACTTCGTCGTTACGAGTGCGAGCGAACGCAAGACGACGGTTAGCAACACTGTCGATCTTTGCTAGGGTAATCAATGGCTCAATTACGCGACGCAGCTCTTTTGCCTTAGGCAGAGTTGTTTTGATAACTTCATGAGTTACCAGAGAGCTAGCCATGTTGCTGAACATCGCTTTACGATGACTGCTGTTGCGATTGAGTTGACGACCACTCTTACGATGGCGCATGACCTAATCCTTCTAACTAAGTAATCAGTATCTGATTAATCTTCAGCGATTGAAGCTGGTGGCCAATTTTCGAGGCGCATACCCAGTGACAAACCGCGTGAAGCCAACACGTCTTTGATTTCTGTCAAAGACTTTTTACCAAGGTTAGGTGTCTTAAGAAGCTCTACCTCGGTACGCTGTACCAGATCACCAATGTAGTGGATCGCTTCTGCTTTCAAACAGTTAGCAGAGCGAACAGTTAGTTCCAGATCGTCTACAGGACGCAGTAGGATCGGATCGAACTCTGGCTTTTCTTCTTTCTCTTCAGGAACTCGTACATCACGAAGATCTACGAATGCATCCAGTTGCTCAGCAAGAATAGTTGCTGCACGACGGATAGCTTCCTCAGGATCAAGCGTACCATTGGTTTCCATATCGATAACCAACTTGTCTAGATCAGTACGCTGTTCAACACGTGCTGCTTCAACATTGTAAGCAATACGGTCTACTGGGCTGAACGTCGCATCGACAAGCAGACGGCCGATAGGGCGCTCGTCTTCTTCAGTATGAATACGGGCTGACGCTGGTACATAGCCACGACCACGTTCTACCTTGATTCGCATGCTGATCTCAGCATTTGAATCTGTCAAGTGGCAGATTACGTGTTCTGGGTTCGCAATCTCAACACCACCGTCGTGGGTGATGTCGCCTGCAACAACAGGGCCCGCACCAGACTTATTAAGAGTAAGGATAACTTCATCTTTACCCTCTACCTTAACGGCCAAGCCTTTAAGGTTAAGTAGGATTTCCAGGATATCTTCCTGTACACCCTCTTTGGTGCTGTACTCGTGCAACACGCCATCAATCTCTACTTCTGTCACTGCGCAACCAGGCATAGATGACAGTAGGATACGACGTAGAGCATTGCCTAGGGTGTGACCAAAGCCACGCTCTAGCGGCTCAAGAGTTACTTTTGCGTGCGTCGAGCTTACTTGTTCGATGTCTACTAGACGCGGCTTAAGAAATTCTGTTACAGAACCCTGCATTGTGTCCTCTCTTTAGTTTAGCTTTACTTAGAGTAAAGCTCGACGATCAGGTGTTCGTTGATGTCAGCAGACAAATCTGAACGCTCTGGTAGGCGCTTGAAAGTGCCTTCCATTTTGTTGCTGTCTACTTCGATCCAAGTTGGCAGCTCGCGCTGAGCAGCAATTTCAAGCGCTGCTTTGATGCGTGCTTGGTTCTTAGCTTTCTCACGAATGCTAACAACGTCATTAGCCGTTACCTTGAAAGAAGGAACGTTAACCACTTTGCCGTTTACTAGGATCGCCTTGTGGCTTACCAACTGACGTGATTCAGCGCGAGTTGCACCAAAGCCCATGCGGTAAACTACGTTATCCAGACGACCTTCTAGAAGTTGCAGCAGGTTTTCACCTGTATTGCCCTTAAGGCGAGCAGCTTCTTGATAGTAGTTACGGAATTGCTTTTCAAGAACGCCATAAGTACGACGAACTTTTTGCTTCTCACGAAGCTGAACGCCGTATTCAGACAGACGACCGCGACGAGCGCCGTGCACGCCTGGGGCGTTGTCAATTTTACACTTGGTATCAATCGCGCGTACGCCTGACTTTAGGAACAAGTCAGTACCTTCGCGACGGCTAAGCTTCAGCTTAGGACCCAAATATCTTGCCATGATCTTTCTCCAGAATACTAAGAAACAGCGTTATACGCGACGTTTCTTAGGTGGACGACAACCGTTATGTGGGATTGGAGTCGCATCAACAATGTTTGTGATACGGAAACCAGCCGCGTTCAGTGCACGAATCGTAGATTCACGACCTGGACCAGGACCCTTTACCATAACTTCCAGGTTCTTAAGGCCATATTCTTTAGCCATCTCACCACAACGCTCAGCAGCAACCTGTGCAGCGAACGGAGTTGATTTACGAGAACCGCGGAAACCAGAACCACCTGCAGTTGCCCATGCAAGAGCATTACCTTGACGGTCAGTAATGGTAACGATTGTGTTGTTGAAAGACGCATGGATATGCGCTACGCCATCAGCAACTTGCTTGCGTACGCGTTTACGTGCGCGATTTGGTTGTTTAGCCATTAGTAATCACCTACCCCGATTATTTCTTGATCGGTTTGCGCGGACCCTTACGGGTACGAGCATTGGTCTTCGTACGCTGGCCACGTAGTGGCAAGCTGCGACGATGACGCAAACCGCGGTAACAACCAAGGTCCATAAGACGCTTGATGTTCATTGAAACTTCACGACGTAGATCACCTTCTACAGTGTACTTGGCAACGCCATCACGCAGTAGATCGATCTGCTCTTCAGTTAGTTCACTGATCTTAATGCTTTCAGCAATACCAGTCTCAGCCAAAATAGCTTTTGAACGGGTTTTGCCAATACCGAAAATCGCAGTCAATGCGATAACGGCATGCTTCTGATCAGGAATGTTAATGCCTGCAATACGGGCCACTATTCACTCCTAGTACTTTTTCAAGAAGAACCGCTGCAGAGCCCGTTGAGGATACGCAGCGGCTATACCACTTCTTTTGCACACACAAAAGGTGGGTGGCTAATGTAGCCACCCTGCCTAAATTTTGCAAGAAAAATATTCTGCTATTAGCCTTGGCGCTGCTTGTGCTTTGGCTCACTGCAAATCACGCGAACGACACCGTTACGCTTGATTACTTTACAGTTACGGCAGATTTTCTTAACGGAAGCACGAACTTTCATTGCTAAACTCCGTAGATGTCAATCTGTTATCGGCCATAGCCTTTCAGATTGGCTTTCTTCAACACGGACTCATATTGTTGAGACATCAGATGTGTCTGAACTTGAGCCATAAAGTCCATGATTACCACGACTACGATAAGTAGGGAAGTTCCGCCAAAATAGAAGCGTACGTTCCAAGCAATCATCATGAACTCGGGGATCAGACAGATAAAGGTGATATACAACGCACCCGCAAGGGTCAGTCGAGTCATTACTTTATCAATGTACTTTGCAGTCTGCTCGCCCGGGCGAATACCAGGTACGAATGCACCAGACTTCTTCAGATTGTCTGCCGTCTCACGCGGGTTGAAAACCAACGCAGTGTAGAAGAAACAGAAGAAGATAATCGCTGCAGCATAAAGAATTACATACAGAGGTTGACCAGGACTTAGTGCCAAAGACACATCGGCCAGCCAGCCCAACTGTTCGCTTTGACCAAACCATTGGGCCAAAGTGCCTGGAAACAGGATAATACTTGATGCAAATATCGCTGGAATTACGCCTGCCATATTTATTTTCAATGGCAAGTGGGTGCTCTGTGCAGCAAAGACGCGACGGCCTTGCTGACGTTTGGCGTAGTTAACGACGATACGACGTTGACCACGTTCCATAAACACCACGAACGCAATTACTGCGAATGCAATTACCGCAATCAACAGAAGAAGAAGCACGTGCAATTCACCTTGACGCGCTTGCTCCGCTGTCTGTCCGATGGCGGATGGTAATCCTGCAACGATACCCGTGAAAATAATCAAGGAAATACCGTTACCGATACCACGCTCAGTGATCTGCTCACCTAACCACATCAAAAACATGGTGCCGGTAACCAAACTCACAACAGCAGTGAAGTAGAATCCAAACCCTGGGTTAACCACAAGGCCTGGAATCATACTAGGCAACCCCGTCGCAATACCAATCGCTTGGAAGGTTGCCAGTACTAACGTGCCGTAGCGGGTATACTGGCTAATCTTACGACGACCAGACTCCCCTTCTTTCTTCAACTCAGCCAATGCTGGGTGAACTACCGTTAACAGTTGGACAATAATCGATGCCGAAATATACGGCATAATACCCAACGCTAAGATAGAAGCACGCTCAAGAGCACCACCAGAGAACATGTTAAACAATTCAATGATGGTACCTTGTTGCTGTTCGAACAGATCGGCAAGTACAGCAGCGTCAATACCAGGAATTGGTACAAAAGAGCCGGCACGGAAAACCAATAACGCACCTACCACAAACAGTAGACGGCTTTTGAGTTCCGCAAGTCCACCTTTTGCACTACTAAAATTTTGTCCTGGTTGTTTTGCCATCTGTACCTCGTCCTCGAGCTAGTTATTCCTCGATTTTACCGCCAGCAGCTTCAATTGCAGCTTGAGCACCTTTGGTAACGCGAAGACCTTTGATAGTCACTGAGCGCGCGATCTCACCTGACAGTACGATTTTCGCCGTACGGATGTCTTTAGTGATTACGTTTGCTGCTTTCAGTGTCT
Source organism: Enterovibrio litoreus (assembly GCF_045679545.1). Lineage (NCBI taxonomy): Bacteria > Pseudomonadati > Pseudomonadota > Gammaproteobacteria > Vibrionales > Vibrionaceae > Enterovibrio > Enterovibrio litoreus. The sequence continues at coordinate 3,214,136 of NZ_CP166194.1, forward strand.
CAAGGCTTACTACGTCACCTTCAACTTTAGCCAGTTCGCTTAGACGAACTTCAGCTGCAGTTAGGCTCTTACGAGAAGTAAAACCAAATTTTGGCAGACGTTGTTTCAAAGGCATTTGACCGCCTTCGAAACCTGGGCGCACAGAACCACCTGAACGTGATTTCTGACCTTTGTGACCGCGGCCACCAGTTTTGCCCAGGCCTGAACCGATACCACGGCCTACGCGCTTCTTAGAAGGCTTAGAACCCGCAGCCGGAGATAGAGTATTCAAACGCATGTGATTACTCCTCCACTTTAACCATGTAGTAAACTTGATTGATCATGCCGCGTACGCAAGCAGTATCTTCAAGTTCAACGGTGTGGTTGATGCGACGAAGGCCCAAGCCACGCAGCGTAGCTTTATGCTTCGGCAGTCGGCCGATAGAGCTACGAGTCTGAGTTACTTTAATAGTTTTAGCCATGTCGAATTACCCCAGAATTTCGTTTACTGGCAGACCGCGCTTGGCAGCTACCATTTCTGGAGACTTCATACCACCCAAACCAAGAATCGTTGCACGAACGATGTTGATTGGGTTAGTAGAACCGTATGCTTTCGCCAGAACGTTGCGAACACCCGCAACTTCTAGAACTGCACGCATCGCACCACCTGCGATGATACCTGTACCTTCTGAAGCAGGTTGCATGTACACTTTTGAACCAGTGTGGCGACCTTTAACAGCGTGGTGCAGAGTACCGTCATTTAACGCGATAGTAACCATGTTACGACGCGCTTTTTCCATTGATTTTTGGATAGCGGCAGGTACTTCACGGGCTTTACCGTAACCGAAACCTACGCGACCATTGCCATCACCAACTACAGTAAGAGCGGTGAAGCTAAAGATGCGACCACCTTTAACCGTTTTAGAAACACGGTTAACAGCAATCAGCTTCTCTTGCAAATCACTTTGTTGTTTTTCGTTAGCCATCTTTCCGCCTACCTTAGAATTTCAGACCAGCTTCACGGGCAGCATCTGCCAGTGCAGCCACGCGGCCGTGGTATTGGAAACCGGAGCGGTCAAAAGCAACTGATTCGATGCCTTTTTCCAGCGCACGTTCAGCGACTGCTTTACCCACAGCTGCTGCAGCGTCTTTGTTACCGGTACTCTTCAATTGATCACGGATCGCTTTTTCTACGGTAGAAGCAGCGGCGATAACTTCAGAGCCATTAGCTGCGATAACCTGTGCGTACACGTGACGTGGAGTACGGTGCACCACTAGGCGAGTCGCACCCAGTTCAGCAATCTTGCGACGCGCTCGGGTCGCACGACGGATACGAGCAATTTTCTTATCCATAGTGTTACCTTACTTCTTCTTAGCTTCTTTAGTACGCACGACTTCGTCAGAGTAACGAACACCTTTGCCCTTGTAAGGCTCAGGTTGACGGTATGCGCGGATGTCAGCAGCTACTTGACCAACTAATTGCTTGTCTGTACCAGTCAAAACAATTTCAGTTTGGCTTGGGCATTCTGCCTTGATGCCTGCAGGCAGGTCATGTTCAACAGGGTGAGAGAAGCCCAAAGTTAGAGCTACTGCATTTCCCTTGATTGACGCACGATAACCAACACCTTTCAGGATCAGTTTCTTGGTAAAGCCTTCAGTAACACCAACAACCATGTTGTTTACTAGTGCACGTGCAGTACCAGCTTGGGCGTTAGCCTTCACGATACCTTCGCGCGGTGCAAACTTCACAGCGTTGTCTTCTTGGCTTACTACCACTGCATTATTGATAACGCGGGACAGTTCGCCCTTGCTACCTTTAACAGTGATTTCCTGACCGTTAAGGTTCACCTCTACGCCGGCAGGAATTACTACGGGTGCTTTTGCAACACGAGACATTTCCTACTCCTTAAGCTACGTAGCAGATGATCTCACCGCCAAGACCCGCTTTGCGAGCGGCACGGTCGGTCATCAAACCTTTAGAAGTTGATACTACAGCAATACCCAGACCACCCATTACAGAAGGCAGTGCATCTTTTTTCTTATAGATGCGCAGACCTGGACGGCTTACACGTTGGATTTGCTCGATAACTGGGTTCGCTTCGAAGTATTTCAAAGTCACTTCCAGTTCTGGCTTAACATCGCTAGAAACAGCGTAGTCAGCCACATAACCTTCAACTTTAAGTAGCTCAGCAATTGCCACTTTCAGCTTTGACGAAGGCATTTTAACAGCAACTTTCGCTGCTGTCTGACCGTTGCGAATGCGGGTCAGCATATCCGAAATCGGATCTTGCATGCTCATAAGTCTTTACTCCCGTGATTCAATTACCAGCTCGCCTTACGCAGACCCGGAATCTCGCCTTTCATGCAAGCTTCGCGGACCTTGATTCGGCTAAGGCCGAATTTACGTAGGTAGCCATGTGGACGCCCAGTCTGGTTACAGCGATTACGCTTACGAGACATGGATGAATCACGCGGTAAAGATTGAAGCTTCAGGACTGCATCCCAACGCTCTTCTTCGGTCGCGTTAACGTTTTTGATGGTAGCTCTTAGTGCAGAACGCTTTACAGCGAACTTTGCTACCAGCTTCGCGCGTTTTGCTTCGCGCGCTTTCATTGATTGCTTAGCCATTACAGTAACCCTTCACCTTACTTACGGAATGGGAAGTTGAAGGCAGTCAGCAGAGCTTGACCTTCCTCATCAGTCGCCGCTGTAGTCGTGATAGTAATATCAAGACCACGGATACGATCTACTTTGTCGTAGTCGATCTCTGGGAAGATGATTTGCTCACGAACGCCCATGCTATAGTTACCGCGACCGTCGAAAGATTTCGAACTCACGCCGCGGAAGTCGCGTACACGTGGTAGAGCGATTGAGATCAAACGCTCAAAGAAATCCCACATACGTTCGCCACGCAGGGTTACTTTACAACCAATAGGGTAGCCCTCTCGGATCTTGAAGCCAGCAACTGATTTACGTGCCTTAGTGATAAGCGGCTTCTGACCAGTAATAGTGGTCATATCTGAAGCTGCATTCTCAAGCAGTTTTTTATCGTTGATCGCTTCGCCCACACCCATGTTCAGGGTGATCTTTTCGATCCTTGGGACTTGCATGATACTCTTGTATTCGAACTTTTCAGCAAGCTCTTTTACAACAGTCTCTTTGTAGTAATCATGCAGTTTCGCCATAGTACTACTCCAACTTACTTAATAGTTTCGCCATTCGACTTGAAGAAACGAACTTTTTTGCCGTCTTCAAATCGGAAGCCTACACGGTCTGCTTTACCAGTTGCCGCGTTGTAGATAGCCACGTTAGAAACGTCAAGTGCTGCTTCTTTTTCAATGATGCCGCCTTGCACACCCATTGCCGGAACTGGCTTCTGGTGTTTCTTAACTAGGTTGATACCTTCAACGATAACCTTACCGGTAGTCAGTACCTTAGATACTTTACCTTTCTTGCCTTTATCTTTACCAACAAGAACGATAATTTCGTCTTCACGACGGATTTTAGCTGCCATTTTAAACCGCTCCTTACAGAACTTCAGGCGCCAGAGACACAATCTTCATGAACTTATCGCCACGAAGCTCACGTGTCACAGGGCCAAAGATACGAGTACCGATTGGTTGCTCAGTAGTGTTGTTCAACAGTACGCAAGCATTACGGTCGAAGCGAATGACAGAACCGTCTGGACGACGAACGCCTTTACGGGTGCGAACTACAACCGCCTTCAGAACGTCACCTTTCTTAACTTTACCGCGTGGGATTGCATCCTTCACGGTAACTTTGATGACATCGCCGATATGGGCGTAGCGACGGTGTGAACCACCCAGCACCTTAATACACATTACACTGCGAGCGCCGGAGTTGTCGGCTGCATCCAGCATACTTTGCATTTGGATCATGGTTAGTGCTCCGCTGTTATTACATCTAGACCCATCTCGGGTCGGGCTGCCTCATTACAAGGGCGGCGAATAATAACACTATTTTTTAAAGATGAATAGATAAAAAATAAACGGCCCCTAAGTTGGAGCCGTTTAAATTTTAACCGTTGGAAAGTTACCCTTACAGGCGTGCTTTCTCAACTACGCGTACCAGAGTCCAAGACTTAGTCTTAGACAGTGGACGACACTCACGAACTTCAACTTTGTCGCCTTGGGCGCATTCGTTGTTTTCATCGTGAACATGTAGTTTAGTTGTACGCTTGATGAACTTACCGTAAATCGGGTGTTTCACCTGGCGCTCAATTGCAACAACAATAGACTTATCGCCTTTGTCGCTAACTACAAGGCCTTGTTGAGTACGGATTTGGTCGCTCATTATGCGTTGCCCTTCTGGTTCAGAACGGTTTTAACACGTGCGATATCACGACGAACAGTCTTCAGAGTATGAGTTTGCTGAAGTTGACCTGTTGCTGCTTGCATGCGCAGGTTGAATTGCTCACGCAGCAGACCCAGCAGTTCTTCATTCAGCTGTTCTACGCTCTTTTCGCGAAGTTCTTGTGCTTTCATCACATCACCGCCTTAGTTACGAAAGTGGTTTTGATTGGTAGTTTACGTGAAGCTAGCTCGAATGCTTCGCGAGCTAGGGTTTCAGAAACACCATCCATCTCGTACAGGACTTTACCTGGTTGAATTTGTGCAACCCAGTAACTTACAGAACCCTTACCTTTACCCTGACGAACTTCCAGAGGCTTGGTAGTGATCGGCTTGTCTGGGAACACACGGATCCAGATTTGACCCTGACGCTTAATGTGACGAGTCATAGCACGACGTGCAGCTTCGATCTGACGAGCAGTGATACGACCACGACCAACAGCTTTAAGGCCGAAGGTACCGAAGCTTACGTCAGTACCGGCAGCAAGACCGCGGTTACGACCTTTAAAAGCCTTGCGGAACTTAGTACGTTTTGGTTGAAGCATCGATAGACTCCTTACTTACGGCCTTTACGCTGCTTCTTAGGCTTTTCAGCCTGTGGCTCAGCAACTGGCATGCCGCCTAGAACTTCACCTTTGAAGATCCAAACTTTAATACCAATTACACCGTAAGTGGTGTGAGCCGAAGAAGTTGCGTAGTCAATATCAGCACGAAGGGTGTGCAATGGCACACGACCTTCACGGTACCACTCGGTACGAGCGATTTCAGCGCCGCCAAGACGGCCGCTTACTTCCACTTTGATACCTTTGGCGCCTAGACGCATTGCGTTTTGTACCGCGCGCTTCATAGCACGACGGAACATAACACGACGCTCTAGCTGAGAAGCGATGCTGTCACCAACAAGCTGAGCATCAAGCTCTGGCTTACGTACTTCTGCAATGTTGATTTGTGCAGGTACACCGGCTAGTTGAGCAACGCGAGCGCGCAGTTTTTCTACGTCTTCGCCTTTCTTACCGATAACAACACCTGGGCGAGCTGTGTGAATAGTCACACGGATGCTCTTAGCAGGGCGCTCGATAACGATGCGAGATACAGACGCTTTTTTCAGTTCATTAGTCAGGAACTGACGTACCTTGAAGTCGCCGTCTAGGTTGTCAGCGAAATCTTGGCTGTTAGCAAACCAAGTGGAATTCCAAGGCTTACAAATGCCAAGACGAATACCATTAGGATGTACTTTTTGACCCATTGCTTTCTCTCCTCGTCTCTTAGCGGTCTGCTACAACAACAGTGATGTGGCTAGAACGCTTCAAGATGCGATCGGCACGGCCTTTTGCACGAGGCATAATGCGCTTCATGACTGGACCTTCGTCAACAAAGATTTTTGCGACATTCAAATCATCAATGTCAGCACCTTCGTTATGCTCGGCGTTTGCGATAGCAGACTCCAGAACCTTCTTGATTAGTTCAGCAGCTTTTTTGTCGCTGAACGTCAAAACTTCTAGAGCTTGTGCAACGTTTTTACCGCGCACTTGGTCTGCAACCAAACGTGCTTTTTGAGGCGAAATGCGAGCAAAGCGATGTTTAGCAATAGCTTCCATATCTTAACTCCTTAACGCTTCTTAGCTTTCTTATCTGCAGCATGGCCGCGATAAGTACGTGTTGGTGCAAATTCGCCCAGCTTGTGACCGATCATCTCTTCAGTGACGAAAACAGGTACGTGCTGACGACCATTATGGACAGCGATGGTCAAACCGATCATCTGAGGGATGATCATTGAACGACGGGACCAAGTCTTAACAGGCTTTTTGTCTCCGCTTTCCAACGCTTTCTCTACCTTCTTCAGCAAGTGCAGGTCAATAAATGGACCTTTCTTGAGAGAACGTGGCATGGCGTATCCTCTTTAAAATTACTTGTTACGACGACGTACGATGTACTTGTCGGTACGTTTGTTGCTACGGGTTTTGAAGCCCTTAGTTGGCATACCCCAAGGTGATACTGGGTGACGACCGCCTGATGTGCGACCTTCACCACCACCGTGTGGGTGATCCACTGGGTTCATTGCTACACCACGTACGGTAGGGCGAACGCCTCTCCAACGTGTTGCACCAGCTTTACCCAACTCACGTAGCATGTGTTCTGCGTTGCCAACTTCACCGATGGTCGCACGACCTTCAGAAAGTACTTTACGCATTTCGCCAGAACGCAAACGAATAGTTACGTATGCGCCATCACGTGCAACGATTTGTGCATAAGCACCCGCTGAACGTGCTAGCTGAGCACCTTTACCAGGCTTCAGTTCAACACAGTGAACAGTCGAACCTACTGGGATGTTACGCATTGGCAGGGTGTTACCTGCTTTGATCGCAGCATCAGGACCAGATTGAATCTGATCACCAGCTTTAACACCTTTAGGTGCAATGATATAACGACGCTCACCGTCTGCGTACAGAACCAGTGCAATGTTTGCACTGCGGTTTGGATCGTATTCCAGGCGCTCAACTTTCGCTGGGATGCCGTCTTTAGTACGTTTGAAGTCAATCAAACGGTAGTGTTGCTTATGACCACCACCGATGTGACGTACTGTGATACGACCGTTGTTGTTACGACCGCCTGACTTCTGGTTTTTCTCCAGAAGCGGTGCGTAAGGCTTACCTTTGTACAGGTCAGCGTTAACAATTTTAACAACGTGACGACGACCCGGTGAAGTAGGCTTACATTTAACAATTGCCATTTTTTAATACTCCTCCGTCTTACTCAGCGCCGCCAGCGAAGTCGATGTCTTGACCTTCTTTCAAGATAACATACGCTTTTTTGACGTCTGAACGACGACCTTGGCGAGCACCTTGACGTTTGGTTTTACCCTTAGTGATAAGAGTATTTACAGACTTAACTTCAACTTCGAACAGTTTCTCAACTGCCGCTTTGATCTCTTTCTTAGTTGCAGTCATCGCTACTTTGAAAACGATAGTGTTACCGTTTTCAGCAGCCATGGTTGCTTTTTCAGAGATGTGCGGAGCACGTAGAACTTTAAGAATACGCTCTTCAGTGATCATCCCAGCATCTCCTCAACTTGTTTAACTGCTGCTGCAGTCATCACTACTTTGTCGAAAGCGATCAGGCTAACTGGGTCAATGCCTGCTGCATCACGAACGTCAACTTTGTACAAGTTGCGTGCCGCAAGGAACAGATTTTCATCAACTTCTGCAGTTACGATCAGAGCTTCAGTCAGTTCAAGCTCTTTCAGCTTGACGATCAACTCTTTGGTCTTTGGAGCTTCTACAGAGAAGTTGTCAACAACGATCAAACGATCTTGACGGACTAGCTCAGACAGAATGCTCTTAAGAGCACCACGGTACATCTTTTTGTTAACTTTCTGGCTATGGTCCTGAGGACGAGCTGCGAAAGTTACACCACCCGAGCGCCAAATTGGGCTACGGATTGTACCTGCACGGGCGCGGCCAGTACCCTTCTGACGCCATGGCTTAGCACCACCACCGCGTACATCTGAACGGGTTTTCTGAGCGCGAGTACCCTGACGGGCACCAGCTGCGTATGCAACGACTACCTGGTGTACCAGGGCTTCGTTGTATTCACGCCCGAAGGTAGTTTCGGAGACAGTTAGCGCATCAGCGCCTTTGACTACCAATTCCATTACTAACTCCTCGACGTTACGCTTTAACGGCTGGTTTGACGATTACGTTGCTGCCAGTTGCACCAGGGACTGCACCTTTAATAAGTAGCAGTTTGCGCTCAGCGTCAACACGTACGATCTCTAGGTTCTGAGTAGTTACTTGCTCAGCACCCATGTGACCAGCCATTTTTTTGCCTTTGAATACACGACCTGGGGTTTGACATTGGCCAATTGAACCCGGAGCACGGTGAGACAAAGAGTTACCATGGGTCATATCTTGAGTACGGAAGTTCCAACGCTTAACTGCGCCTTGGAAGCCCTTACCTTTAGATGTACCAGTAACGTCAACTTTCTTGATTTCTGCGAACAGATCTACGTTCAGCTCAGCGCCGACTTCAAACTCTTCACCACCATTCAGACGAAATTCCCACAGACCACGACCAGCTTCTACACCTGCTTTCGCAAAGTGACCAGCTTCTGGCTTAGATACGCGGCTTGCTTTTTTAACGCCTGCAGTTACTTGGATAGCAGAGTAACCATCTACTTCAGGAGTACGTACCTGAGTAACACGGTTAGTTTCTACTTCTACAACGGTTACAGGGATAGAAACGCCATCTTCAGTGAAGATGCGTGTCATGCCTACTTTACGACCGACTAGACCAATCATTACTTATTTCCCCTCTTAACCCAGGCTGATTTGAACATCAACGCCCGCAGCAAGGTCAAGACGCATCAGAGCATCAACAGTTTTATCTGTTGGCTCAACGATGTCGATCAGACGCTTGTGAGTACGAATTTCGTACTGGTCACGTGCATCTTTGTTGACGTGCGGAGAGACAAGAACGGTGAAGCGCTCTTTACGAGTTGGCAGTGGGATAGGACCACGAACCTGCGCACCAGTGCGCTTTGCGGTTTCAACGATTTCCGCAGTAGACTGGTCGATCAAACGATGATCGAAAGCCTTCAGGCGGATACGGATACGTTGGTTCTGCATTAGACAGAGCTCCAAATAAAAAAATTACACAAACAATATCGCCACTCAACCACGTAAAAACGAGGGAATGCCGATTGATTTATGTGAAACCGTAGTATCAATATTTGATACATTGTCAGCCACTTAACGTGACTGCGAACATAAGCGGAGTATACATTACTGACTAATCAAGCTTAACGCTTACAGCGACTAGTCTTCCTCCTGTGCTCATTGGTTCACAACTGTACTTACGAGAGCATTTTGTCTCAGGCAGTGCGGGCATTATACAGATCACAAAAGGCTTTGCAAGCCACGTTTAAAAATTAATCACAGGCCACCTTTTAAGGCCGTTTAAACCTATTACTCGGCCTCAATCATCTGAGCTTGGTTGTAGTTTTGAATCCCAACTTTTTCGATGAGACCGAGTTGGGTTTCTAGCCAATCAACATGCTCTTCTTCATCTTCTAGAATATGATTGAACAGATCGCGGGAAACATAATCTCGAACACTTTCGGCATACTCAATAGCATCTTTCAGATCAGGAATGGCATCCATCTCTAACGCTAAGTCACACTCAAGCATTTCTTGCGTATCTTCTCCGATGCGAAGTTTGCCGAGGTCTTGTAAATTGGGAATGCCTTCAAGGAACAATATTCGCTCAATCAGATCATCAGCGTGTTTCATTTCATCAATCGACTCTTCATACTCTTTATCTGCGAGAACTTTTAGTCCCCAGTCTTTATACATTCGGGCATGAAGGAAATATTGGTTGATGGCAATGAGTTCATTACCAAGGGCTTTGTTGAGGTGTTGGATGATTTTAGGATCAGATTTCATCGCGCTCGCTCCTTTTCAGCATCTACTAAATGTAGAACTGTTCAAGGCGCTGTCAATCGCGCTATTGGGACACAGCCGTTATTTTAACTGGCCTGTTTAAACATCGTTATGGTAGAGATTTCATTGAGCAGTTCTTTTGTTGGGCGAATGCACTTTCCACATTGAGAGCCCAACGGGGTGATTCGACGAATACCTTGGATATCAGTAATCCCCTGCTCGAAAGCAAGTTTCTTGATTTTCTTATCTGATATTCCGTGGCATAAACAAACGTACATGAACAACTCTCTCAACACTTCATTATGAGAATGTAAACGAGAATGGTTCACATTACAAATTGTATTTATCGATTGAATACGGTGTTTAGTGACAGAAAAACCGAAGTTCCCTTTGCTTTGTTTATTACTTGTTGAAAAATAGGCAATAAAAAAGAGCGCCGAAGCGCTCTTTTTTTAGCATTGTGCTATCGAGGCTTAAAATTAAGCAACGATCTTAGCAACAACACCTGCACCAACTGTACGACCACCTTCGCGGATTGCGAAGCGTAGACCTTCGTCCATCGCGATTGGCGAGATCAGAGTAACAGTCATTGCAATGTTATCACCTGGCATTACCATCTCAACGCCTTCTGGCAGTTCGATAGTACCGGTCACGTCAGTTGTACGGAAGTAGAACTGTGGACGGTAGCCTTTGAAGAACGGAGTATGACGGCCGCCTTCATCTTTCGACAGAACGTAGATTTCTGAAGTGAAAGTAGTGTGTGGAGTGATTGAACCAGGCTTAGCCAGTACTTGACCACGTTGAACTTCGTCACGCTTAGTACCACGTAGAAGAACACCAACGTTCTCACCAGCACGGCCTTCGTCAAGAAGTTTACGGAACATCTCAACACCAGTACAAGTAGTGGTGATGGTGTCTACGATACCAACGATAGCAACTTCGTCACCTACACGTACGATACCTTGCTCAACACGACCAGTAACAACAGTACCACGGCCTTGGATTGAGAATACGTCTTCGATTGGCAGGATGAATGGCTTATCGATAGCACGCTCTGGCTCTGGGATGTAAGAATCCAGTGCTTCAGCTAGTTCGATGATTTTTGCTTCCCACTGCTCTTCGCCGTTCAATGCACCTAGTGCAGAACCTTGAATTACTGGGCAATCGTCGCCTGGGAAGTCGTACTCAGAAAGAAGTTCACGAACTTCCATCTCAACCAACTCAAGCAGTTCTTCGTCATCAACCATGTCACACTTGTTCATGAAAACAAGGATGTATGGAATACCAACTTGGCGACCTAGTAGGATGTGCTCACGAGTTTGTGGCATAGGGCCATCAGTCGCAGCAACAACTAGGATACCACCGTCCATTTGCGCAGCACCGGTGATCATGTTTTTAACATAATCGGCGTGTCCTGGGCAGTCTACGTGTGCGTAGTGACGTGAAGGAGTATCGTATTCTACGTGTGAGGTAGAGATAGTGATACCGCGCTCACGCTCTTCTGGAGCGTTATCGATTGATGCGAAGTCACGTGCTGAACCGCCGTATACTTTTGACAGTACAGTACAGATAGCAGCAGTTAGAGTGGTTTTACCGTGGTCAACGTGGCCGATTGTACCAACGTTAACGTGCGGTTTCGTACGTTCAAATTTTTCTTTAGACACGATCGTGTTCCTTCCTAGTTATGAGCCGCACCTACCGTCGTAAGTGCGATCAGAAGTTTTTATTAATGCTGGCGAACAATGCCAGCATTAAAGTTACTAATCAACTACGCTGTGCGATGATTGAATCAGCAACGTTCTTTGGAACGTCAGCGTATTCGCTGAATTCCATAGAGTAAGATGCGCGGCCCTGAGTCGCTGAACGCAAGTCAGTTGCGTAACCAAACATCTCTGCCAGCGGTACCTGTGCGCGAATGATTCTCAAACCAGCAGGACCATCGTCCATACCAGAAATCAAACCACGGCGACGGTTCAAGTCACCCACTACATCACCCATCCAATCTTCTGGAGTGGTAATTTCCACTTTCATCATTGGCTCAAGAATAACAGGTTGCGCTTCAAGCGCACCTTTCTTAAAGGCCATAGATGCAGCGATTTTAAACGCCATTTCGTTGGAGTCAACATCATGATAAGAGCCATCGAACAATGTCGCTTTAATGTCAAGCACTGGGTAGCCAGCGAGTACACCGCTACTCATTTGTTCTTCAATGCCTTTACCAACAGAGCTGATGTATTCTTTTGGTACTGTACCACCAACGATTTCATCAACGAAGACAAAGCCTTCGCCTGGTTCAGATGGTTCCAGTTTGATCCATACATGACCATACTGGCCGCGACCACCGGATTGCTTGACGAATTTACCTTCGGCTTCAGCGCTTCCACGGATAGTTTCGCGGTATGCCACCTGTGGCTTACCTACATTACATTCCACACTGAACTCACGACGCATGCGATCAACAATGATGTCGAGGTGAAGTTCACCCATGCCCGAGATCAGGGTCTGACCTGACTCGACGTCCGTTTCAACGCGGAATGATGGATCTTCTGCTGCTAGTTTACCCAGCGCGATACCCATTTTTTCTTGGTCAGCTTGTGAGCGTGGCTCTACTGCAATCTGAATAACAGGTTCAGGGAACTCCATTCGCTCAAGAATCACTTTAGATTCTAGCGCACAAAGTGTGTCACCTGTCGTCACGTCTTTCAGACCAATTGCAGCGGCGATATCACCCGCGCGAATTTCTTTTACTTCTTCACGCTTATTTGAATGCATCTGGACGATACGGCCAAATCGCTCACGTTTTTGTTTCACTGAGTTATACACAGTGTCACCAGTGTTAACCACACCTGAGTAAACACGCAGGAAGGTCAACGTACCCACAAATGGGTCTGTTGCAATTTTAAATGCGAGTGCTGCAAAGGGTTCGTTATCGTCTGCATGACGGTCGACCTCATTGCCATCTTCGTCTTCACCTTTGATCGCGATTACGTCAACCGGAGAAGGAAGGTATTCAACCACTGCATCTAGTACCGCCTGAACACCTTTGTTCTTAAATGCAGAACCACAAGTTGCCAGTACGATTTCATTATTAATTGTGCGTTCACGCAAAGCTTTCTTGATTTCAGCTTCTGTCAATTCCTCACCTTCGAGGTATTTATCCATCAGCTCTTCATTCGCTTCAGCGGCGGCTTCAATCAAATTCTGATGCCACTCTTCAGCCAGCTCTTGCATGTCAGCCGGGATCTCTTCATAACTGAAAGTCATGCCCTGATCCGCTTCATTCCAGTTTATCGCCTTCATTTTGATAAGGTCGATAACACCGCGGAAATCTTCTTCTGCACCAATATTCAAATGAATTGGAACAGGATTAGCGCCTAGTCGATCTTTAATTTGATTAACTACACGCAAATAATCTGCGCCTGTACGGTCCATTTTATTGACGAAAACCATACGAGGAACTTGATATTTATCGGCTTGACGCCAAACAGTCTCTGACTGAGGTTCAACACCAGACGAACCACAGAAAACAACGACTGCGCCATCTAATACGCGCAATGAACGTTCAACTTCAATTGTAAAGTCAACGTGTCCAGGGGTATCGATGATATTGATGCGATGCTCAGTAAACTGTGCATCCATACCACGCCAGAATGCAGTAGTCGCAGCGGAGGTGATGGTAATACCACGCTCTTGCTCTTGCTCCATCCAGTCCATGGTTGCGGCACCATCGTGCACTTCACCAATTTTGTGAGAAAGACCGGTATAAAACAGGATACGCTCTGTTGTTGTAGTTTTACCTGCGTCTACGTGAGCCACAATACCGATGTTGCGGTAGCGCTCAATAGGGGTCTTACGAGCCACAGTAGTATCCTCTTACTTCGACCTTGGGTATTGGGTTTAGGCGCGGCAGAAGCCGCGCCTAAAAAGGTATTACCAGCGGTAATGAGCAAACGCTTTGTTCGCTTCTGCCATACGGTGAACGTCTTCACGTTTCTTAACAGCAGTACCTTTGTTCTCAGATGCATCCAACATTTCGTTAGCTAGACGCTGAGCCATAGATTTTTCACCACGCTTACGCGCAGCTTCAACCAACCAACGCATAGCAAGTGCGTTACGGCGAACCGGACGAACTTCTACTGGTACTTGGTAAGTTGAACCACCAACACGGCGAGATTTAACCTCTACCGCAGGGCGTACGTTTTCAAGAGCTAGTTCAAACACAGACAGATGTTCTTTACCAGAACGCTCAGCCATGATTTCTAGTGCGCCATAAACGATTTTTTCTGCAGTCGACTTTTTACCGTCAACCATTACGATGTTTACAAATTTTGCCAGCAGCTCTGATCCGAACTTAGGATCCGGAAGGATTTTACGCTGACCAATTACGCGACGACGTGGCATGGAATTCTCCGTTGTCTTCTTCAGGTTTTATCCAAAACTTTTCAGTTTTTTCAAAATTACAAATTAATTAGTGTTTGGCCTTACTTAACGGATTCCATTAAGACTTCGGACGTTTCACACCGTACTTAGAACGACCTTGTTTACGGTCGTTAACGCCTGCACAGTCAAGTGCACCACGAACGGTGTGATAACGCACACCTGGAAGGTCTTTTACACGACCGCCGCGGATAAGAACAACGCTGTGCTCTTGCAGGTTGTGACCTTCACCACCGATGTATGAAGTAACTTCAAAACCGTTAGTCAGGCGAACACGGCAAACTTTACGCAAAGCCGAGTTAGGTTTTTTAGGCGTGGTAGTGTAAACACGAGTACAAACACCACGTTTTTGCGGACACGCTTCCAACGCAGGCACGTTGCTTTTCGCAACTTGCTTGATGCGTGGCTTACGTACCAGCTGGTTAATAGTTGCCATTAAATAGCTCCTGATATTACTTACGTATATGTGTGAAAAATCTATGCCCCACAGAAGTAGGGACGCGAAATTTTAGGCGTCGTCCATTTAGGTGTCAAGATTTATACAACGATCTTTGCATTGAACAATTTGTAAACGCTGCCATCCTGACCTTTTACGCTAGTCGAAATGGGCAATATTCACCATTTCATTTGCTTAACATGGCGTTCAGTAAGTCCAACAAAGCCATTCATATCAACAACTTCGAAAGATTTAGTGATTTTATGATTTATGCCTCGCGCGACAAGATCTTCACGAAGAACATAAATACGACATCCTGATGACGTCAAGGGTTGTTGCCACTGTCCGCAATCAATTGCGGCGATCACAGCGTCTTCGATCAGTAAGATCTCGCTTTGTTGCTCTGCATATCGCAAGCAATGACCCAAAGATGGCGACGAAAAAGGAGAACTACTGACTGTATGAAGCATCATCTGTCCTTTAAAACTCGGGCTGTTTAAAACTGAAGCACTTTCAAAATTGGAGCACTTTCGCGCATTGAGCCAAACGCTGAGAAATCACATCTGGTGATACGATATCCACATTGATGACAAAAGATGCGTGGCTCAAGCCACGCTCGCTCAGTGAGGTTTCGCAAACATAGATGTCTTCAACGTCGCAAAGAGACAGCATTTTGAATGTTGAGATATAGTCGCGGCACAATATTTCAGTGGGTTGCTGCTCACTCAGTAACTGCATGACACCATCCCCCACAAAGAACAACACAAGATCTTCGCTGTAGTTTGAGGTTGCTAAAACGGCATCAAGCCCTTCACGTCCGCTAGCAGACCCGTGTGGTGCCGATGAAAAGACAAATCCAAGTTTTTTCATGTACCAACCTTAGAACTGCACAACGCGATCGGCAGTAAGTAGCGCTTCTGATAACGCTCCCAATCCCGCTTGAGAAAAACCTTCAGCCATATTGGACGACGGTAATTGATGCTGCTTGGCTTCCTCATCACTGACTACTCCGCGACGCAGCGCAGCAGCAACACAGGTTTCCAATTCAGTTTGGTTTTCCGTTGCCAATGTTTGCCAAGCCGCGACCAAGTCAAACTCATCGTTAGCGGGTACGGTTAACGACGAGGCATTGGATACCCCATCTTGATAGAAAAAGACGCGAGACAATGTGTGCCCCTTCGCCAACAGTGCCTTCGCGAATCGATAAGCGGTCAACGAAGATTGATAACCGTAAACGGGCCCGCTAACCACGATAACGTAGTTCAATATCATCTCTCTCCGTCCTCACCTTTGCGCTGACGGATATACAGATAAACAGTGTGTTTAGAAATATTGAGGCGGTCTGCCACGCGATTGATAGCATCTTTGATATCGAAAATACCTTTATCAAACAACTCCATGACAATCTGGCGATTCTTGGTGTTGTTCGCAACAGATTTGTCCGCATTGATTTCTTCGATTGTGCGCTCAACGGTTTGATCAACGAGTTCATCAACATCACTGGCAAAGTTAACCGCTGAAACCGCCTGACGCGCTTCCTCGGTTGGCATGAATGCTTGCAATACCTGAGAAAAAGGGGCGTCCAGATTGATATTGATACAAAGCAGTCCAATCACACGATTCTCACCATTACGAATAGCGACCGTGATGGATTTCATCAGAGTGTTACCCTTGGCGCGTGTGAAATAAGCACGAGAGAAATTGCGTTCAGAGCCTTCAATATCACGCAGCATGCGTAACGCCAAATCCGTGATAGGCGAGCCAACCTGACGACCGGTATTCTCGCCGTTGGCAATTTTGATAGCTGACGTGTTCAAGTCTTCCAGTGAGTGCAGCACGATTTCACAGTGTTGGCCAATCAATGCAGCTAACCCATCAACCACGGCTTCGTAGGATTTTAGGATAATGTTGTCTTGTTCGGTAAAGGGATTACTTTCGATAAAGTCACTGTCGACGATCACATCTGAACCGAAACTGTCTGTTGATACCACTGGCCTATTTTCCTTTTGTTAGTTTTCGCTCATCAACGGACAAAAGATAAACGAAATCTGCAATCTTTAAAATCTAGCGATAAGTCTAACAGACTTGGTTCAAAAGATGTAAAAACCCCGACAGAAGTCGGGGTTTTGAGTATTCCAATGCGAACGCGTTAAGACGGCATTAGTTAGAAGCTGGTTTGCCTTTAATTTCTAGCAACTCAACATCGAACACCAGCGTAGAGTTTGCTGGAATAGCAGGTGTGTCTTGTGAGCCGTATGCCAACTCAGAAGGGATCACGAATTTGAACTTAGAACCGACAGGCATCAATTGAACGCCTTCCGTCCAACCAGGGATCACGCGATTAAGCGGGAACGTTGCTGGTTGGTTGCGATCGTAAGAGCTATCAAATTGCGTACCGTCAGTCAGCGTACCTTTGTAGTGGACGACGACTGTATCTTCAGCCGCTGGCTTTTCGCCATCGCCCATCGTCTCAACCAGATACATCAGGCCTGAATCTGTTGTTTTTACGCCATCTGTCTTTGCGAACTGCGTACGAAATTCTTCACCCGCTTTCACTGCTACTGCTGCTTTCTCTTGCGCTTGTTGTTGGGCCATTTCTGCCACGCGCTGATCCAGAGCCTGCAGAGCAACTTGTGCTTCTTCTTCACTCAGTTTTGATTGATCAGCAAACGCGTCTTGTACACCCTGAAGAACCAGATCTGAGCTCAGAGCCAAACCAATTTCTTGTTGTTGTTCAAGATTTGCTTTCAGGTATTGCGCCAGAGACGCACCAATCGCGTAAGCGGCTTTGTCGTCTTCGGTGGCAAATGTTACGGTTTCAACGGCGACAGGCGCTTCGACTTTCGCGGTTTCTTCTTTCGCGTCTTCTTGACAACCTACTGCCAGTGCAACGGTGGCCGCCAGCAATGACATTTTAAAAACTGATTTCATTAGTTACTCCGTTGGTATAAAAACCACATTTTTCTTATTCGCTTACGCGATAAAAATGCGAAAGCCCAAAACGATCAATATACTCGACGTTATAGGGCTCCAAGATAAGGAACACAAGCGTGATGCGACAATTCGTCGGCACAATTTGCTTATTTCTGACACTGTTAGCACTTTCAGGATGCTTTCACTCGACTCATGAGGCTCAGCGCTGGACGCTTCAACCCGATGGAGTAACCAGTTTCAGCCTTAGTCGCGACGGGCGATTTGCCCTAATGGCATCGACTGAAAAAGGCATCGTTCTTTGGGATCTGATCCAAAACAAGCAACTTGCTGATTTTGGTTATCAGGACCCAGATAAGAACACGGTGATCGCCAGTCAAATCTCGGATAACAACCGCTATGCCATTTCCGCCACGTCGCAAAACTTTGCTGTGTGGGATTTGGCATGGGGTCAAGCCGAAGGCCTGTGGTCAATATCCGATGGCATCATCCGCGGTCTTGATATTAGCAATAATGGCCAAAAAGTGCTGCTTGCATTGTCAAACGGCAAAGCTTTGTTCGTGGACTTAGGCACGGGCCGACGCTTAGAGTTCCTTGCTCACAAAGATAAAGTGAATAGTGTCTCTCTGTCCCCTAATGGCAAATATGCGATGTCCGGGGGCAATGACCACAACGCTTTTTTTTGGGATACAGAAACAGGGCAAATTCTCAATCAGTTTACTCACGAGCATCGCATCACTCGCGTTGAACTTCATCGAAATGGGAAGTTTGCCTTTTCCGCCGATGGGGATGACGCCGCCATTGTGTGGGATCTTTCAACAGGGGATGCCATCAGCGAGCTCCAGATGTTTCAACGCCATGCCAATTTTTCTACGGCACGCTTCTCTGACGATGGCACCAGACTGGTAACGGGCACACCCGGACGACGAGTGGAATATTGGGACACCCAAACGGGCGACAATGTCGGTCGCTGGCTAGCGCGCGAGCAACAAAACACTCGGCCTCCAACCGCAGTGGTGTATGATGTGGCGATTGATCCAACCGGACGCGTCATCTCTGGCACTTCAGCCGGTATCGCACAAGCTTGGATAGCGCAGGAAAATTGAAAACACCATGACAGAATTTGAACAACAGCTACAAAAGCAAATTGAAGATCTTGAAATCAAGCAGGCGTTTCAAGAACACACCATTGAAGAACTCAATGACGCAGTGACGGCTCAGCAGAGGACAATTGACCGAATGAACACGCAAATTGCGTTTTTGGTCACTAAGCTGCGCTCAATGGAACCGGCCAACATTGCTGGCATGGACGAAGAAACACCGCCTCCGCATTATTAAAAAACAGGTCCTAGAATCCTAGGACCTGAAGCTCTTCATCCGCAAAAATCGCTACCCGCGCTTTTCCGTGTTCATCAACCGTCGCGCGGTACATTCCCGCACAGTTCAGTTCAAAGTTAACCTTGCCGTTAGCGTCAATCGCGATCACACCGCCTTCACCGCCCAGCGCCAGAAAATCCCCGTGAATCACATCGCGACACGCCTTTTCTATTGATGCATCGCTGTATTGCATGCGCCCAGCAATATCACCCGCCACCGTGCAGCGCATGAGTAACTCCCCCATGCCGGTCGCAGACACCGCCACATTGCCGTTTCGCGCATAGTTACCGCCGCCAACAATCGGCGTATCACCCACACGCCCCCAACGCTTGTTGGTTAATCCACCCGTGCTGGTCGCGGCAGCAAGGTTTCCGTTTTTATCCAGCGCCACCGCACCCACAGTACCGTGTTTTTTCTCATCAGGATAACGAGCTTCGGAGAGTGCCACACCCCCCGTTTTCTTCATGATCTGCAATTCGTTGTAGCGACGCTCAGTGAAGAAGTAATCCTGCTCTGTATAGTCGTATCCACATTCTTTGAATGCAAATGTCTCCGCGCCTTCGCCAGCGAGCATTGCGTGAGGACTTTTCTGCATCACATCGCGGGCAAGCTGAATCGGGTTTTTGATATGACGGATCAAGGTCACCGCACCCGCATCTAGATTCTTCCCATCCATCACGCATGCATCCATCTCTACTGTTTCTTCATGGGTGAGAACAGAACCTTTACCCGCATTAAATAACGGACTGTCTTCCATCACAGTGACGGCTGCCACCGTCGCATCCACCGCACTCCCTCCGTTCACCAAAACAGCATGACCTGCTAGCACAGACTGAGCCAAAGCCTCACGATAAGCTTGCTCGAGTTCAGGTGTCATCAATCGGCGATCTATGGTGCCAGCACCGCCATGAATGGCGATTGAAAAGGGTTGCAGCATAAAAGTTCCTTGGCATTAAAATTTCAAGACCCGATGGACAATTAAAGAACTGGATGATTTTGAAGTAAAGCAATTTTCTTTGAGTTGTTTGCTTCTTGACAGCTCCCTTTCTCACACTCAATCGTCATAAAAGAGAAATAAAAAACGCCGCTCGGAAGACCGAGCGGCGTTTTCAATCAGAAGTCAGCAGACTTCAGGCATTCAACGATTAGTGCGAGCCGCAACCGCCGCCACAACACTCGTGGTCGTCACCTTTGTCTTCGCCACCACAACAGCCACCTTCGTGGTCATGATCATGGTGACCGCCACAACCACCTTCTTGGTGAATGTGACCATGAGCGATTTCTTCTTCGGTTGCTGCACGTAGCTCAACAACTTCCACGTCAAACGTCAGTGTTTGGCCAGCCAGCATGTGGTTACCGTCAACAACAACTTCGTCGCCATCAACTTCTGTCACTTCTACTGGGATTTGACCTTGATCCGTATCCGCAAGGAAGCGCATGCCAACAGTGATCTCGTCAACGCCTTGGAATACGTCAGCAGGGACACGTTGAACCATTTCGTCCATGTGCTCGCCGTAAGCATCTTCCGGCGAAACAGTCACTTCAAATTTCTCGCCAATTTCACGGCCTTCCAGCGCGTTTTCTAGGCCGATGATCAGATTGTCGTGACCTTGCAGATATTGCAAAGGCATCTCTTTGGTTGAAGCATCAACCACGATACCGTCTTCGTTTTTCACTTGGTAAGCAATGCTTACTACCACGTCTTTAGTGACTTTCATCTTTACTCCGGAAGCGGTTATTTAAGTCTGGGTGCTGCCATGGCGAGTTTGCATCATGGCCACCTGCTTATTTCGGCGCCGATAATACAGAAATCTGCTCGCTACGACTATCACTGCGGTTTAAATATCCCTATCACTTGTGCGTCTTGCTGTTTATGTTCTGACTCAGAAGCTTCCGATGCTATGGGTGAGCGGCGGTCAGTATGGCCACATTTTACACATTCCACCACTTCCACGTGGTGTTCTTGCCACCAGCGCATGGTGTCATTCTCCTTGCAGGAGGGACAAGTGGCGCCAGCGATAAAACGTTTCTTGCTCATGTCATTCCTTGTACTTATTCCATCAACCACGGCTCTGAATTGACCGCATTCTTCTCGCGGCATTCGACGATGGCGTTTATTCTCGGTTCCAGCTTTGATGTCGCTCGGTATCCCCTTTCATTTCGAGGTCGAACAACTCTTCAAGCTCCAAACGGGCTTCTTTTGTTCTCGTAGCTGCCGATACATCATCACTGTGATGGGGCTGCATTTCATGCAATCGCATTTCATCCAACTTGCGGAAAAAAGCTTCAGCGCGTTTGGCTTTATACGGATGCATCCCTAACGCGATCAGTGTTTGCTTACCTAAATCCAATGCGCTTAAAAACGTTTCCCGCGCAAAACCGTCCACATTGTGACCCAGCAATTGGTTTGCTTCAACACGGCTGCGTGCCCGCGCCAACACTTTGAGATTAGGAAAATGATGCTGACAAAGCGCCACAATTTCCATCACCTCTTCCGGCGAATCGGCACAGACAATGATGGCCTCTGCCGATGCTGCTCCCGCCGCACGCAGCAAATCCAATTGTGTTGCATCGCCGTAATACACCTTGTAACCAAACTTACGCAACAACGCGATTTGCGAGGGGTCGCGCTCAAGAATGGTCAGCTTAATTTTATTGGCAAAGAGCAATCGCCCGACCACCTGTCCAAAACGGCCAAATCCGGTGATAATCACTCGCCCACCTTCATCATCAAACTGTTCGTTTTCTGGCAACGACACGTCTGCATTAATGGTGCGTGCAAACCATTTATTTTGCAGCATCAGCAAGATGGGTGTTGTCATCATCGACAAGCTTACGACCACCAACAAGAAAGCATTGAGATCAGGGTCTAGCAAGCCTTCACCACGTGCGGCGGTGAAAAGTACGAATGCAAACTCGCCGCCCTGACTGAGCAGAAGCGCCACCTGACTTCTCGATTTCGCGCTGCCGCCAAACATGCGAACCAATCCATATATGATGGCGGCTTTCACGCTGATCAAGGCCACAACAGCACCTAATATTTCAATCGGGTATTCGAGTAATAAACCCAAATCGACGGCCATTCCGACTGCGATAAAAAACAGACCGAGCAACAAGCCTTTAAATGGCTCAATGGCAATTTCAAGCTCATGGCGATATTCACTTTCGGCTAGCAGCACACCCGCGAGAAACGTACCCAGTGCCATCGATAAGCCCAACGCCTGCATACCAAGCGCAAACCCCATTACCAGCAAGAGGGCAGCAATGGTAAACATTTCCTTTACGCGACTCATCACAACCCAACGTAACAGAGGCCGTAACAGGTAATGTCCGCCCACCAACAAAAGAACAACGGCAACGAGCATAATGACCACATCTAGCCAACTGCCACTGGCGCCACCTGCCAAAGCAGGTAACACCGCCAGCATTGGGATCACCGCAATATCTTGAAACAGCAGCACAGCAAACGCCGATTGCCCGGCTTCAATGCGCATCATGCGTTGCTCTTCAATGATGCGCATGGCAATAGCCGTCGACGAAAGGGCAAGCCCCATACCAACAATTAGGGCGTCCACGTTAGAGGCGCCAAACATTGCAACCACCAAGCCGATAACCACGGCGCTAATCATCACCTGACTACCGCCTAACCCCAAGATCGGCTTACGCATTTGCAGCAACTTCTTCGGGTTCAGCTCAAGACCAATGAGGAACAAGAGCAACACCACGCCCAATTCGGCGAAGTGCAAGATGGCTTCCACATCGCTGATAAGGCCAAGCCCCCAAGGGCCAATCACCACACCCGCGATAAGATAACCAAGCACAGATCCTATCCCAAGGCGCTGAGCTAACGGAACTGCAACTACGGCAGCAGCTAAAAAGATAAGGGCATCAAGAAGGAAGTTATGCTCCATTACACGACCTCCGAAACTGGGTTACACAGCCAATCAGCGTAAAGCTCTGCATGGGCATTTCTGTCGTCATCGGTCACCCTGCGTGCCCAGTGCAGAACCATAGGGTCAACCCAGCGCATCTGGCAAAGTAGCGCGGTGAGTTCAAATGGCTGCAGCAACTCCTCCATGCTGTATTTGTTATAGCCTGTTTGACTGAATGCTTCAGCAGCACCGCCGGTGGTGATCACAAATCGACATGTCTTTCCAGCCAGCGCGTTTCCGCCGCCGTGTGCAAAGCCTTTGCCAAGTACCACATCAATCCACTCTTTGAGCAAAGAAGGGCAAGAATACATTTGCAAAGGATGTTGAAACACAATTACATCATGGGCGAGCAAAAGCTCTCGCTCATGGTGAACGTCAATAATAAAGTCGGGGTACGTGGCATAAAGGTCGTGAATTGTCACATGTTCTAACTGACGGGCGGTATCAATCAGGCGCTTATTCGCGACTGATTCATGAGGGTCAGGGTGGGCAAACAGGATCAATACCTTTGACCGGAAAAACGACGTCGTCTTGGTTTCCATTTTACAGCAAATTCCTATCTCACTGTGATTGGTAACTATCTCACAGGCAAAAAGCATTTCGAGGTTATTCGGGTATAACGCAATATTTTTTATCGTCTTTTTATGATGACACAAAACGCCTTATCATGAGGCACTCTCTGTATCCTCTCCACCATACGGTAAATATGGCATCTTTTCATCGCCTCACGCGATCACGTCTTAAGTAAACTCCTGGCCTATGGTATAACTGCGCCAGAATTCTCCACTTCAAAGCATACGGCTGGGGCCGTCAGTTGTCATGATAACACTCTCAGATATTCAGCTTCTTCGCGGCGGCAAACCGCTACTTAATCAAGCGTCGGCCACGATCCACCCCGGTGATAAAGTCGGCCTGGTGGGTAAAAATGGCTGCGGTAAATCGACCCTTTTTGCACTGCTAAAAGGCGAACTATCTCTCGACGCAGGAAGCTGCAACTTCCCAAGTGGTTGGCAACTGGCGTGGGTCGCGCAAGAAACGCCAGCCTTAGAGCGTGAAGCCGTTGAATACGTCATTGACGGTGATCGTGAATACCGTGCGCTAGAAGCGGCACTGCGTCACGCTGAAGCGATTGATGATGGCCACCAAGCTGCGGTCATCCACGACAAGATTGATGCCGTGGGTGGTTACAGCATTCGAGCCCGCGCTTCAGAGCTCTTAGACGGCTTGGGTTTCAGCCAAGAGCAAATGCAGTGGAATTTGACGCAGTTCTCGGGCGGCTGGCGTATGCGTCTTAACCTTGCTCAGGCACTGCTTTGTCGCTCAGACCTTCTGCTACTCGATGAACCCACCAACCACCTCGATTTAGACGCGGTGATGTGGTTAGAGAAATGGCTGCAGAACTATCGTGGCACGCTAGTTTTGATTTCCCATGACCGTGATTTTCTTGATCCTGTGGTCAATCGCATCATCCATATCGAAAACGATTTGTTGAACGAGTACACCGGCAACTATTCATCGTTCGAAACCATGCGCGCTGAAAAGCTGATGCTGCAACAATCTATGTATCAGAAGCAGAAAAAGCAAATGACACACATGCAGTCATACATTGATCGCTTCCGTTACAAAGCCAGCAAAGCGCGTCAAGCGCAAAGCCGCATCAAAGCGCTGGAACGCATGGAAAAGGTGCTGCCCGCTCAATTTGATAACCCGTTCAGTTTCGAGTTTCGCGAGCCAAGCGCCCTACCGAACCCCATTCTGATGATGAAAGATGTGGCGGCGGGCTATCCCAACAAGCTGATATTGGAAAAAATCCACCTTAACTTAGTGCCAGGTAGCCGTATCGGCCTATTGGGTCGTAACGGTGCAGGTAAATCAACGCTAATCAAACTTCTGTCTGGTGATTTACCAGCACAAGCAGGTGAGCTTCAATATTCACAAGGCGTGAAAATTGGCTACTTTGCACAGCATCAACTTGAAACGCTGCGTACCGACGAAACCCCACTGCAACACATGATGCGCCTTGCCCCTAAATCCACCGAACAGCAATTGCGTGACTACCTTGGTAGCTTTGGCTTTGTCGGCGAAAAAGCGTTAGATATCATTGGCCCGTTCTCTGGTGGCGAAAAAGCGCGTTTGGTACTGGCACTTATCGTATGGCAAAAGCCAAACCTGCTATTGCTCGATGAACCAACGAACCATTTAGACCTTGATATGCGTTCCGCGCTAACATTGGCGCTACAATCATTTGAAGGTGCGATGGTTATTGTCAGTCACGATCGTTACTTGCTGCGCGCCACGACCGATGATTTGTATCTGGTTCACGATCATCAAGTGTCGCAGTTCAACGGTGATTTGAATGACTATCACCAATGGTTGACCGAACAGCAACGTGCAGATCGTCGTCAGGAACAAGCAGAAAACGCCAAGCCTGTTGGCACAAACTCTCAAGCCGCGCGAAAAGAACAAAAACGTCTCGAAGCCGAGTTCCGCCGCCTGACTGCACCGATCCGTAAGAAAATTGACAGTCTAGACACAAAACTTGAAACCTACTCTGCCACAATCGCCGAAGTAGAATCAGCCCTTGCGGAACCTTCTATCTACGAAGCGACCAATAAAGACAAGCTGACAGAATTACTGCGCAAACAAGCAGATGCAAAATCGTCGCTGGAAGAGGTCGAACTGGAATGGATGGATCTTCAGGAACAACTGGAAGAGATGGACGCGGCACACCAAAACCGCTAAAAAACAATGCCACCGCCGATGGGCTGTGGCAGTTTTGCCTGCAACACTACAGTCAGCAGGAAGTGAAACATGCCTGCCTAAAACTTCAAGACCAGTTCAAAGGTAACGTCAATCTGGCGCTACTATTGGCATGGCTTGAAGATGCAGGCTTTTCACTCACCAACACCTCACTGGCTGCGCTTCGTCAGTCCATCACCCAATCTGAAACGCTGCTCAATCGCTATCGCCTTATGCGACGTGATCTTAAGCCTCAGCTATCACGCGGTGCTTACCAAAAAATGCTGAACTACGAATTGACGCTGGAAAAATTTCAACAACAAGTGCTACTCGCCTGCATCAATGAACAACCATGGCGAGTGAGTGGCCCTTCAGCACTTGAGATGTATTGCAGTCAGCTCGACCCTGCAGCCCGCTATCTTTATCCAACCTTGACCAAAGGTCTTCACGGCCTGACGGAATAACGCCGCTTTCTGTTACGCCCAAATAAAGAACAAGCATGATGCGGTTAATAAACCCATCACACGATTGAACACAATCCAGCTTCGTTCAGTAGGCAGCACTTTACCTACCCAGACTCCAAAGCCTGCCCACAATGAAGTCAGTGGAAAACCAACTGCCATAAAAATCAAAACAATCACCATGGCAGACCACCAGTAATCACCACCTGCGAGTGTGAATGTGCCCACAGCGCTTACTGCCATCGCCCACGCTTTGGGGTTCACGTACTGAAACGCGGCACCTTCAAGCAAAGTCATTGGACGCCTATCACTCAAATTTGCCTGATTCGGCGCACCTGCGTTGGCGATACGCCATGACAAAAGCAACAAATACGCGCTCGCCACCAGTTTCATCACCTGCTGAACCCATGGGAACATTTCAAACACTACCCCCAAGCCAGCAGCGACAACTGCGATGAGAGAGGCAACGCCAAGCGTAATGCCCACAAGGTGCGGCACAGTGCGACGATAACCAAAATTTGCCCCTGAGGCGGTCAGCATCATGTTGTTTGGCCCCGGAGTGCCTGTCATGGTGGCAGCGAATACCGCCAGTGTTGCTAGAAATGAAAGTTCCATCATGAATTGTCTCCCTGCTCACATTGTATCGATACAATCCATACGGTTTTGTTGAATAAATCGCCATTATCGGTCAAAATTCACGCTAACAGGGATCAGAGTTGCGATCAAAAGGTTTATTGTCACCATGACAATCATGAATATTGTGTTAGAGAGAGACGGCACGCCGATTTACCGTCAAATCGCGGATGCCATTGCAGGCAAAGTTCTCAGTAATGAGCTTGCCGCAGGTGCGAAACTACCTACCCACAGAGCGTTGGCTGATGCTTTGTCTGTCACTGTTGGCACGGTAACCCGAGCTTATGCCGAAGCAGAACGACGCGGTATTATCGAAGCCAAAGTCGGCGCGGGCACTTATGTCTGTGACAGCGACAAACCACATTGGACCTTTGCTAGCCCTGAACGTCCGGGAATCACCAGCTTTGGCTACAATGTGCCACCAGCCATTAATCGCGCCGATTTGTTTTCCGATGCTTTGCAGCAATTGGCCTCGCACCCCAATGAATTGAATAATCTGATGCTGTACCAACCACCCTCTGGCATTGTCCGCCACCGTGAGATTCTGTCGCAGTGGCTAGCGCAACACTCTGTGATTGCAGACGCCAACCGCTTACTGTTCTGCTCAGGCGCACAAAACGCCATGCAGCTTTGCTTACTTACCCTATGTCGCGCTGGTGATACCATTCTCGCTGACAAATTCACATATCCCGGCTTAATGAGCCTCGCGCGTCAACTTCAACTTACTGTCAAGCCTGTGGACATGGATGATGAAGGTATGTTGCCAGACTCGCTGCAAGCGGCCTGTCAGCAGTATCAACCGCGCATGGTGTACTTAACACCAACGCTTCAAAACCCTACCACCGCCATCATGAGCGAATCTCGCCGCAAGGCACTGATTAACGTGTGTCAAACTCAGCAATTAGTGATTGTCGAAGACGATGTCAACGGATTACTGCCGCGAGAGCGACCGCAGCCTTTTGTCAATCTGGCGCCAGATGATGTGATTTATATTGGCGGAATGGCGAAAACGTTGGCACCAGGGTTACGTTTGGGTTTTCTGCATCTGCCTGAGCGTTTCTACCCGCAATTTGTTAATGCACTGCAAAATCACAGTTGGATGATCAGCCCCTTGCTCACCGCCATGGCGGCGATCTTGTTGGAAAATGGCGGGGCAAACCAGATCCTAGAAACAATACGTACTGAAATGGAACAACGCTGGGCATTACTACAACAATATCTTGGCAATGCGGATCTGCGTTTTCATCCCAATGGTTTTCATGGTTGGTTACGACTCCCCGATGAATGGTCATTGAGCGAATTCCTCACTGCGTGTAAAGCGCAGGGGTTGGAGATCAAATCATCCGAGCTGTTTGTGCCAGCGGGATATTCAGCACCGCCTTGCGTGCGGATTGCAGTGAGTGCCCCCCCCAATCGAGAAACGCTGGAAAACGGCTGCCAGCAGCTGGCACAATTACTGGCCAATCCCCCGCTGTCCGAATTTGCAATGTGAGTGTGACCTTGATGACTGAAAATTTCGAGCCCATGAAATGGGGACGTAACCCCCACGTGCAAACACTGTTGCCTCGCTTTGTCAGACGCAAAGCCTTGTTTGAACCGATCTGGCAGCGCATAGATACCCCTGACGGTGACTTTCTCGATCTGTGCTGGACAGAGCCACCAGAACAAGCCCAAGGCAAACCTGTCGTTATTTTGTTTCATGGTTTGGCGGGATGCTTTTACAGCCCATACGCCAACGGCCTGCTCAACGCCTTCAAACAACAAGGTTGGCTCGGTGTCATGATGCATTTTCGAGGCTGTAGCGGTCTGATTAACCGCCAGCCACGCAGCTACCACTCAGGTGAAACCAGTGATGCGCGTTTTATGCTGGAATATATCCGCGAGCGCTTCCCCGATGTGCCGCGTGTGGCAACGGGTGTATCACTGGGCGGCAATATGTTGGTGCGTTACCTGGCTGAATTTAACCATGACCCACTGATTCATGCCGGTTGTGTGATCAGCCCACCTCTCGATTTAGCCGCCTGTTCATCGCGTATTCAGCTCGGGTTTTCCAAGGTTTATCAGGCTTACTTGCTGCGCTCAATGAATCGTACCCTGTCGAGAAAACTCGAACGCCACCCCGAAATTGGTCATTGGAAAAGTGGTCAGAAAGTGAAGATATCGACACTCTATGAGTTTGATAAAACCGTCACTGCACCGCTTCATGCCTTTGAGAGCGCCGAGCATTATTATCAGCAATGTAGTGGCTTAGACGTACTGCAAAACATCACCACGCCGCTGAAGGTGATTCATGCCAAAGACGACCCGTTCATGACAGAAGCGGTGATCCCAACACAGCCATTGCCAGAGAATATTGACTATCACCTAACGGAATACGGTGGTCATGTCGGATTTGTGTCAGGCTCACTCAATGCACCAGAGTTCTGGCTTGAGAAAGAAGTGCCACGCTGGTTGGCCCAGCACTTAAAATAACCACAATGAGCCAATCGCCGAACAAGCTTTCGCTGAACAAGCATCTTGAGGTAGCTCGAGAATATAGGTGTACAATGCCACCTTCCGCCACCGTTTTATGTTGTAGGTATCGCGATGATCATCCCTTGGCAAGAAATCCCAGAAGAGACCCTGAAAAACTTGGTTGAGCACTTTGTTCTGCGCGAAGGCACAGACTATGGTGAGCAAGAAGCCAGCTTCGATGAAAAAGTCGAGCAGGTCTATGCCCTGCTCAAGAACAAAGAAGCCATGGTGGTCTATTCTGAGTTGCACGAAACGGTCGATATCAAACACGCGCGATCACTTGGCGCTTAACGTCTGCTTGACCAAGACGTCACTCCCTGTTAATTGTTTGACATCATTTTAAAAATTGACAGGGTTTGTCATGTCTGCAAAACACCCTATTATTGCAGTCACCGGTTCATCTGGGGCAGGAACTACTACCACTTCCGACGCATTTCGGAAGATATTCAATATGATGGACATCCGCGCTGCCTGGGTTGAAGGCGACAGCTTTCACCGTTTTACACGTCCGGAAATGGACGTTGAAATTCGCAAGGCCAGAGAGCAAGGACGGCACATCAGCTATTTTGGCCCTCAAGCCAATGATTTCCCAAGGCTCGAATCATTCTTCGATGAATATGGTAAACACGGTACGGGAAAATTCCGCCGCTATTTACATACCTTTGATGAAGCCGTGCCTTATAACCAAATGCCAGGTACGTTTACAGCATGGCAAGATTTGCCTGAGAATAACGACTTGATGTTCTATGAAGGGCTTCACGGTGGTATTGCCGACGGCGAAATTAACGTGGCTCAGCATGTTGATTTGCTCATTGGCATGGTGCCGATCGTGAACCTTGAATGGATTCAGAAATTTGTTCGCGACACGCGCGACCGCGGCCACTCGCGAGAGGCTGTGATGGATTCTATCGTGCGATCAATGGACGATTATCTTAACTACATCACGCCGCAGTTTAGTCGCACACACATTAACTTCCAGCGCGTCCCAACGGTTGATACTTCTAACCCACTCAACGCCAAAGGCATTCCAAGCCTCGATGAGAGTTTTGTCGTCATACGTTTTCGCGGCATCAAGAAAGTGGATTTCCCTTATTTGCTGGCCGTGATCCAAGGCTCTTTCATGTCACGACATGACACCTTAGTTGTGCCTGGGGGCAAAATGAGCTTCGCCATGGAGTTGATCATCCAACCGCTTATTCAGCAGTTAATTGAAACAGGCAAGATAAGCTAAACCCGCGAGAGCCTCCCCTTTTCTTGTATGAAGATCTTGGCAACCCATTGATAAACAGTTAATAGCAAAACAAAGGAGGTCGTGCCCTCCTTTGTTTTATAGTCACTTCCAACAAAACCGCAAACACGCCATTAAGCCGCTTCACGAATCTCATAAGAGTGGGTCATTTCAATACCGGCACCCAGCATCAAACACACCGAGCAGTATTTCTCTAGGCTGTCTTTAACCGCAGAAGCCACCAATGCTTCATCCAACGCAGTCCCTGTCACCACAAAGTGAATATTGATATGGGTGAACAAGCGCGGTGCTTGCTCCCGGCGCTCAGCAGTAAGTTCAGCTTCACAATATAATACTGCTTGATTAGCCGCTTTAAGCGCTGCAACCACGTCGACAGAGCTGCATCCACCAGCTCCCATCAATACCATTTCCATTGGACTTGGCGCTTTTTCTCCACCATTGCCATCCATGACGATGCTATGGCCTGAATTCGATTGTCCTAGGAAGGTCTCTTTTCCGCACCACTTGACGCTTGCTCGCATCTATTTCTCCTGTTTACTTTCAGTGTCGTGATCTTGTCCACGTTTTTAGCCTTTAATAGGGGGGGAAGTCCATATCAAAATCAAGAAATCGTGCTGGAAAAAGGATAAACTCAATGACTCAAACAGAGAGCTTGTAGCCTGACGGTTGACACTTTATGCTATCCCACGGACTTGTGCCGCAGGACGGTGGGCTAAGGAAGACTCATCAGGCAACAACTGCAGAGGAAATGAGAGATATGGTTCCAGGAAAACCTCAAACAGACCCAACACTAGAGTGGTTCCTTTCACACTGCCACATTCATAAGTACCCATCAAAAAGTACGCTGATTCATGCTGGTGAGAAAGCTGAAACGCTTTATTACATCGTGAAAGGCTCTGTGGCTGTACTTATCAAGGATGAAGAAGGCAAAGAGATGATCCTTTCTTACCTCAACCAGGGCGACTTCATTGGCGAACTTGGTCTATTTGAGGAAGATCAGGAGCGTACAGCTTGGGTTCGCGCTAAATCTCCATGCGAAGTTGCTGAAATCTCATTCAAGAAGTTCCGTCAGCTGATTCAAGTGAATCCGGACATTTTGATGCGCCTTTCTTCTCAGATGGCTCGTCGTCTGCAAATCACTAGCCAAAAAGTAGGTGACTTAGCATTCCTAGATGTGACGGGTCGTATCGCGCAAACATTGCTTAACCTGGCGAAACAGCCAGATGCTATGACTCACCCAGACGGTATGCAAATCAAGATCACCCGTCAGGAAATCGGTCAAATCGTGGGTTGCTCACGTGAAACCGTTGGTCGTATTTTGAAGATGCTGGAAGAGCAGAACCTCATTTCTGCACACGGTAAAACTATTGTGGTTTACGGCACTCGCTAAGCATTATTGCTTTGAAATGAAAGCCACCGTTTACGGTGGCTTTTTTGTTTGAGCCTGATCACTATCACGCCAAAATTCCCACAAAACCCATTTCTCAGTGCTACCTTTCAAAGCAAAGCATGTATACATTTACGTGCAACGTTTTTGCGATGATGGAGCATCGATATGGACATGGAACACCTAGTGTTTAGTCATACCAACACGACACCGGCTCTTGTTCCTTGGGGTCAAGTCAGCACCGAATTGACGGGTTTTACTGGCGTATCTCACTATCATCTACAACGCATGCTCGGCGATGACGGACGAAAATCAGTACCGCCGTCTCACGAAGAATGGCCTTCAAGCTTACTGTCAGAACCCAGCTAATCTGCACTCCCCTAAAATCCTCAAAGGGGCAGTAGTGATTGAGCACTGGACGATGACTTACTGATCGGTACTTTCAAATATTTTATCTGCAGAAGCCTCAACAAAACCTTGATACAGGCTGCCATCTGGTAACGGATAACGTTTTGCAAACTCGTAAAAACCACCTGGAATATTCAGATCGCCATCACTGAAGTTTACCGTCACCTTATCGGCCATGGTCGATGATTGCTCCAAACGCACTTGCGGATCCCCTTTCACTTCACCGCCAGATTCATTAATCGCAAAACCTGAATCACGCAGCAATTTGTTCACCTCCATCACCTCATGAAGTGTACTCAACTGATTAACACTCACCGTAAAGTGATTAGCGCCAAATCCATGAGCAGACAGCCAACCTGCATATTCACTTTCCGCTGCGAGCTGTTGATAGGTTGCGGTGTCAATACTCCACAAACGACCACTATACAAGAACGCGGGATCATTAAGTGCCGTGTCATCTACCTGATCAACCAAGGCACGAACAGCCTGTTGCAGTTCTGTGGAGCACTGCCCTACCAAAAGCTCACTGATAAACACCTTAGGTGCATCAGGGTGAGGATGCTCATAATGGCGCGCGAACAATTTCTTCGCTTTAAAATGGTATTCCCCCATAGGGACATAGCCAATCGCAATAAACGGCGCAGCCAAGCGATCTAGCCCTACTTTAGGGAGCGCGAAGGTGCGTAATGCAATGTGGTCATTAAGAAGCGGAGTGCCTTCTTCCAACAACGCATGCACTTTCGCCGCCGACGGGCATAACCTATCGATATAGTCTTTCCAAAGCCCATCAAATAAAGCCTGAACGCGTTCCATCACATCCTCCTACATTGAGTGTTCGCAGTTATTATTGGTGATCGGTTGTTGCTGTTTTATCGCTACAACGACAGCCCAGGGCTGAGCTGATCAGGTAAGGACACATCCTCCCCTTCCATTGACGCCATCGGGTAGGCGCAATAGTCAGCGGCATAGTATGCACTTGGGCGTAAATTGCCTGACGCACCCGGCCCACCAAATGGCGCATCGCCACTCGCACCGGTTAGTTGGCGATTGCGGTTAACGATGCCGGCGCGAATATGGTCAAGGAAATATGCCCACTCTTCATCATCGGTAGAAATTAACCCTGCTGACAAACCGTAGCGCGTGTCATTGGCAAACGTCACGGCCTGCGCGAGCGTGTCATAACGCACAACTTGCAATAGCGGGCCAAAGTACTCTTCATCGGGTAATTGGGCGACTTGGCTCACTTCAATAATACCTGGAGTGACCACAGCATCATGCAGCAACTGAGCTTTGAGAAGCGGTTCCCCACCCAGCGATTCAAGGTTATCCTGCGCAGCAAGAATGCCTTCAGCGGCGCGAACAGAGATTTGTGACCCCATGAACGAGGCGGGTTCATCAAACTGGCCACCCACTTTGATGTTTTTGGTCATCTCAACCAAACGCGCAAGCAATGCGTCGCCGCGTTCGCCTTTCGGCACATAGAGACGACGGGCACAGGTACAGCGCTGCCCAGCACTGATAAATGCGGATTGAATGATGGTATACACCGTGGCATCAAGATCGCCGTATTGATCGGAAATCACCATCGGGTTGTTTCCACCCATTTCTAGCGCCAACATTTTGCCCGGCTCTCCGGCAAATTGACGATGAAGGATATGCCCCGTGTTTGCGCTACCAGTGAATAAAAGGCCATCGATGCCTTTAGATTGTGCCAGCGCCTCGCCCGTTTCACGGCCGCCCTGCACCATGTTAAGCACGCCTTTCGGTAACCCAGCTTCAATCCATAGTTTAATGGTTTCTTCCGCCGTTTTCGGTGTGAGATCCGAAGGTTTAAATACCACGGTATTCCCCGCCAACAACGCAGGAACAATATGACCGTTTGGTAAATGACCGGGGAAGTTATAGGGACCAAAGACGGCCATCACGCCCAATGGACGATGGCGTAATACCGCTTGCGTACCTGCTACGTCTTTACTGCGCTCACCAGTGCGCTCTTGATAAGCACGCAGTGAGATGGCAATTTTACCCACCATGGCCGCTGCTTCTGTGCGCGTTTCCCACAAAGGCTTGCCCGTTTCTTCAGCAATCACTCGCGCCATGTGTTCGCTGTTGTCTTTTAGCTTCTGAGCAAAGCGCTCAACCAGCGCCTGACGCTCTGACAAAGCGGTATGCTTCCATGTCACAAACGCTTCTCGCGCGGCAGTCACTGCGGCTTCCACCTGCAAAGGTGTGGCCGCTTTTCCTTGCCAGATAGACTCACTGTTAAAAGGGTTCAGTGAATCAAACATCTCGCCATCACCAGCGATAGGCTGGTTATCAATCCATTGTGTCATCATCTACTCCTACACAGACACGAGTCGCACGTTATCGCCATTTTTGACGTTAAGTGCATCGGCGACTTCTTGGCTGATCAACGCTTCATTGCGCTCTTCGTCCACGCCAATTTTGGCGGACGTGGCGCGGAAATTCTGGAAATCACTGTTACAAATCAGGTAATCCTGCGCACTGCTGTGCTCTGCAATCTTGACTCTTGCGGTGAACGAGCGGCGAATGGAATCAATATTTTGACGCA
Organism: Enterovibrio litoreus; assembly: GCF_045679545.1. Taxonomy (NCBI): domain Bacteria; kingdom Pseudomonadati; phylum Pseudomonadota; class Gammaproteobacteria; order Vibrionales; family Vibrionaceae; genus Enterovibrio; species Enterovibrio litoreus. The sequence continues at coordinate 3,248,999 of NZ_CP166194.1, forward strand.
GACACTCAACAGTCGGGCCCGCATCAAAAATGTCTACGTAGCCACGGCAAGTGAACCCTTCTTTTTCAAGTAAACGCAGTGCTGGGCGGGTTTTTTCGTGCACTTGACCAATCACAGCCCGTGCTTCTGGGCTCAACAAACTGACGTAAATCGGCAGCTTTGGCATCAAATCGGCGATAAAGCCTTTCTGACCTGTGCCTGTCAGGTAGTCAGCCAGCGTGAAATCAATCGAGAAGAAGTGCTCTTTTAGCCATGCCCAGAAAGGCGAGTTCCCGTCTTCATCTGACACGCCGCGCATCTCTGCGAAGATCACGTCTGAAAATTTCTCCGGGAACTGCGCCAACATCAGAAAGCGACATTTAGACAACAGTTTGCCGTTCAATCCTGCACGATACTCAGGACGAAGGAACAAGGTACAAATCTCAGTCGCACCGGTGTAGTTATTGCCAAAGGTCAGCACCTCGACCACATTGTGCACATTGAGTCTGCGCGAATGGTGGACGATTTTACTGATGTGGTAGCTGTAGAAGGGATTGTCCATCCCAATGGCGGCTTCAATGCCCGTCGTGCCCGCGACTTCTCCGGTTTCGGTATCTTCTGCCACCATGAGGTAGCCTTCGATTCCCGGCGCTTGTGCGTTAAGGTCAAAACTATGCAGTGAATGATCAATCCGGCCTTTTAGCAGACCTTCATCCACAGGCAACGAGGTAAAACCGTGCCCTGATTCTTCCGCGCATAACATTAGCGCATCAAAATCAGTTTCCTTAATGGGACGAATTACCAGCATCTTACTTCCTCCTGATGCAATGGGTGGTCAAAATGGCGCGGCAATTAAGCCGCCGCCAGTTTCGCCAGAGCGCGATCCAGACGCGCCAAACCTTCTTCTACTTCTTCTTTGCTAATCACAAGCGATGGCGTCATACGCACAACATTGGTGCCAGCCACCAGCAGCAGCAAACCTTCGTCACCAGCAGCCAGCAAGACATCACGCGCGCGACCTTGCCATTTTTCATTGAGTGCCGCGCCAATCAACAAGCCTTTGCCGCGTATCTCGCTGAACATGTCATATTTCGCATTCAACGCTTCAAGACCGTCACGGAACCAACCTTCACGTTCTTTCACACCCGCCAGCACTTCTGGCTTGCTCACTTCGTTTACGACCGCTTCTGCCACGGCACACGCCAGCGGGTTACCGCCGTAGGTTGAACCGTGCGTACCCACTTTCATGTGTGCTGCCAGCACTTCAGTGGTCAGCATGGCGCCGATAGGGAAACCGCCGCCGAGCGATTTCGCGGTGCTCAGGATGTCTGGTGTCACGCCCGTTTGCTCGTACGCATAGAAAGTCCCCGTACGACCGTTCCCGGTTTGGACTTCATCAAAAATAAGCAATGCGTTGTGCTTGTCACACAGTTCGCGCACACCTTGTAAGAAGTCAGCGTCTGCTGACACGATGCCGCCCTCACCTTGCAAAGGCTCCATCATAATGGCGCAGGTTTTATCCGACATGGCCGCAGCGAGTGCACCAAGATCGTTATACGGAAGATGCGTTACATTGCCCGGCTTTGGACCAAAACCGTCTGAGTAAGCCGCTTGGCCACCAACTGTTACGGTAAAGAAAGTACGACCATGGAAGCCTTGGGTGAAGGCGATGATTTCACTCTTCTCTTGGCCATGCTCTTCCACTGCCCAACGGCGTGCTAATTTCAACGCCGCTTCATTGGCTTCCGCCCCTGAGTTTGCAAAAAACACACGGTCCGCAAAGCTCACTTCCGTCAGCTTTTTCGCCAGACGCAACGCAGGCGCATTGGTCATGACATTACTCAGATGCCACAGCTTGTCTGCTTGTTCTTTTAGCGCATTCACCATCACTGGGTGGCAGTGGCCAAGACAGCTCACCGCAATCCCGCCAGCAAAGTCGATATATTCACGATCTTCTTGATCCCAGATACGCGAGCCTTGGCCTCTATCTGGAATCATTGTCATCGGTGCGTAACACGGCACCATTACTTCATCGAACAATTTACGTTCTACTTTATGTTCGGCTGTCATCGCTCATATCCTTCTGTCGATTCTGCTTTAAGCATAGTATTTACATTTCATTAACTACATCAATAGCAGAAAATATCAAACCCTTAGGCTGTAAAGAGGGGGAAATTCATCACAGTGCCATAGTTATGCGCAATTCCACGGAAATGATTAATAGAGCAAGAGGTAAGAGTGTCTTTCCTAGCGGGAAACAAAGCAAAAGAGGCGTAGTGAAAATGAATAAGGTTTCACTGTGAACGGTGCGAAAACAGTGCGATTAAAATGTAAATTTAGTGATGCCGATCGGCTTCCTTCTCCAGGTTATCGGCAAGATAGCGGGCGACGAGAAATCAGCAAGCTGGGAGTGAGTGAGAGATGATTGTTGTTAAAGCGTGACAGAAGACGAAAGAAAATTAGCCAAGAGCTGATGACCTTGTTCGGTCAGAATGCTTTCTGGATGAAATTGAACCCCTTCGAGTGCAAGGGTCCGATGACGAATACCCATGATTTCGTCGAACGCTCCGTCACGCTCAGTCCATGCCGTGATCTCAAAGCAATCGGGAAGAGACGCGGTTTCGACCACTAATGAATGATATCGCGTCACCGTTAAGGGGTTATTTAACCCTTCAAATACCCCCAAACCCTGATGCGTCACTGGGCTGGTTTTACCATGCATAACTTGTCTAGCACGAATGACATTCGCACCGAAGACTTGAGCAATGGCTTGGTGCCCAAGGCAAACACCTAGAATAGGTAACTTACCGGCAAAGTGTTCGATGACGTCAAGAGATATACCTGCGTCGTCCGGCGTGCAAGGGCCGGGGGAGATCACAAGGTGAGTCGGTGCCATGGCGTCAATATCAGCAAGGGTGATGGCGTCATTGCGGTGCACTTCAACCTGCACACCTAACTGACAAAAGTATTGATACAGGTTGTAAGTAAAAGAGTCGTAATTATCAATAATTAACAGCACAGTCTATTCCGCCAAATCCTTCCCGCATCACATCAGCGAGATTGGGCGCAAATGCTACCACAGCCATCTGTGCGCTGCATCAGATGGCTGCATCAGAACTCATTGATAGGCAAAATTGGCGTTGGCCATGGCGAATAAAGCCAATCTTGATAGCGCCTAACGACTTCATTGGCATGGGTATCTAAAATATTGACAAGGCGAGGGTCAATCAAGGTTCCCGCTTCCTTTGTTATGGCTTTTAAAGCACCTAAAACACGTTCTTCAACACTGCCCTGTCGTCGCTCCACTTCTTTGTCCAATAACTCCGCCACACATACCACTCGGCATTCTTCAGGGATTTTCTCACCCTCAATTTCAGGAAAGCCCGCCCCGTCCCACCGTGTGTTTTTGTAGGTTAACAAGGTCACAGAAACACAGGCAAAGCCTTTAGTGGCCTCAGACAATAGCAACATGCTGCGACTCTCAGCCGAGGTATTGTTGCCCCCGTCATCCCACAGTTCACCAATCGCGCACAATGGATACGCCAAAGAAATATCTTCCGCTTTCGATTTGGTCAAACCATATTGCATGGCTAACCATTCACTCAACTCCGCGATACGAGGCGCAGCGATCTCTACATGGTTGTTATGAAGTGCAGCGACCGCCGCAATTTGATTCATCACTAACTGGTAATTCTCTCGCATCGTATTGGCGCGTGACTCACCGAGTAAGTTGGCGACGCGGCTCTTAACCAACTCAGGCGAAACAGGCTTGATCAGAAAATCCGCCGCACCACTTTTTAACCCTTCGACTTCGCTTTGGTACTCATCTAACGCCGAGACAATCACAATAGGGATATGGCTGACAGCACGTTCATTTTTTAACTGTCGGCAAACCTCATAGCCGTTCATTCCCGGCATCATGATATCGAGCAAGATCAAGTCAGGTCGTTGCTGCATCGTCAGTTCAATGGCGCGCTCTCCGCTTTTGGCGAAAATTAAGGTGTATTGATCTTGCAGGATGGTGCGCATCACATGCAAATTGCTAGGTTCGTCATCAACGACAAGTATTTTATACGCCATAACTTTGTACTCCACTGTGCTGCGATGTCGGCATGTGCTCCATCATGGTTAAAATCAAGTTGTATGCCTCATCAAGCTCAAAGTTCTCAATCGACTCAACAAACTGGGCCAGCAATGACGGCGCAACAAAGCTGGCCAAAGCGGGCACCAACTCCTTGTACAGGCCGTCATCGAACTGACCTTCTGATAATTTGCTAACAAACAGTTCCGTTTTACGCGTGAATGCATCCGGTGTGAGCTTCAGTAACGCTATATCTCGATCTAACTCGTCAGCGCGAACACCTAGGTATGCCAAGACCCTCTCGAACGTTGCCACAAAGCACGCTTCTAGGCTTTCCAGTTTTGACTCTACTTTTCCCATGTCTCCGCCTTCGATGTACGCAAGTAGGCGAGTGAGCTCTTGCTCAATACGTTGGAAGCCGATGTGGTGAGCTCCGTCTATTGCGTCGGCGAGCAGGCGTTCTAGCACCTCAGGTTGATCGTGAAGAGATTGATTAATTTGCTGCGGAAGGTTGCTGTAGTTGGTGCGATATTCACCCACAATACTCAACAATATTTCCGACGTTGGCCAATGGCGAAACGCCCATGAATCATTGAAGTAGTCTTTCTCTTTTTCCTGCTCTGTCGTATTCAATGTCGCGACGTTATTGTTGTTTTCATCACAACCACAGCAGCGCTTCAATACATCAAATACGGCATCACTGAGGAACGGCTTTTCAATCACGGCATCAAAGCCTTTTTCCTCCCATTCGGCGTCAGTGGTCGGATCAACCGAAAGCTTCATCGCAATAACGTTTAACGGCTCACTCGGGCTTTGCTTTGACCACTCTCGCAATGTTTTCGGTGTCGGATAGTGTTGCTCATCAAGATATGCATCAAACAACACCACATCCACTTGTTGTGTCTTAATCACGTCTTCTGCGGCGTCAATGTCGGTAAAGGTCAATACTTTCACCCCTTGACGAAGCAGCATATCGCGCAACTCCTGCTGATTGCGCTGCACATCATCTATCACCAAGACTTCTAACGGCGGGAGCGCATAGCGCACAGGTTCGCTGCTGATCCTTGCGCTATTTTGAGCAGGGATAATCGGCAAATCAGCATAAATAACCGAACCATGAATGGACTCTCCGTCAAACCACAGGTTGCCATTCATCAGTTCAATAAGCTGAGTAACAAGAGTGGCGGATAAGGTTTGCCCTGACTTTTCATTGTCACTTGAGAGTGTATTTGCACATTCTAAGGAATAGCTCGCTACCGCAAAGCGAACCATGTCCGTTGTCGGCAGCACATGCAGCGCCACACTGCCTTTGTCGGTTTTTGTCAATGCGCTTCGCATCATATTTTGGAGTAATTGCTTAATACGACGCGAATCGCCAACGTAGTTTTCCCACAAGCTATCGCTGTAATGCAGGGTGACATGGAGATCTCGCGCCTGAACGGTTTCCCGCGCAATAAACTCGATTTGACGACAAAGCTGTACCAAAGAGAAATCGCTAATATCGAGGGGCAATGACTGGCTTTCGAGTTTTGATGTATCCAGAATGTCATTGATGAGCTTCAACAAACTGTTGCCAGACTCTCTGATCACTTCCAAATGATGACGATGAACGGGGTTGTTTTCTTCGTCAATCAAGACTTCTGTCAGCCCTAAGATGGAATTCATTGGCGACCGGAACTCGTAACTCATGTTGGCCAAGAATGAAGCCTTCGACTGTGAGGCTTTTTCTGCAATACGTATTTTCTCTTGAAACTCTTCTTCGACTTCGCGCTTGTCGGTGATATCGATAATGACGCCATCAATCCAGGTACTGCCATCTTCCGCGCGATAGCTATGGCCAATTTCCCAAAACCACTTTTCTTCATCATCGCGACTCATGAAACGGTACTCACAGTCATACTTTCCGTTTCGTCTTGACGCTAACTCCCGGGCTTTTCGGTAATTGGCGGTATCTTCTTGGTGGATGCGGTCGATGAAATGAGAAACCCCGTTTTCTCCTGTCAAAATAGACGCGCTGTAACCCGTGATGGATTTAGCCGCATCACTGATATAAACCATATGGCGTGTAGCACCTGTCATTTCACGAAAAGCCATGCATGGCAGATTAGCGACCAATGAGCGATACTGCTTTGCGTTTTCTCGCAACGCCCAAGCAAGATGGCGCTGTTCGGAAATATCAGAAAGTACACCGACAAATTCATGATGCCCCGACGCTGATTGCTGATAGCCAATCGCTAACCTGACCGGGAACACAGAGCCGTCTTTGTGCTTCGCCATCACTTCACGAACGCTGCCTATCACGCCAGATTCTCTGTTCTCCAAAAAATTGTGGATGTACATGTCATGACGGTGTTGATGCTCGTCAGTCACCAAGATACGAATATTCTTCCCCACAGCCTCTGAGGCATACCAACCAAACACGTTTTCCGCCGCCCGATTGAAAAACGTGATCATGCCCTTCCCATCAATGGAGATAATCGCTTCGGTCGCGGTATGAAGAATCGCATCAAGTTGCTTTTGGCTGTCATCTAAGCGATTAGCTTTGGCTTTAACGGCAAACAAGGTGTTGGCGAGCTGGCTGAACATCACAACAAAAGTGAAGCTGAAGACCAAAATCATCAGCACATCTCTTACGGCAAAAGGAAGCGGGTCGATACGGGTAGGTTGTGCGGATAATGAAATGGCTTCACACGATAAAATCGCACTAAACAGCGATGCGATCGCGACACTGATCCCACTCACCAGTGCTCTGGAAACATCCCGCTCCCACTGCATTTTTTTTTGTTTAGAAAATCGATACCACAGAGAAAAAGTGATCAGCAGTGAACCTACCCCTAGTGCCATGGTGAATACAGCCATATCAAAGTGCGCAATAGAAACACCATTAATACCTGCATAAACCAGTATGTTTTGTACGATCAGCGACAACGTTATCAGTCCCGCCGCGATAAAGATTTTGAGTGGCGGGTTGAAAGAAAACGCAATCATTCTCAGCGCTGTTAGGTTCATGAAGAACGTCATGACTAACGGTAAAATAAACAAAGATGGCAGAAATCCTTGCGTCTGAAACGATGACACAGACAACACGGTGGCGATCGGCAATAAAGCCATGCCTACGGTCAAGGACAATGCATTCACCAAAATGGGTGAAAATTGGATGATAGATTCACTTTTCGTCTGCAACGGGCGATGTAAGAACGCCAATGTGCCCGTTACAAAGGTCGCCAATGTCGCGAGCAGCAGCACCCAAGGGCCGGTAAAGCTATGGGGCAACGGCTGATAAGTGACTGAGGGCAGGAAAAATAATGACAGTGATTCAATGATTGACATGCACGCTACCGATTCAGATCTAGAAGACACACCCTTAGGAGCAATTCAAAAAAGAGAGAATCATCGCTCAAGTGAGACACTTATAAAGCGTAGTCAATAATTGGCTGGCAACCCATTAAAAGATGAGTAAAAAACAGGCTCCCGAAGGAGCCTGTTGCTAGTTCTTGGTGTCGTTATTTGATGTTGCAGGTGAAGCGTCGGAAAACGGCAGTCGTTTTCTCATCGAGAGTCACCTGTCCGCATGGGATATCAATGAACCCCCAAAGGCGAATACCAAGTGACACCGAATCTCCGTAGCCAATACCTTCATTGGTAAGAAATTCGCTATTTTGATTGTACTTACGATTGCTCTTCCAACGCAGCCAAGGACGATTTGGGTTAACGTCACCGTTAATGGTGGGTTGTACCCAGAAGAAGCTTTTGTTTTTGAATCTCAACGTGAATTTCTGTGGATCCTCGACGTAATTCAAACTGACAATCACAGGATCGTGATCAGAGGATGAATACGGGTTATCCGATTTCACCAAATCACCGGTAAAGCGGCCTGAATATTCGAACAAGGTGCTTTCGACCGAGTTGATGTGCCAATCTTCCACACCAGTCAGCTTTTCAACCACGCTGGTATTACCCACGGCATGATCTAAGCTACCAAGCTCTCCATCAAAGGTATAAGAGAAAGCATCATCACCTAACGCATACGTCGCCAAATTGACATAACCGAAACCATCACCCACTTCTCGTGCCACGTCATCCAGTGTGACTCCTGCAATTGAGGTGCCCGCAGCTGTGACAATTTTGCGTGAAGCATTCGCAGCATCGTAGTCGGTCATTACACGCATTGGGTCTTCTTGTCCGTAGGCATTGAAGTCACCAAGAGCAATCACATCGCCTTGAACGTCGCTTAACGCTTTGCCGAGTGTTTCCGCTGCTGACACGCGGAATTCGTTGCAGCGCCCTTGCAGATCGGCAGGATCGTCATTGAACTCACCCGCTACCCAGTCTTCATAACAGCCAGAGCCTTTTGACTTAAAGTGACTCACGGCAACAGACAGGTTTTGACCTTTAACCACATTGAAGGTTTGCAACAAACTATCACGTTGGAACTTGTCGAGCTGACGCTCTTCACCATCAGGGTTAGTACCACTGATGTGCTGCTCAGGCATACGGACGACAACAGCATCCGATGTCGGTGTGACTTTGGCAGGACGATAAATCAATGCCACTTGTATGGCATCGCTGCCAAGGAATGCCCCTTCGGTCAGGTCATTGGTTGCGGGTGCGACATAGCTATAATGATCCGCTTCATCGGCAAAGCGACTGTTTAGCTCGTTGACCAAATTGGCCAATGCACCGTTGTCACCAAAGCCGTTGTTCTCAATTTCCATCAAGCCAACGATATCGGCATCAATGGCTTGCAGGGCATTGACGATTTTCGCCTGTTGTAGGGCAAATTCAGCGGCGTCTTTGGTACCACGGTTACACCCGTTTGACGCATCTGCATCCGCTTGGTCATTACAACTCACGTTGAGTGCGCCGCCAATTGAACTGGCACTGGTGAAGTAGTTAAGCACATTGAAGCTGGCGACTTTCAAGTTAGTGTCATCAAACGCTTGTGGTGCAGAAGTACGGTCTTGCTCGCGCACAAAATCACCCGCGGTGATTTCATTGGTTGCGACTAAGCGATAGTCACTAAAGCTATAACCAATGACACCTTCAAGGTTGGTCACGGTATCACCGATACGGATGTATCCTTGCTCGGCATCTAGATCAGGGAAATATGGCACCACACCATCTGGCGCTTTCAGATCCGATTCAATGAAAAGCTGATTGGCATCATTTGCTGCCGCCAAATCTGCAGCTTCCTGAGAACCCGCTATATGAAGCTGAGTCGGCTTGAACAGTGGTTCATCATGAGACAACACCATGTTGTTCCGGAACGCATCATAATCGAAGCCGAAGTTACGTGTGACCACCAAGTCGCTGGTTTGTGTCAGACGCACTTTCATGCCTTCGTAGCGTTCCAGAGCGTTATCTAACGTCTCACCTTCTTCAACGACCAAATCCGTAGCAGCCAGCTCGCCGACGGTATCGATCACTTCCCAGTTGTTACCTGATGCATCGAGCTCAGTGAAGCCAAAGAACTCTTTCACTTTACCGCTGGCACACACTTGCATACCCGGCTCAATGCCTGTTGGCGCTTGGCTTGTGAACACAAAGAGGCCATCAGAGGTCGCAGAATCAGCGTCACCGTTGGCATCTTGTAACCAGAAGCCTTTGAACAAGCTGGTGGTCACAGCTGTCACCACACCGGATACAAAGTAGTTATCAGCACTTTCAAAGCTGCCATCAGGCACTAATGGGCTTCGCGCGCCACTGCCTTGCACAGCATAGGTTGGTGTCAGTGTTTCATCGGCACAGGTAAATGTATTGCCTCCCCCTCCGCCACCATCACAAGCATCAATACCACTACAACCAAGCCCATCAAAGGTATCTTGCGCCAAGGTTTGCCATTCAATGCTGGGGTCAAAAGATGCCGAGACATCGGTTCGACCGACACTGCCACCTTTGCGCCGCAACGTGGTATTGATGGCATAATTCGAGCCCAACGCCAGCTCACCTAAACTGTCGACCACGTTATCGCTATCGTCGACAAGTGCCACCACGTCATTGCCATTAAAGGTTAACGAGCCGGAGGTGATTTGGCTGACATTGGTGATATCGGCAGAGGCATTGCTGTTACCCACCACAAGACTTTCTCCCGCCGCCAATGAGCCTGTAAGCGCAATGGTCGATGAGAACGTGGTGTTACTGTTAAACGCGAGTTTAAGCGTCCAGTCATCAAGTGCCACACTGGAGGAACCGAGGTTTGAGATTTCGATAGCCTTGTTATTGGACGAACCTTCCACATATTCCGTGATCAGTACGTCGGCGCTGGCAGGCAATGCCACGCCTAAAGCAAGAGCCAGAGAGCTCCAGGTTGAGATCTTCATTTGCTGTCCTTTTTTGCGTGTGAAGTCATAAACACAACAAATGATTTAACAGCCTGAGATTTCATTTAAGTGATGAAAACCGCAAATCCTCGAATAGAGGAGGGGCGTTTCTTTTTGAAATTGGAGATTGATGCAAGCTTCAACACAAAGCGAAATCGTTATGTGCATCGCAAATGGATTGAATGTGAGAATAGGTAGGCACAAAAAAAGCAGCGATTACGCTGCTTTTTATCGATATTGGCGGGACTATGGGCGAGTAACAAAACCCACGGCTTGGTACACTTTTTTCAGTGTCACGGCAGCACGTGCCGAGGCTTTTTCAGCGCCCGCCTTCATCACTTGATCAAGGAAAGCACGATCTTGACGGAATTCCTTATAGCGCGCCTGTACAGGTTCCAACATGGCCACCACGGCATCCGCAGTGTCAGTTTTTAAGTGACCGTACATTTTATCGCTATAATCTGCTTCTATCTCGGCAAATGTCTTACCTGTGGCTACAGACAGTAAGCCCATCAAATTGGCCACTCCCGGCTTGTTTTGCACGTCGAACAACACACGAGGTGGCTCTTCGGAATCCGTCATCGCACGTTTGATTTTCTTGGCAATGGCTTTCGGGTCTTCCAGCAAACCAATCACGTTGTTGCGATTATCATCAGATTTTGACATTTTCTTGGTCGGGTCTTGCAAGCTCATCACGCGCGCACCCACCTGCGGGATGTAAGGCTCTGGTACGGTGAATACGTCGCCATATACATTATTAAAGCGGGTCGCGACATCACGTGCTAACTCGAGATGCTGCTTCTGATCATTACCAACAGGCACTTGGTTTGCTTGATACAACAGAATATCCGCAGCCATCAAAACTGGGTAACCGAACAAGCCAGCGTTAATGTTCTCCGCATGGCGAGCTGATTTATCTTTGAACTGGGTCATGCGGTTTAACTCACCCATTTGGGTGTAGCAATTCAGCACCCAGCCTAATTGCGCATGCTCAGGTACATGAGATTGAATAAACAAATTGCTCTTTTCTGGGCTTACACCAACCGCCAAACACAGTGCCAATGAGTCCAAGGTGGCTTCACGAAGCTTTTCAGCTTCTTGACGAACGGTAATAGCATGCAAGTCAACGATGCAGTACTGGCAGTCGTAGTCATCTTGCATCTGTTCCCACTGACGCAAAGCTCCAATGTAGTTGCCGATACTGAGTTCACCTGAAGGTTGAACACCGCTAAGTACAATGGGTTTGGTCGTAGGATTACTCATGTTCTTTCTGTTCCTGTCAGTCAATTCAGCCAGCGTGACTAAACGCTGGCTGTCTGTTCGAGAAAATTCGATGCTTTAATTTACGCTGTTTTTTCGGTGCTGAGAACCGTTAAAAGCTGGTTAAAGTGGTCTGCGACAAATTCCGGTGCGCTGTCGCTGATTGGCTCACCATAGTTATACCCGTATGTTAAGCCAACCGAGATAATGCCCGCATTTTTCGCGGCGAGGATATCGTTTTTCGAGTCTCCCACCATCATCATTTGCGCATCACTCAAACCATGCTTATCACGCAGGCTAAACAGCCCTTCTGGATCCGGCTTATTGGTCGGCAATGAATCGCCGCCAATCACATCGCTAAAGAACGGCGCCAATCCCAGATCTTCCAGAATCTCTGGAACAAACTGATATGGCTTGTTAGTAACGATACCCATTGTGTAACCCGCCTCTTTTAAGGCTGAAAGCGTGTCTTTCACGCCCGGATATACGATGGTTTTGTCATGGCCGTTGTTGGCGTAATGGAAATCAAATCGCGCGCGCAGCTCAACGTACAACGCTTCATCCAAATCGGGGTTGATAATCACACTCTGACTCAGCGCACGCTTAAGCATGATTTCCGCACCGTTGCCAATCCAACCACGCACGTCGTTATCTGTCACCGTGTGCAAATCTAGGTCAGCTAGCGCCATGCGAATGCCTTCGGCCAGGTCCGGCGCACTATCAACGAGCGTACCGTCTAAATCAAAAGCGATGTATTTGATGGTTTCAAAGGTTGCCGTCACGAATTATTTTCCTACTTTACTCAGTTCCGCGCGCATTTCATCAACCACTGCTTTGTAATCAGGCTGGCTGAAAATAGCAGAGCCTGCGACAAACATGTCAGCGCCTGCTTCAGCAATTTCACGGATGTTATCAACTTTTACGCCGCCATCAATTTCGAGGCGAATATCACGACCACTTTCATCGATACGACGACGCACTTCACGCAGTTTATTCAGCGTTTCAGGAATGAATGACTGACCACCAAATCCAGGGTTCACCGACATCAGTAGGATCAAATCGAGTTTGTCCATGATGTGGTCAAGGTGATGCAGTGGCGTCGCAGGGTTAAACACAACCCCAGCTTGACAGCCATGTTCTTTAATCAGTTGCAAGGTGCGGTCAACATGGTCACTCGCTTCCACATGGAAGGTAATCATGCTTGCCCCTGCTTTAGCAAAATCAGGGATGATGCGATCAACAGGTTTCACCATCAGGTGAACATCGATCGGCGCAGTGATGCCATAGTCACGAAGTGCTTTACAGATAGGCGCACCAAACGTCAGGTTCGGTACATAGTGGTTGTCCATCACATCGAAGTGCACCACGTCAGCGCCTGCTGCGAGTACATTTGCAACGTCTTCACCTAAACGTGCGAAGTCCGCCGAGAGTATCGACGGCGCAATCAGAAAATCCTTCATCTTATAGCCTCACTTGCCCAAAAGTCGGCGCAATTCTACCCCATCAAAGACCGTCTGTCTTATCAGATCCACTGATTGATACCATAACGCGGTAGTTTTATAGATGGTGCAAGTGATGTGGATACATATGCGCTAAGCTGGTGTCAGAACGAACAAATACCAGAAGAGAATCGCGATGCACGACACCGATAAAAAGGAAGAGAAAGTCAGTATTTGGGAGGTCGTCAAGAGTGTGTTTGCCGCCATGCTTGGCGTGCAGTCCGACAAAAATAGGCAGCGGGATTTTAAGCAATCGAGCATGCTGCCCTATATTCTTGTCGGGATTATTTTTGTGGTGTTGTTTGTCATCGGATTAATTGGCTTGGTTTCACTGATCGCCCCCAATTAGCCCTACTGATGGGGCGACTCAAAACTAAGGTGATTCGGGACTTTCACTGGCAAACAAAGCGAGCAGCTCATCAACTTTGTTTCTGCCACTCCCATTTCGGCTAATCGTACGCTTCACACGAACCACATTGAGATGCGCGCCATGATATAGGCTTCGCGTCAGAGGCGTATCATGGTTTGAAACCAGCACTGGCACACTTTTATCAATCGACGCTTTACGCGCATACTCTCCCAGCAAGGCTTGATCATCAAGACTAAAACCGCCACTGGAATAGGTGGTGAAGTTGGACGTGGAAGAAAGCGGTGCATAAGGCGGATCGCAGTAAATCACGCTGCCGCGGCGCGCACTCTTAAAGCTCTGTTCATAGCCTTCACAAACAAATGTCGCTTTTTTCGATTTTTCAGAAAAGAATTCAAGCTCTGCTTGTGGGAAATACGGTTTCTTATACGAGCCGAAAGGGACATTAAAACCGCCCTTTTTATTGTAACGGCAAAGGCCATTAAACCCATGTCGGTTCATGTACAAAAAATACAATGAACGCAGATACGGGTCTGTGGTGGCGTTGAATTCTTCGCGGATCGACAAATACGCTTCTTTTTGATTGTACTCTTGGGTAAACAAGGTACGTACGTCATCGATATAACGCTGAGGCTCTTGCTTAAGCAGATTATAGAGGTTAATCAGATCCGGATTGATGTCAGCCAAACGATACTGTTCAAAGTCTGTATTTAGAAACACAGAACCTGCACCAATAAAAGGCTCAATCAGCTTTTTACCTTCAGGCAGATGCTTGCGGATATCCTCAACCAGAGAGTATTTACCCCCGGCCCACTTAAGAAAGGCACGATGCTTTTTCATTAATGTGTATCCACTACCGCAGCTGTTTGAAAGGTGGCGGATTGTATCTCATTTTTAACCATCAATCAGCGTAAATTCGCGCCTAGCGTGATGCTAAGACGCGGTTAGTTAACCAGTCCAATCTCTTTGTGAATCTGGGTGAAGGATTTCGCCCATGGATTCAGGTTTCGAATATTAGCAGGCAATGCCAGTTCTGCGCGTCTAGCATCCGCCACACTCGGGTAATCCCCCAACAAAACCATGTACCAAGGCTCACCATTTCGTCGCGTTTCGTATACCAAAGCGCGACCCAACAATGCGTATTGCTGCAAGAACTCATCAACCGCTTGTTTCGATTGTAAGGCGGCAAGCTGCAAGGCATAGCGCGATGCAGGTACCGTCAGCAGCAGGTTATTGGCCATCGGTACGTCAACGCTTTCGTTAACTGAATCATTCGCTAAAGGTGCGGTATCAGCCACCACAACTTGCTCAACAACCGTTTCTTCAGGAACTTGTGCATTATCAGCAGGTACAGCGCTTGGCTTCTGCGGTATCGCCAATTCAGGGATCAATGGTTCAGTCACCGCATTGGTGCCGTCTCCACCCGTTTCTTGATCGTCCATGATGGCATCAACCACCCTATCAGGAACAACGATACGACGATCTTGATCGCGACGCCCCACTGTCATGCCTTCCACTACAGGCGCGACAGGCAGTGCAATCATGTCATCCGTGACCTCCGAGGTATCCGAAAGGGACTGGTCACCCTGCTGCGCTGCGGCTTGTTGTGCGAGCTCTTTTTCCTTTTCTTCCAGAATTGCAGCCAACTCTTTCACACCATCCGGCGTTTCAACGGTAACCTCTTCTTGTGCCGTTTGAGGCGACATTGACCACCAAACCAAACCACCACCTAAGGCGAGAAGAAGCAGCACTAAAATAATCAACGGCAAGGGGGAGCGACGTTTTTTCTCTTCCATCAGGGAGGTCTCCTGCTGTTCCAGCCCTCTCAAAGCGCCGGGTAACGAAGGCAAAGAGGCAGCTTTTTGCTTTAGCGCTCTGCGCTGCGCTGCATCCAATTGGCGACTGACCATCATGACTTCGATGAACATCTCGCGCTCATTATCAGCCAATGGGCTGATTTCTAGCTCTAACGGCTTAACACCTTGACCGTAGGAAACTTTGTGCAACCACTTATTCAATTTACCACGCAAACTAAACAGCAACACATTGATTTGCCAATCATCTCTTTGTTGCGCGTGCGTCACTAACGCCCATAACTCTGCAATTATCGTTGCACTCAAACGCTGAGCATCATCGATAACAATGAGAGCATGAACGCCATTGCCTTCCAACATATATTCGAGACTTTGCAGCATAGGATCATGTTCATTGAACACGCCATCACGCACAATTTGACGCAAGATAATGGCACGATGCTGTGCATCTTGCTGACTAGGATTACAGATTAGAAGGGATTGGGTGGGCTCGTTCGCCCAATTTTCGAGATAGCGTTCGCTTAACCACGTCTTGCCCGCACCTGGCTCACCTGTGATTTGAACAAGGTTGGAACTGAATCGAGTAAGGAACTGTATTCTCGACAAAAGCTGGATTTGACTGTCCAAATCCAGTGCGATCATGTCATGGGAGCCTGTCATATACAAACCCGCTTAGTGTGTCTTAATGACCTCAGCAAGCGTCTCGGGAGTCACGTTTGCAACTACTTCGGACGTACCAATCGATGTTGGCAGCACAAATCGCAGTTGCCCTGAAAGCACTTTTTTATCGCGTTTCATATGCTTAATAAAGGCATCATAGTCCATGCTTGTGGGTGCTTTCACGGGGAGATTCGCTTTTTTAAGCAAGGAAGTGATACGGCTAACATCTTCTTGCGAAAGCAGTTGTTGAATTTGCGCTGTTTTAGCCGCCATCACAGTACCAGCAGCAACGGCTTCGCCATGCAACCAATTACCATAACCCATTTCTGCCTCTATCGCGTGACCGAAGGTATGACCAAGGTTGAGTAGCGCGCGAACGCCTGACTCTTTCTCATCTTCAGCTACAACGTCCGCTTTGATTTGGCAGCAGCGCTTGATGGCATACACTAAGGCCGCTGAATCAAGCTGATTTAACGCTTCTAGGTTATCGTCTAACCAAGCAAAAAATGCTCTGTCTACAATGATGCCGTATTTAATGACTTCTGCCATACCTGCAGCAAACTCACGCTCAGGCAAGGTTTTCATCACCTCAATATCAATCACGACCGCTTTAGGTTGGTAAAACGCGCCGATCATGTTTTTACCCAGAGGGTGGTTGACCGCCGTTTTCCCCCCCACAGAGGAGTCCACCTGCGATAACAACGTTGTAGGTACTTGAATAAAGTCCACACCACGCTGATAACAAGCTGCAGCAAAGCCCACCAAATCCCCAATAACACCACCACCTAACGCCACAATCAAAACATCACGGGCATAATTACCTTCTAACAAAAAGGTATTGATGGTGTTAAACGTGTCGAGCGTTTTGTACTGCTCGCCATCGGGAAGGGTAAGCAAAGCTGGCGAGCCACCAGCTTTTTTCAAGGTATCCAGGAGACGATCCGCATACAGCGGAGCTATGGTGTCGTTGGTGACAACCACAACTTGACGACCTTTAGCATCAGAAAAGAAGGTGGGATCGGAGAGCAATCCTTCACCAATAGATATGGGGTAGCTTCTGTCGCCTAGGTTTACGTCGATCCTTTCCATGGAATGCCTTTTCGTGCTTAGTGATTTTCCAGCAGTTCGATGATTTGGTTTGCCACGACCTTGGCGCTTTGATCATCAGTACGAACTACATAGTCAGCGATCTCTTCATAGAGAGGGTTGCGCTCTTCTGCCAACGCTTCCAGCACTTCGCGAGGCTGATCGGTTTGCAGTAATGGACGCTTCTTGTCACGTTGAGTTCGTGCCAATTGCTTTTCGATAGTGGTCTCTAGATACACAACGATGCCACGAGCAGACAGACGATTACGGCTCTCCTTACTAAGGATAGAACCACCGCCAGTCGCCAACACGATACCTTGCTTTTCAGTCAGGTCGTTGATGACGTTCTCTTCGCGAACACGGAATCCCTCTTCACCTTCAACATCAAACACCCATGCGATATCAGCACCAGTGCGCTCTTCAATCACGGTGTCCGAGTCAAAAAATTCCATGTGTAGTTGTTGTGCTAGATGTCGACCAATTGTGCTTTTGCCAGCCCCCATTGGACCTACAAGAAAGATATTTCGTTTTTCAGCCATGTTAAGCAATATACGCGCGGTTAATGAAAACAACACCGCCCGCAGGCTCGCTACTTGAAAGCCCGAGGCGCCAATTTCCTCACAGATAATTCGTGATCAGACCAAAAATTATCTCAGGTCAACTAGCCCTTTGGCAACTTAAAATACGCCTTTAAGACGGTTTAAATTTGCGGACACGGCGTAATTAAGAAGGAAACAGGCTGAAATGCGCACTTGGTGCTCACTTCAGCCTATTCATGACATTTGTTACTGTAAGTATTTATAACGCAATGAGTTCAATCACTTTATTGTGTCATGATCCTTGGTGTAACAAAGATAAGAAGCTCTCGTTTACCCATAGTTTCGTAATCTCGACGGAACAGTTGGCCTATCCCGGGAATATCACCAAGTAAGGGAACTTTATCGACGCCCACCGTCATTTCGTGTTGATAAATACCGCCTAACACGACAGTTTCACCGTCATTCACCAGAACTTGAGTGCCAATACGCTGCGTATTGATAGCCATAGCCTCACCCGTTCCTGCCTTCACTGAGCCCGCAGGTTTATCTTGAGTGACCTCTAAATCCAACACCAATTTGTTGTCTGGCGTGATTTGAGGCGTTACTGACAGACTCAACACTGCTTTTTTAAATGACACAGCAGCAGCACCACTAGAAGACGCTTCCAAGTACGGTAATTCCGTCCCTTGCTCGATGTAGGCCGCTCGCTTGTTGGTCGTAAGAAGACGAGGAGACGAAATGATCTCGGCACGGGACTCGGCTTGAAGGGCGGACAACTCAAGATCTAACAGTAAATCTTTACCCAGCTTGGCAACTTGAAACGCAATGCTTGCTGCGTTTGGGCTAACAGCACCGAGATTTACATTAAGGAAGTCATCGACATTTCCAGAGCCAGACTCAAGCCCTCCAACATTACTGATATTCAGAAAATCTCCACTGTCTGAGTCAAAACCAATGTCTTTGTTCCATCCTAAATTACTTTCAATCGACCCCCCAGTTGAAAAGCTGCCGTTACTATTCGACACTCCCCAGCGCACACCAATTTCTTCGAGAGTACCTTCGTCAACAGTGACAATACGCGCTTCGATTTCGACCTGCTGGACAGGAATATCTAATGACGCGATGAGTGACTTCACCACATCGATATTGTCAGCCAAGTCTCTAATAATTAGCGCATTAGTGCGCGAATCCACAGCAATGCTGCCACGTTCAGTCAACAGACTTATACCTTCATCTTCGTCGCCATCGAGCATATTCTTTAGATCAACCGCATTGGCATACTTGATTTTCAGGACTTCCGAACGCAGCGATGCCAACTCTCTCTCGTTGCGTCGCTTCTCTAGCACTAAACGCTCCTGCTCATCAAGTTCTGCCTTTGGGGCTACCAGCAGTATGTTACCCATCTGACGCTTGTCTAAGCCTTTGACGTTCAGAATCGTATCGAGTGCTTTTTGCCACGGAACATCATCAAGTCGAAGTGTTAGCTTGCCGTTAACTGTATCAGACACGACCAAGTTAAATCCGTTGTGCTCCGCAACCATTTGCAACACAGAGCGTACGGAAATGTCCTGGAAGTTGATTGAAATATTTGCGTTCTTCTTTCCAGCTTTGTCTTTGTTAGACTGACTTTTAGGTAAGGATGAAAACGGAAAAATCTCAACCGTCAGTACGTTATTGGTTTGATAATAGTCATAACCAAAATAGCCCTTTGTATTGAGTGTTAACTGCGTATCATCATCGACCGTTTGCACGTCCAGCGACGTTGCTGTGGTACCAATCGATTCAAGACTTCTTACGCCTATCAGGTTATCTTCAACTTGCGTTGCTTTGGCACTTATCGTTAACGTTTTGTCTTTCTTATCAAAATTTGTGACGACAGATTTATCAGCAAATGTCAGGGTCAACAGTGTTTGGCCATTCTCCCCTTTTACAAATTCTAGATTTTGTAACTGGTTGGCCGCTGACACCATTGGTGTCATCAGCAAACATGCGAATACGACGAGCCAATGCATCATCCCGCTAACCATGCCTTGGCGTCCTTTCCTCAGGCTTTTCATTGTTTACCCTTATTTATTGTTATTTAGTGCCAATCTGACGTTACGTACTTGCCAGCAGCCGAGGCCGTCCGGCAAATGCTCTGTAATGGATAGTGTGTTCGGACTGATACTGTCGACACGACCACGATTGTTGCCAATCACACGTCCCAGCCCCACACGGTGCAGTGTATTATCCGGTGCTTCGACCAGAGCCCAATAACTGCCCGGCAAGCCAATCACGCCTTTAAAGCCCAACGAAGTTAGCTCATACCCTTCTAAGGTATCTCTACTTGGTAAGTCATTAGGCTGCCAGCAATCGCCTTTTGCCAATCTGTCTTCTTGCTCTGCGATGGGTAACACAAAGGGGTCGGAATCGACCAAAGGCTCAAACGACAAAGCTTGATAGGTTGGCTCTGGCGGCAATGGGGTCGCCGTGACTTCCGCAGAGGCATAAGTCTGCACAATGAAACGATCCAAATCTTGCGATGTTTCGTTTTGCATACAGCCTGAGAGTGCCAGCATCGACATTAGCGCAACGAGGTATCTCATTCAGCCCCCTCAACATTCTCGTTTTCATATCGATAAGTATGTGCAGTGACGACAAAACGCAGGTCGTTTCGCTTTTCAACGCGTGATACGGTGAAGTCTTGTAACGCGACAATGCGCGGCAAACGAGCAAGTGCAGCAGAAAATTGCCCTATGTCGCGATAGTTACCATTGAGTTCAATCTCAAGCGGTACTTGATGTAGCCAACCGACACGCTTACTGTCGCGCCAATTGAGGCGCTCAAAATTCAAATTATATTGAAGCCCGGTATCATTAATCCCCGCGAGTAACAGCGCTAGTTCATCTTCCGCAGGGAGTTGCTGCGTCAAACGCGCATAGTAGCGTTGAAGCTCCTGAACTTGCTCTTCCACATCCGGCAAGGCGGCGACTTGCTCTGCTTTAATGCGAAACTGTGTACGAAGCAGAACTTCCTCTTGCTTCGCAAGCTCAACGTCTTCATGCGCAGGCAGCAAGATAAAGAACAGGCTGGCAGCGAACAAAGCTACCGCTAAAACGCCAAGCAACACATTTTGTGCCACCGTTTGCCATTCGGGGATTTCATCAATTTCCCAATCACGCCAATCAGCGGCCATCCTTGTTCTCCTGCGGCAAGTTGGGGACAACATACCCCACCAGTTCAAACGTTGCGTTAAATCGCTTCTCTACCAAAGTAGGGCTCGATGAATCGCTAATGATGGAATGGATCTGCACGTTATCAGCGCCCATATCGTTTTCAAGCAATGCTAAAAAACTAGCCAACTGCGCGTTTGAGCGACTTCGTCCTTGAATACTCACTTTGCCGGAAGTCATAGACACTTTATCGAGCACAACCCCATCAGGGGTTATCTGAGGCAATAGATTGAAAAGCTTAGTCGTATTGTTGCGCTGCTTTTGCAACGAATTAACCAAGGTTAAACGACGTTGCAAGGTATCGCGCTCGATCTCACGTTTCGCAAAAGCACGCAAGGTACTGTTTAAACTGTTAATTTCAGTTTGCAGCCGCGCGTTACGCGTTTCTTGGATATTCAATTGCTGGGCAATCACCCAACGAGACATGCCTACACAGGCAATCACGACGACAACCGCTATCGCCATTTTGTGGAAAAAGCGGCGACGAGTAGCTCGGCGTTCAATCTCCCGCCATGGCAGTAGATTAATACTGACGATCATGGGAGACCCCTCTAAGTGCTAGACCAATCGCGGTAGACCAAGCACTGACAGGCTCATTGAGTTGCTCGATGAAATGCGGTGAGTAGGACAATCCTTGAAGCGGATTAAGCGCTTGAGTCGGCCAAGACAAATATGTCTCCAGCAAAAAGATATCAACATTCTTTGCGCATTCACCCGACAACCAAACATGTGAAACCTCAGTGCCAGAAAGCTGAGTCGCAGCAAGTTGATAGTGACGTTTAATGACATCTGCAAGCTGTTCAGTAAAGTGCTCTCGCGCCAGCTTGGCGTCAGAAAGACTGGGTAAAGCCGGAGTTGGCAGCTCTCGGTAGAACTGCCCTGTCTTTTCATCGCCCATACAAATTTGCAAACGCTCTCTGCCTACATCAACAAGCAAACCCAAGCCCTGCGCTAGTTGCTGACCAGATTGCACACGATATAAACGCATGAGCGCTTGGGTATGCAACTCAATCACCGATAACTCAAAACCCGCATTTTCGAGCCCGTTGAGCGTTTCATTAAGCATGGACTTTCGGCAGGCATAAACTTCTGTCGCGCTTTTGTCTTCTAGGGCGTAATAGTCATAGAGGAGTTCATCCAGGGGCAATCCAAGACTTTCAGAAAGCTGCAGCCCCACTTGAACAAATTGCTCATGATCTGGCAGATCAGAGAGCGGCGGAAAGCGTTTTACCGCAACACTGCTTTGCGGTATCCCCATGATTTGGTGTTTCGGTCGGTGCCAAGGCATTAAACATGCTTTGCCAATTTGCTTTTTTAATCCTTTTAAAACAGCTTCCAATGTCTCTGCCTCATAAGGCGCAATGAGAAGCTTTTTTAACGTCACTGATTTGCTACCTTGTTGAAGTAAGGCGGCGCGCACTGTACTCGTGCCAATATCAATGCCCACTGTTGTTGTTACACCAAACATTTGCAGTGCTACCTTCTTAAAAGTCAGCATCAAGTAACTTTTTTGAAAGTTCTCTTTGCAGATCCGTTATTTTTTGTTCAGTTGTCTTTATACTAGCGACACTAATCGATCTGATGGTTCGACAAAAAACGTGACGGGAAATATCAAGTGAAGTTCATTAAGCGACTGCTTATCCTTGCATTGATTTGCATATTATTTGGAGTGGGTACAATCTTTGGGTTTTATATCTATGTAAAACCTGAATTGCCAGATGTAGCCACCCTCAAAGATGTCGAACTGCAAACACCTATGCAGGTATTTAGCTCAGATGGCAAATTAATATCTCAGTTTGGTGAAAAGCGCCGCATTCCAGTCACTTACGATCAAATCCCCAAAAGTTTGATGGATGCACTTATCGCGACGGAAGACAGTCGTTTTTATGAGCATCCCGGCATTGATCCCATTGGTATTACCCGCGCAGCAGTTGTGGTCGCAATGTCCGGATCCGCTAAACAAGGTGCGAGTACAATTACCCAGCAATTGGCACGTAATTTCTTCCTCTCCAACGAGAAGAAGATCATGCGTAAAATCAAAGAGATTTTCATCGCCATTCACATTGAACAATTGCTGACAAAACAAGAAATCATGACGCTTTACGTCAACAAAATTTTCTTGGGCTATCGATCCTATGGATTTGGCGCCGCAGCACGTGTCTACTTTGGTAAAGATTTGGATGATCTCACCCTAAGTGAAATCGCCACCCTAGCGGGTATGCCAAAAGCGCCATCAACCATGAACCCTCTTTACTCCGTGGAACGTGCAACCAATCGCCGTAACGTGGTGCTCAAACGCATGTTGGATGAAGGCTACATTACTCGCTCTGAATACGAACAGGCTCGAAATGAGCCGTTAATTGCTCGTTACCACGGTGCTGAAATCGAGCTTAATGCTCCGTACGTTGCGGAATTAGCTCGTGCATGGGCCGTTGAAAAATACGGGGAAGCCGTTTACGAATCAGGCATGAAGGTTTACACCACGGTAGATTCACGCTTGCAAGAGTCGGCACAGAAAGCCGCTATCAGCAACTTGCTCGCGTATGACCAACGCCATGGTTATCGCGGCGCTGTTGCCACACTGTGGAAAGACAAAACCACGCCTTGGGATGCTGAAAAAATCAAAGCGCACCTCAACAACCAACCAACCTATGGCGAACTTAAACCTGCTGTCGTTATCAAGGTGGACGAGAAAACCGCCGAGGTTGAACTTCAAAATGGCGATATTGCTACGCTCCCTTGGGATGGCATGAAATGGGCACGACGTTATATCACCGATACGCGTCAAGGCTCTGCGCCAAAACAGGCCGCTGATGTGCTGAGTGCGGGTGAGCAAATCTGGGTACAACAAGTGGGTGATGCGTGGCATCTCAGCCAAGTGCCGGACGCCAACACAGCCATGGTGGCTATCTCGCCAGAAAATGGCGCAGTTAAAGCACTGGTGGGCGGTTTTAACTTTGTCCATAGCAAGTTCAATCGCGCGACCCAATCTATCCGTCAGGTGGGCTCCAGCATCAAACCATTCATCTACTCCGCAGCACTTGATCAAGGTATGACACTGGCGACACTGATCAATGACGCCCCGATAAACCGCTGGGATTCAAGCCAAGGCGTTGCGTGGCGTCCGAAGAATTCTCCACCAACGTATGATGGTCCAACCCGTGCTCGTATCGGCTTAGCACAATCAAAGAACGTCATGGCGGTGCGTGTACTTCGTCGAGTTGGACTGGATGAAACCATCGATTTTCTGACCCGCTTTGGCTTTAAGCGTGATGATTTACCGCGTGCCGAAGCCCTCGCATTGGGTGCGGGTAGCTTAACGCCGATGGAAATGGCGCAAGGTTTTGGTGTGTTTGCTAACGGCGGGTATTACCTAAAACCGTACTACATCGAAAAAGTCGAAGATGCATTTGGTAAGTTGGAATACAACGCCAACCCACAAACCATTTGTCATGAGAACTGCGACCGCCTTGCCAACAAGCGTGACTCTTCAAACTTGATGGAAGAGGAAAACTTGCTAGATCAAACTGCGGACATGGAAAACGAACCGGAGTTTGCTCCTAAAGTGATCAGCGATCAGAATGCATTTTTGGTACGAGAAATGCTGGAAGCAAACATTTGGGGTGGTGGTGATTGGCGTCAAGGTACGGGCTGGAACGGTACGGGCTGGCGCGCACAAAAACCGCTGAATCGACGTGATATCGGTGGTAAAACGGGTACGACTAACGACTCAAAAGATGCGTGGTACACAGGCTTCGCACCGGGTCTTGTTGCGACCGTATGGGTAGGTTTTGATGATCACTCACGCAACCTCGGGAAAACGTCACACAATGCGAACCTGGGCAACGAACAGGCGTCAGGCGGAGAAGCTGGGGCAAAAACAGCCCAACCCGCTTGGATTGATTTTATGGTCGACGCATTGGTTGATGTGCCTGAACAACGCAAGGATGTGCCATCAGATATCGTTAAAGTACGTATCGACCGCGATACTGGCCTGCTAACCCGTAAAAATGATGCTAGCTCAATGTTCGAGTACTTTGAAAAAGGCACCGAGCCGACGGAGTATGTGTCAGCCGCTGCATCAAACGGTGGCAATATTTACGAATCCGGCGGCGAGGAGCTGTTTTAATTGCCAATCTGTTTCTGAATACTTGCGACATAAACACCCAAAAACAACAAAGGCGCTGATGGCGCCTTTGTTGTTTCTAGCCACTCATGTTGTCTAGCTGGTTACTGGATCACAAACTTCTTTCATTGAATCCGCAATCACAACAGCCAGTTTTTCATAGCGTGTTCGTAACGGTGAACCTGGACGGTAATCCAAGGTGACAAGCCGTTTGGGCTCTGGGTCAACCGCCTTAATATAAACCACGCCATCACGGTGCATGCTTTTCGGTACGGATAACTTAGGCAGTAAGGTGATACCTGTTTCAGCCGCCACCATATTTCGCAATGTTTCTAGGCTGGTCGCACGGAATCGTGTGTCTTCTTTTGCACCTGCCGCAAAGCAAAAGCCCAGCGCTTGATCGCGCAAGCAGTGCCCATCAGCAAGCATTAATAAATTTTCGCCATGCAATTCAGGCATTGGGATTTCTTTTTCTTTTGCCCAACGGTGACTTTCCGGCACGGCCAACAGCATAGGCTCCAGGTAAAGCGGAATTTCTTTAAAATGCTCAGTCTCTTTTACCGTGGCCACAATAATACAATCGATCTTGCCTTCATCAAGTTGTTGCACCAGTTGATGGGTTTGCGCCTCATGCAAAAAAAGCTCCAGCTCAGGGAAGGTCTGTTTGATTGCCGACACAATATAGGGCAAGAGATACGGACCAATCGTGGGAATAAAGCCTACATGCAAGGGGCCCGACATTTCCTCCCCTTGTTGGCTTGCCATCTCTTCCAGCACTTTTACTTCCATTAAGATTTTTTGCGCTTGCCTAACAAGCTGCATCCCTGCATCAGTAAACAGCACTTTGCGACTCGTGCGCTCCAACAGCATAACGCCAAGCGCATCTTCGAGCTTGCGTATCTGTCCACTCAAGGTGGGCTGGCTAACAAAACACGCCTCTGCGGCTTTGCGAAAGTGCTGATGCTCAGACAAAGCAACCAAGTATTCAAGATCACGGATATTCACGCCACACCCCATTGATAGATTTCACTTATTAAAATGATAAACCTAATCAATTAGATCTATCTACCCCTATCGACATAATATAACCACATCAACCGGAAACACCGGATTAAAGAACTGAAAAAACAATTATTATTTAAGGGGCTACACCATGGAACTGATTAATAAAGAAGGTCAAAAAATCCCAAGCGTTACTTTCCCAACTCGTCAAGGTGATGCATGGGTGAATGTCACCACTGATGAGCTGTTTGCAGGTAAAACCGTTGTTGTATTCAGCCTACCAGGTGCATTTACACCAACGTGTTCATCGACTCACCTGCCACGCTACAACGAACTGCACTCAGTATTTAAAGAGCACGGCGTTGATGACATTCTGTGCGTGTCAGTGAATGACACCTTCGTGATGAACGCTTGGAAAGCAGATCAAGACGCAGAGAACATTACTTTCATCCCTGACGGCAACGCAGAATTTACTCGCGGCATGGGCATGGCTGTCGCAAAAGATGATATCGGTTTTGGTGAACGTTCATGGCGTTACAGCATGCTGGTTAAAGACGGCGTGGTAGAGAAAATGTTCATCGAGCCAAACGAGCCAGGTGACCCGTTCAAAGTGTCTGACGCTGACACTATGCTGGCATACATTGCACCAGAACATAAGCTGCAAGAATCCATTACGGTATTCAGCAAACCAGGTTGTCCGTTCTGTTCGAAAGCGAAACAGCTTCTGATCGATAACAAGTTACAGTACGAAGAAATTGTACTTGGCAAAGATGCAACCACAGTGAGCCTTCGTGCAATCAGTGGTCGTGCAACCGTACCGCAAGTCTTCATCGGTGGTAAGCACATTGGTGGCAGTGAAGAGCTAGAAGCGTACCTCGCTTAATCTCAACATTCACCATTTCGAGGGCAGCACACGCTGCCCTCACTATTTAAGTTAAGTAACTTTTTATCGCGCCTTCTGGAATTTGTTTCATCTGGAGAAGAACAATGAAAACCTTGAATGTTGATGTAGCAGTGATTGGTGGTGGTACCGCAGGACTAGGCGCTTACCGCGCTGCTAAAGCACACACGAATAATGTCGTCATGATCGAAGGTGGCCCTTACGGCACAACGTGTGCTCGCGTTGGTTGCATGCCTTCTAAACTGCTCATCGCCGCCGCTGAAGCGGTTCACAATATCGAGAAAGCACCGGGCTTTGGTGTGCATCTTCAAGGTGAAATTAAAATCAACGGTCGTGAAGTGATGGATCGCGTAAAACGCGAACGTGACCGCTTCGTTGGTTTTGTCTTGGAAGGCGTTGATGAAATCCCTGCTGAAGACAAAATTGCTGGCTACGCGAAATTCATTGATAACAATACGCTGGTGGTTGATGGCCATACTCGTATTGAAGCCAAACGCGTGGTTATTGCAACCGGCTCTCGCCCAACGTGGCCAGCCCCTTGGAATGACCTAGGCGATCGTTTGATCATCAACGATGACGTTTTTGATTGGGACGATTTGCCTGAATCGGTTGCTGTATTTGGCCCAGGCGTGATCGGCTTAGAACTTGGTCAAGCACTCCACCGCCTTGGCGTGGAAGTGAAAGTATTTGGTGTTGGCGGTCAAGTTGGCCCTCTTACTGACCCAACCGTGATGGCATATGCCGACAAAGCCTTCAATGAAGAGTTTTACCTTGATGCCGATGCCAAGGTTGAAGAGATGGTTCGTGAAGGCGACAAAGTTCATATTCGTTACCTCGACAAGCAAGGCGAGCAGCAACACATGGTCGTTGATTACGTGCTAGCCGCAACGGGTCGTCGCCCGAACGTCGACAAGCTAGATATCGAAAACACCCGCATGGAACTGGATGCCCGCGGCGTTCCAACCGCAGACTTCTATACCATGCAAACCAGTGTTGACTCTATCTTCATTGCCGGTGATGCGAGCAACCAACTTCCTCTGCTGCATGAAGCCGCTGACCAGGGCCGAATTGCGGGTGACAACGCAGGGCGTTTCCCGGATATCCGTGCGGGTCTGCGTAGGAGTAAAATCTCAGCCGTATTCTCTGATCCACAAATCGCGATGGTGGGTGAAACCTACAAAGAAATCACGACCCGTCTTGGCACATGTGGATGCTTTGAAATCGGTACTGTGTCATTTGAAGGCCAAGGCCGCTCGCGAGTGATGCTGCGTAACAAAGGCATGCTAAATGTATATGGCGAGCAAGGAACAGGCCGTTTCTTGGGCGCAGAAATGATGGGCCCGAACGCCGAACATTTGGCTCACTTACTTGCTTGGGCACACCAAAACCAAATGACCATTTCACAGATGCTAGATATGCCTTTCTACCACCCTGTGATTGAAGAAGGCGTGCGCACCGCCCTTCGTGACCTGAATGCAAAGCTACACCTAGGTCCTGAAATGATTAAACATTGTCTGGACTGTGGTCCGGGTTGTTAATTTCCCCTTATTGGAATACACACGTATTCGTTTATTTGTAAACTTGCACTTTGCCCTCCTTTACGGAGGGCTTTTTTATTTGTAGGCTGCAAGCAGTTGATAGTTTTAGGGCTACACATAAATGAGCTGCCGATTTTGCCAAGATGCATCCCTTTCCATTCGCGCCAAACTCGGTCGCTGTAAGCGCTGCATGATCCAGCTTGCTATCATGAACCTAGTGCTTTGGCCAATTTGGTTGGTGTGGTTTAGCGACACGCCCAAGTCCATCGAATCGATTACGTTATTATTTGCAGGCGGCGCGAGCGCAATCTTGCTCATACTTCATTTGATCTTGATGCCGTTTCGTCGGGGCGAGCCAGCAACAAAAAAGTGAACTCCGACACCATCAAAGCGCTGAAGTCACTAAGCTGAAAACAAAAAACCGGCCGAAGCCGGTTTTTTCATGTTTGTTATTCTCACCATTTACGCGACGTTTGCTTTCGCAATCAGTCTGTCTTGGTCAAAAGTAAACTCAAGAGCAACTTCATCACACGCATGCAAGCGCGGGCAAAGCTCACAATCTTTCATCACTTTCTCTGGCAACAAAGATTTCGAGGTTGGAATAAAGCCCTGTCCCATGAAGAACTCAGGAACACGCGTCAGCACAAACACTTTCTTGATGGCCATGTTTTTGGCTTTCTTCAAAAGATGCTGAACGATAGCGCTACCTTGGCCTTGGTTCTGCCAGCCTGCCTCTACGCCCAATGAACGCACTTCTGCAAGACCTGAGTCGTACACATACAAAGACGCACAACCCGTCACTTCACCTTGGTGTTCAGCAACCGCAAACGAGCCAATATCGCGCACTAACTCATTACGTTCACGTGGCAAGTTTTCACCCAGTCCTGCCCAGTAAACCACCATGCCTTCGATCGCATCAAGGTCAGTCAATCTCGCACCACGTACTTTCACACGCGGAGAGTAACGCTTATCAAGGCGCTTCTCGGCCTGACTGATGGCATATTCCACTTGAGTTGGCGCTACGCCGCCCAATGCACTGCGTTTTTCAAGGCAGGATTCAATAGTTAGGATCGGATAGACATCTTCATCAATCACGCTCGAGAACTGTTTCATCTCATCCAGCGACAGCTCTTCCAGTGCACAACCTTTTTCGATGGCGGCAACAACAGCAACACCCACAATATGGTGCGCTTCGCGGAAGGGAATGCCTTTAGCAACCAAGTAGTCAGCTAGCTCTGTGGCGTTAGAGTAGCCTTGCATGGCCGCTTCCAAGGTACGTTCTTTGTTGATTTTGATGCCATCAAAGCAAAGCGCTGCCATTTCGATACAGTCAAACCACGTATCTAACGCGTCAAACAGGCCTTCTTTGTCTTCCTGCATGTCTTTGTTGTAAGCCAACGGCAGTGCCTTCACTGTCATCATCATGGCGGACATGGCACCAAACACGCGGCCTGTCTTACCACGAATCAACTCAAGGGCATCTGGGTTTTTCTTCTGTGGCATCAAGGATGAGCCCGATGTCACCGTATCTGCCAACTCAACAAAGTTCGACTCGCCCGAGTTATAGAAGATCAGATCTTCTGCCATACGCGAGAGATGAAGCATAGAGACAGAAGCGACAGACATCAGCTCCATCACATGGTCACGGTCAGACACAGAATCTAAGCTATTACGGGTTGCACGACGAAAACCAAGACTATGCGCCAAGGCTTCACGGTCGATAGGATACGCAGTCCCTGCCAATGCTCCAGAACCCAATGGGCAGGTATCTAGGCGAGTCAGCGCATCGTTTAAGCGCGAGTAGTCACGCTCAAACATTTCGACATACGCGAGACACCAATGAGCAAACGTTACAGGTTGCGCACGCTGCAAATGGGTATAGCCAGGCAATACGGTGGTTTGATTAACTGCCGCAACCTGAACCATCTGATTTTGCAGCTTGTCCAATGCAAGAAGGAGTTGCTGGCCCTGCTGACGACACCAAAGCTTAAGATCTGTCGCCACCTGATCGTTACGCGAACGACCCGTGTGCAACTTTTTACCCAAGTCACCGACTTTGGCAATCAGCTGCTGCTCAACCCAGCTATGAATGTCTTCGGCATCGGAGCGCAGGATCTGCTCAGGGTCTTCCATCACAGCCAACTTGATTTCGTTTAGCGCTAGCTCTAAACGTTGTTGCTCCTGTTCTGTCAGCACACCCACTGAGCGCAACGCTTTAGACCAAGCGATAGACCCCACAATGTCCTGCTCCGCGAGGCGATAGTCAAAACGCAACGAATCATTAAACTGCTTAAAACGTGTGTCGGCTGCCTGACTAAACCTTCCGCCCCATAACGCCATATTTACTTCTCCTTAATCTCTATTGCTTCCAAGCTTGCTGTCTATTTTTGCTTTTTTTCGTTCAGCGCGCGAATGCGGCTCGACAGCGAGTAGAGACGGATAAAGCCACCCGCATGGCTGTGATCGTAAACATCATCTTCACCAAAGGTTGCGAATTCTTCCGAATACAGGCTGTTGATCGAGCGCTTCTGCACTACTGTAGCCTGTCCTTTATACAGTTTCACTACCACTTCACCGGTGACCGCTTCTGCCAACTCATCGGCAGCCGCTAAAATGGACTTACACAGTGGTGTGAACCAACGACCATCATAAATCAGGTGAGACGCTTTCAAGCCCAATTCTTCACGGAACTCGAAGCAATCTTTGTCCAATACCAGTTGTTCAACGCCACGCAGCGCTTCCATCATGATGGTGCCGCCTGGGGTTTCATAACAACCACGAGACTTCATGCCCACCAAACGGTTTTCAACGATATCGATACGACCCACACCATGGCGTGAACCTTTTTCATTTAGCGTTGTGAGAACTTGATACGGGGACATTGCCTGACCGTCAACCGCGACCACTTCGCCTTTTTCTACCAACAAGGTAACTGTTTCAGATTGATCTGGCGCTTGCTCAGGATCAACCGTCCAAACCCAGCAAAGCTCGTTAGGTTGGTTCCACGTATCTTCCAGAACGCCGCCTTCAGTAGAGATGTGCCAAGCGTTAGCATCACGGCTGTAGATTTTCTCAAGGCTTGCCGTACACGGAATATTACGCTCTGCCAAATAGTCCAGTAGGGCTTCACGGCTACGAAGATCCCACTCACGCCATGGCGCAATGACTTTCAAATGCGGTGCCAGTGCAGCAAATGCGCTTTCAAAACGCACTTGGTCGTTACCTTTACCCGTACAGCCATGACATAAGGCATCAGCACCCACTTCAAGCGCACATTCAACCTGCGCTTTCGCGATGATAGGACGCGCCATGGAGGTACCTAGCAAATATTTGCCCTCGTACATGGCACCGGTTTTCAGGCTCGGGTAAATGTATTCCGCCACCATTTCTTCTTTCAGATCAGCGATGTAACACGCTGATGCACCAGAAGCGATGGCTTTTTCTTCAATGCCGACCAGCTCTTCTTCGCCCTGACCCACATCTGCCACGAACGCGATAACTTCACAGTCATAGTTTTCTTTTAGCCATGGAATGATCGCCGACGTGTCGAGACCGCCAGAATACGCAAGTACAACCTTCTTAATAGTGCTCATAGTAACTCTCCTTGTTACCGCTCTGACGGTCAGTACAGGCGGCGAACGACATTAATAAATAGATATAAATTCAGTTAAACAGTGAAACGGGTACCGATATTGCCGCCGCTGAATAAATCAGCCAGTCGCTCAGGGTAACGCCAGCTCGCCACTTCAATCGGACGACCTAACGCGTTTGCCGCTTCAAACGCCGCTTTCACTTTGACGATCATGCCGTCGGTGATCACGCCGCTTTCAATTAATTCATCTGCCAATTTTGCATCAAGTGCAGGCATCAACTTGCCTTTACCGTTCAGTACGCCACTCACGTCAGAGAGCAACACCAACTCAGCGTCCAGTGTCGCTGCAACCGCAACCGCCGCCTGATCCGCATTCACGTTCATCAGTTCACCATTCGCATCAAGCCCAATCGAGCTGATGATTGGCACGCAGCCAGTGGCCAAAATCGCTTGCAACAACGCAGAGCTACCCGGTGTCGCTTTACCAACATGACCCAATTCAGGATCCAGTTGCGTGATTTGGCACAATCCGCCATCCGCCAAGCTGAGGCCAACCGAATCAATACCGCTTCTTACCGCTTGCCCTTGCAGCAATTTATTGGCGGTACCTGCCAGCGCACCCGCAACCACGTTAATCTGATCTTTTGGTGTGACGCGTAAACCCTGCTTTTTCTCGACCTTGAGGTTCAATGCCTTCATCAGGTCATCCACCAAATAGCCACCACCGTGAACTATCACAATCTCACGATGAGCAGAGGCCTTGTATGCAGCAATGGCATTGAACAGCTTTTCCAAGGTTTCAGTGCAAGAAAGCGCTGCACCACCCAGTTTCACTACCAATGGTCGTAAACTCATCATGACTCTCCTACACAATCGCCGTTAATGGCGCAAACCCAAAACGAATGTTTATGCACTGCATGGCTTGGCTCGCCGCGCCTTTTAGCAAATTATCGATAGCAGAAGTCAAAATCACATGCTGCCCTTTCACTGACCAGCCGATATCGCAAAATCCTGTATGTTGAACCGATTGCAATCTCGCACTTTGCCCCGCACCCAGAGGACGCACTAATGGCATATCTTGATACGCGCTTTCAAGTGCTTCAGACACTGCGGATTCTGTCACATCATCAGCCAACTTTGCTGTAATGGTTGCGAGAATACCGCGTTTGAAATTACCAAGATGAGGCGTAAATATCACATCACAGCCGAGGTGTGTTGCAATCTCAGGCTGATGACGATGGCTGAATATGCCATACGCATGAAGGCTAACTTCGCAATAGCTGCTCGTCATGGATGCTTTACGCCCAGCACCAGAAACGCCACTCACTGCATTGATCACAGGCCATTGATTGAGATCCAATAGTCCATTATCAATCAGTGGCTTAAGCGCAAGTTGTGAGGCTGTTGGATAACAACCCGGCACCGCAATTAAATCCGCTTTTGCAATCGCTTCATGGTTCCATTCCGCTAGGCCGTATACCGCGTTATCTAGCCACTCAGAATGCTGGTGTTCGAAACCGTAGTAGGTGGTGTAGAAGCTATCTGACTGAACGCGAAACGCACCCGACAAATCAAACACCTTGCAGCCTTGCGCCAAAAAGGTTGGTGCGATGTCATGGCTCACTTCATGGGCCGTCGCCAGCAACACAACGTCTGCGCTCTTCGCGACACTTTCAACGCTGTTTAGCGGCAACAAAGGCAAATCAATCAAACCTTTCAATGTGCCATGAAGAGCACTGATCGGCTTCCCTGCATCTGCACTGTTTTCAGACACATAAAGGCCGGTTAATTCAAGTTGGGGATGAAGATGAACCATTCTGGTCAACTCGGCACCGGTATAACCGCTGGCACCGACGATCACTGTCTTTAACATATAAATCCATTTTGCTGTCTGGTTATGACTAGATGAAACATTCAGCTCACTCAGCTGCGGGAGGGGCATACGCACCCAACGTTATGATTAACGTCGGCATCGTCGCAATAGAAGGGGGGTTGAGAACTTATCCATTTCGTATCGTACCTTTCGCTGCATCCAATGAGCTTTATAATTGTTTATTCATTTAAAATGAATTTATATGTGCTTTTTAGCGTGATAAGTGACTGATGTCAACAGTATACATAAAATAAAAACACCAAGTTTCTCTCACGCTCACAGATAACATATTGCGCTCAACTTCAGTGTAATTTTGTTACATCTCGCTGCGCGCCCCGTTAGAACAGGGATGCACAGGAAAAAGTATGATTTTAAGCGCGTATAAGATTGACCTTAGGGGCTCTCATTGGCTAGATTGAGCCATTACGATTGCAATTTGGATGTAACAAAGTTACGAAATGGATGACTTATGAATGACAAGTATGACGCTCTAAAAAGCAACGTTAGCATGTTGGGACATTTGCTGGGTAACACCATCAAGGGCGCTCACGGTGATGAATTGCTGGCAAAAGTAGAAGATATACGTAAGCTTTCGAAATCTGCATCAGCAGGAAGCGATGACGACCACGCCAAGCTCATTGACGTACTACAAAGCCTTCCGAACGATCAATTGCTCCCCGTCGCACGTGCGTTTAGTCAATTTCTTAACCTGACCAATATCGCAGAACAATACCATTCGATCTCCCGCAACTGTGAAGAGCTTATCTGTAGCCCTGATGCGCTGGATGACTTATTTCAGCGTTTAAAAGGTAACGATGTCGCCAGCAGCGATGCCGAAAAAGCGGTAGATGACCTGAAGATAGAGCTGGTATTGACTGCACACCCAACTGAGATTGCACGTCGTACTACCATTCATAAGCTGGTTCAGATTAACAAATGCTTGTCTAAGCTAGAACTCAGCGACCTTTCGTCTAGTGAGCGTGATAAAGCCGAATTACGCTTGGAGCAATTGATTGCACAGGCTTGGCATTCAGACGTTATCCGTCAGCAGCGCCCAACCCCACTCGACGAAGCCAAGTGGGGCTATGCCGTTATCGAAAAC
Organism: Enterovibrio litoreus; assembly: GCF_045679545.1. NCBI lineage: Bacteria > Pseudomonadati > Pseudomonadota > Gammaproteobacteria > Vibrionales > Vibrionaceae > Enterovibrio > Enterovibrio litoreus. The sequence goes on from NZ_CP166194.1 coordinate 3,283,950, forward strand.
AGCCTATGGCAAGCTGTCCCTGAATTCTTGCGCCAGTTTGATCAGAAACTTAAAGGTCACCTTGGTAAAAGCCTGCCAGTGGACGCCGCACCAATTCAGATCTCAAGCTGGATGGGCGGCGACCGAGACGGAAACCCTTTTGTTACCGCAGAAGTGACCCACGAAGTCCTATTACTATCACGCTGGAAAGCAGCGGATCTGTATCTGGGCGATATTCAAGAGCTGGTCAGCGAATTGTCGATGACACGTTGCAACGACATCGTTCGAGCAATGGCTGGCGAAGAGCACGAACCTTATCGTGCGATACTGAAATCTCTGCGAAAAACGCTCACCAACACACTAGATTGCCTTGATGCAAAAATCAAAGGCCAGCATATTGATGAAAAAGATATTCTCACCAATGTGGACCAGCTTTGGACGCCGTTACACGCCTGCTATCAATCTCTTCACGAGTGCGGCATGGGCATCATTGCCGACGGTCTGCTTCTTGATACCTTGCGTCGCATTCGCTGCTTCGGCGTGAACCTGATCAAACTCGACATCCGCCAAGAAAGCACCCGCCATGCCGACGTGTTATCTGAAGTCACGCGCTGCTTGGGTATGGGCGACTATAGCCAGTGGAGCGAGCAAGACAAACAAGCGTTCTTGGTTCGTGAATTGAGCTCAAAACGCCCTCTCCTTCCGCGTGATTGGGAGCCGTCTGAAGAAGTTCAAGAAGTATTAGATACCTGCCGTATCGTTGCTCAGCAACCACGTGAAGCCTTAGGCGCTTACGTCATCTCTATGGCGCGTACCGCGTCTGATGTGCTCGCCGTGCACCTTCTTCTTAAAGAAGCAGGCTGCCCGTTCCGCATGGATGTTTGCCCATTGTTTGAAACCCTCGACGATTTGAACAATGCAGAATTGGTGATCAGCCAACTGCTGAACATTGATTGGTATCGTGGGTTCATTCAAAACTTCCAGATGGTAATGATCGGTTACTCCGATTCTGCCAAAGATGCCGGCGTGATGGCTGCAGGCTGGGCACAGTACAAAGCGATGGAATCGCTGGTTACGCTATGCGAAAAATCAGGCGTTGACCTTGTTCTGTTCCACGGCCGTGGCGGTTCAATTGGTCGCGGCGGTGCGCCAGCACACGCCGCGCTATTGTCTCAGCCACCACGCAGCCTGAAAGGCGGCCTGCGCGTGACAGAGCAAGGTGAAATGATCCGATTTAAGTTGGGTTTGCCCGATGTCGCCACCAACAGTTTAAATCTGTATGCCAGCGCCATCCTTGAAGCCAACTTGCTGCCACCACCAGAGCCAAAACAAGAATGGCGCGACCTGATGGAAACATTGAGTGACGTTTCTTGTGAAGCCTATCGCGATGTTGTGCGTGGCAGTAAAGACTTCGTTCCTTATTTCCGCTCAACCACACCAGAGCTAGAGCTTGGCAAACTGCCATTGGGTTCACGTCCTGCAAAACGTAACCCAAATGGTGGTGTAGAAAGCTTACGCGCGATTCCATGGATTTTCGCATGGAGCCAAAACCGCCTACTACTCCCAGCCTGGTTGGGTGCAGGTCAAGCTATCCAATACTCCATCGATAATGGCCACTTGAAGCAGCTAGAAGAAATGTGTCGTGAATGGCCATTCTTTTCAACGCGGTTGGGTATGCTTGAAATGGTCTTCACCAAAACCAGCCCGTCGATTGCCAAATACTATGACGAGAAATTGGTTGATGAGTCACTGTGGCCACTGGGTGAGCAGTTGCGTGCACGCTTAGCGCAAGATATCAAAGCCGTCCTGATGGTAGAAAATAGTGATCACCTCATGGAGCAAAACCCATGGGGAGCAGAAGCGATTCGTCTGCGTAACATCTACGTTGAACCGCTCAATATGCTTCAGGCTGAACTACTTAGCCGTACTCGAGCATCGGAACAGGAAAGCCCGGAACTCGATGAGGCATTGATGGTAACCATCGCCGGTATTGCGGCAGGTATGCGCAATACCGGATAAATGAGAAAATGACTCAAAAGTAAGAAAGGCTGCCAAGTTGCAGCCTTTCTTACTTTAGGAAAGGCTTTTTCGATTGTTGTTGGATTGATAATGTTATTAATATGTTTTCATGTCTGGTTAGAGGATCTATGACCCTCAGAACAAGACTAAACACCGACGTATAATTAACCGTTTTAATGCCTTGTTGTATCGCCTTTTTCACCTGTTAAATTTGGGTGTAATAGTTGTTGGCCTTGGTGATACTAAAGACCATTGATGACGAATCGATCCACCCAGTGTTGCGGAGATAAATAATTCGCCATAGAGCGATGTCCCAGGGCTAAGGATCGCCTTTTTTTATTTTGGATAGAAGAGATGTCACTACCGCATGTAATTCTCACGGTGTTGAATCATCGTGATGCAACTGGTTACGATATAACGAAAGAGTTTTCTCGTGCCATTGGCCACTTCTGGAAAGCCAGCCACCAGCAGGTTTACCGTGAACTCAACAAGCTCGCCGATATGGGCGCAGTAAGTTGCCGGCTCGAACCGCAAGATGGAAAACCTGACCGTAAGGTCTACACCATCACCGATATCGGCAGACAAACGTTATACGAATGGTTTTTACTTCCGGCAAAACACCCGACTGACCGCGACGAAGTTTCAGCCAAATTACTCACATGCAGCATATTTGAACCGACTCCAATGATCGAGCACATGCATGCTTTGATCGACGAGTCACGTATGCAACTCAGCCAATACCGAGACTTAGAGCGAAGCCAGTACTCAGATTCTTCCTTACTGACACGAGAAGGACGTTTGGAACGCCTGACCCTACGCCGCAATATCTTACGTAAAGAGGCTTGGTTAACTTGGGCAGATGAAGTACTGCTCGAGCTGGCAGCAATGGAAGCGACAACGGCGAATCAAAAAGCATTTGCCTCGCGCTAAGCTAAACAGACAAAAAACAAAAACCGTCGCTATCGCGACGGTTTTTTTTGTCTTTTGCATGCCTGTATCTTGAAAGCGTTAAGATGCTTCTTGTAGTCAAAATAGCAAGATTAAACGCCTGGACGCACACCCAATGTATGACACATTGCGTAAGTCAGCTCTGCTCGGTTCAAAGTATAGAAGTGGAAATCTTTAACGCCTTCACGGCTTAGTACACGAACCATATCGATAGCTTGGCTCGCCCCTACCATTTGACGCGTCACCGGATCATCGTCCAAGCCTGCAAACTGATTGTGCATCCAGTTCGGAATGCGCACATTGGTCATGTTGGCAAATTTTGCGGCCTGCTTGAAGTTCGACACAGGCAAAATGCCTGGGATAATTTCCACATCAATACCTGCCGCCACACAGCGGTCGCGAAAGCGCAAATAGCTTTCCACATCAAAGAAGAACTGAGTGATCGCACGGTTCGCTCCTGCATCCACTTTGCGCTTCAGGTTGATCAAATCTGCCTGAGCACTTTTTGCTTCTGGGTGAACTTCTGGGTAGGCCGCCACAGAAATATCAAAGTCGGCTTCGCCTTTTAGCAGTTCGACCAAATCAGATGCGTACATCTCTGGCTTCTGCCCTTTCTCGGGTAAATCGCCACGCAATGCAACGATATGACGAATACCGCTGTTCCAGTAGTCACGAGCAATCGTTTTAAGTTCATCGCGGGATGCGTCGATACAGGTCAAATGCGGGGCAGCTTCAATGCCTGTTTCCTGTTTAATGCTTTTGACAATCGAATGGGTACGATCACGCTCACCAGAGTTTGCGCCATACGTAACAGAAACAAATTTAGGCTGTAGGGTTTTCAAACGCTGCACCGATGCCCACAGTGTCTGCTCCATAGATTCTGAGCTTGGCGGGAAAAATTCAAAAGAGACATTGATGTCGCCATTCAAATCGGAAAGGTTCTGGTTCAATGAATCCAGATGGCTAGCGTGTGAGTAACCCATAGTGTCTCCCTACATCGGTGTGAATTCACCGAGAAATCCTTGATGACGGCATCCGTTTAGCCGTCTATATGTCTAGATATTGAATTGCAAGCAACTCAAAGTCAACTTGCTTAACGTGAAATTTCTTCATGATCAATATGCGCTTCCTTCACATAGCAAAAAGCGGAGGTTAACCCTCCGCTTTTATGTCGTTCATTTCGAATTATTTCAGCAAGGATGCGATGCGATTCAAATCAGATAACAAAGCACCTGCAGTCACATCTCGCCCTGCACCAGGACCACGGATCACCAGCGGATTCTCGCGATACCATTGACTTTCAATGGCAAAAATATTGTCACATGGCAGCAAGTTGGCCAACGGATGATCTTCCGGAAGGACTTCAATGCCCACGCGCGCTTTGCCGTTTCGGGTCAGACGTGCCACATAACGAAGAACGCCATTTTCCTTCTTCGCTTCATCTAGCCAGTCTTCTAACGTGTCATCGAGCAAATAACTCCCATCAAGAAAGTTATCCAGCGACAGTTGTGCCAATGCATCGGGCACCAAAGATTGCACTTGAACTTGCTCAGGCTCTAGTTCAAGACCAGACTCGCGCGCCAAGATGACCAACTTGCGCATAACATCCGCACCGCTGAGGTCTTCGCGTGGATCTGGCTCAGTCAGGCCTTGTTGCCATGCTTGTTCTAGCAGCTCGCTAAATTTCACTTCACCGTTAAATTGCTGAAAAAGCCACGACAAGGTGCCAGAGAAAATCCCCGACAGGGCAGTAATTTGATCGCCGCTCTCGCGCAGATCTCGCACGGTATGATTAACGGGTAAACCTGCCCCGACAGTGGCGTTATAAAGCCAGTAGCGACCTGTTTTCGCGAAAGCATCTTGCACCTGATAATAAAGTTCGCTACTCGCAGAGCCAGCCACTTTGTTGGCAGAGATTAGGTGATAGCCATGTTCTGCCAAATCGGAATACTGTGCCGCTAATGGCGCGCTTGCAGTCACATCCAGCACCACAATATCGTCATACGGATGATTGAGCAGATTAACCAGCCACTCTGTTGCGTCATACGGCTTAGCATGCTCGCTAAAGTGCTCCATCACGCGATCCGCATCGATACCCTTGAAATCGACCCACTGCAGATGGCTATCCTGCACTGAGATCAACTCAAAGTTCATACCGTGACGTTTTTCGAGTGCGCTTTTTTGCTCACTGAACAGTGACAGCCAGCGACTGCCAATATTTCCTTTGCCCAGCAGCACAAGCCCAATTCGACGCTGAGCTTGGAACAAGGCACGGTGAATATCTGCCACCAATGACGCAGTGTTCGTTTTGCGTAGCAAAGCCGCAATGCTCAAGCCACTGTTAGACTCACAAATGAACTCAATAGGTTGGCCTCGCAACTGCTGGTAGAAACCGTGGCAATGAACAGGATTCCCTGTCACACCCGCACCAACGGCTGCCACCAAGCTAAAGCCTTCGCGCAAACGAATGTCCGCTGGAATACCTGCATTCTGTAGCTGCTCCAACACACTGTTGACGACTTCTGCGGTATAGGCCAATTGAATGCGATGCTGATCAGCGCTGGCGGAAGACGCTAGAGGCTGAATTTGATTGCGCGTGAGTAGTCGCTCAATGTCACGGCGCGCAACGCTGAAATCATGAGAGCGCGGAACGTCGAGCTGAAGCAGACACACGTCGTTGAGTGAGGTGATAATTTTCGCGCCACGACCTGATGCGAGTACGCGTTCAATGCGCGTAGAACCTGATTCTGGGTCATAGCTGCAGCGAAGATTTAAATCAATACAGCTCTGTGCAACAGGCTGAAGGGTGCGAGTATGCAGCACGGGTGCAGCAAGGCGAGCCAACTCTGCGGCTTCATCAAGACGAAGCAAAGGAAGCAAACACGCATCCCCTACCAAGCGAGGATCCGCACTGAAAACACCGGCTACGTCACTCCATATCGTCACGCGGCTAACATCCGCTAGCGCGCCGATAATCGTGGCAGAGTAATCAGAGCCATTGCGACCAAGCAACACGGTTTCACCGTCTGCGTTTTGCGCCATGAACCCGGTGATCACAATGCGACGTTGAGTATGCTGCACCAACTGTTCTTTAAGCAGCGGCCATGAACTGGCGCGATCCACTTCTGGCTGAGCGGCACGCTCGGCACGTAAGAAACTGCGTGAGTCGAGTTTGACGGCAGGCATATCAAGCTGAGTCAGTAACGCTGACAACAAACGGGCTGACCATGCTTCACCGAAACCTTGCGCCCAAGCGCGTTGGGCAACATTCAGAGGATTCTCTGCCGTTTGCGCCATCGCACTAAAGTCTTGATATAAAGCATCAACCAAGGCTTGTTTTTGCTCACCTTCAATCAAGTTTTCAATCAAGTCTTGTTGATATTTACGCAAGCTTTGCAGGGTTTCATGGGCCAGACGCCCATCTTTATCTAGCAAGGACAACCATTCGATCAGACGATTGGTCGTTTTACCTGCGGCTGAAACGACGATAATATCTGTCGCACCACTATATTGCGCCAGAATTCTCGCCACGCGGCGAAAACACTCTGGATCGGCAAGGCTGCTGCCGCCAAATTTATGTAACTGGCGGGACTGCGACTGCTGAGGGGATACGACTTCAACCGCGCTCATTACTGATTCTCTCTCACTTTATCGAATGCTTGTTTCAGGTCGGCGACCAAATCCGTATGATCCTCCAGACCGATAGATAAACGCAATAGGGTTGCAGCGATACCTGCTTCGGCCTGCGCTTCATCAGACATAGCGCGATGCGTCATTGAACCAGGATGCGTCACTAGGCTTTCAACGCCACCAAGCGACTCAGCCAAAGAGAAGAGCTTTAGTGAACCTAGGAACAATTTCAGTTCACTTTCGCCGCCTTTAAGCTCAAAGCTCAACATGCCGCCGAACCCTTTTTGTTGTTTTTTCGCAATCTCATGGCCCGGATGCGCCGGCAATGATGGGTGATAAATCACATCCACCAGCGATTCTTGTAATAAGTATGCCAACACTGCTGCGCTGTTTTCTTCATGCTGACGCATTCTCGCGCTCAAGGTACGAAGGCCGCGCAGCGTCATATAACTATCAAAGGCATTGCCTGTCGCGCCAATGCAGTTGCCCCACCACTTCAGCTCGTCAGCCAATGTTTGCTCTTTGGCAACCACCACGCCACCGACCGTATCGGAGTGACCATTAATGAATTTGGTGGTGGAGTGCACCACAAAGTCTGCGCCAAGGTTCAATGGCTGTTGCAATACAGGTGACAGAAAGGTGTTATCAACCCCTACCCAAGCACCCACGGCATGGGCTTTCTGGCTTATTTGTTCAATATCAACCACGCGCAGTAGCGGATTTGATGGCGTTTCAATCCACACGAGTTTCGGCTGTTTAGCCAACGCCGTTTCTAACGCTTCAAGATTAGACTGATCGACGAACTCAACCTTAAACGCCCCTTTCTTGGCGCGAGAATCAAACAAGCGATACGTGCCGCCGTAGCAATCATGAGGCGCAACAATCAAATCATCAGGGCCAAGCAGAGAAAGCAACAGGTTAATCGCGGACATACCGCAGTTGGTCACCACCGCACCTGCGCCGTTTTCAAGCTCGGCCAGTGCCGTTTCCAACAGGTTGCGGGTCGGGTTACCACCACGAGCATAATCGTAGGTCGGGACAGAACCAAACTCAGGGAATTCGTAATTAGTAGAAAGGTAAATAGGAGGAACCACAGCATTGTGCTGAGAATCTGTGGTGATGCCAGTGCGTACGGCAATCGTGGCTGACTTCTTGTCGCTCATGGTGTCTTTCCCTGTCAAAATGCGATCATAATACGAGCAGATAGCGTCAACCTTAACCACTCAAAAGCAAGACGTCAATACTTCTGGACGTCTATATGTCTTTACATGTAGCGGTTAATATCGCTAAAATTCGAAATTCATCCAACCTGGGCATCATGCTTCCGGTGTTGACAGCGATTTATCAATGAAACTGCTTAGAAGGTGCACGATGGCAGAGTGGAATGGCGAATATATTAACCCTTACGCCGAGCACGGTAAAAAGAAAGAGCAAGTAAAGAAGATCACCGTCTCTATCCCTCTGAAAGTGCTTAAAATCCTAACAGATGAGCGTACACGTCGACAGGTCAATAATTTACGACATGCGACGAACAGTGAACTGTTGTGTGAAGCGTTTTTACATGCTTACACGGGACAACCACTGCCAACGGATGACGATATTCGTAAAGACAAAGCGGATAGCGTGCCTGCCGAAGTGAAGCGCATCATGAAAGAACTTGGCATCGATTTTAATGACGAAGAATATTAATTTCGTCATCGTAATGACAAAAAAACCAGCCGATTGGCTGGTTTTTTTATAGCAGTTTTAAAAGGAAGGAAGCACGCGGTAATTTCTAGCACGCGATTCATTGCTATAACGCACTGTCTTCCTCTTTTGTGTTTATTGTCTGCCCATTACTTATCAGACATATAGTTTTCAGGCATGTCGATACGTGCAACGCCTGACTCTACTGCCGCAACCGCCACCGCTTTGGCTACGCGTGGTAGCAAACGTGGGTCCATCGGTTTAGGAATAATGTAATCTTTGCTAAAGCTGAGCTTATCCACACCCGCCGCTTTCAACACTTCCGCAGGAACAGGCTCTTTCGCCAGCATGCGAATGGCGTCAACGGCAGCCAGTTTCATTTCGTCATTGATTCTGCTTGCGCGCACATCGAGCGCACCACGGAAAATGAACGGGAAGCACAGCACGTTGTTTACTTGGTTTGGGTAATCCGAACGGCCCGTACCCATGATCAAATCGTCACGCACTTCATGTGCCAATTCTGGTTTGATTTCTGGATCTGGGTTTGAACACGCAAAAACAATGGGCTTATCAGCCATGAGTTTAAGCGCTTCTGGTGGCAACAAGTCTGGGCCTGATACGCCAAGGAAAATGTCCGCACCTTCAATCACATCTTCAAGCGTACGCTTGTCAGTATTGTTAGCGAACAATTGTTTGTATTCATTGATGTCGTCACGACGCGTGTGGATCACGCCTTTGCGATCCAACATGTAAATCTTCTCACGCTGCGCACCACATTTGATCAGCAGTTCCATACAAGCAACCGCGGCAGCACCTGCGCCTAAGCAAACAATCACGGCTTCACCGATCTCTTTGCCCTGAAGCTCTAATGCATTCAGCATACCTGCTGACGTCACGATCGCTGTGCCATGCTGGTCATCATGGAATACTGGTACGTTACAACGTTCAATCAACTGCTTTTCGATCTCAAAGCAATCTGGCGCTTTGATATCTTCAAGGTTAATGCCGCCGAAGGTGTCTGAGATATTCGCGACAGTATCAACGAACTCTTCAATGGTGCGGTGCTTCACTTCGATATCAATCGAATCAAGACCTGCAAAACGTTTGAATAGAAGCGCTTTACCTTCCATGACAGGTTTAGAAGCCATTGGGCCTAAGTTACCTAAACCAAGAATAGCCGTGCCGTTAGAGATAACCGCAACCATGTTGCCTTTCGCCGTGTATTTATAAACGTTATCGGCGTCGAGTGCGATTTCACGAACTGGCTCTGCCACACCTGGGCTGTATGCCAACGCAAGATCTTCAACCGTATCTGCTGGTTTGGTAAGTTCTACCGAGATTTTGCCTGGTACTGGATAAGCATGATAATCCAGTGCCTGTTGGCGTTTGTCTTCAGACATTTCTGTTTTCCTGACTGTATTAGTTATTGGCTGATTAATCTTATTGCTAGCCGAGCCCACAAGCATAGGTAAAGGCAAGCAAAAATGTGCGGAAATACATTTCTTTGGGCGAATGGTTGCCGTCACTTTGGTGACAAATATCACTCACGCAGAAACGCGATCCGTCTACCCCAAGCAATTGATATAGCAACAAAGCAATTCGCAAGTACTCTTATCTTGAGTGTAGTGAATTTTACAATAGATAAGTGTGTGCAATGTCTATGACGCCAAGAGGTCAATTACATTAGAAATTAAAGGAATTATTTGAATGTTAACGCAGCGAGAGTAGCAGGGCTATCGGTTCGCTTAGATAAACTGGGATAGTCTACCTGTACTGAACCAGTGAAAAGGTCTTACAAGCTGTAACAGCCATAAAAAAAGGGTGCTTTCGCACCCTTTTTTTGTCGAGCCGGCAATATTACTTGCTGCCCAATGCACCGAAACGCTTGTTAAAGCGGTCAACACGGCCACCAGTATCAACAACACGTTGCTTACCAGTGTAGAATGGGTGGCATTTGTCACATACGTCCAGGTTAATATCTTTACCTAGAGTAGTGTTGAATTCAAAAGTGTTGCCGCATGAACATTTTGCAGTTACTGCAGCGTATTCTGGATGGATTCCAGCTTTCATAGGGATAACCTCTAATATAGGCCGTGTCGCTCTCCCGAGCCTATCGGGCACCACACGTCGTTAACAAACAAATTGTAAGGCGCGAAATTCTAATCAAGGAGACCTGTGATAGCAACTTTTTTGTTCAATTGATTTACGGTTCACGATTCCACCCTTTCACTGCGTCATTCAAAAGAAAACACTTCGCACACTTTGCGCGCCTGTTTCCCATAGGTACACTGTCGCCATAACTTGTCTCTCTACCTAAGACGCTAGCACCTCATGATCCCAACCATAGCCCAAGTGGCGTTACCCGTTCCTTTGCACAAGACATTTGATTACCTTATTGGTAAAGATATGCCTGTCGTAGGCGGACGCGTTCGCGTGCCCTTTGGCAAACAATATAAAGTGGGGGTTGTGGTCGCACTGACCGATCAATCTGACTTCGATGTGGCTCAACTCAAGCCCATCAATGCGGTGTTAGATAACACACCTCTTTGGCCCCCTTCTTTATATAAAGTCTTAAATTGGGCGAGCCGTTACTATCAATACCCCTTAGGTGATGCACTAGCGACCGTCATGCCAGGTGGCCTAAGAAAAGGTAAACCTGCACATCGCGAACGCGAGCGCATGTGGCAGCTCACAGAAGCGGGGGAAAATCAGCCACTCACCGCATTGACCCGCGCACCCAAGCAGGCCCGAATCCTAACGATGCTGCGCAGCGGCTCCATGGCGCATAGCGATCTGCTTGATAGCGACCTCACTGCTGCCGTGATAAAAGCGGCGGAAGAAAAAGGCTGGATCGAAACAGTACAAAATGTCCGTGCCAAACCATGGGCATCAAGCTATCAAATGGTTGAAGACAAACCCACCCCCAATCACGAACAGGCATTGGCGGTAGCCACCATCAATGCCAGCCCTGAATTTGGCTGTTACTTGATTGAAGGGGTAACAGGCTCAGGGAAAACAGAGGTCTATCTCAATGCGCTCGAACCGGTTCTGGCACGTGGTCAGCAAGCACTGATTCTGGTACCCGAAATTGGTTTGACGCCGCAGACGATCAATCGCTTCAAACGCCGTTTTAATGTGCCCGTTGAAGTGATGCATTCCGGTTTAAATGACACCGAACGCCTCAACGCCTGGCTCGCCGCCCGAGACAACGAAGCGGCCATCATTATTGGTACTCGCTCTGCCTTGTTTTCGCCGTTCAAATCGCTCGGCATCATCATTGTTGATGAAGAGCACGATGCATCTTATAAGCAGCAGGACTCTTTTCGCTATCACGCCCGTGATCTTGCCGTTATGCGCGGTCATGAAGAAAACGTGCCTGTGATACTTGGCTCTGCTACACCATGTTTAGAAAGCTTACACAATGCCAAAACCGGCAAATACCATCATCTCACCTTGTCCATTCGAGCGGGGAACGCCATCAAAGCCAAACATGGTGTGCTCGATATTCGTGGCTTGTATTTAGAATCTGGGCTTTCAGCCCCCTTGATTGCCGAGATGCGCAAGCACCTTTCTGACGGCAATCAGGTCATGCTGTTTTTGAATCGACGCGGTTACGCACCAGCACTTATGTGTCATGAATGTGGTTGGCTGGCGGAGTGTAAACGCTGCGATGCGTATTACACACTACACCAGCAGAGCAACGAACTACGCTGTCATCACTGCGGCACACAGCGCCCTATCCCCCATCAGTGTGGCCAATGTGGATCAACGCAGCTTATCGGTGTCGGTGTCGGTACAGAGCAACTCGAAGCGCAACTGGCAACGCTATTTCCAGAGTTCAAAACGATTCGAATTGATCGCGACAATACCCGTCGCAAAGGCGCACTAGAAGCCTACTTGGATGCCATACACAAGAAGGAATATCAAATTCTGATTGGCACCCAAATGCTGGCGAAAGGTCACCATTTTCCTGATGTCACCTTGGTGGCACTGGTGGATGTCGACAGCGCCTTATTCAGCAATGACTTTCGCGCTCCTGAGCGTTTAGCACAATTGTTTGTGCAAGTTGCCGGTCGCGCAGGACGCGCCAGCAAACCAGGGTTTGTCTTACTGCAAACTCACCACCCTGAACATGCCTTGTTGCAATTGCTTGTTCACAAGGGTTACGACAGCTTTGCCGCGGAAGCGCTAATTGAACGTCAGCAAGCCAATCTGCCACCGTACAGTTTCTTTGCACTGTTTCGCGCCGAAGCCAACCACAGCGATCAGGTTGAACAGTTTCTTCAACAAGTACGAACCATCCTTGATGCGTCTCCCGTTCCTGACGATGACTGCGCCGCCATGGGCCCTGCCCCAGCACCGTTGCCACGACGCGCGGGGCGCTTCCGTTGGCAATTGATTTTTCAAGCACCTAACCGACGGATATTGCAACAAAGATTGTCAGCCGCGTTGTCCGCCATTCGCCAATTACCTTTGTCGAAGAAAGTGCGCTGGTCACTGGATATCGAACCTCAAGATATGAGCTGAACAGATTTCATTCGCTTAAGCCGACTAAGATCACAGTATTCTTGTAATAACTGTTAACATGACCATGTTTAATACATCGCCATCAGATTAAGATATGGCCTGTTAACAAAAAAGTCTTATTGCTGAAGTTCCCTCACGGGAAGCATTGCCAATCATAACGAGCAAGAGGAATAGCACTATGGCGACAATGAAGGATGTTGCCCATCTGGCTGGCGTCTCTACGGCGACAGTTTCGCGTGCGTTGATGAACCCGGAGAAGGTATCAGCGTCGACCCGCAAGAAAGTCGAGCAGGCGGTGATGGAAGCGGGCTATAGCCCTAACTCGCTCGCAAGAAATTTACGTCGCAATGAATCAAAGACCATTGTGGCCATTGTTCCAGACATTTGTGATCCCTATTTCACAGAGATCATTCGTGGCATCGAAGAAGCGGCCATGGAGCACGGTTATTTAGTGCTACTTGGTGACAGCGGACAGCAAGCAAGCCGCGAAAGCTCATTTGTGAATTTGGTGTTCACTAAACAAGCTGATGGCATGCTCCTTTTAGGTACCGATCTCCCTTTTGACGTCAGCAAACCTGAGCAAAAGAACCTACCACCTCTCGTGATGGCCTGTGAATACGCACCAGAACTAGAGCTGCCTACGGTGCATATCGATAACCTAACCGCAGCGTTTGAAGCCGTGAATTACCTGACTCAGGTCGGTCACAAACAGATCGCGCAGATCACAGGTGATCCTAATGCGGCACTGACGCAATTTCGCGTTCAGGGCTACCAACAGGCTCTGCGTCGCGGCGGCGTGACAGTGAATCCCGCCTATACGGTTGCTGGTGATTTTACTTTTACGGCAGGTGCGAGAGCAATGACGACCTTATTGTCACTGCCAACCCCTCCTACCGCAGTGTTCTGTCACTCTGATGTCATGGCCATTGGTGCACTTCAACAAGCCAAGCGACTGGGTTTTCGTGTTCCACACGATATCTCTATCGTCGGTTTTGATGACATCCAGTTTGCCGAGTATTGTGACCCCGCACTAACCACAGTTTCTCAACCACGCTATGATATTGGCCGTCAAGCCATGCTCATGTTGTTGAAGATACTAAAAGGCAATGATGTGCAGGCAGGTTCACGTTTGCTCGATGCACAACTGGTGATCAGGGAAAGTGTGGCACCGCCATCACGTTAAACTGACAAGCTAGGTACTGGCGCGCTTTCGAGCAAGCCAGTACCATGTAGCCCCAACTCGCAGAAAAAGATACCCGAATCAGTGGCAACCCGAGATTATGTCAAACGCGGAAAAGCACCGCGTAAACCCACCCGAAATGCCAAGAAGCCACCGCCTAAACAGGGTTTCCCGTTTAAGTGGGCGTTGATCGCAGTGGCGTTGCTGGCCGGCTTTGGCTATGGTCTCTACTTCCTCACCACCAGCGAACCGCCAACCCAACCTGAGCCACCGAAAACGGTGACTAAGCCAGCAACCAAACCTGTCAAGCCTCAGAAGAAAGAGGAAAAAGTCATTCCTCCCAAGCCTGAAGAGCAATGGAGTTACATCGAAGAGCTGGAAAATAAACAAGTTAAGGTTGAAGCCAATGAGCAGGAAGTGTCGAGCCGTCCGTATTTGATGCAGTGCGGCGCTTATCGCAGCGCGAGTCAAGCAGACGAACGCAAAGCCATGATTGCCTTCCAAGGCTTAGAAAGTCATATCAAAGCCAGCCAAGGCGAAAAAGGCATTTGGTATCGCGTCGTTATGGGGCCTTATCCGCTGAAGCGTGAAGCCGAGCGTGACCGAAACTTGCTGCGCCGTGCAGGTATTGAACCTTGCGCCATCTGGTATTGGGACTGATTTACCTTTCCTCGTAAAGAAAATATGGGTAAAGCCGGACATCTCACGGCTTTACCCTTGAATTTGTGTTTTCCCATCCCCACCTTTGCTTTTAACAACCCATACTGGTTTCAGCCAGAGCGCTAAATCAGAGAGCAAAGAAGAGGTTCTTCCGTGACGACTATCGTTTCTGTTCGCCGCAACGGCAAAGTAGTAATCGCCGGTGATGGCCAAGTGTCACTGGGTAATACCGTAATGAAAGGCAATGCCCGCAAGGTTCGCCGCCTTTACAACAATAAAGTATTGGCAGGCTTCGCTGGCGGCACTGCAGATGCCTTCACCCTATTCGAACGTTTCGAGCGTAAGCTGGAAATGCACCAAGGTCACCTGACCAAAGCCGCGGTTGAACTCGCTAAAGATTGGCGTTCTGATCGTGCACTGCGCAAGCTAGAAGCCCTGCTTTGTGTGGCTGATGAAACCGCTTCCCTGATCATCACTGGCAACGGCGATGTGGTTCAGCCAGAGCACGATATGATTGCTATTGGCTCAGGCGGTAACTTCGCACAAGCTGCTGCTATTGCCCTGCTTGAAAACACCGATCTAGATGCACGCGAAATCGCGGTAAAATCTCTGACCATCGCTGGCGACATCTGTGTCTTCACCAACCAGCACCACACCATTGAAGAACTTGATTACTAAGCAGGATCCCAGCATGTCTGAAATGACCCCACGCGAAATCGTGTCTGAACTAGACCGTCACATTATCGGTCAAACTAAAGCCAAGCGAGCCGTTGCTATCGCGCTGCGTAACCGTTGGCGTCGTATGCAGCTTAACGAAGATCTGCGTGCCGAAGTTACCCCAAAGAACATCTTGATGATCGGTCCTACCGGTGTTGGTAAAACCGAGATCGCTCGTCGTCTAGCCAAACTGGCCAACGCACCGTTCATCAAAGTCGAAGCCACCAAATTCACCGAAGTGGGCTATGTGGGCAAAGAAGTGGAAACGATCATCCGCGATCTGACTGACGTCGCGGTGAAAATGACCCACCAGCAAGCCGTAGAAAAAGTGAAGTTCCGCGCTGAAGAATTGGCTGAAGAACGCATTCTGGATGTCCTACTGCCGCCACCGCGCGATGCATGGGGACAATCAGAAGAACCAAAGCCGGATTCAAACACACGCCAAAGCTTCCGTAAGAAAATCCGCGAAGGCAAATTAGACGATAAAGAAATCGAAATCGATGTTGCCGCTCCGCAAATGAGCATGGAAATCATGGCCCCGCCGGGCATGGAAGAAATGACCAACCAATTGCAGGGCATGTTCCAAAACCTCGGTGGTGGCAATACGTCTAAAAAGCGCAAAATGAAGCTTAAAGACGCGCTAAAAGCCGTGACAGAAGAAGAAGCGGCGAAACTGGTTAATCAAGAAGAATTGAAAGACCAGGCAATCCACATGGTAGAGAACAACGGTATCGTCTTTATCGATGAAATCGACAAGATCTGTAAGCGTGGCGAAAGCTCAGGCCCAGATGTATCACGTGAAGGTGTTCAACGTGACCTGCTTCCACTGATTGAAGGCAGCACGGTTTCTACTAAACACGGCATGGTGCGTACTGACCACATCCTGTTTATCGCATCAGGCGCATTCCAAGTGGCAAGCCCGTCTGATTTGATCCCAGAATTGCAAGGTCGTCTGCCGATCCGTGTTGAACTGGAAGCGCTATCTGCCGCTGACTTCCAACGCATTCTTGTTGAGCCTAATGCTTCGTTGACTGAGCAATACTCAGCGCTGATGGGGACTGAGCAATTCAATCTAACCTTCACGCCAGATGGCATTGAAGAGATCGCTAACGCAGCGTGGCGCGTCAACGAGCGTACCGAAAACATCGGTGCTCGTCGTCTACACACTGTGATGGAGCGTTTGGTTGATGAGGTTTCATTCGACGCGAGCGAGCGTGGTGGTGAGTCCGTTGAAATCAACGCAGAATACGTGCGTAGCTGTCTAGAAGAGTTGGTTGACGACGAAGATCTCAGCCGCTTTATTCTGTAATCACACAGCATCAATCCAAATGGGGTGGCTTAGGCTGCCCTTTTTTATTGCCTTTGCTTTGCCTTGTTTATTGCTTTTATTTCGCCATCAAATTCAGTTAATCCCGCACTTGCATTGCCCAACGAAGTAAAAAAACCAATAATGAAGCCAGTTATCACACACGCTCTTTTGGTTATGTCCTCATCCACATTCAAAACTTGGCTTGATGCCGCACGCCCTAAAACATTGCCGTTGGCTGTCGCATGTATCTTGTGTGGTAGTGCTGTCGCCGCACAGACCGCGCATTTCTCGGTCGTATTGACTGTGCTCGCACTTATCACGGCGCTGCTACTGCAGATCCTATCTAACCTCGCCAATGATTATGGCGATGCAGTAAAAGGGACCGACAACGAGGCGCGTCTCGGCCCTAAACGCGCCATACAGCAGGGGCTCGTTACGCCACACACCATGAAAAAGGCCATGGCACTCAATGTATGCCTCACAATAGGTGTTGGCGCAGCCTTGGTTTTTAGTGCTTTTGATAATGCCACCGACATAGCGAGCTTCATGGGGTTAGGCGCGCTCGCGATCCTTGCGGCTATTTGCTACACCGTGGGCAATAAGCCTTACGGTTATCAAGGGCTCGGCGATCTGTCCGTGTTGATATTCTTCGGTTGGCTAGGCGTAGCCGGCACCTATTACCTGCAAGCCGGTACACTCGATTCAGTCATACTCTTGCCTGCCACTGCCTGTGGTTTGCTCGCTGTTGGTGTGCTCAACATCAATAATCTTCGTGATATCGACAACGACAGCGCATGCGGTAAGTACACGTTGGTGGTGAGAATGGGCCCAAAGTGGGGGCGCGCCTACCATCAAGTCTTGTTAGTCGCCGCCTATATCTGCTTTGCTTTGTTTGCATTGATCGAGCAAAGTGGCATAACAGGATGGTTATTTTTGCTTTCACTGCCGCTGGCCATCAAACATGGACGCTCGGTTTGGGGGTCGAAAAATGGTGAGACACTGCGCCCCATGATGGGAGACATGGTTAAAGTTGCGCTTTTAACCAACGTGCTGTTTGCGGCTGGCATCCTACTTCACTAATACACGGGAATGGCAGCAAGATGATTTGTGTTGTCAGTCATTGCAATGCCCGACCTTGTCGTTATACTTTTTCGCATAGGGTGGCGCCCGACACCATCTGGGTCGCCGCAAATTTGCCTTAGGGCCACGTTACGTCCAAAAGAAGAAGTCTGATTATGGAATACAATACCTCAGAGCTGTGTGACATGTACCTGGATCAGGTTGATGTGCTAGAACCTATGATGAGCTCTTACGGCGGTCGTAGTTCTTTTGGCGGTCAAATTACTATCGTTAAGTGCTTTGAAGACAATAGCGTGATCCGAGAGGTAGCCGAGCAAGATGGCACGGGTCGCGTGATGCTGATTGATGGCGGCGGCTCTCTACGCCGTGCATTGATTGATGCAGACATTGCCGCACTAGCAGCGGAAAACAACTGGGAAGGTCTGGTAGTTTACGGTTGCGTACGTGACGTTGATTCTATCGACGAGATTGATATTGGCATTCAAGCATTGGCCTCTTTCCCAGTTGGCGCTGAAAGCCTCGGGGTTGGCGAAGTCGATGTACCGGTTAACTTTGGTGGCGTGACTTTCATTCCGGAAGATCATCTGTACGCCGATAACACTGGCGTTATCTTGTCTCAAGAGCCAATCGATATTGAGTAGTGAGATCAATTGGCGTCACAATCAATTGCGACGCCAACAAATCTTTATGCCAGCGCTCAAAGCACGCCATTGCTGACGCGCTCTAAGGCAATACTGCCACATAGAAAAACAGAGCCCATAGGCTCTGTTTTTTATTCTACTTCTTCAATCTTACCAAGCAGGCTGCGAATGCGGGTCTGCCAAGCATCCTGATCGGCGCGAAGGCGAGCATTTTCCTGCTCTAGTGCGTCACGGCTTTCACGCACCGACTCTGACTCACGACCCAAGGTTTCGTTTTGTTCTTTTAACTCTTCAAGTTCCATCTGAAGCAGAGAAATGGTATCTACTGCCATTTGAACTTTGGCTTCAAGCTGCTCTAAAATTTCCAATGACATCAAGGCCACCTATGTATTCCAACGTCTAAGCGCAAATGCGCAATCTTCGTCAAGGCTTGCCCTGTAAGGCTTTTCTACCTTGAACGTCCCAGAAATCCTATTCTAACGGGGCATGACGTCAGTCGCACCTGTCTAATCCACTTTTGGATCACAAGCGAACAAAAAAGCAGCAATTATCCCTTTTTCACCACCTTTCTCTGTGTGGGCTTTTGACTCCCCAAACATCAAATGACTAAAAATGCGACATCATTCAATTTCTATTCATTCGTGACATGATAAATTTATCAGGATCGTATCTCTCTTGGAGCAATCCAAGACTTGCCGATATCGGCTGGGCTGGCACTTATGTTGTCAGCCTTTTCTTTTTCTCGCGTTTACCTCCCCCACCGCCAAGCCTTACTTGCACAAGTAACTATTCAAAAGCGCTGACTCTCTGTGTTTTGAGACGGAAAATGTTCGATATCGCGCATACACTGAACGAATAATGAGCGAACGCACATTTTGATGCGTAAAGACTTCACGAAAATAGTTTCGCCACTAAAGTAGGCGCTGTGGAACAGACGAAAAATGTCGCCATAAACGCTGGCATCCAAAAACAAATAATGACGCAATATCAATCCAGCAATAGCCAGCCGCACTATGCTTTTGAAAAGGAAGAAGAGGACGCACCATGAGCACCGAACAAAAATACGTTGTCGCGTTAGATCAGGGAACCACCAGTTCTCGCGCAGTGATCCTTGACCACGACGCCAATATTGTCACGGTCGCCCAACGTGAATTCCCCCAGATTTATCCTCAGTCCGGCTGGGTTGAGCACGACCCATTGGAAATTTATGCCAGCCAAAGCTCCACCTTGGTAGAAGTATTGGCTAAAGCCGGGATTCGCTCTGATCAAGTCGCCGCAATTGGTATCACTAACCAGCGTGAAACTACCGTGGTGTGGAATCGTCATACGGGTAAACCCATTTACAACGCCATTGTTTGGCAGTGCCGTCGCACCGCGCCCATTTGTGAGCAATTGAAAGCGGACGGCTTCGAAGAATACGTCAAAGAAAACACCGGCCTTGTGGTTGACCCCTATTTCTCTGGCACCAAAATAAAATGGATTCTGGATCATGTCGAAGGAGCACACGAACTTGCGGCGAAAGGCGATCTCTTGTTCGGCACGATTGATACTTGGCTTATTTGGAAAATGACCCAAGGGCGCGTTCACGTTACCGATTACACCAACGCTAGCCGCACCATGCTGTTTAACATTAATACCCTTGAATGGGATGACACCATGCTCAAAGCACTTGGTATCCCTGCGTGCATGATGCCAGAGGTAAAACCCTCTTCTACGGTATATGGCGAAACCAACATTGGGGGTAAAGGCGGTACGCGGATCCCCATCGCAGGTATTGCAGGGGATCAGCAAGCGGCCCTGTTTGGCCACATGTGCGTCGAAGCAGGCCAAGCCAAGAATACCTATGGCACAGGCTGCTTTTTGCTAATGAATACAGGCAAAGAAAAAGTTTCTTCCCAAAATGGCTTGCTGACCACATTGGCGTGCGGCCCTAAAGGCGAAGTGGCTTACGCACTAGAAGGCGCAGTGTTCATGGGCGGCGCATCGATTCAATGGCTGCGCGATGAAATGCATCTGATCAAAGATGCCAAAGATTCCGAATATTTCGCTACCAAGGTAGATACCAGTAATGGCGTGTATGTCGTCCCTGCCTTTACTGGTCTTGGCGCCCCTCATTGGGACCCTTACGCACGCGGTACAATTGTCGGTATCTCGCGTGGTGTCAACGCCAACCACATTATCCGAGCCACATTGGAAGGCATTGCCTATCAATCGCTGGACGTTATCACTGCGATGCAAGCAGACTCAGGCATCAAACTCAATTTTCTCAAAGTGGATGGTGGTGCCGTTGCCAACAACTTTTTGATGCAGTTCCAATCGGATGTCCTCAACACCGAAGTGCATCGCCCTAAGGTGACTGAAGTGACCGCATTGGGCTCTGCCTATTTAGCGGGTCTCGCCGTCGGTTTCTGGAGCAGCATTGATGAGCTAAAGAACAAAGCGGAAATCGACCGATGCTTTAGCCCGAGTGCTGATGATGGAAAACGAAGCCGCCGCCACCGTGGCTGGCAGCGCGCCATTGAGTGCGCAAAGGGATGGGCTGTTGACTGACCTTCAAACCGGTTTAACCTACTGACTATTCATTTAAAAAGGGGCGTGCCCCTTTTTTTTCGTCTCAAAAACGCAAACGTTTCCTATTTGCTTATGGTAAAATCCGCGCCGAGTTTTTTCGCTATCAGACAAGGGCGCTGGTAGCTTTTGATTCCACAAAATAATGACACTGGAGATCGGATGAAACGCGATTTAGCAATGGCTTTTTCACGCGTCACAGAGGGCGCGGCACTGGCGGGTTACAAGTGGCTTGGCCGCGGTGACAAGAACGCAGCAGACGGTGCAGCAGTAGAAGTAATGCGTATTCTTCTGAACAAAACCGAGATTGAAGGTGAAATTGTTATTGGTGAAGGCGAAATCGACGATGCGCCGATGCTGTTCATTGGTGAAAAAGTGGGTTTGGGCGGCGATGCAGTAGATATCGCTGTTGACCCGATCGAAGGCACGCGCATGACCGCAATGGGTCAGTCAAATGCACTGGCCGTGCTAGCCGCTGCCGAGAAAGGCAGCTTCCTAAAAGCACCTGACATGTACATGGAAAAATTGTGTGTGGGCCCAGATGCAAAAGGTGTGATTAACCTTGAACTCCCGCTGCGCGACAACCTGATCAACGTCGCTAACGCTCTGGGAAAATCCCTGGATGAACTCGTTGTCACCACACTCGCAAAACCACGCCATGATGACACCATCCGCGAAATGCAAGAAATGGGCGTGCGCGTATTCGCGATCCCTGATGGCGACGTTGCAGCTTCCATTCTAACTTGTATGCCCGACAGCGAAGTTGACCTCATGTACGGCATTGGCGGCGCGCCTGAAGGGGTGGTTTCAGCTGCCGTTATCCGTGCTTTGGGTGGTGACATGAATGGTCGCCTTCTGCCGCGTCATGAAGTGAAAGAAGACAATGAAGATAACCGCCGCATGGGCGAAATTGAAACTGCTCGCTGCAAAGAAATGGGCATTGAAACCAACATCTGTCTGAGCATGTCTGACATGGCCAGCAGCGACAATGTTATCTTCTCGGCAACCGGCATCACCAAAGGCGATCTATTGGAAGGCATCACCCGTAAAGGGAATATCGCCACCACAGAAACCCTGCTGATTCGTGGTAAGTGCCGCACCATTCGTCGCATCAAGTCTATCCACTACATGGATCGCAAAGACGACGCAGTCAAAGCACTTATTCTGTAACGCCGCATAGTGAGTGACCGTTCACTGTCACGCACACTTGATACAGAAAAAGCACGCCTCGGCGTGCTTTTTTAATGGTCGTCATTTTCCCTTGGTACAGCAAATCGAGCACCGTGAATCAGGGTGACGCTGCCACCTTGGCGGCTTTCTTATTCGGTGTTTTTTTAAACAAGGCTAACAGTGGGATCAACACAATATAAGAGACCATGATAAAGCCAAACGAGTAAACAAACGCCAGCAAGGTCGATTGCTGATGCAACAATTGTGTCACTGACACGATAAAACTCGGGTCCGTCACCGTTGTGCCTTGCGACGCGGCAAGTTGCTGTACAACAGGGTTATCCGGCGTCACACCACCTCCTAGCGCATGCCACTCTTTTTGCTGAATTTGGCTGAAATAGGTATTCACAATAGAAATCCCAAACGAGCCACCGAGTGTCCGGCAAAGGTTAAATACCACCGCGCCTCCCACCGCTTGATTTGGCGCCAATGTCGCATACGCCAATTGGCTAAGTGGTGCAAACACCAGTCCCATTCCTGCGCCCTGCACGATACTCGGCATCAACACCCAAAACATATCTATGTCTAGGGAGTAATGCATCATCATGAAGCTACCCATGGCGTTTAGCGTTAGCCCAACTACAATCAGCATACGCGGATCTAGCCGATCGATGATGCGTGAGATCGACAACAATACAATGGCGGATGCTAACCCTCGTGGCGCCATCATAAAGCCGGTGGTTTCCACTGGATAATTCAACAATTGCTCTAACATCATAGGCTGAAGTTGAACAATACCAAACATGCCCATCGAGAACCCTGTCATCACGATGCATGACAGCGCAAGGTTGCGATCTTTGAGCAGCCACATTGGGGCAATGTCTCCTTTGGTCCGAAAAGAACGAATCAAAAAGAACACCCAAGCTAGCACCGAAATGATCGTCGCAAACAAAATGGTATTGGAGGCAAACCAGTCATCTTGATTTCCCCGTTCCAGAACCATTTGTAGCAGCCCGATCCCCAGTGCCATTCCAAACACCAGCGGCCAATCAACGGTTGCCTTGCCTCGGCCATCAAGGTTCACAAAGAAATATAGCAATGATAAACAGAGAAAACCGACGGGCACATTGACGTAAAAGATCCAACGCCAATCCATATTCTCCGTAATAAAACCGCCAACAGTCGGCCCGAGAATAGGCCCAAGCAATACCCCTACAGAAAACAGTGCCATCGCCTTGCCACGCTCTTCCTTGGGGTAGATTTGCACCATGATGGATTGAGACAAAGGGATCACCGACGCACCAAACGCACCCTGCATGATGCGAAATGTCACCATTTCAGTCAGTGTATCTGCCTGCCCACACAGTGCTGACGTTGTCATGAAGCCCGCCACAGAAACCAATAATAATTTTCTCACCCCAAATTTGAGACTCAAATAGCTGGCAATCGGGATGCATATGGCTTCCGCCATAGAATAAGACGTCAGCACCCAGGTCACCTGCTCAGAAGTCACCCCTAATGCTCCCATCATGTGAGGTAGCGAGACATTCGCGATCGTCATGTCGAGCAGCACCATAATGGCTGACAACATCACAGCCAAAGTCACCATGGTCCGAGGCGTACCTGCAGGCATCGCCGCCGTCACGGGTGATTCACTATCGCTACTGCTTGTCATCAGCCTTCGCCTTAACGAGCGTATTGATAGTTACCGTTGCGCTGGCACCGACACGCAATGGTTTCGAATCTCCCGACGCCTTAATGGCTAAACGAACCGGAAAACGCTGAGGCACTTTCACCCAGTTACCCGTGGCATTTTCTGGCGGCAACAACGAGAACGAGGAACCACTAGCCGGCGAGATAGCCTGAACAACACCACTAAACGTGGTATCTGAATACATATCGAGAACCACATTGGCCGCCATCCCCGCTGCAATATTGCCAATGTCGTCTTCTTTGTAATTTGCCTCAACCCAAAACGAATTGTCTTCAATCAAGGGCATTAATGCCTGACCCGGCGCAACCACGCTTCCCGGTCTCACATTCACATCTCCCAACGTGCCCGACGTCGGAGCGATGATAGCGGTGTAAGAGAGGTTTAACGACGCCTCAGACAAGGCCGCCGCCGCCTGTCTAACCGCAGGCGCTTCTGTGCCTGACGCGCCCTGCTCGCTGATGAGCTGAGACATTCTTGCCCGCGCCACATCGAGATTATTCTTTGCCGCTGCAAGCTCTGCCTTCAAGTCACTACCTTCTTGAGCGGGTAGCAGCCCCTTATCCACCAGCGCCATGTTGCGGCGATACTTGGCTTGCACATCAAGCAACTGCGCCGACGCCGCACGAATTTGCGCGCTTGCCCCCACAATCGCATCACTCGTCGCCTTATTCGCTGCCGTTGCATTTTCATAAGCAGCTTGCGCTTGCTCCACGCGTGCTCGATACGCCGAAGGGTCGATTCTTGCGATCACAGCACCTTGGTCGACATGCTGGAAATCGTAAACATTCACGTCAGTTAGCTGACCGCTTATCTGTGGAGCGATATAAAGAATGTTGCCATGAACATACGCATCGTCAGTACTCGGATACTGATCTTGATGGCGAACATAAAAATACGCTGCAACCACCAGCACCGCCACACCACCAACAAGGATCATGACATTACGAAAAGGAAAACCGCGTTTTTCAGCCATGAGACCTCCCAACAAATAGACGCGCAAAGATGACTCATGTCGATCGAGTCAGACAGGAAGAGTCTAGTAACCAGATTCACGCTTTGTGGTCTCATGCGAAAAACATCGTTACGTTTATTCACCCAGTTTTAGTGTTGTGACAGTCCATCTCGTTTTAATGACATTTCTTACCCACACTGTTCAATCAGATACAGTCACACCTAAGCAGAAAGTCGCTCAGCACAATAACTAAGTAAAGATATTGCTTTATTTAGCAAGCTCACTTCATAATGGACGTATAGAAGAAAGATGAGAGCACGATGAAAACAGTCGATAAAATCCTGCACAAGATAAAACGCGAAGGGGCCATCAGCGCCCGCGTATTGGCGGATGAAATGAACATGACCACCATGGGCATACGCCAACATCTGCAAACCATGGAAGATGACGGTTTGTTGGATTTCAGTGATGTTCGCGTCAAAGTTGGCCGTCCGACCCGCCATTGGTCCCTGACCGCAGAGGGGCATCGCCGCTTTGCAGACAGTCACGGCGATTTGGCTATTTCAGTGATTGAGTCCGTCGAAAGCCTATTTGGTGAAGCGGGACTTTCACAAGTCATCCAGCAACGTGAAGAAAAGACGTTGCAGCAATACCGCGACGCGCTCAAAGATTGCCATAATTTAAAGGCTAAACTTGAAACCTTGGCGTATCTTAGAGAGAAAGAAGGTTACATGGCAGAGCTTCATGAAACCGAAACAGGCTTCCTGCTTATCGAGAACCATTGCCCTATTTGTCAGGCTGCCAAACGATGTCCAGCTCTGTGTAAATCAGAAAAGCAGATCTTTAAAGCAGTGCTCGGTGACGACTATAACGTCACACGAGACGAACACATCATTGAAGGGCAACGCCGCTGCACCTATCACGTTCAACCCAAAAGCATGCAGGCGTCATCCAAATAATTATTTGCCGAGGGAGTGCGTATGGCGACTTGGATCAAAGCGGAAGTGATTGAAAATCGACGCTGGAACAAAGACCTCTTCAGCCTGACGCTGGACGCCGACGTTGCGCCTTTTGTGGCGGGACAGTTTGCCAAGCTTGGGCTAGAAATTGACGGTAAGTTGATTCAACGTGCTTATTCCTACGTTAACCCGCCCAGCAGCAAGTATCTCGAAGTTTATGCCACACGAGTGGCAGATGGATTACTTTCTCCTCGCTTGCATGCGCTCGAAGCGGGCGACACTGTCATGATCACCAAAGATGCCACCGGCTTTTTTACGCTGGAAGAAATCCCTCAAAGCGAACATTTGTGGATGATCTCGACAGGCACAGCACTTGGCCCCTTCCTTTCTATTTTGCAAGAAGAAGACGTGTGGCAACGGTTTCGCAAAGTGGTCTTGATACACGCAGTGCGCTTTTCTGCTGACCTGAGTTATCAGGCAGAAATCAATGAACTGAAGAAAAAGCATAGCGACCAAATTCTTGTTCAACCCTTCGTGAGCAGAGAACCTAAAGCAGGCGCCCTATCCGGTCGTATTACCCACGCCCTAGAAGATGGCATGCTTGAGCGCGTTGTCGGTTTGCCGCTCACACCGGAAAAAAGCCAGATCATGTTGTGTGGCAACCCTCAGATGGTGAAAGACGTGCGCGCACTGCTCGAACTGAAAGGGCTAGAGAAAAACTTGCGCCGCAAACCCGGTCATATCACCACCGAGCAATACTGGTAAAACCTCAGATCAGGGGCAAAATGCCCCATTTCACCTGTTTCAATCATTTCGCGTAACTTTTACACCTACATCTCAAATGTGAGACCGCAAGATACCGCACGCTGTGTTTTCCCTCGCTATCAAACAATTATCTGTATCAAACACAAAGCACACCTTGACGCACAACCACCACCGTCTCACTTATGAATCAATAGTGTGATTGAACGCTCGTTTTTTAACCGTATAGTCAAAGGCAAGTCATGCGCAGCCACAAGGAGTAATGCCATGAAAACCATGCCTTCATTTGACGAATTAAAAGCGTTAGCGGAATCCGACCCGCAGGCGCTGGAAGCGCTAAGAATTGAAATGAGTGAAGAGATCATCGACAGCGCGAGTGATGCCATGCAACCCAAGTTGCGTGCTCAGATGAGCCATATCAACCGTGTGATTGCGTCGGGGAAAAATCCTAACCATGTTAACGCGTTATTGATGAAAGAGTTGATGCGTCAGTTTGATCGCTTCTCAACGGCTGTCAATAACCCTTCAGCTTTAACTGAGCGAAACGCAACCGTCACTACATTGCACCCAAAGCGCAACAGAGAAACTGTCGCCGTGGAAGGCTAACTCAGTTTTTGAGCGGTGCCTGGAACAGCCACCGCTTCCTTTTTTATTCTGATGCCACGCGATCATTCGCGTACTTGTTTTGCGTACCAACGTCTATCCATATCGCGCACATCCACGGTTAAACTCGCCACATCCGCACCGTGTTGCTTAAGCACATCAAGAAATGCATGGCTCAAATTGTGCTTTTGTTTTTCATCGCGTCCATCAAGCAGCCATAACGTCACATGAATGAAGTTTTCTTGATTGTCTGACTCGCCAATCAGCCATTCATGGCTGGCATACGCCCGCGATTTCACGTCGATAGCGCTGAACACGCCACTACCAATGGCGGTTTGATGCAGATCTTCCAACAACTGACCGATATTCACACGCTCTGAAACCGGATCGCTGTACTCCATGACAATGTGAGGCATAACTTGCTCCTTGTTACGATTTTGAGCCACTTTACCGCAGCATTTCAGACGATTGTTACTAAGATGAGGAATTCTGACCTCAGATCACACCTTGTCATCAACCGCATTTCACACCAATCCGAAAATTTATAACGAAAATTTGTTACTCAAAGGTTCACATTTTGGCTTAAAACGAGTACAAACGATGGCATTTATGATTTTGAGCAGGAAATGATGACGGCTCTGCTGCTATCGTTCCCAGCAATTGATTTTGATAATTGGATTACGGAGAAATTCCTATGCGCCGTCCACTAGTAATGGGTAACTGGAAACTTAACGGTAACAAAGCTATGGTCGCTGACCTGATCAAAGGCCTTGACGCTGAACTTAACGGTGTAGAAGGCGTTGATGTCGCTATCGCGCCACCTGTTATGTACTTGGATCTGGCAGAGCAACTGCTAGGCAAAGCAGAAAGCAAAATCATTCTGGGTGCACAGAACGTTGACGTTAACCTAAGCGGCGCGTTCACGGGTGATATCTCTCCAGCAATGCTGAAAGATTTCGGTGCGACTCACATCATCATCGGTCACTCAGAGCGTCGTGAATACCACGAAGAATCTGACGAGTTCGTTGCTAAGAAATTTGCTTTCCTAAAAGAAAACGGCCTAGTTCCTGTTCTTTGTATTGGTGAGTCAGAAGCACAAAACGAAGCAGGCGAAACCGTTGCAGTATGTGCACGCCAACTAGACGCAGTGATCAACACCCAAGGCGTTGAAGCGCTTAACGGTGCCGTTATCGCATACGAACCAATCTGGGCAATCGGCACAGGTAAAGCAGCAACAGCAGAAGATGCACAACGCATTCACGCAGAGATCCGTGC
Source organism: Enterovibrio litoreus (assembly GCF_045679545.1). NCBI lineage: Bacteria > Pseudomonadati > Pseudomonadota > Gammaproteobacteria > Vibrionales > Vibrionaceae > Enterovibrio > Enterovibrio litoreus. The sequence continues at coordinate 3,312,329 of NZ_CP166194.1, forward strand.
TCACATCGCAGCGAAAAGCGAAGACGTGGCGAAGAACGTTGTGATTCAATACGGCGGCTCTGTTAAGCCTGAGAACGCTGAAGCTTACTTCGCACAACCAGACATCGACGGTGCATTGGTTGGCGGTGCAGCACTAGACGCAGTTAGCTTCGCAGCGATTGCAAAAGCAGCAGCAAAAGCAAAAAACTAATTTGCTCCAATGATCGCCACAAAATGGTGAATCACTGATGCAGAAAAGGAGAAGCCACGGCTTCTCCTTTTTTTGTTTCTTTATCCTCGCAAGTCAGCCCGCTATACTGCTTTTTTCTTCGACGCGCGGTCACTGAACATCATGTTCCATATTGTCCTTCACGAACCTCAAATCGCCCCTAACACCGGCAACATTATCCGTTTGGCGGCGAACACTGGCTGCACACTCCATTTGATTGAGCCACTTGGGTTTGATTTTGAAGAGAAAAACCTGCGCCGCGCGGGGCTTGATTACCACGACCTCACAAATGTCACTCGCTATCCTAGCTATCAAGCCTTTCTCGACAATATGCAGGCCAGCAATGCGGGCGAACTTCGTATTTTCGCCTGTACCACCAAAGGCAGTCGCCCACATTCAGACGCCACCTATCAAGCTGGTGATATATTCTTGTTTGGATCTGAGACTCGTGGTCTGCCTGATGAGATCCGCAATGCATTCTCACCCGAACACCGCATTCGTGTACCCATGATGCCCGACTGCCGCAGCCTCAATTTAGCGAACTCCGTTTCTATCATCTGCTACGAAGCATGGCGTCAGTTAGGCTTTCATGGCGGGATTTAAAAGCATAAAAAAAGCAGGCAAGCCTGCTTTTTTATTTCACTTCAGATCTAATAGTCCGTGATTACGCGGCAGATGCAGCACCAACCGATTTCGCCAAATCGCGTGCTATCTGATTTAATCGGTCTGTCGCGCTAAGCAACACTTCAACTTCCGATGCGCTTTGTGCCGCCATTTCACTAATTTTATTTACGTTTTTATTGATTTCCTCAACCACGCCGCTTTGTTCTTCCGCCGCACTCGCCACCAGTAAATTCATGTCAGTCACTTGTGTGGTCGCTTCACTTGCATGCGACAGTAACTCAGAAGACTGCTTGGACAGCGACAAGGTTTCATCGCCCATTTCACAGCTTTTCTGCATGGTTTCAACGGCTTCTTTCGTCACACTACTCAGTTGCGCAATCATGGTTTCAATTTCTGACGTTGAGTCATGGGTGCGTTGTGCCAAGCTACGCACTTCATCTGCCACCACAGCAAACCCGCGACCTTGCTCACCAGCGCGCGCTGCCTCAATCGCAGCATTGAGCGCCAACAGATTGGTTTGCTCTGCGATGCCTTTAATAACATCCAGGACCGATGTAATGTTTCCGCTGTTTTTTTCAAGCTCGGTCAAGGCGACGCTACTTTGATTTAGGCTCTCAATCAATGCATTGGTCTGCCTCATTGACTCGCCATTGATCCGCATGCTTTGTGAAGATTGCTGAGATGCACTTTCTGTGGCGGCTTGTGTTTGAGAGGCGTTGTTGGCAATTTCTTGCGCAGTCGCCGACATCTCATTCACTGCCGTCGCCACCTGCATGATCTCGCCGCTTTGTGCATCAGAGTTGCCTTTCACAGCTTGAGCCGCCGAATTTAAAGTTTGTACTGCTTCCCCAACTTCTGATGCGACTTTTGCTAACATGGCATTGGTGCTCTTTCGCGTGCCTTCCATGTTGCGCTGCAGCTCTCCAATAATACCGGGCTCATCAATCACCCCCACTTGGCTGAAATCGCCCGCAGCTTGTGTCGCCAAAGATGCTGACACTTTATTGAGCCCTTGGTAAATTCTGTTCAGGATGATTCGCGAGAGGGTAACAGCGATAACCGCCGCCAACACAGCCGCACCAATCACAACCACCTCAAGGACCTTTGCTTCTTTTTCTATCCCCGCGACAGCCTCTTCAGTAAAACTTTCTATCGTTTTTAGTAATCTGTCGACTTGTTGACTGGTTTCTATTCCCTCTAAACCAATCTTAATATCAAGCGTTTCTGCAAGTCGAAAATCCCCAGCTTCAAGCGCAGAAAAAAGCTCATTAGCATGCTTGCTCCACAGAGAATATTGCGATGATATTTGAATATGTTTTTCTTTAGCAGAGGCAAGCGTCCCCTGAAGCTCGCCACTCGCTTCACTTTCTGCAGAAGCCAGTAACTGCTCAAAGCCCCGCAAATCAGCGACCACTTTCTTTGCCATTTCATCAAAGGATGAACGCGTTTCTTGGTAGCCCTTTAATGCTTGGGCATCTGTACGGGCCTCTATAGCAAATCGGTATGCTCGGTTATAAAGGATACGCTGTTCGAGCTGATGCTCCATCATACTGCTCAGCGCCGACATCATCGGAATGTCACGATGTGCGACTTCATTGACATGCTCTTCCGTGGCCACCAACTTGACAAAAACAAACGCTGCAACAATGAGTTGAATACCACAAATCAGCGCAACAAACATTGTCAAACGCTGCTTTATGGTCATTGATGATGTCATAACTAAACTCTCCTTCAACATCGCAAAACGCAATGCGATTCAACCAAGTAAGGTGTGCCAACATCCCGCACCTGTAAAAAAGTTTAGTACAAAGCTCTAAAAATGAGACGCATGTTCACAAGAAGTGAAAAAAAACACATTGGATAAGCTTATTGATACGCGATAACCAGGGTTAACTGTATTGTTAATCCGCCTTGCTGATTCAATGAGGCCTGAGCATTGCCATTGTGTTGCCTGACCGCGCTGTCTGTAATCGCTAAACCCAATCCTGTACCACCACTTTCGCGATCTCGTGCCGTCGACACGCGGTAAAACGGTCGGAAGATATCAACCAACATTTCTTCGGGCACACCTTCGCCATCATCGCTCACCGTCACCACCAAATTTCGTCCTTTGACTGACATCGTCACGTCTATTTTGCGGCGCGCGTATTTAATGGCATTACGCACCACATTTTCTAACGCACTGCATAGCAAAGGCCCATTCCCTTCAATATTCACTGCGGGCATGTCGCTGTAGGTCAATTGCTTGCCACACTGCTCTGCTTCAAACACGGCATCTTCCAACAGGGTCTGCCAAAGATCTTCCAGCGAGTAAGTGTCTCGTTCAGCGTGGCTATTAAGCTGCATGCGCGATAGTGAAAGCAAGTCGGCAATCATCTTTTCCATTCGCTCCGCTTCGGTGTCGATGCGGGTGAGATTGGCACTTTCGCCCTGCTTGCGCATCGCGAGGGCATTGGCCATGCGAAGGCGGGTAAGCGGTGACCGCAATTCATGCGAAATATCAGACAGTAAACGTTGTTGTCCGCTGATCATTTGATTAAGCGCCGTCACCATTTGATTAAAGCTGGCGCCCGCTTGATGAAACTCACGTGGGCCTTTCTCAAGCGTTGGATCAATTTCGAACCGACCTTGCGCTACCCGCTCTGCCGCCGCTTGCAGACGACGCGCAGGTCTTGTCACTGCCCAAGCCAGCCATAGCAACAAGGGTGTGCTGACCACCATGGTCACCAGCAGAAGTTGGAATGGTCTGTCGAGGATCTGAATATAGAACGGTGGCGCTTGACGCCACATTTTCCCCACATACATCAGCGCGCTTTGGTTGTTGCCTTCAACCTCGAAAGGTCCCGCCAACATCCAGCGACCATACAAGCGTTGCATCGGTTGTTCCGGATCATCCGCTAAGGTAATGAAATTTTTCAGTGCTCGACTGCTACCATGATGGCCACTATCTCCCAAGGGTTCACCGCCTACGGTCGTAAAGTACAACTTTACCGGTGCTCTTTCTGGTTGCTGACGTTGGAAATGAATCAGTCGTTGTTCAAACGAACCCGATCGCTTAGCTATCTGCGTAGACACCGTTTCTGCTATTTCCACATATTCTGCCTTAGCGCCAGACGGCAAGGTATGCTGCTGTCTTGGGTCGCTGTGTTGCGCCATTAATACAGCGATCAGCACCAACAAAAGCGTCAGCCAGAAAATGGCAAATATTCGACCATATAGACTTCTTATGGTTGGCAGTTTCATTATGCCTCCACCAGCAAATAACCACGCCCACGTAGGGTTTTAATCCGTGGCTTGCCATCTATGCGTTCAGGCAATTTTTTACGAATATTCGAAATATGCATATCAATAGCACGGTCAAACGGTGCCAATCGTTTACCCAATACATTAAGACTGATGTCCGCTTTCGCCACAATACTTCCAGGTTGCTTTACTAAATAGGTCAGCAAGGCAGTTTCAGTACCTGTCAGGTCGATCAATTGCTGCTGACAATACACTTCCATCTTGCCGGGGAAGATAACGATGTCTTGATACTCAATTGATTCTTGCGCCTCTTCGCTTCGCTTATCATCACCCGCTTTAGCGGTTCGACGTAAAATCGCACGCATTCGAGCCAATAACTCGCGATCACTAAAAGGCTTAGGCAGATAATCATCTGCACCCAACTCTAACCCCATGACGCGATCAATCTCTTCCCCTTTTGCTGTGAGCATCAACACGGGCGTATCCCAGCTGTCGCGCAGGCGACGCAGCGTTTCCATGCCATTGAGTACAGGCATCATTACGTCCAGCAATACCAAATCAATCTCGTCATTGATTTGGTCCAGCCCTTGCTGACCATTATTGGCGATATCTACCTCGTAACCTTCTAGCTCTAATAAATCTCGAAGTAAGCCAGTCAGTTCGATGTCATCGTCAATCAGAAGGATTTTGCTCATGGTACGCACCCGTATAAATGTTGATGAATCTAGTATCTGCGATTCGTCACAGCGACGCCATGCGTAAACAGCAGGTTTACGCGCCTTTACATTGCTTTACTTAGGCTGAACACCGGTTTACGTCTAGAGGGGTAAAGTGACTACATCAAAACGAAACACGCTGAACAAACAGCGCATTCGAATAACAAAGCAAAACAACGAAGATCAAGAACACAACCTCATTTAAACCGGAGAGAACATCATGAAATTATCAAAAGGCATTATCGCTACTGTTATCGCACTTCCATTAATGATGGGTTCTATGTCAGCCATGGCATTCGGTGGTGGTCACCACGATGGCGAAGGCAAACGCGGCGGTGAAGGTATGATCGGCAAACATCTTCTGCGTGGCATCGACCTCACTGATGCACAAAAAGAAGAGATGAAAACACTGCGTGAACAAAACCGTGATGCGATGAACGCCAACAAAGGCGCGAACAAAGCGACAATGATGGCTGAGCGTCAAGAAATGCAAGCGCTGCTTCTGGCCGACAACTTTGATGAAGCCGAAATCCGCGCACTGGCACAAAAAATGGCAGACCAACACGTTGAGCGTCGCATCTCCATGATGAAGCGCCAACATGAAATGCTGAACATCCTGACGCCAGAGCAAAAAGCAGAAGTGAAAGCCAACATGGATAAAATGGCTGAGCGTCACCAAGAGCGAATGAAAAATAGAGGCTAATCGAAAAATTCGTCCCCTTGTCCTTGTTTATCTCACACCATGCCGACACCTGTCGGCATGGTGTGTTTTTCCTGCTCAACCAAGCCATTAATTCTACGTAAAAAAACGTTATACTCTGTTCACTTCTTCCTAGCTTTATGTGCACATGACAGAAAAATACGCTCGATTAGTTCAGATGGCCGCGTGGGCAGCAACCATTACGGCTTCATTCCTATTGCTGATGAAGCTGGGCACATGGTGGTATACCGGCTCGGTGAGCCTCTTGGCATCCTTGGTCGACTCTCTGATTGATTTGCTCGCATCAGTCACTAATCTGGTGGTAGTACGCTATGCGCTACAACCGGCCGATGAAGAGCACAAATTCGGGCATGGCAAAGCGGAATCTCTTGCTGCATTAGCACAGGCGGCCTTTATCGTCGGCTCCGCGTGTTTCCTCGTCCTTAGTGGCATTGAACGACTGTTTAAACCCACAGAACTGTTCCACCCTGAAGCGGGTGTTGTGATGAGTGGTATCGCGACCGTCATCACCGCTGGCCTTGTGCTATTTCAAAAATGGGTGGTACGACAAACAGGCAGCCAAGCCATCGCAGCTGACTCCTTGCACTATCAGTCTGATTTGTACATGAACATTGCCATCATCGTGGCCTTGGGCTTAGCCTGGTATGGCTTCCCAATGGCAGACGCCATTTTTGCCATTGGTATCGGTATCTTTATCCTTGTCAGCGCATTTAGGATGGCCAGTGAGGCGGTGCAATCCCTGCTTGATCGCCAACTCCCCGTTGAAGACCAAGACAAAATCATGTTGCTGGCATCAACGGTGTCGGGTGTAGAAGGGGTTCATGACCTGCGCACTCGTCAGGCAGGCGCAACGCGATTTATTCAGCTTCACCTCGAATTAGATGACGACTTAAGGCTGGTAGATGCCCATGTGATTGCCGATGAAGTGGAAGACAGATTAGAAATCGCCTTTCCGGGTGCAGACATCCTTATCCACCAAGATCCGGTGTCGGTTGTTGGAAAAACACCACGTGAGCAAAATTAATACACGAAGTGCACCGAAAATTTGCAACGCTTACTGATATTAATCAACGAAAAAACGTAGTGAAATTGTAATAGTCTTTCATAAGTAGGAAAGTTACAGTTTCAAAGACGGTGCCAGCGAGCTAAACTGGCACGTCAACGCATGCTGAGTCATACCCGCGTTACCTGTAAGACTTTTCTTAGGGAAGCTGGGTGTAAGACTCGAGGTCTTAACATGCGAAAATGGATTTGAAATTTCAATTCCCAAAGTCAGAGGGTAACCATGGTTAGTAAAATTGGTGTTTTGACCAGTGGCGGCGACGCCCCGGGTATGAATGCAGCCATCCGCGGCGTTGTACGCGCAGCATTGAGTGAAGGCATTGAAGTCTACGGTATTTATGACGGCTACCAAGGCCTTCATCAGAACCGTATTGAAAAACTGAATCGTACCAGCGTATCAGACATCATCAATAGAGGCGGCACCTTCTTAGGCTCTGCACGCTTCCCTGAATTTAAAGATGAGAAAGTTCGCGAACAGGCCATCAATAACATGAAGATGCATGGTATTGAAGCACTGGTGGTGATTGGTGGTGACGGTTCTTACATGGGTGCAAAGAAGCTGACTGAGATGGGTTTCCCATGTATCGGTCTGCCAGGCACCATTGACAATGATATCCCAGGCACTGATTACACCATCGGTTACCTGACGGCGCTAAACACCGTTGTTGAAGCGATTGACCGTCTTCGTGATACCTCTTCTTCACACCAGCGTATTTCTATCGTTGAAGTGATGGGGCGTCACTGTGGCGATCTGACGCTGATGGCATCGATTGCAGGTGGCTGTGAGTACTTTGTAACACCTGAGCTTGGTCTTGATAGAGAGCAGCTTCTGGCGAAAGTCAAAGAAGGCATCTACAAAGGCAAGAAGCACGCAATCATCGCAATCACTGAGCTGATGACCGATGCTAACGAATTGGCGAAGTACATCGAAAAAGAAACTGGCCGTGAAACACGCGCGACGATTCTGGGTCATATTCAGCGTGGCGGACAACCTCGCGCATTTGACCGTATTCTTGCATCGCGTATGGGTGCATTTGCGGTTGAGCTTCTGATCAATGGCGAAGGTGGTCGTTGTGTGGGTATTCAGTGTGAAAAACTGGTTCACCACGACATCATTGATGCCATTGAAAACATGCGCCGCCCATTCCGCCAAGATCTGTATGACGTAGCAAACAAATTGTTCTAATCATCAGACAGTACAACAAGAACGGAGCCCAAGGGCTCCGTTTTTTTATCGCTCGCATATCCGTATCACCAAGGCGCGTCAGTGGCTAAATACCGTCACCTTCGATAAATTCTGCGTTACCGTTGAACTTCTGGTCCATGTCAAAAGACGGTTTTTCACTGCTGGGCGTTCCGACAATCTTGGCAGGAACACCTGCTGCGGTTGTGTGTGGTGGTACATCAATCAACACGACCGAACACGCCGCGACTTTCGCCCCCTCACCCACTTCGATATTGCCAAGAATTTTGGCTCCCGCACCAATCATCACACCTGTACGAATTTTCGGGTGGCGATCACCACACTCTTTGCCCGTACCGCCCAAGGTAACATCTTGCAGGATAGAAACATCATCCTCTACCACGGCCGTTTCACCAATCACGATACCAGTGGCATGGTCAAACATGATGCCGCGACCAATGGTTGCTGCAGGATGCACATCCACCTGACAGGCAACAGAGATTTGGTTTTGTAAATACACGGCCAGCTCTCGACGGCCTTGTGACCAAAGCCAATTCGCCACGCGAAAGCCTTGCAGCGCATGAAAGCCTTTAAGATAAAGTAACGGGGTGGAATACAATTCGATCGCGGGGTCACGCTCTACTGTCGCGCAAATATCACAGGCTGCTGAGGAGACAATGCTCTCGTCGCCTGCATAAGCGTCTTCCACGACTTCTCGTACCGCCATGGCTGGCATGCTTGGTGTAGCAAGTTTATTGGCGAGAATATAGCTCAATGCGGCCGCTAACGTATCGTGCTTAATAATGGTGGCATGGAAAAAGCTCGCCAACATAGGTTCGCGCTCAGTATGCTCTTTCGCTTCGCGTTTAATGGCCTTCCAGACTTTGTCTTGCTGGCATTTTTTGTCGCGGCCTTCACCACACATCCTTTGCATCTTGCTACCTTTCCTACGTTGCTGCTCGTGCTAACAATGTTTGCTGACTCAATCAGGTTATCAGTGTGACATAGATAACTAAACAACCCAATATTGAAACCTTTGACGATAGATAAGTTTGGCACCGCAATTCTCACGATGCTTGTCATTCGTCGCAAAAATACAAAACGCGAGGTTAATGCTCGCGTTTTATCAGACTCACCGTCAAGCCTCGACAGCCGAGACTATTCTGATGTTCGCTGACGAGCCAGCAAATCTTGCGCTGCTAGGCGCGCATCTTTACCTTCATAAAGCACTTGATATATTTGCTCGACGATAGGCATCTCAACGTTCATACGCTTTGCAAGTACACGTACTTCTTTGGTATTGCGATAGCCTTCAACCACCTGACCAATTTCTGCCTGTGCTTCTTCCACGCCTTTGCCTTGCCCTAGCGCCAAACCAAAACGGCGATTGCGCGATTGGTTGTCGGTACATGTCAGTACCAAATCCCCCAAACCCGCCATGCCCATAAAGGTTTCGCGTTCCGCACCCAATGCCACACCCAAGCGGGTGAGTTCAGCAAGGCCACGGGTGATCAATGCAGTACGAGCATTGGCACCAAAGCCGATGCCATCAGACATCCCTGCACCAATCGCAATCACGTTTTTCACCGCACCGCCGAGTTGAATACCGGTAAAATCGCTGTTGGCGTAAACACGAAACGTACGGCTGCAGTGAAACTTCTCTTGCAAGTCAGTGAGAAAAGCGCCATCCGGTGAGGCAACCGAAATAGCGGTCGGCAAACCCGCAGCCAGCTCTTTGGCAAAGGTTGGGCCTGACAATACCGCTAGTGATACCTCATCACCCAGCTGTTCTCTGGCGACATCTTGCAGTAAACGACCAGTTTCTGGTTCCAGACCTTTCGTTGCCCAGCAAATACGCTGATCAGCACGGAGGAAAGGTTTTACTTGCGCCAACACCAAACCAAATACATGGCTGGGTACGACCACCAAGATATCTCGGCTTACCTGTACCGATTCTTTAAGATCGGCACTAAGGATAAGAGACTCTGGAAAGGCGACACCGGGCAGAAACGCTTCATTTGAACGATCAATTTCAAGCTGTGCCATATGTGCCGCTTCATGTCCCCACAACACCACGTTAGCGCCGTTGCGAGCCAAAGAGATCGCGAGAGATGTGCCGTATGAGCCTGCGCCCAATACGGTCATAGCAACATCAGCCAAAGCACGTGTGGCTTGGGTATTTTCTGTCATGGGTGTCGACCTTTTGTGCTGCGCTTACGCGTCAGCGTTTTCAGTGTTTTGCGTTTGGTTTTGCAGGTAGTTCATGAACAATGCGTCAAAGTTAACTGGCGCTAGGTTCAATTGTGGGAACGTACCTTTCACAACCAAGCTTGAAATGGTTTCACGTGCGTATGGGAACAGGATGTTCGGGCAGAATGCGCCTAGGCAATGTGCTAGTTGTGGTGCTTCCATACCGCCAACGCTGAAGATACCGCCTTGCTGAACTTCACACAGGAAACCATTCTCTTCGCCGTTTTTCACGGTAACAGTCAGGCGTAAAACCACTTCGTAAACACCTTCACCTAGCTCACGGCTTTGGGTGTCTAGATCCAGGTTTACATCTGGGTTCCACTCTTGTTGAAAAACGTCTGGAGAGTTTGGCGCTTCAAAAGACACGTCTTTCAGGAAGATACGTTGGATAGCAAAGTTTTGTTGCTCTTGTTGGTTGTTCGCTGCTTCAGCCATAATGATAAATCCTTGTTAATTAAATAAATGCTTTCTCGCATTCTAAAATGAGTCAGGCAGCCCTAATAGAGCTGCCTGTCGAATAGCTCACTGCCAGCGTTACTTTTTCTTTTTGTGACGGACGAGTGGAAGATTCGCTTCTTTCCACGAAATCAGCCCATCTTTCAGCACGCTAACATTCTCAAACCCTGCCTTTGTCAGCACGTTTGCGCTTTCAATGGCGGTCTGTCCGGTCTTACACACCAGAATGATTGGGTCTGATTTATGTTTTTCAATCTCACCAAAGGAATTGGCTTTAATGTCTTTCGCCAAAACGTGAAGTGCGCCTGCAATATGACCTGCGCGGTATTCGTCGCGGCTACGGATATCGACAAACACACCATTTTCGCGGTTCACCATCACGGTAGCGTCATTTGGCGTGGCAATTTTGTATGCAGCGGTTTTCTGCTTGATGACTGACAAAATCAGCGCAACAACCAGACCTACCCACACCAGTGACAAAATCAAGTTACTTTGGACAAATTCAATTAACTGCTGCATAGCTCGCTTCTACATTCATGTCGGCAAAAAAATCGACCCCGAGTATAACCTCCCGCGCTGGCAAGTACAGCATGGGCTTGGATTTCCATGCTCTCGCTCACTGCCACTAAACAGCAAAAGCTTGAAACAGGTCACACTCATCCCCACTTAATAAAGACGATATGCCATTTTATTTTTTCAAACCGCTTAGCAGACAAGGTCCCATGTAAAAGCTGTTGAATTACTACAGCTATTTTCTCCACACTCTTCATACATGAGAGCGAATCAAGTGAATAAGACTCGGTACAAGCCCCGAGACAGCTGAGCTAAGCACTTGGCATTACAATATTTGTTGAATAATTAGCGAAAAATTTTGCCTACTGCTTAACCACTAAAATGTAGTAAAGTTACGCTAATTGTTTTTATCGAAATTGACATTAAAGAGGACACTGTATGTCTGCTAAGAAGCCTTTGGCTCTCGTTATTCTGGATGGATGGGGTTATCGCGAAGATAACAGCGATAACGCCATTGCTAATGCTAAAACACCGGTTCTTGACGGCTTAATGGCGGGCACCAGCACCCTGATCTCTGCGTCAGGCATGGACGTTGGTCTGCCAGATGGTCAAATGGGCAACTCTGAAGTTGGTCACACCAACATTGGCGCTGGCCGTATCGTTTACCAAGACCTGACCCGTATCACCAAAGCGATTACCGATGGGGAATTTTTCGACAACGCGGTTCTAACTGGCGCAGTTGATAAAGCAGTGAAAGCGGGCAAAGCCGTTCACATCATGGGTCTGCTATCACCAGGCGGTGTTCACAGCCATGAAGACCACATTGCAGCAGCGATTGAACTTGCCGTTCAACGTGGTGCTGAAAATGTCTACCTGCATTGCTTCCTTGATGGTCGTGATACGCCGCCACGCAGCGCGAAAAACTCGCTGGTGCGCTTCGACGAGTTGTACGCGAAGCTAGGTAAAGGCCGCACGGCTTCTCTCGTTGGTCGTTACTACGCAATGGACCGCGATAACAACTGGGATCGCGTCGAAAAAGCTTATGACCTGCTGACTCAAGCAAAAGGTGATTTCACTTACGCGTCTGCTGTTGAAGCACTGGAAGCGGCTTATGCTCGAGATGAGAACGATGAATTCGTCAAAGCATCTGAAATCCGCGCTGAAGGCCAACCTGTTGCGTCTATCAATGACGGCGACAGCCTGATTTTCATGAACTTCCGTGCTGACCGTGCGCGCCAAATCGCTCGCACTTTCCTGCCATCGTTTGACGGTTTCACCCGTTCAAAAGTGGCTGCATTGTCTGATTTCGTGATGCTAACTGAATACGCAGCAGATATCGACGCGTCTTGTGCGTACCCATCAGACAACTTGGTTAACACGCTGGGTGAGTGGCTATCGAAAGAAGGCAAAACTCAGCTGCGGATTTCTGAAACTGAAAAGTACGCGCACGTGACGTTCTTCTTCAATGGCGGTGCGGAAGACGCATTCGACGGCGAAGAGCGTTCATTGGTGGCTTCACCGAAAGTCGCCACGTATGACCTGCAGCCTGAAATGAGTTCAGAAGAATTGACCGACAAACTGGTCGCAGCGATTAAGAGCGGCAAGTTTGATCAAATCATCTGTAACTACCCGAACGGCGACATGGTTGGCCACACAGGTGTTTACGATGCAGCGGTTAAAGCATGTGAAGCGGTAGATAGCTGTATCGGCCGTGTGGTTGAAGCCATCAAAGAAGTTGACGGCCAGCTGCTGATCACCGCTGACCATGGTAATGCTGAGATGATGGTCGACCCTGAAACGGGTGGCATTCACACTGCGCACACCAACTTGCCTGTTCCGTTGATTTATGTGGGCAACAAGAACATCGAACTTGTTGAAGGCGGTAAGCTGTCAGATCTGGCACCTACCATGCTTTCATTGACTGGTGTATCTATCCCATCAGACATGACTGGCAAGCCACTTTACGTCCAAAAGTAAGGTTTCAACGCTAAATACCGGTTCGGTCATTTAGCGATTAAAACGCGCCGATAGTGAGGGAAAACTCCCTTTTTGTTGGCGCGTTTTTTATTGCCTGCCGTACGCCTTGCTTCTCTTTTACGCATTTAGAAATCTTGTTTAATTAGAAGCACTAATATCTTTCTTTTCTTGCGACGCTGAGACACTCTCAATAGTGCAGACCCCTGATCAGATTGATATACTGCCAAACATGTTGGGAATAAATTTGCGCCTGCTGAAAAAATTGCGCGCCAGTGCTCTATGCACTGGCGTTTTGCTATGCCTGATGATTGGCTCACCATCCAACGCCAGCGATGAGCAACTGTCGGGGGTCAAAAATGAAATATCCCGGCAAGAACAGCAGCTCAATACGAGCAGTAAGAAGCTCAACACCTTGCAATCAGCGCTGAAAAAGCAAGAGCAATCCATCAGCAACTTGGCAAAGCAGATCCGTGCCTCCAATGCAACGTTATCGACGCTTGAAGATGACATTGCCGCGCTCAACCGTGAAAGCCAGCGCCTAGAGCAGCTCATGCTCGGGCAAATGGAATTGTTGAAAGAGTTACTGAACAGCCAGTATCGCCAAGGTGAACACAATCAATTAAATGCGCTGCTTAGTGGGCAAGACACCAGCAAGCTGGATCGCATGACGGTGTACGCCGAACGCCTGTCAAAAGCACGTACCGACGCCATCAATGAATTGTCAGCAACTGATACCGAGTTGCAACTCAAACGTCGCATGTTAGATCAGCAAACAGACAAACAAAAAGCGGTGCTGGCTTCGCTACAAGCGGATAAAGCCAAACTGGAAAAAGAACAAAAAGCGCAGAAAAAAACCGCCAGCGCCATTCAACGCCAAATCAGCAGCGACAAGTCTTATCTTTCTGAGCTGCGTGACAACGAGAAAAGCCTCAAAGTCGAACTAGAAAAATCCGCAGAATTAGCGCGGATTGCCGCCGAACAAGCCAAAGTCAAAATGGATGGGCTCGGCAAGTACAAAGGCAAACTGCAATGGCCAGTAAGAGGCAAAGTGCTGCATAGCTATGGCAGTCCGCAAAGCGGTCAACTGCGCTGGAACGGCATGGTCATTTCCGCCAAAGAAGGAGCCGAAGTCAAAGCGGCTCATGATGGCACGGTGGTGTTGTCTAACTGGCTACGCGGATACGGATTGATGGTGGTGGTTGATCACGGTAAAGGCGACATGAGTTTTTATGGCTATAACCAAGCACTGTTACGCAATGTGGGGGACACAGTAAAAGCGGGAGACCCCGTGGCACTTGTTGGTAACAGCGGCGGGCAAGCCTCCTCCGGCCTTTACTTCGAAATACGGCGTAAAGGCAATGCCACTAACCCTAGCCCTTGGCTCGGGCGGTAAGCGGAGTCGGTAGCAGATGCAAAGGATTGTCACTGTCACCACCTACATCATACTCTCATTAGCATTGCTGCTCGCCATGCCAGCCATGGCGAACCCTTTAACGAAACCCAAACTCGCTGTGATCATTGACGACCTCGGCTATGACCTGATGCCAAGGGACATCGCAAAACTCCCCCCCGAAATCAGCATCTCGGTGATCCCATTTACGGAGTTTGATACCGCGGTCGCACTGACTGCGCTTAGTCAACACCGTGAAATTTTGCTTCACTTGCCCATGCAAAGCCCACCCGGCGCCCCACAAGAGTCATATGTGCTAACGCTCGATATGTCCAAACAAGAGATGCAAGAAGCCGTGCAAGAGGCGCTGTATCGCGTTCCTCATGCAGTTGCGGTAAACAACCATATGGGCAGCTTACTGACTCAGCACCGCGAGCCGATGCACTGGATTATGGAGTTGCTCCACGACAGACAATTGGGGTTTATCGACAGCCGTACCACCGTCAATACGGTGGCACAAAAAATCGCGAAGCAACATGGTCTCCCCAACAATCGCCGTCATGTCTTTCTCGACCATTATCTCAATGAAGCATTTATCTCTGATCAACTCGAATTAGCCGTCACACTGGCCGAAAAACGAGGTATCGCGGTCGTGATAGCCCACCCTTTCCCAATCACACTCGATACGCTGCAAAAAGCACTTCCTTATCTTCAGCAACGGGTTGATTTAGTGCCTATCTCTCAGGCCTTCTTACCCTAAACCGCGATTTTTACCTTTGCTCTAGCATTAAAAAACCCGCCGCAGCGGGTTTGATTATTGTTTTTTAGTCACCCACGATTGGTGAAGATGACTTCTGCCAATCCAAAATCACTTTGCCTGACATGCCTGAACGCATCATGTCAAAGCCTTGTTGGAAATCATCCACACTATAGTGATGCGTGATGATTGGGCTGAGATCTAAACCTGATTGAATCAAACTCGCCATCTTGTACCAGGTTTCGAACATCTCGCGACCATAGATACCTTTAATCACCAAACCTTTGAAGATCACTTGGTTCCAGTCGATACCCATGTCTGAAGGCGGAATACCCAGAAGGGCGATACGACCACCATGGTTCATAGTTTTAAGCATGGCATTGAACGCTGACGGGTTACCTGACATTTCCATGCCCACATCGAAGCCTTCACGCATGCCAAGTTCGGCCATCACGTCTTCCAGCTTTTCTTCAGCAACATTCACTGCACGGGTTACACCCATTTTGCGTGCCAAATCCAAACGGTATTCGTTCACATCCGTGATCACCACATGACGCGCACCCACATGCTTAGCCACAGCCGCAGCCATAATGCCAATCGGGCCAGCACCGGTGATCAGCACATCTTCGCCAACCAAATCAAACGACAGTGCCGTGTGTACTGCGTTGCCAAATGGGTCGAAGATTGATGCGAGATCATCAGAGATATCCGCAGGGATTTTGAAAGCATTGAACGCAGGGATCACCAAATACTCGGCAAATGCCCCTTCACGGTTAACACCAACACCGGTGGTATTGCGGCAAAGATGTGTGCGGCCTGCACGACAGTTACGGCAGTGACCACAGGTGATATGACCTTCACCTGAAACACGATCGCCCACAGTGAAACCGCGAACTTCCTGACCCATGGCAACCACTTCACCCACGTATTCGTGACCGACAACCATAGGCACAGGAATGGTCTTTTGTGACCATTCGTCCCAGTTGTAGATGTGTACATCGGTACCACAAATCGCGGTTTTACGGATTTTGATCAGAAGATCGTTGTGACCCACTTCTGGTAGGTCGACTTCTGTCATCCAAATACCTGGCTCTGGTTTCAGTTTTGCCAGTGCTTTCATTTTGTTTGTCATTGTCACTTACTCAATCAGCCCCATGTCTTTACCCACTTTGATAAAGGCATCGATAGCTTTGTCTAATTGCTCGCGGCTATGTGCAGCCGACATTTGTGTACGAATACGTGCTTGGCCTTTTGGTACCACAGGGAACGAGAAACCTACCACGTAGATACCTTCTTCCATCATGCGCTGTGCAAACTCAGCACCCACTTTTGCGTCGCCAAGCATCACTGGGATGATCGCATGATCAGCACCAGAGAGCGTGAAGCCTGCTTCGCTCATGCGCGCGCGGAAGTGGCTAGCGTTCTCCCATAGTTGGGTGCGCAAATTGCCGCTTTCTTCCAACAGGTCGATCACACGGATAGACGCAGAGACGATTGCTGGCGCCAGTGAGTTAGAGAACAAATACGGACGTGAGCGCTGGCGCAGCCAATCAATCACTTCTTTTTTACCCGACGTGTAACCGCCTGATGCGCCCCCCATGGCTTTGCCAAGCGTACCGGTAATGATGTCGATGCGTTCAATCACGTCGTGGTGCTCGTGCGTACCACGACCGTTCGCGCCCATAAAGCCCACTGCGTGAGAGTCATCAACCATCACCAATGCGCCGTATTTGTCTGCCAAATCACAAATCGCTGGCAGGTTCGCCACGACGCCGTCCATTGAGAACACACCGTCTGTCACGATAAGCGTGTTACGAGCGCCCGCTTCTTTGGCAGCGATCAGTTGCTGCTCAAGCTCTTCCATGTTGTTGTTGGCATAACGAAAACGCATCGCTTTACAAAGACGCACACCATCAATGATTGAGGCATGGTTGAGTGCGTCAGAAATGATGGCATCTTCCGCACCCAAAATGGTTTCAAACAAACCCGTGTTGGCATCAAAGCAAGAGGTATAAAGAATCGTGTCTTCCATACCTAAGAAGGTAGAGAGTTTTTCCTCAAGCTCTTTGTGCGCGTCTTGCGTTCCGCAGATGAAACGAACTGATGCCATACCAAAGCCATGCTGATCCATGCCCTTTTGCGCCGCTTCAATCAGCGTTGGGTGGTTAGCCAAGCCCAGATAATTGTTCGCACAGAAATTCAACACTTCAGCGCCAGACGTCACCGAGATACTCGCCTGTTGGGCAGAAGTGATCACGCGTTCATCTTTGTACAGACCTTCAGCTTTGGTTTCTTCAAGCTGCTGGCGGATTTGCTGGTAAAAAGCGGCAGTCATCGCTCACTCCATCAAGGAAAACAGGAACAGATTTAAGACGTGCGACCAGTAGATCACTGATAACACAGTGTTTATTGCACCATATGTAGCTGATATGCCCAAGGGATGCTTTTAATGCAGTATGACATATCAGAATGGAGGTCGATAATAGAATTATGAGGATGACTGCGTCTATCTGATTAGCACATCTTATTGCCATAGATCACGCAGATAAATCACGCAGACGCAGACGCCATTTGCTGACGATAATGCTCAATAATTTCACCCACGACTGCACGGCCTTTATCGGTTGTCATTGGCGACACCATATTGAGGATCTGAAGGACGCCTTGATAGATAACGGCAGGGGTGATTTTAGCTTGGGGTGCTTGCGCGCTTTGATAAAAAATCCAGCTCGATGCGACCAATTTAAGCGTGCTGCACAAAGACGCCAACGCCTCATCTTCCATATCCAGCCAGCCCGTTTCACGAAACTGCCCCAGCATCGCAAACAAGTTAGTTTT
The DNA here is from genome assembly GCF_045679545.1 of Enterovibrio litoreus. Lineage (NCBI taxonomy): Bacteria > Pseudomonadati > Pseudomonadota > Gammaproteobacteria > Vibrionales > Vibrionaceae > Enterovibrio > Enterovibrio litoreus. The sequence goes on from NZ_CP166194.1 coordinate 3,330,267, forward strand.
AAGGCTTTGTTGCGCCGCCAGATACTTATTTTGTAACACCGCATCGCGACGCAAGATATCGGGCAAATTGGCGTAGAAGAAGCGGTAACGCCACATCAACTGAAACGTCGCATCAAGATAAGCAAGCAGACGCTGTTGATCCGATTCAGCAGGGGCTTCTGGCTGAAAACCTACCGTGAGATCGAGCGCGTATTGATCGAAAATACTGTGTATAATCTCTTCCTTATTACGGAAGTGATAATACAAATTCCCTGGGCTAATCCCGAGATCAGCAGCAATGTGATTGGTAGTGACATTCGGTTCACCCTGCTCGTTAAATAGCGCCAATGCAGAATGAATAATGCGATCACGGGTTTTCATGGTTAAACTGCTATCCTCATGCCCAATAGGGAAATGTAAATATTACCATAGCCTCCGCAAGAGTGATGGCGGGGTCTTCTCATTGTCAGATATTAGGTAAAAGTATGATTATAGTGACTGGCGGCGCTGGCATGATTGGCAGCAACATTGTTAAAGCCCTGAACGAACAAGGTATCAACGACATTCTGGTGGTTGATAACCTGAAAGACGGTACCAAGTTCGTGAACCTGGTCGATCTAGACATCGCCGACTACATGGACAAAGAAGACTTCATCACTCAAATCATGGCTGGCGATGACTTCGGCCCGATTGAAGCCATCTTCCATGAAGGTGCATGCTCTGCCACCACCGAGTGGGACGGTAAATACATGATGCTCAACAACTATGAGTATTCAAAAGAGTTGCTGCACTTCTGTCTTGAGCGTGAAATTCCGTTCCTATACGCCTCTTCTGCTGCCACCTATGGCGGCCGTGACCATGACTTTATCGAAGAGAAGCCATACGAAGGCGCACTGAACGTTTACGGTTACTCGAAGCAACAATTCGACAACTATGTTCGTCGCATTTGGGCAGATGCAGAAGCGCATGGCGAAACGCTGTCGCAAATCACAGGATTCCGTTACTTCAACGTTTACGGCCCACGTGAAAACCACAAAGGCAGCATGGCGTCAGTGGCGTTCCACCTGAACAACCAAATCAAAGACGGTCAGAACCCGAAACTGTTCGAAGGCAGCAATACCTTCAAACGTGATTTCGTTTACGTCGGTGATGTTTGTAAAATGAACCTTTGGTTCTTGGAAAACGGTGTTTCAGGCATCTTCAACTGTGGCACTGGCCGTGCTGAACCGTTCCGCGCAGTGGCTGACGCAGTTATCGCTCATCACGGCAAAGGCGAAGTGGAAGAAATCCCGTTCCCAGACCACTTAAAAGGCCGCTACCAAGCCTTCACCCAGGCCGACCTCACTAAGGTTCGCGCGGCGGGTTACAGCGAAGAGTTTAAAACTGTCGCTGAAGGCGTTGCCGAGTACATGGCAATCCTGAACAAGTAATTGGCAGGAAAACGGGCCTCGGCCCGTTTTTCGTCTTACCTCTGATTTATCTGTAGTTTCGACTCTATGAGCCAAGAATCAAGCAACACTTCTTATCTACCCAAATTCGAATGGGCATTCCTGCATCCTCGCTACTGGGGAACATGGCTAGGCATGTTCTTTGTCGCGATCCTCGCGTTTGTGCCTTTTCGTTTACGTGACAAGTTCGCAGCATTTCTCGCCAAAAAACTGGTGAAAATGAACAACCGCGCTAAAAAACGTGCCGTCGTCAACCTTCAAGAATGTTTTCCTGAGAAAACAGAAGAAGAGCGTTTCGCCATTCTTGAACAAAGCTATATTAATGCAGGATGCGTGATGCTTGGCTTTGCCACCATCATGATGCGCAGCAAACGCTACTTGGAAAAACGTACGCTTTTTCGTAACGAGGAAATCCTCACTGACTTAGTTGAAAACGGCGAGAAAGTGATTTTGCTGGTGCCACACAGTTGGGCAATTGACTACCCCGCTGTGCAACTCGCCTCACGTGGCTTACCTGTTGCTGCCATGGTGAAGAAGCAAAAGAACCGCGTCGTGGATTGGTTGATGAATGTGCAACGTCTCAAGTACGGCGGCCGCACCCACGAACGTTCTGACGGTGTGAAGCCCTTCATTAAGTCCGTGCGTGAAGGCTATTTGGGATATTACTTGCCTGACGAAGATCATGGCCCGGAACACAGCGTGTTCGTACCTCTCTTCGCCACCCAGAAAGCGACGCTTTCAGGGCTAGGTAAATTGGCAAAACTTAGCCGCGCGAAAATTGTGCCGCTTATGCCTGTTTACAATCGAGAAACCGGCAACTTTGAGGTCATCATCCAGCCCCCGCTGGCCCCATTCCCATCAGGCAGCGAAGAAACAGACGCACGCATGATGAACGAGCGCATCGAGCAGTTTTTGGAAGACGATCCAGGGCAATATATGTGGATTATGAATCTGCTGAGATCTAGGCCGGATGGTAGTCAGATATATTAAGGAGCGCGAGCATGGAGAGTCGCAACCGTAAAAGTGGCTTTTTTGATAACGCACTTTTTCAGATCCGCAACAAAATCAAAATCAAAAAAAACAACACCGTTGTCCTAGGCTCTGGTGTTCGGATCCGAAAATGCAATATTTCCATTAAGGGTTCGGGAAACACGCTGACGTTTGAAAACGGTGCCAACCTCAAAGGTGTACAGCTAGAAATTGACGGCATCAATTGCGCACTTACGATCGGGAAAAACTGTGTCATTGGCGAAGGCTGCTACCTATCCGCACGCGAGAGCAACACGTCACTCACGATCGGCAATGACTGCATGTTTTCGCGCAACGTTAAAGTCATGACAAGTGATGGACATGACATTCTTTCATCAGGCGTACGAATCAACCCTGCCAAGAACATCAACATCGGCAATCATGTATGGCTAGCTGACGGAGCCATTGTTCTCAAAGGAAGCAATATTGGTGACGGCTCCATTATCGGCATTAATGCCGTCGTGACCCGAGATGTTCCCGCTCACAGCATCGCGGCTGGCAACCCGGCGAAAACCATTAAATCTGACGTGCACTGGGATGAAAAGCTCACTTACTCATCATGAATATACTCATCATTGGCCCATCTTGGGTTGGCGACATGGTCATGTCCCAAAGCCTCTATAAACGACTCAAAGAGCAAAATCCTGACGCTCAAATTGATGTCCTCGCGCCCGCTTGGTGTAAGCCAATTCTTGAGCGTATGCCTGAGGTTAATCGTGCTATTGAAATGCCTATCGGTCACGGGAAATTTAGCTTTTCTGAACGCTGGAAGTTAGGTAAATCACTACGCGACAATCGCTATAGCCATGCCTACATTCTGCCCAATTCAGCAAAATCTGCACTCATCCCTCTGTTTGCCAAAGTGCCTAAGCGAACAGGTTGGAAAGGTGAGATGCGATATGGCTTGCTAAATGACCTGCGTCCAGATCGAAAAGTCTTTCAATTTATGGTTGAACGCTATGCAGCTCTTGCACACAGTAAAAGCAGCATGCTGTCCGAAGTCACCATAGACAACGTTCCTCACCCCGCACTCAACGTAGACAATAAAAACCAGCGAGCATGCTTACAACGATTCAGTATCTCACCGGATTTACCCATTGTTGGTTTGTGTCCAGGGGCAGAGTTTGGCCCAGCAAAGCGCTGGCCTGAACAACACTATGCCTACATCGCCAAGCAGTTGATTACCGAAGGCAACCAAGTGTGCCTGTTTGGTGGTCCAAAAGACAAGTCAGTCACTGAAGGGATTGTTAACGCACTTTCCGATCATCAAAAATCGATGTGCTTTGATTTAGCTGGTGAAACTTCCTTAGTCGACGCGGTGGATCTGCTCGCTGCATGCCACACCGTATTTTCAAACGATTCAGGACTCATGCATGTCGCAGCTGCCGTCAACGCCAATATTGTGGCGATCTATGGCTCAAGCTCACCTATGTACACGCCGCCTCTTTCAAATAAAGTGAGAATCGTTAACACCGACATCAAATGCCGCCCTTGCTTCAAACGGGAATGCCCACTTGGCCACTTAGATTGCCTCAATAAACTAATGCCACAGCAAGTACTCAGCGCATACCACGACTTAATCTCGACGCCGCAATGGAAAGACAATGAAATTTAATCAACCAAAGATTTCATCAAAATACGCATGCTTTGAAAAAGGCGCTTACGCATCCAAAGCAGCCAAGCACTACTTGAATAATGAATTTGACCCAAATGAGGTCAAAAAAATTGCGGTCATTAGACATGCGGCTTTAGGTGATCAAGTTATTACTCGACCGTTCTTGATCGAAGCGCGCAAGTTCTTCCCAAATGCGGAAATTACGTTAGTCGCTCTTTCTACCTATCAATACGGAATGCCTTCCGATCTTGCAGATCGCACCGTCGTGCTGCACGGCAGAGATCGTAAAGGGGAAGTGTCATTCGGCGATAAAATGAATAACTTTCGCGAAGTGGGCGATCAGGATGTCATTTTTGATTTAGCGGGAACTAACCGCTCTTACTGGGTAAACATTCTCAACAAGGCCAAATTAAAGATTGGTTTTCCTTACAAGTCTTGGCTCAAAGGCACACTATACAATGCTGCGGTATTTCGCTCTGATCTCCAGCCAGAAGTCGAAACGATGCTAGATATGCTGCGTTTACTGGGCCACATTCCTGCACAACGCCTCGACTTTGGTTATCCCGATCACGCGGAGCTCGTCAGTTCAGAGCAACCTTACTTCGTTTACTTTAATGGCGCATCCCAACCAAGAAAGGTCCTAAAAAACGATCAAGTTATCGCGCTAATGGAAATGGCCGTGAAGACATTTCCTGAGGTTAAGCATGTTTTTCTTGAGGGCGTCAATGAGTCAGAAAAAGGTGACTTTCTTTCACACCTAACGACCTACGATAACTTTGCAATCCAGCCATGCATCCCTCTAGATGAATTACTCACATTCTGCGCAAAAGCCCAGCTGGTTGTAGCGCCGGATACAGGTGTAAGAAACGTGGCCATATCAACGCACACACCCACTGTCGGTATTTTCTATGCCACGGTTCCATTCCGATATACACCAAGATATGAGCCCATTCACCATATCGTCATGAATGCGTCCTGTGCCGTTCCTACCAATGAGCAGATCATTGGTAAGATGCTTAACGCATGTAAGTAGTATTACTCGATCAAATTTGGTCGGGAAGGTTGAAGTATCATTGAATGCCGTTTCAGGATCACCGATAACTGACGTGCAATCATTTGATTTATCGTTAACGAGAGTCAGTCAAACTATGAAAAAGCTCATTTTGGATTTGGACGGAACGATTACACTTGGCGACACCAGTGACTACAATAAGGTGTCACCTAATCTTGATGTTATCGACAAGATAAAACACTATAAGTCTATGGGTTTTGAGATTGTCATCCAAACCGCCAGAAACATGCGCACTTATGAGGGGAACGTTGGTAAAATCAACATTCATACCTTACCAACAATCACCACTTGGCTTGATAAGCATGGGGTACCTTATGATGAGATTTTGGTGGGTAAACCATGGTGTGGGCATGACGGATTTTATGTCGATGACAGAGCCATTCGACCCAGTGAATTTGCCACAAAGTCATTTGAAGAGATAACAGAACTTTTGGCAGAAGAGACTCGAGAGAACAGAAAAAAATGTTCCTGATAGCATCTGGTGCTTATTGTACCTCTGAATTACAGTCGGAATTCGGCAAGCTTCCACCTTCATTTTTACCTTTAGGTAATCGAAGGCTTTTTCAGCATCAGGTAGAAAGAGCGCCGGCTGGGCAGCGCATCTACTTATCGCTGCCAGATTCATTCGACATTCCGTCGTTCGACGCACTTTGGTTAAAACAACACGACGTCACCGTTTTACGCCTCCCAGAGGAGCTAACTCTTGGGGAGTCGATCGTTGCTGCATTAAACCTGATGGATATTTCATCAAGCCATGATCTGACTTTACTGTATGGTGATACCTTGTTGTTGGATTGCCCAACAGACAGAGATTGTGTTGCAGTGAGTACTGTCCAAGATAACTACCATTGGGCCTATATCAACGATGAGTCAGAGCCTTGGATTGTCGAAAACTGCTCCTTGAACAGTGAAAACACTCACTCTGTGATAAATGGATATTTCACGTTTAGCCAACCGACAGAACTCATCAAATCACTGATCGCAAAGCGCTGGCACTTTCTTGATGGCGTCAGCCACTACCACAGCAAAGTGCAACTGACAGCTTTGTCTCGTGAAGATTGGCTAGATTTCGGGCATATCCATACTTATTTCCAATCTAAAGCGACGTTTACGACACAACGCTCTTTTAATGAGTTGGTCATAACGCCTGAGTCTGTTAAAAAATCGAGTGTTCATCACCAAAAAATCGCGGCTGAAGCACAGTGGTTTGAGAATGTTCCCGCGCCAATCCGACGCTTTCTACCGCAATTACTAGGGCACGAAAAACAGGGCGACAACGTTTCGTATGAATTGGAATATCTGCATCACACTGCGCTGAATGAGTTATTAGTGTTTGGTGATTTACCTGTCGTGACATGGAAAAAGATCCTAAAAGGGTGCTTTTCATTCCTTGATACATGTGCCGCTTATAAGAGCCCTACGAATGAAGGGCATCTCCTTCACGCCATGTTTAACCAAAAAACAGAGTCAAGAATCACGGACTATTGCCAACGTCATCACATTGATCGCGCTTTACCATGGACACTCAACGGTAATCCAACTTTTTCCATTAACGATCTCATCGCGTTAAGCAATCGTTTTTTACCCACGAGCGACAAACCAACCACTGTGATTCACGGTGACTTCTGCTTTAGCAATATCTTGTTTGATTTTAGAACCTCGACCATAAAAACCATTGATCCAAGAGGGCTTACACCTGATGGTGCACCTTCAATCTATGGCGATTTAAGATACGATATTGCCAAGCTGAGTCATTCCATCATTGGCTGCTATGACCTAATCATCGCAGGTCACTACCACCTCGACAAAGACGAATATAACCTCTCTTTTTCTCTAAACACGCGCGAATCCCACAAACATTTGCAGCAGTTGTTTTCCGATACGGTACTGGAGAAATATGCACTGACACTATCAGAGCTTTTGGCAATGCAAATCCAACTTTTTGTCTCCATGCTGCCCCTTCACAGTGATGATGTAAAACGTCAGCAGGCACTGCTAGCCAACGCATTCAGGCTAGGGCAAGAATTAGAGGAACTCGCATCATGATTGTTATACCTATGGCAGGGATGAGCTCTCGTTTTTTCAAAGCAGGATATGAAGCCCCGAAGTACCAGTTAATTGCACACGACAAAACGCTGTTTGAACATGCCGTTGAAAGCTTTAAAGGCTATTTCGACACCATGCCTTTCTTGTTTATCGTTCGAGATGTCCATAATACCGCCTCGTTCGTGAAAGCCATGGCCAAAAAGTTGGGAATAGCAGCATGTCACGTTGCCGTGCTTAACGATGAAACCAGAGGGCAAGCCGAAACCGTTTATTTGGGTCTTCAACAAGTATCTGGCTATCAAGGCGAAATAACGATATTCAACATTGATACATTCAGACCCAGCTTTGAGTATCCGGCGTCATTACCTAAAAGCAGTCATGGTTATCTCGAGGTATTTGTAGGCGAAGGCGACAATTGGTCATTTGTTCTGCCCGAACATGAGGGAAGCATAAATGTCATTGAAACAGCAGAAAAACGCCCTATTTCAAATTTATGCTGCACAGGGCTTTATCACTTTTCATCCGTTGATGACTACAATTTCGCTTATGAATACTATCTAGCAAGGCCCCAAATATGGGAAAAAGGCGAATTATATGTCGCGCCACTTTACAATGTGCTCATCAGCAAAGGCAGAGACATTCACTACCACGCCATAGACAGAAGTGACGTTATTTTCTGTGGTGTGCCAGAAGAATACGAAACCTTCAAGCGCACACCACAGATGAAGTACTAACCCTTAGACGTTTTTTGGGTAGGCAAAAAACGGTAGAGACGACGATACGTATTTTCAACCATGTTACGCACGAATCTCACCGTTTTTTTCCACGACCACGTTTTAGGCTTGAAGCCAGCCAGCTCTTGCCAATCGTTAAGATCGTACTCAAACACTAAATTGCCACGCTGATAAAATCTTACTGTCGTATCCAGACCAATTTCTTCAGGTGTGCCGATGATAAGATTATTGGCAATGAATCGCTCCCAAAAGTCCTCACCTAAGCCTGCATGATCGTTGACACGATTGTGCACCTCTAAGTCTATTCCCATCAGTTCTGATAACCATTTGAGAACCAAAAATTGCTCTGTAGCTGGCGGACGGCTTTTGTAACCAACTTTAGGTTTGAAATGTAACTCTTTAACGGGCTTATCTGACCATATTTTCAAAAGATCAGAGGTCAGCCCAAAATCAAATAAATCACTTTTGCAGAAATAGTTGGGCGCTCCTCGATGATGGCTGATAAAAAACGCACTACTCGTTACAACGCGTGAATCAAAAAAATGATTATCGGTCACTCGATCTTTATCATGGTAGTAAGCAAATAAATCAACAAAGCCTCGACCTGAGAGGAGATTGTCTGTGCGGATTTTTGCAGCGTAAGGTGTTTTTACTGCCTTCAATCCCATATGAGAACTGTACAATTGTCGATTATTATTGAGCTTAAGTTCTTTGCCATGTGTGAACACAGAGTTCTGACCGGGGTCATCAAGTTCAAGCAAATGATCGTAATCTAGACCTTCCGTCTTTTGACCCTTCCACGTCGAGAGAATAATTGTCGAACGAGGAAAATAATGACGAATGCTTGCAAGACAATCTACCGTCACCCCGTCAATTTGTTTCCGCTCATGACTGGCTTGAACAGGCCCCTGAACGACGAAACTGATGTCCTCATTTCGGATTTCTAACACGACTTACCCTCTACACAATAACTCTTTACGCCGATCACCGGCGGCATACCCTATCGCTGTATCGGCTTATTATACAAATATTGGTTTAATTGACTCTGTGTATTCCTATAATATCGTCAGTTATTAGGAAGGTTAGAGTGATATAGGATGTCCAAAACCATTATTTCCATCGTCTGCCCCTGCTATAACGAGCAGGAAGTACTCCATACCTTCACAGATAAAATCACCAGCATCTTGTCTGAAACAGGGTATAGCTACGAACTACTCTTCATCAACGATGGCAGTAAAGACAACACTCTCGCCCTTATCCAGCAACTTGCTTCAAAGGATGGGCATATTCGAGTGCTCAATCTGTCACGTAACTTTGGCAAAGAAGCCGCGCTTACGGCAGGTCTTGACCATGCTAAGGGCGACGTTATCATCCCGATTGACGCTGATATGCAAGACCCGCCAGAGCTCATTCATGATTTTTTGCGAGAATGGCAAAAAGGATATGACGTCGTTGTCGCCAAGCGCATCGATAGAAGCAGCGATACACTTGCAAAAAAAATCACCGCAAGTCTGTTTTATAAATTCCACAACAGTATTGCAGACGTCGAAATTCCCGATAATGTCGGTGATTTTCGACTTATCACTCGTCGTGTGGTTCAGGCTATCCAGCTATTGCCTGAAAATCAGCGCTTCATGAAAGGGATATTTTCTTGGGTAGGTTTCAAGACCTCGGTTGTGGAATATGCCCGACAGCCTCGCGCCGCGGGCGAAAGTAGCTTCAATGGTTGGCGGTTATGGAACTTTGCATTGGAAGGGATCACCAGTTTCAGCACTGCACCTTTGCGTGTTTGGCTCTACCTTGGTGTCTTTATATCAACGATTGCCTTCGTATCTGGCATCGCTATTATCCTGAAAACATTAATGTTTGGTGTTGACCTGCCTGGCTATGCATCATTGCTCACCGTCGTGCTTTTCTTCGGCGGCGTGCAATTAATTGGCCTAGGCGTCTTGGGCGAATATATAGGTCGTTTGTATATGGAGTCTAAAAGACGGCCGATATACATAGTAGAAAACGACACTACTTCACCTCCCAGTCAGAGTGCTAATGACATCGATCACTAACAAGCTTCTTGCGCATCGTATCGTTCGCTTTGGTCTCACCGGTGGATTGGCGAGCCTGACTCACCTCTGTGTAGCTTTTGCACTGTTGCACTTTTTTGCCACTAACGTCTTCACAGCAAACCTAATCGGATTCATCTGCGCATTTGGCTTATCATATTTGATGCAATCTTTGTTTGTGTTTAAAACAGCATTATCACGAAATAATGCAATGCGCTTTTTTGTCGTACAGTTTTCTGCCCTTCTGATCTCACAACTGATTAGTGAGTTGCTTCAAGATACCAATAACTATCTGCGAGTTCTGCTGGTCGTGTTTATGATCCCCTTGGTGACTTATTTTATCCATCATTTTTGGACTTATAAAAAAAGACCTTCCATAGATTAGTTTTTACGGACAAACCAATGACTCCAGATTTTTTCACCCGTTTTTCCCCCTCTCTTCAACGAGCGGGGTTCTATCTCGGCTTGATGCTCGCAATTTTATATGCGAGCAATCAAATTCTTTCTGGTGACCAAACCCAAATGCTTTACAAGGGCTACCTTGGTGCGTACCAAGATGTTTGGCTAGCATTTGGCAATGCAGCAAGTGCAGTGGGTAATGTGCCAGGCTCACTTTCTGCATGGATAGTAGGTAGTCCATTGCTTTTGTGGGATAACCCTTGGGCCCCCATGCTCACCATTATTTTGCTGCGAGTTATCTCTTTTTTCCTGTTTGATGCCGTGATCAAGGCGATATTTAGCCCGCCAGTTCGTTTGCTGTTTATGGTGGCTTATTGGCTAAACCCGTGGCTTCTTTACGACAGTTTGCTGTATAACCCTGCGTATCTTTGCTTTTTCACTGCGTTGCACTTTTGGTCGGCATTTAAGCTTCGCGAGAAATCGTCTTTTATCTTTAGCTTTTTGCATGTGCTAGCGATTGGTGGCGCCATGCAATTCCATTACTCGTGGCCAGTATTGGCGGTCATCTCTTGCTATCTTCTTTACCGTAAAATGGCACATCCTAATTGGGCAGGTGTTATTGTTGGTGGCATGGTTGTTCTCGCATCTCTTATTCCCTATTTTCAGGAATACATGGTTAACGAGAGTATCAGCCGAGAAAGCGATCGCTATATCGGTTATGGCGCTGTTCACGTTTACCCGGTACTCAAAGCGGTACTTTATTGGATTCGCTACGGCTCTACGATGTTTTCAAATCGGCTGATCACGGATGTCAGTTTTGACTGGATCACCACCATCAGCTGGCTACAGATGACTATTCAGTATTGTTGGCAGGCGTTACTTTATTTGGTCGGTGCGGCAACCGTGGTGATCTCTGCGAAAGTAAACTGGCGTGCTTGGAAGATCATTAAGCCGATGATAAAACGCGAGAAGCCCATTGAAGATGACACACATTGGCTGCTCTTGTTTGCGGGCGCGACGGTACTGGCCATCATTATCAACGCCATGCTCTCGCCTATTACTTTTTCTTACTGGCATCTAATCCTGACCTTCCCGCTGGCTCTGATCCCAGTGCTGGTCGCCGCAGAAACATGGCGCACTACAGTGCCAGAACGCTTCTGTCGCGGGCTGATTGCCTTGTCGGTATTCTTTCTTGTGGTCAATCTTGTTGCGGCGCATGACAGCGACAAATACTCCTACAACGTCGATTATGCCGAACAAGTACAGCAATATCTGATTGATGAAGGACTGTCTAAGTAGCCACTTATTCCTTCTAAAGGGCTCGATATCGAGCCCTTTGTTGTAAACTAGCCTCAGGTTTTCCAAACAAGGTTTTCGTGTGCGCCTTCTTTATACTCTTTTACTTTTCATCGCTGCCCCTTTTCTTCTTTTGGGCCTCTATCGCGCCAAAGATGGGAAACCTCGTATTGGTAAGCGCTGGATTGAGCATTTTGGAAGAACGCCAGCACTTGTAGGCCAACGTCCAATTTGGATTCATGCGGTTTCCGTCGGTGAAGTGATTGCCGCAAAACCGATTATTCTGGCGCTTCGCAAGACATATCCAGACGCTGCGATACTCGTCACCACCACCACGACAACAGGTGCTGCGATTGCAAGCAAGCTTGGCGATAATGTCGAGCACAGATACATGCCGATCGACTTTTCCTTTGCCGTGAATGGCTTTTTAAAGCGCGTAAAACCTCAAGCCATGTTGATCATGGAAACCGAGCTTTGGCCGAATACCTTAACGGCAGTGAAAAAAGCAGGCATCCCAATCATCGTGATGAATGCACGACTGTCAGAAAAGTCGATGCGCGGCTATCAACGTGTACAGCCGCTATTCAATCTGCTTTCAAACAATATCGACCACATTCTTTGCCAATTTAAAGACGATGCTGATCGTTTCATTCAACTTGGCGTCAATTCACAGCATGTTTCCGTATCAGGCTCAGTGAAATTTGATTTACCTGAATTTGATGAATCTAACCATGCTGTCGTCGCGTTGAAGCAAGCAATTAAACAACGTCCAGTATGGGTAGCAGCGAGTACCCACCCTGGCGAAGACGAGATTTTACTCGACGCTCATCAAGCGCTATTGGCGAAACAACCCGACGCTTTATTGGTGCTGGTTCCACGCCACCCCGAACGCTTCGGCGACGTTGCCGCACTGATTGAACAGAAAGGATTTTCACTGTCACGTCGCAGCCAATCACAGCCTATTAATGACAATACGCAAGTGTATTTGGGCGACACCATGGGTGAAATGATGACCTTGCTTGCCACGTCGACCGTGACGTTTATGGCGGGAAGTCTGATGGGAGAGAAGATTGGTGGCCACAACCTGCTGGAACCCGCTTCCCTTGGGAAGCCTCAAATTACAGGTCCTAGCTACTTTAACTTTCAGGCGATTGGCGATCAGTTAATAGAAGCCGGTGCTTGTGAGGTGCAAGAAACGCCCTCAGACATTGCCAATGCGCTATTGGGTTTCATGAACAACCCAGAGAAATGCCAGCAAGCAGGAGAAGCCGCGCTGAATGTGGTGGAGAGAAACCGTGGCGCGGTCGCTAAAACACTTGAAGCGGTAGCACCGTGGATTGATGCCGAGAAGCAATAACTAATAATTTGCAGATTCCAGATTATCTAACTGCTTGCTCTTGATAACCCAGCAACAAAGCATCCCAATCTGATTCCTGCCACTGGATGTGTCGCTTGTTCAGCTCTTTTCGAAATGAGCGAAGCAAACGGCTGAGATTAGATGCTTTCCAGCTCTCTCCCCCCTTTTTCCCACATTTATCGAAATCAATTAGCCAGCACGTATCTTTGGTATCAAGCAAAATATTGTGGATATTGAGATCAGTGTGACACACTCCTGCGTCATGCAGTTTTCTGACCATGACGCCAATCCCATGGTAATGCGAAGCCTCTAACGGAGATTCCATCAAGATATCGACCAAATCTTTGGCATCATCGATTTTTTCCACCAGCAAATCCGCTTGGTAGGTCAACCCATCTCGAATCGCACGCGCTGCGATAGGACGCGGTACTGATATGCCCTTTTCACGCAGATAAGTCAGTAGCTGAAACTCTTGCGCCGAGCGAGTGTTTCCCCACCCCGTGAACGCATAACTGTCACGAACTAATTTCCCGAACAAACCACCACGCCGATAGTGACGAAGCGCAGCAGGCAACACCTCAGTTTGCACAAACCACGTCGTGCCACGCCCTGTTGCAGAGCCGATGATTGCCTCTTTCTGCTGCCAGAATTCAACATCAAAGCATCGCGCAGGATCTTCACGTAACAATGACGCGTCAAACCAAATACGGGTGTTGTTGTCGACTAACTGATCCACGCAAGCTCCTTCAAATATGTCTTATCTTCTCAGTATCTCAAGCATTACTGACAGATACGATGCAGTTGCATTTTACATTGCGGATCGGCAACTGCATAATTTCAACCATCAAAACCCTATAAGCATTCTCATGGCCTTATTTTCTGCCCCACCACAGTCTCTCTGCATTCTACGCCTTTCTGCGATTGGCGATGTTTGCAATGCCATCGCCGCTGTTCAAGCGCTCCAAGCTCAATGGCCAGAAACCCACATTACTTGGATTGCCGGCAAGGCCGAAGCGGCACTGCTCACACCATTGCTGCCAGATGTCGAGGTGATTGCGTTTGATAAGAAGCTTGGCTTCAAAGGCATGAAAATGGTATGGAAAGCACTAAAGGGAAAACGCTTCGATGCACTGCTTCATATGCAAAGCGCGATCAGAGCGAGCATGTTGTCTATCGGGATCAAGGCTAAGTACACGCTGGGGTTTGATAAGACCCGAGCCAGTGATTTGCAGCAGTGGTTTACCAATGTGAAAGTGCCATCACCAGCGTCCCCTCATGTGCTAGACGGCTTCATGGCATTCACCGAAACCTTGGGTTTAAAGCCGCAAGTGCCGACATGGACACTGCCGCTATCCAAAAAAGACGTCGTCTGGGCAAAAGATCAGTTATCCACGAAGCCGACCTTGGTGGTTGCACCTGCTGCGAGCAAAGCCTTTAAAAACTGGACGGCGGAAGGTTACGCAGGTGTGATTGAGCATGCACTCGACAAAGGATTCAATGTCATCTTAGCGGGCGGCCCTGGCAAAATTGAGGTGGAACTCGGCCAAGCCATAGAAAATCGCCTTACCCGCCCTGTCACCAATTTGATTGGTAAAACAACACTTCTACAGCTGCTGGCACTTGAGCAGCAAGCCGATTTAGTCTTGGCACCTGATAGCGGCCCAGCGCACCTTGCCAATGCCGTGGATACACCCGTTATTGGTTTATACGCGCACCACAATCCGGCGCGAACCGGCCCTTACAACTGGCGACACTATGTCGTGAGCGTATATGCAGAGGCGATTGAAGCAGAAACAGGCAAGTCTGCTGCTGAGGTGTCTTGGCGAACGCGCGTGAAAGACGATACGGCCATGCAAAGAATAACCATTGATGAGGTGATCTCGCGTTTTGATGAAGTCATCCAAAAAGAGGAAGTCGGCTCATGAGCCAGAATCAAACTCGCGCCTCGATCAGCGCAATCATCATCACCAAAAACGAAGAACAGATCCTGCCAGAGTGTTTAGCATCACTGGATTGGGTCGATGAAATCATCGTGGTGGATTCTGGCAGCACAGACAATACCGTCGCCATCGCCGAGCAAGCGGGCGCGAAAGTCTTCGTGAATGCTGAATGGCCGGGCTTTGGCAAACAAAAACAATTGGCGCAAAGCCATGCAACCAAAGATTGGGTGCTTGCGATTGATGCGGATGAAGTCATTACTGATGCGTTGAAAAACAGCATTCTGACAGTATTAGAAAATCCGCCAGAGAAAACCCTGTTCGTGCTTCGTCGCACAACCTGGGTATTTGGCCGATTTCTCAAACATTCAGGCTGGTACGATAAAATCGTTCGCTTATACCCTCGCGAGTTCACAGGCTACAACGATGCCTTGGTTCACGAGAAAATCATTGAGCCAGAAGGCTGTCAGAAGCAAACCTTGAGCGGCGACATGCTGCACTACTCATACCGCGACTTGCACCAGTACCTTGTGAAATCCGCATTCTATGCAAAATCATGGGCAGATGGTCGTCAGGCGCGAGGGAAGAAAAGCAGCATCGGGCAAGGTGTCACTCACGCGATTGGCTGCTTTTTGAAAATGTATCTGTTAAAGCGTGGTTTTCTCGATGGTAAACAAGGCTTCTTGATTGCCGTGCTCTCAGCGCACTCAACGTTCGTGAAATACGCCGACCTTTGGATCAGAGAAAACGACAGCCGCGCACCATAAGCCTCAAAGTACGCGCTTAAGAAACGCTAGCGAGTCTGGCAGAATAGTATCAACGTCGATTTTCGACATGTCTGCTGCCACATCTTTGTCTTTGTCTGCTGGCGGTGCAAAGGCAAGGTGGCGGCCTTCACTGTTGATCGGTCGCCAGCGAAGTGGTGTCGCACTTCGCTTCGCAGGAAAAAATCCAATTGTCGGCACGTCCAAGGTCGCCGCTATGTGAAGCGGCCCTGTCGAGCCGGCAATAAATACATCCGCACAAGCAATCGAACACGTGAAATCTTGCAAGCCATCGTTCTTATCATAAACCACAGAATCAATGCCTTTGATCGACAGCAAGGCTTGCAGTTCAGCGGCTTTCTCCGCCTCCCCAGGCCCTGCGGTGAGCACCACTTCAACCTTCGTCTTTTCACAGATACCTGCCACAAGATCAGCATATTGCATCAAAGAAAGGTTATTGGCTGAGCCGCCACTACCAGCGTGAACATAAAGCCAAGGCGTCTTTTCATCAATCGCCAATGCTTGTGCCAATTTGCTTTTCTGTGCCGCATGTTCACTAGTAGGAAATGCTAAATAAGGCGCTGATGGCTCCTTCGCCTCCACACCGATTTTCGCCAAGAAGGCACGCACCAAATCGAGGTTATACTCATACTCGGGCTTAGCTGATTGAGAGCGGCGCTGGGTGACGCGATGGTTATACAAAAACTGGGAAATCTTTGTCGCTGGCGCCAAACGAAATGGGATACCGGATTTCCACACCAATGTGGCATTGTAACTGTCTGAAAAAAGACAAATAGATGCATCAAAGCCATTTGCTTTCACTTCTTTCACTAAGTTTTTTTTACTCAGCTTATCCGCATTTTTTCCACAATCTAGCAACACCTTATCAATCGATGGACACAGTTCAGCCAGCGCCTTGGTATAGGAGGGCACCAATGCCGTCACTTCTACACTGGGCATGGATTGTTTCAACATCGCAAAGGCCGGCCATGCCAACATAAAATCGCCAATTTTGTCGTTGCGGATGACGAGGATTTTTTTCATTGTGTGTCCCAGTTTACGGTTCTCGCTACCGATCATACCGGATGATGGCCATTTCGCTAAGTCACCTTCTAACTTCAATGGAAGATAGAGTGAAAGAAATGCTGGTCACGTAGGTTTTTTCAACATCCACTCACACCAAGCACGATAAAATACGCCGAGATTTTGGTAGCATGTCGCCAGTTTAAGGAATTGCAGGAAATGACTGTGAGTAAAAAAGCCCTAACCCGAGTGATATATCCCGGCACCTTTGATCCCGTGACTAACGGTCATGTCGATCTGGTTGAACGTGCCGCATCGATGTTTGATGAAGTGATTGTCGGTATTGCAGCAAGCCCAAGTAAAAAGCCATTGTTTGACCTGAAACATCGCGTTTCACTGGCTAAAGACGTCACAGCACACCTTGATAATGTCTCTGTGGTGGGTTTTTCTGGCCTTCTGGTAGACTTTGCCAAGCAATATAACGCCAATATTTTGGTGCGCGGCTTACGTGCGGTATCCGATTTCGAGTATGAGTTTCAGTTGGCCAACATGAATCGCCGCCTGATGCCGGAGCTGGAAAGTGTCTTCCTCACTCCCTCAGAAGAAAACTCCTTTATTTCATCCACCTTGGTCAAAGAAGTCGCGCTTCATGGCGGTGATACCAGTGGGTTTGTGCACCCCAAGGTGCTAGAAGCGCTGCAAACACACATTAAAAAATGATGCTTTAACAAAAAACCGCCACTGGCGGTTTTTTTGATCTTTATTGGCAAGAGTGCTTTTGTTAAATCTGGCACGATGGACAGAAAAATGTATTCCGCTGTCCAATTTTGACGCTCTCTAGCAAAGTCTCGCATACCGGGCACGGTTTGCCAGTTTTGCCATAAACCAGCAATTCTTGAGCAAAATACCCCGGTTTTCCATCCGCTTGCGTGAAATCTTTTAACGTTGTGCCACCTTGTTTAATCGCTGTTGCGAGTATCGTTTTTATGTTTCCCACTAACAGATTCGCTTCATCAAGGGTCAGCAATCCTGCTTGTCGCTGAGGGTGAATACGTGATGTAAACAAGGATTCATTGGCATAGATATTCCCTACACCTACCACCACAGGGTTATCCATAATAAATTGCTTGATCGCCGTTCTCTTGTTACGACTTTTCTCGAACAAATACTCACCAGTGAACATATCTGTAAGTGGCTCTGGGCCTAATTTTTCAAGTGCCGGGTGGTCATTGTGATTGGGCTGCCATAGCCATGCGCCAAAACGACGTGGATCGTTGTAACGAATAACAGCGCCAGAACTTAGGTGCAGATCGACATGGTCGTGTTTGGCGGGCGGCGCGGCTTCTGATAAGACACGTAAACTGCCCGACATACCCAGATGAATCAGCGCATAGCCAATGTCTGTTTCAAGGATGAGATATTTAGCGCGACGCGTAACTGCGCGAATCGTCTGTCCTTCGATGTCATAAAGAGTATCGGGGATTAACCAACGTAGCTGAGGCTGCCTGACGTCCAATTTCGTCACCACTTGCCCTTCCGCATGCGGTTTTATTCCCATGCGGCTGACTTCAACTTCCGGTAATTCTGGCATCGTATTAATTCTGGTTGTCGAATGGGAACAGGTAGTTTGGAGCAACAGAGACTGCAAGCCAACGGTTTTCCCAGTTTTGAATGAGCCAAAATTGAGGCAATTGATAATAGGTCAGTCTAAAAGGCTCAACGTGTTGGCCTCTATCCACCACCAAGGTCGCTGGCGATCGTAAATTGGGCTTGAGCTTACTGTAGGTGTCACCATCTATTTCAGTACCTGAAAGATTCAGCCAACGATTTGCCAATTCAGTTGCTGATACATCAAGCGCTTTGTCTGTTTGCCAAGGCGACCCATTGGTTAGGGTGAAATCAGGGAACTTTAGTGCCAACGGCGAAACGTGGTCAGGCATCAGAGCGATCACACCCTCAGGAAGTACCTGTTCGACATGCTGAGGCTTATCGTTTTCTGCCAATTTTGCGCGGATGTAATCAGGCAAGTTAATCGCGGCAATGAACATAAGAATGCCGATGATCAGAAAGTTGTTAAAGGAACGACGGGAAGGTCTTGCCATTGTTTGGTCTCAGCCATTGGACATGACTAAAGTGTATATCCGGAAGTGGCTGATTTACAGTTATATGCGAGTGTGTAGCTCAAATTGCAGACATAAAAAAACCCAGCCAAGGCTGAGTTTTTTCGCAAAGCAGAAAATCAATTACTTGATTTTAGCTTCTTTGTACATAACGTGTTGACGAACAACTGGATCAAATTTCTTGATCTCAAATTTGCCCGGCATATTACGCTTGTTTTTGTCGGTAGTGTAGAAGTGGCCTGTACCAGCAGATGATACTAGACGGATCTTCTCACGAATGCCTTTAGCCATTCTTTAAATCCTCTTAAACGTTCTCACCACGGGCGCGGATGTCTGTAAGAACAGCATCAATGCCTTTCTTGTCGATGATGCGCATACCTTTAGGGGTAAGACGCAGTTTAACGAAGCGGTTTTCGCTTTCTACCCAGAAACGATGAGTTTGCAGGTTCGGCAGAAAACGACGCTTGGTGGCGTTACGTGCGTGCGAACGGTTGTTACCCGTTACAGGACGCTTGCCAGTTACTTGGCATACTCGTGACATGAATGTCTCTCCAAATCGTTTCAGCTCGATATCAACCTTGTCCGCCAGTCCTGCAAAAAACAAGGTCAGGCTCTAGGTCAAGGCTATCAAAGGTGGCGCATTATACTAACTGTCTTCCCATTGCTCAAGTCCCGAGCAGATCCTTTTATCATTTTTTGATCGTTTTTTAACGGCTTTGGCTTGAAAAGCCTATATCCAGCCACGTTCAGCGAAAGAGACAACGTCTCCATCACCAATAACCATGTGATCAAGCAACCGGATATCGACCAACGACAGCGCATCAGCGATGCGTGACGTGATATGACGATCTGCAGAACTGGGCTCAGCAATGCCAGATGGGTGATTATGAGCCAAAATCACCGCATTTGCATGCACTTCCAACGCGCGACGCACAACTTCGCGTGGATAGACCCCGGCAGCATTGATGGTTCCCTCAAAAAGAATTTCATCCAAGATAGGACGGTTTTGGTTGTCTAAGTACAGCACTAAGAAGGCTTCTCGCGGCCTGTCGCGCAGTTGCGCCGAGAGATATCTCGCCGTATGTGAAGGGCTGGTTAAGGCATCTTCATACGTCATAATTTCTTTCAAATGGCGCTTACTCAGCTCCAATACTGCCTGTAATTGCGCATATTTTGCAGACCCCAGCCCTTTTCGCTGGCTAAATTGTGCTAAGTTGGACTGCATTAAGCCACGCAATGACCCAAAGTCCTCCAGTAAATAGCCCGCCAGTTCAATCGCATTCATGCCTGATACGCCCGTGCGCAGAAAAATCGCTAGCAATTCCGCATTCGTCAAAGACTCTGGCCCTTTCGCCAACAGTTTCTCTCTCGGGCGACAATCTAGCGGCAGATCTTTCAGTGACATAAACACGCCTCGCAACATAAAAAGGCAGCGTCATTGCAGATGTCTTTTCGTGCAACGACTCTCGACTCAGTGTGCGATTAATGTGTGGTACATGTTTTTTGAGTGGCTTCTTTATTACATTTCAATTTGTGGTACCGCAGCTTTCACAATCCTCTGAGCGCAACAGGTGATCAGCCGGTCTTTTATGTTATCTTTCCCTTAATTACCCCATTGGCTTATTTGGTTATGGTTCAGAAAATTACCCAATCCCTCACAGGCAAGCGCATTGTGTTGGGCATTGGCGGTGGTATCGCCGCCTATAAATGTGCAGATCTCACGCGTCGACTCATCGAGCGTGGCGCAGAGGTGCGCGTTGTGATGACTCACGCAGCAAAAGAATTCATTACGCCGCTCACCATGCAGGCAGTTTCCGGTCATCCCGTCGCAGATAGCCTGCTCGACCCTGCAGCAGAAGCCTCGATGGGCCATATTGAAATTGCTAAGTGGGCCGATTTGGTTGTGCTTGCGCCAGCCACAGCCGATTTAATGGCACGTGTTACCGCAGGCATGGGCAATGATCTGCTCACCACGCTTTGCTTAGCAACCGATGCAACCGTCGCCATTGCACCCGCAATGAACCAACAGATGTATCGCGCAGTCGCCACCCAAGAAAACCTCACGACGCTAAAACGCCGCGGCTATCCCATCTGGGGGCCAGCAAGCGGTGAACAGGCGTGTGGCGATGTTGGCCCAGGCCGAATGCTTGAGCCAATGCAATTGGTCGCCTTAGTGGAAGCGCATTTTTCAGAAGGTGATTTAGCCGGTACGTCCATGTTGATTACCGCAGGGCCAACCCGTGAAGCGATTGATCCTGTTCGTTACCTGACTAATCAAAGCTCTGGAAAAATGGGTTACGCAATTGCACAAGCCGCTGCAAAACGTGGGGCAAAAGTGACGCTGATCAGTGGGCCCGTCAACCTGAGCACTCCCGCCAATGTAGAACGCATTAACGTGGAAAGTGCCGAAGACATGCATCAGGCTGTGCAAGCCCATGCCGCCAATCATCAAATTTTTATCGCGTGTGCCGCCGTGGCCGATTTCAGGCCCGCCCACATTGCCGATCAGAAAATGAAGAAAAAAGACGGTCACGATGAAATGACCATCAGTCTAATCAAGAACCCGGATATCGTTGCCTCTGTCGCGGCAATGACGGTCAATCGTCCTTTCACCGTTGGTTTTGCAGCAGAAACCCAAGATGTGGAACAATACGCACGCGGAAAATTGGCGAAGAAGAATCTTGACCTTATCTGTGCCAATGATGTCTCCTGCGACGGCCAAGGATTTAACAGCGACCAAAATGCGCTGCACCTGTATTGGCCAAAAGGTGACAAACCTTTACCGCTTGCGAGTAAAGCCGATATCGGCAACCAACTTGTCAGCGAGATAGCCACCCTGTTTAATGCCAGCAAATAAAAACCAGTGGAAAACAAGATGAAAAAAATCGACCTGAAAATTCTCGACCCACGAGTAGGCACTGAATTCCCACTTCCAGCTTACGCCACTGAAGGCTCTGCAGGGCTAGATTTACGCGCTATTCTTGATGGGCCAGTGACACTGGAACCAGGCCAAACAGAACTGCTGCCGACGGGTCTAGCGATTCATATCGCCGATCCATCTCTGGCAGCAACAATTTTGCCGCGCTCAGGGTTAGGTCATAAACATGGGATCGTACTGGGTAATTTGGTGGGTCTGATTGACTCTGATTATCAAGGTCAGTTGATGGTTTCTTGTTGGAACCGTGGCAATACCACGTTCACCATCGAACCGGGCGAACGCATTGCGCAACTCGTTTTTGTGCCTGTTGTTCAAGCGGAATTCAACCTTGTTGAAGATTTTGATGCCACAGAACGCGGTGCTGGTGGATTTGGACACTCTGGTACAAAATAACAGTAATACCGATAGCGTAAATAACAAAAACGTCGCCCGTTAGCGGCGTTTTTTATGCCGCATTCACGCTTTAACGAATTCCTATGTGCGTCACCTGTTCCGAAGGTGCATTATTCTTTTAATACAGATAGCGCACAGTTAAAATATCGGCCCTTCAGCCGAGATTTTGGGTCTGAGACCCTGAAAACAACAAAGGAACCATCTATTCATGGCTGGCCAAAAAAAGCAAAACCGCCGCGAAGAAATTCTTCAGGCCCTGGCTCATATGCTGGAGTCCACTCAGGGCAGTCAACGTATTACCACCGCCAAACTTGCGGCTCAAGTGGGCGTATCGGAAGCAGCGCTTTATCGTCATTTCCCCAGCAAAGCGCGCATGTTCGAAGGCTTGATTGAATTCATTGAAGAGTCGCTCATCACTCGAATCAACCGCATTCAAAGCGAAGAAAAAGACACACTGACGCGTCTTCGCCTTATCTTGCAACTTCTGCTGGTCTTTGGTGAGCGTAACCCGGGTCTGACACGCATCATGACGGGACATGCACTGATGTTTGAACAAGACAGATTACAAGGGCGTATCAATCAACTGTTCGAGAAAATCGAAAGTCAATTGCGTCAGGTATTGCGTGAACGCCGCTTGCGTGAAGGACGAGGGTTTCCGGTGGATGAATCCATTCTTGCTGCGCAGTTACTCGGCCAAGTAGAAGGCAGCCTAAACCGATTTGTTCGCTCCAACTTCAAATACCCGCCGACGGCTGAATTTGATCAATACTGGCAACTGTTGAGTGCGCAACTCAACTGAATGCGTCGCCTTCATCGGCTAACAGAATTAAAAAAGGCTGCAGCTGCAGCCTTTTTTTCGTTTTGCGTCTTTCAATCACATCAAACTATGCCATTGAATTATCGCTACGAACACGATCAGATACCGTATTCAGCGCGATACGCTTTTACCGACTCAAGTTGCTCAGGGTTAGTGCCCTGCTCTTCCAGATACGTCACCAAATCGCCAAGACTGACGATGGATACCACTTTACAGCCAAAGTCGCGCTCAACCTCCTGAATCGCAGAAAGCTCACCGTTGCCGCGCTCTTGGCGGTCAATTGCCACCAGCACACCCGCAAGATCAGCACCGTTGGCTTGGATAATTTCCATCGACTCACGAATAGCAGTACCAGCGGTGATCACATCGTCCACCAGCATCACACGGCCTTCCAACGCACTGCCGACTAAATTGCCACCTTCACCGTGGTTTTTCGCTTCTTTACGGTTAAAGCAATATGGCGTATCCACATCGTGGTGCTCAGCCAGTGCTACAGCCGTAGTCGTCGCAATAGGAATACCTTTGTACGCAGGGCCAAACAGCAGATCGTAATCAATGTTCGCATCGACAAGCGCTTCAGCATAAAAGCGGCCCAGACGCGCCAAATCACGACCTGTGTTAAACAAACCAGCATTAAAGAAGTACGGGCTCTTACGGCCAGACTTCAAGGTAAATTCACCGAACTTCAACACTTGTTTTTCCAATGCAAACTCGATGAACTGACGCTGATAGGCTTTCATTTTCTCTCCTGACTCACTCTTCGGCTTTATGGCCGTGACTTGTGTATTTCGATTCACTAGATCGGGGTTTAGATTAACCAAATAGATATTTTGGTTAAAAAAAAGCGGCTCCGATAGAAGCCGCTCTTTCATCAATCAACTAACGATGCTTTCTGAATAGCAACGATGTCCTCAATGCCCTTCGTGGCCAAAGACAACATGGCGTTCAATTCTTCTGCCGTAAACGGCTCCGCTTCTGCGGTGCCTTGCACTTCAATCATGCGGCCATCTTCCAGCATCACCACGTTCATGTCGGTGTCTGCTGCTGAGTCTTCTACATACTCAAGGTCACAAATTGGCGTACCTTCAAAGATACCCACAGAAACAGCGGCAACATGGCCCTTCATCGGATTCGCTTTCAGTTTGCCTTCAGCAACCAGCTTATTCAGCGCATCGGCCATTGCCACGCTTGCACCTGAAATAGACGCAGTACGTGTGCCACCATCGGCTTGAATCACATCACAATCAACAGTAATGGTGAAATCACCGAGTTGATCAAGATTTACCGCAGCACGCAGGCTACGCGCGATCAGACGCTGAATTTCCATTGTACGGCCACCCTGCTTACCGTTCGCCGCTTCGCGACGGTTACGCGTATGCGTTGCACGTGGCAGCATGCCGTATTCAGCAGTGACCCAACCTTGACCCTTTCCTTTGAGGAAGCGTGGCACGCCATCTTCAACAGTGGCGGTACAGATAACTTTAGTGTCACCAAACTCCACCAATACTGAGCCTTCTGCATGCGCAGTAAAATGACGGGTAATGGTAACTGGACGAATCTGACCAACTTCTCTTCCGCTAGGGCGCATAGAATTCCACCTGTAGTTGTATGTGTGCGACTGAATTTCGTTAACCCGCGATTATAGCGATTTCCCCACGGCCGTGCTAACACTAACCTACCTCAGTCGCTTTTTTCTTCACCCTCACACCCTGTTACTGACACGAATGGGTACAACTGCGTATAATCAGAACAACTTTGATAGAAGAGTGAACATCAATGATCCACAGTATGACTGCCTACGCCCGCCGGGAAGTAAAAGGCATATGGGGCACCGCCGTTTGGGAAATCCGTTCGGTAAACCAACGTTACCTTGAAACCTATATCCGCATGCCAGAGCAGTTTCGTGGCCTTGAACCGATCATTCGTGAACGCTTCCGCCAGCGCCTTGCTCGCGGCAAAGTAGAATGTAATCTGCGTTTTGAAGCCAATGCATCAGCCAACACTGAGTTGAAAATCAACGAAGCGTTAGCAAAGCAGGTTATTCATGCCGCCAAGTGGGTCAAAGAAGTGTCAGGCGAGGGCAATATTGGTCCTTTCCAAGTGCTGCAATGGCCCGGCGTGATGGAAACACCAGAGCAAGATATGGACGCGATCAACAAAGCCCTAATGAGCGGATTTGACGAAGCAGTCGATGATTTCATCGCTGCACGTGCAAGCGAAGGTGCAAACATGAAAGCACTGATCGAGCAGCGCCTCGATGGTATCGCCGCAGAAGTAATCACTGTCCGTACTAAGATGCCGGAAATTCTTAACTGGCAGCGCGAGCGTCTAATCACCAAGCTAGAAGAAGCGAAAATTGAGCTAGACGCTAACCGCGTTGAGCAAGAAATCATTCTGTTGGCACAAAAATCTGACGTCGCAGAAGAGCTAGATCGCCTCGATTCACACGTATCAGAAACCAAGAAAATCCTGAAAAAAGGTGGCGCATGTGGCCGACGTTTGGATTTCATGATGCAAGAATTCAACCGTGAGTCGAACACATTAGCCTCAAAATCCATCAGCACCGAGACGACCGCGTCTGGCGTTGAGCTAAAAGTTCTGATCGAACAAATGCGCGAGCAGATCCAGAATATTGAGTGATTCCGTCTTTTAATTGAGCCCAGCACACTTGCTGGGCTTTTTTTTCTTCTGATAGGTTATCCTAAACAGAGAATTCAATTTTTGTGCAGTCCGTGGTAATCTGCGCGCCCTTTAACCTCACAGTGATCACAACCATGAGCCAAGGTACGCTTTACATCGTTTCAGCGCCAAGTGGTGCCGGTAAATCAAGCCTGATTTCCGCGCTGTTAAATGACAATCCACGTTACGACATTAAGGTGTCCGTTTCTCACACCACCCGTGCAACACGCCCGGGCGAAGAAGACGGCGTTCACTACCATTTCGTATCCGTTGATGAATTTAAAGCGCTGATCGAGCAAGATGCGTTTTTGGAGCATGCCGAAGTTTTCGGTAACTACTACGGCACTTCGCGTATTTGGATTGAAGAAATGCTGGCAAAAGGCATCGACATTTTCCTGGATATTGACTGGCAGGGTGCTCAGCAAATCCGTAAGAAAATGCCGCTGGCTCAAAGCATTTTCATTCTACCGCCAAGCCGTGAAGAGTTGGAACGTCGCCTGAATGCGCGTGGTCAAGATTCTGATGAGGTGATCGCGAAACGCATGGAGGAAGCCTGCTCCGAAATATCTCACTATAGCGAGTACGATTACGTTATTGTGAATGATGATTTTGATCTGGCTCTGATGGATCTAAAAGCCATTCTTCGCGCCGAGCGAATGAAGCAGGACAAACAAGCTAGCAAATATCGCGACATGCTCGACAGATTGCTGGCACTATAGTCACTGCTTTTGTATAATTTTCGGTCATTTTGATTTTATTACTTACTGGAGTTCCTCATGGCACGCGTAACCGTTCAAGACGCTGTTGAAAAAATTGGCAACCGTTTCGATCTAGTATTGGTAGCAGCTCGTCGCGCACGCCAAATGCAAACTGGTGGTAAAGATGCACTGGTTCAAGAAGAGAACGATAAGTACACCGTTATCGCTCTTCGTGAAATCGAGGAAGGCCTGATCAATAAAGAAGTGCTAGACACTCGTGCACGTCAAGAGCAGCAAGAGCAAGAAGCTGCTGAAATGGCTGCTGTAAGCACCATCACAGGATCACTCCGCTAATCTAACTTCAGGGAAACAGGCAGATTGTATCTCTTCGATAGCCTGAAAGAAGTCGCCGCACAATACTTGCCGGAGCCGCACTTAGAGGCACTCCGGCAAGCGTATTTGGTCGCGCGTGACGCCCACGAAGGGCAAAGCCGCTCGAGCGGCGAACCTTACATCATCCACCCGATTGCTGTTGCCCGTATTCTGGCAGAGATGCGCCTTGATCACGAAACACTGATGGCAGCCCTGCTGCACGACGTGATTGAAGACACCGACGTCACCAAAGAAGACTTGCAGCAACGCTTTGGCGATACCGTCGCCGATCTGGTGGATGGCGTCTCCAAGCTCGACAAGCTCAAATTTCGCGATCGCAAAGAAGCGCAGGCGGAAAACTTCCGCAAAATGATCATGGCGATGGCCCATGATATTCGCGTTATTCTGATCAAACTGGCTGACCGTACGCATAACATGCGCACGCTGGGGGCACTTCGCCCTGACAAACGTCGCCGCATTGCTCGCGAAACACTCGAAATATTCTCTCCGCTTGCCCACCGTCTCGGTATTCACAACATCAAAGTGGAACTCGAAGAACTCGGTTTTGAAGCCCTTTACCCCAACCGCTATCGCGTGTTGAAGGAAGTGGTGGTTCAGGCCCGTGGCAACCGCAAAGAAATGATCCAAAAAATCCATGCAGAGATTGAAGGTCGTCTTGGCGATGCTGGCATCAATGCAAAAGTGTTGGGACGCGAAAAGAATCTCTATTCCATCTACAACAAGATGAAGAACAAAGAGCAGCGTTTCCATACCATCATGGACTTGTACGCCTTCCGCGTGATTGTCGATGATTTGGATACCTGTTATCGCGTACTCGGACAAATGCATAATTTGTATAAACCACGTCCGGGTCGCATGAAAGATTACATCGCCGTGCCAAAAGCCAACGGCTACCAATCTTTGCATACCTCCATGATTGGCCCTCACGGGGTGCCCATTGAAGTACAAATTCGTACTGAAGACATGGATCAAATGGCAGACAAAGGTGTTGCTGCTCACTGGGCTTATAAAGACGGTGCCGAGCGCGTTCAAGGCGGAACCACGGCTCAAGTTCGCGCCCAGCGCTGGATGCAAAGCCTGCTTGAGCTTCAACAGAGTGCTGGTAGCTCGTTTGAGTTCATCGAAAGCGTTAAATCGGACCTGTTCCCGGATGAACTGTTCGTCTTCACGCCGAAGGGCCGCATTGTCGAGCTGCCAGTCGGCGCGACTGCGGTAGACTTCGCATATGCCGTTCACACGGATGTGGGTAACTCTTGTGTGGGCGCGCGTGTTAATCGCAATTCGTATCCACTCAGTCAACCACTGAAAAACGGTCAGACTATTGAGATCATCACCGCCCCTGGTGCACGCCCTAATGCGGCATGGCTTAACTATGTCGTGACGTCTCGCGCACGCACCAAGATTCGACAAGTGCTTAAAACCAAACACCGAAAAGAATCCGTGATCTTGGGTCGTCGATTACTCAATCACGCCCTAGGTGGCATGAATGTTCAAGATGTTGAACCTGCTAACCTCGAAAAAGTGCTGAAAGATCTAAAACTAGACGCATTGGACGATCTCTTAGCAGACATCGGATCTGGCGAATTGATGAGCGTGGTGATTGCAAAACGTCTGCTTGGTGATGCAGATAGCTTAGAAGAGCAAGGCGGTTGCCTGCCAATTCGCGGTGCTGATGGTATCTTGCTGACCTATGCTAACTGCTGTCGTCCGATTCCTGGCGACCACATTGTCGGTCACGTCAGTCCAGGCAAAGGGCTGGTCATTCACCGTGAGGAATGTGCCAATATTCGCGGTTACAGCCAAGAGCCGGATAAATATATGTCGGTCGAATGGGGCGATGATATTGACCAAGATTTTGCCACGGCACTACGTGTTGATATGCTCAACCACCAAGGTGCATTGGCCGATCTGACCAATACTATCGCGGCGACAGGTTCGAACATTCAAGGCCTAACGACCGAAGAGCGAGATGGTCGTTTGTACACCATCTACGTCAAGCTAACCACCAAGAACCGTGTTCATTTGGCGAACATCATGCGTCGACTTCGCGTGATGCCAAACGTGGTCAAAGTTAGCCGTCGGAAGAACTGATTTTGCGCAAAGGGTGAGCAAACCCATTGGTTATTGCCTTTTGGGTTATTGCCTTTGGTCATTAAGGCTCGCCGATCAAACATCAGGCAACAAACAACAACGCCCGCCAACTCGCGGGCGTTTTTATAGACGAGAACAAAATGACACCAGAACGTTTTGCGCGCATTCACGACATGTTGGCAACCCGACAGCCCGATCTCACCGTGTGCATGGAAGAAGTCCACAAGCCGAACAACATTTCTGCCATCATACGCACTGCTGATGCAGTCGGTGTGCATCGTGTTCACGCCGTCTGGCCACGAAATAGCAAAATGCGCACATTGGGTGGCACATCGGCAGGGGCAAGGAATTGGGTCGATGTAGTCACGCACGACAACACACCCGATGCCTTTGCAGCCATGAAAGAAAAAGGCATGCAGATCTTGGTGACTAACCTCTCTGACACTGCCGTTGATTTTCGTGAGATTGACTACACCAAACCTACCGCCATCGTCATGGGTCAGGAAAAAACGGGGATCAGCAAGCAAGCCCTTGAATTGGCAGACCAAGACATCATCATTCCCATGATAGGTATGGTACAGTCGCTCAATGTGTCGGTCGCGAGCGCCCTGATCTTGTACGAAGCGCAGCGCCAACGTCAAAATGCAGGCATGTACAAGCGCACACGTACTTTGATCCCACAAGACGAAGTTGACCGCATTATCTTCGAGCGCGGACACCCAGTGCTGGCAAGGGTCGCCAAACGCAAAGGCCTGCCGTATCCTGCGTTAGATGACCAAGGTCAGATCGTCGCTGATGACGCGTGGTGGTCAAGAATGCAGGCCGCTAAATAACGCCCAACATCACGTTGGCAAAGCTAATACCCAGGAGAGATGACACCGCCATGCGTGCTTCAATGTTAGATGCTGTTCCCGTGACCTCGCTGACTGGCGTAGGCGGAAAAATGGCGGAAAAGCTCGAAAAAGTGGGGCTTTTTACCGTACAGGATCTGCTATTCCATCTCCCCTACCGTTATGAAGACCGCACGCGTATTTGGCCGATCATGAGTCTCATGCCGGGACAACATGCCGCCGTTGAAGGCGAAGTTGTCAGCAACAACATCACCTTCGGTCGACGCCGAATGCTAACGGTGAAAATCACTGATGGTCATGGTTCGCTGACGCTACGCTTTTTCAACTTCAACGCAGCGATGAAAAACAGTCTCGAATCCGGCAAGCGCGTCAAAGCTTATGGTGAGATCAAGCGCGGACAAAACGGCCTTGAAATCATTCATCCTGAATACAAGGTATTCTCTGAGCCCACAGAGCTAGCACTAGAAGATACCCTAACACCGGTCTATCACACCACCGAAGGTCTGCGCCAACTGACGCTGCGAAACCTCACCGATCAGGCCCTCGCCTTACTCGATGGTGCTGCAGTGCAAGAGCTACTGCCTGATGGCTTGTATGACCGTCAGGTCACGCTCAAAGATGCGCTTAAAACCCTTCACCGCCCCACACCTGACATTGCCGTCACGGCGTTAGAAAACGGTGAACACCCCGCGCAAAAGCGACTGATCCTCGAAGAATTGCTGGCGCAGAACCTGTCGATGCTTGCCGTGCGCAGTAAATTGCAGCAAGACCCAACATTCTCGATGCCACCATCCAGCAACCTAAAAACCAAGTTTCTGGCCTCATTGCCTTTTA
This sequence comes from Enterovibrio litoreus, assembly GCF_045679545.1. NCBI lineage: Bacteria > Pseudomonadati > Pseudomonadota > Gammaproteobacteria > Vibrionales > Vibrionaceae > Enterovibrio > Enterovibrio litoreus. The sequence continues at coordinate 3,360,840 of NZ_CP166194.1, forward strand.
GTCCAACGGGTGCACAAACCCGCGTTGTGGCCGATATCGAACGCGACATGGGACTGACCAAACCCATGATGCGATTGGTGCAAGGTGACGTGGGCTCAGGCAAAACCTTGGTGGCAGCCCTTGCCGCGCTGCAAGCCATTGAGCAAGGTTACCAAGTTGCGCTCATGGCACCGACAGAGCTTCTGGCAGAGCAGCATGCCGCGAACTTTGCGAGCTGGCTTGAACCGCTAGGCATTTCTGTTGGCTGGCTGGCGGGTAAGCTCACGGGCAAAGCCCGAGAAGCCGAGCTTGAAAAGATTGCCAATGGCGACGCCAAAATGGTGGTCGGGACACACGCACTGTTTCAAAAGCACGTTGAATTTGCCCATCTCGCATTGGTGATCATTGATGAGCAGCACCGCTTTGGTGTGCATCAACGCCTTGAACTGCGTGAAAAAGGCATGAAGCAAGGCATTCATCCGCATCAGCTAATCATGACGGCGACGCCTATCCCTCGTACGCTCGCGATGACCGCTTACGCCGATTTAGACACCTCGGTGATTGATGAATTACCACCGGGTCGTACTCCGATTCAGACCGTTGCCGTCCCAGACACGCGCCGCATTGATATCGTCAATCGCGTGCATGCTGCCTGCATCGAAGAGGGTCGTCAGGCCTATTGGGTATGTACCTTGATTGATGAATCCGAAGTGCTCGAAGCGCAAGCCGCCGCAGAAACGGCGGATGATCTGTCTCGCGCCCTACCGGATCTGAAAATTGGCTTGGTACACGGACGAATGAAAGCGGCAGAAAAACAAGCCGTGATGAAAGCCTTCAAAGAGGGGGAATTACACCTTTTGGTCGCCACGACCGTGATTGAAGTTGGGGTCGATGTACCCAATGCCAGCTTGATGATCATTGAAAACCCTGAGCGCTTAGGCTTGGCACAACTGCATCAACTGCGTGGACGAGTTGGCCGAGGCTCCGTCGCCAGTCACTGTGTGTTGCTCTATCACGCGCCACTGTCGAAAACAGCCACCCAACGTTTAGGCGTGTTACGTGAAAGCAGTGATGGCTTTGTGATTGCGCAGCGAGATTTAGAAATTCGTGGGCCGGGGGAATTGCTCGGCACCAAGCAAACAGGCGTTGCTGAGTTTAAGATTGCCGATTTGGTTCGAGATCAAAAGCTCATCCCTGAAGTGCAGAAGCTCGCATTGTACCTGCATCAAAATTACCCCGAGAACGCCAAAGCGATTATTACTCGCTGGTTGGGTAACAAAGATAAATACAGCAATGCTTGAGTGGCAGTCGCGAGCATTCTAGAAACGAGTGTCGGGTAGGTAATACCCGATTCTCACTATCTCGTCTCTCGCGATCGGATTACTCTTCTTCCCAATGCTGCATCACCAAGGCCATCACTTCAGATTTGCTGTATCCCACTTGACGGGCATCCGCTAACAGCGCTTTCAATGCTGGCTGGATAAAGCCGAAACGGTCTTCCATACGCGCATGCAACCCTTCACGGGCAACAATCATTCCCACGCCTCGCCGACGTTCAAGCCAGCCGAGCTCTTCCATGTTCTGATAACAGCGAGAAATGGTCATCGGATTGATGTTAAGCACGGCGGCCAGCTTTCTCACCGACGTCAGCTTGTCACCCGGCTTTAGCGTGCCAGCAACGATTTGACGCTGGATCTGCGTCATCAACTGACGAAATTTGGGTGACGGGTCTTGCGGGTCGATAACAATGTGCATTTTTCTTCCCTGCTGTATTGGCACTTTATTACAGTATTAGCAGATGACTCACAATTGAGACAAATGCGAAGCAGGAAATTTGTTGTATCAACACAAATATAAAAACAAAAAACGCAGACCGATATAGCGTCTGCGTCTTTCAAGACATGAAAAGCTTAAGTGACACAGTTAACGCGCTCCGTTACGAGAGCCTTTGTTCTTTTTCGCTACAGGTAAAACGATCTGCGCGCGCAAACCACCTTGCGAGCGCTGCATCAATTGCAGTGTGCCATTATGTTGCTCGACAATGCGCTTAACAATGGCAAGCCCAAGCCCCGTTCCTTCACTGCCTCGCGCAGTGTCGCCTCGAGTGAAAGGCTGCAATACAGTTTCCACCTGATCTGGCGCGATACCTGGTCCATTGTCTTCAACTGTTATCCACTGATGACGTCTATCAGCGCTGCTACCTGTCGCAATTTTCACCCAACCACCGCCGTAACGCACCGCGTTGACGACAAGGTTAGTCACGGCGCGGCGAATCGCCACTTCATTGGCTTCAAGCTTACCCACCAACTCACCTTTACTCACCTCAAGCTCATGGCCAGTTGCACCGTCAGCCACGGATACGTCATCAACCAAGACATTCAAATCAATCGCTGTCATATCTTGCAACTGCACAGAGCGCAGATAATCCATAAACTGATTGATGATCGCATTACACTCCTCGGTGTCTTTGATCATACTGTCCGCTAAATACTCGTCCTCTGGCGACATCATTTCGGTTGCCAAGCGAATACGAGTCAGCGGTGTGCGCAAGTCATGACTCACACCTGCCATCAGAAGCGCGCGGTCCTCTTCAAGCTTACGAATACCTTCGCTCATTTGATTGAACGCTTTGGTAACCGCGCGAATATCTGACGCCCCTCGTTCGGGTAATGGTGGCGGAAACTTACCGTGACCAACGTCTAATGCTGCCTTTTCCAGCGCAACCAGTGGCCGGTTTTGCAACTTGATAAACAGCCATCCCCCACCAATCACCATGAGAGCAATAAACATGGAGTACATAAACAGCGGCAGGAAATCATCTTGATGCAGCTCAGACAGCGGAATACGCATGATGTAACCAGGAAACGCACGACTTTCTAGCCACAACACGTAACTCTTGGACGCCAAGCTAATGCGCGCTTCAGTAGGTGCGTTGAGCTTCTCCGACATGTCTTCACTGATCAGTGCGATCGGTGCCGCTTCATCAAACTCACGCATCACATCTGGTTCAGATTCGTCGTGCATGGTCACGCCAAGCTTGGCGAGCAACTGGCGCCGCAACAACTCATCCATGTGATATACCTCGCCATCCGCCAAGGTCACATTGTCTTCCAGCATCACGGAAATTTCGTGCGCCAGAATCTTGTTGAACTGCTTAATGCTGGGTAACAAGGCGTAGTTGAGGATAGTGAGGTAAGAGAAAATCTGGCTGGCGATTAACAGGCCAGCCAGCACCACGAGCGTGCGTGCAAAGTTGCTTCGTGGGGAAAAGCGCATGAATTACGCTTCCCCGTCAGGCACAAACACATAACCCAGACCCCAAACGGTCTGAATATAACGTGGCTTACTTGGATCTTCTTCGACCATGCGGCGAAGGCGTGAGATTTGCACGTCGATGGAACGCTCCATCGCTGAATACTCTCTACCACGCGCCATGTTCATCAATTTGTCTCGTGACATAGGCTCACGAGCATTGGTAACAAGTGCTTTCAATACCGCAAATTCACCGGAGGTTAACGTCAATGGCTCATCATTGCGGAACATCTCGCGTGTTCCCAAGTTCAATCGGAACTGGCCGAACTCAACAATTTTTTCCTCGCTAGACGGCGCACCTGGCGCTTCAATGGTCTGACGGCGCAGCACAGCTCGAATACGCGCCAACAGCTCACGAGGGTTAAATGGTTTCGGCAGATAGTCATCTGCGCCAACTTCCAAGCCGACAATGCGATCGATTTCATCGCCTTTAGCAGTCAGCATTAGAATCGGCAGTTTATTGTTTGCCTGTCGTAGACGGCGGCAGATAGACAAGCCATCTTCACCGGGTAACATCAGATCCAACACCATCAGGTGGAAGTTCTCACGAGAAAGTAAGCGGTCCATTTGCTCGGCGTTTGCCACGCTGCGAACCTGAAAACCTTGCTCAGACAAATAACGCTCCAACAGCGAGCGCAAACGCATATCATCATCTACAACCAGGATCTTATGATTATCTTGCATGACCTACCTTTCTTTCTATTCTTGAAGGTGTTTGTGTCTTCGATTGTATCGCCTGACTCCGCTATGAAACATCAAGGCCGTGTCTAGCGGGGAGAAAAACTGTTACCAGTTGTAACCGACTTTGCACGCACATAACAATCCATTTCGCGGGATAGCTTAACGTTGCAAAGCTTGTTGGCTTTAATCATGGCGTCAAAGCGGTTATAACTCATCCCGAAAAACGAATCTCACGCTCGGATATAGCAATGAAAAAAACCGATTTAGTCACCCGGGAAGGCTACAAGAAGCTCAAAGAAGAGCTCGATTTTCTATGGAAAGAACGTCGCCCGGAAATCACCAAAATCGTTTCTTGGGCGGCGAGCCTCGGCGATAGATCAGAGAACGCTGACTACACTTACAACAAGCGAATTTTACGTGAAATTGATCGCCGAGTTCGCTACCTGCGCAAGCGCTTAGAAATCCTTCGCGTAGTGGATTATAGCCCACAGCAGGATGGTAAAGTGTTCTTTGGCGCATGGGTCGAGATTGAAAACGACGATGGCGACACCCTCAAATTCCGTATTGTCGGCCCCGATGAAATCTACGGCCGCAAAGACTACATCTCGATTGATAGCCCGATGGCGCGCGCTTTGATAAAAAAAGAAGTCGATGACGAAGCCGTGGTGATAACCCCCGAAGGCCCAAAAGTCTGGTACATCAACGCCATCACCTATCAACAAGACGATCTCTAATACCGCCTTCGCGGCGGTGATTTTCAAAGGAACACCATGACCACTTCAATTTATCAACAGATTGCCAGTGAGCTGAATGTACGTGACGCTCAAGTTATCGCTGCCGTCACCCTGCTCGATGATGGCAACACAGTCCCTTTTATTTCCCGTTACCGTAAAGAGGTGACCGACGGCCTAGATGACACCCAACTGCGTAATCTCGAATCACGCCTAGGCTATCTGCGCGAGTTGGAAGACCGCCGACAGGTCATTCTTAAATCAATTGATGAGCAAGGCAAGCTGACTGACGGTCTGAAAAAAGACATTCTGGGTGCTGACACCAAAAACCGCCTTGAAGATCTTTACTTACCCTACAAACAAAAACGCCGCACCAAAGGGCAAATAGCGATCGAAGCAGGCATCGAGCCATTGGCGCAACAACTTTGGCAACACCCAGACACAAACCCAGAAACAGAAGCTGCAAGCTACATTGACGCTGAAAAAGGGTTCGCAGACACTAAATCGGTGTTGGATGGCGCGCGTGCCATTTTGATGGAGCAGTTCGCCGAAGATGCAGCCCTGCTAGATAAAATTCGCCGTCACTTAAGCCAACAAGCCGAAATTCAAGCGCGTGTTATCGCAGGAAAAGAAACCGAAGGTGCCAAGTTCAAAGATTACTTTGAACACGATGAGCGCCTCACCAAAGTACCCTCTCACCGCGCATTGGCCATGTTCCGAGGACGCAACGAAGGCATACTTCAACTGTCTCTGAATGCCGATCCGGGTCAAGAAGAGAAATCTACGGGTTCGTATTGCGAGAACATCATCTGCGATCACTATGGCGTGACAATTGGCAGTGCAGTTGCAGATCGCTGGCGCAAACAGGTCGTGAGCTTTGCATGGCGCATCAAAATTTTGATGCACATGGAAACCGAGTTGATGGGCAACTTGCGTGAAATGGCTGAAAACGATGCCATCAAAGTGTTTGCTGATAACCTCAAAGACCTGCTTATGGCTGCCCCTGCTGGCCCTCGCAGCACCTTGGGCATCGACCCTGGTCTCCGAACAGGCTGTAAAGTGGCCGTGGTAGACAACACGGGTAAGCTATTGGATACCGCCACTATTTACCCAACCGCACCGCACAACAAGATTGCCGAATCGGCACGTGTAGTGATGGCATTGGTGAAAAAACACAATGTCGATTTGATTGCGATTGGTAACGGCACGGCTTCACGTGAAACCGATGCATTTGTAGCAGGCATGCTCAAAGATGCTGGCGAGAAAATTCAAACCGTGATGGTCAGTGAAGCAGGCGCATCCGTGTATTCGGCGTCAGAGCTTGCTGCCGCAGAGTTTCCTGAGCTGGATGTATCACTTCGCGGCGCGGTATCTATTGCTCGCCGCCTACAAGATCCGTTGGCAGAGTTGGTGAAAATCGACCCGAAATCGATCGGTGTGGGCCAATACCAACACGATGTGAGCCAAAGCCAACTGGCGAAGCGCTTGGACGCCGTGGTTGAGGACTGTGTTAACGCCGTAGGTGTTGATGTTAACAGTGCATCTGCAGCGCTCCTGACACGCGTAGCGGGCCTTTCAACCACCATGGCGGCAAACATTGTTGCGTTCCGTGATGAAAACGGTCGTTTTGGTGATCGTAAAACCTTGTTGAAAGTCCCACGTCTTGGGCCTAAGGCTTACGAACAGTGTGCCGGTTTCTTGCGTGTGATGAATGGCAAAAACCCGCTTGATGGTTCATCCGTTCACCCAGAAGCTTACCCTGTGGTCAAACGTATTGCTGACAATACTGGCAAAGCGGTGGATGCCATGATTGGCAATCACGATTTCTTACGTTCGGTAAACGCATCCGACTATGCCGACGAAACGTTTGGCTTGCCCACAGTCACTGACATTCTGTCTGAGCTGGCCAAACCGGGCCGCGACCCGCGCCCTGAGTTCAAAACTGCAACCTTTGCCGCTGGCATTAACGAAGTGAAAGATCTCGAGCCGGGCATGGTCCTGGAAGGCTCCATCACCAACGTCACCGCGTTTGGTGCGTTCGTCGATATTGGTGTTCACCAAGACGGCTTGGTGCATATCTCGGCGCTATCCGACAAATTCATCTCTGATCCACGTGAAGTGGTCAAAGCGGGCGACGTGGTGAAAGTGAAAGTCATGGACGTGGATTTGCAGCGTAAACGTATTGCGCTTTCCATGCGTTTAAGCGATGAACCGGGCGCCGACAACAAGGCTGGCGGTCGTGATAAAGGCTCGCGCGATTCACGCCCGGCTGACAATCAAAAACGCAGTTTCAGCGGCAAGCAAGAGAATAATCAGGGTGGAAAACCCGATAATCGTGGCAACCAAGGCGCATTCGGTGGCGCATTTGCTGATGCCTTTGCCAAAGCGAAACGCAACTAAACTTATTGCGGTTTTTCTTCGCGATTCTCTTTTTATCTCATCAAACTAAAACAGCGCCTCGGCGCTGTTTTTTGTCTCTCTTGGTTTTACGCATCGGTACCAATGCGAAGTGTCGTTAAATCACAATCAGAACTTCTGAGGGAAGATTTGCCACGGATGATTGTTGATAACGCATCGCCACCACAGCCCCAGTGCGCTGAGAGTCTTTCAACGCATCAATCTTATCCAGCACTTCTTTGGGTAGCTTGAGTCGCATGGCGTAGCCATTTTCACCTTGTGGCACATAACTACCACTCGATAACATCGAGGAAAGCTGACTAAGGGTTTCGTGAGGGGCAAATTGTGCACCATCAAAGTGGCGCGAATCTTGTGCTAAATCAGTGTAAGTAGGATGCTCAGAAGGGTCCCAAGAGGGGTTGCGAAGCTGTTTCTCTTCAGCATTGACTGGCGGCTCATCGGCGCTGGCGGTAGGCTGATGTGCCGGCACAATTTTTTCGCGCACACGATTGTCCCGCGCAACCTGCTCAGTTGGCGGATTCACTGACGGTACGACAGCAGGGATGCTGACGTTTGCGGGCGAAATGTTCATGTCAATGTTGTCTCCCAACATCAACCGAAGGCAGCCGCCTTACGGCAAACCGCGGGAATAACCCCGCGAAATGCGCAAGCTATATCTCTATAGCGAAACTATACCAAAATGGCCAAAATGCCACCTATGGTGCCGATGGCAGATAAAACCTGACCGGCGGTATACGCCCCATCATCATTGCTTTTCACTTCATCAGGGTGGTCCATGCCCAATGCCCCGTAGGTGAAAGCTTCTACATCCGACGAAGCGGGTGCTTTGCCTTCGGTTTCCGTTGCCTGGTTGACAGTCTTAACGTCCGATACACCATTGGCGACTTGCGCATAAGACTGTTTTGCATCCCCATTTTGCTGCGCTTGCGCGGCCTTCGCCTCTTGATTTACCGGCGAGGGTTTCGCGTAAGTGTACTGAGAATGCCCAACGTTACCTATATTCATTATGGTCTCTCCTGATGCCATAGCAAGTAACACGTATAAAGTATCGGCAACTAACGTTTAAAATTTAGTCGTATTTCACTTTATTTGGTCACTTTGTTCTGACAGGACGGCAAACATTGTCCGCAAAACGCCAAAAGCTCTTGCGTAAAATGCGCAGGATCAGAGATAAACGGTGCATGCGACGCGTTGGCAAAAATTTGCCGTTGCGACTGCGGAGCCAGTACATCAAGTTCTTGCGCCACTTTCACGGGCACAAGGCCATCCAGCCGACCGTACATCCTTAGCCAAGGCATTGAAATATCATGCAAGTGCGGCCTCAAATCAGCATCTGCGAGAATATTAAGGCCGGCTTCAAGCGCCTCAGGTTGTGGCCACGGATGCGACAACACCGATTGCTTCAACCACTTAATATCTTGCCTTGCTGTTGGGCTGCCCATTGCCTGCAACGCTAAAAAACGCTCTACGGTTGTTTTAAAATCTCCCGCCAATTGTTTTGTAAACGCTTGCAATACCTCGGGTTTAATCCCTCGCCATCCATGTTCTGCAGCAAATCGAGGTGAGCTCGCGATAGTCACCAAGCCTTTCACTCGCTCAGGTGCAATCAGCGCCGCTTGCGTGGCAACCATTCCGCCCAAGGACCATCCTGCCCATATCGATTCCTGTGGTGAATTATTAAGCAAACACTGTGCCATCTCTTTAAGAGAGAACGTATCCGTTGGCTGGCTGAAGCCATAGCCGGGGAGATCAACGCAATGCACACGATAGTGCGGAGTGAGAGCGGGGAGAATGTTTTGCCACACGGCGCTGTTCATTCCCCATCCGTGAATGAGAATCAGATCGGAACCCTGGCCTTCCGTGTGCCAGTAAAGAGATGTCGTCATTTACACTGCCTAAATTCGTTTCGAGCCATCAACACAATTATGTTTCGCACTATCTTACGCGCCCTGCCACTTCGCTGTCAGCTTTGCCATCATAAGCTGGAACACAGGCGCTATCCTTGGTGCGAACCGTGCCACCTAAGCTTCCCTCGCGTCCCACGATGCCTTCATTGTGGTCTGCCTTCGCCCTCTATTACCGAAAGCTGTGGGCGCTGTCTAAGTTCGCCACCAGAGTGGGACAGTCTAACGTGCGTAGGAGGCTATACCTTTCCCTATGACAAACTGCTGCACCGCTTTAAATATCAAGGGCATTATTGGCTATCCCCTGCACTGGCTGCCCTGCTGGCACAAGAGATCGAAGACCCCGCGGCTGTTATCTTACCTGTCCCTATGCATTGGCAACGAAGAGTCATACGCGGATTTAATCACAGTTCCGTGCTCGCAAACGCCTTAGCGAAGCAGCTTGGCGTTCAATGTGAGCCCAACGTCTTAAAACGCCATCGTGCCACTCGCCAACAGCAAGGTTTAAGCAGACAATCTCGCCTCTCTAATCTTCGTGAAGCCTTTTCAATGACGGGGTCGCTGCCGGAACGTGTCGCATTGGTCGATGATGTGGTCACAACAGGCGCGACAATTGCCGAAATTTGCAGGTTGTTACGCAGCCAGGGCGTCAAACATATCGACATCTATTGTCTTTGCCGCACCCCATCGAAGTGATAAAAAAGTAACCATATAGCTTCGGGGGTGATAGCGAGCAAAAACAAGAGTAAACTGTTATCAATATATCGGACTAGTCAGGTAAGAAGCCGTGTCTCAAATTAATATTTCAGAAAATGCACAAAGCCATTTCGTTAAGCTGCTGGAGCAGCAGCCTGAAGGCACAAGCATTCGCGTATTCGTGGTCAACCCAGGTACTCAAAGCGCGGAATGTGGCGTGTCATACTGTCCACAAGATGCGGTAGAAGCCTCAGACACCAAATACGAATTCAATGGTTTTATGGCCTATGTGGATGAGTTGAGCCTGCCATTTCTTGAAGATGCAGAAATTGACTTCGTCACTGACAAGATGGGCTCTCAGCTAACCCTGAAAGCGCCAAACGCAAAAATGCGTAAAGTGTCTGACGATGCCACGCTTCTAGAACGCGTGGAATACGTAATCCAAACGCAGGTTAACCCTCAGCTTGCGGGCCACGGTGGTCACATCAACCTAATTGAAATCACCGAAGACGGCGCAGCCGTTATTCAATTTGGTGGTGGCTGTAACGGTTGCTCTATGGTTGATGTCACGCTAAAAGATGGCATTGAAAAGCAACTGCTTGAAGAGTTCAGTGGTGAATTAACCGCAGTACGCGATGTGACAGAACACGCCGCTGGTGAGCACTCTTACTACTAAGCGTCCCCTCGTTTAGATTAAACAACAAAATGGCTCCCAAGGAGCCTTTTTGTTTACCTGCCATTTAATGACACTCAACGATGTCGCGTCTTCTCTGAGACAGAAATGTCATTTCATGCCATCAGGCTTGCAGCAGAAACTGTCCACGTCGCCATTGGTACACAAAAACCGCGCCTAATGTGACCCCTCGCAATGCCATAAAGCCAAGCATTGCAGCCCAAAGTGCATGATTGCCTGTACCGCTGAATAACCACCAAACCACAAAGAAGCCCGCCATCGAGAAGAACATGGTATTGCGCATTTCGCGCCCACGCGTCGCACCGATAAACACCCCATCCAGTAAGAAACACCACATGGAGACCATCGGCATCGCAATCAGCCATGGTAAATAAAGATAGGCTTGCTCTCGCACGGCGGGGATATCAGAAATCACGCCCACAATAGATTTACCACCCAGCAAAAACGCCACAGTGATCATCAAGGAGATAATCAGGCTCCAGAAGGTGGTCGCAGTAAGAGATTCCAATAACTCTTGCCGGCTTCTCGCGCCAATGGCTTTGCCCACCATGGCCTCCATGGCATAGGCAAACCCATCCATAGCAAATGACACCAGCATCAGAAAATTCATCAATACGGCATTTGCTGCCACCACATCATCGCCCAGCGTCGCGCCTTGAAAGGTCATGAAGGTGAATGCCATTTGCAGACAAAGGCTGCGCAGGAAAATATCGCGATTCAGTTTTGCCAATCGGCTCATGCCTGCGGAGGCTTTTTTCCATTGAGTTATCGGAGAAGGCAGTGATGATTTCTTCCACACCTGAGCGACAAAAAACAATCCCAACACCATGCCGGAATAATCGGCAATCACGCTCGCTGCCGCAGCACCTTCAACTTTCCAGTCAAATACCACCACAAACAGCAAATCAAGCACGATATTGACGAGATTGACCAAGATGATCAGCAGCATGGGTTTTTTGGCGTTTTGTGCCCCTAGCAACCAACCCATGATCACCAAATTGGTCAGCGCTGCAGGTGCGCTCCAAATTCGAATTGAAAAGTACTCATCGGCATACCGCTTAACTTCTGCGCTGGCATCACTAAAAGAAAATACGGCATTGGAGATGAAAGGATGCAAAGCAAGAATAATAAAAGCCAGCAACCACGCCAGTGTGATGCCTTGCAAAAAAACGTTAGCCAACCCGGTCTTGTCGTCCGCGCCCCAAGCTTGCGCCGTGAGTCCAGTGGTGGCCATACGCAAGAAACCCAACAACCAAAACGTGACGGCAATCATGGTGCTGCCAATCGCTACACCGCCGAGATACCATGCATGATCAAGATGTCCAATCACCGCCGCATCCACCAGCCCCAATAAAGGCACCGTGATATTGGACAACACCATGGGGAAGGCCAGTGAAAACACACGAACGTGCAATGATTTTTGTTTAAGCGCCGAGAACATAAACCCGCTGATCAGCTAATAAATAGTGAACGCATACTAGCAGAAAGTCCGCGACAAAAAGACGGTGGTTGGTTCACCGTCAAGGAAGATTGAGATGAAAACACCGCGACAGTAAGTCGCGGCGTAAAGAAGTAAATCTGAGAGAGGGACATCTGTGCGTGCTCATGTCGAACCCAAGAGCGCTATGCTAACGCATACCAAGCATGATCGGCTAACAAGGCCACAAACAAACCAAAGATGTGCCAAATTGAGAATTTGAAGGTTTGCCACGCTAACCCTTTCTGATCTGCAAACTTGAGTCGCCATGCATACCATACGAATCCAAGGTTAAGCGCCAAACTGCCCACCATGTAGATACCGCCACTCATTCCCGACAACCAAGGCAAGAAGCCCACAACCACAAGCAGCAAGGTATAGAGCAAAATCATGGTATTGGTGTATTCCACACCATGGGTTACGGGCAACATTGGCACGCCCGCTTTGGCGTAATCTTTCTGACGATGGATTGCCAATGCCCAGAAGTGCGGTGGCGTCCATGTAAACACCAACATCACCAGCAACAGTGCATGTGGGTCTAACGTGCCAGTCACCGCTACCCAACCAAGCAATGGCGGCATCGCGCCAGCCAAGCCACCAATCACAATGTTTTGCGGCGTGGCATGTTTAAGCCACACGGTATAAACCAGGGCATAGCCAATTAAACTGGCGAAGGTCAACCAGGCCACCAGAGAATTCAGCACCCACAATGAGGCAAAACCGGCGACCATGAGCGCACCACCAAATGCCAACGCCTGCATCGTACCCACACGCCCTTTAGCGACAGGTCGATGAATGGTGCGCTGCATCTGTCGATCGATACGCTGGTCAATCACATGATTAAACACCGCTGCGGCAGCGGATTGCATGCCGATACCCAGTAATCCCAAAATCACCGCTTTGGCAGGTGGCAACGCCGGAACCGCCAAACACATGCCCACCATGGCCGTAAGCAGCAGCATGGCCACTACTTTGGGCTTGGTTAATTCAAGATAATCGCGCCACAGCGCGGATTCCGTTGACGCGCCGCTATCCAGCGATTGCACAGAAACTTTAGCCATGACTCAACCTCCCCGATTTCCCCAACGAAGTTTGTGACGCCGCAATGGGCTGTGCAGAAAAGACCAACACGGTCGTGCGCACCATCACTAACAATAAGAGCAATCCACACAGGTTGTGTGCCACCGCCACGGACAATGGCAGCAAGGCAACAACATTGGTGATACCCAGTGAAATTTGGATCAATAGCGCCCCCACTAGTAACATCGCAGAGGCATTACCCAGTGGGCGACGAATAGCCATCGCAAGCAGCAATACCAAGGCAGTGACAACCATGGCACCAATGCGATGGGTGGCATGAATGGTCACGCGCTGCTCAAACCCGAGCACGCCATATTGATAGGTTTCACTGGCAGGGCTGATGGGATGAAACGCAGCGGTATCATAACTGCTCACCCAATCCACCTCGCAGACAGGGAGCTGCGTACACACCACGGCGGCATAGTTGGCAGACGTCCAGCCACCGAGCGCGATTTGCATGATAACGGTCACTAACGCTGTCACGGTCAACGCTTTTAGTTTAGTGGACAGAATTGGCTTAACTGTTTCCACGTTGCTGATATCAGAAATATCGGTTTGAACGAGAGATTGGACTTGCTCTTGCCCCTGTGAGAGTCGTCCCACACGCCGCCTTTCCAACACAGCCAGCAAGAACAGCAATGTCACAGTGGTGAAACCACCCAGCAAATGCGCCATCACCACAATGGGCATCAGGTTCATGGTCACTGTCCACATGCCCAGCGCGGCCTGAAATATCACTACCCCGAGTAGCGCAGTCGGCAACATACGACCTCGTCCATTTTTTTTACCTCGCCATGCCAACGCGGCAATCGCCGCAATCACCAATCCTAAGGTGCCCGCTACATAGCGATGGATCATCTCATTCCATGCTTTGTGCACTTCAACAGGCACATGAGGGAAAGCTTGCGTGGCTTGTTCAACTTTTTCAGGGGACACGGGGACAGTGAGAAACCCATAGCATCCCGGCCAATCAGGACAGCCAAGGCCCGCTTCGGTTAAGCGCGTAAACGCACCCAACCCCACCACGACCACCGCCAGCAGCAGCGCACCATAAATTAATCCCAGATAGCGTTTTTCTGCTTCCATACTCACCCCACCTTCGACAGTCGCATCAGTTTGCGCAGATCGGACAGCAGCCCCTTACTTTGGGTAATTTGCGCCGATTTCCCTTGAGGGATCGGGTAAGCCATGATCAGATTGTTAAGCGGATCGACAAGGTAAATCGCCTCACCCGCAAACGGCAACGAAGCCATGGTTTGATGTTGTTGAGTGTTAATCGCCTGCTCGGTGACATTTTCAGTCGCTTGTGCAGGTTGTGCTTCCGAAATCAATAAAATACTAGCCACACGTTTACGTTCGGGCCCGACCGCCACAGGGATTTGTTTGAGCTGAAACAACGCGCTTTCGCATTGCTCAGAGCAGGTTTGCGGCAAGGAGTAAACAAGACGCCATTGCCCGTTGTGTCCAAGCCAATCGGCACGCACTTCCTGAGTGAGCAACTCACCCTTGTTCGTCACACCCTTGGTGAACCACCCCATTTCCAACACCAGCTTGGCGGCAACCACAGGCAATGCAAATACCAACACCACCATGATCAGCGCTTTCTTTCCATTCATACGTGTCCCTTCCTCCACCAAACCACAAAACCAATCGCCACCACGAATGCCAAACCAAACCATTGCATCGCATAACCATAGTGTTTCACTGGCTGCATCACGACCGGTTCCCAAACAGGTAGCGCGCTCCAATTCACCGCATCACTTGCTTCATCAACGATTGACTCTGTTCTTATCACCCAAGGCAAAAGAGCATACCCACTCGCCGCGGATATCATTGCAATGTCGACTGATTGAATCCGTAGCGGCCAACTGACGGTGGCGGTTTCATCGCCGAGCACCATGCGTTTTGACGGTAAATCAACAATGCCTTTGACCTGATACTTCCCCGCTACCTCTGGTAATTCAGGACGTTCTTCACGCCTTGCTGGCGCGGGAATCCATCCCAGCTCAACCAGTAACCAGCGATTGTCGGTATAAAACGGCATCATCCAGCGATAACCCACTTGGCCTTGATGGGTTTGGTTATCGAGCAACACACTGCGATTCACATCGAATGTGCCATTGAGTGCGACGGCAAATCCTTTGGCGTCTGAGGGAATGGATGATACTTGGGTAATCAGTTGTTGCTGACGCGCTGACAATTGATTCAGTAACGTCTCTTTTTCTGCCGCACGGGACATTTGCCACATCCCCAACTTGACCAAGAGCACAACCATGGTCAAAGTAAAAGCAAGGAAACCCCAGCGTCGCATGCGACGTACGTTAGATGTAGACACCCATTCACCCTGTTGGTCACCTTTTTGGCCAGATGGAGGCAATATGTTGCTCAAAGCTATCCTCGTCTGCCTGTTAATCTTTATTATTTTCAATCTGTTTCGCGCGCTTCCCATTATGATCAAAGGGCGTACTGATGTTCGTATGTCACGCTATCTCGGCAGGCGTGTGCTCTTCTCTGTGATTGTGTTTGTCATCTTATTGATTGCGCTTGCGACCGGACTCATTGAACCCAATCCGCGCCCTTATTAACCCCACTTTGGATTGGCAACGACGCGAAAGGGGTTGGCATGCCAACCCCTTTCACTTTCTATAAGATATAAACAAACACAAACAGACACAGCCACACCACATCAACAAAGTGCCAGTACCAAGCCCCCGCCTGAAACGCGAAATGATGGTCGGGCGACATATGCCCTTTCAAAACACGCAACCAAACAATAAACAAGATGACCGAGCCGAGAAACACGTGCATGCCATGGAAACCGGTCAATAAAAAGAAGGTATTGCCGTACACACCGGAATCCAGACGCAGATTCAATTCTTGATAGGCATGAACATATTCTTCACCTTGAAGGAAAAGGAATATCCAGCCCAGCAGCACAGTGAGGCCAAGAAATTGAATCACACGCTTACGGTTGCCTTCTTCCATCGCAACATGCGCGATATGAATCATGACAGAAGACGTCAGCAGAATAACGGTGTTGATCAGTGGTAAACCCCACGCGCCCATGGCGGTGGTTTCTGTCCCACCCGGTGTTTTTTCGAGCGGCCATCCCGGAATGAAATCAGGCCAAAGTACCTCGGCGGTCATCGCGTTGTTACTTGCGCCGCCTAACCAAGGCACCGCAATAAAACGAACGTAGAATAGGGCGCCAAAAAATGCGGCGAAGAACATGACTTCTGAGAATATGAACCAGCTCATGCCCTGACGAAACGAGCGATCCATTTGATGGGAATACAACCCCCCCATCGACTCATGAATCACGTCACGAAACCACCCTGTCAGCATAAAGAACAACACACCGACGCCCGCTAGCAGCATCCAAGGGCCATTGCCGCCAAACAATCCGGCGATAGTTGAACCCGAGCCAGTCGCGATCAGAAACAGGGCTACGGCACCAATAATCGGCCACTTGCTCTGTGCAGGTACGTAGTAATTTTGGTAGTCCTGCGGTGTGTCGGACTTTGTGTGCGTTGTTGTCATGATGACCTCACTGCGGTTATTGAGTCACAGGCTCAGTTTTTGCGCTAAACAAGGTGTAAGCCAACGTCAGGGTGTGGATGTCGTCAGGAATTGCGGGGTCTACATAAAAAACCAGTGGCAACTCTGCATCTTTACCCGCCTCCAATGGCTGACGGTTAAAGCAAAAACATTCAATTTTATTTAAATATTGAGCAGCCAGCCCGGGAGATACCGATGGCACAGCTTGCCCAATGGAATTGATCGCCGTGTTGTTCTTTGCGCGATATGCAATGGTGTGTGTTTCACCCGGATGTACCGTGATTTCTTTCATCTCAGGCGTAAAATCCCAGCCAAGACCGGGATTAATATAGGCAACAAACTCGACAGTCACGGTACGAGACAAGTCCACCTCTTGGCTTTCTTGCGCCGCCACATCAGAGGTTTTGCCATTGATGCCAGTGATATCACAAAACACGTCGTACAAAGGAACAAGGGCAAACGCAAACCCGAACATCAGCACCGCCATGCCCGCTAGCTTTAACGCTGAACGACCTGACTCACGCTGTGCACTGTCGTGTTCTTGCTCACCCATGATTCGATCCTTCAATCAATTTTCGGTGGCGTGGTAAAGGTGTGATAAGGCGCTGGAGATGGAATTTCCCACTCGAGCCCTTCTGCACCTTCCCAAGGCTTCGCAGGCGCAGGCTCGCCGCCACGAATACATTTCACTACCAACACCAAGAAAATCAGCTGAGAGAAACCAAATAAGAACGCACCCACACTCACGATCGCATTGATATCGGCAAACTGCAGGGCGTAATCAGGAATACGGCGTGGCATACCGGCGAGACCCAAAAAGTGCATGGGGAAGAACAGGATGTTGACCGAAACCAGCGAGCACCAGAAATGCCAAGATGCCAGCGTGTTGTTGTACATGTGCCCCGTCCATTTCGGCAGCCAGTAGTACGCGGCCGCCATGATGGAGAAGATGGCCCCTGTCACCAGTACATAATGGAAGTGCGCCACCACAAAGTAGGTATCGTGGTATTGAAAATCCGCTGGCGTAATCGCCAGCATCAGACCCGAGAAACCCCCAATCGTAAACAGCACAATAAAAGCGAGCGCAAACAGCATCGGCGTTTCAAATGTCAACGAGCCTCGCCACATGGTGGCAACCCAGTTAAATACTTTCACCCCAGTCGGCACCGAGATCAGCATGGTGCAGTACATGAAGAACAGCTCTGCAAAGACTGGCATGCCCGTGGTGAACATGTGGTGCGCCCACACAATGAAGCTTAGACCCGCAATGGACGCTGTCGCGTAAACCATGGATGCATAACCAAAAAGCTTCTTACGTGAAAAGGCTGGGATAATGGCCGAAATAATGCCAAAACTCGGCAATATCATGATGTATACCTCGGGGTGACCGAAGAACCAGAAAATATGCTGGAACATCACTGGATCACCACCACCGGCAGCATCAAAGAAGGAAGTCGCAAAATACTTGTCAGTGAGCACCATGGTGACGGCCCCTGCCAACACAGGCATGACAGCAATCAACAAGAACGCAGTAATAAACCATGTCCAAACGAACAAGGGCATTTTCATGTATGTCATGCCCGGCGCACGCAGATTCATGATGGTAACGATAACGTTAATCGCCCCCATGATGGAGCTAATACCCATGATGTGAATGGCAAACACAAACAGGGCGGTACTATCAGGCGAGTAAGTCGTAGAGAGTGGTGCGTAGAAAGTCCAGCCAAAGTTGGGGCCGCCACCTTCCATGAACAAAGACATGATGAGCATCAGAAATGCAAAAGGCAGGATCCAGAAACTCCAGTTGTTCATGCGTGGTAACGCCATATCTGGCGCACCAATCATTAGCGGAACCATCCAGTTAGCAAGCCCAGTAAAGGCTGGCATGACAGCGCCAAACACCATGATCAAACCATGCATGGTGGTCATCTGGTTGAAGAAGTTTGGCTCAACCAACTGCAATCCAGGCTGGAATAATTCAGCGCGGATAACCAACGCCATCGCGCCGCCCAGCAGGAACATGGTAAAGCTGAATATCAGATACATGGAGCCGATATCTTTGTGATTGGTCGTCAACAGCCAACGCATCATCCCGCGAGGTTTATGATCATGGTCGTCATGACCGACCTGATCGGGCGTCATATCCGTCATTGCCGTTTCTCCTTAAAGGTCATCACCGTTAAGCACTGCATTAATCTGGGAAGCCTGAATCGCATCCCCCGTGTCATTGCCCCACGCATTGCGCTCGTAGGTAATTACCGCGGCCAACTCTTTCAAGCCCAACTGTGCACCAAAGGCTTGCATTGCTGTCCCCGACTTGCCGTGGATAACAATATTCAAGTGCTCAACAAGTCTTTCAGATTTTGTCGCCATATCAGACTGTGCAAGTGCTGGGAACACACCAGGAATACCAAGACCATTGGCCATATGACAGGCCGCGCAGCGTGAATTGTAAACCTCCTCGCCGAGCGTCATTAGCTCTTCCATGTCCATGTTCATCGACAGTAATTTTTGCTCTTCCTCGCGAACCTTGGCTTGAACAGCCGCGGTTTCCTGAACCCAAACGTTGAATTCATCAACAGGCTTTGCAATCACCACAATAGGCATAAACCCATGGTCTTTACCGCATAGCTCGGCGCATTGACCGCGATAAATGCCAGGCTTGTCGATTTTGGTCCACGCTTCGTTGATAAAGCCTGGGTTAGCATCTTTCTTCACCGCAAAAGCCGGCACCCACCAAGAGTGAATGACATCTTCAGAGGTGATCAGAAAACGCACCTTTTTACCAATAGGCACGACCAAGGGGCGGTCAACTTCTAGCAGGTAATTTTCTCGCTTCGTCAGCTCACCATTAATTTGTGCGGGTGATGACGCAAGCAAAGAAAAGAACGATACGTCATGGTCAAAATAGCGATAGTGCCATTTCCACTGCGATCCTGTGACTTGAATGGTGATGTCTGAATCAGACGGGTCTTCCATTGCTATCAATACTCGCGTGGCAGGAACGGCCATACCAATCAAGATAAGAAACGGCACTAAGGTCCAAAGTATTTCTACCTTGGTGCTTTCATGGAAATTTGCCGGCACGGCACCTTTGGATTTGCGGTGGTGCACGATAGACCAAAACATGACACCGAACACCACAACACCAATGGCGACACAGATATAGAGAATCGTCATGTGCAAGTCATAGACCTGCCCACTGATATTCGTTACCCCTTTGGTCAGGTTAAACGAGGACGATTCATCTGCAGACACCGCAGCAAATGACGGGAGAAGCGCGAGCGTGGATAGAAATTGGCGAGTCGTCACCGGATCCCTCCTAGAAATCACTACGCATTACAGTGAGTCAATGAGCGCAGTAAATAGAAACATCGATTAACACTTTATTTACAATTAAACCTAGGCAATGAATAAGAAAAGAACAAAAAATGCGCAGCTAAATACGCTGAAACTTGATGCCAGCCACGAAATTACGAGATGGAGACAAGTGTTTCATCAGTAATCTTTTTGTGCTGATTCTGTAAGGGAAGGCCGAAATGGAGGATAAGGAATCCCTTATTTAGTAAGGGCTTTATCGGTGAACGAAGAAGATAGTACAGCTTAAGCATTCTGAAAAATGCTTACGAGCAAAGGCCGATTCCACAAGTTTGTGGCACGCAAAAAGGCAAAAAGAAAGGCAGTCAGAGCACTTTTGTCTCTCACTGCCTATTTTCGACTATTTCCACATGTCGCGAGTAGGATTACATCCAATCGCTATTACGGATAACGCCGACGGCGATACCTTCAATGGTTAAGTTTTGCTGGGTTAAATCCACCACGATTGGCGAAAATTCTTCATTCTCTGCATGCAACCACACTTGTGTGCCTTTGCGCTCGAGACGCTTGACGGTGACATCGTCTTCAACGCGTGCCACCACAACTTGGCCATTACGGACATCTTGTGTTTTATGCACGGCCAGTAAATCGCCATCCATAATACCGATGTCTTTCATGCTCATACCGTTAACACGAAGCAAGAAATCTGCGCTCGGTTTAAACAGGCCAGGATCAACCTTGTAGTGCATTTCCACATGCTCTTGCGCCAGAATAGGTTCACCCGCGGCCACGCGGCCAATCAACGGTAAACCAACATCATTGGCGGATTCCGCTTCAATCAATAAACGAATACCACGCGACGCGCCAGGTACGATTTCAAGCACGCCTTTTCGCGCCAGCGCCTTCAAATGTTCTTCCGCGGCATTGGCTGAACGGAAGCCCAAATCCTTCGCGATCTCAGCACGGGTTGGTGGCATGCCCGTGTCGTCGATTTTTGCTTTGATAAGATCAAAGACTTGCTGCTGTCTTGCGGTTAACGGCTTCATAATCAGACCTGTCTTTTTATACAGTTAACTGTGAGTATATCCAGTGTTTAACGAGTTGAAAAGACGCATTTAGCATCAATCGCGCCAATCCACCTCTTCGCGATCACACTTTCTTGCTTAATCTTCGATTGCCCGCATTGACTCATGGCTGACATAAGCATGCGTAATACTGTCATTTCGCTGCAAGTTCGGAGACGTTTTCTGCTAGACTTGCCACGCACAAAACATAAGAGGCCGCGATCAGATGTCTGCTTGGCAATCGTTTTATCACAAGCTATTGAATTTACCTTTATCTGTACTGGTCAAAACGATCAGTATCCCGTCAGACCCTATCAATCAGTTGGGCTTCGATCTCACTCGCCCGATGGTTTATGTTCTGCCATTTCGCTCTCACACCGATCTGCTCACGCTGCGCAATATCTGCTTGCAGCTGGGATTGCCAGACCCGCTTGAGCCATTAGAGCTCGGCGGAAAAAGCCTACAACGCTATGTTTTCGTTTCTGAAGGCAAGCGCATGTTCAGCCATGGCGATCCGGTCCCTACTGAGTCCATCGCCCTGTTTACTGAACTGCTCGAGCTACACAAGCGCGACTCTGAGCTTGATATTCAGCTGATTCCTGCGTCTGTGGTGTGGGATCGTAATCCGGGTAACGAATCACGCCCAGCGGCTGCATCATTAAAAGCAATGAACAGCCTGCAAAAGTGCTACACCATTTTGACACTCGGTCGAGACAGCATGGTGCGGTTAAGTAGCCCTGTATCACTGCGTTTCATGGCGGACAAGCACGGCACTGATACCACTATTGCCAACAAGCTTGCGCGCGTGGCAAAAATCCACTTCTCTCGTCAGAAGATGGCAGCGTCAGGCCCGAACTTGCCAGACCGCCAAGCCTTGTTTAAGCGTTTACTCGCCTCTAAAGCCATAGACAAAGTGGTACAAGAAGAAGCAGTTAGCCGAGACGTGCCCGTCGAGAAAGTGCGCAAAGAAGCCATCGACATGATGGAAGAAATTGCTGCTGACTTCTCTCCGAGCCTTATCCGCTACGCCGACCGCCTGCTGACGTGGCTTTGGAATAAGCTGTATCAAGGCATTAATATCAATAATGCGGAGCGAGTTCGTCAACTGGCACAAGATGGTCACGAGATTGTTTACGTGCCATGCCACCGCTCGCACATGGATTATGTGCTGCTGTCTTACACCTTATATAAGGAAGGCTTGGTACCTCCGCACATTGCAGCGGGTGTTAACCTAAACTTCTTCCCAGCAGGGCCAATTTTCCGTCGTGGCGGCGCGTTTTTCTTGCGTCGTACGTTTAAAGGTAATCGCCTGTATTCCACGGTTTTCCGTGAGTATCTGGCTGAGCTTTTTGCCAAAGGCTATTCGGTGGAGTACTTCTCTGAAGGGGGTCGCTCGCGAACCGGTCGTCTGCTTCCAGCCAAAACCGGCATGCTCGCCATGACCATTCAAGCCATGCTTCGTGGCCTTAAGCGCCCCGTCACCCTTGTGCCTGTGTACATTGGCTACGAACATGTCATGGAAGTCAGCACCTACGCCAAAGAGCTGCAAGGTAAGCGCAAAGAGAAAGAAAGTTTCGGCCAAGTGCTGGGTATCCTTCGTAAGCTGCGCAACTACGGGAAAGGGTATGTAAACTTTGGCGAGCCGATCCAGGTCAATCACTTCCTCAATGAGAAAGCACCAAACTGGCACCAAGACATTGACCCGATTGAGCCACAGCGTCCAACCTGGCTAAATCCCGTGGTGAATGAGTTGGCTGAACGCATGATGACGCAAATCAACGATGCGGCTGCGGCGAACGCCTTAACGCTTTGTGCCACGGCATTGCTGGCCTCTCGTCAACGAGCATTGAGCCGCGAAGCACTCGAAGAGCAACTGAACATTTACCTTGAGTTGCTGCGACAAGTACCGTATTCATCGACCAGTACAGTGCCAGAAGACTCGGCACAAGAGTTGGTTGAGCATGCGCTAACGCTGAACAAGTTTGTGGTAGAGAAAGATTCACTAGGTGAAGTGATTTCACTGGATCGTCAGCAAGCTATTTTGATGACCTACTATCGCAACAACATTATCCATTTGTTTGCGATCCCGTCATTGATTGCACAGATGCTGGTGTTCAAAACGAGCGTCAATCGCGTTGCCTTGATTGATACGGTTCGTCAGTTATATCCACTGCTCAAAGCCGAGCTGTTCATGAGCTTTGATGACGAAGCCTTGGCGAGTTATGTAGATGCTGTGATTGTCGAGTTAGAGCGTCAATCACTGATAACGACTGATGGTGACATGCTGCATCGCGCCCCGGGCAAGTTGAATCAGCTACAACTGCTGGGTCGAACCATTGCGGAAACCTTGCAGCGTTACGCTATTACTATCACCTTGTTCTGCCATGAGCCAAACGTGTCGAAATCCGATCTGGAGCAACAAAGCCAGATGATGGCGCAACGCTTGAGCCGTCTACACGGCATCAATGCGCCGGAGTTCTTCGACAAGGGCGTGTTCAGTACACTGGTGGCCTCATTACGTGAAGAGGGCTACCTCAACGACGATGACCATGCGAAAGCAGAGCACATCGAAACCCTGCAAGAGTGCGTGTTGGGCTTAATATCTCCGGAAGTACAGCTGACCATTCAAGCCATCTTGAATCAGCCAACCGAAAGCTAACCCGCAGCTAACATCACAAATATACCCATAAAAAAACCCTCGCTGAAAGCGAGGGTTTTCTTTTCTATTCTGTTGTCGGTTTTCTCAGTAACCAAAGCGAGCAGTGAAGCCGCACTGTGCATCATCAAACTAAGACAGCCAGGCCAACACCAATAAACACCAGCATGCCGACATAGTTGTTGTTCAAAAACGCTTTGAAGCACGCATCCCTGTCTCGACTTTTCGCCAACCACTGCTGATAAACAAACAGCGCAGAAGCGGCCAACAAGAACCAGTAATAAACCGCCGCCAATTGAGATAAATACCCCACCAGCACCAGCAGCAACAAGGTCACCAGTTGCAGCACGCCCACAGCAGCTTTATCGTACTTCCCAAACAGAATCGCCGACGACTTAATGCCAATTTTCACATCGTCATCACGGTCAACCATGGCATACAAGGTGTCGTAGGCTACTGTCCACGCCACATTGGCAAGAAACAGCATCCACGCGACAGGCGGCAGTTCACCCGCTTGAGCCGCATAGGCCATCGGGATAGCCCAGCTAAACGCCATCCCCAGCACCAATTGTGGCATGTGCGTGAAGCGCTTCATAAAGGGGTAGATAAACGCCAGCGCCAAAGCCACCACAGAAAGCTTGATAGTGAGCGGGTCGAGCGTCAGCACTAACATAAACGCGCCAAGTACCAGCAGGCCAAACAAGGCCAGCGCCTCTTTGGCTGTGATTTTCCCTGAAGGCAGAGGGCGTTGCTGTGTGCGTTTGACGTGTCCGTCAAAGTTACGATCAGCAAAATCATTAATCACACACCCAGCGGCGCGCATCATGACCACGCCCAGCACGAAAACTAACAATACATGAATATTTGGCAAGCCATCCGCCGCGAGAAACAGCGCCCACAGTGTCGGCCACAGCAGCAACAGGCTACCAATTGGCCTGTCCATGCGGGTCAATTGCCAAAAGGCTCTTGCTTTAGCCACGTCCATTTAGCCTTCCTCCTGATAAATGGGTGCATGAGGTAAAAACAGTTCGGAGACCAGCATGGGTTTATCATTCACCCACAATCGAGAACGTCGCGCCAAAAGTACCTGCCCGTCAAACGTTAAATGTGCCACTTCAATCGCATCACGACGCGCATTGGCCTGATTAAAGACACGCTGCCCGAGTGGCACAGCGCCGAGGTCAGCGATATCTTGCTCTTGCTCTGTCAATGTTGACATCGGCACAAGTGTGCGGGCACATAGCCAAGGCACATCATCACCAAAGAGAACCACTTCGCGTACCAAGCACGCCTGATCACCCAATAATTGACGCTCGGAGTCCGATAACACCTCTCTTTCCACGTCGTGAAGGCCGAGCACCTCAACGGTCAGCGTACGGCAGCAAGCTTTCAAGCGCTCCGTCATAGAATGACGCTCAAGCAGCCACTCACCTTCCTTTGTTTTTTCCAGCAGTTGCCAGTCTGGGGCCTCCCAATTCGCCTCCACAAGGGCTTTCACGTGTAATCGTTTGAAATCTGACATCTTATCCTGAGCCGAAGAGCAAAATAGCAACAAAACTTTCGCCGAATCTGCCATTAATGTTTAGTATTAATAGTGCGCTATTGTACACAGCTGTGCTCACGCATGCGCAGCTAAACTACCACAAGAGTTTCATTAAATCTGGGGTTTGGCAAAAACCATGAATAAAAATATTACCGCCATTTTCGCCTTGTTATTAACGCTA
Source organism: Enterovibrio litoreus (assembly GCF_045679545.1). Classification (NCBI taxonomy): domain Bacteria; kingdom Pseudomonadati; phylum Pseudomonadota; class Gammaproteobacteria; order Vibrionales; family Vibrionaceae; genus Enterovibrio; species Enterovibrio litoreus. The sequence continues at coordinate 3,386,132 of NZ_CP166194.1, forward strand.
TTACTCTCTGTTCCATCCATTGCTAATGCAGAAGAGGAAGCAGCGAAATTTAGCTATTTCACGCTGGAGCCTGAAATCACGACCAACTTTATTACCGACGGTCGTAAGCTCGGCTTTATCAATGTGCGCATCGATCTGATGGTTGATGACCCATCACTAATCCAAATGCTGGAATACCACCAGCCGCTGATACGCGACACCATTATTGAAGTGTTGAGCCAAGAAAACGAAGTGCGCATAAAATCCTTGTCAGGACGAGAAGCCATTCGCAAAAACTGCTTAGAAAAGGTCAATGCCCTGCTATTGGCTGAAACCAATCAGAAGGTGCTGGCAGATCTACTGTTCACTAAGTATCTCTATCAGTAAGCCAAACAAACAAGAAAGGCGCACCGAGGTACGCCTTTCTTGTTGCTTCAAATATTCAAGTGAAAACAGATCTCGACGTGCATCTATTCACTGTTAAGCACCGACCACATCACCCACTTTCTGGCTGCATTTCGACACGTAGTCTGCCACTTGGTGCTGTTCTTGTTGCGTCAAATACAACCCAAGCTTAGTTCGACGCCAAAGCAAATCTTCCGCCGTTTGCACGTATTCTGTCGCCATCAGGTAATCAATTTCTTTTTGGGTCAAACCGCCGCCAAAATCCTGCCCCAGATCAGACTGTTGCTCAATATTGTCTAACCAAACCCACACTCTAGCGCCATAGGTTGTCGCTAAACGGTTGACTGTCATCGCATCCATCCAACGAAAACGATGCGCCAGCGCAGATTCAACATCACTGAATGAAGCAATGCCTTCACCGCCCGGCAACACACTGTCTGCAGTCCAAGGCTTGTCCATGTCAGCAAAGAAAGGTTGGAGCTTGTTTACTGCAGCTTGTGCCAATTTTCGATAGGTGGTGAGCTTGCCACCAAACACAGACAAAATCGGCGCATTGCCGCCGTTACCATCAAGCTCTAGCGTGTAATCGCGAGTGACGGCTTGCGGCGAGTCTGATTCATCATCACAAAGCGGACGAACACCGCTGTATGTCCACACCACGTCCTCGCGGGTTAGCTCTTTAGTGAAGTGCTGATTGTAGACTTTTAAAAGATAGGCGATTTCATTGTCATCAATAGATGCTTTTCGTGGGTCATCGTGATGCTCAACGTCGGTTGTGCCAATCAACGAGAAGCAATCAAGATAAGGCAGCACAAACACAATGCGGCCATCTTCATTTTGTAAAATATACGCTGCCGACTCATTGTGCACTTTCGGCACCACGATATGGCTGCCTTTGATCAAACGAATACCGCGCGGGGATGTCAGCTCAGTACTGTCATCGTAAAACTGTTTTACCCAAGGACCCGCGGCATTAACCAGCACTTTACAGTGACGAATAAATCGCGCTTGGGTGAGTTGATCGACAATCTCGACCTCCCAGTGACCCGCCATTCTGGTCGCCTTAGTGACTTTGCAACGGTTACGCACTTCTGCGCCATGCTCCGCCGCATCCATAATGTTTAATACTACCAAACGCGCATCATCAACCCAGCAATCTGAGTATTCGAAACCTTGAGTAATTTCAGGCTTCAGCACTGACTCTTCGCCAAACTTGATTCCTTTGCTGGCGGGAAGACTGGTGCGTTTACCAAGGTGATCATAGAGAAAGAGGCCAGCACGTATCATCCATGCAGGGCGAAGATGGGGGCGATGAGGTAAACGAAAACGCATTGGCCAAGCGAGAAACGGGGCTTTTCGAAGCAAGACTTCACGCTCAGCGAGCGCTTCACTCACTAAACGAAACTCGTAATGCTCAAGATACCGCAGGCCACCGTGGATCAATTTCGAGCTGGCTGACGATGTCGCAGATGCAAAGTCATCGGCCTCAAACAACCCGACCTTCAACCCTCGACCGGCAGCATCCGCCGCGATACCTGCTCCATTTATCCCGCCACCCACGACAAGTATATCCAACATCTCTGCGCTCATTCTGTCCTCTGCATTATCCCTTTTGCCCACTCGCGCCGATCACACCGTGACTTTTTGCGCTCATTCGAGCATTTAATTTTCGTTTACGAGCATTTTAGTGCAAATAATCACCTTGTCCAGTGACAATAAGGCGAAAAATACAACAAAAGGTGGATACAAAAACGCCGCCAAGCGGCGGCGAGGACGAGAGACCAGAGGGTTAAAGAATGATTTCGACCAGTGTTTCAGTGTCTTGCAGGCGTGCAGCAATGGTTTCTGGTAAAGGTGAGTTGGTAAACAGCATGTTGATTTGGGTAATATCACCCACATTGACCATGGCGTTACGCCCGAATTTCGTGTGATCTACAGCCAGCATAACAGAACGGCTGTTTTGCATAATGGCTTGTTTAACGCGTACTTCGTGGTAATCAAAATCAAGCAGGCCACCGTCGAGATCAATCCCGCTGATCCCCAATATGCCGAAATCGAGCCGAAACTGAGAAATAAAGTCCAGTGTCGCTTCACCCATTATGCCGCCATCACGGTTACGCACTTCGCCACCCGCCATGATGATTTGAAAATCTTCTTTCACCATCAGAATACTGGCGGCATTGAGGTTGTTAGTCACAATGCGTAAGTCTTGATGATTGAGCAGTGCACGCGCTACCGCCTCGGGGGTGGTGCCGATATCGAGAAACAAGGTCGCGCCATCAGGAATATGCGCCACCAGCGCCTGTGCCAACTTATTCTTGGCATCTTGCTGCATCACTTTGCGCGCGTCATAAGCGGTGTTGACGGAGCTGGATGGAATGGTCGCGCCACCGTGCTGACGTCGTATCTTGTTTTCCGCAGCCAGTTCATTGAGATCACGACGAATCGTCTGAGGGCTGACGTCAAAAAACGCAACCAGATCATCGGTGCTGACGTAGCCTTTACTTCGAACTAAATCGAGAATTTCCTGATGTCGTAGTGTTTGTTTCACTGTGTCCTCTGTGCAAACACGAAATCTATGCTTAGTTTACGTGGCGATAACCGCATTGCCAATGCGGGCAAGCCTAAGGGTGAGCGCGCATCACACTAAGCATCCCACTAAGCATCACAGTTAAGAAGGGTTTCTCGCGGCTCGGGAGAACTTGGCATCAAACACTGCAATCGCACAGCCTGACACCAAACCAAAGAGGTGCGCCATATTGGCGATAGCCATGCCGAAGGGTTCAAAGAAACCCACCACCAACCACAACAGCATAAAACCGACATAGCTTGGCTCTATCGACAACCCGCGAGAAGGCGCCAATGTCCCCATAAGCCACAAGTATCCCAGCAAGGCATACACCACGCCCGACATACCACCAAACGCAGGTCCTTCAAACACATACTGCCCCAAACCAGAGAACAGCGCAGTGAGCAGGAAAAGCTGAACCAACTTAGCACTGCCGCTTATCTTTTCTATTTTGCCGCCCAGCACCCACCACCACAGTAGGTTAAACACGATGTGAGTCGCAGAGAAGTGCAATAGCGCGTGGGTGAACAAACGCCAAAGTTGCCACTGTTGATCATCTGTAGCGGGAAAGTGCAGCAGGGAAAAGACTTCATTACCAAAGCCAAGTGTTAGCCCTGCATAGGCGAGAATGGATACCGCCATGATGAACAGAGTAAACGGGCCAGCGTTTTGCTTGAGCGAGGTGAGTATCTTCTGACGTGGATAGGTAAAATGCGCAGTACGGCTTTCGGCCATATCCCATGAGGCCGATTGGTACTGACGGGAAGTTGGGTCGTGTAAAAATGCCTGTAACTCTGATTCAGCCTCAGCTTGATGCTGAGCTTCAACTAACCACAAGGCAAATTGCCCCTCCCCTTCAGGCATCATTTGAATTTCAATGTGTCTTGATGCCATGTAATCGATAAATGCCTGTCCGGCACGAGGGTTGGAAATTGCAATCAGCCTTATCATTAATACCTCTTAATCGCTCTTAATCGTTATTGCCTGCCACGGGCAATGACTGTCGATGCCACGCTTCGAATCCGCCATCTACACTGTACACCTGCTCAAAGCCTTGGTTAACCAAATATTGTGCCGCGCCCTGGCTACTCACGCCGTGATAACACATTACCAATACGGGTTGTTCATAATCAACGGTCTGGCCAAATTGCACCATGGTGTCATTGGTCAGGTGAAATGCGCCCTGTGGATGAGATAGCGAAAATGACTGAGGATCCCGAATATCGACGATCACTGCGTTCTGATCGTTGTCCTGCAGCAACTGCCAAGCATCCAATACAGAGATATGCGCAAATTGTTCCATGGGTTATTCCACTCCCGTTACATCATTTAAGGTACTGTCATTTCAACCACACAGTGAGAAACAACAAGTAAAACACCATTGTACCCGAGTTTTTGCCAATCCTTGCCACAGAGATAATAGGGAATTTGTACGCTTTTTCACCACCTGTGGAAAAGACTGTGGATTGCGTTGATAAAGTAGGATCTAGACCGAGGATCCACTACATGTAGTGTTGATCGTAATAAAGCTGTGGACAAGTAATCTGAGACCAAACGGGATAAGGGTTGTTCAGGTACAAAAAAGCCGGCAATGATGCCGGCTTTTAGGATCTTCGTGGATTGACGATTACAATGCGTCTTCGCCCACCGCTTCTTTCAGTTTGCGCATCGCATTCTTTTCGAGCTGTCGAATACGCTCAGCAGATACCTGATAGTGATCCGCCAATTCCTGCAAAGTCGCTTTGTTATCATCGTCCAACCAGCGCGAGCGAATAATGTGCTGGCTTCGTTCATCCAGCCCTGACATCGCTTGTGCCAATCGGCGGTTAGCGTGGTCTTCCCAGTTTTGCGCTTCAAGGTTAGTTGCAACATCTGAGCTTTTGTCTTCCAAAAAGAAAACAGGGGCCACAGGGCCTTCGCGCTCATCATCGTCTGCACCGCCATCAAAGCCTGCATCTTGTGCAGCAAGACGGGATTCCATCTCACGTACTTCAGATGCATCAACACCTAGTTGCTCGGCAACCAAGTTAACTTCATCAGCGTTAAACCAACCCAGACGCTTTTTAGACTTACGCAAGTTGAAGAACAACTTACGCTGAGCCTTAGTCGTCGCCACTTTCACAATACGCCAGTTACGCAGAACGTATTCGTGAATTTCGGCTTTGATCCAATGCACCGCAAAAGATACCAGTCTCACACCCACTTCTGGGTTGAAGCGCTTAACCGCTTTCATCAGACCAATATTGCCTTCCTGCACCAGATCGGCCACGGGAAGCCCGTAACCAGAATAACCACGGGCAATATGAACAACAAATCTCAGATGAGATAGGATCAGGCTTTTCGCCGCGTCCAAATCTTCGTCGTAGTGCAGACGTTCTGCAAGCTCGCGCTCTTCGTCGGCAGACAGCATAGGATGGCTGTTTACCTGACGCAGATAGCTATCCAAGCTATCTCTTGAGATTGGGGCTAGTGCATACATCTCTGCTGTCATTTTCACCTCTTTTCGAATTTATCGAACATTAACGGCCCCGAAAGACCAAGGCATACTGTACTCAAGTTAAAAAAAACTGCAAGCCTGAGTAAATAGTCACCATTTATGTGACTGCAATTTATCAAACAGGTTCAATGTCTCTCAAGTGCCTCGCCGCCGCTAAGCGTGCAGCCAACAAACCAATCAAACCTGCGACCATAAACAGAAGTAGCGTTTCATCGACACCTAAGCCGCTGAGACGAAAACCACTGCTATATAATGTAGCCAATTTTGCCACAGCCGCATCGAGTAAAAAGCTGTTTATCGTTGCCACAATCCAAGCAACCACTGCACCGGACAATGCTAACCAAACGCCCGTGTACAAATAGGGTCGAAGGATGTAGCTATCGGTAGCACCAACCAGCTTCATGACCTGAATTTCTTGTTTTTGGTTCAGCACTTGTAATCGTAAGGTATTCCCCACGATAAGGAACACTGCCATCAACATAAGACCGGAGAACACCCAAGTTAATGTCAGCACCAAAGATTCAATCGCGGCAAGACGCTGTAGCCAGTCACTATCAAGACGCACTTCTTGAATGTCTGATTCTGCGCGAAGCTTTGATGCCAACGCCGTTACGGCGGCTGCATCATCACTGATCGGCGTCACCACGATCACCCCAGGTAACGGGTTGTCATCGAGCAAACTCACTGCTTCATCAAACCCTTGGATCTGTCGAAGCTGCAACAAGCCTTGCTCAGGAGAGATATACGCAACGGTATCAATCTCAGACCACTGACCAATCTCATCACTCAGTGATATCGCTCGGTCTTCCGGTATCTCATTGAGATAAACCGTTAACTGATTAGGTGCTTGCCATTGTGCACTGACTGCCACCACATTCTTGGCCAACATGTAGAGCGTCACAGGCAATGCCAATGAAAAAGCCAATGCCAATACGGTTAACAAATTCCCCGTCGGCTTAGCCAGCAAATCACGCAGGGCTTGTCCGCATTGCTGTTTGTGCAAAGACAAAAAGTTAGCCACGCGCCACCTCCGACAGATGACCTTGGTTTAGGTCAAATCGACGCATGTCATAACGGCTCAATAAAGACGTATCGTGAGTCGCCATGAGGACAGTGACGCCCACTTGGTTGAACTGACGAAAGAGTTCCATGATTTGCTGCGATAACGCCGCATCCAAATTTCCAGTCGGCTCGTCGGCAATCAATACTTGAGGACGATTGACCACCGCGCGGGCGATACCCACACGTTGCTGCTCACCACCTGAAAGCTGGATAGGCAAGCACGCGGCTTTATCTAACAAGCCCACTTTGTCTAGTGCCGCAGAAACACGCTTTTTAACGTCAGACTCGTTGGCTTGTTCAATACGCAGCGGCAGCGCCACATTGTCAAACACACTTCTGTCCATCAGGAGTTTGTGATCTTGAAAAATCACCCCGATGTGGCGGCGCAAAAAAGGGATCTCTTTGCGGTCAATACGCGAAATATCGTGATTGTTGAACAATATTTTGCCGTCACTTGGCCGTTCAATCGCGCACAGAAGTTTCAGCAGGGTACTTTTGCCTGCACCAGAGTGACCGGTCAGAAATGCCATGTCGCCTTTGGGTAAGTGAAAGCTTACTTTCTGTAATGCTCGCTGCCCACCGCGGTAGGCTTTACTAACCTGCTGAAACTGGATCACGCCTATCAGTCCTCCTGACTAAACAGTGCTTCGATAAAATCTTCTGCCACAAAAGGTCTCAAATCATCAATCCCTTCACCGACACCAATGTAACGAATAGGAATGTTGAATTGATCGGCCACCGCAAAGATAACGCCACCTTTGGCGGTACCATCAAGTTTGGTCAGGGTGATACCTGAAAGCGGCGCGATGTCATTGAACAAACGCGCTTGGCTGATGGCATTTTGGCCCGTACCCGCATCGATGGTTAGCATGATTTCATGCGGGGCATTTTCGTCGAGCTTTTTCATGACACGGACAATTTTCTTCAGCTCTTCCATTAGGTTAGCTTTGTTTTGCAAACGACCGGCGGTATCTGCGATGACCACATCAACTTTGCGTGCTTTTGCAGCTTCAATCGCGTCATAGATCACTGATGCGCTATCTGCACCCGTGTGCTGTGCAATCACAGGAACGTTATTGCGATCGCCCCAAACCTGTAGCTGTTCGACTGCCGCCGCGCGGAAAGTGTCACCTGCCGCCAGCATGACGGATTTACCTTCTTGCTGGAATTGCTTGGCGAGCTTACCAATAGTGGTGGTTTTACCCACACCGTTAACGCCGACCATCAGGATCACAAATGGCCCATCTTGGTTGGCCACATTAAGAGGCTTTTCAACCTTGCTCAAGATGCCAGCCATTTCCTGCTTAAGCAGACCATACAAGGCCTCACCGTCTTTCAGCTCTTTGCGAGAAGCATTGTCGGTCAGGTTATTGATGATCTTGGTTGTGGTATCCATACCAACATCAGCAATCAGCAACTGCTCTTCGAGTTCTTCAAACAACTCGTCATCGATTTTCTTGCCGCTGAATAAACCAAAGAAACCCGCACCTAGATTGGCTTTGGTTTTCTGAAGGCCGCGCTTTAAACGAGCAAAAAGACCTTCTCGCTGAGGTTTTTCCTGTTCGGCTTGCGTCTTCGCCAGCTCTTCGGCGGCCAACTGTTCTGCAGCAATGGCATCGGCTTCTGCTTGCAGGCGTGCTTGCTCTTCGGCTTGTGCCTTCGCATCAGCTTCAGCTTGTGCTTTCGCATCGGCTTCCGCTTGCAGGCGTGCTTGTTCTTCAGCTTGTGCTTTCGCGTCAGCTTCCGCTTGCAGGCGAGCAGCCTCTTCAGCTTGTGCTTTCGCATCGGCTTCTGCTTGCAGGCGCGCTTGTTCTTCAGCTTGTGCTTTCGCATCGGCTTCTGCTTGCAGGCGAGCAGCCTCTTCGGCATGAGCTTTCGCATCCGCTTCTGCTTGAAGGCGAGCAGCCTCTTCGGCTTGAACTTTCACATCAGCTTCTGCTTGAAGGCGAGCAGCCTCTTCGGCTTGAACTTTCGCATCAGCTTCTGCTTGCAGGCGAGCAGCCTCTTCGGCTTGAACTTTCGCGTCCGCTTCTGCTTGAAGGCGTGCTTGCTCTTCAGCTTGTGCTTTCGCATCAACTTCTGCTTGCAGGCGAACAGCCTCTTCGGCTTGTGCTTTCGCGTCAGCTTCCGCTTGAAGGCGAGCAGCCTCTTCGGCTTGTGCTTTCGCATCGGCTTCTGCTTGCAGGCGAGCAGCCTCTTCGGCTTGTGCTTTCGCATCGGCTTCTACTTGCAGGCGCGCTTGTTCTTCGGCCTGTGCTATCGCATCCTCTTCTGCTAGCAGGCGTGCTTGCTCTTCAGCTTGTGCTTTCGCATCCGCTTCTGCTTGCAGGCGAGCAGCCTCTTCGGCTTGTGCTTTCGCGTCAGCTTCCGCTTGAAGGCGTGCTTGCTCTTCGGCCTGTGCTATCGCATCAGCTTCAGCTTGTAAACGGGCTTGTTCAGCCTGTTGTTCTTGTTCATCGTTCTTGCGGCCGAAACCCAGCCAGGACATAAATCCGCGTTTCTTTTTTTCTGCCATTGGCAAATCCTAAAGCATGATTGGTACAATCAGCACGATGACATCGCGCTAATCTTAAACTGTGAGCACTGCGCCTTATAAATGCAGTGAGGTAACGGCGATGTATTACATACATTGCGGCGCAGAAAATTCGGCGAAAGAGGCCAAAACCCTTACGTCGCTGATCATTTTAAAAAGGGCAAATTGACCTTGAAAATGCTAAGCCGTTACCGAACCGACATATACTAACACCTTCTTGGCGGTCAAAAAATCTATGGTAAGACGTAACCCTAAAAACCCTGCGAAACAACCTAACGGCAGAGGTAATCATCCTTCATCGAATGCAGGTGGCGGTTCTGGTTTTGTCCGCATTATTTCTGGCAAATGGCGGGGGCGTAAATTGCCGGTTAAAAACGTCGAAGGCCTTCGCCCTACAACAGATCGTGTGAAAGAAACCGTGTTTAATTGGCTAGCGGCAGATTTATATCAGGCCAAATGCCTTGATGTGTTCGCAGGCAGCGGCGGTTTAGGGCTTGAAGCTTTGTCTCGTCAGGCTGACCACGTCACCTTACTAGAGCTTGATAAAGGTGCTGCAGCGCAAATCAATCTCAACCTTGCCACCTTGAATGCCGACAACGCGACAGTGCATAACACCGACGCTTTGCAATATTTATCGCAAACCGGGCGGCCATTTGACGTGGTCTTCATCGATCCACCGTTTCGTAAAGACTTGTTGAGTGACGTGTTGAACAAACTCGAGCACAATGGCTGGCTTAACAAGAACGCATTGATTTACATTGAGGCGGAAAAAGAGCTTGGTGTGCCAGACGTGCCCGCGCATTGGGACATGATTAAGGAAAAGCATGCCGGACAAGTGAGCTTCCGGCTGTACCAAAGAGAGGAAAAATGAAAGCACTCATCTTTTTAGCAAAAGCGGCCATTGGCTTTGTTTGGTTGGTATTAATCGCGAATATCGTTTCGCCGTTTCCAGGCGTCGCAGCCATGGCGCTGTATATCATGACAGCCTTCCTGTTCTGTATGCATGGCTTACAAATGTTGATATTTATCGGTGCATTTGGCGATAAAATCACTATGACCCGCTGGGAAAAATGGTCGATCCTAATCTTCGGGATCTTCGCGCTGCTCGATATTCGCCGCAAATACATGGTTGGCTGATAGACCTACCCTTCGCAAAAAGGCCTCTTCTGAGGCCTTTTTCATTCACGGTGCATTTCAGCCTAGTCGCACTGGTTCAGTGCTGACAGATCCGAGCTTCATTCACCACTAACGAACCTGCTTGTTCAAGAATCTTCTTTCTACGGCGCAAGAACACGAGCACTTCGCTAAATGAAAGACGGTTTTGGCTGCAGGTATGGAAGCGTGCTGAAGCGCCCCATTGGCCGTTCACCCACTCTGACAGCGCTTGCTCGGACATTGAATTTGATTTGAGGTGATTTAGAATTTCATGAACATGAATTGACGCAGGCATTACAACTCCACAAGCGCACAGTGATCAATGGACGTCATGGAAACACAGTACTGCAATGACTGTTTTGATATGTCGCAAGGTTGGTCAGGATTCATCACGCTGTGTGCTGCATTGCCAGCATACTTCAAAGCTGCCGCCATTCTCTTCGTGGCAAGATGGACAGAACCAAAGGCTTTCTGCTTGGGCTTCATATTGTTGCAGCGCTGTTCGCGCTTTTTCTTCACGCGCGACATCAACCCACAAGGTCACAGCAACCACATCGGCTGGAAGTTCGCCTGTGGCACTCGCCAATGAGTCGCCTTTAAGCATGACATCCATCCCCATGGATTCAAGCATTCCTTTAAGACTATGCGCCTCCAGTGAATTGCTTGCACTATACACTTGAATCCAAGACATTAATGACTTCTCCCTACTGAGGCATCACAGACAAACTAAGGCATCACAGACAAAGTGAGCAATCCCTGGGCGCAAAAATACGTGCTCATCACCAGCAAAACTGACGCACGAAAAGGCCCTTTAAATCGCTCAAAGGCAAGCACGGTGTCAGACACCATAAACAATAACGCGCCACCAAAGGCGTAGGCTGCCGTCTGTGAATGTGCATTTAACCAAAATTCACCCGCGCCCCATGCCATCTGCCCTATCACGGCGATGTAAATCCCTACAGGGATCAGCAACGCACCAAGGTTTGGCAATAGGAGGAGAAAAATAATCACACTCGCCGCGCCTATCAGTGACGGAAGCCACCACACCATGGAGCCGTCGAACTGCTGCCAAAAGGCGACGCTATATAAAATATGTGCAATCAGAAAACTCACCAGCCCGGGAATAAATCGATCTTTTGGCAACATCAAGAACACATCACCAAACAACGAAAACAGCAAGCCAGCCAAGATGAAATAGGTATAAACATTCGCCTCACCGCCCATTACGGCGATCAGCATCATCAATGCAATAGTCAGCGGTTTAAACAGATAAAACTGCCATCTTGGGCCTTTATAAGCAGCATTGATGTGCAGCAACCCTGAACAACAAACAGCAAGCCAACTCAACATGATCTCTTCCCTTAAATTGCGAGCCAAGCAAGTCTAGGGATGCAAGATGGAATGTCCACCGTACATGTCTCAGAAAGCGAAGCTCGCATCAAAAGCAGGCATTATGACGCTTTATGCCCCTAGAAAGGGTAAGCCTTTCAATATGAGTGTGCGTCTCAATTTGGCGACGATCGATATCTCTTTTTTTACGGGGAAACAACGAAAAAGAGCACTCATTATGAATGCTCTTTTGATTGTGATTTGGACACATCACCGACCAACAATGTGTCCCCAATTTTCGACATAAAACCACACCGCGCCAGCCGTAACGGCAAAGATGAGGAAAATTGCAACGCGCCATATCATTCGGTTGCTGCGAGGAAGCAGCTCTTTTTCGCACTGCTTACAGGCTGAAACAAAGCCGTTCATGTCATCGACTTCATAGCCGTCCTCGTGCACCGCTTTATTTCTTATTGTTGCAACAAAACGCAACTTTGAAATGATATCGTGTGGCAGCCGCTCTTGGCAGCTGGTCACTAATTCATGAAGCCCTCGCCCTTGAGCGTGATAATGCTCTTTGAGCAAGCGCTCAAGTCGCCGGCTTTGTCTCACAACAACAGCGATGTCATCCATGTAGGCCTCCGATGGTTTCTTCATATCGGGCGGAGTCGTTGTACCCGCAACGTATGCTTTTCATTAGCTTAAGTCATATCATCAAAAATGAAAAAGCACTTTAACTTCGTTTACATTCGCACCAATACAGATACGGATAAGTGCGATCGATCACGAATTGTTTCTGGTGGCAGTATGTCTACCTTCTCTTCTGAAGTAGACTCACGTTCGACCCTTTACGGCCGGATTAAGGAGACAACCGTGCCCATTTCTGTGATTTTGCTCGTGCTCGCCCTGGCGGTGGTTGCTGGTGTCTACTTCGTGTTTACCTTTCAAAAACACACCCTGGGACAAGGCGCAGAAGATCGTGCTATCGATATCCGCATCCTTGATAAACAAGTTGTTTCCCTACCTAGCCCAGATCAGCACCAAGATCCGGAAGAGTATTGGATCTATGTTGAGCCCATTTCTGGCGGTCCGAAGCGCGAGTTTCAAGTCGGTGTTCATTATTATCATGCCCTACAACCAGGCGATTGCGGCACATTAACGTACCGCGGTTCTGACTTTGTACACTTCGCTAAGCTACAACGAATTGACTAACTAAGGCACCAACCACGCCGTCGCGCGCCACTTCGACAACCCGACACTGGTCCAATACGACAAGACAAACACGACCAGTGTCACCAAGGGGATGCTCAACCATGCCATTCCAAAAATTATTCCTGTTTCTCTCAGCGGCCATAGAAAAATCGGGTGGATCAAGTAAATCCCTAGCGAGTGGCGACTAACACGCGTCACCCGCTTTTGCCATTTATCCGACACACGCTCGGCCCAGCGCTGGCAGAGCACAAATACCATGGCGGCAATCAGCACGGTATTAATCGTCTTATAAGAGAACCAGCCCGCGCTGGTGTATGACCCCTTAGCGACACTTTGCGAAATGGCCGTGTATTCGGTTGCCACCAGCGCTAACACGCCCAAGAACAACAGCAGTCCAAAGGGTACTTCGCGTCGATGCAGCGCGTACCCGAGTAGTAAATACCCTCCGTACAGCACTAACTCTTCAACAGCACCTAGATGAACACCCATCAACCTCGCCACACACAAACTGAGCCAAAGCGCCAACAAGGTGTTGAACATGTCAGGCGATTCTCGTTGTGCCAAAGGACGAAGTATCGGAATTAATAGATAGAGCGGCAGAAAATAATAGAAAAATCCCAAGTGATAGTAGGTTTCTTCAATCGGCAATTGGGCCAATCGGTGTATGGTTTCTGACCAATTTACATTTTGTAACGAAATTGCCGCGAGAAGCGCATAAAAAACAGACCAGACCACAAAAGGGACGAACACCTTCATGACTCGCCGCTTAACAAAATAGGAAGGTGAAAATGCACGAGTGTCTGAAAGCATCAATGCACCTGTAATCATAATAAAAACAGGCACAGCCCAACGACTTGCACCGTTAAATGCAATGGCAGAAAGCCAGTCACTTTGTGGAATATCGCTCCCGATATGGCGGTAAGGCCCCAAAACATGGATTGCGATCACAGCTATTGCCGCAACAACTCGCAACAGCTCGAAATAAAAGACTTTTTTCTGCATTTCAGTTCCAGAATTTGGGCCGAATAGTCACTGGTGATGCTTTGATTGTAAACCCGTCGATAATTTCGCCAAACCGAACAGAAAACAAACAACATTTAACACCATATGTTAATTTTTATTTAAATTATATGACTGCATAAGTATTGAAATGCAGTCTTTAGTATTGCATTTATGCAATTAAATACCCTAACATGCTTACCAACCAAAGATGGACAGTTGTTTAACATGGAGGAACTGATGCAGACATCAGCTTCGCAACATCAAAACGGCGGGAAGCCGAAGAAATCCTTTTTTTCCCGTTTTCTCGATACCGTGGAATTTCTCGGTAACCTTCTTCCTCACCCGGTCACCCTCTTCGCCATTTTGTGTGTGGTTATATTCTTTGCATCGGGCATTGCAGGTTACTTTGGCATGTCGGTCGCTGATCCGCGCCCAGATGGCACTGCGGGTCGTGCTGCTGACGGCATGATATACGTTAAAAGCTTGCTTAACGCTGAAGGCGTGCAGCTTATTGTTATGAACCTCGTGAAAAACTTCACGGGATTTGCCCCACTAGGTACCGTGCTGGTCGCCATGATGGGTGTGGCGGTTGCAGAGCATTCGGGTCTGCTTTCTGCCACGATGCGATCGATGGTGATGGGCGCATCTCGCCGCATGGTTACCTTGACCATCGTCTTTGCAGGTATCATCTCTAACACGGCTTCAGAGTTGGGCTATGTGGTTCTCATCCCACTCGCAGCAATGATCTTCCACTCTCTGGGTCGTCACCCACTGGCTGGTCTTGCGGCGGCGTTTGCGGGTGTTTCTGGTGGCTATTCTGCCAACCTGCTGCTTGGTACGGTTGATCCACTGTTATCAGGCATTACCGAAACCTCTGCGCAAATGATCGACCCAACATACACGGTTGGCCCTGAGGCGAACTGGTACTTTATGTTTGCGTCGACCTTCCTGATCACCATTTTGGGTGCCTTGGTTACTGAGAAAATTGTTGAGCCCAAATTGGGTGAATACGATCAATCAATGGCGGCAGAAGATTTCGAAGCCAAAGAAGCAGGCAGGGTCACTGACATTGAAAAACGCGGTATGCGTAACGCAGGTATTGCGGCACTTATCGTATCCGCCTTGCTTGCACTCACCATCGTGCCAGAATGGGGCATTCTGCGTAACCCTGAAACGGGCTTGGTTGCAGGCTCTCCGTTCCTAAAAGGCATTGTTGCCTTCATATTAGTGTTCTTTGCGGTTCCAGGTTACGTCTACGGTAAAACCGTCGGCACCATGAAGACTGACCGTGATGTGATTGACGCGATGGCGAAATCCATCAGTGCGATGGGTCTTTACATTGTACTGGTGTTCTTTGCTGCTCAATTCGTCGCACTGTTCAAATGGACCAACTTTGGTCAGGTGATTGCTGTTGGCGGTGCCGACTTCCTGCAAAACATCGGTCTAACCGGCCCAATGCTGTTCTTCGCCTTCATCATTATGTGCGGCATCATCAACCTGACTCTGGGTTCAGCGTCTGCACAATGGGCAGTCACCGCGCCTATTTTCGTTCCTATGCTGATGCTGGTTGGCTATGCACCAGAAACGATTCAAGCGGCTTATCGTATTGGTGATTCAGTCACAAACCTTATCACCCCAATGATGAGCTACTTCGGCCTAATCTTGGCGGTTGCGTCACGCTACAAGCGAGATTTGGGTATAGGTACGCTGATCGCCACCATGCTGCCTTACACGCTGGTATTCTTGCTCGGTTGGAGTATCTTTTTCTACCTGTGGGTATTCGTTGCGGGCATGCCAGTGGGTCCCGGCTCAGCCACCTACTTTAACTTCGGCCAGTAAATTCTGAGATATAAAGAGAAACAGCCAGCATTTGCTGGCTGTTTTTGTTTGTGACTATTTGACCTTCAACAACGCCTAACCTTTGGTCTAGATGCCTCATTCTCTCTGACGACGGGTGAGATTTCATCACACATACCCAAGCACTTCTGGTGTGTCGTGATATGCTAAATAAAAACCCCTAACCGGAATGTACATGTCAATTGAACGCCCTTTTTTATTTTCTCGTGAAGACGAGTTAGCCACCACCATGACGGAACAGATTGCGCCATTTTGGGCAACTCGCCAGCAAGGGCAGATTATTGGCCAAGATGGCCTGCGTCTGCATTGGTGCGCCTTCACTAAGCCTGAACACACCCGCGCTATCGTGGTGGTCAATGGCCGCATTGAAGCGACTGAAAAATATAAGGAAGTGTTTTTCGATTTATTCCACCAAGGCTACGATGTTTATAGCTATGACCACCGCGGTCAGGGACAGAGCCACCGCTTAGTGACTGGCAGTGATATCGGCCATGTGGTGGATTTTGAGCACTACGTTGACGATCTCGAAACCTTTGTCGATGAAGTCGTGACACAAAAGCCTCATCAACAACGCATGATTTTGGCGCATTCCATGGGCGGTGCGATCGCCACCCTCTATGCGGCAAGAAAGCCAGCAGCCATTGACGCGATAGCGTTAAGCGCGCCAATGTTTGGCATTAATCTTTCGTCAACACTACAAAAGGTCGCCAAACCGCTGTGCCAACTGCTGTCCAAATTTCAGCATCCTGCAGGCTATGCGCCTGGTCAGGTTCCTTATTGGCTCAAACCGTTTAAGCACAATTTGCTCACCCATTCAGAAGCACGCTATCAATGGTTCCGCGAACTGTATGAGGACAATCAAACACTCAAGGTCGGTGGCCCAAGCAGCCAATGGATATGGCAAAGCATATCCGCTGCCGCCCGCACCATTGAGGCTGCCAGAATCATCGATATGCCCATGCTGGTGATGCAAGCAGCACGTGATGAAGTGGTTTGTAACCACGCCATGTTCCGTTTTCACCGAGAGCGTCAGGCACTCAATCTGCCGATACAGTTTGATATTGTGCCGAATTCTCGCCATGAACTCTTGTTCGAAAAGGATGTGACACGCGACATTGCGCTCAATCTGGCCCTGTCGTTTTTCGAGCGTCTATCTACTGCTCCTCTCGAGCAAACGACGTAAGCGCGTAATTGTCAGAGAGAAGTGGATAGATTAGAAGACGTGTCGGTTATTTCATCGAAACAGGAAAAAATAACCGACGATTTGATCCCTTTTCTTTCTTCTGCGCTTAGATACACTGAGTGCGTATTGAATTCTCTTCTCTTCGACTTGAGGTACACATGTACAGAATCGTTGCGTCCGATCTCGACGGCACCTTACTGACACCAGACCATAGTATCGCCCCTTACACTCGTGACGTCTTACAACGCCTTCATCAAAAGGGCGAGCATTTTGTTTTCGCAACCGGTCGTCACCATATCGATGTGGCACACATTCGCCAGAGCGTCGGCATCCCTGCATTCATGATCACCTCAAACGGTGCACGCGTTCACGATGAAGATGACAACCTCATTTTCAGCCGCAATGTCGAACCAGAGGTAATCACTGAACTGGTCAACATGATGAAGGACGATGAAACCATCACGATTCATATCTATCGTGAGAACGATTGGTTGCTGAACCGCGTTGACGAAGATTTGGCGAAATACCACAAAGATTCAGGTTTCAGCTTTACGCTGTTTGACCCAGAAAACCCGCCACTTGAAGACGTAGCGAAAATCTTCTTCATTCGTCATGATCATGATTACCTGACTGCCTATGAAAAGAAATTCATCGATACCTTCGGCGATAAAGTCAGCGTGGCTTTTTCTACGCCATTTTGTCTTGAAGTCATGGCGGCTGGCGTATCAAAAGGCGAAGCATTAAAGGCGGTGGCGGAAATCAAAGGCTTCAGCCTTGATGAATGCATCGCGTTTGGCGATGGCATGAATGATGTGGAAATGTTGACTGCGGCAAAAAAAGGCTTGGTGATGGCGACAGCACATCCACGCGTAAAAGCAACGCTGCCGAACAACGAAGTGATTGGCAGCAACGCCGACGAAGCCGTGGCACGCTATCTGGAAACGCACTTACTGGAAAATCAGCATTAACGACATGTATTGCTTAAAAGCGATGGCAACAAGCGTGTGCTATAACTAGACACGTAAGATGCAGTACGGCAGCGATTCCCCCCGCTGCCGTTTTCTTTTCAGTCACGTGACCTAATTCGCCAATTTCACTGACGCCCCCAGGCTACCTTTTGCGTGCTTCCGACATCGATAGGATCTCGTTCCACTGCATGTCAGTGACGGGCATGATGCTGAGACGGCTTCCCTTCTTGACCAGTGGCATCTCTTCCAGCACCGGATTCGCTTTTATCCGCGCCAAGGACACATAATTCAAATGCTGTCGGTATTCGACATCCACCATTATCCATCGAGGGTTTTCCGGCGAGCTTTTGGGGTCGAAGTAAGGGCTTTCGGGATCAAACTGAAAATGATCGGGATACGCAGCCTTCACCACTTCAGCGATACCCACCACGCCTACATCCTTGCACGAAGAGTGGTAGATGAACGCGAGATCGCCAACCTTCATCCCATCACGCATCATATTTCGTGCCTGATAATTGCGCACACCTTCCCAGCACGAGACCTTTTGCTGTTTTAAGGTGTCTATAGAAAAAGTATCAGGCTCGGTTTTTAATAGCCAATACGCCATAATCGCCCCATTGGTGTGAATGTCATCATCATGGTTTTACCCTTTTAGCCCATGAAAGAGAAGAGGAATCTCCGTTGCCAATTCTAAATCGCAGCCTTCCAAAACTGCTCGGCCTCACTGTTTTTATTAGCCTGCTTTCTGCCTGCAGCCAATCACCATCTGGGCCCGTTGAACTGGGAAACTCCGATGATTTACAAAAACAATCACCGCCTCAATCGGCACCAACGCCAGTACCACAGCGCTTTATGCTGCGTGGTGAAGTGACCTTAGGGCATGATGTAAGCGCCATCTCGCCATGCGGCAGTAATAGCCAATACTGGCTGCAACTTGCCCCATCACTCAGCCAGCAAGGCTTAGCCTTAAGCGCGAGCCCATACAGCACCATTTATGGCGAAGTGATTGGTGAGTTTGTCGCGCCATCGTCAGACGGCTTCGCAGCCGACTACCCCGCCACCTTCAAAGTCACGCAACTCAACCTGATGTCTGCAGAAATTGATGGCTGCCAGCAACCCCGTGACCGCACAGTCGCATCAGGCACTGAGCCTTTCTGGGGGGTGTCTGTTGAAAACAATACACTTCAATTTGACCGCTTAGGGTATGACAGCGAACGCTTCACGCTCACAGCTCGAAACATTAGCCCAGAAGCACGAATGTATCAGACCGATGGCGCGACACTGACACTTCGCCCAGCACTTTGTAGCGATGGCATGAGTGACAGCATCTATGGCTGGACATCCACTTTCACCAAGGGCAAGCAATCATGGCA
This sequence comes from Enterovibrio litoreus, assembly GCF_045679545.1. Classification (NCBI taxonomy): domain Bacteria; kingdom Pseudomonadati; phylum Pseudomonadota; class Gammaproteobacteria; order Vibrionales; family Vibrionaceae; genus Enterovibrio; species Enterovibrio litoreus. The sequence goes on from NZ_CP166194.1 coordinate 3,405,256, forward strand.
AGGCTGCGCAACGTTATCGGCAGATGACCCCACCCAAGAGTGGGTCGGTAATTATCAAGGAGTCACCACACTTGGTGATACTCGCCTAACAACCACGGTCACCCTGAACCCAGATCATTCTGCCACCACGCATTATCAGCAAGCCAATGAGCCAGAACTCATCGAAACGGGCATTTGGCAGCAAGTAAACGCCAATGCTGTGCAAGTCATGATGACTCGCCATCAAGGCCAGTACCTGGTGAGTGAGCGTCTGTTTGAGCGAAATGGACTGACCCTGACTGCTGACAAAGAGATCGTCAACGGCCGCGAATACAGTCTCGGCGCGCAAGGGTTAACCTTATCTTTGATGGTCGGCAGCGAAATTGACGCGACAAACATTTCGCATGGTGCTGAACGATTAGCGGCGCATGGCGTAGAAGGTTCAGCGGAATTCAACCCAAAAGTTGATGCGGCGCTGAAAGCGTATTTGGGTGATACCGCCACAGAAGCCGCTGGTACGCGGTATCGCTGGTTAAGCGAAGATCTCAACAACGATGGCGACAACGAATTACTGGTCTTGACCGACTGGTGCGGTAGCGGCGGTTGTACCTTGTTAGTGTTTGCTAACCAAGATGGCGATTGGCGCTTCAATAGCCGCATAACCTTAGTGCATTTGCCTTTCCAGATGGGTAACGCCACACACAATGGCTGGCGTGATTTGATTATGCCTGTCGGTGGCGGCGGCGCTAAAGCCGCCACCCATGTGCTTCACTTTGACGGCAACCGTTATCCCTCGAACCCTTCGGTTGCCCCCGAGGTTAGTCTGCCTGACGCTACCGACACCTACCTGTTCTCAGATGGCATTTATCCACAACAGGAAGGCATTACGCTTAACTAATTGAACGGCGAGGAATACACATTGCCAACTAAACCTGCGCCGTGTGAACATTGCGGCTTTCATTACAACTGCTTGTGCGACCAAACTCCGTCGTTAAACAGCAATGTGCGTATTGAACTATTAATGCACGAAACCGAAGCCGACCGCCCCACCAATACCGGTCGGCTGTTGGAAGCGGCATTGCCGCATTGTCGACGACACATCTGGCACCGAAAAACACCGCCCGCAGAATTGCTAACCTTACTGGCAGACCCTGCCGTTCAACCCTATTTGGTTTTTCCAAGCGAAACGGCACGCCAATTAAAAGAAGTGACAGCAGGTTACTCGTCAGCATCATACGAAGAGCCCTACGCGAGGCCTCTGCATTTCATCATTGTTGATGCAACGTGGCAGCAGGCGCGCAAGATGCTGCGCCAAAGCCCTTGGCTGGAAGACATCCCAACGGTGGCACTGCCCGAAGGGCTAACAACCACCTATTCACTGCGCCGCAATCAACCTACAGGATCACTCTGTACCTGTGAGGTGGGTATTGAAATTTTAAGGGCGTTAAATGAAGAAGAAAACGTTCACGCTATGTCTACGTATTTTGAAGAATTTATGCGCGCTTTCGAGGCAGATCGCCAACATATCACGACATCACATTAGCATGTATCAAACTTGCAAACTGCTGAGGCAAACCTTAATGTTACGCAACGGATATCGCATGAAGGACGCGCAAATATGACCGTGGTATCGATGGCCAATAACACGCCAATTGAACAGCAGATCACTATGCTGGAAGCACAATTTTCCCGAAAAAGCGCATTAACTCGGCAGGTTGCTGACATTGGCTATGCCGAGCGCATTGAAGATTTAACTCGCCTGCAGCGCGTGCTGAAAACCCATACCGACGCGTTAGTTGATGCATTGTCTCAAGATTATGGTCATCGCAGTCAAACCGATACCCTAATGGCAGACATCATGCCTTGCTTTCAGATGCTTCGTTATACCAAACGCAAGCTCAAGCGCTGGATGAAGCCTTCGCGCCGCTCTGCGGGCCTCTTGCTTGCCCCCGCCAAAGTTGAAATTCACTATCAACCCCTTGGCGTCGTCGGCATCATCGTGCCGTGGAACTTCCCTATCACCTTAAGCCTGATCCCCCTGATGACCGCCATCGCAGCGGGCAACCGCGTGATGCTCAAGATGAGTGAATTCACGCCACTCACCAATCAGGTTGTCAAAACCATGCTCAAAGAGGCGTTTTCTGAAGACAAAGTGAGTGTGATTGAAGGTGATGTCGCCGTGGCAACCGCGTTTACCAAACTGCCTTTCGATCACCTGCTGTTTACTGGCTCGACCGAAGTGGGTAAGAAAGTGATGGAAGCGGCTTCCGCAAACCTCACACCTGTCACGCTAGAATTGGGGGGAAAGTCCCCCGTTATCATCGCGCCTGATATTGCACCGGAAATCGCGGCTGAGCGCCTGCTATTTGGGAAGAACCTCAATGCTGGGCAAATCTGCGTCGCCCCTGACCACATTTTTGTTCATGAAGATAAACTGGATGATGTCGTCGAAGCGCTTCGCGTTCAATGGAAAGCCGCCTACCCCGCAGGTATTCAAAGCGATGATCGCACGGCCATTATCAATGACCGCCAATTCGCCAGACTCGAGTCTTTGATTGATGATGCACAAAAACGTGGCGTCACCGTTATCCCGCTGAGTGAAGAAGCCATCTTGCCAGCAACACGAAAAATGGCCCTGCATCTGGTGATCAACCCACCCGCAGACAGCGCTATCATGCAGCAAGAAATCTTCGGCCCCTTGCTACCCATCATCACATATCACGATGTGCAGGATGTGCTCTCGACCATTCGAAACATGCCGCGCCCATTAGCGTTGTACTTAATGTCCTTTGATGATGATTTCACGCGCCATGTCATCCGACACACTCACTCAGGCTCTCTCGCCATCAATGACACGATTATGCAAGTCGCCGTTGATGATGCGCCATTTGGCGGCGTGGGCCCATCTGGTTTAGGTCACTACCATGGCATCGAAGGCTTCCGCACTTTCAGCCATGCCAAAACCGTGTTCAGCCGAGGCAAACTCAACCCCGGCAAGCTAATGACACCGCCATATGGAAAATGGTGGCAAAAGATCATGTTCACGTTGTTTTTGCGGTAAGCCATCCTCGAACAGACACAAAAAATGGCGCTGCTATTCCGTGGCGCCTTTTTCAAAATCCCCAAAAATTAAAAATAACAAATCTCGCGACATAAAACAGGTGTGCGTTATTTTTTAAAATATATTCAAGAACGTGAAATAAAACGTAGGTGCAACGTCATAGAAGCATCAATAAGCAAGGGGCGCGATGATAAATTGAAGTGCTGATATTTTTAGAGGGTGATTTTAATCTAGAAAAGAGGTGTAAATAGAAGGCATGGAGCGAGAGCGATTTATTGCAGGCGAAAAAAAACGCAGATGGATAACCACCTGCGTCCTTCTTTCGAAATTACAGAGCTACTACGTTAGCAGCTTGTGGGCCTTTTTGGCCTTGCTCAACTTCGAAAGATACTTTTTGGCCTTCAGCCAGAGTTTTGAAGCCTTCAGAAGCGATAGCACGGAAGTGAACGAATACGTCAGCACCGCCGTTGTCTTGAGTAATAAAACCAAAACCTTTCTCTTCGTTAAACCACTTTACTAGACCAGTTGTTTTGTTAGACATGATGTGTCCCTTAAATATTAATTCATAAGAAATTTCGCAAAAATGCGATGCACTGAAAGCTTGAATTATTGAATGTTACGATGAAGCTAAGGGAAACACAGAGGGCACAACAATTGGAAGGCAAACTGAATTTTTACTTTTACTTTTACGTCTTTCATTAATAACCCTGTTCAACAGAGCGAGATGGATAATACCCCAACGCCCATTTTTGTAAAGGTTTATTTTTAACGTTTAGCGAATAAAATTTGCGCACCCAGACCGAGGCCGGCCACCTCCTAAAAATGGACGCAACAGACCTCGATTCAAGTCTTTAATTTACTTACGGCTAATCACACATTCTGCCCAGCAACCCAGCCGGAACTCCACGCCCACTGGAAGTTGTACCCCCCCAACCAGCCGGACACATCCATCACTTCACCGACAAAATAAAGCCCTGCAACTTTTTTGGCTTCCATGGTTTTAGATGAAAGCTCATCGGTATCCACGCCACCTAAAGTCACTTCCGCCGTGCGATAGCCTTCTGTGCCATTGGGTGCGATGTTCCATTGATGCAGGTAATCTGCCAGCGATGCGATTTCTTTTGGCGTAAGCTGCTTGAGCGGCTTGTCTTCCATATCACCGCGCGTGATCATGGCTTCGACCAGACGCTTTGGCAACAAGCGGGACAGGCTGTTTTTCAGGCTCTGCGCTGGATGCTTCTCACGCATTGCGTTGATGGTGTCTGTCAGATCTAAATCCGGCAACAAATTCACCGTGACTTTCTCACCCGGCACCCAGTATGAGCTTATCTGCAACACCACAGGGCCAGACAAGCCGCGATGGGTAAACAGAAGGTTCTCTTTGAAAGTGACTCCACTTTCTGAGGTGATGGTGACGGGAATGGCAATACCGGACAAATCAGCAAACGCGACTTTGTCTTTGTCGTGCAAGGTAAATGGCACCAGGCCTGCGGTGGTCGGTATGCGCTTCAAGCCAAACTGCTCTGCAACGTGATAACCAAATGGGGTTGCACCGAGTTTTGGCATCGACAGCCCACCCGTTGCTACCACCAATGACTGGCACGCTACCGTGTCGGTATCGAGTTTTAAGGTGAAGCCATCTTCAGTCTTCTCAATGTCGTGCACATCGCAGCGATAGCGTTGTTCGACATTGGGCATATCGCACTCTTTTAGCAGCATTTCTACGATATCTTTCGCCGAATCGATACAAAATAGCTGGCCATGTTCACGCTCTTCCCACGCAATGCCGTATTCGTTAATCATGGAAAAGAAATCCCACTGGCTGTATTGCGCTAGCGCGGACTTAGCAAAATGCGGATTGCCGCAGACAAAGTTAGATGCCGTCACGTCGTAGTTGGTGAAGTTGCAACGACCACCGCCGGAGATCAAGATCTTCCTCCCCGGTTTTTTGCCGTTATCGACCACCAGCACGGAACGACCGCGCTTACCCGCCTGCGCCGCACACATTAAGCCTGCTGCCCCTGCGCCAATGATCACCAAATCAACTTGTTTCATCTCTACACTCTACTGCTTGAATAACGAACTGCATGAAATAGGGCGGCATTGTAGCCGCCCTGATCCGCTTGAGCCAGTGTGTTTATGACTCAGTGCTTGTTCGATGCTGCTTGGATGGCCTCAGGCACGGGAATGGCTGTTTCGGTCATCTCACCTTTATCAAAGCTGATGGTGCGCGATGGGAACGCAAAGTCTGCGCCATGTGCATGAACAATCTCGACAATCTTTAACATCACATCCTGCTTCACTTCGTGATAGCGCGACCAATTAATGGTTTTGGTAAAGGTATAGATGAAGAAGTTGAGCGAAGAGTTGGCAAATGCATCGAAGTTCACCATCAAGGTCGAACGCTGCTCAATATCAGGATGGTTTTCCAGCATGGTTTTGACGTCTGCCACGATGGCCGCCATTTTGTCGGCATCTTTGTAACGAAGTCCTATGGTTTCTTTGATGCGGCGATGCTGCATGCGTGAAGGGTTCAGCACCACAATGCTACTAAACACCGAGTTCGGCACATACAGGGGGCGGCTTTCAAAGCTGCGGATCATGGTCATTCGCATACCGATGCGCTCTACCGTGCCTTCGATGTTGCGATCAGGAGAGCTAATCCAATCACCCACACTGAAAGGCCGATCGAAGTAAATCATCAACCCCCCGAAGAAGTTGGACAGTAAATCTTTAGCCGCTAAGCCGACAATAAGGCCACCAACACCACCAAAGGTGAGCAAGCCTGTCAGGCTAATACCAAAGGCTTGTAGCGCCGTTAATACGCCCACAACGGCCAACAGCAAACGCAGTATATGCCCCATTGCAGAAACGGTGGTTTGGTCGCGTGTATCGGATTTCATCAAATACGCTTCGATACGATTAACCAGCCGCAGCAATATCCAAAGGATAACGCCAAAAACAAGCACCCGACGTGACACCACCAGCCAGCTTTCACTGACTTTCGCCGTGGCTTCTAGCAGGCTGTCGAGGACATAACTCGACGGCCAAAGCCATATCAAGACACTAATGGGCGTGCTCACGGTTTGGAGTAAAATGGTGTCCCACTCGGTTTTTGTCTTTTGAGCAATCGCGACCAAACGCCCAAAGACGACGTGCCACACTAACCAGGCAAACGCGGCCATCGCCAGTAGTATGGCAATGTGTTCAACCCATTCCAAATTGATGCCTTCGGAACTCGAATGCCACCACGCCATGAATCGATCCACGTCGATCTCCCCCTTTCTGTCAGGTGTTTTAATGTCGGTGTATTGTTTATTGATGTTGAGGGTAACAAAAAAAACGCCGACATCAGTCAGCGTTTTCGTAGATATGACTTACTGATGAGCTAAAGACCTGCGAACGCCACAAAAAAGAGTGAAACAACCAAAGCGAGTACGAGGGCAGTCGATAGGATAAACAAGTGTCTGACTTTGTTGCACTTGGCAATAAAAGCCTCATCATGATGGTGAAGATATTCCTGACTTCGAATGTAATGATATAAGCGTTTTTGACGACTGATATCACCTTGGGAAGAAAAGAAATTATTGCCACGGTTCATCTGCTGATAAAGCAGTGGGTTGGCTTCTCGCATCATCACGAGTAGAACGCGAAGCGAACTCACATAGCGCAGGATATTCGCCAGCGTAACGAAAAAAATCGCGATAATTAATGCGTCTCCGCTCATGGTCTCATCTCCCTTGTTGCCTATGAGAAGCCTGAGCGAAGACGGAATACGCGTCTTAAGCCACAGGGCTATCCATCACAGAAGTGGGTGCTTGTTTGGCCATTTCTGCCAAATCTTTATCAATGAAGAAGAGGGCTTTTCCGTCTTCCCCTACCAGTTCAATCTTGTCGATAACGCTCTTGAAGAGTTTCTCTTCTTCGTGCTGTTCGGCGACATACCATTGCAAGAAGTTAAACGTAGAATAGTCCTGCGTGGTAAACGCGACGTGTGCCAAATGATTAATTTTCTCAGTAATGAGTTGTTCGTGTTTGTATGTTTCACGAAATACTTCACCAAGTGATTCGAAATGGTGACGCGGCGCTTCAATCGTGCCCAATATTGGCATCGCTCCTGTCTCACTCACGTAAGTGAACAGACGCTGCATATGCTCCATTTCTTCTTGTGCATGCTTACGCATAAACTGCGCAGCACCTTCAAATCCTTTGTCCTCACACCACGCGCTCATCTGTAAGTATAGGTTTGATGAAAAAAACTCCAAATTAATCTGCGCATTCAGTTGCTCGATCATCGGTTTTGCTAGCATGCTCTGTGTCCTTTTTATTCAATCTAATAGGCATTCTGTCTGTCGAGAGAGTGCATTTCAACCCCCTCTAACAATCTGAGAGGACAAGTTCACTTGGCACACACCTGCATTGAGATCTCTGCAACAGTCTTGGTTTGGAGACGATGGTAGTTTTTGATTAGTTTTCATTGCAAGCATACTTGGAATTGCCTGCAACCCTGATTTTTACGAGAAAGATTGCGTAGTAAACGCTACTCATCACTAATATTGATCATGTAGGCAGTACACAGCGTGCAAATTAGGAGTTAAGCCATGGGCTATAAACACATTTTGGTGGCAGTCGATCTTTCTGCAGACAGCGAAGCACTAGTTCAAAAAGGCGCTGCGCTGGCTAAACCCCTTGGAGCCAAACTGTCGCTGATCCATATCGACGTTAACTATGCGCAGCTTTATACCGGCCTCATTGATGTCAATCTGGTGGAGACACGCAACCATATTATTGATGAAGCTCAGTCGCAATTGAACACACTGGCAAAACACGTGGACGTGCCTGTCACGCATTCGCTGGTCGCCAGCGGTGATTTGGCCGAGGAAATCACCGAATCTATTGGTCATTTCGGCATTGATCTCGTCATTTGCGGTCATCATCAGGATTTTTGGAGTGCACTGGTTTCGTCCGCCAAACAACTGATCAATAAAACCCCTGTCGATATGCTGATGGTGCCGCTGCCGAGCTGATCGCACGCGCCCAACACGCTGCTCCGTCCAGATCGCCGCTCCCTGCCTATTGCCGTAATTTCCGGTACACTTTGCGGCAATTAGTTACCAAATAGGGATTTTTATGGGTTACCTCGCGTTTATTACCCTCTTGTGGGCATTTTCTTTTAGCTTAATTGGCGTTTACCTAGCCGGGCAGGTAGATGCCTGGTTTTCAGTCGTCACCCGCGTAGCGTTGGCGGCGGTCGTTTTTTTGCCATTCTTACGTCTTAAAGGCGTACCGCGCCCACTCATGCTTAAGCTAATGGCTATCGGTGGCGTTCAGCTTGGTCTGATGTATTGCTTCTACTATCAATCCTTTTTGTATCTCTCTGTACCAGAAGTGCTGCTGTTTACCGTGTTTACGCCCATCTATGTCACGCTAACGTATGACTTACTGCATCGCCGTTTCTCACCTTGGTACCTGATGACCGCAGCACTGGCCGTGCTTGGCGCTGTGGTGATTAAATTCGCGTCGGTAAACCCGAACTTTATGTTGGGTTTCTTGATTGTCCAAGGAGCAAACCTCTGTTTTGCCATCGGACAAGTCAGCTACAAAGTGGTAATGGAGCGAACGGAGACAGACGTGCCGCAACATACGGTATTTGGTCTATTTTACCTTGGCGCATTGTGTGTGGCTTTGCCTGCCTTTCTGCTGCTCGGCAACACGGACAAACTGCCTACCACATCATTGCAATGGGGCATTTTGATTTATCTTGGTACTGTGGCATCAGGCTTGGGCTATTTCCTTTGGAACAAAGGCGCAACACTGGTCAATGCGGGTGCACTGGCGGTGATGAACAATGCGTTGGTACCGGCAGGAATTGTGGTCAACGTGCTTATCTGGAATCGCGATGCAGACTTAGGGACACTAGCAATGGGTGGCGCAGTGATTTTGGCCTCGCTCTGGCTCAATGAAACCTGGGTGAAAAAGAAAATTGCGGCATCCGCGCACGCATAACCCTCTGCACTCTTTTTCTTTTGATACAAAAACACCGCCAACAGGCGGTGTTTTTGTATTCGGTTTGGCTGTGCTTAGTCGGCGCAGTGAATACTCGCCCCAAGCTACTGCCTATCAGGTTTACAGAAAGGCAAACGCATCTGCAAAAAGGTGGTCACGTTCTGCGCCTCGTTCGGTGCAGAACATCTCACGTGCTGCACCTGCCATTTCAAAGCGACCTGCAATGTACACGTCGTACGCCGACAGCGAGATGAAGTCTTCCATCACGGCTTGCAGCACATTGCCTTCTTTGCCGCTCCAACCTTCAAGTGTGTTTTCCACCACAGGAATGTAAGTCAGTTGGCTGTTTTTCAATGCGAGCGCTTCCATTTCATCATTGGCATAAAGCTGGCTGATATCACGCCCGCCCCAATATAGGAAAATCGGCTGATTGAAACCTTGGCTCAAACAATGGTCCAGCATGCTGCGCACGTAAGAAAATCCTGTACCACCCGCAATCAAAATCAATGGGCGTTGACGCTCCTCGCGAAGCCATGCATCCCCATGCGGCGCTTCAATCACAAAGGATTGTTCGCCTTTTGCGAGTGCCTCTTGTGCTGCTTTCACCACATCCATAGCGTAAGCGTTTTCTTCTGCCGCACCAATGTGCAGTTCAAGCTCGTGACCGTTTTGACGGCATGGGCTGCTGGCAATCGAGAACGGGCGCTTGTCTTTCTCGCCCATCACCGCGAGCAGGTATTGACCCGCTTTGTAGCTCACAGGATGCTCAGGCTTTAATAAGATTCGATAGGTGTTATTGGTCAGTGACGACACTGACGTTACTTCACATTTAATAGTCATCGCTTTCCTCAAAACTAACCACCAGATCACTGCTGGGAATGGCCTGGCAGGCAAATATCCAACCTTGCTCTTTTTCTTGTTCGGTGAGCATAGGCTCAAGATGATAACGCACATCACCTTCTATCAACCTGCAAAGGCATGTTGCACAAGCACCGATCTGACAACGGTTAGGAAATGCTATTCCTGCGCTGAGCGCGCCTTGTAATAGTGTTTGGTGTGCAGCAACCTCAAACTCGGCTCCTGCTGGCATTAGGTTTACTTTATACACGGATTAAATACCCAATTTTTCCCACATGCTGTCGACGTTGGCGACAATTTGCGGATCTTTGGCTATCGGTGTCCCCCACTCTCGGGTGGATTCTCCCGGCCATTTATTGGTGGCATCTAACCCCATTTTAGACCCCTGCTCTGCAACTGGCGACGCATCTTGGCAATCGCGGGTCGAGGCTGAAGGCGCGAACAGGGTATCACGAGCCGGATCCATGCGGGTGGTTATTGCCCAAATTACGTCGTTCCAGTCGCGTACGTTGACGTCGCCGTCATCAAACACCATCACAAACTTGAGGTCGGTAATCGGCCCGAATAATGACCAAATCCCTTCCATGACGCGGGGTCCATGGCCAGCTGAATCTTTTTTGATGGTTACCAATGCCATGCGACTCGCATTGGCCTCAAGCGGCAAATAGAGTTCGACGATTTCTGGAAACTGTTCGCGCACTGCGCTGATTGCCGCTTCCAGTGCAACGGGATCGGGCACTGAATCATTCTGTGCGGGATAGTTAGTGGTTTCGGCTTCCCATTTAATGGTGGCATCTATACCCATTTTGGAGCCTAACCCCACGACAGGGGATGCAAAATCGAGTGAATCAATGGGGGTGTTTTCGATAAGCAGCGTATCTCGCATCGGATCCATGCGAGTCGTCATGGCTTGAATAACACTGTGCCAATCACGTGTATCCACGTCTTCATCCACCACGATGACGTATTTGGTGTACATGAACTGACGCAGGAAAGACCACACGCCCATCATCACGCGCTTGGCATGTCCTGGGTATTGCTTCTTCATGCTGACCACGGCCATGCGATACGAACAGCCTTCCGGCGGCAGATAGAAATCCACAATCTCGGGAAATTGCTTTTGCAAAATCGGCACGAACACTTCGTTGAGTGCGACACCCAGCACGGCAGGTTCATCCGGTGGACGCCCTGTATAGGTGCTGTGATAAATCGGTTTTTGACGCATGGTAATGTGCGTCACAGTAAACACATGATGACGCTCAACTTCGTTGTAATAGCCAGTGTGATCGCCATATGGCCCTTCGTCAGCAAACTCATTCGGGTCGATATACCCTTCCATCACAATTTCTGCGCTGGCAGGTACATCTAAATCATTGCTGATGCTTTTGACGACTTGGGTCTTACTGCCACGAAGCAAACCCGCAAATGCGTATTCAGACAAAGTATCGGGCACGGGTGTGACCGCACCAAGAATCGTCGCAGGATCTGCACCATAGGCTACCGACACCGGAAAGGGTTTGTCTGGGTGCGCTTCCATCCATTCACGCAAGTCCAGCGCGCCACCTCGGTGTGCCAACCAACGCATGATCACCTTGTTTTTACCGATTTTCTGCTGACGATAAATACCGAGGTTCTGACGCTTTTTGTTCGGCCCACGGGTAATGGTTAACCCCCAAGTCAGCAGCGGCGCTACATCATCCGGCCAGCAACTCATCACCGGAATTTTATCCAGATCGACATCGTCACCTTGCCACACGATGTCCTGACACGGCGCTTTGCGCAGTTTTTTGGCTGGCATGTTTAACACTTGTCGAAACACAGGCAGCTTGTCCAAGGCATCTTTAAAGCCCTTTGGCGGCTCAGGCTCTTTTAGATAAGCCAACAATTTACCGACTTCACGCAGCGCAGTGACATCTTCTCGCCCCATGCCCATGGCGACACGTTTAGGCGTACCAAACAAGTTTGCCAAAACAGGAATATCGTAACCGACCGGGTTTTCGAACAATAATGCTGGGCCGCCGTCACGCAGGACGCGATCCGCGATTTCTGTCATTTCTTGGTTTGGGTCGACAGGATGAGAGATGCGTTTTAGTTCACCGACAGATTCCAGATAGTCGATAAACGCGCGTAAATCAGTAAATTTCATAGCCTTCCCGGATGAGATGTGAGGGGTTGATTATAACGAGATGTGTCACGGGTAACACGTGTGAAAAAATAGAAACGAGGGACGTATCCGTTAGCTTTTGACGCTATCCAATCCGTTCTTAATATTACGACGAGTCACGCCCGACACTTGTTGCTGCAGTTGCTCTAACCAGGCACTGTGTCCCTGTTCAGCAAGCAAAGCCGCAACAGACTTACCACGTTGGCGATCGCCAATCTGCTTTAGCAAAAACGACTTCACATCGTCAGGAAGCGGATGCAAGCCCGTCAGTTGTCGAATCGCTGTCTCGGCCAATACGGGGTTAACCGTCGCAGCGATCATCTGATTAATCTGTTGCTGGCCAACAGGCGGTGAATCCATTTTGTGTAACGCTGCCAAACTAAAGCTATCCGTGCGGCGGAGCCAGAGCAAATTATACAGTGCATTGCTGCCCGTTTGATTGGCTAGCGCGGCCAAAACTGCATTGTCTGGACTCCATACCATGCTCTTGTCTGCAAGATACAGCGCTTCAAGTTTACTGAGCGCCTGCGGTGACAGGCCAGGAATCAAGCCCACTAATGCCTCTCGACGCAAGGTGTAATCATTGGAGGAGAACGACAACCAAGTCGCCAACGACAGTTGATCGTAATTGAGCAGTCTATTCGCCTCGTCGCCCAATAATTTTATCTTCCAGCGATTGAGTACCCACTTCGCTTCACCCGCATAGTTAAAAGCAGGCATGGTCACCCAGTAGCCATTACCCTGACTTTTCACTAAGTATTTAGGCTGTTGATGGCTAATGGTGACAAGAAACTTTTCGATCTCTGGCGTCATGTTGGAAAAGGTAATCGCTCGGCGAGCTAGTACCGTCAATGCTTCTTCGCGCGACAATTCCGGCAAAACAGCCAGATAGCTTTCAAGCTGTGGGATCTGATTGGCATCAAACAAAGAAGTTGCATGGAGAATAGAGGATACGGTCTTGGGATCGGCGATATGCGACGCCACGTCATCAGGCGATATCGTGATGGCTCGCGATACAGCGCCAAAGAGGGTGAAGAACAATATGATTAGTAAAGCGAGTGAACGTTTCATCCCAGAAATCCTGCGCCAGTACATCCCAATCCACTGGCTAAATAATATGCCAGCTCAATTCTGAGGCTCATTCTCATATTTAGCAACTGATAAGCGCTTGGCCGTGTCTTTTTACAGGCAAAAAAAAGCACCGCCAGGCGGTGCTTTTCTCTTTCAGCGTAATGCGCGTTACGATTTCTGACGACGCATTGCTTCAAAGAATTCTTCGTTAGTCTTGGTCATAGAAAGCTTATCGAGCAGGAATTCCATCGCATCGCTTTCACCCATTGGGTGAACAATCTTACGCAGAATCCACATTTTCTGCAGCTCGTCAGGCTTGGTCAGAAGCTCTTCACGACGCGTACCTGAACGCGTAAAGTCGATAGCAGGGAAGACACGCTTCTCTGCAATCTTACGAGATAGGTGCAGTTCCATGTTACCTGTACCCTTAAATTCTTCGTAGATAACTTCATCCATCTTAGAACCGGTATCCACCAGCGCTGTCGCAATGATGGTCAGGCTGCCGCCCTCTTCAACATTACGTGCCGCACCGAAGAAACGCTTCGGACGGTGCAATGCGTTGGCATCCACACCACCAGTCAATACTTTGCCTGAGCTTGGTACCACGGTGTTGTATGCACGAGCCAGACGCGTAATGGAATCCAGCAGGATAACCACGTCTTTTTTGTGCTCAACAAGGCGTTTAGCCTTCTCGATAACCATTTCAGCAACCTGAACGTGGCGACTCGCAGGCTCATCAAAGGTAGAAGCTATTACTTCGCCTTTTACCAAGCGCTGCATTTCGGTCACTTCTTCCGGACGTTCGTCAATCAGAAGTACCATTAGCTCACACTCAGGGTGGTTGTGGGCAATGCTCTGTGCAATGTTCTGCAGCAAAATGGTTTTACCCGCTTTTGGCGGAGCAACAATCAAACCACGTTGACCTTTACCGATTGGCGATGCCAGATCCAGCACACGCGCTGTAATGTCTTCGGTAGAGCCGTTACCACGCTCCATCACCATACGCTCGTTGGCGTGCAGTGGCGTCAGGTTTTCAAACAGGATCTTGTTGCGGGCATTATCAGGTCGGTCATGGTTAACTTCGTTCACTTTCAACAGTGCGAAGTAACGCTCGCCATCTTTAGGCGGACGGATTTTGCCAGAGATGGTATCACCCGTTCGCAGGTTAAAACGGCGAATTTGGCTTGGTGAAACATAGATATCATCTGGGCCAGCAAGATAAGAGCAGTCTGCACTGCGCAGGAAGCCGAAGCCGTCCTGAAGGATCTCCAGCACGCCATTTCCAAAAATATCTTCGCCGCTTTTCGCGTGTTGCTTCAAGATCGCGAAGATGATGTCTTGTTTACGAAGGCGGGCGAGGTTTTCAAGGCCCATGCTTTCGCCTAGGGCGACTAGCTCAGAAACGGCCTGATTCTTCAGTTCGGTAAGATTCATAGTGGTAGGTGTCTTGTCAGTCAAATTTGAGGTCTGAATTAGTTTGGGTTTGGGAATCACAGGGTGTGATCGAGAGATGAACAGATGTACACTTTACGTGCAATAAGTTAGCACCTGATCGGGGAACTGTCTAGCTGATAGAAACAAATAAGCCGTGTCCAGAGCGGTTCACGGCTTATTTGTCACATTATAGGTTTGCGTCTAGGAACTCTTTCAGCTGAGTTTTAGACAGCGCGCCAACCTTAGTTGCCGCCACGCCGCCGTCTTTAAACAGCAGCAATGTTGGAATACCGCGAATACCAAACTTAGGTGGTGTACCCGCGTTCTGGTCGATATTCAGTTTACCAATAGTGACTTTCCCTTCGTACTCTTCAGCGATCTCGTCAAGAATCGGCGCGATCATTTTACAAGGACCACACCACTCCGCCCAGAAATCGACCAGTACAGGGCCAGCAGCATTGATAACATCTGCGTCGAAGCTGTCGTCTGTTAGCTGTAAAATCTTGTCGCTCATCTTTCACTCCAATGATTACTTTTTGTCACTGGTGATATACCAACCAGTAAATCATCACACTATTTGAATGTATTCACTATCGTATTGCAAGCCTAAGCTGATATTCTATGCGGATGAAAATGACGCATCTCACAGAGCAAAAATTTGCCGACTTCGGACTTCATCCCGATGTCATCAAAGGTTTGGAAGAAAAAGGGTTTCATAATTGTACCCCTATCCAAGCTTTGGCATTGCCGGTCCTGCTCACCGGCCGAGACATTGCAGGACAGGCCCAAACGGGCACAGGTAAGACACTGGCATTCCTGACTGCGACTTTCCATCACTTGCTAACAACGGAGGCGCCTGCCGACCGCAAGAAAAACTGCCCGCGAGCCATTATTATGGCACCGACGCGCGAACTTGCGATCCAGATCTATAATGATGCTGCCCCGTTGCTGGCCTCAACCTCACTCACCGCAGGCCTAGCTTACGGTGGTGAAGCCTACGACAAACAGAAAGAAGTACTGGAAAACGGCGTTGATATTCTTATCGGCACCTGTGGCCGTATTATCGACTTCTACAAACAGCGCGTGATCGACCTGAACGCCATTCAAGCTGTCGTGCTTGATGAAGCTGATCGCATGTTCGATCTTGGCTTTATCAAAGACATCCGCTTCTTGTTCCGTCGCATGCCACCGCCTGCTGAACGTCAAAACATGCTGTTCTCTGCCACCCTTTCTTACCGTGTGCAGGAGTTGGCCTTTGAACACATGACCGACCCAGAACATGTGGTGGTTGAACCGGACCAAAAAACCGGACATCGCATTCAAGAAGAACTGTTCCACCCATCAAACGATGACAAGATGCGCTTGCTGCAAACGCTGATTGAAGAAGATTGGCCAGAACGCGCCATTGTGTTTGCAAACACCAAGCACCGTTGTGAGCAGATTTGGGGCCACTTGGCTGCTGATGGTCTGCGTGCAGGCTTGCTAACCGGTGATGTTCCGCAGAAAAAACGCATGAAGATCTTGGAAGACTTCACCAAAGGAGATGTCGATATTCTGGTTGCAACCGACGTTGCTGCCCGTGGTCTGCATATTCCTCAGGTAACGCATGTGTTTAACTACGATCTGCCTGATGACAGCGAAGATTACGTACACCGCATCGGTCGTACTGGTCGTGCTGGTGCCAGCGGCCACTCTATCAGCTTCGCTTGTGAAGAGTACGCAGTTAACTTGCCAGGTATCGAAACTTACATCGAGCACGCCATTCCAGTGTCCGATTACAATCAAGATGCCCTGCTGACCGATCTGCCACCGCCAATTCGCTTGCAGCGTCCGCGTCAGGTTAACAGCCGTCGCAACACGTCTAACAGCAAGCCTGGTTCACAACCACGCGGCCGCGGTCGTCGTCGTCCGACACCAAATAAAGCGTAAATCACTCAGGGGTAACACAGCATGGATATCGCGCGTTCGCCCCTGTACGCTGCCATTGACCTAGGTTCAAACAGCTTCCATATGCTGGTTGTTCGCGAAGTTCAAGGCAGCGTGCAAACGCTGGCAAAAATCAAACGCAAAGTTCGCCTCGCCGCAGGCTTGGACAAACACCTAAACCTCAGTGACGATGCCATGCAGCGTGGCTGGGACTGCCTTTCCCTTTTTGCAGAACGCCTGCAAGATATCGACACCTCCAACATACGTATTGTTGCCACTGCCGCTTTGCGCAGTGCAAAAAATGCCGATGTGTTCATCACCAAAGCCAATCAAATTCTCGGTCACCCCATCACAGTGATCACGGGCGAAGAGGAAGCCTGCACCATTTATCAAGGTGTCGCGCATACTTCTGGTGGCAAAGGTAAACGACTGGTGGTTGATATCGGCGGTGCGAGCACGGAGCTTATCATTGGCGAAGGCTTTGATGCTGCCGCATTGACCAGCCTCGACATGGGTTGCGTGACTTGGCTTGAACAGTACTTCAAAGATCGTGCATTAACCGACTCCAGCTTTACTCGCGCCATTGACGGCGCAAAACAGGTGCTGGCCCCAATTGTTGAGCGCTATCGCTCACTCGGCTGGGATGTCTGCGTTGGTGCGAGCGGAACGGTTCAAGCGCTACAAGAAATCATGATTGCGCAAGGCATGGATGAGGTGATCACCCTTGCCAAACTACACCGGTTGCGAAAACAAGCCATCGGCTTTGGTCAGGTTGAAGAGCTAGACATTGATGGTTTGACGTTAGAGCGCGCCTTGGTCTTCCCAAGCGGCCTGTCGATTCTGATTGCGGTCTTTGAGCAGTTTGACATTGATTCGATGACACTAGCAGGTGGTGCGCTGCGCGAGGGCTTAGTGTATGGCATGATGGATACGATGCAGCAGCAAGATATTCGCTTGCGTACCATTCAAAGCATACAGTCTCGCTATCAGCTAGATCGCGCACAAGCCGACAACGTCGCCAACATGTCACTGAATCTACTCAGCCAATGTGGTGATGAATGGATAGCAGAGCCTGTTGCTGAAGAGATGCTGAGATCTGTTGCCGAACTCTATGAGATTGGCATGAGTATCGGTTTCAAAAAAGATGGCGAACATGCTGCCTATTTGATTAAAAACCTCGACCTACCCGGTTTTACTCAAGCACAAAAACAACTGCTAGCAGGATTACTGCGCCAATACCGTGAACAACTGCAACCTGTCGGTTCACAAAGCGCCGTGTCTGCAACCAGTGCTAACCGCATTCTGCGCGTGCTGCGATTGGCCGTTATTCTCTGCCACCGTCGCGACAGCAATGCCCTACCGCCGGTGACGTTGAATGCCAACAGTGACGAGCTAACACTGACCCTTCCCGTGAATTGGCTTGCCAACAACCCTTTGATGGCCGCCGAACTGGCACTAGAAGCACAGCGCCAAAGCGACCAACATTGGCCTCTGACCATTTCGTAAGATTATGTTCAGGCACAAAAAAGCACGGCCATTAGCCGTGCTTTTTATTATTATCGCGCAATAAATTAAAGCGTTAGCACCATCTGTGCAGACACACCATAATTATTGTCCTCGCCGTAAAATGCACCTAAGTCAAAACCAAATGCGCCGAACGGTTTGAAACCAAGACCCGCAGTCACAGTATCTTGTGCATAATCTGTCATGCTCATGCTATAACCCGCGCGAACCTGCGCCCAATCCCACGCATTCAATTCAGCGCCAAAACGCGCGAACTGTGTTTCGTGCTCCACTTCTTTGAAGTAGCGGGTTTTCGAAATATCGTAATCCGCAGCAACGGTTAAAAAACGGCTGTTAAATGCAATACCTGCGGTGTATTTAGGCTCCACCAAGAAGGTAGCCTGAGAGCCATAACTGGCATTTGTTTCAAGCTCTTGTGCAAACATGTTCTTGGCTGCAAAGCCTACCGTCAGATAATCCGTAGGCATATAGCTAAGACCCATATCTGCGTTGAATACCGTTTTCTCTTGGTACTCAGAGCCCAGATCAAAATCATCATCTTCGAAGCCAGCCACTGTGTTCTTGTAGTTTACAGCCACGATGTGCTGAGCTTTCGGCGTCACACCCACCGACAGACGCTGGCCAGCAAACGGAAGCTCAAATGCACGTGCCAGTGCAACACCCACGTCGACGGTGCCCCCGATCATGCCTTGCACGGTTGACTGCATGTTCTCTGTGTCTGGCGTACCCACCAAGTCGCTGTCTGCCACATCAGTCATTGCTATCGTTGCAACGTTAGCATTTGCAAACATGTTCACACTTAAGTGGCGATTAGGAATGGCGACAGCTAAACCGATATTAGTGTCCACATTAAGACTGCCATTGTCCAAAGCACGCAGAGCGTCGCGCCATTCTTGTTGAAGAGCAGCGTCTTGCGAGTTGTATTCCAACTCCTCATCAATCTGTTGGAAGTGATCAATCTTGCTGTAAAGATCATCGCTATCATGCGCCCCCAGATTTAGGCTCAGCAGCAAGCCAAAATCATCCGAACCGGTGTAGTGAACTGCTTGTGCCGGGTTGTGAAAAGGTGCCATTAGATAATTGGACGATGCGACCCCCGTACCACCCATTGCTGTTGAGCGTGCATCAGCAGCACCGAATGCCATTGCTTGAGAAGAAACCGCAGCCAAGGTAACGGCCAAAGAGATACTTGTCTTTTTCATTTTTCTTATTTTAAAACCTTTCCGTTATGCAACATATTATTCCAAATTGACCACCGATCATGGATATATGAGATTTCATACAAAACACTTATATCCAAACCTAAAGCCCGAGCATATTCCCATCAAAAATGTCAGAGCGATATCATTAATTCGTTAAAATATAATAAAAAAATGAACCGACATCACCAATTCAAGCAAAATCAAATAGATGGTCATTCATGTTGTATCTACAAAAATATGCATTTACACAACAACAACAGACAAGCATAATTCGCTGACTTTTCACTCTAAACAACATTTTGTAAATATGGAATCGACTATGTTTCGAACGAAGCATGCAGCATTGGCTGTAGCAATTTCTTCTGTGCTGACACTATCAGCATGTGGTGGCAGTGATGACAGCGGGACCCCTGGCGGTGGCAACGTGGGTGGTGGCGGTGATGGCGGCATTCCTCAAGTCGGCGGAGTGATTATTACCGCGATGGACGGTTACCTCCATAAGGCTTTGCTGTGTGCTGATGACAACAATAACGGCACGTGTGAAGCGAACGAAGTCATCCGGGATACAAACAGCAACGTTCTGCTGACCGATGAAAACGGCCACATTGATGCCGAGATCAGCCAAACAGATGAAAAGCGTCTTGAAACTTCAGCACGCCTGATCACGACCATTCAGTCGCTGGATGCAGACTCTGAGATCCTCACAGAAGACAAAGACCTACCTGGCCAAGCAATGAAAGCTGTCACCCTGCGTGCACCAGCAGGCTCTGAAATCGCAAGCCCAATTACAGACTTGGTTGTGTCTAAGATGCAATCAACTGAGACCACTGAAGGCCTTTCAAAAGAGGACGCAGAGAAAGCAGTGGTTGCTTCTCTGGGTGGCCTAAGCGATAACGGTGAGATCTCTAAAGACATTCTTTATAGTGACTACATTATTGCAAAAGAAACTGGTGATGACGCGAGTAAAGAGCTGGCTGCGAAGATTCACAAAACCGCGCAAATCCTAACTGAAACTAAAGCAAACGCATCTTCAGACGCAGCCTTTGATGCGCAGTTGGATCAGGTTGTTGATGCAACTGTTGATGAAACCGCGACGATGGCGCCAGAAGATCTGGCAGACAAAACCTACAAGCCGTACGTGCCTATTGTTGAAGAGCCAACTGAGCCACCAGTGATCGTGACCAACTTCGCGGTTAAGTTCGACGCTGACAACGTTGCCACCCTTGCAAGCCAAGTCCAAGCGCTAGAAGGTGTTTATGGTGACGTCGACAAGTGGGGTCAAGATACAGTAATCGATGTAGTGATTGCCAATCTGATTATCGATAAAGACAATCAACCGAACACTGTCTCTATCGCGAACGATACTTACCTTCGAAAAGCAAATCTTGCGGTCATTCTATCGAACGACACGCTGACTATTTCTCGTGTGAATCCTGAAGCACATGTTGCAAAAGGTATCTACAAGATTCAACTGGCTACCAACGACCTGAACAGCAATGGCGACGTAGTTTCAGACCAAGTGATCGCAACGACCACGCTAGATCTGACTGTGGATAGCTACAACTACGCGCCGACACTGAACCAAGACATTGCCGATGCAGTAGCGAAAGAAGTTAAAGCAGTAGAGCTTGAGCAACATGCCGCTGTAAATGCATCGTTTGACGTTGCTGAACTGTTTTCTGACAAGAACGGGGACGTACTAAAGTTCAGCGCTAAATCTACTATTCCTGGTATTGAGGCTTCGGTTAACGGGACAACCGTTTTCCTTTCTGGTGCACCAGCCATTGCGTCGGCAGATGGCAAACTTGTCGTATCGGCGAGCGACGGTGTGAACAAGCCAATTGAGTACTCATTCTCTTTCTCACCAGTAACACCTGTAATCGCCAATGCTCTGCGCGACCTGCTGGTTGGGGAAAACAAAACTTGGTACCGTTGGAATGGTGAAAGTGAGGAAATCACAACACCTGAAGGCAATGCCACTTGGCGTAACTACGCAAACTGCATGGCAATAAAGTTTGTCGAAGGTGAAAACAAGAACTCAGGTATCACTCTGCTTGCTGAAGGTGAACAATGCCCTTCAGAGTCAAGCACCTTCAAGCAAGATGGCACTTGGGAAGCCAATGCAGAAGGCCACCTAATTTGGGCAATCCCAGGTGAAGGTGACGCTACTCTAACTGGCTTTGTGAAGCCTCACGCAAATGATGAACGTCAACCACGTATCACCGTATTTGAACGCGAAAAGCTCGTTGAAGTAACACAGGGAACCAACGGTAAGGCGGTGCTAAACGCTACCACCTTTGACAGCGGTTTTACCTTGTTTACAGACCAATTGTCTGCAAACAACTACTGGAACGACAGTGATGGTTCAGTTTGGCTAGGCAAGGACGTTTCTATTTCTGCCACTTCTCGCCACGGTCAATTCACCACAAGCGAAACACAAGACCACATTGATGTTGATCTATTTTTCGACAACATGAGTTGTGAAGAGCTAGGTTTCAAAGCCGACCCAAACAACACACAATTCAATGGCTATGTTCCTGCAAACCTGCGTGCAGACTACTTCCGCTTAATGGGTGAAGGTACGAACGGCCAATGGTTTGACTATGGTGTGAAAGAAGGTATGAAACAACCGTATGCTTTCCAAAACACCGATAGTGACGGTACAAATTATTGCGCAGTGAATCTAGATGTAAGTAACGACTATGAGCATTCAACTAGCTTCCAAGCAGGTCAAGCACTTACCATTTATGTCTCAGATAAAGCCAACACAGGTGATGAAGAGTTCATTATAAACACCTTTATCGACCGTGATTTCAGCATTGAACCAAAGTACGACCTGATCATCGATGCGCAAGGTATCTACTTCGTTGACGGCATGACCGTGGGTTACGTATCAGAGTTCAATGGAGAAATCATCGAAGAGTTTTCTGACTACACTTCTGCAGGCTGGACTGACTGGGCTACCTTTGAAGGCGAGCAGAAAATCACAGCTTACCAAGCAACGAACGGCAATCATGCTTACCAGTTCTGGAATAAGGGTGATGGCAGTAACAGCGATGAGTCTTTCACGATCTGGGCTGACACTGCCGGAACCATGAGCATGAAAGATGCAGGCAGCGATGAAGTATGGACACAGAAGTACTTCACCAACGAAGCTGAAGCTAAAAAAGCGGTTGAAACTGTTGCTGCGCAATCAATCAATTTTGTGGGCTCTACGTGGCGCGAAACCTTTGTAACCGGTGGAGAGTCTTCGGAATATTCTGATTACACTTATACAGTTGATGGCTATACCATCACCTCATCACCAGCGGCAGAGTATGATGGCTTCTACACTTGGGAGGAATCTCCGCTACAAGATCTGCCTTGTCTTTACACAGGCAATCATACATGTAGCTACGATGAGCTGAACAAGAGCTACCCATGGGAAGGTACTTGGGTGAAGTGGGAGTGGGATCCAATTACCGACGCAAGCAAAATGTGGCGTCATAAAGACAACCACGAGTCGGAGTGGGTTCGTCTGAAGTAATTTCACACGCTGAATACAAAAAAGGCGACCAATCGGTCGCCTTTCTTCTTTCTAAACACTTTGCTTTAGAAGCTCCAAAGCAACTGTACACCGGCACTGTAGTGAATAGTGTCACCTTCTGGCACCACGGCACTGTAGCGCTTATCATTTATTGTGATCACCACATTGTCGCTTTCCAAACGGGTTTCGTAAGTTGCGGTGACAAATCCGCCAATGCTCACGCCAGGATAAACGCGATACGCTGCGCCTGCCTCAAGTAGGCCACGGTAGCCAGTTTCGTAGAAGGTTTGATCTTCTAACCCTGGAGCCGTATTTGTGGTATAGCTCCATACCGGGACGCCCAGCAGTGCACGAAAGTTATATTGCCAAGGACTCGCGTTGTGCAGCGTCCCTGTGTTGTAAGCCACGCCCATATCTAAAAAGATATCTGTCGATGTTTCTTCCCATGTATTGGCGAAGAACTCATGCTGACCTTCAGGGATCTCACGATAACTTTCTTTGCCATAACGCTTGTGAGTTTGATAACTAAATGCAGGACCTGCCACAACACGCCATTCGGGGGTCATTTTGTAGTGAAGCAATGCGTTAGTTGATGCACGCAGGTACTGGTATTTATTGGTCTGCATCAAACCATTGGCGTCATACCAATCTTCCTGCGCATCCCCAGGAGAAAAGGTCGCTAATGCTTCTAGAGAGAAATCAAACATCTCGTTCACATAGTAGAGGCCGCCAGTGTTAATAACGGGGCTCATCACACTCACGGAAGAACTAATGCCGGGATGTTGCTCATCGTATGTAACGTGCTCAAAACCTGCACGGAAATAGGAATAACCCCCTTTCGCTTCTTTCTCGCTAGCCATTGCTGAGGAAGAAAATACACCGGTTACCACAAGCGCCACTGCTGACGCCAATACCGTCTTTTTCATTGTTGTAATATCCAACTATCTTATTATTTATAATGGGTAATTTTCAAAAGTGCGGCATTATACAAACTTGAGCGAATATTGATTTAGCAGGCATAAAAAAAGCACGCTAATTGCGTGCTTTTTCATATCATTTGGTTAGTTAAACGCCAATTCCACTGTGGCGTAAAAACGCATCGGGTGATGGCTCGCGTCCACGGAAGCGTTTGAACAATTCCATCGGCTCTTCACTGCCGCCACGCTCAAGAATATTTTCCAAGAACGATGCGCCAGTTTCGGTATTGAAAATACCTTCTTCTTCGAAGCGACTGAACGCATCTGACGACAACACTTCTGCCCACAGGTAGCTGTAATA
Organism: Enterovibrio litoreus; assembly: GCF_045679545.1. Classification (NCBI taxonomy): domain Bacteria; kingdom Pseudomonadati; phylum Pseudomonadota; class Gammaproteobacteria; order Vibrionales; family Vibrionaceae; genus Enterovibrio; species Enterovibrio litoreus. The sequence goes on from NZ_CP166194.1 coordinate 3,429,285, forward strand.
GCCCGCGCTGTAACCGCCCGCGAAGATGTGGCTGAATGAATGCGGGAAGCGATTCCACTCAGGTGATGGCACCACAGACACACGGCTTTTCACTTCTGCCAGTGTTTCCAGCACTTTCGCCCCTTCTTCTGGGTCGTAACGCGTGAACAAAGTGAAGTCAAACAGCGCGAATTCAAGTTGGCGCAGGATAAACATGGCCGATTGGAAATTCTTCGCTGCCAGCATTTTATCTAGCATCTCTTTTGGCAGCGGCTCACCGGTTTCATAGTGACCAGAAATAAACGCCAACGCGTCTTCCTGCCAGCACCAGTTCTCTAAAAACTGACTTGGCAACTCTACTGCATCCCAAGGTACGCCGCTAATTCCGGACACAGACGGCACGTCCACTTGGGTCAGCATATGATGAATGCCATGACCGAACTCGTGGAACAAGGTGACGACTTCATCGTGCGTGAATAACGCTGGCTTACCGCCAATCGGTTTGTTGAAGTTACAGGTGAGGTAAGCAACCGGCGTTTGTAACTCACCGGATTGGGTAATGCGACGACCACGGCAATCATCCATCCATGCGCCGCCGCGCTTGTGTTCACGGGCGTATAAATCAAGGTAGAAACTGCCGCGCAGTTCGCCTTTGCCATCGAAGATATCGTAAAATGATACTGACTCGTGCCACACATCCACGCCTTCACGACGCTTAACATCCATACCAAAGACGCGTTTTAGCACTTCAAACAGCCCTGCCACCACTTTGCTTTCTGGAAAATAAGGACGAAGTTCTTCATCTGAAATGCTGTATTGATGTTGCTTTAGCTTTTCCGAGTAGTAGGCGACATCCCATGGCTCTAGTGTGTCCACACCATAGGTGTCTTGGGCAAATTGCTTGAGTGCATCGAAATCTTGCTGACCTTGAGGACGCGCTTTTTCCACCAGCTCATTTAGGAAAGTCAGCACCTGATCCGTTGATGCCGCCATCTTGGTGGCCAGTGACAACTCACTGTAGCTTGCGAAACCCAACAGGCGAGCAATTTCATTTTTTAGTAATAGCGTTTCACTGATCAGATCCGTGTTGTCCCATTTACCTGCATTCGGGCCACGATCAGAGGCGCGCGTGGTGTAGGCTTGGTACATTTCTGCGCGCAGTTCACGGTTGTCGCAATAGGTCATGACGGGCAGATACGAAGGAATATCCAATGTCAGCAGGTAGCCGTCCAACTCTTTTGCTTCGGCCTGTGCTTGTGCCGCCGCAAGTGCAGATTCAGGCATACCCGCCAGGTCACTCACATCAGTGATGTGTTTGCTCCACCCCATGGTGGCATCGAGTACATTATTGGAAAACGTTGAAGAGAGTTCAGAAAGACGCTTACTGATCTCACCGAAACGATGCTGCTCTTTCTGTGGCAAGGCAATGCCCGATAACTCGAAATCACGCAACGCATCTGTCACGGTTTTTTGCTGTGCCACTGACAAGGAATCAAAATCATCGCGCGCTTTAATCGCTTTATAAGCGTCGTATAACGGCTTGTGCTGGCCTACCCAAGTTGAGTAATCCGACAGGATAGGCAGACACGCTTCATACGCCTCGCGTAATTCAGGACTGTTCACGACACCATTCATATGGCCTACCGGTGACCAAATGCGGCTCAGCCTGTCATCACTTTCTGCCAGCGGCTCACAGATGTTTCCCCAGCTTGGATCAGTATTGTTTTCCAGCACGGCTTCAATGGCGGCACGACAATCCGCAATAGCCTGCTCTACAGCAGGTTGAATATGCTCTGGCTTGATGTCAGAAAACGGCGGCAAATCGGTAAACGATAGCAACGGGTTGGACATGATCAGTTCCTTTATCTCTCTTCTCTAATGCACTAGTTATGAAGGCAAATGAACGGGTTTTCAATGCTGATGCTGCATCCAATCTCGCAATAAGCGATAATGCTCTCTACTTTTGTCCGTTTTCACTCAGGTCTATCATGCTCAGTTATCGTCATAGCTTCCACGCAGGCAATCATGCCGATGTGGTTAAACACATTGTTCAGAGCCTTATCATTGAGTCGCTGAAGCAAAAAGATAAAGCCTTTGTGTATCACGATACGCATAGCGGTGCAGGTCGTTACGATCTCGCCGATGAACATGCAGAAAAGACCGGCGAATACAAAGAAGGGATTGGCCAAATTTGGCAATGCGACGATGTCCCGGAAGCGTTAGCGCCATATTTGGATGTCATTCGCAGCTTGAATGATGGCGAGTCACTTCGCTACTACCCAGGTTCACCAAAAGTGGGCAGAACATTGCTGCGTGACCAAGACCGCGCGATGTTTACTGAGCTTCATCCGACAGATTTTCCGCTGCTACTTCAAGAGTTTCGTGGCGATCGCCAGGTGAAAATGTTCAAAGAGGATGGCTACGCACGTTTGAAAGCCAGCCTTCCACCGAAAGAGCGTCGTGGCGTCGTGTTGATTGACCCACCTTACGAGCTAAAACACGAATACCAAGACGTGGTTGATGCGATTGAAGCTAGCGTTGCACGCTGGGCAACAGGTACCTACGCAATTTGGTATCCGGTGGTGTATCGTAAAAATGTCGACCTCATTACCCAAGGTTTAGAAAAACTCGGTATTCGCAAGATCCTGCAAATCGAATTGGGTGTCGCACCGGATTCAGAAGAGCGCGGTATGACGGCGTCAGGCATGATTGTGATCAACCCGCCTTGGACGCTTGAAGCGCAGATGAAAGAAATTCTACCGTGGCTGCAAAGCAAAATTGCGCCCGCGACAGGTCATCAGTTTGTAGACTGGATTGTACCTGAGTAAAAATCAGCCCCCATCGGGTCTGTTGCTATTGGGAAATATTGGATTACCGCTATCAGTGCGGAAATAAGAATAATCACATGGAGAATAAAATGGCCAAGCATTTTGATTACATCTGTATCGGTGGTGGTAGTGGTGGTATTGCATCGGCTAACCGTGCGGCAATGTATGGTGCAAAGGTAGCAATTGTTGAAGCGCGCCACTTAGGTGGCACCTGTGTAAACGTAGGCTGTGTGCCAAAGAAAGTAATGTGGCACGGCGCTCAGGTTGCTGAAGCGATCAAACTGTATGGCCCTGACTACGGCTTCGACACCACGGTAAACAAATTCGATTGGGCAAAACTGGTCGAAAACCGTGAAGCTTATATTGGACGCATTCATACTTCTTACGAAAACGTGCTTGGCAAAAACAACATCGAAGTCATCAATGGCTTCGCCAAGTTCGTTGATGCGAAAACCGTGGAAGTGAACGGCGAGCACTACACCGCTGACAACATCCTGATTGCAGTGGGTGGAGAGCCAACCATTCCGAACGTTCCCGGCGCCGAGCATGGTATCGACTCAAACGGCTTCTTTGAACTGAACGAGCAACCAAAGCGCGTTGCCGTCGTTGGCGCTGGATACATCGCGGTTGAAATTGCAGGTGTATTAAACGCACTCGGCACCGAAACGCACCTGTTCGTTCGTAAAGAATCTCCGCTGCGCACTTTCGACCCAATGATCATTGATACCTTAGTGGAAGTGATGGAAGCAGAAGGCCCAAGCCTTCATACACATTCAACGCCAAAAGAAGTCGTGAAAGAAGCCGATGGCTCTGTGACACTTCATTTTGAAAACGGTACGTCACACAATACCGACGTGTTGATCTGGGCGATTGGTCGTCACCCGACCACCAGCAAAATCAACCTGGAAGCGACTGGCGTTGAAACCAATGCTCACGGCTACATCAAAGTGGATGAGTTCCAAAACACCAATGTGGCTGGCATCTACTGTGTGGGTGACATCATGGAAGGTGGCGTTGAGCTAACCCCTGTTGCGGTTAAAGCAGGCCGTCAACTTTCTGAGCGCCTGTTCAATGGCAAAACTAACGCCAAGATGGATTACACCCTGATCCCAACCGTGGTATTCAGCCACCCACCTATCGGCACCATTGGCCTGACTGAGCAAGAGGCGAAAGCACAGTACGGCGAAGAAAACGTGAAGGTTTACACGTCTGGTTTTACAGCCATGTACACCGCTGTGACCCAACACCGCCAGCCATGTCGCATGAAGCTAATCTGCGCAGGTGAAGAAGAAACGGTTGTTGGCCTTCACGGCATCGGTTTCGCGGTTGACGAAATGATCCAAGGCTTTGGCGTTGCGATGAAGATGGGCGCAACAAAAGCGGATTTCGACAGCGTGGTGGCTATTCACCCAACGGGGTCAGAAGAGTTCGTGACCATGAGATAAGAAACTGTTTTATATAACAAAAAGCGACCTCATGGTCGCTTTTTTGTTTCCGTCATCAACAGCCGTTATCCCATCACTCACACAACACATTCAACGTTAGCGTGTCTGAAATGGCCACAAACGCCATGTCCAATTTAATATCGTAAACGTTACCGCTGTTTAACCAATATGGAATGGTCGCTGGGAACTGCTCTCTAGCACCTTGTCGCGCGACAGCGCGGCGAATGGCGGACTCTGATGCCAACCTCTTTCCCGATTGCGTACAGGCCTTTTTAGCGTCCAAATAGGTGGCACGCCACCAATCTCGTTGGTGGATGGAGTAACGCGCGTCATTGCCTTTGGGTTTTGGCGTCCAAAGACCAACAACTGGGTCGAGTTTACGCACTGTCGCTCCCTTGCTCAGGGTTTGCTTTGGCTTTTTGGTTGATTGCTGGGCTTGGGTAGACTGAGAAGAAGACTTCTCTGGGTAATCTATCTGACGGATAAACGCGTCTGATGTTACGGTTTCTTGACGAATTTTATCGCGAATGGCAACGGCACTTGTGAACGCTTGATAGGGACCAATCAGGCATCGAAAGCCTTTCTCTTCTGGCTTTAAAACCCAATCTGCGCTGTTGGCTATGTGCTTTTCAATACCTTGCCGGAAAGCTGCGCTTGGCAGGTTATCCAAAATGCCGCATTGCACCCAAAAAGCACCACCTTTTGGTGATGGCTTCTTGCTCCACAGCCCTTCACCTATGGGGCACTGAGCTGAGACTATACCAATGCCTTGCTCATCCCTCACCGTCTGACACTCCGTCATCGCGAAGGTGTTTGTGGCGAAGAATAGGCCCATCAGGAATAAGGTACGCGTCATTCCTTTCACTACCACATCAACTTCAATGGCAGATCTGTTTGTCTTACACCCATGCATACCTTCATACCGCTCGTATCATTACACGTTATTGATTCAACCGCACATTGTAGAGGGGAGGGTGAAAAACGAGAGATTTGATGATGGTTTCTACAGCAGATTTCACAACATACCAATATGACAACGAGACAAGCCGCAAAGAGAGCTTGCCCGTTGTATGGTTACTCACACAAAACAAGCAACGCAGATTCTTTTGACAGCGGCATTGACACCATCATTATCGAATCAAAAGCATGCTGTTCGGCAACCCAAAAAGGTAAACGGGTGGGCAATTGGGATTTGTGCGCTGTGCTCATCGATATTGATCTTAGTGTTGATTCGGACACCAGTTTCATTCGATCATTTTCGCAAGCGGATGTCGCCTCTTTCAAAGACGCTCGCCACCAAATGCGCTTGTCGTCAGTGTAACGCTTTTCGCCATCTCTAGGTTTCGGGCTTCTTAAGCCCAATAATTCAAAGTAATCACGCTTAAGAGCGACAATGGGCGCTGATACTTTCCCGTTGCCCTTACCTTTGATACTCATTTTGGTGGAAGGGTTGCCTGTGGCCTTTGCTGGGGTATTAACCGCCATAAGGGCATTCCGAATAAAAGCACTCGACAGCGCTGACTGTTTTCTCAGTTCGTCACGCGCACTCAAGGCGGTTGAATATTGTACAAACGGCCCAACAAGACAGCGATACTGACTGCCCTCTTTGCGAAAAACCAACGCTTCTTTGTTAGCAAGGCCCTTCATTTTTTGGGCAAACCCAGAGTCTGGTAGGCTACTTAACAGCCCACATTGCACCCAGAACATTCCCGATGAATTCTCTGGTGCTTTCCCCCACAAGCCTTGTCCAATAGGACACGTTTCCTGCACCACATTCCAATCACCTTGTCGCGATGAGGCGCAATCTGTCTCCGCAGACTGAACCGTCGTTGACGTTGAAAGCAGTAATATGAGCACACCCAACAAGTGTAACAATCGTATTTGCATTGCCCTTCTCCATTGAGGAGTATTTTTATTGTTCAGATAGTTAGCGTAGTTTGAAATTGTGCTATCGACGAGTCAACTTCATCGCTGCAAAAGAAAAACATCCGCTAAATAAACAACACCCCTCCGTTTTCATACAAATAGGATTAAGTAGGCGATCATCATTTTGGAAAGGAAAGCGCGTGAAACCCAACAAGAGAGTGTGAGTAACTCGTTATTGTTATTGTAGCCTCCAGTCGTTTTTGAACAGCAAAAATGGCTAAATGGTTTCGTCAATGTCGGCTAGCCAACTCATCTCGATTCAAAATACGTATTTCCCGCTGCGGATAAGGAATTTCAATACCGTTTCTTTGTAAAGTTTCAAGAATGATTAACAGTAAATCCCCCCCAACGCGATTTCGCCCGTCATCAATACCTTCCATCCAAAATTCGACAAACATATTGATACCCGAATCACCAAAGCTATCGATTTCACAATCTGGCCGCATTTCAAGCGCGACATCCTCACCCGCAATCACCTGCGGATGTGCAGCCACGGCTTCTTTAATCAGTTCCACCATGCTTCGAACATCGGTGTTATAGCCCACACTGAAATCAACCCGATAACGTTGATGTTTGTCTTTATGGGTCCAGTTGGTGAACATGGACGATATGAATTTTTCATTGGGAACGACGATATCTTTGCCGTCGTAGGTCTCCAATGTGGTTGAACGCATGTCCATTTGACGAACCATACCCCGTGTTCCGTCATCCATTTCGACGTAATCGCCAATGGTCAACGAGCGGTCGAAAAGAATAATCAATCCTGATATGAAATTTGACGCTATTGACTGAAGACCAAAACCAATACCCACGCCAATAGCACCGCCCAATACGGCGAACGCAGTCAGATCGATACCCATTGTTTGCAATAGAACCAATGAAATAAGCACAAACAAACCGATCTCAAACATTTTGACCATGAGCTCTTTGGTTCGAAGATCAAACTTTTGCTGGCGGCGAATGATCACTTTTCCCGTACTGTTTGATGCATTGCCTAACCAAAGCAATAACGCCCCCATCAACAAGGTTCGAGTCAAGTCATAGACGGAAACGTGGATGTTCCCTACTGAAATAGCAACCGAATCGACAACATTGATGACATCATCTAACCCATTGATCAGGTACAAAAAGAGCAATGGCATGCCAATCCAACGAAGCGCTTTGTTGGCAGCAGTGCTGGCTACGGCCACGTTGATGAATGAATAAAAGAGTAACAAGGTTGCCGTTGCAACAGCGAGATGCATCACCCAACTACTTTCGAAATAAAGACGGCTCACGGCAATAGAGAAATGAAGCAGCAGAATGGCACAAATGGGATATACCAATTGACCACAGCGATAGATCAATGAGCGAAGTGGGTATTTTTCTGGCTTAGCTGGAGGTGTATTAAATACCTTGAACGATGCAACTATTTTGCGTGACACAAGAAATGCCACGAGATAGATCATAACAATGACAAAAAGCTGTTCGTAGGTAGATTCGCTGTTTATGACGACCTGAGCCGTCTCAAATACGCTCTGCTTTAATGTCAACAATGCACTTGCATCCATGTTTCATCTCCAACTTACAAAAACCAATAGGCACCACCAATGCTTCACAGACTGGCATGACAACAATCAATCAGTAAAGGCAACGAACAAGCTCATTCAGTACATCGACGACACTCTCTCATTGTGATTGATATTGAAATTGATGCGCATCAAATTTGGTCGAGAAGGTGACGTTTCGCATTATTGTTACGGGCTTGAGGCTCTCACTACACGCAATAACGAGGCGATGACAAAAAAAAAGAGGTAACCCGGTTACCTCTTTTCTCATATAGCCATTCAATTAACGAGCAGGTCGACTAACCTTTATAAATTTTCGGATTGAAGACATCTCTTAACCAGTCGCCAAGAAGGTTTATCACCAATACCAGCAGAACAAGAACGATGCCGGGGAATGCGGTTATCCACCAAGAACCCGAGAAGATATAGTTGAAGCCTATGCTGATCAAGGAACCCAATGAGGGTTTATCAACCGGCATGCCTAACCCCAAGAATGAGAGCGCGGCTTCGGACATGATGGCATTGGCGACCTGCACGGTAGAAATAACCAGAATCGGCGATAAACAGTTTGGCAGAATATGTCTAAACATAATGCGCGGTGCGCGAAAACCCATCACCTGCGCCGCTTCAACATACTCTTTTTTCTTTTCAGCAAGTACGCTAGCCCGCACAGTACGTGCATATTGGGGCCATTCAGCAAAACCGATAATGACGACCAGCATTAAGATGGCGTATTCACTGTAAAAGTCGCTACCAAAGCTGGCTTTAAAAATCGCCGATACGATGATCGCCACCATCATGGTCGAAAACGAGAGCTGCACGTCGGCAATGCGCATTAACAGGCTATCAATGCGTCCACCAAAATAGCCAGCACTCAGCCCTATCACGATGCCAAGGAATAACTGCAGTGCAACGGCTCCCAAGCCAATCATCAGTGAAATACGTAGGCCGTACATGATGGTAGAGAGAATATCTCGCCCTTGGTTGTCCGTACCTAATGCGAAGCGTTCATCACCGTACTCCATCCATGTAGGAGGAAGCTCTGAATCCATGATATCAATCGACGACAAATCATATGGATCGGCCGGCGACAGGACAGGAGCGAATATGGCCACCAGCATAAACAACACGAATGCCGTAAAGCTAGTAATGGCGACTTTGTCTCGCTTGAAGTAGTAAAAGAAATCCGAGGCTAAAAACTGTTGCCAGCGAGAAGGCGCTTTCGGGGTCATCGTGCTCATACTTACGCTCCTTTGCCGGTTAGGTTAACGGTTGGATTGATTAAGCCGTACAGTAAATCAACCAAGGTATTGGTCACCACAAACAGTAAGCCAACAAAAATAACGTACGCAGTAATAAGCGGCGTATCAACGCGGTTAATGGCTTCAAGGAACAAAAATCCGGTACCCGGCCACTGGAACACGGTTTCGGTCAAAATGGTGTAGGCCACCATGGTGCCTATCTGCACACCGCCAACGGTGACAACTGGCAGCATGGTATTTTTTAAAGCGTGCTGGTATTGCACCTTACGCTCAGGCAACCCTTTCGCACGCGCAAATTTCACATACTCTGTACTGAGCGCTTCGAGCATTTCTGAACGCACAAGGCGAATAAACAGGGGAAGCATAATGGAAGAGAGAGAAACAGCCGGCAATACGAGGTGAGAAATACCATCAGCAGTAAAGAAACCAGATTCCCAGCCAAACCAGTTAGCCGTATCGCCTCGCCCGTATGAAGGCAGCCAATTTAATTCAATCGCAAACACGTACATCAACATGATTGCGGTCAGGAACACTGGCACAGAAATACCAATGATACTGAAGCCCATAATGAGCTTGGTAAGAAAACTGTTAGGGTGAATCGCGGAATAGACCCCGAGTGGTATCGAGACCACGACGATGATAATAGCCGCAGCAACCACCAATTCTAACGTCGCCACCAGCTTATCGAGGATCACATCGACAACCGGGCGCTTATAGAAATAGGAAGTTCCCAAATCCCCTTCAAGGGCATTCGAGACAAAACGGCCATATTTAACAAAAAAGGGATCATTGAGGCCGAGTTCATCGCGTAACTCGTTTCGCTCTGCTTCAGAGACAGACTGCCCAACCAGCTCCCGAAGAGGGTCACCTAGATTGTCCTGGATGGAAAACGCCACCAGGCTGATCACAAACATCACTACCAGTGCCTGAAACAGGCGCTTAACCAAAAACGTAAACATTCATCGCCCCGTAAACAACAAACTGGCTCCGGAAAAACCCGGAGCCAAAAACACTACGATTACCGATTACTTTTCAGAGACGACCAAATCGCCGAAGTAAGGGAAGTTCATCGCATTGACGATAGGCTGAATATCAACGTTAGACTTTGCCGCCCACGCCTGATTTTGCCAGTGTAGAGGGACAAACGCGGCTTCGTTATAAAGCGTCGTTTCTACCGCTTTTAGCATTTCAGCCCGCTTGGTTGGGTCAGTTTCAACGTTTGCCGCTTCAACCAATTTGTCGACTTCGCTGTTTGAGTAGTGACCACAGTTGTATTGACCTTTACCCGTATCAGCATTGCGCGTCATGGTCAGGAACTCAGTGAAGTTAGCTGAATCTTCAGTGTCTGAGTGCCAGCCGATCATTTGCATGCCCGCTTCACACTTGTCGAATTCAGGCCAGTATTGCGCTTTTGGCATGGTTTGAAGGTCAACTTTAATGTCGATCTTCGACAACATTGCCGCGACTGCTTGCGCAATTTTTTCATCGTTCACATAACGGTTGTTTGGCGCAATCATAGTGATGGTAAAACCATCGCCATAACCTGCTTCTTCCATCAAAGATTTGGCTTTTTTCAAATCATAGCGAGGTTTAAGATCGGGGTTATGACCGGCATAACCTGCTGGACTTTGCTGTGCCGCAGTGGTGGCGAAGCCTTTCATGATCTTTTGAGCGATGCCTTCATTATTAACGGCATAGGCAATGGCCTGACGAACTCGTGGGTCACGTAGCGGCTCAGACACTTTTTGGTTCAATTGGAACGTAATGATACGCGTACCCGGTAGTGTCACCAGATCGACACCCTTGGCGCTCTCAACACGTTTATGGTCGTTTGGAGAAACCGGTGCGATCATATCAACGTCGCCAGATAACAGCGCAGCAACACGGGTTGCGTCTTCTTTGATAGGGACAAGCGTTAGTTTGTCGACATTACCTGGGCTTTCTTTATCCCAGTAATCGCCAAAGCGATCAAATTCGACCTTCACGCCCTGCTCGCGAGATGACACAACGAAAGGACCGGTGCCTGAAACATTGGTAGAAGCAAAGGTAGAACCGCTTTTTTGGATTTGCGATTTGTCCGCACCACTTTCGGTTGTGCCAGAGTAGAAATCTGCATCCATTGGGAATACATACGTCATGGTTTGCAACACAAGCGGGTATGGACCATCAGTGATGAAATCTACTGTGTAGTCATCCACTTTTTTCACTTCCGCGATTGGCGTAAAGATACCTTTGAAATCAGGTGATGATTTCAAACGCTCAATCGTCCAAACCACATCATCAGCGGTAAAATCATTACCAGAATGGAATTTCACCCCTTCGCGCAGCTTGAATCGTACGGTTTTGTCGTCGAGACGCTCCCAGCTAGAAGCCAAACGTGGCTCAAATTGCAGGTCCTGTGTCCAGCGAACGAGAGGATCAAAGACCATGTGTGACATCTGCAGGGTACCGCCTGACAGTTGCTCATGGGGATCTAACGATACAGGATCTGCATCATAAGCAACGGTAATATCTGCGGCTGATGCAGCAAAGCTCAAGCCCGCTGCCATCAACGCAATGGCGATTTTGCTCTTCATGGTTTTCATTGCATGACTCCTTATGCTGGGAGCGAACTCCCGATCTGTTGTGTATTTGCAAAGCGCTAGGTCTCGCAAAGTTAAACCGATAACGGACACAACCATCCTTTCCACTATCGGCATTAAATTATTGTGGTGAGGCAGCAGCCTCTAACGCACTCATCCCCTTAAATTCAGGCATAAGAGATATCAGCTTTTTGCTGTACGGGTCCTGAGGTGACGTAAACAAGTCTTCCGTCTTGGCGACCTCAAGCAAAGTGCCTTTTTGCATCACGCCGATGCGATCGCACATTTGACGGATCACAGGTAAATCATGGCTGATGAACAACATGGTTAAATTCAGCTCTTGCTGGAGATCTTTCAGCAAATTCAAAATCTGAGCCTGAACGGACACATCCAAAGCTGACGTCGGCTCATCACAAATCAACAAGCGAGGGCGCGTTGCCAGAGCGCGCGCGATAGAAATACGCTGGCGCTGACCACCGGAGAATTCATGTGGATATTTGATGCCGCTAGCCCGACCTAACCCAACATGGTCAAGCAGGTCACCCACAATCATTCGGATTTGGCTTTCGCTCTCGGCAAGACGGTGAAAACGGATTGGCTCAGCAATGATATCTTGCACTTTCATGCGAGGGTTCATGGATGAGTACGGGTTTTGAAACACCATTTGCATCTGTCGACGAATCGGGCGACGTTGCGCTTCACTTTTCAGCGCCGTCAGGTCGATACCTTCGAAGGTAACTTTGCCTGAATTGGGCGGATACAAACCGGCAATCACACGCGCAATGGTCGACTTGCCTGAACCCGACTCACCAACAAGGCCAAAGGTCTCGCCTTCATGTACATCAAAGCTGACGTCGTTCGATGCCTGCACATATTCACGGCGGCTTTCAAAGAAAGAATCTTTAGTGACAAAACGAAGGTTCACGTTTTCCACACTAAGCAACGGGCCCGTGTAGGCACGCTCATCCTGACTTTGACCCAGCCAATGGGTTTTCACATCCAGCGGCTTCATGTCGACCGCTTCTTCGATATAGCTGACCAGCGGAAAGCGATCGAGCTTAATGTCTGAGCGAGGTACAGCGGAAATCAAGCTTCTTGTATAAGGGTGCTCAGGGGTGTTCAACACCTTGGCGGTTTCGCCAAATTCGACCAAATCACCGCGATACATCACGGCGATTTTATCCGTGACATTAGAAACAACACCCATGTCATGGGTTACGAGCATGCAACCCACATTCTTTTTGACGCAAAGCTCACGGATAAGATTGAGGATTTGATCTTGAATCGACACATCCAATGCCGTTGTCGGCTCATCTGCGATGATTAAATCAGGCTCTCCTGCAAGCGCAATCGCGATAACCACGCGCTGACGCATGCCACCTGAGAATTGGTGTGGGTATTGTTTAATGCGTACATTGGCATCCGGGATCCCAACTTGTTCCATTAAAGACACCGCACGATCTTTTGCTTCGTCTTCACTCAAGCCAAGATTCGTGGTGATGGTTTCGACAAGTTGCCTTTCAACCGTGAACAACGGATTCAATGACGTCATCGGATCTTGGAAGATAAACCCGATTCGCGCGCCGCGGTAATGGCGCATTTTTTCTGGCGAAAGACCTGAGATCAACTCACCTTCCAGATAAACCTCACCACTAGCGACGTGCCCTGGCGGGCTCAAAAGATCGATAACGGCGTTACCCACCGTTGACTTGCCAGCGCCGGACTCACCCACAACGCCCACAATTTCGCCACGCTCGATAGAAAAAGAGAGATTTTTAACCGCAGCAAATATGCCGTGACGAGACGGATACTCAATACGAAGATTTTTTACTTCAAGCAATGCCATTGACCAGACCCTTGATACTGCACAATTCCGTGCCTGTCTGAAAACAATCCCTGTTTACATCAACAAAACAAGACCAATTTAACGCCCTACAATCTGTCAAATGTTTCACGAAAAATCAACAAACTAACACTTATTACTAAATATATGACGCTTAATCGAATAAATATTCATCAAAGCATCGATTAACAGAATCGACATGCTTACTGAAAGTTGGATGCTAGTGCTTAAAAAGTATGTGCATTAGATATGAACAGGAAAAAATAGAAGAAGTACGCGATCGTTTAACTATTCAGCTAAGAACTGCGATGCTGTAACAAAAGGTAGGGAATTCTAACCTTTCACAGCGTTTATTTAGTGAGATCTGTGAGGACGCGCAGTCAAAGCGAGGGAATACGATAAGAATATTTTAGCGATGTGTTAACAAAAATCAGAAAGCAGATACGAAAAAGCCCGCTCTATTGAACGGGCTTAATCTGAATGTGGTCGGTGAAGAGGGATTCGAGCGGGGCGGCCTTCCGTACCCGACCCATCATGCTCCAGCATGACCCTAAAATATTTTTCAAATCTACAGATACGAAAAAGCCCGCTCTATTGAGCGGGCTTAATCTGAATGTGGTCGGTGAAGAGGGATTCGAACCCCCGACCCTCTGGTCCCAAACCAGATGCGCTACCAAACTGCGCTATTCACCGAGTGGGGTGGCTAACGGGACTTGAACCCGCGACAACTGGAATCACAATCCAGGACTCTACCAACTGAGCTATAGCCACCACATTATTTTTTTGCCAATTTTTGCTGTATCCGGATTGGCGCACCCGACAGGATTCGAACCTGCGACCTTTGGCTCCGGAGGCCAACGCTCTATCCAGCTGAGCTACGGGCGCTTGTCCCTGTCGGCGGAGTCGCATATTACGGATATCGCCCCTTGCCGTCTAGCACTTTTTTTAATTTTTTTTCCGACCGCTCTGTTTTTGTTCGATCGGAATAAAAACCGCGCTAACAGGCGTAATCATAACGGTTTAACGCAACAATCTAAAGCGCTATAATCACTTAGTGTTTACACGGAGTTAACCTCATCGCGGCATAGCTTCGTCGTCAGTTTTATCACAAATGCTTAAAAGATCGACCCAGTTAGACGATCAATACCCTAAAGTTGTGATAAAAATAACTAACAGCATAAAAAACGCCCGAAATATTCGGAGCCAAAAACATATTGGGAGTGAAACCGTGAGCGCAAAGGGAATTTTTTTACGTCGTTTAGCAGTGTCAGCTATCACCGCGCTGTCATTGATGGGCGCAGCGAATGCCGCTGACATGTCTGAAGAAGCCATTGCCGAGCGAATCGCACCGGTAGGCTCTGTCTATTTAGAAGGTGAAGCACCTGTTGATACAGCAGCCGCACCTACCGGCCCTCGCACTGGCGATGCCGTTTATAACACTTACTGTATGGCTTGCCATGCGACCGGTGCTGCTGGCGCGCCATTAGCTGGTGATGCTGCAGCTTGGGAGCCTCGCTTAGCGCAAGGTCGTGATGTTCTGAATAACCACGCCATCAACGGCTTTAACGGCATGCCTGCTCGTGGTACGTGTATGGATTGTTCAGACGAAGAGATCGTTGCTGCTATCGACCACATGCTGGCGCTGTAATACGATTTAATCGACGACAAAGGCGACCTGATGGTCGCCTTTGTGTTTTGTAACGCGGTGTCGCTTCAATCTTTGTTCAACATCGCACGAAGGTTTGCGATGGCTGCAGTTCCTTTCGCCATTCGCTCCTCCTGAGTCTGGGGCTTTTTCTTTTCTTCCCACTCCACGTCATCGTAGGGCAATTCTTCCAAGAAGCGACTCGGCAGCGGTTTTATCAGTTCACCATATTGTCGACGCTCTTTACAAAGCGTGAACGTCATTTCTTTCTGCGCTCGAGTGATACCCACGTACGCGAGCCGACGCTCTTCCTCGACGTTGTCTTCATCAATACTCGATTGGTGCGGCAATAAGCCCTCTTCCATGCCTATTAAGAAGACGTACGGAAACTCTAGACCTTTCGAGGCGTGTAACGTCATAAGCTGCACTTGGTCAGCATCGTCGTTGTCTTCGCCACGTTCCATCATGTCTCGTAATGTCAAACGCTGAACCACTTCTCGCAGTGTTTTTGGCTCATTGTCGTAGTTATCACCTTCGAGATCAGCCACAATCCAACTGTACAAGTCGGAGACATTCTTCATCGCCATCTCTGCAGCTTTCGGGCTAGACGAGCTTTCATACAGCCAATCTTCGTAGTGTGAATCACGCACGAGCGAACGCACGGCATCCACGGCATCGCCGCGCTCAAACTGATCAGACAGTTCGACAATCCAGCGCGTAAATCGCTCCAGAGACTCTAAACCCCGCCCATTGAGGTGCTGCTGCAGACCAATTTCAAAGCTGGCGGCAAATAAACTTTTTCCGCGCATGTTGGCGTAAGTTCCCAGCTTTTCTAACGTAACAGGGCCTATTTCACGACGCGGTGTATTCACTATCCTTAGGAAGGCGTTGTCATCATCTTGATTGGTCAGCAGGCGCAAATACGCCATGATGTCTTTGATTTCAGCGCGTGCAAAGAAAGAGGTTCCGCCAGAGATTTTGTAGGGGATCCGGTTTTGCATCAGCGCTTTTTCAAATAGGCGGGACTGATGGTTGCCGCGATACAAAATCGCATAGTCTTTGTAATCAGTGCGGTTCATGTATCGATGCGCAATGATTTCCCCCACCACTCGCTCTGCTTCATGATCTTCATTGTTGGCTTTGAGCACTTTTAGCATTTCGCCATCTGGCAATGTCGAGAACAACGTTTTCTCAAACACATGCGGGTTATTGGCAATCAAGATATTTGCCGAGCGCAAAATACGGCTGGTTGAACGGTAGTTCTGCTCAAGTTTGATCACTTTGAGACTTGGGAAATCCTGACTCAACATCAACAGGTTTTTAGGCTGCGCACCGCGCCAGCTATAAATGGATTGGTCATCATCCCCAACCACAGTAAAACGCGCACGCTCCCCCACCAGCATTTTCACCAATTGATATTGGCTGGTGTTGGTATCTTGATATTCATCCACCAGCAAATAACGAATCTTACTCTGCCAGCGCTCTCTCACCTCTTGGTTGGTTTTCAGCAAGATCACTGGCATCAAGATCAGATCATCAAAATCCAATGCGTTGTAAGCCTTCATCTGCTTTTGATACATGGTGTAGCAGTGCGCGAACAATTGATCACGCTCTCCCATCGCAACGGATTCAGCCTGCTGCGGCGTGAGCATGTCGTTTTTCCAATTGGAGATGGTATGCAGCAATTGCTTGAGTAAATCTTTATCGCCCTCTAGCTCATCTTCCGTCAGCTCTTTTAACAGTGCCATTTGATCTTGGTCGTCAAACAAAGAGAAACCAGCTTTCAACCCCAAGCTTTTATATTCACGGCGAATGATGTTGAGTCCGAGAGTGTGAAACGTAGAGACGGTTAAGCCACGCGATTCTTGCTTACCAAGTGTTTGACCAACACGTTCTTTCATCTCACGCGCCGCTTTGTTGGTAAACGTCACCGCTGCGATATGGCGTGCTTTGTAGTCGCACTGTTGTACGAGGTACGCAATTTTGTTGGTGATAACGCGTGTCTTCCCTGAGCCAGCGCCTGCCAATACCAAGCACGGTCCGGACACGTGGTGGACGGCGTCATTTTGGGCTGGGTTCAGTTTCATGGTGTCCTCGATGATTTAGGCAATAGTTAGCACGTGTATTGTATACCCAGCAATCTCAAGATGCTTGTTCAGTGAAAATTTGTTTAGGTATCCCAGAAACACTCGTCGATATCGTTTTGAATAAAAAATTCAATAAATTCAATGCCGACTTTATCTTGCACCACGCATCAAAAAACATACAATGAATGAACGTTCATTCATTGAGAGCGCTGTGTTATGTCTGATAAGAAAACACAGATCCTAGAAGCAACGGAACATTTACTCGCAAAACACGGTTTCGACCGCCTCTCTATGCAGATGGTGGCAAAAGAAGCGGGTGTCGCCGCGGGAACAATTTACCGTTATTTTTCGGACAAAGAAGATTTGTTAAGCCAGCTAAGGAGCCATGTTGTTCGCCAATGCGCGGCCAAGATGCTCGGAGGCTTCAGTCATAACATGTCTTTGAAACAACAATTTGTCACGCTGTGGTTAAACGCTTGGCGATTAACGATCAGCCGTGATGACAACGCGATTAACCGAGAACAGTTTGACAGTCTGCCTTACCAAAATAATGGCGAGCAGAGAGCAACAGAAAGAGAGGCTTTTTCTGCTGTTCATCAGTTTTTCCAACTTGGGATCGCAGATGGAACGTTTAAACCCCTTTCCACCGACGTGCTGTCCGGCATAGGTCTTGAACCGGCAATTTGTTTGGCACGGAAACAGGTGAAAGGGATTATATCCCTTGACGAATCAGCACTCGATAGCGTGATCAACGCTTGCTGGGACGCAATTTGCCTTCATAAAGAATCGGAGCAATCTACATGAAGAAATGGTTAATTATGCTAGCCATTGTGGCGGCTATGGCCGCGCCAGTCCTCTATAAACTCAGTGACAACCTAGCTAAATACGAAGCCTTTAAGAACATGCCAGAAGCAGAGTTCCCAGTGACTGTTGCTGAAATGGTATCGACGGATTGGGTACCAACCATCCAAGCAATCGGCTTTATCGAGCCGAATCAAGGTGTCACGCTGACCAGCGAAGTGAGCGGTGTTATCGAAACTATCAATTTCGAATCCGGTCAAACCGTGAAAACGGGTGATGTTCTGCTGGCGCTCGATTCTAAAGTGGAAGTAGCAAACCTTAAGAGTACCCAAGCTCGTTTGCCTGCAGCTGAAGCTAAATACAAACGCTACCAAGGATTGTTCCGTAAAGGGTCAATTTCCAAAGAAGCGTTGGACGAAGCAGAAGCGAATTTCCGTTCACTTCAAGCGGATGTAGAAAGCCTCAACGCTTCTATCGACCGTCGCACTATCGATGCGCCATTCGATGGCATTGTCGGCCTGCGTAACGTATTCCTTGGACAATACTTGCAACCTGGCAATGAAATTGTGCGCCTAGAAGACACCTCTATCATGCGCCTTCGCTTTACTGTTCCTCAGACAGACATTGCGAAAATCAAGCTGGGTCAACAGATCGACATTTCTGTCGATGCGTATCCTGACACCCCGTTCACCGGGAAAATCAGCGCGATTGAACCTGCGGTTAACTACCAAAGCGGCTTGATCCAAGTACAGGCTGACATTCCAAACAACCACGGTCAGCTGCGCTCAGGTATGTTTGCTCGTGCCAACATCATCTTGCCAACCTTCGAGAATCAAATCGTTGTGGCGCAAACCGCCATCAATTTCACGCTTTACGGTGAGAATGTGTATGTACTTCGTGAAGAAGACGGTGAAATGCGCGCGTATCAGCAAGTGGTAAAAGTTGGTGAGCGTAAAGGTCACATTGCACAAGTGCTTGATGGCTTGAAAGCTGGAGACAAAGTGGTGACGTCTGGTCAAGTTCGCTTGAGTAACGGCGCTAAGGTGAATGTTGTAGAAAGCGATGCCCTAAACCCACCGGCTGAGCTGCCACAACTGTAAGAGGCCGCCATGAAATTCACTGATATTTTCATAAAGCGTCCGGTGCTAGCGATATCGATCAGTTTTCTGATCGCTTTGCTGGGCCTGCAATCGATGTTCAAGATGCAGGTGCGTGAATATCCGGACATGACCAATACTGTGGTCACCATTTCCACCAGTTACTACGGTGCGAGTGCTGATCTCATTCAGGGCTTTATTACCACGCCGCTTGAGCAAGCGGTCGCGCAAGCCGACAACATCGACTTCATGACGTCTGAGTCTGTCTTGGGCTCGTCGACAATTACGGCGTACATGAAGCTCAACACCGACCCGAATGCCGCCCTTGCCGATATATTGGCGAAGGTGAATTCGGTTCGTGCGCAGCTACCTGGCGAATCAGAGGACCCATCGGTATCGATGTCGACGGGCTCGACGACAGCGGTGATGTATATCGGCTTTACGTCTGAAGAGCTCGACTCAAGCCAAATTACTGACTATCTAGAGCGTGTGACTAAACCACAGCTATTTACAGTCAGCGGTGTTGCAAGTATTGACCTATACGGTGGTCTGAAATACGCCCTACGCGTTTGGCTAGACCCTGCGAAGATGGCGGCTTTCAACCTTACCGCAACCGATGTGATGGGCGTGCTAAACGCCAACAACTTCCAATCTGCGACGGGTCAGTCAATTGGTACCTATATGGTATACAACGGCTCGGCAGATACGCAGGTTTCGGATACGGAAGAACTTAAACGTCTTGTTGTCGCTACTCAGAATGGTCAAGTGCTTCGCCTTGGTGATATTGCTGACGTCTCATTAGAGAAGAGTCACGATGTCTACCGCGCAACAGCAAATGGCTCTGAGGCGGTTGTTGCAGCAATCAACGCGGCCCCAACAGCCAACCCAATCAACATTGCCGCTGATGTTCTCAAGAAGCTTCCTGATCTTAAGCGCAACATGCCAAGCAACATCAAGATGAACATCCTTTATGATTCGACCGTTGCCATTAACGAATCGATTTATGAAGTTGTAAAAACCATCATCGAAGCAGCATTGATTGTATTGGTGGTGATTACCTTGTTCTTGGGTTCATTCCGAGCGGTATTGATCCCTATCATCACCATCCCACTTTCTTTGATTGGTGTGGCCATGATGATGGAGCTATTCGGTTTCTCGTTAAACTTGATGACGCTACTGGCGATGGTATTGGCCATCGGTCTGGTGGTCGATGATGCGATCGTCGTTTTGGAGAACGTTGACCGGCATATCAAGCTCGGTGAACCGCCTTTCCGCGCAGCGATCATTGGTACGCGAGAAATTGCGGTGCCTGTTATTTCGATGACACTGACTCTGGCGGCAGTATATGCCCCTATCGCTCTAATGGGTGGTATCACCGGTTCGCTATTCAAAGAGTTCGCGTTGACGCTTGCTGGTGCGGTATTTGTCTCTGGTATCATCGCATTAACGTTATCTCCGATGATGTGTTCGAAGATGCTCAAGGCCAATGAGCAACCAAGCAAATTCGAAGCGAAGGTCCATCATTTCCTTGATGCGATGACTGAACGCTACGCCACAATGCTGAAAGGCGTGATGGGCATGCGTCCAGTGATCATTACTTTCGCTGTGATTGTATTCGCAAGCTTACCAATGCTGTTCAAATTGATACCAAGCGAACTGGCACCAGCTGAAGACAAAGGTGTATTGGTAATGATGGGTACAGCGCCGTCTACGGCCAACCTTGATTACATTCAAAACACCATGGCAGAAGTGAACCAGAAACTGGCTGAACAACCTGAAGTGGCGTTCTCTCAAGTGTTCTCTGGTGTGCCTAAATCAAATCAGGCGTTTGGTATTGCCTCACTCGTTCCATGGAGTGAGCGTGAAGCCAGTCAGGCTGATGTCGTGCAGCGTATGGGTATAGAAGTGAAGGACATTCCTGGAATGGCTGTCACTGCCTTCCAGATGCCTGAACTACCAGGTGCCTCTTCAGGCTTGCCTATTCAATTTGTTATTACCACGCCGAACAACTTCGAAAGCTTGTTCCAAGTTGCGTCTGATATCTTGGCTGAAGTGAAGAGCAACCCTCAGTTTGTTTACTCAGACATGGATTTGAACTTCGATTCTGCGACGATGAAAATCAACATCGACAAAGACAAGGCTGGTGCTTATGGCGTAACCATGCAGGACATCGGTATTACTTTGGGCACCATGATGGCGGACGGTTATGTTAACCGTATCGACCTTGATGGTCGTTCATACGAGGTGATTCCGCAGGTTGCACGTAAGTTCCGCCAAAACCCAGAGTCGGTCGAAGGTTACTACGTCCGTTCAGCAAACGGTGATGCCGTGCCTTTGGGATCGCTCATTACTATCGATGTGATTGCAGAGCCACGTGCACTGCCTCACTTCAACCAGCTTAACTCTGCCACGATCAGCGTTGCGGCGGCTGGCATGCCAATGGGTGATGTGATCAACTGGTTTGAAAACGTCGCGGCAGAAAAACTGCCTGCTGGCTATCAGCATGATTACTTAGGTGAGTCTCGTCAGTTCGTGACGGAAGGTAGCGCACTTGTCGGTACCTTCATGCTGGCTTTGGCCGTTATCTTCTTGGTTCTGGCGATTCAGTTTGAGTCATTACGTGACCCGCTGGTGATCTTGGTGTCTGTTCCGTTGGCTATTTGTGGCGCATTGATTGCGTTGGCATCTGGCGCGGCGACCATGAACATCTACTCGCAGGTTGGTTTGATTACTTTGATTGGTCTAATTACTAAGCACGGTATTTTGATCTGTGAAGTCGCCAAAGAAGAACAGCTCCACAATGGTCTGAGCAAGATGGACGCGGTAATGGAAGCGGCGAAAGTCCGCCTACGACCGATCTTGATGACAACCGCAGCGATGATCGCGGGTCTTATTCCACTGATGTACGCAACAGGTGCTGGTGCAGCTCAACGCTTCAGTATCGGTATTGTTATCGTCGCAGGTCTGGCGATTGGTACGCTGTTTACCTTGTTCGTGCTACCTGTCATCTATTCTTACCTTGCTAGCCGCCATGAGCCGCTACCTGAGTTTGAAGAAGACTTGAAGGCATAAGCCAGCAAACATTAATGTACTGATGCCGATGTGAATCTTCGCATCAAAATATAGGGTCTCTGAATGAGACCCTTTTTGTATTTTCACGTATAGAAAAGCATCGCCATCCGACAAATGTACAAAAGACAGTTTCGACAAAAGCAGTCGTGTTGCTTAGAATAACGGCATCAAATAAGGAGTAACGCATGTTCGATCCCAAAAAGCTGGAGCAAATCGCCAAGCAAATCCATGAGTCAATGCCAAAGCCAGTAAAGGATCTGGGCAATGACGTTGAACAAAAAGTACGTGAAGTGATTCAAGGGCAACTCGCTAAACTAGATGTAGTGAGTCGAGAAGAGTTTGATGTGCAAACCCAAGTCCTCCTTCGCACTCGCCAAAAGCTAAGTGAAATGGAGCAGAAGTTGGCGGAGTTCGAGCAGAAGTTAAACGAGAAATCTGACGCTTAATCATTGCGGTTCAATGAGTCGTTTTTCAAGCAAAACCAGAATTAAAAAACCCGGCTTTCGCCGGGTTTTTCGTATTCAATTCGTCAGTGCGAAATGATTAGTCACCAACCGCAATGCGCTTCATGTCAGTCATGTAGCCACGTAGCTCTTGACCAATCCACTCTACAGGGTGGTTGCGTAGCGCGTCGTTAACAGCAATTAAGGTTGCGTTGTCAGCGTCGTTGCCTACATCACCAAGACCTTTACCGATAACGTCAGTACCAACACCAGGCATGAACTTCTCACGAAGCAGTGGTGTTGCGACGTTTGCGAACAGGTAGTTACCGTATTCAGCTGTATCAGAGATTACCACGTTCATTTCGTACAGACGCTTACGTGCAACGGTGTTTGCAATCAATGGAAGCTCGTGCAGTGACTCGTAGTATGCAGACTCTTCAATGATGCCTGATGCAGTCATTGCTTCAAACGCCAGCTCAACACCCGCGCGAACCATTGCAACCATCAAGATGCCGTTGTCGAAGTATTCTTGCTCAGCAATCTTAACGTCAGACTCAGGGTAGTTTTCAAATGCTGTTTCAGCAGTCTCTGCGCGCCATCCTAGCAGCTCTGCATCATCGTTTGCCCAGTCAGCCATCATGGTTGATGAGAAGTGGCCAGAAATGATGTCATCCATGTGTTTGTTGTAAAGAGGACGCATCAGATCTTTCAGATCTTCTGACAATTCAAACGCTTTAATTTTCGCAGGGTTAGAGAGGCGATCCATCATGTGCGTGATACCACCAAACTTAAGCGCTTCGGTGATCGTCTCCCAACCGAACTGAAGTAACTTACCAGCATAACCAGGCTCGATGCCGTCAGCAATCATCTTCTCGTAACATACGATAGAACCAGCTTGTAGCATGCCACATAGGATGGTTTGCTCACCCATTAGGTCGGATTTCACTTCTGCAACAAAAGATGACTCAAGAACACCAGCGCGGTGACCACCAGTCGCAGCAGCCCAAGCTTTTGCAATCTCGTGACCTTCACCTTGTGGATCGTTTTCTGGGTGAACGGCCATCAGTGTTGGTACGCCGAATCCACGCTTATATTCTTCGCGCACTTCAGTACCAGGACACTTTGGTGCAACCATAACAACAGTGATGTCTTTACGGATTTCCATGCCTTCTTCAACGATATTGAAGCCATGAGAATAGCCCAGTGCAGCGCCTTGTTTCATCAAAGGCATCACCGCGCTTACAACGCTAGTGTGCTGCTTATCAGGCGTCAGGTTCACAACCAAATCCGCTTGTGGGATGAGATTTTCGTAAGTATCAACGTTGAAGCCGTTTTCTTTTGCATTTTTGTAAGATTGACGCTGTTCATCAATCGCTGCTTGGCGAAGTGCATAAGACACGTCTAAACCAGAGTCGCGCATGTTCAAACCTTGGTTAAGGCCTTGTGCGCCACAGCCAACAATAACCACTTTTTTACCTTTAAGGTAATCAGCTTCGTTAGCAAATTCCGCCTT
Organism: Enterovibrio litoreus; assembly: GCF_045679545.1. Taxonomy (NCBI): domain Bacteria; kingdom Pseudomonadati; phylum Pseudomonadota; class Gammaproteobacteria; order Vibrionales; family Vibrionaceae; genus Enterovibrio; species Enterovibrio litoreus. Next base: position 3,453,355 of record NZ_CP166194.1, read on the forward strand.
GTCCATAAAGCGGCAAACACCCAACTGAGCCAATTGCTCGCGTAAGTTTAAGGTATTGAAATAGTTAGACATGTCGAATACTCCGTAAGAAAAATCTGTCCTTGAGCGATGAAGTGAGACTCTCTGCTTCATCGAATTGGGTTCATAATAGAACAGGCATCAGATTGCTCAAAGTGATATATTCACAACATGTAATTGCATTTTTTGCAACATAAGAGAGCAATCATGGACGTCAGGCATCTCCAGTTTTTTATTCACCTTTGTGATAGCAAGAACTTCTCCAAAACAGCGGCGGCAATGCATATCAGCCCGTCGGCGCTGAGCCGTCAGATTCAAAAGCTAGAGCAAGAAGCGAATCAACAGCTATTTCTGCGTGACAACCGAAGTGTCGAGCTGACATTGGCGGGCAAAAAACTTCTTCCGATTGCACTCAAAATTCTCACTGAATGGCAACAATACCAAAGTCTATTCAATGGCTCAGATAACGAGCTTCAAGGTGAAATACGGCTATTTTGTTCTGTGACAGCCAGCTACAGCCATTTGCCTGAGCTGCTTTCAGAATTCAGACTTCGTCATCCTTTAATTGAACTGAAAGTCTCAACAGGAGACCCTGCACAAGCAATAGATAAGATCCTTTCAAGCGATGCTGACATTGCGATATCGGCAAAACCCGAACAGCTACCCAATAAAATTGCATTTGAAGCGATCAGTGAAATACCTTTGTCCGTTATCGCGCCGGCAGGGATCAGCAGCTTTGCCGATTCACTTCAGAGCGATACACCAGACTGGTCATCCATCCCATTTATCGTTCCCGAAGCGGGCACAGCAAGAGAGCGCGCCAACACTTGGTTCAAAACGATGAAGATTAAGCCAAATATTTATGCTCAGGTTTCTGGCCATGAAGCCATAGTCAGTATGGTTGCATTGGGCTGTGGCGTGGGTATTGCACCCGATGTGGTGATCAATAATAGCCCTGTGCGAGAGAAGATCAATCGCCTTAGATTAGCGCCCATCAAGCCTTTTGAGCTTGGTGTGTGCTGCTTACGCTCGCAACTCGACAATCCATTGGTAAAGGCGCTTTGGGATGTTGCTGAAAGCAAAGCGATCTCACGTTAGCTCTCTTCATTCGGGTTACGATATTGGCTTCGATTTTTGTGAGATCATTCGATAACATCTAAACAATAAAAGCCTCACTATTGCTAGTGAGGCTTTTAAATAAATGGTGAAGTGACCGGACTCAACGCGCACGGCAAGTGGGGCAACCTCCCGGACGCGACCTAAAGTGCGAAGCACTTTTCTGGGGCGCAGATAGCAAAAAACCTCAACATTTCTGCTGAGGTTTCTTTAATAAGTGGCGGAGCGGACGGGACTCGAACCCGCGACCCCCGGCGTGACAGGCCGGTATTCTAACCAACTGAACTACCGCTCCACACGGTGATAAACACTTTGGTGTCTATCCGATACACGCCGTTCAACGCGCGAATCTAAACTTTTTGCCTTCATCTTTATCTTAAAAAGATGAAAACGAATTTGAAGCCTGGCGATGTCCTACTCTCACATGGGGAGACCCCACACTACCATCGGCGCTATTACGTTTCACTACTGAGTTCGGCATGGGATCAGGTGGGTCCATAATGCTATGGTCGCCAAGCAAATTTTGTTGTGTCCCTCGCTTGCGCGAAAAACAAAAATCTGAAGAAAATCTGACTAGCCTATCTCTCAATACACATTCAATGTTCTTATCTGAGTCCGCTAAAACCCCTTGGGTGTTGTATGGTTAAGCCTCACGGGCAATTAGTATCAGTTAGCTCAACGCCTCGCAGCGCTTACACACCTGACCTATCTACGTCGTAGTCTCCAACAACCCTTTAGGACACTTATAGTGTCAGGGATGACTCATCTCGAGGCTTGCTTCGCGCTTAGATGCTTTCAGCGCTTATCAATTCCGAACTTAGCTACCGGGCAATGCCACTGGCGTGACAACCCGAACACCAGAGGTTCGTCCACTCCGGTCCTCTCGTACTAGGAGCAGCCCCTCTCAATCATCCAACGCCCACGGCAGATAGGGACCGAACTGTCTCACGACGTTCTAAACCCAGCTCGCGTACCACTTTAAATGGCGAACAGCCATACCCTTGGGACCGACTTCAGCCCCAGGATGTGATGAGCCGACATCGAGGTGCCAAACACCGCCGTCGATATGAACTCTTGGGCGGTATCAGCCTGTTATCCCCGGAGTACCTTTTATCCGTTGAGCGATGGCCCTTCCATTCAGAACCACCGGATCACTATGACCTACTTTCGTACCTGCTCGAATTGTCATTCTCGCAGTCAAGCGGGCTTATGCCATTGCACTAACCTCACGATGTCCGACCGTGATTAGCCCACCTTCGTGCTCCTCCGTTACTCTTTGGGAGGAGACCGCCCCAGTCAAACTACCCACCAGGCACTGTCCGCAACCCCGATTAGGGGCCAACGTTAGAACATCAAGCATACAAGGGTGGTATTTCAAGATTGCCTCCACACATACTGGCGTACGTGCTTCTAAGGCTCCCACCTATCCTACACATGTAGGGTCAATGTTCAGTGCCAAGCTGTAGTAAAGGTTCACGGGGTCTTTCCGTCTAGCCGCGGGTACACAGCATCTTCACTGCGATTTCAATTTCACTGAGTCTCGGGTGGAGACAGCGTGGCCATCATTACGCCATTCGTGCAGGTCGGAACTTACCCGACAAGGAATTTCGCTACCTTAGGACCGTTATAGTTACGGCCGCCGTTTACCGGGGCTTCGATCAAGAGCTTCTCCGAAGATAACCCCATCAATTAACCTTCCGGCACCGGGCAGGCGTCACACCGTATACGTCATCTTTCGATTTTGCACAGTGCTATGTTTTTAATAAACAGTTGCAGCCACCTGGTATCTGCGACTGCCTCTAGCTCCATCCGCAAGGGACTTCACCGGAGGCAGCGTACCTTCTCCCGAAGTTACGGTACCATTTTGCCTAGTTCCTTCACCCGAGTTCTCTCAAGCGCCTTGGTATTCTCTACCCGACCACCTGTGTCGGTTTGGGGTACGATTGCTTATAACCTGAAGCTTAGAGGCTTTTCCCGGAAGCATGGCATCAATGACTTCATCACCGTAGTGACTCGACATCGTGTCTCAGTGTTAACAGCGTCCCGGATTTACCTAAGACACCCACCTACGCACTTGAACTTGGACAACCGTCGCCAAGCTCACCTAGCCTTCTCCGTCCCCCCATCGCAGTTATAAGCAGTACGGGAATATTAACCCGTTTCCCATCGACTACGCCTTTCGGCCTCGCCTTAGGGGTCGACTTACCCTGCCCCGATTAACGTTGGACAGGAACCCTTGGTCTTCCGGCGAGGAGGTTTTTCACCCCCTTTATCGTTACTCATGTCAGCATTCGCACTTCTGATACCTCCAGCAAACCTTACAGTTCACCTTCAACGGCTTACAGAACGCTCCCCTACCCAACAACTCCGAAGAGTTGATGCCGCAGCTTCGGTGTATCGCTTAGCCCCGTTACATCTTCCGCGCAGGCCGACTCGACCAGTGAGCTATTACGCTTTCTTTAAATGATGGCTGCTTCTAAGCCAACATCCTGGCTGTCTGAGCCTTCCCACATCGTTTCCCACTTAGCGATAACTTTGGGACCTTAGCTGGCGGTCTGGGTTGTTTCCCTCTCCACGACGGACGTTAGCACCCGCCGTGTGTCTCCCGGATAGTACTTACTGGTATTCGGAGTTTGCAAAGGGTTGGTAAGTCGGGATGACCCCCTAGCCTTAACAGTGCTCTACCCCCAGTAGTATTCGTCCGAGGCGCTACCTAAATAGCTTTCGGGGAGAACCAGCTATCTCCGAGTTTGATTGGCCTTTCACCCCTAGCCACAAGTCATCCGCTAATTTTTCAACATTAGTCGGTTCGGTCCTCCAATTGATGTTACTCAATCTTCAACCTGCCCATGGCTAGATCACTCGGTTTCGGGTCTACTCCTAGCAACTCATTCGCCCAGTTAAGACTCGGTTTCCCTACGGCTCCCCTATTCGGTTAACCTTGCTACTAAAAGTAAGTCGCTGACCCATTATACAAAAGGTACGCAGTCACCCCACGAAGAGGCTCCCACTGCTTGTACGTACACGGTTTCAGGTTCTATTTCACTCCCCTCACAGGGGTTCTTTTCGCCTTTCCCTCACGGTACTGGTTCACTATCGGTCAGTCAGGAGTATTTAGCCTTGGAGGATGGTCCCCCCATGTTCAGACAGGATACCACGTGTCCCGTCCTACTCGTTTTCACGATAAAAGCATTGTCGTGTACGGGGCTATCACCCTGTATCGCTACCCTTTCCAGGGTATTCCACTAACACTTAAACCGCTTAAGGGCTAATCCGGGGTCGCTCGCCGCTACTGCCGGAATCTCAATTGATTTCTTTTCCTTCGGGTACTTAGATGTTTCAGTTCCCCGAGTTCGCCTCATACAGCTATGTATTCACTGCATGATACGTGCTTATGCACGTGGGTTTCCCCATTCGGAAATCGTAGACTCAAGTGGCTGTTACTGCCTTATCTACGCTTATCGCAAGTTACTACGTCCTTCATCGCCTCTGACTGCCAAGGCATCCACCGTGTACGCTTAGTCACTTAACCATACAACCCCAAGAGGTCTTTATGTATGGCAAACAACCAAGGTGTTCTCGTTAAAGAACAAGTTCATCTTTCAATGAACGGTTTTTCGCCGGACTCAAATATGTTCATCCCTCTCTAAGAGAAGAATGACACCAAGAACACTTGAATGTGTTTGGTGTTAATTCCGAAGAATTAACGTTTTGAGAACTTTTGTTTCGTTACCTCTCGGGTAGAGAGATAAGAAACAGATTTCAATTTAATTCCTCTTTTTTCAAAGAAGAAGTAAATCTACTAGTCAGCTTTCCAGATTTTTAAAGAGCTATGATGTTCTTTCGAATCACCACTTTCTAATCACACTCAGAAAATGTGTTTAATAAGTGGCGTCCCATAGGGGAGTCGAACCCCTGTTACCGCCGTGAAAGGGCGGTGTCCTAGGCCTCTAGACGAATGGGACACATCGTGTTCTTTTTTCTTTAACCTATACAATTTGTGTGAGCACTTGCATCAATAGTATCGTTAAGGAGGTGATCCAGCCCCAGGTTCCCCTAGGGCTACCTTGTTACGACTTCACCCCAGTCATGAACCACACCGTGGTAAACGCCCTCCCGAAGGTTAAGCTATCTACTTCTGGTGCAGCCCACTCCCATGGTGTGACGGGCGGTGTGTACAAGGCCCGGGAACGTATTCACCGTGGCATTCTGATCCACGATTACTAGCGATTCCGACTTCACGGAGTCGAGTTGCAGACTCCGATCCGGACTACGACGTACTTTCTGGGATTCGCTCCACCTCGCGGCCTCGCTGCCCTCTGTATACGCCATTGTAGCACGTGTGTAGCCCTACTCGTAAGGGCCATGATGACTTGACGTCGTCCCCACCTTCCTCCGGTTTATCACCGGCAGTCTCCCTGGAGTTCCCACCATGACGTGCTGGCAAACAAGGATAAGGGTTGCGCTCGTTGCGGGACTTAACCCAACATTTCACAACACGAGCTGACGACAGCCATGCAGCACCTGTCTCACAGTTCCCGAAGGCACAAGTCCATCTCTGGTCTCTTCTGTGGATGTCAAGAGTAGGTAAGGTTCTTCGCGTTGCATCGAATTAAACCACATGCTCCACCGCTTGTGCGGGCCCCCGTCAATTCATTTGAGTTTTAATCTTGCGACCGTACTCCCCAGGCGGTCTACTTAACGCGTTAGCTCCGAAAGCCACGACTCTAGGTCACAACCTCCAAGTAGACATCGTTTACAGCGTGGACTACCAGGGTATCTAATCCTGTTTGCTCCCCACGCTTTCGCATCTGAGCGTCAGTCTTTGTCCAGGGGGCCGCCTTCGCCACCGGTATTCCTTCAGATCTCTACGCATTTCACCGCTACACCTGAAATTCTACCCCCCTCTACAAGACTCTAGCCTGCCAGTTCAAAATGCGGTTCCCAGGTTGAGCCCGGGGCTTTCACATCTTGCTTAACAAACCGCCTGCATGCGCTTTACGCCCAGTAATTCCGATTAACGCTCGCACCCTCCGTATTACCGCGGCTGCTGGCACGGAGTTAGCCGGTGCTTCTTCTGCAGCTAACGTCAAATTAATACGCTATTAACGTACTAACCTTCCTCACTGCTGAAAGTGCTTTACAACCCGAAGGCCTTCTTCACACACGCGGCATGGCTGCATCAGGCTTGCGCCCATTGTGCAATATTCCCCACTGCTGCCTCCCGTAGGAGTCTGGACCGTGTCTCAGTTCCAGTGTGGCTGATCATCCTCTCAAACCAGCTAGGGATCGTCGCCTTGGTGAGCCATTACCTCACCAACTAGCTAATCCCAACTGGGCCCATCCCGACGCGAGAGGTCCGAAGATCCCCCTCTTTGGTCCGTAGACATCATGCGGTATTAGCAGTCGTTTCCAACTGTTATCCCCCACGTCAGGGCAGGTTCCCAGCCATTACTCACCCGTCCGCCGCTCGTCATCTTCAAAAGCAAGCTTTTGAAATGTTACCGCTCGACTTGCATGTGTTAGGCCTGCCGCCAGCGTTCAATCTGAGCCATGATCAAACTCTTCAATTAGAATTTTGTTGTCACTCGAAAGTGACGCTCAATGAATACTGAATTACTTTTTTGCCCTAAGGCAAATCTGCATTGACTGTGTTTCTTATTGGTTTCCACTTTTGAAAAAGTGAAATCAAAACAGCTCAAGGCTGATTTCCAATTCGATTGGGTCACTCAGTTCATTGATAAATCTTATGCCTATCAAATACGAGTGCCCACACAGATTGTATAGGTCAAATTGTTAAAGAACGTTGACTGTAGAAGCGACTCCGTGGAGGCGTCTTCTCATCGTCAGGGCTGCGAATTCTACGCTGCCAGGCGATGAAGTCAAGAAGAAATTTTGAGATTTTTCAACGTTGCTTTCGCAATCTTCAAAACGTCTTGTTGACTCCCTTCAACCGCGATAAGCACTGGGCTTTTCCGTTGAAGCAGGCGGGCATTCTACTGATTGAGTCGTTAACGTCAAGCGTTTATTTTCAATCAATTTTGAAGCCGTTTCGCCGTACTGATTTAGTGAGTGTTTCCTAGTTTGGAAGCCGCTCTCCGTGTCAGTGAGGTCGCATTATAGGGAGGTTTGAGATCTTGGCAAGGGCTTTATCGCAGTTTTTTGTCGAAAACAGTTCGTTAGTTCGAATTTCGCTCTAAAGTCTCTTAAACCATATTAAATCGCTGGAGAATTGCACTCTTCCTGTCATAGAGATAGTCTGGATTCATGTATCCCGTCAGGAAATAATGATGATGACTTCAGTACTTCGCAGCTACAAAGGTATCTTCCCTCAGGTTGGCGCTCGAGTGTATATCGACCCAACATCCGTATTGGTTGGCAACATCACCCTAGGTGATGATGCAAGCATCTGGCCTTTAGTTGCTGCACGCGGCGACGTTAACCATATCCGTCTCGGTGCTCGCACCAACATTCAAGACGGGTCGGTGCTGCATGTGACGCATAAGAACAAAGACAACCCTGAAGGTTACCCGCTAATTATTGGAGATGATGTTACCGTTGGTCATAAAGTCATGTTGCATGGATGCACTATTGGTAACAAGGTGTTGGTTGGCATGGGCGCTATTGTATTAGACGGTGTCGTTGTAGAAGATAATGTGATGATTGGAGCAGGTAGTTTGGTTCCACCAGGAAAGCGCCTGGAGTCAGGATATCTTTATGTAGGCAGCCCAGTAAAACAGGCTCGACCACTTAAAGAGGCGGAGCTGGCTTTCTTACAAAAGTCGTCGGACAACTATGTGACAACGAAGAATGAGTATTTAGAGGAAAGCTAGCTGACCCAAATTTCTCCGCGCTCGTTGAAATCTTCAGCTTCAATTGCCTCTTCTGCTAAGTCTTCATAATCGAAGCGATGCTGACTAAACACAGTCAGTATCGCTTTTTTAGTCATTAACGTATCCTGATGACGCTTTTGTAGATCTGCGATGGCGACGAAGCAAGGGATAAGCGCTCCATATTGTTGGGCATCAAAACGCACTGCTTGCTTATCAGCATCCACACGCTGGCCATCAGAAAAAAGAATGCTTTGATTCATCGTTATTCAGTCAAATTTCGGCGAAGCTCTCTTAGCACCTGACCGGTTCCCGGCCTAATGCCACGCCATACTGTAAAACTTTCCGCAGCCTGTCCCACCAACATACCTAAACCATCTATGACGCATGATGCCCCCTGCGCCTTAGCCCATTGATTGCTACTGGTTAAGCCCGAGCCATACACCATGTCATAAACGATGGTATTGCTTTTAATAACAGAGGAAGGAATGTGAGGGTGTTCACCAGTCAGACTCGCGGACGTAGAGTTGATGACAACATCATACGAAGCGCCTGCTAGATCATCGAATGTTTTTGCTGAGACATTACCGTGATCGGCAAATAGCTCGGACAAGGTCAACGCTTTGCTCGCTGTGCGATTGGCCACAACCAGTGACGCTGGTTCATGCTTAAGTAAAGGCAATATCACCCCTCTCGCCGCACCACCTGCTCCCAACAATAAAATGTTGGCGCCTTCAAGTTGCACATGATGGCTCAACAGATCTTGTACTAACCCCTCACCATCAGTGTTGTCGCCAAGGATGCCGCCATCATCGAGCTTTTTCAGCGTATTCACCGCACCAGCCAGTTTTGCGCGCTCGGTTAGCATTGTTGCAAAAGCAAAAGCATCCTCTTTAAAGGGAACGGTAACATTACACCCCTTACCACCTGAGGCAAAAAAAGCAGCAATCACTGGATTGAATTCACCAAGAGGCACTTCAAACGTTTCATACGTCATCTGCTGACTTGTCTGGCGCGCAAACAAGGTGTGTATAAAAGGAGATTTACTGTGTGATATCGGATTACCAACAACAACGTACTTATCCATGCGTGCTTACCAGTCCCTTGGCGTTAAATAGTCAGTATAAAGTTTCGCTTCAGCGGAGCCTGCTTCGGGCTCAAAACCATATTCCCATCTGACGAGAGGTGGCATCGACATGAGTATTGACTCAGTCCGTCCGCCACTTTGTAAGCCGAATAACGTACCACGGTCATACACCAAATTAAATTCAACATAGCGACCGCGACGATAAAGCTGAAACTGCCGCTGATGCTCTCCATATTCGGTGTCTTTGCGCCGTTTAACAATAGGCAGGTAAGCGTTGAGAAAGCCTAAGCCAACAGCCTTAATGTAATCAAACGAGACATCAAAGCCCCAGTTGTTCAAATCATCAAAAAAGAGACCACCCACACCACGGGTTTCGTTGCGATGAGGCAAGAAGAAGTATCGATCGCACCACTCTTTGTGTTCTTGATAGACATCATTGCCAAAAGGCGCACAAATCGCCTTCGCGGTTTGATGCCAGTGGAGGCAATCCTCTGCAACAGGATAAAAAGGCGTCAGATCAAAGCCCCCACCAAACCACCATACAGGGTCTTCACCCTCTTTTTCAGCAATAAAGAAACGCACGTTAGCGTGAGAAGTTGGCACATGTGGGTTCTTCGGATGAACAACCAGAGAAACCCCCATCGCCTCAAAGCTTCGACCCGCAAGCTCCGGACGATGAGCGGTTGCTGAACCTGGCATCTTATCGCCAAAAACATGCGAAAAGTTCACGCCTGCTTGTTCAAAAACAGCACCATCGCGCAATACGCGGCTCTTGCCACCACCTCCAGCCTCACGTTGCCATGAATCTTCTTGAAATTGGGTAGCACCGTCTTCTTGCTCCAGTGCATTACAAATAGCATCCTGAAGTGACAGTAAAAAGCGCTTTACTGCTTCCTTATCTACTTGCTGAGGGAGGTTTGGCACGTTAATTCCTTTTTATTACTAACTTATTCAGCCTTGACGTAGCACCTTACCAGAACGCGCATCTCGGATCTCGGTTGGCTTATCACGACCGCCAATTTTTCCGTTCAATACGCACGGCACACGCTCGCCAAGCTGAGCAATCACTTCATCAGCAGTTCTGCATGGCTCTTTACCACTTAAGTTGGCGCTCGTCGAAGTGATCGGTTTTCCATATGCCATGCACAAAGCCTGAACATCGGGGTGATCAGATACCCTAACAGCAACCGTATCAAATTGACCCGTTACCCAGCCCGTGATTTTCTTGCCAGCAGGCATCACCCAAGTCACAGGGCCTGGCCAAGTCGCTAGCACGTCATCTTTGACATTGTCACTCAGGCCATCAAGGTCAATGTAACCTTCTAGCTGCGCCAAATTTGCTGCAATTAAAATTAAGCCCTTCGCTTTATCTCGTTCTTTCACCAACAACAAAGCTTCCACGGCTTGCGCACTATCAGGGTCGCAACCGACGCCAAATACCCCTTCTGTTGGGTACGCTATCACCTCACCGCGAGCCAATGCAGCGACACACTGTTCAACATTCGCCAAGGTTTTTCTCCTAATCAGGCATTCCTAAATTCGACATACTATGACGAATTTCCAGAGACGTTCTCAACATTTTTGTCACATATCGAAACACACTTGTTAGTTTACATTCCATCCTATTCGAGTGTGCTTGCAGCGAAACGCACTGACGCAAACGTTTTCCTTGTGGTTTTTTACAGATATAATGGCGCGCAATTTCACTTCGCAGTACACGGTAGTCACAGGAGAAGATATGAAAGTCGGCATCATCATGGGTTCGAAATCCGATTGGCCAACCATGAAAAACGCAGCAGACATGCTGGATCACTTCGGCGTTGCCTATGAAACCAAGGTGGTTTCAGCCCATCGAACCCCCCAGCTACTTGCAGAGTATGCCAATAATGCTGCTTCTCGTGGCATAAAAGTGATCATTGCCGGTGCTGGCGGCGCAGCGCACCTTCCCGGTATGACAGCTGCATTCACCAGTCTTCCTGTTTTGGGTGTACCTGTTCAGTCAAAAGCATTGAAAGGCATGGATTCACTGCTTTCTATCGTACAAATGCCAAAAGGTGTTGCGGTCGGCACCCTTGCAATTGGCGATGCAGGAGCAGCCAATGCGGGTCTGCTAGCCGCGCAAATCCTCGCGACCAGCGATAGCACCCTAATGACGAAAATCGATACTTTCCGCAAAACTCAAACTGAAACGGTGTTGGCTCACCCTGACCCGTCGGTAGATTAATCATGAATGTGCTGGTTCTAGGTGCTGGGCAACTGGCACGAATGATGGCGTTAGCGGGAGCCCCGCTAAATCTAAAAGTTAGTGCGTATGATGTACGAAGTGGCAATTTGGTTCACCCCGTCACACTTGAAGTGCTGGGTCATGGATTAGAAAACGGGATTGCAGACGCTGATGTTATCACTGCCGAGTTTGAGCATATCGCGCCTGACATTCTTAACATCTGTCAGGCCAGCGGAAAGTTCTACCCCGGAGAAGAGGCGATTCTGACTGGCGGTGATCGCCGCAAGGAAAAAACGTTGCTCGACAAAGCAAGCGTCAACAATGCACGTTATCACACCATCCTAAACCGTGAAGATTTTGATACGGCTATGAACACCATTGGTATACCAATGATCATTAAAAGCGCGCTTGATGGTTATGATGGTAAAGGGCAATGGCGTCTAAAATCCATTGATGATGCGGAATCTGTTTGGCTGGATATCGCTGCTTTTTTGCAAGCATCTCATCAAGGTGATCGTCAGTGTGTCATTGCTGAAGAGTTCGTACCGTTTGATCGTGAAGTGTCATTGATTGGCGCTCGCAACGCGAACGGTGAGATTGAAGTGTATCCGCTAACAGAAAACATCCACACCGATGGTATTTTAAGTGTTTCCGTCGCAGCGTGTGAAAACAAAGCATTGCAGGCACAAGCCGAAGCCATGTTTAAAGCCGTTGCGGACGCTCTCAATTATGTCGGCGTGTTAGCGATTGAATTCTTTGATGTGAACGGCAACCTCATGGTCAACGAAATAGCCCCCCGCGTACACAACTCTGGCCATTGGACGCAACAGGGCGCAGAAGTTTGCCAGTTTGAGAATCATCTGCGCGCAGTATGCAACCTACCGCTCGGCAGTGCTAATCGCATTCGTCCCACAGCCATGATCAACATCATTGGTGAGGTGACAGTGCCTGAAGATGTTATCCGTCTCGCGCATGTGCATTGGTACGATAAAGCACCACGACCGGGACGCAAAATCGGTCATATTAATGTTTGTGCCGATTCGCCAACCGAATTGGCAGATAAGCTAGAACAGATCGCGACACTATTAGCAGACGATGAATTCCCCGCAGTAAAACAAGCGGCATCTTCGCTTATCTAGAATACATAAAAGAAAAGCTGCAACATGCAGCTTTTCTTTTATTGCTCGTCGATCTTTCGCTCTAGCCCTGCTTCTGCTGGCATTTTTTACTAGCACATACATTGAACGTCCCCGCCGCCAATTTCTTCTCAAGCAACAACGGATACCCACACGTCTCACACATGCCTTTTATTGGTTTCAAATTGACTGCGAACTTACATTTTGGATAGCCATCACACGCATAGAAAGCCTTCCCAAAGCGCGATTTTTTCTCATGCAGCGCGCCACTATTGCACTCAGGGCAAGCGACCTTTATACCATTATCTTCTTCAGGTGCCTGGTCGCGCTTCTCAATGTGCTGACACGTCGGATAAGCAGAGCAGCCGATAAACATACCAAAACGCCCCTGACGCAACACCAACTCATTACCACATTCCGGGCACGGTAATCCAAGCGCTTTCACCACATGACCGTCGTTGTGATTCAGCGATTCAATAAAATTACACTCAGGATAAGCGGAGCAGGCTTTAAATGGCCCGCGTTTACTGTGTCTGATAACAAGAACGCTGCCACATTGTGGGCAGCGTTCTTCTTGCTCCAGTGCATGTTCGTGAGCACTGAAAAGCGATTCGTCAATTTTTCCAGCCAAAACAGATTCGCCTCAACTACTTATGGGGTGAGTCGCCTTAGTGAAGGTACTCGTCTTCTGCTGTACTGTAGAGCAGGTCTTCCATTTGATCATACGCGCGCTCATTGCCAGGCACGTTAAACAAAACCATCAAGATCACCCATTTCAGATCATCTAGGACAAATTCCTGCGTTTCTAACTCCATAACACGATCAATGACCATCTCACGAGTATCTGGACTCAGTACGCTGATTTGCTCCAAAAACATTAAGAACCCACGACTTTCAGTGTCCAATCGATCCATTTCTTTTGGTGTAAAGATACGAACCGAGGTCAACGCACTCCCCGTCAAATAAGGGGTCTTGTCAGCGTCTTGTAACAGAGCTAACTTTTCAAGCCAGTTTAGTGCTTTATAAATATCGTCCTGATGAAACCCTGCTCTGGAGAGTTCATCAGCCAATTCGTCCTGATCTACCAGCAACTCGACATCACTATGGATGTAAGTTTCAAACAGGTACATTAAGATGTCCATCATGGCTATCCCCTCCTCGCTCTGACATAGCCACCGGGCACTGCGGATACCAGCCCCAGTAGCTCTAGTTCTAACAACTTCATCATGATTTCGTGAACGGGTTGATCGCAGATTTCTGCAAGCACATCGACACACCTTACTTCATTTCCTACGTTAGCCAACAGTTCAGGAAATGGCAATTCTTCTTGCAAAACTTGATCCTGAGTCACGTCTAACTGGTGGTTAATTGCACAACCCGCTAGCGCACCAACTTGCTCTAAAATCTCATCAACAGATTCCACTAAAAACGCGCCCTGCTTGATCAGTCCGTTACTGCCTTTAGCATGTGGATTGTGAATTGATCCAGGTAATGCAAACACATCACGACCTTGCTCAAGAGCAAGGCGTGCAGTGATCAACGAGCCACTTTTCAGTGCCGCCTCAACAACCAGTACACCAGTAGAAAGACCACTGATAATACGATTTCTTCTCGGAAAAAATGCAGGTTTTGGCGGCGACCAAGGCCACAACTCTGACACTAAGGCACCGTTTGACGTAATGTCTTTTGCAAGATCACGATGGCGGGAAGGGTACACCTTTTCAAGCCCAGAACCTAATACTGCAATGGTATTCCCACCCGCATCGAGAGCGCCACGATGTGCTCGACCGTCGATGCCCAGCGCCAAGCCACTAGTTACCACAACATCATGCTGAGCCAATGCATGGGCGAACTCATGCGCCAATGCTAGCCCTTCAGCGCTAGCATCTCGGCTACCAACAATCGCTATCTGGGGAAGCGACAAGGTTTCAGGCTTACCCTCTACGAACAAGAGGGGCGGTGCACCGGAGATTTGCTTAAGGAGATAGGGATAACGCTGATCGGTAAGGCTGATGATGTGCCTATCTGGCAACGAACACCATGCCATGCACTTATCAATGACCGACATGTCTGGGTGACGAAATGCATGAATTTGCATGGGCTTAAAGCCCAACGCAGCCAAATGAATATCTTCAAGTTCAATAAGTTTTTCTGGCGGGTGTTTGCAGATAATTTTACTGACAGCATTGCCGCCCAGCCTTGGCACGGCAGCCAGCCGTAGCCAAGACTCTAGTGAAGCATTCACGCCTACCCTTCAGCGGATATTACAGGCATATCCACCTTTAAAGGTTTATCCGCATCCACCACCATCGCTAAGCTAAAGAAAGGATAGCTCCGGATCACCAGCAATTTCCCTGCCGAACTAGATGGCAATAATTTAGCCTCTGATGCGAGTGCAGTATTGATGCCCGAATCGTACTCCATGTCACCCGTACTTCCCTTCATCGCCGCCCCCGGAACTATCACTGACAATGCATGACCAGCACCGACTCCGTCAAATGAACCGAGGTCAACCACCACGATTTGTCGATGACCGACATAGTTGCTGCCATAAAGGTGACCGACCATAGTACCCACCAAGCCTTGAGGCGCTGGCTGAGGATGGAATATCTCCCCCGTCTTGACACCTAAAGCAGGCAATAAAATGTCGTTAGGCTTAATTTCTTGATTTTGCCTGACCAATTTCATCTCTGACATATCATCAATTGAGCGAACTTTTTTGGCTTCCCCCACTTTCTTCAGGCTTATCATGCGAACTACCGCATCCCCTTTTTCGCGCTCAAAATTTGTCACCGTTCGATAGATAAACCAATCGTCGCTGTCGAGTTCTTTATTGGCGAAGAATGGCGTTCGCATGGAAATGTAGTTCCAGCCGTCTTGACTACCGAGCACTCTCGGCGCCAAGTTATATTCTCGCTCGTCAATTAAGGTGTCGTAAGTCAGATATTGGCGCAGGATAGAAGCCGAAGCACTATTGATGGGGGCCGACTCTGACCGGTTAACGCCAGCTGTGTAAGTCAAACGAGGTTTACCATCTTGCCATGTTAACCTCAGCACATCGCCAGGATAGATAAGATGTGGATTCTTAATCTCAGGGTTTTGTTGCCACAGTTTTGGCCATTGCCATGGATTGGTAAGGTACAAGCCGGAAATGTCCCACAAGGTGTCACCTTTACGCACTGTATAAGAACTCGGCGCATCCTTTGATACTTCAATACCCGCCGCCATTGTCGCTGCTGACACCATGCCAACCAGACAAAGCGTGATGAGCTTTTTAAACATCCTATGTCTCCAAAAGCATACTTTCATTTGGATGCTGTCATTTGAATCGCAAAATGTCTAGAATTAGCCCAATTACCAAAGCCGGATACGGCACAGTTCAACAATTTTAAGAGACGTTTATGAGTGTATTGCAGGTTTTAACCTTCCCGGACGATCGCCTACGCACGGTGGCTAAACCGGTAGAAAGCGTCACACCAGAAATTCAAAAATTCATCGATGACATGCTAGACACCATGTACGACGAAGAAGGTATTGGCTTAGCGGCAACGCAGGTTGATGTTCACCAACGCATTGTCGTGATTGATATCTCTGATTCGCGTGACGAGCCGATGGTACTGATCAACCCGGAAATCATCGAAAAGCGCGGTGAAGATGGTATTGAAGAAGGCTGTCTGTCTGTTCCTGGCGCACGTGCGTTAGTGGCACGCGCATCTGAAGTGACCGTGAAAGCGCTCGACCGTGATGGCAACCCTTATCAATTCGATGCCGACGATCTGCTGGCTATTTGTGTACAACACGAATTGGACCACCTTGAAGGCAAGTTGTTTGTTGATTACCTGTCGCCGTTAAAACAACAGCGCATCAAACAAAAGCTAGAAAAGATCAAACGCGCTAACGAAAAAGCCAACTGAGGTTTCCTTGAGCAAATCACTACGTATTGTCTTTGCCGGCACGCCGGATTTCGCCGCCCTTCACTTGGCGGCGTTGTTGTCTTCGCACCATGAGGTGGTCGCGGTTTATACCCAACCAGACCGTCCAGCTGGGCGTGGGAAAAAACTCACAGCAAGCCCTGTTAAAGTGCTGGCGCAAGAACACAATATCCCGGTTTATCAGCCTGCCAGCCTAAAAGCGGAAGACGCGCAGCAAGAGTTAGCCGCGATTGATGCCGATATCATGGTAGTGGTGGCGTACGGCCTTCTGCTACCAAAAGTGGTACTCGATACGCTGCGCCTTGGTTGCATCAACGTGCATGGTTCTATCTTGCCACGCTGGCGTGGCGCTGCGCCTATTCAGCGCGCTATCTGGGCAGGCGATACCGAAACGGGTGTCACCATCATGCAAATGGATGAAGGCTTAGATACTGGCGATATGCTAAAAATCGCAACCCTGAGCATTGATCCAAAAGAAACCAGTGCCACGCTTTATGAAAGATTGGCGGAACTTGGGCCGGATGCATTGGTTGATTGCTTGGATGATATTGCAGCGGACAAAGCTGTCGCTGAAAAGCAGAATGACGAGCAGGCAAACTACGCCAAAAAATTAAGCAAAGAAGAAGCACAGATCGACTGGAGCATGAGTGCCGTTGAAATTGAGCGCTGCATTCGCGCTTTCAATCCATGGCCTGTGAGCTATTTCACCCTGACCGTCAACGATCAAGGCGAGCACAACATCAAAGTATGGGATGCCGACGTCGAGACAGGCCAAAGCAACAGTGTCCCTGGTACCATCTTGTCGGCAGACAAAAAAGGCATTCGCGTTGCCACGGGTAACGGTGTGCTATGTCTGACGTCAATCCAGCCTCCGGGCAAGAAAGCCATGAGTGCAGCAGATATGCTCAACTCACGCCGCGACTGGTTTGAACCTGGCAACATCCTGTAATGCCGGAGGCCAGCTTGCTGGCCTTTTTTAGTGGTTAGTAACACTTTTCGTCACTCGCTATGTTGTTATCACAGCGCGTGACTTCCTGACAAAGGTACCTTAATGAACGTAAGAGCTGTCGCTGCACAGGTTATCTATCAGGTGGTCGATCAAGGACAATCACTGTCTGCGGCGCTGCCGCCTGCTCAGCAAAAAGTGGCACCGCGAGATGGCGCACTGCTGCAAGAAATCTGCTACGGCGTACTGCGCTGGCTTCCGCGCCTTGAATCCATCACCCAAAGTCTGATGGACAAGCCGTTGAAGGGAAAACAACGTGTGTTCCACCATTTGATCTTGGTGGGCCTATATCAAATAAGCTTCATGCGTATACCGCCACATGCCGCCGTTGCCGAGACGGTCGATGCCACCAAAGTACTTAAAAAGCCACAGCTTCGCGGCCTTATTAATGCCGTATTGCGTAGCTACCAACGCAACCAAGAAGCATTGGGTGCCGCAGCTGTCGCGCATGACGCTGGCAAATATGGCCATCCAGGTTGGTTGTTGAAGCTGTTGCAAAACGCCTATCCAGATCAATGGAAACAGGTTGTTGAAGCTAATCACGAAAAAGCCCCAATGTGGCTTCGCGTTAACCGCACTCATCACACCCGAGATAGCTACCGCGCACTGCTGACCGACATAGGCATCGACACCGATATTCACTCAGAAGCAGAAGATGCACTCAAGCTTGCCTCACCGTGCGATGTGACTGCGCTACCGGGCTTTGCTGAAGGCTGGGTGTCCGTTCAAGATGCTGCCGCACAGCTTTCAATCAATTATCTCAAGCCGCAATCTGGCGAGCTGATTTTGGATTGTTGCGCCGCACCGGGTGGAAAAACCTGCCATATTCTTGAACACCAAGCTGATGCGAAGGTTGTTGCGATGGATGTCGACGCCACCCGCTTACTGCGCGTGAAAGAAAACCTCCAACGTTTGCAACTCAATGCACAGGTGATATGCGGGGATGCACGTTATCCTGCTGACTGGTGGCAGGGTGAGCAGTTTGATCGTATCCTGCTTGACGCGCCATGTTCTGCGACAGGTGTTATCCGTCGCCATCCTGATATCAAATGGCTGCGACGTGCTGACGATATTGCACAACTTGTCGCGTTGCAATCCGAAATCATGGACGCTATGTGGGCACAGTTAAAGTCAGGCGGCACCATGGTTTACGCAACCTGCTCGATCACACCACAAGAAAACAGCGAACAGGTAACAGCGTTTCTTGCTCGCACTAGTGATGCAACGCTAAAAACAGGCACTGCAGACAAGCCCGGTCGCCAAATTTTGCCGGGACAAGAAAACATGGATGGATTCTATTACGCGGAACTAAAAAAAGCGTAGTGGTGCCAGTACGGGTGCGGCAACGCCCACCCGTAAAACCAATAAAACATGAACTGAGGTTCAGGCAGACGTTATGAAAATTATCATCTTGGGGGCCGGGCAAGTCGGCGGTACATTGGCCGAAAACCTCGTTGGCGAAAACAATGACATTACCATTGTCGATAAAAACCCTGAGCGCCTCAGAGAACTACAAGACAAATACGATTTACGCGTCGTTCAAGGGTATGCCAGCCATCCTTCTACACTATTAGAAGCGGGCGCGCAGGATGCTGACATGCTGGTTGCGGTCACCAACTCCGACGAAACCAACATGATTGCTTGCCAAGTCGCCTTTACCCTCTACAACACCCCCAATCGCGTCGCGCGAATCCGAAGCCCTGAATACCTTGCAGCTAAAGAGCAGCTATTCCAAACCGATGCTTGCCCAGTCGATCACTTGATTGCACCAGAAGAATTGGTGACAAAGTATATTCATCGTTTGATTGAATACCCGGGTGCTTTGCAGGTGGTAAACTTTGCCGATAACAAAGTCGGCCTTGTCGCCGTCAAAGCCTATTATGGTGGCCCACTGGTGGGGAATGCGCTGTCAGCCCTTCGTGAACACATGCCCCACGTTGATACCCGCGTTGCTGCCATATTTCGCCGTGACCGCCCTATTCGCCCGCAAGGCACTACCATCATTGAAGCCGATGATGAGGTATTCTTTGTCGCTGCCAGTAACCATATCCGCTCCGTGATGAGTGAACTTCAGCGTCTTGAAAAGCCCTATAAGCGCATCATGATTGTGGGGGGAGGAAACATTGGTGCTGGACTGGCACGCAGCCTAGAGCGCGCGTATAGCGTGAAGCTGATAGAGCGTAATCCACAACGCGCAGAGCAACTGTCCGAAATCCTCGAGAACACCATCGTATTTTGCGGTGACGCCTCGGATCAAGAATTGTTGAGTGAAGAGCATATCGATCAGATTGATGTGTTTATCGCTGTCACCAACGAAGATGAAGCCAACATCATGTCAGCCATGCTGGCAAAACGCTTAGGCGCAAAGAAGGTCATGGTGCTGATCCAGCGCAGCGCCTATGTGGATCTCGTGCAAGGTGGTGCGATTGATATTGCGATTTCGCCGCAGCAAGCAACCATTTCAGCCTTGCTCACTCACGTCCGCAAAGCTGATATCGTCAATGTGTCATCACTGCGACGTGGCGCAGCCGAAGCGATAGAAGCCATTGCACACGGGGATTCCAACACATCAAAAGTCGTTGGCCGTGCCATTGGTGATATTAAGCTGCCACCAGGCACCACGATCGGCGCCATTGTTCGAGAAGACGAAGTGCTGATCGCTCACGATAAAACGGTAATCCAACAAGACGACCATGTGGTGATGTTCTTAGTGGATAAGAAGTATATCCCGGATGTGGAAAGGCTGTTCCAGCCAAGTCCATTTTTCCTCTAATACGCCGAACTATGCATGGTTAATTTCAGACCCGTACTTTTCGTTATCGGGCTGGTCTTATCTAAGATCGCCCTTTTCATGTACGTTCCAACCCTCACCGCCTTTTTTTCTGGCACACCAGGGTTTCTTGATTTTGGCTTAGCAGTCATCATCACTCACGTTGCCGCCTTCCTTTGCTTAACTTTTGGCAAAACAGAGAACTTTCGGCTCAATGCCCGAGACATGTTTGTTATTACCACATTGGTGTGGCTTATCGCCAGCGCCTTTGCGGCACTGCCGTTTGTGTTTATTAACCACATTAGCTTTACCGACGCCTATTTTGAAACCATGTCTGGCATTACGACGACAGGCTCAACGGTATTAAGCCATCTTGATAAAATGGCACCTGCCATTTTGCTCTGGCGCTCAATATTACAATGGCTAGGCGGCGTAGGGTTTATCGTGATGGGCGTGGCCATTTTGCCATTTTTGAATGTCGGTGGGATGCGACTATTTCAGACCGAATCATCAGACTGGTCAGCAAAATCCAGCCCTCGCACCAAAAATGTCGCCACCAGCATCATGAAAGTCTACCTGTTCTTGTCGATACTCTGCTTTCTTGCCTACTGGCAAACAGGCATGACCCCCTTTCAAGCGGTAAACCATGCCATGACGACGATATCGACGGGTGGCTTTTCGACATCAGATGCATCGATGAATCGCTTTTCTCATTCCGCACAATGGGTGGGAACCGTGTTTATGTTTGCAGGCGGGTTACCTTTCTTACTCATGATGCAGTCTTTACGTCGACGCGATGTATCCTTGGTCATCAATGACGCTCAGATCCGCGGCTTTACCTATCTTGTACTGACCACCTCCGCGATGGTCAGTATCTGGCTTGTCACCCACAAAAACTACGCCATTGCCGATGCGATTCGCGTTTCCATGTTTAACATTGTCTCGGTCGTGACCACCACAGGGTTTGGATTGGATGACTTCACTGCGTGGGGGTCGTTTGCCTCAGTTATCTTCGCGTTTATGTTAATCGCAGGCGGGTGCTCAGGTTCAACGTCAGGCGGGGCGAAAATCTTTCGTTTTCAAATCGCCTTAGCGCTATTGAAAAAGCACATTCAGCAACTGGTTCACCCATCAGGCGTGTTTATTCAGCGCTATAACGGCAGGCCCGTTAATGAAAGTATTGTGCGCTCAGTGGTGGCATTTGCCATTACGTATTTACTTACGATTATTGTCGTCGCGATGATACTCGCAGCCACAGGGTTAGATGGCATAACCAGCCTCAGCGGTGCCATGACAGCCGTTGCCAATGTTGGCCCAGGTATGGGGCACATCATCGGGCCGACAGGGAATTTTGCCAGCCTGTCTGACACCGCAAAATGGGCATTGTGTATTGGGATGCTAATGGGGCGATTGGAGATATTGACGGTCTTGGTACTACTGTTTCCGGCATTTTGGCGCGATTAAATCGCGCCAAAAACGAACACCTAAACGCTTACTGGCGTGACATACCAATAGATAGCGAGAAAATGAAGCACAGTTCCACCCAATACAAATAAGTGCCAGATAGCGTGGTTGTAGGGAATGGAGGGCTTGACGTAGAAAATCACACCGAGGGAATACACCACGCCGCCTAACCCCAGTAATACCAATCCCGCCGTAGGGATCACATCGGCTAGCTGATAAACCACCACAATCGACACCCAGCCCATCGCCAAATATGTCGCCAGTGACAGTGATTTAAAGCGATAAACAAAGGCGATTTTCAGCACAATACCCACTAACGCAATACCCCAAATCAACGCCATCACACCAATCGCCAAGGGTGTGCGCAGGCTGATCAGCATAAATGGCGTGTAAGTACCCGCTATCAACAAGTAGATGGCGCAATGATCGAAGGTCTTCAGTGCGCGTTTGGTTTTTTCAAAAGGGATGGCGTGATACAAGGTCGAAGCTAGATATAAAACAATAATACTGGCGGCGTAGACACCATAACTGACGATACTCAGCGTATCAGCATCGCTATCCATCGCTTTTACAAGCAGCAAAATCAGCGCGACGATACCAAATAACACACCAAGACCATGGCTGACGCTACTGGCAATCTCTTCTTTCATTGAGTACGAGGGGGGGTCAGATACACAGGCCGTCATTGGACGCTCATCCTTCTAAATAAAACGACTTAAGCGAAACTGGCAATGAGTATGGCACATTTAAGCGTACACGTGTAAGCTTAAATTTTTATTCTATTTTGCTCAGAAATGCCTCGATGTGCTTAGTGGTTTGCGTCGGCAAGGCATCATGAGGGATCGTCAACGCGCGTCTCACTTTATTCGCGCCCACTAAACGCCCTAAGGCATCACCTACTCCTCCACTTTGTCGCGATAACACTAGCGCCAACTGCAATCCCTCATTATCTCGAGACGCCACCAGCTCGACGCGTCGCAAGCTTTCCATCAATCGGCCTGACACTGGCACCAAGGTAAAGCACTGCTCAAAAGGCAGGGAGGCACGTTCAACATCTTGGTTACTCACCATCTCAATGCGCAAGCCTGATTGCTCAAATCCTTCAAATACCGCATTCAGCAGCGCATCAGGCGTAACGGTCACCAAAGCCTCACAGGAGGCGTCTTTCGCCATTGGAATATCAAGACTACCCCTCACCCATATTTTGCCATCGCCCATTGATAACGGCGTATCCATCGGGATTTGAAACTGTGTGTCAAACTGTCGCTTCTCACCCGTCTCAAGCGCAAAGGTATCCGGTAGATGCCATTTAACCAGTGTATGTGTCATCCGTCGTTTCCGGCGCTTTTGGCCTTGCTCTCCGTTCGAGCGAATCTGCTCCCAGCCCATGTAATCACAGCAAAGCTCAAACGAAAGCGTATCAATTTGCTGGCGAGTACTCCCTCCCGTCACCAAAACGGTCGCTGACGTCGACTCCCCTTGAGCGAACGATGCTTTTGGCAAAACCAATTCAATCTCAGCACTGCCAACACCCACTTTTGCCAACGCTTTTTTAAACCACCCCATGGTGACGCCTCCTTATCCTATTCATTGCTAGATCCCTCGCACAAAAACCATTTTTGCTCAGTGTAGACATACGTTAATAGTGTTGCTGTCACTGCATCCCTCTAAATTCTACTAAGATTAAAAAACTGGTAATCAGCGGCATCGTTTCGCTCGCATGATAGAACGGAGAATAAGCCAGCTATGTCTAAAGATAATTTTGCGCTATCTACGGGATATTTAAAGAAAGTTGTTCCATTACTGATGAAATATCAGGTATCTGCAACACCGACGAATTACGCCCTGTGGTACACCTATGTCGCCGATGCTGACACCGAGCTATCGAAAGAAATCAATGAGTCGATTCAAGCCACCGGGACACTAAGCGAAGTACAATGCGAACAACTGTATCACTCTCATTTCGCCGATAAGAAAGTCAAAGAAGCTGATGACTTTCAGCAAAGCTTGCAAGCGTTAGCGCTAGAAATGGGCAACACCATGCAAGACACCCTCAAAGACACGGATACGTTCCAAAGCACGTTAGATAAAACCTTCTCGCAATTGGCTCGCGTTGGCGAAGAAACCCTCTCGATGGATGAAACCATTGCAATGGTTCGCAGCGCAGTCAAAGGGTCAAATCAGATCCGCCAATCCACCAGCTTTTTCAAGAACCAACTGGCCGATGCGCAAAAAGAGATTGAGCGACTAAAAGAAACACTCGCACAAGCCAATGAAGAGGCATTAAACGATGCACTGACCGGGCTCTTTAATCGCCGAGCATTTGACACAGAACTTAATGCGCTCGCAAGTAAGCCGCCACCAAAAGGGTTTTCACTTCTGATATGCGATCTTGACCACTTTAAAAGCTTTAACGATACCTATGGCCATCTCATGGGCGATCAAGTTCTGAAGCTCACCGCAAAACGCCTAACCGATTACTGCCGTGAAGGCATCCAAGCGTTTCGCTATGGTGGTGAAGAATTTGCGGTTTTGGTACCCAATCGCCAACTCAACGGGGCTTGTCGCGTGGCTGAAACCATCAGAGCAAGCATTGATAGGCTGGTCATCAAAGATAAAAAAACAGGTAAGAAGCTAGACAACATTTCTGTTTCTATTGGTGTTGCTCAATTCGAGAAAGGTGAGAAAATAAGTAGCTTAATAGGCCGAGCAGATGCGCTGTTATACGAAGCAAAAAATTTAGGTAGAAACCGCGTGATGCCCATTACCTAAAGGGCAAGCCGAGGTGTTTTTAATAAGTAATTTACGGCGACGATGAGCCGCCTTAAATTATTTTTAACTGCTGCTTTTTTCATCAGTTATTTTTCGTTATACTCCGCCCGAAAATCACACCCCAGAGTGAACACGCAGTAAGGCTCGCAGCCAACGGAATCCCTGACGTCACTTTGTATTTAATACTCGTCATGGATGCGCAATGAATGAGAACCCTAATAAATGCGCCCTGCTACTGTTCGTGTTACCCGTACTCCTGCACGTATGCGTTCAACCTCTTTTGCTCCGCGTTTTCAAGCAAAAACTGGAGTAAACACTGCACCAGATCTGACGTTAGTTCGTCCGACCCCCATCAATACTGAAGCGCCAAAGGGTGAAGCGGCCTAATCGCTTTGACACCACGTTTAATACCAGCGTGGTTTGCCCTGCATGAATCTGATACTGTAAGACACATAAAAACTAGGGCCAATTGCTCACTTTTTGGAGTCTTCAATGAAATGTCATCGCGTTAATGAATTGATCGAACTGCTTCAGCCTGAATGGCAAAAAGAGCCAGAATTAAATTTGATGGAAATGATCTGCAAACTGGCGTCAGAAGCTGGGTATGAAGGTGAGTTAAAAAACCTGACCGATGACGTACTGATCTATCACCTGAAAATGCGTAACAGCAATAAAGATGAGATGATCCCAGGTCTTGCTAAAGATTGTGAAAACGACTTCAAAACCGCCATCTTGCGAGCGCGTGGCATCATCAGCTAACAGCTTGTCAGAATACCGGACAGAAAAGCGAGGCCTTTGGGTTTCGCTTTTTTATTTCAAAACAATTATCTGCTTCATGCAAACCCCGCTCCTGCCAACCAATTTCCCACCACACGCACAGAATTCCCCGCATCGGCTACGTTATAATCTGTGGTCTATTGTTGAGCTAAGCCTTAATCAAATTATGCGTGGGCAACGTACCCATGCACATAGATCGGTGAAACCCGTTTGCCCCAAGGAATGCAGGTGCTATGAGCAAGGATAAAATCGACGTCAAAGACGTCACCGCGAAAGAGTTTAACCCCAAGACCCACAAAGGAAGCGGAGATCGCTTCAATCCAAGCAATCGTATTTATGTTCGAGAAGCAAAAGGGATCTACCAAAAACTACGCCAGAAGATGGGGTGGTTCTTCCTGTTGTTGTTTGTACTCACACCATGGATCCCCTACGGAGACCGACAGGCCATTCTAATTGATATCGGCCACCAGCAATTTAATTTCTTTGGCACGACGCTTTGGCCGCAAGACCTGACCTTACTCGCGTCTGTGCTGATGATTGCCGCCTTTGGCCTCTTCTTTATTACTACCTTTTTAGGCCGAGTATGGTGTGGTTACCTTTGCCCACAAACCGTGTGGACCTTCATCTACATTTGGTTTGAAGAAAAACTGGAAGGCTCAGCCAACAAGCGCCGCAAGCAAGATTCGCTACCTCCCACCAAATCACTAGTGATGAGAAAAGCGATCAAACACTTGTGCTGGTTTGCAGTAGCATTGCTGACGGGCCTAACGTTTGTGGGTTACTTCGTGCCCGTCAAAACGCTGTTTATTGAGTTTTTCACCTTCAGCAGTACCTTCTGGGTTACCTTCTGGGTGCTGTTTTTCAGCGTATGTACTTACGGTAATGCTGGTTGGATGCGCTCCATCATGTGTATTCACATGTGTCCATATGCTCGTTTCCAATCCGCCATGTTCGACAAAGATACCTTCATCGTTGGCTATGACCCAGCACGCGGGGAAAAACGTGGCCCACGCCCTCGCAAAAAAGACCCAAAAGAACTGGGACTGGGCGACTGCATCGACTGTAACCTCTGCGTGCAAGTGTGCCCGACCGGCATCGATATCCGAGATGGTTTGCAGTACGAGTGTATTAACTGCGGCGCATGTATTGACGCCTGCGACGAAACCATGGAACGCATGAATTACGCCAAAGGCCTGATTAGCTACACCACAGAACACAAGCTCGAAGGCCACAAAGTCGACATAGTGCGACCCAAACTGGTTGGGTATGGCGTAGTCATGGTTGCCATGTGTGCTCTGTTTTTCTATTTGTTGGCAGAAGTGCAGCCGATGCGTCTTGACGTTATTCGAGACCGCACAGAACTGTTTAGAACCAACAGCGACGGCTTGATTGAGAACACCTACACACTAAAAATCCTCAACAAAACACAACAGCCGGAAACTTACACATTATCAGTGACAGGTATTGATGGGATTGAATGGTATGGAAAACAAGAAGTGACGCTAAGGGCCGGTGAAGTATTCACACTCCCCGTGAGCCTTGCCATTGACCCATACGAACTCAGCACGCCAGTCGCCAATATCACCTTTGTGCTCAAACGGCAATCCGGTGACGACCAACAAACGGTAGAAACCGAAAGTCGCTTTATCAGTAAACTCTAAGCGATACATCACTTAAAAGGGCGCTAAGTCGCGCCCTTTTTGCTGCCACACATTTTTAACCGCAATCATCACCCGTCGTAGGATCTCTGATACCATCACGTATCATCACCAAACCCAAGTGATCCTATGAGCGACGCGCAATTTAACTACCAACAACTAACCCCAGACATGCTGCTAAATGCCCTAGAATCAGTCGGTATTCGTCCCGAATCCGGTTTATTGGCACTCAATAGTTATGAGAACCGCGTCTATCAATTTCAAGATGAACACCGTCGCCGCTTGGTGACCAAGATATATCGCCCACAGCGTTGGAGCGATGAGCAGATCCTCGAAGAGCACCAATTTGCGCTTGATTTGGAAAACGCCGATATTCCCGTCGCGGCGCCAATGCGCCTAGGTAACACGACCTTATTTAACTATGAAGGCTACCGATTCGCGGTATTTCCCAGTGTCGGAGGGCGTTCGTTTGAGGTAGATAACTGGGATCAACTCGAAATGGTCGGCCGCTTTCTTGGACGCATTCACCAAGTTGGCACCAGCAATCCATTCGTGCATCGCCCTACCTTAGGTCTTGAAGAATATGTCATGCAGCCAAGACGCGAACTGGAAAACAGCAGCTTCATTCCCATGCACCTCGAAAACAGTTTTTTTTCTGATCTAGACAGACTGATCGGCGTATTGAAATCACAGTGGAACGACAACTGGCCATCCATTCGTCTTCATGGCGACTGTCACCCTAGTAATATTTTGTGGCGAGATGGCCCGATGTTCGTTGATCTCGACGATGCGCGAAACGGTCCAGCCGTCCAAGATATCTGGATGCTGCTTAACGGCGATCGCCATGATCGCATTGCACAGCTAGATACCATTGCGGAAGCTTACTCGGAATTTCATGATTTTCCGCACCAACAATTGCAACTTATTGAACCTTTACGCGGTCTCAGAATGGTGCATTACATGGCGTGGCTGGCAAAACGTTGGCAAGATCCTGCTTTTCCTCGTGCATTTCCTTGGTTTGCTGAGGCAAAATACTGGGAAAATCAGGTCCTCGCCTTTAAAGAACAATTGGCAGCGCTTGAGGAGCCAGTATTGTCACTGACGCCTCATTGGTAGACCAACGAATAACTATACTCAGGGAGAAAGAACGTTATGTTGAAAAAACTGTTAGCCTTTGCGGCAGTCACCATGTTGGCCTTTTCGGCACATGCTGCGCGCTTTAATGCAGGTGAAGATTATCAGGTACTGGAATTGCCGAAGACCGAATCACCAACCGTGACTGAATTCTTTTCTTTCTACTGCCCACATTGCTACAAAAGCCAAGGCTTGATGGAAGAGTTGAAAAAGCAGATCCCCGAGAATGTCGCCTTTAACAAAAACCATGTTTCATTTATGGGTGGCAACATGGGTAAATCACTAAGCAAAGCACAGGCAACAGCAATCATGCTTGGCGTGGAAGACAAAATGATGCCGGTGATTTTTAACCGTATTCACCTTCTGCAAAAGCCACCGCGCAATGATGATGAATTGCGCCAAATGTTTATCGATGAAGGTGTAGAGGCCGAGCAATATGATGGCACCTTTAACAGCTTTGCCGCGAACGCGATGGCTAACCGTTTTGATAAAGGCTTCCAAGCATCAGGCTTGCGTGGCGTGCCAGCGGTTATCGTGAATGGTAAATATCACGTGACACCAAAAACCGTGAAATCGACCGATGATTACTTCGCGCTGGTGAACTTCCTGCTTACGCAGTAAAAAACAGACAAAATCAAAAAAAGGGCCGCTTGGCCCTTTTTTCGTTTAAGCAGAATAATTACGCCACATTTAACTCGCCAAAGAGGTCAATTGCTTGAGCAAACGATCCATTGAGCGATAGCCCAGCGCCTCGGCCAGGTGTCCGCGTTGAATATGTAGGTCACCAGAAAGATCAGCAATGGTCCTCGCCACTTTGATGATGCGATGATAAGCACGAATAGAAAGACCTAACCGATGCAAAGCGGTTTCAAGAAAATCTGCATCCGCTTTTGATAACGGACAATAGGTTTCTATTTCACGGCTTGATAGCAAGCAATTCACTTTCCCCGCCCGCGATAGCATGACATCTCGCGCTTTTTCGATCCGTGCTTTCACCACGTTAGTGGGCTCACCGCGATCACCGCCTTCAGTCAGCGTACCACGAGGCAACGCGGGAATTTCAATTGATAAATCAAAGCGATCCAAGAATGGACCGGATAAACGATTCAGATAGCGCAGCGTGGCTTGCGGATTCGATCGCGCCAATTGTCCTTCGTAATGACCCGTTGGGCTTGGGTTTAACGCCCCAATCAACTGAAAACGAGAAGGGAAGCGAGTTTTACTGTTCGCACGAGAAATCATCACTTCGCCAGATTCCAACGGCTCTCTCAATGAATCCAATACTTTGCGCTCAAACTCGGGCATCTCATCAAGAAATAGAATACCGTTGTGCGCTAAGGATATCTCACCCGGCTTAGGTACCGTTCCCCCGCCCACCAATGCTGCCATTGAGCTTGAATGATGCGGAGCACGAAACGGGCGCTGACGCCAATTGCCTTCGTGCAATGGGCGCTCGGTCAGTGAGGTGATGGCTGCTGTTTCCAGAGCTTCACTCTCACTCATAGGCGGCAATAAATCCGCCATTCGCGACGCCAGCATGGTCTTCCCTGTGCCTGGAGGACCTAAGAAAAGTAAATTGTGGGAACCTGCGGCAGATATCTCCAGCGCCCGCTTTCCTTGTTGCTGACCAATAATATCCTGCAGACAGCGATAGTTATCCTGAGGCGCCGTTTCCATATCATCAGGCTCTTTGAGCATTAAGCTGCCTTGCCCACTGAGATGGCGACACACAGCATTGAGGTCCGGAGCAGATAAGTGAATATCACGTCCCACCAAGGCAACCTGCCCACCGTTATCATCGGGAACGACTAACCGTCTGCCTGACTCCCGACAAACAACGGCAGCAGGCAAAGTGCCTTTTACCGCACGTAGTTGCCCGGAAAGCGCTAGCTCGCCAACAAACTCATGTTTAGAAAGCGCTGTCATCGGGATCTGCCCAGAGGCCGCCAATACGCCGAGCGCAATCGGTAAATCAAATCTCCCGCCATCTTTGGGGAGGTCGGCAGGCGCAAGGTTCACCGTAATGCGTCTCGCGGGGAACTCAAACCCCGAATTGACAATGGCACTACGAACGCGATCTCGCGCTTCTTTGACAGTGGTCTCAGCCAAACCAACCAAGTTGAAGGCAGGAAGCCCGTTACTAATATGCACTTCAACTGTCACTTGGGGTGCACCGACGCCGACACACGCTCGGCTTTGAATAATGGCAAGATTCATAATGCTCAGTAATTATCTATTTATCTATCAATTAGTTATGTGCATAAAGAGATAGTATTACTGCATTACGATGCGAAAAATGTAAAAACTGACCATTTTTTACTTGTCATGCGACGGACGTCTGTGATACCACTAACAGTAGACAACATGTATGCAAACAAACGTTGACATAGTCATACACAACCGACACAAGTGACGGTAAAAAACACAAAATGAATCAACTCACGCGCGCCCTAGTCATTATTATTTCAATTATCGTGGTGGTACTACCGCGAGGGGCTGCGACGGCGAGAAAATAACACACAAACATCGCAACCAGCCCCCGCATCGAAAGGTCCGGGGGCTTTTTTAACATTGGATGTCTGGTTGCAATCACGCGTAAGGAAATAGCGGCATGGAACCCTCTCAACAAGCAGATACAGCCTGCATCTCTCATACTCATTGTCACAGGAGGCTGGTATGACAGGTGCACAGTTAGTGGTTAGCGCATTGCGCCAACAAGGTGTCACCACACTATTCGGTTATCCCGGTGGTGCGATAATGCCCGTCTACGATGCTTTATATGACGGCGGCCTTGATCACGTCCTTTGTCGCCATGAACAAGGCGCTGCCATGGCCGCTATCGGTTATGCGCGTGCAACAGGCGGCGTTGGCGTTTGCCTCGCAACATCTGGTCCTGGTGCAACCAACCTGATCACCGGCCTTGCCGATGCCATGATGGACTCGGTGCCTATTGTTGCTATTACAGGTCAAGTTGCCAGCCCTCTTATCGGTACCGACGCATTCCAAGAAGTCGATGTTCTTGGCTTGTCGCTCGCCTGTACCAAACACAGTTTTCTGGTCACTGACCCCAATGAACTCGCAAAAACCTTGGCTGAAGCCTTTATTGTGGCCCAAGAAGGTCGTCCCGGTCCCGTGCTGGTAGACATTGCTAAAGACGTGCAACTCGGCCAAATCGAAAATATGTCGACAGTGCAAACTAAAGAGCCATTCGCCCCAAAAGTGTCTACTGCATCTTTGCAAGAGGCGAATGCGCTGATTGCGGCAAGCAAACAACCGATAGTGTATGTTGGCGGTGGTGTGCAACTGGCGCATGCCACGGATACCTTGCGCCAATTTCTTAATCACAGCCAAATCCCCGCTACCTGCACCCTGAAAGGTTTGGGATCGGTTCACCGCGACTACCCTTACTACTTAGGTATGTTAGGCATGCACGGTACAAAAGCGGCCAACCTTGCCGTTCAACAATCCGATTTACTGATCGTGATCGGTGCGCGTTTTGATGACCGGGTGACAGGCAAGCTCGATACCTTTGCACCCAATGCAACTGTGATTCATATCGATATAGACGCCGCCGAGTTCAACAAACTGCGTCGCGCTAATGTTGCCCTTCGCGGTGAGCTAAACACCGTCATACCAGAACTTGGGGAGCCCGCAGACATCTCACTGTGGCAAACGACAATCAGCACCATGATGAACGATTTTGGCTGGCGCTATGATCACCCTGGCGATGCCATTTATGCGCCGCTTCTCCTTAACCAATTGTCGGAGATGATGCCAGATTCCACCGTGGTCGCGACTGATGTGGGTCAGCATCAAATGTGGGTAGCACAGCACGTTCAGCCAAGGCGTCCTGAGAACTTACTCACGTCAGCTGGGCTGGGCACGATGGGGTTTGGTTTACCTGCAGCGATGGGCGCCAAAATGGCACGTCCTGATGATGAGGTTGTGTTAGTTTCGGGAGATGGTTCGTTTATGATGAACGTTCAGGAGCTTGGCACGCTAAAACGGCGTAATATACCCGTCAAAATGGTCCTGCTGGATAACCAGCGTTTGGGAATGGTACGTCAGTGGCAAGAGCTGTTTTTCGACAAACGCTTTAGTGAGACCAATCTGTCTGACAACCCGGATTTTGTAAGGCTAGCCAGCGCCTTTAATATTCCAGGCAAAACCATCACCCGAAAAGAAGAAGTCATCCCTGCGCTGCAGGAGATGTTAGCAAGTGATACAGCCTACCTGTTACATGTTGCTATCTCAGAGGAAGAGAACGTATGGCCGCTGGTTCCACCCGGCGCCGCCAACCAGGATATGTTGGAGAGAACATGAGCCAAGCTCACACCCTACTGATCGACGCAGACGACAAGCCAGAATTGCTTGAGCGCCTTTTGCGCATCGTGCGTCACCGAGGTTTTCGCCTCACCAGTTTGGACATGCATCATACTGATAGCTGCAATGTGGTTGAAATTACCTTGCAAGTCACGAGCGAGCGTCCAATCGCCAACCTACAAAGCCAATTAGACAAGTTATGGGATGTATCACGCGTACGTCTTCTCCCACAAGAACAACAGTAATGCGTTATCTAAAAGGATTAAAATAATGGCAAACACAGCGGATTATATTTGGTCAAACGGTGAACTCATTCCTTGGCAAGATGCTAAGGTTCACGTACTGACTCATGCCATGCATTATGGCACCTCCGTATTTGAAGGCATTCGTTGCTACGATACGCCAAATGGCCCTATCGTTTTTCGTCACCGTGAGCACATGCAGCGTCTCAAAGACAGCGCAAAAATATACCGCTTTCCTATTCCTTATAGCGTCGACGAGCTGATGGAAGCATGCCGCGAAACCTTGCGTGCGAACAAACTTAACTCAGCCTATATCCGCCCGCTGGGTTTTGTCGGCAATGTCGGTTTAGGTGTATGCCCGCCGCCAGAAACTGAAATGGAAATAATCATTGCCGCGTTTGGCTGGGGTTCTTACCTTGGAGAGGAAGCGCTCGCGAGTGGCGTAGATGCCATGATTTCAAGTTGGAACCGTGCCGCACCAAACACGATTCCAACCGCAGCCAAAGCAGGCGGTAACTACCTATCTAGCCTATTGGTCGGTGGTGAAGCACGTCGCCATGGTTACGCCGAAGGTATTGCATTGAGCGTCGATGGTTACCTGTCTGAAGGTGCGGGTGAAAACTTGTTTGTTGTGCGAAACGGCGTCATTTCAACACCACCAGCTACCAGTGCAATCCTACCGGGCATCACACGTGATTCGATCATGATTTTGGCTCGTGAAATGGGTTACGAAGTGCGTGAAGAAAACATTGCCCGTGAAGCGCTCTATCTTGCCGATGAAGTCTTCATGACTGGCACCGCCGCAGAAATCGTTCCAGTACGCAGCGTTGATCAGATCACCGTCGGTGAAGGGACACGCGGCCCAATTACAGAACACGTTCAATCCGCATTCTTTGGCCTGTTTAATGGCCAAACCGAAGATAAGTGGGGATGGCTAGATCCCGTCTCACCACAATCCAAATAAGCAGTATTAAGAGGACAAGGAAATGCCTAAGTATCGTTCAGCCACCACGACTCATGGCCGCAACATGGCCGGCGCACGTGCCCTTTGGCGCGCAACTGGCGTAAAAGATGAAGATTTCGGCAAACCTATCATTGCCGTCGTGAACTCATTTACCCAATTCGTGCCGGGTCACGTTCACTTAAAAGACATGGGCCAACTGGTCGCGCGCGAAATTGAAGCAGCAGGCGGCATCGCCAAAGAATTCAACACCATCGCAGTGGATGATGGTATCGCCATGGGCCACGGCGGCATGCTTTACAGCCTGCCATCACGCGAGTTGATTGCCGATTCCGTCGAATACATGGTGAATGCGCACTGCGCCGATGCCATGGTCTGTATTTCAAACTGCGACAAGATCACCCCAGGAATGCTGATGGCAGCAATGCGCATCAATATTCCCGTGATCTTTGTGTCAGGCGGGCCAATGGAAGCGGGCAAAACCAAGCTGTCGGATCAGATCCTAAAACTGGATCTGGTTGATGCCATGATCCAAGGCGCCGATCCAAGCGTGTCTGACGAACAAAGCGAGCAGATCGAACGTTCTGCGTGCCCAACCTGCGGTTCTTGCTCAGGCATGTTCACCGCTAACTCCATGAACTGTTTGACTGAAGCGTTAGGCCTTAGTCAGCCAGGTAACGGTTCGATGTTGGCAACACACGCTGACCGTGAGCAATTGTTCCTTAAAGCAGGCCAACGCATTGTTGAACTGACCAAGCGTTACTACGAGCAAGATGACGAATCAACCTTGCCACGAACAATTGCTAGCCGAGCTGCATTTGAAAATGCGACAGCGCTAGATATCGCGATGGGCGGCTCAAGTAACACCGTTCTTCACCTTATCGCTGCCGCACAAGAAGGTGAGATTGACTTTGACTTGGACGATATCGATCGCATGTCTCGTCGAGTTCCACATCTTTGCAAAGTGGCGCCTTCAACGCCGAAATATCACATGGAAGACGTGCACCGAGCGGGTGGCGTGATCGGTATCTTGGGCGAACTCGCACGAGCAAATCTTCTGCACACTGACGTTCCTACCGTGCTCGGCCAAACGATGGCTGACACCATCGCACAATACGACATCATGGTGACCGAAGACGAAGACGTGAAAGCCTTCTTTCGAGCAGGCCCAGCCGGTATTCGTACCACCAAAGCGTTCTCGCAAAGCTGTCGTTGGGACACCCTAGATAACGACCGTGAAAACGGCTGTATCCGAACCCGTGAAAACGCCTTCAGTCAAGAAGGTGGCCTTGCTGTTCTTAGCGGTAACCTTGCGGTTGATGGTTGTATCGTTAAAACAGCGGGTGTTGATGAAGAGAACCTTGTTTTCCGTGGCCCTGCGCACGTATTTGAAGCCCAAGAAGATGCAGTAAACGGCATTCTCTCTGGTGCTGTGAAAGCAGGTGAAGTCGTCGTTATTCGCTACGAAGGTCCAAAAGGTGGTCCGGGCATGCAAGAAATGCTGTACCCAACCACCTACCTGAAATCCATGGGCTTGGGCAAAGCCTGCGCGTTGGTCACAGATGGTCGTTTCTCAGGTGGCACCAGTGGTTTATCTATCGGTCACGTTTCACCAGAAGCGGCGAGTGGTGGCACGATTGGTTTGGTGAAGCAAGGCGATATCATTGCTATCGATATCCCTAAACGTTCCATCGTACTGGAGGTGGATGACGCGGAGCTTGCCTCACGTCGCGCAGAGACAGATGCGCGTGGCTGGAAACCTGTTTCACGTGAACGTGTTGTCTCCCTTGCCCTCAAAGCGTATGCCAGCTTGGCAACCAGTGCCGACAAAGGTGCAGTGCGCGATAAAAGCAAGTTGGAGGATTAATCATGACGCAGGCCCGCCAATCTCATGTACCCGTTCCTCTCAGTAATGCTGAGTATCTCCGCGATATTTTGCGTGCGCCTATTTATGAAGTCGCGATTGTTAGCCCACTTCAGGACATGCCGCGCATTTCAACGCGTCTGGATAACCATATCCAGATTAAACGTGAGGACCGTCAACCGGTACATTCATTCAAATTGCGCGGTGCCTACAACATGATGGCGCAGCTGTCTGACGCTCAAAAACGTGCTGGGGTAATCGCTGCCTCAGCAGGAAACCATGCGCAAGGCGTTGCCATGTCTGGCCACAAGCTAGGTATCAACGCCACCATCGTCATGCCACGCACTACCCCCGACATTAAAGTTGCGGGCGTTCGTAGTTTTGGCGGTAATGTTGTGCTGCACGGAAATAATTTTGATGAAGCCAAAACCAAAGCCATAGAACTGGCTAATGAGCATGGATATACCTTTGTCGCGCCCTTTGATCACCCTGCCATCATTGCAGGACAAGGCACGATTGGTTTGGAATTGCTGCAGCAAAATGGTCATCTGGATTATATTTTCTTGCCTGTCGGCGGCGGCGGTATTGCGGCAGGTGTTGCTGTGATTGTTAAGCAACTCATGCCGCATATCAAAGTGATTGGCGTAGAAGCGGAAGATTCTGCGTGCTTGAAAGCGGCGATGGAGGCGGGTGAACCCGTTACACTCGACAACGTAGGCACATTTGCTGATGGCGTAGCGGTGAAGCGCATTGGCGATGAAACCTTCCGCGTTTGTCACGAGCACCTTGATGACGTTATCACGGTTTCTAGCGATGAAATTTGTGCTGCAATGAAAGACATTTTCGAAGACACTCGCGCCATTTCAGAGCCTTCAGGGGCACTGTCTTTGGCAGGGCTCAAGCGCTATACCGAGCAGCATCAGCTGAAAGGCAAAAATATGGCGTCTATCTTGTCTGGCGCCAATTTGAATTTCCACACTCTTCGTTATGTCTCTGAGCGTGCGGAACTGGGTGAAAAGCGTGAAGGCTTGCTGGCGGTGACCATTCCTGAACGCACGGGCGCTTTCTTAGATTTTTGCAAGATCTTGGGTGGGCGAGCGGTAACAGAATTTAACTACCGCTACAGCGACGATGCATCAGCAAATATCTTTGTCGGTGTGCGCTTGATGAATGGCCAGCAAGAACTTGATGGCATCATTGCCGATCTAAGTAAAGGCGGCTACCCCGTGCAGGATTTGTCTGATGATGAAATGGCGAAAGTACACATTCGCTACATGATCGGTGGACGTCCAACCAAAGTGATGAAGGAGCGCTTATACAGCTTTGAATTCCCAGAATACCCTGGCGCTCTGCTGCGCTTTTTGAACACGTTGGGAACACACTGGAACATCAGTCTCTTCAATTATCGCAACCACGGTGCCGACTATGGCCGAGTGCTGTGCGGCTTTGAGTTAGAAGATAAAGATCTGCTATCGTTTACCGCGCATCTTAAAGAATTAGGGTATTCCTGGAAAGACGAGACGGAAAGCCTCTCTTACCAATTTTTCCTGTCTAAGGAAAGCTGAAGATTCAATACCTGAAATGCGCAAAAAAGAAAAAGCCCAGCAACTGCTTGGGCTTTTAATTTCTATTCATCGCTTTCTGATGACTTCATGATCACCATGTACTCTGCTAACAACAAAGCCTGATCCATCACGAGATTACGCGCCGAAAGAGGGAGTTGATTAAACAATAACAATAAGTTATTCAAATCATCCCTGTGTGTAAACGCGATATCACTTCGCGTACTTTCGCCGTATAAAAACCAATTCAACGGACGGCCTGTTACGTCAGCAATCGTAGCAAGTGAAGAGACTTTTGGTTCAGTCTTACCTGACTCAATATCTAAATAAGTCTGTCGCGCCACATCAAGATGCTGCGCCATTTCCACTTGCGTGATCTCTCGGTACTCTCGCGCTTCTCTGATGCGCTGTGCAACGTGAGATTTGACAATCAACATCGTATCTTGCCCCACAACTCTTTGCCACAGTGTCGGGATCGATTCCTTTCACTGTCGCTCTCTCTACTGCTAGATCCTGCATTATGCACAGCGCAGTCACGTTCACATGTAAAGCATCATTGAATTGTGAATTCGGGCTGCCGTTGCCTAAGCCAGATGACAAGGCTTTCGTGCAATACCTATTTTGGCAGGCAAGGCTTGGCGAAGCCTGCCAAGTAAGTAAGTGCTTAACCTCTTTGCGCAGACTTAGAGTAATTCACCAAGAATGAAGCCATGTTAACGCTCTGATTGAGAATAGCAGTTCTTGCTTCATGAGGGAGCTTAGAGAAGTGCTCGAGAAGGCGGTTTACATCCTGCTTGTACTGTACGTCGTGTAGTTCAACGTCTGCATCGCCGTAAACGAACCAAACAAGCGGACGTTCAGTGATTTCTGCAATTTCAGACAACATACGAACGCGCGGTTCAGTTTTACCCGTTTCAATATCTAAGTAAGTTTGGCGCGCTACATCCAGTAATTTCGCCATTTTCACCTGGGTGATACCTTTCCACTCACGGGCTTCTTTAATGCGTTTTGCTACTTGTGATTTTGAATCGATCATACTTCACTCCCTACGACTTACAGCTTGGTTGTTGTTTTGCTGCTTTATCTACAATATGCACAATACGCGCCAACTATTTAGACAAGATTAAAGTCACCAAAAATCATGTATTTAAGTGTAATTTCAATATATTTGCTTATCTTTCTGGGCGAGGTGTCTTGTTATAGATGCGAAATGATTTGCAAAATGCAAATGTCGTGACGGGTTTCTAAGTTGCAAATAGCAACGAATGTAAAATCGATACCATGAAAGGAAGAAAAAAAGGAGCCAAAGCTCCTTTTTCTTACGCTGCAAATGTATGACTATTCAACGGTAACCGCTTTTGCCAAATTGCGAGGCTGATCGACGTCAGTACCTTTGATTAGCGCAACGTGATAGGACAATAGCTGCATCGGCACGGTGTAGAAGATCGGTGCACACACCTCATCAACATGTGGCATTGGAATGATAGTCATGCCATCACTTTCCTGAAAACCCGCAGACTCATCAGCAAACACATACAACTGACCGCCTCGGGCTCGCACCTCTTCAATGTTAGATTTGAGCTTTTCTAACAGTTCGTTGTTTGGTGCTATCACAATAACGGGCATATCAGCATCAATCAGTGCCAGAGGGCCGTGTTTGAGTTCACCGGCTGCATAAGCTTCAGCATGAATATAAGAAATCTCTTTGAGCTTCAAAGAGGCTTCCATGGCAATAGGGTAAAACTCACCGCGACCTAAAAACAGCGCGTGATGCTTATCAGCAAAATCTTCCGCAAGTGCTTCAATCTGTTTATCAAAAGTCAGTGCTTGCTCAATTTGTGCAGGCAGTCTGTGCAGTGATTTAACAATCTCAGCTTCCTTTTCAGCGTTAATCGTACCTTTCTGCTTACCAAGTGCTGTTACCATCATCAACAAAGATGTGAGCTGCGTGGTGAAAGCTTTCGTTGATGCAACACCAATCTCTGTGCCAGCACGAGTCATGATAGCAATATCAGACTCTCTCACTAATGAAGAGCCTGCAACGTTACACACTGTCATTGCTGCCATGAAACCACGCTCTTTCGCCAATCTCAGTGCCGCTAAAGTATCTGCAGTTTCACCAGATTGCGAAAGGGTAATCAATACACTATTTGGGCGGGTAACGAAGTTGCGGTAGCGAAACTCCGAGGCAATCTCTACATCACAGCTAACACCCGCGATAGATTCAAACCAATATCGCGCTACCATTCCCGCATTGTAAGACGTACCACACGCAATGATTTGAATATGTTCTGCTTTTTTTAAGATCTCTTTCGCGCCATGACCCAAGCTTTCCACCAGCACCGAGTTTGCGTCAATACGCCCTTCTAAGGTGTTGATAATAGCCGAGGGCTGCTCAAAGGTTTCTTTTTGCATGTAGTGTCGATACTTCCCTTTATCGGCAGCATCATGCTCTGCGGTTGATTCGTGAATGGGTCGTTCGACGGCATTGCCTTCGACGTCAAAAATATCAACAGCACGACGAGTGATTTCAGCGATATCGCCTTCTTCTAAAAATAGAAAACGACGAGTGACATTTAAAAGTGCCAACTGATCAGAGGCCAGAAAGTTTTCACCGATCCCCAGCCCAATCACCAATGGGCTACCAGAGCGCGCAGCGATAAGGCGTTCAGGATCACGTCTATCCATCACAACCGCACCATATGCGCCATGGAGCTGTGCAATAGTGCGATTAAATGCATCTAATAGTGATCCGCCTTGCTCGAGCTCCCAATGCACAAGGTGAGCGATCACTTCTGTATCTGTCTGAGACGTAAAGACATAACCGCGCTGGGTTAATACCTCACGAAGCGGCTCATGGTTTTCAATAATACCGTTGTGGACAACCGCAATATTTTCACCAGACATGTGCGGGTGAGCATTTTCTTCACTGGGTTCACCATGTGTCGCCCAGCGAGTATGGGCAATTCCCGTCCCACCAGATACAGGGTGCGCGTCGAGCGCATCTGCTAACATCTGTACTTTGCCTAGACGGCGCAGACGGTGAAGTTGATGCTCTGCATCAACGACAGCCAAGCCGGCAGAGTCGTAGCCGCGATATTCCAAACGGCGTAAACCTTCAACCAGTATTTCCGCCACATCCCTTTGCGCTACCGCGCCGACAATTCCACACATAACTTTCCCCGTTTAATTAGGGGCGCAGATCACCTCTG
This sequence comes from Enterovibrio litoreus, assembly GCF_045679545.1. NCBI lineage: Bacteria > Pseudomonadati > Pseudomonadota > Gammaproteobacteria > Vibrionales > Vibrionaceae > Enterovibrio > Enterovibrio litoreus. The sequence continues at coordinate 3,493,443 of NZ_CP166194.1, forward strand.
TGCCCGTCTTTTCAATGGCTTGTTTGGTGATGGTATCTATATTGGTATCAGTAATAACGGTCGTAATGACATCCCAAGGCAGTTCTAGGTTAGGTATCTTTCGTCCGATTTTATCGGACTCAATCAACACAACGACCTCTCGAGACACCTCCGACATAACTCGGCTCAACCCTACAATCTCATTGAAGGTTGTTGTACCGCGATTGACGTCTATTCCATCCGCACCAATAAATAATTGGTCGAAATCATAAGCACGCAATGCTTGTTCAGCGACCTGACCTTGAAACGCCTCAGAGTGCGGATCCCATGTACCACCGGTCATCAAGAGTGTTGGTTCGTTTTCCAACTCCTTGATGGCTTGGGCAACATTTAATGAATTGGTCATCACCACCAGCCCGCGCTTTTGATTTAACAAGGGGATCAGTGCTGCAGTTGTCGAACCACTATCCACCACTATACGATTATGGTCTCGGATCCGGCTTGCCGCCATTTTTGCAATTGCTAGCTTTTGATCTGAAACTTTTACCGCATTTTCCGAAACCATTTCATGAGGAATAGGTACCGCCCCACCGTATCGACGAAGCAAAATGCCATTTTTCTCAAGCTCAGCAAGATCTTTGCGGATTGTCACTTCCGAGGTTTCAAACAGTGACGAGAGCTCGTCTACACTCACTTTGCCCTTTTCACCTAACATAGCAACAATCGCATGGCGACGTTGTTGAGTATTACGTTTCGACATGTAACCACCAAACTTTCGTTTCGAAAGATAATATAACTTTTGAAGTGAATATCAAGAATGAAATGCGAGACAAGTCACTAAGAAGATGATCGGTCGCACAAAAAAGAATTATACAGAGAGTTAAGACGCGTTAGACAGGGAATTAAAAAGCTGAAAGGAAAAGCTGAATACAACAGATACAAAAAAAGCAGGCTTAATAGCCTGCTTTTTTATATGGTGCGGAAGGAGAGACTTGAACTCTCACACCTTGCGGCGCCAGAACCTAAATCTGGTGCGTCTACCAATTTCGCCACTTCCGCGTATTTCTTTACCTAAACCTCTCAATAGGCTTAAGCGATATTTGGTGCGGAGGGAGGGACTTGAACCCTCACATCCGTTAGGATACTAGCACCTGAAGCTAGCGCGTCTACCAATTCCGCCACCACCGCACAATTCTGTCAGGCTTTTGTTTCGACGCTTGGTAGTGCGTCTGCCTGTTTGAAAGCTGTTAACCTAGCAGGCTAACATCTTTCTTTGTAAATGGTGGCTACGACGGGATTCGAACCTGTGACCCCATCATTATGAGTGATGTGCTCTAACCAACTGAGCTACGTAGCCAACCTGAAATATGGCTGGGATACCTGGATTCGAACCAGGGAATGGCGGCATCAAAAGCCGCTGCCTTACCGCTTGGCGATATCCCAACAGACACCACGCTCGAAAGCATGATTCTTTAATAAATGGTGCGGAAGGAGAGACTTGAACTCTCACACCTTGCGGCGCCAGAACCTAAATCTGGTGCGTCTACCAATTTCGCCACTTCCGCAAACCTAGTTTTACTCTCTCATCTTTTTCCTGAAAGAAGAAGATGGTGCGCGCGGGAGGATTCGAACCTCCGACCGCCTGGTTCGTAGCCAGGTACTCTATCCAGCTGAGCTACGCGCGCATTGGCTGGGATACCTGGATTCGAACCAGGGAATGGCGGCATCAAAAGCCGCTGCCTTACCGCTTGGCGATATCCCAACTGAGGCGCGTATAATATTGCGGAATAAGAAAGCCGTCAACCCCCTATTTTTCGTTTGCTGACGTTTTAACCAACCAAACAAAAAAACCCCGCAATTGCGGGGTTTTCTGGGGTAAATCGTCAGCTATTTTTGCTTGATCGGGCGTTGCCAGCCAGCAATCGTACGCGCCTTGGTACGAGTGATCACTAATTCACCTTCTTCAACATTACTGGTCAATGTCGTACCAGCACCAATTGTCGCGCCTTTTTTGATGGTCACAGGGGCAACCAATTGGCTGTCTGAACCTACAAACACATCATCTTCAATAATGGTTTTATGTTTGTTCGCACCATCGTAATTGCAAGTAATAGTGCCAGCACCGATATTCACACGATCGCCAATTTCTGCGTCTCCAAGATAAGTCAGATGATTGGCTTTCGAACCTTTACCCAAACGCGTATTTTTCACTTCGACAAAATTGCCAACGTGAGCGTCTCCCACTAGTTCCGCACCAGGGCGAAGACGAGCAAAAGGACCCACAGTACAATCTTCACCAACAGAGGCGCCTTCAATGATACTCATAGGACGTACGACAGTGTTATCGTCAATTTCACAATCTTTCAGTACGCAACCTGCGCCGATAAATACGTTGTCCCCCAGAGTCACAAAGCCTTCAATCACAACGTTCACGTCAATTTCAACATCAGTACCACATTGCAGTTGACCACGTAGGTCAAAACGCGATGGATCACGAAGCATAACGCCACTTTCCAACAGCTTCTCAGCCTGAGCCGCTTGAAAAGCTCTCTCAAGACGCGCTAATTGAATACGATTGTTCACACCTTCCACTTCAATCGCACTTTCAGGGTGCACGGCTTCAACGGCACGACCTTCATCATGAGCGATCGCAATAACGTCGGTAAGGTAGTATTCACCCTGAGCATTTTCATTTTTTAACTGAGAAAGCCAACGACGAAGGTCGCGCCCAGTGGCAACCATGACACCAGTATTTATCTCTTTGATCAGCTTTTGTTCTTGCGATGCATCTTTATCTTCAACGATCGCGACCACTGGGCCATTACGACGCACAATGCGCCCATAACCTGTTGGCTTATCAAGAACCACAGTAAGAAGAGCGATCCCCCCCGTTGGCTGAGCATCCAGTAAGTTCTCAATGGTTTGCTCTGAAATTAGCGGAACATCGCCATAAAGGATCAGGATCTGTTCATCATCTTTAAATTCAGGTGCAGCTTGATTCACTGCGTGACCTGTACCCAACTGCTCAGCCTGCAGCACCCATCGAACAGCCTCTTGAGATAGCGACGCTTGCATGGCATCACCACCGTGACCATAAACAAGATGTACGTCTTGAGCCCCCAATGAACAACACGTATCAATGACGTGCTTCACCATCGGTTTACCTGCAAGCGTATGCAGTACCTTTGGCATATTGGAGTACATGCGAGTTCCTTTACCCGCAGCAAGAATCACAGCACTGAAATTCATGGAAAGCTTATCCTTGATAGAAATACGTCACTTCAAAATAATGGTACATATTGTAACGACTCGCGAGATGAAACGGCATGTTAAATACCGATAAAAACTAAAGTTTCCGTCACTTTGTAGCAAAAATCAGGCTTAATCTCGCCGTTAATAAATAAAAAAGGCGACCTACAATGGTCGCCTTTTTAGCTTGCTGTGTTACCTGGCTATTTAGCGTGCCCTTTTCGTCAGCTCGATAACTCGTAGCTGGGCAATCGCCTTGGCCAGATCACTGGCCGCCTGAGCAAAGTCCATGTCTCCGTGCTTGTTGAGAATACGATCCTCTGCACGACGCTTCGCTTCTTCTGCCTTTGCTTGATCCAGATCGGCACCACGAATTGCGGTGTCGGCCAGCACAGTCACTGTGCTTGGCTGTACTTCCAACATACCACCAGAAAGATAAATCACTTCTTCGTGGCCGTGCTGTTTAGTAATGCGGATCATGCCTGGCGTAATGGCGGTCAGCAGCGGGGTGTGGCTTGGGAAAATCCCCAGCTCACCTTCGCTACCAGTTACCTGGATAGCTTCGGCTCGACCAGAAAACAATTGTTTTTCTGCGCTTACTACATCCAGATGGAAGGTCATCGCTGCCATATCGCCTCCTAACAACCGTTACAGGTTCTTCGCTTTTTCGAGGACTTCTTCGATAGCACCGCAGTACAGGAATGCCTGCTCTGGGATATCGTCATACTCGCCACTCATCATGCCTTTGAAGCCATTGATGGTGTCTTTCAGCGAAACGTAAACACCTGGTTGACCAGTAAAGACTTCTGCTACGTGGTAAGGCTGAGTCAAGAAACGCTCAATCTTACGTGCACGAGATACAGCAAGCTTATCGTCTTCTGATAGCTCATCCATACCCAAGATAGCAATGATGTCTTTCAGTTCTTTATAGCGCTGAAGAATTGACTGAACGCCACGTGCAACATCATAGTGCTCTTGACCAACCACTAGAGGGTCCAACATACGAGATGTTGAATCCAAAGGATCGATCGCTGGGTACATACCCATAGATGCGATGTTACGTGAAAGAACAACGGTTGCATCCAAGTGAGCAAACGTGGTTGCAGGAGATGGGTCAGTCAAATCATCCGCAGGGACGTAAACGGCCTGAACAGACGTGATAGAACCACTCTTGGTTGACGTGATACGCTCTTGAAGCACACCCATTTCTTCTGCCAATGTAGGTTGATAACCTACCGCAGAAGGCATACGACCTAGCAGTGCAGATACTTCAGTACCAGCCAAGGTGTAGCGATAGATGTTATCAATGAACAGCAGAACGTCACGACCTTCGTCACGGAACTTCTCAGCCATTGTCAAGCCAGTCAAAGCAACGCGTAGACGGTTGCCTGGTGGCTCGTTCATTTGACCGTAAACCATGGCTACTTTTGATTCAGCCGGATTTTCGATGTTTACAACACCTGCTTCCTGCATTTCAAAGTAGAAGTCGTTACCTTCACGGGTACGCTCACCAACACCTGCAAATACTGACAAACCAGAGTGCTGAAGTGCGATGTTGTTGATAAGTTCCATCATGTTAACGGTCTTACCTACACCCGCGCCACCGAACAGACCGATTTTACCGCCCTTAGCGAACGGACACATCAAATCGATAACTTTAACGCCGGTTTCCAGCAGTTCAGTTGCGTTTGATTGGTCTTCGTAGCTTGGCGCTTCACGGTGAATAGAGTAACGCTCTTCTTCACCAATCTCGCCACGCTCATCGATTGAATCACCCAGGACGTTCATGATACGACCTAAGGTTGCTGTACCTACTGGTACTTCAATTGGCTTGCCTGTGTTCTCTACTTCCAGTCCACGACGCAGACCATCTGACGAACCCATCGCGATGGTACGGACAATACCACCACCCAGCTGCTGCTGAACTTCCAGCACCAGACGCTCGCCTTCACGTTTCACGTCCAGGGCGTCATATACCTTAGGTACAGACTCCTGTGGAAACTCTACGTCGACTACCGCACCGATGATCTGAACGATCTTACCTGTAGCCATCGTTATTCCTCTAAAAATATTTCGTTGGCCCTTGCCTTACACCGCAGCCGCACCGGAGACAATCTCCGAGAGCTCTTGTGTAATTGCAGTCTGACGGGCTTTGTTATACACCAGTTGCAGATCATCAATGATGTCACCTGCATTATCTGTTGCAGCCTTCATCGCAACCATTCGCGCTGCTTGTTCGCACGCAAGGTTTTCAACCACGCCTTGATACACTTGAGATTCGACATAGCGAACTAACAAGGTATCTAGCAGCGGTTTTGGCTCGGGCTCATAAATATAATCCCAAGAGTGGCTGCGTTTCATTTCTTCGTCTTCTGACTTAGGCAAAGGCAGCAATTGATCGATCACTGGTGCCTGCGTCATGGTGTTTACAAACGAGTTGTACACCAGATACAAGCGATCCAGCTGGCCTTCATCATATTTTTTCAGCATGACACCGACAGTACCAATCAAGTCTTCAAGTGACGGGTTATCGCCCAAACCTGAAGCTTGTGCTGATACGGGTGTACCGTAGTTGCTAAAGAATGCTGAGGCTTTAGAACCAATCAGAGCAGTGTCAATTTCTGCGCCTTTTTGAGTCCACTCTTGCATCCCATTGATGGCACGTTTGAACAAGTTAATGTTCAAACCACCACACAGACCACGATCTGAAGATACGATGATGTAACCGACGCGCTTGGCTTCTCGCTCTTCCAGATATGGATGACGATACTCTAATTTACCAAGGGCGACATGACCGATCACTTTGCGCATAGTAGTCGCGTATGGACGGGAGGCTTCCATGGCGTCTTGCGAACGACGCATTTTAGAAGCGGCAACCATTTCCATCGCTTTGGTGATCTTCTGTGTGCTTTTAACACTTCCGATCTTGTTACGAATTTCTTTTGCGCCGGCCATCGTTACTCTCCGTTGTTAGAAGGCCGCCAAGGCGGCCTTCTACGCATTACCAGGTTTGAGTTGCCTTGAAGTCTTCAACCAACTTAGTCAGTTGCGCTTCAATATCGCTGTTGTAGTCACCCTTCTCTTCGATCAGAGCAACCAGCTCGGCATACTGTGCCTTAGCATATGCAAGCAGAGCAGCTTCGAAATCAGCCAGTTTTTCCAGAGCAACGTCTGTCAAATAGCCTTTTTCTGCTGCAAAAATCACCATGCCTTGTTCGAAAACAGACATTGGTGCGTATTGCTTCTGCTTCATCAACTCAGTCACTTTCTGGCCATGATCTAGCTGTTTCTTTGTCGCTTCATCAAGGTCAGACGAGAATTGTGCGAATGCCGCCAATTCACGGTACTGTGCCAATGCCGTACGGATACCACCAGACAGTTTCTTAATGATCTTCGTCTGAGCAGCACCACCTACACGCGATACTGAAATACCTGGATCAACTGCCGGACGAATACCGGCGTTAAACAGTTCAGACTGCAGGAAGATCTGACCATCAGTGATCGAGATAACGTTGGTTGGTACGAATGCAGATACGTCACCCGCTTGGGTTTCAATGATAGGTAGCGCAGTCAAAGAACCGGTTTTACCTGTCACTTCACCGTTGGTGAATTTTTCAACGTAGTCAGCACTTACACGTGCCGCACGCTCTAGCAAACGCGAGTGGAGATAGAAGACATCACCTGGGTAAGCTTCACGACCTGGCGGACGACGCAGTAACAGAGAAATCTGACGGTAAGCAACTGCTTGCTTAGACAAATCATCATATACAATCAGCGCATCTTCACCGCGATCACGGAAGTATTCACCCATCGCACAACCTGCATAAGGTGCTAGGTATTGCAGCGCAGCAGCTTCAGAAGCTGATGCAACAACAACGATGGTGTTTTTCAGTGCATCGTGCTCTTCCAGTTTGCGAACCACGTTAGCGATGGTTGACGCTTTCTGGCCGATAGCTACGTAGATAGAGTAGATACCAGATTTTTTCTGGTTGATGATCGCATCAATTGCCAGTGCTGTTTTACCAGTCTGACGGTCACCGATAACCAGCTCACGCTGACCACGGCCGATTGGGATCATAGCATCGACTGCTTTATAACCAGTTTGTACAGGTTGATCGACCGATTGACGAGCGATTACACCCGGTGCAATCACTTCTACAGGAGAAGTCAATTTCGCGTCGATTGGACCTTTACCGTCAATGGGTTCGCCAAGTGTATTCACGACACGACCCAACAGCTCAGGACCTACTGGCACTTCAAGAATGCGACCAGTACCCGTTACTTTCATGCCTTCCTGAAGGTCGGCATAAGGACCCATAACAACCGCACCTACAGAATCACGCTCAAGGTTAAGCGCGAGTGCAAAGCGGTTGCCAGGTAGTTCAATCATTTCCCCTTGCATAGCATCAGCAAGGCCATGGATGCGAATGATACCGTCGCTGACTGACACGATGGTACCTTCGTTGCGTGCTTCACTAACAACGTTGAATTTTTCAATACGTTGTTTGATCAGATCGCTAATTTCCGTGGAATTAAGTTGCATGCTCCAATTCCCCAAATCAAGACTGCAATGCATCGCTCAGACGGCGGATACGACCGCTTACTGAGTTATCGATGACCAAGTCTCCAGCTCGAATCACAACCCCGGCAACCAGGGTCTCGTCTACACTACAGTTCAGCTTCACTTTGCGCTCAAGGCGGGCTTCAAGTTTGCTGGAAATAGCATCCAATTGCGCTTCATCAAGCGCGATAGCAGAGAAGACATCTACGTCAATCTGCTTTTCGTAGTCTTGGCGCAGTGCCAAGAACTGGATGCATACTTCCGGCAACGCTGTGAGGCGTCCGTTTTCAGCCATTACCTTAATCAGGTTCTGGCCAAGTTCATTGAGCTGCTCGCCGCACACAGAGATAAAAATCTCAGTCAACTTTTCAGCTGAATGCATACCACCAATGTAATCATCGATGGTTTCATTGCGGGCAACTTCGGCGGCAAACGTCAGCATTTCAGACCATTGGTCCAGTTCGCTTTTTTCTACCGCCAGATCGAAGGCTGCTTTAGCGTAGGGGCGTGCGATAGTTGTCAGTTCAGACATTGCGGCCCCTCCTTCTTAAAGTTCTGCAGTGATTTTATCGAGAATATCTTTATGAGCTGACTCATCAATAGAGCGCTCCAGAATTTTCTCAGCACCGATCACGGCCAGAGTTGCAACTTGCTTGCGTAGTTCATCACGGGCACGGTTACGTTCAGCTTCGAGTTCAGCCTGTCCTTGGTTAAGGATATTTTGGCGCTCAGAATTCGCTTCTTCGCGGGCTTGGTCGATAATTTGTGCTTTACGCTTGTTCGCCTGTTCGATGATCTCACTTGCAGAGCGCTTTGCTTCTTTCAATTGATCGGAAGCATTAGCCTGGGCCAAGTTCAGGTCTTTTGCGGCGCGTTCAGCGGCCGCTAAACCGTCAGCAATTTTCTTCTGACGTTCTTCAATCGCTTGCATGATTGGTGGCCATACATATTTCATGCAGAACCAAACAAACATTGAAAACGCGATTGCCTGACCAAACAGAGTTGCGTTTATATTCACAACAGCGACTCCTCACTAGTTAGCTATACAGGATCCGTTCAGCTAAATTAGCCAGCCAGTTGACCTACAAATGGGTTTGCAAAAGTGAACAGCAACGCAATAACGATACCGATCATTGGTACCGCATCTAGCAGACCTGCAATGATGAACATCTTAACTTGCAGCATAGGAGCCATCTCTGGTTGACGCGCTGCACCTTCAAGGAATTTACCGCCAAGCAGTGCGAAACCAATCGCGGTACCCAGGGAAGCAAGACCTACAATGATGCCAACGGCAATTGCAGAAAAGCTCAATAAAGTTTCCATCACTATCTCCAGTTTCTTGTTGTCGGCTTATATGCCGGAAGGTCTAACAAAGTTGCTTACTAAAACGTATTAATGATCTGAGTCTTCATGCGCCTGAGAAAGGTACACGATAGTCAACATCATAAAGACGAACGCTTGGATGGTAATAACCAAAATGTGGAAAATTGCCCACGGTAATGAACCCAACCATTGCGCCCACCACGGCAGAAGTGCCGCAATCAGGATAAATACCACCTCACCGGCGAACATGTTACCGAACAAACGCATACCCAGTGAAATTGGTTTCGCCAATAGCGAGACAACTTCAAGAAGCAGGTTGAAAGGAATCATACTCCAGTGATTGAACGGGTGAAGTGCCAGTTCTTTAGCAAAACCGCCAATGCCTTTTATCTTGATGCTGTAATAAATCATCAAGAAGAAAACGCCAAGCGCCATTGCCAAGGTGATGTTTACATCTGCCGTCGGTACCACTTTAAGGTAAGGGATACCAAGCCAGTGTTCCGCTGGATAAGGAAGAAAATCGATTGGAATTAAATCCATCGTATTCATCAAGAAAATCCAGACGAAAATGGTCAGAGCCAGAGGTGCAATCAGTGGATTCTTTCCATGGAAGGTTTCACGTACGTTTTCATCAACGAACTCGACCAACATTTCCACAAAACACTGAAGCTTGCCTGGTACTCCGGTTGTTGCTTTCTTTGCCACAGAGCGGAACAGCCATAGGAAGCCGACGCCGATCAGAACAGAGAAAAACAGGCTATCAATGTGCACCGACCAGAAACTACCTTCACCCGCTAAACCTAATTTGTCCGTAGACAGATTAGTTAGGTGGTGAGAGATATAACTAGAAGGTGTAAGCGCTTCACCTGGCGCAGCCATAACTCATCCTATTTGTTGTTGTTAATGAATAAAACTGGCGCAAGGATATTAATACCAAGTACCAGCAAATAGGTCAGCTTGAGGGGAACAAGTTCCACCTCGGCATACAGGTAAACAACGGAAAATAAAACGACAGTCAGCAGAATCTTGAGCACTTCACCGCTGTAGAATGATGCTACAACCAGCTTGGCCGCTCTTGCTCCACTAAATAGGAATGCACACAGTGCAAAGGCTGCGTTGGCCACTACAAAGATGCCACCGCCTATGAGTGCGGATATTCCCCAGTCGACATTGATGGTGGTCACCATCAAGATTGCCGTTGCTAACACGACGCACAACTGTAACAGCAGCAACCTTGTCGCAAGTTTGCGACCTGGTCGCGTGAGCGTCGATACCATGTATTCGTTCCTCGATTCCTTTCCTCTTAGCACCTTGGTCGTGCTGGGAAAACTGCGAAAATTATACGGGTCACCCTTTTGAATGCAATCTCATCACATCAAAAAGAGAGGCTAAATTTTACAACAGGGTAACCTGATCACAGTAAGCAAAAATATGTAACAAAAACCCAACGCGTTACGTCACATTTTCTCATCGAGAATTGCAAGAATTTGCATAAGTTTTTCGTTCTGATCAAAGTTGATGACAAGCTTACCACTCCCTCCTTTGCCCTGAGACAAAGAAACTTTGGTACCAAGCTTGTTCGTTAACCTGTCTTGCACTGCCAAAAACTGATCTGACAGAGGCTCAGGTATTTTTTCGACCACGGGCGATAATAACTTTTTCACCAACGCTTCGGTTTGTCTTACTGTGAGTTTTTTATTTACGGAGACGAGAGCCGCTTCAATTTGCGACTCACCTTCCAAAGCGAGTAATGCGCGCGCATGACCCATTTCCAGTTGTCTACCTGACAACAATTTTTTTACACCAACTTCCAAACCATTTAATCGCAATAAGTTGCTGATGGTGGTGCGAGACTTACCAAGAGCTTCGGCAAGCTGTTGGTGTGTTAGAGAAAAATCTTGAATCAGGCGATTGAGCGCTTCCGCTTCTTCCATTGCATTGAGATCTTCTCGTTGAATATTCTCAATCAGAGCGATGGCACTAGCGGCTCTGTCGTTTAACTCACGCACCAAACAAGGAACATGCGTAAGACCTGCCAGCTTTGAGGCACGGAAACGACGTTCCCCAGCAATAATTTCATACTGCTGGTTATCAATTTGACGAACGACCAATGGTTGGATAACACCCTGAGCTTTAATCGATTCAGCCAGCTCTTCTAAGGCTTCAGGCGCCATATCTTGTCGAGGCTGATAAACCCCAGGACGTAACGCAGTCAGCGGTAAATGCTGTAACTCACTGTTATTAACAGCTTCACGGGTATCCGCATTGAGGTCCACGCGCGCCTGTGCTTTTGCACTGGTCGCTAGAAGCGCGTCGAGCCCTTTGCCCAATCCACGTTTAGTCGCGTTCATTAATTATCCTTAGGACGCATTAGCAATATCTGCAGCTTGTCTGGCCTGCTCTTCACGGCGCAACATTTCACCGGCCAGTGCTAAATACGATTTAGCACCACTGGAATACTTGTCGTAGTACATGGCTGGCTTGCCGTGGCTTGGCGCTTCGGCAAGGCGAACATTACGCGGGATCACAGTGCGATAAACCTTATCACCGAAGTGTTTTTTAATTTGATCAGACACTTCAGTGGCCAAACGATTACGCGGATCGTACATGGTTCTAAGCAATCCTTCTACGTGCAAGTCAGCGTTTACTACGCTGGCTAGCTTACTGATGGTGTCCATCAGTGCAGTTAGACCTTCCAAGGCAAAGTATTCACATTGCATGGGAACCAGTACGGAATTTGCCGCCGTCATGGCGTTGATTGTAAGAAGGTTCAGAGAAGGGGGACAATCAATGAAGATGAAATCATAGTTTTCACGAACGTCTGCAAGGGCGTTTCGCAATCTGACTTCACGCGCAAACACTTCCATGAGTTTGATTTCAGCCGCTGTCACATCACCATTGGCAGCTATCAAATGATAACCACCGGTTGTTTCCGTGACAACAACGTCATTAAACGGGGTTTCTTCAACCAGCAACTCATACGCAGTGGCATGAACATCATATTTGTCCACACCACTGGCCATGGTTGCGTTGCCTTGTGGATCAAGGTCTATAACTAGCACCTTACGCTGTGTCGCGGCTAACGACGCAGCCAAATTAATACAGGTCGTCGTTTTACCAACGCCCCCTTTTTGGTTTGCTATTGCTATGACTTTTCCCACAAGTAGACCTCGCCGAGTGATCCTATCTAGCCAAGATTACTAGATGACGTTGCCCTTCCAATCCGGGAACACTCAAAGGTTTGATACCGGTCACAGAACAATCAGCCGGGAGCTCATCAATCTCGACCTGATCAACTTGTCCTTTCAGTGCAAGGAAGTATCCATGCTCAGAAGGCAAGTGATGACACCAGTTAACCATGTCACTCATCGAAGCAAATGCGCGGCTCAGCACGCCGTCAAAACCCAGCTCTGGCTGGAAGTCTTCTACGCGGCTTTGAATCGGCGTGACATTGTCGATTTTAAGCTCGTGAATCACCTGACGAATAAATCGAATACGCTTACCGAGACTATCGAGCAGAGTAAACGATTTATCTGGATTAATGATCGCCAACGGGATCCCCGGTAAGCCAGGACCAGTACCGACATCAATGAAGTTTGATCCTTCAAGATGCTGACTCACCACAATACTGTCCATGATGTGCTTGATGATCATCTCTTGAGGATCGCGCACAGAGGTCAAATTGTAGGCTTTATTCCATTTGTGGAGCATTTCAACATAGCCAATGAGTTGGTCTTGTTGATGAGCAGGGATATCCATCCCTGCTTGTTCGATTAAATTTGCGAGTTGTTGTTTCACGGAAAATCAGGCTCCCTTTTTGAGCATGCCTTGCTTTTTCAGGTGGACCAGCAAAATGGAAATAGCTGCTGGAGTGATCCCTGAAATACGTGAAGCCTTACCTACGGTTTCAGGACGAGCATCCTGCAACTTGGCCACGACCTCATTAGACAACCCTTTGATTTGTTTGTAATCCAACTCAATAGGAAGAGACGTATTTTCATGGCGAACAGACTTCTCAATCTCGTCTTTTTGACGATTGATATAGCCTTCGTATTTAATTTGCGTTTCCACTTGCTCACGCGCTTGTTGATCATCACAAGCAGGACCAAATACTGGATTTAACACCAGTTGGTCGTAGGTGACTTCAGGACGACGTAAAAGCTCTTCGCCGTTTGCCTCACGCGACAAAGGCGCCTTGAGGATCGCGTTGAGTGCTTGCGCATGCTCAGAGGTCGGATGAATCCAGGTGCTACGAAGACGCTGTGCTTCCAGTTCCATGTTTTCCAGTTTCTGATTGAAACGAGCCCAACGTTCATCATCGACCAAGCCAAGTTGACGACCGGTCTCAGTCAAGCGCAAATCCGCATTGTCTTCACGCAACAACAAGCGATATTCAGCACGTGATGTGAACATGCGGTACGGTTCTTTGGTGCCCATGGTCGACAAATCGTCAATCAATACGCCCATGTAGGCTTGATCGCGACGAGGACACCAACCCTCTTTGTCTTGTGCGAATAACGCAGCATTTGCACCAGCAAGCAGACCTTGTGCTGCCGCTTCTTCGTAACCAGTTGTGCCGTTAATCTGACCGGCAAAGAACAAGCCTTTAATAAATTTAGTTTCAAAGGTTTGCTTCAGATCTCGCGGATCAAAGAAATCATATTCGATCGCATAACCCGGACGGATCACTCTCGCGTTCTCAAAGCCCTTGATCGAATGGATGATCCCCATTTGCACATCAAATGGCAGGCTGGTGGAGATCCCATTAGGATACAACTCATGGGTTGTAAGGCCTTCAGGTTCAACGAAAATCTGGTGTTTGTCTTTGTCAGCAAAGCGCATCACCTTGTCTTCAATTGACGGGCAATAACGTGGACCAATGCCCTCAATGACACCTGAGTACATAGGGCTTCGATCCAAGTTATTGCGGATCACGTCATGGGTTTTTTCATTGGTGTAAGTAATAAAACACGGCACTTGGCGTGGGTGTTCTGACACGTTACCCATGAATGAAAATACAGGACAAGGAGTGTCGCCATGCTGCGTTTCCATTTCGCTGAAATCAACGGTACGTGCATCAATGCGCGGTGGCGTACCTGTTTTTAGGCGATCAACACGAAAAGGCAATTCACGCAGTCGATCAGCCAGCGCGATGGACGGAGGATCACCCGCTCGACCACCAGAGTAATTTTCTAAACCAATATGAATTTTTCCACCCAAGAACGTACCTACCGTCAGTACAACGGACTTAGCACGGAACTTAAGACCCATTTCAGTGACTACACCAACCACTTGATCTTGTTCAACAATAAGATCAATAACGGCCTGCTGGAATAGCATTAAGTTGGGTTGATTTTCCAATGTTTCGCGAACAGCTGCTTTGTAAAGCGCACGGTCAGCTTGAGCACGTGTTGCTCGCACTGCTGGGCCTTTTGATGCATTCAGCGTTCTAAATTGGATCCCACCTTTGTCGATAGCACGGGCCATTAAACCGCCAAGTGCATCGACTTCTTTCACCAGATGTCCTTTTCCGATCCCGCCAATGGCAGGGTTGCATGACATTTGCCCCAATGTATCGATGTTGTGTGTTAGGAGAAGGGTTTGTTGACCCATACGTGCAGCGGCCAGTGCGGCTTCCGTACCTGCATGACCACCACCAACAACGATGACATCAAAGTTATCCTGGTAAAACATGGTGTGACCTCAAAAGGAAATGGTTGATTTGGGTATTGCGAAAAAGAGGATCATTCTACCGCTTTTCCAGAAGGGTGAGAACCAAAAGTGTGATCTTTGATCGTGTGGTAAAAGCTTAAAGATATGTAGAGATCTTTATATAGATCTTTGTATTGATCATTATTAAGGAAGACGATCTCTGTGGATAACTGACAAATGATCAATATGATCATTCGTTTATGGAGGATCGTTTGTTGTGCGTGAGCTTGGATCAAGTCATGTACTAGCTGGGATCAAAATTGCAACTTATCAACAGGAGGGGAAAAGTGAAAAAGTTGTTATTGGGATAACTATAGGTTGATCACCGCTTAGATCTATAGTTATCCACAATTCACAGGTCGCAAAATAGAATAAAAACTGAGTCTTCAATAGAGAATTTTATTCACAGAGCTGGTTTTTATGTTGCGATAGCCAAATTTCGGCGGGTTCTTCTGGTAACGGATGCGTCAAAATATCGATCTCAAATCGTTCAATTACACGCTCTGCACCAAGTTGTTTTAGCTGATTGTCGGCATTGATTCCTGCACCGCAAAAGGTGTCATAACTCGAGTCACCAATCGCAATGACGGCGAATTTGACACCGGATAAATCGGGTTTTTCCGTTTTCAGGGCGTCCATTAGCGGCAGCAAGTTATCTGGATAGTCACCAGCGCCATGTGTCGAGGTGATTAGTAACAAGCGTTTACAGCTTGTTACGTCTGCCAATTCAGCTTCATTGATGATCTTAACTTTATGGCCCTCTTGCGCTAGTTGAGCGGCAAGATGATCGCCAACATATTCGGTGCCACCCAGTGTACTTCCGGTGATCAGGGTTATTTCACTCATAGACTCTTCTCTAGATCTGTGCAAATACAGGTTGCTAGTATTGAAGTCAGGCTATGGGCAAGTCAAGTCAGCTGGGTTGACAAAATTCGTCCCGAAACAGGGTATTGATACTCTTTGGGGAGAGTGATTGGATTCTGTTCTTGCCGCGTTTTTTGGCATTTTGTACCGCCATTAAGGCTGTATCTATCAACTGATACCCAGCAAGACACCCTTCGTTAGACGTAGTTACACCCAGGCTGGCTGTGCGTTTAACTGCGGTATTATCCAAAAGAACCACGCTGCGACTAATGGCTGCTTTTAACTGCTCGGCGATACGCATTGCATCACTTGCCGGTGTTTCTTTTAGCAGCACAACAAAGTTATCTGAATGCATTCGACCCAATGGCGTGTTAGGTGGGAGATTTTCTTTCAATAAGTTAGCGACATGAATGAGCACTTGATCACCAGTCGTTCTGCCATGCATTTCGTTTATTTGTCGAAAACTATCTAGATTTATCGCAATGATAGATACCGGTTTCTTCTTTCGTTGCGCATGAAAAAAGAGTTCGTCAGCCTGCTTATATAGGCTTTGACTGTTAGAGATATCGGTCAGTAGATCGTCGTGTACCAACTTTCGAGATGACTTATCAATACCGTTTAAATCAATGAGATAAAAATCAGTAAGTGCAACGGAAGCCATTACCAAAACCAAAATAACACACAGATAGGCAGCCCGTGCATCGGCAGTGGTTAGAGTGAGAATAGGATCAGAAGAGGGGATCGTTTTGGCCAAAAACAGCAAGATGATCGCCATCAATGACAATCCGTATCTGGGTAATCGTTCACTGGGATCAAACACTAGAACAACCGCCGTTGGTACCACCAGCAGCAAAAGTTCTGTTTCAAAGTTATCTGAGAGCACAAATAAAGGCAGAGTAAATTGCTGGATGAAAAAGACGAAAAATACCCAGTATTTAGCCAGCCAGAGCATTCCTTCTCGCGTTAAAACAAAGGCAATAAAGTAGAGAAAGGCGTAGAGGCCGTTTAATAAAGCGGCAGATGCATTGTCAAACGCAAACCAGAATAGCGCTGAAAAAAGTAAGGTACCGCCCGCACACAAACCCGCCAGTAGATTCACCATGCGTAAATGGTGAACATGCAATTTGTCGCAGCGTTCTATTCCTAAATTGAGTATAGGGCTCAGGCTATTGATCATTTTATGGCTAAAATTGCGTATGGTTGACAGTAAGTGTAGCAAAGGAGAGATGATTCGTGAGGGGAGAAAAAGCTGCCTATCGGCAGCTTTAGAAGGTTTTATTTACCAATACAGAATGAACTGAATATCCGTCCGAGCAGGTCATCGGAACTAAATTCACCGGTGATTTCGCTAAGATGTTGCTGCGCAATACGAAGCTCCTCGGCAAGAATTTCCCCCGCCATATAACCTTCAAGTTGCTCTTTTCCAATATCAAGATGGCGAGCGGCTGCATCGAGTGCTTCCAAGTGACGACGGCGTGCCATAAAGCCACCTTCAGTCGCACCAGAAAAGCCCATGCAGGCTTTAAGGTGGTCACGAAGGGCATCGACGCCGTTGCCTGTCTTAGCACTTAATCGAATAAGCGTAGGCTGACTGGCGTGACAAATACCCAGTGTTTCGCCTGTCATGTCTGCTTTGTTGCGGATCACTGTCATGCCGATATTGGGTGGTAAGCGGTCAATAAATTCTGGCCAAATTTCTTCAGGAGACATGGCGTTAGTGGTGGTGCCATCTACCATAAAGAGTACGCGATCCGCTTGGGCTATTTCATCCCAAGCGCGCTGAATACCGATTCGCTCCACTTCATCTGACGCGTCACGGAGACCTGCGGTATCGATGATATGCAGTGGCATGCCGTCGATGTGGATATGTTCACGCAAAACGTCTCGGGTGGTACCAGCGATGTCAGTGACAATCGCACTTTCTTTACCCGATAAGGCATTAAGAAGACTGGACTTACCCGCATTTGGTCGCCCTGCAATCACGACTTTCATCCCTTCTCGAATGATAGCGCCTTGATTGGCTTCTTTGCGCACATCACTTAGCGTGTTGATAATACCATTGAGATCGTTGGCGACTTTGCCGTCTGACAGAAAGTCGATTTCTTCATCGGGAAAATCAATTGCTGCTTCAACGTAAATACGTAGATGGATAAGCGCTTCCACCAGCTGATTTACTTTGGATGAAAATGCGCCTTGTAAGCTTTGAAGTGCACTTTTGGCGGCTTGCTCTGAACTTGCATCAATAAGGTCAGCAATGGCTTCTGCTTGCGCAAGATCGAGCTTATCATTTAAAAAGGCACGCTCAGAGAACTCGCCAGGCCGGGCAGTACGGACACCATCAATGGCTACGATTCGTTTGATCAGCATGTCCATAATCACAGGGCCGCCATGGCCTTGAAGCTCCAAAACATCTTCGCCAGTAAAGGAATTCGGTGATTGGAAGTACAGTGCAATGCCCTGATCCAGTGCATCGCCGTTGGTATCTTTAAATGGAAGGTATTCCGCACGTCGAACTGGTAAGTCTCGGCCAGTGACTGCGATAGCGACGTCTTTGGCTTTTGGACCAGAAACGCGAATGATACCCACGCCGCCGCGTCCTGGCGGGGTTGCCTGCGCGACAATAGTGTCTGAATGAGTCATGAAGCTAAACCTGCTGCGGAAAATGTTGCTTAGTGTATACCAATTATACGGATTGGCTGTGTCACATGCATAGAAAGAAGAAAGGCGGCCATTGGCCGCCTTCGTCACTTGTCAAAGCGATTATTTCCGTGTGTGGAGACCTTTTTTCTCCAGAGCACGGTAAATCAGCGTCTGCTGGATAAGGGTCACAATGTTAGATACCAGCCAGTACAGAACAAGACCAGCAGGGAACCACAGGAAGAATACCGTAAACATGACTGGCATGAAGTTCATGATCTTCTGCTGCATTGGGTCAGTAACAGTGCTTGGGCTCATCTTCTGAATCAAGAACATAGATGCACCCATCAGCAGCGGCAATACATAGTATGGATCCGGTGCCGACAAATCTTGAATCCAAAGCATGAACGGCGCATGACGCAGTTCTACCGATTCCATCAATGCCCAGTAAAGTGCAATGAAGATAGGCATTTGGAGAATAAGAGGAAGACAGCCACCCAGCGGGTTCACTTTTTCTTTCTTATACAACTCCATCATTTCTTGGCTCATACGCTGACGGTCATCGCCAATGCGCTCACGCATTTCAGCCAGTTTCGGCTGTAGCATGCGCATTTTTGCCATAGAGGTGTACTGTGCTTTGGTTAGCGGGTACATCACACCACGAACGATGAAGGTCAGGATGATGATTGCCACACCCCAGTTGCCAACAAAACCGTGAATGGTTGCAAGCAACCAGTGCAATGGGCTAGCAATGAACCACAACCAACCGTAATCCACGGTCAGGTTAAGGTTCGGCGCTGTCGCTTCCATTTGATCTTGAAGTTTAGGGCCTACCCACAAGGTCGCATCCAGATTCGTTGTTGTTCCCGGAGCTACAGTGGTGGTTGGGTAACGAACACCGATAAAGCCTTGGCCATCGCTGGTGCGGGTATACAGGTTCGCTTCGCCTTCAGCGTGTGGGATCCAAGCTGCAACAAAGTAGTGTTGCATCATCGCTGCCCAGCCGTCTTTCGAGATAGTCAGGTTAAGGTTCTTATCCTGCATATCATCAAAGCTGTATTTTTTGTATTTGGTGTCATCCGCTGAATAGGCACCACCTGTGTATGTCGGCATGGTCAAACTGCCACCGTCATCCATCAGGTTTTGTTTCAGCTGTGCATACATCTGAACCGTGGCGGGTTTGTCGGTTTTATTGTCAACGGTGTAGTCAACATCAACCGCATAGTTGCCGCGTTTCAGGATGAATGTTTTGGTGTAAGTAATGCCATCTTGCACCAGTGTCATCGGTACGCGTAATTCGTCTTGGCCTTTCGCCATAGAGAAATCAGTACCGTTTGTGGTGAATTCAGCACGACCTTTAACAGTGTCGATGCCGTTAGGGCCGATAAGACCACTTTGCGCAACGAAAACATGATTAGGCTGATTTTTCAGTAGAAGGAACTTATCATTAGAATCAAATTCCGCGTCATACTTGTTTAACTCGGCACGGACAATGTCACCGCCTTGTGTGTCAACGGTCAGCGTCAGCACGTCACTATGGAGAGTGATAAGCTTGTTAGAGACGGAATCCTGCGTCAGAGGCTGAGACGCATCTGAGCCGGCAGGTACATCACCACTGTGTTGTGCTTGCTGTGTTACGCCCGGACCCTGTGGTTGAGGGTTGTTTGTTTCGTTCCAGTTGAGATACAACATGAATGAAACAAACATTAGGGCAATCAACAGGATATTACGTTGAGAATCCATTGCTAATTGTCTCGATTGTTAGGATGACGCGGGGGCACAGGATCGTACCCACCATGATTTAGAGGATGGCATTTTAATAAACGTTTGCTCGCTAACCAACACCCTTTTGCAACACCGTGATGGTTGACCGCTTCTATGGCATATTGAGAGCATGTCGGCGTGAACCGACAGCGAGGCCCTAGCAGTGGGCTAATGAGGAGTTGGTACCCGCGAAATAGCCCTACGACTATTTTTTTCGCGGTGGTTGAGATAAACGTTGCCATAACTTATCGAGCAGCATTCTCAATTCTTCGTTACTGAGCTCGTTTGCACTTTTCTTTGCGATCACAACAAAATCCTTCGCTGGCAGCGAGTGCTGACGCAGGCGAAAACTTTCACGAACGATTCGCTTAAAGCGATTACGGTCGACGGCAAGTTTGATTTGTTTTTTTGGCACAGCCTGACCTAAACGTGGGCAGTCAAGAGTGTTTTTGCGGGCAAGTATAGTTAAGTGTGGCGAGCCAGCGCGATGAGGTTGCTGGAAGACAGAGTTGAAATGTTCGGGAGTTAACAGACGTAACTCCCGAGAAAAAGCTAGCTTATTCACTAATCGATGAAGATTATTTTGAAAGCTTGCTACGGCCTTTCGCACGACGAGCGGCGATTACCTTACGACCGTTCTTAGTTGCCATGCGCGCACGGAAACCGTGAGTGCGCTTACGCTTTAGAACTGAAGGTTGAAAAGTGCGTTTCATGGTTTCTACCTTAAATTACTGATCAGTTTTTAGGTTTGTTAACCCGACGTGGGACAAAGTCCGACGCCTCTCAACAAAGAGGGCGGATTGTAAACATTGACTGAGTTATAGTCAATGTTAAAACCACGAATGGTTTTAACCACACTCCGGGCGCGAAATTATACGTGGTCATCTTTTAATAGCAAGGATCCTTTGCCGATCTTATCCACTTAATTCTGTGTATTAGCTGTTATGTTCGTTAGGGTAATAAGGTATAAGTCAGGCATAACTTTTTTAGTGATCAATGAGAGAAGGGATCGTGCGTGATTTTGGATGGAAATACGCCGTCACTTTATAGGATCGGATCTTTGGCTATTTCCCTCCTTTTTGAATAATTCTGTGAGTAAGTAGGGGGTGAACTGTGTTGATCGGCAACTTAAATGTGCGATCTGTGTGTATAACTTCGATCTTATTCACTGCAAAAGGGATCTTCCTGCTAGCGATCCTCGTCGTAGAAGTATAAAATTGCTTCCCTTTTCTTTTATCAAGTGTGGAGTCAGACGTGTCATCTTCGCTTTGGTTGCAGTGCCTTCAGCGCCTTCAAGAGGATCTTCCTGCAACAGAATTCAGCATGTGGGTTCGACCGCTTCAGGCGGAGTTAAATGACAATACCTTGACTTTGTTCGCGCCAAACCGTTTCGTTTTAGACTGGGTTCGCGAAAAATATCTGAATAGTATCAATCAGTTATTGAACGAATTTTGCGGTAATGACGTGCCCATGCTTCGCTTTGAAGTCGGCAGTAAACCTGTCGTTTCTATGACAAGACCGAGTCAGCCTGCTGCTCCTGCACCAGCAGCACCTGTGGCAAAACCAAGCGTTGGCCGAACTTGGGAGCCTGCACCTTCGCCGGTTCAATCTGACGTCAATCACAGATCAAATGTTAACCCTAAACATAAGTTCACTAACTTTGTTGAGGGTAAATCTAACCAATTAGCATTGGCGGCTGCTCGTCAA